>CAWJWK010000001.1:0-78634 GCA_963846535.1 uncultured Actinomycetota bacterium
AGCGTGCATGGTCGAGTCCACGGTCGTGCTGAATTGGGGGTGGGGACGGGCGATGGCGTGGTGGAGATACGGATGGGACCATGACGACTGAGCGATGTCGTGGGGCCGGCGGCTGTCGGAGACCCGGGGAAGGTGGATCAGGCATGCTGACGGAGCCTGCGGAGTGGCGATCAGAACGGCAGGTCGGGTCGAGATGACCACGCTCGCTGACGCCGTACTCCCGCTGATCCGCACGCGCTCGGACGTCTATCGATGGAGCGCGGCCAACGCTCACGGGCAGCAGATGCATGATGCTGTCGACATCCTCGAAGCCGCGATCCCGACGACGCCACCGAGCGAGATCTACTCGGTGACCCACAAATCACTCGCCTCCGCGATCAAGGTGATCGCCCGGGCCGACGACTCCAGCGGCATCATCGGCGACGCCTGTCGTCGACTGCTGGAGCTCCATCCGAAGGCGGCTGCGGCCGCGGCCACGCCGGTCAGCACATTGATCGATTGGATGATGAAGTTCCAGTTCGGCGATGACGAGGTCGACTACTTCGAGCTGGATCCTGTGGCGTACGCACCCGCTCTTGGCGAGGTCGGCATGGAGGCGTACCGAGAGCGCTTGTCAGAGGTCGAGGTGCGCCTTGGCCCCCGGCCCTCAGAGGAGGATCGTTGGACGTCGGGCCACTCGCATGAGTGGTTCACCCTCGACTGGAACGCGCGGCGGCTCGCGGTCCTCGATCACGACATCGAGGCGATCATCCGGACCCACGCCAAGGACCGGAAGGTCGCGGCCTGGGTGCAGGACACCGCCGAGGCCTTCGACGAGGTCGGTGAGATCGACCTGGCCATCGACTGGGCGAAGCAGGCCACCGACTTCGACCGCGGGCACCAGTCACTCAAGGCGGCGGACTACTGGTGCGGGCTCCTCGAGGAGCACCGACCGACCGAGGCGCTGCAGGCCCGGCTCACCGTGTTCCGCAAATGGCCGTCGTCGACCTCAGCCGCGCGGCTGCACAAGGCGGCCGGCAAGGCCTGGCTCGATTTTCGCGACGAAGTCGTGGCGACCCTCGCGGCAAGCCCGAGCGACGCAGTGCTCTTCGCGCTGCTCACGTTGAAGGAGCCCCAGCTCGCGTGGAACCTCGCCCATTCGCTGGCCCTCGACAGCGACCACACGTGGAGCGAACTGGTGAAGGGGTACGAGAAGGTCGACCCGATCGCCGTCCTCCCGATCCATCAGCGGCTCGTCGAGAACGAGTCGTCGAGGCTGGCGCCCATCACTACCAACTCGCCGCTCGGCGACTGGCGAAAATGCGCCAGCTCGCCGCGGGATCCGAGCATGCCGTTGAGGTCGATGAGTTGATAGCCGAGCTGCGGGAGACCCACCGTCGCCGTCCGCGGCTGCAGCAGGAGTTCGACCGCGCCGGGCTCCCGTGACGCTGCTCAGCCCCGCTGGTCGCGATCAATCGCGTCGTTGGCCTGCGCGACAAGTTCCTTGAGCGCCCGTTGCCACCCGGCGAGATCCACTGAGAGCGTGCCCCGGCTTATTTCTCGGTCGATCTCGTCGTACTGATGAATCAGGAAGTTCCGGTTGGAGATCGCATCGGACCACTGCACTCCGTTGGGGCCTGGACGTCGAGCCGGTCCAGGCGCCCGGCGGCTTCACCGATTTCATCATGAGGGAATCACCCGCCTCCTGGAGCATCGCGTCACTCAGATAGGCGTCCTTGCCGCGAGCGACGATCTCCGCAGCGCGGGCAAGCCAACCCTCGACATGGAGCAGTTCCTTGGCAGTCCGACGATCCATCACAGTAGGACTGCCTCGCGCCGGATGTCGTCGTCGATCCGTGGCTTCAGTCCGCCGCGGGACACCAGATCGATCTCCCTGCCGAGTACGGTCTCAAGCAGATCCTTGAACCTCACGAAGCCGAAGCCGCTCGTCCCTGCGGGGGCATCAACAAGCAGGTCGACGTCGGAGTCGGTTCGGGCCTCGTGCCGGGCTACCGAACCGAATACCGCGAGGTTCGTGTAGCCGTGCGTGGTTGCCAACTGCTTGAGCACCGGGGCGGCGGCCTCCACGAGAAACTCCGGATCGAGTGAGCGAAGATTGGGCGCAGCGGCCAACTGCTGGCTCACCGCCGGCTGGGAAATGCCGACGGTTTCCGCAATCAGGCGCTGGCTCATGCCTTCGGCCTGCATGGCGCGCAGCACGAGGACCCGACGCAGGCGAGCAAGTTCTTCATCGCGCCGGGCGCCCAGGTATTCAGCCACGAGTGCCATAAGGCAACCTTATCACCAATCGCATTGCTTACGGTCTCGAAGCTCGAGCCTTGCCGGAGGGCTCGTCGTCGGGGGACTTCTGGTTCGGGCTCGCCTTGTCGTTCATCGTTTCACCTTCCCTTCGGGTCGACCCGACGTTCGACGCCACGGACGGGATCCGACATCGGCCAATCGATCTAGGCGTCGTCCGTGCGAGCGAACGCCTGGTCGAAGAGCTCGGCCGTCAGCGGGTCCACCTGCTCGTTTCGCCGACTGGAGCGTGACTCCACGCCGGCCTACGCGAACGCCGCACACCCCTCCCCGTCCGCCTGGGACGGGCGAACAGGGACGGGCGCAAAATGGTGCTCTCTTCCTGCACAGTAGGGACATGGAGCACGTCGCCTGAGCTATGGACTGGAAGTGTCGCAGTCGAGCCGGCGGCGGCCCCGAACGACCAGAACCGCAGGTCAGACCGGTGATGCTGAATCAGCAGGACCGTGTGCTGCGACGGACGGCAGGTGGGAACACCGACGCCTCTCGGATTACGCGCCGTTCGTGGCCTCGACACAGACGTCGTCGCTCGTCGGGTGTGACCTGGAGGCACTGCACGGCGCCCAGTTTGGCAGTACAAACAGGCGCTGCACCCCGCCCACTATGACGCGGACTGACTTGACGGCTAGGTCTTCGCAGTCGACCGTCGACAGGTTTGATCGGCCCCCGGGCCTCTAAGTACTGCGGATCTGAATGTCCTCGGAACAGAGAACTCGCTGCGTCGGACCGGTTGACTAACTCAGCGGCGACTTCGGCTGGCGAAACGAAGAACCTGACTGATTCAGGCGCACGTAGTTGTGTGCAGAATCGGGCGTCGACCTAGCTAGTCGCTCGAAAGAACGAAGGAGCGCACAGGCGGCCGCGACGCGACCAACGAATGCAATTCGGGAGGGTTGGGTGAGCCGGTCCAAGCGGTCGAGTACCGAAGCGGTGAGGTACATGTATGACTGAGGCGGACGCATGTTGGGGTCGAGTTCATCTAGCGCGATTGGGGTGCTGAACGTGCACGCATCGCGAACACGGATCACATAGGCGTGAGCTGCGCCGGTGTAGTAGCGCTCGAACGGGATCTGCTCGATCCCCCCGAGAGCGCCGTACTTCTTCCAGGCGCGCACCGGGGAGGTCTTGTCTATGGACGCGATCTCAAACATGCCGACGATGCGCTGCACGGGGGCGGTGGAGTAGATGACGATGTGGGTGACGTCAGCCGGCAGACCTTGACGGCGAAACTCAACAGATTTCGTTCCGGCAAGGATCGCATCGGCGTACCGGGGATGGATGGAGAAGAGCGCTACTCGTCCAATCTCTGCGCCAGCCACGGTGTGCCTCCTGGTCGAGTCTTGCTCACGGCTTGGGGGTGGGAGGAAAGCACGCCTCCCGCGATTAGTTCCTGCAGCGTTATGGGTTCGTGCCGCAGGTTCAGTGCTTGACGAAACATGATGACGAGTACTTCTCCGTTGCGAGCCAACTCCTCGATCTCAGGCAGCGAGTACACAGTGCGTCGCCCGACAGTCGCCACGATCTCCACTGGGTCGCGTGTGCGCAGCGTTGTCTCACACACTCCGACCACGAACACCGCCCTCTCGTCCTGACTTCGATAAAACAGCAAGGGATGACCAGGGCGTAGGAGGCGGCTCGGCGCGTTGCAGAGGTAGGCCTTGCGAAGCGCGTTGCCAAACGGCTGAGTCGCCAAACCCTCCGTTGCGGGGAAGAGTGCGTCCTCTTCCTCAGGCTCACGTTCAGCGTCCGGGAACAGAATGCGATGCCATCTCGGCTCGATCGGGATCGCGTGACAGGTCTGGCCGAGGACCCGTAGCGCGGGTGGACCGTAGCGGATATGGAACTTCAAGGGCGTTCATCGCGTCGGGGTCGTCGGCGCCGCCGGGGACGAGGGGTTTCTCGAAGACCAGCTCGTCGACATTTGTAAACACTCCTGGCAGGGCCCGGAACCCGAAGTCCTGCAGCAACGCGATCAGAGCCGTTTGCTTCTCCAGGACCGTTACGAAAAGTCCTACGTGACGTTCTCTTCTAGCCCTATCGAAGATGGCTTTCAACATGAGCTCGCCGTACTTCTGGCCGTTGTAGCTGTCAGCGACTTTGAAGGTGCAGACCTTCAACTGCGGGCCAGGCAGTCCGTGTTCGCCGGTTGGCTCAGGCTTCAGGATCACGATTGCTGCGTGCTCGCCGTCGCCGTCGATCACTAAGGCGTCGCGCTGCGTCCGCGCGCACTTCTCGAACCATGTGACGAACACGTCGTAGCCGTAGTCCTTCTTGAGGCCCTCAAAGATTGGGTCATCGATGTTCAGTTCATGTGTCTTCACGGCACGAACCGATGGCGGTGGTTCCGGCAGATCGGTGTGCAGCGCGCGCAGCATGGTGATCGCGTCCGAGATGGTGAGGACTCGTGCCTCAACCTGCATTCGACGGGCACGACGATGGATCCCTTCGTCCTCGGTCACCAAGTACTCGGTGGCGTTACCGACCACCGCCGCTAGCAACATCTGGTCAACGTGGTCGTTCGAACCCGCCTCCGGGACGCCCAGTTCGTCCTTCTGCGCCTGAGAGATCTGCGGTGGAGAAATCAGTTTTGTATAGCGTCCGAACACCACAAGGCGGGCCCGACGTTTTGCTGGGTCCTTGATGCGAGCGAAGTCGATCTCCGAGGCCGGGTGGGTTCGAACGTCGTGGTGATGCGCTGCGGTCAGCCTCATAAACTGCATGGCGGACGCGGCGCCCGCCTCCAATTCATGGGTCATCGGGTCGCTCGTGATTGCAATGTTGCTGTCGATCAGAAACAACACAACGAGAAGACTGCCCTGTGCTGCATCAGAAACCGGGCACATTCCACCAATGTCCACGGACGCTGGCGGCGATCGGCGTCATCGTCGAGGTTGTTGCTCGAGCTCGGCGCCAGCCCGACCCAACACATCCGCCGCGAGCCGCCGACGTGGGACGCGGCGCGCCGACCGTGACCCGCGAGGAAGCTCCGCGCAGTAGACGTACGGATCGCAGCCTCTGTGACAGCGCCGATCGTACTTTGAACGACCGGCGCGACGACCAAACTCGGTGCTTCGCCCCCAGCGGATTGCCCTGTCGTTGCCCTGCAAGACCGGAAAGGTGTCAGCGCCCCGTCCTTAGACGGCAGGATGCATGCATGGGCCTGTTGTTTCTTTCCGCACACGAAGGGCGCTTAGTCCGATTCGGCCGTGATACGGACCCGACGTGGCGGCCGATAGCAGGCTCCTCTGAGGACCTCGCGGATGACGCTGACTGGGAGGACGAGATCGAGGACCGACCAGGGGGTCGGCTCGGCCGGCTTCTAGACGAACGGGCGCGACGCGCTGGCGGGCCGCCCATGTTTCTCAATGTCAACAGCACCTACTGGCGTTCTCGCACGCAGGCCCGAGTACTGCTGGTCGCTTCGGATTCCGGTGTGATGAGCGCTGTCGGCGTCGGCAACTGCCTTACGCAAGCGCGGCGAGGTTGGGCCGGCTCGGCGGTGGTCAAACTGACCGACCGGATCCCGTTCCCGGAGCCGGTGCCGTTAGCCACCATCGTGGAGGCAACTGCGCCAACCATGCGACACGTCGTGCAGCGCATGTTCAACCAAGAAGAGTCCCGGGTTATCCCAGCAAGAAGCCTGCAGGCAATCGTTGATGCACTGCGACAGAGCGTCCCTGAGGTTGATCAGATCATCGCCGGCCTCCCCCCGTTCCCGCGGCGAAGGCAAATTCCGCTAGACCGGCTGGCTCGCCGCGACGCAAGCCAAACCGCGCTGCGACTCTTCGACCCTGGTTGGCGGAATCTCGTGCCCGTGCCGACCCCGCCGCCCCCGACTCCCCTCGCTTTGCAGTTGGAGTCGGTCGCCAGCGTTCTGCAGCCGACCAGATCGCCCCGAGAGAATGACGCCATCACCGCAGACACCGCGGGATTCTTGGACTGGGACGCTGCCGGCCATGCGTTCAATGGATGGTTCCTGTTCCGCTCGGGCGAGCGCCAGCTACTCGTGAAGAACATCAACTTCCAGCCCGAGGAACCGAAGACCGGCGCCGACCTCGTGTACATCCGCTCAGAACCGAACTCCGTGGTCCTCGTTCAGTACAAGATGCTCCAAAGCGACAAGGACAGCTACGAGTACTACTTTCGCGACGACGGCAGATTGTCTGGCCAGGTCAACGTCATGCTCAAATTCTCCGAGATGCACGCCGAGATCATGGAGATCGACCCCTCAAGGTCGACCGCACCAGATGAGTACCGCATCTCTCCCGACATTGGGTTTGTGAAGTTCGTCGAGCCGGTGCAGCCGTCCCAGAACGGCGCCCAGATGAGCCTGCCCTCGGGCCGGTACCACCCGGCACGCGGGGTCCTTCGCATGTTGGCCAACCCGACCATGGGCCCCGGCGGTGGGGAGCGGCACGTCGTGAACCAGTGGCGCTCGCTGGACGGCGAGACCTTCGCCAAACTCGTCCGCGATCAGTGGGTCGGATCGATTGGGGACGTCACAGAGGAGCTCTTCGAGATTCTTGGACTGGAACCCGGAGGACCGGTCTACCTAGCGGTTGAGGAGCCTCAGCGGTCGGCGTGAGGTTCGCGCACCGACCTGAGCTGGGGTCGGGCGGAAGCCGAGGGCACAAGCCGCGTCAACTTGCCGCGTCGGTTCTGTCGAGACTGATCGGGTGGGATGCCGCATCACCGTTGAGCATCGGTCCTGCTGATCTGACATCAACGAATCCAGGCTCAGGCTGGGTGGATGGCGCAAACTCTTAGCGGTGCGGCTATCAGCCGGAAGTGGGTGCCCGGAAAGTTGAGTCCCTTACCGGATCGAGTCGGCCCGACAACGATGCAGTTGGGCGCCTCGTGATGCCAAGACGTCGGACATCCGTTGGGTCAGGACAGGAGTGCCAGACCAGACGCCACAGCAACTCCAAACGCCCAAGTGGTCTCTACGAGAGCACTGCACGCGGCCTTGCGATTATTAATTGCCATAGACGCCTCCTCCTTCTTGCGCTTGTTGGTTTCTGACGAACTGTTCAGCAGTACCTTCAGAGAAAAGAACCGAACTGTTGCGAGAACCAGAAGGACGCCCAAAGCCACTGGGACTCCCAGAATCGAACTGAGAACTGCCGCCCCTGACCTGACCCAACGGACTCCACTAGTACATCACATGTTGCCGGCCGATTGCGCCGGTTGCCTACGCACTAGTCATCACGCGGTCAGCATTACGCAATCTGAGCACCGAGTCATCGAGAAGTGCCGGGCATCCAGCAACCCGCCGTCTACCAACCGGCGTCACTTCTCCGCGACAGGACCTCCGGGTCGTGGCCAGGCTTCCCCGCTCCCAGCGAGGATCAGGACGCCGTGAAAGGGTCTGAGTATGTGGTCTTCGTGGCTCGCTGTGGTCGGTCTCGTGTTCACTGCTGTCTCGGTTCAATTGGCTAGAAGGCAGTTGCGGGACGGCTATGAGCACCGCTTTGTCGAGCGATTCTGGGTCCTTGAAGACAAGCGCCTCGAGTCGAAGTACTCCGGTGGCACGGGCACGCCGGTCGAACATGAGCGATACCTCAGATTGTGCGAGGACGAGTACGAGGCCATGGGCCTGGGCGGCGTCTCGTTCCGCACGTGGAACGTGTGGCACGCGGCTGTGCGCGAGTGCTTGAGGGTCGGCAGCGAGAGGCGCGACCACCTAGATCAGTTGCAGGAGACCGAGTACGAATTGATCCGCACTTGTCTCGTCCGCGAGGCACACCGCCCCGGCGACTGCCCAGCCCTTGCGACCCGCCAACGGCTCCTTGGTACGACGCTCGACGCGTTTACACGCAGATCCATTCAGTGACCGAGCGTGGCGGGCTGCTGGGCTGCTGGGCTGATCGGGACAGCGGACCTGTCCCATTCCGCCGCCTTTGGGCGTCAAGCCGCGCTAAGTCATCGGTCGTCCTCCGACGGGCTTGGTGCCAGCAGCTCGAGGATCTCTGCCGTCACGGGGTTCACTGCCTCGTCCGGTTCGATGTAGTGCTCTTTGGTGATCTTGGACGAGGTGTGGCCCAGCATCTCGGCCGCCAGGTCCGCTCCCCCGGCCCGATCGAGGACAGTCGCGACCGTGCGTCGGAACGAATGGGGCGTCACACCTTCGATGCCGGCCTCCTCGAGCACCGCTCGGAGCCGTCGGCGGATGTTGTTGGTCGTCAGCGGCGTGCCGTTGCGGCTGAAGAAGATCAGGTGATCCGGCGGCTCTGAGGCGATGCTGACAAGCCGCGCGCGCAGCACCTCGGCAGCGAACGATGGCACGGAGACGGTCCTGGTCGACTTCATGGTCTTCGGGTGCGATTGGCGATGCGTGGGCTTCCCCGTCGGCGACACGATCGTGCCGCAGAGGCGAACTGTCGCAGGCGACCTTGTGACGTCCACATCACACTTGCGGATGGCGAGCACCTCGCCGATGCGGGCGGAGGTGCCGAGCATGACCTCGATGATCTGCTCGAGCTGTCCGTCGGGCGGCGGGCCGGACAGGCCGGACCCGCGGCGCCAGCCCTGTACGGCTCGACGGATCTCATCGACCTGCTGCGTGGTGAGCGACATTGCCTGGGCGGGCGGCTTGCGGAGTCGAGCCGTGTCGCGGACCGGGTTTTCGCGCATGGCGTCGTAGCGGACGGCGAGCCCGAAGGCGAGGCTCAGGACGGTGCGTGCCTGTTTCGCCATGCTGTAGCTCTTGGTCTTGGCGAGCGTCTTGATGAACTGGTCGACCTTGCGGACGCTGATCTCGCGCAGCGCGTAGTGCTCGAAGGCCGGCAGGACGAGCTGCCGCATGTTGCGCTCGTAGAGGGCTCGGGTGCTGGGAGCCAGCGCGCCCTCGAGATCGAGGTCAGCGAGCCACACGTCGACGAGGTGCCGGAAGGAGCTGGCAGACGTGAGATCGCCCTGTCCGACCTTCTGCTCGGTTCGCTCGGCGAGCATCTCCTTGAGCTTCCGCTCGGCCGACGTCGGCGTGTCCGCTGTTGCCTGGACGCGACGCAGCTGGCCGTCGTAGTCACGGAAGCGGGTCAGCGCTCGGCCTCGACCGTCGCGGATCCTTTCAATGTGGATCTCACCGAAAGTGCCGATTTGCGTGCGAGGTCTAGCCACGATCGCTCACGCCCCGCTGGGCCCGCGCCCCGGCTCGGTCTCGCGCTGCCTGAGCAGCCAGGTCAGGACGTCGGAGGTGGCGAAGCGGACGCGACCGCCGACCTTGATCGCGCACGGCCCTTTGCCGTCGGTGCGCCAGTCGCGGATCGTCGTAACGGGCACGTCGAGATACTCGGCGAGCTCCTCGATGCTCAGCAGCGGCTCCAGGCCGCTCAGCGTGCTGTGGGTGGTCTCCATGACCCTGAGGTGCGCCCGAGGTCCCGAGTGGTCCCGCGGGGGTCCGTGACATCCCATGCCGAGGACCGATGATGTGCCTCGGAGCCGTCTCGTGACGGGGTTTATGGCTGGTTTGTGGCAGTCGGATCAAATCTTAAATGCTTTCAGGCTCGGAGATCAGTGATCTCCGAGCCTGAAACTTTGTAGCGGGGGCAGGATTTGAACCTGCGACCTCTGGGTTATGAGCAGTTATCTAGGGGTCTACCGCAGGATGGTCTCAGGCGTCAAGATTCTGATAAACTCGCAGGTCAGAGCCTTGTTTCGTTCCATTGAAGTCCAGTGTCGTCCAAGGCGATCCGGCCACGTTTGCCCACGAGTTGCCCACGAGCGCGTCGACAATCGCGGAGAATGAGTTCGCGGAAAAGTCGCAGAAAGAGGTCGCGATGGCCTGGGTAGAGGAACGACCGGGAGCACGAGGCACCCGATTCACCGGGCTCTACCGCGACCCGGAGGGCAACAAGCGCTCGGCCGGCACCTTCAACTCGCGCCGCGAGGCGCTCCGATCGGCGAACCGCCAGGAGCAGCATGTCCTCGCCGGCAGCTGGCACGACGCGAGCCAGGGTGAGATCACGTTCCACGACTACGTCGAACGCGAGTGGCTCCCCCACAAGCACCTCGAGGTGACTACGCGTGCGTCGTACGTGTCGTACCTGAACAAGCAGTTCTATCCCGCGTTCGGCACGAGGAAGCTCAACAAGATCTCGCCGTCGGTGATCCAGGACTGGGTAACCAAGGCTCACGACGAAGGCCTCTCGCCGCGATCGATCAAGAAGTACCACGTCTTCCTGTCTTCGATCTTCCGTCGCGCGGTGCGTGACCGAATCCTTGTGTACAACCCGTGCGACCACACCGAGCTGCCGAAGGTGATCGCTCGGAAGTCGCGGACGCTGACACCCGACGAGTTCGAGCGCCTCGTGGCAGCCGTACCTCCGCAGTACCGGCTGATGCTGGACACGTTCATCGAGACCGGCATGCGCTGGGGCGAGGCCATCGCGCTGCGCCCGCGCCACATCAACTTCCTGCGACGCACCGTGAGCGTCGAGGAAACGATCGTCGAGACATCCAAGGTCAACTCCCCCACCGGCGAGCGTTTCATCGTGAAGCCCTACCCGAAGAACAACGAGCCACGCACGTTCGGCGTCCGCCAAGCGTGGCTCGACGCAGTCGCCGAACACATCAGCGCCGAGGAGTTCGGCCGAGACGACCTCATCTTCACCACGAAGGTCGGCACCCCGATCTCCCGCAACAGCTTCCGCACCCACGTCTGGCTCCCGGCAGTTGCGGCAAGCGGGGTCGACTTCGCCGTGCGAGTCCACGACCTACGCCACGCGCACGCATCCTGGCTGCTCGCCGGAGGTTCGGACCTGAAGAGCGTCATGGACCGCTTGGGCCACGCGCAGATCCAGACCACCCAGAAGTATCTGCACGCCCTCCCCGATGCGGATCAGAAGAACCTCGACGCGCTCGAACGCGTCACACGCCACGCGTAGACGCATCAGCTATCCGCGATCGTTGGGGCTGGCGTCGACATCGGGCGCCACGGCGGGAAGCACCGGATGGATGAGACGGGGCTCGACTACCGATCTGAGCGCACCGCACACCCCCAGCACCGCCTAATGCAGCACATCCCTTTCAGACGTCACGCGAAATCTGGCCCTGACCTACGGTCACTTGTGTGGGCGGCCGGCTGTTAGAGGGGGCTGCACCAGTCACCGACCGCTGTCACCAAGCACATGACGCGTTCACGGCCGGCAAACTTACCCCCGATTCCCCCGGGACTCGAGCGTGAACCCGGCCCCGAGCACCGACTGCACTCCTCGCGCCCCCTCTGGCACGGCCAAATGCTGCACATCCCCTCCCATGTTGTCCCCCGCCAACACGCGATAGGGAGGGTGCGAACCGTACCGATGCCCAGCCGTGCTGCTCGACACGTCATAGCCTTGACCGGGGCCACGCACGAGTGCCTGGCTAACCTACGTCGCTTCCTCGGACCTGCTGCCTTTCGGCCCCAGTAAGACTGAAGTCGCGTCCTTCGGGGACCCGGGTCGCAGCCACATCCGCATTTACCGCGGCTGGCGTGGGTGCCCCCATGGTCAGGCGAATGCTGGTCACCGAGGTCAATCGCAGGCCGCAGGTTTTCGCGCCACAATGGTTTCGCCGGACGGACAGGAGTCAGGAGGGACGACACCCTTCACGTAGTCGCGACCTCCCCGGCGTTGCGATCAAGCTCAGGCGATGCGGCGCACCCGGTTCACGGTGAGGCCGCTCTCGTCGAGGAGGTCACCCACCTTGTTCGCGAACTCGACTAGGTGGGGCGCCGCGAGGTGGGCGTCGAGGTGCTCGCCGGATAGCCAGTTCTCGTAGAAGGTGAAGAAACTGGCGTCCTCGACACCCTGGTGGAGGTCGTAGTTGACATACCCCTCCTCCTGGCTAGTCGGCTCGATCAGCGCCTCGAGCGCGGCCCGGAGCTCCTCGGTCTTTCCCTCTGCGGCGCGCATGTGAGCCACCACGGTCAGCAGGTCGCGGTTCTCGTCGGTCGGTGTGCTCACTGGGTCCTCCCGGTGGACGCGGTTGGGGTTGTCAGCGAGGCTAGGCCACATGGACCCGCGCCACCAGACTGCTCTTGAGATGGCCGAGGCCGCCAGCGCCTGGCTGGGTTCACTGACGCCCGAGCAGCGCGCGGTCGCGCACGGTGCCGCACCGGCCTACGAGGACCCGCTCGACGCTGAGCGCCGGCGGTGGTTCTACACCCCCACCGATCATGGCGGCCTGACGTTGCACCATCAGCGACCCGCGCAGCAGCGCGCCGCGATGAAGCTGGTGGCGACCGGGTTGTCCCTGGCTGGTTACGTCACGATCGCGACCACGATGGGGCTGGAGAACGTTCTCGACCGCCTCGAGGGGTTCGTGACCCGGTTCGATCGCGAGCGCGGAAGGGATCCGGGGCTCTATTACCTGCGCGTGTTCGGCGAGCCTGGCGGCGACGGCCCGTGGGGCTGGCGGTTCGGCGGCCACCACGTGTCCCTGAACAACCTCGTGGTCAACGGCGAGCTTGTCAGCACGACCCCGTGCTTCATGGGCGCCGACCCGGCGTCCGCCCCGCTGCTCGGCGGTGCCGTCAACCGACCGCTCGCCCGAGTCGAGGACCTCGCCCGCGAGCTCGTGCGTTCGCTCACCCCCGACCTTGCCGCGCGGGCCGTCCTGCTGGACAAGGCACCTTCGGACTTCGTCACCGCCAACCGCAGCACTGTCTCCGACGGCGACCGGGTCATCCCGCTGGCCGGCATCTGGCGAGACGAGCGATTCGCGGACGACATCGAGCAGGCCAAACTGCAGGCGCTCAGCGATGCGATCGACGAGGCGGCCGGATTCAGCGACGCTGACCACCGCACGGTCAGGTACACCACCGCTCCCCGAGGGATCGCGGGCAGCGACCTCGACAGCTCTCAGCGCGAGCTCCTGCGGTCGCTCCTCGGCACCTACTTCGGTCGCGTCCCGGACAGCGTTTCACCTCTCGCGTCGTACGACGATTCCGCGCTCGACGACGTCCACTTCGCTTGGGCCGGCCCCACCTCACCCGGTCAGCCGCACTACTACCGGCTCCAGGGGCCGCGGCTGCTCATCGAGTGGGACAACACCCAGCGCGGGGCAAACCACGCGCACTCGGTCTGGCGCGATCCCGACGCCGACTTCGGACTCGACGTGTTGGCCCAGCACCGAGCCATGCGCCACTGACACGGACTCGCGGACTGCCTTGACGGGTCGATGTGAACGAAGCGGGCAGCCGGGAGTCGACGGAACCAACGACGCGAATCAACGTCCCCGTGCTCTCAGCCGGTCACCCGGCAACGAATGCGCCACCTTCCGCCTTGCGATCCGTCCGGCCGAGGAGATCAGCGACTCGCCACCGGACTCGACACGGACACCAGAACCACGCACTCGTGCCGAAAGTCGTTATCGTTGACATTGTGTCTGCCACAAGCATATCTTCGAATTGCACCGACCGATATGATGACAGGCGTCGCCACTGACAAGGAGCGTCGATGGAGACTGGGCAATCGAGGACCACACCC
The DNA here is from genome assembly GCA_963846535.1 of uncultured Actinomycetota bacterium. Taxonomy (GTDB): domain Bacteria; phylum Actinomycetota; class Actinomycetes; order Propionibacteriales; family Nocardioidaceae; genus Nocardioides. The sequence continues at coordinate 13,767 of CAWJWK010000001.1, forward strand.
ACGCGCTGTATCGCGCCAGGCGGAACACCTACGCGCTCACCGATGGCATCTGCACACACGGCCAAGCCGATCTCTCGGCCGGGCACCTCGACGACTGCATCATCGAGTGCCCCAAACACAACGGCCGCTTCATCATGCTGACTGGCGAGCCTGTGCGGCGGCCGGCCCGGGTCCCACTCGCCACCTACCCCGTCGACACGGTCGGCAGGCGACTGTTCGCGCTGCGCGGGCCTGGGCCCCTGGTCACCGCGACCAGTGCGTCCTGACGGGCAGCCCACCCATGCCGCTGCATCCCCAGGCCGCCGCTCTTTTGGCGTCACTGAGCACCGCCGAGACGCGCCCGCTGAGCCAGCAGACGGTGGCCGAGGCGCGCCGCGGGGCCTACGGGTTCCTCGACCTGTTCGGTCCCCCGGAGCCGGTGGCGTCCGTCGAGCACTACTTCGTGCCGGGGCCTACCGCCGACCTGCCGGTGCGGGTCTACCGGCCGGAGGCGGCCGGGGACGGCGCGGCACCGGGACTCGTCTACTTTCACGGCAGCGGCTTCGTGATCAGCAACATCGGGATCTTCGACAGTCCCAGTCGGTCCTTGGCCAACCGCACCGGGTGCGTGGTCGTCGCCGTCAACTACCAAAAGGCCCCGGAGCACCCGTTCCCCGTACCGTTCGACGACGCCCATGCCGCCACCCTGTGGGTGGTAGAGCACGCAGATGACCTGGGCATCGATCCGGATCGGCTCGGGGTGATCGGGGACAGCGCGGGGGGCACCCTGGCCGCCGCGGTGTGCCTGAAGGCCCGCGACCAGGGGGGCCCGGCGATCGCCACCCAGATCCTCGTGCACGCCCCGACCCAGTTCGGGGTGGATACGCTCTCCATGCGCGAGAACGCGACCGGCCTTCTGCTCGAGGCCGACGACATGCGCTGGTTCGCCAAGCACTACCTGTGCGGCATCGCCGATGCGACACACCCGTACGCCGCGCCGATGGCGGCCGAGAGCCTCGCCGGGCTCCCCCCGGCGCTCGTGATCACGGCGGAGTACGACGTCCTGCGAGATGACGGCGCGGCGTACGCGCGTCGACTGCGTGAGGACGGCGTGCCGGTCACCTACACCTGCTACCCGGGGATGATCCACGCCTTCTACGGAATGACAGGGCAACTCGATGCAGCCTGGCACTTGTACGACGAGATCTCCGCGCACGCGAGGCAGTACCTGAGCGGCGCGGTCGATGAACCAGCCGAGAGGGACGTGCCATGGTGAGGATCGGGGCCGATGGCAACGTCTGCGAGGCATACGGCGAGTGCGTCGCTGCGGCTTCGGGGTTGTTCGCCAGCAACGACGAGAACCTTCGTCGAGGTAATGAGCACTGCTCCCCAAGCGGACGAGCGGGCCGCCGCCGAACGCGCGGTCTGGGAATGCCCCGTGCACGCACTTCTCTCCCCGAAGACTGATTTCGTCGGCTGGCGTTGCCCGGCGCCACGACGCCGGCAGGCTGCGGGGTCACGATCCTGAGACGACGCGCGAGGGGCCGGCCCGCGTTGCTAGCCTTCTGCACCGTGATCGAGTCCCTTCTGAGTCTCAGTCCCGTGATCCCCGTGGTTGTCGTCTACGACACCGACGAGGCAGTGGGAGTCGCCCGCGCGCTGGTCGACGGCGGTGTGCCCATCATCGAGCTCACACTGCGTACCGCGGTCGGGCTCGAGGCGATCCGGCGAATCGCGGCCGAGGTTCCGGAGATCGTGGTCGGCGCGGGCACCGTCGTGAGCCCTGACCAAGCCGCCCAGGCGGCGCAGGCGGGCGCGCAGTTCCTGGTCTCGCCGGGCAGCACCGACCGGCTCCTCGACGCCATGGCGGAGACCGGGCTGCCCCACCTCCCCGGCGTGTCGACGGTCTCTGAGGTGCTCGCGCTGCTCGAGGTCGGCTATCGCGAGCTCAAGTTCTTCCCGGCGGAGGCCGCGGGCGGCATGGCGTTCCTGAAGGCCCTGCACGCCCCGGTGCCCTTGGCCCGGTTCTGCCCCACCGGCGGCATTACCGAGGCGACTGCGGCGAGCTATCTCGCACTTCCGAACGTCGGGTGCGTGGGTGGCTCCTGGCTGACTCCCTCCGACGCCGTCGCTTCGCGCGACTGGGCCCGCGTCAGAGCACTTGCGGCAGCGACGACCGACCTCAAGGCAGCCGACTGACGGGCTGCCCGCTTCTGCTCGGCCTGCCAGCCAACTCCCGCCGCGCGGAACGCACGATACGGTTCGCCAATGCTCGACGACGAAGAGTCCCGCCGCCTGCTCGAGATCCTGGAGCTGGTGCGGTCGGGACAGGCGATGACCCGGCCTGACCTGGCCCGTGACACGCAGTTCGGTCGCGCCGTCGTGTCGCGTCGCCTGGATCAGCTCCTCGAGTTAGGGCTGCTCGGTGAGGGCGATCGGCTCTCGGTCCCCCGCGGGCGCTCGCCGCGCGGCCTGCACTTCAATACGACCAGCGGCCACGTGCTCTGCGCCGACATCGGTGCCCGATCGATGTTCGTCGGCCTCGCCGACCTCAGCGGCCAGATCCTGGAGGAGTTCAGCATTGAGCACGACATCGGTCTTGGACCCGAGCAGACACTGAAGGCGCTGTGCGATGAGTTCGATAAAGTCCTGGTAACCGCCAAGGACGCCGGTCGTCAGCTGTGGGGGGTCGGGCTGGGCGTGCCCGGCCCGATCGAGCACGCCACGGGCCTTGCGGTGAGTCCGCCGATCATGCCGGGATGGGGCGACGTCGACGTACGCCGCCGCCTCCAGGAGCGGTACGGCGTGCCGGTGTGGGTCGACAACGACGTGAACGTGATGGCACTCGGCGAGCTGCGCGGCGGTACCGCGATGCACCAGCGTGACGTGGTGGTCGTCAAACTCAGCACCGGCATTGGCGCGGGGCTGATCTCCAACGGGGTCCTGCACCGCGGCGCCCAGGGCTCGGCCGGCGACATCGGCCACGTCAAGGTCAGCGACGACCCGACGATCGTGTGCCGGTGCGGCAACACCGGCTGCTTGGAGGCCCTCGCCAGCGGCTGGGCCCTCGGCCGCCAGGGCCAGGAGCTGGTCGATCGCGGCGAGAGCCCGTTCCTCCTCGAGCGGACCGCGGGCCGTCGGGTCACCGGTGACGACGTCGTCGACGGCGCGCTGAGCGGCGACTACTCGTGCATGAAGCTGATGAGCGACTCGGCCCGGCTAGTCGGCGACACGCTCGCGCTGATCGTCAACTTCTTCAACCCAGCGCTCATCCTTCTCGGCGGACGGCTGTTGGCCGCGGGCGACGCCTACCTCGCCACCGTGCGCAACATCGTCTACTCGCGCTCGCTGCCGCTGGCCACTCGCGAGCTGGTGATCGGCAAGGTGGGCCTCGGCTCCGGCTCGGCCCTGCGGGGTGCGGCGGCCCTGGCGTTGGACGAGATCTTCGCCCCGGAGTACTTCGCCGACTGGGCCGGGAGCCGCAGCGTCCCCCAGTTGCTGCCAACGGCGAGCTGACCCGAGCTGACCTTGGGCCGAGCGCGGCTCAGACCTCGGCGAGCCGGGTGATCCGGGTCGGACTCGTCCTCGTGCAGGCGGTAGGTGAGGCAGCCGTCCTCGGTACTGGTCGGCGACACGAGCGACACGAGCGACACGAGCAGCGCGAGCAGGGCACGCAGCTCGGGCCCGCGACCGGGCGCGGGGTGGAAGTGGGCGACGACGTGGAGGCTCGCGGGATGCTCGCGATCTCTGGATGGCCGTGCGGGGAACGATGGGGCGCCCAGGCGTGGAAGCCCTGGTCCGCCAACAGCTAGTCGCCCACCAAGCGCGCCGACTGGTCAGCACGTGCAGCGCCGCCAGCGGGTCGCCCTGCGCGCCTGCCGAGGTGATATCCGCGACGGCCACGGGTTGGCCGGCGGCCACCAGCGAGCTGAGGCGGGGCCGGCCATGCGATGCATATCACCGTTCGAAGCCGGTTTTTTTTGCCAGCGGCCTTTATTCTGTCGATCAGAGACATTAGGATCCAGACACCGTTACCGATGAAGGAGTGCCATGAAGCTGGGCTTCCTCACCGCCTGCCTGCCGAATCTCACCCTCGACACCCTCATCGACTACGCCGTCGACCAGGGCTACCAGGCACTCGAGGTCGCCGCGTGGCCGGCTCTCGGCGATCGCCCGTTCACCGCCACCCACATCGCCGTCGAGCAACTGACTGCAGACGAGGCCCTCCGGATCCGGGCGCGGTTCGACGGAGCTGGGCTCGAGCTCTCCTCCCTGGCGTTCTACGACAACAACCTCCACCCCGACCCGACCGAGCGCACGGCGGTCAACGACCACGTGCTGGCCTGCATCGATGCGGCCGCGCTGCTCGGTTGCCCGACGGTCGGCACCTTCGTCGGGCGTGATCCGTCGCTGTCTGTCAAGGAGAATCTCGCCCAGGCCGAGGAAGTCTTCGCGCCGCTCGTCGAGCGCGCCGGCGAACACGGGGTCAAGCTCGTCATCGAGAACTGCGTGATGGAGGGCTGGCACCCCGACGGTTACCCCGGCAACCTCGCCTACTCCCCCGAGCTGTGGGAGTGGATGTTCTCGATCGGGCTCTATCTCAACTACGACCCCTCGCACCTGGTCTGGATGGGCATCGACCCGGTGGAGGCGCTACGCCCCTACGTCGACAGGATCCCGCACGCGCAGGCCAAGGACATCCAGACCTTCCCCGATCGTCGCAACCGCTACGGCTGGCCGGGCCGCGGCCCATCGCGCGACGACCCGTGGGACGTGGGCTGGTGGCGCTACCGGGTTCCCGGCCTGGGCGAGGTCGACTGGAGCCGCATCGTCGACACCCTCTACGAAGGCGGCTTCGAGGGCGTGCTCTCCGTCGAGCACGAGGACCCTGTGTGGGGCGGCACCGAGGACCGGATCAAGACCGGTCTCGGGATCGCTCACCGCACCCTCGCGCCCCTGATCGTGCACTGACGCCAGCCAACCACCCGCGACGGCCTCGCCCGTCGCGGCAAGTCCAGGAGTCAACATGAAGCTCGGCTACTGCTCCATCACGTGGGGCGGGGTCCTCGGCCATCCCGTCGGCGTCACGAGCGTGAAGGACCTCTTCTATTGCGGCGTCGGGGACATGGCCGACGCCGCGCGCGACATCGGGGAAGCGGGCTACGCCGGCACCGAGATGTTCGACGGCGACGTCGCCAAGTACGCTGACGAGCCCGGCTTGCTGCACGCGATCCTCGACGACAACAACCTCGAGCTGGTCAGCGTCTACACCGGCGCGAACTTCATCTACGCCGACATCCTGCCCGACGAGATGGACAAGATCCGCCGCGCGATCGACCTCGCCGCGCAGTTCGGCGCTGAGCGCCTCGTCGTCGGAGGCGGCGCCCGGCGGGCGGCCGGCACGACCGACGAGGACTACGCCGTCCTGGGCCGCGGCCTGGACCGGGTCTCGCAGATGGCAGCCGACAAGGGCCTCGTGGCGACGTACCACCCGCACCTCACGACCATCGTCGAGAACCCCGACGAGCTGGAGCGGATCATGGGCGTCTCCGCCATCGGCTTCTGCCCCGACACCGGACACCTCGCGGCCGGTGGCGGCGACCCCGCCGCGCTGATCCGCCAGTACGGCGACCGCGTCAAGCACGTGCACCTCAAGGACGTAGTCCTCGACCCGTTCGGCTGGACGCCGCTCGGGGAAGGGTCGCTCGACTTCACCGACATCGTGCGGGCCGTCGACGAGGTCGGCTACGACAGCTGGCTGATGGTCGAGCTCGACGCGTACGCCGGCGCGCCTGTCGACGCCGCCAAGATCTCCAAGGCCCACCTCGACACCATCCTCGCTGAGCTCGGGCTCGCCTGAAGACAAGCCTCGCCCCGGCGAGCAACAAGAACGGAGGACCACCATGCGAGAGCTACGCGTCGGTCTCATCGGCAACGACCCGGGCGACCGAGGCGTCGCCGAACTTCCACGACGGCGTGATCGCCGACGCGATCATGGAGTCGTCCGCGTCCGGGAGCTGGGTCACGATCGATGAATGACCGCGTCCGGTCCGGAATCATCGGCGCGGGGTTCATCGGCAGCGTCCACGCGCACGCGGTCCGAGCCGCCGGCGGTGACCTCGTCGCCGTGGCCGGCCACAGCCAAGAGGCGGCCGAGGCGGGCGCGCGGAGGCTCGGCGCCCGGTTCGCGGCCGAGTCGGCGGAGGGGCTGATCGCCTCCGACGACGTCGACGTCGTCCACATCTGCACGCCGAACAACCTGCACGCACCGCTCGCCCGGCTAGCCCTCGAGGCCGGCAAGGCGGTCGTCTGCGAGAAGCCGCTGGCCACCACGCTGAGCGACGCCAAGGAGCTCGCCTCCCTGGCGGCCGAGCACGGCGCGGTCACCGCCGTACCGTTCGTCTACCGCTACTACCAGTCCGCGCTCGAGGCGCGGGCCCGGGTGCGCAGCGGCGACGTCGGGCAGCTGTGGCTGCTGCACGGCAGCTACCTGCAGGACTGGCTCTCCACCAGCGCCGACGTCAACTGGCGGGTGGACGCCGCGATCGGCGGCGCGTCGCGGGCCTTCGCGGACATCGGCGTGCACTGGTGCGACCTGGTCGAGTTCGTCTCTGGCCACCGGATCACCCGCCTGTCCGCGCAGCGGAAGACCGCGATCAACAACCGCGAGTCGACGGTCGAGGTGACCACCGAGGACATCGCCACCGTGCAGTTCGCTACCGATCTCGGGGCCGTCGGGTCGGTCGTGGTCAGCCAGGTCTCCCCGGGCCGGAAGAACCGGTTGTGGTTCTCCCTCGACGGGGCGGACCAGTCGCTCTCCTTCGACCAGGAACTGCCCGAGACGCTATGGGTCGGCAGCCGCTCACACGCGGCCGTCGTGCCACGCGGGGTCACCGAGCGCCGGACCGGCTCCGCGCTGCTCACCCCGCTCCCACCTGGGCACCCACAGGGCTACCAGGACTGTTTCAACGCCCTGGTCGGCGACGTCTACCAGGCCGTTGTCGCCGAGGTGCCCGAGGGGATGCCCAGCTTCGCTGACGGTGTGCGAGCGGCCCAGATCACCCAGGCCGTACTCGACTCCGTCGCCGGCGAGTGCTGGGTGGCCGTCGGCTGACGTCTGTCGAGATCGACGGCGTCAGGACCGTTCGCGGAGCAGCGCGGTGATGCGCGGGACGACCTCGGTCAGGTCGCCGACCACGCCGAGGTCGCACAGGTCGAAGATCGGCGCCTGGGGGTCGGTGTTGATCGCGATGACGGTGCCTGAGCGGGACATGCCGACCCGGTGCTGCACGGCGCCGGAGATGCCACAGGCGAGGTAGAGGCGCGGGCGCACGGTGCGGCCGGTCTGGCCGACCTGGTGGGCGTAGGGGTACCAGCCCCGGTCGACCACCGGCATGCTCACTCCGACCACGCCGCCCAGCACCGAGGCGAGCTCCTCGAGGAGGGCGATGTTCTCCTGGCTCCCGAGGCCGCGGCCGCCGGCGACCACGATGTCGGCGGTGTCGAGGCCCGACCGCACGACGTCGGCGCCGCCTGGCGTCTCGTCGAGCACCACGTCTGGCCCGGTTTCGGCGGGCACCTCAACCGGCATCACCCGGGGCGCGTCGCCGGCCGGGTGCTGCACCGCGTCGAGCGCAGCGGTGCGGAAGATCGCGATGGCGGGGCCGCCGACCCAGCCCACGTCGACCGACGTGGAGTCCGCCAGGGCGAGGCGACGCCCAACCAGCTCGCCGTCAATGTCGTCGAGGTCGGAGAGGTCCCAGCAGACGCCTGCGCCGAGCCGGACCGCGAGGGCACCGGCGACGTCGGCCGACAGCGAGGAGTTCTCGAAGGCGACAAGGTCGTAGGGCTCCTCGGTCTGCAGGGCGGCGACGATGGCGACGCGGGGCGAGCTGGTGGCAGGCAGCCCGGTCACGACCCGTACGGCGCCCGCGCCGTGCCTCCCCAGCACGGCGACCAGCTCCTCGACGGGGTCCCCGTCGGCCACTGGCAGCAGCACCTCGACCGCGTCGCACACCCGGGCAGCGGCGGACAGCACGCCCAGCTGGCCCGCGGGCACGCGCCCGGACCGCGGCTCGACGACCACGAGCGCACGACGGCTCACACCAGCCTCCTCTCCACCAGGAAGTCCACGACCCGCTCGTGCGCGTGGCCGTCGTCCTCGACGAGCTCCGCCTGCCCGCGTGCCGGGGCGGGAGCGGAGGCCAGGACGCGGGTGCACGAGCCCGACGCCCCGAGGTCGGCGGCGGCGAGGCCGAGCGATTCCGGGGTGAGCACCTCAACCGCCTTCTTTTTGGCGGCGATCACGTTGCGGAAGGACGGGTAGCGCGGGAGGCACACCTCGCCCGAGAGCGCGAGCACGGCGGGGAGCGAGGTCTCGGCGGCGTGGACGCCGGTCTCGGTCTGGCGGGTAGCGCCGAGGCGCCCGCCGGCCACGGTCACCTCGACGGCGCGCGAGAGCACCGGCAGCCCGAGCCGCTCGCCGAGTGCCGACCACAGCAGCGCACCGGCGCCGTCGCCGCTGGACGCGCCGAGGATCACGAGATCGGCCTCGAGACGGCGTATCGCCGCGGCGAGGACCCCGCTGGTGACCAGCAGGTCGGCGCCCTCGAGCGCCGCGCCGGTGACGACCACCGCACGGTCCGCGCCCATGGCGAGCGCGGGCCGCAGCGCCTCCGCCGCGGCCTCGGGCACCATCGCGAGGACGACGACCTCGCCGCCGCACTCGTCGCGCACGCGCAACGCGCTCTCGACTGCGCTCTCGTCCACCCCGGTGAGGAGCGACCTGTCGGAGCGGTCGAGGCGACCGCTATCGGCGTCGAGGGCGAGCACCATCGGCACCGGCTTCACGCACACGACGGTCCTCATCGGGTCACACCGTCACCGCGACCTGGTGCGCCTCGAGCAGCACCGTCTGGATCAGGCGAGCGGCCGACGCGTCGCCGATCCTCTCGACCCGGACCTCGCGCTCGCTCTCCGCGACTAGGTCGCACAGGCGGTGGTAGAGGTCCTCGCGGGAACGGCGGGAGTGCACCGGCACCACGACGTCGACGTCGAGCCACTGCTCGACCCCGGTGACGCCGTCGACGACCAGGGCGCGGCCGGGCTCGATGCACAGCAGCGTGGTGAGCGGCCGCAGCGCGATGCCCTTGGCCGCCACGCGCTGGAGGAACATCGCGATGTTGGTGCCCTCAAGCTCGCCGGCCACGACCGGACGGCTCGAGATCACCGTGACCTGCTTGCCGGCATCGGCGAGGAACTCCGCCGTGCCGGCCGCCTCCCAGTGACCCTGGCCGTCGACGACCAGCACCCGGTCGCCCGGGAGCTCGGCGCCGCCGAGCACCTCGTCGACGGAGTAGACGCAGCCGAGCTCCAGGCCGGGCACCTCCGGCAGCACCTGGAGACCCCGGGTCCGGGCGAGGGCGCCGGCGTCCGGGTCGGTGCGGGACTGGCGGTGCTCCGGCGGGAGGTTGGGCTGCGAGCCAGTGGCGACCACGACCACGTCGGGCTCGAGCTCCAGCAGGTCGTCGGCGGTGGCCTCGACGCCGGTCCACAGCTCGACGCCCAGGCGGCGCACAGCGGCCTCGAGGTAGTGCGTGACCTCGGCTACCTCCTCGTGGTGCGGCTGGCGGGCGGCCAGGCGCAGCTGCCCGCCGAGGTGCTCGGAGCGCTCGAACAGCGTGACGCGGTGTCCCCGGCGCGCGGCGATCTCGGCGACCTTGAGGCCGGCGGGGCCGCCACCGATGACGACGACCGTGCGCTGCTCGGCAGCGCGGACGAGCAGCCGCTCGCTCCAGAGCAGCTCCTGCCCGGCGGCGGGGTTCTGCACGCACCGGATCGGCTTCTCCTGCGCGACCGCGTGCAGGCAGCCGTCGTTGCACCCGATGCAGGCGCGGACCTCGACGGCCCGGCCCTCCGCGAGCTTGCGGGGTGTCTCCGGATCAGCGATCAGCTGGCGCGCCATGCCGACCAGGTCGGCCTCCCCCGTCGCGAGCATGTGCTCGGCGAGGCCGCCGTCCTTGATCCGGCCGAAGGCGACGATCGGTAGGTCGGACTGCTTCTTCAGCGCCTGGTTCAGCGGTCGGAAGTAGCCCTGCGCGACCGCCGCCGGCGGGATCTCCATCCAGAAGCTCGAGAAGGACCCGGCGTCGCAGTTGAAGTAGTCGACCAGCCCGCTGGCCTCCAGGTGCTCGGCCATCCGCAGCCCGTAGTCGAGCTCGTAGCCGAACGGGGTGTACTCGTTCAGGCAGATCCGGATCCCGAGCGGCAGGTCCTCGGGCAAGTTCTCGCGCACCGCCGCCACGCACTCGAGCGGAAAGCGCATCCTGTTCTCGAAGTTCCCGCCGTAGGCATCGGTGCGGCGATTGAAGAACGGCGAGGCGAAGCTGCGCAGCAGTCCGTCGTGGGCGATCTTGATCTCCACGCCGTCGTAGCCGGCCGCGACCAGGTTCCGGGTCGAGACGGCGAACCCCTCGACCGCGCGCACCATGTCGCCGCGGTCCATGGCCCGCGTCGTGTGCGGGCTGGAGGGCTCCGGCATCTGCGTGGGCGCCCACAGCACGGGCGGCGGGTGCTCCAGCGAGGTGTGCCCGCCGTGGTTGAGCTGGGCGAAGATCGTGCTGCCGTGCGCGTGCACGGCGTCCGTAGTACGCCGGTTCAGCGGCACCGCGCGCGGGTCCCAGGCCGCGACGTACTTCCGCGACATCTGGCCCTCCGGCATGGTCGCCATCGAGCCGTCCACGATCAGTCCGGCTCCGCCCCACGCGCGCTCCTCGAGGTACGCCGTGAGGTCCTCGGTCGGCATGCCGTGCACGTCGCCGAGGGCGTTGAAGTGCGGCTGGAAGACCACGCGGTTGCGCACCTCGACCCCGCGGATGCGCAGCGGGGAGAACAGCGTCGGGAAGCTGGGGTCCGTCGTCGTCTCGCCCATGGTCACGCGATGGCTCCGTGGCACTGCGAGCCGCCGTCGACCAGCAGCAGGGTGCCGGTCACGTAGGACGACTCCTCGGAGGCGAAGAACAGTGCGGTGTTCGCGATGTCCTCCGGGGTCCCCAGCCGGCCCAGCACGATCGAACGGCGGGCTGCGGCGATCGCGGAGCCGGGCGTCTCGCTGACCAGGTCGTGGTAGCCGTGCATCATCTCGTTGTCGATGTAGCCCGGCGCGATCGCGTTGACGCGGATGCCGAACGGGCCGAGGTCCGCGGCGGTCTGCTGGGTGATCAGGTTGACCGCGCCCTTCGAGCCCGCGTAGACCGCCGACTGCGTCAGGGGCAGCACGCCCTGGATGGAGGAGATGTTGATGATGCTCCCCCGCCGGCCGCCGTCCTTCATCGCGCGCGCGGCGTACTTCGTGGCCAGTAGCACGCCGCCCACGTTGATGTCGACGACCCTGCGGTAGTCCTCCCAGGAGAGCTCCGTGATGTCCTCGGCGACCCCGGTTCCGGCGTTGTTCACCAGGATGTCGACGCCGCCGTAGAGCTCCACGGTGCGCTCCACCACGGCCGCCACCGATTGCTCGTCCGCGACGTCGCACCGGACGGCGGTGGCCCGGCCACCGGCGGAGACGATCGCTGCCTCGGCCGCGCGACCCTCGGCCTCACCGCGCTGGGCGAGCACGACGCACGCCCCCTCGGCCGCGAAGCGCGCGGCGATCGCGAAGCCGATCTGGCGGCCGCCACCGGTGACGATGGCGGTCTTGCCTGCGAGGCGAGTGCTCACGGGGTTCTCCCTGGTGCTGGTTGCGGTCGAAGGCGTGGTCGAGGGGGGTGGATGCCGGGGCGGGCGGCCTCGCGTACGGCCCGCCCTCCCGGCTGCTCGGGTCCTCGGGTCAGCTCCTCTTGGAGAGCGCGACGGCGAGGATGATGATGAAGCCCTTCACGGCGATCTGCCACGACGAGCTGACCCCGATGAGCACGAGGCCGTTGTTGAGCACGCCGATGATCAACGAACCGATGAGCGTGCCGATGATCGAGCCCCGGCCGCCGAAGAGGCTGGTGCCGCCGAGGATGACCGCGGCGATGACGTCGAGCTCGAGGCCGTCGGCGAAGTCGGGACGGGCGGCGTGGCCCTGAGCGGCGAATATCAGCGACGCGAGCCCGGCGAGCACCCCGGTGAACACGAAGCAGAGGATCTTGGTGCGGTCGGTGTTGATGCCGCTGTAGCGGGCGGCGGTCGCGTTGCCGCCGGTTGCGTAGACCTTGCGGCCGAAGGTCGAGAAGTGCAGCAGGACGCCGCCGACGATCAGCGCGACGATCGTCCACAGGATCGGGACCGGGATGCCGGCGATCGATCCCTCGTAGAAGACCGCCCAGAACGGGCGGCTCTCCACGAGCACGGGCGCGGTGTCGGTGACGACGAACGCGATGCCCTTGGCGACGCCCAACATGCCAAGGGTCACCAGGAAGCTCGGGATGCCGAGCTTCGTGGTGAGCAGGCCGTTGATCAGGCCGATGAACGCGCCCACGGCGATGCCGACCATGGCTCCGAGGAACCAGTTGTCGGAGAAGTGGTGCATGAACAACGCTGCCGAGACGCCGGACAGCTTGAGGATCGAGGCCACCGACAGGTCGATCTCCGCGGAGATGATGATGAAGGTCATGCCGACGGCCATGATCGTGACCAGCGTCGTCTGACGGCCGATGTTCTGCAGGTTCGCGCTGGTGAAGAAGACGTCGGACTGGATCGAGAAGAAGATGACGAGCGCGATCAACGCCAGCAGGACGCCGTAGGGGCGGTCATTGGAGAAGAGGTCGCGGGCAAAGTTGCGCCGGCTCTCGGCGGCGGCTGCGGGGGCAGGCGTGGTGGCAGTGCTCATCGTGCGGGCTCCTGTACAAGGTGGTGGAGGCGCTCTTCGCCCTCGACTTCGGACGTGTGGACGCGGGTGGTGACGCGACCGTCGTGGATGACGGCCAGGGTGTCGCAGAGAAGCTGGAGTTCGATGAGCTCCGAGGAGACAACCACGACGGCGCAGCCGTTCCGGGCGAAGCCACGGATGATCCCGTAGATCTCGTCACGGGCGCCGACGTCGACGCCGACGCTCGGCTCGTCGAGCAGGAGGAGCTTGGGCTCGGGCGTCAGCCACTTGCCGAAGACCACCTTCTGCTGGTTCCCGCCCGAGAGGTTCTGCAGCTTCGTGTGGATGCCGGGCGCGCGGACGTTGAGGTCGGACACGGCCTTCTTCGCCCGTCTGTTCGCCTCGCCCTTGGTGAAGGCGCCCGCCCGGGTCAGCTGCGGCAGCCGGGGCATCGCGATGTTGGCCGCGATGGTGTCGGCGAGGACCAGGCCCTGCTCGTGCCGGTCCTCGGGGACCAGCGCGACGCCGGCGGCGATCGCCTTGTTCGGGCTGCTCCAGCGCACCGGCTTGCCCTCGAAGAGCACCTCGCCCTCGTCGGCCCGGCGCAGACCGAACATCGTCTCGAGGATCTCGGTGCGTCCGCTGCCTACCATCCCGGCGAGCCCAAGGATCTCTCCCGGGCGCACCTTGAGGTCGACGCCGTTGAGGCGCGCGTTCTTGACGCCGCGCAGCTCGATGACCGGCGCTTGGGTCGAGGACTCGCTGGACTCGTCGCGGAACGCGCTGCGGCGGTCGCCCTCCTCCTCCTCCAGGCTGAGCGTCGCCTGGGCCATCCGTTCGTGCCCGGGCCCGACGATCTCGCTGACCAGCTTCTCCATCGTGATGTCGGCGGTGTTGTGGGTGCCGACGTTGAGCCCGTCGCGCAGGACCGACACGCGGTCGCTGATCCGGAACACCTCGTGGAGCCGGTGGGTCACGTAGATGACGCCGACGCCCCGCTGGGTGACGTCCGCGACGGTCTTGAAGAGGATCTCCTCTTCACCGGCCGACAGCGCCGACGTGGGCTCGTCGAGGACGAGGATCCGGATGTCGCCCATCAGTGCCTTCGCGATTTCGGTGAGCTGGCGGTAGGCGAACGGCAGCGCGCCGACCCGGGCACTGGCCTTGATCGGGAAGCCCTGCTCGGTCAGGTACTTCTGGGCCGCCTGCACGATGGACCGGTTGCGCACGAGCTTCGTCCCGCCGTGCGGCTCCCTCCCGAGGAAGAGGTTGGAGGCAACCGACATCGAGGGCACCAGGCTCAGGTCCTGGTAGACCATGGCGATGCCGCTGTCGCGGGAGTCCTGGGCGGACTTGAAGTTCGTTTCCTCCCCGTGGACCAGGACCGTGCCGCCGTCGCGCTGGTTCACTCCGGAGAGGACCTTGATCAGGGTCGACTTGCCGGCGCCGTTCTGGCCGAGGAGCGCATGCACCTCACCGGGCCTGAGGTCAAAGCTCACGCCGCGCAGCGCCCTGACAGCACCGAAGCTCACGGTGATGTCGCGCATGTCGACAAGTGGTTGGGCCGTTGTCATCAGCGATCTCCCTGGAGAGTGACGACCCGGCTCACCGAGGCGTCGTGGAGCGCGGGCGGGACAGCCGACGCTGGGGGGACGAGACACGGTGTTCTCACGAGTCACCCGCGGTCTCGATGCGGGTCACCTTGCTGAGCCCGGCAGGGGTGTCCGGGTCGAGACCCCGTGCGATCGCGGCGTCGTGGGCAGCACGCTGGAGGGGCAGCACCGCGAGGAACGGCGCCCAGTGCGGCGGGGTCGCGGGGAGGCGGACGTGCTGGTCGGCGCCCGTGGACGGGCCCGCGCTGATGGTGACGGTCCGGGCACCGCGGCGCGCGGCTTCCCGTGCGGCTTCCTCGCACAGGTGGACGCCGACCTCGTCGGAGGCGGTCAACAGCACTGCCGTACCCGCCGTGACCGAGTTGACGCTCCCGTGCAGGAACTCGCTGGTCTCGAACGACGCCACCGAACGGCTCAGGGTCTCGCGCAGCTTGATCGCGCCCTCCTCCCCGACCGCCTCGGCGTAGCCCTCACCCGCGCAGACGAAGTCCGAGGCGGTGGAGACGTCGATCCGGCTCGACTCGTCCTCGAGCACCGCGGCCATCAGGTCCGGGACCGCGCTCGCGGCCTCTCGGAGCAGCTCGGGCCGCGCCGCCGCGGCGAGGCCGAGCAGGCACGCGAGCGAGGTGGTGAAGCTCTTCGTCGCAGGCACCGCGACCTCGCGGCCGGCGTGGAGGAGCAGGCGGCGAGCGTCGTCGATCAGGCCGCCGAGCGTGGAGTCCTCGGAGTTGGTCACGACCACCAGGTCCGCACCGCGCTCGAGGGCGGCGCGGGCCGCGGCGAGAATCTCGGTGCTCTCCCCGGACTGGGACACCGCCACGACCAGGGCGCCGCGCAGGTCCACCGAGGTGGACCAGGCCAGGTGCGCGGGTGAGACGACGGCGGCGGGCAGTCCGGCGATGGAGCGGAAGGCCTCGGCGGCGTACGTCGACGCCGATCGCGACGAGCCGCGGCCCAGGAGGAGCACCTGCCGGGCCGACCCGAGCAGGGGCGCGAGGGTGTCCAACTGCGCGTGCACACCTCCGAAGGCGGCGCGTACCCGATCGGGCTGCTCGCCCATCTCGGCGGCCATGTGGCGGCCGGGAGCCAGGGTGGTGGTCGTCCCGTTCACGAGTTCCTCTTTCCAGGCGGCGCCGACGGGATGTCGGCGGCGGTCATTTTTGAGACTCCTGTTGTCAGCGCCATCCTGCAGGCTTAGGGTGGTAATGATGTTACGACAACTTACGAGAAGGTCAAGTGTCTGTGGGCAACAAAAACAAAGGACCGGATCGACCGAACGCCGACTTGGTCGAGGATTGCATCCGTTATGTGTGGCGCCACGGGGTGACGGCAGCCGCAACTCGCGCGGAACGGGGCCCGCTGGCGGTCTCCGCGAGCGGCGTCCGGGTCACTGATGCCGACGGGCGGGTCTATCTTGACGCGTTGTCGGGCGGCTCTGCCGCGGCGACACTCGGACACGGCCGCGTCGATGTCGCGGACGCCGTGCACGCGCAGATGACGACCCTGCACTGGGTCTCGCTGCGCACCTTCATCAACGAGCCGTCCATTGAGCTCGGTCGCCGCATCGCGGGGTTGACCGACGCCGACCTCCAGACCAGCTTCTTTGTCTCCTCCGGCTCCGAGGCCGTCGAGAGCGCGACCCAACTGGCTAAGAGCTACCACCGCGCGAAGGGCAACCTTGAGCGCACCAAGTTCCTCTACCGCAAGACCGGCTACCACGGCACCACGCTGGTCGGCGCGAGCGCGAGCGACAACCAGGAGTTCCGTACCTGGTTCGCCCCCCTGGCGCCGGGCTTCGTCGAGCTGGACGCCTGCTACCCCTACCGCCGTCCCGAGGGGATGACCGAGGAGGAGTACGGCGACGCGTGCGCCGATGCGATGGAGGCCACGATCCTGGCCGAGGGCCCCGAGACGATCGCGGGCATCCTCGCCGAGTCCATCCCGGCCGCCCTGGTCCTGGTGCCGCCGGCCAACTACCTGCGTCGGCTGCGAGAGATCTGCGACCGCTACGACATCCTCTGGATCGACGACGAGGTGTTCATCGGCGTGGGCCGCACCGGGCGCTGGTTCGGCTTCGAGCATTTCGGTGTCACCCCGGACATCGTGACGTCGTCCAAGGGCATCACCGGCGGCTACGTGCCGCTCGGCGCCGCCATCGCGACGGGTCGGGTCATGGAGACCATCTACGGCGACGGCGCCTCGACCCAGGCCAAGGTCTCCGGGCACACCTACGCCGCGCACCCGACCGCGTGCGCTGCGGGCCTGGCGGTGCTGGACGCGATCGAGAAGGAGAACCTTCTGGAGTCCACGGCGCGCATCGGCGAGTGGATGATCGCGGCCTTCCGCTCCCGCTACGAGGGGCACCCCAACGTCGGCGAGGTGCGGGGCAAGGGCTTCCTCATCGGCATCGAGCTGGTCCAGGACGCCGCCACCAAGGATCCCTTCGCAAAGGATCTGGCCGTCGGACGCCGGATCATGAACCGCGCCATGGAGCAGGACTTCATGCTCCGCGCGACCGGCGACGTGATCACGCTGTTCCCGGCCTTGGTCACCACTCAGCAGGACGGCGAGGACATGGTCGAGGCGACGTGCCGCGCGATCGACGAGGTGCTCGGTGAGCTCTGAGTCCACTGATCGTGGAGAGCTGGTGGACGGCTTCGCGCGCGATCTCGCCGGGACAGTCGTGCGCCCGCACAGCTCGCTCGAGGACGCGGTGCGGCTCCAGCATCGGTTGGTCGACGTCGCCCAGCAGGTGATGGGATCCGACGTGGTCTTCGTCGAGGACTACGGCCAGGTCCGCGAGCTCGCCACGGTCGGGTTCGGGGGCGGCGGACGGCCCCGGGCGACCGCGCGGGTCGAGGAGGTCCTCGCGCGGTTCTTCGACGCCGAGGACGCTGTGCTGATCCACGGCGCCGGGACTGGGTCCATCCGCGCGATGCTCAACGGTCTGGTGGAGCCCGGCTCGCGGATCGTCGTTCACGAGGCGCACCCCTACAAGACCACGCTGCCGGCGATGCGGCACATGGGACTGAGCGTCGACTATTCAAGCTTCGACGATGCCGCGGGCCTTGAGGAGTACCTGCGCGAACGCCGGCCCGCGTCGGTCTATCTGCAGCACGTCCCGCAGCGGCTGGGTGACAGCCACGACGTCGCCCAGGTCATTGACCTGGTGAGGTCGGTGGGCGGCGACGACGTACGCATCCTCGTCGACGACAACTACGCCGTGATGCGTTCGCCGCGGATCGGCGTCCAGATGGGGGCGGACGCCTCGGCGCTGTCGCTGTTCAAGCTGCTCTCGCCACACCCGATCGGGGCGGTGCTAGCCGACTCCGAGTCGGTCGGGCAGATCCGCCGCGACCTGTCTTCGGCCGGCTGCCAGATCCAGGGTCCGCACGCGATGGCAGCGCTGCGCGCGCTGGTGTTCGCGCCGGTCGCGCTGGCGGTCCAGAACCAGACGGTGCTGGACGTCGCCCAGACGGTCACCAAGGGCGTCGGCAGCGAGGACTACCCGTTCCTCGCCGGCGCCTACGCCGCGCAGCCGGGGATCCGGTGCGCGGTCCTGCTCTTCGATCGTCCCGTGGCCGAGGAGTTTTTGCGCTCGGCCTGGCGCAACGGATCGCCCAGCCAGTCGGTGGGCGAGGAGGCGCAGTTCGAGTTCCTGCCGTTGTTCACCTACCTGACCAGCACGTTCCTGAAGTCCGCTCCCGGCCTCGAGCGGTATGCCGTACGCGTCAACCCGATGCGCGGCGGAGCCGAGACCGTGCTCCGCATCCTGCGTGCCGCCCTGGCCGACCCGGAGTTCCGCTCCGCCGCCGCGTCCGCGTGACCGACCACCCAGGAGGGTGACCATGACCATGACCGACCTGCCCGAGGGCGCACTGGTGCCATTCACGGTGTACATCGACTTCGAGTCCGGCGACCTGACGCCGGACCCGGTCGTCCTGCGGCGCGGACTCGCCGATCTGGCGGGCTACTTCCTCAGCGACGTCGATGCGGGGAGCCCTGCCGACAGCGACCTGTACAGCGTGCACGAGATCCGGGTCCCGGCGACGAACAACAACCTCCTCTCCTCGACCACCGTGCTCCAGCCGGGCAAGGTCGGCGACGAGTACTTCATGACCAAGGGTCACTTCCACGCCACCCGCGACCGCGCCGAGATCTACCTGACGCTGTCCGGCCAGGGCCTGCTGGTGATGGCCCTCGAGGACGGCACCACCGAGACCAAGGAGATGCGCCCGGGCATCGTGAACTACGTGCCCGGCCACTGGGCCCACCGCTCGGTGAACACCGGCGACCAGCCGCTGGTGTTCTACGCGGTCTACATCGGCGACGCGGGCTACGACTACGCCACCATTGCCGAGCGGGGCTTCCCCGTCATCGTGGTCGAGGGCGAGCGCGGCCCGGAGATCGTCGCGAACCCGCGCTACCGGGGCGCGTGACCACCGTCGCGGTGACCCCGCGGGGCTTCCGGCAGTCCCCCGGTCGGCACCAGGAGCTGCTCGACGACGCCGGCTACGACGTGCGCTACCCGACCCAGGAGCGGCCGCTGACCGCGGTCGAGCTCCGGGAGCTGCTTGACGGGTGCGACGGCGCCATCCTCGGCGTCGACGACGCATCGTCGCAGGCGCTAGTCGGCACCGGCCTGCGGGTGCTCGTGCGCTTCGGGATCGGGGTCGACAACGTCGACCTGGCCGCCGCCCGCATCGAGGGCATCCGGGTGAGCCGGACGCTCGGCGCCACCACCACGTCGGTCGCCGAGCTCACCGTCGGCCTGATGATGGCCGCGGCCCGCGGCATCCCGAGCCTCGACCGGTCGGTGCGCGCGGGCTCGTGGTCGCGGCCGACCGCGCTCGAACTCGCCGGTCGGACCCTCGGCCTGGTCGGCATCGGCCGGATCGGCCAGGAGGTGGCCCTCCGCGCGCGGGCGTTCGGCATGGAGGTCATCGGGCACGACCCGGTGGCCGTGCAGACCGATGTCTCGATGGTCGCCTTCGACGAGCTGGTCGCACGCTCGGACGTCATCTCGATCCATGCCCCGCTGACCGAGACCACCCGGCACCTGTTCGACGCCGAGGTGCTCGGCCGCATGCGGCCGTCGAGCATCCTGGTCAACACGGCCCGCGGCGGCATCGTCGACGAGGACGCACTCGCGCTCGCGCTGGCCCAGGGTCCCCTGCACGCGGCCGCCCTCGACAGCTTCGAAGAGGAGCCGCTGGATGCCGCCAGCCCGCTGCGCGACCTTCCGAACGTGATCCTCACGCCGCACTGCGGCGCGTCCACTGTGGAGGCCGTCGAGCGCGCCGGCGTCCTCGCCGTCGAGGAGCTGCGCCGTGGGCTCGAGGGCGCTCCCCTGTTCTTCGAGGTCGGCTCCGCCACCTGACGGCGACCGGCGGCACGTCGGTCGAAGCACGCGCAAGCGCCTGGCCAGCGGCCTCGTGACGCGCCCGGAACGGCGCGACGCAGCGCCTCGGTGATCGGCACACCTCACCGCCGCCGTCATCGACGGCGCCTTGGCCGAGGGTGTCAGTCCCGGGGCGTGAGCAGGTCCAGCGCCGCGGAGACGTCCGTGCGCCGCCGTGCGGAGAGCACCGCCGCCACCCCGTCGGCCGTGCCGGCGGCCTCGAGCGCGCGGACCCGCTCCTTGACGGCCGGCACCAGCGGCCCGGACACGCTCAGCCGGTGGTAGCCCAGCCCCACCAGCAGGGCGAGCGCGCGCGGGTCGCCGGCGAGCTCGCCGCAGATGCTCACCGGCGTGGCACCGGCGCCGGCGCGGATCAGGCGGAGGGTGCGCAGGACAGCCGGGTGGAACTCGTCGTAGAGGTAGTCCAGCCGGGTGTTGCCCCGGTCGGCGGCCAGGACGTAGGCCGTCAGGTCGTTGGTGCCCACACTGAGGAAGTCGACCTCGGCCGCGACCTCGGCGGCGAGCACCGCTGCGCTGGGGACCTCGATCATCGTGCCGAACCGGAACGCCGTCTCGCCGGCACACTCGGCCAGCAACGCGCGCACGTCGTCGAGCTCCTCAAGCCCGGAGACCATCGGCACCATCACGCTGATCTCGGGGTACGCCGCCGCGGTGCGCGCGAGCGCCCGCAGCTGGGCCGCGAACAGGTCGCGGTCGGCGAGGGTGAGCCGCACGCCCCGGACCCCGAGGAACGGGTTGGCCTCGGCCTCCACGTGCAGCCCCGGCACCGGCTTGTCGCCCCCGATGTCGAGGGTCCGGAACGTCACCGGTCGGCCCTGGGCTGCCTGGGCCACCGCGGCGTAGTAAGCCGCCTGCTCCTCCTCGTCAGGGGGTGCCTGGAACTGCATGAACAGGAACTCGGTGCGGAACAGCCCGATCCCGTCCGCGCCCCAGCCGACCGCGCGCTCGACGTCGAGGATGCTGCCGGCGTTCGCCAGCACCACGATTTCGATGCCATCGCTGGTGGCGACCCGCTCGACGATCACGGCCTGGTTGGCGCGCGCCGCGGCCACCGAGCGCGCCCGTGCCACCTCGGCGTCGCCGGGGTGCAGCGTGCAGGTGCCCTGGTCCCCGTCGACGAGCACCACATCGCCCGAGCACACGGCGTCGAGCAGCCCGCTCGCTCCCACCACGGCGGGGATGCCGAGCTGGCGGGCGATGATCGCGGCGTGGGCGGTCCGGGACCCCACCTCGGTGACGATCCCGCGCACGATCTCCAGGTCAAGGGCCAGGGTGTCGGTCGGGGTGAGCTCGTAGGCGCCGATGATGACGTCGCCCTCGAGGCCGGCCAGCACGGGGGCCCGGCGCCGGTCGGTCAGGTGCCCCACCACGCGCTGCCCGACGTCGAGGACGTCGGCCGACCGCTCAGCGAGGTACGGATCGTCGAGCGCTGCCAGCAGTCCGGCCACCTCTTGGCTGACCGCCCACACCGCGCCCTCCGGCGTGGCGCCGTCGCGGATCGCCGTCACGACCGGGTCGAGCCACTCGGGGTCGTCGAGCACCAGCAGCTGGGCCTCGACAATCGCGGAGTTCTCCGCACCGATCCGCTCCCGGGCCGTCGCGGCGATCGCGGCGATGTCGTCGCGGCTCGCGGCCACCGCCGCGGTGAGTCGGTCCAGCGACTCCGGGACCGGACGCGTGCTCCTGGCGGTGACGTCCACGTCGGCGCCCGCGGGCTCCAGCATGACGACCGGGCCGAGTGCGCAACCGCCCGAGGCCGGGATGCCCTGGAGGATCACGGCGACGACGTGCCCTGGACCTGGTGGCCGAGCAACTCGGCGAGCTCGGTCACGGCACGCTCCTCGTCGGCGCCCGTCGCCTGGAGGGTGACGAGCGTGCCGTGTGCGATGCCCAGCTTGAGCACCGACAGCAGGCTCTTGCAGTTTCCCGACTTGTCCCCGACCTGGATCTCCAGGTCGCACTCGAAGTCGCGCGACGCGGTCACGAAGTCCGCCGCCGGACGGGCGTGCAGGCCCTGGGGGTCGGCGATGGTCACGGTGCGCGTGGCTGTCACGGCGCGGTCCTTTCGTCCAGTCCGCCGGCGGGGAGGAGGTCCTCCCCGAGACGGAATCCAGTGCTGGTGAAGATGCCCTCGACGACCGGCTGGGACCCGATCCCGCTGACGACCGCGACGAAGCACTTGCTGACGAACACCTGCGCGCGGAAGGCGTACACGACGGTGCTGCCGACCCGCGCGCGCTGGGGGTCCTCGAGGCGCAGGGTGCCGTAGTAGTCGATCGCCTCGGCCGGGTCGAGCTCGACCGCGGCGGTGAACGGCTCGGCGCCCGCCGTGTCGTAGACCAGCGCGGTGCGCGCCTTCGACCGTGGGTAGAGCCCGCCGGCGATGCTGTAGGCCGCGTCCGCGGTCGTGTGCGAGATCTCCGAGACGTAGATCATGGCCGGCAGCTCCGGCTGGTCGCTCACGGCGTGCAGCGGCGTCTGCCCGGTGAGACAGCTGCCCGGCTCCACGTGAGTGGCGCCGGCCGAGGCCTTGACCCCGAACGTCGCCGAGCAGCAGGCGCTCGGGGTGTTGCGCACGGGCGCGTCGATCCCGGCGGCGTTGATCGCCTCGGACGCGGCCCGAAGAGTCTCGAGGTTCTGCGTCGCGCCGAAGGCGCCGGCCGTCTCGTCCCACAGCACGACCGGGAAGCTCGTGACGCCGCGCATGCGGACGCCGGGCAGGGCGTCGGTCCGGCGCGCGACGTCGACCGCGTCCGCGAGCGGCACTCCCCCGCGCTGGCCGGGGTAGAAGGTGTCGCCCGGCTCGGAGATCCGCAGTGTCAGGTCCTGGACCCGGCCGCGCTCCTGCATGACCTTGCTGATCCGCTCGGCCTGGTCGTAGCCGAAGACCGTGACGAAGTCGGGCTCCATGTCGGCCGCGAGGCCGAGCTCGTGCTTGGGCACCTGGACGAGGTGGCCGACGTGGCCCATCTTCAGGCCGTGGGCGTGCAGCAACCGGGCCTCCTCGAAGTCGACCGCCACGACGCGGTCGATGCCGGCGTCCGCGACGGCCTTGGCCACGATCGGGTTGCGACCGAACTGCTTGGTCATCTGGTAGGCCGTCAGGTCGTGGGACTCCGCGGCCTGCGCCACCACGGCTGCGTTGCGCGCCACTGTGTCGAGGTCGACCACGTAGCAGTTGGACGGGATGCGCCCGGCCTGGTGCAGCTCGACCGCCGCGTCTATCAGGGCGGGGTTGCGGCGACGGGTCACGTCGATGAACACGAGATCTCCTTCAGGAATGAGTCTCCGGACTCCAGCTCCTCGAGCTGCTGGAGGTCGGCCACGGTGGCGGCGACGTCGGCGAGCGTGGACCGGATGCCGAGGTCGACGGGTCGGAACGCCGCACCGTAGGCGAGCAGCGGGACGTACTCGCGGGTGTGGCGGCTGCTGCCGGAGGTGGGGTCGTTGCCGTGGTCGGCGGTGACGAACAGCACGTCGTCGGGACCCAGCTGCTCGAGCAGCTGCGGCAGCTTGGAGTCGACGAGCCGGAGTACCTGCCGGTAGCGGTCGCGGTCCTGCTCGTGTCCAGCGAGATCGGTCTCCTGGACGTTAGCCACGATCAGCCCGTGCTCCATGGCACCGAGGTGGCGCACCGCGGCGCCGAGCACCTCCGCCGTCGGCACCAGGTTCTCGCGCACCGCGCCGGTGCACTGCACCACGTCGGCTGCCTTGCCCAGCAGAACCACGTCGCCGCCGGCCTCGATGACACGCGTGGGGAGCTGCCGCTCCACCGGGAACTCCAGGCCCAGGTGCCGCACCTGGTAGTCCTCGGTGTAGACCCCGAGGCCGGGGGTGTCGACGCCGATCTGACCCTCGCCGCGGTCGACGATGTGCGCCCGGATGTCGTCGACGTCGTAGCCGCGGCTGCCGACCACGATGACGCGGGAGACGTTGACCGCACGGCGTACGACGAAGCCGATCTCGCTGAGCTCGTCGAAGCCGATGTCGTCGAGCGTGGCAGTCACGTTGATGTTCAGGCGGGCTCGGGCCTCGATGTTGTCGTGCACCACCGCGACGCCGTCGACGAGCAGCATCGACTGGCCCTCGACCAGCGGCTCCACCCGATGGCCGGCGGCGACCAGGGCGTCGCGGACGGTCTCGCCGACGTCCTCCATGAGCTTCAGCTCGACGCGCGACAGGGCGCCGCCCATGAGCTCCTGATGCCCGAGGTAGGTGTCCGCGCCGGGGTGCACCGGCGCGAGCCGGCCGTAGGCGCCGCGCAGCTGCTGCTCCTCGACCGCGCGAGGCGCGAGCCGGTGCAGACCGAGGGACGCGAGGGTCGGCAGCTGCAGGGGTGCGTCCCCCGCGACGTGCTCCAGGGTGTGCCATCCCGCGGCCGAGTCGGCGACGTCGGGGGTCGCCCCGACACCGAAGCCGTCGAGGACGACCACCACCGCGCGGCCGGTCACCCGCCCTGCTCGGACTGGAGGTCGACGATGCTGCACAGGTGCACAGTCATGTAGCTGATCTCGGGATCGGGGACCGTGCGCTCGAGCACCGGGGCGCAGTCGCGCATCACCCGAGCGACGGCGTCGCGCTCACGGGTGCGCTCGGCGATCTCCTCCTCGGCGACCGCCGACAGCTCGATCGGGGGGTCGCCGCGGTTGATCCGAGTCAGCGCGATCGCCAGGTGGGTCACGAACTGGGCAGAGTTCTCCTCGGTGAACCGGAGGTCGAGGTCGACGGCGAGGTCGACGAGCGCGAGCTCGGTGAGCCGGCGGGCGAGCTTGCTCACCTGACCGGACTCCTCGAGCATCTCGAGCCGGTCGGCGAACTCCTCGGTGACCTGGGCGTGGGCAACCGCGTCAGCCGTGAGATCACTGGTCATCTGCCGGGCCCTGCTGCGCGTCGCGGTGGGCCAGGATCTCCTTGATGATCAACGGGATCGCGGTGGTGGTCTGCTCGTAGGCGAAGCCGAACGCGATCCGGCCCTCACCCACCATGGTCCGGACCCGCTCCTCGGTGACGACCATCCCGGGCGTCCCGACAATGCCGACCTGCTTGGCGCCGAGGATCGCGGTCGCGGCCGCGAGCGCGCCGCCGCCGCCGGACCAGCAGGTGCCGATGTAGTAGTCGGCCTGCCCCTTCTTCACCAGGCGCGCGCCCTGCATGTCGCCGAGCGCAGCGGCCTCGACCCGGCCGCCGCCGGCGTCCTGGGCGATCCTGGCCATGGTAAGTGCGTCCACTCCTGCGGCGACGACACGGATCGAGCGGGTCTCGTTCATCGGGGGCCTTTCGTGCTGGTGACGTGCTGGTGAGAGGGTGCCAAGTCGGCGAGGGGACCACGGCCCGGTGTAGGATTCATCATCCTGTCATCACCTCAGCATGAGTGATACGGTCCGCGTCGTGGCCGAACACGGTGGGATCGAGCGTGACGCGCGACTGCCCTATTACGAGCAGCTCAAGCAGCTGATCCTGCGCGAGATCGCGCAGAACGGACTGGAGCCCGGCCACCTGCTGCCATCGGAGACCGAGATGTGCGCGCGGTACGGCGTGTCGCGGACCGTCGTACGCCAAGCGGTCGGCGAGCTGGTGACCGAAGGCGTCCTGCAGCGGATGCGCGGCAAGGGCACCTTCGTGGCCAAGCCGAAGCTCTCCGAGCAGTTCATGGAGAGCACGGTCGGCTTCTTCGAGGACATGACCAGCCACGGTCACTCCGTCTCCAGCTCGGTGCTCTCGATCGACCGGATCGAGGTCGCCGGCCGGATCCGTGAGCTGATGGGTGCCGACGCCAGCGCGCACTGCATCGAGGTCGTCCGGCAGCGCGCGGTCAACGGCGAGGTCGTCGCCTTCACCAAGTCCTACGTGAACCGCGACGACCCGCAGCTGCTCGAGCACCTGCGCGCTGCCGACCTCTCGCAGGGGTCGCTCTACCGGATCCTCGAGGAGTCCTTCGGGCTGCGCATCGAGAGCGGCCACCGCTCCATCGAGGCGACCGTCGCCGCGGGCATGATGACCAAGCTCCTCGACGTCGGCCAGGGCGACCCGCTGCTCTACGTCGAGTCGGTCGGCCGGGACGCCAACGGAGGCGCGATCGAGTGCTTCCGGGCCTGGCACCGGGCCGACCGGATGCGCGTCGAGATGGACGTCGTGCGCGACAAGCGGCCGTCCGGGGCGCTGGTCTCGCCGTTCGCGGTCTGAGCCGGGCCGCACGATGCGGGACTCGGCGCTCACGTCGCGCTCCCCGGGACGTTGCGGCCGGTGGCCGTCGCGGCGACCTCGGCCAGCTGGACGAAGAGGGTGGCGTCCAGGGGCACGTCGAAGACCTCGGAGATGACCTCGGTCCACCCGTGCAGGAAGTACCGCCATCCGTCGGCGACGGTGAGACCGCGCTCCCACTCCTGGGCACGCGCCTGCCGGAGGAAGTCGAGCTCGCCGCGGTAGTTCATGTCCCACGCGATCGCGCCTCGTGGGAAGACCACGGCGTCGGTGACCGGCGAGCCCGGCGAGTCCTTGCCCAAGCCCGTGGCGTTCACGACGAGGGATCCGGGACCGGCCGAGGCGACAACGTCGTCGCTGTGCTCCGCGGTCGTAGTGTGGTGCAGCTCCACCTCGACCCGCCCGGGCAGTCGCGACACGACGTCGCGGGCCAGCTCGAGCCGGCCGGCGTCGCGGTCGGTGAGCAGCAGGCGACGCGGCTGGTGGGTCTCGCTCAGGACGGCGACGAGCAGCGCGAGCCCTGCGCCCCCGGCCCCGAGACAGACGACGTCACCCACGCCGTCACGCCACGGCTCGGGCCCGAGCAGCTGGGTGTAGGCCTGCCGCGAGGTGATCGGGTCCTTCGCCCAGCCGAGCAGCCGGCCGGAGCGGACCGCGATGCACGACACCTCGTGGCAGAGCCGGGCGGCGTCGTCGAGCTCGTCGAACCAGTTGCCGGCGGCGTCGTACACCCCGGCCTTGTGCGTCGTGACCAGCGCGCCGGCGATCTCGGGATCGGTACGGATGGTGTCGACCGCGGCACGCAGCTCCTCTGGCGGGGCGTGCAGCGGCACGTCGAGGCCGCGAATCTCGGCATCCAGGCCCAGCACCTTCGCCCAGGCGGGGAAGATCGTGACGATGCTCGATCTGGTGGTCGAGACACCGACGAAGTAGAGGTGACGCACGGGGACCTCCTCGCCTGACGTCATCTTGTTATGATGTTATGATATCTCGCATGAGTGGTCAAGGAGTCGTCCGCACTGTGCTCGGTGACGTCGCTCCGGAGACGCTCGGCCTGACGCTGTGTCACGAGCACCTCGTCACCGCGCCCGCGCCTCGGCTCCGAGACGGCGACGACCTGCTGCTCGACGACCCCGCCAGGGCGGTCGCCGAGCTGGGGGTGTTCCGTCAGGCGGGCGGCGGAGCACTGATCGAGCTCACCGTCGCGGAGTTCGGGCGCGACGTCCGCGCGCTGCGGGAGATCTCCGCCCGGAGTGGGGTGCAGGTCGTCGCCACGACCGGCCACGTGTCAGTCGACTACTGGGACGGCGTCATCGACGTCCCGGCCCTGTCGGTCGAGCAGTTGGTCGAGGAGATGACCGCCGACCTCACCGTCGGCGTGGACGGCAGCGGGGTGCGCGCCGGCATCATCAAGGCCGGCAGCTCGCGGGATGAGGTGACCGAGGCCGAGGAGCGCGTGCTCACGGCGGCCGGCATCACCCAGCTGCACACGGGCTCGCCCATCACGACCCACACCACCGCGGGGACGATGGCGCCCGACCAGGCGCGGATCCTGCTCGCGGCCGGAGCCGACCCCCGTCGGGTGTGCCTGGGCCACCTCGACCGCCGGCTGCTCTATCCCGAGCTGCGCGCGCTCGCGCGCGAGGGCTTCGTGCTCGGCTTCGACTGCATCTCCAAGGACTGGTACGAGCCGGACGCCAAGCGCGTCAAGACCGTCGCCCGCCTGGTCGACGACGGCCTGGTGGAGCACGTCGTGCTCTCGGGCGACCTGGCGCGGCGCAGCTCCTGGGTCAGCTGGGGCGGCGGCCCGGGCTACAGCTACATCCCGTGGCGGTTCGTGCCGTGGCTGCGACGCCAGGGCCTCGAGGAGCAGGCCATCCGCCAGATCACGGTGGGAAACCCGGCGCGACTCCTCACCTGGGCGACTCCCACCTGACCGGGTGGCGTCGACCGCGACCTGCATGTCGAGACGGACGAGCTGCTCGTCGTACTGCTGCATCGCCGACTCGGCCGATCCCAGGCCGAGCGGACCGGCCGCCCTCGCCTCAGCCCTGAGGCGTCGGGCGGTAGATCGGTCCGCGCGCGACGACAACGTCGAGGATGCCGCCCTCGAGGTAGGCCTCGGCCTCGTCGGGCAGCGCCGGGTTCTTCATCGGCGCCGGCCCGGGATAGCCCAGCTCCCGACGGACCCGCGGGTTGATCAGGTAGGCACCAGCGACCGCCATCGCGAACGCCCCGAACAACTCCGGGGACTCCGCCCGCAGACCGGCCAGCACCTCAGCCGGATCACCCTCCAGCTCCAGCACCGCCCGCACCGTGCCGTCCAGGTCGGCGCGCACCGCCATCACCCGGTCGATCCACTGCGTCGGCACCTCCGCGCCACTGGCCGAGGGCAACCCCGCACCACCGGAGATCAACAGGTCGGCCAGCACCGCCAGCCGCGCCCGCTGCTGCTCACTCAGCACCGGCGCCGAGGCCGGCTGGATCGTCACGTTCGTGATGCTCATGCCGTCGACACCTTCTGCTCGCGCCGGTTCTCCACCAGGTACGCCGCTGTCCGCCTCGCCAGCGCACAGATCGTCGCCGTGGGGTTGACCCCCGTGGCCGTGACGAACTGGCTGCCGTCGATGACGAACAGGTTCGCCACGTCGTGGGCCTGTCCCCACCTGTTGACCACCGAGGTCTCCGGGTCATCACCCATCCGCGCGGTGCCCATGTTGTGCCAGGAAGGGTTGTTGCGGTTGGTGATCCAGGCCTTCGTGGCTCCGGCCGCCTCGTGCGCCTCCAGGCTGCGCTGGAGATTCCAGTCGACCAGCTTTCGGGTGTTCTCGCCGGTGACGTAGGCGACCTTCGCGCCGGGCAGACCGTCGGAGTCAGTCCTGGAGTGGTCGAGCGTGATCCGGTTGTGCTCCTCGGGCAGGTCCTCGGGCATGATCATCCACTCGATCAGGTGGCCCACGGACGCCTTCATCCGCTCGGTGAACGCCTCGCCCCAGAACGGCTCGTCGGCGACGCCGCCCTCACCCATCGTGAAGCGGTTGATCATGCCGAGCGGCCGACCCGCGGACGGGATGATGTGCCACTTGCTGCCGCGCACGAAGCCGCGGGAGGAGTCAGTCTCGTAGAACTGCATGGACTCGATCGCCTCGCCGGTGGGACCCACCCAGTCCTCTAGGTCCTCCTCGTAGAGCCCGACCGAGGTGCCGAACGGGTGGGTCATGAAGCGCTTGCCCACGAGCCCGGAGCTGTTCGCGAGCCCGTCGGGGTGGCGGGAGGATTCCGACATCAGCAGCAACCGCGGCGTGCCAATGCCGTTGGCGCCGACCAGGACCAGCCTGGCCGGCTGGAACTTCTCCACGCCGTCCTGGAAGTAGACGGCTCCGTTCGCCAGGCCGTTCTCGTCGAGGCTGATCCGCGCGACCCGGGCCCCGGTCACGATGCGCGCGCCGTGGGCGAGCGCATCGGGGAAGAGCGCGACGTCAGTCGAGCCCTTCGCGCCCTGGGGGCAGCCGTACATGCAGACGCCGTACCGCTCGCACTGCTTCTGGTGGAGGTGGTCCTGGGAAGCGATCGAGTTGTAGCCGGGCCACCAGTGCCAGCCGAGCTTGTTCATGCCCTGCGCCATCACGCGTCCGGCCATGTTGATCGGCAGGCTGGGCAGCGGCGGGGCGTAGCCCGGCGGGTACGCCGGGTTGCCGGCCTGACCGGAGATACCGAGGTCGTACTCCACCTGGCGGTAGAACGGCTCGAGCTCCTCGTAGCTCACCGGCCAGTCGTCGGCGACCCCGTCGAGGGTGCGAACCCGGAAGTCCGACGGCTTGGCGCGGCACCAGCAGCTCGCGTAGAGGACGGTGCTGCCGCCGACACCGTTGAACATGCCGATCACGGCGGCGGAGTCGTCGAGGTTGATCGGATAGTCCTCGGGACGCTGGCGCACATTCGGGTTCGGGTGCCACGGGCCGCCGCCCAGCACCTCATACTCCGGTCGCAGCCCCGGCAGGTCGCTCTGGTTGACCCAGTCCCCCTGCTCGAGGACCACGACGCCGAACCCCGCCTCGGCGAGGTGCTTCGCCGCCACGCCGCCCGACGCGCCCGCGCCGATGATGAGGACGTCCGCCACGTCTGTGCTCACAAGTTCTCCCTGTCCCGACCAGATGGTCCGTCGTCGTGCTAGAGGAGCGCCTGCAACTGCTCGGCGACCTCGTGGATGTCCGCGACCGCACCCACGTCGGCGTACCCGAAGATGGGCGCGTCCTCGTTAGTGTTGACCGCGACGATCGTCTTGCTGTTCTGCATGCCGGCGAGGTGGTGCAGGGCGCCGGAGATGCCGAGCGCGACGTAGACCTTGGGCTTGACCGTCACGCCCGTCTGGCCGACCTGGTGAACGGCGGGCAGCCAGCCGGCGTCGATGATCGGGCGCGAGGCGCCGAGGCCCGCGCCGAGGCGGCGCGCGATGTCGGCGAAGGCCGCGATGTTCTCCTCCGAGCCGACACCGCGGCCGACCGCGAAGATGACGTCGGACCCGGTCAGGTCCACGTCGCCGGAAGGCCGGGTCAGCTCGCCTGCACGCACCCGCGAGGGGGGCAGGTCGACGTCGAGGGCCCGGGTCGCGGACGCGGCGGCCGGCTCAGCGGGCGGCCAGGACGCTGCGCGAACCAAGGCGACGACGGGGCGGCCGGTCGGGAAGGCGTACTCGGCGCGGACCCGGCCGTCGTAGATGGAGCGCTCGGCGGTGACCTCGGCACCGGCCGCGGTCAGCGACACGACGTCCGGCACGAACGCCAGGTCGAGCCGCTCGGCGAGAGCGGCGGCCCACGCCGTGGAGCGGATCGTGAAGCCGGCGACCACGACCTGCGGGGCGACGTCGGCGACGAGGGCCTCGACCGCGTGCAGCATCTGCTCGTGGTCGCGGTCGGTGCCGTGCGCCGTCACGGTGACGACTTCCGTTACGCCAGCCAGCGCGGCCTGGGCAACCAGCGCACCGGCATCGGGGCCGACCACGGCAAGGACCACGTCCCCGCCGAGCGAGGCGGCGGCCGAGACGGCCTCCGCGGTCAGGAGGGAGACGGCGCCCTCGACGATCTCGGCCACGACGAGCGATCGGGTCATCACTGCACCTCACGAACGATGCTCAGGATGCGGGCGGCGACCTCGGCGGGTCCGCCCTGCACCATCTGGACGGTCCGGCCACCGGCCTGGTTGGCGCTCATCCGAGTGAGCACCACACGCGGGGTCGGCAGGTCGACGGGCACAAGCACCGCGATCTCGGCCTTCTTGGCACGCATCTTGTCCTTGAAGGTCCCGTAGCGCGGCTGGTTCGCGCCGAGCTGGACGGTGGCGAGGGCCGGCAGGTCGACCTCGACCAGCTCCGACACGCCACCCTCGAACTCACGCCGGGCAGTCATCGTCCGGCCGTCGCCGCCGAGCGAGCGGACGACGGTCGCCCAGGGCAGGTCCGCGGCGGCCGCGAGGGCCGGGCCGGTCGACTGCCCGCCGGTGTCGGAGGCCTGGACGCCGGTCAGCACCAGGTCGGGCTGCTCGGCCGCCACGGCCTGAGAGAGCGCGGCGGCCACCGTGCGGCTGTCGGCCAGCTCTGCCGGCGAGAGGGCGACTCGAAGGGCACGGTGCGCCCCCATCGTGAGGCCGGCGCGCAGCGCCTCCTCCGCCTCGTCGCCGCCGGCGCTGACAAGGACCACCTCGCCGTCGCCGGCGGTCAGCGCGAGCGCCTCCTCGACGGCGTTCTGGTCGGCCTCATTGAGGCTGCCGGTGACGAACGCAGCGTCGATGGCGAAGCCGTCCGGGGTGAACTCGAGGTAGGAGGAGACCTCCAACGCCTGGGTGACACACACGAGCACCTTCACGAGGTCTCCACCCGCTTCCAAGCGGTCTGTGCAATATATGCATAGGTTACGCGCATATTGCAGACTATAGGGTGGCGGTGATCACCGTGTCAAGAGACATCATGACGTCACCACGTCCGGTTCGCGGGCGAATCCGGGGGCCGGACGTCTCCCGGCCTCAGGGCCACCAGGGCGCCCACGCGTCCGGGTCGGCAGTGCCGGCTCGCGCAGGTCAGCTGCCGGGGAGCCGGCTGGCGCTCAGCTCGGCGAGCTCATGCAGCTCCTCGACCACGGCGGCCGGGTCGGCGGAGCGCAGGAGGTCCGTCACGGAGCCACCGAAGCCGACGCCGACCGCGCCGGCGCGCAGATACTCAGCGGCGTTGCCGAGGTCAACCCCGCCGACGGCCACGACCCCGACGCGCGGGAACGGGCCCCGCAGCGCCGGGATCCAGCCGGGGCCGACCACGGAGGCCGGGAAGAGCTTCACCGTGCGCACCCCGTGCCGGACCGCCGTTCCCACGTCTGTGGGCGTGAGCACACCGGGCATCGGGATCGCTCCGGCAGCGACGGTCACGTCGATCACCGCGGCGTCCACGCCGGGCGCGATGATCACAGACGCGCCCAGGTCGAGCGCCCGTCGGGCGTCCTCGACGGTGAGCACGGTCCCGGCCCCGAAGAGCCGCCCGTTCGCTGCCTCGGCCACCGCCTGAAGCGAGGCCCAACCGGGCTCGCCCTGCACTGGCACCTCCACGAGGTCCATGCCTGCGGCCCAGCACTCCTCGGCGTTGTCGCGGGAGCGCTCGGGGTCGAAGCCGCGCAGGATCGCGATCGTGCGCAGGGGCGCCTGCACCGGTATGCTCACTGCCACCCCAGCTGGCGGGAGGTGTCCCGGGTCGCCTCGACCAGGGCAGGCACGAAGCCCAGCAGGGTCTGGCGGTCGACGCGCGAGGTCGGAGCGGTCACGCTGAAGGCGCCGACGACCCGCCCCTCGCCGGAGAACACCGGCGCCGAGATGCAGTGGATGCCCGGCTCGTTCTCCTCGGCGTCGAGGGCGTAGCCACGCTCCCGGCTCAGCGCCAGCTCCGCCTCAAGCGCGGCGCGGTCGACGATCGTGTGCTCGGTCATCCGGGCCAGCTCGTAGCCGTCGAGCAGCTCGTCGCGGTCGGCCTGCGGCAGGAACGCGACGATCCCCTTGGCGACCCCGGTGCAGTGCAGCCGCGCGACAGCGCCGATCCTGGAGTGCATCCGGACCGGGTGGTTGGCCTCGACCTTCTCGACGTAGAGCACGCTGCCGTCCTCGAGCGAGCCGAGGTGGACGGTCTCGCCGGTGAGCTCGCGGAGGCGCTCCATGGCCGGCCGCGCCACCGATCGAAGCTCGATGCCTTCGAGTGCCTGGTAGCCGAGCCGGAACATCGTCGGCCCCAGCCGGTAGCTGTGGTTGGGAAGCTCCTGAACGAAGCCATGCTTGCGCAGTGTGTGCAGGAACCGCAGCGCCGTGGAGTGGTGCACGTCCAGGTGGGTGGCGATGTCGCCGATGCGGCGTGGCCGCTCGCCGACGAACTCCAGCACCTGAAGGGCACGGTCAAGCGTCTGACTCATGCGCGTCCTCCGATCGTCTCTGGAAGGCGCTCCCCCGTCTGGCGGGAGAGGTCGGCGAACTCGGTGTCGCCGAGCCGTGGCCCGATGTCACTGACTACCCCGATCACCCGCGACGCAAGCAGGTGGCCAGTGCGGAGTCTCGCACGCGGCGACCATCCCCAGAGGCGTGCCGCGAGGTATCCGGCAGCGAAGGCGTCACCGGCGCCGGTGAGGTCGACGACCTCGACGCGGTGCGCGGGCTCGGCGACCGGGTCCCCGTCCTGGGTGAGCAGCATGGCCGCTCCCTCACCGCCCTTGAGCACGAGCTCCTGGTCCTCGCGTCGCAGCAGCAGGTCAGCGACCTCGGCGGGGTCGTCGGTGCCGAGCAGCCAGCGTGCCTCGTCGTCGCCGATGAACACGATGTCGGCGGCCTGCGCGAGCGGCACGAGCTCCGCGGCTGCCTGCTCCGGGCCGGCCCAGAGCTGCGGGCGGTAGTTCACGTCGAAGCTCGTGCGGCCGGTCCCCTCACGTCGCTCCAGCACGGCGCTGACGACGTCGCGGTCCTCCGACGAGAGCGCCGGCGTCACTCCGGTGAGGTGCAGCTGGTCGGCGTCGCGGACGGCTGCGAGGTCGAGCAGGTCGAGCCGGCGCGCCGCACTCGTGCTGCGGTAGTACCGCATGCGCGAGCCGGAGGACTGCACCTCCTTCACGCACGACGCGGTCGGCCGCGTCGCGTCCCAGTCCACGTCCACCTCGACCCCGTGGCCGGCGACGAAGTCGTGGACGAAGCGTCCGAGGTCGTCCTGGCCGAGACGGGACAGCCATCGGGTCCGGATGCCGAGCCCCGCGAGGCCGATCGCCACGTTGCTCTCGGAGCCGGCCGCGGTGAGCTGGTAGCGATCGGCGGGTCCGTCTGGATCGCGGATGAACACCGCCATCGTCTCGCCGACGGTCACGAACGAGGGGACTCGGTCCACCGACCTCACGCTTCTCCTCCTGTGCCGACGATCGACGCGCTCCCTTGACGCCCCATCAAGCCGAAGGATACTCTCAAAGTGCGTAGCGTGCAACGTGTCTGCATATGTTGCACGGCGAAGGGGGTTCGCCGCGACGCGAACCCGCCCGCGATCACCCTCCCGACGAAAGGAACAGACGTGGTCTTCCAACTGCGGACCTATCAGATCAAGCCGAACCTCATGGACGAATGGCTGGACCTGTTCCACGGCGCCGTCGTGCCTCTGCACGAGAAGTACGGTATCCCCGTGCGCACGGCGTGGGTGGACCGCGAGACCAACACCTTTACCTGGGTACGGGAGCTGACCGGTGAGGGCAGCGCGGAGGAGCAGGAAGCGCGCTACCGCGCCACCGACGAGCGGGCCGAGGTGATCGGCGACCGGCCCGCGGCCTTCATCGACTCCATGGTCGTGCGCGAGGTCGAGTCGGCGTTCTCCTTCACCGACCAGACGGCGGGGAAGTGAGCGGACCGATGGAGACCCGCACGCTCGGCGCCGGGCTCGAGGTGTCCGCCATCGGCCTGGGCTGCATGTCGATGTCGGGAACCTACGGCACCGACTTCGACGACGCCGAGTCCCGCGCCACGCTCCACCGTGCCGTGGATCTTGGCGTGACGCTGTTCGACACC
The DNA here is from genome assembly GCA_963846535.1 of uncultured Actinomycetota bacterium. Classification (GTDB taxonomy): domain Bacteria; phylum Actinomycetota; class Actinomycetes; order Propionibacteriales; family Nocardioidaceae; genus Nocardioides. Next base: position 48,835 of record CAWJWK010000001.1, read on the forward strand.
GCCGACGTCTACGGCCCGTTCGCGAACGAGGCCATCGTCGGGCACGGGTTGGCCGGCGTACGCGACCGCGTCGTGCTGTCGACCAAGTTCGGCTTCGTGCGCGACTCCCAGGGCCGCAACCATGGCGTCAACGGGCGTCCGGAGTACGTCCGGCAGTCCTGCGACCTGTCACTGCAACGCCTCGGCACCGACCGCATCGACCTGTACTGGCAGCACCGCGTCGACCCGGACACCCCGATCGAGGAGACCATCGGCGCGATGGCCGAGCTGGTCGCCGCCGGCAAGGTGCGGCACCTGGGACTCTCCGAGGCCGGCCCGGAGACGATCCGGGCGGCCCACGCGGTGCACCCGATCACCGCGGTCCAGAGCGAGTACTCCCTCCAGAGCCGTGACGTCGAGGCCGAGGTGCTCCCGGTCTGCCGCGAGCTCGGCATCGGCTTCGTGGCGTACGGCCCGCTCGGTCGAGGCCTGCTCACCGGCGCCATCACCTCCGCCGCGGACCTGCCCGCTGACGACTGGCGGCGGAGCTCGCCTCGTTTCCAGGGCGATGCGTTGGACCGCAACGTGGCGCTCGTCGAGGCCTGTCGCGAGATCGCCGCCGAGCTCGACTGCACGCTGGCCCAGCTGGCCCTCGCCTGGGTGCTGGCCCGCGGTGAGGACATCGTCCCCATCCCCGGCACAAAGCGGGTGCGCAACCTCGAGGCGAACGCCCGGGCGACCACGCTGCGGCTGTCGCCCGAGCAGGTCACCCGGCTGGAGGAGATCGTGCCGATCGACGCGGTCGCGGGCGATCGGTACGCCGACATGTCAGCCGTCAATCTGTGAGCGCCGAGGCCCACGCGGTGGAACCGGCCGTCGATGACCTGCTCCCCGACCTGCTCAGGCGCCGGGCGACGCACGACTCCACTCGTGAGTTCTTCCGCAACGTCGACGGCGCGGCCGTCACGTACGGCGAGGCCTACGGCCGCGCCTGCTCGGTCGCCAACGGGCTGTTAAGCTCCGGCGTCGCGCGCGGCGAGTGCGTCGTAATCATGGCCGACAACACTCCGAACTCCATCTGCACGTGGCTGGGGATCTCGCTGGCGGGGGCGGTGGAGGTGGCGATCAACACCGGCTACCGCGGTCGGTCGCTCGAGCACGTCATACAGAACTCCCGGGCCCAGATCGCCTTCGTCGAGGAGTTGCTGCTGCCGCGGCTGGTCGAGGTCGGCGCCGCGCTCACGCACCTGACCACCGTAGTCGTCTACCGGTCCGCCGGCTCGAGCGGACTGCCGTCGGTGCCCGGCTGGACGCTGGTCGACTTCGACGACCTACTCGGCCCAGACTCCGACCCCGGCGTGCTGGTCGGCCCACACGACATCGCCTCGGTCGTCTACACCTCCGGCACCACCGGGCCCGCGAAGGGCGTGACGATGCCCCACGGGCAGATCCGGCTGTTCTCCCGGCTCGGCGTCGAGGGCGCAGGGCTCAACGCCGACGACGCGTTCTATTGCTTCATCCCCCTGTTCCACGTCGCCGGCAAGTTCATCGGGATCATGGGCTCGATGATGACCGGTGGCCGAGTGGTGCTGGACACCCGCTTCTCGGTCGAGGCGTTCCTGCCCCGGGTGCGCGAGCACGGCTGCACCGTGGCGCTGCTGCACGGGCCGCTCGTCGAGATGCTCTACCAGCTGCCCGAGTCGCCCGACGACGCCGACAACCCGATGACGCGGATCATGGCCTCGCCGTTCCCCGCGCACCTCGCGCTGGACTTCCAGCGCCGGTTCGGGATCCGCGGCATCGAGACGTGGGGCATGACCGAGGTGACGATCCCGATCTGGCAGCCCTTGGACGAGCCGCTGCGGATCGGGTCGTGCGGCCGGCTGCGTGAGGAGCACTTCGAGCTCCGCATCGTCGATCCCGACACCGACGCGGAGGTGCCCACGGGGCGCACCGGCGAGATGGTGCTACGCCCGCGCCGGCCGTTCACGATGATGCAGGGCTACCTACGGATGCCCGAGGTCACGATCGAGACGTGGCGGAACCTGTGGTTCCACACCGGCGACCTGGGCTACATCGCCGAGGACGGCTACGTCTACTTCGTTGACCGGGTCAAGGAGCGGATCCGCCGCCGGGCCGAGAACATCTCGTCCTTCGAGGTCGAGGCCGCCGGCCTCACGCACCCCGGCGTCGCCGATTGCGCCGCGGTCGGCGTCCCGTCGGAGTTCGACGGCGACGACGACGTGCTCCTGTGCGTCGTGCCGGAGGCCGGCCCCGTGCCGGACGAGGCCGATCTCATCCGGCACCTCGCGGCCGAGCTCCCCCACTTCATGGTGCCGCGCTACATCCGCTACGTCGACGCCCTGCCACGCACCCCTACGGGGAAGCCGCAGAAGGTCCAGCTCCGCAACGAGGGCATCACCCCGACGACCTGGGACCGCAAGGCCGCCGGCATCTCCCTCCGCACCGTCCTCCAGGAGGCCGAGCAGTGAAGATCATCACCGTCGATCAGGTCAGCATCGGAGATCGGGAGGTGTGGACCCGGACGATCACCGACGCCGACGTCGTCATGTACGGCGGGCTGATCGGCGACCGCGGGCCTCTGCACCTCGACGAGGAGTTCGCTGCCTCGACCCGCTTCGGCGGCCGGATCGCCTACGGCATGCAGTGCGGCGGCTACATCGGCGCAACACTGGCGCAGCTGCTCGGTGTCGGCAGCGCCTACGTCTCGCAGAACCTGCGGTTCAAGGGGCCGGTGCTGATCGGCGACCACATCAAGGTCGAGACGATCGTCACCGGCAAGGACGAGGCGCGCCGGCGCGTGTACGTCGACACCACGGTCTCCAAGAACGGTGGCGAGGTCGTGGTCGAGGGCGAGGCCGAACTGGTGATGTTCGACGTGGAATGGAGCGCCTGAGCGTGAAACCGCCGGCATTCGATGAGCTGTTCGCCCGGGTCTCCAACTGGGGACGCTGGGGAGCAGACGACCAGCGCGGCACCCTCAACCTGCTCGACGACGAGACCCGCCGCATCGCCACGGCGTCGGTGCGGTCGGGGGAGGTCGTCAGCCTCTCCCACGACCTCGACACCCACAGCGGGCCGGACAACGGCCGGCCCGCCCTGCACTACATGACCCAGCAGGCTGACGTCGGCGACGGCGAGCCGCGGGTCAACACCGACTTCGTCGGCGTGGACTTCCACGGCAAGTCGGTGACCCACGTCGACGCGCTGTGCCACTGCAGCTTCCGCGGTCAACTCTACAACGGCGTCGGGTCTGCCGACACCGTCGACAGCCGGGGCGGGCACTTCGGCACGGTCGACCAGCTCCGCGAGGGCGTCGTGGGTCGCGGTGTCCTGGTCGACCTGCCCCGTGCCGCCGGCGTCCGATGGCTCGAGCCCGGCTCGGCGTCCGGCCCGGGGGACCTGGTCGCGGCGCTCGAGACGCAGGACACCGAGCGACGCCCCGGCGACATCGTGCTGGTGCGCACCGGTCATCGACGTCGGCGTACCGAGGTCGGAGCGTGGGACCCCTCCAACCTGAGCGCCGGCCTGGCGCCGGAGTCGATGGAGTGGCTGCACACCACCGGGGCAGCGGTCCTGGGCAGCGACGGCGACAGCGACAGCCGGCCGAGTGCGGTGGAGTCCGTCGACAGCCCGATCCACGCGCTCGCGCTCACGGCCATCGGCATGCCGCTCATCGACAACGTCAACCTGGAGGACCTCGCCGCCGCCTGCTCCGCGGCCAGCCGGTGGGAGTTCCTTTTCGTGATGGCGCCGCTCCGGATCCCCGGAGGCACCGGCTCGCCGGTGAACCCCCTCGCCATCCTCTGAACCACCGCCCCTGCCCCCGCACCATCCACCCAGCGAAGGAACCACCATGCTCGAGGACATCACCGTCGGCACCACCGGGACGCTTGAGCGTCTCATCACCGAGGAGTACTGCACGACCCGCGGCGACTACCAGATCTTCTCAACCCCGGACCTGGTGCTGCTGCTCGAGGCGGCCGCGATCGAGGCCTTGGCCCCGCACCTGCCCGAGCACCAGTCGAGTGTGGGCACCACGATCGACATCGTCCACTCCGCCGCCACACTGAAGGGCCAGACGGTGACCTGCACTGCCACCGTCACCGATGTGGACCGCCGCCGCATCGTCTTCGACATCGTCGCCACCGACGGGATCGACAACGTGTGCACGGGGTCGCACGAGCGCTTCGTCGTCGACCTGGAGAAGTTCGGCGCGCGCCTGGCCGAGAAGGCCGTTCAGGTCGCCGGCAGCTGATCAGCCCTATAGGCCCGGGTCACCGGCCGGCAATCACGTCCAGGACTGTCGTCGCGCCGGTGGCAAGGTCGCCGACGACCAGGTTCGAGACCTCAGCGAGCTGCTGCACGTCGTACACGCCGGTCGCGACGCCGACGAAGTCGATGCCGGCCTCGGCCGCTGCCACGCCGTCCGCCACCGTGTCACCGATGATCACCGGCACGAGGCCATCCTCGGCCGCCCGCTTCGCAGCCGCCCGGGCGAGGTCGGGGCGCGCCACACTGTCGGCGCCGAAGAAGCTCCAGGAAAAGTCGAACGCCGCCACGTCCAGGCCGGCGGAGCGCAGCTTGAGGCGCGCCCGCTCCGGGCCGTTGCCGGTCAGCAGCGCGTTCACGTGGCCGCCGGCCGCGAGCGCGTCGAGCAGCTGCGGGACCCCGGGCAGGGTCACCCGTTCCCCCGGCGTCGCGAAGTGCGCCTCGGACACCTCGATGAGCGCCCGGCTCCCGGCGCTCACGTGCTCCGACGTACCGCCGTTCGCGAGGAGGTACTCGGTCACCTGCTGCAGGTCGGTCTTGCCGTGCCGATAGGGGTGCACCACCTCGGCGATCGGCCCGAGCACGGCCTCCAGGGCGCCTACGAACAGGACCTCATCGCTCTCGTTGTTGGAGAGCAGCGTGCCGTCGATGTCCCACAGGACCAAGCGACGGCCGGGGCGATCGCCGCTCACCGGCGGTGCGCCTCGAGCGCGTCCCAGTCCAGGACGATGCCGTGTCCGGGCCGCTCCGGCGCCGTGGTGTAGCCGTCCACGATCACCATCGGGTCGGCAAGGTAGCGGTCGAGGGAGAACCCGTGCGACTCCATGAACGTCCTGTTCGGGGCCGCGGCCAGCAGGTGGACCGTGAGGTCGTGGGCGCCGTGCGAGGTCAACGGCAGGTTGTGTGCCTCGGCCAGCGCGCCGATCTTGCGGAAGATCGTCATCCCGCCGCAGTTGGTCACGTCGGGCTCGGGGTAGGTCAGCCCCCCGGCGGCCATCATGGTGTGGAACTCGTAGAGCGTGTGCATGTTCTCGCCGGTCGCCACCGGGGTCCGCCCCTCGCGGACGACACGCACGTGCCCGGCGACGTCGTCGGGGATCGTGGGCTCCTCGATCCAGAGCAGGTTGAACTCCTCGAGGGCGCGGGCCGCCCGGATGGCCTGGTCCGCGCTCCACTTCATGTTCGCGTCCACCATCAGGGGGAAGTCGTCACCGAGATGCTCGCGCATCCGACGGACGCGCTCGACGTCGTCGCGCAGGCTCGGGCGTCCGGCCTTCATCTTGATAGCCCGGTAACCCTGCTCCTGGAAGCTGTCGGCCTGCTCCAAGAGCGCCTCGATCGTGAAGTCGAGGTCGATGCCGCCGGCGTACACCGGGACCTGCGGGTCGTAGCCTCCGAAGAAGCGCCACAGCGGCTGGTCGACCCGCCGGGCACGCAGGTCCCACAGCGCGACGTCGACCGCCGAGATCGCGGAGGTGGCGTGGCCGCCGCGGCCGGAGTAGTGCACCGCCCACCACATGTCCTGCCAGATCTTCTCGGTGCAGTCGGGATCCTGACCGACGACCACCGGCGCGAGATAGTCCTCAATGAGCGCGTGGAAGGCGCGGGCGCCGGAGTTCACGGCGTAGGTGTAGCCCATGCCCTGCGCGCCGTCGCTGTCGGTGACCCGGACGGTGACGAGCTCGAAGTGCGGAATGGTCCCGTGCGTGCTGTCGCTGAGCACCGTCTCCAAAGGGACGAGGAAGTAGTCGGTCTGGATGGACTCGATGGTCGTCACGTTGCTCCGCCTTGTTCTGCCAGGGTTGGGGTGGCCGGCACCGGTGCGCCGGACACGGAGGTCGGGAGAGGGACGCCGAGGGCGTCGGCCACCAGGTGCAGGTCGGCCAGCACCGTGGGCGAGAGGTGGACCAGGCCACCGGCCGCGCGCTCGCGGCGTAACTCTGGCTCGCCCGGGGCGAGCGGCTCGGGTACGTCGAGCTGACCGCCACTGGCGTGGATCGCGGCGACGAGCGCGTCGATCCGGCCGGCGTACTCCTCGGGCGAGGAGACCAGGTCGGCACGCACCGCGATGAACAGGTGACCCAGCCCCTGCGGCGTCGCGGGGTCGCCGGCGAGCGCGACGACATCGGGGCTCGTCGCGGCCCCGGCGACGGCCAGCAGCGCGTCGACGGCGAAGGCGAGGCCGAAGCCCTTCGGGCCGCCCACGGGGAGCAGCGCGCCCTCGAGGCCGGCGGCCGCGGAGGTCGTCGCGCGTCCCGCGGCGTCGACGGCCCAGCCGAGCGGGATGTCCTCGCCGGCGTGCAGTGCCATGATCAGCCGACCCTGGCTGGTCACCGTGGTCGCCATGTCGAGCTGCGGGCGCCGGTCGGCGGGCAGCGGCACCGCGACCGCGATCGGGTTGGTGCCGAGCACCGGGGTGCCGCCGAACGGCGCGCTCATCACCGGCTCGGTGTTGCACGCGGCGATGCCGACCATGCCCGCATCCGCCATCCGGTTGGTGAAGTAGGCGCTGGCGCCGAAGTGGTTCGCGTTGCGCGCGACTACGCAAGCGATGCCGTGCACGCCGGCCCGCGCGACCGCGAGGTCCGCGGCCTCCGCGCCGGTGCTGGCGCCCGGTCCCGCGTCGGCGTCGACCACGACGAGGGCGCCGGCGTCGGCGACGACGCGCACCTGCGGGCGCACGTTGATGCCACCGGCACGCAGCCGCTCGACGTACGTCGAGAGCCTCAGCACGCCGTGGGTGCTCACCCCCCGCAGGTCGGCGAAGATCAGGCTGTCCGCGACTGTGCCGGCGGCTTCGGCCGCCAGCCCGGTCGCGGCGAGCACGCGGATCGTCCAGTCGCGGAGCTCTGCGACCGCGGCGGAGCCCGTCACGAGGTCGGGGTGGGGCGGTAGATCGGTCCGCGGGCGACGACCACGTCGAGGATGCCGCCCTCGAGGTAGGCCTCGGCCTCGTCGGGCAGCGCCGGGTTCTTCATCGGCGCCGGCCCGGGATAGCCCAGCTCCCGACGGACCCGCGGGTTGATCAGGTAGGCACCAGCGACCGCCATCGCGAACGCCCCGAACAACTCCGGGGACTCCGCCCGCAGACCGGCCAGCACCTCAGCCGGATCACCCTCCAGCTCCAGCACCGCCCGCACCGTGCCGTCCAGGTCGGCGCGCACCGCCATCACCCGGTCGATCCACTGCGTCGGCACATCCGCGCCACTGGCCGAGGGCAACCCCGCACCACCGGAGATCAACAGGTCGGCCAGCACCGCCAGCCGCGCCCGCTGCTGCTCACTCAGCACCGGCGCCGAGGCCGGCTGGATCGTCACGTTCGTGATGCTCATGCCGTCGACACCTTCTGCTCGCGCCGGTTCTCCACCAGGTACGCCGCCGTCCGCCTCGCCAGCGCACAGATCGTCGCCGTCGGGTTGGTGGCGGTGGACGTGGGGAAGACGCTGCCGTCGATGACGAACAGGTTCGCGACATCGTGGGCCTGTCCCCACCTGTTGACCACCGAGGTCTCCGGGTCATCACCCATCTTCGCGGTGCCCAGGTTGTGGCCCGAGGAGAAGTTCCGGAAGGTGATCCATGCCTTGGTGGCGCCGGCGGCCTCGTGGGCCTCGAGGGCCCGGTTGAGCCCGAAGTCGAGGATCCGATGGGTGTTCTCGGAGGTCTTATAGGTGATCTTGGCGCCCGGCAGTCCGTCGGCGTCGGTCCGCGAGTGGTCGAGCGTGACCCGGTTGTACTCCTCGGGCAGGTCCTCGGCGTGCACGATCCAGTCGACGGAGTGGCCGACCGCCTGCTTCATCTTGGCAGTGAAGTGCTCTCCCCAGAACGGCTCCTCGGAGACACCCTCGCCGATGTGCCAACGGGTGGCCATCTCGAGCGGCCCGCCGGTGCCCATCACGTGCCACTTGCTGCCCCGCACGAACCCGCGCGACAGGTCGGTCTCGTAGAACTCCATGCACTCGATCTGGCTGCCCGCGGGGCCGACCCAGTCCTCGAGATCGTCCTCGTAGAGCCCGATCACCGATCCGAAGGGATGCAGCATAAGGCGCCGGCCGACCAGGTCGGAGCTGTTGGCCAGCCCGTTCGGGTGGCGTGCGGACTCCGACATCAGCAGCAGCCGGGGAGTGCCGACGCCGTTGGCGCCGACCAGGACGACCTTCGCGGGCTGGAACTTCTCCACGCCGTCTTGGATGTAGACCGCCCCGCTGGCCAGGCCCTGCTCGTCGACGGTGATGTGGGAGACGCGCGCCCCGGCCTCCACCCGCGCCCCGTGCCGCATGGCCTCGGGGAGCAGGGTGACGTCCGCCGAGCCCTTAGCGCCCACCACGCAGCCGGTCCGGCACACGCCGAGGCGCTCGCACTGCGCCTGGTTCTTGTGCGCGCGGGACGCGATCGCGGAGTAGCCGGGCCACCAGTGCCAGCCGAGCCGGTTCAGGCCCTCGGCCATCCGGCGGCCGGTGAGGTGGATCGGGTGGGCCGGCAGCGGCGGGTCGCCGCCGGGTGGGTACGCCGGGTTGCCCCCCAGCCCCGAGACACCCATGTCGAAGTCGGTGGCCTCGTAGAACGGCAGCAGGTCCTCATACGAGATGGGCCAGTCGTCGGCGACCCCGTCCATCGTCTTGACCCGGAAGTCCGAGGGCATCGGCCGGCTCCACACGCCGGCGAAGAACACCGTGCTGCCGCCAATGCCGTTGTACATGTACACCGGCTGCTCGGAGTCGTCGAGATTCGTCGGGTAGTCCTCGGGGCGCGAGCGCATGTTCGGGTCCGGGTGCCACTGGTGGTTGCCCCACATCAGCTCGTACTCGGGCTTGTCGCCGGGCAGGTCACTCGCGCTGGTCCACGACCCCTGGTCCAGCACCATAACGCTGAAGCCCTCGGACGCGAGGTGCTTGGCCGCGGTCGCACCGGAGGCGCCCGCGCCCACAATGAGGATGTCGGCGGTCGTTGCGGTTCTCATGTGGTCCTCTTTCTAATGCAACATATGCAGGGAGGCCGCGTATGTTGCACAATGCTATCGATCGTGGGTTCTGACTGTCAACGGCCGGTGTGCATGCCCGAGCGGTCCGGCTCAGAGGTTCAGCCCGACGGCGGCCATCACGTTGACCACGACGCCGACGCCCAGGGCGGCGATCGCGCCCAACGACATGGGCATGACCGGGGCCTTGGCCCTGACGTTGAAGAACCAGGCCGCGACGACGGCGGCGACGCCCCACTGACCGCCCCAGGCGAACGCGGCGAGGGCGCCTCCGACGAGGAAGCCGATCTCCATCGTCTGGAATATCGCCGTGCGCATGACGTCCGCGACCTCCCTGATGTTCGGCCAGCGCTCGATCCAGCCGACGACCATCAGCAGTGAGAAGACCTCCACCACCCGGAGCAGCGCCACGGCACCCGCTGCCAACCACGGGCTGGGCAGAAGGAGGGCGACGACGGGCTCGAGGAACGTGCCGGTCGCCATGGTCCCGGTGACCACAGCGGTCGTGAACTTCATCGGGATGAAGGCGAAGGCCCACATCAGCATGACCAGAGCGGCTGGCACCACGAGGTGCACGGCGTACAGGTGGGCGCTGAAGGGGTCCATCGCCACGACCCCGCTGTTGTACGCCGCACCACTGAGCGCTGCCAGCACGACGATCAGCGGCAGGTTCCGCTTGATGCGCCGGACGTTCTCGGCGAACATCGCCGACTCGTCGTCGTCCGCCTCGGCCTCGTCGACGGCCCAGCTGTGCTGGGCGTGGTCGCCGGGTCGCTCCTCGAGCCAGCCGGCGGGCACGTCGTCGTTCGCCCCGCCCCTGCCGCGCGCCTCACGCACGAGGAACACCAGCATGAGGAGCAGCGCGGCGCAGAACGCCCACACGGAGGGTCGCGTGAGGCCGAGCTCGGTCGCGGCGAACCAGGCCACCGTGCTGACGCCGAACGCCGCGATCCCGGCCTTGAGGCCGTAGTGGTAGGCGATCGTCAGCACCGGGAACAGGAAGAACCCCTGCACAACCGGCTCGGTGAACAGCCGGGTGCCCTCGGCGAGCGGCACCGGGAGGTGGTCCATGCCGACGGCGAGGTAATGGAGGAACAGCGCCAGTCCGGCACCCCAGGCGGCGCCGAGCACCAGCGAAGCGAGCACGCCGATGCGGTTGGTGCCGCCCTGCCACCAGGGCTGGTGGTAGTCGGCTGGGATCGAGACCCCGATCCAGTCGGTGGCGATGTAGATCAGGTAGATCAGCGGGATCACGAACCCCACCGAGTACGGCAGGCCGAACGCCCAGATGAACGCCAGCGCCAGGGAGAACGAGATCTTGGCGACCTCTGGCCGGCTCATCTCGCCCGAGCGCAGTGAAGGCATGATCGGCCGCAAACCGTCGTGGAAGACGCTCACGTTCCGGTTGACCAACACCGTGGACAGGGCTCCCATGGCCGCGAACAGCGGGACCGCCGGGAGCAGCGGGATGGGGAGGTTCACCTCGGCTCCCAGCACTGCGTCACCTCTTTCGTCGATGGGCCGACCCGGGGTGGGCCGGCGGCGGACACCCGCGCAGGTGGCGGGGCCGCCGGTGTCACATGTGGCTTCCGCCGTTGACGTTCAGCTGCGCGCCGGTCATGAACGACGACTCGTCGCCGGCCAGGAACACAACGCTGTCGGCGATCTCGTCCGGGCGTCCCAGACGGCCCAGGGCTGCCTGCCCGGGCATCGCGGCGCGAACCTCCGGCGCGAAGCTGTCGAGCATCGGGGTCTCGATGCAGCCCGGGTTGATCACGTTGGCCCGGATGCCGGCCGCGGCGGCGAACTTCGCCACCGACTTGGTCAGGCAGATCACCGCGGCCTTGGAGGCCGCATAGCTAGCGCCGCTGGTCGTCCCGCCAACCAGTCCGGCGCGGGAGCCGATGTTGACGATCGAGCCGCCTGCGGACATGTGCGGGACCACGGCCTTGCACATCAGCCAGGTGCCGCGCACGTTGACGTCGAAGACGCGACTCCAGGACTCGGGGTCGATCTCGTCCATCCGGCGAGGGTCGACGATGCCGGCGAAGTTGACCAGCGCCTCGATGGAGCCTCGCTCGGCCGCGAAGCCGTCGACGACCCGCGAGACCTCCTCGGGCGAGGTGACGTCGAGGACGAGCGGCGTACCCCCGACCTCCTCGGCCACGGCCGCGACCGCATCGGCCACGATGTCGGCGACGCCGACGTGAGCGCCCTCGCGGGCGAGGGCTCGCACGCTGGCGATGCCCATCCCGCCCGTCGCTCCGGTCACCAGCACGGTCCGTCCGGTCAAGCGCTGCACGGTCTTCTCCTCTGAGGTCGGGTCGTCCTAAACATAATGACGTTATGATGACCTGCTCGTCCAGCACCCGCCCGTAATTCGGAAGATTTCGCACCGGACGCACTTGGGCCGGGGCCCACTCGGACCCCGGCCCACTACCGTTCAGACCACCCGTGTCGTCACTGGCACGCCGGTGCGGCGTCCTCGCAGGCTGCCGCGACCGCGTCCGGCAGCTCCTTCTTCCACGCGTCGTCGTAGGCTTGGCTGAGGTTGTTCTGGACCACGGCCAGCGCCGGGACACCGATCCAGTCCGGGACGTCATTACCGATCAGCGAGAGCATCATCGCTCGCGCCTCCGCGACACCCTGGTCGTAGGGCCGCTGGGCACCGACGCCCTTGAGGTACTCGCCGGTGGCGATGTCCGTCGCGGCCTGGTCACCCAGGTCGATCGTGGTCACGGGGATGTTCCTCCCCTGCGTGCGCAGCGCCGCGATGACACCGGCGGCGGGACCGTCCCAGACCGCGAAGACACCCTCTACATCAGGGTTGGCCGTGAGGAAGTTGGCCGCCACGTCACCGGCCTGGTTCGGGTCGGTGAACGCCGCCTCCTTGATCTTCACGTCCGGGCGGTTCTCCGCGAACCAGTCCTTGACGCCCTTGGTCCGCTGGTTGGTAACGAAGAATGTGATGCCGAAGTCGACGATGCCGATCGTGCCGCCCTCGGGGATGTAGCAGGCGAGCTTCGCGGCGGCGATCTGGCCGTTGCCCTGGCTGTCGGCGGAGATCACCGACTGGTAGTCGTCGGGCGCCGTGAGGCCCTTGGCGGCGTTGTCCATGAAGACCAACTTGATGCCGGCCTCACCGACCTTCTTGTACGCCGGCGCGGTCGCGACGTCGTCCACAGGGATGCTGACGATGCCGTCGGGCTGGAGCTGGATCGCGTTCTGGATGTTGGCGATCTGCTTGTCAACCTTGAAGTTGGCCTCGGTGTTGCTGATGATCTCGACGTTGTACTTGGAGAACTCGTCGGTGAGCCCGCGGGTCTGACCGTTGGGCCAGTCACCCGAGAACTGGAAGACGATGGCGACCTTGAAGTTGCCGTCCTTGATCTTCTGGGCGTCCTCGTCGGAGATCGCCACGTCGTCGGGCGACGCGGCGGGCTCGCCGTTGGGGCCCTCACCGACCACTTCCTTGGGCTGGAGGGCGGGCACCGCGGTGGCCGCGTCCTCGGCGCACGCAGGATTGTCGGCGTTGGTGTCGGTGACGGCCTCCTTGTCACTCCCCGAGGATCCCGAGCTGCAGGCGGCGGTCAGGAGAAGCACCGCCGTCGTTGACGCCACGATGGCGGAGATGCGCCTTTTCTGAGTAGTCACTGGACTCCTTGAGGTCGGCCCCGATATGAGGCTGGTCGAGGGAGGGGTTCTTTCCGCTCGGAAGGATTCCTCCATAGTTCCCATGTGCCGGCGCCAGGCGGCTTCCGCCAGCGCGCTGCACCCATGTGACGCGAGTCACTGCGGAGAAGTATGCCCACGGGATCACACTTCCGTCTAGGGGGCGGCTGATTTTGCTGCCCGCAAACAAAACGGGCCTCTACGCGGCCCGAAAGGCGCGCCCCTCGGCATGAGCAAAGAGACGACTACCGCATACTGTGCATATCGTGCATAATGACTGCACAACATGCACACTAGTACAACTTCGCGCCGAGCGGAAGGTGCGGACAAAAGACGGAGGAACGCATGGAGTTCATTGACCTCGACGAGGACGTCGCGCGGGCGCTGCTCGCCGGCGTCGGCACCGAGATCCACCGGGTCGGGTACGAGGGCAGCGCTGAGGAGGCCCCGCTCGTCGCCGCGGTGCTCGGCGAGGACGAGCGTCACGTGCGGGGGACCTTCGATGCCACGGCACCGGCGGCCGGCGAGGAGCACACCGCGCACTGCGCCTGGCACACCAACGCCGTCGACGAGGCACACACGTTCACCTCCGGCCGCGGCCTCTTCCAGTTCTGGACCTCCCAGGGCGCGGTCAGCGTGGTGCTGACGGCCGGCGACCTGCTCGTCAACCGCGGCGCCGAGCACCGGTACCTCCCTCTCGGCGACCAGCAGCTGCGTCTGCGCCACTCCGGCGCTCCCGACGCCGACTTCGGGTACGTCGACACCGGTCGCAGCCCGATGCCGTGGCCGGCTGTCTCGTGACACAGATTGTCGCCATCGTCGTCTCGTTGGCCGTCGCGGTCGTCGGTATCGCGTTGTTCGTGCGGGCGGTCCTCTCGATCATCGATGTGGTTAGGGTCGGCCAGCCGGCCTCCCGGAGAGACCACCCGGCCCGCCGTACGGTGACGCTGCTCAAGGAGTCGCTGCTGCACACCCGGATGCTGCAGTGGCACTGGGTGGGTGCCGGCCACTGGTTCATCTTCACCGGCTTCGGGCTGCTGTTCTTCACCCTGGTCACGGCGTTCGGCCAGCTCTTCGAGGCGTCGTTCCAGTTGCCGCTGATCGGGCACTTCTTCCTGTGGGAGTGGCTGACCGAGTTCGTGACGGTGGTGATGATCACCGCGATCGGGGCGTTCATCGGCTACCGGGTGACCCGGCCCTCGGAGCGGGTCCGCGGCACCCGTGGGCGGTTCTTCGGCTCCACGATGTGGCAGGCCTACTTTGTCGAGCTGGTGATCCTCGGCGTGGGTCTGTGCATCGTGACCCTGCGTGGTCTCGAGTACGCCCTCGAGGGCGGCTCGAGGTTCCACTACCCGCTGACGTTCTGGCTGGGCGAGGCGTTCTCCGGGATGTCGCACGGCTCCTTGGAGAACTCGATCTACTTGGTCTCGATGCTGAAGATTCTGATCTCCTTCATCTGGATGATCACGATCTCGTTGAACCTGACGATGGGCGTGGCCTGGCACCGGTTCCTAGCGTTCTTCAACATCTGGTTCAAGCGCGAGTCCGACGGCAGCACCGCGCTCGGCGCGATGAAGCCGCTGACCTCCGAGGGCAAGTCCGTCACCCTCGACGACATCGACGACCTCGACGAGGACTCGGTCCTCGGCGTCGGCAAGGTCGAGGACTTCTCCTGGAAGGGCATCCTCGACTTCACCACCTGCACCGAGTGCGGCCGCTGCCAGTCGCAGTGCCCCGCCTGGAACACCGAGAAGCCCCTCTCGCCCAAGCTGCTGATCACCGCCCTGCGCGACCACGCGTACGCCAAGTCCGACGGCGACGAGGCCCACACCGAGCGTGCCCTCATCGGCTCCGGCACCAAGGGCGAGAGCGGTGGCACCGCTGGCACCGACGTCCTGGACTACTTCTACAACCCCGAGGACGCGCCGTTCGTCATCGACGAGGACGTCCTGTGGAACTGCACCTCGTGCGGCGCCTGCGTCCAGCAGTGCCCCGTCGACATCGAGCACGTCGACCACATCATGGACATGCGCCGCTACCAGGTGCTCGTGGAGTCCAACTTCCCGGCCGAGCTCAACCAGCTCTTCAAGGGCCTGGAGAACAAGGGCAACCCGTGGAACATGTCGTCCACGGCGCGCATGGACTGGGCCAAGGGCCTCGACTTCGACGTCCCCGTCGTCGGTGAGGACCTCGACTCCCTCGAGTCGGTCGACTGGCTGTTCTGGGTCGGCTGCGCCGGCGCCTACGAGGACCGCGCCAAGAAGACGACGCGCGCGGTCGCCGAGCTGCTCGACCTGGCCGGGATCTCCTTCGGCGTGCTCGGCAACGGCGAGACCTGCACCGGGGACCCGGCCCGTCGCGCCGGCAACGAGTTCGTGTTCCAGGGTCTCGCGCAGCAGAACGTCGAGACCTTCAAGGAGTACAAGGTCAAGAAGGTCGTCTCGACCTGCGCCCACTGCTTCAACACGCTCAAGAACGAGTACAAGGACTTCGGCATCGAGCTCGAGGTCGTCCACCACACCCAGCTGCTCAACCGGCTCGTGCGTGACGGCAAGCTGACACCGGTCAAGACCGGCGCCGGGGCAGCCACGCGCTCCATCACGTACCACGACCCGTGCTACCTCGGGCGCCACAACGAGGTCTACACCCCGCCGCGCGAGCTCCTCCAGGTGCTGCCCGGGGCCGAGCTCGTCGAGATGGAGCGCAACTCCGAGAAGTCCTTCTGCTGCGGCGCCGGTGGCGCCCGCATGTGGATGGAGGAGAACACCGGCGAGCGGATCAACGTCAACCGGACCAAGGAAGCCGTCGGCACGGGCGCGGACCAGATCGCCGTCGGCTGTCCCTTCTGCCGAGTGATGCTCTCCGACGGCCTGACCGCCCAGCAGGCCAAGGGCGAGGCCCGCGAGGAGGTCGAGGTCCTCGACGTCGCGCAGATGCTCCTCGCTTCCGTCAAGGGCGAAGCGGGCGCGTCCTCGCGTTCAGCCCACGGATCGGCGTGACGAGGTCGGGGTGTGGCTCGTCCCAGGGGCCCTTGAGCCCCCAGCCCCGCGCAGTGTTCTCGACATATCCGCACCAGTGCCAGCCCAGGAACCAGAGCTCGGCGAGCAGGGGCTCGAGCGCGGCGCTGTAGTCCGCGCCTCGGGACGCCTGTGCTCGCGTGCACTCGTCGGGTGCGGCTGAGGGTGGTGGGCGTGGGCGTCCAGTTGCCGACATCGGCGAGGACTACCAGCGAGCCGTTCGAGCCGCTCCCTGAGCTCCGGTCCCAGGCCAGGTCTCGCCACGAACTCCGGCATCAGTACGACGACGTCCCGGCTCGTCATCCGCGGTGCCCGGCCCCCGTGGCGATGTGCTCCGCGACCCGCCAGGCGTTCGCCATGATGGTGAGCGTCGGGTTGGCCCCGGTGGCCGTGGGGAACGGGCTCCCGTCCACGACGTAGAGGTTGTCGACCTCGTGGGCACGACAATTCCGGTTGGTTACCGAAGTCTCCGGGTCGTCGCCCATGCGCGCCGTGCCGTGCTGGTGGGAACAGTTACCGGTCACCTTGTCGGCGTATACGCGGGTCACGTCCTGACCGCCCGCCGCTTCGAGGATGTCCCCGCACCGGTCGACCAGAAAGCGTCCCTGGGCCAGGTCGTTCTCGTGCGGCGCCAGGGTGATCCTCGCGACGGGGAGCCCCCAGGCATCGACGACCGTGTCGTCCAGGTCAACCCGGTTGTCGTGCTGGGGCATGTCGTGAAGCACCATGGCTACCGCCATCGAGTGGCTGAAGTAGTCGCGGTCGATCCGCTTGGCCTCGGCTCCCCAGGTCGGCTTCCCGGGCAGCCCCCAGTTGATGGGCAGGGGGATGCCGACGCCGGCCGCCGCGATGTGACCGCCACTGACGAAGCCGCGGCTCGCGTCGTGCTCGTAGAATTCGAAGCTGCTCGCCGAGACGTAGCCACCTCCGGCCCAGGCGTAGATGGGGTCGTCGAAGGTGGCGACCGAGGCGCTGTATTCGTGGAAGGTCACATTGCGACCCACCAGGTCGTTGGTGTTCGCCAGTCCGTTGGGGAAGCGTCCCGACGTCGACATCAACATCAATCGCGCGGTCTCGACCGCTCCGCAGGCCAGCAGGAACACATCCGCCTCCTGCTCGAAAACGACGCCGTCGGCATCCTCGTAGACCGCGCCCTTGATCCGCCCCCTTTCGTCGAGCACCAGCTCGCGGACGTAGCTGTCAGCCCGGAGCTCGTAGCGGCCGGTGGCGAGCGCGTCCGGGATGAACACGTTCAGGGCGCTCGACCGGGTCCCGGTCGGGTCACCGTGCTGCTGCGCGAACGCGCTCACCACGGTCGCCGGGCGACCGTTGAACGGCTGCGACAGCGCGGCCTGGGGGGTCGGGAACGAGTTCCACCCCAACTTCTCGCAACCCTCGTGGAACTTCTGGGCGTAGCGAGACTGCGGCATCGGCGGACACGGATAGCCGCGTGTGCGAGGACCCTCGTACGTGTTGGCCCCCGCCTGGCCCGACACGCCGAAGGCCCACTCGACCCGGTCGTAGTAGGGCTCGAGCTCGTCGTAGCCGATCGGCCAGTCGGCGAGGGTGGTGCCGGGCAGCTCGCCGGCGATGCTGCGGAGGCGGAAGTCGTTCGGGGTGAACCTGGGCAGCCAGCCCTGCCAGTGGACGGTCCCACCCCCGACCATCTGCGGGACCGGGCAGAAGAGGTCCACCTCGGCCTCGTCGGCAACCGAGGAGCGCGACGTCCTCGGGTTGAGGATCGGGTCCGGCCACAGGTTGTAGCGGTTCACGTTGGCGAGCTCGTCGCCACCGAAGGAGTCCTTGGTGCGCCAGGGCCCCTTCTCGAGGGCTACGACCCGCATCCCGCGTTCGGTGAGGACCTTCGCGGCGGCGGCCCCGGAGGCCCCGGCACCGATGATGACGGCGTCGACCCGTTCGGGCTTGCGGTTAGGCGTCATCACTGTCCTCCAGGGGTCGGTGGGTGCGGTTGTCGGCGAAGTAGTCGAGAGTGGAGTAGCGGCCGGAGTGGACCTCGGCGAGATCCGCGGGGCCCGGGAAGCCGATCGCCTGCCAGCCCACCTGCCCACGGTTGCCGCCGTAGATCGGGTCGGCCAGGAAGCCCTGCCTGGTGTGGGTGACGAGCAGGTTGAAGAAGTCCAGGTCGGCCTCAGCGCTGGTCTGCTGCAGCGCCGGCTCCACGGGGCCGCCGTAGGCGATGGCCGGGGCGTCGCGCCAGGCCCGCTCCGCCTCCGGGCTGCCTGCGCGCTCGATGACGCGCAGCATCTCGTCCTGCTGCTCCTCGGTCAGTTCGACGAAGTCGGCGTCGTGGCGCTCCCGGCACAGCCTGTCTAGCTCCGCGATCCCGTCGGCGTACTTCGAGCGGGCCACGTCGACGCGCTGCTGCCAGGCGTCGGCGCGGCGACCCTCGAGCCTCTCGAAGCCGCTGCCGTCTGGCAGGGCATAGATGTAGCCGATGCCCGACAGGTAGCGGTCCACGAAGTCGACGGCTCCGGCCTCACGCGCGCCGGGGGTCTGGTCGGTGGGGATGATGCGCGCCATCGCCGCCTCGACCGTCGCATGCTGGTGCGGGTCGAAGAACGTCTCCGGCTGGGCGGTCTCGGTCATGTCGGTCCTCCTCGGGATGTGGGCATGATGGCGTGGGTCCGGTGTCGGCTCAGGCGAAGATCAGTGGGCGAAGCGTGCGGTGGGCGACCTCGAGGCCGGTCTCGATCCTGGCCTCGCTGCCTCCCCACACGGGGTCCTCGTGCTCCACGGACAGCACGCCGTCGAAGCCGCCCTCGTAGAGGACCTCGACGACGCAGACCCAGTCCACCTGGCCGAGGCCGGGCACGCGGTAGCGCCACCAGCCGACGTCCCAGGGGTCCTCGCGACCCACGGCGAGAGCTCGTTGCCGGCGCCCCACTGGAAGCGCCCCGACCGCAGGCGGCCGGCGTACAGCATGCCGGCGACGCTGGCGACGGTGGCCGAGATCAGCAGCACCTGGAACTTGATGCGCTTGGTCTTGATGCCCGTGAACTCGGCGGCGGTCCGGTTGCCGCCGGTGGCCAGCACCTGGCGACCGAAGCGCGTCTTGTTGAGCACGACGGCTCCGACGACCACGAACAGTCCGCCCCACACGATGAGGCCGGGGAGGGGGCCGAAGTTGCCGCCCCCGAAGATCAGGTTGAAGGAGTCGTTCAGGATCGGCTGCGGCGCGGAGTCGGTGATCCACTGTGCCACCCCCGCGGCAATGCCGAGCATGCCCAGGGGCCAGGAAGGACGGGATACCCAACAGGTTCACCAACCCTCCGTTAAGAGGTCCTTGACGCTTGTGACCCCGTCGATACCTTCCCACGTGATGGTGTGAGAGCCGAGTCGCATCTGCTTGCCCCCTGGTCACGGTAGTGGCGATAGTCACAAATTAAGCACATTCTATGCAGAAGTCAACGTTCATAGTGCTTATATATGACCGAAGTCAACGAAAGTAGCTGACATGCATCGACCGCACGCGATCACCGCGCTGCCAGCGGACCACATCGACTCGCTCGTGAGCGTCCTGGATGCCGTCCGCAGCGCGTCAGCGACGACCCGTCCGGAGATCGCCCGGCTCACGGGTCTGGGACGCAACGTAGTGAGCGATCGGGCGGGGCAGCTCGTAGCCGCGGGATTGCTGGCCGAAGGCGAGCTGGGGCGTTCCACGGGCGGTCGGGCACCTCGGGAACTGCGTTTCCGTTCTGAGGCCGGCGTCGTTCTCGTGGCGGAGCTGGGGGCCACCAGCATCGACGTGGCCGCCTCCGATCTCGCGGGCAACCTGTCCCACCGGCATGAGGAACCCGCTGACGTGACGACAGGGCCCGACGTGGTGCTGTCGCGGATCGCGGAGCTCTTCGACCAGGTGCTCACCCAGATGCCACAGGGAACGAACGTGTGGGGCATCGGACTGGGGCTGCCGGGCCCGGTGGAGTTCGAGACGGGCACCCCCGTCTCGCCCCCGATCATGCCCGGCTGGGACGGCTACGACGTTCGCGGCTTTTTCGGATCACGATTCCAGGTCCCCGTCTGGGTGGACAACGACGTCAACGTGATGGCGCTCGGGGAGCTGCGCGGGGGGACCGCAGCCGGGCACCGGGACTTCGTCTTCGTCAAGGTGGGCACCGGCATCGGGGCCGGCCTGGTCTCCAGGGGCGAGCTGCACCGCGGAGCACAGGGCTGTGCCGGCGACATCGGCCACGCCGCGGTGGGCGCCAGCACCGTCCTGTGCCGCTGCGGTCAACGCGGATGTCTGGAGGCTCTGGCGGGTGGCTTCGCATTGGGCCGCGACGGTCTCGGCCTCGCGCGATCAGGGACGAGCGCACTCCTCGCCCAAGTTCTCGCGGACGGTCGCGAGATCTCCGCTGAGACCGTGATCTGGGCGGCTGAGCACGGCGATCCTGCCGCCCGGGAGCTGGTGGCAGCCTCAGCACGGTTGGTAGGCGAGTCGCTCGCGCGGGTGGTGAACTTCTTCAACCCCTCACTGATCCTGATTGGCGGCGGGGTCGCCTCTGCCGGCGATCTTTACCTCGCCGAGGTTCGTCAGAGTGTGATCGCCCGGTCCCTGCCCCTCGCGACCCGCTCCCTGCAGATTGACCGGTCTCCCCTGGCGGACCGCGCCGGCCTCCGGGGGGCTGCCTTCATGGTCGTCGACGAACTGCTCTCACCCGAGCGACTTGCGGCGGCCGACGTCGCCGCCGGCTGACGACGGGCGACCGTCCGGTCCGCGTCCTACCTCGGTCTGTGACAGTCGACGGCCCGGTGCAGCGGAAGTCGGAGGTTGGCGGCCGCCATCGAGCGGCGGTCCCTCACTCTGAGCAGCAAAAGCTCCTATAACCGGCTCTCTGATTCGGACACCTCTTCAAGTTGGAGGCGGCCGAGGAATTCGTCGACCTCCTCGCGCGTGGGAATCGCGCCCCGAGCGCCGACCCCTCTGACGGAAAGACTCGCTGCGGCTACCGCTCGCCTGACCCCGGCTTCGAGCTCTAAGCCCTCGGCCAGGCTGGCGGCCAGCGTGCCGTTGAACGCGTCACCGGCACCGGTCGTGTCCTTGGCGATCACCTTCGGTGCCTGAATGTGCACCGGGGGCTCTCCGGCGCGGCAGATCACGGCGCCCTTTCCACCTAGGGTGACAACGACCGGCCCTTGGGTCCAGGCCGATACCTTCTCCCCCGCGGTGATGGTGTCGCTTGCCTCGAAGAAGTAAAGGACCTCGTGCTCATTGGGGGTGAGCACGAGCCCGGTGTCTTTGAGCTCCTCCGGCAAGGCTCGCGCGGGAGCCGGGTTGACGATGACCGTGGCACCCTTGCGCAGCCCTGCTTCGACGGCCTGCACCACGACTGGATCGGGCACCTCGAAGCACACGAGCACCACGTCGGCGTCCGACCACTTATCCTCGGCGGTCGCCACCGATCGAGGGTCCATCGAAGCGTTGGCCCCCGGCGCCACGGCTACTACGTTGCGGCCCTCCCGGTCGACGATCACGAGAGCCGCTCCCGTGGGCGTCCCAGCGACGACGTCGATACAACCCACGTCGACGCCGCACTCGACCAGTGCCGCCATGGCGCCGACGCCGAGCCCGTCGTCACCCACCGCGCCGATCATCGTTACGTGAACGCCATGTCGAGCTGCGACGGCGGCCTGGTCCGCACCTTTTCCGCCCCAGTGTTGCGCGACGTCGCCTTGCCCGATCGTCTCCCCTTCGGTAGGGATCCGGCTCACCGAGATGACGAAGTCTGCGTTCACCGAGCCGACAACGACGACGTTTCCTGGATGACTCATGCTCTCTCTCAAGTCTTCGGGGGTAGTGAGGCCCGAGCCCCACCACCACAACGGTCCTCAGCGGCCGACGATTCGGTCCGTGAAGTGATCGGTGAAGCGGTCCGCCTCGATGGTCACGGCCACGTCCATGTTCGGCTCGAGCTTCTTGGGGATGGTCCGCAGGATGTCGTTGCGCTCCAACAGGTCCCGGTCGACGAGCGTGGGTGCAAACTCCGCGGCGATGTGCAGCCGGGTCGTCTCGCAGTACGACTTGTCGTGGGCGAGGGCGACAGTCAGCGGATCGTGCAGCCACAGTCCGGTGTGCTCCGTCGGAATGCCTACCGCCATGTAGATCTGTCGCTCCTGCGGAGGCCAGATGTCAAGGATGCGCGCCGTCAGCTTCGCAACCGGGTCGTCGGACTCCTGAATGGTCTTGACCTGGTCGTCACGCAACGGGATCTGCAAGGTAACGTCGATCGGCACCAGGGTCATCGGTAGGTCGGAGTTGCACACGATCTGCGCGGCGGTGGGGTCGTTGTTGAAGTTGTACTCCTCAACCGGCGAGCGCCGGACGCCCTTCTCGTCCACGATGGGGACGATGACGCCCGCCATCATGATGACTTCCTTGACGTTCTGCGCGATGCGCGGCTCCATGAGGTAGGCCAGCGCGAGGTTCGTCACGGACCCGAGTGTCACGACCACGACCTCGCCAGGATTTTCCATGATCTGTCGGATGATGAAGTTCGGCGCGGGCTCGTCGATCCAGCGGAGGTCCTCTTCCTTATCTGAGACCTCGAGGATGTTCTGGCCCTCGAATCCAAACATCAGCGCGCTGCCGGACAGCGGC
Organism: uncultured Actinomycetota bacterium; assembly: GCA_963846535.1. Classification (GTDB taxonomy): domain Bacteria; phylum Actinomycetota; class Actinomycetes; order Propionibacteriales; family Nocardioidaceae; genus Nocardioides. The sequence continues at coordinate 71,390 of CAWJWK010000001.1, forward strand.
TGTCCGACGCCCTTCGCAACTGGCACGTCGTGGCGGCCGGCCACGTTGAGCACCTTCCGCGCGATCTTCGAGCGCAGTTCGGTGTCTCCGTAGACTGTGGTGACACCGAGAAGGTCCACCTCGGGGCTGCGGGCGGCCAGAAGCACCGCGAACGCGTCGTCGTAGTAGGTACCGATGTCGGTGTCGACGATAAGCTTCACTGCCATTGGATCTCTCCTTGTTGCTGTGGTGACGGACAGGGCCTAGCGGGTCCTGGGCCCTGGGTGCGACCTACCGGGATGGCGGGGCGCAGGACTCGCGGATCTCCAGATGGGTCCGCAGGCGGGCCGTGAGTGGCCCCCGATCAGGGGTGTCGTGGTCGAGCACGAACTCGACGGCGCGGGCGCCGATCAGGTCGATTGGCTGACGCACCGTCGTCAGCCTGGGCGTGACGAGTGCGGTCAGGGGGATGTCGTCGAAGCCGGCAACGGAGACGTCGCCGGGGACAGCCAAGCCGACGGACTGGCAATGCCGTATCGCGCCGATTGCCTGCTGGTCGTTGCTGGCAAAGATTGCCGTGGGACGCGGGTTTAGGCTCAGCAAAGTGCGCGCCGCGTTGACGCCGGCCTCGAAGGAGAACGAGCGTCGAGCGACGTACGCCTCAGGGCGCAATCCGGCTTCTTCCAAAAGCGGGCCTGCTACCTCGCATAGCCGGCGTACCGCTGGTCGCCGACGCCGAGTCCCTCCGGGGTGGCGATACACGCAATCACCCGGTGGCCGAGACCGGCGAGGTAGCGCACGATCTCCCGGGCGCCGCCCTGGTGGTCCACCCCAACGAAGTCGACGCGGTGGTCGGGGATCTCCCGGTCCAGGACAACGACAGGCGTCGTGCGCAGCACCACCGGCAGCCCACGGGTCTCTTCGGCTGGAACGACGATCAGGCCGTCGGCTTGATGATCGAGCAGATTCTGGAGGTGTTCCCACTCCGTCTCACTCGAGTTGCGGGAATTACCTAAGAACAAGTTATAGCCCCGTTCGGCAGCGGCAACCTCGACACTGAGAGCCAACTCAGCGAAGAACGGGTTCGTGATGTCCGGCACGACGAAGCCCAGAGTCTGCGTGCGCTGCCGACGTAAGCCTCGGGCGAGCTTGTTGGGCCGGTAACCAAGGTCGGCGATCGACTTTTCGACGGCCTCCACGAGCACCGCCGACACGCTTGGCTCGCCGCTGAGGACACGCGAGACCGTCCCCGCGGACACCCCCGCGTGGCGAGCGACGTCCGTCAGTTTGACCATTCGACTGCCACCTCCTTGCACGTTCGATGAATCGATTCCTGAATCGATTCGCGGAATCGATCACGTGACGGCCGTCACGTCAACACGTGGTACGAATTTCTATCTGCCCCCCGGGAGGCGGCCGGCGCCCTGGCGCTGTCGGGGGCCGTGAATTTCGGGGCACAGGAGGCATCGAGCGGCGTCCTGCCCGGTGTCGGCAGTCGACAGCTTCGGCAGAGTCGCGTCGGGAGCCGGAGTCATATAGAACGCAGCTCGTTGCTTGGCTCACCACTCGCGCGAAACGTCGTGGGCGGCACCCCGGCGACGGACTCGACCCCCTCACCACCCTCGCACCTCATGCGTCGGAGGTAGGCGCCGGGCGAGCGTCCGGGATCGTCTGGTCATGATGGTGTCGATGCCGCTTGAACACTCATCAGATGCGTCGCGACGCCGACAACCGTGGCGACCACGCTCTTGAGCAGTTGATCACAACCCCTGCCCGCCGGCATCACGCGCATCGAGACAGTTATCGGTGCAACACCTCCCCTGACATACAGGTGCCGAAGTGGTTCCACAAGTCGACTAAACGCGGCTGTCCACAGCCCGCAGGTCACAGAACCCCCCTCGTTCTGCAAACGGTGTATGTCACAGAGGGTGAGGACGGGCGGAGGGTCTGCGACACCTGCAGGATGCGCGAGACTCACGGTGCTGAATCCGGGGAACATGACTGCGAGGTCATTGCTTCATTGCGAGCGTGCCTGCAGTCTTCACTGTCACTGACAAACGTGGGTTCGAATTCCTGGGCGCGGGCCTCACCTCGATACCGAGGCGAGCTTCCGGACGCCATCGAGCGGCAGGTTCTGGCTCACGATCGGCGAGCCGTGCTGCTGAGGACCGTCCCTCACACAACCGTGTCGTCAGCGGCGGGTCCGCGAGGGTCAGGGCAAGGCGTTGGACGGACCAGATGTCGCGTGCTCGATTGCCTTCAGCTCGACATCGCCCGACCCGTAGACGGGCCTCCCTGGGTTGACCACGCCGCGAGTGGGTCAGTCAGCTTTGGAAGCCTCGCCCTGGAGGCACACAGCGGCCCCGCCCGATCACCGGACATAGATCGAACCGGTGCTCGAGGCGGCCCACATCAGGCCTGTCAAGGATGGCGGGGCATTCACCGGTGTCGACGGCATAGTGCTTCTCTCAGCGGCGAACACTCGTTGTTCGACAACGGGCGGCTCGGCGTCGACGATCGCGTCCTTCTGTAAGCGAGCCCTTGACCAGGACGGGCGACCTCCGACCTACGCGAACGCTGCACATCCGCCGCACCAGTCCTGGGACGGGCGACCTGAGGACGGGCGAAATTTGGTGCTCTTCGCGTGCATAGTGGTGACATCGAAATAGGAGCACCTTCAACTCCGTTCCGCGGTTGTCACGGGCTCAAGCCGATAACAGGTCAAATCACCAAAACCGCAGGTCACGCCGGTCATGCTGAATCAGCGGGACCGTGGGGCGGTGGTGAGTGGCCGGCGCATCACTACCGATCACGGCGATTCGGCCCATGCCGTTGGCAGGCCCCCTGACATTCATGTGCCGGGCAGCGGCTCGCAGCCTGAAACCAGCTACCCCCACCGGCGAGCACTGGCGCGAACTCCATTGCCCGGCCTATGACCAGCAGATGGTCGGTTGCGGGTGCGCACCTTCCGGACGAGGACGACTCCGTTCTCGTCACGGAGGGACCATTGGATGAGGTCAGCCACCACGGACGCGACGGCGGTTGATGCAGCCGTGGAACGCGGGCCGGACACCACTCGGGCGGCGACGCAGCGAGTCCGATCGTCGCCCCAAAGCTCGAGCCGCCTGCTGACGCTCCCTGAAGTCTGCGAACGCCTCGGCGTCTCCCGCTCCACCTTCTACGACTGGCGTCAAGCCCGAAAGGCACCCCCGTGCTTGATCCTGCCCAACACACAGATCCGAGTCCGCGAGAGCGACCTGGACGCGTGGGTCGCCAGCAGGATGGACCCGGCATGAAGGCCCAGCCCGCGCGCGAGGGCGACTGGTCCTTCGACGTCCGCATCCGCGGAATCCGCGCCTACAAGGGTGCGCGTCGCACCTCCTACACCGTTCGCTGGGACGTCGCCGGCCGCACAGTGCAACAGACCTTCACCACCGCCAAGCTCGCCGACGGATACCGGTCCCAGCTCCTCGTCGCGGCCCGCGCCGGTGAACCCTTCCACCTGATCGGTGGGCTTCCTCAGTCCATGATGAGCCCCGAGCACGCTACGACGTGGATCGAACACTGCGTCGACTACGTGCACAGCAGATGGCCCCACATCTCGCCGCACCACCGCAAGAGCCTGGCAGAAACCCTCACCGGCGTCAGTGTCACGCTTGCCCCACCTGACGCCGGCCGGCCCGACGATGAGTTCTTGCGCAAGGCGCTCTACCGCTACGCGTTCAACCCCACCTCCGACGTCTCTGAGGCACCCGCCGAGGTGAGAGCAGCCTATAAATGGCTCACGAAGCGCTCGGTGCCGATCGCCGATCTGGACGCGCTACCGCTGCTCCGCAAGGTCACTGACTCGATCGCCATCAACCTTGACGGTGCCCCGGCAGCCACCTCCACGGTCATGCGCAAGAGGGCTGTGCTCCACGGCTGCCTGCAGTACGCCGTCGAGCGCGGCCACTTCACCGTCAACCCTCTCCACGCGCTCCCCCGGCGCCGCCTGCCCCGCCCTGCAGGCGTCGACCGACGGGTCGTGATCAACCCCGACCAGGCGCGCAGCCTGCTCAGCACCGTCCGCCGCCTGGACCCAGAGCTCGAAGGGTTCTTCGCCTGCATCTACTTCGCCGGCGTGCGCCCTGCCGAAGCTCGCAACCTACGACTGATGGACTGCTCGCTGCCGAAGAACGGCTGGGGCACACTGCTGCTCGCCACCTCTTTCCAGTCCGTGGGACCCGCCTGGACCGACGGCGGACGAACCGGCGAGGAACGCCAACTCAAGCATCGCGACCGCAGCGACACACGATCCGTTCCAGCCGCCCCCGAACTGGTGGACGCATTGCGCAGGCACGTCGCCGCGTTCCCGCAAGGCGTCGACGGTCGCCTGTTCGTCAACCGTCGCGGTCGAGCCGGCGTCCCCTTGTCCCCGCCGTACACCACGCCCGTCTCCATGAGCGTCGTCTACCGCGCCTGGCACCGAGCCCGCGCATCGGCACTCACCGCACAGCAGGTCGCGTCCCCGCTCGCGCGAAGGCCCTACGACCTACGCCACGCCTGCCTATCCACCTGGCTCAACGCAGGCGTGCCGCCCGTCCAAGTCGCAGCATGGGCCGGCCACACAGTCGCTGTCCTGCTCCAGGTGTACTCCAAGTGCATCGACGGCCAGGACGAAGCGGTCAAGCGTCACATCGAGGACGCGCTCGCCCAGGCACCAACGGCGGCCGCCCAACAGCTCAGTCCCCGGCACCCGCTTCGGCGGCCAGGCCTTCGCCCGATCCCAGCGACGCCGCCGCCCGTCGCGACGCTCTGATGAGCCATGATGAGCACGGACCGCCAGCAACCTCCGACCGGGCCGCCCGCGTCTGCCCTCCCAGCTGTCGCGACTGCTGCACCCGCCGGGTCAAACTTCCCCCCGTATTCCCCCCAGACAACCGAAAGTAGCCGGTTTCAGCCGGACACAGCCGGACCACCGCAACTGCCCAGCACCCCGCATACCGAAGGCAAAACCGCAGGTCAGAGCCCGATTCACGCTGACCGACCACACGACATGCTCATCACCCGCCCCAGTAGCTCAGTGGATAGAGCAGCCGCCTCCTAAGCGAAAGGTCGCAGGTTCGACTCCTGCCTGGGGCACCACCCGCACACCCCTCAAGCCTCGGCCATGCGGAACTGCCGTCGGTACTGCGTGGGCGAGAGACCGACGTGCGCCTGGAAGTGGTGGCGAAGCAGCGTGCCGCTGCCGAAACCGACGCGGTGAGCGACGTCCTCGATCGACAACGTGCTCTGCTCGAGCAGCTCCTGGGCCAACGCCACCCGTCGTCCGGTCAGCCACGCGACGGGGGTCGCCCCGGTCTCGTCGTGGAAGCGACGGAGCAGGGTGCGCGGAGAGAGCTGCGCCTGGCGGGCGATGGACGCCACTGTGTGCGGCTCCCCGAGATGCTCGTCCAGCCACTCGAGCACGTGTGTCATACCGGAACTCGTGGTCGGCAGCATCGGGCGCTCGAGGAACTGGCGTTGCCCGCCGGTGCGATGGGGGGCGATCACCATCCTGCGGGCGATCCGCGCTGCGATGGTGTGTCCGAGCTCAGCGCGGACCACATGAAGGCACGCATCGATCCCAGCGGCAGTCCCTGCGCTGGTGACGATCTTCCCTGCTTGCTGGTAGAGAGCGTCAGGGTCGACGACAACAGTCGGGAACCGTTCACGCAGTTCGTCGGCGTGCCTCCAGTGCGTAGCGCACACCCGCCCATCAACGAGGCCCGCGGCAGCAACGGTGAATGCGGCGGTGCAGACCGCCACCACGTAGGCACCACGCGCCGATGCAGCGCGGACCACCGAGAGGACCGCCGGTGACGGCGGCTCATGCAGGGGTCCCGAGGGAAGAGCGATCAGATCAGCATCGGCGCATGAGGTGAGATCGAACCGGGTGGTGACGTGCACGCCACCACCGACGGTGAACTGGTCACGCGGATCCTCGGTGCAGACCCGGAAGTCGAAAGCCGGGACGCCGTCGTCCGTGCGGTCGACGCCGAACACTTCGTGAAGGACACCGAGCTCGAACGGCGCGAGCGGCGCCTGCAGGATGACACGGACCCGCTGGAGAGCCATGGGACCAGTCTGTCGTGATGTTTGCGAACAGGGTCATCATCGACACTGGTGATCTCTGCTTTCACCTTGAACGATGAAGACATGAGCAACAACGCCTCCCCCGCGGCCCACGCAGACAGCCTCGCCGATGCACAGGGCCCACCAGCAAGATCCCGGCGCTGGCTGACTGCAGGCGACGGCATAGACAACCTCCGGTCACACGAGGTCGCGACCCCCCAGGCCGGACCGGGGCAGCTCTTGGTGAGAGTTGAGGCAGTGTCGGTGAACTACCGTGATCTGCTTGTCATCAGAGGTGAGCAGGGGTGGCGTCCGCCGCAGCCCGTGACACCCATCTCTGACGCCGCGGGGACGGTTGCTGCAGTCGGTCCCGGGGTCACCCGGTTCGAAGTGGGCAACCGGGTCTCACCCATGTTCCTCCCGCACTGGCGCACCGGTGCACTCAGCGCGGAGACGTACCGCTCGCCGGTAGGTGGCCCTCACGCACCGGGCGTGCTCGCCGACTTCCTCGTGCTCGATCAGGACCACGTCGAGGCAGTGCCATCCACCTTGGACGCCGCCGAGGCAGCGTCATTGCCCATCGCCGCGCTGACAGCCTGGCACGCCGTCGCGGTCCGCTGCCAGATCCGCCCAGATGATCGCGTCCTGATCCATGGAACCGGCGGCGTCGCGATGTTCGCCCTGTTGTTCGCGACCGCCTTGGGAGCGCGCACGGCGGTCACCACCAGCAGCCCCGTGAAGGCCGAGCGGCTGGCGGACCTCGGTGCCGACCTGGTCATCGACTATCACCACTCTGACGTGGTTGAGGAGGTTCTCGAGTGGACCGCAGGGCGAGGTGTCGATCACGTCGTCGAAACGGTCGGGGGCGCGAATCTCAACCAGTCTCTGCGCGCCGTTCGGATCGGTGGCTCGATCGCGTTCATCGGACTGCTCGCGGGGCTGAGCGCACCGATCAACACCTATGAGCTGGTCACGAAGAACGTCGAGCTGCACGGCATCGAGACGGGCTCGGCCGAGATGTATCGCGACATGGCTCGGTTCATCGATGCACACGCCATCAAGCCGATCGTCGATTCGGTCGCTCCCGTTGGCGACATCCAGGACGCGCTGCACAGGCTCGAGAACGGCGATCACTTCGGCAAGATCGTGCTGGTGGCAGAGGCCTGAGCAGGA
>CAWJWK010000002.1:0-92500 GCA_963846535.1 uncultured Actinomycetota bacterium
ACCCGGCTCCGGCTTCCTCATGTTCACCCACCTTGATCAGGGAGTACCGCCGGCCGCGCAACCACTTGTTTCCGCTCGAGGACTACCGGGCAGCCGTCGTTACTGGAGGTGCTGCCCGGTCCTTCTGCGGGATCCTCGAGACCGTCCCGAGAGGCGACCCCGCCGAGGTCGAGGAGGCCAGCGCGTCCAACGCAGATGACTGCGCCACTTGTGTCGATCTGTGGCACGACCGACGGTGGGTGCGGCTGTGAGTGCACCCGCCCGCCGTCGGACCGACCCGCGACCCCGGAACCGGGCGCTGTGCTGCGACTGCGGACAGGTCAGAACCGTGGCGCAGTCCTATCGCGGAAGGACTCCTGAGAATGCCCACTGGCCCCAGGACGGCGACTGTCCGTGGTGCACGTGGCTGAGATGCGCGCATTGCCGCGTCGTCACCCTGCACGCCGTGATCGCCGACAGCTTGACCCAGCGATGGCGTACCGAGGGATGCGACAGGGAGCGCCACAACCGTCTCACCGATCGGTGCCGTCGACGGGTCGAACGTCGACTTGCGGCCCTGGCCGGCGAGGGCGTCACCGTCGTCCGCGTGATTTCGGCCGATGAGATGCAGGTCGACGATGCCCACCTGGAGATCGTCGAGTACGACGACACCAGGGCCCTCCAGATCCGGATCTGTGCCACCGCCCCACCCGACCAGCTGCTGCGTGGCCTCGAGGCCGCCGAGGACGTCATCGACCAACCCGAAAGGCTCGGCGACTGGCAGGACACGGCCGAGGGCCGCTGGCGCGGACTCGCACTCCGCGCCTGACAGCAACAGAGCCCCCACCCTGCACTACTCCGACCCCTCCGCTCCTTCCCGAATCACCGGACACCTTCGACTATCACCGACTGCTCAACTTCTGCCTGAACCCCGCCTGACACACCGTCCGCATGCCCTCCAAATCTCCGGCACGCATGCTACGAAGGTTCGTAGATGGGCCGCCCGCCTCGGGTGGCCCTCGAGTCATTTTCGGGCGACTTGTTGGACGTGATTGGTCATGCATGGTGGTGTCAAGATCTACAACCGATCACCTGCCGCTGCGCGCGCGTACGTCGAGGCCGACCGGTCCCGGGTCGATGACTACTACCTCACCGAGGGCACCGGTATCGCGCGCCGGTTCGGCGCCACGCCCGACGGCGAGGGGGTGATCGATCTTGGGGTGCTGGACGGCGACGGGTATGAGCAGTGGGTCGCCGGCTTCGACCCGGTGTCCGGGCAGGCGCGGGATCGGCGCCGCGAGAACGGCAACCCGGTGCGGTTCGTGGAGATCACGGTCAACGGGCCGAAGACCTGGTCCCTGGCGGCCGCACTGAACCCGGAGGTCTCGGCGGCCTACGACGCCGCGCAGGACCGGGCCGCCGAGCAGGTCATCGGCTGGGTGGCCGAGCACGGCACCACCCGGGCCGGACCCCAGGGCCGGCAGGTCCAGGTCCCGGTCGAGAAGATCGAGGCGGTCACGGTGCGGCACTACACCTCTCGCGCCGGTGACCCGCACCGCCACCTGCACCTACAGGTGAACGCGCGGGTGTTCGCCGTCGGGCAGTGGCGGGGACTTCACACGGTCGGGTTCCGGGATTCCATCGAGGCGCTCAACGGCATCGGCCACGCCGCGGTCATGTGTGACCCGGAGTTCCGGGCCGCCCTCGCCGGCGCCGGGTTCACGCTTGACCCCGAGTCTGGGGAGATCACTGAGCTGGCGCCCTTCGTGGGGGCGTTCAGTGCGCGGGCCGCGCAGATCGGCCGGAACATCGACCGCTACGAGGCCGAATGGCGCAGGGCGAACCCGGGCCAGGAGCCGGGCCCGACGGTCCGTCGCTCGTGGGACCGCCGAGCGTGGAAGGACGCCCGCCCCGACAAGATCGCCCCCACCGACGGCGCCGAACTCGTGGCGGCGTGGAACCAGCAGTTGACCGACCTCGGCTACCAGGACCCCACGCCGCAGCCCGGGCTGCCGATCATCCTCGACGCACCGCGGGTGGGCGAGTTCGACCGCGACACCGCAGCGGAGACCATCGTGGTCCGGCTCGGTGCCCGGCGGTCGGCCTGGAACGCCGCCGAGGTCCGCGGCCAGGCCGAGAAGGCGATCGCCGCGACCGGGCTCGTCCTCGACCCAGGTGTGCGCATCGAGCTGGCCGAGGACATCACCGCCCGCGCCATCGGGGCGTGCGTGCCGCTGCTGCGCCACCCGGACGTGCCCGAGCACATCCGGTCACTGACCTCACGCCACGTCCTGGAAACCGAGGCCGACATCGTGACCCGGCTCGCCGGTAGAGCCAGCCACTCCCCGACGCCTGCGGCGCTGTCCCCCACCGCGGGGACCGGGCTGGATGAGCATCAACACACCGCAGTCGCAGCGCTCGCCGGGGACGCGGGCCTGGTGGTCATCGAGGGTGCGGCCGGGGCGGGGAAGACCACCACCCTCGCTGCCACCCAGACCGTGCTCGAAGGGCAGGGTCGGCGGATGCTGGTCGTCACCCCGACGCGGAAGGCAGCCCAGGTCGCGGCCCGCGAGGTCGGCACCGCCGGTTCGGTGGCCTGGCTGATCCACCAGCACGGCTTCCGCTGGGACACCGATGGCCGTTGGACCCGCGAGACCGTAGAGCCGAAACCAGAAGCTCAGCTGGGTCGTGGCGATCTGTTGCTGGTCGATGAGGCCGGGATGCTGGACCAGGACACCGCCCAGGCCCTCTTCACCGTTGCCGACGAGATGGGCGCCCGCATCGCGCTGGTGGGTGACCGCCATCAACTCCCCGCGGTCGGCCGCGGCGGCGTGCTCGACCTAGGCGCCCGCTGGGTCCCACCCCAAGCGCACGTCGACCTCGACATCACCCACCGGTTCGCCGACCCCGAATACGCCGCCATCAGCCTCGCCCTGCGCACCGGCTCCCCCACCTACACCCTCCCCCCGCCAGTTGCTCGCCAGCCAGACGGTGAGCCTGTTGGTGAGCGGAATGGTGAGGTGTGGGGTGCGTTGTGGCGCCGCGGCCAGGTCCGGATCTATCCCAGCGAGGCCGAACGGACCCAAGCGCTCGCCGACCTGGCCGCCGACGCTATCGGGAGTCGTGATCGGCGCGCGCGCCAGCTGTTGATGCTGGCAGACACCCGCGAACAGGCAGCCGCACTCAACGGCGCGATCCGCGACCGGCTCGTCGCCGCCGGCCGAGTCGACGACACCCACGCCGTCGTCACCAAGGCGGGCGAGCGGCTCGGGGTCGGGGACCGGGTCGTGACCCGCCGCAACGACCGCGACCTCGGCGTGACGAACCGCGACACCTGGACCATCACTGCCATCGGAGACGACGGCAGTCTCGCCCTCCGCGGTCGCAAGGCCAGCGACCTGCGCACCCTCCCCGCCGGCTACGCCCGTCAGCACACCGAGCTCGCGTACGCCACCACCGTGTACGGCGCCCAAGGCGAAACCACCCGCACCGGACACCTGGTGCTCGGCGAGCACACCTCAGCCGCCTCCGCCTACGTCGCGATGACCCGCGGCCGGCACGACAACATCGCCCACCTCGTCGCCGAAGACGAAGCCGACGCCCGAAGCCAGTGGGAGCAGGCCTTCGCCCGCGACCGGGCCGACCTCGGCCCCACGGTCGCCGCCGCGCAGGCCGCCGAAGACATCGAGCGCTACGGCACACGGAAGCGCACACGCCCCCTCGAGGAGGTCCTCGGCGACCTGTGGACCGCCTGGACCCGACAGGCCGACCTCCACGAACACCACCAGCGCCTGGCCGGCGAACGCGACGCCCTCCAAAAGGTCACCGCAATCCACGATCGCTACACACCCGCCCGGGAACGGCTCCACCACGGCGAGGCCGAGGCCAGGAGCCGCTGGCTCCAGGCACGCCAGCAGGTCCTCGACCTCGAGGCCGCGCTCAAGGCCGAGACCGCGCACCTCCAGACCCGGATCTGGGCCACCTGGCACCAGGAACTCTCACAGGCCCGGCGATCCGCCGAGGTCGTCCGTGAGGGTCCCGGGCGACTCGGCCGGCACCGGCGACAAGTCCACGACGCCACCGCCGACCTGACAGCGTTCGCCCAACGCTGGCATGCCGCCGTGCCCGACCTGCCCACCGACCCGGTCGAGCTCGCCGACCAGGTGAGGTGGCTGCACGGACGCCGCGTCGAAGACCCGATCAATACCTACGTCGCCCGCCAGGTGGCCGACGCCCACCCCGACGCGGACCGCATCCGCGAGATCGAGCACGACGCCTCCGCGGCGTACAACCGCGCCGAGCGGTCGCGCACCCAACTCGACGAGAAGGTGTACGCCGAGCTGCGCCCCTACGGGCGCGCAGGATTTGCCCGCGACGCCACCGGTCGGCTCGCAGCCGTCACCGACGAACTGGCAGTGGTCGAACGCGAGCTGCGCAGCGCCTCAACCCGCGTCAAAGCCCTCAACGGCGAACCGAGCCTCCGGACGCTCCCGGACGGAGAACTCGACGGCGAACGCGACCGGTGGGCCGCCGACCGCGTCGGTCGACGGGAAGCGGCTGCCCGTGACGCGGAAGCTCGCCGGCAGCGCCGACACCAGCCTCGGCGGGTCGAACCACCCCATCCGAGCTGGAGCACCCCCGACCGCGGTCACGGGATCGGCCGCTGAACCGTCACCACGCACGCAAGCGCGCCATGTCGCGGAGAACGCGCGCGGCTTCTGCCCGGTCTTCCGGATCGGCCGCCAGCGCCTCGACCTCCGACCGGAGGCGGGCCTTGCCATGGCGCGCAGCTGCTTCGATGAGAGCGTTGCGCACGGCCGCAGAGACGGGAGTGCCGTCGGCAGTCAACTCCTCGATTGCGAGGCGCGCCTCGTCGTCGGGACGAAAGGTGATCGTGGCTGCCACACGTCCAGCGTGTCACGATCTGTAGGACAGTGGAACTCTCAGCCGCGCGACCCTTTGCCAGGTGATAAGATCGCCTTATGCCTCTGTTGGTCGAGTATCGAAACGCCAGGCGCGATGAGGACCTCGCGCGGCTTCGGCGTGCCATTGCCCTTCGCGCCATGGTCGCGACGGGAATGAGCCAGCGACAGATCGCTGAAGCACTCGACATCACCCAGCCAGCCGTCAGCCAGCAACTCAAGTTCGCACCCGATGTCAGCGCCGTGCACCCTGAGATCCTGCTGGAGGCCGCCGCGCCGATCCTCAAGGCGTTGGCTAACGACCACGGCTACTCGCAACTCGCGGTCTTCGGCTCCGTCGCACGCCATCAGGCCCTCGACGACTCCGACATCGATCTCCTGGTCGAAGCGCCGGAGAACACATCCTCGTTCGAGTTCATCCGCTTCAAGCAACTCATCGAGCAAGTCCTCGGCCGCGAGATCGACCTCGTCTCGTACGGCGGCTTGAAGGCACGCCTCGATGACGACATCCGGCGCGAGGCGGTACTCCTCTGATGGACCGGAAAGCAGCCAAGGAACTGCTCCACATCCAGGGCTGGCTCGCACGAGTCGACGAGATCGTCCAGCGCGGCCGGGATGCCTATCTCGCCGACGACCTCCTCCAGGAAGCCGGCGACTCGCTCATGATGAAGCTCGGCGAAGCCGCCAACAGGCTCTCCCGCCTGGATGTCCTCGCACCCAAGGGCGTGGAGTGGGCACTGGCGGTCGCGAACCGCAACTTCATCATCCACCAGTACGACGAGATCGACCGTGACCTGACGTGGCTCACGCTCTCGCGCGACCTCCCCGCCTGGCGCTCGTCGCTGCAACGGCTCTTCAGCCAGGCCGCCGCGGCACTCGAAGAGTCGGCCGACTGACGAACACCTTCACTTGCGTCACTTCTCTGCAAGTCATGTCCGATCCGGTCCGCGAGTTGTTGCCTTTTAGGACATGGACAGCCCTGCCGTGGGCGCAGCTTCATTGCCGCCCCGTGATCGCTCCGGGAGGTCCTGCACACCTAGGTGACTACAAGTGCTGTCCATTCGGCACCCGCCGGGGCGCTTGTAGTTCATACACACCCGACAAGGAGAAGCAGATGAGCACCGCACGGCACCACGACGACAACCACGCGGACGACGAGATGCTCAGCATCGAGGAAGCCGCCGCGTTCCTCCGTGTCCCCGTCGCCACGATGCGCTGGTGGCGCTACACCGGCGACGGGCCGTTCAGCTTCAAGGTCGGTCGCCACGTCCGCTACTGGCGCACCGACCTCATCCTGTGGCGCGCCGACCAGGGCCGCCGACCCGACGACGGCGACCCCTCGGACGGTCCGTTCTAGTCCCCACCTAGTCCCCAAGAAGTTCAGAAACGCCCATCGACGACCAACGGCCGAAATCGCGTTTCCGCAGGTCAGGGCCACAATTGCCAACAACGACCAACCAGGTCAAACACGCGGGGTCGTGACCCGGCTTACAGGTCGGCCCGTCCCCAACTGGCAAGCGATCCGAGCTTCCGGACGCTCCCGGACGGAATCGACAACGAACACGAGCGGTGGGAGGTCGACCGCGTGGCTCGCCACGAAACGGCCGCACCAGAAGGCCAAGGCGCGCTGTGCCCTCGACTCAGACGCTGAGGACGAGCCGAAGCGCGGCATCGACCGCCCTCAGTTCGTCGAATCCGAGGTGGCCCACACGCTCTCCGAGTCGGCTCGGGTCGACCGCGCTGGTCTGTTCGGCGAGCACGAGCGTCTCCTTGCCGTTGACCTCGACGGCTGGCCGGAAGGTCGCTGGCCTCGCGGAGGTCGAGGTGGGGGCCAGCCAGGTGGACAACGCCTCGAACTCGTCCGACTGCACGACAACTGCGTAAGGGCTTCCTTGCTGCTCATGGCCCCGGGTTCCCCGTGGCGAGTGCAGCAGATAGAGGTCACCACGCACGCAGGTGCTCCATGTCGCGAAGAACGCGAGCGGCTTCAGCCCGGTCTTCCGGGTCGGCTGCCAATGCCTCTACCTCCGACCGGAGGCGGGCCTTGGCATGGCGCGCAGCGGCTTCGACCAGAGCGTCCCGCACCGCTGCCGAGACCGGGGTGCCGTCGGCAGTGAGTTCCTCGAGCGCGAGGCGCGCCTCGTCATCAGGGCGAAAGGTGATCGTGGCTGCTATGCGTCCAGTGTGCCAGAAATGTAAGTGAAGCTACCTAGGCAGGCTCGACCGTGAACTGAGGCTGAACCGCGGTGATGCAGATCTGGATCCCTGCATCACGTCGCCGCGGTTTCACCGCCATGCTCACTTCCAGACCCAGATCATCGGCCAGAGCGCGGCCGAGGCGGCCGAGCTGCTCGGCTCGGGAGTCGTCTCCGACTTCGACGGTCTCGAAGTAGTAGCGGTGCCGTTCGAGCGCTTGCCGGATGGCTTGGCGGGTCAGGTCCTCTTCGATGTTGTCCACCGTGGGGCAACCTTCGTGATCGAGGCATCCGCGTGACCCCAGGTCCAGAGGCCTCGATGCGAGACCAGAACCTAGTCCAGAATGACTAGGGGCGCCAGTCGCCGGCGACCCCGCCGCCTGGCTTCTCAACCGACGGGGCCTGACCGACCCGAGATGCCGCGGCCCTAACGGGGCGGGCTTCCGACGGAGTACCCGATGGCTGGCGCCGCAGACCGCTCGTAGGTCATCTGCTGACCAGGGACAAGAATCGGCGGATGCATCCAGTCGTCAGCATTCTCGACTCCCTCGCCGACGGCCGTTCCGAGCCGGGGGCCGCCGTCTGCGTGATCCGTGACGGCGACATCGAGGTGGAGCACCACGTCGGCACCCGCGACGGCACGGTCACCTGGGGACGCAGCGACCTTGGTGATGACGTACTCGGTCGCCAAGCCGTTCGCCGCGCTCACTGCCCTGAATGCGGTCGCCGACGGTGCAATCCAGCTTGATCAGCGGGTCGCCGACGTCTGGCCCGAGTACGCCGCTGCCGGCAAGGCCGCGACTACCGTGCGGCAGGTGCTGTCGCACTCGGCGGGACTCCCGTGCTTCCCCGAGTCGGCTGCGAGCATTGAGTACGACGACCGCGAGACCCTCGTCGCAATGCTCGCCGCTGCACCGCCGGAGCACGAGCCCGGTACGGCGGTCGCCGAGCACGCACTGACCTACGGCCACCTGTGCGACGAGATCGTCCGGCTGGGCGGGAGGCAGCAGCGCCTGGTGGTCGTTCGGCGGGTCCTACGCCGCGGCGTACGTCACCCGCGGCCTCGGCTCCCACGACGTGGCGGAGCGGTGTGGCAGGCGCTCGAGCAGGGTTAGCTGTCCATGGCGAGCCACCGCGCCGGGTCGACGGCGGTGCTGACGTCTCCGCCGGCGGGCCGGACCTCGAAGTGCAGATGACACCCGTCCGGGGCCGCGGAGTCCGACGCCAGTGCGAGCCGCTGTCCGACCCGGACCTGCTCCCCCGGTTGCACGAACACCGTGCTGGAGTGGCCGAGGAGCACGTCGAAAGGCCCGTCGGCGCCGTCGACGCGGAGCCGGACCGGGTTGACGCCGTACGCCGAGCCGGGTGATCCCGGCGCATCCAGCGGGAGCACTTCCCCCGGCAGACCGGCAAACAGGACGGTGCCGCAGGACATGGCCAGGTCGATCCCGTGGTGGAAGCCCTGGTCTCCGGGGCACCGCGAGTCGTGGCTGTACCAGGGCGCGGTATTGCAGCCGAACCCGATCATGATCCGGTGCGCGCCGGCGTACCAGGGTGATCGGTACCGGCGCTCGTCCGCAGTGAAGAACTGCCAGCGCGGGTCCGGCCGGCGTTCGCGGTGGGTCGGCTTCGGCTTCGGCGCGGTGGTGGTCGGTGAGGCCGCCGGGCTCACCGGGCTGCTCGTCACAGGGTCGGCCGGCGGGTCCGCCTGGCGCTGATCGTCGGGCGCGCAGCCGGTCAGCACGGTCACGAGGAGCAACCCCGCTGCCCACTTCCCGCTAGGCACCGGTCAGCTTCCAGTCGGCGACCACGTGGCAGTTGCGCTCCTCGTACCAGTGCAGCTCGAGCCGGTCGGCGCGACACCGGGCCGGCAGCAGGTCGCCGAGCAGGTCCCGGGTGCTGGCGACCGACACCGCGTCGGTCCGCTGGTCGAGGGTGACGTGCGGGGCGACGTCGTACTCCCCGGCGTACGGCGGGCACTGCGGGAACGCCTCCGACAACGCTGCGGTCAGCGTTGCGAACGGCGCAGCGGGCTCGGGCGCAACCAGGATGAATCCGTCCGCAAGCTCCTGGAGCTCGCGGAGCAGGTAGTCGAAGGGCGGGGTCGCCCGCGCGATGGCGGCGACGCGGGCGAGGTCGGCGGCTGTCGGCGCCGGGAGGTACGGCGACAGAGCGGTGATGTGCGCGTGGGTGAACTCCGGATCGCGGGACACCCAGCTGGGCAGGTAGTGCTTCCACCGACCCACGGCGAACGGCTCGAGCTCCGGCACGGGCACGACCAGCACCGAGTGCCCGTGCTCCTTCGTCACCGCGCCAGGATCGCAGGTCGCGGCAGGTTCTCGAATCCGGGATCGCTGCCGCCGGAATCGCTGCGAACGTCCTGGGGAGGCGTGACGATGTCGAGCACCGGCGGGCAGCTCCGCTCGCCGCATCTCGGGTCATGGCTCGTCGGGGGTGGTGCTGATGACGACCAGGATGACCGAGTTCGAGGAGCCGACGGAACCGTCGGAGCTGTCCGGAATCGTGCTGATCGTCTCGATCCTGGCGCTGCTGTTCGTGCTGGTGTTGGTGTTCGCCTGACCCGGTCGGGAGGGACGATAGGTTCCCACCATGGCCGATCGCCCCTCCACGACCGGGTCCCCCGTCCCCCGGCCCGACCCTTCGGTCGCTGTGGCCGCAGCCGAGCGGCTCGCCGGGCTCGCGACCCCTCCTGGTGCGCTCGGCCGGCTCGGCGACCTCGCCGTCTGGCTGGCGGCGGCCCAGGGCAAGGTCCCTCCGGAGCCGCTGTCCGACGTCCGGCTGGTGATCTTCGCCGGTGACCACGGCGTCGGCCGTCATGGCGTGTCGGCGTACCCGCCCGAGATCACCGGCGCGATGGTGCGCACGTTCGTCGCCGGCAAGGCCGGGGTGTCGGCGCTGGCCGCCGCGCACGACGTGCGGGTCCGGGTGCTCGACCTCGGCGTCGACGACGACCTCGAGGGCGTGCCGGCGGACGTGCAGGCCCGCAAGGTACGGCGCAGCAGCGGCGCGATCCATCTCGAGGACGCCCTCACGCCCGAGGAGACCCGACAGGCAATCGACGCCGGACGGGCCGTCGCGGACGAGGAGATCGAAGCCGGCGCGCAGCTGTTGCTCAGCGGCGACATGGGCATCGGCAACACCACGCCCGCCGCCGCGCTCGTCGCCGCCGCGCTCGGCCTGCCGGCCGGTGAGGTGACCGGCCGCGGCACCGGCGTCGACGATGCGACGTGGCACCACAAGGTTCAGGTGATCCAGCAGGCGCTCGACCGCGCCGGCGACCGGGTGCTCGACCCCGTCGACACGCTCACCGCGCTGAGCAGCGCGGACCTCGCTGCCACGAGCGGCTACCTCGTCCGAGCGGCCGAGCGCGGCGTACCCGTGCTGCTCGACGGTCTGATGTCGGTCGCCTGCGCCCTGAGCGCGGACCGGCTGGCGCCCGGTGCGGCGGCGTGGTTCGCCGCCGGCCACCGCTCGACCGAGCCCGCCCAGTCCTTGGCGCTCGCCAAGCTCGGTCTGGAGCCGGTGCTGGACCTCGGCCTGCGTCTCGGCGAGGGATCCGGCGCGGTCGCCGCGGTGCCCGTGCTGCGGTCGGCGGTCGCCGTGCTCCGTGACGTCGCCCTCCTCGCGGACCTGCTCCCTCCCCAGTGAGAGCGGCCAAGCCGGCCGTCGTCGGCCGGAGCCTGCGACTGTCGGTCGGGATGCTGACGGCCGTCCCCGTGCCGGCCGTCCTCCGGGTGACGCCCGGCGTCGCGACCGGCGCCCTCCTGCTCGCCCCGCTCGCGGTCCTCCCCCTCGGCGCGGTCGTCGTCGGGATCCTGTGGGCCGGCGCCCAGACCACCGTGCCGGCCCTCGCCGTCGCCTTCGTCGCGCTGGGCGCGCTCGCGCTCGGGAGCCGGGCCTTCCACCTCGACGGCCTCTCGGACGTGGCCGACGGGCTGACGTCGTCGTACGACCGCGAGCGCTCGCTCGAGGTCATGAAGGGCGGTACGGCGGGGCCGGCCGGCGTCGTGGCCGCCGTGCTGGTGCTCGGGGCCCAGGCCGCCGCGCTCGCGACGTTCGTCGACGACCTCCGGTCCGCGGTGATCGCCGGTGCCGCGGTGTGTGCGTCCCGGGCCGCGCTCTGGATCACCTGCGCCAGCCCCGTGCCGGCGGCCCGGCCGGACGGGCTGGGCGCGACGTTCACCCGACGAGTGCCCGGCTGGTGGACCTTGCTCGGCTGGGTCGGGCTCGCCGCCGCGGCGACCGTCGCCCACTCGTGGCGCGGCCCGTTGGCAGTCGGGCTGGCGGTGCTCGTCGTCGTCGTGCTGGTCGCGCGGGCGGTCCGCCGTTTCGGCGGGGTCACCGGCGACGTCTTCGGAGCCGCGATCGAGCTCGCTCTCGCGACCTTGTTGATCGCGCTGTCGGGAGCCCCTGCCTGACTCCTGGTCAGTCGGCCAGGCAGAGACAGAACGGGTGGCCCGCCGGGTCGAGGAAGACCCGGAACGTGGTGCCGGGCTGGTGGGCGTGGCGGGTGGCGCCGATGGCGAGCGTCGCTGTCTCCGCCTCGTCGAGGTCGTCGACGTCGACGTCGAGGTGCACCTGCTGCGGGACGTCCTGACCGGGCCACTCCGGAGCGCGGTAGTCCTCGACCCGCTGGAAGTCGAAGGTCGCGGACCCGGACCTGACCTTGGCCCAGCCGCCGTCGTCGTCGACCGACGACTCGCCACCCAGCAGCTCGGCGTAGAACTGGGCCAGCGCGGCCGGGTCGGGGCAGTCGATCACGAAGATCGGATCACGTGCGATAGCCATGCCGTCAACGTAGATGACGTCACCGACAGCCTTGGTTTCGAGGCTCGGCCGCGGGCGGCCTCGCACCTCAACCAGTGACTAAAGACGGATGACCCGGCCGGCGACCACGAGGTGGACCTCGTCGCAGACGCCGGCGATCCGTTGGTTCATGGTGCCGAGCAGGTCACGGAACAGCCGCCCCGACCGGTGCTCCGGCACGACGCCGAGCCCGACCTCGTTGGTCACGATCACGACCGGATGGGTGGTGGCGCGCAGGGTGGCGACGATGCCGCTCGTCTGCAGACCGACGTACTCCTCCACCGCGGCGACCGGCGCTTCCCACAGCTCCGCGCCGCTGACGATCGCGTCGAGCCAGGTGCCGAGGCAGTCGAGGAGCACCGGCCCGGCCGCCTCGGCGAGCGCGACCGCCACCTCGCTGGTCTCCACCGTCGCCCACGTCGTCGGTCGGCGCTCCCGGTGACGCGCGATGCGGTCCTGCCAGTCCGCGTCGTCGTAGCCGGGGCCGGCGGCGAGGTAGGTGGTGGTCGGCTCATCGGCGAGCAGCGCCTCGGCGTGCGCGGACTTGCCCGAGCGGACGCCGCCGGTGACGAGGACCAGCCCCTCAGCCAAGGTGGAAGGCCACCTTCCGGGTCGCCAGGTCGGCGGTCTCGAGCCGGACGCGGACGTCCGTCCCGAGCGGCAGGTCGCGGTCGCCGGAGATCGGCGCCTCGACACCGATCTCGGACAGCACCACGACGCCCCTGCGCTTGTCATCCTCGCGAACGCTTGTGATCACGCCTGCGAACTCCTCCCCGACATGTCCAGCGAGCAGCCCGGCCTCGATGACGTCGAGCATGGCCCGTTCGTAGGACCCGGCCCGGCGAGCGGACTCCTCGAGCGTCTTCGGCAGGTCAGGCAGCGCCGCCAGCACCCAGTCGGGCACGGCCGTGCCGGCGCACAGCGCGACGCACACCTCACCCGCGTAGCGGTCGCCGAGGCGGCGCAGGGGTGCGGTCACATGGGCGTAGGGCGCCGCGATCGCGGCGTGCTCGTGCTCGGCCGGCACCTCGCCGTCGAACGCCGCGTAGCCGCTGCCCCGCAGCAGTCGGGTGCACGCCACGACCATGGCCTGGTGGGCGGCGTTGCTGGTGTCGAGGGAACGGATGAAGACGTCGTACGACGCTTGCTCCGGCCAGTCGATCCGCAAGCCCTTCGCCACCCGGCGCAGCCGCGCGACGTCGCGCGGGTCCGCCGGCGGCAGGGTGCGGAGCAGGCCGACCTTGCCCTCGATCATCAGTGTGGCGGCGCACATGCCGGTGAGCAGGGAGATCTGGGCGTTCCACCGCTCGACCGGTAGCTGCTCGCGGAACTCGAGCCGGAACGCCCCGTCCTCGCCGACCTCGACCTCCTGCTCAGGCAGTGGGAGCGAGATGCCGCCGCGGGCCTCCTCCTGCCGCTCGCGCAGCTGTCCGACCTCGCTCAACAGCTGGAGCACCTCCCCCGCCGAGCCGTCGTCGAGCGCAGCCTGCGCGCTGATGTAGGACAGCCGCTCGCGGGAGCTCACCAGCGCGCGCTCGACCTTCACGTCCGTCGGGGTGCCGGTGCCGTCGAGGGTGATCGACCACAGGAGGGCCGGTCGTCGCTGCTCCGGCAGCAGTGAGGCCGACCCTTCCGAGAGTGCCGGCGGGTGGAGCGGGACCCGGCTGTCGGCGCCGTACAACGTCTCGCCGCGGGCCTGGGCCTCGACGTCGACCGGGTCGCCCGGGCGGACGAAGGCCGCGACATCGGCGATCGCGTAGTGGACCACGAACCCGTCCCCGGCACGCTCGATGTGCAGGGCCTGGTCGAGGTCCATGGACCCCTCGGGGTCGATCGAGAGGAACGCCAGATCGGTGCGATCGAGCTCCGGCAGTGTCGGGTCGGAGGCGGCCCGCTCGGCCGCCCGCTGCACCTCGGCCGAGAACTCGCCGGGGAGCTCGAGCTCGCGTGCGACCTCCTCGAGCGCGGCTCGCAGGGCCTCGGAGCCGTCCTTGACCCGGACCACGAGATTGCTCGGCATGTGCCGACCCTAGATCAGTGGGTACATGGGATGCCCGTTCACTTCATGGACGGGTGGCGTTCGACCACTAGGCTGGGCAGCAATGTTGATCCTGCTTCCACCGAGCGAGGGGAAGTCCGCCCCGGGACGGGGCAGACCGCTCGAACTGAAGTCCCTGTCGTCGTCGTCGTTGACGCCCGCGCGCGAGCGGGTCCTGGACGCGTTGGTCGAGCTGTGTCGCGACCAACCCGACCACGCTGCGACGGTGCTCGGTCTGTCCCGCACCCAGCTCGACCTGGTTGCCCGCAACGCCTCGCTGACCGATGCGCCGACGGCGCGGGCGGACCGGATCTACGACGGCGTCCTGTACGACGCCCTCAGCCTCGGCTCGCTGTCCCCATCGGGCAAGCGGCGGGCGGCGTCCCGGCTGGCGATCACCTCGAGCCTGTTCGGCCTGGTGCGGGTGGGCGACCGGATCCCGGCGTACCGCCTCTCCGGGGACGCCTGCATGCCCGGCCTCGGCCCGGTCGCGGGCTGGTGGCGTGCGTCGCTCGGCGCGGCCGTGACCGATGCGATGGGCAAGGGCCTGCTGGTGGACCTGCGGTCGAGCATGTACGCCGGCTTCTGGCGTCCGCCTGCCGAGCTGGCGCCTCGGGTCGCGACGGTGCGGGTGCTGCACGAGGTGGCCGGTCGCCGCCAGGTCGTGAGCCACTTCAACAAGGCCACCAAGGGGCGGCTGGTGCGCTCTCTGCTCGAGGACGGCCGTGACCCGCGGACCCCCGCAGCGCTGGCCACCCTGCTCACCGACCTCGGCTGGCGGGTCGAGGCGGAGGAGCCCACCAAGCGCGGCACCCAGCTCGACGTGGTCGTCGACGAGGTCTGACCTCCGCAGTCGCTAGTTGAGTTCGATGAAGATCTCCAGCAGCTCGACCGCCGCGTCCTCCTTGTTGCCGATGTCGCCGTTCTCGCCGAAGACCTCGACCTCGACGATGGTCCCGTCGTTCTTGGCGATCGCCTGGCTCCGCTGCGGTGAGCCGAATGCGAGCCCGTCGTCGCCGGCGTCGATCGACTCCGCCTCGGTCCCACTGTTCTGAGCCTCGGTGCGGAACGCCTCGATCTCCTCGTCGGCGATCACGCCCGCACCCTCGGTGATCGTCACCCCGACCCCGCTGCCCTGGTAGATGCACCCGGCAGCGATGCCGATGTTGGCGTTGGCGAGCAGCTCGACGTCGGCGTCCACGACGTCGGAGACCTCCTCCTCGGTCGGGCAGTCGACCCCGCCGATGCCCGGCACGCTGTCCTTGACGGTGTCGTAGACCTTCCAGAGGAGGAAGCCGCCGACCCCGCAGAGCACGAGCATCACGACCAGGAAGATCAGGGCGCCGATCAGGCAGCCCTTGCCCTTCTTCTTCGGCGGCACGGGGTACTGCCCGTACGGTGCCGGCTGGCCGTACGGCGGCTGCTGCCCGTACGGCGGCTGCTGCCCGTATGGCGGCTGCTGTCCCGGCTGGGGCGGCGGAGGCGGGTAGGCCACGCCCTGACAATAGGAGGGTTCGGCGCCGCCGTCACCAGCGGCCGGAGTCGAGCAGCGACCGATCCCCGGGCGGCAACGCGTTGTAGAGCCTCATCGAACTCCGGTAGCCCGATCCGTCGGGCGCGGACGGATCGGGGTAGAACGAGATCACGCTGACGGAGGCCGGGCTCAGCTCCATCCGGAACACCGCCTCGAGCGGCGCGCTCAGGGTGTTGGCGACCAGGGTCTTGATCGGCGTCACGTGGCTGACCACCACGACAGTCCGGCCGGAGTGCTTCTCGAGCACTCGACCCAGACCGGCGCGCACCCGCGCCTCGACGGTGCGGAACGACTCGCCTCCGGGCGGCGGTGCCTCGATGTCGCCGAGCCACGCCTCGAACGTCTCCTTGTGCTGCTCGGCGACCTCGACGAAGGTCAGCCCGTCCCAGGCCCCGAACTCCATCTCGGCGAACCCGGGCTCCTCCTCCAAAGGCAGGTCGAGCTCGGCGGCGACGATCTCGGCGGACTCGAGGGTGCGGCGTACCGGCGAGCAGACGACGGCGTCGATCCGATCCTTGAGCTCGGTCAACCAGGTCGCGGCGGCACGGATCTGCGCACGTCCCTCGTCGCTGAGTCCCGGGTTGTCGCCGCCGAGGCCACCGGAGAAGCGCTTGCCCGACGTGTGCGGGGTGACGCCGTGGCGCAGCAGGATCAGCGTGGTCGGCGTGCCGGGCCTCGTCGGCTCGCCGGCCTGGTCGACGCCGACGGCCGCGGCCGGGCTCTCGATCTCCTCGATGAGCGAGTCGTCGTCATGGTTCGGCTCCGCGCTGGCGAAGGTGACGCCGTCACGCTTGCCGTCGAGCGCGTCGTTGGCGAGCCGGTCCGCGTGCTTGTTCCGCTCCCGCGGCACCCAGGTGTAGGTGGTGCCGAACGGCGCCAGCCGGTTGGCCTCCATCGCCAGCGGCTTCATGTCGGGATGCTTGATCTTCCAGCGTCCGCTCATCTGCTCGACGACCAGCTTCGAGTCCATCCGGACCTCGATGTCGGCACCCGGCGCGAACTCCTCGGCCAGCCTGAGCCCGGCGATCAGGCCGGAGTACTCCGCCACATTGTTGGTGGCGACCCCGATCGTCCGGCCGTCCTCGGCGATCACCTCGCCGGTGTCGGCATCGGTGAGCACAGCGCCGTACGCCGCCGGCCCGGGGTTGCCGCGCGAGCCTCCGTCGGCCTGGATGATGACCGACCGGGGTCCGGCAGGGTCGGGCACCTCAGAGCCCGCTCTCGCTGGTGCGGACCAGGATCCGCTGGCACTGCTCGCACCGCACGACCTCGTCCTCGCCCTTGGTGCGGATGTCGGCGATCTCGAGCGGATCGAGGCTCATCATGCAGCCGGCGCACTGCCGAGCCCGCAGCTCGGTCGCCGCGACGCCGTTCTTGCTGGCGCGGAGGCGGTCGTAGAGAGCGAGGAGGTCGGCGGGCACGGCACCGACGACCGGCTCGCGCTCGGCGGCGATGCGGGCCAGGTCGGCATCGATCTCGGCGTACTTCTCGTCGCGGGCCGCGGTGACGACCGCCAGTCGCTCGTCGGTCTCGCTGAGGTCGGCCAGCATCGCGGCAAGGTCCCGCTGCGCTCCTTCGAGGTCCTCCATGACCTCGAGCTCCTCGTCCTCGAGAGTCGAGATCCGGCGCTCCAGCGACTCGAGCTCGTGCTGCATCCGCTCGAGGTCCTTGGGGTTGGTGATCAGCCCCTGGTCCATCCGGTCCTGGTCGCGCCTGCGGCGGGCCTTGACCTGCTCGACGTCGGCGTCGGCCTTCTCCTGCGTCACCACGAGGTCGTCGACGACGATCTGCTGGTCGCGGCTGCGGCCGAGGACGTCGGACCGCCGTGCGGTCAGCGCGGCGATCTCGGCAACCTCCGGAAGGTTCGCGCGCTGGTGTCGCCGCTGGTCGGCCGCGGAGTCGAGCTTCTGGAGGTCGAGCAGCTTCTGCTGGGCGTCCGGGTCGGCCTTCATAGGGCCCTTTCTCTCATAGGCACAGTGTCCAGGGGTCGGTGCAGAGCTCGCTCACCCGGGTGTCGACGTCGCTGCCGAACGCCTCCTCCACGCGAGCGGCGACCACCGGCAACCAGGTCCACTCGGCCGCCCAGTGGGCGACGTCGACCAGTGCCGGGCCGTTCTTCTCGATGAACTCGGCGGCCGGGTGGTGCCGGAGGTCGCTGGTGACGAAGACGTCGGCGCCGGACGCTGCGATCCGATCGAGCAGGAAGTCGCCGGCGCCGCCGCAGACCGCCACCTTGGTGACCATCCGGGCGGGATCGCCGGCGATCCGGACGCCGTGCTGGGTCGCCGGCAGGGCGGCGGCGATCGCTGCGGCAAAGTCGGTGAGGGTGGTGGCTGGGAGAGTGCCGATCCGGCCCGTCCCGGTGGTCACCGTGCCGGGGTCGGCGAGCTCGACGACGTCGTAGGCCGGCTCCTCGTAGGGATGGGCGGCCAGCATCGCTTGCACCACCTGCCGGCGCAGGTGCCGGGCCAGGACCACCTCGATGCTGACCTCGGCGACGGTCTCGATCTCACCCACCGTGCCGATCATCGGGTTGGCGCCGTCGAGCGGGCGGAACCGTCCTTCGCCCTGACTGCTGAACGAGGCGAAGTCGTAGTCGCCGATCCGGCCGGCTCCCGCCTCGGCGAGTGCCGCTCGCACGGGCGCCGCAGCATCCGACGGCACGAAGACCGTGAGCTTGTCGATCGCCTCCCCCGCGGCTGGGACGAGGGGCTCCAGATCGGTCAGGCCGAGCGCCCGCGCCATCGCGTCGGACACGCCGTCAGCCGCGTTGTCAGCGTTCGTGTGCGCCGTCAGCAGCGCGCAGCCGGCCCGGGCGAGGGTCGCGAGAGTGCGTCCCTTCGGCGTCGTCGCGGCGAAGCCGTGAACGGGCTTGAGGAAGAGCGGGTGGTGTACGACGAGCAGGTCGGCCTTCCAATCGGCTGCCTCCTCCGCCACCGCCGGGGACGGGTCGACAGCGAACATCACCTTCTTGACGGACTGCTCCGGGTCGCCGTACACGAGGCCGACGGCGTCCCAGTCCTCGGCCGTGGCGGGCGGGTACCACTCATGGATCTGGGAGACGAGGTCCGCGAGCCTGGGCATGTCCGCCAACCTACTGGGGGGCGCGCACGGCTCTCAGGGTTGGTACGGTGGCCGAGCCAGTCGACCTCCATGCAGATGGCGGTCAGGGAACCCGGTGAGAGTCCGGGACTGACGCGCAGCGGTGTGGGTGACGGGCGGGGCATTGATGTCACTGGGCCTGCTTTGCCGGGGTCTGGGAAGGCGCTCCGTTCCGGATGATCCCGAGTCCGAAGACCTGCTGGCCCTTGCGGTATCCGCCGCGAGGTCATCCGCGGGCGACGCGCAGAGCCCGAGACCTTGCGAGGATCTCGATGAGCGTCACGGTTTCGGGCACGGTGCCGAACGAACGGACGCGGCCCGACCGCTGCCCCGGCGTGCTCCGACCGTGGCCCGCCGACGACGGAGCGCTGGTGCGGATCCGCGTTCCCGGTGGTCGGCTGCCGAGCGGCTCGCTGCTCGCGCTGGCCGCTGTCGCCGAGGAGTACGGCGACGCGCGGGTCCGAGTGACCCGGCGGGCCAACCTCCAGCTACGGGGGCTCCCGCTCACGAACGGCGAGCTGCCGGACCGGGTGGTGACCGCGATCGAGGCCACCGGCCTGCTCCCGTCCCGCGCCCACGACCTGGCGCGCAACGTGCTGACCTCGCCGCTCACCGGCCTGGTCGGGGGGCGGGCCGACCTCCGACCGGTGACGGCCGAGCTCGACAGCCGGCTGCTGTCGGAGCCGGCGCTGGCGGACCTGCCCGGCCGCTTCCTCTTCACCCTCGACGACGGCCGCGGTGACCTGGCCGACCGGCACCGCGACCTCGGGCTGGTCGCGCTCGACGACCGCAGCTGTCAGCTCCGGGTCGGTGCCTCGTGGGGACGGAGCGTCCCGTTGGCCGATGCCCCGACCACGATGGTCGGGCTGGCCCTCCTCTTCCTCGACCGGCGAGGCTCCGACGCGACCGCGGCGTGGCACGTCGACGAGCTCGGGAGCTCGCTGGTCCAGCCGCGCTTCACGGAGCCCGCGGCGGAGGTGGTGTCGGACCCGCTCCCGTATGGCCCCGTGGCCGGCCGCCCCGACCTCACGCACGTCGCCGTGACCGACGACGGCATCGACCCCGCGACCGCCGCCGGCTGGGCGGCCCGGTCCACCGAGGTGGTGATCACGCCATGGCAGGGCGTCCTGATCTGAGCACGCGGCTGGCTCCCCCGCCGCGTCGGTACTCGTACGTCGCCGACGGGCCCGCGATCTACGTCGACTCGTTCGCGACGATCCGCCGCGAGTCCGACCTGTCGCGGATCCCGGCCGACGCCGAGAAGGTCGCCGTACGGATGATCCACGGCAGTGGCCAGACCGACCTGGTCGACGACCTGGTCGTCCATCCGCGCCTCGGCGCCGCCGGTCGGGAGGCGCTGGCTGCCGGCGCGCCGGTCCTGTGCGACGCCCGGATGGTCGCCATGGGCATCACGGCCGGCCGACTGCCGGCCGGCAACGAGGTCATCTGCCACCTCACCGACCTCGAGGTGCCGGAGCTCGCGCGCGAGTGGCGGACCACCCGCACGGCCGCGGCGGTCTCGCTCTGGGAGCCGCACCTCGAGGGCTCCGTGGTGGCGATCGGCAACGCGCCGACCGCGCTGTTCCACCTGCTCGAGATGCTCATCGCGGGAGCGCCGCGGCCCGCCGCGATCGTCGGCTGTCCCGTCGGCTTCATCGGCGCCCGGGAGTCGAAAGACGCGCTCGTCGGGCTGGCCGCGGAGCACGGGGTCGACGTCCCCTACGTCACCGTCCGCGGGCGTCGCGGCGGCTCGGCGATGGCATCGTCGGCCGTGAACGCCCTCGCCCAGGACGCGGAGTAGTCATGGGTCGGCAGGGTCGCTTCTTCGTCGTCGGCATCGGCCCCGGCGACCCCGAGCTGATCACGCTGAAGGCCGCCCGGATCATCCGCGAGGCGGCTGTCGTCGCCTTCCACGCCGGCGTCCGCAAGCAGTCGCACGCACGCCGGATCGCCGGCGACCTGGTGCCCGCGGGCGCCATCGAGGAGGAGCTCCGCTACCCGGTCACGACCGGCACGACCGACCACCCCGGCGGCTACGTCGGCGCGCTCGCCGACTTCTACGACGCGTGCGACGCGCGGGTCACGGCGCACCTCGAGGCCGGTCGTGACGTCGTGCTGCTCGCCGAGGGCGACCCGCTCTTCTACGGCTCCTCGATGTATCTCGTCGACCGGCTGAAGGACCGGTTCACGACCGAGGTGGTGCCCGGGATCACGGCGTTTGCTGCCGCGACGGCCGGCCTCGCCCAGCCGCTGGTCCGGCAGACCGACGTGCTCACGGTGCTGGCCGGCACCCTCCCCGAACCCGAGCTCGCCCGGCGGCTCGCCGACACCGACGGCGCGATCATCATGAAGCTCGGCCGCACCTTCCCGGCCGTCCGCTCCGCCCTCGCCCAGGCCGGTCGGCTCGAGGGCGCGATGTACGTAGAGCGGGCGTCCATGCCCGAGGAGCGCTGGCAGCCCGTCGCGGACGTCGACGCCGACTCGGTGCCGTACTTCTCGCTGATCGTGGTGCCCGGCGACTCGGCCGCTGAACGGTCGAGCGCCCGTCTGCGATCGCCGCTGGTTGAGGTGCGAGGCGCGCTAGCGCCGAGCCTCGAAACCGAGGCGGCGGCGCGACCCCAGGAACTGCTGGTGGTCGGCCTCGGTCCGGGGCCGGACGGGTGGCTCACTCCCGAGGCAGCCGCGGTCCTCGCGAGCGTCGACCACGTGGTCGGCTACGCGCCGTACGTCAACCGGGTCCCCCAGCGCGCCGGGCTCCAGCGGCACGCGTCGGGGAACACCGTGGAGGTGGACCGGGCCCGGCTCGCGCTCCACCTGGCTCGGCGCGGCGAGCGGGTCGCGGTGGTGTCCGGCGGCGACGCCGGCGTCTTCGGCATGGCGTCGGCCGTCTACGAGGCGGCCGCCGACGAGCAGTACGCCGAGGTGTCGATCCGTGTGGTCCCAGGCGTCAGTGCGATCCAGGCAGTGGCCGCCCGTGCGGGCGCGCCGATCGGCGCCGACTTCGCGGTGGTGAGCCTGTCCGACCGGCTGAAGCCGTGGGCCGTGATCGAGCAGCGGCTGCGGGCGATCGCCGAGGTCGACCTGGTGCTGGGGATCTACAACCCGGCGTCCCGGTCGCGGCGCGACCAGGTCGTCGCCGCGCAGAAGCTGCTGCTCGAGCACCGCTCCCCCGACACCGTGGTCGTGGTCGGCCGCGACGTCGGACGAGCGGAGGAGTCGCTCCAGGTCACCACGCTGGCCGAGCTCGACGCCGACACCATCGACATGAAGTGCCTGCTGCTCGTCGGCGCCTCGTCGACCCGGGTCACTGCCGGCGGTGCGGTGTGGACGCCGAGGTGGGTCGAATGAGCGACAAGATCACGGTCGTGGGCCTCGGTGCCGACGGCTGGGCCGGCCTGGGTCACGACGCCCGCGGGCGGGTGCTCGCGGCAGAGGTCCTCCTCGGCGGCGAGCGCCATCTCGACCTGGTGCCGCCGGTCGCCGGCCAGGAACGCCGGCCGTGGCCACGGCCGCTGACGGGCCTGCCAGCGCTGCTGGACCAGTACGGCGGACGCCGGCTCGTCGCGCTGGCCTCCGGAGACCCGTTCCTCTCCGGGATCGGTACGACGCTGAGCGAGCTCGTCGGCGACCGGGTCGAGGTGCTGCCCGCGATCTCGTCGGTCACCCTCGCCCGCGCCCGCATGGGCTGGTCCGCGGAATCCGCCGAAGTGTCGACGTTGGTCGGTCGAAGTGTCGATGTTCTCCGACGAGAGCTCGCGCCCGGGCGGCGCTTGCTCGTGTTGTCGGCAGATGAGAGCACTCCCGCGGTCGTCGCGAAGCTGCTCCGCGAGGAGGGCCTGGCGTCGAGCCGGATGACCGTCCTCGGTGACCTCGGCACCGCCGCCGAGTGCCGGATCGACCGCACTGCCGACGACCCCTGGACCGACGAGCTGCCGCGGCTCCACGTGCTCGCCCTGGACCTGGTCGGACCACCAGCACTGACGACCAGCTGGGCCACCGGACTCCCCGACGAGGCGTTCGAGCACGACGGCCAGATCACCAAGCGGGACCTGCGAGCGAGCGCGCTCGCCCGGCTGGCGCCACATCCGGGCGCCCGGCTCTGGGACGTCGGCGCGGGCGCCGGATCGGTCGCGATCGAGTGGCTGCGCACCCACCCGACGACCGAGGCCGTGGCCGCGGAGGTCCACCCCGAGCGGGCGGCGCGGATCGTCCGCAACGCGGCCCGTCTCGGCGTGCCCCGACTCCGGTGCGTGACCGGCCGAGCACCCGAGGCACTCGTGGAGCTCGCCGAGCCGGACGCGGTCTTCATCGGCGGCGGCGCGAGCGACGGCGTGATCGAGCACTGCCTGTCGAACCTCCGCCCGGGCGGCCGCCTGGTCGCGCACGGGGTCACGCTGGAGACCGAGCTGCTGCTGGCGTCGTCGTACCAGCGCCACGGCGGCGAGCTCGCCCGGATCACGGTGGAGCACGCGGCCCCACTCGGCTCCCGCACCGGGTGGACACCGCTGCGCACCGTCACCCAGTGGGCGGTTCAGATATGAGCGTCCACTTCGTCGGTGCCGGACCCGGCGCTGCCGACCTGATCACGCTGCGTGCGGCTCGGTTGCTCGCGGCGGCGGAGGTCGTCCTCTACCCCGGTACCTACCTCGACACCGACGTCCTCGGGCACTGCCGACCGGGGACCCGACTCGTCGACACCCAGCGGCTCGACCTCGACCAGATCACCGCAACGATGGTCGAGGCGCACGTGGCGGGTCTCGACGTCGTGCGAATGACGTCGGGCGACCCGTCGCTGTACTCGGCGCTCCACGAGCAGACCCGGCGGCTCGACGCGGCCGGCGTGCCGTGGGACGTCACGCCGGGTGTCCCGGCGTACGCCGCCGCCGCGGCCCTGGTCGGCAACGAGCTGACGGTGCCACTGGTGGCGCAGTCGGTGGTGCTGACCCGAACCCAGGCCCGATCGACGGCGATGCCCGAGCGGGAGTCGCTGGCTGCGTTCGCAGCGACCGGTGCCACCTTGGTGCTGCACCTGGCGATCACCCGCACGCGGGAGCTCATGGCCGAGATCGAGCCCGGCTACGGAGCCCACTGTCCCGTCGTCGTCGTCCACCGGGCGACCCAGCCTGGCGAGGTCGTGCTCCGCGGCACCGTCGGCGGGATCGCCGACCAGGTCGAGGCGGCGGAGCTCCGCGACGCCGCGGTGATCCTGGTCGGTCCGGCACTCGCCGGGACCGCCGCAGGTGAGTCCTGGCTCTACTCAACTGGAAGGCAGCGATGACTCCCCAGAGGACGGCATTCCCGTTCAGCGCCGTGGTCGGCGCAGACATGGAGGCGCCGGGCGGGCTGGGCCCGATGGCACTCTCCCTGATCCTGACCTCGATCTCGCCGGAGGTCGGCGGCGTCCTGGTGCGCGGCGAGAAGGGCACCGCCAAGTCGACGATCGTGCGCGCGCTGGCCGCCGTGCTGCCCCCGGTCGACGACCACGAGGCGCGCCTGGTGGAGCTGCCCATCGGCGCCACCGAGGACCGGGTGCTCGGCTCGATCGACCTCGAGAGCGCACTCGCGGAAGGCCGGGCGGAGTACCAACCCGGGCTCCTGGTGAAGGCGCACCGCGGCATCCTCTACGTCGACGAGGTCAACCTGCTTCACGACCACCTGGTCGACGTGCTGCTCGACGCGGCGGCGATGGGTCGGGTCACCGTCGAGCGGGACGGCGTGTCCGTCGAGCGGGACGCGCGGTTCGTGCTGGTGGGGACGATGAACCCCGAGGAGGGCGAGCTGCGGCCGCAGCTGCTGGACCGGTTCGGGCTGACCGTCGAGGTGGCCGCACCGAGGGAGCCGGCGCTCCGCGCCGAGGTCGTACGACGCCGGATGGCGCATGACGCCGACCCGGAGGCCTTCGCGGCCACCCATGCCGACGCAGAGGCAGCGCTGCGGTCGCGGATCGCGGACGCTCGCAAGCGGGTCGGCGAGGTCGAGCTCTCCGATCGGGCGCTGCTCCGGATCGCCGAGGTCTGCGCGGTCTTCGAGGTCGACGGCCTCCGCGCCGACATCGTCATGGCACGCACCGCGTCCGCCCACGCGGCCTGGTGCGGCCGGGACTCCGTCGTGCTCGAGGACATCGAGGTCGCCGCCCGGCTGGCGCTTCCGCACCGACGGCGAC
This sequence comes from uncultured Actinomycetota bacterium, assembly GCA_963846535.1. Classification (GTDB taxonomy): domain Bacteria; phylum Actinomycetota; class Actinomycetes; order Propionibacteriales; family Nocardioidaceae; genus Nocardioides. Next base: position 24,761 of record CAWJWK010000002.1, read on the forward strand.
GCAACCCGTTCGACAGCCCGGGACTCGACGACGACCTGCTCGACGACGCGCTGGGCGAGGACCTCGACCCGGACCACGACCCCGACCCCGATCCCGATCCGGACCCCGATCCCGATCCGGACCCCGGCCCCGATCCGGGCTCCGACCCCACCCCGGACGACGGGACGTCATACGACTCGCACCCCCCCGGTCGCGAACCGCATGACGTCCCGAGCGACGAGCACCCACCGACCGCTGCGGGGGCGACCACGACGGGAGCCGCGGCGCCGTACCGCGCCCGCCTGTTCACGGTGCGCGGCACCGGGGCGGGTACGGCTGGCCGGCGCAGTCGCGCGATCACCGAGACCGGGCGCAGGATCGGCGCTGAACGCCCAACGGGCGGGGGTGGAGCACTGCACCTGGTCGAGACGATCCGCGCCGCGGCGACCCACCAGCACGGCCGGGGCCGGACCGCCGGCCGGCTGCTGCTCCGGAAGGAGGACCTACGGGTCGCCGTCCGCGAAGGACGCGAGTCCAACCTCGTCCTGTTCTGCGTCGACGCGTCCGGCTCGATGGCAGCACGCAAGCGGATGGAGCAGGTGAAGGCCGCGGTCCTCAGTCTGCTGCTCGACGCCTACCAGCGGCGGGACAAGGTCGGGCTGGTGACGTTCCGCGGCGACCGGGCCGACCTCGCGCTGCCGCCGACCAGCTCGATCGACGTGGCCGCCGCCCGGCTCGAGGACCTGCCCGCGGGCGGCCGGACCCCGCTCGCCGAGGGCCTGCTGGAGGCAGCAAAGGTGCTGGATCTCGAGCGGCTCCGCGACCCACGGCGCCGGCCCCTCCTCGTCGTGGTCACCGACGGCCGCGCCACGGCGGGACCCGACGCCGTCGCCCGCTCGCGCTCGGTCGCGGCGCACCTGGCCGGCACCGGCGTCGCCTCCGTCGTGGTCGACACCGAGAGCGGACCGATGCGGATGGGACTCGCCCGCACCCTTGCCGACCACCTCGGCGCGCAGCACGTCCCGGTCGCCGAGGTCAGCGCCGAGACGCTCGTCGCCGCGGCCCGCGGGAGCGCCGCATGAGCGACACGCTGTACGACGTCATCGCCCGCCGGCGCGACGTCCGGGCGGAGTTCACGGGCGGACCGGTCGACGACGCCGCGCTCCGCCGGGTCCTCGAAGCCGCCCACCGTGCCCCCAGCGTCGGCATGAGCCAGCCGTGGGACTTCGTCGTCGTCCGTGACGCCGGCATCCGCCGTACGTTCCGCGACCACGTCGCCACCGAGCGCACCTGCTTCGCCGCGACGCTGCCCGCCGAGCGCCGCGCCACCTTCGACGCGATCAAGGTCGAGGGCATCTGCGAGTCCTCGATGGGCGTCGTGGTCACCCACGACCAGCGGCGCGGCGGGACCCACGTCCTCGGGCGGCACGCGATCGCCGACACCGGCCTGTTCTCGACGGTCCTCGCCATCCAGAACCTGTGGCTCGCCGCCACCGCCGAGGGCCTCGGGGTGGGCTGGGTGTCGTTCTACCGCGAGTCGTTCCTGCGCGAGCTGCTCGACATCCCCGAGCAGGTCCGGCCGATCGCCTGGCTCTGCGTCGGCACCGTCTCGCACCTGGAGACCGTTCCCGACCTCGAGCGCCACGGCTGGCGCTCGCGCAGGCCGCTCGACGACGCCATCCACCACGACACCTGGCGGAACTAGCCATGCCTCAGGGCCAACCGCTCGTCGTACCCGACGACGGACTCAGCACCCGGCAGCGCCGCAACCGGCCGCTGCTGATGGTCCACACCGGCGACGGCAAGGGGAAGTCGACGGCGGCCTTCGGACTGGCGCTGCGCGGGTGGAACCAGGGCTGGAACATCGGGGTGTTCCAGTTCGTGAAGTCGGCCAAGTGGCGCCTCGGCGAACAGACCGCCTTCGAGCAGCTGCCTTCCGGACCCGGCACCGTCGAGTGGCACAAGATGGGCTCCGGCTGGTCGTGGTCGCGAAAGGCCGGCACCGAGGACGACCACGCCGCGGCCGCGGCCGAAGGCTGGGCCGAGATCAAGCGTCGGATCGCCGCGGAGGTGCACGACCTCTACCTGCTCGACGAGTTCACCTACCCGATCAACTGGGGCTGGGTCGACCTCGACGACGTGCTGGAGACGCTGGCCGCGAGGCCCGGCCGCCAGCACGTCGTGATCACCGGTCGCCGCGCGGATCCCCGGCTGGTCGAGGCCGCCGACCTGGTCACCGAGATGACCAAGGTCAAGCATCCGATGGATGCCGGGCAGAAGGGCCAGCGGGGCATCGAATGGTGACCTCGTGGTAGCCCTACCCCGCCTCGTCGTCGCTGCCCCGGCCACCGGCCAGGGCAAGACCACCATCGCCACCGGGCTGATGGCGGCACTGTCCCGCGCCGGGCACGAGGTCAGCGGCCACAAGGTCGGCCCCGACTACATCGACCCGGGCTACCACGCGCTCGCCTGTGGCCGGCCCGGACGCAACCTCGATCCGCACCTGGTCGGTGAGGAGCGCGTCGTACCGCTGCTGCTGCACGGCGGTCGGGGCGCGAAGATCGCGGTGATCGAGGGCGTGATGGGCCTCTTCGACGGCCGGGTCGGCTCTCGCGGGTTCTCGTCCACCGCCCATGTCGCCGCGCTCACCCGGACTCCGGTGGTGCTCGTGGTCGACATCTCCCGCTCCTCGCGTTCGATCGGCGCGGTCGTCCACGGCATGGCGACCTGGGACCTGTCGGTCGAGGTCGCCGGCGTGATCCTCAACCAGGCCGGCTCCCCCCGCCACGCCGCCGAGGTCCGGGAGTCGATCTCCCTGCCCGTGCTCGGCGTCGTTCCCCGCGACCCCGACCTGGCGACTCCCTCCCGTCACCTCGGCCTGGTCCCCGCCGCTGAGCGCAACGAAGCCGCTGCCGTCGTCGACCGCCTCGCCGACCGGATCGCCGAGACCGTCGACCTCGACGCCGTCCTCGCACTGGCCCGCACCGCTCCTGTTCTCGAAGAGGAGCCGTGGTCCGCCGAGTCGGCTCTTCTGACCGACGAAAATGCGCCGACTCGGCGCGAAGTCAGAAGAGCCGACTCGGCACTTCCCAGCGTCCGCTTCGGCGCCGGTGATCGCTGTCGCCGGCGGGCGGGCGTTCACCTTCCGGTACGCCGAGACCGCCGAGCTGCTCGAGGCGGCCGGTTGCCGGGTCGTCACCTTCGATCCCGCGACCGAGGCCGGCCTTCCCGCGGGGACCCGAGGGCTCTACCTCGGCGGCGGCTTCCCGGAGGCGCACGCCGCGGCGCTGTCGGAGAACGCTGCGCTCCGTGCCGAGATCCGCGCGGCGGTCCTCGACGGCCTGCCGACGGTCGCCGAGTGCGCGGGTCTGCTCTACCTCTGCCGCTCCCTCGACGGCGCACCGATGGCCGGGGTCATCGACGCCGAGGCGGAGATGACGGGGCTGACGTTGCGCTACCCGGAAGCCACCGCAGTCAGCGACTCGCTGCTCACGATCGCCGGCGAGCGGGTGACGGGCCACGAGTTCCACCACAGCACGGTCACCCCCGGCGCCGGCGCCGCGCCTGCCTGGGAGTTCGACGGTGTGCAGGAGGGCTTCGCGACACCGACCCTGCACGCGTCGTACCTCCACACCCACTGGGCTGGTCACCCGCACCTCGCCCAGCGGTTCGCGGAGGCGGTGCACGGCCGTGGCTGAGCCGGTTGACCCGCTCCGCCACCACGGCGACGTCGAGGTCGGCGACCTGCTCGACCTCGCGGTCAACGTGTACGACGCCCCGCGGCCGGCCTGGCTCGAAGACGCCCTCAGGGCGTCCCTGGACGACATCGGCGCCTATCCGTCCAGCGACCGAGCGCGGACCGCCGTCGCGGACCGGCACCGCCGGCCCGAGGGCCAGGTCCTGGTCACCGCGGGCGCGGCCGAGGCGTTCACATTGCTCGCCCGGCTCCGTCCGTGGCGGCGACCGGTCGTGGTCCATCCGCAGTTCACCGAGCCGCACGCGGCGCTCGAGCAGGCGGACCACGTGGTCACCGAGGTCGTCCTCCAAGCACCGTTCCTCCTCGACCCGGCGGCGGTCCCCGAGGACGCCGACCTGGTCGTCGTCGGCAACCCGACCAACCCCACCGGCGTCCTGCACCCGGTCGCCACGATCGAGGCGCTGCTCCGCCCCGGCCGTCTGGTGGTCGTCGACGAGGCCTTCATGGACTGCGTGCCGGGCGAGACCGAGTCGCTGACCGACCGGCACCGCGACGGACTGCTCGTGATCCGCTCGCTCACCAAGCACTGGAGCATTCCCGGCATCCGCGCCGGCTACCTGCTCGGGCCTGCCGACGTCGTCGCCGACCTGCGGCGGGCGCAGGTCCCGTGGTCGGTCTCCACACCCGCTGCCGCCGCCGTGGTCGCGTGCACCACGTCCGGGGCCGGCGACGAGGCGCGACGGCGCGCGGAGGAGATCGCCGACTGGCGCAGGACGCTCGAGGTGGGCCTCGACGAGCTCGGCGTCCCCTACCTCCCGTCGGCCGCGTCGTTCGTGCTGGCACGGGTCGGCGCCGGGGTCCACCGCCGCCTCAGGTCAGCCGGCATCGCCGTACGTCGGGCCGACACGTTCCCGGGCCTCGACGACTCCTGGGTCAGGGTCGCGGTCCGGCCTCCGGACACCTCGGCCCGGCTGCTGCAGGCCCTGGCGGCGATGCCCTAGAGTCCGAAGTGCGGGCACGAGGAAGCCGGTGTGAACCCGGCACAGTCGCGCTACTGAGATGCCTCTCCTGATGGAGGGGACGAGTCAGACCCGACTGCCACGCAAACTCCCAACCCAACAACAGGGACGCTGAATCCCTGAGGAGGCATTTATGTCGCAGTCGTCTGCTGCTCCGCTCTCACCGGCCATCGAGCTGCCGGCCATCCCGCTGCTCCAGCTCGGTACCTGGGTCGTCTTCTACGGCCTCCTGGCGATGCTCGCGATCTTCTTCGTGAGCGCCGACCAGGGTGCCGTGTCGCTGCCCGCGGGCAACGCGATCCACGAGTGGGTGCACGACGCCCGCCACCTGCTCGGCTATCCCTGCCACTGAGGCGGATCCCGAGATGAGCAACCCGGATCCCAGGCGCAAGCCTGCCCTCACGCCGGCCGCGTTCCTGATCCGCGGCCTGATCGCCGGCCTCCTCGCTGGATTCATCGCGTTCGGCGTGGCCTTCGCATTCGGCGAGCCGCACATCGATGACGCGATCGCGATCGAGGAGGCGGCAGCCGAGGACCCGACGCACGACGAGATCGTTGCCGAGGACGCCGCGGCCGAGCAGCCCGGCATGGTCGAGATCTCGCGCGAGAACCAGAAGAGCTTCGGTCTCCTGACCGGCATGGCCGTCATCGGAACCGCGCTCGGCGGGCTCACCGCGCTCGCCGCCGCCGGCGCCGTCGGTCGGCTCGGTCGGCTGCCGGCCCGCGGCGCCACGCTGCTGGTCGCAGTGACCGGCTTCGTGTCGGTGGCGCTGGTGCCGTTCCTGAAGTACCCAGCGACACCACCGGCGGTCGGCAACCCCGGGACCATCGGCGACCGGACGAGCGAGTACTTCGCGATGCTGCTGATCTCCGTGCTCGCGGCGATCGCCGCGGTCGTCCTGGCCCGCCGGCTGACACCCCGGTTCGACGGCGTCACCGCGAGCCTGGTCACGGCCGGTGGCTACGTCACCGTCGTCGTCGGCGCCGGCTTCCTCCTGCCGACCGTGAACGAGCTCGGCGGCTTCCCGGCCGACACCCTTTGGCACTTCCGCCGGTCCTCGATCCTGACCCTCACCGCGATGTGGGCGACGATCGCGGTTGTCCTGACCGTCCTCGTCGGCCGGCTGTACGACGCGGCGGCGGCCGATGCCGAGCGACGCGCGCTGGCCGCCAGCCTGTGACGCCCGCGCGTAGCCGGGCGGCAGGGCTGCTGCTCGGCTACGCGGCGGACCTGATCGTCGCCGATCCTCGGCGCGGCCACCCGGTCGCCGGGTTCGGCACCCTGGCAGCAGCCCTCGAACGACGGTGGTGGCGCGACGACCGTCGTCCGGGGGTTGCGTACGTCGCGACCCTGGTCGGCGGCGCCGTCGCGCTCGGTCTCGTCGCGGAGCGCACTGGCCGCCCGCTTCCCCGCGCACTGACGACGGCTGCTGCGACCTGGATCGTGCTCGGCGGTACGTCGCTCGACCGTGAGGGCACCGCGATCCAGCGGCAGCTCGACGCTGCGCAGCTCGGAGACGCGCGGATCCAGCTCACCCACCTGGTCGGCCGGGACACCTCACAGCTGTCGGAGTCGGAGGTCGTGCGCGCCGCGGTCGAGTCGCTGGCCGAGAACACCTCCGACGCGGTCGTCGCTCCGCTCGTGTGGGGTGCCGTCGCCGGCGTCCCGGGGCTGCTCGGCTATCGCGCGGCCAACACCCTCGACGCGATTGTCGGGCACCGATCGGCTCGCTATGAGCGATTCGGCTGGGCTGCGGCGCGACTCGACGACGTACTCAACCTCCCGGGCTCGCGGCTCACCGCGGCGCTCGCCGTACTGCTCGGAGACGATCGCACCTCCGCGTGGCGCGCCTGGCGCCGGGACGCGGCCGGCCACCCCAGCCCCAACGCCGGCCCGGTCGAGGCGTCGTTCGCGGGAGCGCTGCGCATCCGGCTCGGCGGCACCAACGTGTACGGCGACCGCGTCGAGCACCGCGCGATCATGGGCGACGGCCGTGCCCCCGATCGGAGCGACCTCGCCCGCGTCCGCCGGCTGGCCCGACGGGTCGGCGCCGGCGCGGTCGTGGTCACCACCGGCCTCGCCCTCACTCCGGCGGCCGGTACTACCGTCCGAGTAGCTCGTCGATGCTCGGGATCCCTTCGAACCGGGTGAACGTCCCCGACTCGGCGATCTCGGTGGCGGCGGCGAGAAATCCTCCCCACGCAGTCTTCGCCAGCGCACCACCCGTGGTGATCCGCCGGACCCCGAGCTCGGCCGCCTCGGCGACGGTGATGAACGGCGCGTAGATCAGCAGGTTCACCGGCTTCGGAGCGACCGCGGATACGACGGCCGCGATCTCGTCGGCCATCGTGATCCCCGGTGCATAGAGGCAGTCGGCGCCGGCGTCGGCGTACGACGCGAGCCGCCGGACGGTCTCGTCGATGTCGGGTCGTCCGGCGATGAACCCCTCGGAGCGGGCGGTGAGGAGGACGCGTGTGCCGCTCTCGTCGATCGCCCGGCGCGCGGCGGCGATCCGAGCCACGGAGTGCTCGATCCCGAACAGCGGTTCGTCATCGTTCCCCGACGAGTCCTCGATGGACAGACCGGCGATGCCGGTGGCAGCGGCGAGCTTCACGTTGGCGGCGACCCCCGCGGGTTCGACGGCGTACCCGCCCTCGAAGTCGGCGTTCACCGGGACGTCCACAGCGCCGGCGACGGCCTGGAGGTGCGCGAGCGCTTCCTCAAGAGTGACCTCGGTGTCGGTCTTGCCCAGCGTCCACGCCAGCCCGGCACTCGTGGTGGCAACGGCGTGGAAGCCCAGCTGCGCCAGCGCCCGCGCACTGCCGGCGTCCCACGGGTTCGGCACCACGAAGCACCCGGACTCGTGGAGGCGGTGGAACTCGGAGACCCGGTCGTCCTGCGTGCTCATGGCGTCAACGTAGCCAGCGGAACGACAGCACCGCCGACACGTCCACCGGAAACTCCTGGTGGCGGGGACTGCGTGCTGACACCACGCGCGGCGTGGCCGACATCATCCCTCACAACCCCCGGGCGTGTTCCCGCCGTACTCCGGATATCCCACGCGGTCGAGGTGCCTCCCGCGAGTCGGTCTACGAGGCGCGCGCGGTGCGCTTGCGGGAGGCGAGGTGCGCCACTCCGCGCCAGCCCAGCATCGTCACCGCGAGGAAGATCGCGGCGACCACGAGGAAACCGGCGGCGAGTCCGCGGCCGCTCACGCCGCGGAGGATCATGCCGAGCGCGTAGGTCACGGCCAGCACGATGACACCTTCCGGCCAGACGCGGCTGGTCCGACGTCCGGACAGCGTCAGGCCGACGTGAGCGACGCCGGCAGACAGCGCGAACGGCCAGGCGATGGCCAGGAGAACCCAGGCCGTCCCATCGGGCTCGTGCGTGTTCCTGCCACCGAGAGCCAGGGCCACCACGCACACGATGTCCGCGACGACCGGCCACCACCATCGATTCACCTCCCCAGCGTGGCAGGCGCGCGACGAAGCCGGACCCGCGGGTCAGAGGATGAGTCGCCTAGGTTTGACAGAGCCCGCCGAACCGTCAGGAGCAACCGTTGATCTTCATCGCCGCCAAGTTCCGCATCAAGCCCGAGCACGCCGACGACTGGGCCGAGATCTCGCGCCCGTTCACCGAGGCCACCCGCGCTGAGGACGGCTGCCTCTGGTTCGACTGGTCGCGAAGCCTGGACGACGCCAGCGAGTACGTCCTGGTCGAGGCCTTCCGGGACGGCGGGGCACGGACTGGTCTGCCCTCGGTGAGATGGCCGTCGACTGACCCCTAGGGTTGGGCTGTGAAGGCTCTCGTCCTGGAGAACATCCACCCGGCCGCCGTCGAGGCCCTGGAAGCCCGCGGCTACCAGGTCGACCTGCGTTCGGGCGCGATGTCGGAGATCGAGCTGATCGCGTCCCTTGCCGGCGTCGACCTGCTCGGGATCCGCTCCAACACCACGGTGACGGCGCGGGTCCTCGAGGCGGCGGACGACCTGGTCGCGATCGGCTGCTTCTGCATCGGCACCAACCAGGTCGACCTCGGCGCGGCAGCAGGTCGGGGCATCGGCGTCTTCAATGCGCCCTACTCGAACACCCGCAGCGTCGTGGAGCTCGTGATCGGCGAGATCATCGCCCTCGCCCGGCGGCTACCCGAGAAGACCCAGCGGATGCACGACGGCGTGTGGGACAAGTCGGCCCGCGGCAGCCACGAGGTCCGCGGCCGGACGCTCGGGATCATCGGCTACGGCAACATCGGGACCCAGTTGTCCAACGTCGCCGAGGCGCTCGGGATGAGCGTCGTCTTCTACGACAAGGCGGACCGGCCGGCCCACGGGAACGCGCGCCGTACGAGGTCGCTGGAGGAGCTGCTGGGCGTCGCCGACGTGGTGAGCCTGCACGTCGACGGGCGCCCGGGCAATGCCGGCTTCTTCGGAGCCGGCGAGTTCGCGGCCATGAAGCCGCGGGCGCTCTTCATCAACGCCTCGCGCGGCATGGTGGTGGACTACGAGTCCCTGCGCGACCACCTCGTATCGGGGCACATCGCGGGTGCGGCGGTCGATGTCTTCCCGGTCGAGCCGAAGGCCCAGGGCGACGCGTTCGACTCGGTGCTGCGCGGACTCGACAACGTCATCCTGACGCCGCACGTCGGCGGCTCGACCCAGGAGGCGCAGCAGGAGATCGGCTGGTTCGTGGCCGAGAAGCTGGCTCGCTTCGCCCTCGAAGGCAGCACTGCGCTCTCGGTCAACCTCCCTGCGGTGCTGCCGCCCGCGCTCACTCCTCACCACCGACTCGGCTTCCTCCACCACAACGTGCCCGGGGTGCTGGCCGAGCTCAACGCCGTGTTCGCTGCGGCCGGCGACAACGTCGTCGACCAGACCCTGGCGACCAGGGACCACCTCGGCTACGTCGTCACCGACGTCTCGGCGCCGTTCTCCACCGAAGCCGTCGAGCAGCTCGGTCGCTCCGAGCACTGCCTGTGGGTGCGCACCTGGTAGGGAATCCGTTGGCGCCCGGCAGATCCCCCGGCCGCGGGACAGTACCCGTAAGGCGTCGGGTCAGAGCACGGCGTACGGCGGCTCGGTCGCGCGGCCCTGGAAGATCAGGATGGCGGGGTTGACCACCCGGCCGTCCCGGATCTCGATCGCGCGGGCCAGCGTCTCGTCGGTGTCCCACGCGGCGGCGCCTTCCAGCACCGGTCGGAGGAATGGGATCAACGCGTTGCTGTTCTCCCAGGTCGCGGAGTTCCAGAGGTACGACGGACTGTGGTCGACGGCGTAGTAGAGGACGTTGTCGCCCACCACGAACGCCGGCTCCTCGAACGAGGTCGGGCGCGCCCAGCTGAACCCCATCCCGAGGTCGCACGACACGTCGACCATCACGCTGCCCGAGCGGAACGCATCCAGGTCCTCGATCTGCAGGTAGATCTGCGGGTCGTTCGGGTCCTGGAGCGTGCAGTTGACCACGACGTCGGCCTGGGCCAGGTACGCCGGCAGCGGCTCGCGGCCGCGCTCGGTGATGACGTGACTGGGTCGCACGCCCTCCGGGTCGTGCTCGAACTGTCGGATCACCACCGAGTGGATCGGTGACCCGACGGCGGCGACGGCCCGACTCGTCAGCACCGCCACGTTGTGCACTCCGTGGGCGTTGAGCGCCGTCACAGCACCGCGCGCGGTGGCTCCGAACCCGATCACCACCGCAGTCAGGGGACGGCCGTAGTCGCCCGTCAGCCCGGCCAGCTCCAGCGCATGGATCACCGAGCAGTAGCCGGCCAGCTCGTTGTTCTTGTGGAACACGTGCAGCCCGACCGCGCCGTCGCTGGTCCAGTGGTTCATCGCCTCGAAGGCGATCAGGGTCAGCTGCCGGTCGATGGCGAGCTGGGTCATCTCGAAGTCCTGCACGCAGTGCGGCCAGCCCCACAGCACCTGACCCGGCCGCATCGCGGTGACGTCCTCGTGCTGCGGCTTGGGAAGCAGCACGACGTCGGACTCGGCCAGAATCTCCGTGCGCGAGGCGAAACCGGCGACGTGAGCGGCGAGGGACTCGTCCGCGACACCGAACCGGGCGCCGTACCCGTGCTCGAGGGTGATCCGTGCCCGAAGGTCGGCGTCCAGCTGAGGAATGTGCTCCGGGTGGAGCGGCAGCCGGTGCTCGTTCTCCTTCGCCGACGAGCCGATGACGCCGAGTCCCAGGAGATCCATGCGCCGACCCTAACGCGCCGCCCGGCGCCCTACGATGGCGGCGATCGCCATGCCCCCTCCCGATGCCCAGACCCGCGAGCGGAAGCTGCTGCTCGTCGTCGACGCCCCGTCGCTGCTGCACCGCAGCCACCACGCGCGCGCGCACACCAGGATCACCGACCGCGCGGGGAGGCCGGCCTGGGCGCTGCACGGCATGCTGCGTCAGATCATCGAGGCGATCGACGCGTTCGCGCCCGACGCGGTGATCTTCGGGCTCGATGACCGCACCTCGTCCGTACGTCGCGACTTCTATCCCGACTACAAGGCGGGACGAGCCGCGAAGGACGCCGAGCTCGTCGACCAGCTCGAGCGCGCCGGCGCGCTCCTCGATGCCCTCGGCCTGGCCACCCTCACTCCCCCGGGCCTCGAAGCCGACGACGTCAACGCGTCCGGCGCGACCTGGGCGTGCAACAACGACTGGAACTGCATCATCATCACGTCCGATCGCGATGCGTTCGCCCACATCAGCGACCACACGCGGGTGTTGCGTCTCATCGATGGCGGCATCGCGGGGTCGCCGCTGCTCACGCCGGCCCGCCTGAAGGCGATGTACGGCGTCGCCGCCGAGCGCTACCTCGAGTACGCCGCCCTGCGCGGCGATGCGAGCGACAACCTGCCCGGCGTCTCGGGCATCGGCGAGAAGACGGCCGCGATCCTGCTCGAGGAGGCGGGCTCGATGCAGACGGTGTGGGCCGACATCGACCACAACGACGGATCTGCCGTGGTGGCCGCCCTCGACTCCTGGGCGGCGGAGACCGGCGCGCGCCGGTTGGGGCCGACCGTCCTGCGCCGGCTCACCGCGCCCGGCGCCCGCGAGCGGTACGACTTCAACGTCGAGGTCATGTCGGGCCGCGACGACCTCGACCTGGGGCTCACTCCCGACGTCCCCGGCACTCCGGGTCTGCTTCCGCTCGACATCGACCGCGTCGTCCAGGTGGTCGGCTTCCTCAACGTCGACGCGACCACGGACCTCGCGCTCCGGGTCCTCAGCGGCACCGATCCCGCGTCAGTGACGCGATCCGAGCTGGGCGTCAGCTGACCCCGGCCTTCCGGTCGAGCTCCTGCAACAGGTCGTGCGCGGCGAGCTCGACCTGCTTGTGGCGCCACTCGGCTGCGCGGTAGATGCACGCGATGAGACCGGTGCGGTGGACCCTCCTGAAGTCGCCGTAGACGAACGCGTAGCGCGCCTTGGTCTCGTCGTTGGCACCCTCGGTCAGGCCCAGGTGCCACGCGGCGTACTCCTCCCAGGCGTGCCGCTCCAGGTAGGCGTTGCCCGCCTCGGCGTTCGGCTGCACGTCGCCCCAGTCACTGTCGAGGACATACTGCCGGCGGTCGATCAGCTCACGCGCCTTCGAGATCGCGTCCTTGTTGACCCGGTAGCTCGCCATGGTGAGTCAGTACCCGGGCCATCGGGTCTCACTCCGTGGCGCGCATCTTGGCGAGCCTGGCCCGGAGCGCCGGCACCCGGTGGGCGTTCGCGGTGAGCTCGACGTACGTGTCGCCGTAGACCCAGAGAAGCGCGTCGTCCAGCCGTCGCACCGCGCCCGGCGGGTAGCGGTAGTCCATCCGCTTCTTGAGGGTCTCCGCGTCCACCGACCGCAGCACGTCGCCGAGCTCGGCGAGCGAGGTGATGCCTAGCTCGAGGACCATGCCGGAGATCCACTGGTAGTGGTCGGTGCGCGACCAGCCCGAATCGGCGTACTGCCCGGCGAGGAACGCCGCCAGCTCTCGCGGATTGATCCGCGGGTCGTCGTCCTCGGCCTCGTCGGCCGGTTCCGTCATCCCCTCCTGGAGGCGGGCCCTGATCGTGGAGAACTCGCGGTCGGCCAGCTCGAGCAGCCCGGCGGCCAGCGTGAACCGGCGGTCGAAGTCCGGGACGTGCTCATCCGGGATCGTGCCCTTGTAGCGGATGTCGTGCTCGAACTCCGCCCACGCGTGCTGCAAGACGGTGCGGATCTGGATCTGTGCCTGCCGACCGCGCATCAGCTCGTAGCCGTCCTGGCCCTCCCGCACCGGGTCGAGGCCGACGAGCAGGTGCCGGCTGGCGTAGCCGAAGCGGCCCTCCCCGGCCGTCTCCTGGCCCATGTCGCGATCGACGTAGACAACGACCTGGTCCTCCAAGAGGTCGGCCACCGCCTGGACGTCGCTGTGCACGTAGGTGATCACGCGGATGCCGATCTGGTCGGTGATCTCCCGGAGCGGGTCGTCGAACACCGGCCGGCCGTCGGCGAGCCGCGCCGCCTTCGCAGCGAACGACGCGACGGACTTCGCCCGGCCGGTCACGCTGAGGTAGTTGATGCCGGCTTCGTCGAGGACGGACGTCACCAGGTTCACGAACTGCTCGGCCGCCAGCCGCAGCTCGGGTTGGAGCTCGGCGTACTGGCGGACGACGGTGTGGTCGACTCCGACGTACTCCATGGGCACAGCCTGCCGCATCTCAGTTCTTTCGAAGACTTTCGATGACTCGTGTCGAATTCGGTCGTCTCCACTCGTGGACAGGTTGAAGCACCACCAACCACCCCGACGAGGAGGCAGGACCATGTGGACCACGATCCCGACCCATCAGCAGCAGCACCTCTCCCACGACCTGCCGTGCTCCGGGTGCGGCCACGCCGTTCACACCTACCTGCCGTGCAGCGACAGCTGCTCGTGCCAGGTCACGTCGCTGCCGGGCATGCTCCCGCTGGCTGCGTGACCGGCTCGCTGATCGGGTTCTGACCGCTGGGTCAGCGCGGCGCGGGCCGGGTGCCGAGACCGTGCTCGTCGGCCCAAGCCAGGGCCCGCTCCAGGAACACCGCGTGGGCAACGGCCAACGCGGCGTGCTCCGGGGTCCCTTCCGCGGGGATCGTGGCGAGCAGGGCCGCCCGGCCCTTCAGCTCGAGGAGCTGGTGGGGCGATCCGTCCGGCAGTCGCTCGAGGGCGACCCGCATTCCGGCTGCAGCCGCGGTGAGGCGCTCAGACATGGCCCAGGCCGCAGTCCGAGCCGCTACCCGGTCGACCGATCGCAGGTACGACGTCGTCGCGGTGGCGATATGCATGGTGCTCATCGTGCGCCTCCTTCCCCCAGTTTAAGGTCTCAGCGCTGGACGGACCCCGTTTCTTCCCGCTGCGGGTGGGTCGCGCGTCACAGAGTTTCGCGAAACCAGCAACCAACGGGCGGGCAAACGCGTCTACTAAGGCGTGCAGTCGCTTCGCGCCAGGGCGCCCCGAGTCCGACGTACCCTCCTCTCCCTCACCACTTGCGCTGCCACAGCGCTGACCGTGACCCTCACCGGCCCGACGGGGCCGGCCGACGCCAGCCCGGTGCCGAGCGCCGCTCCCGACGACCCTGGCTGGCGGGTGGTGGCGCTGGGCAACGGCAGCTACGAGGTCTCCTGGACCTCCCCGCGCGACCTGCCGATCCGTTCCGACCGACCGACGATCGCGGGTGACGGACTCTCCTTCGGCGCTCCGACCGTCGGCGCGGACGGCCGGACGGTCACCGCCGTGGTCACTGCGGCCAGTGCACCGGTCGTCAGCGAGCTCGACGTGGTGTTGTCCGGCGACCGCCTCGACGAGCCGGGCTTCGACCCGGCCAATGTCGACTCCGGGGGAACGCTCCCGGATCGCGTGACCAACGAGCTCGCCGCGCCGGACCCGGGCACGCCCGGTCCCTACGAGACGGTCACCAGCGACTACGACTGGCCGGGCGTCGAGCTGCCCGGCATGGACGAGCCGATCGAGATGGTCGGCCACGTCGTCGAGCCCGCCCCCGGCGATAACACCGGGCCGCGCCCGCTGGTGCTGTTCATGCACGGCCGGCACAGCGTCTGCTACAACCCCACGGATCCCAACGACTTCGGTGACGGCTGGCCGTGCCAGGCGCCACTGGCGGAGATCCCCAGCCACCTCGGCTACGACTACGCCCAGCAGCTGCTGGCGTCGCAGGGCTACGCGACCGTCTCGGTGCGCGTGAACGGCATCAACGCCCAGGACTGGCAGCTCGCCGACGGCGGCGCCGATGCCCGTGCGGCCATCGTCCAGGAGCACCTCGACGGCTGGGTCGACCTCGCCGCCGAGCACCAGGTCGACCTCGACCAGGTCGTCCTTGTCGGGCACAGCCGCGGGGGCGAGGGCGTCGACCGCGCGTCGATCCAGATCCCCGAGAGCGCGCCGTACCGCATCGCCGGGCAGGTTCTCCTCGCCCCGACCGACTTCGCGTGGCACACCGCGCCGTACGTCCCGACCGTGACCGTCCTCCCCTACTGCGACGGGGACGTCTACGACCTCCAGGGCCAGCGCTTCACCGACGTCGCCCGCGACCTCGCACCCGGTGACAACTCGCTGAAGAGCTCCGTCATGGTGATGGGGGCCAACCACAACTTCTTCAACACCGAGTGGACGCCCGCCACCGCCACCGCTCCGTCGTGGGACGACTGGGGCGGCGACAGGTTCGAGATCTGCGGCCGCCGCCATCCCGACCGGCTGCGACCGGCCGAGCAGCTCGCGGTCGGCCAGGCCTACATCGCCGGGGCGGTGCACCTGTTCACGGGCGACAACGACTACGCGCCGCTGTACGACGGATCGCCGACCACCGTCGCATCGATCGGTGACGCCGACGTGCTCAGCCATGCGATCGGCGGTGGCCGCGACATCCGCCGCCCCGGCCCGGACGCACGGCCGAGCGCCCCGACCGGCAACGCCGAGGCCCGGCTGTGCGCGGGGGTGTCGTCACAGAGCTCGTCGTTCGCGATCTGCGGACGCCGCAACCAGGACCTGGTGACCCCGCACTGGCGGGCGAACGGCGAGCAGGCACCGGCCCGCAAGTTCCTCGAGCTCGCGTGGCACGAGACGGGAGCCGCGGGCGGACTCCTGTTCGCCGAGCCGCTCGACCTCACCACCGACCGGCTCGAGCTGCGCACGATCGTCGATCCGGCGTACGACGCCCCCGCCGTCCAGCTGCGGATCTCCGACTCCGCCGGTGGCTCTGCCCTTCTCGACCCGGTGCCGGGCACCGAGCCGACCGCGCTGCCGGAGATCAGCTGGGCGACCAAGCTGTGGGGCACCGCGGTCGTGGTCGACGCGAGCGGAGCGTCCGGTGTCGACCTCGCCGACATCACCAAGGTCGAGCTCGTCGCCGGCACCACCGAGGGCCGGCTGTGGATCGCCGACCTGGCTTCCGCGCCCGAGCAGCTGGCTCCGGCACAGTCGGAGCGGCTCCCCCAGGTGCTCATCGGTGACGTGAACGTCGACGAGGGATCCGGCGGCACCAAGGTGGCCCATGTTCCGTGGACGATCACCGGCAACGTGACCCGCGCGGGTCGGTTCGCGGTCTTCACTGCCGGCCAGGAGCGCGGCCAGACGCAGCGTCTCGTCGTCGACGTCGCGCCCGGCCAGACCCACGGCACCATCCCCGTCGAGTACGAGGCGGACCGCGTGTCCGGCTATGACCAGCAGACCCAGATCGCCCTCTGGCCGCTGCAGGGCATCGCCACCGACGACTACCTCGGCAGCCTGACGATTGCCGACGACGACCCGGAGCCGACGATCTCCGTCGACGTCCCGCGAACCTTGCGCGAGGGCCGAACGATCGAGATCAAGGTGACGGTGGAAGGCCGGACCAGCATCGATCTCTACACCTTCGGTCAGGCGGTCCGTGGCCCGGGAGCCAACCTGCAGGGCGCCGATGTGCCTCGCAGGTGGCTGCAGGAGCACGCCGAATCCAGCCGCCCGGCGCGGCCGCTGTGGCGGTCGTACATGTACGTGGGGGGTGACATCCCGTCCCGCAAGAAGACCGTCACGATGACGATCCCGACGGTCGCGGACGGCGTGCGCGAGGGTCCGGAGTTCCTGTACGTCAAGGTCGACGTGTCTGATCAGTTCCGGCAGAGGTACCGGATCAAGATCGTCGACTGAGAGTCACTGCGCACCACCGCAACGCCTCGGTGACCTCCCCGACAGTCTCGACGCTGTCGGGTGCAGGCCGCCGGCGTACGACGACGACGGGCAGGCCGAGCTCGGCGGCGGCCTCCATCTTCGGCCAGGTGTAGGTGCCGCCGGAGTCCTTGGTGACGAGCAGGTCGGTCGCGTGGTCCCGCATCAGCGCGAGCTCGCCGGCCGGCTCGTAGGGACCTCGAGACTTCAGCAATGTCCAGGCCGGAGGCAGCTCCATCTCGGGAGCGTCGACGACGCGCGCCAGCACAGACCGATCCTCGAGTGCCGGGACGAACCGGCCCAGCTCCTGCCTGCCGATGGTCACGAACGGCCGGGAGCCGACGTCGGCTGCGATGGCAGCCGCCTCCTCGTGCGAGTCGACCCAGGTCCACGACGGCCGGGACCGCGCGGCCCAGCCCGGTCGCTCCAGCCTGAGCAACGGCACTCCCTCCGCGGGGCAGGCGGCAGCTGCGTTGGCCGACATCCCCGTCGCGAACGGATGGGTCGCGTCGACGACGAGGTCGTAATCGCCCAGCGCCGCGCGCAGGCCCTCGACTCCCCCGAACCCGCCGATCCGCACGGCGCCGACCGGCAGTCGGGGCTCCGCGACCCGGCCGGCGAGTGACGAGGTCACGTCCACGCCTTGGTCGACGAGCAGAGCTGCGAGCTCGCGCGCCTCCGACGTGCCGCCCAGGATCAGGACCTTCACCGGGCGAGGTCCAGAAGGGCATCGACGTCGAGGTGCGCCTCGACCAGGTCGCCGAGCACGTCCAACCGCCGCTCGCGCGCCTTCGGGAACGACGCGGTCGACCCGATGCCGAGCGCCCCGCGGAGGTACGACGACCGCACGCCGTCGTCCTCCAGCGATCCGTGCACCATCGTGCCGGTCACCGACCCGGACCGGGTCTCGCCGGTCACCCGGCCGTGGTGGATCTCGTAGCCGGCCGGGTCGTGCAGCCGCAGCGTCTTCTCCGAGGAGAAGGACGTGGTCAGGTCGAGCAGGTCGAGTCCCTCGACCTCAGCACCGGCAGGTCCTTCGACCCCGTCGGGATCGGAGATCAAGCTGCCGAGCATCTGGCAGCCACCGCAGATCCCCAGCACGGGCCGCCCTGAGCGTGCGTGCGCGACGATCGCGCGATCCAGCCCTCGCTCCCGCAACCAGGCCAGGTCAGCGATGGTCGAGCGGGTGCCCGGCAGCACCACCAGGTCTGCCTCCGCCAGGCGCGCCGGGTCGGACACGAAGACCACGTCCAGCCCGGGCTCCAGCCCGAGCGCGTCGACGTCGGTGAAGTTGCTGATCCGCGGCAGCCGCACCACGGCTACCTTCCGGGCTCCTTCGAGCGACCGCCGACCCTCGAGATCGAGAGCGTCCTCGGAGTCGAGCCAGAGATCGGGGTGCCACGGCAGCACGCCGAAGGTGGGCCTGCCGGTCCGCGCTTCCAGGTCCGCGAGCCCCGGCCGCAGCAGGTCGACGTCGCCACGGAACTTGTTGACGACGTACCCCTTGATCAGCACCCGGTCCGCCTCGTCGAGCAGCATCAGCGTGCCGTAGGCCGACGCGAACCACCCACCGCGATCGATGTCGCCGACCACGATCGTCGGCACGTCGCCGTGCCGGGCCAGCCCCATGTTCACGTAGTCCGAGGCACGCAGGTTGATCTCTGCCGGGCTGCCCGCGCCCTCGGCCACGACGACCTCGAACCGGGACCGAAGGTCGTCGAACGCCACGAACGCCGACTCCGCCAGCCGCTCCCGCCCGGAGGTGAAGTCACGCGCCGAGATCTCGCCGACCGGCTGCCCCATCCGTACGACGTGGCTGCGACGGTCGCTGCCCGGCTTCAGCAGCACGGGGTTCATCGCCACCTCGGGCGTCGCGCCGGCGGCCAACGCCTGCACCCACTGGGCTCGGCCCATCTCGCCCGCAATGCCGTCGGCACCGACGACGACCATCGAGTTGTTCGACATGTTCTGTGCCTTGAACGGCGCCACCGCGATCCCGCGTCGCGCCAGGGCCCGGCAGAGCCCGGTCACCACCACGCTCTTGCCAGCGTCGGAGGTCATGCCGGCGACGAGGAGCGCCGCCGCTGGTCGAGGTGCGAGAGAAGCGAGCCTCGAAACCAAGGGGCTCACTGGCGCACCACGAAGATGTCGAGCACCCAGCCGGCCGCGTCGCGGATCCGCTCCCGTGCGGCCTCAACCTCGACCAGCACGTCCCCGACCCGCCCCGAGACCAGCCCCTCCTCAGACCGGCCGAGATTGCCGCCCCACCAGATCGACCAGTCCTCGAGCCCGGCCAGCGCGACCGACCGGTTGAGCATGACCGCGATGTTCGTCTGCCCCGCGGCCACCGCCTCGGCAAGCAGCCGGCCGGTGGTGAGGTGGAGCGGCTGGCCGACGTCGTGCAGCACGATCCGGTGGCGCGCGGCGAGCAGCTGGAGCGCGCTGATCCCGGGCACCACGTCGTACTCGACGTCGACCGCGCCCCGCTCCGCGATCGCCTCGACGATCCGGATGGTGGAGTCGTAGAACGCGGGATCGCCCCAGACCAGGAACGCCGCCGTCCCCCGCCGCTCAGCCAGCACGGCTTCGTACGCCGCGACCCGGGCGGCGTGCCAGCCCGCGACCGCGACGACGTAGCCGCCGTCCCCCGCGGACTCCCGGTCGCGCTTCGGATCCGGTACGGCGACCACCGGCACGCCGAACGCATCGGCGATCTCGCGCCGGACGGCGAGCAGCGCGTCGGTCTCGCTCTTCTCCGCGGCGATCACGTAGTCGGCCTCGCGCAGCGCGTCCGCGGCCTCGGGGGTGAGCTGGTGCGGGCCCATTCCGATGCCGATGATGCGGACCTTTGATTTCGAGGCTCCTCGCTGCCCTCGTCGCACCTCAATCACCGAGCCAGTTCGCTTCGCTCACGGCTTGTCCTCCAGCTCGCCCTCGACCTCGAGGTAGACCGCCTGCAGCGCCGCGATCACGTCGGCGTCCGGTTCGGCCCACAGGCCGCGCGAGGCGGCCTCGTGCAGACGTTCCACCATCCCACGCAGCGCCCACGGGTTCGAGCGGCGCAGGAACTGCTGGTTGGTCTCGTCGAGGACGTACTCCTGGGCCAGCGCCTGGTACATCCAGTCGTGGACCACCCCCGCGGTCGCGTCGAACCCGAACAGGTAGTCCACGGTCGCCGCCTGCTCGAACGCGCCCTTGTAGCCGTGCCGCTGCATGGCCACGATCCACCGCGGGTTCACCACTCGAGCGCGGAACACCCGGTTGGTCTCCTCCTGCAGGGTCCGGGTGCGGATCGCGTCGGGCGAGGTCGAGTCGCCGACGTACGCCTTGGGGTCGGCGCCGCTCAGCGTCCGCACCGTGGCGACCATGCCGCCGTGGTACTGGAAGTAGTCGTCGCTGTCGGCGATGTCGTGCTCGCGGCTGTCGACGTTCTTTGCGGCAACCTTGATCCGGCGGTAGTTCGTCCGCATGTCGTCGGCGGCCGGCACACCGTCGAGCCCGCGCCCATAGGCGAAGCCGCCCCATGCCGTGTAGACCTCGGCGAGGTCCTTGTCGTCCCGCCACGACCCGGCCTCGACCGCCTGCAGCAGCCCGGCGCCGTACGCACCCGGCTTCGAGCCGAAGATCCGGGTGGTCGCACGTCTTTGGTCACCGTGGTCGGCGAGATCGGCCTGGGCGTGGGCACGGACGAAGTTCTGCTCGGCGGGCTCGTCGAGGCCGGCCACCAGCTGGACGGCGTCGTCGAGCAGCGCGACCACGTGCGGGAAGGCGTCGCGGAAAAACCCCGAGATCCGCACGGTCACGTCGATCCGGGGCCTGCCCAGCTCCTCGAGGCGTACGACGGCCAGCTCCCGCACCCGACGCGACGCCTCGTCCCACTCGGGTCGAACGCCGAGCAGCGCGAGCACCTCGGCGATGTCGTCACCGGAGGTCCGCATCGCGCTGGTGCCCCAGACCGAGAGGCCGACCGACTCCGGGTAGCTGCCTTCGTCGTCGAGGTAGCGCTGCAGCAGCGAGTCGGCCATCGCCTGCCCGGTCTGCCACGCCAGCCGCGACGGCACCGCCCGCGGGTCGACCGTGTAGAAGTTGCGGCCGGTCGGCAGCACGTTGACCAGGCCGCGCAGCGGCGAGCCCGACGGTCCGGGGTTGACGAAGCCGCCGTCGAGCGCGTGCAGCACCGCATCGAGCTCGTCGGTCGTCCGGTCCAGGCGCGGCACGACCTCCGTCGCCGCGAATCCCAGCACCCGCTGCACCTCCGGGTCGTCGTGAAGACCGGCGGCGGCCGCGGGATCCCAGCCGACCTTCTCCATCGCCTCGACGAGCTCCCGAGCCCGGGCCTCGATCGCATCGACGACTGTGGTCGCCTCACCGTCCTTCAGACCCAGTGCTGCCCGCAGCCCCGGCACCGCCTGGGCCTGGCCGCCCCACACCTGAGCGGCGCGCAGGATCGCCAGCACCAGGTTGACCCGCGCCTCACCCGCCGGTGCGGCGCCGAGGACGTGCAGACCGTCGCGGATCTGGGCGTCTTTGATCTCGCAGAGCCAGCCGTCGACGTGGAGGATGAAGTCATCGAAGTCGTCGTCCTCCGGCCGCTCGTCCAACCCGAGATCGCGGTGCATCTCGGCGGTCTTCATGAGCTGCCAGATCTCGCCCCGGATCGCCGGCAGCTTCGCCGGGTCCATCGTCGCGATGTTGCCGTACTCGTCGAGCAGCTGCTCCAGCCGCGCGATGTCGCCGTACGACTCCGCCCGCGCCATCGGCGGCACCAGGTGGTCGACGATGGTGGCGTGCGCGCGACGCTTGGCCTGCGCGCCCTCGCCAGGGTCGTTGACGAGGAACGGGTAGATCAGCGGCAGGTTGCCGATCGCCGCGTCGGTCGCACACGACGCGGAGAGCGCGGCGGTCTTGCCGGGCAGCCACTCCATGGAGCCGTGCTTGCCGAGATGGACGACCGCGTGGGCTTGGAAGCCCCTCTCGACCCAGCGGTACGCCGCGAGGTAGTGGTGGCTCGGCGGCAGCTCGGGGTCGTGGTAGATCGCCACCGGGTTCTCGCCGAACCCCCGCGGCGGCTGGATGATCAGCACGACGTTGCCCGCGCGCAGGGTCGCGAGCACGATCTCGTGGCGGTCGTTGACGAAGAGCTTCCCGGGCGCCTCTCCCCACGCCTCGGTCACGCTCGTCCGCAGGTCGTGCGGCAGGTCGGCGTTCCAGGCCCGGTAGTCATCGGCACTGATCCGGACGTGCGCATCGGTCAGCTGGGCGTTCGTCAGCCACTCCTCGTCCTGTCCGCCCGCCGCGATCAGCGCGTGGATGAGCGCGTCACCCGCGGCCGTGTCGTCGTCCCCGTCGATGATCCGGGTGATGTCGTTGTCGCCGCCCAGGTCGTAGCCCGCCTCGCGGAGCCGCCGGAGCATCCGCACCGCCGACATGGGGGTGTCGAGCCCGACCGCGTTGCCGATCCGCGCGTGCTTGGTGGGATAGGCCGACAGCATCAGCGCCAGTCGCCGCTCCTCCACCGGAGTCCGACGCAGCCGGGCGTGGTTGACCGCGATCCCGGCCACGCGCGCGCACCGCTCGGGGTCCGCGACGTACCGCGGCACTGCGTCGGGGTCCGCCGGGTCGGTCTCCTTGAACGAGAACGGTGCGGTGATGATCCGGCCGTCGAACTCCGGGATCGCGACCTGGCTCGCCGAGTCGAGCGGGCTGACGCCGTCGTCGGACGCCTCCCACTCGGCGCGGCTGCTCGTCAGGCACAGCCCCTGAAGCACCGGGATGTCGAGCGCTGCGATCCGCTCGACGTCCCAGGTCTCGTCGCCGCCTGCGCTCACGTCGGCGGGGACGGTGCCGCCGGCGGCCAGCACCGTCACGATCAGCGCATCGAGGGTGCCGAGCGTCGCGAACAGGTCGTCGGGAGCGGTGCGCAGCGACCCGGCATAGATCGGTACGGCGACCGCGTCGCCGGTCGCGTCCACGGCATCGGCGAGGTCGTGCACGAACGCGACGTTCCCGCTCACCTGGTGCGCGCGGTAGAAGAGGATCCCGACCCGCGCCGCGCCGCTGGTCGAGGCGCGAGGAGCGCTAGCGACGAGCCTCGAAACCACCGGCGCCTCCAGGCGCTCCAGCACTCCCCACCCCGGCACGACGGCAGGCGGCTCGAACCCCTCGCCCGTCAGCAGGACGGTGTCGGACAGGAACGCATGCAGCTGCGTCAGGTTTCCCGGCCCACCCTCGACCAGGTAGCGGTGCGCGTCCGCCGCGATGCCGACGGGCACCGTCGACACCGCCATCAGCGCAGCATCCGGCGTCTGCTCCCCGCCCAGGACGACCACGGGCCGGCCGGCCGATGCCACAGCGGCCAGCTCGGCGTCGTACTCCTGCGGCGAGCCGAGCAGCCGGACCACCGTGAGGTCGGCGGAGCCGGCGAGCTCGGCCAGCTGAGCCGCACCGCACCGCGCCGGATTGGCCAGGACGTAGCGGGCGCCGCTGGCTCGAGCGGACAGCAGGTCGGTGTCGGACGTGGACAACAGTGCGATGCGCATGGGACCGCGGGCCTCCTCGGGGTTCTCGCCCCTCTTCGGATCGGGCGTCCCGTGGCCAGTGTCTGGCTGCCCACCTCGCCTGTCGGCGCGGCGGATCACAGTGGCGGAACCGCCCCGGACTCGCACCGGGTTCCTGCTCCACGAGACTTGTAGCGATGACCCTACGGTGGTGCCTATGCCGCCCGACGACCAGTCCGTTCCGCGATCCGTCGTGCTGGCCGACGGCCTGACCCGCGAGCAGCTGCTGGCCGTGATCGGGGACGCGCGGGTCGCTGCCGCAGGACCGCTGGACCTCGAGGGCCACGGCAGTTCCGGCGTCGCCGTGCTCAGCCTGGCCCTCCACCAACGCCGACTCGGCCTCGAGATCGACCACGTCGCCTGTCTCGACGCGCGGGGCGAGGTTGACCCGGTGAGCGGCCGTGCGCTCGACCTGCCCGGGCCGCCGACGGTCGCCACTCGGATCACCTTCGTCCCCGGCCGCGACGAGGTCTCAGCCGCATGGACGGACCAGACCGCAGGTGCCTTCGTTGCCGCCGGCTGGGCCGTCGTCGTCGCCGGCTAGCGCGCCCGGAAGAGCGGCCAGACGCCCGGCAACCCCTTGAGCTCAAACTCCCCGGCCGGCTCGCAGGAGTACGCCGACCCCGTCAGCAGGTCAGCGACTGTGCGGCTCACGAGGATCTCTCCGGCTCCTGCCATGCCCGACACCCGGGCGCCCACGTGGACGGCTAGCCCTGCCACGTCGTCGCCGCGCAGCTCGACCTCACCGATGTGCGCCCCAGCCCTGATCTCGACGCCGATCACGCGCAAGGCGCGACCAATGGCTTGGGCGGCAGCGACCGCGTCGCTCGGGCGGTCGAACAGCGCGAGGTGGCCGTCGCCCATGCTCTTGCACACCCGCCCGTTGTTGCGTCGGACATGCCGGGACACCGTGCTGTCGACCTCGTCGAGCAGCGCCGTCCAGCGCAGGTCCGGCGTCGAGGAGAGCCGCTCCGTCGAGCCGACGACGTCGGTGAACAGCACGGTCAGCAGCCGGCGTTGAGCATGGGTGGCGCGCTCGCTCTCGATGAAGGTCTCTATCTCGGCCAGCTTCTCGTCGGTGTGGTCGCAGAAGAACAAATGGTTGTCGGAGTCGTACTCGACGAGTCGCGCGTCGGGGATCTCCGCTGCCATGAACCGGGCCGCCGCGACGGGGATCCAGCGGTCTCGATTGCTGTGCTGGATGAGCGTCGGCACGGCGATCTGGTCGAGGATCGACCGGACGTCGGACTGGATCGCCATCTCCGTGTAGGCCCTGGCCGTGGCGGGACTGACGCGTCCGCCGCTGACCATCCATGCCTCCAGGTCGTCATCATGACTCAGGCTCGGCGCCAGGACGTCGAGGATCCTCTGCGGCCCCAGACCCTGGCCCGGGCGGTCGTACTCCTTGGCCAGCTGCTCGATGATCTCCGCCGGGACACCCCCGCCCCAGCTGGGAGCGGTGCCCGGGAAAGGTGTGGCCGACGTCGCGAGCAGGCCCGACACCCGGTCTGGATGGGTGACGGCCATCTGAATGGTCGCCTGGCTGTCCCACGCGTTGGCACTGAGGATCACTCGGTCGATCTCGAGGTGGTCGAGCACGGCAAGCAGGTCGCCGACCTGCTCGTCGAGGGTCGGTGACGACCCGGGCAGGAATGGATCGGAGTACCCGATCCCGCGCCGATCGATCATGATCCTGGTGCAGAACGTCGCGAGCTCCCGCATGAACCGGGCGCACCGCGGCTCCTCGAAGATCGCCGCGGAGGTGATCGTGCCGCCCGGCCACGAGATGACCGGCGGCCCCTCCCCAAGGACCCAGTAGCCGATGTGCGCCCCGCCACCGCGAGGGGCGTAGCCGATCTGCGGGGGCGCGGCCATGATCAGTTGACCTGGCGGTCGCGGCCTTCCCAGTACGGCGCGCGCAGCTTGAACTTCTGCAGCTTGCCGGTCGCGGTGCGGGCCAGCTCGGTGCGGAACTCCACCGACGTCGGTGCCTTGAAGCCCGCCAGTCGGTCCTTGCACCACTGGATGAGGTCGGTCTCCATGTCGTCACCCGGCTCGTGGCCCGGAGCGAGCACGACCAGCGCCTTGATGGTCTCGCCCCACTTCTCGCTCGGCACACCGATCACGGCGACCTCGGCGACGGCCTCGTGCGAGAACAGGGCGTCCTCGACCTCGATCGAGGAGACGTTCTCGCCGCCGGTGATGATGACGTCCTTCTTGCGGTCGGCGATCGTCAGGTAACCGTCGTCACCGATGAATCCTCCGTCGCCGGTGTGGAACCAGCCGTCTCGCAACGCAGCCTCGGTCTCCTCGGGCTTCTCCCAGTACCCCTCGAGCACCACGTTGGACCGGGCGAGCACCTCGCCCGACCCCTCCTCTGACTCGTCGACCCTCAGGGTCACGCCGAGCGCGGGCGAGCCGGCGCGGGTCAGCTTCTGGGCGCGCTCCTCGGGAGCGAGGTCGTCCCACTCGGCCCGACGCCTGTTGACGGTGAGCACGGGGCTGGTCTCGGTGAGCCCGTAGATCTGGATGAACTCCCAGCCCAGTTCCTCCTCGACCCGCGCGACGGTCTTGGTCGGCGGCGGTGCGCCGGCCATCACGATCCGCACCCGGTCCCGCCCGGGGATCTCGCCCTCCCAGCCCGGCAGCGCGTCCAGCACCGCGGCAGCCACCGCCGGCGCCGCACACATGATCGTGACGCCGTGGTCGCGCACCCTGCGCAGAATCTCGGCTCCGTCGACCTTGCGCAGGATGATGTGCTGCGCCCCGACGCCGGTCATCGCGAACGGCATGCCCCAGCCGTTGGCGTGAAACTGCGGCAGCGTGTGGAGATAGACGTCGCGGTCGCTGATCGTGGTGTGCAGGCCGAACGTCACCGCGTTGGTCCAGATGTTCCGGTGCGTGATCTGGACGCCCTTGGGACGCGCGGTGGTGCCCGACGTGTAATTAATGGTCGCGGTCGCACTCTCGTCGTGCTCCCACGGCGCCGGTTCGGTGCCGGGCTCCGCGTAGAGGTCGGTGTCGGTGCCGATCACGAACTTGTGCTCGCAGTCAACGCCCTTCAACGACTCCTCGAGCTCCGGGTCCACGTAGAGCACCCGGGACCCGGACTGCTCGACGATGTACTGGATCTCGTCCGGCCGAAGACGGAAGTTCACCGGCACCAGGATTCGGCCCCAGCCGGAGACGCCGTAGAACGACGTGAGCAGCCGGCTGCTGTTGTGGCTCACGATCGCGACCCGCTCGCCCGGCGCGACCCCCATCTGATCGAGCCGAGCGGCCTGGCGACGCGCCAGCTCGCCCATCTCTGCGTAGGTCAGCGAGCCCTGGGTGGGCGCCGGCTGGTCCGGCTCGTCGACGACACCGATCCGGTCGCCGTAGACCGTGACGGCCCGATCGAGAAAGTCACGGACGCTGAACGGAACGAACATCGGTCTCCTCCGGCTGCGGTGAAGGTGGTGACGATCGCCACTCTAGGGCCGCACGAACGGTTGATGAGACACCTCTCACCCACCGCTCACTGCCCTTCCACGATCGGTCAGGATGGTGAGGGTCATGAGCAGGCTGTTGAAGCACCTGCCGCCGCTCGCCGTCGTCCTGCCTCTCGGCGGCTTCGTCGCGGGATCCCCTGGCGACCGCTGCCGGGGACCAACGTGGTCGTCTACGTTGGGCTACCTGCGCAAGAAGTTCGGCTCCGGGACGATCGCCACCGTGCGCGGGATGGGCTACCCCTTCGACGGCTGACCTCAGACCGGGCGGGCGTTGACCTTGAACGTCAGCCGCGGCTTGGGCTGACGGGTGAGCACGGGGCTCGAGTGCCTCCGCGACCTCGTGCGGGAGCGGCCGGTCGGCCGTAGCGGCGGATCAACGTGGACAGGCGCGGCCCCCTCGACGTGCTCGAGCACCAGGTGCGGGCGGGGCGCGTCGGCGTCGTACCGCAGCCCACGGACGACCACCGGGTGGTGGGCGACGTCGAGCGCGGTCGCCTCGCGGACGAGCCACCCCCGAGCAGCCGCAGGGCGGTCAGCTCGGGGGTGATCGGGTCGCCCTCCCGCAGGTGCCAGCTCTCCACTGCTGGTGCGAGGGTCGAGGTCACGACGTCACCGGGTGTTGTGACGCGACCGGTCGTTGGTGCTGTTCTGCGACCAGTCCCGGGTGCGGGTGCCCGGTCCGTCCTTCGTCCAGTCCTTCACCTTGCGGCCGCTGCGACTGTCGTCCCGGCCGGTGCGGTCGCCGGTGCGGGAGTTGTCGCGGCGGCTGTCGCGCGACCGGCTGTTCGTGTTGGTGTTCGATCGGGTGTCTCTCCAGAGCCGGTTCGTGTCGTCGTCGTCGTCGGCCAGCACCACGTCGGTCGAGTTCTCGTCCCGCTTGACGGCGGACTGGCCCATGCCAGCGGTGGCGCTGGACTGGAACGCGATCACGCCGGAGGCCACCAGTCCGGCCAGTCCCAGGGTCATGACCGGAGCGGATTGATCTTCATTGTGTTCGCCCTTCCTTGTCGTTGTCGGCGATGAGGAAGAGCCAATCCGGAGCGGGTGAGCCCCCAGTGAGTCGCCGGTGAGAGGCCTCTCATCGACCTCGGGGTCATCTAGGGTGCGCCCATGTACCTGGAGATCGTCAACGACAAGCAGGACCGTGCCCGCCAGGCCCTGTTCGCCTGGGCAGCCACGTTCGCGACCTGCGGCTACCTGTTGCCGTGGGCGATCGCGACGACTCGCGGCAAGGCCAACGCCCAGGTCATCGGGGCCATCAACTTCTTCGCCGGCTGGACCGTGGTCGGCTGGTTCGTCGCTCTCACGATGGCCGTCGGCGGCCACCGGGTGTCCGGTCTGCGGGTCTGGACCGAACCCGGCCGCTGAGCGCCGCGGTCAGCCCCGGTCGAGCCGGAGCGGCGAACCGTTGATCTCGTCGAAGATCTCATCCATCGAGCCGAAGGCGAAGAATCGCCCGACCGCCGGCGCCGGTGCGTCCGGGTTGCTGGCCGGCCGCGGGTAGCAGCGCTGCGGGAGCGACGCCGTGACGACGTTCTTCTCCTGGTCCCACGTGGCTCGCAGGCATCATTCGTCGCATTGCAAAGGCTCCGTTTGAGCGGTCACTGGGGTAATGGACGCTATTGCGCGAGAAAGGTTGCAATTGATCGCCGGGTGGGCGCAACAGGAACGCATCCGCCGACCTCACCCGTACCGCCATACCGGGCCTTCGCAGCGGGCCGCGTAGGCAAGACGTCAACGGCGAGAGCAGAGGCGTAGGGATTTCGTCAGGAACGCCGGTCTCCGCTGGCGGGGCGTTGCTTCGAGGTCTTGAGTAGGCGCTGGCCGCCCAACGGGGCGGTCGTTGCATCCAGCCCGGAAGGACCCGCCATGGCCGACGTCGGCCTCATCGCAGTGACGATCCTGTTGTTCGGCCTGCTGGCCCTCGTGGTGAAGGGGGCCGAGCGGCTGTGACAGTGGTGAACCTCATCGGCCTGATCCTGGCGGTGCCCCTCGGGGTCTTCGTGCTCGTCGCGCTCCTCTTCCCGGAACGCTTCTGATGAGCAACGGTTGGGCCGCCGTCCTGTTCGTTGTCACTCTGCTCGCGGCGTGGGCCGTCGCCTATCGGTTCTTCGGCGACTACCTGTTCCGGGTGGTGGCGTCGGAGCGTCACAATCGGGTGGAACGGACGATCTACCGACTCGTCGGCGTCAACTTCGGTTCAGAGCAGAACGCCGGTGCCTACACCCGCAGTGTGCTGGCGTTCTCGGTGCTCTCCATCCTGTTCCTGTACGGGTTGCAGCGGCTCCAGGGCCATCTGTGGCTGGATGCAGGACTGCCGGGGGTGGAGTCGCACATCGCCTGGAACACCGCGGTCAGCTTCGTCACCAACACCAACTGGCAGGCGTACTCCGGTGAGTCCACTATGACGCACCTGACCCAGATGGCCGGCCTGGCCGTGCAGAACTTCCTGTCCGCGGCCGTGGGCATCGCGGTCGCGGTGGCGCTGATCCGCGGGCTCGTTCGCAGTCGCACCGACCAGCTCGGGAACTTCTGGGTCGACCTGACCCGGCTGGTCGTGCGGGTGCTGCTTCCGATCGCCGTGGTCGGCACCATCGTGTTCGTCGCTGCAGGCATGGTGCAGAACCTGTCCGCGGGCACCGATGTCACGACGCTGACCGGCGGGTCTCAGCTCGTGCCCGGCGGGCCGGTGGCGAGCCAGGAGGTCATCAAGGAGCTCGGCACCAATGGCGGCGGCTTCTACAACGTCAACTCCGCCCACCCGTTCGAGAACCCGACAGCATGGACCAACTGGCTGGAGATCTTCCTACTCGGCCTGATCCCGTTCTCGCTCCCCCGCGTCTTCGGCCGCATGGTCGGCGACAGGCGTCAGGGGCTGGCGATCGTCGCTGCGATGGGCTTCATCGCGGTGGCGTCGGTCGCGCTGCTCAACGTCGCCGAGTCGGTCGTCTCGGGAACAGTGCCGGGTGCGGTGGGGGTGTCGATGGAGGGACGCGAGGTGCGGTTCGGCACCGGGAACTCCGCGACGTTCGCGGCGATGACGACGCTCACCTCGACCGGGTCGGTGGACTCCTTCCACGACTCCTACTCAGGTCTCGGCAGCGGGATCATGCTCTTCAACATGATGCTCGGCGAGGTCGCGCCCGGCGGCGTGGGTTCCGGGCTGTACGGGATGCTCGTCCTGGCACTCATCACCGTGTTCGTGGCCGGGCTCATGGTCGGGCCGCACCCCGGAGTACCTGGGCAAGAAGATCGGCGCCCGGGAGATCAAGCTCGCCTCGCTGTACTTCCTGGTCACCCCGTTCCTCGTGCTGGTCGGCACCGCGCTGGCCATGGCCAGCCCCGACCAGCGGGCGGCGATGCTCAACACCGGCGCCCACGGGTTCTCCGAGGTCCTCTACGCCTTCACCTCGGCCAGCAACAACAACGGCTCGGCCTTCGGGGGGCTGACCGTCAACACCTGGTGGTACGACCTCGCACTGGGCTTGTGCATGCTGCTGGGGCGGTTCCTGCCTCTGGTGTTGGTGCTCGCCCTCGCCGGCAGCCTGGCCCGGCAGACCCCGGCGCCGGCGTCGGCCGGGACGATGCCGACCCACACCCCCCTGTTCGCCTCCATGCTGATCGGAGTCACCGTGGTGCTGGTCGCGCTCACGTTCCTCCCGGCGCTCGCGCTGGGCCCGCTCGCGGAAGGGCTCGCCCGATGAGCGCCACCGCCACCACAGCCGGTGGGCGACTCGGCCCGCGAGTGCTGGCCCGGTCGCTGCCCGACGCACTGACCAAGCTCGACCCTCGCATCATCTGGCGCAACCCGGTCATGCTCGTCGTCGAGGTCGGCGCGGCCTTCGCCACCGTGCTCGCCATCACCGACCCCACATTGTTCGCGTGGCTGACCACCTGCTGGCTCTGGGCCACCGTGGTCTTCGCCAACATGGCCGAGGCGGTGGCAGAGGGACGCGGCAAGGCTCAGGCCGACACCCTGCGCAAGACCCGGCAGGGCACCGTCGCCCGCCGCGTCGTCGGATGGCAGGTCGGCAGGCCGATCGCCGAGGCCGACATCGACAGCGTTCCGGCTCCCCAGCTCGCCAAGGGCGACATCGTGGTGTGCGAGGCCGGCGATGTCATCCCCGGCGACGGGGACGTGGTCGAGGGCATTGCGAGCGTCGACGAGTCGGCCATCACCGGCGAGTCCGCTCCGGTGATCCGCGAGTCCGGCGGCGACCGGTGCGCGGTCACGGGCGGCACCAAGGTGCTCTCCGACCGCATCGTCGTCCAGATCACCCAGACCCCCGGCGAGAGCTTCATCGACCGGATGATCTCCCTGGTCGAGGGCGCCAACCGACAGAAGACTCCCAACGAGATCGCCCTGAACATCCTGCTGGCCGCGCTCACCGTGATCTTTCTGATGGTCGTGGCCACCCTGCAACCGCTGGCGATCTATGCCAAGAGCGTCAACGGCGCTGCTTCCGACACCGCGGCCCTCGACGGCAACGGCGTCACCGGCATCGTGCTGGTGGCTCTGCTGGTGTGCCTGATCCCGACCACGATCGGTGCCCTGCTCTCGGCCATCGGCATCGCCGGCATGGACCGCCTGGTGCAGCGAAACGTGCTGGCGATGAGCGGCCGAGCCGTCGAGGCCGCCGGCGACGTCGACACGCTCCTGTTGGACAAGACCGGCACCATCACCCTCGGCAACCGGCAGGCCTCGGAGTTTTCCGCGGCTCCCGACGTCGACCCTTCCTTGTTGGCCGACGCCGCGCAGTTGTCGAGCCTGGCCGACGAGACACCCGAGGGGCGCTCGATCGTGGTCTACGCCAAACGAGCCCACGGTCTCCAGGAGCGGCAGCCCGGCGAGCTCGCTCACGCGACCTGGGTGCCGTTCACGGCCCAGACCCGGATGTCCGGGGTCGACCTGGACGGCCGGCAGGTCCGCAAGGGCGCGGCAGCCGCGGTCCTGCACTGGGTCCGGGGGAACGGCGGCCACCCCACGCAGAGCGTCGGCGCCACCGTGGACGCGATCAGCGCCACCGGCGGCACCCCCCTGGTCGTGGCGGAGAAGGTCGGCGACCAGCCGGCCCGCGCCCTCGGCGTCATCACCCTGAAGGACGTGGTCAAGGAGGGCATGCGCGAGCGGTTCGACGAGATGCGCCGGATGGGCATCCGGACCGTGATGATCACCGGGGACAATCCGCTCACCGCGAAGGCCATCGCCGAGGAGGCCGGCGTGGATGACTTCCTCGCCGAGGCCACGCCCGAGGACAAGATGGAGCTGATCAAGAAGGAGCAAGCCGGTGGCCGGCTGGTCGCGATGACCGGGGACGGCACCAACGACGCTCCCGCGCTGGCTCAGGCCGATGTCGGCGTCGCGATGAACACCGGCACCTCGGCCGCCAAGGAAGCTGGCAACATGGTCGACCTCGACTCCGACCCGACCAAGCTGATCGAGATCGTCGAGATCGGCAAGCAGCTGCTCATCACCCGCGGCGCGCTGACCACATTCAGCATCTGCAACGACATCGCGAAGTACTTCGCGATCATCCCGGCGATGTTCGCCAGCGTGTACCCCGGCCTGGACCGGCTCAACATCATGGCGCTGGCCAGCCCGCAATCCGCGATCCTGTCCGCAGTCATCTTCAACGCGCTGGTGATCATCGCGTTGATCCCGCTCGCCCTGCGCGGCGTCTCCTACCGTTCCGGTGGGGCCGCGGCGCTCTTGCGACTGAACCTGCTGGTCTACGGCGCTGGCGGCATCGTCGCGCCGTTCATCGGGATCAAGCTCATCGACCTGATGATCCAACTCCTTCCCGGGATGGCCTGATGCGTACCTCCAACCTGTTCCTGGCCCGTCATCTCGCGGCCGGCCGCGCGCTGCTCGTCTTCACCGTCCTGCTCGGTCTCGGCTACCCGCTCGCCATGGTCGGCATCGCCCAACTGCCCGGCCTGAACGCCAAGGCGGAGGGCTCCCTCATCCGCGCCGGAGAGGGGGACGGCCGGGTGGTCGGGAGTCGGCTGATCGGACAGTCGTTCACGGACGCCGTCGGCAACCCGTTGCCGACGTACTTCCAGTCGCGTCCCTCGGCGGCCGGGGCCGGGTACGATCCCACGTCGACCTCGGCCAGCAACCTAGGACCGGAGGACGTCGTCGACACGGCCGACCGAGCGAGCCTGCTGACCCAGGTGTGCGCGCGCAGCCTCGCGATCGGCGAGCTCGAGGACGTCGACGGCAGCCGTCCCTACTGCACGCCCGAAGGCGTAGGTGCGGTCCTCGGCGTCTACTACGCGCACGGACTGACCGGTGACGTCCTTCGGGCGGTCAGCCTGAACGAGACCTCCGGCACCCCGTTCGTCGACCAGTACGGAGGGGTGCCGGTAGAGCTCGCCGAGCCCGGGGCCGACTACGCGGAGGCGGTGGTCGTCGCGATCAGGGGCGACGAACCGACGGAGCCGGTCGTCCCGGCCGACGCCGTCACGGCCAGCGCGTCGGGTCTGGACCCGGACATCTCGCCGGCGTACGCCCGGCTCCAGGCTCCGCGTGTCGCGCGGGAGCGCGGCATTGACCTCGCGCAGGTGCAATCGTTGATCGACGAACACACGCACGGGAGAGCCATCGGCCTGCTCGGGCAGGCGGGAGTGAACGTGCTGGAGCTGAACCTGGCGCTGGACGAACGCTTCCGGCAGCAGTAGCGGGGTCGAACGTGACAGCCCCGAACGACAGGCACCGTGGGCCGACGTGGACCGAGAGGAAGGTGCGGCGATGACACATCGCGGCAAGATTCGCGTCTACCTCGGCGCCGCACCCGGGGTCGGCAAGACCTACCGGATGCTCGAGGAGGGTCAGCGGCGGAAGTCCCGCGGCACCGACGTCGTCATCGGGTACGTCGAACCGCACGAGCGTCCCCTCACCACGGCGATGGCCGAGGGCCTCGAGGCCGTCCCGCGCCGGCACCTGATGTACCGGGGCGCGGAGTTCATCGAGATGGATCTGGAGGCAGTGATCGCCCGGCGACCGAAGGTCGCGCTGGTCGACGAGATGGCACACACCAACGTGCCGGGCAGCCGTCACGAGAAGCGGTGGCAGGACATCGACGCGATCCTCGACGCCGGCATCGACGTGATCACGACCCTCAACATCCAGCACCTGGAGTCCCTCAACGACGTCGTCGAGCAGATCACGGGCGTCACCCAGCAGGAGACCATCCCCGACGCCGTGGTCCGAACCGCCGAGCAGATCGAGCTGGTCGACATGACCGCCGAGGCTCTACGCCGGCGGATGGCTCACGGCAACATCTACAAGCCCGACAAGGTCGACGCCGCCCTGGGCCACTACTTCCGGGTCGGCAACCTGACCGCGCTGCGCGAGCTGGCGCTGCTGTGGTTGGCCGACAAGGTCGACGAGCAGCTCGACCGGTACCGACGCGACCACGACATCGAGGGCACCTGGGAAGCCCGCGAGCGGGTCGTGGTCGCCCTGACCGGCGGTCCCGAAGGTGACACCCTGATCCGCCGCGCCGCCCGCATCGCCGAGCGTGCGCGCGGCGCCGACCTGCTCGCCGTACACGTGGTCCACAACGAGGGTCTCAGCGGACCTGGCCCCGCTCACCTGGCGCGGCAGCGCACCCTGATCGAGGACATCGGCGGCACCTACCACCAGGTCGTCGGCGACGACATTCCCCAGGCGCTCCTCTCCTTCGCCCGCGGCGTGAACGCCACCCAGCTCGTGCTGGGAGCCAGCAGACGCGGCCGGTTCGCCCAGGTGGTCTCCCGCAGCATCGGGGTCACCACCGTCGCCGAATCGGGATCCATCGACGTCCACCTGGTGACCCACGAGGAGACCCGACGCCCGCGGCTGCGGCTGCGGCACGGGCACCGTCAGCATGGCCACGAGTCGCTGTGGCGGCTGCTGCTGGGACTCGGGCTGTCCGCGGTCCTGATGCCGCTGCTGGCGCTCGCGTTGACGCCGTTCCGCGACGACCTGTCGCTGTCCAGCCTCATCCTGATCTTCCTCGTGGCCGTCGTCGCGATCTCGCTCGTCGGACGGCTGTGGGCCGCCCTTGTCGCAGCCGTGGTCGGGTCGCTGCTGCTGAACTTCTTCTTCACCCCACCGGTCTACACCTGGACCATCGCCGAGGCGGAGAACGTCTTCGCGCTGAGCGTGTTCCTCCTCGTCGCGGTGACGGTCAGCGCCACCGTCAACGTCGCGATCCAACGCACCCAACAAGCGGCCCAGGCGCGCCGCGAGGCGAACTCGCTGGCCGTGGTCGCGGGCAGCGTCCTGCGCGGATCCCGACCGCTGGCCGCACTTCTCGACCAGCTGCGCGAGTCCTTCGCGCTGGATTCGGTCACCCTGCTCGAGCGGAACCAAGAGGCCCCCGAGACACCGGCTGACCGAGGTGACAGCAGTCGATGGAGCATCGCCGAGAGCGTCGGCTCACCGCGCTGTGCGGCACCCCGCGAGGGTGACGTCGAGGTCCCCGTGGACGACACCCTGACCCTGGTCCTCAAGGGCCCGACCCTCGACGCGACCGACCAGCGGATCGTGGAAGCCTTCGCCGTCCAGGCAGCCCTCGCCCTGCGGCAGCAGCGCCTCTCCGAACAGGCCGCCGCCGCGGTTCCGATCGCCGAAGCCGACAAGCTCCGTACGGCGCTGCTGCGCGCAGTCGGTCACGACCTCCGGACGCCGCTCGCGTCGGCCAAGGCCGCCGTGCAAGGGCTGCGGACACCCGACGTGATCTTCGACGAGAGCGACCGTCAGGAGCTGCTCGCCACGGCCGACGAATCCCTGGATCTGCTCACCCAGCTGGTGGAGAACCTGCTCGACATGAGCCGTTTGCAGGCAGGCGCCCTGGGCGTGCACGCGCAGCCCACCAGCGTCGCCGAAGTCATACCGCTGGCCGTTGACGAGCTCGGCAGCATGGCCGACACGGTCCAGATCCAGCTGGCAGACGACCTGCCCGAAGTCATCTCCGACCCTGCCCTCCTCCAGCGCATCCTGGTCAACCTGCTCTCCAACGCCCTGAAGTTCTCACCACCCCACGCACCACCGACGGTCGCGGTCAGCATCCACGCCGACCGGTTGCACATCAGGATCATCGATCACGGACCCGGACTGCCCGCGGACGAACGCGATCGACTCTTCCTGCCCTTCCAACGCTCCGGGGACCAGCAAGGTCCTCCCGGCATCGGGCTCGGGCTCGCGCTGTCCCGCGGCCTCGCCGAAGCCATGGGGGGCTCCCTTGATGCCGACGACACACCCGGTGGCGGCCTGACCACCGACCTGGTGCTCATCACCGCTCCCCATCAGGGAGATGCCCCCGAGCGTCGCGAGGAGGCGAGCACCTGATGCGGGTCCTGGTCGTCGACGACGAACCTCAGATCCTCCGCGCGCTACGGATCAACCTGCAGGCTCGCCAGTTCGATGTCGTCACGGCCGCCGACGGCACTGCCGCCCTCGCCGCTGCCAAGAACGAGCGGCCCGATCTCCTGATCCTCGACCTGGGCCTGCCTGACATCGACGGCGTCGAGGTCATCCGCTCGCTGCGATCCTGGACCGACGTGCCGATCATCGTGCTTTCCGGCCGGGCCAGCAGCACCGACAAGATCGTCGCCCTCAACGCCGGCGCGGACGACTACGTCACCAAGCCGTTCAACATCGACGAGCTTCTCGCCCGCATCAAGGCGGTGAGTCGACGCCTCCGGCCCGACACCCTCGACGAGGAACCGGTGCAAGTGGGCCTCCACGTCGTGGACCTTGCCGAGAAGGCAGTCCGCGGCGTCGGAGGCGAGCTCGTGCATCTCACCAAGACAGAATGGGACCTGCTTGCCATCCTGGTCCGCAACCCCGGGAAGCTCGTCAGCCAACGCCAGCTGCTCCAGGACGTGTGGGGTCCGACGTACCTCAGCGAGACGCACTACCTGCGCCAGTACATGGCGCAGCTCCGCAGGAAGCTCGAACCCAACCCGACGCGCCCCCGGCACTTCCTGACCGAACCCGGCATGGGCTATCGGTTCATGCCCTGACGACGAAAGCTGACCCCGATGCTCCAGCTGCGTCTCACATCACCGATATCCCTGACCGATGCCGTCGTGCAGCACCTTCAGAGCGACCCCGCGGTCAACGCGCTCGTCGCAGCCGGCGTCCTATCCCTGACCTCAGCCAAGATGGGCGGCCTGTCCGGCGTCTTCATCTCGGTGACCACCATCCCGGCGGCAGGAAACGTCGCGCTCGGCATCGCGTTCGGCGTCGGTCACGAGATACGGGGAAGCGCACTTCAGCTGGCGGTGAACCTGACTGGCATGGCAGTGGCCGGATGGCTGACCCTGACCATCCAGCAGGCGATCTGGCAGCGGATGTCGGAACGTCGCGCTCGACTGATTCGCCTCCTCAGCGGCCGTCACGAGGCATCAGCGCCAACGCGATTCGCGCCCCCCCAGCAGGAGATGCTCGACCTAGTCCGATCCGCGCACCCTGGGGTGTTTGAAGCACCTTGGTTGCTGACGACGGACGAGAGCCGGCCAAACCCGATCACCGAATCCTCTTGCTTGGTCCGCAGAGCAGACGACCGGTAGGTCTGGACACCGAGAGTCCGGGATGCTTCAGCCCTGGCCTGGGCGCATGCAGACTGGCGGCTCGACGACGTCGACTTGGTCGGGCCGTCCTTTCGGCGTGCTCGTCCCGACCGGCTCCTGATCAACCTGCGGAGCATCGGCCCGGCTGTGCGATCGGCGAGGTAGTTGCACTCTGTCGGGCTGGCTGCGACCGCCTGCTCACGGCGATTGTCCCGACGCCGACCCAGGCTGCGGCGGCGATCGCGGCGGTCTGCCGGCGGCCGGTCCGTGGACGCGTGGTTCCGCAGTGGAGAGGTTCGGCAAGGGCGGCTACAGCTCCGGCATGTGGTCGACCGAGCGGTCGAGGAACTCTGAGCAGATCTGCTCGCTCGTGGGCGGACGTCTCCCAACACCGCCCGATCGGGACCTGGGTCGGCGTCAGTCGCAAAGGCGGCACTTGAATCCGGGGACTGGTCCACTATGGCGGTGTGAGCATCAGGCCGGGGATTGGCAGCCTGGGCGATGTCGTCCGCCCTCTTGTGCGGGTCGGGCTGGTGGGGCTCGGGTTCTTGTCCGGATTCGTCATGGTCTACTACGTGACGGTTCGGACGGTCCAAGGGCGCCTGTTCGGGGATGCGTCGCTGCGTGGAGCGCTGCTGACCCGGTCGGCTCTGGCCGACGGCACAGATACCGTCTTGAACGTAGTGTCGGGCGCGGCGTTGCTGGGAGCGGTTGCGGTGGTCGCGATGGTTGCCTTGATCCGGCTCGAGCGCGTGCTGGGGCTGGCCGCGATCGGCCTTCTCGTCGGGGCGAACGTCTCCACGCTGGTGTTGAAGAGCTATCTGTTGGAGAGGCCAGATCTCGGGCTCCGGGAGGTATCTCCGGCCACGCTGAACAGTCTTCCGAGTGGTCACGCCACGGCGGTTTTCTCGGCGGTGGCCGCGCTCTTGCTCGTCGTTCCCGCCCGGTGGCGGTACCCGGCCGTGCTGGTGGGACTGGTGGCAGCGACGGTGACGGCGCTGGCCACCATGTCGGCCGGCTGGCACCGCGCCGGCGACTCGATGACCGCCTTCTTGCTGGTGGGGGTGTGGTTTGTCGTCGCGGCTGCTGCGGTCTTGATCGCGGACGCCGGTCGCGCCGGTCGTCGCGCCGGCTTTGCGTGGCCTGCCTCGACGCGCTGGCTGGCCGCGACCTGCGTCGGCTCCTTCGCTCTCGGACTCGCGTTGGGTACCGCGCTGAACGCCGCGGGACCCGTCCGGGATGCCACGTTAGGTTCGGGTATCGCATTCCTTGTCGGCGCTCTGCTCATCACCGGCACGGGCACCGCTGTTCTCCTGGGCATTCTGCACGTGCTGGACCTCGTCGACAGAGCAGGGCCGCCCCGAGCGTCCTCGCCACCACCATGATCGGGCGCAGTCCGTAGGAGGGTGGTCAGTGCCGACGTTGGCAGGAGTGGGGCTGCTGCACGAGCACGGTGGCGAAAGCACCTGTTACCAACTGGGCTCGAGGACTACCCTGGAGTTCTCGGTCGGCTGACCGATTGATCACGAGGAGCCTTCTCGACCGCCGTGATGTCGGTCACCCAGGTCAGGAGTTGGTGCCCGTGAGCTGGTGGGTGTGGTTGATCGTGATCGCCGCGGCGGCCGCGGTGCTCCTGGCAGGTTTGCTGACGGTTCAGGCCCGCCGCCGCCGGGGCGGGGTCATTATCGACCCTACGCAGTCCGCGCGCACCCGTCGCCGGGGGTTGAAGCGATGAGTCGCCTGATGCGCACGTCCGACCTGATGAAGCATCCGGTCGTCACACTGGGCGGGGAGGACGTCGCTCAGGTCAAGGACATCGTCTACTCCGCCAGTGGTGGTGCGGTGGGTGGGTTCACCCTGGCCGGCCGCGGCCGGCTGTCGGGGCCGCTGAAGCAGGCTCTGGCCTGGTCCTCGGTCATGGCGCTGGGCCCTGATGCAATCATGATCCGCGACGAGGACGTGAATCGCCCCGGGTTTCGTGGAGGCTCGGTTACTTGGAACCAGCCCCGGTCGGGACGGGTGTCTGAGGGTAGTGCTCGGGCGTGATGTTGGCCCAGTGGTTGGCCTCGAACTCGGCGGGCGGGACGAGCCCGATCTCGCCGTGAAGACGCCTGTGGTTGAACCAGTCGACGTACTCGGCGACGGCGATCTCGACATCGGTCACGGACTTCCAGCCGCCCTTGGGACGCATGACCGGGTTGCGGATGCACTCGGCCTTGAACAGCGAGTTGAGCGCCTCAGCCATCGCATTGTCGTAGGAGTCGCCGCGGCTCCCGACGGACGCGACGGCCTCGGCTTCGGCGAGCCGCTCGGTGTAGCGAATCGCTCGATATTGAACTCCGCGGTCGCTGTGATGGACCAGGCCGGTGACGTCCTGGCCGGCGCGCTGCCGGGTCCATAGGCCCATGTCGAGCGCATCGAGTGCCAGATCGGTGCGCAGCGAGGTGGACACCTGCCAACCCACGATCATCCTGCTGAAGACGTCCAGGACGAACGCGACGTAGGTCCATCCGGCGTGCGTGCGGACGTAGGTCAGGTCGGCCACCCACAGCTGGTTCGGGCCGGTGGCGACGAACTTCCGGTTGACCAGGTCCTCGGGACGTTCGGTCTCAGCACCATCGCCGATGGTGGTCTTGCGGGTCTTCTCCCGCGGGATCCCGCGTAGCCCCTCGGCGCGCATCAGCCTCTCCACGGTGCACCGGGCGACCGGGATGCCCTCGCGGTTGAGCTCGGCGTGGATCTTCCGGGCGCCGTAGACACCCAGGTTCGCCTTGTGCGCGACCTTGATGTCCTCAACCAGCGCGGCGTCGCGCACCGAGCGTGCCGAGGGCTCCCTGGTCTTGGTCGCGTAGTAGCTGCTCGGAGCGATCTGCACCCCTGCTTCACGCAGGGCCTCACAGATCGGCTCGACTCCGAGCTTCTTGCCCTCAACGACCCGGTCGCGGTGAGCATCGATGTAATCGACGATCACCGCGACCGGAACCTCGCGTTGGGCTACTTGATCTTGCGGTCGAGCTCCGCTGCGGCGAAAAACGCTGCGGACGTCTTCAGGATCTCGTTGGTCCGCCTCAGCTCACGGACCTGCTGCTCGAGCTCTGCGATCCGCTGCGCCTCAGCAGTGGTCGTGCCCGGCCGCGTGCCGCCATCGATCTCGGCCTGCCGGACCCAGTTGCGCAAGGTCTCCGGATGCATGCCGAGCTGCTCAGCCACGCGCTGGATCGCGCCCAGCTTCGTCTCGGGATCCTGCCGTAGCTCCACCGCCATCCGGGTGGCCCGCTCACGCAGCTCGTCGGGGTACTTCCTGGGTGCTGCCATGACTCTCATCCTCCATGGATTGAGAGCCTCCATCAGACCCGGGGCGATTCAGATAGTCACCAAGGGAGTGGTGTCTCCGAATAAGGGTGGGCAGTGTGTCCGGTTCGAGGTCGAGTACCTCCGCGGGTGGTGGCGCAACTTCGGCCGCACCGACTGCGTGGCATTGTCCGAGCGGAGCCACGCAATCGCCTATTTGCCGTACTCCAACTCCCTGCGAGGCCTCCGTCTGCGCTTCGGTGTCGAGTTCAGCGGCGACGAGCTGAACCGTCCGGATACGTCCAACTGGATCTACGCACGCTATTCGAGCTGAGACGCGACGTGTGCCAGGAGGATCCGAGCGGCAGTGGAGGGGTGATCCACCTCCAACCGCCATCCAGCCACCGCCGGCGGTGCCCCTGAGGAGAGCGCGACCGAGGCTCGACCGGAACGCGCGAGCGTGGAGCGGCAGTAGCGGGCGAGCGTGGAGCGGCAGTAACGGGCGGCTACCGGCCGCAGTCCAGGCGACGGAACTCCAGAGCGATTGAAGTGACAACGCCGCCCAATTGGATGAGGTAGACCGCCCTATCCCCAGCTTGGATCTCGACCAGGTCCCCAGCGTCGAGTTGTGGACGGTCATAGGCCGCACGGACCTCGACGATTGTCGAACCGATCCGAATGCCAGCGGGAGTCGTCATTGATCGCGTCGCGTACAGCGTCTCGAGGCCCTGCTTTGGGGATACGACACCATCGACCGTTTGACCAGGAACGCCGCCGAGCGCGTCGGGGTTGAATTCCACGACGTGGCATCCCCGTCCCCACCCGTCGTGGTGGGATCCCTGCACCGCGCGTGCAACACCGGTCTGTCTCACCTGCTCACTCGACATTCCGAGACGCAACCGACCGACGCCGTTCGGGCGCAGGATCAGCAGGTCGTCCATCAGATCTTGGGCCGCCCCACTCGCCGATTCCGCCAGCTCATTGATCGGATCTTCAGGCGCGAGTTCTTGACTCGTCTCGGGTTCGGATCGGGACGAGGCAGCAGAGGGCCGGTCCGGCTCGACGTCGGAGTCACACGACGCCAGAGCACCCGCCACGAGGCAGCATGCCAAGACATGGGAGACCATCCGCAACGCCAAGCGCCAGACCATGCGATAGACCATCGCAGACTGCAGGGCTTTGCGCCCCACATCGGAACGAACGAGCACGCCGTGCGGCAGTAGC
Organism: uncultured Actinomycetota bacterium; assembly: GCA_963846535.1. GTDB lineage: Bacteria > Actinomycetota > Actinomycetes > Propionibacteriales > Nocardioidaceae > Nocardioides. The sequence goes on from CAWJWK010000002.1 coordinate 66,731, forward strand.
GTGCGAGTCCGCGAGCACGCAGGGCGGCAGTACGGGGTCTGGCAGCCACGCGAACCTGTCCAACTGAGTACACAAGCCTGACTCGCCGACGGTGGACATGGAGTTGCTTGAAAGCTAGCCGGCACCTTGATCGATGAGATGGACGGCGAACCGGTGGCCACGGCAGTCCTTCGCCGGTCGCTGGACCCATGGCACAACTCGGTCAGGCATAGGCACGTCGCCCCACAACGACTCCCCGCCGATGGCCAGAGTGTCGCCATCGTGCAACTCGGCCGTTTCGCCGCCGACGGAATCGCTGAAGATGATGGCGTTGTTCTGGCTGTCCCACACGACGTCGTCGGCTCGCCAGACTGGAACAACACGGCGTCCACTGGAGAGTCGCAGTGCAACGCAGGTGCCCGAGACTTCGAGGACTCCGTCACCGCCGCTGGCTAATGAGGCGCCGTCGTCGTCGTTGGGGAAGTCCACAACTGCCAGCGGGCCGTAGTCGCGCCCAGCCAAGTTCTCGGCATCGGACTGCGCCGGCTCTTGGTCGTCGGAGCAAGCGGCAAGTGAACCCAGTGCAACGACCAAGAGCAGTGCAACCTTCGCACGTCGACCGCGCATGGGACCTCCCGGTTCACTTACAGGGTAGACGCGGCTCGCCGTCTGCTCGTTCCATCGACCGAACGTCAAACTGGAGTACAGCGGTCAGCCAACTGGGCCGGTCAGTTTCGTTCGCGACGACGGTTCGCCTTGCGGGTGTTTTCGAGTCCCTGAGGCCGGATGGCGTCGTCGGGATGAGCACGTGCCCACGACCGTTTCGACATCACGGTTCGCCTTACCCCCTCGTCGGGGTCGCGCCGAAGAACCTCTAGGGCGCTGAGCGGAACGGACTTGTTGTGGGCCACCCAGGTCCGCATCTCGGGAAACGCTCGATGACGTCGAGCCAGGTTGCTTCGGAAGCGTCATCGTGAGCCGCGCGCTGGTACTCCTCAGGGTCGTCGCTCGTCCGAAGACGCACGAACTCGTCAGCCGACTCAATCACGTGGTCGATGGTCGCACGCTTCGGCGGTCGAGCCGTAGCGAGAATCCCTGCCGCTACCGGGCTGAGTGTCGAACTGGGGTACACGCCAGGAGGACACACGCCGCGCACGCGGCGCGGCAATTGCGGGCGGTTCTGACCGACGCCATCAAGGCGCCGATCGCGCGGCGCACGTCGGGTTAGGCCCAGGACGGTCCAAGCTTAGGCGGCGGCGGCCGCCTCAGACCACCAGATGACCTCGGCCATCCGTAGCGGGCCGGGGGTCGCCCCCCAACGAGTTCGGCGGGGAAAAGCCAGCGGGCTAAGACGGGAGGTGCCTACCGTTACTAGATCAGGCTCGGCAACTCCCGCCGACTGGAGTTCGAAGGCTCTCCCCTGGAGTGTGAACTGCTATGTCAGAGGACTCAACCGTCGGGCGCTCGTTTTACGCACCCCTTGTTGGAGCCGGTGTTGTGCTCATGCTCGTCTTCGGCTCCGCATCGGCCACGCCGCCAGCGGCCACGCCGCCAGCGGCTATGACGGTGTACGTCGATTGTGAAGCCGAACCAGGTGGGGATGGCCGCAAGCAATCTCCCTTGTCCACCATCACGGCTGCTGTGCCCATCGCCAAAGCGGCCTCAGGCCAGAGCCGGGTGACCATCAAGGTCGCCACAGGAGTCTGCGACGACGGGACGTGTTTCCCATCCCGCTCGACTTTCCGGTGGATGTGCGCGGCTCGCGTGCGCCCGATATGGACAACGAGGGCCTTCCCCTGAATGGTCAGGATCGTGACACGCTCGTCACATGGACACCGCCGTCGCCGGTCCCGCCTTCCGTTGGGACGCTTTCGTTCTTCCGAGTTACGGGACCCGACGTGCGCATCTCCAAGCTCAGCCTCGACGCGAAAATTTGCCGGGCACCCCCGGGATATCCGGGCCGGCAAGAACAGCCCCCTTCGGCGTCATCGTGCAGAACGCCAAGGACTTCGTTGTCGACGAGGCGTTCGCATCGTCCGCATGGGCATCGCCGTGCGGACGCAGGGTGACTCGAGTGGTCGCGTTCGGGACACCTACATCGGGCAGGTCAGCGCGGGGCTCATCCTGACCGGGGGAAATCCTGCAGCGCCCCCGACCGTCATCGTCACGAACAACCGGATCGAGGACTACTGGACCGGCGCCTTCGCACTCGCTGGCGCAGGGCCTGCCGGCCGAATCGATTCGGGCCGTTGTCCAGGGCAATGACACTTTCACCAGTTATGCCGACACCGGGCCGAGCAACCCGTTCGGCGTGCGAACTCGACCCCGTCCTCGGGGGCAGCGCGTTCCTCCAGGGAACCGTCGATGCCACGTTCGAGGACAACCGGTTCCGCGAGGCGCTCCTCGCTACGCGATCATCATCAACGGTGGACAAACCGTCAGACGAGCAGACGGTCAGCGGTACTCCGGCGCCCTCAACGTGACCTTCACGAACAACACCATTGACGAAGCCGGAATCACGCGGGCCGTCTCACTCATCAGCTCCACCAATAGCCGCGCGACCGAGCTTCCTTGTGAGCTGGATCCTGCGAACACAACGCTTGACTGCCCCACGCTCATGGGCAATCCACTCCAGTACTGGGAATATCTCGAAGCGAGCGTCTTCGACCTGCACCACAGCGGAGAACTATCGGACCCCCTCATCGACCACCCAGAGATCGAACCCGTCGACGGTCGCCTCCTCAACAACGTGCTGCGCGTCAACGGCGAGGTCGTCGATAACGAGACGTTCGTCGTAGTTCCCTAGAGCCGCCGCCGGGTCCGGTGGCCCAAACTGAGCCCAGGAGATGCCTAGTAAGGGCTATTCGACCGGGCCGGCGCCAGTGCCCGCTACTCGGCATGAGCGGACGTCTGCAGCAGGCTCGACCGCCCACGCCGGCGGTGCGCGTCGAGCGTCGGGGTTCGAGCTCGCCCGGCTGGCCGCATGGTGTTGGCACAGCCGCAAACAGAGTCGGCCCCTGACTGCGTTTCCGCAGGCAAGGGCCAGGTCACGTCTGGGGTGAGTAACGGGACTTGAACGGTTCTGGAACCCGCCTGAATGGGTCATTCACGCTCAAACGGAGGCGTTCGCGGGTGGTCGTAGGCCGTTCGTCGGCGGTCCGTTGTTGGTACGCCAACAATCGCCGGACCTTTGCTGGGCTACGGCCCCCACTCGGCAAAGGTCTCCGCGGTCCTCGCGAGACGACATAGGACCAACGCGAACTTGACGGCGCCCTTCAGTTGGAGGATCTGCGGGTGTTTCAGTCAGCCCCTTGACTCGCGCGACCGTATGGCTCGGGTCCCTCTCCAACCATCACGCCGTCCGAAACCGCGACCCCGATCATCTTGTACACCGGCACGGGTGGCTCCTCTTCCGCCTCGTCGCCGTCAGAGTCTGGGCACGGAAGGGTTCGACCCTCCCCCAACTTGTGGCCAGCGACCGGATCCTTTGGGATACCCGGAACGTTGCTTCCACCGATTGGAAGGTACCTAAGGCCGCCGAAGCGAATTTGGCCATCGCATGAGCCCTCAATGCCAGCAGCTTCGCCGCTCTGCTCGTCCCTGTCTGGATTCGTATCGTCACTCCCGCAACCCGCAGCGCCACCCATCATCAACAGGGCAACCACAGCCACGGCGGACGCCTTAGAACGTGGGAGTCGAAGCACGAAGCCAAAACTGGAGGCGTCCTGCGCGCTAGTAGACCTGGCGTGCCACATACACGTCTCCCTTACCGAGAGTCCGGTAGAGGTTTCGGCAGGACAACAATTCATCGTGCATGGTTTGATAGCGAGAGTCGTAGGTCTCGACGTGGGCAAATCCCAACCAATGGCCCATCTCGTGCGTCATAACTCCTTGGACATCCCAGTCATAACTGCACGAGGACGACGCCGGATGGTAAGTGAAGTTCTTATCAGTAGTGTTGAAACGAATGTCCGCCGCAACAAGTTCATCCTTGCCGTCGTGGTCGTCTGTCCACATGCAAGCGAGCGCGATAAGAGAACTTGGATTCAAATTGCCGGCGTCTACTGTGTTCACGCTGTCGATGTTCCCTTCATCGATACAATCAGAAATACCATTAACCAGTTTGAAGTCACTCTCTTCCGGGTGGTTGGTCGCATCAATTACGGCATTCGGGACCGAAGATTCATCGGTAGCGGTACAGGGTGACACTTCGTTTTTCCAAACGTTCCATGCAGTTGCAGCGTACGCCGCCGTATCGTTAACCGTGCCGGCGGCGGGTTGGCCCCCGTCTCCGATGACATAATGCCACGTCGAATAGATTTTCCAGGAGAGTTGATCGGTTGCAACATTGTCGCATCCGTTAGATTTGGCGCCGGCCGCGTCTGTAGTTTCGTCGTCTTTGTTAATGACGTCGTCCTCTGTAAGTGCAGCGCTTGTTCCGGCATCAACAGAATAGGAAAAGTGCCAGATTCGCTCGTCTTAGCGTGAAGGACCACCAGGCCATCGACGAAGAGCATGGCCGCGGCTACGGATTTCCCAGCGTCGGGGATGGGCAAATCCCCTCGCCCCAGGTCGACATATTGTCCTATCGCACCACGACACTCTAGGACGTTAAAGTCAGCGGGAATGTCCGACGGAGCCACGACTTCTTGGTCGGGGATATCGCACGCGGCACCGCCTGTGCCGGGCGGGTTGGCACTCGCACTGGAGTTCACCAGGCTACTTGCGACCGTCGCGACTGACGTCACGATTACCAATAGTGCAGATCTCACCGAGGATTCTCCTATCAGGCCAAGGGCGCAGCGAAGTTGCCGCCGATGACAGCCGCAAAATTCTGAGACGATATGGCATCGCGAGCAACGACCGTTGATCACAAAATCGGAGCGCGGTCAGCATCGTAGGATCGACACCGTACTCTGACCACGGTGGGACTAGGTCTCGATTTCCAGAAACTTTCCCGTTCGTGTCTGCTGTTGCGCGACACGACCCAGTGTGTGGCAGTTCCGCGCTCTTACATGAGCGAAACCGTCACCACGCAGTCGGCGCCCGGCCGACGCGAGGAACGCGTAGTCGTATGTGACTCGACCCCGGGTGCCACCCACTGTCGGCGCCGGTCGGCGCGCGGCCGATCACCAGGAGACTCACACCTCAGGTGGCACTCGCTCTACGGTCATCAGGACCTTGCGTGTGTCAACACGGTTCACCGATCCGACGACGGCCACGGAGTTCACCCCAACGGAAGCTGCGTAGGCCTGTCCGCTCTCCAGGTCTGGCGCGAGAAACCGCACTGTCGCCGTCTGACGGCCGGCGGCCGGTGCAAGCGAAAACTTCGTTGGGCGCACCGTCACCGGAGGACCTCCGACCTCTCGCACGCCGAACGTCAGATAGAACGGGCCCTGTCCGCGTGTTCGGTACTGGAACGAGATCTCGATAACCGCCGCCGCGGTGCCGTCTCCTGGCGTCACCCACTCCAGTGCGGGAACGCCGCCGAGATTGCCCACGTCATCCTCGTAGTAGGCATGGGGACCGTCCGAGTAGAAGCGTTGCACGCGTTGCACGGACGTCGGCTCAAGGACGGGATCGTCCGGCTCTGAACCCACCGCAGCGGCCGCCACGACGCTTAATCCGATCACGTTGAGGGCAACGAGTGCGGCGATCCGTCGGCGATAAGCCATATCCGACCGTACAACAACCTGGCCGATCCTGGTCTGGATTAGGCGTTGCGGGCCAGACTCGGAGATGGACTCACGCCCGTCGCGGTCCGCAGGCTCAGTCACGTAGTGAATCGGCGCGGTCAGCCAATGAAGCGATGCGCGCAACTCGGCAATAGCGGAAACCTCGGCAACGCCAACTCAACGGCGCTGGCAGGCGGACCCGTGCCCTGCAATAGGCCTTGGCCCCTTCAGCCGGTCGCGCGCTCCCGGGGCGCAAAGCAAGGGGCAAGTCCGCTCGTAGCGAGAGGGGGCCACATATGCTTTGCCGCACCGTCGCGGACAGCTAAGAAGGGCTCCTACAGACGACGTGCCGGCATGCCCGATTCAATGCGCCAGGATGGCCAGTCCGCGCCAGATTCCCGCTGCGTCGTCCACCCAGGGTCCGAGCCGTTCGGGTGCGTCGAGAAGGTCCTCAGCGAGTTCAACGGACTCGAGCAGGAGGCGTGGCTCAGCCGTCACGTGGACCCGCATGAGGAGATCGCGCGTGTCGGCGTACTCCACGACTTCAACGAGGGCGCCGACGAGGCTCATGTCTTCGGCGCTCGGCGCTCTGACGATCGTCACCCCCTCCGCAGCCAGCGCGTTCAACCGTCGTACCGTGCGACGGCGATGACGATCAGAGAGGCGGTCGTGTCGTTCTCGGTCGCAACCATCTCGCCGCCAGGTGTCGGCCATCGCGTCGACGATCAGGGCGTGCAGTGTGACCACTCCGCAATGACCGCACCGAAGGGTGGTGCACCACGGACCAGCAGAGCCACCTGCAGCGCTGTCTGGTCTGCTTCCTCGATAGCCCTGCGCGACGGTTCGGAGTTCTCCGCACTCACAGCAAAGCGCACGGTTCCTGTGCCGTCGCGTCGCGGGGCGCTCGGTTCGGGCAGGTCGACCTTCGCTCATAGCCGGACCAGTCGAAGCCCGAGCCAGATGTCGACGCAGGTGACGCAGTCGCTCGCGTCCGGTCGGTCGACCTCGACGAGGTCGCCGTCGTCCTCGCCTCGCAGCAGTCTCGCCTCGATGCCGCAGAAGCTGGTGACGACCCCCTCGGTTGCGCGGGCCGCCTGATAGTCGTCGAGCGGATAGAGGTGCTGGCGTTGGCGTCGGAAATGCCTCACCGGATCTACGGTGTGGTCGAGACGGCCGTCGCTCCCCCGCTGGCCGGACGGGCTGCGGACGATAGAAGATGGGTCCATGGTCTGGGTGCCTCCGTTGCACTCGGTCCTAGGTCCCGGCCTGGTGTTACCGCACCAGCCGGGGCCGCCCTCAGTCTGTTGGGCTCCCATCGAGTGTCACACGCCAGCCCTTGCGCGTGTCAAGGTTAGGGTCTTCCTGTGGATAACCACCTGATGGGCACAACTGAGATTGCGAAGCTCCTCGGCGTCAGTCGCCAGCGGGTGGGTCAACTGGCGCAGAGCGACAGCTTTCCGGCGCCCGTGGCCCGGCTTGCCGCCGGGCCGATCTGGGAATCAGCTGACATCGAGCGGTGGGCGCGAGAAGCGGGCCGGATCGAGTAACCGGGGCGCTATCTGAAGGGCACCGGACACCGGTCGGATCGACTGAAGGCTGCGGGCAGCCGTGCCGCTCGGTCGTGGAACTGGACTCGAGTCAGCGGACATTCCGATGCGTAGGCGATGCATCACCGGCTTTGGATGGTTCGGAATCGGCACGTTTTCGCAGGTCAAGTGCCGTTTTGGTGCTGCACGAGGCCGGTCTCCTGTCCGGAAACCGGCCTCTGACCTGCAACGCAAGCGGTGGGCGCAACAGGGATCGAACCTGTGACCGCCTGCTTGTAAGGCAGGAGCTCTACCGCTGAGCTATGCGCCCGCATTCAGCGGCGGTGAGCCTACCGTCCGGAACCCGCCGCCCCGAATCCAAGAGCGGCGCGAACGGAAGAACCACCGAAAGCCGCCAAGCAGCCGCAACCCCGCGCCGACCACACCCTAGCGACACGCTCGCGCAAAAATAGGTCGAACCGCTGGCGTCTCGGGTCACCAGCGGTTCAACGAATGGAACTGTAGCGAGACGTTGACGACAAACCAACATCTCGGAAGGAAAATGATCCGAAAGGACTAGTGGCCTGGTCCGAGGGGGTCATCAGTCGCCGGAGGCACGCAGCTGCTTCAGGTGCTCGTCGAGGTCGCGGCTGTCGGCGTAGGCGTGGTGGACGGCCCAGGCGACGTTGCCGTCCCGGTCGACGACGTACGACGACCGCATCGGGCTGCCGGCCAGCTCGTCGAAGACCTCGTAGGCCCGGGTCACCTCGCCGTGCGGCCAGAAGTCGCTGAGCAGCGGGAAGTTGAGCCCGTCGGTGTCGGCCCACGCCCTCAGCGCGAACATCGGGTCGCACGAGATCGCGACCACCTCGGTGTCGAAGGTGAGGAACTCGTCCAGCCGGGTGCGGATCGCGGTCATCTCACCCGTGCACACGCCGCTGAAGGCGAACGGGTAGAAGAGGATGAGCACCGCCTTCTGGCCGCGGTACGACGACAGCGTGACGTCCTGCCCGAACTGGTCCCGCAGCGTGAAGTCGGGCGCAGCACCGCCGAGAGCCAAGCCGGCTCCGGTCACTGGGACTCCATCTCGGCGAGCTCGCGCTTGAGGATCTTGCCGGTCGCGTTGCGCGGCAGCTCGTCGAGGAAGACGATGTCGCGCGGGACCTTGTAGCGGGCCAGGTTGGACTTGACCCAGCTCCTGACGTCGTCCTCGGACACACTGGCGCCGTCCGCGCAGACCACGAACGCGCGCAGTCGCTTGCCGTAGTCGTCGTCATCGACGCCGATCGCGGCGACCTCGGCGATGCCGTCGAGGGTCGAGATGCAGTCCTCGACCTCCTTGGGGAAGACGTTCTCCCCACCGGAGACGATCATCTCGTCGTCGCGACCTTCGACGTAGAGCCGGCCGTCGTCGGCGAACCGGCCGACGTCGCCGGTGGACATCAGCCCGTCGACCATCTCCTTGTGGCCTCCGCCGGTGTAGCCCTCGAACTGGAGGTCGTTGCCGACGAAGATCCGGCCCGACTCACCGACCGGTAGCTCCTTGCCGTCCGGGTCGAGGATCTTCACGACGGTGGCGTGCGGGATCCCGCCTGCCGAGCCGGGCTCCTCGCGGAGGTCCTGCGGCGTCGCGATGCTCGCCCACGCCACCTCGGTCGAGCCGTAGATCGAGTAGAGGTTGTCGCCGAACCGGTCCATCCACTTCGTGGGCAGGTCGCCGGGAAGAGCGGACCCGGACGAGGCGACGGCCTTGAGCCGCGGCAGCGGGTACTTGTCGAGCGTCTCCTCGTCCAGCGCGAGGATCCGCTGGAGCATGACGGGGATCACGACGAAGGAATCGCACTCGTTCTCGGCGAGCAGCCGCAGCGCGTTCTCGGGCTCGAACTTCCTGGTGAGCACCATCGAGGTGCCCAGCAGCATCGCGGCCTGGTAGTGCGCGAACCCCCAGGTGTGGAACAGCGGCGCACCGATGTGGCAGGTCCACCCCGCCTTCAGCGGCATCCGGGACAGCAGGGCGACGGCGGCCGGGATGCCGGCCTGCGGTCGCGGCGCGCCCTTCGGGGTGCCGGTGGTCCCCGACGTGAGGATGATGGTGCGGGGGCTCCGCGACGGCGGTGACAGGTCTTCGGAGGAGCCCGCCGAGCGGATCAGCTCCTCGATGGTGTCGGGGCCAGGGTCGCCGTCGGTCCAGCCGATGACCCGGTCCTCGATCTCGACGTCCTCGAGCAGCCCCTCGAACTCCTCGTCGTAGACGACGACGCGGGGCTCCTCGCGCTTGACGACGTCCTTGAGCTGGGGCGCCGCGAACGCGGTGTTGAGGTAGAGCACGTCGGCGCCGAGCTTGTTGATCGCGATCGACGCCTCGATGAACCCGCGGTGGTTGCGGCACATCACGGCGACCCCGTCGCCCTCGGCGACGCCCCGGTCCTTGAGGGCGCGGGCCAACGCGTTGGTACGGCGGTGCAGGTCGCCGAACGTGACCTCACCGCGCTCGTCGACGATCGCGATCCCGTTGGGGTTGCGCACCGCCAGCGCCCTGAAGCCACCGGCCGGTGTCGTCCCCCACCTGCGGAGGGAGCCGACGATGCCGGCCAGCTTCCGCGGACCGTACGGCCGGACGATCCCGGACGAGGTGAGGGTCTTCAGGCTGAAGGCGGCGTCACGCACCCGCGTGGTCATCGATCCCATGGAGCGGACGTTACCCGTTGGTACGCCAGGTCATCCGACCGTCTTGGGAGCCACGAGCTTGGTCGCGACCCAGTCGCTGCTGACCGCCGCGGTCGTGGTGAGCGCGAGCCCGGCGATGGGCGCCGCCTCGGCGATGTCTGACGGGTCGATCGCGTTGGAACGGCCCACCTTCGGGGTCAGCAGCCAGATGATGCCGCCGCCGACCAGGTCGGTGATGGAGTCGAACAGTCCGTCGACGAGGTCGCCGTCGTCACTGCGCCACCACAGCACCACGGCCTCGACGACGTTGCCGTAGTCGCCGTCGACCATGTCGGCGTCGATGGCGTCCTCGATGGCGACCCGCAACTGGTCGTCGGAATCCTGGTCCCACCCGAGCTCTTGGACGACCATGCCCGCCTTGAATCCGAGCCGGTTAGCGGGTCCGCTCGAATCGGTCCCGCCGTCCGCGGTCGCGCTCACGAGTTCCTCCAGTCCTTGCGTTGAGCCGGGGCGATCCCCCGATGTGTGGGAGTAGTCCAGCGGAGTTGAGGCAACCGCGCAAGCACCGTCCACGCTCAGCAGGTCGTCGGCTACCGCCGGGTAGATTTTCCGTGGGCCTGATCGGTGTCACGATGTCGGGGTGACCGGAGACGCAGACCCCACTCCCAGCACCCGAAATCAACCCGCCCCAGCGGTGATCCACGAGGGGTTGCCCACTCAGCTCCCGGACATCGATCCGGAGGAGACACAGGACTGGATCGATTCGTTCGACTCGCTCCTCGACGAGCGCGGACGTGAGCGGGCTCGCTACGTGATGCTCCGATTGCTCGAGCGCGCACGCCAGAAGCAGGTCGGTGTGCCGGCCCTGCGCAGCACCGACTACATCAACACGATCCCGCCGGAGCGTGAGCCCTGGTTCCCGGGCGACGAGGAAATCGAGCGCCGGATCCGCGCGTTCATCCGGTGGAACGCCGCGGTGATGGTGTCGAGCGCCAACCGCAAGGGGCTCGAGGTCGGCGGCCACATCGCGACCTACCAGTCGTCCGCGAGCCTCTACGAGGTCGGGTTCAACCACTTCTTCCGCGGCAAGGACCACCCGGGCGGCGGGGACCAGGTCTTCATCCAGGGCCACGGCTCGCCCGGCATCTACGCCCGCGCGTACCTCGAGGGGCGCCTCACCGAGCAGCAGCTGTCGCGGTTTCGGCAGGAGGTCCAGCACGGCGTGGGCGCCGGCCTGCCGTCGTACCCCCACCCCCGGCTGATGCCGGAGTTCTGGGAGTTCCCGACGGTCTCGATGGGTCTGACGGCGATCAACTCGATCTACCAGGCGCGGTTCAACCGCTACCTGCACAACCGGGGGATCAAGGACACAGACGAGCAGACGGTCTGGGCGTTCCTCGGTGACGGCGAGATGGCTGAGCCAGAGTCGCTCGGCGCCGTACGCATCGCCGCCCGCGAGGAGCTCGACAACCTGGTGTGGGTGATCAACTGCAACCTGCAGCAGCTGGACGGTCCCGTGACCGGCAACGGCAAGATCATCCAGGAACTCGAAGCCAACTTCCGCGGGGCCGGCTGGAACGTCATCAAGGTGATCTGGGGCCGCGAGTGGGACGAGCTGCTCGCCCGCGACGTCGACGGCGTCCTCGTCAACCAGATGAACACCACGCCCGACGGCCAGTTCCAGACCTTCTCGGTCGAGGACGGCGCCTACAACCGCGAGCACTTCTTCGGACCCGACCCGCGGCTGCGCAAGATGGTCGAGCACATGTCCGATCGGCAGATCGAGAAGCTGCCGCGCGGTGGCCATGACTACCGCAAGGTCTATGCGGCGTTCGACGCCGCCGCCAAGCACACGGGCCAGCCGACGGTGATCCTGGCGCACACCATCAAGGGCTGGACGATCGACGCCCTCGAGGGCAAGAACGCCACGCACCAGATGAAGAAGCTGACGATGGCGGACCTGAAGAAGTTCCGCGACCGTCTCTACCTCCCGATCTCCGACCGCGACCTCGAGACGACCTACGAGGACACCGGGACGGCGCCGTTCTTCCACCCCGGCACGGAGTCGCCCGAGATCGAGTACATGCTCGAGCGGCGGCGCTCCCTCGGGGGCTCACTCCCCCGGCGGGTCATCAGGGCGGAGCCCCTGGAGCTGCCCGGCGACGCGATGTACGCCGACCTCAAGCAGGGTGGCGGCAAGCACAAGGTCGCGACCACGATGGCCGTCGTCCGGCTGCTCAAGGACTGGATGAAGGACCCCAGCGTCGGCAAGCGGGTCGTGCCGATCGCGCCCGACGAGTACCGCACGTTCGGCATGGACTCGATGTTCCCGTCGGCCAAGGTCTACGACCCGGCCGGCCAGACCTACGAGTCGGTCGACCGCAAGCAGCTGCTCGCCTACAAGATGTCGCCCCAGGGCCAGATGCTGCACGAGGGCATCTCCGAGGCTGGCGCGATGGCGTCGGCGACCGCCGCCGGATCGGCGTACTCGACCCACGGCGAGCACATGATCCCGTTCTACATCTTTTACTCCATGTTCGGGTTCCAGCGGACCGGCGACTCGATCTGGGCGATGGCCGACCAGCTCGCGCGCGGCTTCCTGATCGGCGCGACCGCGGGCCGGACCACGTTGACCGGTGAAGGCCTCCAGCACGCCGACGGCCACTCGCCCCTCATCGCGGCGACGAACCCGGCGGTCGTGCACTACGACCCGGCGTTCGCCTACGAGGTCGCACACATCATGCGCAGCGGCCTCGAGCGGATGTACGGCACCGGTGGCCCCGAGGGGCAGGGCGAGAACGTCATCTTCTACATCACCGTCTACAACGAGCCGGTCAGCCAGCCGGCCGAGCCGGATGGTGTCGACGTCGACGGGATCCTGCGCGGCATCCACCAGATCGGCACCGGGGAGGGCAACGGTCCGCGGGTGCGGCTGCTCGCTTCCGGCGTCGCGCTCCCGTGGATCGTGGAGGCCGCCCGACTGCTCCGCGAGGAATGGGGCGTGGCCGCTGACCTCTGGTCGGTCACGTCGTGGAACGAGCTGGCGCGCGATGCGGTGGCAGCCGAGGACTGGAGCCTGCTCCACCCGTCGGAGACCGCTCGGACGCCGTACGTCACCGAGCGACTGACCGGCTCCACGGGGCCTGTCGTCGCGGTGTCTGACTACATGCGGGCGGTGCCGCTCCAGATCGCGCGCTGGGTCCCGGAGGACTACCGCGTGCTCGGCGCCGACGGGTTCGGCTTCGCCGACACCCGCCCCGCCGCACGACGGTTCTTCCGCATCGACGCGCAGTCGGTCGTCGTCCAGGCGCTGCAGGCGCTCGCCGACGCCGGCGAGATCGACCCGACGGTCGTCGAGAAGGCGTTCACGCAGTACCGGATCGACGACCCGACCGCCGTTTCCGGCGTCCTCCAAGAGGGCGGCGACGCCTGATCAGGCGGTTTCGACGCTCACCAGCGGGGCGGCCGCGGAGACCGACGAGCCCTGACGTAGCAGTCGGCGGAACCGCGCCCGGTTGTAGACGGCCGGCTTGGTGGTCCTGACGAACTCGTCGAGCAGCCGGGTGAACTCCTCGGGGTGGTCACGGTGCGGGAAGTGCCCGCTGTCGGGCAGCACCGTCACCGAGGCGTCCGGGGCGAGCGCGGCCGCGTTGCTCGAGTGCCGCACGGGAATGACGTGGTCGTCGCGACCCCATACGACGGCCATCGGCATCGTCTCGGTCAGGTAGGCACGGTCGGCCATCGTGACGATCTGGCCGCGCCAGTCGATCACTGCCCGCACCAGGTGGCGGATCGCGAACCGGGTGCGCCGGTCCCGCCAGGAGTCGACGATGTCGGCGACCTCGTCGAGGTCGCGGGTGTACCTGCGCAGCGGACCACCGTACGACGACAGCGCGCGCAAGGCGCCCGTCTCCAGGTGTCGGATGCCGGGCAAGGTGAGGAGCGACATCACCTGTTCCCAGCCCGGCGCCTGGATCAGCTTGATCAGCGGGCTGACCTCCGGGCCGAGGCCGCCGCTGGACACCAGCATCAGCCGCTGGGTGCGCTCGGGGTACTGGTAGGCGAACTGCAGCGCGACCCCGCCACCGAAGCTGTGGCCCACGACGGTGACCTTGTCGACGCCGAGGAGGGTGAGCAGGTCCCGCATGCCGTTGGCGTAGCCGCCGAGCGTGTAGTCGGCCCGGGGCTTGTCGGAGTGGCCATGGCCGAGCAGGTCCGGCGCGATGACTGTGTACTTCTTGGCCAGGAGCGGGATCACCCGGTCCCAGGTCGACCCGTCACAGCCGAGCCCGTGCAGGAGCAGCAGGGCCGGGCCGGATCCGGTCTTGACGAACGCCCGGCGCTTGCCGTGGAGGGTGACGTACTCGACCTCCGGTGAAGCACCGTCCTTCGCCATGCTGTGTCCTCCTCCGCTCGCCTACCCCGGTGCCGGATTCAATCACGCGCATCCCCGGCCGAAACAGGCATCTCGTGTAAATCCCTGGTCACAGATCACCCGGGAGCGGCCGGCCGGTCCGTAGTCTGCAGAGGTGTCCAAACCCCCCAACCCCCGGGCGCGCGCGGTCAAGGCCCTTCGTGGCGCCTCCGGGCGGCTGAGCACGGCTGCCTCGAAGCAGATGGAGACCGATCTCCCCTGGTTCGCCGAGCTCAGCGCGGAGGAGCGATCCTGGATCGGGCTCATCGTCCAGGCCGGTATCCAGGACTTCATCGACTGGTACAGGCAGGACAGCGGCTCGCTGACGTTCGGACAGGTCCGTGAGGCCAGCCTCTTCGGCGTCGCGCCGCGGACCTTGGCCGGCACGATCACCCTCCACCAGACCGTGGACCTGCTCCGGCTGAGCTTCGACGTGGTCGAGCAGAACCTCGACGTGATCCTCGACCCGGACGACCACCAGGACGTGCACGACGCGGTGATCCGGTACGGCCGGGAGGCCGCGTTCGCCACCGCGGAGGTCTACGCCCGGGCCGCGGAGGTGCGGGGCGCCTGGGACGCCCGTCTGGAAGCGCTGGTCGTCGACGCCGTGCTGCGGGACGAGACGGACGACGACGTGCTCTCCCGCGCCAGCGCTGTCGGCTGGGGCGCTCGAGGCGACGTGGCCGTGGTACTGGGGGCCGTCCCGGCGGAGCACACCGAGGCGGGCGTGGTCGACGCCGTACGACGCGCGGCCCGTGCCCGGGGGATGGACGCCCTCGGCGCGGTACAGGGTCACCGGATGGTCGTGATCCTCGGGGGCGTGACCGACCCGGAGAAGGCAGCAACGGCGATCGTGTCCCTGTTCGGCGATGGTCCTGTCGTAGTGGGTCCGGTCGCTGCCGACCTGGGCCATGCCTACCTGTCGGCCCAGTCCGCGAACGCCGGTCTCCGCGCCGCCAGCGGATGGCCGGATGCGCCAAGACCGGTGCTGAGCCAGGACCTGCTCCCCGAGCGGATCCTGGCCGGCGACGAGGTGGCCCGAATGGAGGCGATCGACGGGATCTACGAGCCGTTGGCCCAGGCCCGCGGCACCCTGGTGGACACGTTGTCGGCGTACTTCGCCCACGGGACCTCGATCGAGCCCACAGCCCGGGCGCTGTTCGTCCACCCAAACACTGTCCGCTACCGACTGGGCCAGATCGCCGATCTGACCGGCCTCACCCCCTCCCGTCCCCGCGACGCGCTCACGTTGCAGCTGGCGCTTGCGCTCGGCCGTTTGTAGGGATCCCACAAACCGCCCCCGTCGAGTTCGTGAGCGTCTGACGCGCGATCCGGACCCGCGGCGCGGCACATTGGATGTGTGCTCGTCATCGTGGCTCCCGGGCAGGGAGCACAGACCCCCGGCTTCCTCCGACCTTGGTTGGAGGACCCGACGTTCTCAACGCGGATGAACTGGCTGTCAACGGTGGCAGGTCTCGACCTCGCCCACTACGGCACCGAGGCCGACGAGGATGAGATCAGGGACACCCGGATCGCACAGCCGCTGCTGGTCGCCTCCACCCTGGTGACGGCTCTCGAGTTGTTCCCGCACCCGGCCGACGCCTACCCGAGGCTCGGCGCCGTCGCCGGGCACAGCGTGGGAGAGATCGCCGCCGCCACCGGAGCCCGGGTCATCAGCGCCGAGCAGGCGATGGTCCTGGTCCGCGAGCGCGGCAAGGCGATGGCCGATGCGGCCGCCGCCACCCCCACCGGGATGACCGCCGTGCTCGGCGGTGACCGCGACGAGGTGCTCGCGACGATCGAGCGGCACGGCCTCGTCGCCGCCAACGACAACGGACCGGGCCAGATCGTCGCTGCCGGCACCCTCGAGCAGCTCGCAGCGCTCGCAGCGGACCCGCCCGCCAAGGCCAAGCTCCGGCCGCTCTCGGTCGCCGGCGCGTTCCACACGCCGCACATGGCGCCCGCCGTCGACCACGTCGCCGGCCTCGCCCGCTCGGTGTCGGTCCACGACCCCCGCACCCGCTTCATCTCCAACCTCGACGGCAGCGTGGTCCACGACGGCGCCGAGGTGCTGAGCCGCATCGTCGGCCAGATCGCGCGGCCCGTCCGGTGGGACCTGTGCCTCGAGACGATGGCCGATCTCGGCGTCACCGCCATCCTCGAGATGCCGCCGGCCGGGACACTCAGCGGGATCGCCAAGCGCTACTTCCGCGGTCGCGGCATGAGCGTGGACACGTTCGCGCTCAACACCCCGGACCAGCTCGACGCCGCCCAGGTGTTCTGTGACAAGTACGGTGCAGCATGAGCTCCCAGCCGCTGCAGACCGACCACGGTGCGTCGTACGCCGGGATCCTGGGGGTCGGCGCCTACCGCCCGGTCCGCGTCGTACCCAATGCCGACCTCGTCGACGCGATCGACTCCAGCGACGAGTGGATCCAGCAGCGCTCCGGCATCAAGACCCGCGGCATCGCCGACGACTCCGAGACCATCGTCATGATGTCGGTGGCCGCGTCCCGCGACGCGCTCGCGCAGGCCGGCATCGACGCCCGTCAGATCGACTGCGTCGTGGTCGCCACCGTGAGCCACCTGCTCCAGACGCCGTCGGCAGCGACGGCGATCGCGCACGAGCTCGGCACCGACGGCGCAGCGGCGTTCGACATCTCCGCGGCGTGCGCTGGCTTCTGCCACGGCATGGCCCTCGCCTCCGACATGGTGCGCGCAGGCAGTGCTCGCTACGTCCTCGTGATCGGTGTCGAGCGGCTGTCCGACATCACCAGCAAGACCGACCGAGGCACGGCGTTCATCTTCGCCGACGGCGCCGGCGCCACTGTGGTGGGCCCGTCCGACGTCCCCGCCATCGGCCCGGTGGTCTGGGGCTCCGACGGCGAGCAGTACGACCTGATCAGGCAGCGTGAGGACTGGCGCGACACGCTCGCCATGGACAACCCCGACATGCCGCACCTGGTCATGCAGGGCAACGAGGTCTTCCGCTGGGCGTCGTTCGCGATGGCCAAGATCGCCCTCCAGGCGCTCGACCGGGCCGGCGTCACCGTCGACCAGCTCGACTGCTTCGTGCCCCATCAGGCCAACAACCGGATCACGGACGCCATGGCGCGGTCGATGAAGCTCCCGCCCCACGTCCGCATCGCCCGCGACATCGTCGACTCCGGCAACACCTCCGCAGCCTCCGTCCCGCTCGCGCTCGAGCGGATGATCCGCGAGGGTGACGCCAAGTCGGGCGACGTCGCCCTGTTGATCGCCTTCGGTGCCGGCCTGTCTTACGCAGCCCAGGTCGTTACCCTCCCTTAAGCCCCAACTCCCACCCAAGTAAACGAAGCAGGAGAACAGATGAGCACCGAAGAGATCCGCGCCGCCCTTGCCGAGATCGTCAACGAGGTCGCCGGCGTGGACGCCGACGACGTCCAGATGGACAAGTCCTTCGTGGACGACCTCGACGTGGACTCGCTCTCGATGGTCGAGGTCGTCGTCGAGGCCGAGGAGAAGTTCGGCGTCACGATCCCCGACGACCAGGTCAAGAACCTGAAGACCGTCGGCGACGCCGTCTCCTACATCGAGTCCGCGCAGTCCGCGTGACCTCAGCTGCGATGACCGGACAGTCGAAGAGGACGCGCGTCGTCGTCACCGGGCTCGGTACGACGAACCCGCTGGGCGGCAACGTGGCCGACACCTGGGACGGCATGGTTGCCGGACGCTCCGGCGTCCGGCCGCTCGCCGACTCGCCAGGTTTCGCGGCCTTCATCGAGTCAGGCCTGGCCAAGGATCTTCCCGTGGCCATCGGCGGCACGGCTGCGGTCGAGCCCACCGACGTGCTCGAGCGGGTCCGCGCCCGTCGGCTGGACCGGTCGTCGCAGTTCGCCCTGATCGCTGCCCTGGAGGCCTGGAAGGACTCCGGGCTCGACGTCCCCCAGCAGGCCGGCGAGCTCGACGGCGACCGCATCGGCGTCGCGATGGCCTCCGGCATCGGGGGCGTCACGACCCTGCTGAGCAACTACGACGCGCTGCTGGCCAAGGGCCCGCGTCGCGTCTCCCCGATCTCGGTGCCGATGCTGATGGCCAACGCCCCCGCGGCGACCATCAGCCTCGAGATCGGCGCACGCGCGGCGGTCAACACCCCTGTGTCCGCGTGCGCCTCCGGCAACGAGGCGATCGCGCTCGCGGCCGACCAGATCCGGCTCGGCCGGGCCGACGTCGTGCTCGCCGGCGGCACCGAGGCCGCGATCCACCCGCTGCCGATCGCCGCGTTCGCGAACATGATGGCGCTCTCGAAGAACGCCAACGACCCGGCCACCGTTTCGCGTCCCTGGGACACCGCCCGTGACGGCTTCGTGCTCGGCGAGGGCGCAGGCGCGCTCGTGCTCGAGTCCGAGGAGCACGCGCTCGCCCGCGGAGCGCGGATCTACGCCGAGGTGCTCGGCACCGGCATCACAGCCGACTCCCACGACATCGCGCAGCCCGACCCGGCCGGCAAGGGCGGCACCCGCGCCATCGTGCGCGCGCTGCAGGACGGCGACATCGACCCTGCCAACGTGGCCCACGTCAACGCGCACGCGACGTCCACCCCCCAGGGCGACGTCGCGGAGGCCCTGATGCTGCACGCGACGCTCGGCTCGCACGCCAACGAGGTCGTCGTCACCAGCACCAAGTCCATGACCGGGCACCTGCTCGGTGGCGCCGGTGCGCTCGAGGCGGTGGCGACGATCCTGGCGCTCCACCACCGGCTCTCGCCCCCGACGATCAACCTCGACGACCTCGACCCGGCGGTCGAGCTCGACATCGCCACGAAGGCGCGCGACCTGCCGCACGGTGACATCGTCGGCCTCAACAACTCCTTCGGGTTCGGCGGCGCGAATGTTGCCGTCGCCTTCGGCTCGGTCAGCTAGGAACCTGGTGACCGCGCTCGACAATCGCCCTGACGCTCCGGCGAAGCCCGTCAAGCTGCTGCGTTCCGAGGACCCGCGCAATCCGTCCACCGGCTGACGGTGTCGAGTAGCCCGAGCCGCTAGGCGAGGGCGTATCGAGACCCCCGCACCCGCGCTACGGCCGTCCCCACCGCGGGCTTCCGTCTCACCTGGTCTCGATACGCGCCGTCACGGTTTCGCAGGCTCAGCCATGGGCGCACTCGACCTCTGAGACCCAGGACGGTCCTCGTTCCTCGGACGGCCCTGGGTCTCAGACAACCTGGTGCAGCCAGCGGACCGGCGCGCCGTCGCCAGCGTGCCGGAACGTCTCCAGCTCGTCGTCCCAGGGCTTGCCGAGCAACTTGTCGATCTCGTTCTCAATCGTCGTCTCGCCGAGCGCGGCCCGGACGACGGCGGCCTTGAGCCGGTCCTCCGGGATCATGATGTCGCCGTGGATCCCGGTCACGGCGTGGAAGACGCCGAGGTCAGGCGTGGACGAGAAGCGCGCGCCCTCGGTCGCCGGCGTCGGCTCCTCGGTCACCTCGAACCGAAGGTGCAGCCAGCCGCGCAGCGACGAGGCGATCGCGGCGGCGGAGCCCGGCTTGCCCGTCCAGGAGAGCTCGCAGCGGAAGGCCCCCGTCTGCGCAGGCTGGGGGGTCCAGTGCGGGTTGACGGGTGCACCGAGGACGCCGCCCACGGCCCACTCGACGTGAGGGCACAACGCGGACGGCGCAGAGTGGACGTAGAACACGCCCCTGGTTGCACTGTTGCTCGTGGTCACGACGGCACTCCCCGATCTACCTTTCCTCCGGCGCGAGATACGCCTTCCCCAGCGGTCTCATCGGAGTCAGGTCCGACCTGCGTGAGCATCGAAGTGACAACTGTGTAGTTGTGACACCCATTGTGGCCTATGAGGCGCTCCGAAACCACCTTTTCCGGCGAGTCGGCTGATCTCGGGATCGGCCGTCTCTTCGAGGCTCAGACGGGATGGAGCTCCATCAGCTCGCTCAGGACCGCGGCGGCGATGCCGAGACCGCCGAGGTGGCTCTCGCCGTCGATGATCGACATTGTCGCGTCGGGGAGCCTGTCGACCACGTGCTGGCCGTGCCGGAACGGCACGATGTGGTCGGCGTCGCCGTGCCACCAGCGGACCGGCACGCTGACGTCGCCAAGCTCGAAGCCCCAGTCCCGGGTGAAGAGGACCAGGTCGGCGAGCGGCGCCGAGGTCTGGAACCGGCTGCCGTTGAGCAGGTCGTCGAGGAACATCGCCTTGAACTCCGGCCTCGACAACAGGTTCTTGTCGCCGGGCGGCTGCACCATGGCATAGAGATCGAGGCCGGCCCCGGCCAGCGGCTTCACGGCCCGGATCGCCGCCGTCAGCGCCACGCCCAGCGGCACCCGTCCGGCGGACAGCAACGGCGCGAAGCGGACTGCGAGCTGGATCGGGCCACCTCCGATCGCATCCGGACCACGCGTGGGAGCGACGCCGCCGAGCACACCGACTCCCCTGACACGCCCAGGCAGGCCGGCGCCCGCCGCAAGCGCGTAGGGGCCTCCCCCGGACAGACCGATGACGCGCACGGTGTCGATGCCCAGCGCATCGAGCAACAAGGCCAGGTCCTCGGTCCAGTCGAAGAGGTTCGGATAGAGGTATGGCGACGACGAGCCGATGCCCGGGCGATCGATGCCGATGATCCGCAGCCCGTGCTCCTCGGCGTACGCGCGCGCGTCCAACGGGATCTGCCGGCGTGCGCCCGGCGTGCCGTGCATCCACACGATGGCCGGGCCGGTGTGGGAGCCGTACTCGGCGAAGCTCAGCCGACGATCGTCACGCACCGCGACGTTGCCCTCCAAGGTCGGGCGGCGGGGCTGTTCGCGGTGCAACATGCCGCAGAGTCTGACATGGCCGAAAGGACCGCGGGCTCGTCATCTAAGGTTCGAGCATGTCGTCCAGCTCGCTCGAGGTGCCCCGGCGCCAGCGACCCGAGAAACGCTCCAAGCTGTGGCGGATCGTCGTCGTCCTCGCCACCGTCGCCGTCGCCGTCGGTTGGCTGATCTGGTTCCTCCGGACACCCGACGACCTGCCGACAGAGAGCGGCCGAGTCACCGAGTCGGGTGTCGTCGACCAGACGGTCTACGTCGGCATGTTCGTCGTCGGCGACGACTTCGACCGGACCATCCGGATCTCGGAGATCTCCGTCGACGTCACCCCTGGCGACGACGTCGAGGTCACACCATTGATCTGCCGAGGTGGCACGGTCAGCTTCACCACCGACGCCGACAGCTTCTGTCCCGAGCTCGACGATGTCGACGATGCCGAGTTCTCGAGCGGTGACTCGATCGTGCTGGCGGTCACCGCCTCCGAACCCAACGTGGTCGACGTCGGCCGGCTCGAGATCTCGTTCCGCGACGGCATCCGGTGGGGCACCAAAGATGCGGGCATCGACGGCGCCACCCTCACCTTCGCCGATCATGATCCGGGCACAGTCGACGAGACCGAGCCCGAGGACACCACGACCGACCGACCCGAGAGCGACCCGTCCGACAAGAAGGACAAGAAGAAGGACCGCGACAAGAAGAACGGCCAGAACAGCGACGCCTGAGCAGATCGCTCCGGTCAGTCGCCCAGTCGTCCCTCCAGCGTCGCAGCACGGTCCGCGGCGTCCGTGATCTCGTCAGCATCGATGGCGTTGGTGCGGTGGAACCAGCTGAGAGCGTCCTGCTCCCGCCCGGCCTGCTCCAGAGTGTCGGCGTAGGCGTACCGGAGCCGCACGACCCATGACTCGCGGCTCTTACTGTTGATGGGTGACAGCTCGAGGGTCCGCAGCGCGGCGTCCATCTGACCGAGGTCGCGGCGCGCGCCGGCCTCGACGATCGTCATCTCCGCCTTCGCCTCGGCCGGGAACCGAGCCACGGACGGACTCTTCGCAAGCTCCAGCGCGCGCTTCGCGTTGCCCAGCGCACGGTGACAATCGGCCATGATCGGCAGGTAGGCGGTGGCGCCGTTCATCCGCTTGGCGGCGCGCAGCTCTGCCAGCGCCTCCGAGTAGCGCCCCGCGGCGTACGCCGCCTCACCGGCCGCCTCGCGCACGACGGCGAGCCGCGGCGCCCGGCTGCGGGCCGCCAGCGTGTGCTGGTACGCCGTCTCGGGTTCGTCGTCGATCAGCGCACCGGCGGCCGCAAGGTGGCGCGCCACCCGCTGCGACAGCTTCTCCGGAAGGGTCCGCAGCTGCGCGCGAACGTCGGCAGCCAGCTCCTTGCCGGTGATCTCTTCGGGAAGCGGCGGACCGTCGTAGACCTGCTGAGCGGCGGTGCGCTCCTCAGCCGAGACCTTCGGACGGTCGCTGCGAGTGCGGTCTCCGCCGCGGGCGCGATCGCCGTCGCGGGACCGCGGGTCGCTCTTCGTGCGGTCGGGCCGTCCTTGTCCGCCCGCACGACGCGGTCCGCCGGCGCGACCGGAACCAGGTGCGCCCGGTTTGCTCCGTCGTTGCTCTGCCACGACGACTCACTCTCTTCAGATGGGTAACGCTCGTAAATAGAGTAGAGGCCACCCGGAGGTGGCCTCTACCTAAAGAATGTCCGGCGGCGTCCTACTCTCCCACAGCCTCTCGGTTGCAGTACCATCGGCGCTGGCAGGCTTAACTTCCGGGTTCGGGATGGGTCCGGGTGTTTCCCTGTCGCTGTGGCCGCCGTAACTTTATGAACCCCTGTTGTGCCACCTGTTGTGTTGGGTGGTTGGGGTTGGATTTTGTGGACGCGTGTTTGTGGTGGTGCAGGATCGTTGTGTTGTGTCTTGCGCATTCAGTGGCCCTGTCAACACGTTTGTTGTTTGTGTTGGGGGTTTGTGTGGCAAGTGTTCGGCCTATTAGTACCGGTCGGCTGGGCATTGCTGCTGTACACCTCCGGCCTATCAACCCAATAGTCTGTTGGGGGCCTTACACCCTCAAGGGGTGGGGAAACCTCATCTTGAAACGTGCTTCCCGCTTAGATGCGTTCAGCGGTTATCACTTCCGAACGTAGCTAACCAGCCCTGCACCTGGCGGTACAACTGGCACACCAGAGGTTCGTCCATCCCGGTCCTCTCGTACTAGGGACAGCCTTTCTCAAGTTTCCTACGCGCGCGGCGGATAGGGACCGAACTGTCTCACGACGTTCTAAACCCAGCTCGCGTGCCGCTTTAATGGGCGAACAGCCCAACCCTTGGGACCTACTCCAGCCCCAGGATGCGACGAGCCGACATCGAGGTGCCAAACCATCCCGTCGATATGGACTCTTGGGGAAGATCAGCCTGTTATCCCCGGGGTACCTTTTATCCGTTGAGCGACACCCCTTCCACATGGTGGTGCCGGATCACTAGTTCCGACTTTCGTCCCTGCTCGACATGTCTGTCTCACAGTCAAGCTCCCTTGTGCACTTACACTCGTCACCTGATTGCCAACCAGGCTGAGGGAACCTTTGAGCGCCTCCGTTACATTTTAGGAGGCAACCGCCCCAGTTAAACTACCCATCAGGCACTGTTCCTGAACCAGATCATGGCCCTAGGTTAGACATCTAGTACGACCAGAGTGGTATTTCAACGTTGACTCCACAACCACTGGCGTGGCCGCTTCATAGTCTCCCACCTATCCTACACAAGCCGAACCAAACACCAATGCCAAACTATAGTAAAGGTCCCGGGGTCTTTCCGTCCTGCCGCGCGTAACGAGCATCTTTACTCGTAGTGCAATTTCGCCGAGTCCATGGTTGAGACAGCGCCCAAGTCGTTACTCCATTCGTGCAGGTCGGAACTTACCCGACAAGGAATTTCGCTACCTTAGGATGGTTATAGTTACCACCGCCGTTTACTGGGGCTTAAATTCTCAGCTTCGCCACACAAGTGCGGCTAACCGGTCCTCTTAACCTTCCAGCACCGGGCAGGAGTCAGTCCGTATACATCGTCTTACGACTTCGCACGGACCTGTGTTTTTAGTAAACAGTCGCTTGGGCCTGGTCTCTGCGACCCTCCCCGCTACCCCCAGCTAGTGGGTTGACGGTTCGGGTCCCCCTTCTCCCGAAGTTACGGGGGCATTTTGCCGAGTTCCTTAACCATGGTTGTCTCGATCGCCTTGGTATTCTCTACCTGATCACCTGAGTCGGTTTGGGGTACGGGCGGCTCGTGGCTCGCTAGAGGTTTTTCTCGACAGCATAGGATTACCCACTTCCCCCATCAGGGGTCGGCATCACATCTCAGACTTGCCTCACGGCAGCGACCCGGATTTGCCTAGGTCGCGTCCTACCTGCTTACCCACGCTCTACCATCGGCGTGGTTGGGCTACCTTCCTGTGTCACCCCATCGCTTGACTACTACCGGATCGGATCCCACGCTCTGCACCCACGCCGCCCCCCGAAGGGATTGGTCACAGGTGTTTCGGGTGGTTAGCATCACCGGACTCGTCATGGACGCCACTTCGCCGGTACGGGAATATCAACCCGTTGTCCATCGACTACGCCTGTCGGCCTCGCCTTAGGTCCCGACTTACCCAGGGCAGATTAGCTTGACCCTGGAACCCTTGATCATTCGGCGCACGGGTTTCTCACCCGTGATTCGCTACTCATGCCTGCATTCTCACTCGTGTCACATCCACGCCTGGATCACTCCGACGCTTCGCCCGTGACACGACGCTCCCCTACCCACCCACACACCTGGACCCCCACCACGAAGGCGAAGGCCGAGCTTAATATGTGAGTGCCATGGCTTCGGCGGGCGGCTTGAGCCCCGCTACATTGTCGGCGCGGAATCACTTGACCAGTGAGCTATTACGCACTCTTTCAAGGGTGGCTGCTTCCAAGCCAACCTCCTGGTTGTCACTGCGACTCCACATCCTTTTCCACTTAGCCGCCCCTTAGGGGCCTTAGCCGATGGTCTGGGCTGTTTCCCTCTCGACTACGAACCTTATCGCCCGCAGTCTCACTGCCACGCTCTCACTTACCGGCATTCGGAGTTTGGCTAACGTCAGTAACCTGGTCGGGCCCATCGGCTATCCAGTGCTCTACCTCCGGCAAGAAACACGCAACGCTGCACCTAAATGCATTTCGGGGAGAACCAGCTATCACGGAGTTTGATTGGCCTTTCACCCCTATCCACAGGTCATCCCCTCCATTTTCAACTGAAGTGGGTTCGGTCCTCCACGCCGTCTTACCGGCGCTTCAACCTGCCCATGGATAGATCACTCCGCTTCGGGTCTAGAGCATGCGACTACCCAACCAACACAAGGTCGATCAGTACGCCCTATTCAGACTCGCTTTCGCTACGGCTACCCCACACGGGTTAACCTCGCCACACACCGCTAACTCGCAGGCTCATTCTTCAAAAGGCACGCCATCACCACACAGAACAAGTTCTGTGCTCGGCTCTGACGGATTGTAGGCGCATGGTTTCAGGTACTATTTCACTCCCCGCCAGGGGTACTTTTCACCTTTCCCTCACGGTACTGGTCCGCTATCGGTCATCGAGAAGTATTTAGGCTTAACGGGTGGTCCCGCCAGATTCACACACCATTCCAGGAGTGGCATGTTACTTGGGAATACACTCACGGAGTCACCACCTTACG
>CAWJWK010000002.1:95000-201952 GCA_963846535.1 uncultured Actinomycetota bacterium
GCATGACACACTGTTGAGTTCTCAAACATCACACGCATCAAGGCAGACCTCGCGGTCAGTCCCTGAACTGGTGATCACCCACGCACCACCGCACTCCGATGAACTTCGAACTCGCCGTTGGCGTGTTCGTTGTCACCGAGATTGGTGAGAGGGGCGGCCGCCTCGGGGCCGGCAGCCCGATCCGAAGGATCTTGCTCCCCGCCGCTCCCTGGCGACTCGGAGAACATTACAGACCCGTCCCACGCGACACAAATCGGGGTGGGTGCGGCCGGCCACACGGTGCCGAGTCACGGCCGTCAGCGCATCCGGACGCCCGCGAACCGCTTCTTGCCGCGCCTCAGAACCAGCCAGCTGCCGTCGATCAGGTCGCCCGCTGTCGGCACCATGTCGACGTCCTCGACGCGGACGTTGTTGAGGTAGACGCCGCCCTCGGCGACGGTCCGCCGGGCCTCCCCCTTGCTGACGGCGAGACCGGACAGCGTCAGCAGGTCGACGATGCTCGGGATGCCGTCCGCGCCGTCGACGTCGACCGCGCCGGCCTCCTCGAGGGCGGCAGCGATGGTCGCGCCGGACAGGGTCGTGAGGTCGCCGCCTCCGAACAGCGCCGCGGCGGCCGCTTTTGCCTGTTCGGTCTCCGCCGCTCCGTGGACCAGCGTCGTCACCTCGTCGGCGAGCACCTTCTGTGCCTCCCGAAGGAACGGCTTCTCGGCGTGCCGAGCCTCGAGCGCCTCGATCTCCTGACGGGCGAGGAAGGTGAAAGTTCGCAGCAGCTCGCCGACCTTCTCGTCCTCGGCATTGAGCCAGAACTGGTGGAAGGCGTAGGGCGACAGCATCTGCGGATCCAGCCACAGGGCTCCGCCCTCGGTCTTGCCGTACTTGGTGCCGTCGGCCTTGGTGATCAGCGGCGTTGCGAACGCGTGGGCCTTGCCGCCCTCGGCTCGCCTGATCAGCTCGACACCGCCGGTCAGGTTGCCCCACTGATCAGAGCCACCGAACTGGAGCGTCACGCCGTGCTGACGGAAGAGCTCGAGGAAGTCCATGGATTGGAGCAGGACGTAGCTGAACTCGGTGTAGCTGATGCCGGCCTCGAGCCGGCTCTTCACCACCTCACGCGCGAGCATCCTGTTGACCGGGAAGTGCTTGCCGATCTCCCTCAGGAAGTCGATCGTCGACAGCGACGAGGTCCAGTCGTAGTTGTTGACCATCGTCGCGGCGTTGTCACCCTCGAAGTCCAGGAACGGCTCCACCTGGGAGCGCACCCGCTCGGTCCAGTCCTTGACGGTCTCGGGCGAGTTCAATGACCGCTCCCCGGAGTCCTTGGGGTCGCCGATCATGCCGGTGGCACCGCCGACGAGGGCATACGGCGTGTGGCCGGCGTTCTGGAGCCTGCGGGCGGTGACCAGCTGGACCAGGTTGCCCATGTGGAGGCTCGGCGCGGTCGGGTCGAAGCCGACGTAGAACCGGACGCTGCCCTCGGCGAGCGCGGCGCGCAGCGCATCGCGATCCGTGGTGTGCGCGAGCAGGCCGCGCCACTCCAGGTCGTCGAGGAGGGTCGGATCGACGGACACGGTGGTCCTTTCTTCGGCTTGATCGCAGGCTGGTCAACTCCGCCCGGCTGGGTACTCTCCCAACGAGATGAGCAGCATAAGGGTGGCCGACAGGTACGCGCTCGACCGCGAGATCGGACGCGGCGGGTCGGGCGCTGTCTGGCTGGCCCACGACGAGGTCCTCGGCCGATCGGTCGCGATCAAGCGGATCGGCCTCCCTCCGGGCGCGGCGTCGTACGACGTGTCGCGAGCCGAGCGCGAAGCCCGGATCTCCGCCCAGGTCAACCACGCGAACGTGGTCTCGGTGTTCGACTTCGTCAACGACGGGGACCACACCTGGCTGGTGACCGAGTACGTCGAGGGCACGACGCTCGCGCAGCTGATCCGTGATCGTGGTCGGCTCACCCCGGAGGAAGCGGCGCCACTCCTGCTCCAGGTCGCGGACGCGCTGGCCGCCGCCCACCGGGTCTCGATCGTCCACCGCGACGTCAAGCCGTCCAACATCCTGATCGCGCTGGACGGCACGGCGAAGCTCTCCGACTTCGGGATCGCGCGTGCGGTCGCTGACGCCTCCCTCACCCAGACGGGACTGGTGACCGGCTCGCCGGCCTACATCGCGCCCGAGGTCGCGACCGGCGCGTCGGCGACGACCGCCAGCGACGTGTGGTCTTTCGGGGCGACGATCTTCCACGCGCTCGCAGGGCATCCGCCCTACGAGGTGCCCGGGGGCGAGAACGCCGTGCTCGGCGTCCTCTACCGGGTCGCCCACGAACCGGCACCGCGGCTCCAGAGCGGCGGTTGGCTCGCGCCGTTGCACCAGGCGACGATGGAACGCGAGCCCGCCGACCGACTCTCCATGGACCAGGTTGTGGCCTACCTCCGTTCCGGGCCGCGAGCCGCCGAGGACGCGCTCGGCACCCAGGTGCTGCCCCAGGCCGCTCCGGCGCCGATGACGGTCCCGCCGACGGCGTACGACGGCGCCGCCCCGGCTGCGACCGGTCCTCGCGCGAGCGGGCTGCGGATCGCGATCGGCGGCGTGGCCGCGCTGCTGGTGCTCGCCGTGATCGGGGCGCTCCTGCTGACCGGCGGAAGGGACGACGACGCGGACGACGCTGGGCCGGGCCGGACGACCGGATCGAGCGACGGCCCCGAAACGACTGAACCCGACGACACCGGCTCGGCCCCGGCACCGACCGTCGCCGAGCTCGAGGAGTTCGCGTCGTCGTACGTCTCGACGGCTGCTGACGACCCGGACGCCGGTTTCGCCCTGCTGACGCCGGGCTACCAGGCCCGCAGCACGGAGTACGCCGCGTTCTGGGGGTCTGTGACGAACCCCGAGATCCTCGACGTCTCGGCCGATCCGGCCGGCCTGACGGTCACCTACACCTACCGCTATCGCCAGAAGAAGGAAGGCAAGCGGGAGGAGACGGTCACCCTGCACCTCGTGCAGGAAGGCGACCAGCTCCTGATCGACGACGCCGTCAGCAGCGGCTGACGCGCGTGGTCAACCTGCTCGGTCCAGCGCCGGCAGCGTCACGCGGACGATGGTCCGGTCGTGCTCCCGGGCGATCTCGATCCGACCTCCGTGCGCGCTGACGATCTCGTCGACGATCGCCAGCCCGAGCCCGACCGAGCCGTGGCTTCCCGCAAACCGCTCGAACGGTCGTTCCTCGGCGAAGCCCGGGCCCCCGTCGCTCACCTCGACGATGACCTCCGGACCGCCGGTAACCCGCACCTCGACCTCACCATCGCCGTGCCGCAGCGCGTTGCTGACCAGGTTGGACACCACCCGGTCCAGGCGATCGGCATCACCGGCGACGCGCACCGAGGCATCGCCACCGACCGATACCGACCGCGACCCCGCGTCGGCGGTGGTCTGGAAGCGTGCGACGACATCGGCGGCGATCGCCGTGATGTCGACCGGTTCGGTGTGTAGCTCGACATGAGCGGCAGCCGCGCCCGCGAGCGCCAGCAGATCCTCGCTCAGGTCGATCAGGCGACGTACCTCCTCCTCGACCGAGCTCAGCGCCTCGCGCAGTTCGTCGGGAGCCCGCGACCCCGACAGCGCGAGCTCGACCTCGATGAGCAGCAGCGCGAGCGGGGTGCGGAGTTCGTGGCTCGCGTCCGCGACGAACCGCCGCTCGCGGTCGAGGCCCTCGTCCAGCCGGTCGAGCATGGCGTTGAGAGTCATGGCGAGCCTGTGCAGCTCGGCAGCAGGCGGGACCGGGAGTCGCTCGCCGGCACTGCGCGACGAGATGGTCGACGCGCGGGCGCGCATCCGTTCGACGGGGCGCAGCCCGAAACCGGCAACGAGGTAGCCGAGGCCGCCCGCCGCAGCCAGAGCCACCGGCCCGCTGATGAGCAGCTGCCTGCGCACTGCGTCGACGGCATTCTCCACGTCGCCACGAGCGATCGCGACGACGAGGTACTGGTCGTCGACCTTGCGGATCAGGAGCTTTACCCGCTCCCTCTCGATCTCGGGGTTCCCGAGGTCCTCGTCGTCCTCGTAGAGGTCGTCGTAGACACCGACGGTGGCGTCGGAGAAGCCGGTGCCCGCCTCGCGCGGATCGACGAGACGGCTGGGGACCGCGGCGGAGGAGGCGACCACCGAACCGTCCTCGGCCAGGAGCTGACCGTGCACCTCGGCACTCATGTTCGCGACGACGTCGGCACGCTCCTCCGGTGGGGAGAGCAGCACCCGCTCGCTCTCGGACTCGAGCTGCTCGTGCAACCCGTGGTCGAGCGCGTGGTGCACCCGCAGCTGGACGTAGAAGCCGAGGGCGATCATCGCCAGCGCGGTCGTGAGCAGAAACGCAACAGCGACCCTGGCCCGGAGCGACCAGCCCAGGCTAGCCATCGGATCCCCCGGACAACCGGTAGCCGACGCCACGGACGGTGCGCAGCGAGTCGGCGCCGAACGGGCGGTCGATCTTCTCGCGCAGGTAGCGGACATATACGTCGACGACGTTCGACGACGTCTCGTGCGTGTCGCCCCAGGCGTGCGCGAGCAGCTGGTCGCGGCTGAGCACCTGGTCGGGGCGTCGGATCAGGGCCTCGAGCAGGGCGAGCTCGCGAGCGGACAGCTCGATCTCGACGTCGCCGCGCCACACCTGTCGGGAAGCAGGGTCGAGCCGGAGGTCGCCGACCTCGAGGACGGTCGGCCTCGGAACGGGTCCGCGGCGGGCCAGGGCGCGCATCCGCGCCAGCAGCTCGTCGAAGGCGAAGGGCTTGCCGAGGTAGTCGTCGGCGCCGCTGTCGAGACCGGTGATCCGGTCGGCGACGGCGTTGCGGGCCGTGAGCATGAGGACCGGCGTCCAGACCCGGGACCGGCGCAGCCGGCGACAGACCTCGAAGCCCTCCATGTCGGGCAGGCGCACGTCGAGCAGGATCACGTCGTACCCCTCTTCCTCGGAGGCAGCGGACAGGGCTTCGGCGCCGGTGCCCGCGATCGTGACGGAGTCGCCACGCTCGGTCAGGCCACGAGCGACCAACCGGGCAAGCTTCGCCTCGTCCTCCACCAGCAATACGCGCACGGCGACCACTCTAGGGATCCAGATGAGGCGTCGATGAGAACCTCATGCCGCCCTCATCCAAAAGTCGTAGCGTCCCTCGCATGAACACACCGAAGATCCCCCGAAAGGTCGCGCTCGCGACCGGCGCAGTGCTCGCACTCGCCGTGATCGCCGGTGGCGGCACCGCCTACGCCCTTTCCAACGGCGACGACGACACCCAGCGACCGATCCCCGCCGGAGACCGCGAGCAGGCCGAGAAAGCTGCTCTCGAAGAGACCGGCGAAGGTCGCGTCACCGAGACCGAGGTAGACGACGAGGAGAGCAAGTACGAGGTCGAGGTGACCCTCGACGACGGCACCCAGGTCGACGTCCAGCTCGACGAGGACTTCAACGTGGTCTCCACCGAGAACGATGGTGTGGACGACGAGTCCGGCGACGACGACTGAGGCCTGAGCATGAGCCGACGTGCGGCGGGTCTTGCCGCCGTACTGGTGCTGACTGCGGCCGCTGGCTGCGGCTCCGACAAGGGGGGCCGGGCCGGCGACCCCGCCGCGTTGGAGACGATCAAGCTCCCTCAGGAAGACGAGCCCTACCAGCTCAAGCCGGCCGACTTCAGCCCTGACGTGACGAACCCGTGGTTCCCGTTGGAGCCCGGGACCCGCTGGACATACCGCGAGGTCGACGAGGACGGCGAGGTGCTGGAGGTCGTCGTGACCGCGACCCCGCTGACGCGGACGATCGAGAACGGCGTCGAGGCGCGCGTCGTGCGGGACACGGTGACCCTGGACGGCGAGATCGTCGAGGACACCCTCGACTGGTACGCCCAGGACGACCTCGGCACCGTCTGGTACCTCGGCGAGGACACCGCCGAGTTCGAGGACGGCTATATCACGTCCCACGAGGGCTCGTTCGAGGCCGGCGTCGACGGTGCCCTGGCCGGCGTGATCATGCCAGCCGATCCCATCGTGGGGCAGGCCTACCGCCAGGAGTACTACGCGGGCGTCGCCGAGGACAACGGTGAGGTGCTGGCACTGGACGGTACGGCGACCGTGCCGGCCGGGTCGTACGACGACCTGGTGCAGACGGCCGACACGAACGGCATCGAGCCGGACGTGCTCGAGCACAAGTTCTACGCCCGCGGCGTGGGCGTGCTGCTGACCATCGACGTGGAGAGCGGCGCTCGAGAAGAGCTGGTGTCGGTCACGACCGTTTCGGACGCCGAGGCGCGCCGGGCGGGCCAGGCACAGCTCGGCGCCGCCTACTGACGCCGCTGACGCGTCAACCAGCGGCGACTTCGCCGGCCGCGGCCACGGCCGCGTCCACCCGGTCGCCCGGTCCGGCGACGAAGACGTACTCGACATTGCGCCGCCGGCCCACCACGCCGACCCGCTTTCCGGCGGGGTTGTGGATCCCGATCAGCGCGCCGACGTACCTCTTGCGGTCGAAGCCGAGGAGCCGCACCTCCGGGTGGCCGGCATCGCGCAGCATGCCGGTCATCTCGTCGGCGGTGATCCAGGACTCGTCGTTGTAGGACACCACGACGACCTCCGCACGCACCCGGCCGAGCAGGTCCGCCAGCGCCGCCGGCATGGTGCGGCGGGTGTTGAAGACACTCCGGGTGTGGTCGTCCCGACTGTCGATCCGTTTGCATGCGATGCCGTAGTGCTCGGGTGCGTCCCAGCGGATCAGCGTCTCCCAGATGTGGTAGTTCGTGAAGTAGCGGTGCTGGTTGTAGGGCGGGTCGACGTAGGCCAGGTCGACCGGACCGACCTCGTCGACGATCCTGTTGGCGTCGCCGTGGATCGTGGTACCCGGACCCGCCAGCAGCGCGGGCCGTTCGAGCCGGAGCTCGCGGTGCGCGCGGGGGGCCCATTCCTTGAGGTAGGCCATCTGCACGCCGGTCGTGGAGTCGACCCGGTCCGCGGCGAGCATCAGGCTGGTCAGGAGGATCGGCCGCAACGGGTCGCCGGGCGGGTGGTCCATCTCGATCGCGTCGCGGATCGCGTCGACGCGGGCTCCGTTGCGCGGCTGGAAGAAACGCGCGCTCTCGCAGAACGTCTCGGTGAAGTAGCCCGGCCGGCCGGGCAGCGCATCGAGCCAGGCCAGCGCAGCTTCCAGTTCGTGCTCGTCGATCGTCGCCGCGTCGGTGGCGACGTAGCAGTCACTCAGCACCGCTGAGTACGTCGCCAGGTCGCTCGCCGTGACATCGATGCCGCGCCGCTTCAGCTCCTGCGCGACCCTGGTGGTGCCCGTGAAGAGGTCGAGCGCCGTGCGCGCTCCGGCAGCGACCGCGAGCTCCCCCAGCACCGGCACCAAGGTGCGCTTGGAGCCGAGGTACTTGATCACACCGGGAGCGTACGGCGGCCCGACCTCGGCGTCGGTCAGGCGCGAGCGTGCCAGGCAGCGAGCAGCTCGCGCTCGCGGTCGCGACCGATGCCGGTGGATCCCGCGTCGGGGTCTGCGCGGAGCCACTCCAGGGTGTCGCGGGAGGTCTCCGCGAGGGGGCGGAGGACGAGGCCGGCGTCGAGACCGGGCTCGACGAGGTGCTGCATCATCCCGTCGTACTCGGGGCGCGGCAGCCAGAGCGGCACCGCGTCGGGACCCATCCACGGCTCCACGCCCTGCTCGGTCAGGAAGCCCTGATCGACCCAGGTGAGATCGGCATCGGGTGCGCACTCGCGGAGCAGGTCGCCGATCGGCGTCGGCCGACCGACGCCGTCGAAGTCGCCCACGACGCGCTGCTCGGCCAGGGTGACGATCCAGGCGGCCAGGTCGCGCACGTCGATCACCTGCACCGGGTCGGTGGGCGCACCTGGTGCGAGCACCTCTCCGCCGTCGGCGAGTCTGGCCGGCCAGTAGCTGAACCGTCCGGTCAGGTCACCAGGGCCGACGATCAGCCCCGGACGGACGACGGTGGCCGACGTGGCGCCCTCGCGCACTGTCTCCTCGCACGCGACCTTCATCGGTCCGTAGGCCTCGGGGTCGCCGGCCAGGTCGACGTCGTCGGTGATCGGCTCGTGCAACGGCAGCGTGTCGGGGCCGCCGGGGACGCTCTCGTCCGCGTAGACGTTGACGGTCGACACGAACACCCAGTGCGCGTCCGGCACGGCGCCGACCGCTCGTCGTACGTGCGAGGGACGGCGGGACACGTCGACCACGGCGTCGTACTCCCCTGCCAGGTCGGCGGGCGGCTCCGCCGAACGGTCCCAGGTCACCAACGTCGCGCCTTCGGGCAGGTCGCCGGAGACGCCGCGACAGGCGCAGGTCACGTCGTGCCCGCGTCGGAGCGCGTCGGCCGCGATCTCGCGGGAAAGGAAGACGGTGCCGCCGAGCACGAGCAACTTCATGGGTCCCACCTCACCACAGCCGACGAAGTGAGGGGCTAGCCCTGATTCGGGAGAGGGCGGTTGCTTCGTAGTTTTCGAGCACCCCCGATCGAGGAGACCAGATGAGCGAGTCGATGAGCAGCACGCTGGCGACGTCCGGCGTCCACCACCGGCGCCACCTCCAGGTCGTGCCACCGGCGAAGCCCTTCTCCGTCGCCCATCGTCCGGCGCCGCCTGCCCCGTGGTGGGCGAACCGCCTCTCTCCCCGCGAGATCGAGGTGCTCCACTGCATCGCGGCCGGACAATCGACGACGGAGATCGCCCAGACGCTGTTCATCTCGGTCGCGACCGTGAAGAGCCACATCGCCCGCCTGATCCAGAAGGTCGAGGTGCGCGACCGGCTCCAGTTGGTCGTCACGGCCTACCGATCGGGCTTCGTGCCCGTCGACTGACGCCCGCCGCTGCGTGATCCCTCCCACTGTGCAGGCGGCGGGCGTCGGTCGATGAGGCGCTCGCCACAGCGCCGGACGGCGTCATCCGCGATCCTGGCCGGATGTCTGATGCCCCCTTCGGCGGCGCGAACCCGCTGGCCGAGCTCATCGCGGGTGTCCGCCGGCTGATACCCGAGCCTGTTGCCCCACCCGTCGGCGACGGGGAGGACGACGGCGAGCAGTGGCGTGAGCTCGCCACCGCCGTCGACGAGCTGGTCGAGGTGGTCCTCGTCCAGCAGGACCTCATCGAGAACCTGCTGAACCGGATGAGCCGGCTCGAGGGTCGCGACACCGCGCCCCGGAAGGCGCGACGTGGCGCCTGAATGGCAGCGCCCGGAAGAGCTCCAGCGGCTCGTCCAGGCCCTTCGCTCGACCGAGCGGCGGCCCAGTCGACGCTGGTCGGAGCTGCTGGCGCAGGTACCTCGGCTCAGGGCAGCAGCCCCAGGTGCTCGAGCGACGCCCTCATGAACGCCTCTCTGCTGGAAGCACCCGTGACCGCCTCGAGGCCGAGCCCTGCGTAGACCGTGTCGTCGGTCGTGACGATCGGGGTCTCCACGAACGGCGCGGACTGGGCGCGTTCCCAGCCGGTGATCGGGTTCTCGGTCGCGGGCGGCGGGCCGGGCGTGTCCCAGCCGTCCAGCCCGGTCTCGAACGACGGGTCGGCGCTGTCGATCGGCGAGTCGTCCGCGGCGCGCATGGACACCTGGTCCACCCAGGTCCCGAGGCCCTGGACGGCCGGGTCGCTGACCACCGAGATCGAGACCTCGACTTCCTGGCCGATGTACGCCGGCGGGATCGGCATCTCCCACTCCTGCCAACCGCCTGAGTTGCCGGTGGCGGCGTTCCACGAGCCCGAGCTCCCCGTCGGGTCGCAGTTGTCCCCGCCGTCGGTGATCGTCTGGTAGTGCGCGAGGAACGGGTGCAGTTGTTGCCAATTGGAGCCGTCCCCTGTTGTGGGGCAAGAGAGCCCGACGTCGTCCGACGTGTGCCCGTTGCTGTCCGCCAGCGTGGTCCAGTCGTCGTCACCGAGGGTGTGGATCTCCACGAACATGTAGTCGTAGTCGGCCTCGAGGTCGAAGGATGCCGACAGGTCCAGGGTCGCCCCGGTCTCAGCTGTCAGGTCGAACGTCTTCGTCAGCCGCTTGTAGGCGGCGTCTGCGGTTCCGGCGGACACGAACCAGTCACCATCCACGGGGTCGAACGGCGCCGCGAACGGCCGATCCCAGGTGGCGACCGAGCGAGAGTCCGCGAACAGCGGGTACTGAACCGGGTCGAGGATGGAGGAGGTCACCAGCAGCGTCGGCGCCTGGGTCGCATTGGCCGCGGATTCCTCGCCGTTCACGGTGAGGTCCAGCGCGTCGAACGGCACCTCGGTGCCATCGACTGCAAAGACCGAACCGTCCTCGGGGTGCTGGCCGGCGCCGGTGATGTAGGTATAGGCGCCCAGCCAGTACTGCAGGAAGTCGTCCTGGACCGTGATGCACGTCGGGTTGCCGGCCTGGCAGTAGGTGCCCTCCTCCTCCTGGAAGGGGTTGTACTCGTACCCTTCGGCGAAAACCCGTCCTGCGTTCTGGCCGCTGTAGAAAAGCTTGCCTCCCTCGTTGAGGAAGTCACGCACGTTGTTCTGGATCTCGACCGCGCGCTTGGTGATGCCGGAGCCGCCCGGGGCGTCGGGCTCACGCGGCACGTAGTCGTCGCCGGTGTACCAGACGACGTGGGAGAAGTGGTCGAGCACGCCGAGGGGGTGGGGCGGACGGCGGTCGTGGGCGTCCACGTCGTACACCTCGTACTTCACGCCCGCGTCCTTTAGCGCGTTGGTGTAGTAGTCGAGGTACTGGGGGCCCTCGAGCGGCGCGGGGTTCGGCTGCACACCGGACCAGTCCTCGTTGGCAAGCACGAGCACGGGCTTGGCGGACTCGACCCGCGCCCGATAGCTGAACGGAGCGGACTTCTTCCCGCCGGCGGTGAACCAGACCTTGACCTTGTCGCCGGGCTCGGTCCCCTTGACCACCCCGCGCACGCGTCGGTAGTAGACGCCAGGGTCGTCGTTGTAGCGCTTCCCGCCGTCGTAAGACGAGGCCCTCCTCGTCTTGGCCTTCTCGCCCGTGATCTTGTAGTGCATCGTCACCTTGCCGAGCTTGCGTTTCACCACGGCACCGACCGGCTGCGGGTCGCCGTAGGACTCCTCGAAGGAGTCCACGACGAACGGCCGGGCCGTGTTGTCGAGGTGCGACGTCGGGTTGGCGGGATGCAGGCTCGAGTGGGCGAGGTCCAGCACGAAGGGCAGGTGGCGCTGGAACTCCTGAGCGACCTGGAGCGGCGAGTCGGGGTATTCGAACCCGGTCACGCTGGGGTCCTCGGCGGAGGTGCCCTCTGGAGTGAAGGCCAGCGTCTTCTGCGAGTTGTAGGCCCAGTCGGTGAAGTCGCCGTTCGTGATGTAGAGGCCGGCCGACAGCTCTGGCAGGAAGCCCGGGATGCCAGGCTTGAACGGGTCTCCCGCGAGTGCGGCGAAGATCTCGTTGTCGGCAGTGGGGGTGTCCTGCTGGAACCCCTGCGGATAGAGCAGCAGCTCCGCCGCCGTGTGGTCGTTCTTCTGGAAGACGGGGTGGATCTCCGCGAAGAGGGCCTCCATGGCGATGGTCTCCGGCTCAGACGCCGGCGCCGGGCCGCGGTACGTCTCCGACGCGGGGTCCGACGAGCTGCCCTCAGCGTCCAAGCCCCAGTGCCCGGAGAAGTTGCGGTTCGGGTCGACTCCGTCGCCGATTCCGATCACGCCGTCCTCGTTGTTGTCGCGCAGATTCTTGCGCCACAGCCGGTTGCCGGGGGTAAAGGTGAACTCGTAGCCGTCGGGGTTGTTCACGCACACGAACCAGAGTTCCGTCCGGTTGACCAGACGCGTGACCTCGAGACCGGCGCTGGTGCCCTTTCCATAGTTCCGCGTGAAGTAGTCGAGAGTGCGCCGGCAGGTCTCTCCCGCGAGCCACTCGCGGGCGTGCTGCATGGCGTTGTAGAGGACCGCCGGACGCCCGGGGATGTCGGAACCGGTGGCACCGTTGGTGATCTGGAGGGCGACGATGTCGCGGCCACCGTAGGTGGTGCCGGTGACGCGCTTCTTCGCGATCTCGGGGTAGTCGGCCAGGATCCGGTCATACGTCTCGGTGTATTGCTCCTTGTCGTCGTCGGGCACCGCGTCGTACTTCGTCCAGACGGTCCAGTCGGCGTCGCTGGCGCCGTCGGTGGGCGCCGCCTGCGGCCCGGTCCTGCGGAACGGAGCAGCACGATACGACGACAACTGCCGACCGTTGAACCGGGCGAGATCGCTGCCGTAGCCGACCACGTCGACGGTGCCGCGTTCGAGGTCGCGGCCCTCGGTCACGTCGTACCCCGCGAGCGCGAGTGCGCGGAGGTTCTCCGCGGTGGCCTTCACCCGATACGCATTGAGGGTGTCGGCGACGCTGGCGGGTTTCAGGGCCGATGGGCCGGCGCCGGCGCCGGCGCCGGCAGACGATGCGAGCGGGGCCACGAGGGCGACCGTGGCGAGGACGACGAGCAGGCGGTGACGACGCATGGGTGTCTCCAGAGTCCGAGGAGCGGGTCGCCGGGAGCGACCGCTCTTGGGCGGAGCATAGGCCGGTCCCGGGCCGCGCGCCATGCCCCCGACGATCGGTCAGCGCCATCAACGTCGACTTGCATCCTGTACCAAGGTCCAGGTTTACCGTGGGTCTCATGGAAGACCTGATGGCCACCGACGCTTGCACCATTCCCACCGCGGAGCGACCCCTGCGCCTTGCGGAGTTCGACGACCTGTTCCGGCAGTCCGTCGTTGCGGTGGACCGGGTGGGCCTGTCCACCCGGCTGACCCTCAAGGGCGCAACCGGTCTCCACGACCGGGTGGCGGACCTGACCGCCCGAGAGTCTCAGTGCTGCTCGTTCTTCGACTTCTCCCTCGACGGTGACGACGACGGTCTGGTGCTCGCGGTGAGTGTGCCCGCCGCGAGGGCCGACATCCTCGACGCCCTGACCGACCGCGCTGTCGAGCTCTCGTCATGACCCTCAGAGTCAGCGAGGTAGCCGAGGCCGCGCGGGTCAACACCGAGACCCTCCGGTACTACGAGCGCCGCGGCCTGATCGAGAAGCCGGCACGTTCGCCAGGCGGACACCGGCTCTACGACGAGCAGACGGTCACGACCTTGCGGGTGATCAAGGCGGCGCAGCGACTCGGGTTCACCCTCGACGAGGTCGCCGATCTCATCGAGGTCGGCCGCCGCCGAGGCCCAGCAGCCGACCTCCAAGTCCGGGCCCGGGAGAAGGTGGTCGAGGTCGACCAGCGCATCGCCGACCTGAAGACGATCCGCACCAGTCTGCTCGCCGCGATCGACGCCGGCTGCAAGGACCTCCACGAGTGCGCCGGCAACGACTGCTGCCCGATCCCGTTCGGCGAGCTCGGCGAGCTCACCGACAGGAAAAATCCACCGTTGGTGGGGCGGGTGGGGCTCGAACCCACGACCCAAGGATTATGAGTCCTCTGCTCTAACCGACTGAGCTACCGCCCCGTGCGGATCGGAGCCTATCGAGCGGGGCGCACAGTTCCCGAACAACCGGGCCAGTGCGATGCTCGGCAGATGAATGAGAAGCCGCCGTCGCTCAAGCCGCTCCCCGAGGACTGGGAGCGCGCACTCGTGATCGTTGCCCACCCCGACGACGTGGAGTACGGCGCTGCCGCGGCGATCGCGCGCTGGAGCGGGCAGGGCAAGGCGATCAGCTACATCATGGTCACCAGCGGCGAAGCCGGCATCGATGGTCTCCACCCGGACGAGTGCCGCGCGCTCCGGGAGACGGAGGAGATCAACTCGGCGCGGATCGTCGGAGTCGACACTGTCGAGTTCCTCGGGTTCCCGGACGGGACCGTGATGTATGGACTCGAGCTGCGGGCGGCCGTCGCGCAGGTGGTGCGTCGGCACCGGCCCGAGATCGTGATCACCGGCAACTTCCGGGACTCGTTCGGACCGGGGGCTCTCAACCAGGCCGACCACATCGCCACCGGACAGGCGGTGCTCGACGGAGTCCGCGACGCCGGCAATCGGTGGATCTTCCCCGAGCAGCTGACCGACGGCCTCGAGCCCTGGGGCGGCGTACGGGCGGTGTGGGCCGCCGGCTCGCCGGAGTCCCGGCACGCCGCCGACGCGACCGACACGTTCGACGTCGGTGTCGCCTCGCTCGAGGCGCACGACGCCTACATCAAGGGGCTGGGCTGGGAGGGCTGGAGTGCGCGCGAGTTCCTCGAGGGCAACATGAGGCAGGCCGGCTCACGACTCGGTACGACGTACGCCGCCTCCTTCGAGGTCTACTCACTCGTGTGGGGCGGGACTGACGAGGACTGATCGCCTCGCGGCTGCTACCTGTTGATCCGCTTCTTCACGACCCAGGCGCCGAGCCCAACCGCGGCCGCGCCGGCGGCGATCAGGCCGGCGCGGTTCTGCCAGCGGGTGTACTCCTCGGCGACCTGCGGCCAGGCCTCGCCGATCACGGCCGCGGCGTCCTCGGGCGTGGCCTGGAGGCCCTCGACCGACACCGCCGTGCCGAACACCATCCGCACCTTGCGCGGGAGCGGCCA
This sequence comes from uncultured Actinomycetota bacterium, assembly GCA_963846535.1. GTDB lineage: Bacteria > Actinomycetota > Actinomycetes > Propionibacteriales > Nocardioidaceae > Nocardioides. The sequence goes on from CAWJWK010000002.1 coordinate 109,491, forward strand.
GCGCCGCTTCTCGGTGCCGGTGATCGTCGCCGGCACCAGGGGGGCGCCGGCTTCGATGGCGAGCCTGGCGGCGCCGCGCTTCGGCGTACCGAGTCCCTCCTCGCGCACCCGGGTGCCCTCGGGAAAGAGTGCGAGCGCGTCGCCGCGGGCCAGGATCGCGCGGGCGGTGTCGAGCGCATCGGCGTCGGACTCGCCGCGCCGGACGGGGAAGGCGCCGAGCCGTAGGAAGATCCCCGCCATCGGCCCCTCGAAGTGCTCGGCCTTGCCCATGAAGTGGACCGGCCGGCGCAGCACGATCGCCACGAAGAACGGGTCCCAGAAGCTCTTGTGGTTGGGCACGATGACGACCGGGCCCCTCTTCGGCACGTTCTCCTTGCCCGTCGCGGTGAAGCCGCAGACGATCCGGAAGATCAGCGCGGCGGCGTACTTCACCAGCCAGTAGAGCGGCCCGCTGACGCCCTTCTCACGGGCGATCCGATGAGCTGCCTCGTTGGTCGTCACACGGGCAATCTAGTCAGTACGCGTCGGCGGCGATGGCGTCCTCGACCGTCTCGCCCGTCGGTCGGTAGGCGCAGGCGTCCTCGGGGTCGTCGGCCGGGTCGCGATCCCCGGACCCGTTCTTCTTCGGCGGCGGGTCGATCGCGCGTTGCACGATGTCTCGCATCCAGTCGAAGTCGGGGTCTGCCGAGCTGAACTGCTCCGAGGAGCGGAAGACGACCGACTTGACCTTCGCGTTCTTGACCCGCAGCGCAAGGGTGACGAAGGCCGAGGCGAGCTCCTTCGGAATGTCGGTGTAGACGATCTCCTCGCCCGCCTTCAGCAGGTCGAGATACCGCAGCAGCAGGTTGCCGGGATCCGCGGCCTCGACGATCGCGTCCACCATGCACCGCTGGCGCTCCATGCGTTCGTAGTCGTCGGACCCCCAGCGTCCGCGCGCGAACCACAGTGCCTGGAAACCGTTGAGATGCTGGTCGGGACCGGGCGCCAGGTAGTCGTCCGGCGGGACCCCGGCAGTGGTGTCACCGCCGATCGCGACCGGTTCGTTGATGTTGACCGTCACGCCGTCCATCGCGTCGACGACTTCCTTGAAGCCCTCGAGGTTGACCAGCACGTAGTACTCGACCGGGATCCCGAGCGAGCCCTCGACCGCCTGCTTGATGGCGTCGGCGCCCTCGTTGTTGCTCTTGCCGAGGATGCCGGGGTGGGTGCCGGGGATGTTGCGGTAGACGGCGTTGAGCATGTACTCGCCGTTCGCGGGGTCGCCGTTCGTGAACCCGTAGGGGTAGGCGTCGTGCAGCGGGCTGTCGTCGGGGAACTGCGCGTTCGCCATGTTGCGCGGCAGGCTGAAGGTCACCGCCTTGCCGGTCTGGGTGTCCATGCTGAGCAGGATCATGCTGTCGGTGCGCACGCCATCGCGGCCCTCGCCACCGTCGCCGCCCAGCAGGAGCACGTTGACCCGCTCGCGACCGTCCCACGGGTCCTCCTCCGTGACCTCGTAGTGCGGCGTCGTCGCGACATCGTTGTCGTCGAAGACGTTGGTCACGAAGTTCGCCGTCGCGACGGCGTACTGCCCGGCCCGCACGATGGGAGCCGCGAAGAGCACGCAGAAGACGATCACCGCGAGATTGCCGACGACCGTGTGCCAGCGCGGCCGCTCCCGCGGCCTGATCAGGCGGTAGGACGTCCAGACGACGAACAGCCACACGAGCAGCAGCACCGCGACGACCGCCGTCACGATCCGCAGCATCCTCGGGTCGAAGGCCAGGTCCACCGCGCGGTTGCGCGCGGCCACCAGGTCGAGCTCTCGGAAGAAGTACCAGAGCACGAAGCCGAGCACGCCGGCCCAGCCGGCCAGCACGATCCAACCGGCCAGCTTGCGCTTGGCGAAGAGGTAGCCGGTGCCGGGGATCATCGCCGAGAAGAAGGTCAGGCCGAGGGTGCCGGCCAGGCCCCGGGTACGACGCTCCCGCGGTCGCAGCGCACGCCGCCCGCCCCGCGGTCGCTCTGCTGCGGTGGTGGTGGTGGTCGGTGATTGCTGCGGTTCGTCCCCCGCGCGGAGCGCGCGCTTGCCGCCGCCGACGCGGGTGGCGTGGCGCAACCGGCGCCGCTCGCGCCGCGAGTTCCGGACGGACCGGGACGCGCGTCGAGCGCCACCGCGCCCGGGGCTCGCCGTACCCGACATCCGTACCTCTCACAACAGTCGCGGAAGCCCTCGCCCTCCGCGACCTCGTCCCCGCCACAACAAACTGTCGATCCAGTATCACCACGGGCTGCCCGTAGCGTCACATTGGCGAGACGTGTCCCACCGGCGGATTCTCGACGAGGCTACCCAGCCAGTCCGCGGGAGCCGAGCCGTACTCCTCGCGCTCGCTCGGCGTGAACGTCATGACGCATCGCCGCCAGGACTCCACCCGGGCGAGCCGCGCGAGCTGGAGTGCGGCGGGCAGGGCGGCCCGGAGGGCACGGATCGGCGCCAGGTCGGACCACACCTCGAGGGCCGTGTCGGCGATCCGACGCAGCCGGAGATCGTCGGGCCCGGCGTCCATGTCGGCGGCAGCGACATTGAGGGCGACGAGGAGCGCGCCGAGGGGTTCGCCGGCGAGCGCGTCACCGAAGTCGAAGAACCGCAGCGGCCCGTCGGGGCCGTCGGCCGCGATCACGTTGTGGGCGTGCAGGTCGTTGTGGTTGATCGTGAGCGGCAGGTCGAGGTCCGCCACCTGGTCAGACCACCTCTCGATGCTCGGCAGCAGCGCGCGCAGCCTCGCCGCGACGTCGTTGCCTAGCCGCCGGGGGTCACCGTCGGGCAGCGCGTTGAGCCGCCCGATCGCGTCGCCGGCGTACGTCGTGGCGCAGTCGGGTGGCAGGGAGGTCAGCTCGAGCTCGTCGATGTGTGGTGCGACCGCGCGTTGGAGCAGCGCGCCGTCCTGCACGATCCGGGACCAGGTGGCGACGTCGTGAGCCGCATCGAGCTCGCCCAGCGTCCGGCCGAGCTGCCGGGTCAGCAGCAGGTCGCGGCCGGCGTCGGCGGCCACCACGGGTACGACGTACGCCGGTGCGATCCCCGCCACCGCCGAGAGCAGGCGTGCTTCGTGCGCCTGGCCGGGACAGTTCTGCTTCGCGAAGTAGGTCTGGTCGCCTGCGGTGGCCTTCCACACCGATGCCCAGGGGCGCACCTTCACGCGCTCGAGCGACGCGGACTCCCCGACAGCGCGGACGACGAAGGCGCGGAGCTCCGCCTGGAAGTCAGGCGTCTCCCAGACGGCGCTCGTCCACGCCACGTCGGAGATGGTCATGGGCGAAGCCTCCCCCCGTCCGCCCGCGGGCGCTACCGGGTTTCGGCCCCGCCGGTGACGCAGCCCACGTCGGGAACGGGAACGACACTCCGCACGGCCATGGTTGGCCGGACATGAAGCGATCTCGCTCTGCCGTCTCGCGCGTCCTCTCCCAGGGGCGGCTCGCGTACCTCGCCATCGACGTCGGCCGTGGCCCGCTGGTCACCCCGGTGCTGTACGGCGCGCTGAGCGAGGACCTGTGGTTCGTCACCAACCGGCACGCACTGAAGGCAAAGGTGCTCGGGCGCCGACCTGCGGCCGGCTGGGTCGTACCGGCAGCCGATCACGCGGTCGTCGCGACCGGCGACGCCCAGCTCTTCTCGCTCTCGGACCCGCGGGCCGCGCTCGCGCGTGCCGCCCTGCTCCGCCACGCACCCGCCGCACTCGTCTCGTGGGCCAAGCGGAACCCCCGCCAGGTGGCGGGGTTCCTCGGCGACTCCATCACCAGCCCGAGCCGGGCGCTGCCGCAGGACGTCGTGCTCGTCCGGTTGCGGCCGACGACCTCGTCGGTCGTCCCGCTCGCGGCGCACGGCACCGATGCCGACGTCAGCCGGCTCGTGGCTGACGAGCTCCCGCCGTCGCTCACCCACCTCCCGGCAAACCCGTCCGGCGTGCTCGGCCTCCTCACTCCGCGCGGCCCGGTCGCCGTGCCGGTCGGCTGGGACGGCACGACCGCGACCCTCCCTGAGGGAGTCGGCGACCTCGTCGACGGTGCCGGCGAAGCTGCGTGCGTCACCTTCGACGACCCGGTGCGGATCCGGCCGACCCAGCAGCGCGGCGTCGTGCTGCGAGGTGAGGGTCGGGCGGAGCCGGGCAATCCGCTGCGGTGGTCCGTCGCTGCGCGCCGACTGACCTACTGGGACGGGTTCGAGACGAAGACCGTCACGCTGGCGACCACACCGGAGCCGGTGCACTGAGTCAGCCGGCGTGCCCGTCGAGGTAGGCCGCGACCAGGCCACCGAGCGTCGGCAGGTGGTAGCCACCCTCCTGGACGACGACCGCCGGTAGCCCGGTGCCGCCGAGGGCGAGCCCGGCCGCTCGATAGCCGTCGACGGTCACCAGGAGCGGGCTCTCGGGATCGTCGGCCGCGGCGTCGACGCCGAGCGACACCACCAGGGCCGAGCAGTCCTCGGCGACCGCCCAGGCGGCCAGGCTGCCGACCGCTTCCAGCCAGCGTTCGTCGCCGGTCCCCTCCGGCAGCGGCACGTTGCGGGTGGCGCCCGCGCCTGCCCCGGCGCCGGTCTCGTCGGCGTAGCCCACCAGGTGCGGGAACCAGCCGGCAGCGGGATCGACGTGCACCGACCCGTAGAGCACGTCAGCGCGGTCGTAGAAGATCGCGGCGGTGCCGTTGCCCTGATGGGCGTCGATGTCGATCACCGCCACCCGGTCGTGCCCGCCGGCACGCAGCGCCTCGCCAGCGACCGCGGCGTTGTTGAGGTAGCAGGAGCCGCCGAAGCCGGCCGGCGTCGCGTGGTGCCCGGGCGGCCGGCACAAGGCGTACGCCGCCCGCTCGTCCGCCAGCACCAGGTCGGCCGCAGCGAGCGCGCAGTCGACGGCCGCGCGGGCCGCCTCCCAGGTGCCGGGGCCGACCGGCGTCATCGTGTCGTAGGCGTAGCTGCCGGCCTCGGCGTGGATCGCGACGGCCGGGCGGGTGGGAAGACCGGCGGTCATCGCCGGCGTCGGGAAGAGATAGGGCACCACCCGCGTCTGACCGACCAGGTCGGCGTACGGCCCCTGCCCCCAGCGTTCGGCGGCCTCAGCCAGGAAGCTCAGCAACGACGGGTCGTGGACCCGGGCCAGCAGGTCGTCGGGGTGGGCGGGCGCCTCGACCAACCGGTGCCCGGCGTCGGTGACGGCGCGCACGATCGCGTCGACCCGGGCGGCCACCTCCGTGCCGGTCGTCGCGACCCCCACCCACACCTCGTGCTGCGGATCGTGGTCGCGCGTGGTCGGCGACCACACGACGGGCATCCGGTACTGATTCATGAGTCAGCAGTATGGCGTCCCGACCTCTCGCCCGGCGAGGATGTCGTCATGGCGCGCGCACGAGAGATCGGGATCGAGATCGGCGTCCTCCCGACGGGTCCGACCAATTCCGTCCTCGACGTGCCGGGAGTGGGCCTCGGCCACGCCACGCTGCACCGCGACGAGGCGCCTCCGCCCGACGGCCGTGGGATCGCGCGCACCGGGGTGACGACCCTCGTCGTGGCGGAGGACGCCTACGCACGTCCGCTCGCCACTGGCGGCGCCGTGCTGAACGGGGCAGGCGAGTGCACCGGGTTCATCGGCGCGGGTGAGTGGGGGATGCTCGAGACGCCGATCTACCTGACCTCGACGATGCAGCTGGGCCGCGTCTACGACTCCGCCTGCCGGATCGAGCTGGAGCGGGACGCCCGCGTGGCCGACGCGGTGGTCATCCCGGTGGTCGGTGAGTGCGACGACTCCTTCCTCAACGACTGCCGTCGGATGCAGGTCGAGCACGAGGACGTCGTAGCCGCGCACGCGGCCGCCCTGACGTCGCGCGGATCCGACACCCCGCCCCCGGAGGGCGCGGTCGGCGCCGGCACCGGCATGTCGTGCCTGGGTTTCAAGGGCGGCATCGGTACGTCGTCGCGGATCACGCCCGAGGGCCACACGGTCGCGGTCCTGCTGCTCACCAACTTCGGCGAGCGCAAGCGGTTGACCGTCGACGGCCACCACCTCGGTCGGCACCTTCCCGAGGATCCGGATCCGGAGCGGGCGGAGGGCTCGTGCATCGGCGTGGTCGTCACGGACGCGCCGGTCATTAGCGCCGACTGCGCCCGGCTGGCCCGCCGGATCGGCCTCGGCCTGGCCCGCACCGGGTCGACCGCCCACAACGGCAGCGGCGAGATCTTCCTGGGCGTCTCCTCGACCCGGCGGGCGCCCGACCTGTCCTGGGAGAAGGGCGCCGTCGTCTCCGGACCGGGTCTGAACGACCTGTTCGAGGCCGTCGTAGACGCCGCCGAGGAGGCGGTGCTCAACTCGATGCTGACCGCCCCGACGACGACCGGCCGCGACGGCAACACCAGCGAGGGCCTGGACCCGGCGACGGTGGTTCGGCTGCTCGAGGAGCACGCCAGTGGCAACTGATCACGAGGTCCGCCTGCCCATGGCGGACGGCGTCGAGCTGGCGGCCACGCTCTACCTCCCCGACGACGAGCACGGGCCGCAGCCCTGCCTGCTCGAGGCCCTCCCCTACCGCAAGGACGACCTGACGTCGTCGTACTCCGAGAGCTACCGGCGGCTGCGCGACGAGTTCGGGTACGCCGTCTGCCGGGTCGACGTGCGCGGCACCGGTTCGTCGTCCGGTGACCCGACGGACGAGTACCCCGAGGCCGAGCAGTCCGACCTGGTCGAGGTGATCGCCTGGCTGGCCGACCAGCCCTGGTGCGACGGCAACGTCGGCATGTGGGGCACGTCGTACTCGGGCTTCAACTCGCTGCAGATCGCCGCCGAGCGGCCGCCGGCGCTCAAGGCAGTGTGCGCAATCTATTCCAGCGACGACCGGTGGACCGACGACGTGCACTGGCGCGGCGGAGCGCTGCGGATGGTCGACCTCGTCGACTACGACCACTACATGACGCCGATGACCGTGTTGCCGCCCGTGCCCGCCGTGTGGGGTGACGGCTGGCGCGACGAGTGGCGCCGACGGCTCGAGACCGTCGAGCCGTGGCTGCTCACCTGGCTGCGCGAGAACCGCGACGGGCCCTACTGGCGGCACGGCTCGCTGCGTGCGGACGGTCATGGCAACGGCTACGACCGGATCGAGGCGGCGGTGATGCTGGTCGCCGGCTGGGCGGACGGCTACCGCAACAACACGTTCCGCACCGTCACGGCGCTGCGGGAGGCCGGGGTCCCGCACCGGCTGCTGGCCGGCCCGTGGGTGCACGCCGATCCCACGACCGCCTACCCGGGACCGCGGCTCGACCTCGACGTCGAGATGGTGGCCTGGTTCGACCACTGGTTGCGCGGTCGGACAGCCGGCCCGCAGGACGATCGGGTCGAGGTCTTCGTCCGCACCCCGACCCGGCCGGCCGCGTTCCTGGATCAGCACGAGGGCTACTGGATCCGGGACGGCTGGCCATCCACCGGCTCGTCGACCGACTCCCGAACGCTCGAAGGGCCACGCTCACTCGCCGTGAAGCCCGACGTCGGCACGTCGGCCTGGATCGACTGCGCCGGCCATCTCCCGTGGGGACTCTCCGGAGACCAGCGTGAGGACGATGCCCATTCCCTGACGTTCGAGTGGCCCGCCGGCGGCGAGGTGCTGGTCGGACATCCTGTGGCACGGCTGCGGGTCTCCGCCGACGTTCCCCTGGCCTCGGTGTCGGTGAAGCTCTGCGACGTCTTCCCCGACGGCGCCTCGGCGCTGGTGACCCGGGGCAGTCTCGACCTCGCCTACCGCGACGGCGTGCACGCGCCGGCCGAACCGAGCCCGCTGACGCCCGGCCAGGTCTATGACGTCACGGTCGATCTCGACGCCTGTGCCTACGCGTTCACGCCCGGCCGGACCATCCGCCTGTCGATCGCCGGCAGCGACTGGCCCAACACCATCGCTCCCCCGGCACCAGTGACCCTGACCATTCACGGCGGCACCCTCGACCTGCCGCGGTACGACGGCACCCGGTGGGAGCCGGGCTTCGCCGACGGTGCGGCGACCTCCTCGGAGGACCCGGCCGGCGTCTCCTGGACCACCACCCACGACGTCCTCCGGCAGACGACCACCTGCTCGGTGCGACACGGGTCGACGTACGACGTCCCGCACAGCGGCACCGCCACGGAGGAGTACGCCGGTGACGTCGTCGTCGACACCGTCAGCTTCGCCCAGCACGCCACGGCCTCGTGCACCTACCGCCTCACCTGGCCCGACATCGACGTCCGCGTCGGGTCCGGGCTCCGCATCGACGTGGGCGTGGACGGCTACGACGTCGCGATCGACGTGACGGCCTACGACGGCGACGAGCAGGTGTCGCACCGGGAGTGGTCCGAGCACATCCCCCGCTAGCTTTCGACGCGGTCCTATCGCCCACTATGGTGCCTAGCGCCCGGAATGACTGCAACGGTCGCGCTCCTTGAGGCCGCGGCCAGGCGAGCCGCGCACTCCTGGCCGCAGGTCGCGTCCAGCTCGCCAGTTACGACCAGCGTCGGCGCAGTGATCTGCGACATCGCAATAGTCGGATCCGTGAGCGACCATTCGTGTTCCATGAACCAGTTGATCGCGCAGGTCCCCGAGGGTGGTGCCAGACAGTTTCGGACCGCCCGCAACACTGATGAGCGGATCGCCCCTACCCAGAGATGTGTAGCTCGCGCGTCGACCATCCAGGATCACCTGGATGGGAATCTGGCTCCGGCTCGGCGCTCTGGATCGTGGCGCGGTCACACGTGCGGCTGCGCCTCATCCGGCGAGGTCGCGCAGGCCGGCTAGCAGAAGTTCACGCTCTGCGTCGGACAACTCGGCATAGGGTGCCGCCGCGCGCTTGTTGGTGTCGGCCTCGATCCCGGATCGCACGGACTCGGACAGCGATTCCAGATCCGTCGCCTCGTACCCCGCAGCGCGCCAAGCAGAGATGTGCGCATCAAACCGGTGGAACCGTAGCCCCGTCAGGCGCTCAGCGAGCAGTCCCTGCTCCGACATGCTCATGGGCAGCCGGTCGGGTGCCATCAGGGAGAACGCGTCCCCACCAGTCTCCCACGCCGCGAGGAGCGTCCGCGCAACAAGGGGAGCGCATGTGTCCACAGATTGACCGGCGTCGCCCCATACTTGTCTTGCTGTCTGATCGGCTACGGCGTGCAGGTCTTCAAGGCAAGCCTGGCCAGCTCTAGTGAGGGTGACCATGCCAGGCGACGGCTCGACCAACAGTCCGCGCCTGATCAGCACCTCAAGGCCGGAGTCAACCGGGTTGTCGGGCTGGTAGGTGAAGACCGATCGAACGGCAGTCCAGGTAACAACCCTGTCCGGGTAGGCGTTACGCAGGTAGCCCAGCATCGTGCCGGAAGTCGAGTCGAGACCGGCCGCATGGAACGACTCTGGAAAGCCTTGAGCGAGCGCGGTGTGCATCATGGTCATCCGGATCTTGTCCACGACCACCGCGATCTCCCTCGCGAACCGCTCCGCGACGGAGGCGGGCCTGCCGGGTTCGTCAGCCATGGAGACACGCTAACTGACGGCCCGAGCCCGGAGTGGTGCGTGCTTTCGCCGCGATCGTGCGGGAATCGGGCACAAACATGCGGTGGCGTTGACCATCCGCAGATCTGCATCGCCGTCAGGAGAACACGAGAGCCGGTCGAGCCAGGGACAACTGGGCGAGACCACTCACGCGCTGTACACGTATCAGCTCCGCCGATGGTTCGCGTGGTGCGAGACCAGCACTACGACCGCGCCAGAGGCAACCTGGACCGCCACGGCGTCGACATCGAACTACCTTTGGCCCGGTATCTAGCCGACACACACTGACCGAAGAACCGGTCTAGCCTCGATCTGTGACCGCCAAGTCAGACCGTCGCGCCGCGCGCGAAGCTGTCGCGGCCTATCACGAGGAGCAGCTCAACGAACTCCTCCGACCGGTCCAGCTGGCCATCGAACGCGTCCAGACCGCTCAACTCAACGCGTTCGAAGTCGACGAACTCATCTTTCAGTACTCCCGAACTGCTAAGGAGCTCTGGAAGTTCTGCAGCCTGGGAAACGTCGAGATCACCGCGCCAATGATCCGCGAGGATCAGCCCGGCGACTGGTGGGAGCGCGGAGCGCCTCGGCATGAGCTGTCGTCAGAGGCATGTCAGGATCAAACTCGTGATCGATGTCGAGTTGCCACCTGGACCAGACGGACGATCGGTGGTCCGGTCGTTTGCAGCGTGTCTAGCATCGGTGACCGAGGTCGGGCTGCAGGAGGTGCCGTTGCCTGATTCGGACTTCCGAGGTGCGATGGCCTACTGGCGCAGCTGGCTGGCCGGACGCGGATTCGGCCTGGTCCCGCTCGCTCAGCCACGCAAGTTCAACTGGCCGGGCTACTGGTTGGCGGTTCTCGACGACGAGAAGGCCGTCGTGTTGTTCGGCACCCCCTCCGGGGTCGTGTTGAGTCCCCAGGACGCCAGCCTGCTGGGGCGCCCAGCTGTCGACCTGCCCATTGGCGACGGATTCGTGCTGGCTTCACTCGATGTCCGAGTCCCTCAGATGGCGGCCCTGTTGCCGACGCTGCGAGGCAAGGTAGCCGTCATCGCTGTCGCCAAGTCAGCAACAGACCTCATGCAGTCAGTCGACCAGGCGCGCGCCGTGACGGGGCTTGGACTGGAAGGCGACCGCTACGCCGCCAAGGCAGGCACCTTCACGCCCACCGATCACAAACTGCGCGGCTATGACCTCACGCTGATCGAAGCCGAAGCCGTCGATGATGTCGGCCTCCCGGGCACTCGGGACCTCGACTACGCCGATGCGCGACGCAACATCGTCACCCGAGGGATCGACCTCAACGCCCTCGTGGGTCGAAGGTTTCGGATTGGAGACGTTGAATGCATCGGGCAACGTCTCTGCGAACCCTGCTCACACCTGGAGCGTCTCACTGACAAGGGCGTCCTGCGCGCACTGATTCATCGTGGCGGCCTTCGTGCCGACATCATCAGCGATGGGCTGATAGAAGTTGGTTCGACCATCTCCACTGTCGACTAACACCAGGTCAAGTGCCCGCTAGCCGCGGACCGGGTGCGTCCAACCGCCCCCTGTGCCTGTCAGAACTCATGTCGCTGCGCACCACTGCGCCGCTAGCGGATGGGGTGGTTCTCGCCCGCCAAAGTTCAACAGGGAGCGTGCAAGCGTGTTGGGCCTCTACTGAACCTAAAGCGGCCTGTCGCCCGGTGCAGTTGAGGGCGCCCGGCGACAGGCGGAAGCTAACGGGGAGCGGCGGCGTGGTGTGCGAAACCCGGCGGCGCCTGACTCAGGCGGCGACGGCGTGGTCGCGGTCGGCGCGGGCGGCCTTGCCCGTGACCAGGGTCTGCTCCGTGCCGCACCAGCATGTGAACGTGACCACGATGCCGTCGTCGGTATTGGCCAGCGACGTGATCTGGCTCGGGAAGATGAGCACTCGACTGGCGCACACCTGGCAGTTGTTGTCGAACATCGTTGACCCTCCTTAGATCAGTTGCGTAGGTCAATCATCCCGGATTGATACCTCTAGGGGTAGCCTCGGTTTCCAGAGGCATCCAAAGGAGATTCCTATGCTTTCCCTGCATCAGCTGCGTTGTTTCCTGGCCACCTACGAGAACGGCTCGCTGACTGCCGCAGCCGAAGAGCTCGGCTACGCGCAACCATCGGTGTCCGAACAAGTCCGAGGCCTCGAAAAGACACTCGGCGTGCCGCTGTTCCGACGGGTCGGGCGGGGCGTCGTACCGACCACGCTGGCCGACACCCTCCGGCCATACGCCGAGCAGGCGATCGCCGCGGCTGAGGAGGCGCGGCGGGCGGTGCAGAGCGCGGTGTCGCTGGAGAGCGGGACGATCCGGTTCGGGATGTTCGGCGCCGCGCGGTTGTACGCCGGCGCACAGATCGTCGCCGACGTGCTCGAGCGCTACCCCGGCGTCCGGGTGGAGCTGATCGGCCAGCACTCCAACGAGGTACAGGAACAGCTCCGGCGCGGGCACCTCGAGGCGGCGATGATCGCCGTCACGAGCGTCGAGAGCGAGGGGATGACCGTGATCCCGGTGGCCCGCGACGAGCTCGTCTACATCTCGGCCGACCCCGAGCGGCTCACCTCACCCGTGACCGCGGCGCGGCTCGCCAAGGCCTCGCTGATCATGCCGGAGACGACATGGCGGTCCAGCGACTCCGTTCGGATCGTGTTGCGCCGCTTCCTGCACGAGGCCGGCCACAACCCGCAGACCCGGATCGAGGTCGAGGAGGTGGAGACGGCGGTCGACCTGGTCGGCCGCGGGTTCGGCGACTCGGTCATCCCCCGCGGTGGCGCCGAGCAGCTCATCCCGCAGCTGGCGCCGCACGTCGGCTACGCCTCGCTGCGCCCCAAGCAGTACGACGTGATGGCGATCGTGCACCGAACGGGCGCGGTGCTCTCACCCGCCGCTCAAGTGATGATCGAGCTGGCAACCAAGCACATACAGTCGATCACGGAGCCGGTCTGAGCAGCGTCGAATGCGTTCCTTTGCCGCCTATCGGCGTGCAGAACGCGTTCGCATCGAGATCCGGTCGATCGCCGGCAAGTACCTCTCTGCAATGGCACGCCCGGGGGTCGTGTTTGATGGCGAAGGTGACCGACACCGAAGCCTGGAAGCTGGACCGCATCGGGTCCGCGGCAGCCGGGACCAACCCCACTCTGCTCGCCAAGATGCCGCAGTCATACGCCGTCATCGGTGACACGCAGTTCCTTCCCGGGTACTGCGTGCTGTTGGTCGACGACCCGAGCATCGATCGGCTCACGGACCTGCCGAAGAGACATCGCTTGGAGTTCCTCGACAGCATGGACACGCTCGGCCAGGCCGTCGAGACAGCCTGCCGAGCCACCGATACCGGGTTCCGCCGGATGAACTACGAGATTCTCGGCAACACCGACGCGTACCTGCACGCGCACCTTTTCCCGCGTTACGAATGGGAGCCACCAGGGCATATCGGCGGGCCGGTCTGGCTCTACGACCCTGCGGAGTTCTACGGTCGCGAGGCCGCCCTCGCGTCCCGCCATGACGAACTTCGCATGCGTATCGTCACCGAGCTCGCCAACCTGGGTCCTGCCGTTTAGAGCGCACGCAATCTGCCGTTCGGAGAAGTCGCAGTAGTAGTCGTCGATGCAGTCGCCCCAGACGCCGTAGACCTTGAGGTAGGCGTTGGAGGCGTCCTCCAACGCAACCGCGGCGTTGCTGCAATCACGGGTCTGCTTGCGGCGTCGGCGTCTTCCGAGTCAACAGAGCCCTCACCCCTCCCGACGCTCAGGTGACTTGTCGCCAATCGGCCAAGAGTGCGCCCTTCGGCCGCCAGCCGGCGTCGCCGACGTGCCCGCCCTTGCCGAACTCAAGGCTCGCGGCGCCACAGCCTGACTCGAACCGTGCTGCAACGCGCTACTGGGCGCACGGCGTGCTCGCGGCGGTGCACGGTAGTCGCTTCGTCGGGAGCTAGCTGGACCAGGCCGTGCCGTCCAGGCGTCGTGCGTTCGGCACAGCTACCCGGGCACGCCGGTTGAGCACCCAGAACGGGTTCCCGTAGCCGAGCAGGACCCCGTCGGCGTCATGGACCTCGACTCGGAGGTACCGCCCCTGCCGTCGGGCCATGTTGATCTGCACAGGTCCGTTCGCGAAAGCGGCCGCAGGCTTTGCCACGGTCTTGATCGAGGGGGCGGTCGCCCCGGTCCTGTCGCAGGCTCCCATGATCACCCGGACAGTGGAGCCGGGTGGAAGGGCTTCGGCGCGGACGTTGACCTCGACCCGCCGAGCCCGGGTGCGCAGCACCTGTCCCATGACGGAACCTCCGCGGGCACGAAGGTCGAGGCGGCCGCCTGGCCAGCGGGCCTCCTGGTGGCACCAGGCCCGGCCGGCCGCGAGCGATGCCAGCAGGTCGCGCGTCGCAGTCGACTTCGCCCAGACGGAAGTGAGGAACAGGTGTGGCTTCTCGGCCCAGTCGCGCCCCTCGTGGTCATCGATCTGGCTCGTCGCGGTCAGGAAGATCGCGTTGCGGGCCGCGACGTCGAACAGCGCGATCCGGTTCCGGGTGAGGACGAAGTCTCCCTCGGCGTTCGCCAGCTCCATGAGGTCGGCTCCGAGAGCTCTGGTCCGCACCAGCGCGGCGGCCTTCAGGTACGGGTGGTTGTACTGCACCAGCGCGCCACGGTCGTGATACCACCGGATGGCCTTCTCCGCTGCGGCAACGGAGTTGTCGAGCACAGGAGCTCTTCCGACGGGCGGGTAGGTGTACAACTCGATGTCGTCCATGAAGACATTGAGGTGCCGGATCATCGACAGCTCGGTGGCGATGATCTGGGTGATCTCCGGGTAGGCCGGGGCGAGTCGTCCCATCAGGTCCCGCTGGGTCTGAACCGGCCACTCGAGCTGGTCGCGAGTGCGGCTGAAGACAAGGTGGTCGAAGAACCCTGACCCGACAGCACCGTTGCGGGACTGCACCCCGAACCGCAGCCTTGCCAGACCCGAGTCCTCCGCGACCAGGTCCGGCCAGAACGCCCGCACATCATCGATCATCCGCAGAGTCAGCGTCTGCCAGCCATCCTCGGGGGCGACCTCGACCACGCCGGCCAGTGGCCCGTTGAGGCGTCGGCCCGGCTCGGATCCCACGCGGTAGTCCAGCGTGTAGACACCGGCGGGACGGCCACCCGTCGCCGGGCGGTAGGACGTCTCCACCTGGACGACCAGGGCCGCGTCGGGCCCGACCGCTTCCGCGAGCACGTCGACCGTGACGGTGGTGTCGGAGATGTTCGTCGAGTAGAAGGCGTTCCCACCCTTCGCAAAGAGGTAGGACCCGGACCATTCGGGACCGGTCCCGCCGGCGGTTACCTGGAGCGCCCGGCCGGGCTCGTCAGGGCTGCGCGGCTCGCTGACGAAGTCGTACGTCGCGCCGATCACCGTCCCCTCGTCCTGAGGGATCCACTGGAGTCCACCGCCCTCGGCGGTGCCGTCGAAGGCGATGCCGTCGTAGTAGCCGTAAGCCTGCATCCGCCAGTCATGATCGGTCCACCACACGACGTCGACGCCTACGCTCCGGGCGGCCTCCAGCTGGGCCATCATGCTCGCGCCGCCGCCACCCCCAACGCCGCTCCCGCCCTCGCTGAACGAGGAGTGGACGTGCATCGCCATCCTGATCGCGCGGTACTCAGGGGCGCGAGCGGCGGACGGCGCGGCGTTGGCCACCGTCGGGCCACCCAGGGCCGCGATCGCCCCCGCACTCAGTCCGGCACCGAACAGGCCGCGCCTCGAGACCTTGCTGTCCTGCTTCATGTTCTCTCCCGACAGTGAGGTGGCTCTCGACTGTCGTGAGGCACGATACCGAGCGGGAAC
The DNA here is from genome assembly GCA_963846535.1 of uncultured Actinomycetota bacterium. Taxonomy (GTDB): domain Bacteria; phylum Actinomycetota; class Actinomycetes; order Propionibacteriales; family Nocardioidaceae; genus Nocardioides. The sequence goes on from CAWJWK010000002.1 coordinate 124,841, forward strand.
CCCCGGGACTGGTGCTATCGCGCCCGCCGTGCCCGCGTGCGTCCAGCCGCGGCAACTAGGGTCGGTGCATGAGCGAGACCAGTGGTCCGGTGCCGTTCGAGGTTTACAAGGCCGGGGTGTACCTGCACGGCACGAAGGCGGAGCTCGCCGTGGGCGAGATGCTGGTGCGCGGCCGGGAGTCGAACTTCGAGGACGGCAGGGTGATGAACTACGTCTACTTCACGGCGACCCTCGACGCCGCGGTCTGGGGCGCTGAGCTCGCGTCGGGCGACAGCCGCGGGAGGGTCTACTTAGTCGAGCCGACGGGCGACTTCGAGGACGACCCCAACGTCACCGACAAGAGGTTCCCGGGGAATCCGACGCAGTCCTTTCGCAGCCGCGAGCCACTGCGCGTCGTGGGCGAGCTCGACGACTGGGTCGGCCACCCGGCCGAGATGTTGGAGGCCATGACGGACGGTCTCGATGCGATGAGGCGGCACGGCGAGGCGAAGATCGAGGACTGAGTGATGAGGCGGCCGCGGACCTAGGGAGCCGGGAACCTCAGCCGCACTCGGTGGCCTCCGACCACCCCCCTCAGCACGGCGTCGGCACCGTCAGCCCGGGTGTCCCAGCTCCCGCGCAACCGCCCGTGCCGGGCGTCCCTCAACGAGAGGTCCACGGTCATCCGGTGCCGGTCGCGGTCCCAGGTGGCGTGCCCGGAGACGGCCAGGCCCTGGAGCAGGCGGTAGCGCTCGAGGCGCAGCTTCACGACGTCGTTGCCGGTGTAGCTGAACGTGCCGCCGCGCAGGCCGACGCCCCTTCCCGAGTAGTTGTTCCACCATCGGTCAACGACGTCCACGACGGTCAGTGCCGCGGCCGGGCCCGCGCGCCGGAGCCTCAGCGGCAGCGCCCGCCGTGACCGCGCGGGCGTGATGTCGGCGAACGTCCGGGGCACCGTCCCCAGCGCGCGCACCGGGTCGACGTCGTCCGCGCAGCTCGCCACGGACCCGACCGGGCCCGGCGAGCGCACGAACACCCGCAGGATGAGTTCGGCGCAATCGTCGCGGTCCCCCACGGCGGTGACGTGGAAACTGTTGCGGACGACGACGTGCTGGGCGTCCGGGAATTGGCCGGCCACCAGGTCGCCCTCGGCCGCCGTGGTGATCGAATCGAGCTCGCCGCTGAGCACCAGCACCGGTACGTCGGGGTAGCCGACCGACGGATGGATCGGCCCGGCCGGGTTGTCGGGCGCCGCCACCGGCCACCGGGTGCACCAGTCGAGCGTCTGCCAGTCGGAGGCGGCGTACTCCCGGACGGTGAAGGGCCCGTAGGTGCGGGGGTGGGAATGGTTGCGCGCCGCCAGGGCGCGGTCGAGCTGCCGCTCCCGCACCGGCCCGGGTGACGCGGTCATGTCGTAGAGCTGGGGGTAGTCGTGGCAGGCAACGGCCGCGTCCAGGCCCTCGCTGTAGTATCTGGCCGGCCCGGCGTCAGAGCTCCCGCCGACCGCCTCGGCGGCCAGGCGCAGCAAGGGCGCGCGGTCGCCGCGCAGGCCGGAGCGGAGGGCGGCGGTCAACTCGCGGTAGAACGCGGGCGCGTACGTCGCCCCGAACGCCACTGCCGTCAGAGCCGCGCCGTCGATCGTCACCTCGGCAATCGTTCCCTCGGCGTCGTGAGAAGTGCCCCGCCACGGCCGTTCCCGCACTCGGCGGAGCACCGTGCGCAGAGTGGGCAGGAACCCGCGTCCCGCCGACCGGCACGCCGCCGACCGTCGGCAGACCTTCGCGAACGCCGACCGCATGGCCGGTGCCTGGGTCGGGTAGAACGCCGACTCGCCGAACGTCGGATAGGCACTGTCGAGCACGATGCTGCGCACCAGGTCTGGGTGCCTCCCGGCGAAGACCTGGGTGAAGAAGGTGCCGTAGGAGTCGCCGTACAGAGAGACGGGGCCGAGACCCAGCCGGGCGATCACCGCGGCGACGTCGTCCGCTGCCAGCGCGGTGCCATAGTCGTCGGCGCGATCCCCGAGCGAGCGACCACACCGACCCGCCGCCACGTGGTACGGCAGCACCAGGACCTGCAGGTCGGGGCAGCGCAGCGGCTGTGAGAGGCCGGTGCCGCGCTGATCGACGAGCAGCAGGTTGCGTCGGTCGAGCAGGGGGCCGTACATCGAGGCGTAGTCGGCACCCGTGCCCGTGGTGCTGTAACCGGGGCCGCCTTCGTGCGGCACCAGCGTGTCGATCGCCGGCTGTTGCCGAGCCGGCACGAAAGCGAAGCCGACCCTCACCCGGCCCTCCGACGGGTCACCCGGTTCCCACGGGCGCCGGATGCTGCCGCACAGCGCACGCCTCACGACCTTGCAGGGCGTCAGGGTCAGATCGCCCACCTCTACATCGTGCCGCTCCGCGGGCGTCGGGAGTGCCGCCGGCGCGTCGATGACGATCAGCCCGGCGACGACGAGCGCGAAAACCAGTGCCTGTCGTGGTTTCGAGGCTCCTCGCTCCGCTCGTCGCACCTCAACCGCCAGTGGGCGGAACCAGCCGGCCGGTGCGGTAAGCCCTGCCGATCATCGACACCATCCGGGCCACTGCGTCCTCGCTGGGCGAGAACGGGCCGGGGGTGAAGTGCGGGCTGGCCAGCCCGCGCTGCACCGACTCGCAGGCCGCCCAGTCCTGCTTGTTGGTGATGTCCCAGAACTCCACGGCGCCGGCGGGGTCCGGCACCGAGCCGTCCGGGCCGGGCAGCACCAGCCAGGAGCACTCCACCCAGGTCGTCTCCGGCGTCAGCGGCATCATCCGGTGGGTCATCACGTAGTCCGGGTGCGCCGAGACCAGGAGGTTGGGCAGCAGGTGCAGGTACTCCACCGCCGTCGGTGGCGCTCCGGGCAGCGGTGTCGAGGCCAGCTCGCCGGTCAGCGACATGGTGCGCATCCCGTCGCGGAGATCCATCGAGCCACCGACCCAGCCGCCCGGTAGGTCGTAGTTGTCCCCCGACGTCGGCGGGCTGACCTGGCACAGCTCCGGGTGGATGAGCGGACAGTGATAGCACTCGTGATAGTTCTCCGCGATCACCTTCCAGTTGGCCGCGACCTGGTACGTGTGCCGGTCACCGACCACGAGCGTCCCGACGGCGTACGGCGCCAGCACCGTGTCGAGGGCGCCGAGGTGCGCGTCGAACGGCGGCACGTCGGGCGACCCGGACGGATGCAGCGCGTGCCCGAAGACCCACCCCTGCCAGACCCGCACCGGCAGCTCGACCAGACCGTGGTCGGCGAGATCGAAGCTCTCGACGTCGCGGAACCCGGGGGCGCCGACGAGCCGGCCACCGAGGTCGTAGGTCCAGCCGTGGTAGGGGCAGGTGAGCTTGCGCCGGTCCGACGTGCCGTCGTCGGGCAGCAGCTCGTGCCCCCGGTGCCGACAGGTGTTGGCGAACATCCGCACGGTGTCCCCGTCGCGCATCACCAGGCTCCGGATGTCTCCGACCACCATCGCTCGCTGCCGCACCGGCCGGTCGCCCTCGGGGAACAGGTCGGCGGCCCGGCCCAGGCAGGTCCAGCTGCCCGCGAACAGGTGCCGCCGCTCCCACGCCAGCACCTCGAGCGAGGTGTACGCCTCGGCCGGCATCATCAGCACCGGCTCACCCTCCATGGGTGCTGCCTGGCGCACGACCTCCATCGGGTCGACGGCGGTCTCGGCGGTCATGGTGCCTCCTTCGGCGGAACGGGCGGGGCGGGTTCTATGCTGCGATCCATGTGCGGTGGAGCGTGACCGGGAGCCGGCCCCGCAGTCGACGGAGCGTCGAGCTGCGCCGCGACGAGATCCTCGCGTCGACCACCGAGACCGTGGACCGGATCGGACTCGAGGCGACCCGGGTCACCGACGTCGCGAAGGCGCTGAACGTGAGCCCGGCGCTGATCTTCTACCACTTCGGCACCAAGGACGCGCTGGTCGCCGAAGCGTTCGCGTACGCCGTCGAGCGCGACCTGGCCCGGCTGGACAAGGCCGTCGCCGCCGGCACCGACCCGGTCGACAAGCTGCGGCGGGCGCTGCGCTCCTACGGACCGACCGGTGCGGCCAGGGGCTGGCGGATCTGGATCGACGCCTGGGCGCTGGCCCAGCGCGAGCCGGGGATCCGCAAGGTGCTCCGACGGATGGAGCTGCGCTGGTGCGAGGTGCTGCTCGCGATGGTCGACGAGGGCGTCGCGGACGGATCGTTCACGTGCCCCGACCCGGACGACACGGTGGCTCGCGTCTCCGCGTTGATCGACGGTCTCTGCGTGGCCGCGCTCGTCTACCGCACGATCACCCGGGAGCAGCTGCGTGGCTGGGTGGCCGAGACGGTGGCCCGCGAACTCGGCATCGAGGAGTCCCACCTCTCCTGAGGCTGAATCCGGCAATCGCATGTCACACCAACCAGTGGGCGGCGTAGGCGGGATCGGTCAGGGCCGGGCGGTCCAGCCGGAAGTCCGTGACATCCGTGGCAGTGCCAGCGTCGACGACGAGGTCGGCGAGCAGCCGGCCGAACGTCGGCGCGAACTTGAACCCGTGCGCGGCGCCGAGGCCGACCACCACGGACTCGTGTCCTGGCACCGGTGCGATCACGAAGTCGCGATCGGGGGTCAGCGTGTACTGGCAGCGTGACGAGCGCACCGCCTCACCGCTGCCCGGCAGCAGCTCGGCCACGAACGATGCGAGCCGCTGCTCCATGGCGGGATCAGGCTCCGACGTCCGGTCCTCGGGGTCGACGGTGGGACCGCCGCAGTCCTGGGCGGCCTTGACCGTCGACTCGCCGTAGCTCGGGAAGCCGTAGAAGGACGGGTCGTCCATCCAGATCCACAGCGGCATCCGCGCCGGCGCGAAGCGGGCCGGGTCCGCGGGCCGGAAGTAGGTGACCTGCTCGAGCGTGACCTCGACCGGCACCTTCACTCCGAGATGACCGAGGACGTCGTTGACCCAGGCGTCCGCACAGACCACGAGCCCACGACAGCGGATCGTGCCGTCCGCGGTTGCGACCTCGATCCCGTCCGACCGGTCCTCCACGCCGGTCACCGCGCTGTGCGGCCGCAGGTCGGCGCCGAGCTTCGCCGCCTGCTCCTGCATCGTCCGGGTGCCCAGTGCAGCCGGGACGATGGCGGCATCGCGTTGGTAGAGCGCCATCACGTCACTCGCCACGTCGAACTGCGGCCAGCGGGCGGCCACCGCCCTCGCGTCGAGCACCTCGTGCTCGATGCCGACCTCCCTGAGCGAGTCGACGTAGTCGACGGGCGGGATCGCCGCGTGGGGCGGGAACAGGTCGAGGCCGCCGACCTTCGTGACCAGGCTGCGACCGCTGGCCTGCTCGAGTCGGGCCCAGTCGGCGTACGCGTCCTGCGTCAGCCGCACGTACGACGGCGTGTGGTAGCTGTGCCGCAGGATCCGGCTGGAGTCGTGGCTGGCGCCGCGGGTGTGGCCGAGCTCGAACCGCTCCAGCCCCACGACGCTGTGTCCGCGGCTCGCCAGCTCGTAGGCAGCCGCGGAGCCGAGGGCACCCAGCCCGGCGACGACGTAGTCGACCCGCGTGCTCACGAGACTCCGTCCTCGTCCGTGCCCAGCCGCGGCAGCAGCCAGCGCCTGATGTCGAGGCTGTCGTCCTCCATCGGCGCGAACCATCCGTGCTGGTAGCTGCGCGAGGTCATGCCGCGTTGCACCGACTCGCAGACCGCCCAGTCCTGCCGGTTGACCAGGTCCCAGAGGTCGCCGGCGTCGCTCGGATCGAAGCCGGACCCAGCGACCGCGTCGGCGGCGAAGAGGAGCGAGCACTCGACGGTGGTGTGGTCGGGGGCGTCGGGCAGCAGCACGAACGCGGCCACGTGGTCGGCCGAGGCCGAGATCATCAGGTTGGGGTAGACCAGGTCACCCTTGTGCCGGATGCGCTCGTCGTCGTCCAGTCCCGGCAGCGGCGTGCGCGTGGTGGTGCCCGTGGTCGTGAACGTCCAGGCGCCCTCGCGGTGCGGGATGCCCTTCTCCCAGTCGAGGTCGCTGCCCCCACCGGCGAACGACGGCACCAGCCGTGACAGCTCGGGGTGCACCGGTCCGCAGTGGTAGCACTCGTTGTAGTTCTCGAGGAGGACCTTGTAGTTGGCCGCCACGTCGTAGCCGAACGTCGCGCCCACCACGAGGTCCGCCAGGCCGTAGTTGGCGAGGGTGCCGGCGGCGTGCGCCACCGACTCGGCGAGCGGTGCTGCCTGTTCCGGCGAGAGGTGCACGAACACGAAGCCGCCCCAGCTGTCGACGCCGACCGGGTTGAGTGAGAACGCCGCGGTGTCGCCAACGTCGGCGTGCGGCGCCTTCAGCAGCCGGCCATCGAGGCCGTAGGTCCAGGAGTGGTACGGGCAACGCAATGCCGAGGCCTGGCACACATCAGGTGGGCCGCCCGGCGACAGGGCCGGCAGGATCTGACTGCCTCGGTGCCGGCAGACGTTGTACGCCGCGTGCAGGACCTGGTGCTCGTCGCTGGTGACCAGCACGGACTCGCCGGCGACGTCGACAGTGACGACTCGCGACGGCTCGGCCAGGCCGAGCCGGTCCAGGCGTCCGACGCAGAACCACTCGCCGTAGAGCACGGCCTCCCGCTCGACGCGCCAAGCGGCCTCGTCGACGTACATCTCCCGGGGCAGTGCCTCCTGCACCTGGCAGCTCCTTACTGATTCACGAGTCAGTAGTGGAATCGTCTCACGAGTCAGCGGCGGCCGCCAGATGGCAGGCCACACGATGGTTGCCTGTCGCGGCCAGCACCGGGAGCGGCGTCGTCCGACAGCTGTCCTCGATCCCTGCCGCGGTCGCCGTGCCGTCGGCGAATGCCGGACAGCGCGGGTGGAACCGGCAGCCACCGGGGATCCGGGTCGGGTCGGGCACCTCGCCCGTCAGCACCACCGGAGCGAGCCGCTCGATCTCGGGCACCACGGAGAGCAGCGCCTGCGTGTAGGGGTGCCGCGCTGACTCGAGCACCTCCTCCGTCGTACCGCACTCCACGACCCGGCCGAGGTACATGACCGCGATCCGGTCGGCGATGTTCCAGGCCAGTCCCAGGTCGTGGGTCACCACGACGATCCCAAGCCCGAGGGAGTCTCGAAGGCTCAGCAGCAGCGCCAGGATCTCCCCGCGGATCGAGGCGTCGAGCGACGACACCGGCTCGTCGGCGACCAGCAGCCGGGGCCGCAGCGCCAGCGCCCCGGCGATCAGCACCCGCTGCTTCTGCCCTCCGGACAGCTCGTGCGGGTAGCGCAGGAAGACCCGCTCGGGCGGCCGGAGCCCCGCCTCGGCGAGCGCCGCGGCCACCAGCTCCGCCTCGTTGCGGCCCTCGGGGTCGGACGCCACTCGCCGGTGCAGCCGGATGCCCTCGGCCACGGACTCGTAGACCGTCTGGCGGGGGTTGAGCGATCCGGCCGCGTCCTGCAGCACCATCTGCACCTCGCTGCGCAGCCGACGCAGCGCCCGGCCCGAGTAGGCCAGGGGCTCGCCCTCGAACCGCACCTCCCCCGCGGTCGGGCGCTGCAGGCCGACCAACGTCCGGGCAAGGGTGGTCTTGCCCGAGCCGGACTCGCCGACCAGCGCCAGGATCTCGCCCGACCGCACCTGGACATCAACGCCGTCGAGGGCGGTCGCCACGGTGCCGGCCCGGGTCGTGAACTCGACGCCGACCCCGGCTGCATCCAGCAGCGGTGCGTCGTTCATGCTTCGTGGGCCTTGGTCTCGAGGCTCGGCGCTGGCGCGCCTCGCACCTCAACCGGCGGCGTGCCCACCCGGATGCAGGCCGCCAGACGGCCACCGACCTGCAGCAACGGCGGTTCCTCGACCGTGCAGGCGTCGATCACCCGCTCGCACCTCGGCGCGAACGAGCAGCCCGACGGCAGCGCGTGCGGGTCGGGCGGGTCCCCGGCGAGACCGGCCGGCGCGTACCTGGCCGTCGCGTCGCCCACTCGCGGGAAAGCACGCGACAGCGCCTGCGCGTACGGGTGCGCCGGAGCGGTGAACACCTGTTCGGCGGTACCGCACTCGACGACGCGGCCGGCGTACATCACGGCCACCCGGTCGCAGACGTCGGCGAGCACCGACAGGTCGTGACTGATGATCATCAGGCCCACTCCCAGGTCCTTCACCAGGCCGGAGATCAGGTCGAGGATCTGGGCCTGGACCATCACGTCGAGGGCGGTGGTCGGCTCGTCGGCGATGATGAGCTGCGGCCGGCAGGCCAGGGCCATCGCGATCATCACCCGCTGCCGCTGGCCTCCCGACAGCTGGTGGGGATAGACCCGCGACCGCGCAGCCGGCAGGCCGACCTGCTCGAGGAGCTCGCCGACCCGGGCGCTCACGTCGGCGGAGGGGAGGTCGGGCTCGTGCAGGCGGATCGGCTCGGCGATCTGGGTCTCGATCCTGCGCACCGGGTTCAGCGAGTGCAGCGCTCCCTGGAAGACGATCGCGGCCTCGGCCCAGCGCAGCGCGCGCAGGTCGCCCCACCCCATCGTCAGCACGTCGCGCCCCGAGACGAGCACCTCGCCCTCCACCACCGCGTCCGTCGGTTGGAGCCGCAGCACCGTGCTCGCCAGGGTGGACTTCCCGCAGCCGGACTCCCCAGCGATGCCGACCACCTCTCCCGCGTCGACGACGAGGTCGACGCCGCGTACGGCGGGCAGCAGTCCCTCGCCGGTCCGGTACGAGACGCCCAGCCCGCGGAGCTCGAGGAGATGCTCCATCAGCGCCTCCGCAGCCGGGGGTTGAAGACCTCTTCCAGCGCCTGACCGATCAGCGTGAAGGACAGCACCACGAGGACGACACAGATCCCGGGCGGCACGATGTACCACCACGCCCCGGTCGTCATCGCTCCGACGTTGAACGCGCCCTCGAGCATCGATCCCCACGACACGCGGGACGGGTCGCCCAGGCCCAGGAAGCTCAGCGTCGTCTCCGAAAGGATCGCCACCGCCACCGTCAGGGTCGTGTTGGCGAAGACCATCGGCATCACGTTCGGCAGCACGTGCCGGGTCATCTGGTGCCAACGTCCGGCGCCTAGCACCCGCGCCCGTTCGAGGTAGGGACGCTCCTTGACCGTCAGGGTCTGGCTGCGGATGAGCAGAGCAGTGGCCGGCCAGCTGGTGACCCCGATGACGATGGCGATGTTGAGCAGGGAGCGGCCCAGCACGACCGCGAGGATGATCGCCAGCGGCAGGAACGGGATGACCAGGAACCACTCGGTCAGCCGGAACAGCAGCCGAGCGGTCCAGCCCTCGAAGAACCCCGATACCAGCCCGATCACGGTGCCGATGAGCATCGAGATCGCGGTGGCGAGGAGCCCGACCAGGAGCGAGATCCGGGCGCCCCAGATGAGCAGCGTCAGCACGGACCGGCCGCTCTGGTCGGTCCCGAGCCAGAACTCCCCCGACGGGCCCTCCAGCACGCCGCCGGTCGCGTTGATCCCCTTGAGCCCTTCACCGTCGGCCAGCAGTGGGGCGCCGAGTGCGATGACCACGAAGGCGCCCAGGATGACCAGCCCGACCATGCCCGCGCGGTGCCCGCGGAAGAGCTTCCAGTTGCGGCGCCATGCCTCCGCCCGCCGGCGGCGGGCGATCTGGCGGGCCGACCGCGGCGCCGTACTCGCTGGGGAGCTCACGTGCGCACCCGCGGGTCGAGGACGCCGTAGATCAGGTTCGCCACGAAGTTCGCGCCGATCACGGCACCCGATGCCAGCAGGAAGGTGCCCTGCAGCACGTCGTAGTCGGGGATCGACAGCGCCTCGTAGGACAGCAGGCCGAGGCCCGGGATCGAGAAGATCGTCTCGATCGTGATCGCTCCCGACACGACGAAGCCGATGTTGAGCGCGGCCAGGGTGGTGGTCGGCAGCAGCGCGTTCGGTACGGCGTGCCGGCGGCGGACCATCACGTCGCGAAGACCCTTGGCGCGCGCGGTGATCAGGTAGTCCTCGCCCAGCTCGTCGAGGAGCGACGACCTCATGATGAGGGAGTACTCCGCGAGATAGGCGAGCGTGAGCGTGAGCACCGGCAGGGTCAGGTGCCACAGTGAGTCGAGCAGCCCGCTGATGCTCGACGGATCGGCGTCGATGGAGTTCAGCCCACCGGTCGGGAAGATGCCGGGCAGCGGACCGGCTCCCACGGACAGCCCGGCGATGAGCATCAGGCCCAGCCACCACTCGGGCATCGCGTAGAGGGTGAGGGTGGAGCCGGTCGAGAACTTGTCGAAGCCCCCTCCGCGCCGCCAGGCGCTCAGCATGCCGAGGTAAACCCCGATCAGGGTCGCCAGGACGGTGGAGAGCCCGACGAGCGCGATCGTCGGCCACATCCGGTCGACGATGAGCTCCGAGACCGGCACGTTGTAGCGGATGGACACGCCCAGGTCGCCCTGGACCGTGTTCGTCAGGTACGTCAGGAACTGCTGGGGCAACGGCTGGTCGAGCCCGTACTGCTCGCGGAAGAGGTCGAGCTGCTCCTTGCTGACCACGCGTCCCCGGGTCAGGCTCCGCGCGGGGTCACCGGGCAGCACCCGGAACAGGAAGAAGTTGACGACCAGGACGAAGCCCAGGCTTCCGAGCGCGCCCAGCGCCTTGCCGAGAACGTAGCGCCCATAGCTGCGCCGGCGTACCGAAGGCTCGGCGGCTGCCTCGCTTGCGGACGCCGCGAGCGTCGTCAAGGCCTCACTCCCGGGCGTCCGTCGTGGACCGCCGGCGGAGCGCGACCACCCCGCCGCCGACCATCAGCACGGCGAGGACAACACCGCCGACGATCAGCAGCGCGTTGCCGTCCTCGTCCTCACCCGACGAGGAGGACGCGCGGACGGCGGACTCGATGCCGTCGCAGTCCCCCGCCTCATCGGCCGGGCGGAGCAACGTGTAGTTGAACGCGCCGTACTGCACCAGCAGGACCCCGTCGGGATCCGGCTGCGGCTGGAAGCACGCGAACCGATCGGTGCGGACCGCCTGTCCGGTCGTCGTGTACGCCGTGACGAGGTAGGGCGAGTCGCGGAAGATGATCTCCTGCATCTCCTTGATCGTCTCGATGCGCTTCGCGTCGTCGACCTCGGCGTTCTGGGACGCGTAGAGCTCGTCGAACTCCTCGTTGCAGTACCACGAGTCGGAGGAGCCGCCACGGGCGTCGCAGAGGAAGACCGAGAGGATGGAGTCCGGGTCGGGCTCGACGTACCAGCCCCAGTGGAAGGCGTCGAAGTTGCCCTCGAGGACGACATCGGTGAGCTGGTTGCTCTCCATCACGCTGACCTCGGACTCGATGCCGATCTCGGCCAGCCACTCCTGGAAGAACTCCATGATGGTCTGCGACCGCTCCTCCTCCGTGCGGGCGAACAGCCGAAGGGTGCCGATCTCGCTGCCGTCGGGCATGGTGCGGAGCCCGTTGGAACCGACCCCGTAGCCCGCCTCGTCCAACAGCTCACCGGCGCGGTCGAGGTCGAACGTGAACGCCTCGTCCTCGGGCGGCTCCCACCGGAAGGTCTCGTAGGCAGTGGGGATGAAGGAGTCGCCCGGGACCCCAGCACCCTGGTAGGCAGCCTCGACCAGCCGGTCGATGTCCAGCGCGAAACCGAGGGCGTGCCTGAAGTCCGGGTCCTCCAATGCCGGGTTGCCGTCGCCGAGCGGCTCACCGCTCTCGGGATCGACCGCGCCGACGTTGAAGGCGATCTCCTCGAAGTACGGCGAGACGCCGTTCTGGGCGTGGATGCCGTCGCGCCCCTGCAGCGACTCGACCTGGATGGGGCTGATGTCGTCGACGAAGTCGACCTCGCCCTTGATGATCGCTTGGATGGCGGGGTCCTCGCTCTTGTAGACCCGGTAGGCCACCCGGTCGACGTGCGGCGTGCCGCCGTAGTAGTCGGGATTGGCCTCGAAGATGTACGTCGAGCCGCCCGCCGTGCCCTCCACCAGCCGGAACGGCCCGGAGCCCACCACGGCGTCGCCGTCGTCGGGCTCGTTGCGATAGGACTTCACCTCGTCCTCAGGCACGTCGGACCAGACGTGCTCGGGGAGGATCGGGATCGGCAACAGCGGCAGCACGGCGTTCGGCTTGGAGAGCTCGAGCACGACCGTCGTGTCGTCCGGCGCCGTGATCGTCTCTACGGACGTCAGGTAGGTGCCAAAGTTGCCGGACTCGGGACCGCCGTCGAGGACGCGGTTGTAGGTGTAGGCGATGTCGCCGGCGGTCAGCGGCTCACCGTCGGACCAGTCGACACCCTCACGGACGTCGAAGGTCCAGGTCAGGCCGTCCTCGGAGGTCTCCCACGACGTCGCGAGGGCGGGCGCCGGCGACATGTCCTCCATCGAGTAGCCGACCAGGTAGTCGTACATCAGCGCCCACATCTCGTACGACGTCGCCTGGTAGCCGTTGAACGGGTTGAACGAGTCGACCTCGTCCAGGAACGCCACGGTGAACGTCACCGGCTCGTCCTCCGCCGCCCCGGCCGGCTGCAGCGAGGACGCCCCGACCGTCGCCAGCAGCAGGCTCACGGTGAGGGCAGCGCCGGCCGCCACCCATCGTCGGACGGGGCTACGGTGCCCCCTGTGACCAACCCGCCCAGCCCGCCGCAGGCGCCGCGCGAGCCGCACGAGCACGTCCAGCACGGCGTCGTGCGCGCCGATCCCTACCACTGGATGCGCCGCACCGACGATCCGGTGCTGCTCGCCCATCTCCAGGCCGAGCGACTCTGGTACGACACCGCCACCGGACATCTGCACTCCCTCGTCGAGACCCTGCGGTCCGAGATGTTGGGCAGAGTCCCCACTACTGACCGGACAGTCAGTTGGCGACTCCATGGCTGTTCCTACTACACGGCTCTGCCAGCCGGAAGAGAACACCCACAGTTGTTGCGTGAAATGCGCGATTCCGATGCTGACATCTCGGGACACGAGGTGCTCCTCGACGTCAATGACCTGGCCGACGACTCCGGCTACGTCGAGCTCGGGTTCGCACTGGTCAGCCCAGACCAGCGCTGGCTGGCCTACTCGGTGGACCGCACCGGCGACGAGGTCTACGAGCTGCGGTTCCGCGACCTCGACACCGGCACGGACCTCCCGGAAACGGCACCGCGCACCTACTACGGCGGCGCTTGGAGCGGCGGGTCGGACCACTTCCTCTACACGGTCCACGACGACGCGTACCGCCCGTTCCAGGTGTGGCGGCACGCACTCGGCACCCCGGTCGCCGACGACGTGCTCGTCCTCGAGGAACCGGACGAGCGTTTCGAGCTGAACTTGCGAGCGACGCGCAGCGGCGCCCTGATCGTGATCTGGGCGGAGAGCCGCGACACCCGGGAGGTGTGGGTGGTCGACGCCAAGTCTCCGACCTCGCCGCCGCGCTCGGTCGGCGGCCGCCGGCCGGGCATCGAGTACCACGCGGAGCACGTCGTCCTTCCGGACGGCGCGGAGACGCTCCTGCTGGTCACCAACGACGGCGCCACCGAGTTCCGGCTCGCCCGCTGCCCCGTGCCCCGTGACGCGCACCAGGACCACACGTCCTGGGCGCCCGCTCGGGCGGGGCGGCCCGACGAGCGCGTCGAGCGGGTGGACGGGTTCGCCGGCCACGCCGTGCTCAGCTTCCGGTCCGGGACCGAGCACCGACTGCGGGTGCTGTCACTGGACGCCCTCGAGAGCGACGGGCTCGTGATCGAGTCGGCCTTCGAGTGCGGCGGCGTGTTGATCGGTCCCAACACCGAGTACGACGCCGCAGCGGTGACCGTCGAGGACCAGTCCTACGTCGAGCCGCCCGTCTGGTCGGGCGTCGACCTGCGCACCGGCGAGCGCACCGAGCTGCTCCGGCGCGAGGCTCCCGGCCACGACGCGTCGTCGTACGTCTGCGAGCGGCGGACCTTCCCGGCGCCCGACGGCACCGACGTCCCGGTCACGCTGGTGCGCCACCGCGACACGCCGCTCGACGGCACCGCGCCGGCGCTGCTCTACGGGTACGGCGCCTACGAGGCGGTCTACCCCGACCAGGAGTGGGATCCTGCGATCCCCTCGCTGCTGGACCGAGGTGTGGTCTACGCGCACGCTCACGTGCGGGGTGGCGGCGAGGGTGGCCGGCGGTGGTGGCTGCAGGGGCGGCTGGAGCACAAGCAGCACACGTTCAGCGACTACGCCGCCGTGGCCGACGGGCTGGCCGGGCTCGTCGACGGTGACCGGCTCGCCACCCGTGGGCTGAGCGCCGGCGGACTGTTGCAGGGCGCGGTGTTCAGCCAGCGCCCGGATCGCTGGCGCGCCGTGATCGCCGAGGTGCCCTTCGTCGACGTGGTGAGCACGATGTTCGACGCCTCGATCCCGTTGACCGTCACGGAGTGGGACGAGTGGGGCGACCCGCGCCGACGGGACGACTTCGACTGGATGCTGGCCTACTCGCCGTACGACAACCCGCCGAGCGGCTCCCGTCCCGACCTGCTCGTGACCGGTGCGCTGCACGACCCCCGGGTGATGGTCTTCGAGCCCGCCAAGTGGGTCGCCCGGCTGCGCGAGACCGATCCCGGGTGGTCACCGCGGTGCCTCTTCCGGGCGGAGACTGGCGCCGGCGCCCACGTCGGTCCCGCGGGTCGGTTCGCCCACCTCGGGTACGAGGCCGAGATCTACGCGTGGGTCCTCGACCGACTCGGATTCGCTACCACCTGCGGTTGAGATGCGACGAGTGCAGCGAGGAGCCTCGAAACCCCCGGTGGACTACTGACTCCCAGGTCAGTAGCGACTAGCCTGGGTCACGATGATCACGACCACGCCGTTCCACCCACGACTGAGCGGGCTCAACTCCCAGGGTCTCTACACCCACTGGCAGGGACAGCTGTCCGCGCTCCGCTACACCCCCGCGCCGAAGCACGAGTACTTCGCGGTGCGCAACGCGGTCGGCGTCTTCGACACGTCGCCGCTGTACAAGTACCGCATCACCGGACCTGACGCCGAGCGCCTCCTGTCCGGCGCATTGGCGAGGGACATTCGCGCGTGCCGACCCGGGCAGGCGCAGTACACGGCCTGGTGCGACGACCGCGGCTTCGTGATGCACGACGGCGTGGCGTTCCGTCACGCCGCCGACGACTTCCTGCTCACCGCGGGCCGGCCGACGCTCTCGTGGTTCCAGGAACTGGCGTCCGGATTGCGGGTGCACCTCGAGGACGTGTCCGGGGCCTACGGCATGCTCGCCGTACAGGGGCCGCGATCGCGGGCCGTGCTCGCTGCGTTGATGCCCGAAGCAGATTCGCTGGCCTACTTCGAGCACGCGCCCGCCAAGGTGGCCGACGCGGCCGTGACGTTGTCGCGCACCGGCTACACCGGCGACCTCGGCTTCGAGATCACTGTCGAAGCCGACAGCGCGGTCGCCGTACTCGACGCGGTGCTCGAGGCCGGCGCCAGCCACAGCATCCGCCCGTTCGGGGAGGAGGCGCTGATGACCCTGCGCATCGAGGCCGGGCTCCCGCTCGTCGACATCGAGTGGCACGACGCCCGGCTGGCGATGAGCGACGCGGACTGTGTGACCCCCAAGGAGCTCGGCTTCGGCTGGATGCTCCGCGGCGTCCGCGACGGCTCACGCCGGTTCGTGGGCTCGGAGGCGATCCGCCGCGAGCTGATCGACGGGACCTCGCGCTGGGCCACGACCGGCCTGGTCGTCGATGCTGCCGACTGGGACCGGATCCACCGCGAGGTCGGGCTGTTCCCGCCGAAGTCCGAACACCCGCTGCCCTACGAGTCGATGGTGCTCGACGACAAGCGCGCTGAGGTCGGCTACTGCACGAGCTTCGTGTACTCACCCATGCTCCAGCGACACATCGGCATCGCCCGGGTCCGCCCCGACCTCGCGGCTGGCGGCACCGACCTGCGGCTCGAGCTCGCGATCGCCCACCACAACACGACGGTGCGGGTCACCACGACCTCGATGCCGTTCTTCGATCCTCCCCGGAAAAAGGAAGAGAGGAAGAAGGCATGAGCTCGCACGACTTCGACGCGATCGTCGTGGGCGGCGGTCACAACGGCCTCACCAACGCGGCGTACCTCGGCAGGGCCGGGCTCCGCACCCTGGTGCTGGAGAAGAACGACGTCGTCGGCGGCGCTGCCATCACCGAGGAGCTCGGTGTCGACGAAATTGGCCAGGGCTTCTCGTTCACGACGTTCTCGTACGCGCTGAGCCTGCTGCGGCCGGAGATAATCCACGAGCTCGACCTGGTGAAGCACGGCTTCCTGCCGCTGATGATGCCGTCGTCGTTCCACCCGACCGGCGACGGTGACTACCTGCTGTTCGGCGATGACCACGCCCAGAACCTGCAGGAGATCCGCCGCCACTCGTCCCGCGACGCCGATGCCTACGAGCGCTACCATCACGACCTCGACGAGGTGTGCCGGGCGGTCCGTCCGCTCTTCGACAACGCGCCGCCGAACATCTTCGGCAGCGACCCCGAGGACGCCGTCGACGTGAAGTGGCTCGTCGACCACCTCAAGGGAGTCGACCGGAAGACGATGCACGACGTCGTACGACTGCTCACCGGGAGCGCCGCCGACTGGTTGGACGACTACTTCCAGCACGAGGCGATCAAGGGTTACCACGCGTCGTCGTCGATCATCGGCTCCAAGGTCGGCCCGATGTCGCCGGGCTCCGCCCTGGTGCTCCTGTTCCACAAGATGGGTGAGCACGACGGCCACCTCGGCTCGTGGGCGTTCCACAAGGGCGGCAACGGGGGCTTCACCCAGGTGCTGGCCCGGGCGGCACAGGCCTTCGGCGCCGAGATCCGCCTCGGCGCCCCGGTCTCGTCAGTGCTCACCGAGAACGGCCGCGCGGTCGGCGTCGTGCTGGACGACGGAACCGAGTTCCGGGCACCGGTCGTGGTCTCGGCCCTGGACCCCCGGCGGACCTTCCTCGACCTCGTCGAGCCCCGCGAGCTCCCGCTCGACCTGGTCGACAACGTGCGGCGGATGAAGTTCCGCGGCGTCTCGGCCAAGGTCAACTTCGCACTCGACGGCCTGCCGGTCTTCCCGGCCCTGCCGGACACCGTCGACCACTACGGCGGCTTCCTCAACGTCGGTCCCACGATCGAGTACGTCGAGCGCGCCTTCGACGCGGCCAAGTACGGCTGGTACTCCGAGCGGCCGTTCATCGACGCCGCGATCCAGTCGGTCGTCGACCCCGACATGGCGCCGCCCGGGAAGCACGTCATGTCCTGCTTCGTGCAGTACGCGCCGTACGAGCTGAAGGGAAGCGACTGGGAGACCGAGCGCGACAACTTCGGCGACAAGGCACAGGCCGTGCTCGAGTCGCACTTCCCCGGCTTCGGCGATCTGGTGCTGCACCGCGAGGTGGTCACTCCCGTCGACATCGAGACCCGCACGGGGCTGACCGAGGGCAACATCTTCGCCGGGGAGTTCCTGGTTCCACAGATGTACTTCTTCCGACCGGCGCCGGGCTGGAGCCAGTACGCCACGCCGATCGACGGCTACTACCAGTGCGGCTCGGGAACCCACCCCGGTGGTTGCGTGATCGGGGCGCCCGGCAAGCTCGCCAGCCAACGGATCGTTCGGGACCTGGCGCGCTGATGGACCGCGACGAGGAGGCCGGCACGGTCACCGACTTCCTCGGCCGCCTCGCGGCCCGGACGCCGACCCCGGCCGGCGGCGCGGTCGCGGCCCTCTGCACGTCCCAGGCCGCCGCTCTGGTGGCGATGGTGGCGCGCTACTGCGACGCCCCGGAGCTCGTCGAGCGGGCGGAGCGACTGGTCGTCCGGGCGCAGCAGCTGGCCGCGGACGACGAAGCGGCCTTCCGGGTCGTGGCTGATGCCTGGGCCATCCCCCGGAGCGAGGGGGCCGACGCCGAGCGGCGCGCGGCCATCGGCGAGGCACTGCTGAGCGCGTCGGAGCCGCAGGCGCGGGTGGTCGAGACGGCGATCGAGGTGCTGGTCCTGATCGACCAGCTGCGCCCCGCCGCCAGGCCGGGCCTGCGGTCCGACCTGGTCGCGGCCGCCGAGGTGGCGACAGCCGCGTCGGCCATCGCGAGGATGAACGTGGAGTCCAACCTGCGGACGGTGCCGGACTCCGAGACCCGCTCGGCGTTGCTGCGCCGGATGGGCGTCACGAAGGGGAGGGCCTAGGGCGTGTCCACAATGCTGTCAGACATCGAGATCGCCGGCGCAGCAACACTGCGTCCCATCGTGCAGGTTGCCCAGGACGCGTTGGGGATCGACCCCGCCTACCTGGTGCCTTACGGCCACCACAAGGCGAAGGTGGACCTGGGCTACCTCCAGGCCCTCGGCGATCGACCGCTCGGGAAGCTGATCCTGATGACGGCGATGTCCCCGACCCCGGCAGGCGAGGGCAAGACGACGACCACGGTCGGGCTGACCGACGCGCTGGCCGGCCTGGGGTTGAGCTCGATGGCCTGCCTGCGCGAGCCGTCGATGGGCCCGGTGTTCGGCATGAAGGGGGGCGCGGCCGGCGGCGGGTACGCCCAGGTCGTCCCGATGACGGACATCAACCTGCACTTCACCGGTGACTTCGCGGCCTTGGCGGCGGCGAACAACCTGCTGGCGGCGCTGATCGACAACCACCTCCAGCACGGCAACACGCTCGGGATCGACGTGCGTTCGGTGGACTGGAAGCGGGTGCTCGACCTCAACGACCGGGCGCTGCGGGACGTGGTGGTCGGCCTCGGCGGCCTGGCCAATGGCTACCCGCGCGAGGACGGCTTCGACATCGTTGTGGCCTCCGAGCTGATGGCGATCTTCTGCCTGACGGAGTCGTGGGCCGACCTCAAGCGCCGGATCGGCGACATCGTGGTCGGCTACACCCGTGAGAAGAAGCCGGTCACGGCGCGTGAGCTCGAGGCCCACGGCGCGATGGCCGTGCTGATGCGGGACGCGCTCGCACCCAACCTCGTGCAGACGCTCGAGCACACCCCGGCTTTCGTGCACGGCGGCCCGTTCGCCAACATCGCGCACGGCTGCAGCTCGGTCATCGCCACCCGGGCGGCGCTGCGGCTTTCCGACTACGTCGTCACGGAGGCCGGGTTCGGGGCCGACCTCGGTGCGGAGAAGTTCGTCGACATCAAGTGCCGCAAGTCGGGACTCCGCCCCGACGCCGCCGTCGTCGTGGCCACGGTCCGGGCGCTGAAGTACCACGGCGGAGTGGAACTGCCGGCCCTCGAGCACGAGAACCTCGGTGCCGTCGAGCGCGGGATGGAGAACCTGACCCGACACCTGCGCAACGTCCGCGAGGTCTACGGCATCCCGTGCGTGGTCGCGCTCAACCGGTTCCCGACCGACACGGACGCTGAAGTGTCCCGGGTCGTGGAGCTGGTCGACGACCTCGGGGTCCGCACCTTTCCGGCGACCCACTTCGCCGAGGGCGGTGCAGGCGCCACCGACCTGGCGAAGGGCGTCCTGGACCTGCTGGAGAGCTCCGACCCGACCTCGTTCGCCTTCACCTACCCCGACGAGCTCCCACTGAAGGAGAAGGCGGACACGCTCGCTCATCGCCTCTACGGAGCGTCCATCGTCACCTGGGACGGCAAGGCCAGGAGGCGGCTCGAACGTCTCGAGAAGGACGGGTACGGCGGGCTCCCGGTCTGCATCGCGAAGACGCAGTACTCGTTCTCGACCGACGCCACGCTGCGCGGCGCGCCCACCGGTCACGACCTGCACGTGCGGGAGGTCCGCCTGTCCGCCGGAGCGGGATTCGTGGTCCTCGTGTGCGGCGACGTGATGACGATGCCTGGGCTGCCGGCCACGCCGGCTGCCGCCCGGATCGACCTGCTCGACGACGGCACGATCGTGGGCTTGTCTTGATCGTGCCGCGGGCTCACCGTCTCGGTCAGGTCGGCGATCCGCGCCAACGTCGACCGGTCGACCCCGCCGAACGCCTCTCGGAGCGCTGGGGACGGCCCGTCGCTGATGCGTGCTCGACGATCTCGATCTGCATCTCGGGACTGGTCGGCTACGAGAATGCCGATCGACGTGGGTGCTGTGCGTCCCGAGAACTGGCGATCTCGTCTCGAACCATGGCACCGCGGAGCCGCGTTCAGCAACACTCCCGTGCCTCGCCTGCCTCACCCACCGCAGCTCACCTCACGATCTGAGCCACGCTCGGGGCGGTGCTCAGATGGTGACCGCGAGCTTGCCGCGCACGTTGCCGGCTTCGAGCTGGCGGAGGGCATCGGGCACCTGATCCAGGGAACAGCTCCGCTGCAGGCTGGGGGTGAGCCGACCCGTCTCGATCAGCTCCGTGAGCGGGGCAAGGTCGCTCGCCTGTTCCTTGCTGGCGAGCATGGTGAGCCGCTGGCGGACGAATGGCGAGAGGGCGACCCCGCGGAGTGACCGGCCGAAACCGCCCGTGATGCGTCCGCCGTTCTCCCCGCCGACGATGACGAGAGTCCCGCGGCGCGCGAGCGCGCGTCGAAGCCGACGGATCTTCGAGTTGCCGCCGATGTCGATGATGAGGTCCTGGAGGGTGCCGCCGTCGGCGAAGTCCTCGCGGGTGTAGTCGACGACGTGGTCGGCGCCCAGCGAGCGCACGAGGTCCAGCTTGTTGGTACTGGCGACCCCGGTAACCTCGGCCCCGAAGGCTTTCGCGAGCTGAACTGCGTAGCTGCCGACACCGCCGGAAGCACCGATGACCAGCACCCGCTGACCCGACTGGATGCGTCCGGAGTCGCGCAGCGCCTGAAGTGCGGTGCCTCCCGACACCGGGACGACAGCAGCCTCCTCGAAGGTGATGTTTGTCGGCTTCGCCGCCAACTTGTCCTCCCGGGCGACGGCGTACTCGGCGAACGAACCTCGACTGATCCCGAACACCTCGTCGCCGACTGCAAACCGCGTCACCAAGGAACCCACCTCGACGACCGTGCCGGCGACGTCGAGGCCCGGCACCCGGTTCTTCGGTCGACGGAACCCGAAGCCCATGATCCGCATCAGGTAGGGCTGTCCGGTCAGCAGGTGCCAGGTGCCCCGGTCGATTCCCGCCGCGTGCACCTGCACGAGCACCTCCTCGGGCGCGGGTGCCGGCCTGCCGATCTGCTCGATGCGGAGTACGTCGGCGGCGCCGTACGAGTCTTGGATGACGGCCCGCATCGTGCTGACGGCCGATTGCTGGACGTGTTCGGTACGCATGTCGGAGCCACTTCCCTCGAAGGTCGCGCGACCCGAGCGCCGGATCGGCGTGTCCACGCGTTCGTACTATGTACGAAACGGTACCGTACACTGTACGAAAGACAATGTCGAGCCCGGAGGAACCCCGATGCCTGAACGCGACAGCGCCATCGCCACCAAACGCCCGCGGCTGAGCAAGGAGCGGGTGCTGACGGCAGCGATGGAGATCGCCGACGAAGGCGGCCTGGCAGGCCTCACGATCCGCTCGCTCGCCAACGCGCTGGATGCGAAGCCGATGTCGGTGTACTACTACGTCGCCAGCAAGGACGCGCTGCTCGACGCCCTCGTCGACGTCGTCTTCGAAGAGATCGAACTCCCCGAACGCGAGGGTGACTGGCGCGAGGAGATGCGGAAGCGAGCACGCTCGGCGCGAGATCGACTCAAGCAACACCGGTGGGCGATCGGACTCCTCGAGTCCCGCACCTCCCCCGGCCCGGCGACCCTCCGCCACCACGACACGGTCCTCGCCTGCCTGCGTCATGCGGGATTCTCGGCAGCGTTGACGGCCCACGCCTACGCGCTCATCGACAGCTACATCTACGGCTTCGCGCTCCAAGAGGCCTCGCTCCCCTTCGAGGGTCCCGAATCCGTGGGAGAGGTCGCGGAGCCGATCATGGCGTTGATGGGAACCGGGGAGTACCCGGCGATGGTCGAGATGGCAACGACCTATTATCTGCAACCCGGATACGACTTCGCCGACGAGTTCGAGTTCGGACTCGATCTCATCCTCGACGGACTGGAGCGGCGGCGCGCCTGACGGGCATGGCAGCAAGACGGCCCGTGACCTGCGTTCGCAGGTCACGGGCCGTCTTAGGTGGCTCCCCCGGTTGGACTCGAACCAACAACCCTCCGGTTAACAGCCGAATGCTCTGCCAGTTGAGCTACAGGGGACCGGCTGCCCAGCCTCGCTGGACAGCCCGCACAGATTAGCAAGGGCCCTCTGGGCGATGAAAATTGGTGGGCCGTTACTCCCCCACGTCGCCCCTGGCCAGGGTCAGCGCTTCCTCGACGACCGCCGCAACCTCCGGATCAGCCGGCTCGAGGCCGGCGTCGTAGTCGACGAACCAGGCGATCGGCGCGTGACCCGCGGGCGCCCGCCGGCCCAGGACCCGGGCACCTAGCCGGCCGCGGACGGACACGTGGCGCTGCACGACGATGCTCGCCGTGACCCGCTCCCGGACCAGGGAGAGCAGGCGGTCGGGATCGACCAGCGCGAGGATGTGCTCGGGCCGGACCTCGCCATAGCCGCCGACCTCGACCACCCGGAGCACGCATTCGTCGGCGTCCCACTCGGCGGTGGCGATCTCCTCCCACGGCAACCGGACGGGCTCGCGGTCGGGCAGGTGGAGCGCATCTCGGGAGCCGCCGACCGGGTCGCCGTCCCGGGTCGCCGCCCAGGCGAGCAGCCGCTCACCGCGGGCCAGCGACGTCGGGCGAGGTCGACCTCTCACGCGCCGACGATCCGGTCGCGCAGCGTGCGGCGGTGCTGCTCGAGCGCCGCGAGCTCGCCGAACATCCGGTTGTAGTCGGCGGTGTGCTCCTCCGGGTTGGTGCGCTGGAGGCGCGACTTGAGCTCCCCGATCCGCCGCAGCGTGGTGAGCTCGAGGAGACGGAAGACGTAGTGCGCGACGTAGGCCGCGTCGGGCTCGTGCTGCGCGGGGATCGGCTCGACCGCGAGCGCACTCACGGCCGACGCGACCGCGGGATCCGTCGCGCCGTCGCGAATCTTGTTGACCCAACCCTCGTCGCCGTCTCCGGCGGCGGAGCCGCCGGCACCCTCGACCAGGGCCCACACTGCTCGGTAGGTCGGGTGGGTGAAGTCGTTGGCACCGATCTCGGCGGTCGTGCGGCCGATCGCGATCGGGTGCTGGAGGACGAGCTTGAGGGTCTCGCGCTCGATGGCGAAACGAGGGTCGCGCAAGTCGGGCAGGTCGGCGCGGGGCCGGGTCGCGACCCCGTCGTCAGCGGGAGCAGGCCTGCGGCTGTCGGACCGCGGACCGCGCGCGACCGCCCGGCGGACCTCGGTCCGGGCCTCCTCTGGATCGGCGCCGACCAAACCGGCGAGCTCGCGGGCGAACGCGTCGACCTTGGACTTGTCGCGGACGCTGGCGACCAGGCCCGCGGCCTCGCGGAGCGCGTCGACCCGGCTGTCGGCCCGGTCGAGGTCGTAGCGGGCGATGACGTTGGCGAGCACGAACCGGTAGAGCGGCTGTCGGGTCGCGATCAGCTCGCGCACGGCGGCGTCGCCCTGCTTGATCCGCAGGTCACAGGGATCCATGCCGTCGGGCGCGACCGCGACGTAGGTCTGCGCGACGTACTGGTCGTCGCTCTGGAACACCTTGAGCGCGGCCTTCTGCCCGGCAGCGTCGCCGTCGAAAGTGAAGATCACCTCGCCGCGGAACTCCTCGTGGTCGGCGAGCAGCCGGCGGAGGACCTTCGCGTGCTCGTCGCCGAACGCGGTGCCGCAGGTCGCGACCGCAGTCGTCACGCCGGCGAGGTGGCAGGCCATCACGTCGGTGTAGCCCTCGACGATCACCGCCTGTGAGGACCGGGCCATGTCGCGCCGGGCCAGGTCGACGCCGTAGAGCACCTGGCTCTTCTTGTAGATCGGCGTCTCGGGAGTGTTGAGATACTTCGCCTCGATCTTGTCGTCGTCGAAGATCCGGCGAGCGCCGAAGCCGATCGTCTCGCTGTTGGTCTCGCGGATCGGCCACAGCAGCCGGCCGCGGAACCGGTCGTAGGGTCCGCGTCCCACCGCCACCAGCCCGGCCGCGACGACCTCGTCGAGGGAGAACTTCCGGTCACGCAGGTGGTGCCACAGCGACTCGCCGTCGCGCGGCGCGAAGCCGATGCCGAAGTGCTCGGCGGACGCCTGGTCGAAGCCGCGCTCCCCGAGGAACTGCCGGGCCTGCAGCGCCTCGGGCGTCGCGAGCTGGCCGGCGTAGTACTCCTGCGCCACCGCGTGCGCCTCGATGAGCCGGCGCCGCTGCGGCCCCTTGGGCCGGTCGTCAGGCCCGCCCTCCTCACGGCGCAGCTGCACGCCGTACTTGTCGGCCAGTCGCTCGATGGACTCGACGAACGTCAGCCCGTCGATCTTCATCAGGAAAGCGATGACGTCGCCACCAACCCCACAACCGAAACAATGGAAAGACTGGCGCGATGGCCGGACGTTGAACGATGCGGACTTCTCGTCGTGGAAGGGGCAGAGCCCCTTCAGCGAGCCGCCGCCGGCGTTGCGGAGCGTGACGTACGCCGACACGACCTCGTCGATCTTGGCCTTCTCGCGCACCTCGGCGATGTCCTCATCGCGGATCCGGCCGGCCATGCGGCGATCCTAGGCGCAGGCCCCGACGAGCGGTCAGTACTCCCCAGCCATGACATTGGCCAGTGGCTCCCCGGCCGCGAACCGGTGGAGCTGGTCGCGCACCAGCCGGTACGCACGGGGCCACATCGCGCTGCTCGCGCCACCCACGTGGGGCGAGATCAGCAGGTTAGGTGCCTTCCAGAGCGGGTGGTCGGCCGGGAGCGGTTCGGGGTCGACCACGTCGATCGCCGCGGCGATCGCGCCTGTGCCCAGGGCCGCGACCAGGTCGTCGGTCACCACGACCGGCCCGCGGGCGACGTTGACAAGCAGGGCGCCGTCCTTCATCCGCGCGAGGAAGCTCGCGTCGACCAGGCCCCTGGTCTCCGAGGTCAGGGGCACGATGGTCGAGGCGTCGTGGATGCCACGGCCGTTGCAGAGCGTCACGCCGGCTGGAATCCGGTCGCGGACGTTGTCGACGCCCGCGGTGAGCGTCTGGACGACCTGGAGGCTGCTCATCCGGTCGATGACCTCGGCCGGCCGCGGACCGACCTGGTAGGGCGGCACGTAGAACACCACCTCGGCCACCGAGTCCGGCACCTCGACCGTCGGGTCGACGACCTCGTACCGCAGACCGGGCGGCGGATCACCGAGGACCTCGGGGTCGAACGGCAGCCAGACCAACGGGGTCACGGCTGGGGAGTCTACGGCCGGCGCCGGACGGTAGTGTCCGGCCGGTGGAGGTCGTCGAGGAGCGGTACGGCGACGCCGACCGCGAGCGGATCGTCCCCGAGCCGCCGAAGCGGGTCGACGCCCCGGAGCGCAAGCCGTTCGAGCGCGACCGCGCCCGCGTCGTCCACGCGGCATCGTTCCGCCGCCTCGCGGCCAAGACCCAGGTGGTCGGCCCGCAGAGCGACGACTTCGTCCGCAACCGGCTCACCCACAGCCTCGAGGTCGCGCAGATCGCCCGGGACCTGTCCCGCGCGCTCGGCACCCATCCCGACATCGCCGAGACGGCCGCGCTCGCGCACGACCTCGGGCACCCGCCGTTCGGGCACAACGGCGAGCGCGCGCTCGACCGGCTCGCGACGCCCTGCGGCGGTTTCGAGGGCAATGCACAGACGCTGCGGCTGCTCATCCGGCTCGAGGCCAAGACGTCTGACCCGGGCGGCGCCTCCGTCGGCCTCAACCTGACCCGCGCGACGCTCGACGCCTGCACGAAGTACCCGTGGCCGAAGGCGGACGCTCCCGTACCGGGAGGCGTGCACAGCGACGGCAGGTCCCGGGAGGGCGCCAAGTTCGGCGTGTACGACGACGACCGGCCGGCCTTCGACTGGCTTCGGCGCGGTGCACCGGACGGCCGCCGCTGCGTCGAGGCGCAGGTCATGGACCTCGCCGACGACGTGGCCTACTCGGTGCACGACATCGAGGACGGCACCGTCGCCGGGAAGCTCGATCTCACCAAGCTCGACCGCGCGGCCGTCTGGGAGACGGTGCGCGCGTGGTACGCGCCTGAGACCACCGACGACGAGCTCGACGACGTGCTCGACCGGTTGCACCGGATCGGCAGCTGGCCGGCGGCGTCGTACGACGGCACCCGGGCCAGCCTGGCCGCGCTGAAGAACCTCACTAGCGACCTGATCGGCCGGTTCTGCGGCGCCGTGCAGCAGGCGACCTTCGCAGCGAGCGACGGCCCGTTCGTGCGCTACCACGGTGACCTGGTGATCCCTGCCGAGACCTGGACTGAGATCACCGCCCTCAAGGGCATCGCCGCCTACTACGTGATGCAGGAGGACGACCGCGTCGCGCTCCAGGCGCGCCAGCGCGAACTGCTCACGGAGCTGGTCACGGTGCTGCTGGACCGGGCGCCGGACGAGCTCGACGAGGCCTTCCTCGGCGACTGGCAGGCTGCGCCTGACGACGCCGCACGGCTGCGGGTGGTGGTTGACCAGGTCGCGTCACTGACCGATGCGTCGGCGGAGAGCTGGCACGCGCGACTGACCTAGCCGGATGACATGCCGCACCGCACTCGGTCCGCAGCCACTCACGCCTCGACAACCGAGCCCGCTCGGCCAGCCGGGAGCGAACCGGGGCAGGAGCCATGTCGACGACCGCGTCGCGGGCCAGCGAGAACCACAGGAGCACAACACCGACCGTGAGTACGACGTCCACGGTGACGATGCCGACCGGGCTGTGGGTCACGTCGTACCCGCGGGTCCACCAGAGGAACAGCGGGAGGTCGGGGCACCATCGATCCCACCGCGAGCGCGCTCACCGGCAGCCCGAGCCGCCGCAGCGGGAGGATCGCTGCGGGATGGGCAAGGGTCATCGGCACCCGGGAACAGTAGTGACAACGCCCTGACGAGTTCGTGGACGCTGCGTAAGATCGAGCGAAGGTCGAGGGAACGCCGCCGCAACCTGCGCCGGGTCGTCGACTTCCAGGAGAGGCGGCGCCATGGGTGCCCCGCAGTTCCCGTACCCGCATCGGTGCCCGCAGCCTCTCGGTGCTCTTCGGCTCCAGCTCGCGCCGACGTCCGAGCGTGCGGTGCTGGGCGGTGTGTGGCGTCCCTACGGCCGCGACCTCACCCGCGAGGGCCCCCACCTGATCGACGACTTCCCCAAGGGACGCGGGAAGATCGACCGGCTGGCCTACGCCCAGGGCGACTGGGACGTCGAGCCGACCGAGGTCTTCACCCGCTACGGGCGGATCAAGGTCGGCTTCCTGCCACCCGAGCAGACCGGCATGGTGCTGCTACGGCTGGCGGGCGCCGGCGTCGTACGCCTCCGCGTCGACTGGGAGCCAGCCGTGAACGTCTGGTCCGAGGTCGGAGGGCGACGACTCAGTACGTCGTGACGTGCACGTGGTCGTAGTGGTTGGCGGTGGCGGACCCGCGGTCCTCCATGCCCCGCCAGCCCTCGCCGGAACGCTCCACCGACCAGATGTTCTGTGAGTAGATGAGGTAGCTGACGCCGAGCTCGGCGTAGTGCGCGCGGACGAAGTCCGCGACCTGCCAGCCCCGGTCGCCCGACACCATGATGTCGATGGCAATGCCCTGCGAGTGCTCACCGTCGCTGCGGAAGGTGCCGTAGGACGTGAGCTCGGGGAAGTTGGCGCACACCGCTTCGTGCACGAGCTTGATGTTGGGGCTGACGGCCGCCGGCACGGAGCTGCCGTTGGTGCAGTCGCCACCGAGGGCGGACGGCTTGTCGGCGCTGAGGTAGCCGGCGGTCACCCACCGGGACTTGCCGCCGAGGACGACCTCTTCGCGGCCGGTCATCGTCCGGCCGGTGACCAGGACCTTCTCGCCGCCCTCGACCTCGCCGACCTTCTTCGCCTTGGCGTCCGGGCGGGTCCAGAGGTTGAGGGTGGTGGTGGTCCAGAGCCTGGTGTCTGCCTGCTTGACCGCCGTCGCCACCGCCTTGACGGTGAGCATCTTCTCGACCGGGCCCAGCACGGCCGCCGTAGCCTTCTCATCGGACTTGCCGCGGGCGGCGCCGGTGTTGCGGGACACGACGCCGAGCTCGCGGGTGCGGTCACCGACCACGTTCGCGGCGACCGAGGTATCGGCCGACAGGAGGTCGGGTGCCGGGGTCGATCCGGCCACGCCGACGGAGACTGCGGCACCGGTTGCCAGAACTGCCAAGGGAGC
This sequence comes from uncultured Actinomycetota bacterium, assembly GCA_963846535.1. Taxonomy (GTDB): domain Bacteria; phylum Actinomycetota; class Actinomycetes; order Propionibacteriales; family Nocardioidaceae; genus Nocardioides. Next base: position 152,920 of record CAWJWK010000002.1, read on the forward strand.
CGCGATGAGCGCTGCCCGAGGCGTACGTCGCGCGGTTTCCCGCTTGTGGCTATGTGTTGCCACGCGCTGATTCCTTTGCTTTCGCTTTCAATGACAGTGCCCGGGCCACCGTAGCGGCGCCAGGCACGAACGTCGACTAAAGCACAGCACTTTTGACCCAAACGAATCGCCGAGGGTGTTCCGCGGGGTGCTCCCCGTCACCCTCCGGTGGTCTCGTCGACCGCTTCCTGCAGGTGGCAGTCGCTGCCGTCGGCGTCGTCGAGCCACCCCTCGGGGAGCGAAATTTTACTCCGCGGCGAGCCCTGGCGACCCCGCGGAGCGCCCAGCTCCGACACCGGGAACGGCTCGCTCGGGTCGAGGTCGGCGAGCAGCCGATCGAGGTCGGCAAGGGTGGAGACGAGACCGAGCGAACGACGCATCTCGCCACCCGCGCCGAAGCCCTTGAGGTACCACGTGACGTGCTTGCGGAACTCCTTGCAGCCCCGCTCCTCCCCCATGTGCTCGACCAGCAGCTCCGCGTGGCGGCGCATCATCGCCGCCACCTCGCCGAGGTGCGGGAGCGTCGTGACCTCCGTGCCGGTGAACGCTGCGGCGAGGTCGCGGAACAGCCACGGCCGCCCCAGGCAGCCGCGGCCGACGACCACGCCGGAAGCGCCCGTCTGCTCGACCATGCGGACGGCGTCCGCCGCCTCCCAGATGTCGCCGTTGCCGAGCACGGGAATGTCGACGTGGTCGACCAGCCGCCGGATGGCATCCCAGTCGGCCTCGCCCGAGTAGGCCTGCGCGACCGTGCGGCCGTGCAGCGCGATCGCCGCGCATCCCGACTCCTGGGCGATCCGACCGGCATCGAGGTACGTCAGGTGGTCGTCGTCGAGACCCTTGCGGGTCTTCATGGTGACCGGTACGTCGTACGGCGCCGCGGCGGCGACCGCCGACTCCAGGATCCGGGCGAGCAGGCCGCGCTTCCACGGCAGCGCCCCGCCACCACCCTTGCGGGTCACCTTCGGCACGGGACAGCCGAAGTTGAGGTCGATGTGCGCGACGTCGTAGTCGGTGCAGAGGATCTCGGCCGCCTTGCCGACGTAGACGGGGTCGGTGCCGTAGAGCTGCACCGACCGGACCTGCTCGGCGTCGTCGAACACCAGCATCCGCTTGGTGGTCTCGTCGCCCTCGACCAGCCCGCGGCTGGTGATCATCTCGCAGACGTAGAGCCCGGCGCCGTACTCGGCGCACAGCCGCCGATAGGCAGCGTTCGTGATCCCGGCCATCGGCGCCAGCACCACCGGCGTCGCAATGTGCAGCGGGCCGAGATCGAGGCCCGTTGTCATCGGCCCTTCTTGTCCTTCTTCTTGTTCTTCTTCTTGTCCTTGTCGGGCTTCTCGATCTCGGTGATCTCGCCCGTCCAGGTCACCGGGGCGAGCTCGCCGACGGGGTCGAACGCGGCGGCCGACAGCGCCTCGAAGGCGGGCAGCAGGTAGACGAAGCACAGCTCCGCCGACTTGCCCGGCCGCAGCCGCTCCGGCAGCTTGCCGCCGGGGCAGGGCTCGAACACCTCCTCGCGGAAGTCCAGCGGCTCATAGAGGCTCGAGCCGCCGGCCAACGCGTAGACCGGCACCAGCAGGCCGCCGACCTCGGCGTCACCGACGTTGGTCACCGTCGCGTGGACGAAGAAGGGCGTCTGCCCCTTCATCTCCTTCGTGACGACCCAGCCCTCGAACGACTCCTTGTAGGACGTCTCGTCGATCCGCTCGACGGTCAGGTCGAGTGCCACGACGGTGTCCTGGCGCGGCTGCCACGCCACCGTCGCATCCACGCCGTAGGCGAGGTCGGTGCCCGGCTCGGTGAGGGTGATGCCCGTCGGCACCGACAGGTAGCCCTCTGTCGGCTCGGCGCTGGTTGCCTCGGTCGACGAGGTCTCGGTCGCCGACGGGTCCTCGCTCGCCCCGTCGTCGTCGCCACCACCGCAGCCGGCGAGCACGCCGACCGCGAGCACGCCACCGAGCACCGCAGCACCGGCGCGCATCGTCATCGAGGAGACAGGGGTCACGCGGTCATTGTGGCAGTTGTGGCGTGGAGTGACGTGCGACTCAGCAACCTAGGAAGCGCTCGGCGAAGTACGACGTCAGCCGGTCGAGGCCCACCCGCTCCTGCGCCATGCTGTCGCGCTCGCGCACCGTGACAGCGTGGTCGTCCAGCGTCTCGAAGTCGACCGTGACGCAGTACGGCGTACCGATCTCGTCCTGGCGGCGGTAGCGACGGCCGATCGCTCCCGAGTCGTCGAAGTCAACGGTCCAGTTGCGGCGCAGCTCGGCGGCGAGGTCCTTGGCCTTCGGCGTGAGGTCGGCGTTGCGCGACAGCGGGAGTACCGCGACCTTGACCGGCGCGAGCCGAGGGTCGAGCCGCAGCACGGTGCGCTTGTCCACGCCGCCCTTCGTGTTGGGCGCTTCGTCCTCGGAGTAGGCGTCGACGAGGAAGGTCATCAGGCTGCGGGACAGACCGGCCGCCGGCTCGATGACGTACGGCGTGTAGCGCTCCCCCGCCGCCTGGTCGAAGTAGCTGAGGTCCTGGCCGGACGCGGCGGCATGGGTCGAGAGGTCGAAGTCGGTGCGGTTGGCGATGCCCTCGAGCTCACCCCACTCGGAACCGGCGAACCGGAAGCGGTACTCGATGTCGACCGTGCGCTTGGAGTAGTGGGAGAGCTTCTCCTGGGGGTGCTCGTAGTGGCGCAGGTTCTCCTTCTTCACGCCGAGATCGACGTACCACTCCGTGCGCGCGTCGATCCAGTGCTGGTGCCACTCCTCGTCCTCGCCAGGCTTGACGAAGAACTCCATCTCCATCTGCTCGAACTCGCGGGTGCGGAAGATGAAGTTGCCGGGCGTGATCTCGTTGCGGAAGCTCTTGCCCACCTGGGCGATGCCGAACGGCGGTTTCATCCGGCTCGACGTCACCACGTTGGCGAAGTTGAGGAAGATGCCCTGCGCAGTCTCGGGCCGCAGGTAGTGCAGACCGGACTCGTCCTCGATCACGCCGAGGTAGGTCTTGAGCAGGCCGGAAAACTGGCGCGGCTCGGTCCACGCGCCCCGCGTGCCGCAGTTGGGGCAGGCGAGCGTGGCGAGGTCGACGTCGTCGGGGTTGTCGATCCCCTTCTTCTCGGCGTATTCCTCCTGCAGGTGGTCGGCCCGGAACCGCTTGTGGCACGACTGGCACTCGGTCAGCGGGTCGGAGAAGGTCGCGACGTGGCCGCTCGCCTCCCAGGTCTGCCGCGGCAGGATCACCGACGAGTCGAGACCGACGACGTCGTCGCGCATCTGCACCATGGACTTCCACCACTGGCGCTTGATGTTGTCCTTGAGCTCGACGCCCAACGGGCCGTAGTCCCAGGCGGAGCGGGTGCCGCCGTAGATCTCGCCGCACGGGTAGACGAATCCCCGCCGCTTCGCGAGGGAGACGACGTTGTCGACGGCGGAGGGAGGCGGCTTGGCCACGGTGGTTCCTTCTCTATGGGGACGACTCCGCCGGCTGCGGAGCGCTCTTTCGGTGGTCGAGTAGCCCGAGCCGCTAGGCGAGGGCGGATCGAGACCCGGCTTAGGTTACGCGGGCCTCGGCCACGTTCAGAACCGAGTTCGGCTCCACGACCTCGTAGGCGCTCGGCTCGTCCAGCGCCCGGCTGAGGATCGGCACCGCGCTGATCTTGACGTCGTACGTCGACAGCGCGCGGCGGTAGGCGCCCACGGACGCCCAGCGGGTGGTCAGCAGCCACAGCTCCGGCTCGTCGAGGTTGCGGCCGAGCGACCCGTCGACGTACCCGGTCTGGTCCGCGAGAACGGCGTGCGCCTCCTCGAGCCGGGCGCGGAACGCGTCGGCCTCGGTCGCGGGGACGCGGAAGCGGTTGACGACGAGCACCGCACGACCCTACGGCGACGGCGCCGAGTTGACGCCATCACCCGATCGGTTGAGAATGATTCTCATGCGCTTCCGGAATGTCCTCATGCCTGCCGCCGTCCTCGCCCTCACCGTTTCGGGCTGCGCGGCATTCGACGAGGGAGAAGCCGACAGCGATGACGGCGTGACGGTCGCTGCGGCGTTCTACCCCTTGGCGTTCGTTGCCGACCGCGTCGCCGGGGACCATGCCGAGGTGGAGCTGCTCACCCAGCCCGGCAAGGAGCCGCACGACCTCGAGCTCAACGTCAACGAGACCGCGGAGATCAGCGCCGCCGACCTGATCGTCTTCCAGAAGGACTTCCAGCCCGCCGTCGACGACGCGGTCGAGCAGAATGCCACGGGCGTGACCCTGGACGCGACGGATGTCGTCGACCTGGTGGCGGCCGAGGAGTCCCACGAGGAGCACGCTGAGCACGAAGGTGAGGAGGAGCACGACCACGGCGACGCCGACCCGCACTTCTGGCAGGACCCGCTGCGGGTCGCCGACCTCGGCGACGCCGTCGCCGACGAGCTCGCCGGCATCGACCCCGACCACGCCGACAACTACCACGCGAACGCTACGGACCTGCGCAGCGACCTCGAGGAGCTCGACAGCCAGTTCACCAGCGGTCTTGCCGACTGCGATCGTGACGCGATCGTCGTGTCGCACGACGCCTTCGGCTACCTGGAGAAGTACGGCGTGCACATCGAGTCCCTGGTGGGCCTCTCCCCCGACGCCGAGCCGTCGCCCGCGGTGATCGGCGAGCTGCAGGAGCTCATCAGGGAGGAAGGGATCACCACCGTCTTCAGCGAACCGCTCGAGCCCGATCTGGTCGCCGGCCTCGCCTCCGACCTCGATCTCACGACCGCGACCCTCGACCCGATCGAGGGGATGACTGACGCCGCGTCCGAAGATGACTACGTTTCCCTCATGGAGGACAACCTCGACGCCATCCGCGAGGCCAACGCTTGCCGATGACACCCGACATCGAGACGACGTCCGTCGCGATCGCGAACGGCGCGGTCGAGATCGCAGGGCGCCCCGTGCTCCGTGGGATCGACCTCTCGGTGGCTGGGGGCGATTTCCTCGCCCTGATGGGGGCCAACGGCTCCGGGAAGTCCACCTTGGTCCGCGCGTTGCTCGGCCTGCGTCCACTGAGCGCTGGTGAGGTCCGGATCTTCGGCACGCGACTGGACGACTTCGGGTCCTGGGAGCGGATCGGATTCGTCCCGCAGCGCGCCACCGCGGCCTCCGGCGTACCCGCTTCGGTCTGGGAGGTCGTCGCCGCCGGCCGGTTGACCCGGCGCAGGATCCTCCGGCCGCTGTCCCGCGCCGACCGCGCCGCCATCGACGAGGCGCTCGACGTGGTCGGCCTCGCCCATCGGCGCCGCGACGCTGTGAGCCACCTGTCCGGCGGCCAGCAGCAGCGGGTGCTCATCGCCCGCGCACTCGCCGGTGAGCCGGACCTGTTCTTCCTCGACGAGCCGATGGCCGGCGTCGACCTCCCCAACCAACAGGCCCTCGCTGCCGCGCTCGGCGAGCTCAAGGCGCGGCAGGCGACCGTCGTGCTCGTCGCGCACGAGCTCGGTCCGCTGGCCGGTCTCGTCGACCGGGCCGTCGTCATGCGTGACGGACGGGTGGTCTACGACGGCGCGCCGCTGCGCGACCACGAAGCGCACGAGCCATGGTTCGCCGAGCCGCACACCCACCACCACGCCGCGACGACGCACCACGACCACGCCCCTCAGGTCGCGTCCCCGCTCGACCGACCGAACGGATCCTCGACATGAGCCTGGCCGAGCTGCTCTCGGAGCCGTTCATGCAGCGGGCGCTCATCGCCGCGCTCTTCACCGGTCTCGCCGCCCCCGCTGTCGGCACCTTCCTGGTCCAGCGGCGGCTGGCGCTGATGGGCGACGGCATCGGTCACGTGGCCGTCACCGGTGTCGCGCTCGGGCTGGTGACCGGCACCTCGCCCACCTGGGCCGCCGTGCTCGTCGCCGTCGGCGGCGCGATTCTGCTCGAGATCATCCGGGAGCGCGGCCAGACCAACGGCGACGTCGCCCTGGCCCTGCTCTTCTACGGCGGTCTCGCCGGCGGCATCCTGATCAGCGGCATCGGGGGCAGTAGCGCCGCGACCCTGCAGCGCTACCTGTTCGGCTCGCTGACGACGATCTCGATCGACGACGTCATCGTCACCATGGTGCTGGCTGCCGTGGTGATCGTGTTGTGTCTCGGGTTGGCGCCGCAGCTGTTCGCGGTCGCGCAGGACCAGGAGTTCGCCCGAGTCGCCGGCCTCCGCGTCCGCTTCTACAACGTGCTGGTCGCCGTGTTGGCCGCAGTGAGTGTGACGGTGGCGATGCGCACCGTCGGCCTGCTGCTGGTCTCAGCGCTGATGGTGGTGCCGGTCGCTACCTCCCAGCAGCTGACGCGGTCCTTCCGCACGACGATCGCAGCGGCCATGGTGCTCGGCACCGTGGCGTCCGTCGGCGGGCTCGTGCTGGCGGCCGCGGCGTCGACGTACGACGTCAACGCCGCGCCGGGGCCGACGATCGTGCTGCTGGCGCTCGCCGGGTACGTCGTCGCGTGGCCGGTCGGGGTGTGGACCCGTCGCCGGGCCCGGCTGCGCGCTCCGTTCCCCAGCGGAGGGACGATCGACCACGATCCGGCCGGTGAACACCCCCACGAGCACGGACCCGGCTGCGGGCACCTGGCCGTCCCGCACGACGACCACATCGACTACGTGCACGACGGCCACCGGCACGCGGAGCACGGCGCCCACTACGACGAGCACTAGCCCGTCGTCGTGGACGGTTCCTAGTTGACCTGCTCCGGCAGGCAGCCGGGCACGCCCTGGGTGCGGCCGAGGTTGAAGGCCTCGATCCGCTGGAACGAGTCGCCGTGGTCGCCGCTCATGCCCCACGGCACCTCGTCGGCGATGAAGTTGAGCCCGTCGACGATCTCCTTCTCGTCGCCCGGCTCGAACTCCAGCGTCGGCGGGCTTTCGTTCGCCGCGCCGTAGAGGGCGGCCGCGGCGAGGCAGTCGGCCTGGAGCTCGTACTGCTCGGAATGCAGATCCATCTGCAGGTCGGCCTGGATCGCGTGCCCCCACTCGTGCGCGATGATCAGGTAGGGCCAGGAGTCGCCGATCTCGTAGCCGAGCTCCAGCAGCGTCCTGTCCCACGCGACGTAGTCGCCGTCGGGGCAGTAGAAGGCGTTGCCCGGCGGAAGTGCTTCGCCAAAGCAGACCGGCGCGGTGGCCTCGTCGTAGCCGTCATAGAGGCCGACCACGTTCGGCGCCGTGTAGCGGCCGGTGAAGTAGTCCTTCCAGCGCTTCCGCCACCACCCGTCGGTGACGGTCTGCGCCGTCTCGATGTCCTCCGCGAGCTCCGCCTCGTCGATCTCACCGGTCGGGGCGATCGTCATCTCGACGCTGGTCTCCACGTCGGTCGGCTCGGTCGAGGCCGTCGTTGCGGTCGACTCCGTCGTCCCCGTCTCGGTGGTGTCGGCACCGGGCGTGACTGTGGTCAGCACCGTCTGCGGGTCCGAAGCCTCATCGTCGCCATCGCCACCGCAGGCGGCGAGGGTGAGCGAGCCTGCTACGGCGAGCGCGACCAGGCTGGCAAAACGGGGGGCCTTCATGACGACGAAGCGTACGGCCCACGCAGGGCGGTCGGCAGCGGATTCCGAGACTCAGATCGGGTCGGCGCCGCCGTACCTTCGGTCCCGCTTCGCGTAGGTCTCGACCGCGTCCCACAGGTGCCGGCGGTCGACGTCGGGCCAGAGGACGTCGGAGAAGACGAGCTCGGAGTACGCCGCCTGGTAGAGCATGAAGTTCGAGAGCCGTTGCTCCCCAGACGTGCGCCAGATCAGGTCGGCGTCGGGCAGCTCGGGCACGTAGAGGTAGCGCGCGAGGGTGGCGTCGGTGACCTTGTCGGGGTTGATCCGTCCCCCCGCGGCGTCCCGGGCCAGCGCGCGGGCGGCGTCACCGAGCTCGGACCGGCCTCCGTAGTTCACGCACATCGTCAGGGTGAGGACGTCGTTGGCCTTCGTCATCTCCTCGGCGACCTGCAGCTCCTTGATCACCGACTTCCACAGCCTTGGCGCCCGGCCCGCCCAGCGGACCCTGACGCCGAGCTCGTGCATCTCGTCGCGGCGGCGGCGGACCACGTCGCGGTTGAAGCCCATCAGGAACTTGACCTCGTCGGGGCTGCGGGACCAGTTCTCGGTCGAGAACGCGTAGGCCGAGACCGCCTTGACACCGATCTCGATCGCGCCCTCTACGACGTCGAAGAGCGAGTGCTCCCCCTGCTCGTGACCCCTGGTGCGCGGCAGCCCGCGTTCCTTGGCCCATCGCCCGTTGCCGTCCATCACGATCGCCACGTGGTGCGGCACCAGCTCGGCCGGGATCGCCGGCGGTCGCGCTCCCGACGGATGCGGGGTCGGGCTACGGGGCTCGCGATGCGGAGTCGCGGATCGGCTGGTGCGGCGCACGGGTGAAGGCTAGTGGGCCTACCGCTCGACGTACTCCAGCGACCGCAACCCCCGCTCGAGCTGCCACTGCACGAACGCCGCGATCAGCCCACTCGCCTCCCGAAGGTGGCGGGGCTCGGCGGATTCGACGACCGGCCAGTCGCCGGCGAGGAGGCCCCCGAGCAACACGAGCGTCTCAGGGGCGGGGCTGGCGGAGCCGGGGATCCGGCAGGTCGAGCAAAGGACGCCGCCCATCGACGGGTTGAACCAGCGGTGGTGGCCCTGCCCTCCATCGGGATTCGGCCCCGGCGCGCGACCGCAGTGGGCACAGTCGACGCAGGCTGGGGCGTAGCCGGCCACCGCGAGCGACCGGAGCAGGTAGGAGTCGAGCACGTGTCCCGCGCTCCGCTCCCCCGACGCCATCGCGCGCAGCGCACCGAGCAGCAGCAGGAACTGCTGGACAGCGGGCTCCCGCTCCTCCACCACCAGCCGCTCGGCGGTCTCCAGCATCACCGTGCCGGCGGTGTAGCGCTCGTAGTCGGCCCCCAGCGGAGCGGCGTACGAACCCTGCGTCTCGGCCTGGGTGATCGTGTCGAGATTGCGCCCCACGGCGAGCTGCAGGTCGACGTGGGTGAACGGCTCGAGCCGCGATCCGAACTTCGAGGTCGTACGACGCACGCCCTTCGCCACCGCGCGGACCAGGCCGTGCTGGCGGGTCAGCAGCGTGATGATGCGGTCGGCCTCACCCAGCTTGTGGGTGCGGATGACGATCGCCTCGTCGCGGTAGAGCGGCACCGTCCCATTCTGCCTCCCGCGCCGCCACCGCCGGGGAGACGCTCCGGCGCTCGACGATGCGGTCCCTGCCCTCCGACGCGGGTGGTGCTGACCTCTTTCGGGTACCTGTCCGCGCAGCACCAGACCTCACTCGGAAGGTTCGGCCATGGAACCGATCGCACCGGCCTATGGCTCGGTCGCCCTGCTCCTCATCGCGGCCGCGGCCGTCGTGCTCCTGCTCGTCCTGATCATGGCGGTGCGACTGCACGCGATGATCTCCCTCGTCCTGGTCAGCGTGCTCACCGCCGTCGCGGCAGGAATCCCGATCGGCGATGTGCCGGACGCACTCTTCGCCGGGTTCAGCGAGACGCTCGGCGAGGTCGCGCTGCTCGTCGGATTCGGCGTGATGCTGGGCCGCTTGCTGGAGGTCACCGGCGGCGCGCAGGTGCTCGCCGACACCCTGATCGCCCGGTTCGGCGAGAAGCGGGCGCCGTTCGCCCTGGGCGTCGCCGCGCTGCTCTTCGGTTTCCCGATCTTCTTCGACGCCGGCCTGGTGGTGTTCCTGCCGATCATCTTCACCGTCGCCCGGAGGTTCGGCGGCTCGCTGCTGCTCTACGCGTTTCCGGCCGCGGGTGCGTTCGCCGCGATGCACGCGCTCGTGCCACCTCACCCCGGCCCGGTGGCCGCGGGCGTCAGCCTCGGCGGCGACATCGGCGTCATCCTCCTGGTCGGCGTACCCACCGCGGTGATCTCGTGGTACGTCGGCTCATACCTGTTCTCACAGGTGGTCGGTCGGCGCATCGAGATCGACGTACCAACGGTCCTGTTCGGCGAGGAGAACGGCGGCAAGGACCACCGCGACCGTGCCGCCGCTGCCGCACCGCCCTTTCCCCTGGTGCTCGGGCTGCTGCTGCTGCCGATGGTGCTCATCTCGTGCAACACCCTGGTCTCGACCCTGGTCGAAGCAGGCTCCCTCGACGAGAACGACGCCACGAGCCTGCTCCTGCTCATCGGCAGCACGCCGGTTGCCCTGTTGATCACCCTGCTCGTCGCCATCCTGGCCCTAGGACGGCGAGGACGCACGTACGAGGAGACGACCGCGGTCCTCGACGATGCCCTGGGACCGATCTGCTCGATCATCCTGATTACCGGCGCCGGCGGCATGTTCGGCGGCGTGCTGTACATCAGCGGGATCGGCGAGGCGCTGACGACCTCCTTGGAGGACGTGGGGATGCCGGTCCTCGCGCAGGCGTTCGTCATCGCGACCGCTCTGCGGGTAGCACAGGGATCCGCGACCGTGGCGCTGACGACCACCGCGGGCGTGATAGCCGCCTCGGTCGCGGAGGAGGGCTTCGGCGACTTCCGGATCGCGCTCCTCGTGGTCGCGATCGCTGCCGGCGCGACCGTGTTGTCGCACGTCAACGACTCCGGTTTCTGGCTGGTCAGCCGGTTCTTCCAGATGGACGAGAAGCAGACCCTGCGCACCTGGACGGTGATGGAGACAACGATTGGACTCACCGCGTTCGCCGTCGCCGTGGCGCTCTGGAGCGTGGCCGGCGTGGTCGGGGTCTAGGGTCCTGCCGTGACGAGCTCCCCGCACAACCACCTGGTGGTGATGGGCGTAGCAGGCTCCGGGAAGTCGGAGGTGGCCCAAGCGCTGGCCGCCGAGATGGATCTGGTGATGACCGAGGGCGACGATCACCACCCGCAGGCGAACATCGAGAAGATGAGCGCAGGCACCCCACTCGACGACGACGACCGCGCGCCGTGGCTGGAGGCGCTGGCCCGGTGGACGCGTGAGCAGCACGACGCCGGGCACGACACCGTCCTGACCTGTTCCGCGCTGCGCCGGCGCTACCGCGACGTCCTTCGCGGTGCGGTCGCCGAGCCGACCTTCTTCGTCCATCTCGCCGGTTCCGCCGAGGTCCTGGCCGCGCGGATGGCCGCGCGCGACCACTTCATGCCGACGTCACTCCTCGACTCGCAGTTCGCGACGTTGGAGCACCTGGAGACGGACGAGGACGGTGAGGTCGTCGACGTCGACCGGCCGCTCGAGGAGGTCGTGGAGGCGACGCTCGCGATCGTGCGGCGCCGGTGATCAAGCTCCGGTGCGACGGCTCCGACGCGCCGGACGCCAGCAGTCGAGCACGAACTTGGTCGCCGTCAGGTCGAGCCGCTCCGGCGTACGCCGCCACTCCAGGATCGACGTCGCCTTCTCGAACGTCGCCTTGGGGAGCTCGGCCGCGACCATCTCGGCGTCCGATGCGGGGTGCAGCGGGTCCCGAGGGTGACCGACGACGAGGGCAGGAGCCTGGATCCGGCGCCGCTCCGTGGACGGCGGCGCCACCCGGCCGAAGAACAGGCCGTGGACGTACGCCGCCAGCGGCCCGGGCTTGTGGTCGAGTGTGTCGAGGCCGATCCCGAGCCACCACGGCACGACGCCTCGCGGCACCCGCCGGGTGACGAACCGGATCCCGGAGAACGCGAACGGGAACACTCGCGCGCCCAGGAGGAGCGGTGCGAAGGACACGATCGCGACCTCGAGCGCGTTGTCGAGGACCGGCATCTCGACGATCAGGCCGCGCACCCGGTCCGGGGCGATCGCCGCCACCTCGAGCGCGACGTTGGCCCCGAGCGACGTACCTCCCACGACGGCCTGACTGGCACCAAGCTCGTCCAGCAGCGCGACCACCTGCCGCGCGAACGACGTCACCGAGTAGGCGAACGGGTCGTCCGGGCGGTCCGACCGGCCGTGCCCGAGGAAGTCGAGAGTCACCACGTGAGCACCCGCGGACGCGAGCGACCGCGCTAGGTGGTCGTGCATCCGGCGCGGCATCAGCAGGCCGGGCAGCAGCACCACCCACGCGTCGCCGGTGCCGTACTCGGTGTACTCCAGCCGGTCGCGACCGCCGTCGGACTCCAGGAAGAACTGGCCGACCCGCTCGGAGGCCAGGTGTCGTTCGCTCACCTCGAAATCATGACAGGTCGGTCAGCCGACCTGCGGGATCGTCTCCGCTTGCGCCCGGTTGGCCGCGCACACGACCGCACGCAGTGACGCCGTGACGATGTTGTGGTGGATGCCGATGCCCCACACGATCTCGCCGGCGATCTCGCACTCGACGTAGGCCGCCGCGACCGCGTCGCCGCCCGAGGAGAGGGCGTGCTCCGCGTAGTCGAGCACCCGGATGTCCGCACCTGCCTGGCGCATGCCGTCGACGAAAGCCGCGACCGGGCCGTTGCCCATGCCGGAGAAGGTGCGCTCCTCTCCGCGGACGACGAGGTGCACCTCCTGCTGGTCGTCGCCCTCGGCGTCGGTGACGGACGTCCACTTCTCGAGGGAGTAGGGCTGAGCGCGGTCGAGGTACTCGGCGCGGAAGATCGACCAGATCTCCTCGGGCGTCACCTCGCCCCCCTGGGTGTCGGTGTGCTGCTGGATCACCCGGCTGAACTCGATCTGCGCGCGCCGCGGCAGGTCGAGCGAGTGCTCCGCCTTGAGCACGTAGGCGACGCCACCCTTGCCGGACTGGCTGTTGACCCGGATCACGGCTTCGTAGGTGCGGCCGACGTCCTTCGGGTCGATCGGCAGGTACGGCGCCTCCCACGGGATCTCGTTGACCGGCCGACCCACCTCCGCCGCGATCCGGTCGAGGTCCTCCAGGCCCTTCTTGATGGCGTCCTGGTGGGACCCGGAGAACGCCGTGTAGACCAGGTCGCCCGCGTAGGGGTGGCGCGGGTGGACGGGCAGCTGGGTGCAGTACTCCACCGTGCGCCGGACCTCGTCGATGCCTCCATCGCCAGACAGGTCGATCTGCGGGTCGATGCCCTGGCTGAACAGGTTCATCGCCAGGGTGACCAGGTCGACGTTGCCGGTGCGCTCGCCGTGCCCGAACAGACAACCCTCGACCCGGTCGGCACCGGCCATCAGCGCCAGCTCGGTCGCGGCGACCGCCGTACCCCTGTCGTTGTGCGGGTGCAGGCTGATCGCGGTGACGCTGCGGCGGGTCAGGCCGCGCCCGAAGTACTCGATCTGGTCGGCGTAGGTGTTGGGCGTCGACATCTCGACGGTTGCCGGCAGGTTGAGGATGATCTCCCGGCCCGGCTCGGGCTGCCAGATGTCGGACACCCGCTCGCAGACCTCGAGTGCGAAGTCGGTGGGCGTCTGCGTGAAGATCTCGGGGCTGTACTGGTAGCCGAAGTCGGTGCCGGCGAGCAGGCTCTCGGCGTACTTCATCACCCACTCGGTGCCGCGCGTCGCGATCGCGATGCACTCGGCCTCGGAGACGTTGAAGACGACCCGCTGGAAGAGCGGCGCCGTCGCGTTGTAGAGGTGCACGGTCGCTTTGTCGGCGCCGACCAGCGACTCGACGGTGCGGGCGATCAGGTCCTCGCGGGCCTGGGTCAGCACGGAGATGCGTACGTCGTCCGGGATCTTGTCGCTCTCGACGAGCTGACGCACGAAGTCGAAGTCGGTCTGGCTCGCGGACGGGAACCCGACCTCGATCTCCTTGTAGCCGAGCCGGACGAGGAGATCGAACATCTTCATCTTGCGCGACGGGCTCATCGGGTCGATGAGCGCCTGGTTGCCGTCGCGCAGGTCGGTGGAGAGCCACCGGGGCGCGCGGGTGATCTTCTGGTCCGGCCAGGTCCGGTCGGGGACGGTGACGGGCTCGAACGCGGTGTAGCGGTGGAACGGCATTCCGCTGGGCTGTTGCGGGGGAATGGTGGTCATGACTTACCTCGATGATCGGCGAAGGATGGACGCCGGTATTGCGCAACCCACTCCGCAGCGAGGGGTCCGGCACAGTACTAAGAGACTGGGACCTCGCTGCGGCAACGAAGAAGCAGTGCGCGCATCATGACGACGCAACTTTAGCGCACCCGGCCGGTCGGTCGCAGCGCGATCGCTAGCCTGAGCGGATGGCCCGCCTCCTGGTCGTCCACCACTCCCCGACCCGCTCGACCCGGGCCCTGCTCGAGGCAGCGCTGGCAGGAGCACGAGACGACGCGATCGACGAGGTCGAGGTCGTCGTACGGGCGGCGCTGGAGGCGACGGCGGACGATGTACTCGCTGCTGACGGCTACCTGCTCGGGTCGCCCGGCAACTTCGGCTACATGAGCGGCGCGCTGAAGCACTTCTTCGACTCGACCTTCCTCGCGGTGGGTGGGGCGCTTGATGCGAGCGGGGGCGCCGGGGAGTCGGAGGGGCAGACCAGGGGGCGGCCGTACGGGCTCTGGATGCACGGGCGCTACGACCTCACCGGCGGGGTGCGGGCGGTGCAGTCGATCGTCGGCGCGCTCGGCTGGCGGCAGGCGTACGACGTGCTCGCCGTGCTCGGAGATGTCACGTCCGAGGATGAGACGGCGGCCTACGAGCTGGGCGCTACGATCGCGGCACTGCTCAGCACCTGACGATCAAGGGGGACGGCGATGAGGCACGGCCGCGCCCTCATCGCCATGCTCGGACTCATGACGGCGCTGACAGCGTGCTCGTCGGAGCCGCAGGGCAAGAACCTCGATCCCGAACAGGTGGACTCGACCGAGGTCCCCGAGCTGGGCGCCTGCCGGATGCTGACTCCGGCCGACGTCGAACAGCCCGCCAACGCGACCCGCACCGTCGACTGCGAGGACCGGCACACGGCAGAGACGTTCGCGATCGGCGACCTCCCCAACGACTTCGACGACGCCGAGTACGACGACCCCGACCTGGGCGAGTACGCCTACCGCGCCTGCATGAACAAGTTCGAGAAGTTCCTGGGTGCGGACGAGAGCCTGGTGCTGCGGACGATCGTCAGCTGGGCCTGGTTCCGACCGTCGGAGAAGGCGTGGGACGACGGCGCCCGCTGGTACCGCTGCGACGTCGTGGGCGGCAACGCCACGAGCGCCGAGTACCGGCCGCTGCCGCCGACCGCGAAGGGCCTGCTGCTCGGCCGGCCCGACGACCGCTGGCTGGTCTGCGCCACCGGCGCGACTGTCGCCGACGGCGAGAAGGTGCCCTGCACCCAGGACCACGAGTGGCGCGCGGCCACGACGATCAAGCTCGGCGAGCCGGCCGACACGTACCCCGGCGACGAGGTCGTCGCGAGCCGCACCAAGGCGTTCTGCGCCAACTCGATCAAGGCCTGGCTCAACTACCCCGCCCGGTTCGAGTACGCCTTCACCCACTTCCACGAGGCCGAGTGGCAGGCGGGCAACCGTCGCTCGGTGTGCTGGGCGAAGACGAGTGACTAGCAGCGCCGTACGACGCCGCGCGGCGTCGTACCTGGTGGCGGCCGTCCTCGCGGTCACGGCGGTCGCGGGGTGCTTCGACGAGGACGGTAACGAGCCGTCCTCACCGAGGACGACGACGACCGCGCCCGCTCCCCCCGCGTCCGCCGGCCCGCCGCCGAAGCCGCCGGAGGAGGGCGCCTGCTACGGGCTCTCCTTCCGTCAGGCGCTCGCACCCACAACCTCCACGAAACCGACGCCGTGCAAGGCCCCGCACACCTCGGAGACCTATGCCGTCGGCACCCTCGACACCCTCGTCGAGGGACATCTGCTGGCGGTCGACTCCGACCGGGTGCAGACACAGGTCGCCGCGGCCTGCCCGGCCACGCTGACCGAGTTCCTCGGCGGCGACAAGGCTGCCCTGCGGCTCAGCATGATCCGGCCGGTGTGGTTCACGCCGAGCGTCCGTCAGTCCGACCGCGGCGCGGACTGGTACCGCTGCGATGTGGTGGTAGTCGCCGGTGATCAGGAGCTGGCCGAGCCGGATGTGAGCCTCGAAGGGGCCCTCGGCGACGACGCGGTCCGCGACCGCTTTGCCATGTGCGGCACCGCGGCGCCCGACGACGAGGACTTCGAGCGCGTGATCTGCTCGGCCGACCACTCGTGGCGGGCGACCCAGGTCGTGCCCTACGAGGCCGGCAAGTACCCCGGCGAGGCCGCCGTGAAGGCCCCCCTCGAATCACCCTGCGAGGACGCCGGCCTCGACGTCGCGGCCGACCCGCTCGACTACCAATGGGGCTACGAGTACCCCACCAAGGAACAGTGGGACATGGGTCAGACCTGGGGCCTCTGCTGGGCGCCCGACTAGCACGGCTCGATGCCCGCTCCTGCCTCGCCGGCGTACTCGCGCCGACGAGCGGTCGCGTCGATAAGCCGTGGAACGTTCTCGGCCTGATCGCGACAATGGCCCTGGTGCTGTCGGCCGAAAGGCAGGTTCGCCCAGATCCGACGAGGAGGGTGCGCTTTCATGAGCGAGCAGTTCTACGCGGATGCGAGGTTGTACGACCGGTTGTTCCCCGGAAGCGAACAGGCCGTCGACCTCTATAGAGCCGAGGCCGACCGGCAAGACGGGGGTGTCTTGGAACTCGGGTCTGGCACCGGACACAAGCTGATCCCGATTGCATCCGACGGGCATCCGTGCATGGGCCTGGAGCTCTCGCCGGACATGCTGGCCGAGGCTCAGCGCAAGGCGGACGAGCGAGGCGTGGAAGTGGAGTGGGTGCAGGGCGACATGCGCGAGTTCGACCTGGGCCGAACGTTCGACCTCGTGTTCATCGCCGGGAATTCATTGCTCCATCTGCATGAGGCTGAAGACTTGGTGGACTGCTTCCGGTCGGTGCGAAGACACCTGGCGCCCGGAGCGCGGCTCGTCTTCGACGTGTTCAACCCGAACGTGCGCATGCTTGCCCAGGCCGACGGCGTTCGACGCAGGCGCGACGCGTTGTCGTACGTGGATCCCGATCGTGGCGTAGTGCATGTCGAGGTCGCCGAGACCTACGACGCGGCCGCGCAGGTGACTCGCGGGAGGTGGTACTTCTCGACCGAGTCCGAGGCCGACTTCGTTGTCGCGCCGCTTGAAATCAGGAGCATCTTCCCCCAAGAGTTGCCGGTGCTGCTCAGGCTTGGCGGTCTCCGGGTGGTTGAGCGCTTTGGCGACTGGACCCGTGCGCCACTCACCGCCGATGCGACGCTCCAGCTTTACATCTGCGAACCGGACTGAGACGGAACGGACGAAGCGACTCTTCCGAGTAGCGCTCCGCTCCGGCACCCTCCGCATGGGCAGGTCTGGTGTGCTGGTGACACGCGTCGCGGGAAGCCGACGCGATCGCCGATCCATCGGACACAGTGCGGAGTGTGAGCCGGACCGATCAGTCGCTTGACACTCGGCAACGATTGCCCAGAACTCGCCTGTGGACAGGGGATCCTCACCGGGTCTCGATACGCCCTCGCCTAGCGGCTCGGGCTGCTCGACCACCGAACCGGGCGGCCGCCCACCACCGCCACGAATCAGCTCAGAACCCCAGCTTCCGCAGCTGCCGCGGATCCCGCTGCCAGTCCTTGGCGACTTTGACGTGGAGATCCAGGTAGACCGGGGTGCCGAGCAGCGACTCGATCTGCTTGCGGGCGACGGTGCCGACCTGACGGAGCCGGACGCCCTTCTTGCCGATCACGATGCCCTTCTGGGAGTCGCGCTCGACGTAGAGGTTGGCGTAGATGTCGAGCAGCGGCTTGTCGTCCGGCCGTCCCTCCCGAAGGCCCATCTCCTCCACGACGACCGCGATCGAGTGCGGCAGCTCGTCGTGGACCCCGTCGAGTGCGGCCTCGCGGATCAGCTCGGCGGCGAGCACCTCCTCCGGGGCGTCGGTCAGGTCGCCGTCGGGGTAGAGCGCCGGTCCCTCGGGCATCAGGCCGATCAGCAGCTCGCTCAACAGATCGACCTGGTCGCCCGCCACGGCGGACACCGGCACGATCTCCGTCCAGTCGGTGCCGGTCTCGCGGCCGAGCTCGACGATGTCGAGCAGGTGCTCCCCGATCCGGTCGGGTTCGGTGAGGTCGGTCTTGGTGGCGACCGCGATCTTGGTCGTACGGCGCACCTTGGCGAGCTCGTTGACGAGGAACTTGTCGCCCGGGCCGATCTTCTCGTCGCACGGGAAGCAGACCGCGACCACGTCGACCTCGGACCAGGTGGCCACCACCAGGTCGTTGAGCCGCTCCCCCAGCAGGGTGCGCGGCTTGTGGAGCCCGGGAGTGTCGACCAGCACCAGCTGGCCGTCCGGACGGTGCACGATGCCGCGGACCACGGTCCGGGTGGTCTGCGGCTTGTCGGAGGTGATCACGATCTTCTGGCCCACCAGTGCGTTGGTGAGCGTCGACTTGCCGGCGTTGGGACGGCCGACGAAGCAGGCGAACCCGCTGCGGAACCCCTCGATCGCCGTGAAGGTCGCCGGTGCCGGGGCCGGCAGGCCCGCGAAGTCCGCGTTCTCGTGGTCGAACTCGGCGACTTCGTGGTCGAACTCTGCGCCTTCGTGCGGGAACTCACGGGTCACTGCTGCACCTGCTCCTGGCTGGCTCGGTCGTAGTCGGCCCAGATCTCGTCGTCGGACTTGCCGGCGGCCTTCCCGGCCCGCCAGATCGGGCCGGGGTCGACGGGTCGGGGCTGCCGGGCCGCGACCGCGCGCCAATAGCCCATCACGTCGTAGGCCGTCGACGGCATTCGGCGCTCGCGCATGAGGAACTTGCGGATCGCCCGCATCTGTGCGGACTCGCCCGCCATCCAGAAGTAGCCGTCGCCCTCGGGCCAGTCGATCGCCTCGACGACCTCGGCAAGCCGGCTCCCGGACAGCCAGGTGGTCTCGGGTCCGCTGGGAAGGTAGCCGGCGAGCTCCTCCAGGTCGGGCACGTCCGCCCAGATCCGGGTCGGCACCGCGTGGGCGTGGGTCTCGGCGATCCGCGCCATGGCGGGCAAGGCGGTCAGGTCGCCGACGATCAGCAGCCAAGCGGCCTCGTCGGGCATCGCGAAGGAGCCCTTCGGGGCGGTGATCGCCACCTGGTCGCCGACGCAGTCGCCACTCGCCCACTCGGTGACCAGGCCTACCTCGTGCACCACGACGTCGAGCACGAGCTCGGTGCCGTCCCACGACCGCACCGTGTAGTAGCGGCTCTGGAACTGATCGGGCACTACCAGCCCGACCCACTCGTCCGCGATCCCGGTCGAGGTGAAGTCGGCCAGACCGGCGCCGCCGAGGGTGAGCCGCACCAGATGGGGTGATAGCTGCTCGCGGCGGAGCACGTCGGCGACGTACTGCTCGGCGCGGGTGCTCACCCGTCCAATCTAGCGTCGGGCGGTCGGTCGCCCAGCGCCCGCCTTACCAGGTCGGCCGCAGCGGGAACCCGTTGCCGCCATGGTCGCCGACCTTGGCCGAGAGGATGTGGTGGAGCTGGATCTCGTTGCGCTCGAATGCGAGCCGCGACCCGGCCATGTAGAGGCCCCACACCCGGCAGGTGTTCTCGCCGACCTCGGCGACGCACTCGTCCCAGTTGGCCTCGAGGTTGGCGCACCAGCCTGCCAGCGTCCGCGCGTAGTGGAGCCGGAGGTTCTCCACGTCGTGGACCTCGAGCCCGACGTCGTGGACCGCACTCACCAGCCGGCCCGGCGCGGCCAGCTCGCCGTCGGGGAAGACGTAGCGGTCGATGAACTCGCCGGTCCTCGTCGGCTGGGAGTTGTCGGCGCGGGTGATGCTGTGGTTGAGCAGCCGGGCCTCGGGCTTGAGCTTGTCCCTGAGGAACCCGAAGTATGCGGGGTAGTTGCGCACGCCGACGTGCTCGGTGAGGCCGATCGAGCTCACGGCGTCGAACGGACCCTCCTCGACCAGCCGGTAGTCGAGGTGCCGGACCTCGGCCAGGTCGTCGAGCCCCTGTCGCTTTATCTCCTCCTGAGCCCACTCGGCCTGCTGCCGGGACAGGGTCACACCGAGCGCCTGCACGCCGTACTCCTTGGCGGCGTGGCGCACCATCCCGCCCCAGCCGCAACCGACGTCGAGCAACCGCTGGCCGGACCGGAGGTCGAGCTTGCGGGCGACCAGGTCGTACTTGGCGGCCTGCGCCTCCTCCAGCGTCGCGCCCTCATGGGGGAAGACCGCGCAGGTGTAGGTCATCGACGGCCCGAGCACCATCTCGTAGAACCGGTTGGAGACGTCGTAGTGGTGGCTGATCGCCTCGGCGTCGCGGTTCAGGCTGTGTCGGAACCCCTCGAAGACCCGGCGGACCCTCGACGGCGCCTCCTGGGGCGGGGGCGGCGGCGGCACCAGGTGGGAGACGCCGAGCGAGCGCACCAGCGTCACCAGCTCGGACGGGGTCGGCCTGCGGAACTTGATGCCGTCCTTGAGGACCACGAGCGCTTCGTAGGGGTCGCCCGGGTGGGTCCCGAACAGCTGCAGGTCTCCCGAGACATAGGCCCGGCCCATGCCGAGGTCGGGATCGGGCGAGCTCATCAGGTAGTTGAGGCCACGCTGGGTGGCGACGTGGAAGCGATAGGGCGCGTCCTCGGGCCCGGCGGCGCTCCCGTCGTAGGCAGTGATCCGGAGCGGCAACGGCTCCCGCATCAGGCTGTCGAACGCCTCGGCGATCGAGACCTTGCTCTTGGTGACGGTGTTCTGGGTCATCATCGGCTCCTCACGGCCTTGTCGTAGAGAGAGGTCAAACGGTCATCGGGGTCGTAGCGCCGCTTCACCGCAGCGAGGGCGGGCCCGTTGTAGAGCTGGTCGAACGTGTCGGCGTCGTAGAACGCCTCGGAGTAGAGGCTCTTGTGACCGCCGAGCTCGTGGACCTTCGCCTCGATCGCCCGGTTGCGCGGGGCGTGC
Organism: uncultured Actinomycetota bacterium; assembly: GCA_963846535.1. GTDB lineage: Bacteria > Actinomycetota > Actinomycetes > Propionibacteriales > Nocardioidaceae > Nocardioides. The sequence goes on from CAWJWK010000002.1 coordinate 173,710, forward strand.
ACGGCGTCGGGGCCGACGTGCACGGTGCCCCAGAACCCAACGTTGACGTACGTCGAGGCTGGCTCGAGCGGATAGGCGGTCCACGCGCGGCGAGCGACCAGCGGGCACAGCCAGACCGGGCGCATGCCGATCTCGGCGTCGAACCAGTCGAGGAACTCGGCGAGCCGATCAACCGGCACCTCGACGTCCTGGACCACCCGCTCCCGGAGCGGCCGGCCGGCGCGACGGTCGAGCCGGTCGGCGATGGCGAACTGACGGTCGAGCTTGAGCAGCCGCATGTAGACGTCGGAGCGGCGGCGACCGGCCGGCCACAGCCGTCGGACGACCGGGTGCTGCGCGCCGAACGCGCCCGAGCACCAGAACCAGTCGGTGTCCCAACGCCACAGGTAGTCGTGGATCGTGAGGAGGTCGGTCTCCCGGTGCTGGATCGACCGGTAGTAGACCTGTTGACCGGTGTAGTCGCTCGCCGCGCCGGGCCCGAGGTCGTCGGTCCATCGCGCGAGGGTCAGGTAGTACTCACCCGGCGCGAACGCGACCCCGTCGAGCCCGTCGACCTGCTGCCCGTCGTACTCCCCCGACCGGGTGATCTCCTCGATCGTCTTGGCGAGCAGCCCCGGGTCGTCGAACCGGACGTGGCGGAGCGCGACGTAGGCGGGCACCGGCTCGAGCGCGATCTGCAGCCGGGTGGCGTAGCCGAGGCTGCCATAGGAGTTGGGGAAGGCGTCGAACAGGTCGTCGCCCGGCCGGGTCGTGACCACCTCCCCGGCGCCGGTGAAGACGTCCATCTCGAGGACGGACTCGTGCGGGAGCCCGCTGCGGAAGCTGGTCGACTCGATGCCGAGACCGGTGACCGCACCACCCAGCGTGATCGTGCGCAGCTGCGGAACAACGAGCGGGATCAACCCGTGCGGAAGGGTCGCGTCGACCAGGTCCTCGTAGGTGCACATGCCTTGCACCTCGGCGATCGGCGGACCTGCGGACGGGTGCGGATCGACCTCGATGACCCCGGTCAGCCCGCCGACGTCGAGGCCCGGCGCGGAGCTCGCGGCGCGGGCGCGGAACAGGTTGGTGGTCCGCTTCGCCAATCGCACCGGATCACCCGGCGGAATCCCGCGGTAGGACTTTCCGAGCCGTTCGACCGCCCGCACATGTTCTTCCCAGGCACGTTCTGCCACGCGTCGAAACTACCGTGCACCGGCGACAACACGCCTCCCGATACCGGGATTTTTGTCGCGACAGAATGTCGCCGTATCCGGAGCAAGGTTCAGAGTCAAAAATTCTCGGGTTTCGCTGCCACGGTGAGCGGACCGTGCCAATATCCGTAGCCGAGCGCCCCACCCCCTGGACCCTGGCAAGCGTCGCGTTCCTGCTCGCTGTCGCTTGCGTGATCTCCGGGCTCGGCGCCACTGCGGCTGGCCCGCCCCTCACCAGGGGCGGGCCACCATCATTTGAGCTCGAAGGTCGTCCGGATCGCCCCGCGCGGATCTCCGACGTGGACGAGCACGCCGGACCCGCCGGCGAAGTCGCCGATGACGGCGTTGTCGGCGTCGCCGAGGGTGCCCGACTCCCCCAGCACGACGACCGCGGCGACGCCGGCGGAACCGGAGGCGACCGCCATCGCGACGCAGGTCTGGACCGCGCTCAGCGCGAGCGACGGCAGTGCAACCGTCGCAGCGGCGTACGTCCGGCCGTCGGTGTCCCGCGCGGCAGCGCCTTCGGCTGCGCCGATGCGGGCGCGGGTGGCGCGCGCGAGGGTGACGAGCTTCTTGTCCTCGGCCGACAGATCAGGGAGGTCAGACATGCAACTGATTATCGTCGGCCTCGGCGTGCGAGAGTCGCCGGATCCGCACCGTGCCGACCTTGTTGCGTCGGCCGGCGGCCTCCTCGGCCTCGAACCGCAGGCCGTAGCACTCGACCGCCGAACCCGGGATCGGCACCTTGCCGAGGTGCTTGGCCATGAGCCCGCCGATCGAGTCGACGTCCTCCTCGTCGACATCGAACCCGAAGAGCTCGTCGAGGTCGTCGATCGGATAGCGCGACGACACCCGCACCTCGCCGTCGGCGAGGTGCTCGACGACGACCTCCTCTTCGTCGTACTCGTCGGTGATCTCGCCGACGATCTCCTCGAGCAGGTCCTCGATCGTGATCAGACCGGCCGTGCCGCCGTACTCGTCGACCACGACCGCGATGTGCTGGCGCCCGGCCTGCATCTCCCGCATCAGGTCGTCGACCGGCTTGGAGTCGGGCACCCAGACGACCGGTCGCATGATCTCCTCGACCCGTTGGGTCAGCTCGACGTCGGGAGCCTCGAAGTCACGGCGGACGACGTCCTTGAGATACGCGAAGCCACGCACGTCGTCGAGGTTCTCGCCGATCACCGGCACCCGCGAGAAGCCCGACCGGAGGAAGAGCGACAGCGTCTGTCGGAGGTTCTTGTAGGTCTCGATGTAGACCACGTCGCCGCGTGGCACCATCACCTCGCGCACAGTCGTGTCGCCGAGCTCGAAGACCGAGTGGATCATCTTGCGCTCGTCGGACTCGATGACCGCCGACGCCTCGGCGATGTCGACGAGCTCCCGGAGCTCCGTCTCGGTCGAGAACGGGCCCTCCCGGAAACCGCGGCCGGGGGTGATCGCGTTGCCGATCATGATCAGCAGCTTCGGGAACGGCCCGAGGATCCGGGTCAGCGCCCAAAGCGGCCAGGCCGACCAGAGAGCGACGCCGTCAGCGTGCTGCCGGCCCAGCGTCCGCGGTGCCACGCCGACGACGACGAAGGACACGACCACCATGGCTCCGGTCGCGATGCCGACCCGCGCCCAGTACGACTGGTCGACGTACTCCGTCACCAGGACGGCGACCAGGACGATCGCCGCGGTCTCGCACAGCATGCGTATGAAGAGCGCCGTGTTGAGGTATGTCGGAGCATCGTCGAGTACGACGACCAACCGCTCCGCGCCCGTCTTCTGCTCGCTCTCCAGCTCGCCGGCGCGCGCGCGGGAGAACCCGCTCAGCGCGGCCTCGGCGGCGGCGAAGAGACCCGCCAGCACGACGAGGACGGCCGCGGTGAGGAGCAACCACACGTCACTCGTCGGCATTTTGCCATTCACCGAGCAGACGGTCCTGGAGCCCGAACATCTCCTTGTGCTCCTCCGGCTCCGCGTGGTCGTAGCCGAGGAGGTGGAGGATGCCGTGCACGGTGAGGAGCTCGAGCTCGGCGATCGTGCCGTGCCCGGCCGTCTCGCCCTGTCGCTCCGCGATCGAGGGGCACAGCACCAGGTCGCCGAGGACGCCCTGCTCGGGCTCCTCGGTGACCAGTCCGGGCCGGAGCTCGTCCATCGGGAACGCGAGGACGTCGGTCGGGCCCTCCTTTTCCATCCACTGCGCGTTGAGCTTGGCGATGGTGTCCTCGTCGACAGCCTTGATGCAGAGCTCGGCGAGCGGGTGCACCCGCATCTGGTCCATCACGAACCGGCTCAGGCGCGCCAGGTGCTTCACGTCGACGCCGGTGCCGGACTCGTCGAGTACCTCGATGCTCACAACTTGACCCAGTTTCGTTCGCTCGCGCGCGAGCCTTCGGTTGACCGACCGCTTTTTGGTCCGGGGCGGCTCCGGCCGCGCAGCTCGCTCACGGGAGGATCATCCATGGGGGCGCTGGGGGCGGGCCACCGGGGCGACCTCGCTGCGGGCGTCGTAGTGGTCGTAGGCCTCGACGATCCGGCCGACCAGCTTGTGGCGCACCACGTCGTGGGCGGTCAGCCGCACGAACGTCAGGTCCTCCACGCCGTCGAGGATGCCCTCGACGATCCGGAGACCGGACGCCGTGCCCGATGGCAGGTCGACCTGCGTGACGTCACCGGTCACGACGATCCTCGACCCGAAGCCGAGCCGGGTGAGGAACATCTTCATCTGCTCGGGCGTGGTGTTCTGCGCCTCGTCGAGCACGATGAAGGAGTCGTTGAGCGACCGTCCCCGCAGGTAGGCGAGCGGCGCGACCTCGATGGTGCCGGCGGCCAGCAGCTTGGGAATCGACTCCGGGTCGATCATGTCGTGGAGCGCGTCGTAGAGCGGTCGCAGGTAGGGGTCGATCTTCTCGCTCAGCGTGCCGGGCAGGAAGCCGAGCTTCTCGCCGGCCTCGACCGCCGGACGCGACAGGATGATCCGGTTGACCTGCTTGGACTGCAGTGCCTGCACGGCCTTCGCCATCGCCAGGTAGGTCTTGCCGGTGCCGGCCGGGCCGATGCCGAACGTGATGGTGTGCTTGTCGATCGCGTCGACGTAGCGCTTCTGGTTGAGCGTCTTCGGGCGGATCGATCGGCCGCGGTTGCTGAGGATGTTCATCGACAGCACGTCGGCCGGCCGCTCGGTCGTCTCGGCACGGAGCATGCTGGCGACCCGCTCGACCGTCTCGGGCGTCACGCCCTGGCCCGTGCGCAGGATCGCCACCAGCTCGTCGAGCAACCGCTCGGCGAGGGCCACCTCGCCGGGGTCGCCGTGCAGGGTGACCCGGTTGCCGCGGACGTGGATCTCGCAGCCGAAGCCGCGCTCGACCAGGCCGAGGTGTTCGTCCCCCGGGCCGAGCAGGCTGACCATGTCGATGCTGTTGGGCACCACGACGGTGTGACGGGTCTGGTGCGTCGGTGAGTTGGTCATCCTTGCCCGGGGTGGGCGGCCTTTCTGGTGCGGCGGAGGGGCGTCGAACATGCTACGCCGGATCAACGCGCCGGCCGACCCTGTTTAATCCGCGCGGCCACGAGCGGACGCGTACCGTGTGCGCATGGCGTGGGACGAGTACGACGACGAAGCCGTCGATGTCGCGCCCGAGACCGACCCGGTGTGGTTCCCCGGCAACCACCTGCCCGACGACGCCCGCAGGCTCGGGCTGACCCACCACGTGCCGGATGGAGCGCTGCTCGACTTCGCGGGATCGCTCGACGGCGCCAAGCTCTACCACCGGGTGACGGCCTGGGCCATGCTCGTCGTCTTCGGGCTGCCGGTGCTCTTCGCCGTGATGAGGCTGTTCCAGGCGTTCTAGATGAGCTAGCCCGGCGGCCAGGTCATCGAACGTCCGCCCAACACGTGCAGGTGCGCATGGAAGACCGTCTGGTGCGCGGCTGCGCCGGTGTTGAGCACCATCCGGTAGCCCCCGTCCGGACCGTCGAGCCCCTCCTCCACGGCGATCTCCCGCGCGGCGTCGAACAAGTCAGCGGTAGTGGCCGGCTCACCCTCGGCCAGCTCGGCGGCGTTGGCGTAGTGGCTGCGCGGGATGACGAGCACATGCGTCGGCGCCTGCGGATTCAGGTCCCGGAACGCGACCGTCGTCTCCGACTCGTGGACGATCGTCGCCGGGATGTCGCCCGCCGCGATCTTGCAGAACAGGCAGTCGGGGTCGAACGGGGTCGGATCGGTGGGAGAGGTCACGAGCCCACTGTCCCAAATCGGGGCGCGCCGACGTCAACCCCGCGGGCGTCGTACGCGTGCAACTAGCGTGACCAGCTATGCAGCGTCTCCCGTGTGGCGCATCAGCGTGACCGAGGCGCGCCCCGACGCCCCCGACGCGGATGCCGCGATCGAGGCGCTCTACCTCGGGCACTGGAACCAGCTGGTCCGGTTGTCGGTGCTGCTCGTGCACGACCAGGGCATGGCTGAGGAGATCGTCCAGGACGCGCTGGTCGCCGTGCACCAGAAGTGGGACCGCCTCACGGACCACCAGAAGGCCCTGGCCTACCTGCGGCAGGCGGTGGTCAACCGGTCCCGCTCGGCGTTGCGTCATCGCGGCGTCGTCAGCCGATATCTGGCGCGCCAGCACGAGGCCGGCTCGGCGCCGGGAGCGGACCAGCCGCTGCTCGGCGACACCCGGCGGCAGATGGTGCTCGATGCGCTGCAGCAGCTTCCCCGCCGTCAGCGCGAGGTGCTGGCGCTGCGCTACTACCTCGACCTGTCCGAGGCGGAGATCGCCGATGCCCTCGGCATCAGTCGTGGTGCCGTGAAGAGCCACGCATCGCGCGGCGCCGCCACCCTGCGGCCGATCCTCGAGGAGCTCGGCCCGGATCTGAGGTCTGACCAATGAGCAACCTGAACGACGACGACGAGCGCCTACGTGCGCTCTTCCACGACGCCGTGTCCGAGGTCGAGCCCCGCGACGGTCTGGCGGAGGTACGACGGCGCACCCGCGCCCGTCGTACCTCCACCAGCCGCCGTTTGCTGCCCGTGCTCCTCGGCGCCGGCGCGGTCGGCGCCACCGTCGTGGCCGCGACGTTCGTCGTCAACGGACTGGGCGGGGATGATCCCGACGGCCGCCCCCCGGTCGCGAACTCGTCGACCCCGGACCCGTCGGCCGACGCGATCACCAGCGCGGCCGGCATCTACTTCATCTCCGAAACCCCGACCGGACCGCGACTCTTCCGGGAGTTCCAGGCCGTCGGCCTGACGCCCGACCCGGAGCAGAAGGCGTTGCTCGCGCTCCAACGGCTGACCGCCGACGCGGGTCCGCGCGACCCCGACTACGTCACCCTGTGGCCGGCCGACTCGTTCAGCGCCGTCACGGTTGAGGAAGACCGGATCGTCGTCGAGCTCGGCACCGAGGCCACACTCCTGCCCCCCGACACAACCATCCCGGGTCTGTACGGCGTGCAGCAGGCCGTCTACACGGCCGAGGCCGCGCTCGGCACGACGCTGCCGGTGGCGTTCCAGTGGGAGGGCGAGCCGGCGCGGGAGGTGCTCGGCTTCAAGGTCAACGCGCAGGTGGACCGCGACACCTCCTTCACCCTGGTCGCTCCGGTCAACATCACCGATCCGGCCGAGCAGCTCGCGATTGAGGACGGCACCTTCGCCGCCAACGGCACGATGGCGACCTACGTCCGCGACGTCGACTGGACCCTGCTGCTGGACGGCGAGGTCGTGGAGGAAGGCGGGACGGCCCCGGTCGACATCACCGGTCCCGATGCCCGCGCGACGCTCGGCGCGCCGGGCTGGGAGACCGAGGAGATCGACGTCAGTCACCTTGCGCCCGGCAACTACGAGTTCGTCGTATCGGTCATCGACACGGGGCAGACGTCGGACCAGCCCGAGGAATTCACCGACACGCGAACGATCAGCATCCGCTGACCAACCACCATCGAGAGGATCGAACCATGAAGCGTCACACCTTCCCCCTCGCCGTCACCGCAGTTCTCGCTGCTCTGGTCCTCTCGGGCTGCGGCGATGACGACGAGCCCACCAACGCCGACGACCCGGCGTCGACCCCGGCCACGGAGACCTCCGACGCCGGCACGCCGACGGACGCGACCACCACCGAGGAGCCGACCGCGACCGAGACCACCGACGCGGAGCCGGCGACGGTGACAGTCCCGGTCTTCTTCGTCGCGGACACCCCTCACGGGCCCCGGTTGTTCGCCGAGCAGCGTGAGGTGGAGGCCGACAACCCGCTGGAGGAGGCGGCGGCGCTCATGACGGCGGGAGACGCGGTCGACCCCGACTACCGCACGCTCTACCCCGGCGGCTCCTTCGAGAGCATCGAGTTCGACGGTGAGAAGTTCGTCGTCACCGTCGCCGACGACGGCTGGAACGCCCGCGCTCCGGGGATGAGCAAGCTCGACGCGAAGCTGGCCGTCCAGCAGCTCGTCTACACGCTGCAGGGCGTCGAAGGCGCGGAGGTGCCCGTCGTGCTCGTGCCGTCGGGACTCCTGTTCGGCGTCAACGCGTCGACCATCGGCGCGGCCGAGGAGCTCGACGTCCGCGGGTTCGCCAACGTCCTGTCGCCCGCGGAGGGCACGACGGTGAGCGGCTCGTTCACTGCCAGCGGCGAGGCCAGCTCGTTCGAGGCGACCGTGCCGTGGCAGATCCGTGACGAGGCCGGCGAGACCGTGCACGAAGGGTTCGCGACGGCCGAGGGCTGGATCGACGGCCTCTACCCGTGGGAGTCCGAGGTCGACGTCAGCGGCCTGACACCCGGGACCTACACGTTCGCGGCGATGACCGACGACCCGTCGGGCGGCGAGGGCCCCGGCCCGACCGAGGACACCAAGACGATCGTCGTCGAGTAGCCGGTCCCGGTCCGACCAGCGCCAACGTCGCGGACTTCAACGAGGACGGGGACGTCGACGGCGCTCTGGCCAGCCCCGGCTCAATCTCCTTCCTGCGCAACACAACGCCGTGACCCAACCCTGCATGGGGCGGACACTAGGGTCCTCACATGCGTCTGACCCGGCAGCGCCTCAACCGGACCCTGCTGCTCCGCCAGCACCTGCTCGAGCGTGTGCCGGTGGCCCCGGTCGACATGACACAGCACCTGATCGGGCTGCAGGCACAGGAGAGCCTGCCGCCCTACCTCTCGCTGGCCGCGCGGCTCACCACGTTCGACCCCTACGACCTCAGCGCGCTGCTCGGGAAGCGGAGCCTGGTGCGGCTCCTCACGATGCGGGGCACCATCCACCTGCTCACGCCCGAGGACGCGAGCGTGCTTCGTCCGTGGGTGGCGCCTCGGATCGAGCAGGAGATCCGCGTGAGTCAGAGCATCGGCGACGCTCGCGAGATCGAGCGGGCCGACGCCGAGGCCGCGTTGCGGGAGGTCCTCGCCGACGGCCCGGTGCCGCAGAAGGAGATCGGCCTCCGGATGGCCGAGCGGTTCCCCTACCCGGCGACGATGCTCGGCCAGCTCGCCCGCAGCATCGCGCCGCTCGCGCAGCTGCCGCCGCGCGGGTGCTGGAAGGCAACGGGCGGCGTCGTCTACGACTACGTCGACCGCTGGACCGGGGTGCCGATGGGCGAGCCGGACGTCCCGGTGCTGGTGCGGCGCTACCTGCGCGCGTTCGGACCGGCCACAGCTGCCGACGTCACGGCCTGGTCGGCCGTCACCAGGCTCGGCCCGGTGCTCAAGGCGATGGACGACCTGGTCCAGCACGAGGACGAGGACGGCAAGGTGCTCTTCGACGTCGACGGGGCGCCGATCGCCGACGAGGACGTACCGGCGCCGGTACGGCTGCTCGGCACCTACGACAACGTCTGGCTCTCCCACGCCGCCCGCGACCGGGTGACCGATCCGGAGGCCCGGAAGTCATGGATGGGCACCAATGGCGGCGTCGGCCACACCCTCTTCGTCGACGGCTGGCTCACCGGCATCTGGCGGGTCACCGACGGACGGTTCGAGGTCGTCCGTCTCGACCGACGGCTCACCAAGCGGGAGCAGGAGGAGCTCGACGAGGAGGCAGCGCGGGTCGAGTCGCTGCTCGTGCGTTAGAGCCCGGGCTACCCACCCCAGCGGCTGGTGCGCGACAGGAGCGCCGCGACGGCGGCGACCCCGGCCGTCGACGTCCGGAGCACCTCGTCTCCCAGACGTACGGCGACCGCTCCGGCGGCGACGAAGCCGCTGATCTCGTCGTCGGTCAGTCCGCCCTCGGGTCCGACCGCGACCACGATCTCGCCCGCGTCCGGGACGGCGATCGCGCCGATCGGCTCGGAGGCGTCCTCGTGCAGCACGACGGCGAGATCGGCGCCGCCGATCAGCGCCGCGACGTCGGCCGTGGTGGCGAGGGGCAGGACGACCGGGTGCCAGGCCCGACGTGCCTGCTTGGCCGCCTCCCGCGCGGTGCTCTGCCACTTCGCGTGCGACTTCGCAGCGCGCTCGCCCCTCCACACCGCCACGCTGCGCGTGGCGGTCCAGGGAACGATCCGCGCCGCACCGATCTCGGTCAGCACCTCGACCGCGAGCTCGCCGCGATCGCCCTTGGGCAACGCCTGCACGACGGTCACCGTCGGCGTCGGCTGGGCGACCTCGCGGACCGCCGTCACCTGCACGTCGAACGACCGCTTCGACGAGACCCCGACCGTGCCCACGACCACAACGCCCAGGCCGTCGGCCAGCGTGACCTGCTCACCGGCCCGCAGCCGTCGTACGACGACCGCGTGGTGGGCCTCGTCACCCTCGACCGTGACGATGGCGCCGGTCGTGACGCCCGCCAGTGACGGCACCAGGTGCTGAGGGAGCGTCACCAGCGGTCACCGGCCACTTCTCAGTGGCCCTGGAAGGCGTCGCGGAGCCGGCCGAACACCGACCTCTGGGTCGCCCGGACCTGGGCAGACGGCCGCTCCTCGCCGCGCAGCGCGGCGAGCTCGCGCATCAGCTCCTCCTGCCGCGGGTCGAGCCGGGTCGGCGTCTCGACGTTGACCGTCACGATCAGGTCGCCACGCCCGCCGCGCAGGCCGGGCACGCCCTGGCCGCGGATGACCGTCTCGCTCCCGGACTGCGTCCCTGCTGGGATGTCGAGCTGGACGCCGGTCTCGAGGCCCGAGTCCGCGGCACCCTCGGCGTCGACGAGGTCGGCCTCCAGCGTCGGCAGCGTCACCACCGTGCCGAGCGCGCCCGCGGTCATCGGCACCACGACGGTGCAGTGCAGGTCGTTGCCGTGCCGCGTGAACGTCGGGTGCGGAGCGACGTGGATCTCGACGTAGAGGTCGCCCGGAGGCCCGCCGCCGGGCCCGACCTCGCCCTGCTCGCTCAGCTGGACCCTGGTGCCGGTATCGACCCCGGCGGGGATCTTGACGGTCAACGTACGACGCGAGCGCACCCGTCCGTCGCCGGCGCACTCGCGGCACGGGTCGGGGATCACGGAGCCGAAGCCACGGCAGGCCGGGCACGGCCGCAGGGTGCGGATCTCGCCGAGGAAGGACCGCTGCACGTGAGCGACCTCGCCCTGGCCGTGGCAGGTCTCGCACGTGATCGGCTCGCTGCCCGGCGCGGCGCCGTCGCCGCCGCAGGTCGTGCAGTGGATCGCGGTGTCGACCTTGAGCTCGCGGGAGACCCCGAAGGCCGCCTCGGCCAGGTCGACCTCGAGTCGGATCAGCGCGTCCTGACCGCGCCGGATGCGCTGCCGCGGCCCGCGGGTCGCGCCGCCGGCGGACCCCCCGAAGAACGCGTCCATGATGTCGGTGAAGGAGAAACCGGCACCCTGGCCGCCGAAGCCGCCGCCGAACGGGTCGCCGCCGCGGTCGTAGGCCGCACGCTTCTGCGGGTCCGACAGCACCTCGTAGGCCGCGGTCACCTGCTTGAACTGCTCCTGGGCCGCGGGGTCCGGGTTGACGTCGGGGTGCAGCTGGCGGGCGAGGCGCCGGTAGGCCTTCTTGATGGCGTCGGCGTCCGCGTCGCGGGCGACACCGAGGAGGTCGTACAGGTCGGGGCTCACGTGCTTCCTTGCTGTTGGATTCTGGTTGCTATCTGGAACGGGCCGGTCTAGCCCTCGTCGAGGATCCGCGACACGTAGCGGGCCACCGCACGGACCGCTGCCATCGTGCTCGGGTAGTCCATCCGCGTCGGACCGACGATGCCCAGCGATGCCAACGCATCGTCGGGGCCGTAGCCGGTGGCGACCACGCTGGTGGAGGACAGCTGCTCATAGGGTCCCTCGGCACCGATGCGCACCGTGACCGCGCCGCCGCCGGTGGCCTCGCCGAGCAGCTTGAGCAGCACGACCTGCTCCTCCAGCGCTTCGAGCAACGGCCGGACCGCGGATTCGAAGTTGTCCCCGAACCGGGCGAGGTTGGCCGTGCCGCCGACAGCGATCCGCTCGTCGGAGCGGTGGTCGCTCATCGCGTCGACGAGGCTCTCGACGACCGGTGCCAACGCCGACGGCGTGGGGCCCTCGCCCGGCACCAGCGCGTGGAGCGCCGCAGCGGCGTCCGAGATCTGCTCGCCGGCGGCGGCATGGTTGACCCGCGACCTCAGCGCGGCCAGGTCGGCCTCGGCGATCTCGGACTCGTGCTCGACCAGGCGCTGCTCGACCCGGCCGTTGCTGAGGATCAGCACCAGCAGCAGCCGGTTGGGAGTCAGCGAGACGATCTCGATGTGCCGGACCGTGGAGCGGGACAGGCTGGGGTACTGCACCACGGCGACCTGCCGGGTCAGCTGCGACAGCACCCGGACGGACCGGTGCACGACGTCGTCGAGGTCGACCGCGCCGTCGAGGAACGTGGAGATCGCCCGCCGCTCGGCGGCGCTCATCGGCCTCACGGTCGTGAGGCGGTCGACGAACAACCGGTAGCCCTTGTCGGTGGGCACCCGGCCGGCGCTGGTGTGCGGCTGCGCGAGATAGCCCTCGTCCTCGAGCGCGGCCATGTCGTTTCGGATGGTCGCCGGCGACACGTTCAGGTGGTGTCGCTCGACCAGCGCCTTGGAGCCGACCGGCTCCTCGGTCGCGACGTAGTCCTCGACGATCGCGCGCAGCACGGCGAGCCTGCGGTCCTCCTGCATCTCGCCTCCTCTGGCACTCGAATACCCCGAGTGCCAAAGAATACCGCCGTCGCAGGCGTCGGCGTACGTCGACGGCTCCGGCAGCATCCAGTCCTGCCCGGACGACGCCTCGGTCTGCTGCTCAGGGACCACCTCGACGCCGGGAGGTGTTGAGGGGCGGCTAGCGTCTCCAGCATGCCGTTCGCCGAGATCGCCGACCGGGTGTGGGTGGCCCGGTACCCCTGGTTCGACGTCAACGTCACCGTGGTCGGCGGCAGTCGGGGGCTGATCGTCGTCGACACCCACGGCTCCGCCCTCGCCGCTCGCGAGGTGGTCGAGGACGTGCGGGCCCTCGGCGCGGGCGGCGTGGTGGACGTCGTCAACACCCACGAGCACTTCGACCACACGTTCGGCAACAGCACCTTCCGCGAGGCGTACGGCGACGACCTGCCGATCCATGCGACCGACGAGGCAGCCGCTCGCACCGTCCCCGCGGGCGAGCGGATCAAGCAGGACTACGAGGACTCCCCCGACGCTGCCCGCCGGGACGAGGTGCTGGCGACCCCGATCGTGCCCGCGGACCACGTCTTCTCCTCGGCCGCGGTGATCGACCTCGGCGATCGCGGGGTCGAGCTGGTCCACCCCGGCCGCGGCCACACCGGGGGCGACCTCGTCGTACGGGTCCCGGACGCCGACGTGCTGCTGGCCGGTGACCTCGTCGAGGAGTCCGCGCCGCCGGCCTACGGTGCCGACTCCTATCCCCTCGACTGGCCGCTCACCCTCGACCTGGTCGGCAACCTGATGACGCCGGGCACGATCGTCGTCCCCGGCCACGGCGCCGTCGTCGATCGCACGTTCGTGCAGGACCAGCGCGCCGACATCGGTGTGGTGGCCGAGACGATCCGCGACCTCGCCGGGCGGGGCGTGCGGGTCGACGAGGCGCTCGCCGCGGCCGAGTGGCCCTTCCCGCCCGACCGGCTGGCGGGCGCCGTACGACGTGGGTACGAGCAGCTCCCACGTGCCCAGAAGCGGCTGCCGCTGATCTAGACGGGCTGTTCGGCCGTCGGCGCCGCCACCGGCACGGGGGCGAAGACCTCCATCGGCTCGGACTTGCCCTTGAGGGGCACGCTGCCGCGCGACACCAGCGGGATGTCGCTCTGCAGCATGGCGGCGGTGGCGGCGGTGATCAGCACGTCATCCCCGGTCTCCCGCGTCGCCGCCTCGACCCGGGCCGCGATGTTGACGGCGTCGCCGATCACGCTGAAGTTCAGCCGCCCGGCACCGCCGATCGAGCCCGCCACGACCCGGCCGGTGTTGACGCCGGCAGCCACGCTCAGGCCGGTGTCGAGCGCCGCTGTCGCCGCGACGATCTCGCGGGCGGCGCGGACCGCGCGATCCGCGTGGTCGGGGTAGACCTCGGGCGCACCGAACACCGCCAGCAGGCCGTCGCCGATGAACTTGTCGACGTGGCCGCCGTTGCTGTCGACGATCGGCACCATCACCGAGAACAGCCGGTTGAGGACGGCGACGACCTCGGTGGCCGGCGCGCGTTCGGCGTACGACGTGAAGCCGCGTACGTCGCAGAACATGATCGAGACGTCGACCTCCACCCCTTCCTCGGGAAACTGGCCCGAGAGGATCAGCGCCGCGACCTCCTTGTCGACGTAAGTGCCGAACGCGGCGCGCACCTGCTCGCGCTCCTCGAGTCCGCGAGCCATCAGGTTGAAGTCGTGGGCCAGCTCGCCGAGCTCGTCGCTGGTCGTCACCGGGACCCGGGCGGTCAGGTCACCTGCGGCAACGCGGCTCATGGCTCTCCGGACCCGCTCGATGGGAGTCGTGATCGCCTCGGCGAGCAGCACCGAGAGCTCCTGGGACAGCGCCAGGCCCACGCAGACCGACGCAAGGACCGCCGCCACCAGGCCGTCGGACCCGTTGCGATCGCCGAGCAGGCTCGCCACGAGCAACGCTGTCGCGATCGTGTAGACCGACGGGCCGAGCAGGATCCGCTTGCGCACCGGCAACCCGAGGCGCGAGAAGGGGAAGTCGTCGGGGAGCACCTTCGCGATGTCGGTGACCATCGGCCGGGACAGCATCTCGCCCGCGGAATAGCTCAGCACCGTGGCGTAGACGGCCGGCACCACGCACGCGAGCACGAGTGCGAAGAAGTCGAACCAGCGCAGGTCGAACAGCACGACACCGTAGACCCCGGTCGGCAGCACGACGAAGGGGTTGATCCACCAGCTGTTGCTCCGGAACTGGCGATAGGTCAGCGTCGTCGCCGTCTCCCAGGCGCTGACCGTCTCCTGCGGTGTCGGGTCGGGGGTGTCGTTCCACGTGCGGACCGCACAGAAGGCGGACCGGGTGCGGAACGACGCGCCGAAGACGGCAATCGCGGTCAGGATCGCTCCGAAGACCGCCAGCCGGACCACCTGGTGTGCGCTCGCGTCGTAGTAGGACGCGAGGATCACGACGGTCAGCAGGGCGACGAAGACCGAGACGAGAGCCTGACCGACCGCCAGCACCAACCAGTACCGCGATCCCAGGCGCTCGTACAACCACGCCGTGATGCGATCGAGCACTCCTTGAGTGTGTCGCGAAGAATGTGATCCGTCCACGACTACGGTGATCGGTCGTGAGCGATCGCTACGGGACCGATGTGCTGGCTGGGGATTGGCAGAAGCCGAAGAACGGGCGTGCCGTCGAGGAGACCGCCGAAATCGGCGCCGTCGTCGAGGAGGTCACCGCAGACTGGTGCGGCGAGATCGTCGCCGTCGACCGGGACCTGCACACGCTGACGCTGGAGGACCGGCGCGGCAAGCGCCGTACGTTCCCGCTCGGGCCCGGCTTCCTGCTCGAGGGCAAGCCGGTGATCCTCAGCGCCCCGTTGCGTCGTACGACGCAGCCGGCCGTGCCCACACGTACGGCGAGCGGCTCGGTCGCCGTCCACGGCGCCAAGGCCCGGGTGGCGCGCGCCAGCCGGATCTTCGTGGAGGGCCGCCACGACGCCGAGCTGGTGGAGAAGGTCTGGGGTGACGACCTGCGGATCGAGGGCGTGGTGGTCGAGTACCTCGGCGGCGTCGACGACCTGGCCGATCACCTGGTGTCCTTCAACCCCGGCCCGCAGCGGCGGGTCGGCGTGCTCGTCGACCACTTGGTCCCGGGCTCGAAGGAGTCGCGGATCGCCGACGCGATCGTGCGCGGCCCGAACGGCCCGCACGTGCGGATCGTCGGCCACCCCTACGTGGACATCTGGCAGTCCGTGAAGCCCGAGCGGGTCGGCCTCGAGGCCTGGCCGACCATCCCCCGCAACATCGAGTGGAAGAAGGGCGTGTGCCAGCACCTCGGCTGGCCGCACCGCGACCAGGCGGACATCGCCCGCGCGTGGCAGCACATCCTGTCGCGGGTCGGCTCTTTCGCCGACCTCGAGCCGGAGCTGCTCGGCCGGGTCGAGGAGCTGATCGACTTCGTGACGGTGGAGTAGCGCCCTCAGCTCATCTTCATCGGGCGACCGTTGGCGTCGCGCGGGTTGCCGACCAGGATCATGATGCCGTCGATGAACGGCCACAGAGCGCCGATGCCGCACGTGAAGATCGTGACCAGGAGCTGAACGACGCCGAGGCCCGTCTGGCCCATATACATCCGGCCGATGCCGAGCGGGATGATGACCTGGAGCAGGCCGGCGACCAGCTTGGTCTTGTCCGAGTAGGCCAGTCCGGTGAGCGGATCCACGCCGTAGGGCGCGACCGGGTTGAATCCGTACGGTTGCGGCTGCTGCCCGTACGGTTGCGGCGGCTGCCCGTACGGTTGCGGCTGCTGCCCGTACGGTTGCGGCTGCTGCTGGTACGGCTGCTGATAGGGCTGGTACTCCGGCGGCTGCTCTCCCACGGGACGATCCTACGGTTCGGTTCAGGGGATCAGGTCGCGGACCACCAGGTCCGCGAGCAACCGACCCTGCCGGGTCAGCACGATCCGGTCCTGCCGCGTCCAGGCGACAGCTTCGACCAGCCCGCGCGCGACCAGCTCCGGCACCGCGTCGCGACCGCTGTCGTCGAGAGAACCACCCCCCAGCCCCTCGCGGATCCGCACCTCGAGCAGCACCCGCTCGACGCGACGGGTCTCGGCGTCGAGCACCTCCCGCGCGTGCGCCGGGCTGACACCCGCCTCGAGCCGGTCGCCGTACGCCGCGGGGTGCTTGACGTTCCACCAGCGCACGCCACCGACGTGGGAGTGGGCTCCGGGCCCGACCCCCCACCAGTCGGCGCCGGTCCAGTAGCCGAGGTTGTGGCGGCAGCGCGCGGAGTCGTCGCGTGCCCAGTTGGACACCTCGTACCAGCGCAGGCCGGCGGCGGTGAGCAGGTCGTCGGCTGCGACGTACTTGTCCGCGAGGTCGTCGTCGTCGGGCATCGGCAGCTCGCCGCGCTTGACCCGCCGGGCGAGGGTGGTGCCCTCCTCGACGATGAGCGAGTACGCCGAGACGTGGTCGGGCTCGCACGCGAGCGCCGCCTCGACCGAGGTCGCCCAGTCGGCCGCGCTCTCCCCCGGCGTGCCGTAGATGAGGTCGAGGCTGATCTGGTCGAAACCAGCCGCGCGTGCGGCGGCGACCACGGCCGGCACCCGTTCGGGGTCGTGAGTGCGATCGAGCGTCGCAAGCACCTGCGGCACCGCCGACTGCATCCCGAAGGAGATCCGGTTGTAGCCGGCGGCGCGCAGCCGCTCCAGGTAGGCATGATCGACGGAGTCGGGGTTCGCCTCGGTGGTCACCTCGGCGCCCGGCGCCAGCCCGAACTCGTCGTCGATGGCTCCGAGCACCCGGCCGAGGTGGTCCGGAGGGAGCAGCGTCGGCGTGCCGCCGCCGAGGAACACCGTCGCGACCGGCAGATCGATATCACCGAGCACGGAGCGCGCCAGCCGGACCTCCGCAACCGCTTGGTCGGCGTACGTCTTCCGGGAGACGCCACCGCCGAGCTCCTCAGCGGTGTAGGTGTTGAAGTCGCAGTAGCCGCAGCGGACCCTGCAGAACGGTACGTGCACGTAGAACCCGAACGGACGGCTGCCGAGCGGCTGCAGCGCGCTCACGGGGAGTGAGCTGTCGCGGGGCGCGGGGTCCCCCTCGGGCAATGCTGACGGCACTCCGCCAGTGTGCCTGCGGCCGCAACCACGTGCCGCCGGGGTCCCCGCGAAGTTGTTGCGGAGGAGCGAAGCGGGGAGCAAGAACGTCGTGGAGTGGCTCAGACGGGGACATTGAGGGTGATCGTGTAGCCCTCGGGGATCTCGCCGGTGAAGGCGGTGAGTCTGTGCATCCGCCGCGAAGCGGCGGTGCTCAGCCGTAGAACGACGCGATCAGGTCTTGGTTGTTGGCCTCGACGACCGAGCGCTTGACCTTGAGGGACGGCGTGAGCTCGCCGGACTCGATGGTCAGGTCGTGGTCGAGGAGCTCCCACTTCTTGATCGTCTCCCAGCGGTTGAGCTGGCCGTTGAGGTCATCGACGTAGTCGCCGACCATCGCGCGCACCTTCTCGGAGCGGACCAGGTCGGTGTAGGAGGAGCCGTCCATGCCGTTCTCGGCGGCCCAGCCCGCGATGGCGTCGGGGTCGAGCGTGATCAGCGCGACCACGAAGTTGCGCTCGGCGCCGAACACCATGAACTGGCTGACGTAGGGGCAGATCGCCTTGAACTTCGCCTCGATCGCGGGCGGCGCGATGTACTTGCCGCCCGAGGTCTTGAAGAGCTCCTTGATGCGGCCGGTGATCTTGAGGAAGCCGTCGGAGTCGAGCTCGCCCTTGTCGCCGGTGCGCAGCCAGCCGTCCTCGGTCATCGCCTCGGCGGTCGCCTCGTCGCGGTTGTGGTAGCCGGCCATGATGTGCGGGCCCTTGAGCTGCACCTCGCCGTCCGAGGCGATCCGCACCTCGGTGCCGGGGAACGGCAGACCCACCGTGCCGATCTTGAACTGGTCGGGGTGGTTGACCGTGGCGCCGGCGGCGTTCTCGGTCATGCCGTAGCCCTCGAGGATCAGGATGCCGGCGGAGTGGAACCACTCGGCGATCTCGGCGTTGAGCGCGGCGGAGCCGGAGATGAAGAACTTGACCCGGCCGCCGAACCGCTCGCGGACCTTGCTGAAGACCAGCTTGTCGAAGAGCTGGTGCTGGAGCTTGAGCGGCAGCGGGACCGACTTCCCGGCGGCCTTGAGCGCGTTGACCTTGGCTCCGACCTCGAACGCCTTCTTGAAGATCTTCTCCTTGGCGCCGCCCTCGGCTGCCTGCATCGTGACGATGCGGGCGTGCGCCTTCTCGAAGATGCGCGGCGCGGCGCCCATGAACGTCGGCTTCACGATGCCGAGGTTCTCGACGATCTTGTCGACGCGACCATCGATCGCGGTCGCGAAGCCGCAGGCGAGCTGGGTGGAGAGCAGCACCTTGCCGAAGGAGTGGGCCATCGGGAGCCACAGGAACTGCAGGTCGTCCTCGCCGAGGATGTTCTGCGCCTTGATCGCCTCACCCTCGAAGACCCACGCCTTGTGGAGGGTGCGCACGCCCTTGGGGCGGCCGGTCGTGCCGGAGGTGTAGATGAGGGTAGAGAGCTGGTCGGGCTTGATCTCCTTGCTCACCGCCTCGATCGCGTCGGGGTGGTCAGCCAGATAGGCGTCGCCGAGCTCGGCGAGCGCGTCCATGGTGATGACCCAGTCGCCGTCGGCGTCGCTGTCGTCGAACGAGATCACCTTGCCGAGGTTCGGCAGCTCGGCCTGGTGCGACTTGAGCTTCTCCAGCTGCGTCGCGTCCTCCGCGAAGACGATGCGGCAGTCGGAGTCGCCGACGATGTAGGCGGTGTCGTCGGCGCCGGTGGAGGGGTAGACGGTCGTGGTCGCACCGGAGGCACACATGACTGCGAGGTCGGCGAGGATCCACTCGTAGCGGGTCGAGGACGCGATGCCTACCCGCTGCTCGGGCTCGAGCCCGAGCGAGAGAAGGCCGGCCGCGAGGCGTCGTACCTTGTCGCCCGCTTGGGCCCAGGTCACCGACTCCCAGGCGTCGCCCCGAGGAAAACGGAACGCCTCCTTGGGGCCGGAAGCGGCAACGCGGTCCAGGAACTGGATCGCCACATTCTGAGGCATGGTGTCGACAAAGCTGCTGTCGTGGCTAACGGGCATGACGCTCCTCATGCGTTCCGAGACCTACGGGGGGTTGATCAGTAACCTAGATCACTCCCGGAACGCCGGGTAGAGAAGCCCCCTAGCCAGCGAGATATTCGTCGACTCTCTGCCTCAGCCGGGGCGCCAGGCCGTCGATCGCGAGCAGACCCGGCAGCCGGGTGCGGTCCAGGTTGAGGGCCACGAACAGATCGCGGACCGAGATGCCGTGGTCGGGCTCGCGCACCACCTCGAGCGCGTCGCCGGCGGCCAGCGAGCCGGTCTCGAGCACCCGGAGGTAGGGCCCAGGCCGGAGTGCGGCGGTGAATCGCTTCACCCAGGCCGCATTGTCGAAGCCGCTGAGGCCCATCCAGCACTTGAAGTCGTTGCAGGGCGTCCGCACGCTGGCGATCTCGAGGACGACCTCGCCGATCCGCAGTCGGGTCCCGACTGCCGCGCCGTTCAGGTCGATGCCCTCGGTGGTCAGGTTCTCGGCGAACTGGCCGTCGCGGATCGGGACCCCGAGCTCGGACTCCCAGAAGTCGAGATCCTCACGCGCGTAGGCGTAGACCGCCTGGTCGATACCCCCGTGGTGGACGGTGTCGGAGACCTGGTCGCCGGCCACGCCGAGCTCGGTCACCTTGACCGGCCCGTCGACCGCCTGCTTGTCGATCGACGTGGTGCCGATGCCGGCCCAGTCGGCTTCCTTGGGCTGGCCGACGCTGACGGAGAGGAGTCGGGGCATGGGGCGATTGTCTCAGGGGGCGGGCTCAGCGTCGCGCGAATATGCGGTCATGGCGTACGCCGAAGTGCCGGCGGGTGCCGATCCGGCTCGACTCGCCGGGCGACGCGTCCGGCAGCCGCCGCACACCGTCAGTCCTGCACAGCTTTGGCGATCGTGATGCAGGTGGTCACGTGCTCCTGCTCCTCCACCGTCAGTGCCCTCGCGGCACGGACGGAGTCCGCGAACGCCCAGTGCGCGTTCAGGACGCTGCGCACGATCACCCAGTCCCGGGCGCGCGACTCGTCGAACCCGGCTGTGTCGACGAGGGTGTGGAAACGGCGGCGGATGCCGTCGCGCACCGACCCGGCCCCGACAGCACTGCCGTACTCCTCGAAGCGGTTGCGCAGCATCGGCTCGACCTCGTAGCTCGGGTCGCCGTTGGTCGGCTTCGGGTCGATCACCAGCCAGGTCGGTTCGCCGCCGCGCTCGCCGAGCAGCACGTTCTCGTAGTGCAGGTCGCCGTGGATGACGGCGGAGGCGGGCTCGCGGCACAGGTCGCGGGCGAGGGCGACCGCCTGGTCGACGAGGCGGCGTGGGGCGGGTACGGCGTGCGCGTCGCGTTCGAGCGCGGCCCCCCAGCGCGTGACGAACGCCGCCTGCTCCCGCAGCTGCGGCATCGGCGCGACGTGCAGCCGGCCGTACAGGCGGCCGACGATCTCGCACGCCTCCTCGTCCCACCGTTCACGGAGGTCGACCTGCTCGAGCCGCTCGAGCAGGAGCGCACGCTGCCCAGGGTCGGCGCGGAGCAGCCGGACCGCCCCGCGGCCCCGCCACCGCTGGAGGGCGAGGTGCTCGTGGTCGGACTCCTCGGCATCGGCGTCCGTGTGCAGCTTGAGAACGGCTGCCGTGCCGCTCGGGGTGCGCACCGGCAGCACCAGCGAGCAGAACCCGTGCATCGGCTCGCCGTCGAGCGTCAGCTCCCAGCCGGTCAACACGGCCTCGGCAAGACCCGGGAGCCGGTCGAGCCAGGCCTCCCAATCCGGGCCCAGCAACCGTTGCCGGTCGAGACCGGGCGGGATCATCAGCACGCGCCCATCCCACCAGACCACTGGTCGCTCGACTAACGTCCGCAAAGTGGAACACGTTCTTGTCACTGGGGCCTGCGGCCTGGTCGGCACCGCCGTCGTCGAACGGATGCTGGCCGACGGGTGGCGCGTCACGGCCACCGACCTCCCGACACCGACGAACACCGCCGCGATGGCCCGACACCGGCCGGATCCGCACTTCGCGACGCGGTGGGCCGACCTGACCGACGCGGCAGACGTCACCGCGCTCCTTGCCGAAGTGACACCGGATGTCGTCATCCACCTCGCTGCGGTCATCCCGCCTACCTGCTACGCCGTGCCCCAGGTCGCGCGGGCGGTGAACGTCGACGGCGTCCGTCACCTCGTCGACAGCGCCCAGACCGGCACGTTGCCGCCGCGGGTGGTGCTCGCGTCGAGCGTTGCGGTCTACGGCGCGCGCAACCCGCACCGCGAGCTCGGGCTGCTCACCGCGGACACGCCGGTCGCGCCCTCCGACAGCTACGGGCAGCACAAGGTCGAGGCAGAGGCGATCGTCCGCGAGTCCGGCCTCGACCACGTGGTGCTTCGCCTCGGCGGGGTGCTCACCGTCGAGCCACGGGGGGCGGGTGGCATCGACGCTCTCCGGTTCAGCGCAGTGCTGCCGGCGGACGGAAGACTGCAGACGGTCGACGTGCGCGACGTTGCGGCTGCGTTCTCAGCGGCCGCGAGCGAGCCGGTGCTCGGCGCCACCCTCCTGATCGGGGGCGACGACTCCCACCGGCGGCTGCACGAGGACGTGGGCACCGCGTTCGTCGCCGCGATGGGTCTTCAGGACGCGATCCCCGGCGGTCGGCCGGGTGATCCGGACGACGACCAGGCGTGGTTCGCGACCGACTGGATGGACACTGCCGACGCGCAGGACCGGCTGCGGTTCCAGCACCACTCGTGGGACGACATGTTGGCCGAGGTGCGCCGGCGGGCCGGGTGGAAGCGACACGTTTTCCGCCTGGCGGCCCCGATCGTGCATGCGTTGCTGGAGCGTCGTTCGCCGTACGCCGGCCGACCCGCCGGCCCCGCCGACGTCTGGGCCGGCGTCCGCGCCGGATGGGGAGACCCGTCGCCCGATGCCGGCCGCTGAGCCTCGGTCAGGAGCAGGTCAGCGCAGGTCGTCGACGGTGATCCGCGAGGCGACGCCGTTCCGGACCAGCAGTCCCCGCCACAGCCGTTGACCAGCAGCCCGGCCGCCACGGCCGCGGAGGCCGTCCGCAGGCCGCGTGACGGGACGGGCGCCGTCACTTCTTGGGCTTGTCGCCCGCCGGGCCCGAGTTGGAGAGCGCGGCGACGAAGGCCTCCTGCGGCACTTCGACCCGGCCGACCATCTTCATCCGCTTCTTGCCCTCTTTCTGCTTCTCGAGCAGCTTGCGCTTGCGGGTGATGTCACCGCCGTAGCACTTGGCGAGCACGTCCTTGCGGATCGCGCGGATGTTCTCGCGGGCGATCACGCGCGCGCCGATCGCGGCCTGGATAGGCACCTCGAACTGCTGCCGAGGGATCAGGTCCTTGAGCTTGGACGCCATCATCACGCCGTAGGAGTACGCAGTGTCGCGGTGCACGATCGCGCTGAACGCGTCGACCGGCTCGCCCTGGAGCAGGATGTCGACCTTGACCAGGTCGGCAGCCTGGTCGCCGGACCGCTCGTAGTCGAGCGAGGCATAGCCCTTGGTCTTCGACTTCAGCTGGTCGAAGAAGTCGAAGACGATCTCGCCCATCGGCAGGGTGTAGCGCATCTCGACCCGGTCCTCGGAGAGATAGTCCATCCCCTGCAGGTTGCCGCGCTTGGTCTGGCAGAGCTCCATGATCGCGCCGATGTAGTCGGACGGGCTGAGGATCGTCGCCTTGACCACGGGCTCCCGGACCTCGGCGACCTTGCCGTCGGGATACTCGCTCGGGTTGGTCACCTCGAACGACTTGCCGTCTTCCATGACGACCTCGTAGACGACGTTGGGCGCGGTCGAGATAAGGTCGAGGTTGAACTCCCGCTCGAGCCGGTCACGCGTGATCTCCATGTGCAGGAGCCCGAGGAACCCGACCCGGAAGCCGAACCCCAGCGCGCCGGACGTCTCGGGCTCGTAGGCCAGCGCGGCGTCGTTGAGCTGCAGCTTCTCCAGCGCATCGCGGAGCACCGGGTAGTCGTCCCCGTCGATCGGGTAGAGCCCGGCGTAGACCATCGGGTTGGGATGCTTGTAGCCCCCGAGCGGCTCGGTGGCTCCGTGGTGCTGCGACGTCACGGTGTCGCCGACCCGGGATTGGCGGACGTCCTTCACACCGGTGATCAGGTAGCCGACCTCGCCGACCCCGATCTCCCCCGCCTTCAGCGGTTCCGGGCTGATCACGCCGACCTCGAGCATCTCGTGCACCGCGTTGGTGGACATCATCTTGATCCGGTCGCGGTGCGTGAGCTGGCCGTCGATCACGCGGACGTAGGTGACGACGCCGCGGTAGGTGTCGTAGACCGAGTCGAAGATCAGCGCGCGAGCCGGCTTGTCGGCGTCTCCGACAGGGGCAGGCGTCTGCTTGACGATCTCGTTGAGGAGCGTCTCCACCCCGACGCCGGTCTTGGCACTGGTAAGGAGCACGTCGGACACGTCGCAGCCGACCAGGCCGGCGAGCTCCGCGGCGTACTTGTCCACGTTGGCGCTCGGCAGGTCGATCTTGTTGAGCACCGGGATGATGTGGAGATCGGCGCCCATGGCGAGGTAGAGGTTCGCCAGCGTCTGCGCCTCGATGCCCTGGGCGGCGTCGACCAGGAGGACGGCCGCCTCGCACGCCTGCAGCGACCGGGAGACCTCGTAGGTGAAGTCGACGTGGCCGGGGGTGTCGATCATGTTGAGGATGTACATGCCGGGCTCGGCGCCTTCGGCGTTGCCCTCGGCGACCGTCCATGGCAGCCGCACGGCCTGGCTCTTGATGGTGATGCCGCGCTCGCGCTCGATGTCCATCCGGTCGAGGTACTGCGCCCGGGCGTCGCGTTCGCTGACCACGCCGGTCAGCCGCAGCATCTGGTCGGCAAGGGTCGACTTGCCGTGGTCGATGTGGGCGATGATGCAGAAATTGCGGATGATCGCGGGGTCGGTGCGACCGGGCTGCGGGACGGGTGCGGGCATGGTGGGCCCATTCTCCCGCAGCCCCCGTCATATCGCCGAGTCGGCGCAACTGATCTTGCGCCGGCTCGGTGGAAGTTGACGGGTCATTCGAGCCGGGTCGGCGGATATCGGAGGGTCATTCGAGCCGGGTCGCGGCAGGATGGGCGCCGTGACCACCGCTCTCCCGCTTCGGATCCCCCACGGCCAGACCGCTCGCCGGCTGGAGTGGGTGTTCCTGCCGCCGCACATCCGGGCCGAGGTGGAGCGGCGTCTCGGATCGCCCGTCACCGATGCGGTCTCCCAGACCTCCGGCTTCACGCCTGGCTTCGCGTCGGTGCTGACCTGCGCGGACGGGAGCCGCCACTTCGTGAAGGCGGCGTCGATCGTCGCGCAACAGATGTTCGCCGACGCCTACCGCGAGGAGGCGCGGAAACTGGCGTTGCTGCCGGACGACGTCCCCGCACCGAGGCTGCGGTGGGTGCACGACGGCGACGACTGGGTCGTCCTCGGCTTCGAGTACGTCGACGGGCGGGCACCGCTGCGCCCCTGGGTGCCGAACGAGCTCGCCGCCGCGTCAGACATGGCGCTCGAGATCGCCCGGCTGCTGACGCCGGCCCCAGCGGGGATCACCCGGGCCGTCGATGAGTTCGCCCCGTGGGCACGACTGTGGGAGCGGATCGACCACCCGCGCGCTGCCGACTACCTGGAGCTGGCGGTTCGGTACGCCGACGTGGTCGACGGCGACACCCTGGTCCACACCGACATCCGCGACGACAACCTGCTCGTCCGTCCGGACGGCTCCGTCGTCATCTGCGACTGGAACTGGCCAGTGGTCGGCGCCGCCTGGCTCGACTCCCTGTTCCTGCTCATCGGCCCGCGCGGCGACGGCCTCGACGTCGAGGCGCACATCGCCGGGCACCCGCTGCTCGCCGACGTGGACCCCGAGCACGTCGACATCGTGATCGCGCTCGTCCTGGGCTACTTCGAGCTCTCCGCGTCGCAGCCGGTGCCGCCGACGTCGCCGTACCTCCGCGACGCGCAGGGATGGCAGGCCGACGTGCTGCACGGCTGGCTCGCCGAGCGCAGGAGCTGGGCGCACCGGTGACGACGCCGCGCGCAGTCGGCGTGCGCGCGCCGTACGCCTCGATGCCGGAGGTGGTGCGCGACTGGGTCGACGACACCCTGGGGTCGCCCGTGGTCGAAGTGGTCGACGTCGTCGGCGGCATGTCGCCGGGCTGCGCCACCCGGCTGCGATGCGCGGACGGCACCCGGGCGTTCGTCAAGGCAGTCGGGACGGACCTCAACCCGGACACGCCCACCCTGTTCCGTCGCGAGATCACGGCGCTCACCCTGCTCGGCACTGATCCGCTCTGGGCAGGCTTGCTGGCGTCGTACGACGACGGCGACCGGGTCGCCCTCCTCCTCGATGACGTCGACGGCGCCCACCCGGACTGCCGCGACGACGCCACGATCGAACGGTTGGTGGCATCGACCCACGAGCTCGGCAACGTGCTGCGGGAGCGCGCTCCGGCCGAGCGGCTCCGGCCGCTCGTCGGCGGGACCCTCTACGACCCCGGGCTCACCGACCTGCGGCAGACCTACCTCCGGTGGGCCGACTGCGTCGAACACCTCGAGACGGCGCTCGAAGCGCCGGTGCCCGCGTGGGTCCGCAGCGAGGCAACCGCCTGGTCGGAACGAGTGCGGGCCTTGGCGGCGGAGCCGATGGAGCAGCTGGTGCACTGGGACATCCGCGTCGACAACCTGCTGCAGCGACCGGACGGCACGATCGTGTTCCTCGACTGGGGCGCCTGCGGTCTTGGCAGCGACTGGCTCGACCTGTTGCTCGCCAGGCTCGAGCGGGTCGACCTGCATTGGTTCGACGAATCGATCGGCTCGTCGCCCGAGCTCGTCCGTGCCGGCGACGAGGCGGTCACCGCTTGGCTCGTCGGCATCGGCACGAACCTCGCCGTACGCGCAACGACCGCTGTCGACATCAACCTGCCGACACTCGCGGCCTTCCGCCGTACCGAGTCGGCGCGGTTCCTCGGTGCTGCCGCGCGGCGGCTCGGGATCAGGTCGTGAGCTTGGGGTCGATCACGACGGCCTGCGGATTGGTCGGGTCGACCCAGACGTCGATCTCCGTGTCCGGCTGCACGCGCGGGATCGCAACCTGGGAGACCAGGGTCCGGTACTCGACCTGATAGGGCTCCCCGCCCTCGGGATGCACCTCGAGGACGAAGTCGACGTACGGGTCGTTGTTCATCGCTCCGTTGTTCTTCGCACTCACGATCCGTGCCCTCGTGAGCGTGCCCTGGTCGAGGATCCGCTCACGCTCGGCGCGGCGCGCCCTGCCCCGTCGGACGCCCACCGTGATCGCGAAGACGGCGATCACCGCCCCGAGCACCAGAGCGATGCCGACGAGGGCGTCGCTGTGCTCGACGGCGGCGACGATCACCAGGGTCCAGAACACCATCGACGCCAAGCCGACCAGCAGCGCGGGGACAGGAGACTTCGAAGCGCTCGCCACGGCCGCAACTTCGCACATCCGGGCGATTTGGGTGCACTCCCGCACCGCTGTTAGCCTTGTCCGTCGCGTCACGGCAGGTCCTGCCTGCCCCGACGCACACCGGACCAGACCAGCTTTCATTGATCCGACGGATCACGAACCAGAGGCGTATTAGTGGCCAACATCAAGAGCCAGATCAAGCGGAACAAGCAGAACGAGAAGGCGCACGAGCGCAACAAGGCCGTCAAGACCGGCCTCAAGACCGCGGTGCGCAAGTTCCGCGAGGCAGCCGAGACCGGCGACAAGGAGCAGGCAGTCGCGCTGGGTCGCGACGCCGCCAAGAAGCTCGACAAGGCCGCCTCGAAGGGCGTCATCCACAAGAACCAGGCCGCGAACCGCAAGTCCGCGATCATGAAGAAGGCCGCCTCTCTCTGAGGCCCCTGGCTCCGGTCCGGAGCACCGATCTTCCAGGAAGGCGCCCACCCCGACCGGGGTCCGGGCGTCTTCGTGCTTTTGGCGTCCGGGTCAGGACGCCTCTCGCAGGGCAGCGACGGTCAGCACCAGCCGCTCGAGCGTGTACGACGCGTCGCCCGACGCGCCCTTGAGGTCCGCATCCGCCTTGGCGACGGCACGGATCGCCCGAGCCAGTGCGGGCGGGCTCCAACCCCTCGCCTGCGCGCTGAGGTTCTTCAGCTTCCACGCCGGCATCCCACCGTCGCGGTTGCCGGCCACGTGGTTGGCGAGCGAGCGCAGCTGTCCGGCGACCGCGGAGAGGATGTAGACCTCGGACGTGCCGCTCTCGATCGCCCAGCGGAGCTCCTGGAGGGCCAAGGACCGGTTGCCGGCGAGCATCGCGTCGGCGATCTCGTAGTTCTTCACCTCGGCGCGACCGCCGAAGTAGCGTCCGACCTTCTCCTCGTCGATCCGTTCGCCGGGGAAGTCACTGGTCAGCTGGTCGACGGCCGCGGCCAGGGAGCGGAGGTCGTGGCCGACCGCGATCACCAGCACCTCCGCGGCGCGCTTGTCGAGGTTGGCGCCGCGCCGCCGGGCCTCGCCGACCGCGAACCCACCCATCTCCCACGGTTTGATCTCCAGCGATTTCACCTCGGTGACGGTCGCGAGCTTTCGCAGCTTCGCCAGGACGCCCGATCCCTTGGGCCCACCGCCGTGAACGAGGATCAGCGCGACTTCGTCGGCCGGTGCGGCGGCATAGCCGAGCAGCCCGTCGACCGACTCCTCGGGCAGGTTCTCGAGCTCGCGGACCACGACGCACCGCACGGACGAGAACAGCGACGGCGCGGCGAGCTCGCCCAGCGTCGCGAGGGTGAGATCGGGCGCCGTCGCCTCGGAGAACTCGGACTCGACGTCGAAGGCCTTGACCGCAACGCGGACGTCGTCGACGGTGCGAGAGGCGAGGAACTCCTCCTTGCCGGTCACCAGGACCACCCGGCCCAGCACGTCCT
>CAWJWK010000003.1:0-355000 GCA_963846535.1 uncultured Actinomycetota bacterium
GGTTCGCAACGGTGCGGGCCGTGAAAGATGGGCGCATGGTTCTGGGTGCCTCCAGTGCACTCGGTTCCTAGGCCTCGGTCAGTGTCGCCACACTGGCCGGGGTCGCTTAAACATCGTTTAGCATCTGATCGTGACGCTGGCTCCCCACCGTGTCAAGACCTAGGGTTTCGGTCTGTGAGTCATCAGTTGATGGGGACGGCCGAGGTCGCTGAGTTCCTCAGCATCAGTCGCGGACGGGTGACTCAGTTGGCGCAGAGCGGGGACTTCCCGACGCCCCTCGCGCGCCTGGCTGCGGGGCCAGTGTGGGAGTCCAGTGACATCGAGGCCTGGGCCCGCGAGCACGGACGCATCGAGTAGGAGTTCACGTCCGGCACTCGCGCCCGCTGCTCGCCGCACTCGGCGACGGTGGGTCAGCCGTCGAGGCCGGGCGGCTCGTGCACGGAGTCGCCCGCTCCTTGGAGTCCTGAGGTTGTCCGCTACTGCCGATTTACGGGTACCTGTCTGATCTTCCGGGCCGCGTTCTTGTCGCGTGCACGGTGGCACAATGGGCGGACTGACCAGCGCCGCGCGCGCAGGAGCGAGGCTTCACATGCAGTCCGCCGCCGTAACACTCGGTGCCTTTGGGATGCTCCTCGCGCTCACAGCCGGATGCAGCAAAGATGCTGACGCGACACCGGAACAGGAGGCAGATGCGCGTGCGGAAGTGCCATCCCCTGCGCACGCGCCGTCTTCGTTGCCCCCAGTCGCTCCGATGTCGGCTGCGAGGTTGGCTAGGCACCACATTCTGATCAGCAAGCCACGCGGCATTGCCGAGATCACCAAGGAGCAAGCGATCAGTGCGGCGGCAGATGGTTCGCTCTCGTCTCCGGCTCCTGCTGCCGAGTTGAACACCGTGACGGTCGACGGTCTGGGCCGACCGGACCGAACCGGGGAAATCGACAATCTGATCGAGGACCGGTTGATCTGGGTGGTGACCTTCCCGCCCAGAGAGGTCAGCCACGGCGGAGATCTCTTTAGCGGCCCCACGGGCGGGCTCTCGCAGAGCGTGGTCCTCATGGATGCCAAGACCGGCCAGTTCCTATTCGCCGATTCCTTCCCCGGCTAGGTTCACACCCTCGCGTCAGTTGCCCGCTACTGCCGCCCTGCGTGCTCGCAGACTCGCACGCTATTGCCGCGCGGTGAGCGCGCTGTTGCCGAGCGGGCGTCAGCGCGTGTACTCACGAGGACGTTGCCGTCATCGTCCAAAGCCGTAAGGCGGCTGCCCGAAGAGTCGAGACGCAGTTGCGCGCCTTCGAGCAGCTCGCGCGGTGACAGGTTGGCGCATCCGATGTCTGTCGATGGTCCTCCCGGCCGGCTGCTCAGGTGAGGTGGCGACGGCCTTGGGCGGTGAAAGACTGCCGACCATGTCCGACGAGCCTGTTCCCCAAACCCTGACGCTCGATCAAGCCTTTCGTGCTGCCTTCCTCATGGTGGATCAGTACATCGCGCTAGAGCAGCAGCCTGACGAGGGGCTGGTCCTGATTCATCAGTACCTGCTGTCCGACCCCGCACGGTGGGAGGACTGGAAGTCGGCCGTCCGCCGAGTCCTTGTTGGCGACCTCCGAACGGACCCACTTTCGGAGAACCTTCATCGGGAGTGATCGCTAAGGCCGCTCGGAGTGCGCGTTTGTAGGAGGATGTCTTTGACTCAAGTGGAGCGCGTAAACCTCTGAGCGCAGCAAGGCGTACTACTCCTGTGGGTACTCCGGTGCGGGGGCAGACATCAAGTGGGTGGACCTTTCTCGGCTGCGCCGCCATGGCCATCGCTCTCGCAGCGTGCTCCGGGCCGGAAAGCGATGGTCCATCAGATTCAGGGGATCACACGCCCAGCGCGCCGGTGCCCAGTTCGGCCGCCAGCCGTGCAACTGAGCCGGACGTCGTCGGAGCCCACCCTGGCCGCGCACGATCAATACTTCGCGACGCCGGGTACCGGGTGATCGTTCATCAGTTACCCGAACGGGGCTGCAACGTCATGCCGCAGGTGGTGGAACAGCACATCTCGCGCCGCCGAAACGAGCCGGCGCAGATCTGGGTGACGGTAGACGCCCTCTCCTGTGGGCTCACCGAGGCATCGCGTGGCGTAGCCGAAGGATTCATCGCCTTCGCGCGTCACGAATCGGATAGTCCTCCCGCGATCGCACCGGTCAACCTCTACGTCGGAGGCCGACGCGCGACAACGATCGAGCGCTCGCGTCTTGACGATCCAGCCGCCTGGCAAGGGTGCCCTGCGGGGCAGGTCGGGTACGCGGCCCGGACATGTCCCCTATCGGCGCTGGGACCGATCCTGGAGCTTCGGCCACACCAAGGTCCCCTCCAGATCACGGCCTCGACGCCCGACCTGCCCTGTGGGCCGGTGCAACAGACGCCGCGCGAGTTGACCTCACGTAGATACGTGGCGATCAGCGGAGGGAGCTCCTGTGCCGACTCCTTTGCCATCACTCTCTTCCTCGACGCCGACCATCAGATCGTGGCAGTCGATGTCGCTTGGTCGGAGCCATGACGCCTCGCTGTTGCGCCACCGATGGCGACTCCGCCGCCCGCTATTGCCGCCTAGTGACGTGAAAGGTCGAGGTGCTCTTCATCGACCGTTTCGCCCTCGTAGAGGTACCGGATACCGACCCATGGCATCGCTTCAAACCGATACTCGGCCTCAGCGAGATCGCCGCCGCCTCTGTGTTGATCTGTGACGCCTCCGCTACGAAGGCCGTGGAAATCCCCATCTGGTACGTAGAGCTGAACGGTGCCGGGAAGCCAGACGCGAAAGAAGTCATCACGCTTGTCGAGCGCTCGCGCCCACCGACCGGGGCCTGTGAACACACAGAACAACCACCAGCATTCATCAGCGAACCCGAGCGGAAGACGGTCTATGCGGACTCCGTTCGGAAGCGTCACTGCGTGTTGCTGCGATACCTTTGGGCTCATCCAGTCGACACTACGCAGCGCGCTGATCAACCGCTATTGCCGCGATGGGCGCGACGGCCGAAGCGGCGAAACTACTCAGATGGTGCGACTCCCTTGCGGCGCGACACTCGGCGTTGACGTCGACGAGCCCACAACTCGATGAAGCCTGATGTTGAGACCCACGATCCGAGGATGCCGACCGTTACAGAGATCACCCACGGCACTAGTTCGCTTTCGGCGGTGACAAGGACAGCGATCACGACAGAAGTGAGAGCGGCACCCCATAGGCCAAATGATGGCTTCGGGTCGCTGGACTGGCGCAACTCTGGCCCCTTGATCGCGGCCGCGACGGACCCGACCACCCAGGACCCTGACCCCCACACCGCTCCGCGGACGAAGTCGGGTTCGGGTGAAGCCAATGCGATCACCATGATTGAAATCGGCAAGCCGATATAGAGGAGCCCAAGCGAAGCGAGCCACATCTTCTCGTCCGGCAGGTCGGACTTTGGCTCAAACCGCGTCACGGCGGCAGTCAACCAGACCGGCGCCCTCAACTGCCGCTCGGCGTGGTCGCTTTTGCCGATGACAGTACGTAGTCCATTTGTAGCCTTCAGAGTGTGTTCAACGAATCGATCGCCGAGTCCTTTCGCCGGGCGGGGTGCGCCGGGCGGCTCCATGCCGTTCGGCTCGACGGACACGAGGAGGTGGGGTTTGGTGCAGATGACGCCGTGAACCCTGCTTCAGTCATCAAGGTGTTGCTCGCGCTTGCCTGTGGCGAGCTGGACGGCAGGCATCGCCTGCGGCTCGGAGATGCCGAGCGCACCCCCGGGCCCGTGGGACTGTCGTTGTTCCGGGACGAGGCTGAACTCTCAGTCCGTGACGCGGTGACACTAATGCTGACCATCAGCGACAACGTCGTGGCCGATGCCCTGTACCGGCTCGTCGGGCCTGGGAGGCTCCGGGGACTCGCGAACGCGCATCGGCTGCGCGACACACGGATGGACTGCTCGCTGGGCGAGCTAATCGAGCGGCGCGACGTCTCGGCGGACGGCCCCGTCAGCACGACTGCACGCGACCAGACCACGCTCTTGCGGGCAGTATGGGCGGAGCCGGCCGCGGAGCCCGTGCGTTGGGCTATGCAGCGTCAGTTGACTCGCGACCGACTGGCCGCCGGTTTCGGCGCCGGCGCCGAGGTCGCGGCCAAAAGCGGAGGCTTCTTCGGCGTATGGCGCAACGAGGTCGGGGTGGTTACATTGGCTGACAGGTCGGCGTACGCGGTTGCTGTCTTTGCCCAGGCACTCGATCCGCCCCTCGATCCGTGGGCGGCGAACACCGCGATCAGCGAGGCAGCTGTCACGGCGGTCGAGTCGCTTCGATGAACCGGTCCTAAGGTGCTCGCTCGTGCCGCTGTCGGGGCGGAGCGCCCGCTACTGCCGCACGTCGGGTATCGACGCTCGAGACGGTCAGCTCGCTGGTAGACGCCGCCGGTTGGTCCGCAGCAGTCGAGCTCTACGAACACGGATTGATCGCCCGGGTCGCTAAGCAGATCGACCAGAAGCACCAGCCGATGGGGCAGGCGCAGCTGCGGACTCGAATGAGGATCCCGCCTCCGGTGGCGAGGGCGTTGGGGCACCATCCATCTCAGATGCTTTCGAGCGCCCGCGGGGCCGCACTGTGGTCATCGAGTTGCTCAAGCCTCGGCTGTCATGATGGATGGGAACTTTCCAGCGCTCTCACCTCGTCTTAGGGGCGAGCGCTCAAGGAGAACTTGAAATGGCGACGGACACTCGCGACTACGAGGAGTATGTGGCAGCAAGGTGGGCCGACCTGGTCCGTGCTGCCACGTTCTTCGGCTGCACTGTTCCGGAAGCCCAAGATCTAGCTCAGACGGCCCTTCTGAAGTGCTTTCTTGCCTGGGCCAGGGTTAGCCAGGCCCAAGACGTCGATGCCTATGTGTACAAGGTCTTGGTCAACACATATAGAGACTCGCGTCGACGGCACTGGATTCGTGAGCTTCCGCTTCTTAAGGCATCAACTACAGGCAGCTCGGTGGATGACCGCACATACGAGGTCGACGTCTCAGACGCGGTGCAGCGTGCACTGGCGACATTGCCGACCGGCAACCGCGAAGTCCTGGTTCTTAGGTACTTGGTGGGGCTGACCGAGAGGCAGACTGCATCGGCCCTCGGTATCCCCGTCGGAACAGTCAAGAGCCGCGCGGCTCGTGCCGTGCTCTTGCTCTCACAGTGTGAGCAACTATCGGATTTCTCCAAGGAGTCGACCAATGAGTGAGCGAATCTCAGATTCAGTCCTTGAGGCGTGGCGTGTGACGGACGCCGGCAGCGCTCCCGTCGATGCACTCCTCGCGGAGGGTGCTCGCCTTCGGCGACGCCGCATGATCGCGAAGTTCGCCGTGCCCGCGGTGGCGTCGCTTGCAACAGTCGGCATGGTCGTGGCCTCAGCCATCGGCTTCGAGGGGGGTGACGGTGGCTTCAACCAACGTCTCATCGACGCAGGGGAGTCCAGCGCCGCCGGCCAGCTGGTCGGCATGAGCGGGATAGCAATCCTCGTTCCAAACGAATGGGTCACCCTTCAGCTGCCTGGATGCACGACACCGGACACTGGTTACGTCTACTTCGTCTCCGACACGGTTATGAGCTGCCCCTACGGAGACCCGGGCAACGAGAACGCAGAAGTAGTTCCCTCCGTTGGCATTGGCGCCGTTGATCAGGAGATGGTTTTCACGGATCAACACGAAAGCGACGGGCTAGTGATCGAGCAAACGGACTTGACGTGTTCGCATGAGTACTGTGAGCGCACGTACGCAGCCAACGGTGTTGCGTTTAAGGTGCGGTCTCCAGTGGACGTAGAAGAGCAATCAGTCATCGACCAGATTGGGTCATCTGTTCGCACGATTCCCGATTCATTCGTCGCGGTACCTCACGTTGTGCCTGGCACAACTGTCGAGGATGGTCTCGCGATCCTGGCTACAAGCGGGCTCGATGGCAAGCCATCCGGCGATTACACGCCGCACCAGTCTGCTGTGCTATCGCTGGACCCAGCGCCGGGTTCCGTGGTGGACAGCGGCTCGTCGGTAAACCTCGAAGTGAGCCCGGACTAGACCACGCAGTGGAGGGGCTGGACGCCACTACGGTCCGGGGTTAGTGTTACGGCCCTTTCATCTTGCCGCGAGCCTCGTTTTAGAGTTGCTTTGAAGGGCGCTCGGTCGCGGGCCCGAGAATCTGGACGAGAACATGACTTCGATCCGAATTAGGCTCACTGCAATCGTCGCTATGACGCTGTTGCCCCTAGGAGCGCTCTGCAAGACGGCCACATCCACGGCAACAGACGACGCGGCGGTAGACCCTGGCGACGCGTCAGATTGCACGCCGCTCCAATCAGGGGGCACAAAGAAGTTTCCCGACGGGGGAACCGACTACCTGTTCAAGTTGGACGACGAACTGGTGGAAATGCCCGTTCCGCCGACTGGGTGGACGCCGTTGGACGCGACGGCGGAGGAACTGTGGCGGTATGGATTTCCCGAGCGTCCAACCGCGGTAGACGACCTGGCGTCTTGGAGATCCGATTGGGCGAAGTACAAACGACCGACGGGGACGCCTGGAATGTGTCGATCAAAGTCGACTTGGGCCACCCTTACCACTGACGACAACGTCCACTGGGGCGGCTATCTCGCCCAGCCCTCGCCGGGCAACCGCTTCAAAGCCATTTCTGGCGAGTTCGACCAGCCTTCGCGCCTCTCGTCGTCCTGCCCAAACGCGCAGCAGCTTCTCTGGGTCGGTCTCGGCGGCCACCGCGCACGGTCCGACGGCACGTGGGGGCTCATTCAGATGGGCACACAATCAACGCCTGCCGGTTCGCCGAAGTTGTGGTGGGAGAATATTGGAATTGACTCTGACGGCGCCCTTATTGGAGTGCCGTTAATGGAAGTCAGTGGAATGAGCGTCCAGCGCGGAGATCACGTTAAGCTCTCGCTCGACTACGACACATCGGGTGACCGCACAGTGTTCTTATGGACCAACGAAACTACCTCACAAAGCGTCACGGTGGTTAAGACGATCTCCGAATCCCGATTTTACGACGGACGCGACGGTGATTGGGTTATCGAGCGGCCGCAGATTTCTGGCGACGGTTCATTGGCACGACTCCAGAACTTCGGTTCGGTCGAATGGACCTACGCGAGAGCCCAGAACCAACTAGATCACTGGAACTATATTGCCGAGACTGAAGATCAAGTCAAAGTTCGGATGAGGGACGGAAGCGGCACGGTCCTTGCCACGACCGGCGCGACGAGCGGCCCATCGGGGGGCACATTCACCACGACCTGGCAGCATTGCTGATTGGCCCGCTCAACATTAGCCCGCTACACCAGCGAGGAACGAGAACCCCCAGAGAGAAGCGCATAGGCTCGTGCCGTGACCGACACCTTCCGGGCGGCGATGCGCCTGATGCGGACGCGCGACCCTCAGTTGCAGGAGGACGGGTTCCACACGCTCCTGCCGGTCGCTTCCGACGTGCTGCCGCAACTGATCGAGGAGTACGAGGCCGAGTCGGATCACGGCCTCCGGTGCTGGCTCCTCGAACTCATCGGGGCGGCGCGGTCAACCGACGCACTGCCGATCCTTTCGCAGGAACTGCGCAGCGACGATGAATCCATCCGAGACTGGGCGTGCCGCGGGCTGGAGAAATTGGACACCAAGGAAGCGCGGACGTTTCTCTGGCAGGAGGCGCAGAACCGCATCTACTAATCGTCCGCTACTGCCGCCCAGCGTGCTCGCGGAGCAGCACGCTACTGCCGCCCAGCGTGCTCGCGGAGCAGCACGCTACTGCCGCCCAGCGTGCTCGCGGAGCAGCACGCTACTGCCGCCCAGCGTGCTCGCGGAGCAGCACGCTACTGCCGCCCAGCGTGCTCGCGGAGCAGCACGCTACTGCCGCCCAGCGTGCTCGCGGAGCAGCACGCTACTGCCGCCCAGCGTGCTCGCGGAGCAGCACGCTACTGCCGCGTTGACTGCTCTTCGACGTGGTGGCGCAGTAGATGAATGAGCAATTCAACGGCCGTCCTCATTATCTCACCGGTTGACGACGGGACCCTTCGGCTCGCCGTCGCTGCGTTCTTGGCCCGTTACAAGGGCAGAACACGGACCCAGCACGAAGCGAACCTTCGGTTCTTCGTCGCGTGGTGCATCGACAAAGACCTCCACCCCTTCGAGGTGGAGCGTCCCCACATCGAGTTGTACCTGCGCTGGATGCAGGAGGTCCGCGGCTACAAGCCGGCCACCGTTTCGCAACGGCTCTCGGCCGTCGCCTGCTTCTACCGGATCTGTGTGATCGACGGAGTGTTAGAGCACTCGCCAGCCGACTACGTCACCAGACCGCGCGTCCCGACAGAGTCACCGACCCTCGGACTCAGCCACCTGCAATTCGAAGGGCTGCTCGCAACAGCACGAGAGTCTGCGAACCCCAACGACTTCGCGCTGGTGTGCATGCTCGGTCTCCTCGGGCTACGGATCTTCGAGGCCACGGGAGCCGACATCGAGAACCTCAGCGAGGTCCACGGGCACCGGATCCTCAGCGTGCGCGGCAAGGGCGACAAACCCGCCCTCGTGCCGCTGCCGCCCGCAATCGGAAGGGCGGTGGACCACGCGATCGCCGGTCGCGAGAACGGTCCGATCCTACGGAGCAGCACCGGCACTCGGATGGATCGTCACTGCGCCACGCGGCGGCTTCGGGCGCTCGCA
Source organism: uncultured Actinomycetota bacterium (assembly GCA_963846535.1). GTDB lineage: Bacteria > Actinomycetota > Actinomycetes > Propionibacteriales > Nocardioidaceae > Nocardioides. The sequence continues at coordinate 8,697 of CAWJWK010000003.1, forward strand.
CGAACTGCGCGGATCTCCACCGCGAGGATGCATCCGCACATGCTGCGCCACACCTACGTCACCACCATGCTCGATGCCGGCGTCGACCTCCGCGACGTTCAGATCGCTGCTCGGCATGCAGATCCGCGCACCACGATGCGATACGACCGAGCTCGCAAGAATCTCGACCGTCATCCCAACTACATCCTCGCGGCTTACATGGCCTCTGGGACCTAGCGCCTCTGCGGGCCGCGCGGCTCGCAGATCCTCGCAGCTCGTTCAAGCTCGTTTCCGCGCGCCGCGCTCCCACCAGTCGACCCACGGCGTGTCGCGCAAAAGGCTTGCGGTGAACAACGCGTCCGAGGTGTTGCAGAACTTCCACAGCTCCTTCGCCGCACGGCTGTACTGAAAGATGACGCCGTCCACCTCGAAAGCATCGAGTTCACCAGCGCGAAAGCGGTCGACCGCTTCTCCAACACGACGAACCAGCTCCGCCAGACACGCCTCGTGATACGCGCCGACCGCCTCCCTGGCGGCCTGCCGCTCCGACTTCGTGGACATGTCCGAACGCTACTCGTCCGCAGACTCGGCGCACGCAGGGCGGCAGTGGCGGACGGATCGAACGCACCGTCTCACCGGTGATACCGAACCTCGAATCGACGGCCTACCTCGGCACGCAGCCGCTCCACAAGTGCGCCTGCTCGCTGATCCAATGCGCGCTGGCCCGCGATCCAGTCTTGGCGCGAGCCCCAGTTGAAGTCGTTCATGTCGTCGCGCCAGGCGATGAGGTCTGCGACCAAGCTCGCACTGAGCCCGAGGCCGCGTTGCAACCACGGCGGATCGTCGGGCAGCAACCCCTCGATTCCCCAGAGCGGACCGCCGCCCTCGTCCCACATGAGTCGCAGACTGGAGCCTTCGACCGTGTAGTCCTCCTCCTCGACGTCAGGTTCGTCGCCGGACGGCACAGCAGACCAGTAGGGCCCGTCCGGGTAGTCGCCGAGATAGGGCGGCGGTGGGTTCTCGCGGTCCGACATAGCGAAAGTTCAGCACGCGAACGCCGCCTACGCCGACCGGCATTCGCGTGGTGCTCCGCGCGAGCACGCCGTGCGGCATAGGAAGACGTTCTAGGTAGCCGTCGGGCGGGTCGTGGTGGACCGGGAACGTCCCCCTTGGTGCGGTATCCGGGCTTGGTGTCCCACCCCACCGAAGGAGGACGTTCATGAACAACGCTAACGCTGTGGCGAGCTCGAGTGGTGTCTCGCGTGGTGACCGGAACAGGAACGCGCGGCTGGACCGGCTGCGTGCAGCGGTCCCGGCGAGCAACGCGATCGTCGGGATCGACCTGGCTGATCAGAAGCAGATGGTCGTGGTGTGTGACCACGACTCCAGGGTGCTCGCGCGGCGCACCTTTCGGTGCAAGGCCTGGGACCTCGGCCGGGCGCTGGACTGGGCTGCCGAGCGACGCGGCCGAGGCCGGGTTCACCGGGGTGACGGTGGCGTGCGAGCCGACCGGTCACCGGTGGCGGGTCCTGGGCCAGCTCGCTGACCAGCGCGGCATGTCGTTCGTGTGCGTGCAGCCGATGCTGACCTCGCGGGCCCGCAAGGACGAGGACCTGACCCACGACAAGACCGACGAGAAGGACGCCGTCCTCATCGCCCGGCTGACCGCGCAGCTGCGCTGCTACCTGCCCGAGCCGGTCGATGAGACCTGGGGCCGGCTGCGGCACCTCGGCCGCCGTCGCGAGCAGCTCATCACCGACAAGGTCGCCGCGATCCAGCAGATCCGCGACCTGCTCGAGTGCACCTGGCCGGCCGCGCTGGAGACCGCCGCGCAACCGTTGAAGTCCCAGACCTGGCTGGCCGCGTTGAGCGTGGTGATGTGCCGCGACGCCGGCGACCTGACCCGGACCCGACGGCTCGGGCCCAGGCGGTTCGAGACCGCAGTGCGACGCGAGATCACCAGGCGGGGCTGGACAAAGCCACGCCTGCGGATCGTGCGCGCGATGTTCACCGCCCTGGCCGACCCGGCCGGGGTCATCGCGCACCGCGCTGGTGGGTTCGAGCGGATCGGGTGGCTCATCGAGGACTGCGACACCGCCGCGGCCAAGCTCGATGTGGTCGAGACCCGGATGGTCGCGACCCTCGACGAGCTCGAGGCTCACCGACCTGGTCTGCTCGATCGAGGGCCTCTCCGCGGTCGGTGCCGCGGCGATCCTCGCCGAGACCGGCGACCTGACACCGGTTCGCCAGCGCCCGTGCGGTGGTCAAGCACGCCGGCCTCGCCCCACGCGAACGCATGTCGGGCACGTTCACCGGCCGCGCACGCCTCAGCGGTGCCGGCCGACCAGGGCTCCGGGTCGCGGCCTGGCGCGCGGTGTGGGGTGCGTTGCACAACAACCCCGTCTACGCCGAGCGGTACCGACACCTCACCACCCGCGAGGACAACCGGCTCACACCCACCCAGGCCCAGACCGTCGTCGCCGCCGCGATCCTGCGACAGCTCCACGCCGTCGTGATCACCCGCACCGCCTGGGACCCCGACGTCGCCCGCCACGGAATCGGGCCGCCGTCAACACCGGCGCCATCGACCGCCGCAGCCTGACCACCCACCCGTCGCGCGAGGCGCGACACCACAAGCAGGGCCGGGACCCAGCCTTCCGCGGCATCGAGAACACCAACAGCTCGTCGACCAATCACAGGCCTCCCGGCCCGTCGTCACCACAACCCGATCACACGCTGTCGAGCCACCAAACTCCATTGCGGCTATGCAGGGAAACGACGACAACGCTTGACGCAAAGCGCCTCACGCTGATTAGAGGGCGCTGCTGGTGGTGCTGCCACGGCTCTGTGGCCCATCGGTTTTAGGGACGGCCGTCAGGCAGCGCGGCGTTTGTTCCGTGTACACCAGACTCGCGATTTATGCTGGTCGTTCTCGGGAGGGCTCGACTCGATGGCGAACTTGCAGAAACGACCGGACGGGAAGTGGCGTGCCCGCTACCGCGACGACGCCGGTCGTCAGCACTCAAAGCACTTCGCGCGGAAGGTCGATGCCCAGCGGTGGCTAGATGAAGTGACGGCGTCGGTCGTCACGGGTCAGTACGTCGACCCGAAGGCAGGCCGGATCGCGTTCAAGGTCTACGCCGAGCAGTGGCGTGCTGCCCAGGTACACCGGCCGTCGTCTGCCGCCCATGTCGAGACGATGCTGCGCCGGCATACCTACCCGACTCTGGGGGAGAGGCAGTTGTCCTCGATCCTTCCCAGTGAGGTCCAGGCGTGGGTCAAGCGGCTGAGTGCCGGTGACGGTGACCGGGGGCCGCTCGCACCGTCGACAGTCGGCGTCGTGCACGGGATCGTCTCCTCGATCTTCAAGGCTGCGGTGCGCGACCGGCGAGTCATGGCGAACCCGTGCGAGGGCACGAAGCTGCCGACGGTCGAGAAGCGCAAGGTGGCGCCGATGACGACCGAACAGGTCGAGGTGCTGCGCAGCGAGCTGCCGGCAGCCCTCAGGGCGCTCGTGACGTTCGCGGCCGGAACCGGGATGCGCCAAGGCGAGGTGCTCGGGCTGACGCGCGACCGGTTGCGACTCCTGGGGGCGAACCCGGTCGTGGTCGTCGATCGTCAGCTGGTGACCCTGCGGAGCGGCAAGACCGAGTTCGGGCCGCTGAAGACGAAGGCGTCGTACCGGACGATCCCACTGCCGAAGGTCGTGGTCGAGGCGCTCAACACGCATCTGGCCGAACACCACGTTGCGGCCGACGGCCTGGTGTTCACGCTCAATGGCGTGCCGATCACCCGGCAGACATTCGGACACGCCTGGCGGCCGGCGGCGAAGACCGCCGGGCTGAACGAGGCCACGGGCACCGGGATGCACGCGCTGCGCCACTACTACGCCTCGCTGCTGATCCGATTCGGGGAGAGCGTCAAGACGGTGCAGGCCCGCCTCGGACACGCAACGGCGGCCGAAACCTTGGACACGTACAGCCACCTCTGGCCCGATTCGGACGACCGGACCAGGGACGCTATCGACAGCGTACTGGGGGACCAGACCTTTTCTGGTGGGGACTATATGGGGACTGACGGCGGCTGATATCAGCGTTTCCGCAGGTCAGACGGCATTTAGGGGACGGGCCGACCTGTAAGCCGGGTTCTGTAGTCGGTGACCATCTATCTACTGCCGCCGTTGCCGACGGCCTCCAGCGGCCCACCCGCGTGCTCGGGCGAGCAGCCCTCGAGCGCACACTGTCTGGCCTTGCTCCGGGTGGGGTTTGCCGAGCCGCTCCGGTCGCCCGGGGCGCTGGTGGGCTCTTACTCCACCGTTTCACCCTTACCCCGTCTCTCGAGAGAGGCGGGGCGGTCTGTTCTCTGTGGCACTTTCCCGCGGATCTCTCCGGGTGGGTGTTACCCACCACCCTGCTCTGTGGAGCCCGGACTTTCCTCGGGACCGACCCTGTTGCCAGGGCAGGTCACGCGGTCACCCGGTCGGCCCGTCCACGGCTGAGCGTAGTGGGAAATCGCCGACCCCGTGGCATCGTTGACGACAGCCATGAGCGAGCCGGAGGTCCCGCTGCGAGCCCCGGGCGTCGTCTTCCCGGGCGCCGAGGCACGCCCCGAGACCGCCCGGTCCGAGAGAGAGCCGAACCACACGTATGAGTCAGTGGGCGGCGGGCACCGAGATTCGGGGTGCCGGGCGGCTCCGGTAGGCAGGCCGGTCTGCGACCAATTGACCAGAACGGCCTGCCAACTTGCCGGTCGACGGGCAGGCTTAGTTGCCGGCCGCTCCGCTCGATGCGAGCGATCGGTGGTTGACCATTGCCCGTAGCGGCGGGTCGATGGCACTCTGCAGAGAACGTCTAAAGAGGGAAGTGCATGTTCAAGAAACTTAAGCACGGCGTTTCGAAGTCTCGGCTCGCCTTCCTGCGGCAGGTACCCATCTTTGAGGGCTTGCCGGACAAGGTCCTCGCCCGCATCGACTCCAACCTCGACGAGGTCGCAGTACCGGCCGGTCGCAAGCTCACGATCGAGGGAGGCGGCTCTTACGAGGCCTTCATCATCGAGGAGGGCATCGCCGAGGTGCGGATCGGTGAGGATCTGATCGGTGAGACCACGGTCGGGGAGATGGTCGGCGAGATCGGGGTGATGAAGAACGCCAGACGTGCCGCGACCGTCGTCGCCAAGACTCCGATGCGGCTGCTGGTGATCAACCCGCGTCAGCTGAGATGGCTGTTGGATAACGAGACGCTGTCGAGGCGCGTCCAGGAGAACCTCGCCAACCACACCGGCAAGGCCGACTGATCCGACTGCGTTTCGGGCCGCGTTCGGCTCGCCAGCCTGGTCGGGCGTCCCAGCGCACGGCTAGTGGCGGCCCGACCGGTCCCACCGGGGTACGGCGGAATCACCCGCCTCCGTGGCATCGTTGGCAACAGCCATGAGCGAGCCGGAGAACCCCCTTCGGGCCCCGGGCATCGCGTTCCCGGGCGCCGAAGCGCGTCCCGAGAGCGCCTACCGCACCGCGCACGACCTGCTCGAACGCCGCGCGCCGCGTGAGGCACTCGAGGTGCTCGAGCCCGCTCTCGAGCAGGAGCCGGCCAACCGCGGCCTGCGACTGCTGCGCGCATGGGCCTATTTGATGCGCGCCCAGCTGGTGAAGGCGTCCGACGAGCTCGCCGTGCTGGTCGAGGACGACCCGTCCGATGCCTGGGCCCAGCACGCACTCGGCCGCGCACTCGAGCGGCAGTCCCGGCACCGCGAAGCGCTCCCGCACCTGCGGCTCGCTGCGGCGATGAGCGGCGACGTAGAGCATGAGCTCGCGGTCCTCCGCGTGGAGCGGCTCGCGGGCGACCTGGAGAAGTAGTCAGGCCGTGCGGGTGATGCTCACGTCGACGGTCATCCGCGACGTCCGGGTCCCTGAGTAGATCCCGCTCAGCGGCGACACGTCGTGATAGTCCCGTCCGGCCGCGATGGCGATGTAGCGGTCGTCCGGTACGGCGTCCGCGCTGGGGTCGAATGCCTGCCAGCCGTCGTCCCACCACTCCAGCCACGCCCTCGAGTCACCGGCGACGGTCTCGCCGATCACCGGATCGACCACCGGGTGGACGTAGCCGGACACGTAGCGAGCCGGGATGCCGAGGGAGCGGATCCCGCCGATCGCCAGGTGCACCATGTCCTGGCATACGCCCGCGCGCTGCTTCCACGACTCCGCCGCCGGGGTGCGGACGTCCGTCGACCCGGGCAGGAACTCGATCTCGTCGTGGACCGCCCGGCAGACGGCGCGCGCCGCACCACCGGCCGTTCCGGCGGCAGCTGCCTCGTCGCGCGCTCGCGCCGCGAAGTCCGGCGCCGGCGCGACCACCTCGGGGAGGGTGAGGTACTCGGTCCAGCGGTCGGCGATCGCGCGGTCGTCGTAGTCCTCCCACGGCATGGTGGGCGGTGCGGCCGGACCGCGGTCGACCTGCACCGTCGACGTCGCCACCACCGACATCGCGTCGTGCGGCTCGTGCACCTCGAACGCGATGACGTGGGTGCCGAAGTAGTCCCGGTACTCCGACGTCCACGGCTTGGGGTGCACGGAGAGCCGGGCGTGGACGACGATCTGCCCCGGGGCCGTCACCGGTGTCATCCTGGCTTGGTTGTACGACGCGACGGCCGAGCCGTCGTACTCGAACTCGGTCGTGTGCACGACCCGCAGCTGCATGCTCATTGGCTGACGCCCTTCCACGACATGGCCTCGGCGCCCGCGAAGTACTTCCGGCTGATGGCATCGGTCGCCGCGGCGCACATGCTCTGGAGCGCCTCCATCTCCTCGGGGAGGTCGGCGACGACGTCGGCGCGGGAGCGGTACTCCAGCTCGGCCCGGGCGCGGCCCAGCAACCGGTGGGCCTCGTCGCGGAAGCCGGCCCGCGCACTGCCCGGCTCCATCTCGTCGAGGCACTGCTCGGCCCGGTGGAGCGCAAAGATCACCGAACGCGGGAACAGCCGGTCGAGCAGCAGGAACTCCGCGGCCGCGCGCTCGGTCTCGCGGCCGCGATGAGTGCGGAGGAACGCCTCGTAGGCGCCGCACGCCCGGAGCGTGCCGACCCAGTGCTCCGCGCTGCCGCTCGAGAGGGACGACGCCGCGATCAGTCGCGACGTCATGTCCGCACGCTCGATGCAGCGGCCGAGCACGAGGAAGAGCCAGCCCTCGTCGCGCGTCATCGTCGCGTCCGCCGTGCCGTTGATCAGCGCGGCGCGCTCCCGCACCCACTGGAAGGCGTACGGCGGCCGCAGGCCGTTGAAGCGCCCGGACGGGATGGAGAGGTAGGTGGTGTTGATGACCTCCCACAGCGGCACCGAGAGGATCTCCCGCGCCCGTCGCGCGCTCTCGCGGGCGGCGCCGACCGCGGCTGCGATCGAGCTCGAGGAGTTCATGTCGTAGGCGAGCAGGCGCAGGACCTGCTCGATCCCGACCGGGTGCGCCACGTCGACGCCGAGCCGGTCGGCGACGTCCTCGGGTTCGATGCCCATGATCAGGAGGAGGTCGCGACAGGTCTGCGACTCGTCCACGCTTGCGTCCTCGAGCACCAGCTGGGTCTGGACGTCGAGGATCCGCGCGGTGTCCTCGGCGCGCTCGACGTAACGGCCGATCCAGAACATCGACTCCGCGATCCGGCTCAGCATCACCGACCGCCTTCTTGCACCTGGCCCACCGGACCGGCGAGTACCCAGGTGTCCTTGGTGCCGCCGCCACGGGAGGAGTTCACGATCAGCTCGCCCTTGCCGAGCGCGACCCGGGTCAGCCCGCCGGGCAGGACCCAGACCCGTTCGCCGTCGTTGACGGCGAACGGCCGGAGGTCGACGTGGCGCGGGCCCAGCTCGCCGTCGACGAACGTGGGCACCGTCGACAGCTGGACCACCGGCTGCGCGATCCAGGACCGCGGATCCTCGAGCACCTTCTCGCGAAGCACCGCGAGCTCGTCGGCCGTCGCGTGCGGACCGATCACGATGCCCTTGCCGCCCGATCCGTCGACGGGCTTGAGCACCAGCTCGTCGAGACGATCGAGCACCTCTTCCCGCGCCTCTCGGTCGCCCACCCGCCAGGTGTCGACGTTGCGGATGACCGGCTCCTCAGCCAGGTAGTAGCGGATGATGTCGGGCAGGTAGGTGTAGACGAGCTTGTCGTCCGCCACCCCGTTGCCGACCGCGTTGGCCAGCGTCACGTTGCCCGCGCGCGCGGCGTCGATCATCCCGGGGCAGCCAAGCATCGAGTCGGCCCGGAAGTGCACGGGGTCGAGGTACTCGTCGTCGATCCGGCGGTAGATCACGTGCACCGGCGCCAGACCCTGGGTGGTCCGCATCATCACCTCGCCGCGCCGGCACAGCAGGTCGCGGCCCTCCACGAGCTCCACGCCCATCGTCCGGGCGAGCAGCGCGTGCTCGAAGTAGGCCCCGTTGTAGACGCCGGGTGTAAGCACCACGACCGTCGGGTCGGCGACGCCGGCCGGTGCCGCCGCGCGCAGAGCGGCGAGCAGCCGCTGCGGGTAGCCGCCGACCGGGCGGATCCGGTGCTGGGCCGTCGTTTCCGGCAGCGCCGCCGCGATCGCCCGGCGGTTGGTCATCACGTACGACACCCCGGACGGCACCCGCACGTTGTCCTCGAGCACCCGGAACTCGCCGTTGTTGTCGCGGATCAGGTCGATGCCCGAGACGTGCACGCGGACGCCGTTCGGCGGCCGCACGCTGGCCGCAGCGCGGTGGAAGTGCGAGGAGGTCGTGATCACCCGCCGCGGGATCACGCCGTCGTCGAAGACCCGGCCGGCGTCGTACACATCGGCGAGGAAGGCCTCCAGTGCCCGGACCCGCTGTTGTACGCCGCGCTCGATGACCGTCCAGGTGTCCATCTCGATCACCCGCGGCAGGATGTCGAGCGGCATCGCCCGCTCCTCGCCGCCGATGTCGAACGTGACGCCCTGGTTGAGATAGCTGGCCTGCAGCGACTCCACCCGACTCACCAGATCGGGAGCGGTCATCGTGTCGAGCGAGTCCCGCAGTCGGAGGTACGGCGACCGGAGCCGTTGGTCACCGTCGAACATCTCGTCGTAGGCCGCCCCGCCGGAGCCGTAGCCCTGGAACAGGGTGTTCACGTCGACCCGATCCGTGGCCATGACCGGACCTTACCCACGTCCTGTAACACGCATGTTGCACGCGGACGTCTTGGCTTCGATGCTCGCTGCGCTCGCACCTCAACCAGCGGCGGCTGTAGGTTCGAGGCATGGCGTACTGGTTCTGCTTGACGCATCACGCCGTGGAGCCCCAGGACGGATGTCCGTACAAGGATCGGCTCGGCCCCTTCGAGACCGAGGCCGAGGCGGCCCGTGCCCTCGAGAAGGCGGCCGAGCGGACCAAGGCCTGGGACGAAGATCCTGCCTGGAACGACGACGTCGAGGACAAGTAGGGGTTGGCCGCCTTGCAGCGCCGGCGCAAGATCAAGCCGGTCTCCGACGGCCCCCGCGGCGAGGTCTCGTTCACGCCGTTCCTCGGGATGATCCTGATCGTCTCGTCGTTCTTCCTCTACGCCGCCAGCGGACTCATCGCGCCCTGGTGGGGCATCGTCGCGATGGTCGCCATCTGGCTGGCGCTGTTCATCGTCTGCTGCGTCTCGTGGACCCCGAGCCCGAAGCGGCTGGTGTGGATCGGCGCGCTGTCCTACCCGCTGTGGTTCTGCCTGATCGTCGGCGGCGCGCTCATCTTCGGCTGGGACGCCTAACCAGCCGGTTGACGCCGGTCAGCCGTAACCCCTGTCGACGTCAACTGCGGCGCTCGCGCGGTCAAAACGCAAGTCTGCGGGGGAGAGCGGATCTGTCGAGGTGGCTCCAACACCTCAGATTTCGACGCCCTACCCCCGCAAACTTTGATGTCACGTGGTTGGGGGACCAGTTCATGACGTGCCCATTGGAGCGGGTTCGATCGAGCGCTGTCAAGTTTTTCTGGCCACTTGTCTAGATTCTTCTATACAAGTGGAGGAAATTCTCGGATTCGGGTCTATCGTCCTACATGTGGCCCCGGCGACCGGACGGAAGTCCCCTGCAGACAAGCACGACGAGCGCCGTCGTGCGCTCGCCGAGTCTGCGCTCCGCACTCTGGGCGAGATGGGGTACGCCAGGGCGAGCCTCCGTGAGATCGCCAACAACTCCGACTACAGCCACGGCGTGGTCCACTACTACTTCGAGGACAAGCACGACCTGATTATCTACTGCGTCCGGGAGCAGAAAGCCCAGTGCGTGCGCCGCTACGACAGCGTGGTCGCGCATTCGGCGACCGCGGAGCAGCTGGCGGCGGGATTCGCGGACAAGCTGGTGGAGACTCTCGTGACCGACGCGCCGATGCACCGCCTCTGGTACGACGTGCGCACCCAGAGCATGTTCGAGGACCGGTTTCGTGACGTCACGATCGAGATCGACGGCTGGCTCGAGCAGATGGTCTGGCGGATCGTGTCGCGGTACGCCGAGCTGGCCGACACCGTGCCGACGATGCCCGCGCCCGTCCTCTACGGGATCTTCGACGGGCTGTTCCAACAGGCACTGGTCAGCCTCTCGCTCGGTCGCGACGGGACGCTCGACGACCTGCGCGAGCTGGTGCGCCAGCTGCTGCCCACCTTGATCAAGGAATCTGGCTGAGGAACCGGCCGCTCAGCGCCGTGCCCACGTCGGTCAGGTGCCCGACGATCTCGTCGGTGCTGGCCTCGACGAGCCCGTCCCGCCACGCGAGCATCAGCTCGACAAAGCCGCCGATGCCCAGCAGGGTTTGAACCCGGAGCGCCTGCTCGTCCACGTCGTCCCGCAGGTAGGGGCGAGCGGTGTCGATCATCAGGCCGGTCGCCATCTGCACCGTGTCGCGTCGCCGCTGCTCCAGCACGGCACTGCCGGCGTGGTCGCCGAAGATGATCTGGGCGCGCGTCGGTTCGTCGGCGATGTGGTGCACGACCGCGTCGACGGCAGCGTGCAGCTGCGCGAGGGCGCCCTTGTCGCTGACTGCCGCGATGGCGCCGAGCAGCATCCCGAGCGTCTCGTCGCGCATCTGGTCCCACACCATGCCCAGCAGCGCGTCGCGGTCGGCGAAGCTCTCGTAGAAGTATCGGTCGGTGAGGCCGGCCTGCGCGCACACGCCGCGCATGGTGACGGCCGCCCAACCCTGCTGCTGCCAGATCTCCAACGCGGCCTCGATCAGTTGCGCACGGCGCTCGGCGCGACGTTGGTCGGCGCTCTTGCCGCCGTACCGCCGAGGTGTGACCTTCGCCGTTTCCACCCGAACATCTTGACGGCACGCGCCCGCAGATGCAATCTGAGGGCATGCGCCAGCAGAAATTGCCGCCGGCCCGTGCCTCATTGCGGAGTCACGCGGCTGCCGGGGTCACCTCCCTGACCCTCCGGCCCCTGACCACCGTGCTCCCATCTTCCAAGGCGCTGTCGCGCGTCGTACCCGAAGCAGGAGTCGCAATCGCCCGCGCGGCGGACTTCGTGGTGACCGAGCTGGACGCCGCCGAACGCCGCGGCTCCTTCGAGCTCCTGGAGGGAGCATGAACACCCCACCGAGTTCTTCGCTTCCCCCGCTTCGCTCCTCCGCGAACAACTCGGCGGGGACTCCAAAAAGCATGACCAAGCGCAGCCAGCACTCCCACGCGGTGGTCACCGGCGCCGGCAGTGGCATCGGCCGCGCCTTCGCGCTCGAGCTCGCGAAGCGCGGCGGCAGGGTCGTGTGCGCCGACCTCGACGAGGTGACCGCCAAGGAGACGGTGCTGCTCATCGAGCAGCAGGGCGGCGAGGCGATCGCGGTCGCCTGCGACGTGTCGGTCGAGCACGAGGTGCGAGAGCTGTCGACCGCTGCTGTCGAGTGGTTCGAGCGGTCGCCGGACCTGGTGATCAACAACGCCGGCATCGGCGCCGGCGGTCGCACGGTCGGCGATGCGCCTCTCGCCGACTGGCAGCGCACTCTCGGGGTCAACCTGTGGGGCGTCATCCACGGCTGCCACGTCTTCGTACCGCTGCTGCGGGAGCAGGGGAGCGGCGGCATCATCAACGTCGCGTCGGCTGCCGGCTTCCTCGCGGCGCCCCGGATGGCGGCCTACAACGTCAGCAAGGCCGGCGTCGTGAGCCTGTCCGAGACCTTGGCCGCCGAGCTCGACGACACCAGGATCGCGGTCACCGTCCTCTGCCCGACGTTCGTGCGGACCAACATCTACGGCGGCGACCTCATCGACGCCGCAGCCGCCCAGCTCGCACGGCGGATCGCCGGGGTCGCCGGTTTCTCGCCGGAGCGGGTCGCCCGGGTCACGCTGGACGCGCACGACCACGGCCGGCTCTACGTGCTGCCGCAGCTCGACGCCAAGGCGATGTGGCGCCTCAAGCGCTTCGCGCCGGCGCCGTACGCCAAGGTCGCAGGCTTGGTCGGCCGCTTCGCTCCGCAACCCATCGATGAAGGACCGCACTCATGACCTACGACTTCGACGCGATGCTGCAGACGATCAAGGACAAGCAGTGGTCGCTCGCCGACATCGACTGGGACGCTCCCGGCGCGGAGACCATGACCGACGAGCTGCGCGCGAAGATGCAGCCGTTCATGGCCGACCTGGTGTGGATCGAGCACGTCGGTGCCCGCGGGTTCGCATCGCTCGCCACGAAAGCACCGACACCGGCGATAAAGGAGATCTACGAGTACTTCCACGCCGAGGAGCAGAAGCACGCCAATGCCGAGCTGGCGCTGATGAAGCGCTGGGGAATGCTCGACGCGGGCGGGCAGATGCCCGAGCCCAACATCAACGTCAAGATGGCGATCAAGGTGCTGGACACGTACGGCGACAACCTGCCGCTCACGGGTCTGGCCGCGCTGATCCCCTTGCTCGAGTGCGCACTCGACGGTGCGCTGGTCAAGTTCCTCCTGGACGAGGTGAGCGACCCGGTCTGCCACGAGGTGTTCCGGCACATCAACTCCGACGAGGCCCGCCACATCACGGTCGACTTCCAGGTGCTGGAGCTGATCGGGGCGGGCTCGCTGAGCAAGCTGCTCATCGAGTCGGCGAGCCTGCTCAACCCTCAGGTGGTCCTCGGCCTGATCGTGGTCTTCGTGCCGCTGATCAACAAGATGCGCGACAACATCGTGGCGATGGGCCTCTCGGAGCAGAAGCTCTACAACGCGGTGAAGCGCTACTCGTCGATCGGAGGGCGCGGCGACTACACCAAGCGGATTCCCGCTTACCACGTGTTGCGCACCCAAGCGAGCATGGTGATCGACCGCGGCCACCCCTACCACCGGTTCCTGGCGGACCCGCTGGTCAAGATCACCTCGTTCGTCCCCGTGCGACTGCTCGGCCGACCCCAGTCCTGGGTCGACGAGATCACAAACGAGCCGGTGGCGTCGTGAAGGTCCTGGACGGCGACGACTGGCGATCGTTCGACCTGACCGGGCTGAGCGTCGGAGTACTCATGCCCGCCGGGCAGGCCGCACGGATCGTGCCGGAGATCGCCGAGCGGGCCCGCTCGGTCAAGGTGTTCCAGAGCTCTCCGGTCTGGGTCGTGCCGGTAGGCGTGCCGGTCACGAGGTTGGCGCGGCTGCACCTGAGGTTGTCCGTTCGGGACGCGTGGGCCCGCCGGCTGCTGACGCCGGGCCGCTTCGGAAGCCGCGACGTGGTGGTCAGTCCGTCGTACTACCGCGCCCTCCAGCAGTCTCACTGCAAGCTGATCGCCTGGCCCGTGTACGCCGTCGTTGCCGACGGCGTCCGGACGGCAGAAGGCATCGAGCACCGCGTCGACGTACTCATCACTCCGGACGCCCATCGAAAGGCGCTTGCCGCATGAGCACCCCACAAAGTTCTTCGCCTCCCCCGCTGCGCTCCTCCGGCGAACAACTTCGCGGGGACCCCGCTCGGAGTCCCGACCATGACGTCGCCATCATCGGCGGGGGCTTCTCCGGCATCGGCGCCGCGATCCTGCTCGACAAGGCGGGCTTCGACGACTACCTGATGATCGAGGAGGGTGACGGGGTCGGCGGCGCGTGGCACTGGAACACCTACCCCGGCGTGGCGGTCGACATCCCGTCGTTCAGCTACCAGTTCTCGTTCGAGCAGATGGCCGACTGGTCGCGGGTCTACGCGCCGGGGCAGGAGCTGAAGGACTACGCCGAGCACTGCGTCGACAAGTACGACGTGCGAAGGCGGACCCGGCTCAACACCCGGATCGTGTCCGCGGCGTTCGACGCGGACGGCGACTGCTGGCGGCTCGGCACCGCCGACGGGGACACGATCACCGCCCGCTACGTCGTGGGCGCGACCGGAGTGCTGACCCAGCCCAAGCTCCCCGAGATCGAAGGGGTCCACGACTTCGCCGGCACCGTCATGCACACCGCACGCTGGGACCACGACGCCGACCCGGCCGGCAAGCGGGTGGCGATCATCGGGACCGGGGCCTCGGCGGTCCAGGTGGTCCCGTCCATCGCCCGCGATGTCGCGCAGCTGACCGTCTTCCAGCGCACCCCGATCTGGTGCCTGCCCAAGCTCGACACGGGGGTGTCGCTGCCCGCCCGCCTCGCGCTGCGGGTCCCGGGCGTGAAGCGGGTGAGCAGGCTGGTCAGCCAGACTTTCGTCGAGCTGACGTTCCCGCTGGCCGCGCACTTCCACGACGTGCTCCCGGTCTCCGGCATCGGCGAGCGGGTCGGCCACCGCCACCTGCGCCGGGCGGTCAAGGACCCCGCGGTCCGCGAGCAGCTCACGCCGAAGTACGCGCTCGGCTGCAAGCGCCCGAGCTTCTCCAACGACTACCTGCAGTCCTTCAACCGCGCGAACGTGCTGCTGGAGACCTCACCCATCGGGCGGATCACGCCGACGGGCGTCCGCACCGTCGACGGCGTCGAGCACGAGGTCGATGTACTGGTGCTCGCCACCGGCTTCAAGGTGTTCGAGAAGGGCAACATGCCGGCCTTCTCCGTCACCGGCGCCGGGGGCGTGGACCTCGAGGGCTGGTGGGAGGAGAACCGGTTCCAGGCCTACCAGGGCGTGAGCGTCCCGGGCTTCCCGAACTTCTTCGCGATCCTCGGTCCCTACGGCTACAACGGGTCGTCGTACTTCAACCTCATCGAGACCCAGATGGCCCACATCGTGCGGTGCCTGCGCCGCGCGCGTCGTACGGGCGCGACCCGGGTCGAGGTGACCCCCGAGGCCAACGCGCGCTACTTCGAGAGCATGCTCGGCCGCCGCGGCCATCAGGTCTTCTTCCAGCCGTCGTGTGCGACCGCCAACAGCTACTACTTCGACGCCAACGGCGACGTGCCGTTCCGGCCCTCGCCCACGCTCGAGACGATGTGGACGAGCAGCCGGTTCGATCTGGACGACTACCGGTTCGAGAGCTCCGCGCTTGTCTAGTTTCTGAGCTGCTGACGGCAACTTCCCGTCGGCCTGCAGAGCACCGAGGTCGGCGCCGCGGAGCGCCGCAAGTCGCTCGGTGGCGGACGCGGTCACCCCGACACTCTGCCGCAACGGTGCGTCGGTGCCGTCGGGCAGGATGAGCGCACGGCCATCCAGATCGCCTAGGTCCCAGCGGCCGACAAGGTGTTGGCGGAGGACTCGTTCGCTCTTCTCACCGGCATGCTGCTCGACTAGCGAAGTCTGTAGCCCCTGGGCGTGCTGGCGAATCCCGACGCAGCCATGCACCACGGGCGGCACGCCAGCGCGCTGCTCCGATCGCGGAGCGCCCGGATCTCGAGCTGCACTTCGCGCACTCGGGCTCAATCACCGACGCCGTAGCCGATAGAACACCTCGTCGAACCGGAAGGCCCGCGCGATCGGATCGGGCTCGGTGTCCGCATCGACAACGGTGGTCACGGTCCATCCCGGGAACGCGTTCTCGACGTCGGTCTGCGTGCAGCCGCGCGGCAGCGGACCGCGGCGTCCGGGCGAGAAGCAGTCCAGGACCACGGTGGCCTCCGGTGCCGTGATGGCAGTCACCTCGCGGCCCATCTCCAGGCGCTGGGCAGGGTTCAGGCCGTGGAACGTTCCGGTGTCGAGCACCAGGTCGTAGCTTGAGCCGACTCCGGACTCTCGAGCCCGGGTAACGTCGCCATGGATCAGCTGCATCTCGACACCGGCGTCGTGGATCCGAGTTCGGGCGCGTCTGAGTGCCCGGGGAACGATGTCCAGGCCGGTCACCCTCCAGCCTCGCGCCGCGAGCCAAACCCCCCACGTCGCGCTGCCACATCCGAGGTCGAGCGCCTTGCCGTACGGCGGGGTGCGGCCATCCTCCTCGTGCTCGATCAGCGCGGACAGGGCCTTGGCGAAAGGTTCGTGCTCCGCCAGGTCTTCCCACGGATGGAAGCCGACCGCATATGAGAGTCGGTAGAAAGTGCTCACGGCCGTCCCGCCCTCGAGAACAGCAGGGACGGAGTCCGGCCCCTTGCGACGTTGGCCATGAGTACGCCGACCGTTTCGCCCAACTGCTCCGTCGGGCTGAACTCGACGAGTCGCGCACCCGCGTGCTGGATCGGCACGTGGCCGGCCGGTACGAAGTAGGCGTCTCCGGCCGAGTAGGTCTCGGTTCGATCGCCGATGCGGAATGCCACGACGCCGTCCAGGACGTACCCGAAGCGGATGAACTGGCACTCGTCATCGGGGAGACCCTCGAAGAGCGGACCGAGGTCCTGGTCATTGGAGTGGGTCTCGAAACAGACGGTGTAGCCGCCGGCGAAGTTCGTGAGACCGATGTCGATACCGAACAGCGAGATCGACTCTTCAGTGGTGGTGCTGGAAGCGTTAGGCATGGCGTTCTCCTCGCCTTCTGATCCCGGGGAGTCGGGGCGACCGACATTAGGAGCAAGTCGGCGCCGAGGCATCGGGGAAGCTACCCACGACTTCGTCCGGACAGCATGGGTACCACCTGTTCAGATGAGTTCCGACCTGTGAGCAGCCGCCGTGGCAGCCGCGCGCGAGGAGACCCCCAGCTTCGCGAAGATGTTGCTCACGTGGCGGTCCACCGTGCGCTCACTCAGCCCGAGCGCACTACCGATGGACCGGTTGGTGTCCCCTTGCGCGACCATCCGAAGCACCTGGAGCTCCCGGCCCGTCAGACCGGCACCGGTCTGCCCGGGCACGCGCCGCAGGTCCGCCCGAGCACCGAGCCGCTCGTACGTCGTTCGGGCGGTCACGAACGCCAGTCCAGCCCCCTCGGTATCGCCCAATGCGGCACGTGCGGTCCCGATCAGCAGTGCCGCGCAGGCCATCTCGTACGGCGCTTCGACCTCGCGGAAGCCGTCGCTCGCCTTTCGCAGGGCGATCAAGGCGCTCCGCGCGTCGCCCTCGGCGAGGCTGATCCGCCCGTCGGCGTCAAGCGCCACAGCGGTGAGCATCGTGGACTCGAGCGCAGCTGCGACCTCTGCCAGCTCCGAGGCCGCCGCCTTCGCTTCCGCCGTGCGGTCCGAGGCGAGCATGATTTCGACGTACGCCGCGAGGACCGGGGACCTGTCCACCGGGCCGCTGGCTTCGAACAACGCGCGATCGATTGACTGTGCGGCATCGTTCACCCGCCCTTGGCGTAGGCGCAGCAGCGCCAGTCCCGGTTGGGGGTCGCGGCCGGCTGCGCTGGCCGTGCGGTAACACGCCTCGGCCTTGTCGAACTCGCCGAGCAATCGGTGCAGCTCCCCCTGCTGGTAGATCGCGGCTCCGTAGGCGGGCTGCCGGAACGGCCGATCTAGCCGTGCCTTCGCGAGACCAGCCTGGGCCATGGCCTCGACCCAGGCGCCCTTGAGCTGGAGGAACTCGGCGCGATGGACCAGGCAGAGGCCGGCAAACGGAACCAGATCGGTCTGCTGGTCGCACCATCGCGTCAGTCCGTCGGTCCATGCCTGCCCCCTGCGCACGTCGTACAGGTCGCGGCACGCGCCGATCGCGGTGCAGTAGCTGTCGCCGACGGCGATCGGGGAGATTGGCTCAGTCCGGACGACGTGCATGGCGTCGTCGAGCAGCCGGACGCCGGTCTTGATGTCTCCGAGGAAGATCCGTACGCGGCCCAGCGACAGCCTCGCCAGCGCTGCCAGCTCCTCGTCACCGTGCCGGGTCGCTGTCGCCACGGCGCGCTGGAGGTCCGATGCCGCCGTGTCGAAGTCGCTGTCGAAGGCGCTGCGCAGCCCCGTCAGGTAGTCGAGCCGCGCACCCGCTAAAGAGGCTTTGGGCGCGGCAGCGACGACCCGGTAAAGGCGTGCGATCCAGGCATTGGCCTGCGCCTGCTCGGACGCGTTGACCAATCGGAACCCGAGCCAGAAAGCGCAGCGGCTCGCACCGTCCAGGTCGCCTTCGTCCAAGTGGCGTCGGTGCGCGAGTCCCCAGGCAGTGTCGCTCTCAGCGTCCCTCCCGACGAGGTGGGCGCTGATGGCCAGCCGTTCGACGTCGTCGACCTCGAGCTCGTCCCGCCCCGCGAGGAACGCGTCGCAGGCCCTCAACCAGGCACGATTCAGGTAGAGCTCGCGTGCTCGGGTAACACCGCCTGGCATGGATCCATTACAGCCCTTGTGCGCACCTGTGCCCACCACCGGAGTGAACGCAGGGTCCAACCTGACCCACGGGCGCTACCTCAGTTTCGCCTTGCTCACCGGGATGCTGCTGGACCAGCAACGCTCGTAACCCCTGACAGCGTTGAACGACTCCAGCAGGAAGTCGGGACGCGCTTCACCGTCGAGTACAAGCCTTGGTGAGTGGCGCACCCGTGCCACCAGCCCGGCCACAGTGCCGGGGGAGCACTCGCACCACCGAGATAGTGGGCTCCCACGATTGCTACCTCGGTCGAACTGCCACTACCGCGGTGGTCGACCACCCGGACAGTGGCAACAGCACGGAGGCAGACGCGTTGATCAGCGACCGCTCGCGCATGGAGTGGAGCGGATTGCGTGCACCAGGCTCGACGGTGGGCATGTGAGCGACTGGCCCTCGCGTACGCCGCGGGAGCGCTACCTCGGCTACCTGCGTTACCTAGCGGCGCGTGACCCTGAAATCGAGAGACGAAGCCCGCAGGGCCCGCCGATCGATCGGCAGCTGTCATCATGTCGAAGCGATGGGAGAGGATGAGGGTATGGCTATCCAGATCGCGCAGGACCCGGCGGCCGACCAACTCCTGACTGAGAACCCGTTCGCACTCCTTTCAGGAATGCTGCTCGATCAACAGTTCCCGATGGAGCGGGCGTTCGCCGGCCCCGCGAAGATTCTCGACCGGTTCGGCTCGCTCGAACCGGCCCGCATCGCTGTGGCCGATCCGGAGGCATTCGCCGACCTCTGCGCGACGCCGCCCGCCATCCACCGCTATGGACGCTCGATGGCGGGCCGGGTCCAGGCACTCGCCGCGCAGGTCGTCGAGGAGTACGAGGGCGACGCCGCCCGGATCTGGACCGGGGCCGCGGACGGCGCGGATCTGGCCAAGCGGCTTCAGGCGCTGCCCGGGTTCGGCGCTCAGAAGGTCAAGATCTTCGTGGCGCTGCTGGCCAAACAGCTCGACGTCCGCCCGGACGGCTGGGAGAAGGTCTCGGGCGACTACGCGCTCGACGGCTACCGCTCGGTGGCCGACGTGGTCGACAGCGCATCGCTCCAGAAGGTGCGTGACCACAAGAAGGAGATGAAGGCCGCGGCCCGCGCCGCCGAGCCTGCCTGACCCTCCTGACCCGTAGAGTCCGCCGCGTGATCGGCGACTACGACCGCGAGGCCAGCGCGGTGGCGACCTCGACAGCAGCCCCGGAGCAGGTCACTCCGGCTCGCGACGGACCTGACCGGGTTCTCCTCCTGGTTCGAGATGCACGAGAGCTGGCGGGGCGACGTCCCGGCCCGGGCGAGCCTCGGTCTCGAGGTGGTCGAGTCGGTCCGGTTGATGGGGATCCCGGCCGAGATCGCCTGGACGGTCGTGCAGCTTGATGACCGGACCTTCGCGCTCTCCGGCGAGGGTCCGATGGGCCTGTTCGTAGGCGTCGCGGTGACCGTCGCCGCCACGGTCCACGGCGGCAGCGAGATCGAGGTCGAGATCGGCCTTGGCGGTGACCCGATCCAGGGGCCGATGGGGGCCACCGTGGCAGCGCACGTCGAGGGCGCCGCCCAGCAGACCGCGGACGCACTCGCTGCGAGGGCCGCGGACGCCGACCTGACGACCGACCCCGCTTCCGGGCCGCTTGTCCACGAGCGCACCGGCGCGACCCTGGATCCGCGCACGCCGGTCCTGGTCGGCGCCGGTCAGCTGGTCAATCGCGACGCCGGACCGGAGGGCAGCGACCCGGCGAGCATGTCGGCCGAAGCACTGCGACGCGCCGAGCAGGACGCCGGTGTCAGCGGCCTGCTGGCCGCCGCCGACGCGGTCTACGCCGTTGCGAGCGTGTCGTGGCAGTACGGCGACCAGGCCCTCGCCGTGGCGGAGGCCGTCGGCGCGGCGCCGGAGATCACGGTGGTCTCGAGCCAGTTCGGCGGCGACGCCGGCCAGCTGCTCCTCAACGACGCCGGGCGTACGATCGCCGACGGGGAGGCGTCCGTCGTACTCGTCTGCGGTGCTGAAGCAGGCGACATCCTCACCGCGGCCCAGAAGGCCGGGGCGCCAGTCGACTGGCCGCGACAGCCCGCCGGGACTGCGCCGACACGCGTGCTGGGCAAGGACTCCGAGGCCAACAACGACGCCGAGGCGGCCGCTGGACTTGGTGCGCCCGTCTACATGTACGGCCTGATCGAGTCGGCGATCCGCGCCAAGACGGGCGCCTCGCTCGCCGAGCACGCCGAGCGGATCACCCAGCTGTGGTCCGGGCTGTCGGAGGTCGCGGCCGACAACCGGCACGCCTGGAGCCCCAGGGCCTACACGCCGGAGCAGCTCGCGACGATCGACGCAGCCAACCGGATGATCACGACGCCGTACTCCAAGCTGCTCTGCGCGAACCTCCAGGTCGACCTTGCCAGCGGACTCATCCTCTGTAGCGCGGCCGCGGCTGCGGCCGCCGGCGTGCCGCAGGACAAGTGGGTGTTCGTCCACGCCGGCGCGGCGGCGCACGACGAGTGGTTCGTGTCCGAGCGCGGCGATCTCGCAGCCTCGCCCGCGATCCGCACCCTCGGCAGGGCGGTCACCGAGCACGCCGGAGTGCAGATCGACCAGATCGAGTTCGTCGACCTCTACTCGTGCTTCCCGTCAGCAGTGCAGATCGCTGCTCAGGAGCTCGGCCTCCCGGTCGGAGACCCGCAGCGACCGCTCAGCGTCACCGGGGGACTCACGTTCGGCGGCGGACCGGGCAACAACTACGGCACGCACGCGGTCGCGAGCCTGGTCCCGCTCCTGCGCGCCAAGCCCGACTCCTACGGCCTCTCGACGTCGTTGGGCTGGTACCTCACCAAGCACGCCATCGGGATCTACTCCGCGACGCCACCGACCGCGCCGTACCGCGCGCTCACGCCTGTCGTCGAGGCAACTCCGACCCGGCGTCCTCTCGCCGGCTACACCGGTGATGGCGTGATCGAGGCCTACACGGTGCAGTTCGACCGTGCGGGCGAGCCGGAGGCGATCATCCTCAGTGCGGTCACCGACGACGGAGACCGTGCCCTCCGGCGGTACGCCGGCAGCGAGCTCGCCGAGAAGGGCGTCGCCTCCGAGCTGATCGGACTCCGGGTCCGGCTGTCCGAGGAGTCGGTGACCGTCTTGTCCGACGAGCCGGTGGACATCCCCGCGCCTCCTGCTCTCCCCGTCCTGGTCGAGCGCCGTGGCCAGGTCACGGTGATCACCCTCAACCGCCCCGAGGCGCGCAACGCCATCGACCTCAGGACGGCCCGGCTGCTGGAGCGGGCGATCGACGCCTTCGAGGCCGACCCGACCGCACGGGTCGCCGTACTCACCGGCGCCGGCACGGCGTTCTCCGCCGGCATGGACCTCAAGGCCGCCGCGCGCGGCGAGTTCCCGATCACCGAGCGCCGGGGGCTGCTCGGCATCTGCACGGTGCCGCCGGAGAAGCCGCTGATCGCCGCGGTCGAGGGCTCGGCACTGGCCGGCGGCTGCGAGCTCGCCCTCGCGGCCGACCTCATCGTCGCGGCCGACAACGCGCAGTTCGGGATCCCCGAGCCGAAGCGCGGCCTCGTCGCGGCGGCGGGAGGCGTCATGCGGCTGGCAGAGCGGCTGCCGCGCAACCTGGCGATGGAGATGGCGCTGACGGCGGAGCCCCAGCCGGTCGGCCGGATGGCCGAGCTGGGCCTGGTCAACAAGGTCGTTCCCGCCGGTACGGCGGTCGACGCGGCGGTCGAGCTCGCCGAGGTGATCGCCGCCAACGCGCCGATGTCGGTCGCGATCAGCAAGCAGATCGTCCGGGACTGGGCGGGATGGCCAGCGGCGGAGGCGTTCCAGCGCCAGGGCGACCTGGCCGCGCCCGCGGTCTTCTCCGAGGACGCGACGGAGGGCGTGCTGGCGTTCATCGAGCGGCGCCCGCCGGTGTGGAAGGGCCGCTGATGCGGCGGTCCCAGCGGCTTCCCAAATTTAGGAATCAGACGATTCCGGGAATCGCCTGATTCCTGTATGGTTGCTGTCATGACCGCAGCTGCAACCACCGTCGACGACGCCGAGTCCGGGGGCCGTTCGGGTCGGCTCTGGCAGGGCCAGACGCCCGACGCTCGCGAGGCCGACCGTCGCGAGCGCCTGGTCGAAGCCGGACTTGAGCTGGTCGGCACCCAGGGCGTCGCGGCGCTGACCATGCGGGCCGCCTGCCGGGAGGCCGCCGTCGGTCCGCGCTACTTCTACGAGCTGTTCGCCACCCGGGACGAGCTCCTGGAGGCGGTCTACGACGAGACCGTCGACCGGATCCGCGAGCCGATCCTCTCTGCCGTGGCAGCGGTCGCCGAGAGCGAGGGGATGGCTGAGGCGATGCTCACCGCCTTCGACACCGCGGTCGGCGTCGTCGAGGACGATCCGCGGATCGGACGCATCCTGTTCCGCGAGTCGTCCGCCGACGACACGTTGCGGCCGCGGTCACAGGCCGCGATGCCGGAGTTCGTGCTGACCGTGGTGGGCGAGGTGCTGCCTGATCGCGCCGCCGACCTTCGGGACTCCAGCAACGCCTGGACGCTGCTGGGCTTCTCCGCCGCGGTCTTCGCGCTGTTCCTCGCCTGGAGCGAGGGCGTTCGCCACTCGTCGCGTGACGACTTCGTCCGGCACTGCGCATCCCTCGCGGTCGACTACCTCGGGCTCGACATCGAGCTGAGCGACGCCGGCCGCCGGTCGGGAGGTCGGTCGTGATCAGCTTGGACCGACGCGGCTCCGGCTCGCCGATCGTGCTCCTGCACGGCATCGGCAGCCGCTGGCAGCTCTTCGAGCCCGTCCTCGACCGGCTCGCCGAGTCCCACGAGGTGATCTCCATCGACCTGCCGGGGTTCGGCGCGTCGCCGGTCGTCGACGGGCTCGAGCCCGGCCCCTGGGGGTATGTCCACTGGCTCCCGGAGTGGCTTGCCGACAACGGCATCGAGCGTCCGCACCTGGTCGGCAGCTCCATGGGCGGCGGGGTCGCGCTGGAGCTGGGCCGGCGCGGCGTGGCGTCGTCGGTGACCGCGTTCTCACCGATCGGTTTCTGGGGCACGCCCGGCCTGCGGTGGACGCAGGTCGTGCTGACCGGTCTCTGGTTCTCGGCACGGACCGGCGGGCCGGTGCTCGACCGGATGATGGATCACCCGGTCGGGCGGATGGCGCTCCTGAGCAACATGTTCGGCCACCCGACGCGGGTCACTCCCGAGATGGCGCGCGGGGATATCGCCGGTCTGGCGGGCGCAACCGGTTTCACGTCCGCTCGCAGCGGCTTCGGGCGCTTCGCGTTCCGAGCCGACGATGACCCGGGTTCCCTGCCCGACATCCCGGTGACGGTCGCGTGGGGCACCCGCGACGTCGTCCTCGTCCACCGCACCCAGAGCGCTCGCGCCCGCGAGGTGTTCCCGTTCGCCCGCCACGTCGACCTTCCCGGTTGCGGGCACCTCCCGTTCAACGACGACCCCGCGGCCTGCGCCCGGCTCGTCCTCGAAGATGCAGCAGCCACCAAGGAGAACCGATGACCGAGCAGCTGGTCAGCACCAACCCCGCCACCGACGAGGTGGTCGCGAAGTTCGACGTCCACACCGTCGACGACGTACGCGCGATCGTCGCCCGGGCGCGCAACGCCGCGCCGTGGTGGCGGGACCAGGGGTACGCCGGCCGGCGTGATGCCCTGCTGAGCTGGAAGCGCTACCTTGCCCGCCACAGCGAGGACCTGGTCGAGCTGCTGCACCGCGAGAACGGCAAGCCGCGCACCGACGCCCGTCTCGAGGTGATGCTCGCCCTCGAGCACACCACCTGGAACGCCAAGCACGCCGGCAAGGTGCTGCAACCGGAGAAGCGCCGTCCCGGGCTGCTCCTCTCCAACTTCTCCGCGCGTCTCGACCACGTCCCGTTCGGCGTGGTCGGCGTGATCGGCCCCTGGAACTACCCGATCTACACGCCCAACGGCTCGATCGCCACGGCGCTCGCCGCGGGCAACACGGTGGTCTTCAAGCCGAGCGAGTACACCCCGGCCGTGTCCCAGTGGTACGTCGACGCGTTCGCCAAGGCCAACCCCGAAGCGCCGGACGGAGTGTTGTCCCTGGTCACCGGCTTCGGCGACACCGGCGCCGCGCTGTGCCGGTCGGGGGTCGACAAGCTCGCGTTCACGGGCTCGGCCGCCACCGGTCGCAAGGTGATGGCCGCGTGCGCCGAGTCGCTCACACCCGTCGTGATGGAGCTGGGCGGCAAGGACGCGGCGATCGTCGCTGCCGACGCCGACCTCTCCAAGGCGGCCGAGGCGATCGCCTTCGGTGCGATGGGCAACAGCGGCCAGACCTGTGTCGGCATCGAGCGGGTCTACGTCGAGCGCTCCGTGCGCGACGAGTTCCTGGACGAGCTGACCAAGCGGGTCAAGGCGATCCGCCCGGGCTCGGACGAGTCGTCGTCGTACGGGCCGATGACGATGCCCAGCCAGATCGACATCGTCCGCCGGCACGTCGACGACGCCCTGACCGGCGGCGGCACCGCTGTTGTCGGGGGTCGTGAGAGCGTCGGCGACCGCTACATCGAGCCGGTCGTGATCCTCGACCCGCCGCACACCTCCTCGGCGGTCCAGGAGGAGACCTTCGGCCCGACGCTGACCGTCACCACGGTCGAGTCGCTCGACGAGGCCGTGAAGCTTGCCAACGACACCCCGTTCGGTCTCGCCGGCGCCGTCTTCTCGAAGGCCCATGCCGACGAGATCGCGGCCGGCTTCGAGACCAGCCAGATCTCGGTCAACTCGGTGCTCGGCTTCGCCGGCGTCGCCGCACTGCCGCTGGGCGGCCGCGGCGAGAGCGGTTTCGGGCGGATCCACGGGCCCGAGGGGCTCAAGGAGTTCACCCGCACCCGGGCCATCGCGACCCAGAAGTACTCGATCCCCGGGATGAACCTGCTCACCTTCGACCGCCCCGCGGTGATGGTCCGGCTGCTGCCGCGCCTGATCCGCTGGCTGCACGCCCGCTGAGAGGACCCCTGATGTCGACGTCCATCGCTGTGATCGGCAGCGGCTTCGGCGGCCTAGCCGCCGCCATCGAGCTCAAGCGCCGGGGTCACGACGACATCGTCATCCTCGAGAAGGCCGACGACATCGGCGGCACCTGGCGCGACAACACCTATCCGGGCGCCGCCTGCGATGTGCCGTCGCCGTTCTACTCCTACTCTTTCGAGCCCTACACCGTCTGGCCGCACCGCTTCTCCCGGCAACCGGTGATCCTCGACTACATCAGGCACGTCGCTGACAAGTACGACCTGCGGCGCCACCTCCGGCTCGGGACCGAGGTGCTCGGTGCGTCCTACGACGGGGACACCGGGAAATGGACGGTCGACCTGGGCGCCGACGAGTCCCTCGTGGTCGACGTGCTGGTCTCTGCCGTCGGTCAGCTGTCGCGGCCGTCGTACCCCGACATCGAGGGCGCCGACTCGTTCGCCGGTCCCAACTTCCACTCGGCGACCTGGGACCACGACGTCGACCTGGCGGGCAAGCGGGTGGCCGTGATCGGCACCGGCGCCAGCGCCATCCAGTTCGTGCCGGCGATCCAGCCCGAGGTCGGACGGCTGACGGTCTTCCAGCGGACGCCGCCGTACCTCATCCCCCGGATGGATCGGGAGTTCTCGAAGAACCACCACAAGGTCTTCGAGAAGCTTCCCGCGACCCTGCTCGCCGAGCGCGGCACCTGGTACGGCGTCACCGAGGGCCTGAGTGTCGCCTGGGTCTACTCCAAGACGCTGACGGCGACGATCAAGGCGGCGTCCAAGCGGCACATGCGCAAGCAGGCCGAGGAGAAGCCGGGCCTGTTCGAGAAGATCTGGCCGACCTACCAGATCGGCTGCAAGCGGATCCTGTTCTCGAGCGACTACGTTCCCGCGCTGGCCCAGCCGAACGTCGACCTGGTCACCGAGGGCATCGCGGAGATCACGCCCACCGGAGTGCGGACGGTCGACGGGAACGAGCATCCCGCCGACGTGATCATCTGGGGCACGGGGTTCAAGGCCACCGAGTTCCTCGCCCCGATGGCGATCACCGGCACCGACGGCCGCGACCTGCACACGGAGTGGAAGGACGGGGCGCACGCCTACTACGGCATCTCGGTGCCCGGCTTCCCCAACCTGCTGATGATGTACGGCCCCAACACCAACACCGGTGGCGGCTCGATCATCTACTTCCTGGAGGCGCAGGCGAGGTTCCTGGGCGACTACGTCGACCACCTCGCGGCTACCCGCCGCCCGATCGCCGTCCGCGAGGACGTCGAGCAGGCGTTCGACGAGCGGGTCCAGGCCCGGCTCTCCGACAGTGTGTGGAGCCTGTGCTCGTCCTGGTACCGCAACTCGAACGGACGGATCACGACCAACTGGCCGATGCTGTCGCGCCAGTACAAGGCGCAAGCGAAGTTCAACCCTGCTGACTACGAGGTGGTCTCCTGATGAAGAAGCATGACTACGACGTGATCGTCGTCGGGTCCGGGTTCGGTGGCAGCGTGACCGCCCTGCGGCTTACCGAGAAGGGCTACCGGGTCGGCGTGCTGGAGGCCGGTCGCCGGTGGAACGCCGAGGACCTCCCGAAGACGAACTGGAACGTGCGCAAGTCGATCTGGGCGCCGCGGCTCGGGCTGACGGGTCCGCAGCGGATCAGCGCGCTCGGCAAGTGCCTGGTCTTCAGCGGCGCCGGCGTCGGGGGCGGGTCACTGATCTACGGCAACACCCTCTACGAGCCGCTGCCCGAGTTCTACAAGGACCGGGCCTGGGCGCACATCACCGACTGGCAGGACGAGCTGGCGCCTTACTACGACCAGGCCAAGCGGATGCTCGGCGTCGTCGAGAACCCGCGGATGGGTCCGAAGGACGAGGTGCTGCTGTCGGTGGCCCGCGACCGCGGCGTCGCCGACACCTTCCACAAGACCCAGGTCGGCGTGTTCTTCAACGAGGGCAGCGAGGGCGTGGAGGTGCCGGACCCCTACTTCGGAGGTGCCGGCCCGCGCCGGTCCGGCTGCATCCACTGCTCCGAGTGCTTCACCGGCTGCAAGCACAACGCCAAGAACACGACGACGACCAACTACCTCTACCTGGCGGAGAGCAAGGGCGCCGAGGTGCATCCGCTCACGACCGTGACGTCGGTCCGCGAGGGTGACGACGGCGGCTACGTCATCGAGTCCGAGCGCTCCAACGGCAAGCTGCGGAAGGGTCGTCGTACGTTCACCGCGGAGCAGGTCGTCTTCGCCGCGGCGGCGCTCGGCACCCAGAAGCTGCTCCACAAGCTGCGCGACGACGGCAACCTGCCCGAGCTCTCGCCGCGTCTCGGCGAGCTGACCCGCAGCAACTCCGAGGCGATCATCGGCGTGCAGAGCCAGAGCCGTGACGACTTCGCGCAGGGGGTGGCGATCACGTCGTCGATCCATCCGGAGCCCCAGACCCACGTCGAGGTGTGCACCTACGGCAAGGGTCAGAACTCCCTGTTCGTGCAGACCGTGCCGATGGTCGACGGCGGTGCGTTCCGGTTCCTGCGGTTCTTGCTGACGATCGTGCTCCACCCGCTGTTGTTCCTGCGGTCGCTCAGCGTCCGCCGGGCTTCGGAGCGGTCCGTGATCCTGCTGGTGATGCAGTCCCTCGACAACTCGTTGACGTCCTACCTCAAGGGCGGCTTGCTGAAGACGAAGCAGGGGAGCGGCGAGCCCAACCCCGACTGGCTCCCGATCGCACACGAGGTCGCGCGGGAGTACGCCGCCAAGGCAGATGCCGACACCGGCAACATCGCGACCGACATCTTCAACATCCCCGCGACCGCCCACTACATCGGCGGTTGCACGATCGGCGACTCTCGCGACACCGGCGTGATCGACCCCTACCAGCGGATCTACGGCCATCCCGGCCTGCACATCGCCGACGGCAGCGCGATCACAGCCAACCTCGGCGTCAACCCGTCCCTGACCATCACCGCCCAGGCGGAGCGGGCGATGGCGTTCTGGCCCAACAAGGGCGAGCAGGACGCCCGCCCGGCGCTCGGGGCGCCGTACCAGCGGATCGCGCCGGTGACGCCGAATCAGCCGGTGGTACCCGCGACCGCCCCTGCGGCCCTGAGGCTCCCCGCATGAGCGCGCTCAAGGAGACGTTCGGCGGCGTGGCGGAGGCCGCGGCGTACTTCGACTCGCTCCCGGCCGTCGCCCGCGAGGAGATGCTGGGCCGCTGGAAGGGCCGGGAGGTCCGCACCGGTCATCCGATGGACGGGATGCTCGAGGCGAGCGGTTGGTACGGCAAGCAGTTCGACGGGATCGACGAGGTGCACCCGCTGCTCTTCTCGACGCCCGGCGGAAAGCTCTTCGCCGTCGACCCCCGCAAGGTGCCGCTCCGCCTCGCACCGAAGGTTCCGGCCGCCGTCGTCGAGAAGTCGCGGGGCGCGCTGGGCGTGCTGAAGCCGGCCGTCGGGACCAAGAAGTACCGGGCCCGGCTCCGCATGGTGGAGCACCGCGGCGTCACGACGGCCGCGATGGTCTACGACCACCTGCCGATCATCGACTTCTTCCGGCGGATCGACGACGACAACCTGCTCGGGGTGATGGATCTGCGGGGATCAACGCCGTACTTCTTCGCGCTCGCGCGAGACTGATCCCATGACGCCCGACGAGCTGTCCTATGCGGACCTGCGGCTCGACCTCGACGGTCCGGTCGCGACGATCACCCTCGACCGGCCGGAAGCGCGCAACGCACAGCGGCCCCGGCTCTGGGCCGGCCTGGCCTCGATCCTGGAGGAGCTCGACGAGAGCGTGCGGGTCGTCGTACTGCGGGGTGCCGGCGGCACCTTCTCGGCCGGGCTCGACCTCGGGCTGCTCGACCCGGCGCGGCCCGACGAGGAGGGCAACTTCATCACCACCCTCGCCCTCGCCGACCAGGCGATCATCGACCAGATCGACATCTACCAGCGGCCTTTCCTGTTGCTGGCCAATTCGCGGTTCGTCACCATTGCCGTGGTCGAGGGGCACGCGATCGGAGCCGGGTTCCAGCTCGCACTGGGCTGCGACCTGCGGATCGTCGCCGAGGACGCCCGGTTCTGCATGAAGGAGCCGGCGCTGGGGCTGGTGCCCGATCTGCTCGGCACCAAGCCGCTGGTCGAGGCGGTCGGGTACGCCCGGGCGCTCGAGATCTGCGCGTCGGCGCGCAATGTCAGCGGCACCGAGGCGGGGGAGATCGGCCTCGCGCAGGTCGTCGTACCGGCCGGTGAGCTGGATGCCGCGCTCAAGTCGACGGTGGCAGCGCTCACCGCGCACCCGCACGGCGCCGTCACCGCGACCAAGGAGCTGCTCCAGGACGCACCCGGGCGGACGATCGAAGAGCAGCGGCTCGCCGAGCGGACGGCTCAGGTCGCCAGGTTCCGGGATCTCGCCGGGGGTTAGCCGGGCGTTAAGGGTGCGGCCCCGTGTCCGGACGGCACCCAGGCGCGTGGCAGAATGGCCACTGCGGTCTTGACGCCTCCGGGCTGTGCCGCGCCCTCCTGACAGTTTCTGCGTATCGAGAGGTGTTCGTGTCGTCGAACGCACGCAAGGTCCCCGCTGCGGTGCTAGCGCACCCTTCCATCGTCGCCCTGATCGATCGGGCCACTCCAGTGGGCAGCGTGAGTCCCGAGGACGTCCGGCAGGCATGCGCCGCCGCTGACGTCGCCGCACCGCATCTGAAGTCGTTCCTGGGGCACCTCGCGAGCCTCGGCATCTCGGTCGCAATGCCGGTGAGCGGCCGGGCCGTTGCCGCGACGAGCACCCGCAAGACCGCCACCGCCAGCACGGCGAAGAAGGCCGCAGCACCGGCGAAGAAGGCGGCAGCTCCCGCCAAGAAGGCGGCTGCTCCGACCAAGAAGGCCGCCGCTCCGGCGAAGAAGGCCGCCGCCGCGAAGAAGGCCGACGAGGCTGCGCCGGACGCGGCGGTGCCGGTGATCGGTCCCGACGGCAAGAAGATCCTGCCTGACCTCCCCGATGAGCAGTTCGAGAAGGACGTCAAGGCCGACCCGACGATCGTCGAGGACGAGAAGGAGGCCGCGTCGGCGTCGTTCGTCGTCTCGACCGCCGACGACACCGACGAGCCCGAGCAGCAGGTCATGGTCGCCGGCGCGACCGCCGACCCGGTCAAGGACTACCTCAAGCAGATCGGCAAGGTGCCGCTCCTCAACGCCGAGATGGAGGTCTCGCTCGCGAAGCGGATCGAGGCCGGTCTGTTCGCCGACGAGAAGCTCGCGCGGGGCGGCAAGATCTCCGCCAAGCTGCTCGACGAGCTGGAATGGATCGCCGAGGACGGCCGCCGCGCCAAGAACCACCTGCTCGAGGCCAACCTCCGCCTCGTCGTCTCCCTGGCCAAGCGCTACACCGGCCGCGGCATGCTGTTCCTGGACCTGATCCAGGAGGGCAACCTCGGTCTGATCCGCGCGGTTGAGAAGTTCGACTACACCAAGGGCTACAAGTTCTCGACCTACGCCACCTGGTGGATCCGGCAGGCGATCACCCGGGCCATGGCCGACCAGGCCCGCACGATCCGGATCCCCGTGCACATGGTGGAGGTCATCAACAAGCTGGCCCGCGTGCAGCGCCAGATGCTCCAGGACCTGGGCCGCGAGCCCACCCCGGAGGAGCTCGCCAAGGAGCTCGACATGACCCCCGAGAAGGTCGTCGAGGTCCAGAAGTACGGCCGCGAGCCGATCTCCCTGCACACCCCGCTGGGTGAGGACGGCGACTCCGAGTTCGGCGACCTGATCGAGGACTCCGAGGCCATCGTCCCGGCCGACGCGGTCAGCTTCACGCTCCTGCAGGAGCAGCTCCACGCCGTGCTCGACACCCTGTCGGAGCGCGAGGCGGGCGTCGTCTCGATGCGGTTCGGGCTCACCGACGGCCAGCCGAAGACCCTCGACGAGATCGGCAAGGTCTACGGCGTCACCCGCGAGCGGATCCGCCAGATCGAGTCGAAGACGATGTCGAAGCTGCGCCACCCCAGCCGCTCCCAGGTCCTGCGCGACTACCTCGACTGACTTGATTGCCCGAGCGTGTCGCAAACGGCGCTTGCGCGCGGGTCCTCGCAAGCTCGGCCCCACGGCTGCGCACCGTGCGGCTCCGCCGCAGTGCGACACGCTGCCGGGCCGCAGTTGACGAGGTCACAGCTTGCGGCTGTTAGGCGGCTCCCGGCCGCGCACCGAGCGTCTTGATTGCCCGAGCGTGTCGCAAACGGCGCTTGCGCGCGGGTCCTCGCAAGCTCGGCCCCACGGCTGCGCACCGTGCGGCTCCGCCGCAGTGCGACACGCTGCCGGGCCGCAGTTGACGAGGTCACACCTTGCGGCTGCTTGGAGGCACCCGTATGGAGCGGCGGCGTTCCGGGCATTACCGGATCATGTACGACGACGGCCGGGTCAGGTGAGCGAGTCGCGCGTCGGGACTTTTCGTCCCGTCGGGGACGCACGAGCACTCGTGGCACCTGGTCAACGTCGAGACCGAGGGTGGCGTCGAGGTCCGGGAGCTGGTCTGCACGGGCTGCTCGGCCGAGATGATCGACGGCTGACTGTGCCAGGACCGGGCCTGACAGGGGTCAGCGGCCGTTCAGGGTCTCACTGACCGACTGCCAGCCCAGGCGGTCCTTGATCGCTCGCGTCTGAGCTGCATCGGCTGGGTGGGTGACGCCGCCGCTGTTGGTCGTGCCGACGACCCTGAACTTGTAGTCGACGACGGGCTTGGGCAGACCGGCCGCGCGGATCTCCGACAGGCAGTCGCGCAGTCGCGCCCGGCAGAGGGCTCCGAGCTCGAGCCAGCGCGCCAGATTCTGGTCCTCCGTCGTCAGGCCGACCTCGATGGCCGCCGAACGCGTCACCTCGGCGTCGAACTGCTGGTCGAAGATGAAATTGCCGAGCGAGTAGGCGATGAGGCGCCCGTGCCACACCTCTGCCGGTTGGATCCAGTGCGGATGGCTGCCGATCACCATGTCCGCGCCGTGGTCGATCAGGCTCCGGTTGAACGCGACCTTGATGCTGTCCGGAGTGGTGGTGTACTCGAGCCCGTTGTGAGGCATGGCGATCGTCGGCAGCAGGTCGGCGTACGCCTCGAGCTGCGCGACCGCCTTCTCGGACGGGATCCGGAAGACGCCGTCGAAGCCGCAGAGGGCGAGGGGCAGCTGTCCCGGTGTCCGTGAGCCGTCGTCGTTGGTGACGTGGACCTGCACGGAGACGACGTTGCACACGTGATCCAGCCGGCGCGGGTCCGCGTCGCCGAAGTGCTGGATGCCGTACTCCTCGAGGTGGCGGCGCGTCTCGGCCAGGCCGTCCCGGCCCTGGTTGTCCGTGTGGTTGTTCGCCAGAGACATGGCCGTGAACCATTCGGCGGCGTCATCGAGGAAGTCGGGCTCGCAGTTGAAGCTGAGCAGGCGGTCCTGCTCCGCAGCGGGCAGGTCCAGCCCCGCGACGACCGGGCACTCCAGGTTCGCGATCCACGCGTCGTAGCGGCCACGGTCGAACTCGTCGAGGCGGCTGAACGGATAGCTGGTGTCGAGGCCGCTCGCGCGCGCTTCCTGCTCGACGAACCGCCCCCAGAACGTGTCGCCGAGGAAGAGCAGGTCCGCTGTCGCCTTCGCCGGGTTCGGGACCGGAGGGGACGTGCGGGTCGGGCTGCTCGTCACGGTGGAATCCGGTGCACGGTCCGGCGCTCGCGCCGGCGTCGGCTCGGTTCGCGCGCATCCCGCGGCGAGGAGCACCACGACGGCCAGGACCGTGGGCAGGCGGCGAGTTGTCATCAGCATCATCACTTGAGATGACGCTCGGGAGTGGTGATCGGTTGCGACCCCGGAGACGAGGAGTGCCGCGTGGATCAGCCGGCGGCGACGAAGCCGACCGCCACGCCACACAGGAGGAGCCCGAGACCCTGGGTGCGGTAGATGTGCTCGCGGAGCACGAGCGCGGCGAGCAGGATCGTGAAGGCGGGGTAGAGCGAGGTCAGCACCGCGGAGACGGTGAGCAGGTCGGCCTGCGTCGCGAGGAGAAACATCAGCACGGCCGCTGTCGCGACCAGGCCGGCCACCGCGCCCCACCACTCCGAGGCCGCGGTCGGCAACCACGGGGCCCGCATCGCTGTGGCGAGGGCGCAGATGGTCACCAGCGCGGCGACCTGGGCGGTCGCGAGCGGCCAGAACCCGGCGCCTTCCGGGACCTGGCCGAGCGCGACGAAGAGCAGGCCGAAGCCGAGGCCGGCGAGGAGGCCGTCGACCAGCCCGGCCGGCAGGGCGTTGGCCCGACCGTCGGCCAGATCGTCGACACCGCCGTCCGAGGGCGCGTCGGGGGTGCGAGCGACCAGCCAGATCGCCGGGAGGGCGATCACGATGCCGATGGTGACCAACAACGATGGCCGCTCGCCCGTGGCGAGGCCGACGACCACGGGTACGACGGCCGCGCCGACCGCGGACACCGGCGCCACTACGCCCATCCGGCCCCTGGCGAGACCGCGGTAGAGGAACACGCTGCCCGCGCCACTGCCGAGTCCGGACAAGGCGCCCCACAGCAGGTCGGCCGACCTCGGGTCGCCGGACACGGCCAGCGCGAGGGCGGTCGCGCCGACCAGGCCACCGGCGGCGGCGAGGAGCGCGACCGGCCACGGAGTCGTACGCCGTGAGGCGAGGCCGCCGATGAAGTCGGACAAGCCGTAGGCCACCGCGGCACCGAGCGCGAGGACGATCCCCATCAGCGCATTCTCACCTGTCGTGCTCCACCGGAAAGGCGGAGGCCCCGGACCGATGTCCGGGGCCTCCGACGAAAGTCGGGGGGACGGTTCAGACTTCGTCGTCCGGCGCGACGGCCGGGGTGCTGGCGAGCTTGTGCGTCTCGTCGTGCACCACCAAGGCGACCTGCTTGAGCTTGTCGCCGTGCTCACGGGCGTGGTGGGCGCAGAACAGGAGCTCTCCTCCGGAGGCAAGCTCGACACGAAGGTAAGCCTGGGCACCGCAACGGTCGCAACGATCTTCGGCAGTCAAGGGTGCGCTGGGGGCAACAGCAGTGTTCATGTTGTGCCTCTTTTCTTCGGTCGGTGCCTGATCAACGTAGCGAGCAGTCCCAAGATTCCCGCTGGCGTGTGGTCAACAGCACGTTCATCCTGTCACGGCACTGGCTGCGCCGATCGGGATTTCCATGCCCCGAAACATCCTTGTTATCGAATCCGTCCTGATCTCAACATCGTGGCGCTGCCGGGGCCCGTGTGCCTGCATCGAAGCCCGGCGTGTCGCAGGTAGATTCATACCCAGATCGACGCGGTTTCAACCAGGAGCACACCATCGCCGACAACACGTACAACGCCGCCCACCTGCTCGTCCTCGAGGGTCTCGAAGCAGTGCGGAAACGGCCAGGCATGTACATCGGGTCCACCGACACCCGGGGACTGATGCACTGCCTGTGGGAGATCATCGACAACGGCGTCGACGAGGCGCTCGGCGGCCACGCCCGCCGGGTCGAGGTGACGCTCCACACCGACGACTCCGTGGAGGTCTACGACGACGGCCGCGGCATCCCGACCGACAAGGAGCCGAAGACCGGCCTGCCCGGGGTCGAGGTCGTGGCGACCAAGCTGCACGCCGGCGGCAAGTTCGGGGGCGGCTCCTACAACGCGTCGGGTGGCCTCCACGGGGTCGGTCTCTCCGTGGTCAACGCGCTGTCGTCGAGGATGGACATCGACGTCGACCGGTCCCCGGCCCAGCAGGGCATCTCGTTCCAGCGCGGCATCCCCGGTGTGTTCGACGGCGAGGGACCGGAGGCGGCCTTCACGCCGAAGTCGGGGCTCACCCGCAAGGGCAAGCGAGTCGGCAAGGACCGGTCGGGCACCAGGATCCAGTTCTGGCCGGACCGTCAGACCTTCACCAAGGACGCCAGGTTCGAGATCGAGGGGTTGATCGGGCGGGCCCGGCAGACGGCCTACATCGTGCCGGGGCTGGAGCTGGTCGTCCGCGACCTGCGCGGGCCGGAGCTGTTCGAGGAGAAGATCCGCCACGACGGCGGCATCTCGGAGTTCGCCGAGGCGCTCAGCCACGGTGAGCCGGTCACCGACGTGCTTCGGATCACCGGCACCGACACCTTCACCGAGACCGTGCCGATGCTCGACGAGCAGGGCCACATGACCCCGCAGGACGTCGAGCGGGAGCTGACCGTCGACATCGCCGCCCGGTGGGACACCGGCTACGAGACCGAGGTCCGATCGTTCGTCAACGTGATCGCGACCCCGAAAGGGGGCACCCACGTCGCCGGGTTCGATGCCGCGCTGACCAAGACCTTCAACGACGCGATGCGCGCCAGCAAGGCGCTCAAGGTCAACGACGACGACGTCATCAAGGACGACGTTCTCGAAGGTCTCACCGCGATCGTCACGGTGCGGTTGGCCGAGCCCCAGTTCGAGGGCCAGACCAAAGAGATCCTCGGCACGCCCGCCGTACGTGCCTCGGTGCGCAAGGTGGTTGCCCAGCAGCTGAAGGCGTTCCTCACCTCCACCAAGCGGGCCGAGAAGGCGCAGGCCAAGCTGCTCATGGAGAAGGTCGCCGGTGCCGCGAAGACGCGGATCGCCGCCCGCCAGCACAAGGAGACGCAGCGCCGCAAGAACGCGCTCGAGTCGTCCACGCTGCCGGCCAAGCTCGCCGACTGCCGTGCCAACGACGCCGAGCGCACCGAGCTGTTCATCGTCGAGGGCGACTCGGCACTCGGCACGGCGAAGCTCGCCCGCAACTCCGAGTTCCAGGCCCTGCTCCCGATCCGCGGCAAGATCCTCAACGTCCAGAAGGCGTCGGTCGGCGACATGCTGAAGAACGCCGAGTGCAGCTCGATCATCCAGGTCGTCGGCGCCGGCTCCGGGCGGACCTTCGACGTCGACGCGGCCCGCTACGGCCGGGTGATCTTCATGGCCGACGCCGACTCGGACGGCGCCCACATCCGGTGCCTGCTGGCCACCCTGTTCTTCAAGTACATGCCGGAGCTGGTGCGCGCCGGGCGGGTCTTCACCGCCGTGCCCCCGCTGCACCGGGTCGAGATCTCGAACCCGCGCAAGGGCCAGGACAAGTACGTCTACACCTACTCCGACGACGAGCTCCAGCGGAAGCTCGCCGAGCTGAAGAAGAAGAACATCCGGTGGAAGGACCCGGTCCAGCGCTACAAGGGCCTCGGCGAGATGGACGCCAACCAGCTGGCCGAGACGACCATGGACCCCCGGCACCGAACCTTGCGCCGGCTGACCGTCGACGACGCGGAGGAGGCGGCCGAGGTGTTCGAGCTGCTGATGGGCTCCGACGTCGCCCCGCGCAAGGACTTCATCGTCCAGGGCGCCTACGAGGTGGACGTCGAGTCGCTCGACGCCTGACGACCCTCGCGATCCTGACCGGTCGGTCAGCCGCCCGCGGCGCGCTGCTGTGCCTGGGCGACCCGTCGGATCCGCAGCAGCATCGCCGCCGACGGCACGACCCGGCCGTTGACGTAGGTCGACAGCCGGGACGGCGACGTCCCGATCTGGGACGCGAACTGCCGTTGGGTGAGGCCGCTGATGGCGACCAGACGGCGGATCTCCCGGGCGATGGCATCGCGCTCGCGCTGCTCCTGGCGCCGCTGGTAGACCTTCCGGCACTCCTGGAGGACGTCGCCGATCACGGCCAGGTCCGCCTCGTTGCACAGCCGCACGACGTGCTCGCCGTACGGCCCCCAGGGGCTCTCGATCAGCGGCAGCAGGGCGGCCCGCCAGCGGCGCGCGTTGCCGTGGTGGACCAGGTCGAGCAGCTGGTCGGTCGTGCGGATCGGCGGGGTGCGCGGCAGATCCTCGGCGCCGGCCAGCAGCAGCCAGAAGGTCTGGTGGTGGACCCGGTCGACCACGGGCGCGATCTTGGACTTGCTCATCCCGGTGCCAGCAAGCCGCGCGCGGATCTCAGCGGTGTCGCCGAGGATCCTCAGCACGGCGGTCGTGATCGGGAAGTCGGGGCCGAGGCCGAGGAGCTCGTCGAGCTCACCCTGGATGGTCGCGGTGCGCTCGGTGCCGAACGAGCGGATCAACGAGTCGAGGGTCACGATGTCCTCGGCCTCGCCGAGCAGGGCCAGCGAGACCAGATTGCTGAGCACCGCGCTCCGCGTCTTGTCCTTCGGCCATCCGGAGGTCGTCGTGAGCGCGGTGAACGCGGTCCAGACGCGTTCGTCGGCAAGCATTGCGCGTTCGGACCTGGCGGCCAAGCGGGATTGCGCCTGACTGATCCGATCGATGTCGTCCCGAGCAGGCATGGTTCTCCGCGCCGCATTTCCCCCTCGGCCGGTTGGAGCCCGACCAAGGCCCGTCCCGTGCGGCACAGGACGGCCTATGAAACTCAGGCTACGGGCGGCTGTGACGCGCTCGTAACCGCCCCACAGGACAGGCTCTCAGATCTGACAACGTTGTCGGACCGGACAATTCCGGTCGATCACACCTTCTGGGTGAGGAGTCCGGTGTCGACGTCGTAGAGGAAGCCACCAACCTCGACGTTCGCGGGGATGAGCGGGTGCGACCGCACCTTCTGGACGTCCTCGGCCAACGCCTGGGCCTGGTCCTCGATGACGTGGAAGGCCTGCCAGGACGCGTCCTGCCCCGCTGACTCTGACACTCGCGCGCGCAGCTCGCCCTCGGTGGCCGACGCGACCGCGCAGCGGGTGTGCGGGACGACGATGATCCGATCGACATCGAGCAGGTGGACACCCAGCACGAGCGCCTCCAGGGCGGCATCCGTCACGCGGGCACCGGGGTTGCGGAAGATCTTGGCGTCGCCGGCCTGGAGACCGATCATCCGGAGCGGGTCGATCCGCGAGTCCATGCAGGTCACGATCGCCAGACCAGCGTGGGCGACTCCGTCGAAGCCACCGAGGTCGAAGTCGACGGCGAAATCACGGTTGGCGGCCAGCAGGTCGTCGAAGTTGCCCATAGCGAACGATTTTATCCGCCGGTGCGCAGGACCTCGGCGGTGTCCAGCCCGCGGGTCGGCGCGCGGTGGAACAGCACCAGGGCGAGTACGGCGGCGAGCAGCGCCGCGACGGCCGCGCCGGTGAACACCGAGTGCTCCTGCACGATCGCCAGGTCGACCAGCCCGAGGTCGGGATGCTTCTCGTGCTCGGAGTGGAGCTGATGGAGACCCCAGGTGGTCAGCACCGAGATGCCGACCAGCATCCCGACCATCCGGGCGACCACGACCAGTGCGCTCGCGAGGCCGTGGGTGTCGTGGGTGGTGGTCGAGAGGATCGCGGCGTTGACCGGTGCCAGCGCCAGACCGAACCCGAGCCCTCCGACGACGAGGGGCACGTTGGCCGCGAA
This sequence comes from uncultured Actinomycetota bacterium, assembly GCA_963846535.1. Lineage (GTDB taxonomy): Bacteria > Actinomycetota > Actinomycetes > Propionibacteriales > Nocardioidaceae > Nocardioides. Next base: position 47,509 of record CAWJWK010000003.1, read on the forward strand.
GCCGTCGAGGCTGGTCTCGCCCCATTGCGCCATCCAGAAGAATCCGATGGCGGCCATGAGCATGCCGACCGCAGTGATCACGCCGGCCGGCAGCCGGCGGATCAGGTAGCCGCCGGCGACCGCCCCGAAAGGCAGCGCGACGAGGAACCGCAGCAGCACCAGAGCCGCGCCGAGCTGGGACTCACGGTAGGTGGTCGTGCGAGCGAACAACGGGATGTCCACCAGCGCCGCGATGAGCGCCCAGCCGACGAGGAAGCTGACGACGAGCGAGCCCCACGCCGGCATCGCGGCCAGCGCCGTGCGGGGGACGAGCGGCGCCTCCGCGCGAAACAGGTGCACGACGAACGCCGCGCCGGCCAGACCGGCCCCGAGCAGGAACCAGCCGCCCCTCGGGTTGAAGACGGCGACCTCGGGGTCGGCGCTGGCGAAGGCGAGGACGACGCCGCCGAGCGCGACCGCCAGCAGTGTCGCGCCGGTCAGGTCGGCGTCGACGGCCGCCCGGAGCCAGCCACGCACGTCGACGATCGGGCGCCGGGCGAACGCGCAGCGGAGCACCAGCACCAGGAACGCGCCGATCGCGACCGCCCCGACGGGGGTGACCCAGCGGCTGCCGTCGTCGACGTACGGGATGAAGAGCTGTCCCCAGGTCAGGTCGCGCTTGAGGTCGGCCGGCTGGAGGAAGACCAGCAAGCCGGCGCCCAGGAGGACCAGGGCGGCGAGCCCGCCGAGGAGGTCCGGCCGGCCCTTGGATTCGAGGCTCGGCGCTGGCAGGTCTGAACGAAGTGGGCTTCGCACCTCAACCAGCGGGCGCTGCCACAGCGCGCGCACGGCGACCATGAGCAGGACGCCGACCGCGAGGTTGATCGCGAAGATGGTGCGCCACGAGCCGAAGGTGAGGACGAGGGCGCCGAAGAGGGGACCGAGCACGCTCCCGATCTCCTGCACGCCCGACACGATCCCGAGCGGCAGGCCGCGCTGCTCGACCGGGTAGAGGGCGGCGACAAGCGCCATCGTGGCCGGCACCAGGCCGCCGCCGCCGGCACCTTGCAGGAACCGGCCGATCACCATCGTGGTCAGGTCGTAGGAGGCTGCGGTGATCAGCGAGCCGACGGCGAACACGGCGAGCGAGGCGGCGAGCACGGGGACCTGCCCGCGCAGGTCGGCGATCCGGCCGATGAGCGGGAGCATCGCGACGTAGCCGAGCAGGAATCCCGAGACGATCGGGGCCGCGCGCTGGAGCTCGTCGACGGGGATGCTGACCGCCGCCATCATGTCGGGCAGCGCGAGCACCACGACGTAGGTGTCGACTGCCGCGAAGGCGACCGCAGCCGCGCAGAAGCCGAGGAGCAGCCGGGACCGCCGGTCGGGTGCGCCGCTCATCCCTGTCATTCGGGGGCCGTGATGTCCTTCTCGACGTCGTAGTCCTGCACCTCGATCGTGTAGGTGATGGCGTCCATACCTGGGAAGAACTCCCCGGTGATCTCGGCGTCGGTGAGGCGCCCGTCGGCGTCGATGCGGTAAGTCGCGTCGAAGTCGTCACCCTCCGCGCAGGGAAGGAAGTTGCGCACGGTGTCGCCCGGGACGGTGCCGGTGAACGGCGTCAGCGTCTCGTCGTTGTCGTCGCCGCCCAGCTCGCTCTCGCCGGCCTCGAGGTCCTCGGTCGCGGTGAGGATGGGGGAGACCCCGGTGTCGGGGTCGAGGAGCGTGCCGGGGTCGGGTGCGCAGAAGTCTTCGGGATCGAGCTTGTCCCAGCCCAGGACGGGGATCTCGACGTAAAGGTCACCGTCGACCGACACGACGGCGATGTCGGACGCCGTGACGCCCATGACCCGGCCGTCGACCTCGCCCTCGAAGGACGGCGGGTCGGCGATCAGCGTGCCTTCGGCCGACGCGAGGTAGTCGCCGTCATCGGGCTCGTCGTCGGTGCTCAGGGTGAGCTCCACCCCGCTGGTCTCGTCGAGCTCGGCCTTGGCCGCCGCCATGACCTCCTCGGGGCTGACCTCGCCGTCGCCGTCGTCGTCGAAGTCCTCGTTGCTGGTGACTGGGTCGTCGCCACCGGAGCAGCCGGTGAGGGACACAGCCGCCATGCCGCCGAGCAGGACGGCGGTGGCGAGGTGACGGAGAGGGAGCGCAAGCGTCATGGCGTCACCCTGACACAGACACGGTCAGCGGCCCGGCACAGGCGGCGAGCGGCTGGCTGCCGGGAACACCGGACCCGTCGCGGCGCCCCGTCGCGGCCGGCAGGTCGATGGGCGCGCCGCTCGCGGCGGCACCTCGGGCAGGGGCCGGTCCGGCCCACGCGAAGACCAGGCTGTCCTCGCCCTTGAGGAAGCGGTGGCACCGGACACCACCGGTGGCGCGGCCCTTTCCGGGGTACTCGGCGAAGTCGGTCACCTTCAGCGCACCGGGCTCGGTGCCGGGGAGCGCGGTCGACGATCCGGAGGCGGTGACCAGCACCGCGCCGTCGGCGTACGACGCCAGGTCGAGCGCTCCGAACCAGACCACGCGCTCGCCGGTGGCCAGCCGGACGCCGGCCATGCCGCCGCCCGAGCGACCCTGGGGGCGTACGCCGGACGCGGGGAAGTGCAGGAGCTGGGCGTCGGAGGTGACGAAGCACAGCTCCTCGTCGCCGGTGCGCAGCTCGACCGCGCCGACGACCTCGTCGTCGTCCTTGAGGCCGATGACGTCCCACTCGTCCTTGCCGATGACCTCGGGATTGACCCGCTTGACCACGCCCTGGCGGGTGCCGAGCGCGAGGCCGGGCCCGTCGGTGGCGAGGGTGCACAGCGCGAGCGCCCGCTCACCGGAGCCGAGCGAGATCAGCTCTGTGAGCGGCACTCCGCCCTGGAGGTTGGGCTCGTTGGCGGACGGCGGGATGGCCGGCAGGTCGAGCACGACGAGGCGGACGACCCGTCCGGCGGTGGTGAGCACGCCGATCTCGCCGCGGGCGGTCGCCCGGACCGCGGACACCACCACGTCGTGGTTGGCCCGGGCGCCGCCGGTGCCGACCGGCTCGTCGTTGCTCGTGCGGGCCAGCAGCCCGGTGGAGGAGAGGAGCGCGAAGCACGGGTCGTCGGGCACCTCGAGCGGCGCGGCGGCAGCGGTGATCGCGCCGGTGCCGGCGGACTCGAGCAGGACCGTGCGGCGCGGGGTGCCGAAAGTCTTGGCCACCTCGGCGAGCTCGTCGCTGACCACCCGCCGGAGGAGGTCCTCGTCGGCGAGGATCGCGTCGAGCTCCTCGATCTCGCGACGCAGCGTCTCCTGCTCTTTCTCGAGCTCGATCCGGGAGAATCTCGTGAGCCGCCGCAGCTGCATCTCGAGGATGTAGTCGGCCTGGGCCTGCGAGAGGTCGAAGACCGAGATCAGGCGTTCCTTCGCCGCCGCGGAGTCATCGCTGGTGCGGATCACTTGGATGACCTCGTCGATGTCGAGCAACGCGATGAGCAGGCCGTCGACGAGGTGCAGCCGCTCGGCCTTCTTGTTGCGTCGGAACTGCGAGCGACGGCGTACGACGTCGTAGCGGTGGTCGAGGAAGACGGTGAGCATCTCCTTCAGCCCGAGCGTTCGGGGCTGGCCGTCGACGAGCGCGACGTTGTTGATGCCGAAGGTGTCCTCCATCGGCGTCTGCTTGTAGAGCTGCTCGAGCAGCGCCTCGGGCACGAATCCGTTCTTGACCTCGATCACGAGCCGCAGGCCGTGGGAGCGGTCGGTGAGATCTTTCAAGTCAGCGATGCCCTGGAGCTTCTTGCCCTGCACCAGGGTCTTGATCCGCTCGACGACCTTCTCGGTGCCGATGCCGTAGGGGAGCTCGGTGACCACGATGCCCTTGCGGCGGCCGATCGTCTCGATGCGCGCGGTGGCCCGCATGCGGAAGGTGCCGCGGCCGGACTCGTAGGCGTCGCGGATCCCGTCGAGGCCGACGATCTTGCCGCCGGTGGGCAGGTCGGGGCCCGGGATGAAGCGCATCAGGCCGTCGACGTCGGTGCTCGGGTGCTTGATCAGGTGGCGCAGCGCCTGGACGACCTCGACCAGGTTGTGCGGCGCCATGTTGGTCGCCATGCCGACCGCGATGCCGGTCGTGCCGTTGACGACCAGGTTGGGGATCGCCGACGGCAGCACCGACGGCTCGAGCTCGCGGCTGTCGTAGTTGGGCCGGAAGTCGACCGTGTCCTCGTCGATCGAGTCGGTCATCGCCGTGGCCGGGGGCGCCATCCGGCACTCGGTGTAGCGCATGGCCGCCGGCGGGTCGTCGCCGCCGGGGGAGCCGAAGTTGCCGTGGCCGTCGACCATCGGGAGCCGCAGGGACCATGGCTGCACGATCCGGACAAGGGCGTCGTAGATCGCGCCGTCGCCGTGCGGGTGCAGCCGACCCATGACCTCGCCGACGACGCGCGCGCACTTCACGTGGCCGCGGTCGGGGCGGATGCCCATGTCGTTGAGGGTGTAGAGGATCCGGCGCTGGACCGGCTTGAGACCGTCACGCGCGTCGGGGAGGGCGCGGGAGTAGATGACCGAGTAGGCGTACTCGAGGAACGACGACTGCATCTCGTCGCGGATGTCGGTGTCGAGGATGTGCTCCTCGAAGTCTTCGGGTGGGGGTGTCGCCGTACGCCGTGCCATGGCGCCATTCTCCCCGGCGCCTCCGACGGGTGAGGGGAGGGCTCGCCGGATGCTGCGCTCCGGGGCCGATGTCAGTTGGCTGCGAGTCGCGGATGATTGCGACCGAAGGGCTTTGGACGGGGAGGGGAGGGCGTGGGGTCGCGTGCCGCGCCCGGCTCACGGCGCTGCTCAGGCCGCTGGTTGAGGTGCGACGAGCGCAGCGAGGAGCCTCGAAACCAAGGCATCCCGAGGGCGAAATGTAGGCACGACTGTTCCATCCTGAATCGAACTGGTGTACGGTAGGCGTAGGAACTCTCGGGAAGGATCTGCGATGGTCGCTCAGCTCGCACCGGCATCGCACCCGATCCTGAGCGCCCTCACCACCAGCCAAGAGGCTCTCGAAGCCGTGCGCGACGTGCAGCCGGTGTACATGTCCCCGACGGAGAAGAAAACAGCCATCACAGAGCTCGCCCGGCTCGAAGCCGCGCTCGTGGAGTTGAGGCTGCGGGTCGTGGCGACCGCCGACGACGCGGCGGACCTGGCGTTGTCCCGTGACACCGGTTCCTGGCTGGCCTCGGTGACCCCGCGTCGATTTCGGCGTCGGGCGGGCCGACGCCCGGCTCGCCGAAGCACTGGACCGCCGGTGGGGCCGGGGTGGCGGCCGCGATGGCCGACGGACAGGTCTCGATCGCTCAGGCGCGGGCGGTGGTCGAAGCCCTCGACGCCCTACCCGACCACCTGGACCCTGCGTCGGTGGAGCGGGCCCAAGCGCAGATGGTGACCTGGTGCGAACAGTTCCGGCCCGGCGAGCTGCGTCGTCTCGGCCGGCACCTATTGGAGGTCGTCGCACCGGAGATCGCCGAGGCCGAGCTGGCCAAACGCCTCGAGAACGAAGAACTACACGCGCGGGAGAAGACCAGCCTGCGGACACGGCTGATCGGGGACGGGATGGCCCGGACCACGATCACCCACCCCGTCGTGTCCCGGAACCGGTTGCTGACCTACCTCGAATCCTTCACCAGCCCCCGCAAGGCAGCCGACGCGGTCAGCGGGGAAGAAGACCGGATCCCCTACCCCGCCGCCTCGGCCAGGCCTTCGACGCCCTGCTGGAACACCTCGACCCCGCCAAGCTCCCCAACACGGCGGCGACGCGACCACCCTGATGGTCACCATCGGCCTGGAATCCCTCCAGAACCAGCTCGGCACCGGGACCGTCATCGGCGGCGAACCCCTCTCCGCTTCTGCGATCCGCCGGCTGGCCTGCCAAGCCGACATCATCCCCGTCGTCCTGGGCGGCAAGAGCGAGATCCTCGACCTGGGCCGCAGCAGGCGTCTGTTCTCACCCGCACAGCGCAAAGCCATGGCGTTGCGCGACCAGCACTGCCGCGCCGAGGGCTGCACCGTTCCCGCCCGCTGGTGTGAGGCACATCATCAGAAACCCTGGTCCCAGGGCGGGAAGACCGACCTCGACGACGGCGTCCACTTCTGCACCTTCGACCACCACCGCGCCCACAACCCGAACCTCACCCACGAGAAACTCCCCAACGGCGACATCAGATTCCACAGACGCAACTAAGCCGGTCCGGGGACCGGCGACGTCAACGCCAGCTCCCGACGGATCTCGACGTAGCGCAACAGGAACGCTCGCTCGTCCAGACGCTTCCGCCGCAACCAGGCGGTGACCTCGTCGTTGCACTTGCTGGTGTTGCACGAACGGCAGGCTGGCACGACGTTGGCCAGCGTGTAGCGGCCGCCACGCGAGATCGGCAGGACGCAGTCGCGCTGGAGGGCCGGACCCTCCGCTCCGCAGTACGCGCACCCTGCCCACGCCGTCTGCAGGGCGACCCACTGCTCATCTGTCAGGTCGTTGACCACCCGCGCCATGCGCACCTTGCGACGACGCGCAGCCCGCGCCCTTCGACTCGTCCGCACAACCGCAGCGTAGGGCTGCCGCCGCTCCGCGCGGCGCAGCCGCGCTCGTGCCGCGCGGCCGAGCTCAGACGACCCCGGCTACCACGCTGGCGACCAGCACCAGCGGCAGCGAGACGAGGGCGCCAAGCGAGGTCGCCATCGTCAGGGTCTTCAGGCTGCCCTTGGTGGAGAGGTCGAGCAGGGTGCTGAACATCCAGAAGAAGTTGCTGTTGACATGGAGGGCGAACATGGCGCCCGAAGCGATCGCCAGCGCGATGACGACAGGATCGACGTCGAGCGAGCCGACGATCGGCGAGATGATGCCGGCGGCGGTGATCGCCCCCACGGACACCGAGCCGATTGCGAAGTGCAGCACCGCGGCGATGCACCACGCGAGCACGATGCTGACGATCACCGGTGCGCTCTCGTCGGCCGAGAACAGGTCCTTGAGTGTCTCGTCCATCCCGCTCGCGGCGATGACGGCGCCGAGGGACCCGCCGACGCCGGTGACCAGCAGGATCTCGCCGGTGGTGTGGAAGCCGGATCCGAGGACCTTCCCGACACCTTCGGTTCCCATGGACGACCGGACCATGCCGAAGGCGATCAGCAGCCCCAGGAAGAGCGCGATGTTGGCGTCGCCGAGGAACGCGAACACCGAGTTCGAAGCGTCGGCAACGTCGAGGATCGCTCCGTTGGCGATCAGCACCAGGGGCACCAGGATCGGCAACAGCCGAACCCACAGAGGCAACCGCGCGGCGCGCTCGGCCTTGGGCACGTCCTCGGACTCGTCGTGGACGCGGCCGTCCTCGACCACCACGTCCGGGTCGTAGTCCGTCTCGTCGTTCCAGAATCCGCGGCCGAGGAGCAGTCGGAACAAGAATGTCGTGACCAGTGCCGTGGTCAGGCCGATCGGCAGCCCGTACAGCAGATAGGTCCCCAGCGGGACGTCCATGAGCCCGGCGATCGCGACCGCAGCCAGGCCCGGTACGACGAAGACGTAGCCGGAGAAGATGCCGATGGCCATGGCCCCGGCGAGCCAGGGCAGACCGTGCTTGCGGTCGACCGCGTGCGCCGACTCCTTGGCCATCGGCGCGGCGAGGACGACCTGCACGTCGACGTAGATGGACGGGAAGATCGTGGAGAGCGTCCCTGCCATCGCGTACGGCAGTTTTCGACCGACGCGGCGCGCGAGAATCTCCACCAGGTCCCCGAAGGTGCCCATCGAGTGCAGCAGCGCCCCGATCAGCACACCGAAGCCGATGAGCAGGCCGACCTCGGCCATGATCTCGCCGAACCCTCCGGTGATCTCCGCGACGGTGCCGTCGGCGCCGAGCCCGGTGGCGAGGCCGAGGTAGACGCACGCGATCAGCAGCGATATCACGGGGTCGACCTTGAACGTGATGATGAGGACGATCGCGGCCACGATGGCGATGGCCGAGTGCAGGATCTCCATGGGCGAATCCGATCTGTGGGCCAAGTAGGCCTCCACGCTAGGGGACGCGACGGGCAGGAGGGTGCCGCGGACACGCCGGGAGTGGCGGTCGTGGCGTCCGATGAATCCGCGAGTGACGAACGGTCTGGATTCGCATGGCAACCGCGATGACGCACGCAGTGGTTTCGGTGGACGGACTCATCGCCGACGACAACGACGACATGGGGCCGCTCTTCGACTGGTACTTCAACGGTGACCAGCCGCTGTCCCCGGAAGACCCGTCGGCACCCGGCGGGATGGCGATCTCGAACGTGTCCTACGACTACACCCGACCGATGTGGGACAGCATCGGCGCAACGATCATGGGGCGACACCTCACCTACCGCGTGCGGAAGTAGCCACTAGCCTCGTCCTGTGACCGAATCCGGGACGCCCACCGAGGAGATCGGGCCGCCTCCCACGCACTGGGAGGCCGACGTCCTGCTGCGCGACGGTCGTACGGCGCACATCCGGCCGATCCGGTCAGACGACGAGCAACTGATGGTCGAGTTCTATGCGCGGGTGTCGGACGAGTCGAAGTACTACCGGTTCTTCTCGCCGATGCCGAAGCTCTCCGAGCGCGACGTCCGCCGGTTCACGCACGTCGACCACCGCGACCGGGTCGCGCTGGTCATGCTCCTCGGCGGCCAGATGATCGCCGTGGGCCGGTACGACGTCGTCCGCCCGGTGGAAGCCGAGGTCGCGTTCCTCGTCGAGGACCAGCACCAGGGGCGGGGGATCGGGCAGCTGCTGCTGGAGCACCTCGCTCAGGCCGGCCGCGAGCGCGGGGTCGAGCGATTCATCGCCGAGGTGCTGCCCGACAACAACCGGATGATCCAGACCTTCCGCGAGGCGGGCTACCGCGTGGCGAGCGGGTACGCCGACGGCGTGATCACCCTCGAGTTCCCGATCGACCCCACCGACACCGCCATCGGGGTGATGCACGACCGCGAGCACGTCGCCGAGTCCGCCTCGATCCACCGCTTCTTCCATCCGGCCTCGGTCGCGATCGTCGGCGCCAGCCGGCGGCAGGACACGATCGGGCAGCTGCTCGTGCGCAACCTGGTCAACGCCGACTTCACCGGGCGGGTCTACGTCGTGAACCCTGCCGCGAGCGCGGTGAGCGGGATGCCGGCGTACAAGTCGGTCAACGAGATCCCCGACGACGTCGATGTCGCGATCGTGGCGGTGCCGGCCGAGGCGGTGACCGAGGTCGTGCTCGACTGCGCGGCCAAGGGCATCCACGGCCTCATCGTCATCTCGTCGGGCTTCGCCGAGACCGGCGAGGAGGGCCGCCGCCGGCAGCGCCACCTGGTGGGGCTGTCCCGGTCCTACGGCCTGCGGCTGATCGGGCCCAACTGCCTCGGCGTCATCAACACCGACCCCGCCGTGTCGGTCAACGCGTCCCTGTCGTCGGTGATGCCGGCCCGCGGGCGGGCCGGGTTCTTCTGCCAGTCCGGCGCCCTCGGCTCGGCGATCCTCGAGAAGGTCAAGAACCGCGGCCTCGGCATCTCGACGTTCGTCAGCTCGGGCAACCGTGCCGACGTCTCGGGCAACGACCTCCTCCAGTACTGGGAGGAGGACGACGCGACCGAGGTCGTGATGATGTACCTCGAGTCGATCGGCAATCCCCGCAAGTTCTCGCGGATCGCACGTCGGGTCTCGCTGCGCAAGCCGGTCGTGGCGGTGCGGTCCGGCCGCACCACCCAGGGCGTCCCGATGGGGCACACGGTGCGGCAGATCTCCGCGCCCCAGGCGGCGGTGGACGCGATGTTCCGCCAGGCCGGGATCATCCAGGTGGACACGCTCGAGGACATGTTCGACGTCGCGCAGCTGCTCGCGCACCAGCCGTTGCCGCGCGGCCGCCGGGTTGCGATCGTCGGCAACAGCGACGCGCTCGGACTGCTGGCGGCCGACGCCGCCGCAGCTGTCGGACTGATGGTGAATCGTTCGGTCGCCCTCGGCGCCGATGCCACGGCCGAGGACTTCGAGGACGCGCTCGACGACGCCATCGACGATCCGGACGTCGATTGCGTGGTCGCCGTCTACATCCCCCCGCTCAACGTGTCGGGCGAGGAGGTCGCCAACGTGCTCGCCGCGGTGGGGGAGCAGTCCGACAAGCCGCTGGTGTCGTCGTTCCTCGGCGCCGAAGGCGTTCCGGAGCTGCTCCGGGTCCCCGATGTGGCCGGCTCGACAGCCGGGCGGGGCTCGGTGCCGTCGTACCCCGCCGTCGAGGCCGCGGTGCGAGCACTCGCGAAGGTCGTCGAGTACGCCGTGTGGTTGGGCACCCCCGACGGGGTTTCCGCCGATCCGGGCGAGGTGCAGCCGGCGCTGGCCAAGCAGTTCGTGCAGCGCCAGCTCGCCGGCCTGCCGGAGGAGGTCGTGCTCGACCGGGAGCAGGTCACCGAGCTGCTCGCTTCGTACGGCATCGACGTGTGGCCGGCGATCCCGGTCGCGTCCGTCAAAGAGGCGCAGGCGGCGGCGAAGAGCCTGGGGTGGGACGTCGTGCTCAAGGCGACCAGGGAGTCGGTGCGCGAGCGACCCGACCAGCAGCACGTGTGGCGCAACATTGGCACCATGACGGAGATGAAGGAGGCCTGGGGCACCCTGAACGCGTTGGTCGTCGATCCCGCGACCGGCGCCTTCGTCGTCCAGAAGAACGCCCCGGCCGGCGTGCCGATCTCGATCCGTTCGTTCGAGGACCCGCTGTTCGGGCCGGTCGTGTCGTTCGGCATCTCCGGGCCGATCATCGAACTGCTCGGCGACTGGGCCTACCGGATCCCGCCGCTCGACCAGCACGACGTCGCAGGCATGGTGCGCGAGGTCAAGAGCTCGCCGCTCCTCTTCGGCTACCGGGGCGCCGAGCCGGTCGATATCGCGTCGATCGAGCAGCTCATCGCCAAGGTCGCCCAGCTTCAGAACGACCTGCCCGAGGTCTGTGCCCTCGAGCTCTCGCTCGCGCTGGCAGGGGTCACCGGTGTCACCGTGCTGACCGCGTCCGCGCGGCTGGCGCCCTTGCGGGATCCGCGGCCGGACTCGCTGGTGCGGCGTCTCCCTGACGTCACCCTCACCCTGCCCGGTTGATCAGCCGTGACCGTGACAGGATGCGACCATGCCTGACGTTCGTTCCCGTACCTCCGACCGGGACCGTGCGTCCGAGCTCCGGAAGGCGCTCGACCGCACCGGTTACTACCCGGAGGTGGTCGCGGACGCCGTGACTGAGGCGGTCGGTGGCGAGCACGTCGTCTCCTTCTACGTGCACCATGAGCCGACCTTCGAGCGCGACGAGGTCCGCCGCCACCAGAGTGTGATCGTGCTGACGCCGAGCCGGCTGATCCTGGCCCACACCGACGAGCACACCGGCGACGACCTCCTCCCAGAGCCCTACACGTCGACGTCGACTGAGGCGGTCAGCCTGAGCGCGGTCACCTCGGTGGTCGTCACCCGGATGACCACCAACCCGACGGCGGGGCCGCAGCCGCCGGTCGAAGCGGTGCTCACCATCGGCTGGGGTGCCGTGCACCGGGTCGACCTCGAGCCCGCCGGATGCAACGACCCGCAGTGCGATGCCGACCACGGCTACACCGGTACGCTGTCCTCGGACGACTTCTCGCTCCGGGTGTCGGCCGCGGCGGACGGATCGGACGCCGTTCCCGGCCTCTTGTCCTTCGCCGCGTCGCTGTCGGCGCGCACACGCGGGTGAGCGACCTCCTGCCGGTGAACGGCTTCTGCGAGCCGGCGTACGGCGACCGCTCGCTCGGCGACGTGGTCCCGGCTGTTGCCGTGGCGCTCGGTCATCCGCTCGGCGTCGCACCGCGCGGGCTGGACCTGCCCGGCGCGTCGTCGTACGTCGTGTTCCTGATCGACGGTCTCGGCGCCAACCTGCTGCGCCGCAACGCCGAGGCGGCGCCGTACCTCCACTCGCTGCTGGCCGCCTCGACGATCGGGACCGCCGGCGTCCCGTCGACCACGTCGACCAGCCTGACCTCGCTCGGTACCGGGCTGGTCCCGGGCGGTCACGGCCTGGTCGGCTTCACCACCCGGGTGCCTGGCACCGAGGACCTCCTCAACGCACTCGTCTGGGACGCCGCCGTCGACCCGCTCGAGTGGCAGCCGCACCAGACGGCGTTCGCCCGGCTGCAGGCCGCCGGTGTCCGGGTCACCGTCGTGAACAAGCGTGAGTTCAACGGCAGCGGGCTCACCGTCGCTGCGCACCGCGGCGCGGAGTACGTCGGCGTCGACCGGGTCGGCGAGCGGATCGCGGCGGTGCTCGCGGCCTCGTCCGAGAGCCCGTCGCTGACCTACGTCTACGACGGCGACCTCGACTGGACCGGTCACCGCTGGGGGGTCGACTCCAGTCACTGGGAGCAGCAGCTCGCGATGATCGACCACGAGGCCGAGCAGCTCCGTGAGGCGCTCCCGCCCGACCGGCGGCTGCTGGTCGTCGCCGACCACGGCATGGTCGACGTGCCGGTCGAGAGCCGGATCGACGTCGCGGACAACGACGACCTCAGCGCCGGGGTGTTCCTGATCGGCGGTGAGGCTCGCTTCCGACACCTCTACTGCGTCGGCGGCGCCGAGACGGACGTCCTCGAGACGTGGCGGGCGACCCTCGGCGACCAGGCGGAGGTGTTGACGCGCGGCGAGGCGATCGGGCGCGGCTGGTTCGGCGCGGTCGACCCGCTGGTGCTGCCGCGCATCGGCGACATCGTGGTCGCGTGCCGGGGCAACGCCGCGGTGTTGTCGACCGCCGGGTTCCCCTACGAGACCAAGCTGATCGGCATGCACGGGTCGCTGAGCGAGGACGAGATGCTGATCCCGCTCCTCATCGACTGACCCACCGAACCTTTCTCGCGGTTGACATCGTCGGAGAGGGTGAGCAGGGCGGCACGGCGTCGCCCTCGGGAGTCGGAGGCACGATGGCTGCTCGGGACATGACCGCGTTCGCGGACTTCGTCGCGGCCCGGTCGGGCGCCCTGCACCGCGCCGCCTACCTGATGGTGGGCGACGTCGGGCTGGCGCAGGACCTGGTCCAGGAGGCGCTGACCAAGACCTACGTCGCCTGGCCCCGCCTCCGCGACCCCGGCAACGCCGAGGCCTACACCCGCAAGGTGATCACCAACACCGCGATCACCTGGTTCCGCAGGAAGAGCTGGTACGGCGAACGCACGGCCCAGGTCGTGCCGGACCGGATCGACGCCGGACACGACGATGCGGTGGCAGCGCGGACATCGCTGATGAGCGCGCTCGGCCAGCTCCCGCCCCGGCAACGGGCGGTGGTCGTCCTGCGTTTCTACGAGGACCTGACCGAAGCGCAGACCGCGGCGATGCTGGGCTGCGCGGTCGGCACGGTCAAGAGCCAGTGCTCCGCCGCGCTCGCCAAGCTCCGCGACCTGATGGGTGACGACCTCGACGTCACCGACCTGATCAACAACGAGGGGGTGCCGGCATGACCGCGCAGCTCAAGATCCTGATGGACCGCGCTGCCGACCGCGACTTCGCGGCTGTCGACCTCGGCGCGATCACCTCCGCCGGCCACCGCACCGTGCGTCGCCGGCGGATCGCCACCGGCGTGGCCGGCGTGGCCGTGCTCGCCGTCATCGGAGCGACCGCTGCCCTCGTCGGCGGGAACGGGGACGAGAAGGCCGACTTCTCCGACGACCCGTTCCCCACCGATGTGCCGATGTGGACCGAGGGCAGCGTCCTCCACACGCCGACGGCCACCTATGACCTCGGGGCCGACGTCTACTCGTTCGTGCGCACGAGCGAGGGTATCGTCTTCACCAGACAGCTCGATCGCGAGACGCTCGGCGTCTACTCGTTCATCGGCGAGGGTGTGCCGGAGCTGATCGGAGAGACCCAGGACCCCCAGCTGCGGTCCGATCCCGACGGGCCGTTCGCTGGCTGGCTGGACCAGTCGGGCGACAGCCCCGAGACAGTCGTCGTCGACCAGAGCACCAGCGACCGGGTGTTGAGCGAGCCGGCGCGCCTCGAGTACTCGTTCCCGATCGTGGCGATCGACGGCGGCTCCGCCTACCTCGCCGACGCCGACGAGCACCCGACCCGTGTCGTCGACCTCGATTCGGCAGAGGAGACCGACCTGGGCAGCTCGGGGCTGGGCTTCGTCGACGCCGAGGGCGAGTTGACGGCGTACCGCCTCGAGGGCCCGAGCGGTGCGGACATCGGGCTCGAGGTGCGCGGCGTGGACGGGAGCCGGGTCGAGATCCGGAACGACGACGGCGACTCCGGGGTTTTCTCCCCCGACGGCCGGTGGATCAGTGCGGCCGCGGAGGACGTCGGTGTCTACGACACGGCGACGGGCGAGGAGCTCGACCTCGGAGCCACCGGCGACCGCGAGGGCTTCGGGTACGCGTGGGCCGACACCGACACCCTGATGGTGCTCACCGACGCGGAGGAGGCAGATGCGCTGGACCTGTTGTCCTGCGAGGTCCCGAGCGGCGCCTGCGCCCACATGACGACGTTCGACGACCTCAGCACCCGCTTCGCCGTCGGTGACAGCGATCTGCTCTGGAGCCTGGTCCGCGGCTCTGAGTAGCCGTGGCAGGATGCGCCGCGTGGCGGAGCTGACCTTCTGGACGGGCACGATGGATGCGGGTAAGTCGACCCTCGCCCTCCAGACCAACCACAACCACGCGGCCCGGGGCCGGGTCGGACGGCTGTTCACCTCTCACGACCGCGCAGGCGTCGCGACCGTGTCGTCCCGGCTCGGGTTGACCGCCGAGGCACGTGAGGTCACCCCGGAGTTCGACTTCTGGCGGACGACGGTCGATGCGCTCACCCAGGGCGCGCGGATCGACTACTTCGTGTGCGACGAGGCGCAGTTCTACACCCGGGACCAGATCGACCAGCTGGCGAAGATCGTCGACGAGCTCCAGATCGACATCTTCTGCTTCGGCATCCTCACCGACTTCCGCACCCAGCTCTTCGAAGGTTCGGCCCGGCTGGTCGAGCTCGCCGACCGCACCGAGGTGTTGCAGGTCGAGGCGCTGTGCTGGTGCGGCAAGAGGGCCACCCACAACGCGCGCACCGAGGACGGCGTGATGATCACCGAGGGCGAGGTGATCGTGGTCGGCGACGTCGACACGCGCGTCGACGAGCCGACCGTCGTGTCCTACGAGGTGCTCTGCCGTCAGCACCACCGCCGCGGCCTCACCGCGGCCCGGGCGCGCGCCGTCTCCCTGGCGCCGGACCCCCTCCCGTTCGGCTGAGACTCTGCCCCCGGCTCTGCGACACTCCTCCGCATGCCCGACCTCTCCCCGAGCCCGCTGAAGATCCCGCGTCATCGCGGCGACGACTACTCCGAGGCTGCGATCAACGCTCGCCAGGAGCTGATCGCCGCCCACACCACCGGCAGCATCGACCACGTCAGGAACTACTCGCTCGACCCGTCGACCCTGCCCGGCAACATCGAGAACTTTTTTGGCGTCGCGCAGGTTCCGATCGGGCTCGCCGGCCCGTTGCTGGTCAACGGCGAGCACGCGCAGGGAGAGTTCCTGGTCCCGTTGGCGACGACGGAGGGCACCCTGGTGGCGTCGTACAGCCGCGGCATGAAGCTGTGCCGCGACGCCGGCGGCATCATCACGACGGTCCTCGACGACAAGATGCAGCGGGCCCCGGTGTTCAGCTTCAACAGCGCGCGGGAGGCCAAGGCGTTCGCGGCCTGGCTGACGGAGAACTTCGAGCCCATCGCCGCCGCGGCGCAGACCACGACTTCGTCCGGGAAACTGATCGAGATCCAGCAGTTCTCGGTCTCGAAGCTGCTCTACACGCGGTTCAACTACACGACCGGCGACGCCGCCGGCCAGAACATGACGGGCAAGGCGACGTTCGCGGCCTGCGCATGGATCAAGCAGAACTACCCGGGCGAGCTGCACTTCCTGCTCGAGGGCCAGTTCGCGACCGACAAGAAGACATCGGTCGTCAACATGCTCCACACCCGCGGCAAGCGGGTGGTCGCCGAGATCACCCTCCCGGCGGCGCTGGTCGAGGAGCAGATGCACGTCAGCACCGACAAGCTCTACGCCGCCCGGATGCGGGGGCAGATGGGCGCGATCATGTCGGTGACGAACAACAACGGCAACCACTCCGCCAACGGCATCACGGCCATGTTCATCGCCACGGGACAGGACGTCGCCAACGTCGCCGAGAGCTCGGCCATCTACGGTTTCTCCGAACTGATGCCGAACGGAGACTTCTACGCCTCCGTGACGCTGCCGTCGCTCATCGTCGCGACATACGGCGGCGGCACCGGGCTCGCCACCCAGCGCGAATGCCTCGAGATCATGGACTGCTACGGAACCGGCAAAGTGCGAAAGCTCGCCGAGATCATCGCCGCCACGGTCCTCGCCGGCGAGCTGTCGCTGGGCTCGGCCGTGGTGGCGGAGGAGTGGGTTCAGGCACACGACGACCTGGGCCGAAATCGACCGTAATACCGCCGGACGTAGGGTGATTTTCATGCACCCCCTGCTGCTGCCGAGTGACCTGCCCTACCAGCTGCCGCGCTTCGTCGACTTCACCGACGACGACTTCGGTCCGGCCATCGACGAGGGCATGACGGCCCAGCTGGAAGCGGTCGCCGCGATCACCGCCAACCCCGACCCGGCGACGTTCGACAACACGCTGGTGCCGCTCGAGCGCAGCGGCGAAGCGCTGGCCCGGGTGCTGCGGGTGTTCTTCAACAAGGCGAGCGCCGACACCAACGAGCACGTCGACGAGCTGCGCGCGATCGTACGCCCCCAAGCTCGCCGCGCACTCCGATGCGATGGCTCTCGACCCGGCGCTCTACGAACGGCTGCTGGCGGTGCACGAACAGCGGGACGCGCTCGACTCGGAGGCCCGCTACCTCGTCGAGCGCTATGGTCGTGGAGTTCACGCTGGCCGGCGCGGCGCTCGGGGAGGACGACAAGGCGCGGCTGCGCAAGCTCAACGAGCAGATCTCCGCGCAGGAGACGGCGTTCGAGATCACGTTGCAGGCCGACACCAACGACCTCGCCGTCGTGATCGACGACGAGTCGGACCTGGCCGGGTTGACGCCGGGTGAGATCTCGGCAGCCGCTGCCGCCGCGGCCTCCCGCGGCCTCGACGGCAAGTGGTTGCTGACCCTGGTGCTGCCGACCGCGCACCCCCACCTCGCGGCGCTCACCGACCGCGACGTCCGGCGCCGACTCTCGGAGGCGCAGCAGGCGCGGGGGAGTCGCGGCGGCGCCCATGACACGCGGCAGATCGCGCTCGACGTGCTCCGCCTGCGCGCCGAGCGCGCCCGGCTGCTCGGCTTCGCCAATCACGCCGAGCTGGTCACCAAGGACAACACTGCGGGCACGCCGTCCGCAGTCCGCCAGATGCTCGCTCGGCTGGCCACGCCCGCCGCGCGCAACGCACGGCGGGAGCAGGAAGCCTTGTCCGCGCAGGCCGGCTTCCCGGTCGAGGCGCACGACTGGCCGTTCTACGCCGGTCAGGTCCGCGCCGCCGAGTACGACGTCGACCTGGCCGCGCTGCGCCCGTGGTTCGAGGCCGAGCGGGTGCTCCAGGACGGCGTCTTCTTCGCGGCCAACCGTCTCTACGGCCTCACCTTCGCCGAGCGGTCCGACCTGGATGGCTACCACCCGGACGTGCGCGTGTTCGAGGTGCACCGGGACGGTGCGCCGATCGGGCTCTACCTCCTCGACCTCTACACCCGCGACTCCAAGCGGGGCGGCGCCTGGATGAGCAGCTTCGTCAACCAGTCCGAGCTGCTCGGCATCGACACGGCAGTGGTCTACAACAACCTCAACGTGCCCAAGCCGGCTCCCGGCGAGGCGACGCTGCTGACCTACGACGAGACCCGCACCCTGTTCCACGAGTTCGGCCACGCGCTGCACGGTCTGTTGGCGCGGGCAACCTATCCCCGGTTCGCCGGCACCGCGGTCTTCCGTGACTTCGTCGAGTACCCCTCGCAGGTCAACGAGATGTGGATGTTGTGGCCCGAGGTGCTCGCCAACTACGCGGTTCACCACGAGACCGGCGAGCCGATCCCGGCGGACGTCGTGGAGCGGATCAAGGCGTCGTCGACGTTCAACGAGGGCTTCGGCACCAGCGAGTACCTCGCCGCAGCACTGCTCGATCTCGCCTGGCACGAGCTCGGCCCCGACGACGTGCCCACTTCCCCCGACCAGGTGTTGCGCTTCGAAGCCGAGGCGCTCGCGGCGGTCGGGCTCGACAACGCCACGGTCCCCCCTCGCTACTCGACGCCGTACTTCGCCCACAGCATGAGCTCGGGCTACGCGTCTGCCTACTACTCCTATATCTGGAGCGAGGTGCTCGACGCCGACACGGTGAAGTGGTTCGAGGAGAACGGCGGTCTGACCCGCGAAAACGGCGACCTCTACCGGCAGTACGTCATCGGCATCGGTGGCACGAAGGACCCGCTGGCGTCGTACGCCGACTGGCGTGGGCGACCTGCCCCGATCGAGCCGTTGCTGGAGCGCCGCGGCCTCGCCTGATCCGGAGTTGGTCGGGTAAGGGTGGTCTATCGGTCACTCTCACCCGACCGCCGTCGCAGGGGTGATCACCGGGTAGGACGCACCAGCAGGATCTTGTCGTTGCCGCCGCCGTTCGCCGTGGTGACCAGCAGTCCGCCGCGATAGCCGGTCACGCTGCGCAGCCGGCCGAAGTCGCGCAGTCGATCGGGACTGCGGGTCCACATGAGCTCGCCGTCGGCGTTGAACTTCGCGAACATGAGACGCTCACCGGCGAGACAGCCCACGGCGAGGGTGCCGGCGTAGGAACCCCAGCCGCGACCAGTGACGAAGGCCGCGCCGGACGTGGCGATCGTCGGGTTGCCGGAGCTCCACCGGGCAGCCCACTGCCGGCCGGGCAGGGAGAAGTTCGTCATCGGCGGGGACTCGTTGTAGCCAGGGCCCGGCCGCCAGCCGAAGTTGCGGCCGGCTCCGAGCCTGTTGATCTCGTCGTCGCGGTAGGTGCCGTGCTCGACGGACCAGAGGGTGCCGTCGGCGCGCTGGGCGAGGCCCTGCACGTTGCGGTGGCCGTACGTGTAGATGTAGCGCTTCCGGCCGTCCTGGTCCGCCCACGGGTTGGTGGGCCACGGCCGACCGTTCGCCGGGTTGAGCCGGAGCGTCTTGCCGCCGAACGAGCGCAGGCTCTGCGGGTTCTTGGTGACGGCGGCGTCGCCGGTGCCGACCAGGAGCGCGCCGTTCTTGGCGATCAGGAGCCGGCAGCCGCCGTGCCGGCCCGACACGGTCGGCAGCCCCTTGACCATGACGTCGGGCTGGGTGGCCGCGGTCAGGCCCGCGTTGAGCGTCCAGGCGATCACCCGGATGTCCTTCTTGCCACCCGGGAGCTTCCAGCCCTGGCAGGTGTAGATGCGGCGGTTCTCGGAGAACCCCGGGTCGATCGCCAGCCCCATCAGACCGGTCTCGCCGGACACCCACACCTTGTTGCTCGGGAACGTGACGTCGACCCGGTTGCCATTGGCCTCGATCAGGGTCAGGGTCGCCCGGTCCCGCTGGGTGAACAACAGCCGACCGTCACCGATCGGACGCACGTCCCACGGGATGTCCAGGTTGTTCGCCACCGTCCGCACTCGGAGCTGCGGGGCGGCGCGTCGTTGGCCGTCGTTCCCGTCCTTCTCGGACGACGCGCCGGCGGTACTGGGGAGGACCACGGCGAGCAGGGCGAGCAGCAGGGCGAGGGCGGCGGAGGCAGCTCCGAGTTTGCGCATGTGGCCACGTTACCCATGGCCCCGGCTCGCTCAGAACGTGTGATCGGGCCCGGGGAACTCGCCGGCCTTGACCTCGGTGTCGTAGGTCTTCGCGGCATCGAGCAGGACCGACCGCAGGTCGGCGTACTGCTTGACGAAGCGCGGCATCCGGCCGGTGCGGAGGCCGAAGGCGTCCTGCCACACCAGCACCTGGCCGTCACACTCCTTGCCGGCGCCGATGCCGATCGTCGAGATCTGCAGCTTGCGCGTGATCTCCGCGGCGACGTCGCCGGGGACCATCTCCATGACGACCCCGAACGCACCGGCCTCCTGGACCGCCTCGGCATCGCGGAGCACCCGCTCGGCCGCGTCGCCGCGGCCCTGGACGCGGTAGCCGCCGAGCGCGTGCTCGGACTGCGGCGTGAAGCCGATGTGCGCCATCACGGGGATGCCGCCCTTGACCATCCGCTCGATCTGCGGCGCCATCTCGACGCCGCCCTCGAGCTTCACGGCGTGCGCTCCGCCTTCCTTCATGAAGCGGACCGCGGTGAGGTAGGCCTGCTCGGGAGACGCCTGGTAGGAGCCGAACGGCAGGTCGCCGACGACCATCGCCCGATCGACGGCGCCACTCACCGCGCGGGTGAGCGGGATCAGCTCGTCGACGGTGATCGGCAGTGACGTCGCGTTGCCGAGGACGTTGTTGGACGCGCTGTCGCCGACCAGCAGCACCTCGACCCCGGCCTCGTCGAAGATCTGCGCGGTGAGCATGTCGTAGGACGTCAGCATCGAGAAGCGCTCGCCGCGCTCCTTCATCTCGCGCAGGTGGTGCGTGCGTACCCGCTTGATCGTGGGGCCGTACGGCGCAGTTTCCTCGCTCATCGTCGAGCTCCGTCTCCTCGTGACTCGCGGCCCAGCTGGATGGGTCCACGTTCTTGGATGGACAACGACGAGGCTAGTCCGCGATCGACCCGAATTGGTCTGTGTGCTGCGTCACCCGACACTCATCCGGCCGATGCCGCGTCGGCAGCCGTCTCGAGGTCGGCGACGACGATCCGGCGCATGCCGAGCATCGCCTGGGTCGCGGCCTGTGCCCGGACGGGATCCGGATCGGACACCAGCTCGTAGAGACGGGTGGGGACGATCTGCCACGACAACCCGAACCGGTCCTTCAGCCAGCCGCAGACCGACTCCTCACCGCCATCCGCGAGCGCGTCCCAGTAGTAGTCGACCTCGGACTGGTCGCGGCACGAGACCGAGAACGAAAGAGCCTCGGTGAAGCCGAAGTGCGCCGGCCCACCGTTGATCCCGCGGAAGGTGAGCCCGTCCAGCGTGAACTCCCCGGCCATCACCCTGCCCGGTGTGCCCGGTCCCGCGTCGTTGTAGCGGGTGAGGTGGCTGACCGACGAGTTCGGGAAGATCGCGGTGTAGAAGCGAGCGGCTTCCTCGAAGTTGTCGTCGAACCACAGGCAGGGGGAGATGCTGGACGAGATCGTCATACCTGTGGAGACCACCCGGCGGCGCCGTACTCATCGCGCCGGCGCCGGGCGTGCTCAGCCCTAGACTCACCGTGTGGACTTCTATTCCGCCTACGACCAGGGCTTCGCCCGGGTCGCGGCGTGCACGGTGCCGGTCGCGATCGCGGACCCGGCGGCCAACGCCGCGCGGACGTTGGAGCAGGCCCGTGCGCTGCACGAGCAGGGCGTGGCCGTGGCGGTCTTTCCAGAGCTGGGCCTGACCGGCTATGCGGTCGACGACCTGTTCCTGCAGGACACCCTCCTCGCGTCGGTCCGTACGGCGATCGCGGGGCTGGTCGAGGCCTCCGTCGACCTGCTGCCGGTGTTCGTGGTCGGCGCGCCGCTCGAGCACGGCAACCGGATCTACAACTGCGGCGTCGTCATCCACCGCGGCCGGATCCTCGGGGTGGCACCGAAGTCATACCTGCCGAACTACCGCGAGTTCTACGAGCGCCGCTGGTTCGCGCCCGGCGACGACCTGACCTCGCAGACGATCCTCCTGGCCGGCCAGGAGGTGCCGCTCGGACCCGACCTGATCTTCACTGCGACCGATCAGCCGGGACTCCACCTGCACGTCGAGATCTGCGAGGACATGTGGGTGCCGGTGCCACCGAGCGCGCAGGCGGCGCTCGCCGGCGCGACGGTGCTCGCCAACCTGAGCGCCAGCCCGGTCACGGTGGGGCGCTCGGAGAGCCGGCGACAACTGGTGCAGTCGGCCAGCAACCGGTGCAACGCCGCCTACATCTACACGGCGGCCGGGCCGGGGGAGTCGACCACCGACCTGTCGTGGGACGGCCAGACCATGGTCTACGAGTGCGGCGACCTGCTCGGCGAGAGCGAGCGGTTCCCCGACGGCCCGCGAGCGACCGTCGTCGACGTCGACCTCGACCGGCTGCGGCAGGAGCGGATCCGGCAGGGCAGCCACGACGACAACCGGAGGGGCCTCGGTTTCGAGGCTCGCTCAGCTCGCACCTCAACCACCGGGGCGTTCCGCCGGGTCGAGTTCGCGCTGCAGGCGCCGGCCGGCGACATCGGCCTGATCCGCAAGGTCGACCGCTACCCGTTCGTCCCCGACGACCCGGCGCGCCTCGCCCTCGACTGCTACGAGGCCTACAACATCCAGGTCGCCGGCCTCGTGCAGCGGCTCTCGGCCATCGGGCAACCTAAGGTCGTGATCGGCGTCAGCGGTGGCCTCGACTCGACCCACGCGCTGATCGTCGCCGCCCGCGCGATGGACCGGCTCGGCCGACCGCGGAGCGACATCCACGCGTTCACGATGCCCGGTTTCGCGACGGGTGAGACGACGAAGTCCTACGCCACTCGGTTGGCGACCGCGCTCGGCTGCACCTTCGCCGAGCTCGACATCAAGCCGGCCGCGGAGCAGATGCTCAAGGACCTCGACCACCCCTACAGCGACGGGGAGGCGACCTACGACGTCACGTTCGAGAACGTCCAGGCGGGCCTGCGCACCGACTACCTCTTCCGGCTGGCCAACCACCGCGGCGGCATTGTGCTCGGCACCGGCGACCTCTCCGAGCTGGCGCTCGGCTGGTGCACGTACGGCGTCGGCGACCAGATGTCGCACTACAACGTCAACGCCGGCGTGCCGAAGACCCTGATCCAGCACCTGATCAGATGGGTCATCGAAAGCAACCAGCTCCACGGCGGCGACTACGATGACGAGGCAGACGTCGTGCTCCGCGAGATCCTCGAGCAGGAAATCACCCCCGAGCTGATCCCGACCGTCGAAGGCGTCAAGCCGCAGGCGACCGAGGACTCCGTCGGCCCCTACGCGCTCCAGGACTTCACGCTCTACCACGTCATGCGGCGCGGCTACCGTCCGAGCAAGATTGCGTTCCTCGCGTGGCATGCGTGGAAGGACCAGGCGGCCGGTGACTGGCCACCTGGGTTCCCCGAGGAGGCGCGGACGTCGTACGACCTCGCCACCGTGCGGAAGTGGCTCGGGGTGTTCGTCAACCGGTTCTTCGCGAGCCAGTTCAAGCGGTCGGCGCTGCCCAACGGACCCAAGGTGAGCAACGGCGGCACCATGTCCCCACGGGGTGACTGGCGGATGCCGTCGGACGCCAGCGCCGCGGCGTGGCTGGCAGAGATCGAGGCCAACGTTCCCCGGTAGCCGCCAGCCCCTAGGCTGGCGCCATGGGCAAGCAGGAAGACTTCGTTCTCCGCGCTCTCGAGGAGCGTGACGTCCGGTTCGTCCGGCTGTGGTTCACCGACGTGCTCGGGTTCCTGAAGTCGGTTGCGGTCGCGCCTGCCGAGCTCGAGGGTGCGTTCGCCGAGGGCATCGGCTTCGACGGGTCGGCGATCGAGGGCTTCGCCCGGGTCTACGAGTCAGACATGCTGCTGAAACCCGACCCGGCGACCTTCCAGATCCTCCCGTGGCGCGGCGAGGGCCCGTCGACGGCGCGGATGTTCTGCGACATCGAGATGCCCGACGGCTCCCCGTCGTACGCCGACCCGCGGCACGTCCTGAAGCGCACCCTGAGCATGGCCGCCGAGAAGGGCTTCACCTTCTACACGCACCCCGAGATCGAGTTCTACCTGTTCAAGGACGATCCGCGGCCCGGCGTCGAGCCGGTGCCGGTGGACCGGAGCGGCTTCTTCGACCACGCCGCGCACTCCCACGGTTCCGACTTCCGGCGCGAGGCCATCACGATGCTTGAGGCGATGGGCATCTCGGTGGAGTTCAGCCACCACGAGGGCGGGCCGGGTCAGCAGGAGATCGACCTCCGCTACGCCGACGCGCTGTCGACCGCCGACAACATCATGACCTTCCGCACGGTCATTCGCGAGGTCGCGCTGGGCCAGGACATCTGGGCGACATTCATGCCCAAACCGTTCACCGAGCAGCCCGGGTCCGGCATGCACACGCACCTCTCGCTGTTCGAGGGCGACCAGAACGCCTTCTACGAGCCCGGCGCCGAGTACCAGTTGTCCAAGATCGGCCGCCAGTTCATCGCCGGCCTGCTCCACCACGCGGGTGAGATCAGCGTCGTCACCAACCAGTGGGTCAACTCCTACAAGCGGATGATGTGGGGCGGCGAGGCGCCGTCGTACGTCTGCTGGGGTCACAACAACCGGTCGGCCATGGTCCGGGTGCCGATGTACAAGCCACTCAAGGGCGTCTCGACCCGCATCGAACTCCGCACCATCGACGCCGCCTGCAATCCCTACCTCGCGTTCGCTGCCGTACTGGCAGCGGGACTGAAGGGCATCGAGCAGGGCTACGAGCTGCCGCGCGAAGCCGAGGACGACGTGTGGGCGTTGAGCGAGCGCGAGCGCCGCTCGCTCGGCATCTCCCCGCTGCCGAAGAACCTCAACGAGGCGATAGAGATCGCCGAGCAGTCCGAGCTGCTCGCCGAGACGCTGGGTGAGCAGGTCTTCGAGTACTTCCTGCGCAACAAGCGGACCGAGTGGGACGAGTACCGCGGCCAGGTCTCGGCCTTCGAGCGCGACCGTATGTTGCCGGTCCTGTAGTCCGTCGATGAGCGTCCTGGTCGTCCAGCACGAGGACGGGTGCCCGCCTGCCCTGCTCGGGCAGGGGCTGGTCGAAGCCGGCGTCGACCTCGACGTACGACGCGCGCACGCCGGTGACCCGCTCCCGGCCGACTTGGCCGGCCACGAGGCGCTGGTCATCCTCGGCGGCGAGATGGGAGCCGATGACGACGTCGCCTACCCATGGCTGACCCACACCAAGGAACTGGTGCGGGTGGCCGTGCGCGACGCGGTTCTGACCCTCGGGATCTGCCTCGGGCACCAGCTGATCGCATCTGCGCTGGGTGGCACGGTGTGCCGCAACCCTCGTGGTCGTCAGATCGGTGTCTACGACGTCGGCTGGACCGCCGCTGCGTCGACCGACCAGCTGCTCAGCCCGCTCGCGACCCCGCGCCGCGCGATCCACTGGAACGAGGACCTGGTGCTCGCGCCGCCTCCCGGAGCGATCCTGCTCGCCGCCACGCCGCTCGGGGAGGTCCAGGCGATGCGGTTCGCACCCACCGTGTGGGGCGTGCAGTGGCATCCCGAAGCGACGCCGGACATGATCAGCAGCTGGGTCGACCTCGAACCGGGTCCGCGCGCCAACGAGGGCCTGCGCGCCGTACGCGACGCCGAGGCGGAGCTCGAGCGGTCGTGGCAGGACCTCGGAAAGGTCCTCGCCGCGAGGGTCGCATGAACCGCGCCACGCTGCGGAGCGATCTGCTCCGGCTCGGCTTCGCCGACGCCGACCGCGCGATCGCAGAGCTTGCCGAGCTGGGCAGCCCCGGCCGCGAGCTGATGGCCATCCTGGGCCGGTCGGCCGAACCCAACGCCGCGCTGTCGGCGCTGCTGCGGCTGGCCGACGCGGTCGACGATCGGGACGAGCTGCTCACCTCCCTCGCCGCCGACGAGGGTACGGCGATGCGACTGCTCGGCGTGCTCGGAGCGAGCACCGCGCTGGCCGATCACCTGGCGAGTCATCCAGACCACTGGCGGGACCTCCAGGACCCGACTCACGGCACCACGCGGCCGGCCGCGTGGGCGATCCGGGCAGAGCTGCTGGAGGCCGTCGGCGCGGACCCCCTCGCGGCGGCGCCGGTCGCGACGCTGCCCGAGGCAGAGGCGGTGGACGCCCTTCGGGTGACCTACCGGCGACTGGTGCTGCCCCTCGCCGCGCGTGACCTCACCCACGAGCTCGGCGTCGACGATGCCGCGGCCGAGCTCTCCGACCTCGCGGCAGGCACCCTCGACGCTGCCCTCGCGGTCGCCCGCGCGAGCGTCGGCGCGGCGGAGTCGGCCACGGTGCGGCTCGCGGTCATTGCGATGGGCAAGTGCGGGGGACACGAGCTCAACTACGTGTCCGACGTCGACGTGATCTTCGTCCACGAGCCGGCCGCCGGGGGAGCCGCCGGCGACAACGACAGCGACAACGGTGCCGCCATCGCACGCACCGCCGCCCGGCTCGCCTCCCAGATGATGCAGGTCTGCTCGGCCCACACCGGTGAGGGCACGATCTGGCCGGTCGACGCCGCCCTCCGACCGGAGGGCAAGGCAGGTGCGCTGAGCCGCACCCTCGCCGCCTACCGCGGCTACTACGAGCGCTGGGCCGCCGCGTGGGAGTTCCAGGCTCTGCTCAAGGCGCGCCCGGTCGCCGGCGACCTCGAGCTCGGTCGTGAGTTCGTCGCCATGGTCACCCCGATGGTCTGGTCCGTCGCCGACCGCGAGGGATTCGTCGACGCCGCCCGGGCGATGCGGCGGCGGGTCGTCGACCACATCCCGGCCAAGGAGGCCGACCGGCAGCTGAAGCTCGGTGTCGGTGGCCTGCGCGACGTCGAGTTCGCGGTCCAGCTGCTCCAGCTCGTGCACGGCCGGGCCGACGAGCGGATCCGGCAGCCTGCCACGCTGAGCGCGCTCCACGCGCTGACCGAGGCCGGTTTCGTCGGGCGCGACGACGGGGAAGCCCTGCACAGCGCCTACGCGTTCCTCCGCCAGGTCGAGCACCGCATCCAGCTTTACCGACTCCGCCGGACCCACCTGATGCCCGTCGAGGAGCCGGATCTCCGCCGCCTCGGCCGCAGCCTCGGCTACCTGAAGGAGCCCGACAAGCGACTGACCCGGACCTGGCAGCACCACCGCCGCGAGGTCAGCAGGCTGCATCAGAAGCTTTTCTACCGGCCGCTGCTCTCGGCCGTCGCCCAGATCCCTGGCGACGATGTCGGGCTCTCGTCGGAAGCGGCACAGGCCCGGCTCGCCGCCCTCGGCTACGACGACCCGGCCGCGGCGCTCCGCAACCTCGAGTCGCTCACGTCCGGCGTGACCCGGACCGCCAACATCCAGCGGGCGCTGCTGCCGGCGATGCTCCAGTGGTTCGCCGACGGCGCCGACCCGGACGGCGGCCTGTTCGGCTTCAGGCGGATCAGTGAGTCGCTCGGTCGCACCCCTTGGTTCCTCACGACGCTCCGCGACGAGGGCGAGATCGCCGAGCGGTTGGCCCACCTGCTCGCGAACTCGCGGTACTGCTCCGACCTGCTCGAGCGCGAGCCGCAAGGGATCAAGCTGCTCGGCGGTGACCTGACGCCGCAGCCGTCGGAGACGCTCACGGAGGAGATGCTGGCCAACGCCGCGCGACAAGATGACGTCGACCCGGCCGTCCGTGCGGTCCGGGCGGTCCGGCGCCGTGAGCTGCTCCGCACCGCTGCCGGCGACGTGCTGGGGCTCATCGACGTCGCCGACGTCGGCAACGCTCTGTCCCGGATCACGGACGCCACCCTCGAAGGCACGCTCGGCGCGGTGGGAGAGGCGGTCCGCGCGCAGCGGGGGCTCGAGGCCGCCCCAACGCGGATCGCGATCATCGCCATGGGCCGCTACGGCG
This sequence comes from uncultured Actinomycetota bacterium, assembly GCA_963846535.1. Taxonomy (GTDB): domain Bacteria; phylum Actinomycetota; class Actinomycetes; order Propionibacteriales; family Nocardioidaceae; genus Nocardioides. The sequence goes on from CAWJWK010000003.1 coordinate 75,084, forward strand.
GCTTCGAGCTCTCCTACGGCAGCGACGCCGACGTCCTGTTCGTCCACGAACCGGAGGAGGGCGTCGACCAGCACGAGGCGGCGTCGTACGCCAAGGCAGTGGCGGAGGAGCTACGCCGGACTCTCGCGCTGCCCGGCGGCGACCCGCCCCTGGTCGTCGACGCCGACCTCCGTCCCGAGGGCAAGCAAGGACCGCTGGTCCGGACCCTCGATGCTTACGCGGCCTACTACGCCAAGTGGTCGAAGGTCTGGGAGGCGCAGGCCCTGCTGCGCGCGGACGCTGTCGTCGGCGATGTCGGCGTGCGCGAGCGCTTCACCGAGCTCATCGATCCGCTGCGCTACCCGGCCGGCGGCTTGGCCGACGACGACATCATCGAGGTGCGCCGGATCAAGGCGCGGGTCGACGACGAGCGGTTGCCGCGCGGCGCGGACCCCACCCTCCACTTCAAGCTCGGCCGCGGCGGACTCGCCGACATCGAGTGGACGGTGCAGCTGCTGCAGCTGCGGTACGGCGCCGACGTGCCCGGTCTGCGCACGAGCCAGACCCTCGCAGCACTCGCCGCCGCCACCGAAGCGGGCCTGCTCGGGAGCGCCGACGCCGACGTGCTGGCTGCGGGCTGGCGCACCGCCGGTCGGATGCGCAACGCGGCGACGCTGGCTCGCGGAAAGCCGGTCGACCAGATGCCCCGATCGTCTCGCGAACGCCGTGCTGTGGCCGCGATTCTTGGCTATCCACTCGATCAATCCGACGCGATGGTGAACGACTATCTGCGGGTCACCAGAAGGGCTCGTGCGGTCGTCGACAGGGTGTTCTGGGAATGACCGATGAACGCTTTGGGGGCGTGACAGGTTGTCCCGCAGGGTGTGTAATGATGGGGCAGTCGGGCCGTGGCCGACCCCCCCAGAGGTCACGGCCCGACCCGATTTTTCGGCCGAGGCGATGGTGGGATAGTCCGGCGTGAGCCATCCCGAGTTGGTGTTGCTGGCGTTCGCCTTGGCAATGGACGCCGTCGCGGTGTCCCTCGCCGAAGGGCTCCGACTCCGTCGTCCCGAATGGCGCGACGCGGTCCTGATCGCAGGGATGTTCGGCCTCTTCCAGGGCGTGATGCCGGTCTTCGGCTGGCTGCTGGCGTTCAGGTTCGCCGATGCGGTCAGCGCGGCGACGCCCTGGGTCGCATTCGGGATGCTCGCTCTGATCGGTGCGCACATGATCCGGGAGTCGTTCGACGACGACGAAGACCACGGCATCGTGTCGGTGGTCACCCTGCGGTCGGTGACACCACTGGCGATCGCGACGTCCATCGACGCGGCCGCGGTCGGTGTGACGTTCGGCGTGCTCGAGGTCGACGTCGCACTCGCGGTGGTGGTCATCGGTGTCATCACCGCCGCGCTCTCGCTCGCCGCGGTCTTCATCGGTGCCCGGGTGGGGGAGCGACTGGGCAGGTGGGCGACCCTGGTCGGCGGCGTGATCCTGGTGGCGATCGGCCTACGGATCCTGCTGGCCCACCTGCTCGGCTGAGCCCAGTGGCGCGGCAAGCTCGCGCCCGATCGATGGTCGGCGGGCAAGGCCGTTATCGGAACCGGTGTCCGAAATTTGACTCGATATCTGCCAAAAACTGTCGACCCCCCGCCGGCTCCAACGGCAGGGGGTCGATCTCCGGACTGGGGGAATAGCCCGGCCGGAACGGCCAATTCGTCTGATCGAACGCCTGTGGGGGGAGCACCTGCGGTGATCGTCGGATGGGTATCCGTTTCCGATGAACCAAACGCTAGCACAGAATTGACTTGCCAATGTGACCAAATGTGACAGTCTTTGCCCATAAGTCGGAAAAGTTTCCGACCGAACCCATCGGCTCCAACCAGGGGGAAGTTCAAATGACGAAGACCATCAAGCTCACCGTCGCAAGCCTCATCGTCGCGCTGGCCACCACGGTCGGTATGGCCGCACCTGCCGACGCGAAGGCGCCGGTATCGTCAAAGATCTGGACCTGCTGCTGACCTCTCCTCGGGCTAGAGCCCGGCGGGAATCTGCCGTGCCTTCACGCGGCGAGATGTGAGTCCAGTAGTTGCGGCGGCATTGCGATAGGCCTCGCGTGCGCCGTCGAAGTTGCCTGCCTCCTCGAGAAGGCCGGCCAGTTCGAACCACAGTTGTGCCACGGGTCTGTCCGCGCCGGCGGCCGTGAGCATGTGCATCGCACCCAGGTAAGCGGACTGCGCCTCGCTCTGCCGGCCCATCGCCGCCAGTGACTGACCCTGGACGACGAGCGACTCCGCCTTCGCGATCGCGGCGCTGCCGGCTGATCCCTCCGCCGCCCGAGCAAGATCGAACGCGATCTCCGGGTCTCCGGACAACAGGTGTGTCTGGGCGATGCGTACGTCCGCCATCGCGATGTCAGCCTCGGTACCGCTGGACGCGGCCATCTCGTCGCGGGCCCGCTCCAGGTTCGTGCGCGCCTCTTCGATCTGCGGCGGGTCCAGCTGCAGCTGCAGTTCGCCTAGTTGTGCACGTAGACGCGCGAGGTTGCGGGAGTCGGTGCCCTCCATCAGGAGGGCGAGCGCCCGCGACGCCATGGGGGCGGCGGTCGCGACATCGCCCCGCTGGGCGTGCACCAAGCTCGCGTTCCAGTAGGCACCCGCCCGCGCTCGCGCGGACGACAGCCCATCCGCGCGCGCGATGGCATCGGCGCAGATCCGGGCAGCCTTGTGCAGATCGCCGCGGAGGATGTAGGCACCCGCGACGTTGACGGCGAAGACGACGGCCTCGTCGCACTGGCCCAGCCCGGCCTCGTGGATGCGAACCTCGAGACGCTCGCCGACCTCGATCGCGAGAGCGAGGTCGCCCGTCTCCTTGTAGCAGCGGACGAGCGCAATCCCGGCCGCGATCAGCATCGGACCCGGCGCGTCCGCCACCAGCTGCTCGTGCTGGTTGATCGCACCGTCCAGGTCGCCGTTGGCCTCCAGCGCCCGGGCGTAGAGATAGCGCCCGCGGCACGTCAGATCGGTCAAGGACGACTGCAGGGCGAGGGACAAGAACTTCTGTGCCTGACGCTCGGCGTCGACGGATTCGCCGCTCTCCAGCGCTAGCTCGGCGTAGTCGAGGCCGAGGCGAATCTCGTCATACTGATTTGCGGTGACTCCCTGCAGGAGCTGCTCGATGGGTGTGCCCAGGCGGGAGGCAAGACTGGTCAACACGGCCAAATTTGGCCGTCGTGAGCCGCTCTCGATGCGGGAGACGTAGCCGACGGAGATCTCCTCACCGGCCAACTCGGTCTGCGTCCAGCCCTTCGCAACTCGCGCAGCCCGGACCCGGGACCCCAATGTCTTGAGGTCGACCGAGTGCAGGAGTTCGGCATTGCTGGGATGCATGTGACTCATTGTGACCCACGCTGGGCGAAAACGGGCAAAGAGATTGCGACCCGCAGTATCTGAACCGAAAATTTGACTGATTGGACGAATCGCAGGTTCTTGTCAAACTCGACCGGATCGAACGGCGCGCCCCTGGGTACCGCGACGGCATGACTACGGACGTGACGGTCTCTCGACCGACCAACCTGCAGAAGGCGGCGCTCGTCGTGGCCGCCATGTTCGCGCTCGTCGGGATCCTCGGGTTCATCCCGGGGGTGACGACTGACTTCGACAAGATGGAGCTCGCCGGGCACCACTCCGGCGCCGAGCTGCTCGGCATCTTCGGCGTCTCGGTCCTCCACAACGTCGTGCACCTGCTGTTCGGGCTGGCGGGGTTCGCCCTCGCCCGCTCCTGGTCGGGTGCGCGCCTCTACCTGATCGGTGGGGGCGTGGTCTACCTGCTGCTCGCGCTCTACGGGGCGCTCATCGACAGGCACGACGATGTGAACTTCGTGCCGGTCAACAACGCCGACAACTGGCTGCACCTGGTGCTGGGCCTCGGCATGGTCGCACTGGGCGTGCTGCTCGGCACCCGGAGCGAGCAGCACAACGTGGGCCGCGCTGTCTGACCCAGCGTCCGGCCGTCAGCGACCACTCGCGCTGCGGGCGGCGTCGTAGGCGGGCTCGCGCAGCCGCCGTACCCAGGGATAGAAGGCGAGCCCCGGAAGCGGGTTGCGGACCGGGTCGAACGAGATCGCCGAGTCGGTTCCCGGGACCTCCGACGCGGTCAGGTGGGCGAACCTCACCCACGTTCCGACGCCGAGTGACCACAGCAGCTCGAAGCTCCGCCTCGGCCCGTCGACGGCTCGCGCGCCGATCAGGATCGGACCGTGCGGACCTCGGTAGGGCAGGAGTGTCGTCAGCGGCCGCTGGGTCACGTCATGGCTCGCGGTCAGCACGAAGCGGGTGAGCCGGCCCAGTCCCGTGCTCGCGAGCAACAGGTCGCCGAAGCGGTCCTCGGCCGGGACCCTCATGGCGATCCCGTGGATGTCCGGGAGACCGGGCGGCAGCCCGATCGCGCGCGAGAACCGGAGCAGCACGTCGTCCTCGCCGGCGCCGTCCAGCCAGGGCACGCCGGACGGTTCCCCGCTGCCGGTCCGGACGAGACGTCCGGTCACTACCTGCCCATCCGGATGGAGTGGCTTGAGTGATGGTCGCAGCCACGTCAGCGCTCGGGAGGCGCCGGCGAGTACGGTCCCTGCGGCGGAGGCAGCGCCGTCGATGAGCGGAGTCATGGTCGGAGCAATAACCCGATTCTGTTAACGCATCCGTAACACGGGATCCGGACCTGTTACGCCATGGAAACACGTCACCTCCACCCTGGTCCGGTTGCCCGGCGCACCTGCTCGTCGGGCCGGAACCGTGAGGTGAGGACTCGATGACGAAGTACGTCGCTGCTCTCGACCCGACCGCAACCGCCGCGGGTGACACCGCGTGGCTGCTCGTGTCGGCCGCCCTGGTGCTGCTGATGGCCCCTGGCCTCGCCATCTTCTACGGCGGCATGGTCCGGTCGAAGTCGGTGCTCAACATGATGATGATGGTGCTGGGCGCGCTGGCCGTCGTGACGGTGGTCTGGGTGCTGATCGGATACTCGGTCGCCTTCGGTGACGACGTCGTAGCCGGCCTGTTCGGCGACCCGACGCAGTACCTCGGGCTCGAGGGCCTGGTCGAGGTCGACCCGGAGGCCCGGATCCCCACCATCCTGTTCGCGCTCTTCCAGGGCCTGTTCGCCGTGATCACGGTCGGGCTGATCGCAGGCGCGATCGCCGACCGCACCAGGTTCAGCACCTGGCTGGTGTTCTGTGCCGTTTGGACCGTGCTCGTCTATGCGCCGGTCGCCCACTGGATCTTCGACTTCAGTGCCGGCGACCACGTCGGTGGCTGGATGGCCAACGAGCTCGGGGCCCTCGACTTCGCCGGTGGCACGGCGGTGGAGATCAACTCCGGTGCCGCCGGTCTCGCGGCCGCGGTCGTGCTCGGCAGGCGGATCGGCTTCGGCCGTGAGCCGATGAAGCCGCACAACTTGACCCTCGTCATGATCGGCTGCGGCCTGCTGTGGTTCGGCTGGTTCGGCTTCAACGCGGGCTCTGCCCTGGGCGCCAGCCACCTCGCCGCCGTGGCCTTCGTCAACACCCTGCTCGCCGGCTGCACCGGCCTGCTGGCGTGGCTCGCGGTCGAGCGGGTCCGTGACGGGCAACCGACGTCGTTCGGCGCCGCGTCCGGCGTGGTCAGCGGCCTGGTCGCGATCACGCCCTCCTGCGGCTTCGTGACCCCGATGGGCGCGATGGCCGTCGGCGTCGCGGCGGGAGCGACCTGTGCGCTGGCGGTCGGCCTCAAGTACAAGCTGGGCTACGACGACTCGCTCGACGTCGTCGGGGTCCACCTCGTGGGTGGACTGGTCGGCACCATCCTGATCGGCCTGCTGGCGTCCACCGACGTCAACGCCGTCGACGGGCTGCTCTACGGCGGGGGAGCGGACCAGCTCGGCAAGCAGCTGGTGGCCGCGGGAGTCACCCTCGTGTTCTCCTTCGTGATGACGGCGATCATCGTGTGGGTGCTCGAGAAGACGATCGGGTTCCGGGTCCCGGCCGACGACGAGACGTCGGGCGTCGACCTGGCGCTGCACTCCGAGACGGCGTACGACTTGCACACCACCGCTGGCGGCCGGCCGCACTTCGGCGGATCCAACTGAGGGACGAGGACTCGAGATGAAGCTGATCACTGCCGTCATCCGCCCGCACCGGTGGGAGAACGTCCGCGAGGCGCTCGAGGCGCTCGGCGTCTCCGGCATGACGCTGACCGAGGTCAGCGGCTACGGCCGCCAGAAGGGTCACACCGAGGTCTACCGCGGAGCCGAGTACGACGTGCTGCTGGTGCCCAAGGTCCGGATCGAGATCGTCGCCGACGACCTCGATGTCGAGCAGATCATCACGGCGATCCAATCGTCGGCCGCCACCGGCAAGATCGGTGACGGCAAGATCTGGGTGAGCCCGGTCGAGTCGGTGCAGCGGGTGCGCACCGGTGAGACCGGCACCGCCGCGATCTAGCGCTTCACCCGCACCGGACGCCAGGGTCGCGGCGCGAGGTTCCTGGTGCGCTGGACGTCGACGACGATCAGCGAGACGCCGTAGTCACCGCGGGCCAGGGACCGACTGAACCGCCAGGTCGTCGTCGGGGCCTTCGAGCGAGCCGTGTGTGCCGGCAGCATGGCGTAAGCGCCCCAGCGACCGTTGGGCCGCAGCCACCTGCCGGTGGTGCGGTCGAGCACCGCGACGCGGATCTTGAGGACGGCGGAGTCGTCGGCGGCACGGCCGCCCACGACCAACCTGCCGTTGCCGCGGGACCAGGTGATCGAACCTTGCGGCGCCTGGTTCTCGGCGGGGAGACGGATGTCGTAGGTCTCGTACCCGCCGGGCGCCACGGTCACCGTGCCGGCCCCGACCGTCGGGGACGGATCGAGGGGGAGCCAGACCTCGACGTCGTACTCACCCGGAGGTAGGGAGATCTCGTAGCGACCGTCGGTGTCGGTCTCCGTGTCGTACGTGCCGCTGAACCAGACCCGCGCACCCACCACGGGAGCCCCGGTGACGTCGGTGACGATGCCGTGGATGATCGCCGTCGCTGCCGGGCGGGCCAGCGTGACGTCGTGGACGATGGCCTCGCTCGTCGCCGTGAAGCAGAACGTCTGCTCGTCGGCACGGTTGTAGAAGCGGGCGCAGTAGTCCCGGCCGGGGACGAGACCGCCGATCTCGTAGTGGCCGGTCGCGTCGACCTCGTAGTAGGACCCGCAGAACTCGTCACCGCAGTCGTCGGTCAGCAGCACGTCGGCGAAGTCGAAGGGCTCACCGGTCGCGTCGAGCACGGTGCCGGTCAACGAGCCGAAGCCATCGGCGCTCGTCGCGGCAGGAGGAAGTACGCCGACGCCGAGAACGGCGACGACTGCGCACAAAAAGAGTCGGAGCGTGGAGCGCATTCGTGTGTTCCCCCTGAACAGTGTGACCCGAACTCCCTCCGGTCACACATCAGAAGTCTAGGCTCAGTGGGCGCGAATGGAGCCGCTACCAGCCCGGCGCGTCACATATCTGATAAGGGTCGCCCATGACGATTGTGTCCGGTCCGGTCATCCAGGTCTGCTGGGTCGTCGACGACATCGAGGCGGCCGAGACGTTCCACACCGGGCACTTCGGGGTCGACGCCTGGACCCGGATGCCCGACGTGCGCTTCGGTCCCGAGGAGGCGACCTACCGGGGCGCACCGGCCGACTTCACCGCGCACGTCTCGCTGGGCTACGCCGGCGACCTGCAGCTCGAGCTGATCCAGCCGGTGACGGGCCGCTCGATCTACACCGAGTTCCTGGACGGCAACGGGCCGGAGTTCCACGGCGGCCTGCATCACATCTGCTTCGAGACCGACGACCTCGCCGCGGCGATCGAGCGTGCCGGGGCAGCCGGGCTCGAGATCGTCCAGCAGGGAGTGATGGGCGGCGGACTGATGTCCTTCGCGTACGTCGACGGCGGGCGCTGGGGTGCGCCGTACGTCGAGATCGTCGAGCTCACCGACGACATGCGGGCGTTCTTCGGCGGGCTCAAGCGGGGGTAGCCATTACTACAGTGCTGTAGTAACTTCCGTCCTGACCCGCCCTGAGGGAACCAGGAGGAGCAATGACCACGACCGACAGCGAGCAGAAGCCGATGACCGCGGGGGAGTGGCTGGGCGCGGCCTGCATGCTGCTGGCCGTCTATGTCCTGGTCGGCCTCTACTGGGCAGACAGCCATGCTTCGCTGAGCGATGCGTTCGGCATCGACAAGCCGCTCACCTATGCGGGGCACGTCGCGGCGTGGCCGATCCTCGTCTTCACCGACCTCGACGTCTTCGGGCTGCACCTCACCTGACGGCCGGCTCCGTCCCGACGCGCAGCCGCCGGGCGAGGAGGAAGAGCGGGAACCCGGTGCTGACGCCGATCCCGACACTGACGAGCGGGTAGAGCCACCAGGACCGCAGGGCCAGTCGTCGCCCTTCGAGCACCATGAACACCATCGCAGCGAGGAAGACCACGAACAGGTCGATGGTCACGAACACCGCCGTCGGGGTGCCGGTGAGTGCGTCCCAGATCTCACTGGCACCGGCGCCGTCGCTGATGATGGCGATCAGTGCCGCCTGCGTGCCGACGAAGCCGGCGACGGCGAGGAGCAGGTAGGCCAGGCTCTCGGGCGCGCGGAACCCCGTCGGTGGCGCGGTTGTCGTGGACATGCGCCGAAGGTAGCGGCGTCGCGAATGCCTGGCTAGCGGCCCGTTCGGGCCATTCCCAACTGCCCGACGAGGAGGGCATCCTGGTCCGATGGCAGACACGGAGACCGCGGCGCCGAAGAGCATGGCCGTCCCGTTGGGCGCCTTCGCGGCGGGCGCAGTGGTCGCCCTGCTGCTGGGAGTGTTCGGCAAAGTGCACGACCCGTCGCTCGACGGCACGACAACGCTGGGCTTCGACACGATCCTCGGCATGAAGGTCGTGGTCTCGGTGGCGATCGGCGTGCTGGCGATCGGCCAGGTCATCGGCGCTCTGTGGATCTACGGCAAGCTCGGGATCACAGCTCCCTCGTGGCTGGGCATGGCACACCGGATGTCCGGAACCGTCGCGCTGCTGCTGGCGATCTTCGTCGGCTACCACTGCATCTGGGTGCTGGGCCTGCAGAGCGGCACCGTGGACAACGGCAGCGAGCCCCCCTTCGAAGTCGGCGCACGCACGTTGATCCATGGGTTGCTCGGCTGTGCGGTGTTCGGCGCCGTCGTGGTGAAGGTGGTCGCCGTCCGGTCGAAACGGGCGCCCGGGTGGTTCCTGCCGGTCGCCGGGGGTTTGCTGTTCACGCTGCTGATCGTGGCCGTGCTGACGTCGGCCGGCTGGTACCTCAACGAGAAGGGCTGGCCGAGCTGATCACGCCGCCGCGCACGAGGTACGCCAAGTCGGGCGACGTCTCGATCGCTCACCAGGTCATCGGCGACGGGCCGATCGACGTCGTGCTGGTGCCGGGCTACATCTCCCACGTGGAGCTGATCTGGGAGATCCCGACGGCGGCCCACATCATCGAGCGGATCGCATCGTTCGCGCGGCTCATCATGTTCGACAAGCGCGGCAGCGGCCTGTCCGACCCGGTCGTCGGTGCGCCGATCCTCGAGGAGCGGATGGACGACGTCCGAGCCGTGATGACGGCGGCCGGTTCGGAGCGCGCGGTGATCTTCGGCTTGTCCGAGGGCGTGCCGATGTCCCTGCTGTTCGCAGCGACCTACCCCCAACTGACGAGTGCCCTGGTGCTGTACGGCGGCATGGCTCGGTCCACGTGGGCCGCGGACTACCCGTGGGCGGCGCCTGCCGACGCGCTGATGGAGTCGTCGGAGGCGATGGCGCCCTACCTCTACGAAGGCGCGGTCGCGGAGATCATGGCGCCGAGTCTCGCTGACCTTCCGTTCGCGCGCGACCTGTTCGCCAAACTGCAGCGCTACTCCGCCTCTCCGGCGATGCTCGAGCAGCTCTTCCGGATGTTCCTGGACATCGACGTGCGCCCGATCCTGCCCCTCGTCGACGTACCGACGCTGCTCCTGCACCGCCGCGGTGACCGGGCGGTGAACTACCAGGCGTCGAAGTGGATGGCGGACCAGATCCCGGGAGCGAAGTACGTCGAGCTGGACGGCATCGACCACGCGATCTTCGCCGGTGACATCGACACGCTGCTCGACGAGGTGGAGGAGTTCCTCACCGGCGTGCGCCGCACGATCGAGGTTGATCGGGTGCTGGCCACGGTGATGTTCACCGACATCGTCGACTCGACGAAGCGGGCTTCGGCGATGGGCGACAAGGCCTGGCGGGCCCTCCTGGACGCGCAGAACGACGTCCTCCGGCGGGAGCTGGCTCGCTCTCGAGGACTGGAGATCAAGACGCTCGGCGACGGCATGCTGGCCACTTTCGACGGCCCGGCCCGCGCGATCCGATGCGCCCGCGCGATGACCGAAGCCGTGCGAGCACTGGGCATCGACATCAGGGTCGGCCTGCACACGGGGGAGGTCGAGCTCGTCGGCGACGACGTCGCGGGCATCGCCGTCCACATCGCGGCCCGGGTCGGAGCGCTGGCGGGACCTGCCGAGGTGCTGGTGTCCGGCACCGTCAAGGACCTGGTCGCCGGCTCCGGCATCACCTTCGCCAACCGGGGTGAGCACGTCCTCAAGGGCATTCCCGACCAGTGGCGGATCTTCGCCGTGACTGACCACTGACCAAGCAGCGGAGTCAGCACGGATCGGTGGGCGTCACGTTGTGACCTGGGAAATCACGCCTCCTGGTTGAGAGCAACACCCAACCAACAGGAGGCAGTCATGCCCAGTGCCAACAAGATGACCACACCGGTGAGCGTGGACCTTCCGGTGATCCAGGGCCGGTACGCCGAGCTCGCCGGCTATACGGTCGGATTCGAGTCGTACCCGGAGGACCTCGACCCAGGTGCGCTCTTCGCGGGCCTGCCGGACGACCGGTGCCAGTGCGCGCACTGGGGCGTCGTCCAGACCGGCCAGATCACCTTCCGGTGGGCCGACCACGACGAGACGTACGGCGCCGGCGACGCCTACTACGCGCCGCCGGGACACCTGCCGCTGATCTCGGCCGGCACCAGCCTGGTCGAGTTCAGCCCGAGCGAGGGGCTGCAGGCGACCATGAGCGTCATCGAGAGCAACCTGGCCGCTGCTCAGTGACGCTGTGGCGGCCGTGATGTCACGATGACCGCCATGGACACCGGCGAGGTCGACCCGCGCACCAAGGCGGCGCTCGACCTCGCCGGTACCTATGTGTTCGGCACCGAGCCGGGCCGGATCCCCGCCGTGCTCTTCGAGGCGTACGACGCCAGCACCGCCGATCTCGATCGGTCGTTGCTCGGCGCCGCGCTGGCCCGATGCTGGGCTTACGCCGGAGAGCGGACCCGGGCCGCGCCCTTCGCCGTCGCGGCGGTGCGCCACGCCGAGACGATCGGCAACCCTGCCGTCCTGGCCGATGCCCTCGATGCCGCTCTGGCCACGCACTGGGGCCCCGACGAGCTGGAGGTGCGGGTCGACCTTGTCGGCAAGCTTGCCGACGTCGCGGCACACCTCGGTGACGTCGACCAGCGACTGCAGGCGCACCTGTGGCTGTTGACGGTGGCCGCGGAGACCCTCGACGTGTCCGAGCTCAACCGGCAGATGCGTGCCCTCGAGAGACTCGGCGAGGAGTCGAGGAAGGCGTCGTTCTTCGCTGCCTCGCGACGGCTGATGCTCGACCTGATGCGGGGTCGTTCCGATACGGTCACGCCACTCGTGGCGCTCGCCGAGGAGACGATGGACGAGCTGCCCGACGGCTGGTTGGTGGTCAGCGCGATGATCGGCTACGGGGGCGTCCAGGCCGGCGACCGCAGTGCTGCCGTCGTCGAGCGGGCGCGTGCGATCGAGGCGCTCGGCGAGCAGGAGGGCATCCCCAACACGGCTGCCGAGATCGCATGGATCTATCTCGGGATCGGGATGCCGGACGACGCCCGCCGGCTGGCGGCAACCTTCGACGAGCGGACGCTCGCCAACCTGCCGCATGACCACAACTACCTGCTCGTCCTGCAGCTGCTGCTCGACGTCGCCCTGATCACGGGTCTTGACCAGCTGGTCGAGCAGGTCACCCCGCTCCTGCTGCCGTACGCCGGCCGGGCTGTGATCAACACGGGCGCCGTCATGTTCCACGGCATGACCGACGACACCCTCGCCCGGGCCTGCGAGCGGCTGGGCGACCAGGAGCGGGCGGCCGCGCTGCGGGAGAAGGCGCTGGCGACGTATCGCCGGATCGGCGCGACCTGGTGGCGCGAGCGGCTCGAGGCCGGAGGCCCGCCAGGCGTCGAGCCGACGCGGCCGACTGCGATGACCCTTCGGCCGGGACCCGCCGGTGTCTGGTTGGTCGGCCTGGGTGAGCACGAGACCGCGATCCCGGCCCGGCGTGGGCTGGAGCACCTGCACGCGCTTCTCTCGAGACCAGGAGTCGAGCTATCTGCTCTCGGGCTCGCCGGTGGAGCGCTGACGGTCGAGCAGGCCGGACTCGGCGAGGTCGTCGACGCGCAGGCGCTCGCGGCGTACCGCCGGCGCCTCGTCCAGATCGACACCGAGCTCGACGAAGCCGACGCAGCGGGCGACCATCGCCGTGGCGAGCAGCTCGCTACCGAACGTTCCGCGCTGCTCGCGGAGCTGTCAGCGGCCACCGGGCTCGGGGGCCGGGCCCGGACAGCCGGCAGCGGCGCGGAACGGGCTCGGGTCACGGTCCGGAAGGCCATTGCGACGGCGCTCGACGCGATCCACAGCGCGGACCCAGTGGTCGCCCGGCACCTCACGACCCACGTTCGGACCGGCCTGCGGTGCTGCTACCTGCCCGACCCCGACGCGCCGGTCGAGTGGCGGCTGTGAGCGGCCTGATGACGATGGTGGACAACTCGAGCCCCTGATCGAACATCGGTACCTGGCAGAGTGGCGACGTGCGATTCGGACTGATCGGGACCGGCCCCTGGGCGTCGATGGTGCACGGCCCCGGCCTGGCGAAAGCGGCGGGCGTCGAGCTGGTCGGGATCTGGGGCCGCTCCCCGGAACCCAGCCGGGCCCTCGCGACGACGCTCGGCACCCGGTCGTACGACGACGTCGCCGCCCTGATCGCCGACGTCGATGCGGTCGCGTTCGCGGTACCACCGGACGTCCAGGCCGACCTCGCGCTGCTGGCCGCCGACGCGGGGCGGCACCTGCTCCTGGAGAAGCCGGTCGCGACCACGGTCGCTCGGGCGCGGTCGGTGCGCGACGCGGTCGACCGGTCGGGAGTCGCGTCGGTTGTGTTCTTCACCGACCGGTTCGTGGACGAGTCGCGCCAGTGGTTCGACCAGGTGCAGGAGACGGGCGGCTGGCGTGGCGGGTGGCTGCGGTGGTTCAGCGCGCTCCAGGACCCGGACAACCCGTTCGGCGCCTCGCCGTGGCGGCACGAGCTCGGCGCGTTGTGGGACATCGGCCCCCACGCGATCTCCACGCTGACGGCCGCGCTCGGGCCGATCACAGCGGTGCAGGCGGCAGGTGGTGAGCGGGACCTGGTCGTGCTGACGTTCAGGCATGCCTCCGGCGCGACCAGCACGGCGACCTTGACGGCGTACGCGCCTCTCCCGGCGACCGGATTCGAGGCGGCGGTGTGGGGAGACGCCGGACTGTTCCCGATGCCGCCGCGCCCGGACGCGGCAAAGCTCGACGCGCTCGCGCTGGCCGCGGAGGAGCTGGTCGCGGCCGCGTCGGAGCAGCGCGCCCATCCGGCCGACGTCGGGTTCGGCGTACACGTCGTGGAGCTGCTGGCCGACGCCGCGGCTCAGATCTCCGTCGTGGCAGAGCCGGAGTGACGTCTGTACGGTCAACCCATGACCGGCAGCCCCGCCAACAGCCCCGAGCAGCTCGCCGCCTTCGAGGCCGAGCGTGACCGGATCCGCAGCGCCCACTTGAAGCCCCGGGGAGAGCGTCCGACGTCGACCGCCCGAGGTGTTCACCACACGGCGCTGATCAGCAGCGACGTCGAAAGCACCGTCCGGTTCTACCAGGACCTGCTCGGCTTCCCGCTGACCGAGGTCATCGAGAACCGCGACTATCCGGGATCTACGCACTTCTTCTTCGACATCGGCAACGGCAACCTGCTCGCGTTCTTCGACTTTCCCGGGCTTGACGTCGGCCCGTACGCCGAGGTGCTTGGCGGGCTTCACCACATGGCGATCTCGGTTGAGCCGGCTCGCTGGGAGGAGATCGTCCCTCGACTGGCCGATGCCGGCGTCGAGCACGTCATTCACAGCGAGGTGTCCGTCTACTTCACCGACCCCGACGGCGCCCGCATCGAGCTCATCGCGGACCCGCTCGGCGAGATGTACGGCACCCAGGTGCTGTAGGCGCGCGTCAGTAGCACTCAGCCACGAAAAAAAGTTTCGTCGGCGATGTCGAAGGCGCAGGATGCCGTTCGACGTATGCGTGAACCGGCCACCGAGGAGCGGTAGGCCCCAACGATGAGGAGCGAGCAATGCCGCGTTTCATGGGTTTCGTCAGGATGGAAGAGAACATCGGCACGCCGCCGCAGGCGCTGTTCGATGCGATGGACAAGTACATCGGCGAGCAGGCTGCGGGCGGGGCCTTCCTCGACGGCGGTGGTCTCTACGGCACCGAGGACGCGGTCAACTTCGTGGTCCGCAAGGGCGAGACGACCCGGGTCGACGGGCCGTACGCCGAGGCCAAGGAGATCGTCGGTGGGTGGGCGCTCCTGCAGTACGACACGCTGGAGGATGCGATCGCCGGGCAGCAGGAGTTCGCGGAGCTGCACGCCAAGTACTGGCCCGAGTGCGAGATGGTCGCCACCCTGCGCCAGATCTCGGAAGCGCCGCCGGAGGCGTCCGACGCCTGATCCGGTGCGTGCGATCGGCCGTGCGGCCGGCCCTAGGCTGGCCGCATGGTCGATCCCACGGCGCAGACCACCGCGGAGACCGTCACCGCCACCTGGCGTGCGGAGTCCGCGCGGTTGGTCGGCGCGCTGACCCGGATGACCCGGGATCTGGACCTCGCCGAGGACCTGGCCCAGGACGCGCTGCTGAGCGCGCTCGAGAGCTGGCCGTCCCACGGCATCCCCGACAACCCCGGCGCCTGGTTGATGACCACCGCCAAGCGCCGCGCCGTCGACACCTTCCGGCGGGCCGACAACCTGCGCCGCAAGACCGAGGAGCTCGGTCGCGGCTTGAGTGAGGAGGACGGCATGCCCGACCTCACCGCGCAGGTGGACTTCATCGAGGACGACGTCCTCCGACTGATCTTCCTGTCCTGCCACCCCGATCTGACTCCGGAGTCACGGGCCGCTCTGACGCTGCGCCTGGTCGGCGGTCTGACGACGGCCGAGATTGCACGCGGCTTCCTGGCCGCCGAGCCGGCGATGGGCCAACGGATCTCCCGGGCCAAGAAGACCCTCAGCGAGGCTCGTGCGGAGTTCGACCTTCCCGTCGGCGACGAGCGGACCGCGCGGCTCGACGACGTGATGGCTGTGGTGTACCTGATCTTCAACGAGGGCTACACCGCGACCGCGGGCGACGACTGGATGCGCCCCGAGCTCACCAACGAAGCGATCAGGCTGGCCAGGATGCTCGCCGAGCTGGTGCCGGACGAGCCCGAGGTGCACGGGTTGCAGGCACTGCTGGAGCTGCAGGCCTCGCGGGCCGCCGCCCGGGTCGATGCCCACGGCCGTCCGGTCCTGCTGGACGACCAGGACCGGGATCTGTGGGACGAGCTGCTGATCCGCCGCGGCCTGGCCGCGCTGGCACGGGCCGAGCTGCTCGCAGCGCGGGGGAGTCCCGTCGGGCGCTACTACCTGCAGGCCGCGATCGCGTCCCACCACGCCCGCGCCACCTCGCCCGAGGAGACCGACTGGCCGGCCATCGCGGGGCTGTACGACGTGCTCGCCGAAGCCGCACCGGGCCCCGTCGTAGAGGTCAACCGCGCCGTGGCCCACGGTCGTGCGTCAGACCCGGCCGCCGGCCTTGCGGTGCTCGACCGGCTACCCGAAGGCGCGCTCGCCGGGTCCCACCTGCTCCCGAGCGTGCGTGGTGATCTGCTTGCCCGGGCCGGTCGCCATGCCGATGCGGCCGCGTCGTTCCGCGCGGCCGCCGCGCTGACCCACAACGAGAGCGAACAGGCGCTGTTGCTCGGCCGCGCCGACGAATCCCTGCGTCACCTCTGAATGGCGGCGTACGCCGCGTCGACGATCGGCTGGACCTGGTTGCGCGTACGCCAGGCCGGAGGACCTGCCGTACGGCCCGTTTGCCGAGGGGCCGAAGCCCGCCGATCAGTGAGTCAGCTTCAGGCCGACGACACAGGCGACCAGACCGAGCACGAGCAGCACCTGCGAGAGACGCACCGGCTCGCCGCCGCCGTACCAGCCGAAGGCGACCGTCAGGGCGGCGCCGATGCCGACCCAGACCGCGTACGCCGTGCCGGTGGGTAGCTCGCGCATCGCGTAGGCGAGGCCACCCATGCTGAGCAGCAGCGCGACGCCGAACACCGCGGTCGGCGCGGGCCGCGAGAACCCTTCGGACCGGCCGAGCGCAACGGCCCAGACCGCTTCGAGAACGCCGGACAGAATGAGGACGAACCAGGACATGACCACTCCAGCGGTGGCCGTCTTGTCGCGTTCCGGGTACGGCGCCCTCGTCCGGGTGACCAGCAGGAAGCCGGTACGAGTTCGAGGCTAGCAACGCCCGCTCTTCCCTCGAAATCGTCAGAGCTGTCCCGCCGTGTGGTGCCGGCTGGTCGCGGATCGTCCGCGTCTGGCGGGTGGGATGACCGGGTACTGCTCGACCCAAGTCCGACGAAAGGAAGAGAGCATGACCCAGATCCAGCAGTCAATCGACGTCGACGTTCCTGTCCGCACCGCCTACAACCAGTGGACCCAGTTCGAGTCCTTCCCAGAGTTCATGTCCGGCGTGGAGTCGATCACCCAGATCGACGACAAGAACCTGCACTGGGTCACGGACATCGCGGGGATCGAGCGCGAGTTCGACGCCACGATCACCGAGCAGCACCCCGACGAGCGGGTGGCATGGGAGAGCATCGGCGGTGAAGCAAAGCACGCCGGAGTCGTGACCTTCCACCGGCTCGACGACGACAAGTCACGGGTGATGGTGCAGATCGACTGGGAGCCCACGGGTGTCGTGGAGAAGGTCGGATCAGCGGTGAACATCGACGAGCGCCGGGTGAAGGGTGACCTGCAACGGTTCAAGTCCTTCATCGAGAGCCGGGCGAGCGAGAGCGGCGCCTGGCGCGGCGACATCCCGGCCGGCTCCTGACCGAACCAACGCGAAGCGCCCGGGCCGAGGCGCGGGCTCGCTCTGGCTACGTCACCTGATCTGCCACGCGGTGCTCTCGGCGTAGTGGTTGTCGTAGAGGTGCGCGGTCGACGTGAGCTTCTCCAAGGTCGCGGTTCCGCGATGGAGCCGCTCCAGCAGGCGGTAGTACTCGAACCGATCCTGCAGTGAGAACCCAACCGTGATCGTGACAGCGATGGTGTAAAGATGGGCACGGCATGCCCGCCCATCGTCAAGAGCATGGGCATCTGACTCACGGCCTGGGTGGCGTACTCCTGGCCCGGAGCCGGCTGGACGGCAGGCCAGCACATACTGCTCGTCCCCGATCGCGATCGGATTGAGGCCGATCGTCGAGGTTCAGTAGGGAGCACGCTCACTACCGCAGCGCGATGTAGACGGCCTCGGCGGTGACCGTGACGCCGTCTGCGTCGGCGATATGACCGGTCAGGAAGATCTTGCGACCTTCGGTGCGCTGGATCTCCGCAACGGCATGGAGGCGACCGAGCCGGGTCGGCCGCATGTAACGCAGGGTGATGGTGCCGGTCGCCGCCACCGTCTTGGGGCTGCCGAAGCTGGCGACGAATCCAAGAAGGTGGTCGACCACCAGCGCGCCGTACCCGCCGTGCAGGTTCCCCGGCGCGCCTTCGTAGGCGGCACCCAGATCGACGTCGACATGCGCCCGGTTCGGGCCGTCTTGATGGATGACCAACGGGGGCGCGATCGGGTTGCGGGGACCGTCGCCGAGGTTGCCCCAGTTGACGATCTCGCCCTCGGGCGTGATGCAGACGGGCAGGCTGCCGTCGCACTGACGACTCCGCAGCTTCTCCACCGCCGCGTCGATCTCGACCGTGGCCGAACGGGCGACGTCGTCGTCGACCTCGGTCCTGACTGCGGCGTCGATCAGGTCGCGAATGGATTCAGTGAGTGGCACGAACCGGCGGCGCAGGCTGCCGACCTCCTCGCCGGTGACGTTCCTGATGTCCCACATGCGCTAGTCGGACGTCTCGAGGTCCGCGACGAACCCGGCGATCTCCTCAGCGCACGGACCAGGTGCGTCGGGCTCCCCGACGCAGGTCACCTGACGGGAGTCCGGGCTGCTGCCCAGCCAGAAGCTCTCGTTCTCGGCGCTGGCCTCACTGTCGGTCGGGGTGACGACCAGCAACGGTGCGTCGAACCGTGGTGGGTCGTTCGCGAATCGGTTCTCGAAGCCGCCGACGACGTCGAGGTGCTCGGTATTGCCGGGGAAGTCCCAGACCAGCTCGGGCTCGCTCCTCGGCGTGAACTCCGCCGAGGGTGCCGGTGTGTCGAGCACGACGACACCCACGACATCGGCGGGGAACGTCTCCGCGAAGTGGGCGACGATCATGCCGCCGAACGAACGACCGACGAGGACGAGTGGGCCGGTGATGTCGGCTGCCGCGAGGAGTGCGTTCGCCTCCGTGACCACGTCCTCGGCGTCCCGCCTCCGCTGGGGAGCGGGATCGCTCAACCCGGTCCCGGCGCGGTCGTAAGTGCACACCCGGTTGCTGTTGGCGAGCGCCGAGATGACTCCGGATCCCGTCCACTCGTCGAGGTTGACCCCGCCCGTCTCCAACAGCACGGTCGGGCTGCCCTCGCCCCAGCACACCAGTGCCAGCTTGCGATTCCCGTCGATCGCGTAGCGGCCCTCGAGCGAGGGCTCCGCCGCAGGGTCGACGGGGGCAGACGAAGAGGGGTACGGAGAACCGGAGCTCGGACCGGCATCGGCCGGCGACTCCGGGTGGTCCGAGCAGGAGCTGGTCAACCCGATGAGCGCGACCGTCAGAATGGCGCCTGCAGGAAATCGGACGTGTTCGATCATGACGACTCCTGCTTCTCCTCGCGCCCCCTCCGCTGATGCTGGGCGTCAGCCGTCCCGAGTCACAAGGTCACCGTGTCCCGACGGTTCCGGGAACTTCCGTCCCGACCTGTCGGGAAGATCTCGTCCGCGTGACCTTCTCGGACGGGTGCGGAGCAGGCCGGTTGGCAGATCGGTTTGGCGAGACGCACGATGGCGTCGTGGCGGGTGATCGACCGGTAGGGCCCGAACGGCCAGGGCCAGTGGCTGCCCTACGCCAAGCGTCTCCGCGACGAGGCGCCGGTTCACTACCAGGCCCGACGCCACGCGCGAGCGGATCAGCCCCTCCATCTCCTCGAGGTTCTGCGGAGCCACGACACCTTGGACGGCGTTGCGCTGCTGGTCGTGACGCGGCGGGTCCATGGCGATGAACATCGCGATGTCCAGGCCCTCCGGCGGGGTGCCGATGACGATCTGCGGCTCGGCCGAGTAGGTCTCGAAGTCCTTGTCCACGGTGACAGGTCCTGGACGCCCTGTGCCAGCGCCTCTGCGACCGGCGGCGCGGTCGACATGGACGAGCTGTACACGGGCGTCGCCGACATGGCGAAGAGCTTCAGCGCCCTCCGGCACGACAAGGCCGCCCGCCTCGCCGCCGGAGAGAAGCCGGGCTACGACCTGATCACCCTGATGCAGATGTCTGAGGACACCAAGGACCTGATCAACCGGCCGCTTGCAGCGCTGCCTCTCGAACCGATCGGTATGGGAAACAGCTTTGTCGCCGACTGTGAGGTCCATCCCTCCATGGCGACGGGCCACAGGCCATGGTTCGGCACCAAGAAGCCACTTCCCGAGAACAGGGCGCAGCGTGGCACGGCCCCGCAAGGGGGGATCGTCGCGAGCGCCAACGACCTGGCCCGCTACCTGCAGACGATGATGAACGGCCACGACGACGTGCTGAGCACAGAAGGCAAGTCCATGATGTGGCCGGCCACACCTCAAGACCGAGAGAGAGATTGCTGCGCTGGACGCACTGATCAGCGCTGCGCTCAACACCCCGACCAAACCTGAACCTGAAGTCGGACGAGCTGCAGGCGCGCGCAGCCTGCCAGCCCTTCGGCCCCAAGCGTGTCGACACATTCCTGACACTTGCAGTGTTCCTCGAGGCCCAAAGCACCCTGAAGTAATGCTGGCGATGACCGAGGACACCCAGCGCGCGTGCCCCTCGTTGCTTCGCGTTCGCGATCAGAGCGTCATGTCCGCGTTGGGGTCGGGGCCGGGGTCCCCTCCGGTCGCCGCGATTGCGAGCCTGGGGAGGTAGCTCTCCCAGCCCTGGCGGTGGTGGGCCGCGGACTCGGCATCGGGGAGTCCGCGGTGGGTGAGCCGTACGAGGGTGCCATCGCCGGTGGACTGGAGAGTGACTTCGACGGTGGTCGAGCCCGGCGGGACGAGAGGGTGGTCCTGCCATCCCCAGGTGAACACCATGCGATGTGGTGGGTCGACTTCGACGAACTCGCCTAACGCTTCGATGCCGGCGCGCATATGCACCTTGTACAGGCCGCCGGCGGTGGGGGAGAGGGCGACCTGGGTGCCCATCCACAGCGCGTAGCGGGCGGGGTCGGTGAGGTAGGGCCACACCTTCTCCGGCGGAGCGGTGATGTGGGTGGTCACCACTAGCGGGGCTGTGCTCACTGGCCCTCCTGGTCGCGCAGATCTGCCTCGACGACGGTCTTCAGGTCGTCCAGCCGGCTCTGCCACATGGATTCGATGACGACACGTAGGTGACCCATCGCCTCAGGTTTCGCACGGTACAGACGCGATCGTCCATCGCGCCTTTCGGTCACGAACCCGGACGCCTTGAGTACCCCGAGGTGCTGGGAGATCGCCGGCCACGACACGTCGAAGCGGGCCGCGATGTCGCCTGCGGACAGCTCGTCGCGCCAGATCATCTCGAGGATCTGGCGGCGCCGTTCCACGGCGATGACCTTGAGCGGGTCCATTGCTGCCTTCGTCGATGGGTTGCGTCGTCGTCGTACACAACCTATATTTAAGCAGATACTTAAATAATGATCTGCAACGGCGGGTCGTACAGGAAGAGGAGGTACCCATGGACACAACGATCCTGGCGCTGGACGTCGAGGCCGGGGCTGACAAGCTCGTCGAGATCCTGAGCACGACGGAGGGCATGCGCGCGGTCTGGACGTCGGACTGCGACGTCGTCGACAGCAAGGCGCGGTTCGGGTTCGCTATGGCACCGGTCGACCTGGACTGCACCGTGGAGGTCGTCGACGGCAAGAGCGTCCGCTACACCGTCGACTCCGGCTTCCCCTTCTGGAACGGTTCGGTCTTCGAGTGGGAGCTCGGTCCCGCGCTCCGTGCCGAGAGCGGCACCAACCTGCTCTTCCGCCACCATCGCTTCGAGGACGGCTACCCCGAGACCGACCTGGCATTCACCAGCCAGACCTGGGCTCTGATCCAGCAGAACATCAAGGCCCACGCCGAGGGCGGAGCCCCAGGCCCTGCCCTCGGCTGAGGGTTACCGACGAAGGAGCAGCATCGTGAAGGTCGACGTGATCACCGAGATCGTCATCGACCGGCCCGCCAGCGAGGTGTCGGCCTACGCTGCCGACCCCGACAACGCGCCCAGGTGGTACGCCAACATCAGGTCTGTCGAGTGGAAGACCGCACCGCCGCTCCAGCAGGGGAGCCTGGTGGCGTTCGTCGCCCAGTTCCTCGGCAGGCGGCTCGCCTACACCTACGAGATCGCCATACACTCTCCCGGCCAGCGGCTGGTGATGCGCACCCAGGAAGGTGCGTTCCCGATGGAGACGACCTACACCTGGGCCGAGGAGTCACCAAACAGCACCCGGATGACGCTGCGCAACGCCGGCGAACCTGCTGGGTTCTCCACCGTTGCCGCGCCCGTCATGTCGATGGCGATGCGGCGTGCGAACCGCAAGGACCTGGCCAACCTGAAGGCAATCCTCGAGCTGGCAGACTCCTAGTTGTCGCGATGGGGAGTCGGAACGCAGGTGTCGTGTGTGACCACGATGCAGCGGTAGCCGGCGGCCTCGGCGCGGTGGCCTTCGCGCGCTGGTGTGCTGGTCGCCGGCGCTGGTTCCTGGTCAGCACCGAGTTCCAACCTGTCGGGGTCGACGTAGCTCCGCGCCAGGACGCCCTCATGGAGCGCCAAGCCGGAATCGAGGTTCATGTCTTGCGTCCGAAGAGGCGGTTGAAGAGGCCGGAGCCGGCCTCGTGGGGGTGGCCGGCGCACCGGTCGGCGCGCGGGACGCGGGCGAGGACCTGGTCGACGTGTTGGCCGCAGCCGGCCCAGGTGGTCTTCCCGCACTTCTTGCAAGTGACTGCTCGGCACATGGTGGAGCTCCTTCGGTTCGGGGTGGTGCAGGAAGTGAGTAAAGGTGGTTGCGACGGCGATGGGGACCACGTGCGGCGGCGCAGGGGGGATATGCGGCGGTTGTCGAGGGGTGTTCAGCCGTGCGAGAACGTGATGGTCGGCAGCACCTTGCGCAGCCAGGCCGGCGACCACCAGGCCGCCTTGCCGGTGAGGCGCAGCATGACCGGCAGCAGCACGAGGCGCACCAGGAAGGCGTCGAGCAGCACGGCAACGCCGAGCACGATGCCCATCTCCTTGGGTGGTAGCGGGCCGGAGAGCGCGAAGGTGAAGAACACCGCGACCATGACCGCCCCGGCGGCGAAGATGACCCGTCCGGAGTGGGCCAGTGAGCCGACCATTGCGTCCTTCGCGTCGCCCGAGTGCTCGAAGTGCTCCTTGGCGGAGGCCAGCAGGAAGACGGTGTAGTCCATTGCGATCGCGAAGATCATCGCGAAGAAGAAGACCGGCGCCCACGCGTCCAGGAAGCCCTGGCTCTCGAAGCCGAAGAAGTCGGCGCCGATGCCTTCCTGGAAGATCAGCCGTGCGACGCCGAAGGCGGCGGCGGTCGAGAGCAGGCTGGCCAGCGTGCCGAGTAGCGAGATCAGCGGCGCTTGGAGCGCCACCAGCAACAGCAAGAAGCCGAGAACGAGCACTACGCCGATCACCAGAGGCGTGGAATCGTCGAGCTGGGCTTTGAGGTCGAGGTTCTCCACCGCCGCGCCTCCGACGAGCGCGCTGTCGGGCAGGTCGGTGCGCAGGCGGTCGACGGTGTCGCTGAGGACGGGGTCGGACGGGTCGACGGTCGGCACGGCCTGGATGAGGACCAGCCCGCTGTCGTCGGCTGCCGGCATTGCCGGCATCGCCCCGGCGATGCCGGGGTCGGAGGCGAGCACGGTCTTCGCGGTGTCGGCGTCGGCGGCCTTCGTCACGATCTGGAGCGTGCCGGGCGCACCTTCACCGAAGGACTCCTGGACCAGGTCGTAGCCGATCCGGGCGCTGGCGTCCTCGGGCAGGACCTTGATGGAGGGCATGGCCGTCTTGAGTCCGATGATCGGTGCGGCCAGGGCGAGCAGCACGATGAGCGCGCTCAGGCCCCAGACGACGGGGCGCTTCCAGAGTCGCTCGCCCCAGGCGGCGAACTTCGGGGAGCGGTGCTCCCCGGTCTTGACCCAGGGAAGGGACAGCTTGTTGATCTTGTGGTCGAGCTTGAACAGCACCAGAGGCAGCAGGGTGAGGGTGGCGGCCAGGACGAAGGCGACCGAGAGCATGATTCCGCCTGCCATCGAGCGGAAGGACGGCGAGGGCACCAGCATCACCGCCGACAGTGAGATCAGGACGGTGGCGCCCGAGAGGAGAACGGCCTTGCCGGCGGTGTCCATGGTCTCGGCGACGGCTTGGCGTGCGGAGTTGCCTGACCCCATGCGGGAGGCGCGGTAGCGGACGACGAGGAACAGCGCGTAGTCGATGCCGAGCGCGAGGGCGAACATCATCGCGAAGTTCATCGCCCAGATCGAGACCGGGACGAGCTCGTTGATGAGGACCAGGGAGCCGGCGGAGGCGACGAGGCCGGCGAGGGTCAGGATCAGCGGCAGGCCGGCGGCGACCAGCGCGCCGAAGGCGAGCACGAGGATCGCCATGGTGACGGGCCAGGAGACCATCTCGGACTTGAGCATCGCCTCGAGGTTGGCTTCGTTGAAGTCCGACCAGAGCAGCGAGGACCCGGTCGGGTTGACCTGGATGCCCTCGACGGAGAGGTCCTGGAGGTCGCCCTTGAGGTCGGTGGCGACACGGACCATCTCGTTGGTGTCGGCGCCCGCGCCCGCGAGGATGATGGCGGTGCTGCCGTCCTGGCTGATGGTCGCGCCGGGCGTCGGCGCGACCACGTCAGCGATGCGGGGCTCGGCCTCGAGCATCCGGGTCACCTGGGCGAGGACCTCGGCGCCGGAGCCCTCGGTGACGGGGCCGTCGGTGGAGTGCACGACGACCTGGATGGCCGAGGAGGCGTTGCCGCCGAAGCTCTCCTGGGCGAGCTCGCGCGCGGCGACGGACTCCGAGCTGTCGGCCTGCCAGCCGGCGCCGGACAGGTTGTGCTCGACCTGGGGGGCGAAGGCGCCCAGGCCGACGATCAGCAGCAGCCAGACGCCGGTGACGAGCTTGGCGTGGCTGGTCACCCAGAGGCCGAGGCGGCCGAGTGGTCCGGGGCGGAAGCCGGGGGTGAAGTCAGCGGAGGCGCCCGTTGGCAAGGAGGCGGTGGTGCTCATGGATGTTCCGTTCGGTGGGGGGTGAGCGATGGGTGTGATCAGAGGAGGGCGGGGACCGCGCGGGCGGCGGTGTAGACGGCGACGCCGAGGACCAGACCGGCGAAGGCGGCCTGGAGTCGGTTGGTTTCGACGCGGTCGGCGAGCCGTGCTCCTGCGACGGCTGCTGCCGCTGACGTCGCGGTGAGGACGGCGACGGACGTCCAGTCCGGCGGGGCGCCAGAACCGGCCCGGACGACCAGCGCTGCGGCGCTGGTGATGGTGATGACGACCAGTGACGTGCCGGCGGCGTACTCCATCGGCAGCGCGAGGGCGAGCAGGAGGGCGGGTACGACGAGGAAGCCGCCGCCCACGCCCAGGAAGCC
This sequence comes from uncultured Actinomycetota bacterium, assembly GCA_963846535.1. GTDB lineage: Bacteria > Actinomycetota > Actinomycetes > Propionibacteriales > Nocardioidaceae > Nocardioides. Next base: position 100,210 of record CAWJWK010000003.1, read on the forward strand.
GGTCAGGGCCCCGACGACAGTGGCGGTGATGAGCACTTTGAGCGCCCGGGGGCACTGGCAGGCGAAGGTGGGGCTGAACGTGATGATCGGGTCGTCCAGGGTGGGCCGTGCGGCGTGCCGGGGGCCGCCTTCGCGACCGTGACGCAACTGGCGCCGGGCCAGCAGGCCGCCGACCAGCAGCATCAGGGCCGCGAAGGCGCCCAGCAGGACGTCCTCGGAGACCCGGGTGGACGCCTCTGCTCCCAGCACCGCCCCGCCGATGGCGACCAAACCGAAGACGAGGCCGCGGCCGAGCAGGACGTTGCCTGCGCGGTGTGCGGCGACCGCCCCGATCAGGGAGGTGACGCCGACGACCACCAGCGATCCGGTTGTCGCCTGGGAGGCGGATTGGTCGAGGATGTAGACCAGTACCGGCACGGCCAGGATCGAGCCGCCGCCACCGAGTGCCCCCAGGGACAGGCCGATGAGCACGCCGGCGGCGACGGCGAGAAGCAGGGTCATCTCAGGCGTCGGGCCCTTCGGCGCCCTCGGTGGTGTCGGTGGTGTCGCCATCGGGGCTCACCAGGTGCAGACCGACCTTCTCGGCGTTCTCGAAGGAGTCGTCGATGGCGACCGGGGTGCGGCCGGCGGCGGCGACGAACGAGGCGGCGACCGAGGCGCGATAGCCGCTGGCGCAGTGCACCCACACCTCACCGGCCGGCACCTCGGCGACGCGGCGGGGCAGCTCGTGGATCGGGATGTTGACCGCACCGGCGATCGCGGCTCCCTCGTACTCGTCAGCGCGGCGCACATCGAGCACGACGACGTCGCGGTGGTGGCGCACCTGCGCCAGGTCAGCGAAGGTGGCGCTGGGGAAACTGCCAGGCTCGCCATCTGCCCAGTGCTGCGGTCCGCCGGTGGCCTGGGCGGCCGGTCGGTCGATGCCGATCCGGACCAGCTCGCGCTGGGCAGTGGCGACATCCTCGGCGGTCTCTCCGAGCAGGGTCACCGGGGTGCCCCATTCGATCAGCCAGCCCAGGTAAGTCGAGAACGCGCCGTCGAGGCCGAAGTTGAACGTGCCGGGGGCATGCCCGGCGGCGAAGGCCTTGCGGTTGCGCAGGTCGACCACCCACTCGCCCGCCTCGATCCGGTGCCGCAGCTCGGTCTCGTCGGCCTCCAGCACGGGGGAGAGGTCGGGAGCGGACGGGCCGGCAGCGTTGGCCGGGGACATGTGCACGTAGTACGCCGGCCACGCGCCGAGACCCTCGAGCAGCTCGCGGACGTAGGTCTCCTCGTCCTGGGTCAGCACCGGATTGGCCTTCTTCTCCTCGCCGATCGTGGAGGAGGTGGCGTCGGACTGCGTGGACGAGCAGAAGGACCCGAACCCGTGGGTCGGGTACACCTCGGCGTCATCGGGCAGCTGCTCGGCGAGCTTGTGTGCCGAGGCGTGTTGATGGCGCACCAGGGCGTCGGTGTGTTCCTCGCCGAGCAGGTCGGGCCGTCCGGTGGCGCCGTACAGCAGCGAGCCGCCGGTGAAGACGGCGTACGGCTCCTCGCCGTTGAGCCCGTCGACTGAGAGCGCGTAGGACAGGTGGGTGAAGGTGTGCCCGGGGGTGGCGATCGCGCGGACGCGCATCCGGTCGCCGACCTCGACGACCTCGCCGTTGGTGACGGTGGTGCGGTCGAAGGACACCTCGTCCTCGCCGTTGACCAGATACGCCGCCCCGGTTTCCTGGGCGAGCGCCAGGCCCCCGGTGATGTAGTCGTTGTGGATGTGGGTCTCGAAGACGTGGGTCAGCCGGACCCCGTCGGCCTCGAGAATCTCCAGGACGCGATCGATGTCGCGCTGAGGGTCAATCACGAGGGCGACCTCACTGTCGTGGACCACGTAGGTGCGGTCACCGAGCGATGGGGTCTCCAGAGTCCTGACGGTCAGCCCCTCGGCTGGCCGCTGCTCGGCCTCCTCGGTCGCCGAGGCTGGCGCAGGTGTCTCGGTGGTGGTGCCGTCAGTCATGTTCGCCTCACTTCTCGATCGGTCGCCCGGAGCGGATCCAGGCGCTGGTGCCGCCGGCGACGTTGATCGCGTCGAAGCCGTTGGCGGTCAGGACATCGGCCATTGCGCTGCTGCGGTTGCCCGAGGCGCACACCACGTGCACCGGTCGGTTCTGGTCGAGGTCACCTAGGCGGTCGGTCAACTGACCCATCGGGATGTTGGTCGCACTGGGCACATGGCCCTCGCGGAACTCGGCAGGCTCTCGGACGTCTACTACGGTCGCGCCCTGATCGAGCGCCGCAGCGAGCTGGTCGACGGTGGTCTCACGCATGGAGGGGACTCCTCTTCTGGGTGGTCGAGTTGCACAACACAACCCCCCGGGGGGATACTCCCTACAACCTAACATATCCCCCAGGGGGGTTATAGTGGTGGGTGCAGGCCAACTACGGACCTCGTGATTGGTACCCGGGAGGAAATGACTTATGACGCAGTACACGCTCGAAACCACGGTGCGCCGCCCCTATGACGAGACCGTCGAGGCGGTGCGCGCCGAGCTCGCGACTGCGGGATTCGGTATCCTCACCGAGATCGACCTGAAGGCCACGTTGAAGGCGAAGCTCGACGTCGACGTCGCACCCCAGGTGATTCTGGGGGCCTGCCGCCCCCAGTTGGCCCACCAGGCGCTACAGGCGGAACCCTCGATCGCCGCGCTGCTGCCCTGCAACGTCGTGGTCCGGGCCGTCGACGACACCACCACCGTCGTCGAGGCCTTCGACCCCGACGCCATGATGTCCCTCGCTGGCCACGCCGGCGACACCCTCCGCACCGTCGCGACCGATGCACGACAGCGGCTGACCGTGGCCCTAGCCGCATTGGAGAACAGCTGATGGACCTCGAACCCACCGAGGTCAAGGCGATCATCACCCGCATGAAGCGCGCCAACGGCCACCTCGCCAGCGTGATCCGGATGATGGAAGAGGGATCGGACTGTGAGTCCGTCCTCACCCAGTTGGCCGCCGTCAATAAGGCGCTCTCGCGCGCCGGCTACGCCATCGTCGCCACCGGCCTGCAGCAGTGTCTCACCGAGTCCGACGAGGGTCTTGACGGCGTGGACGTCAAGAAGATGGAAAAGCTCTTCCTCGCGCTGGCTTGAGGCGGTCCGCCCCGGAGTGCTCCGGCGGTATCGGTAGCGACAGATCCTCGGTCCGGTGGTGTGCTCGGTCAAGCGCCGGATGTTCGGTCCCGGCCCACGACGATCACACGCCGAAGGTTTGTACCGGGCTTGTAACAGGTTAACCCCTTCTTGCAGGGGTCCTTGAGGTAAGCCGTCCGCCTAGATTGGTCTAGAAGTCGGCCGTTCTCTAGGTCATTCCGTGGCAACTGCGCAGATCACCCGCTGCGAAAGTGAGTTTCGGCGGCGCGGTTGTCGGAGCCGGCGGGGGAGAGGGCTGACACTCCGAGGACCGAGTGCACCTATTGCCGAAGTGCGATGTAGACGGCGTCGGCAGTGACCGTGATTTCCTCTGCGTCGGCAACGTGACCGGTTAGAAAGATCTTGCGGCCTTCTGTGCGTTGGATCTCGGCTACGGAACGCAGCACACCGAGCCGTGTGGGCCGCCTGTAGCGCAGCGGTGGTCCCGGTCGCCGCCATCGTCTTGGGGCTGCCGTCCCCGGCGTTTCCCCAAGGCGCCGGCGACTTTCTGTTGAGGGAGGTCGTCCAGATCAGTGCTGCCGGTCGGTGAGCTCCGGTCCAACGACGGGCTCGGCGACTTCTACCTGGATCCTCTGGTGGTAGACGACTCGGCCGTCCTCGACCACGTATCCGCCGTAGCTTGTGAGCGTCGTATCGCCGTAGGGATCGATGTCGTAGGTGCCGAGCACGGACTGACGGTCCCTTGTATTGAAGAAGGCGGCGATCACCGCCTGACGACCTTCGGCGGTCGGTGCCGCGTCATCGCTGGCTCGTTCGATCGCGTCGAGTACGACGCTCATCGCCTCGTACCCGTAGATCGCGTAGGGCTCAGGATCTGTCCCGTGCTCGGCCCTGAAGTTCTCGAAGAACGCCTGGCCCATTTCCGGGTAGCCAGCGGGATCGAGCGTCGGGTTCGTGATGAACACACGCGATTCGATGTCTGCCGGGACGTGTTCGGTGAACGCCAGTTCGGCACACCCGTCGGGGAAGAACATCCTGATCGCGGGATTGGTCGCGGCAACGTCGAGCGTCAAGTCCACCGCCCGGTTCTGGGTGCGACCGCCGAAGAACATGCAGTCGGCCCCAGCGACTCGCATATCGTGGCCGAGGCGGGCAAAGTTCTTGGCCGTCAGGTCGATGGCTGTGTTGTCGAGCGCCTCGAGGCCCTGGTCCTCGGCGTACCGCTCGACCTGGCTTGCGATTGCCTGTCCGTAGAACGGTTCGCCGTCACTGATGATGAAGACATTGCTGCAGTTCTGGACCTGGAGGTAGCTCACGACCGCTCCGGCTTGGACATGGTCAGCGGGTACGACGCGTCCGAAGGTGCGTTCGCCAGTCGGGTAGAAGATGCCGGGCTCGCCCGTAGGTGCTCCGTTGGAGCGTGTCAGGCCAACGAGGGTGTTGGATGGCGAGACCTGCAGGATGCCGGCCTCGTTGAGGATCGGCAGGGAGACGACCGTCGCGGAGCTGTTGAACTCGCCGATGTAGGCGATCGTGCTCGGGTCCGCAGCGGCGCGACGGGCGTTCGTCTCGATGAGCTCCGGATCGGGGGCACCGAGCAGGGCACTGGAGTCGTCGAGCGACACATATCTGATCTCGTAGCCGGCCGCCTCACCGTTCGTGTCGTCGAGCGCCATCTCCAGTGCTCGTACGATGTCCTCCGACTGCGGCTGCGCGTCGCCTTGAAGCGGCAGGCTGGAGTAGATGGTGAGGGTGCCGCGGTCCCCGGAGACGGGTTTGTAGGAGTCGCTGCAACCGGATGCCGCACCTGCGCAGATAGCGATGAGGCCGATGATGCGCTGCCTGACTACGGTTGCCGTCCGGTTCATCTCGCTCCTCTTTTCGCGGGGAATGAGGGGACGATAGGAGCCGCCCGAACGGTGGCACATCGTGGACACCGCGTGGCTTTGGGCTGAGCGACCTGGTCCTTCGCGAACCGGTCCTCGAAGCCACCCACGACGTCGAGGCGCTCGGTGTTGCCGGGGAAGTCCCAGACGAGCTCGGGCTCGCTCTCGGGCGTGAACTCCGCCGAGGGGGCCGGGGCGTCGAGCACGACGACGCCGATCACGACGACGCCGATCACGTCCTCGGGGATCGCCTCCGCGTAGTGCGTCACGATCATGCCGCCGAACGACCGGCCGACGAGCACGAGTGGTCCTGTGAGGTCGGCCGCCTCGAGCAGCGCGTCCGCCTCCGTGACCACGTCATCAGCGTCCCGCCGCTCGGTGGGCGCGGGATCGCTCCGGCCGGTGCCTGCGCGGTCGTAGGTGCACACCCGAGTGCTGCCGGCGAGTGCTCCGGCCACCCCAGAGCCCGTCCACTCGTAGATGTTGACCCCACCGGTCTCCAGAAGCACGGTCGGCGCCCCCTCGCCCAGCAGACCAGTGCCAGCTTCCGGTCTCCGTCGACCAAAATCTGCCCTCGAGCGAAGGCTCCGACGCTGGATCGACGGCGATCGAGGGGGAGGCGGAGTGGAAGATCGGATCGGCGGCCGTCGGCTCACCGTCGTCGTCTGCGCAGGAACCGAGGGCCCTGCGAGCACGATCAGCAGGGGCACGGCACCAAGGATCGGGCCATGGTCGTGTCCGTCCCTCAGCCGATCTTCGCCCAGGGCTTGAGCACGTACGGTGTCGGGGACACCCCGAGCGAGTCGTCGCGCTCGAGCACGAGCTCGTCGCCGTCGATCGAGTAACGCATCGCGAACGCCTCGCCGTTGTCGAGGGTGAGGCGTAGGGCCTCATCCTCGATGACGAACCTGCCCGATATCGAGTACTCGTCCCGCGGGTTCGTCTGGCTGAAGGTGAACTCGCCGTTTCCGAGAGTGAAGGTGAAGGCTCCCCAGTTCTGATCGTTGACCTCGTCGGGGTCGTAGAGGAGCGGAGAGCTCGCCAGCTCGTCCTCGGTGATGCTCTTCGTCCACGTCCCGTCAAGGGCAGTGGACACTGCTTCCGTCGGGTCCGTCGACGGTGCTGGCTCGTCCCGGAAAGTGACGGTCCCGAGCATCTCCTCGAACGCCGCGAACTCCTGGGCAGCGTCGTCGCTGTCGGGCGCCCCGCTGTGGCGGAGCCAGACGAGTAGAGTCGTGTCGCCGAGGTCCACGACCGCGATTCGCAGAGCGAGCTCCGGCACGCCGTAACAGTCCGCTGCCTCGAGGCCCTCGGCCGGGCAGCCCAGCGACCCGTCCAGCGCGTCAGCGGCCGAGGCTGTCACCAGGGTGGCCGGCTCGCCGCCGACGGTCGTCTCGGTGGTGTCGGTGAAGGTCGCGCCGTGCTCGCTCTGCGACAGGAGGTAAGCGAGGTAGTCCGCTGGCGGAGGCGTGGGGTCCGTGTCTCCTGGTTGGTAGACCTCCACGGGGACGAGGAACCGCACAGCCGGTTCCTCCCCTAGCTGGGGGTCCCAGGTGACGAAGTTGGTTGCGTCAGTGGTCACCTCGGACGGCAGCCACTCGGGCACTGTGACGTCGAAGGGCATGACGAACGCTGTCGTGCTGTACGTCGGTCCAGCCGGCGCCGCCGCGGTCGTCGGGTTGTCAGAGGGCTCGTCGGCGTCGTCACCACATGCTCCGAGCAGGAGCAGCGCTGTCGCGGCGACCAGGGCAGGAGAACGACGCGCCACGCCTAGCGCCCGATGGGCAGTACTCATGTCGGTCCTCTTTCGGGTGGGGATAGAAGCGGAGCTCACGCCCCTTGTCGCAGTGCGATGTAGACAGCCTCGGCAGTGACCGTGGTTCCGTCGGCGTCGGCGAGCTGACCGGTCAGAAAGGCGGCTCGACTGGTACGCAATCCAGGACTCGTCGCCGCCGAAGGGGTTGGGGTCGAGCGGCGAGTCGTCGGCGTCCTCGGTGGGGGAGTCGCTCGTATCGGAGGCAGCACTCGACTCCGAGAGCGTGGCCCGAGGCTCCCCCGCTCTCGTCGGACCCGCAACCAACGAGACCGCCGACGGCAGGCACTGCCGCCGCCGCCAGGACGAAGAACAGTCCTTTTCGTCTGGCGAGTTCCTCGCCAGAGTCCTCGCGGTTGTGGCTTCGCTTCACGGCTTTCCCACCTGTCTTGCCCCCCGCTCCTGATGGTCGACATCAGCCGTCCCAAGCCACAAGGCCACCTCGTCCCGGCCGCTCGGGAACCTTGGTCCCGGCCTGCCGGGCAGATGACGATGCGTAGAGGCACGGGCCTGTCCGGCGAGGACAATCGCGGCCATGGCGGCCTGGCAGCTCGCTCCCAGCTCGCGGGCCGTGGCCTGGTGCAGTGGATCGGTGATCGCTCTCGCCGTCCCCGGCATCCTCCTGCTCGAGTCGCGTGGGGCATACGGCGATGAAGCGGCGGAGCTCGCCTGGAACTTCGGCGCGCTGACCATGTTCCTCATCGTCGGGGTGGTCCTGGCGGTGAAGGTCCCGGTGAATCCCATCGGCTGGCTGCTACTGGGCGTGGCTGCCGCGATGGGACTCGACGGTCTTGCCGGTGGTCTAGAAATCAGTCTGGCTGGCTCAACAGCCGCTGAAGGTTCGCGACGGCCTGTGGCGCCAGCTTCCTGATCTGGGCACGCGACTCGATCACAACGGGGTCGTTGTGGTCCGAGGAGACCTCGTTGAACGGGTTCAGCCGGGTAGTGCTCATCCACTCGTCGAGAACAGGGTGCCTGCGTCGGGTGCGCTCGCCCTCCAGGGTCGCGAGGATGGACGTCAGGAAGTCGACATTTCGGTCCCAGTAAGGGATGGGCGAGCACATCGCGTTCTTCTCCTCGTCGCTCTCGACGGCAGCTTCCATGACTCCGAGGGTGCCGAACAGGTAGCACGCGAAGGACCATGCGAACGGCTGCATGGTGAGCAGGCCGGACTCGAAGATGGGACGGAGGGGTCGCCGCGGGAGGGCCCCGGCCGCGCAGTGGACATGAAGCGTGTGGGGACTCGTCAGGACGCTGCCGTGCTCCAGCACGATCTGGTCGCGCTCGATCCGTCGCACCCGCCCCAGACGAACGACGTTCTCGATCTGTCGCAGCAGCGCGATCTCGGCTTCGCTGGAGACGGCCCCGCGAAACATGGTCGGCGCGACGTCCCGGTCGACGCGCATGAGATATCCGTCGGCCTCGAGCTGGGTGAACACGTCGTCGATCGAGTCGGCCTCAGCAATCGCCGTGAACTGCAGCGCAGAACCGCGGTGGAACTCCGGAGCCAGGGTGTAGGGCTGCTGGAAGTGCCGGTTGATCCACCACGCCTCGCGCGGCTTGACCCAGCAGATGCGGTCCGCCGGCACGCCCTGCTCGAGCAACCAGACGCACGCATCAAGCGCGGTCTTGCCGCCACCGATGATCGCGTACCTTTCCGGCCGCTCGTCGAGGCGGGCCAGTGCTCCGACCGGCACACAGGCGACACCGTGTGCGACCTCGAACGGCGCGCGGGAGGTCGCCGGGATCGCGGGTTCGAGATAGCCGGTGTCGACGACCTTGCGGCGTACCCGGACCTCGTGCGAGGCGCCGGTGAGCCGCGAGACGAAGCGGTGCTCGCCCACGTAGTCGCAGTTGGGGAAGTACTGCACGCGACCGGTCGGCAGGAAGTGCCGGTGCATGGCGCGCTCGAAATGCGCGCAGATCTCGTCGCGACCGGCGAGCTCGTAGTAGCCCGCGTTCGTCCCCGCGCTGTCGAGCGTGGTGTGGCCCAGTTGCAGCGAGTTGATGCCGTAGAACGCCGAGGGCTGGTGCAGCCGCACGAAGGGATAGGCATCGACCCAGTGCCCGCCCGGCGCATGACGGCGGTCCACGATGGTGACGGTCGCAGCGCTGTGTGCGAGCAACTGGTCGGTGAAGACCATCCCGCCGGCGCCCGCACCGACCACCAGGTAGTCGGTCTCGAGCTCCTCCGCGCGCGTCACGAGGCGCTCACGCTCGCGCGCCCGTTCAGATGGCCAGCGAGATGGGCGGCCAGGTCCGCCGCGTCCGCGGACGCCCCGTCGATGAAGGTGGACCGGCGCCGCCGAAGCAGCGGCATGCCGATGACGTAGAGCCCAGGCCAGTCAGCCACCCCACCCTCGTGCTTGAGACGGCCGCGTACGTCGAACACGGGAACGTCCACCCACGAGTAGTCCGCCTTGATGCCGGTGGCCCACACGACCGACCGGATCTCCCCGCGCCACAGGTCGGTCCCCAGCGGCACCTCCGCCACGGCCGTCGGCGCAGGACGCTCGCCCTCGCCGCCGGCGTACTCGTCGATCGTGTCGAGCAACCTGTTGAGCTTGAGGTCGGCGAGGGCACAGACGTTGCGCAGCGAGCCGGCGAACTGAGCCTGGCCGTCGCGGAGGCCACCCAGCCTGCCGACCACGCGAACCCCCAACGCCTGGAGCGAGTTGAGGTCGACCGTGTGATCGGAGCCGACCAGCTGCATGGAGCGCAGGTTTCGGGCGCGAACCAGGTCGTCCATCTCTTCGGCCCGCTCGTCAAGGATGCCCGAAGCGTCCATCCACCAGAGGATGTCGCGCCCGCGGTAGCGACGCGGCACGCGCACGTGCTCGCCGACTGCGACCGTGACCGGCCGACCGCTGCGGTGCACCTCCTCGGCGATCTGTACGCCGCTGGCCGACGCCCCGACGACGAGGACCCCGCCGTCGGGCAGCTGCCCCGGGTTCCGGTAGTCGATCGCGGCGACCGACACGACCTCTGGGGGCAGCCGTGCCGCGAGCGGATGGGGCACCGAGGCCGTGGCGCCGACGGCGACCACCACCGCGCGAGCCGCCCACTCGCCGGAATCGGTCTCCACCACGAAGCCGTCCTCCGAAGGGCAGAGGGCGGTGACCATGATCCCGGTCAGGACCGGCGCCGCCGAGGCCGACGCATAGTCGCGCACGAGTTGAGCGACCTCGGCTGCTGACAGGTATCCGTCCGGCTCGTCCCCGTCGTACGCGAAGCCCGGAAGGCGAGTCATCCAGTTGGGGGTGAGCAGTCGCAGTGAGTCCCAGCGTTGAGTGAGCCACGAGTTCGCCACCTCTCCGCGCTCCAGGACCACATGGTCGATGGAACGCTCGGTGAGGAGGCGGCTCATCGCCAGCCCGCAGTGGCCGGCGCCGATCACCACCACGGTGGTCGTGGGCATCAGCCGACGCTGACCGTCACGTCGGTCGGGTTGGTCAGGATGGAGTAGACCGCGGATCGCTTCTGCGACTGGGCGACCAGTGCCTGGATCTCCGCAGGGGTGGCGTCGGCATCGACCTCGTAGTTCACCGTGACGCCACCGAAGCCGTTGGGGACGTCCGGGTCGACACCGAGGATGCCCTGCAGGTCTTGCGAAGCCGTGAGCGTGGCCTTCACGGACGTGAGCTGGATGTCGCGCTGCGAGGCGATGGACGCGATGCCGCCGGTCAGGCAACTCCCCAGCGCAACGAGCACGTACTCGATGGGCGTGATCCCCTTGTCCTCGGCCGCGAACTGCAGCGGGTGGTCGGCATCGAAGCTGAACGAGGTGTGGTGTACCTGCTCGTCGTTGAGCCCGTAGAAGGACTCCACATCCGAGCGGCTGTGCGTGCCGTTCATCCACGTCACGGACGAGCGCCACTCGAATTCGGCGAGTTCGGGCGTTTCATTGATCGCGGCCCGGGCGTCGCGCAGCGCCTCGATGTTGACGCCGTTGTCGACCGCCGGCTGTCCTGTCGTCATGTTTCGATCTCCAATCTTCGGTCTGTCCGATTCTTTTGTGCGGTGGACTTCGGTCTTTCGAGCGGTCAGCCGCCCTTGATCGCAGAGACGTCGAACTCGAGCTTGACCTTGTCCGAAACCAGGACGCCGCCGGTCTCGAGCGCGGCGTTCCAGGTCAGGCCCCAGTCGCGGCGGTTGATGGCAGCCTCGCCCTCGAAGCCGATCCGAACGTTGCCGTACGGGTCCTTGGCCGAGCCGGTGTACGTGAAGTCCACGCTGACCGGCCGGGTGACGCCCTTGATGGTCAGGTCGCCGGTGATCGACCACTGGTCGCCGTCGCCGTCGCGGTCAACCGAGGTCGAGACGAAGGTGATCTCCGGGTGCGGCTCACTGTCGAAGAAGTCTCCGGAGCGGAGGTGGTCGTCGCGCTGCTGCTGGCCGGTGGTGATGCTCTTCGCGACCATGGTGAGTGAGACCGAGGACTTGCTCGGGTCGGCAGTGTCGACGTGGGCGGTGCCGGAGAACTCGGTGAACGCGCCGCGGACCTTGGCCACCATCGCGTGCCGCGCGACGAAGCCGAGGCGGGTGTGTGCGGGGTCGATGCTGTAGTCGCCGGAGATGTCCTTCAGGACAGTGGTCGGAGCATCGAAAGTCTCGCCTCGTGTGGTCATGGTCATGATGGGACTCCTTCGGGTGGTGATTCGTGGACGATGCCCACGCTCCCGGGGCGCGGTAGCGGTGACGTAGCGGCCGGATAGCGGAAGCGGGCACGATGTCCAGGTGGAGATCGACCTGCTGGGCAGGTTCGCCGTACGCCGCGGTGGCCGCGCGGTCGAGACCGCGGAGTTCGGTGGTCGGCGCGTCCGCCAGCTGGTCCGGATCCTCGCCGCCGAGCGCGGCCGCGTGGTGTCTCGGGACGCGCTGATCGAGGCACTGTGGGGAGAGCAGCTGCCGGCCGATCCCGCGACCAACCTCAATGTGGTGGTGAACCGGGCCCGCCGGGCGCTGGGGGAGCCCGAGGTCCTCCAGACCGCGAGCGGGGGTTATGTGCTCCAGAGCGGGACCGACGTCCTCGTCGATGTCGAGCGCTTCGAGGAGCTCGTCGACCAGGCCCGAGCCGCCCAGATTGCGAGACGACGACGCCATTGCGGTCCGCACGTCGCAGGCTGCGCTTGAGCTGTGGGACGAACCCCTCGCCGAGGACGCGTACTCCGACTGGGCGCGACCGCACCGTGACCGGCTCGAGCGGCTCCACCAGGACGCCCTGGAGATCGGCGCGGGCGGACTGCTCGCCACCGGGAACGCCCGCGAGGCCGTCGCCCTGGCTGCACAGGCGGTGGCGCGCCAGCCGCTGCGCGAGGCGGCGTACTTGCTGCTGGTGCGGGCGTACGCCGCCGAGGGGGATCAGGCTGCGGCCGTCGCGGCCTACCTCGACCTGCGCCGGATGCTCGCCGACGAGCTCGGTATCGACCCCTCCACGGAGGCGGTGGCCCTCTACGACCAGCTGCTGCACGGGACACTGCCGGCCCGGACGGTGGCGCCGAGGCCGCGACCCCCGTCAGACCTGCCCCCGCTGGTCGGCCGAGACCGGGAGCTCGACGAACTTCTCGCGTTGGGCAGCCACCAGCGGATCGCGGTCGTCTCCGGCCGCTCCGGCTGGGGGAAGTCACGCCTCCTCGACGCCCTGTGCGGTCAGACCGCGCGGCCGGTGCTCCTCGCCCGAGCCGTCCTTCCGGAGCGCGAGGAGCCCTGGAGCCTGGCGCGGGCGCTGGTGCAGACGCCACCGGCGACCGAGGTGGATCCGCACCAGCTTCTGGGTGCCACCACCGTCGCCGCCCTGGCCGACGTTGTGCCCGACCTCGACCCGACGGGACCAGCTGCCGACCCCCAGTCCCGGCGGGCGCTGGTCCAGCAGGGTCTCCTCCGGATCATCGAGGCGACAGCACCCTCGCTGGTCGTCGTGGACGACCTCCAGTGGGCCGACTCGAGCAGCCTCGACCTGCTGGCGCTGCTAGTCGGGCGGAGCTCGGACGTGGCGATGGTCTTCGCCTATCGCCCTGAGGAGGTCGCCGAGGACACGCCGGTGTCCCGGTTCCTGACGGCGGTCGGCGAGACCAGGCCTGTCGAGGTGCCCCTTGGTGCACTCGACACCGGCGCGCTGGAGGAGCTCGTCACCTCGCCGGCCATGGCCGTTGCGCTCTCCGAGCACACCGACGGTACGCCGTTCGCGGTGCTGCAGGTCCTACGCAGCCTGGAGGCCGAGGGCCTGCTGCGGCGCAACGCGTCCGGCGGCTGGGACGTGGTCGAGGAACCCCCACCGGACCGCGTGCGCGACCTGGCCCGCGCCGGCCAGCGGGACGCGGTGTGGCGACAGTTCGAGCGTCTTCCCCGCGATGCCCGCCGCCTGCTCGCGGCCCTGTCCTTGGTGGGGCGTCCAGTGCCGGTCCGGCTCCTGGCGGTTGCCGGCGGGGTGTCCGTGGACGATGCGATCGGGATGCTCCGCGACCTGGCCCGCAACCACATGGTGGGCCACGACGCCCAGGGCTTCCGGGTCGATCACGACCTCGTGGGCGAGACGATCCGCGACCGCCTTGATCCCGTGGAACAGGCCGGGCTCCACCATCGCCTCGCCATTTCTCTGGCCGGAGATGACGGGCCCGTGGAGGAGCTGGCTCGCCACCAGGCCGGTGCGGGCGACACCGCGGCCGCCGCATCGTCGTACGCGACGGCAGCGAAGGCACGCATCGACCGGTTCGCGGACGATGAGGCTGAGCAGCTCGCCTCCGAGGGACTGGCGCTCGACCCACCGTCTCGGGTCCGCGCCACCCTCCTGGAGGTGCGAGCCGAGACACTGGCCCGCAAGGGCGTCTTCGATGGGGCTCGCGACGACCTGCGTAACGCTCTCGCCGCGACGACCGAACGCCCTGCACGCTCCCGTCTCCTGACTCGGCTCGCCCAGTTGAGCTTTGGCGCAGAGGATCTGCTCCGCGCGCGCGAGCTGGCGGACCTTGCGCTCGCAGAAGCCGGTGACGATCCCGGTGCGCGGGCGCGCGCGACCTACGTCCGCGCGCTGGTAGACATGAACATAGGCCGGCCGGAGCTCGCCGAGGATGGATTCGGCGAGGCGCTCGGTCTGTTCACCTCCGTGGGTGACGCCGCCGGGATGGCCGACATCGTCGAGGCCCGGGCGATGACCACCTTCGGCATTGACATCATCGGGGGCATCGAGCAGTTCGACCGTGCCGCCAGGCTCTTCACCGACAGCGGCAACCTGCTGCGCGTGGTGTGGCCGCGGTCGACCCGGGGATATGGTCTCCATTTCGCCGGCCGTCCGTTGGAGGGGTTGGAGGAGACGAGCGCAGCTCTCGAGCTCGCGCGCCGGCTCGGGTACGCCGAGGGTGAAGCGATGACGCTCTACCACCATGCCGAGGTGCTGGTCGGGTGCGGCCGCGCCGACGAGGCGCTCCTGAACGCTGAGACCGGCCTGGCCCTCGGCCGGCGTCTCGGACACCATGCGTCGATGGCCACCACGTCGCTCGCGTTGGGTGTCGCTCATGCTGCTCTGGACCACCCCGTCGACGCGATCGCCGCGTTCCAGGAGAGCCTGCGGATCAGTGGCGCGCACCTCAACGTCCTGTTCCGGTGCTGGGGGCATGCCCGGCTGGCGCTGGTGCTGCTCGACCAGGGCCGTCTCGACGACGCCGCGACTCACATCGATGAAGCCCTCGCTCTGGGGCCGGACCTGGCGCAATACGAAGCACGCCTCGCCCGGTGCGAGCTCGCGGTTCGGCGCCATGACAACGACGCTGGCGCGCTCGTCGACGAGGCGCTCGAGCTCGCGGTCGCGGGTGGGCATGCCGTCACCGCAGTCCGTCTCGAGCAGCTGCGGGAGCTCATCATCCGACCTCGGTGAGCCCGAAGGATGGGTGAGCCGGTACGTCGCGCATCGCAGCGCGGGGGAGCGGCTGCGAACCGAGCTGGTTGACACCTCGTCGGCGACCGAGCGGCTTGGGTTGGCAGCAGCGCAGGCAATCGACGGCTACCTGGCCACGACCGACGTGAAAGCGGTGGTGTCGCGTCACGGCCTGACTCGCGACGACGCCGGGAGCGTGACCCTTCGCGCGACTTCTTTTGATCTCGATGTGGTTCGCGACCTCGTAAGGGCCGGCGACGTCCTCGCGGCGCTCGACTTGGCCGAGTCCTTGGACGTCCGCGAACGCCGAGCAGGAATCGACGCGCTCGACCGAGCGCTGGCGGAGTTCCGTGGCTGCCCGACCGACCATCGACGTCGCCACCCCTGTCGGTGGTTGGGGCGCGCCATGGCCGAACGTCGCCGAGATCGAGGCAGCGCTGCCCACGACAAGTGGACGCTCGTCGGCGCCTGATGGCTCAACTGCACGGCATCCACGCCGGAATCGATGCCGTGCGCCCCACCAACGACGTCGACATCGTCCTTCACATCGAAACCACCCGCGGCATCGTGTCGGAGACTGCAGGGATTCTCGAGTCGCTCGGCTATGAACTGGCGCCGTCGATCGACGAGCGCAACAACACCGCTCATCGGTTCAAGCGAGGGGAGTCGACGATCGACGTAGTGACCAGCGGCCTCGACGTGGTCGACCTCCTCGTCGCTGACCACCGGTCGCAGTCGCGTGGTGCCGAGCCTGGATCGAAGGGTCGTGCCCGCCCGCACCGCCAAGCCTGCCGCGGCGCTCGTCGTCGCCACAGTGGGTGCAATGAATCCGTCGATGTACCTCGACAGCGACCTGATCTGGGAGCTGGCCGACGCCATGCCCGACCACCTCCGCCTCTCGGTGCTGATCGCGGCGTACGCCGGACTGCGTAACGCCGAGCTGTGCGGTCTGCGGCTGGTCGACGTCAACCCGCTCCAAGAGACGATCACGCCGGCCGTCCAGTACCCGGAGAAGCCACTGAAGACGGGGTCGAGCAGCGCCACGATCCCGGTGCCGACGTGGCTGGCTGAGGAGATCACCGCCCACATCGCCGCTGGCTACGCCGGCGACACCCACCTGTTCGTCAACGAGTGGGGTGACCAGGCTGCGCCGTGGCTCCTTCAGCGAGCAATCCGCTCGGCTCGGCGCAAGGTGAAGGGCCTGCCGGGGGACTTCCGCCTCCACGACGCGCGCCACCACTACGCCAGCATCCTGATCGCGAAGGGCGGATCCGTGAAGACGGTCCAGCGCCGGATGCGGCACGCGAAAGCCACCACCACTCTGGATGTCTACACCGACTTGTTCGACATGGCCGACCAGGAGACCCGCGACGCACTCGCGGGGGAGCAGCGCCCGAGGAAGATCGCGGGGGCGTAGTCAGCGCCGAGAGCAACCAACGAGGTCCCGCACCGTGTTCGGTGCGGGACGTCGTTGCGTTTGCGGACCAGTTGCGGACCACGGGCCCCTGACCGTTGCGTTTCCGCAGGTCAGAGGCACCTTTTTCTAGATGTCGTAGTAGAGCTCGAACTCGTGCGGGTGCGGGCGCTGCTGCACGGGTGCGATCTCCTGGTCACGCTTGTAGGTGATCCACGTGTCGATCAGGTCGGGCGTGAACACGTTGCCGACGGTCAGGAACTCGTGGTCCGCCTCGAGCGCGTCGAGCACGGCACCGAGGGAGGTCGGGACCTGGGCGATCTCGGCCATCTCGTCCGGCGGGAGCTCGTAGATGTCCTTGTCGATCGGCGCGGCCGGCTCGGTCTTGTTCTGGATGCCGTCGAGGCCGGCGAGCATCAGCGCCGAGAACGCCAGGTAGGGGTTCGCTGACGGGTCGGGGAAGCGGGTCTCGATGCGCTTGGCCTTCGGGTTGGTGCCCGTGATCGGGATCCGGACCGAGGCGGAGCGGTTCCGCGAGGAGTAGACCAGCGAGATCGGGGCCTCGAAGCCCGGCACCAGGCGGTGGTAGGAGTTCACCGTGGGGTTGGTGAACGCCAGCAGTGCGGGGGCGTGCTTCAGGATGCCGCCGACGTACCAGCGGGCCATGTCGGACAGGCCGCCGTAGCCGGTCTCGTCGTAGAACAGCGGGTCGCCGCCCTTCCACAGCGACTGGTGCACATGCATGCCCGAGCCGTTGTCACCGAAGATCGGCTTCGGCATGAAGGTCACCGACTTGTTCTGCTCCCAGGCAGTGTTCTTGATGATGTACTTGAACTTCATCACGTCGTCCGCGGCCTTGAGCAGCGTGTCGAACTTGTAATTGATCTCCGCCTGGCCGGCGGTGCCGACCTCATGGTGACCGCGCTCGACCTGGAGACCGACGTTCTCGAGGTTCTTGCACATGTCGTCGCGCAGGTCGCCGTAGTGGTCGTACGGCGCGACAGGGAAGTAGCCGCCCTTGAACCGGGTCTTGTAGCCCAGGTTGTCGCCCTCGGCGCCCGAGTTCCACCAGCCCTCGACCGAGTCGATGTGGTAGAAGCCCTCGTTCGGGCCGGTCGAGTAGCGGACCTGGTCGAAGATGTAGAACTCGGCCTCGGGGGCGAAGTACGCGGTGTCCGCGACGCCGGTCGTGTTCAGGTAGGCGAGCGCCTTCTTCGCGATGTTGCGCGGGTCGCGGGAGTAGGGCTCACCGGTGATCGGGTCGTGGATGAAGAAGTTCAGGTTCAGCGTCTTCGACTTCCGGAACGGGTCGACGTACGCCGTGGTCGGGTCCGGGAAGAGCGCCATGTCCGACTCGTTGATGGCCTGGAAGCCACGGATCGACGAGCCGTCGAAGCCGAGGCCGTCGTCGAACACCGACTGGTCGAACGACGAGACGGGCACCGTGAAGTGCTGCATGATGCCCGGCAGGTCGCAGAAGCGGACGTCGACCATCTCGACGCCTTCGTCGGCGATGAACTTGAGCAGTTCTTCGCTGTTGTTGAACATTCGTTCCTCCATCGGCTGTCACCAGCCACGTCAAGGTGTCGGAGCGGGCATCGTAACCGGCGCAACGCTGCGCGCTGACCGCTGCCCGAAACCTATGAGCAGGCCGTTTCTCGACAGTGACTGGAATGTTTCAGCGATGTAACAGGATTTGTCCGGAGGATCGAGTCAGAGGATGTAGAGCATCTCCTGATAGGTCGGCAGCGGCCACAGGTCGTCCGCGACCAGGCCCTCGAGGGAGTCCGCGGCCGTCCGAACGTCGGCCATCGCGACCAGGACGACGTCGCGGAGGTACGTCGCCTCGGCGAGCCCCTGATGGTCGTGGGTGCCGGCGATGGCCGCGTCGAGCGCGCCCAGAGACTTCTTGAGACGCGAGACGGGAGCGGACACCGCCTCCAGCGTCGAAAGGTCGGCCTCGACCCCGGCCGCCTTGAGCGCCGCGACGTTCTGTGCGAGCTCGGTCTGGTAGCGCAGCGCTGCCGGGAGGATCACGGTCGTGGCGATCTCCGAGGTCAGGTTGGCTTCGACGGCGACAGTCAGGACGTACTGCTCGATCCCGATCTCGTAGCGCGACTCGAGCTCCCGCTCGTTGAAGACGCCGTACGTCGTGAACAGCGCGACCGACTCGGGCGTCATCAGCTCTGGCAGGGAGTCGACCGTGGTCTTGAGGTTCTTCAGACCCCGCTGCTCCGCCTCGATCTGCCACTGCTCGGAGTAGCCGTTGCCGTTGAAGATCACGGCTCCGTGATTGGCCACGATCTCCGCCAGGAGCGTCTGCACCGCGACGTTGAAGTCGGTGCCGGCGGCCACTGCCGCCTCGAGTGTGGTCGCGCAGTAGTCCAGCGCCTCGGCCATGATCGTGTTGATCACCACCATCGGCGCCGCGACCGTCTGCTGCGACCCGGGAGCCCGGAACTCGAAGCGGTTGCCCGTGAAGGCGAACGGGCTGGTCCGGTTGCGGTCGCCCGGGTCCTTGGTCAGGTCGGGAAGCGTGTCGACGCCGATCATCAGCGTGCCCTTCTCCTTGGACTGGGTCGCCCCGCCCTTGGCGATCTGGTCGAACACGTCGGCCAGCTGGTCGCCCAGGAAGATCGAGATGATCGCCGGGGGTGCCTCGTTGGCACCGAGCCGGTGGTCGTTCGAGGCGGATGCGACCGACAGCCGGAGCAGACCGCCGTGCAGGTGGACCGCGCGGATCACGGCGGCGCAGAACACGAGGAACTGGGCGTTGTCGTGCGGGGTGTCACCCGGCAGGAGCAGGTTGCCCTGCGGTCCGTTGCCGAACGAGAAGTTCACGTGCTTGCCCGATCCGTTGACGCCGGCGAACGGCTTCTCGTGGAACAGGCACTCCATGCCGTGCTTCTTCGCGATAGTGCGGAACGTCGTCATCAGCAGCTGTTGGTGGTCGGAGGCCAGGTTGGCCCGCTCGAACATGGGCGCCACCTCGAACTGCGCGGGTGCGACCTCGTTGTGCCGGGTCTTCGCGGGGATGCCGAGCTTGAACAGTGCCCGCTCGGTGTCGTGCATGAAGCCGAGCACCCGCTCCGGGATTGCCCCGAAGTAGTGGTCGTCGAACTCCTGGCCTTTGGGCGGCTTCGCGCCGAACAGGGTGCGACCCGCGTTGAGAAGGTCGGGGCGGGTGAGGAAGAAGTGGTTGTCGACCAGGAAGTACTCCTGCTCGGGCCCGCAGAAGGACACCACCTTGTCGGGGTCCGCGTGGCCGAACAGCTCCAGGACGCGCATCGCTTGCACCGACATCGCCTGCTGCGAGCGGAGGAGCGGCGTCTTGTGGTCAAGGGCATCGCCGGTCATCGACACGAACACCGTCGGGATGCACAGCGTGTTGCCGTTGGGGTTCTCCAGGACGTACGCCGGCGACTGGATGTCCCACCCGGTGTAGCCACGTGCCTCGAACGTCGCGCGCAGTCCGCCGTTCGGGAACGAGGAGGCGTCGGGCTCGCCCTGGACCAGCGTCTTGCCGGCGAACTCGGCGATCGCCGTACCGTCGCCGACCGGCTCCAGGAAGCTGTCGTGCTTCTCGGCAGTGAGCCCGGTGAGCGGGTAGAAGACGTGTGCGTAGTGCGTCGCTCCCTTCTCCATCGCCCAATCCTTCATCGCGGACGCCACCGCGTCGGCGACGATCGGGTCGAGCGCGGTGCCCTTCTCGATCGTCGCCGCGACGGACTTGTAGACCGACTTCGGTAGCCGCTTCTGCATGACGGTTAGGCTGAAGACGTTGTTGCCGAAGATCTCGCCCGGCTCCTCGGCCGCATCGAAGGACACGGCAGGGGGCACGTAGGCCTCGACGTCTTGGATGGCCCCGAGGCGGACGATGTTCGCAGTCATGCCGCGACGCTAGGCAACCCGCGTTACGGTCCTGATCCCTGGCGTTTCGGCCCGGTAACAGTTTGGCGGAACCGTCCTCTAGGGTGGCCGCGATGTCCGAGCAGTCCGCGCCCACCGTCCCGTTCCCGACCGCGTCGTGGGGACGGCGGATCCTCGCCCTGTTCGTCGACTGGATCGCCTCGACGCTCGTGGTGATCCTTTTCGTCGGCCTCGACGAGTACGGCGAGCCGGGGTCGCCGGCGCAGTTCTACACGCTGCTCGTCTTCGTGCTCGAGGCCGCGCTGTTCACGTGGCTCCTCGGCGGCTCGTTCGGCAAGCTCCTGACCGGGTTGCGCGTCGTACCGGCTCGCGGCCGCGGCCGGCTCGCCAACCCGCTGCCGCTGCTCGGCCGCCAGGTCGCGATCGCGCTGGTCCTCCCGCCGCTGGTGTTCCGCTCCGACGGCCGGGGGCTGCACGACCTGCTGGCCGGCACGGCCACGGTCACGATGGACACCTACCGGACCCTGACGACCAAGGGCGTTTAGCCGAGCGGCGCGCGGGTCAGCCTGACCTCCAGAGGAGGCTACGGGTGGCCCACGAGTTCTACATCGACTACGACGGGCACGTCGACGGGGCGCCCACCACCGTGCTCAGCACGCTCACGTCCCGCAGCACGCCGGCCGTTGCTGCGCTCGACACCGTGCTCGAGCGGTTCGCGGGTGCGAACCCGCTCACCGGCGGCAACGAGACCGAGGAGGAAGCCGGCCTCGGGGACGGCGGCTACCGATAAGGCTCAGCGACCGCGGAGGTTGCCGCGCATGCCCTTCATGCTGGTCGGCACCGGGCCGCGGGGGAGCGGCACCTTGGGCCGCGCCGCGTCGAGCGCCCGCAGCCGCATGAGCAGGTCGGTCTGGTCGGCGGGCTTCACCTGGCGACCGAGCTTCTGCACGTGGCGCACCAGCTTGGGCAGCGGCACCTGACCGACCTCGCTGCCGACGAGGACCTCGTGCACGGGGAAGTCGGCGGCGACCCGCTCGTGCTTCTTCCGCTCGCTGATCATCAGCTGGCGCAGCCGGTGGGGGTTGCCCTCGCCGACCAGGATGATCCCCGGGGGGCCGACGACGCGGTGCACCATGTCCTGCTGCTTGGTGAAGCCGACGACCTCCTCGACCTTCCAGCCGCGGCGCAGCATGCTCAACGCACGGGCGCCGGCACCGACTTGGCCCTCCATGCGGGTGTACGCCGCCTTCTGCGCGCGCCGGCTGAACACGATCATCATGCCCAGGAAGCCGAGCAGCACCCCACCGATGATCGCCATGACCAGGCCGATGGTCCCGCTGCCGGGCAGCACCCAGAAGAGACCGAAGCCGATCCCGCCGAACAGCAGGAACGCGAGGAGCATCCACCACGGCGCGGCGCGGTCGACCTCCTTGGTCATCTTGAAGGTCTCGATGATCTGCCGGCGTCGGCTCATCGTCGTCGGGTCGAGGGGCTCTTTGGGCGCCTTGGGCTGTTTCGCCATTGTGCTGTGTTGCCTGCCTGCTTCTTCGGGATCCGGTGTGGGGGAGCTCAGGCTGTTGCGGTGCTCTCGATCGCCCGGGCATCCATCGCCTGACGGTACAGCCGGCCGGCCCGGTACGACGAACGCACCAGCGGTCCTGAGAGCACGCCGGCGAAGCCGAGCTCGGTCGCCTCCTGCTGGAGCTCGACGAACTCCTCGGGCTTCACCCAGCGCTCGACGGGGTGGTGCCGCACGGACGGGCGGAGGTACTGGGTGATCGTCAGCAGCTCGCAACCCGCGGCGTGCAGGTCGCGCATCGCCTGGCTGACCTCGTCGCGGGTCTCGCCCATGCCGAGGATCAGGTTGGACTTGGTCACCAACCCGAACGCCCGGGCCCGGGTGAGCACGTCGAGGGAGCGGTCGTAGCGGAACGCCGGACGGATCCGCTTGAAGATCCGCGGCACCGTCTCGACGTTGTGGGCGAGCACCTCGGGCCGCGACTCGAAGACCTCCTCGAGCAGCTCGGGGATGCCGTTGAAGTCGGGGATCAGGTTCTCGACGCCCGTGTCCGGGTTGAGCTCGTGGATGGCGCGGACCGTCTCGGCGTACAACCAGGCGCCGCCGTCGTCGAGGTCGTCGCGCGCAACACCGGTGATGGTCGCGTAGCGCAGCTCCATCTTCTGGACCGACTCCGCGACCCGGCGCGGCTCGTCACGATCGAGCGGCTGCGGCTTGCCGGTGTCGATCTGGCAGAAGTCGCAACGGCGCGTGCACTGGTCGCCACCGATCAGGAACGTCGCCTCCCGGTCCTCCCAGCACTCGAAGATGTTGGGACAGCCCGCCTCCTGACACACCGTGTGCAGACCCTCGGACTTCACCAGGCTCTGCAGCGCGGTGTACTCCGGGCCCATCTTCGCCCGGGTCTTGATCCAGGAGGGCTTCCGTTCGATCGGGGTCTCCGCGTTGCGGACCTCGAGTCGGAGGAGCTTACGGCCTTCGGGGACGGGGGCGGACACGTCGGAAAGGGTACTCCGCGATGGTCGGAAACCCCGCTTCGGTCAGGGCACATCGCGTCGCTGGAACGACGCGAGCGAGGCGGCGGCGAACAGCACCAGTCCGGTCCCGACGAACCAGAGGGCGCGGCCGAGCGGAAGCGTCTTCTCGACCGAGCAGGTCCCTTGATCGAACTCACCCCCCGAGCAGGGCACATCGGCGTAGTACTTCGCGCCGTCGAGGATGACGGCGGCGATGTTCAGGCCCGGGTTCCACACCGAATCGACCCCGATCACAGCGAGCACGATGCCGCCGGCCACGCTGGCTGCGAGGAGTACGCCGAGTGCCGCGACCGTGCTGCGGAAGAGCATGGTCAGCGCGTAGCCCGCGAGGGCCGCGCCGGCGGCGACGCCCGCCCCGCGCCACCCGCTCTGCAGGCCGTCGAGGAGTACGCCGTCACCGAGCACGATGTCTCGGGAGCTCGCCACCCAGCCCAGCACCAGCCATTGGCAGGTGACGACGATCGCGGTGACCAGGCCGGCCAGCGCAGTGACCACCGCTGCCTTCGCAGCCCAGACCAGGGGTCGTCGTGGCTCGAACAAAAGTTGGTTGCTCACCGAACCACTGGCCCAGTCGTGGCCGGCGAATGTGGTGCCCGCCAGCATCATCAGGATCGCCAACAAGATCACGACTGCGAGACCAGAGCCCTCGTCCTCCTCGGCGAGGATCAGGGGGTCGTAGTAGGAGTACCACTCCACCTGAGGGAGGTAGGTCTCGTTGCACGCTGCGTCGACGTCGCTCGGCACCGGTTCGCCGAGGAACCTCTCAGGGTTGTCGATACAGCGCTGGAGCTGGCGCTGGGTGGCCGGGCGCGCGGTCTCGGCGGCGACCTGCTCTTCGGCGTACGCGAGCTCTTCGCCGCTCGGAGGCCGGGTGTTGAGGACGGTGGCGACACAGATGACGGCCGGGAGGGCGATCGCCACGACGAGGAGCACCAGGACGGCCCGGCGGCAGAGGAGTCGGGTCAGCTCGACCCGGATCAGGCGGTTCACGCGGCAGGCTCGGCCGGTCCGCCGGGTTGGCCGAGCTCCTCGGCCTCCGTGAGCTGGAGGAAGTAGGCCTCGAGGTCCACCCGCAGCGGGCTGAGCTGGGTCAACCAGATTCCGGCCTCGCCGAGTGCCCGGGTGATGTCACCGGGCTGCTCGGCATCGACGTGGATGTCGCCGCCGATGTTGCTAGGGGCGAAGCCGGCCTTGATGAGGACGTGGAGCGCCGCGTCCCGGTCCGGGACCGTCACCCGGTACGACGTACCGATGCCCAGCAGCTCGTCGACCGTGCCCGAGGCCAGCAGCTTGCCGTTGCCGATGATTGTGGCCGAGGTGCAGACCTGCTGTACCTCCGCCAGGATGTGCGAGCTCAGCAGCACGGTCACGCCGGAGGCGCCGAGGTCGCGGATCGTCTCCCGGATCTCGCGGATGCCGGCGGGGTCGAGGCCGTTGGTCGGCTCGTCGAGGATCAGCAGGTCTGGCTGCTTGAGCAGCGTCGCGGCGATCGCGAGCCGCTGCTTCATGCCGAGCGAGTAGGCCTTGTAGCGGTCCTTCTCCCGCCCGCCGAGCTTGACCGTCTCGATCGCCTCGTCGACCCGCGACGTCGGCGCGCCGATGGCGCCCGCGAGCAGCAGCAGGTTGCGACGACCGCTGAAGTTGGGTGAGAACTTCGGGGACTCGACGACCGCACCGACCCGTCCGATCACCTGCGGCAGCTGCCGAGGCACCGGCTGGCCGAACAGCCGCATCGTGCCGCGGGTCGGCCGGGCCAGCCCGAGGAGCATCCGGATCGTCGTGGTCTTCCCGGAGCCGTTGGGCCCGAGGAAGCCGTGCACCCCGCCGCCCGCGGGGACCGCGAGGTCGAGGCTCTGCACCGCGACCCGCGTCTCACCGCGCAGGCTACGGAACTCCTTGCGCAGGTCGGTCGTCTCGATGACCAGGTCGCTCACCCGAAATGCCCCACTCTCTGTCGTCCCTCCGAACGATCAGACGATGGGAACACGCAAATGGTTGCCCGGCCCGCCTGACACGCCGCCGGGGGTGGTGGGTGATCAACTGGTGCGATGGCCATGGAGATGAAGGAAGCGCTCGAGCACTACCTCGCGGCACAGCGGTCGGCGTTGCTGTTGAAGGTCGACGGGGTCCCGGAGCGCGAGCTGCGGCTGCCGCGGACGCCGACCGGCACCAACCTGATCGGCATCGTGAAGCACTGCATGAACGTCGAGTACGGCTACTTCGGCCCGACCTTCGGTCGCGCGCTCGAGGACCTGCGCGGGCTGGTGCCGGACGACGCCTACGACACCGATCCGCAGGCGGACTGGTACGCCACCGTGGACGAGACCTGTGCCGGGATCGTCGAGAGGTACCTCCAGGTGCAGGCGTTCTGCGACGAGACGATCGAGCAGCTGCCGCTCGACGCGCCGGGCCGGGTGCCGTGGTGGGGTGACCGCGGCGACGTCACGCTCGGTCGGATCATGATCCACGTGATCGACGACCTCGCGCGCCACGCCGGCCATGCCGACATCCTCCGCGAGCAGGTCGACGGCGACGTGGGCTGCATGTCCCCCGGGGACAACCTGCCCGAGATCGACTTCCCGGCGTACGTCGCCAGGCTGACCGAGCTCGCCGACCGGTTCTGAGTCGATCAGGTGCCGGGAGTCAGCATCGGGATCAGCGGTGCACGGCCGGGTTCGGGGCGGGGCTCGTAGTCGGGGGTGGCGTCGTACGGCTGCCAGGAGAGGAGCTCGCCCAGGTGCCGGCGTACGGAGGGGAGCACCTCGCTGATCGGCACGTCTCGACCCAGCTCGTTGCTGAGTGAGGTGACGCCGGCGTCGGCGATGCCGCACGGAACGAACCGGTCGTACCAGTCGAGGTCGACGTCGCAGTTGAGCGCGAAGCCGTGCATGGTCACACCGCGGCTGACCCGGATGCCGAGAGCGCCGATCTTGCGTTCGGGTGCGCGGGCGTCGGCCCGGAGCCAGACGCCGCTGCGGCCGGGGACGCGAGCAGTGGCGACGCCGAAGTCGGCGCACACCGCGATCAGGGCCTCCTCGACCCGGCGGACGTAGTCGACGACCTTGACGTGATCGGGAAGCCGAACGATCGGGTAGCCGACCAGCTGGCCAGGTCCGTGGAACGTGATCTTGCCGCCGCGGTCGACGTCGATGACCGCAGCGCCGCCCGGGTCGACCGGCCGCTCGTGGGGGTCGGTGCGCTTGCCGGCGGTGAAGACCGGCGGGTGCTCGAGGAGCAGCACGGTGCCGGGACGCTCGCCCGCGGTGACCTCCGCATGCACGCGGCGCTGGAGGTCCCAGGCGTCGACGTAGTCGATCGCGGCGCGGCCGAGGCCGGCCACCTGGAAGTCCAGATCGGTCACGGAACGAGCCTACTCGTGGGCCTGTGGACGACCGGATGCGCCGTCGTCGTTGCGCGGGTAGGACTGAGCCATGACCACCGACCTCGACCCTGTGCCGCCAGTGTCGCCGCCACCGCTCCGTACGACGCTCGGCGTCGCGGCGGTGATCGTGGTGGCGGTCGTCGGGCTGGTCATGACCGGGCTGCTGCGGTCGACACCGGGGGAGGAGCACCGCAGCAGCCCGGCTCCGGAGCCGGCGGTGCCGCGGCCCGCGACGATGACGGTGACCGAGGCGGTGTCGTCGCTGAGCGTGTTGCGGGACTGGGACCGGGCGCGGTCGGCGGCGTGGGCGCGGGGCGACGTCGCGGCGCTGCGCCGGATCTACCTGATGGGATCGCGGGCGGGTGCTCGCGACGTCGCGATGCTCCGTCGCTGGGTCGATCGTGGTCTGCGGGTGCGGCGACTGACGATGCAGGTGCTGTCGGTCGAGCTCCGGGTGCGCACGGACCGGCGGATCGTGCTCGACGTCACCGACCGGTTGGCCGACGCGGTCGCGATGCCCATCGGTGGCGGGGACCGCCGAGAGTTGCCGCGGGACGGGTTGACCACCCGGCGGCTGGCGTTCCGGCTGACCGGGGCCGGCTGGGTGATGGCGGCGGCCTACGAGAGGCCGCTGGCCAGCACCGCGGTCACGTCGGGATCGTCGAACTTGTAGCCGAGGTCCAACAGCGCCTTCGGCCGCGTGTTCATCGAGCCCAGCACCTCGGACGACACGCGACCGGCCGCGACCTTGAGGATCGGCGCCGGCACGGTCGCGATCGCCGGCCGGTTCACCGCGTCCGCCAGCGCGCGGGTGAACTCGGCGTTGGTCGGCGTGTCGACGCAGGTCATGTTCACCGGTCCGGCCGCGGTCGGGTGCTCGGTGAGGTGGGCCGCGGCGCCGACCCAGTCCCGCAGCGAGATCATTGGCATGTGCTGCCGGCCGTTGCCGAGCCGACCGCCGAGGCCGGCCTTGAACAGCAGCCGGAGCTGGCGCAGCGGTGCGCCGGCGCGGTCCATGATCGGCGCCGTGCGCAGGAAAACGACCCGCCCGCCCGCGTCGACGGCCGGCTGTGCGGCGGCCTGCCAGTCACGGCACAGGGTGGTCATCAGGCTGTGCCCGCGGGTGTCGGCCGACTCGGTGAGCTCGGCGGCGCCGTGGTCGCCGTACCAAGCGACGGCGTTGCCGGCGACGAAGTACGGCGGCTCGGGTGCCGCGGCGATCGCCTTCGACATGGTCTCGGTCGTCCTGATGCGGGAGTCGTACAGCGCCTTCGACCACTTCTTGGAGTGCGGGTTGCCGATGGTGGGCGAGCCGGCGAGGTTGATCACCACGTCGGCCGACGCGATCAGGTCGCCGTCGACCTCGCCGGCGTACGGGTCCCAGCTGGACTCGCCCATCCGCTTGGTCGGGCGGCGGGCGAGCGCGGTGACCTCGTGCCCACGCTGCTCCAGCTCCTTGCGGAGATGGGTCCCGAGGAAGCCGGAGCTGCCGGCCATGATGACGTGCAGGCTCATGCGAACCAGCCTGTCATGCAGGCGTCTACACCTCGAACTGCGCGGCCTCGAGGCGGCTCTTGACCTCCTGCAGGAACCGGCCGGCGTCGGCGCCGTCGACCAGGCGGTGGTCGTAGGTCAGGGCGACGTAGCACATGTGGCGCACCGCGATCGTCTCGCCGAGGTCGTCGTCGTCGATGACGACGGCCCGCTTGACGACCGCACCCGGACCGAGGATCGCGACCTGCGGCTGGTTGATGATCGGGGTGTCCCAGAGCGCACCGACGCTGCCGAGGTTGGTGATCGTGAAGGTGCCACCGGAGAGCTCGTCGGGCCCGATCTTGTTGGAACGGGTGCGACCGGCGATGTCGGCGATCTTCTTGGCCAGGCCGGACACCGACAGGTCGCCGGCGTCCTTGATGACCGGCGTGAGCAGGCCCTTCTCCGTGTCGACTGCGAACGCGACGTTCTCGCGGTCGTGGTAGGTCACCTCGCCGGCCTCGAGGTCGAGGGTGGCGTTGACCGACGGGTGCTGCTTGAGCGCGTCGACGGCGGCCTTGGCGAAGAACGGCAGGTAGGTGAGCTTCACGCCCTCGCGAGCGAGGAAGTCGGCCTTGGACGCTTCACGCATCCGGGCGATGTTGGTGACGTCGACCTCGACCACCTGGGTGAGCTGCGCGGAGATGTGCAGCGACTCGACCATGCGCTCGGCGATGATCTTCCGCAGCCGGCTGACCTTGACGGTCTGGCCGCGCAGCGGCGACGGCGCAGCGGATGCCGCCGGAGCAGCTGCGGCGGGAGCGGAAGCAGCGGCAGGAGCGGACTCCGCTGGCTTCTTGGCCTCGGCAGCGTCGACGACGTCCTGCTTGCGGATCCGGCCACCGACGCCGGACCCCTTGATCGACCCGAGCTCGACGCCGTGCTGGGCGGCGAGCTTACGCACCAAGGGTGTGACGTAGCCCGGACGGTCGTCGCCGCCGGCGTCCTGGGCGGGCGCCGACGTCTCTTCCTTGGCGGGCTCGGGCTCCTTCTTGGCCTCGGGCTCCTTCTTGGCCTCGGGCTCGGGCTCGGGCTCGGGCTTCTTCTCGGGTTCCGGCTCGGGCTCCTTCTCAGCCTCCGGCTCCGGTGCCTTCTCGGGCTCGGGCTCGGGCTCGGGCTCCGACTTCGAGGGAGCGGGCGATCCGGAGCCGATGATGGCGAGCTCGGCGCCGACCTCGACGGTCTCGTCCTCCTCGACCTTGATCTCGAGCAGGGTGCCCGCCACGGGAGAGGGGATCTCGGTGTCGACCTTGTCGGTGGAGACCTCGAGCAGCGCCTCGTCGACCGCCACCTCGTCGCCCACCTGCTTCAGCCACTTGGTGACGGTGCCCTCGGTGACGGACTCACCGAGCGCGGGGAGAGTGACCGGCGTCCGGTCCCCGCCGCCGTCTCCGCCGCCGTCCGACGCCGCGGGAGCCTCCTCCTCGGCCGGCTTCTCCGGCTCAGGCTCGGGTGCCGACTCCTGTTCGGCTTGTTCGGGCTGGGACTCCTGCTCGGTCTGCTCGGGCTGGGACTCCTGCGCGTCGGGCGAGTCCTCCTCGGCCGAATCGCCACCGCCCGAGCCCTCGCCCTCGTCACCGATCACCGCGAGCACGGCGCCGACCTCGACGGTCTCGTCCTCCTCCGCCTTGATCTCGAGCAGCGTGCCGGCGACGGGAGAGGGGATCTCGGTGTCGACCTTGTCGGTGGAGACCTCGAGCAGCGCCTCGTCGACCGCCACCGAGTCGCCGACCTGCTTCAGCCAGCGGGTGACGGTGCCTTCGGTGACGGACTCGCCGAGTGCCGGGAGGTTGACTTCGGTGGCCATGGGATCCTCGTCTTCGCTTTTGGTTTCGGTGACTTCAGCTGTGGGTGTGCAGGGGCTTGCCGGCCAGGGCGAGGAACGCCTCACCGAGAGCCTCGTGCTGGGTGGGGTGCGCGTGGACCAGCGGCGCGACGTCGTCGGGGTGGGCCTCCCAGCCGTAGACCAGCTGTGCCTCGCCGATCAGCTCGCCGACCCGCTCGCCGACCAGGTGGACGCCGACAACGGCGCCGTCGACCTGGCGCACCAGCTTGACGAAGCCCTGGGTGCGGAGGATCTGCGACTTCCCGTTGCCGGCGAGGTCGTAGGTGAGGGTGGTGACGCCGTCGTCGCCGTACTGCTCCTTGGCCTGCTCCTCGGTGAGACCCACGGACGCGACCTCGGGGCGCGAGTAGGTCACCCGCGGGATGCCCCGCTCGTCGATCGGCTGCGGCGCGAGCCCGGCGATCTGCTCGGCCACGAAGATGCCCTGCTGGAAGCCGCGGTGCGCGAGCTGGAGGCCGGGCACGATGTCGCCGACCGCCCAGACGCCGTCGACGCCGGTGCGGCAGTGGTCGTCCACGGTGACGAAGCCGCGGTCGAGAGTGACGCCGTGCTCGGCGTAGCCGAGGCCCTCGGTGCGGGGGACCCGTCCGACGGCGACGAGGAGTATGTCGGCGCGCAGCTCGGTGTCGTCCGACAAGGTGACCACCACCTCGCCGTCGGCCGTGGTGACGCCGGTGACGGACGTGTCGGTGCGCGAGGTGATGCCGCGCTTGCGGAAGGCGCGTTCGAGCGCGGCCGAGGACGCCGCGTCCTCGGGCGGCAGCAAGCGCGGGAGCGCCTCAACGATGGTGACGTCGGCACCGAAGCTGCGCCAGACGCTGGCGAACTCACAGCCGATGACCCCGCCGCCGAGGACCACGACCGACGTCGGGACCCGGTCGAGCCGGAGCGCGTCGTCGGAGGTCAGCACGTGGGTGCCGTCGATCTCGATGCCGGGCAGCAGCCGGGGAGCGGAACCTGTGGCGAGCACCACCTGGCGGCCGGTGAGCGTCACCGTGCCGTCGGCCCCTTCGACGGTGACCTGCTTCGGGCCGGTCAGCGTGCCGCGGCCCTCGACGACCCGGATGCCACGGCTCTTCACCAGACCGGTGAGGCCCTTGAAGAGCTTGCTGACGACGCCGTCGGCGTAGTCGCGCACGCCCGTGGCGTCGATGCCGTCGTACTTGGCCAGGACGCCGAAGGTCTCGGCCTCCCTGGTCGAGTCGGCGATCTCGGCGGCGTGCAGCAACGCCTTCGTCGGGATGCAGCCGACGTGGAGGCAGGTGCCGCCGAGCTTCGACTGCTCGACCAGCGCGACGCTGAGGCCGAGCTGCGCGGCGCGGAGGGCACAGGCATAACCGCCGGACCCCGCGCCCAGGATCAGAACGTCGACCTCGTTGTCGCCGTCGGCCTCGGCCACCGCAGTCCTCCCTCTCGCTCGGGTGCGCGCCCATCCTTGCACCACGGGTGTCGTCGTGTGCAATGCCCCTCACCTCATCGGGCACACTGGTGACATGGCGTTGTTTGATCGGTTCCGGAAGGGACCGAAGATGAGCGGACCGGCGCGCGATGCCGCCCGGACCGGGTCGACGCGCGTGCGTGCGGCGGACAAGGTCGACGAGGCACACCTGCACGAATGGGTGACGTCGCGTCGAGGGGTCGAAGGGTTCGTCGAGCCCCGCACCGCCGTCAGCGAGGTGACCCTCCTGCTCGTCGCCCATGACGGCGAGTGGACCCGCCGCCGGGTGCCCGGGGTGAAGTGGGCGCACGACTTCTGCAACCGCCACCACGTGCCGTCGTACGACGCCGCGGTGGTCGGCATCCCGCAGCGGATGCGCGACTACAACTCCCGGGTCCGCAAGGAGCAGAAGGCCGCGGACTACCCGCAGTACAAGCCGGGCGAGTCCTGACCCGGTGGGGAATACCCGGCTGACCGGGTATCCCACGGGTTGTCAGCCATTGTAGAGGCGGACAACCCGTGGAACACCCGGCCGACCGGGTATTCCGCGCCCGGCCGCGCCGCCTATTCCTCGGCCTCCTCGGCGCCGGCCAACCCGCGCGCCAGCTCGACCAGCGTGGTGACGCCGTAGCCCGTCGCGCCCGAGGTCCAGTGGCCAGCCGGTCCGCCCTTGTTGTACGCCGGCCCGGCGATGTCGAGGTGGGCCCATGGCAGACCGTCGGTGAACTCGCGCAGGAAGCCAGCGGCGAAGAGGCCGCCGCCCCAGCGGATCCAGTCGTGCTGGATGAGGTCGGCGATCTTGGAGGTGCGGATCCGCTCCTCCATGTGCTCCGGGATCGGCATCGGCCACGCCTCCTCTCCACCGGCCGCGGCGGCGGCGAGCACCTTCTCGACGATGGCGTCGTCGCCCATCACGCCGCACATCCGGTCGCCGAGCGCCAACGACATGTGCGCGGTCAGGGTGGCGATGTCGACGACGACGTCCGGCTTGCGCTTGACGGCCCGGCCGAGCGCGTCGGCGAGCACCAGCCGTCCCTCGGCATCGGTGTTGGTGATCTCGACCGTCGTGCCGTCGTACGTCGTGAGGACGTCGCCGGGCCGGAACGACCCGCCGCCGACCATGTTCTCCGCCAGCGCGGCGAAGCCGCTGACCCGGATCGGCAGCTCGAGCCGCGCGATGGTGAGCACGGCCTGCACGACGGCGGCGGCGCCGGCCATGTCCTCCTTCATCGTCGGCATGCTGGCGGCGGGCTTGATGGTCAGGCCGCCGGAGTCGAACGTGATGCCCTTGCCGACCAGCGCCAGGTGCAGGGTCGCTTCGTTGGGTCGGTAGTCGAGCTCCACCAGACGCGGCGGAGCGTCCGATCCGGCGCCGACGCCGAGGATTCCCCCGCAGCCGAGCTCGGCGAGCCGGGCCTCGTCATAGACCTTGGCCCTGACGCCGACCACCGGCTTCACCGCGGCCACGATCTCGTCCGCGAAGAGCGCCGGGGTCAGGTCGCCGGGCGGCGTGTTGACCCAGTCGCGAGCGGCAATGACGGCATCGGCGATGAGCTGGGCCTCGTCGAAGGCGGCGATCGCCTCCTTGCGCCGTGCGGCGGAGGAGATTACGACGAGCTCGGCCGGCGCCGATCCCGCACCGCCGCTCTTGTAGCGGGTGAAGGTGTAGCCGCCGAGGCGGTAGCCCTCGAGCACCGACCGGATCAGCTCCGGGGTGTCGGCGGGCAGGGCCAGTGCCACCGAAGCCGAGTTGGTGACAGCCCGGGCAGCGGCGCCCGCGGCGCGCCGGACAGACAGTGCGTCAGGGTCGGCGCCGAGCCCGACCAGGACGAGCAGCGGCGAGGAGATGGCGCCACTGGTCGGGACCTTCGCGACCTCGCCCGGCTTTCCGTTGAGACCCAGCGTCGCGAGCAACGGAGCCAGCTTGCGCCCGTAGGCCTTGGCGACGTCCTCCCCGCCGGGCGCCAGCCGCGCGGTCCCGGCGCGACCACGATCGCCGGGCACGACGCCGACGACCACCGCTTCCGCCCGGGTCTTGGCAGGGCTGGCGGTGCGGAGTGCGAACGAGGTCATGTGGGGGAGGGTAGACGGCGGACGCGCGTCGGTAGAGTCCCCGACATGGCCGACGGATCCCAGCCCGCCTCGGGCGCCCCGCTCTCCCGCTCGCCGTTGCACGACCGGCATGCGGGCCTTGGCGCGAAGTTCGCCGAGTTCGGCGGCTGGGACATGCCCCTCCAGTACGCCGGCATCGTCGAGGAGCACACCGCGGTGCGCACCTCGGTCGGCATCTTCGACGTGAGCCACCTCGGCAAGGTCGTGGTCCGCGGGCCGGGCGCAGTGGCGTTCGTCAACGGCACGCTCAGCAACGACCTCGGCCGGATCGGTCCCGGGCGGGCGCAGTACACCCTGTGCCTCGACGCCGAGACCGGCGGCATCGTCGACGACATCTTCAGCTACTACCGCGACGACGAGCACGTGCTGCTGGTGCCCAACGCCTCCAACAACGCCGAGGTCTTCAAGCGGCTCGAAGCAGCGGCCCCCGACAGCGTCGAGGTGATCAACCATCACGCCGACTACGCCGTCCTCGCCGTACAGGGCACGAAGTCCGACGACGTGCTGGCCAAAATCGGCCTCCCGGTCGGTCACGACTACCTGACCTTCCTCGAGACCGACTTCGAGGGCGAGCAGGTCATCGTCTGCCGCACCGGCTACACCGGCGAGCGCGGCTACGAGCTCATCGCCCCGAGCACCGTCGCGCCGCAACTCTGGGACGCCGTGATCGAGGCCGGCGCCGAGTTCGACATCCTCCCGTGCGGCCTCGGGGCGCGCGACACGCTCCGCACCGAGATGGGTTACCCGCTGCACGGCCAGGACATCGGCCCGAAGGTGACACCCAACGAGGCCCGCCTCGGCTGGGCCGTCGGCTGGAGCAAGCCCGAGTTCTGGGGCCGCGACGCCGTGCTCGCGGAGAAGGAGAAGGGCGCCCGCCGCAAGCTGGTCGGCCTGGTCGCCACCGGGCGCGCGATCCCGCGACCACACATGTCGGTGTCGCTGGTCCCCGACGTCCTCCTCGGCGAGGTCACGTCCGGCACCTTCTCGCCGAGCCTCAAGCAGGGCATCGGTCTCGCGCTGGTCGCGACCGTCGTCGCCGACGACGCCGAGGTCGCGGTCGACGTACGCGGTCGCCGCGAGGTCTTCAAGATCGTCAAGCCCCCCTTCGTCGACACCTCGGTCCGGGAGTCCTGATGAACCTGCCCGAGCCCCCTCCCACCTTCCGCCCGACGCCGCCCTCCGAGCGGCCGTGGTGGTGGCGGTTGGAGGACGCCGACGGTGCCGAGGTGACGCTGAGCGGCGACGCCGCCGACGAGTACGCCGACCGCCGGTTCCCGAGCCAGGCGGACGCCGAGTCGTGGATCGGGGAGATCTGGTCGGAGCTCGCCGAGGAGGGCGTCACGGCGGTGACGCTCCTCGAGCTGGACCGGGTCGTCTACGGCCCGATGGCGCTCAGTGCTTAATTGCGCGAGCGTGTCGCGAAATGCGTGAGCCGCAGGACCGTCGGTCCGAGCAACTAGGCTGACGACGTGCAGGCCTACCTCGATCTCGTGCAGCGGATCCTCGACGAGGGCACCGAGAAGGGAGACCGCACCGGCACCGGCACGCTCAGCGTGTTCGGCCACCAGATGCGGTTCGACCTGACCCAGGGCTTCCCGCTCGTGACCACGAAGAAGATCCACACCCGCTCGGTCTTCGGTGAGCTGCTGTGGTTCCTCCGCGGCGACACCAACGTCAAGTGGCTGCAGGACCGCGGCATCACGATCTGGGACGAGTGGGCCGACGAGAACGGCGACCTGGGACCCGTCTACGGCGCGCAGTGGCGCTCGTGGCCGACGCCCGACGGGCGGCACATCGACCAGCTCGCACAGGTCGTCGCCGACATCCGCAGCAACCCGGACAGCCGGCGCCACATCGTCTCGGCCTGGAACCCGGCCGACATCCCCGAGATGGCGCTCGCGCCCTGCCACAGCCTGTTCCAGTTCTACGTCGCCGACGGTCGCCTCAGCTGCCAGCTCTACCAGCGCTCGGCCGACGTCTTCCTCGGCGTGCCGTTCAACATCGCGTCCTACGCGCTGCTGACGCACATGGTCGCCCAGGCGACCGGGCTACGGGTCGGCGACTTCGTGCACACCCTCGGCGACGCTCACCTCTACTCCAACCACCTCGAGCAGGCGCGGCTCCAGCTCACCCGCGACCCGCGACCGCTGCCGACCCTGGGGCTGGACTCCTCGATCACCGAGATCGACGGCTTCGACCTCGAGCACATCAGCATCGAGGGCTACGACCCGCACCCCGGCATCAAGGCGCCCATCGCCGTCTGAACGGTCAGTCCGCGAGGCCGCAGGCGTCGATGGCGTAGGCGATCGCGGCCTGCGCCCCGATCTGCGACATCCGCAGCACGTACTCGCCCTCCTCGCCGTCGAGCCGCAGCCGGAGCCGGAAGGCCGTCGCGCCGCCGGCCTCGAAGAACGCGTGGCTGTCGCAGCGCGCGGGCACGACCGCCAGCTCGGTCCGCCGCTCCGCACCCCTGCCGGAGACCGACACCCGTGGTCGCCACGGCCGGTCCGGCGCGGCCTGCAGGACCGGCGTCCCGCCGACCTTGAGGATCTCCACCCGCCCGGGCCGCCCGGTCGGAGTCGCGACCAGCGTGAGAGTGCCGATGTCGTCGGCCGAGGGCACGGTGTCGTCCCACTCCAGCTGGACGACACGTTCGACGGCCACCTCGAAGCAGACCGAGTCGACGTACCGCTGCACGATCTCGAGGTCGTCGGCGACCGCCAGCCGCTCGGTGCCGTCGGCGGTGTCGACGACGACGCCCGGCGCCCGCCGGTCCTGAGACCCGCAGCTCGGCTCGGGGAGCGGCAGCGGGAAGCCGCGCTCCAGGCCGGACGGCATCGTGCGGACCCGTTGACCGACGATCGACCGGCTGAGCCGCGGGTCGTCGTACCGGACCTCCGTCGGCTCAACGTCGGCGTCGGTGCCGTTGAAGATCCACACCTGCATCCGGCCGCGCGCCGCGTCGCGGGAGGACTGCCGCAGCACCGCGTCGAGCGTCCCGGTCATCGGCCTCGGGGGCACCGGCACGATTGAGTACGACGACTCCGGCTCGACGGCGTCCCGGGGCTGGTTCTCGTGCTCACAGGCCGACAGGGCACCCACCAGAGCGACGGCCGCGAGGGCGGATGGCAGGCTTCGTCCCATGACTGCGCGAGTGTGCCCCGGTTCCGCGATCGGCGCCACCGGAAAATGACGCCCGCCGGCAAGACGGTGACCATGGTTGCTGCCGTGGCGGAGAACGGCGTGATCGGGCTGGCCGGGAACATCCCGTGGCACCTGCCCGAGGACTTCGCCCACTTCAAGGACACGACCTCGGGCCACCTCCTGATCCTCGGTCGCACCACCCACGAGGGCATCGGCAAGCCGCTGCCCAACCGCACCACGATCGTGCTGACCCGCGACCCGGAGTGGCAGGCCGACGGCGTCCTCGTCGCGCCGACCCTGCTCGACGCGCTCGACCTCGCGGACACGATGACGGGCGACGTGATGATCGGCGGCGGAGCCGCCGTTTACGAAGCGGCCCTGCCCTACGCCGACGTCCAGATCATCAGCGAGGTGCAGCAGTCACCCGAGGGCGACACCTCCTACCCGGAGTTCAGTCGCAGCCGCTGGCGGGAGGTCGCCCGGGAGCCGCGGGACGGGTTCGACATTGTGCGGTGGGAGCGGATCTTCGCCTGCGGTGGAGAGGCCTGACCGACCGCTTGGTTTCGAGGCTCGCTTCGCTCGCACCTCAACCAGTGGCAGCCGCGCACTCCAGGATCACCGCCGCGACCGCGTCCGCGTCCGCGGGACTCGACTTCCACGACGACACGCTGATCCGCATCGCAGGAGCTCCGTGCCATTGCGTCGCGCCGCACCAGATGCGGGCGTCGGCCTGCACCGCCGCGACCAGGGCATTGGTGGTGGCGTCGTCGCCGAGGCGCACCAGGACCTGGTTGAGGACCACGTCGTTGAGCACGTCCAGCCCGCCGTCCCGCAGCCGGTCGGCGAGCGCGACGGCGGTGTCGCTGGTGCGCTGGACCAGCTCCGCGACGCCGGTCCGGCCGAGTGAGCGCAGCACCGCCCACACCTCGATCTGACGGGCCCGCTGCGACGACTGCGGCGTGTGGTGCATGGCCTCGAAACCCTCGTCACCGGGGAGGTAGCCCGCCACGGCGGTGAAGGTACGACGAAGCGCGGCCGGCTCCCGGACGAACGCGATCCCGCAGTCGTAGGTGACGTTGAGCCACTTGTGGCCGTCCGTGGCCCACGAGTCGGCGCGGTCCAGGCCGGCGACGAGGTCGGTCCGCGTCGGGTCGGCCAGCGCCCAGAGGCCGAAGGCTCCGTCGACGTGCACCCAGGCGTCCCGCGCGGACGCCCAGTTGGCGATCGCGTCGAACGGGTCGAACGCGCCGCTGTTGACCTCCCCGGCCTGGGTGCACACCAGCACGGGACCGGTCACGTCCGGCAGCTCCTCGGCCCGCAGCCGTCCCTGGTCGTCGGCGGGGACGACGACCACCCGATCGCGGCCGAGACCGACCAGCCCGAGCGACTTCGACAGCGTCGAGTGGCGATGGGCTCCGACGACGACGGTGACCTGCGGCGCGCCGAACAGGCCGTCGGCCTGGACGTCCCACCCGACCCGCTCGAGCAGCGCGTCGCGGGCGGCGGCGAGACACGTCGCGTTGGCGACGGTCGCGCCGGTCGTGAACACCACGCCGGTGGGGTCCGGCAGCCGGAGCAGGTCTACGAGCCAGCGTCGTACGACGTCGTGCAGGCGCGCGGCCACCGGCGACATGACCGGGAGCGCGGCGTTCTGGTCCCAGGCATCCGCGAGCCACGCCGCGCCGAGTGCCGCGGGATGGACCCCGCCGATCACGAATCCGAAGTAGCGGTCCGCGGTGCTCGCCACCGTGGCCGGGGAGCCGGCGGTGTTGAGCAGTCGCAAGGTCTCGGCGACGTCCGCTCCGGTCTCGGGCAGGCCCTCGTCGAAGGCAGCGAGGCCGGCGACGGCGTCGGGCGGTGGGTAGGCCGGTCGGTTGTCGACCGACGAGGCGTAGGCGAGAGCAGCGGCGGCGGCCGCGCGGAGGTCCTCCATAAGGTGGCAGCATGTCAGTCGAGCTCCGAGTCATGACCGAGCCCCAGCAGGGCGCGTCGTACGACGATCTCCTGGCGGTCGCCCGCACGGCCGAACAGCTCGGCTTCGGTGCGTTCTTCCGGTCCGACCACTTCCTGTCGATGGGCGGAGCGGGCCTCCCCGGACCGACGGACGCCTGGACCACCCTCGCCGGCCTCGCCCGCGACACCAGCACCATCCGGCTCGGCACGCTGATGACATGTGTGACGTTCCGGCACCCCGGCGTGCTCGCGATCCAGGTCGCGGGGGTCGACGCGATGAGCAACGGTCGGGTCGAGGTGGGCATCGGCGCCGGCTGGTTCGCTCAGGAGCACTCGGCCTACGGCATCCCGTTCCCGGACACCAAGGAGCGCTTCGAGCAGCTCGCCGAGCAGCTCGCGATCATCACCGGCCTGTGGTCGACGCCGGCGGGGGAGACCTTCGACTTCTCCGGCAGCCACTACCAGTTGGCCGCCTCGCCGGCGCTGCCGAAGCCGGTCCAGTCGGTCGGCCACCGGGGCGGGCCGCCGGTCCTCATCGGCGGCAAGGGCAAGAAGCTGACGCCCGCGCTGACGGCCGTGTTCGCCGACGAGTTCAACCTCCCGTTCGTCGACGAGGAGACCACCGCGAGCCAGTTCGCCCGGGTGCGCGCGGCCTGCGAGCAGATCGGCCGCGACCCGGACGGCCTGACCTGGTCCAACGCGTTGACCGTCTGCGTCGGCAAGGACGACGCCGAAGTGGCGCGCCGGGCTGGCGCGATCGGCCGCACGTCCGACGACCTGCGCGCCAACGCGCTTGGCGGCACGGTCCAACAGGTCGTCGACACCATCGGCCGCTACGCCGACCTCGGATCGCAGCGGATCTACCTCCAGGTCCTCGACCTCGCCGACCTCGATCACCTGCACCTGGTCGCCGAGGAGGTCATGCCGCACGTCTGACGCGCCGTGGAGGGGATAGCCTGGCACCATGACTTCCGCCCCCTTCGGCACCGTGCTGACCGCGATGGTCACGCCTTTCGGCGAGGACGGCTCGGTGGACTTCGACGCTGTCCAGCGGGTCGCCCGCCACCTCGTCGACCACGGCCACGACGGACTGGTGGTCTCCGGGACCACCGGTGAGTCCGCCACCACCACCAAGGAGGAGGACGGCGAGATCCTGGCCGCGGTCAAGGACGCCGTCGGCGACCGTGCCAAGCTGGTCGCGGGGGTCGGCACCAACGACACCAACACGTCGATCTGGCTCGCGCAGCAGGCGGCAAAGGTCGGTGCGGACGGGGTCCTGCTGGTCACGCCCTACTACAACAAGCCCGGGCAGCGCGGCATCCTCAACCACTTCCGGCTGGTCGTCGACGCCGCCGAGCTCCCCGTGATGCTCTACGACGTCCCCGGTCGCACCGGCAGCACGATCGCCCTCGAGACCTACGAGGAGGTCGCGGCCTGGGAGCCGGTCGTCGCCGTCAAGGACGCGGTGGGTGACGTCGCCCGCGGTGTGCGGATCAGGGAGATGGGCTACGCCGTCTACTCCGGCGACGACATCGCCAACCTGGCCTGGCTGGCGCACGGCGCCGTCGGGTTCGTCTCGGTCGCGGGTCACGTCGTGGGCGACCGGCTGCGCGCGATGTACGACGCGTTCCACCACGGCGACCCGATGGCCGCGCTCGACATCTTCACCGGGATGCTTCCGGCAATCGACGCAATCATGGGCGCCCCCAACTACGGCGCCACCTCGGCGAAGGCGTCCCTCGAGCTGATCGGGGTGCTGGACAACCGGCGCGTCCGGCCCCCACTCATAGAGCTCGATGACGCGGAGCTCGCCGACCTCCGTGCCGGCCTCGACGCGTCAGGAGTCCTCCTGTGAGGGCCGCGCGAGGCCGCCTCGGTGCAGCACCCGAGCGCAGTGACCTCTCGAATGAGGCCGAGCGCAACCGAACGAATCGAGAAGGTTTGTGAGTCACTCGCACCCCGAGCTCGGCGCACCGCCCGAGCTGGCCCAGGGAGGGTTGCGGGTGATCCCGCTCGGCGGCCTCGGCGAGGTCGGCCGCAACATGACCGTCTTCGAGTACGACGGCCGCCTGCTGATCGTCGACTGCGGCGTCCTGTTCCCGGACGAGCACCACCCCGGCGTCGACCTGATCCTGCCCGACTTCACCCCGATCCGCGGCCGGCTCGACGACGTCGAGGCGCTGGTGCTGACGCACGGGCACGAGGACCACATCGGCGCGACGCCGTACCTCCTGCGCGAGCGCGAGGACATCCCGCTCGTCGGCTCCGAGCTCACCCTCGCCCTGCTGGGAGGGAAGCTCCGGGAGCACCGGCTCAAGCAGCCGATGTTCCACAAGGTCCAGGAGGGCGACCGGATCAGCTTCGGGCCGTTCGACCTCGAGTTCGTTGCGGTCAACCACTCGATCCCCGACGCGCTGGCCGTGGCCATCCGCACCGGCGCCGGGCTCGTGCTGCACACCGGCGACTTCAAGATGGACCAGCTGCCGCTCGACGGCCGGATCACCGACCTGCGTGCGTTCGCGCGACTCGGCGAGGAAGGGGTCGACCTCTTCCTCACCGACTCGACCAATGCGGAGGTCCCCGGCTTCACGACGTCGGAGAAGAAGATCACCCCGGTCCTCGACCAGGTCTTCCGCGAGGCCGACCAGCGGATCATCGTCGCCTGCTTCGCCTCCCACGTGCACCGGGTCCAGCAGGTGCTCGACACTGCCGTCGCCCACGACCGCCGCGTGGCCTTCGTCGGCCGCTCGATGGTCCGCAACATGGGGGTCGCTCGCGACCTGGGCTATCTGACGATCCCTCCGGGGGTGATGGTCGAGGCCAAGGAGCTCGCCGACCTGCCCGTCGACCGCCAGGTGCTGATCTCGACCGGCTCGCAGGGCGAGCCGATGAGCGCGCTGGCGCGGATCGCCAGCCGGAGCCACCACTTCGTCCACCTCGAGGCGGGCGACACCGTCGTCCTCGCGTCGAGCCTGATCCCCGGCAACGAGAACGCGGTCTACCGCGTCATCAACGGCCTGTCCAAGTGGGGCGCACGCGTGGTCCACAAGGGCAACGCCCTGGTGCACGTCAGCGGCCACGCCAGCGCTGGCGAGCTGCTGTACTGCTACAACATCGTGCGCCCGCGCAACGTGCTGCCGGTTCACGGCGAGATCCGGCACATGCTGGCCAACGGAGCCCTGGCGAAGCAGACCGGCGTCGAGAACGTCGTCTACGCCGAGGACGGCATGGTCGTCGACCTGGTCGACGGCGTGGCATCGGTGACGGGCAAGGTCGATGTCGGCTACGTGTTCGTCGACGGCGAGTCGATCGGCGACGTCACCGAGAGCGAGCTGAAGGACCGCCGGATCCTCGGCGAGGAGGGCTTCATCTCGGTGATCGTGGTCGTCGACTCCGTCGCCGGGAAGGTCTCCGCCGGGCCCGAGATCCACGCCCGCGGGCACGCCTGGCGTGACGAGGACTTCGAGGCGATCAAGCAGCCGATCATCGACGCCGTCAACGGCCTGCTGTCCGAGGGCTCCAACGACACCTACCAGATGCAGCAGGCCATCCGCCGCACGATCGGCCGCTGGGTCAGCAGCACCCACCGGCGCCGGCCGATGATCATCCCGGTCGTCGTCGAAGCCTGACGCCGCTGGTTGAGGTGCGAGCGAAGCGAGCCTCGAAACCAAGGCCGGCAACGCAACGGCCCCGCCCTCCCGGAGGAGCCGCCAAGCCGGCGGCGATAAGAGCGAGGCCGAGAGCAGTACTGCGGCCTCGGTTGAGATCCCTCACCGAGGGATCCCTTCCGAGGATGAATTCCCGAGCGGCGAGCGGAACAGGCCGCGCACCATTCGGCACCTTAGGAGCGCGCCCGCCTGCGGTCCACCCCCAACCGCCGCGGTTTCGTCGTCTGCCGGTCACCGCGCGATAACGATTCGTCAGGGCGGGACCTGAGGGGCGTTTGAGGCGGCGACACGCTCTCGTGATCCATGGGGCAGATGTGACCAATGAGTAGGGTCATCACCATGGCGACCCGTACGTCTTCCCCGACGCGGTCGCGCAGCCGGAGCACGTCCACAAGCCGCGGCAGCGGTAGCAGCAAGAGGACCAGCGCCAGCTCGCGATCGCGGAGTACAGGCAAGAAGCGACCGACCCCGAAGCGGACTGCGACGTCCCGGCGGCCGGCGCCGCGCGCCGTCCGCAACGGGCCGGGACCGGTCTCCCGGTCGTTCGGCGCGCTCGCCCGGGCGGTCGCGGCGATCTGGCTGGGCATCGCCCACGGCATGGGCGCCGTCGTACGCGGCATCGTGGGTGGCGCCAAGGAGATCGAGCCCGAGCAGCGACGCGACGGCGTCGGACTCCTGCTCTGCGGCCTTGCCCTGGTCGTCGCTGCCGGGGTGTGGTTCGAGATGCCCGGTGGCGTCATGGAGTTCGTGCGCACCGTCGTCGCGGGCACGGTCGGCAAGGTCGGCTGGTTCGTGCCGTTCCTGGTGCTTCTCGCCGCCTGGCGGGTGATGCGCGACCCGGTCGCCAACGGCCCGGTCGGCCGGCAGGTGATCGGCTGGACCACCTTCTCCTTCGGACTGCTCGGGATCGTGCACATAGCCAACGGCAGTCCACAGCCGGTCAGTGGCGACACGACGCCGCTTCGCGAGGGCGGGGGAGCGGTCGGCTATGTCGTCTCCGCACTCCTCCTCGACCTGCTGCGGTCACCGGCCATCGTCGTACCGCTGCTGGTGCTGCTCGCCTTCTTCGGCCTCCTGGTCATCACCGGGACCCCGCTCTACCGCCTTCCCGACCGGCTCCGCGAGCTGGGCGACACCCTGCTCGGCCGGCGACCGCCCGCCGACGACGACGAGCCGACGCAGCCGATCCGGGTCAAGCGCGGCTCCGGTGAGATGGGCGACACCCTCGACCCGCTCATGGGCGACCCCGCCTACGACTCGCCGCTGCTCGCGGACCAGCCGAAGCGGCGACGCGGCCGCAGGGCGGCCGCCGCAGTCGAGGAGTCGATGGAGCTCCACGAGCCGATCGACGTCGGGCTGACCGACGAACCAGGCACCGGCCCGGACGAGGCCAGCGATCTCGACGCGCCGGCGCACAGCCCGCTGCCGCAGCGGGTCGAGCAGCTGGCGCTGTCCGGCGACATCGCCTACACGCTGCCGGGCAGCGACGTCCTGAAGCCCGGCTCTCCGCACCGGGCCCGCTCGAAGGCGAGCGACGGCGTCGTCGAAAAGCTGACCCAGGTGCTCGACGAGTTCGCCATCGATGCGCAAGTCGTCGGCTACACCCGGGGTCCGACCGTCACCCGCTACGAGATCGAGCTCGGCACCGGCGTCAAGGTCGAGAAGATCCTGGGCGTCTCGCGCAACATCTCCTACGCCGTCGGCTCGGAGGACGTGCGGATCCTCAGCCCGATCCCCGGGAAGTCGGCGGTGGGCGTCGAGATCCCCAACATCGACAAGGAGATCGTCTCCCTCGGCGACGTGCTGCGATCGGGCGCTTCCCGCAACGACCACCACCCGATGGTGGCCGGCCTCGGCAAAGACGTCGAGGGCGGGTTCGTCGTCGCCAACATGTCGAAGATGCCGCACCTGCTGGTCGCGGGTGCGACCGGCTCCGGCAAGTCGAGCTTCATCAACGCGCTGATCACGTCGGTCCTGATGCGAGCGACGCCCGACGAGGTGCGGATGATCCTGGTCGACCCCAAGCGGGTCGAGCTGAACAACTACGAGGGCGTGCCGCACCTGATCACGCCGATCATCACCAACCCCAAGAA
The DNA here is from genome assembly GCA_963846535.1 of uncultured Actinomycetota bacterium. Taxonomy (GTDB): domain Bacteria; phylum Actinomycetota; class Actinomycetes; order Propionibacteriales; family Nocardioidaceae; genus Nocardioides. Next base: position 143,913 of record CAWJWK010000003.1, read on the forward strand.
GGCCGCCGAGGCATTGGCGTGGGTCTGCCGCGAGATGGACATGCGGTACGACGACCTCGCCAACTTCGGGTTCCGTCACATCGACGACTTCAACAAGGCGGTCCGCACCGGCAAGGTCGTGGTGCCCTCCGGGAGCGAGCGAGTGGTGACGCCGTACCCCTACCTGCTGGTGATCGTCGACGAGCTCGCCGACCTGATGATGGTCGCGCCGCGCGACGTGGAGGACTCGGTCGTCCGGATCACGCAGCTTGCCCGGGCCGCCGGCATCCACCTGGTGCTCGCGACTCAGCGGCCGTCGGTCGACGTCGTGACCGGCCTGATCAAGGCGAACGTGCCGTCCCGACTGGCGTTCGCGACGTCGTCGGTGACGGACAGTCGGGTCATCCTCGACCAGCCGGGAGCGGAGAAGCTGGTCGGCCAGGGTGACGGGCTGTTCCTCCCGATGGGCGCGTCGAAGCCGATCCGGGTCCAGGGCAGCTGGGTGACCGAGGCCGAGATCAAGGCGGTCGTGAAGCAGTGCAAGTCCCAGCTCGAGCCGACCTACCGCGAGGACGTCACCGCCCCGCAGAGCAGCAGCAAGGTCCTCGACGACGACATCGGTGACGACATGGACCTGGTGATCCAGGCGATCGAGCTGGTCGTGTCGACCCAGTTCGGCTCGACGTCGATGCTGCAGCGCAAGCTCCGCGTCGGGTTCGCCAAGGCCGGCCGGCTGATGGACATCCTCGAGAGCCGCGGCATCGTCGGGCCGAGCGAGGGCTCGAAGGCCCGCGACGTGCTGGTGAAACCCGATGAGATCGACTCCGTGATCGCGACCATCCAGGGGGAGTGACGGACATGAACGAGCTGATCCTCGACACCGACCAGACCGACACGTTATTGGCTCAGGCGGCCGATCAGGTCGAGGTCCGCCGCAACGTTGCTCTCTCGGGGATCGTCGGCGTGCTCGCCGCTGTGCTGACGGTGGCGTTCGCGCTGCGCGCGTTCGGCGACGGCGCTGCGCTCGACTGGGCGCTGTTCGCCGTCCTGGGTGTGATCACGGTGGTGCACCTCGCCGCCGTGGCCGATGCCCGGGCACCGCTTCTCGTCGCGGACCGGCTCGGCGTCCGCCTCCGCGAGGGCGCGGAGTGGCAGGGCATCGGGTGGGTGGACATCGAGTGCCTCGAGCACCTTCCCCGACGGCTGCCGATGCACGACGGACACCTGCTCGTGGTGGGGGAGAGCGGTCAGCAGCTGATCGTGCCGCTGACGCTCGCCACCCGGGTGGTCGGCGCCGACCGGGGTGCGCTCAGCGACGAGCTCGCCGCCCTGGCCGACGGGCGCGCCGATGTCGTCGAGGTCGTGCCGGGTCTGGACGAGGACGTCGACGACTTCGTCGTGACGGATCACGCAGAGGAGGCGGAGGCGACAGAGGAGACGGAGGGGACAGAGGAGACGGAGGGGACGCAGGGGACGCAGGCCGAGGGGCTCGTCGAGCCCGCCGCGTTCATCGGGCCGCTCATCGAGGACACGGTCAAGCTGGAGCGACGCGGCATCGCGGCCGAGGTGGAGAAGCGGTTCCGCTTTCCGCTGAGCCGATCCGACTACGAGGCCGACTACGACCCCGACCGCGACTCTGACAACGCCGACACCCTCGACTCGATCGACCCGGTGCTGGCCGAGGCGTCGACCGACGAGATGGCAGCGGTCACCGACGACACCGACGATGCCGACCCGACCGGCCCCACCGAGCCGACCGACACCGACCGGCCGACCTCGCTCCCGCCGGCTCCCGGACGCCCGGTCGTCTCGGCCGCCCGGGTCGAGGTGCAGCACTCGGGCCTCGACCGCGGCCCTCGCGACGGCAGCTCGGGATCCCACCCGACGATCGGCGCCAACGCGCTCCTCGCCGACCCCTCCGACGCGCCACCGATGGAGCACACCCTGACCGTCGTCTTCGACGACCTCGCCGTCCACCCCGCACCCGAGCCGTCCATCGGCCCGCAGTTGGAGGCCGCGCGCGACCGGCTGCGCCTCACCGTCGACCAGCTGTCGGAGCGCACCCGGATCCGCCCCCACGTCATCGAGGCGATCGAGGTCGACGACTTCGGGCCCTGCGGCGGCGACTTCTACGCCCGCGGCCACCTGCGCACCCTGGCCCGCGTGCTCGGCATCGAGGCCGGCCCGCTGGTGGCCGAGTACGACGAGACGTACGCCGACGCCCCGGTCGACCCGCGCCGGGTCTTCGAGTCCGAGCTCGCCACCGGGGTCGGCGGCTCGATCCGCGGCACCCGCGGCGGCCGGAACTGGTCGGTGCTGATCGCCGCGATCATGGCCGCGGTCCTGCTCTGGTCGATCGCGAAGCTGGTCATGGACGGCCCGGTGCCGCTCGACACGCCCCAGACCCTGAACCTGAGCGGCGGGCCCAACAACGGCGCCGGCAAGGTCGACGCGGTGCCGGTGACGCTGACGGCGACGGCCGGCGGCGCCAAGGTGCTGGTCCGGGACAGCAGTGGCGACACCGTTTTCCACGGCCCGCTCGCCTTCGGTCAGACGGCCACGCTCGAGGTGGTGCCGCCGGTCCGGATCTGGACGTCCGACGGTTCCGTCACCGCCGGCGTCGACTGCAAGGACCCGATGCCGCTCGGCGAGACCGGCATCGAAGCCACCAAAACCCTCGCCGCCTGCTGACGGATCTGGCGCCGGGGACCGGCCCCGACGTTTCGCGTCGGTAAGGGGCCTGCCGCCATACTGGCGGGTAGCCATGACCAGCCCTGACCCGCACGCACCCGCCGCCGCCCCACTCTCGGGCGAACCGCTGTCGGTCGCGCTGCTGACCCTCGGCTGCGCCCGCAACGACGTCGACTCCGAGGAGCTGGCCGGACGGCTGGCCGCCGACGGCTTCGCGCTCGTCGCGGATCCGGAGGATGCCGACACGGTCCTCGTCAACACCTGCGGTTTCGTCGACGCTGCCAAGAAGGACTCCATCGACACCCTGCTCGCAGCGGCCGACCTCAAGGACTCTGGCGACGGCGCCGGCGGGTCCAAGGTCAAGGCGGTCGTGGCGGTCGGCTGCCTCGCCGAGAGGTACGGCGCCGAGCTCGCCGAGTCGCTTCCCGAGGCTGACGCGGTGCTGGGGTTCGACGACTACACCGACATCGCGGCCCGGCTGCGCTCGATCGTGGCCGGCGAACGGCCGCACGCACACACGCCGCAGGACCGCCGCAAGCTGCTGCCGATCAGCCCCGCCGAGCGCCCGCCGGCAGGGCCCGCGACGTTGGCGGCCCGGACCCGGCTCGACTCCGGCCCGATGGCCGCGCTCAAGCTGGCCAGCGGCTGCGACCGACGCTGCACGTTCTGCGCGATCCCGATGTTCCGCGGGTCGTTCGTGAGCCGCCGGCCGTCCGACGTACTGGCCGAGGGGGCCTGGCTGGCCGGGCAGGGCGCCCGCGAGCTCTTCCTCGTCTCGGAGAACTCCACGTCCTACGGCAAGGACCTCGGTGACATCCGGCTGCTCGAGACCCTGCTGCCCGAGCTGGCCGCCCTCGACGGCATCCACCGGGTACGGGTGTCCTACCTGCAGCCTGCCGAGACCCGGCCGGGACTCATCGAGGCGATCGCGACGACGCCCGGCGTGGCGCCGTACTTCGACCTCTCCTTCCAGCACGCCAGCAACGCGGTGCTGCGCCGGATGCGCCGGTTCGGCGACCCCGAGAGCTTCCTCGGCCTGCTCGACCAGGTCCGGTCGCTGGCGCCTGAGGCCGGCGTGCGCTCCAACGTGATCGTCGGCTTCCCCGGCGAGACCGAGCGCGACCTCGAGATCCTGTGCGACTTCCTGAGTGCGGCGCGGCTCGACGTCACCGGCGTGTTCGGCTACTCCGACGAGGACGGCACCGAGGCCGAGACGTTCGCGGGCAAGCACGACGAGGACGAGATCCGCGCCCGTCTGGCCCACGTGACCGACCTGGTCACCGCGCTCAACGGCGACCGGGCCGAGGAACGGATCGGCAGCGCCGTCGAGGTGCTGGTCGAGGACCTGGAGACGGATCGGCCCAGTCACGTGGAGGGTCGCGCGGCCCACCAGGGGCCGGAGGTCGACGGCAGCACAATGGTGCGCGGGTGCCCGGACGCCGCGGTCGGCAACCTGGTGTCCGCCGTCGTGGTCGACAGCGACGGGGTCGACCTGATCGCGGAAGCGACAGGAGAGAAACGATGACCGAGGCCGAGAGCGGCACGGAGACGCCGGTGCCCGCCGCGAAGCCGAGCAACTGGAACCTGCCGAACGCGCTGACCACGCTCCGGATCGCATCGGTCCCGTTCTACGGCTGGGCCCTCCTCGTCGACGGCGGCGACTCGGTCACCTGGCGCACGATCGCCTGGGCGATCTTCCTGCTCGCAATGGTCACCGACAAGATCGACGGCGACATCGCCCGCAAGCGCAACCTGATCACCAACTTCGGCAAGATCGCCGACCCGATCGCCGACAAGGCGCTCACCGGGATGGCGTTCGTCGGCCTGGCGATCATCATGAACAACTGGTGGATGTGGACGATCACCATCATCGTGCTGGTCCGCGAGTGGGCGGTCACCCTGCTGCGGCTCTCCATCCTCAAGGCGGTCGTCATCGCCGCGGCGGACATCGGGAAGTGGAAGACGACGGCCCAGGCGCTCGCCCTCGGCTTCCTCACCCTCCCGCTCCTCGAGGTCGACGGTTGGCTGGACGTCCCGGGCGAGGTGACGTACGTCGTCGCGCTGGTCTTCCTCGCGATCGCGTTCGTCCTCACGATCGTGTCCGGCTACCAGTTCTTCCGCGACGTCTGGAAGCAGCGGCACGTCATCCGCACGAAGACAGCGGCGGCCGACGCCGGCTGACTGGCGAATCAGTCGGGCTGGTCTAGTCCGATCTTGGTGAAATTTCTGTTTCGCCATGAAATAGTTGCGTCACGATCGTCAGATTCCTTGCGCCCGCCCCCGGGATCGGACTTATGGTCAGGGCACTTCCCAGATCCTGCTCGCCGGCTGCTGTCGCATGCACTGCGAGGCAGGTCTCGTGTCTCGTCGTTTGTGCTCGTCCCTCTTGGAAAGTGCCCCATGCCTTCATCGAAGCAGGTCCTTGTCGGAGCCCTCGGTCTCGGAATGACCCTCACCGGTTTCTCGTTTGCGCTCGCCGCTGCCCCGGCTCAAGCTGTGGGCGGCGTCTTCATCTCCGAGATCCATTACGACAACACCGGCGCGGATGTTGGTGAGTTCGTCGAGGTCACGGCGCCTGCTGGCACCGACCTGTCGACGTACTCGATCGTTCGCTACAACGGCGGTACCGGCGCGGTGTACACCAGCCCGGCTGCTTCGAACGGGCTGACCGGAACGGTGGCCGATCAGCAGGACGGATGGGGCACCGGGGTCGTCAACTACCCCCTGGACGGTCTCCAGAACGGCGCGCCGGACGGGATTGCGCTCGTCAACAATGGGTCGCTGGTCGAGTTCCTTTCTTACGAAGGCACATTTGCGGGAGTCGGCGGCCCGGCGAACGGTGTGCTGTCGACCAGCATCGGCGTGTCCGAAGCCGGCACCGAGACTGTGGGTTTGTCGCTGCAACGCCAGGTAAATAACACCTGGGCAGCCCCGGCCGCCGCGACCAAGGGCGTTCCCAACGGCTACGACGCTGCCCCGGCCGAGCTCGCCGCGACGGCCGAGCCGGATGCCGAAGTGACCGTCGACGAGGTCATGGACGACGTCGTCCTCGAGGCGACCGGTGGCACCGAGCCCTACGAGTGGAGCACGGGCAGCACCCTCCCGGACGGCGTCTCGCTGACGATCGCCGGTGTCCTGGGCGGCACGCCGACCGAGAGCGGCACCTTCCCGATCACCGCGACCGTCACGGACGCCGACGACGACTCCGACGACGTCACCTTCACCCTCACCGTCTCCGAGGCGGCCGGTCCGCTGACCATCGCGGAGATCCAGGGCACGGGCGGCGCGACGCCAGAAGCCAACGAGACCGTCACGACCTCGGGTGTCGTCACTGGCACCTATCCCATCGGCGGTTTCAACGGCTTCTACCTGCAGACCCCGGGGGAGGACACCACGCCGGGTGCGTCCGACGGCATCTTCGTGTTCACACCGACCTTCGACGACAGCACCTTGGACATCGGCGACTCGGTCGAGGTGACCGGCACCGCCAAGGAGTTCGGCACCGCTCCCAACACCCTCACCGAGATCGAGGTGGGTGCGTCCGGCTCCGTCACCGACGTCGCCGACCTGGGCGACGCCGTGGCCAACTCGACCATCCCCGGCACCGACTGCGCGCTCCCGGGCAACACCTGCCTGACTGGTGCTGCTCTCGATGCGGCCAAGGAGGAGTTCGAGGGCGAGGTCTTCCAGCCGACCGGTGACTACACCCTGACCGACGTCTACGACGGCTCCGCCTTCAACCCGCCCAGCGGCGGCAGCAGCAGCAACTTCGGTGAGCTCGGTATCGCGGCCAACTCGACGGACCCGCTGATCGTCCCGACCGAGATCATCGACGCCCAGGCCACCTCGGCCATCGCCGCCCGGGTTGCCTACAACAACGCGCACCGGGTGGTCCTCGACGACGGGTCGAGCATGACGTATTGGAACACCGCGAACAGCGCGGCCGGCAAGGACACCCCGATGCCGTGGTACACCCCGACCAACCAGGTCCGGGTGGGTGCAGCCGTGACGTTCGAGCAGCCGGTCATCCTCGACTACCGGTTCGGCTGGAAGGTGCAGCCGACCACCCAGGTCACGGACGACGGTTCCGACCAGGTCTCCTTCGATCAGGACCGGCCGGCGCAGCCGGATGACGTCGGCGGCGACATCAAGATCGGCACGTTCAACGTGCTGAACTACTTCACCACCCTCGGCGTCGACTACGACGCCGGTCCGGAGAGCTGCACGTCGTTCAAGGACCGCGCCAACAACCCGATCGCGGTCAACAGCTGCTCGGGCGACGGCCCCCGCGGCGCTTGGGACAACACCAGCTTCCAGCGTCAGCAGGCCAAGATCGTCAACGCGATCAACACCCTCGACGCCGACATCGTCTCTGTCGAGGAGATCGAGAACAGCGAGAAGGTCGACGGCGCCGACCGCGACGAGGCGCTCTCCGCGCTCGTCGACGCGCTCAACGCGGACGCCGGTGCCGGCACCTGGGACTTCGTCGACTCGCCCGCCGAGGCATCGATCCCGGCGAACGTCGCGGAGCAGGACGTGATCCGCACCGGCTTCATCTACAAGCCGGCCGCGGTCGAGCTGGTCGGCGAGGCCGACATGCTCTTCGGCAGCCCGGCGTTCGGCAACGCGCGTGAGCCCTTCGCCCAGGCCTTCAAGGTCGCCGGTGTCGACGACGCGCAGGGCTTCGCGGTCATCGTGAACCACTTCAAGTCGAAGGGCTCGGGCACGCCGGATCCCGACGGTCAAGGCAACGCCACCGTCGACCGGATCGCGCAGGCGCATGCACTGTCGACCTTCGCCGACCAATTCGCGACGGCGCAGGGGGTCGAGGCGATCTTCCTCACCGGCGACTTCAACGCCGCTTCGGAGGAGGACCCGATGCAGGTCCTCTACGACGACGGTTACATCGGTCTCGACAGCCCAGGCGAGTGGTCCTACAGCTTCGACGGCCAGTCCCAGTCCCTCGACCACGTGCTCGCCAACCTCGCAGCGAACGCGCTGGTGACGGGTGTCGACATCTGGGAGGTCAACGCCAACGAGACGGTGTTCAACCAGTACAGCCGCTACAACTACAACGCGACCAACCTCTACGACGAGGCGCCGTTCGGCGCGTCGGACCACAACCCGGAGGTCATCGGCATCAACGCCCCGGAGGCGGGGCCGACGGACGTGCAGATCCTGGGTACCAACGACTTCCACGGTCGCCTGCTGCCGGACGGGTTGGCGTCCAACCTGGACTGCAACTCGCCGGGTGTCGGCTGCCCGGCCGCATTGCTCGCCGGTGCCGTGAAGCAGCTGCGCGCCGAGAACCCGAACACGGTGTTCGCCGCTGCCGGTGACCTGATCGGTGCGTCGACGTTCGAGTCGTTCATCCAGAACGACGAGCCGACGATCGATGCCTTGAACGAGGCGGGCCTGGATGTCTCCTCGGTTGGTAACCACGAGTTCGACCAGGGCTATGAGGACTTGGTCGGTCGGGTCCAGGACCGGGCGGAGTGGGAGTACCTGGCGACCAACGTGAATGAGCCGACGGGTCGCGATGAGCTGGCGGAGTCCTGGACCGAGGACTTCGGCAACGTCACGGTCGGCTTCGTCGGTGCGGTGACCGAAGAACTGCCGTCACTGGTTTCGCCAGCGGGTATCGAGGGGCTCACGGTGACCGACGTCGTGGACGCGACCAACGCGGCCGCGGCCGACCTGAAGGCCGACGGCGCCGACCTGGTCGTCCTCCTGGTCCACGAGGGTTCGCCGTCGACATCGTGTGCGTCGCCGAACTTCACCGACCCGTCGACGGTGTGGGGCAACATCACCCAGAACACCTCGTCGGACGTGGACGCGATCATCTCGGGTCACACCCACCTGGCCTACGACTGCTCGTTCGCGGTGCAGGACTGGGTGGATGACGGTCGTGCGGTGACGCAGCGTCCGGTGGTCTCCTCGGGTCAGTACGGTCAGAACCTGAACAAGCTGGTGTTCACCGTCGACGGTGCCACTGGTGAGGTGTCGGCCAAGACGCAGTCGATCCTGGCGCTGACCGAGGCCAACTTCACCGAGGACCCGGCCACGGTGTCCATCGTCCACGCGGCGAAGGCGCAGGCCGACATCCTCGGCGCTCAGGTGCTCGGCCAGATCGAGGCTCCGTTGAACCGGGCGAAGCTGGCCAACGGCACCACCGAGAACCGTGGTGGCGAGTCGACGCTCGGCAACCTGGTTGCTGAGGTGCAGCGGTGGGCGACCGACACCCCGGAGACGGGCAACGCGGAGATCGCGTTCATGAACCCGGGTGGTCTGCGGTCCGACATGGCCGGCACCCCCAACGACGGTGCTCGTGATGTCACCTACAAGCAGGCAGCTGTCGTCCAGCCGTTCGCCAACACGTTGGTGAACATGGACATGACGGGTGCTCAGATCGAGGCCGTGCTGGAGCAGCAGTGGCAGCGTACGGCGGACGGTCCGTCGGGCACGGTGCCGAGCCGTCCGTTCCTGCGGCTGGGTGCCTCTGCGGGCTTCACCTACACCTACGTGGAGACTCCGGTCACCGTGAACGGGACCGCGACGTTCCAGGGTGAGGTCACCGGGATGTGGCTCAACGGCACCCCGATCGAGGACGCGACGTCGTACTCGGTGACGGTGAACTCCTTCCTTGCCTCTGGTGGTGACAACTTCCGGGTGTTCGCCAACGGCACCGGCAAGGCCGACACCGGCAAGGTAGACCTGCAGGCGATGGTCGACTACCTGGCCGAGTTCGGGCCGAGCGGTGACCCGCTGGAGCTCGACTACAGCCAGCGTGCGGTCGAGGTGCACAACGTCGCGGCCAGCTACCAGCTGGGCGGCAACATCACCTTCGACGTCTCGTCGTGGACGATGTCCACTGCGGATGACGTCAAGGACTCCGCGATCCAGGTCAACTACGGCGACACCGTGCTCGGCACGGCGCCGCTGAACAACACCATCGCCACGGCCATCTACGACCAGTACGGCACCGCTTCGGTCAGCGTGCCTGCACCGACGAGCGTCGTGCCCGGGAGGCCGCTGACGCTCGTCGGCGCCGACACCGGCACGGAGATCACGGTCCCCGTGGTGTTCGAGCTGGCGGACGCCGTGGTCACCGGCACAGATGTCGCGGGGGACTACGGCAGCCCGACCTCGATGCACGTGAGCGTGTCCACGTCTGGCGGCCCGGTGCCGACCGGTCAGGTGACCTTGACGGTCGACGGCACGACGATCGGGTCCGGCACCCTGTCCGGTGGCCAGGCGGATGTGGCCATCGCGGCCCAGGCGCTCCCGCCGGGGACCCACTCGGTGACGATCAGCTACTCCGGCGACGGAGCGGTCGACCCGGGCACGGGCACCGCCACGGTCACCGTGACCAAGGCGACCCCGACCGTGATCGGGACACCGACGACGGTCGAGTACGGCAAGGCCACCACCATGGTGGTCGGCGTCGGCGCCACCGGTGTGGTCCCGACCGGACAGGTCGAGCTGACCTCGGATGGGGCGACGATCGGGACCGGCGTACTGACGAACGGTCAGGCTGCCGTGTCGATCGCCGCCAATACGGTGCCGGTCGGCACCCACACGGTGACGATCACCTACCAGGGCGACGACTTCGTCAGCAACGGCACGGGCACGACGACCCTCACCGTGGTGAAGGCCACGGCGACCGTCAACGCCCCCCCGGTGACCCAGCCCTACGGCGAAGCAGCCGTGATCAACATCAAGATCGAGGCGCCAGGTGTAGTGCCGACCGGTCAGGTGGTTGTGAAGTCCGGCAACAAGACGATCGCCACGGGCAACCTCATCAACGGTGAGCTGAACGTGCCGATCGAGGCCAAGGAGTACGCGCCGGGCACGTACTCGTTCTCGATCAGCTACGCCGGCGACGGGTCGGTGAAGCCCGCCACGGACTCGACCACGCTCACCGTCACGAAGGCGACCCCGACCGTGGTCGGTACGCCGACCGTGATCGAGTACGGCACGGCTACCACCATGGTCGTCCAGGTAGACGCCAACGGCCTGGTGCCGACCGGAAAGGTCGTGGTGGAGGTCGGGGACGTCACGCTGGGCAAGAAGCACCTTGACCACGGCCAGGCGACCATCTCGATTCCGGGCAAGGAGCTGCCGATCGGAACCCACACGGCGACGATCACGTACGCGGGCAGCAAGTTCGTCAGCCTCGGCACCGGTACGACGACGATCGAGGTGGTCAAGGCCACGCCGACAGTGACCGGCAGCGACACGACGCAGACCTACGGCAAGGACGCCAAGATGCGCGTCACGGTCAAGGCTCCGGGAGTCGACGCCACCGGTCAGGTCACGGTGATGGCTGGCTCCATCACCCTTGGCACTGCAACTCTGTCCCACGAGTCAGCGACGGTTACTCTGCCCAAGAACCTGCTGCCTCCGTCGCCGACCCCGTATACGGTCACTGTCGAGTACGCCGGCGACGATTCGGTCAAGGCCGGAACCGGGACAGCGACACTGAAAGTGAAGAGGTAGGTCCATGCGTTCACCGAAGCAGGTCCTCGTCGGAGTCCTCGGACTCGGACTGGCCGTCACTGGTCTCCAGCTCGTGCTGCCGCCCGCGGCCCACGCGGTAGACCCGACCGAGATCCAGATCCTGGGGACGAACGACTTCCACGGACGTCTGGTTCGCGACGAAGCACCGGCCGACCAGGACTGCGACGACTACACCTGTCCGGCGGCGGTGCTGTCGGGAGCGGTCAAACAGCTGCGGACGGCGAATCCCAACACGGTGTTCGCTGCTGCCGGTGACCTGATCGGTGCGTCGACGTTCGAGTCGTTCGTGCAGCACGACGAGCCGACGATCGAGGCGTTGAACGAGGCCGGCCTCGAGGTCTCCGCGGTCGGCAACCACGAGTTCGACCAGGGTTATGAGGACCTGGTGGGTCGGGTGCAGAACCTGGCCGACTGGGAGTACATCGGCGCGAACGTCCAGGAGCCGGCGGGTCGTGACGACCTCGCCGAGACCTGGACCGCGACGGTCGACGGCGTCGACATCGGCTTCGTCGGTGCGGTGACCGAGGAGCTGCCCGCTCTGGTCTCGCCCGACGGCATCGCCGGTGTGACGGTGACCGACATCGTGGACGCGACCAACGAAGCGGCGGCGGACCTCAAGACCGACGGCGCGGAGATGGTGGTGCTGTTGGTCCACGAGGGCTCGCCGTCGACGTCGTGTGCGTCGCCGAACTTCACCGACGAGAACACGGTCTGGGGCCACATCACCCAGAACACGTCGGCCGACGTGGACGCGATCGTCTCCGGCCACACCCACCTGGCATACAACTGCTCCTTCCCGGTGGAGGAGTGGGTCACCGAGGGTCGTGCGGTCACCGACCGCCCGGTGGTGTCGTCCGGTCAGTACGGCCAGAACCTCAACCAGCTGCTGTTCACCGTGGACAAGGACACCGGTGACGTCATGGCCAAGACGCAGTCGGTCCTCGCGCTGACCGAGGCGAACTACCCCGAGGACCCGGCCGTGGTTTCGATCGTGCACGACGCGATCGCCTTCGCCGCTCCGATCGGTGCTCAGGTGCTCGGCACGATCGAGGCTCCGTTCAGCCGGGCGAAGTTGTCCAACGGCACCACGGAGAACCGTGGCGGCGAGTCGACCCTGGGCAACCTGGTGGCCGAGGTGCAGCGTGCCGAGACGCCGGAGGACCAGGGGGGCGCGCAGATCGCGTTCATGAACCCGGGCGGCCTGCGGGCCGACATGGTCGGCACGCTGAACGGTGAGGACCGCCAGCTGACCTATCGGCAGGCTGCCGTGGTGCAGCCGTTCGCCAACGGGCTGACCAACATGGACATGACCGGTGCCCAGATCGAGGAGGTGCTCGAGCAGCAATGGCAGCGCGACAGCAACGGCAACCTCCCGACGCGTCCGTTCCTGCGGCTGGGTGTGTCGAAGGGCTTCACCTACACCTACGTGGAGACGCCGATCGAGGTCCCGGCGGCCCCGCCGGCGACCGGCACCGTGAGCACCTTCGAGGGTGAGATCACCGGGATGTGGCTGAACGGGGTCGCGATCGACCCGGTGACGTCGTACTCGGTCACGGTCAACTCGTTCCTCGCCTCGGGCGGCGACAACTTCCGTGCCTTCGTCGGCGCGACGGGCAAGGCGCAGTGGGGCGTCACCGACCTGCAGGCGATGGTCGACTACATGGCGGAGAACACCGCCGATGCCCCGCTGCCGGTCGACTTCAGCCAGCGCGCGGTCGAGGTGTCGGCCGTGGCGCCGGTGCCTACGGGCGGAGAGCTGAGCATCGACGTCGCATCCTGGTCGATGTCGGCTCCCACCGACATCAAGGACACCGAGATCCAGGTGAAGCTCGGCGACCAGGTGATCGGGACCGCGCCGCTCGACAACACCGTCAGCGACCTGCCCTACGACAACACCGGCGCCGCGACCGTCCCGGTCGACCTGCCGAACCGGACGCCGGTCGGGCAGACGACGCTGACCCTGGTCGGAGCCGACACGGGCACCGAGGTGCAGGTCCCGCTTCTGGTCAGGAAGGGCTCGGTCGACGTCACGACCACGGCGGTCCGGCCCCAACACCCGGTCAAGAAGAAGACCAAGGTGAAGGTGACCGTCCGGGTCACCAACGCCGACGGGGTCAAGGCGAACGGCAAGGTCACGATCAGGGGCGAGGGCTTCAAGGCACAGACCGAGCGGCTCGAGGACGGCAAGGTGACGATCAGGCTGCCGAAGTTCGCGAAGGCCGGCAAGAAGACGCTGACCATCACCTTCAAGGGCAGCGCGCTGCTGAAGCGAGGTCAGACCACGAAGGTGATCCGGATCTTCAAGAACTAGGGTCCGCCGGGTGAGCGGCGCCGCGAACGTGATCTCCCGCCTTGGTGAAGAGGCTGCGACGGTTGCGACCGCCGAGTCGCTCACCGGCGGGCGCCTCGCAGCCGTGATCACCGACGTGGCAGGCTCGTCGAAGGTCTACGCCGGGGGAGTCGTGAGCTACGCCACGGCGGTCAAGATCGAGGTGCTCGGAGTGCCTCAGGAGATCGTCGACGCGCACGGCGTGGTGTCCGCGGAGTGCGCCCGGGCGATGGCCGAGGGCGTGCGGACGCTGCTGCACGCGACGTACGGCGTCAGCACGACCGGTGTCGCGGGACCGGACACCCAGGAGGGCCAGCCGGTCGGGACGGTGTTCGTGGCGGTCGCCGGTGCCGGCGGGACCGAGGTCGTGCGGCTCGGGTTGACCGGCGACCGGGCTGCTATCCAGCACGCGGCGGTCGATGGTGCCTTGTCGGCGCTCATGGGCATGATCGGCCCTGAGAACGATCCTCGGCCGGTCGTCGACACGGAACATCCGGGGCTCGGGTAGCGTTGGGCCCACAGTTCGGACCAGAGAGGAGATCGGCATGGCGCTGTTTCGTCGGATGCTCGGTGATGTGTTGCGCGAGCGCCGCTCCGAGCTCGGTCTGACCCTGCGCGAGGTCTCCGGTGTCGCCCGGGTGAGCCTCGGCTACATCTCCGAGATCGAGCGCGGCCAGAAGGAGGCGTCGTCCGAGCTGCTCGCCTCGTTGTGCGATGCCCTCGAGGTGCCGCTGTCGCAGGTCCTGCGCAACGTCGCCGACGCGGTGGCCGTCGAGGAGAACGCCGTCGCGCCGACGCCGATCGCCCCGCTCCCGCGTCCCGACCGGGTCGTCGCCTCCGCCGCCTGAGGCCTTGGTTTCGAGGCTCGCTTCGCTCGCACCTCAACCAGCGGTGCGCGCGGCGGTCTCGAGCCGCGCGATCCGGTCCGCCATCGGCGGGTGGGTCGCGAACATCCGGGACAGGTCCTGGGCGCGGAACGGGTTCGCGATCATCAGGTGACTGGCGTTCTGCAGCTCGCGGGTCGGCGGCAGCGGCGCCCGCGCGGTGCCCTGCTCCAGCTTGCGGAGGGCCGAGGCCAGGGCGAGCGGGTCTCCGGTCAGCCGGGCACCGTCCTCGTCGGCGTCGTATTCCCGGGTGCGACTGATCGCGAGCTGGATCACCAGCGCCGCGAAGGGTGCGAGCAGTGCCATCGCGATCATCGCGAGCGGGTTTGGCCGGTCCTCGTCCGAGCCACCGCCGAAGATCGACGTGAGGGCCAGGAACTGACCGACGGAGCTGATCACGCCCGCGACCGCGGCGGCGACCGACGAGGTGAGGATGTCGCGGTTGTAGACGTGCATCAGCTCGTGGCCGAGGACGCCGCGCAGCTCGCGCTCGTCGAGCAGCTGGAGGATGCCCTCGGTGCAGCACACGGCCGCGTGCTCCGGGTTGCGGCCGGTGGCGAACGCGTTGGGCGCGGCGGTCGGCGAGACGTACAGCCGGGGCATCGGCTTGCCGGCGGTCTCGGAGAGCTCGCGGACGATGCGGTACATCGCCGGCTGCTGCTCCTCGGTCACCGGCTGCGCGTGCATGGCGCGGATGGCCAGCTTGTCAGAGTTCCAGTAGCCGTAGGCGGTGGTTCCGATGCCGATCAGGGCGAAGATCCAGATGAAGATCGCGTTGCCCGTGGCCGTCGCGATCGTGCCGCCGACGGCCAGGAGCAGGCCGATGATCGCCGCGAAGAGGACGGCGGTCTTCAGTCCGTTGAAGTGGTTGTGCATGTCTGATTCAACGGGATCTGCGCCTCGGCCGTTCCCGGTGCGAGCGGGGTCACAGCGAACTCTCAGGCTGGCAGGACGGGCACCAGTACGTCGTCCGGCGCTTGCCCTCGGGGCCGACCTCCCCGGCGCAGATCGGGGTGCCGCAGCGCAGGCAGGACTGGCGCTGGCGGCGGTAGACCCACACCGTGCCCTTCCGCTCTCCAGCGGTCGTCGGACGGCCGTAGTGGACGCCGTTCTTGAGCAGCTGGCGGGCGCGCCGCAGCATTCGCGCCGGGTCGGGGACGGCGCTGACCGGGCTGAGCGGGCGGACGCCCTGGAGGAAGCAGATCTCGGCCAGGTAGATGGTGCCGATGCCGGCGACGACGGTCTGGTCGAGGAGCGTCTCACCGATGGGGCGGTCGGGGTCGGCGAGGAAGCGGCGCAGGGACTCCTCCTCGTCCCAGTTCTCGGCCATCAGGTCGGGACCGAGGTGGCCCACGATGCTGGGCTCGTCGGCCGTGGGGACCAGCTCGACGATGCCGAGGGCGAAGCCCACCGCTTCTCGGCCGTCGGTCTTGAGGACGACGCGCGCTTCGTGGGCGGGCCGCGGCCACCGGCGCCCGGCGTCGACGAGCCGCCAGACGCCCTCCATCTTGAGGTGGGTGTGCAGGGTGAGCTGTCGGCCGTCGTGGTCGAGGCGGGTCAGCAGGTGCTTGCCGTGGGTGCCGGTGCCGTGGACGAGCGCGCCGGCGAGGTCGACGGTCGCCAGCGATGGCCACCGGAAGTCGGTGGCCGTGAGCACCCGTCCGGCGAGGCCTCGATCCAGCCGCCGCGCGGTGAGGAAGACGGCGTCGCCCTCGGGCATCTACCGGCGCCTAACCCCGGAGCCGCAGCCCACGGGGGGTGGCGACGAAGCCGGCGGCGTCGAGCGCCACTCGCAGGGCGCTCGGACCGGAGCCGAGCAGGGGAGCGCCATCGGCCCTCTCGACGGTGAGCCGGCCGAGCGTGCCGCGTCGTACGGCCGTCGAGAGGGCCTCTGCCGCCGGCCCGAGGTGCTCTGGCTCGTCGCTCCAGGTGAGCAGGGTGCGGCCGCCGCGTTCGACGTAGAGCACCAGCGCGCCGTCGACGAGGACCACCATGGCGCCGGCTTTGCGGCCGGGTCGGTGCCCGCCCTCGGACTCTCCGGGGGGCCAGGGCAGCGCGGCGCCGTAGGGGTTGGCCGGGTCCGTGGCAGCGAGCGCGATCGCGACCGGCTTGTCGTGCTCCGGGACTGAGGCAAAGGTGCGGAGTCGGTCGATGCCGCCGGCCGTGCCGAACTGGGCAGCGCCGAGCCCCTCGACGAAGTAGCCGCGGCGGCACCGGCCGGAGTCCTCGAACGCCGCAAGCACCCGGTAGACCGCCGCGAACCCACCGGTCACCCGCTCGCTCGCCACGGCACCGCGCGTGACCACCCCGTGCCGGTCGAGCAGCCGCTCGGCGGTGGCGTGGGCGCGGCGGGTGGGGTCGGTGTCGATCGCCGGCAGCAGGGCCCACCGGCCGGCCGTCTCGGGCGGGCCGGATCGTGCGACCCGGCCGGGTCGCGGCGCGACCTGCCGACTGCGGTGGGCCGGTCGGCCGGCGCGGGTGAGCGAGCGGAGCGGAGCGAGGGTGTCGTTGCTGACCCGCCCCGACCACACCAGCTCCCACAGCGCTGCACTGAGCGCCCGGTCGTCCTTGCAGCCGATGGAGTCGCTGAGCTGTCTGAAGAACCACGCACCGCCCGGAGCGAGGGCGGTCAGCACCTGACGCTGGAGCTCGTCGTCGATCTCCGTCTGCGGGTCCGGGAGGGTGAGCGGCGCCTGGTCGGCGAGGTGGAGCGAGACCCAGCCGTCGCTGCCGGGCAGCGCGCCGTGGCCCGCCCAGACCACCTCGCCGGCGGCGGTGAGCTCGTCGAGGTAGGCCGGCTCGAAGTCGCGCACCCGGGAAGCCAGGATCAGGGGCTCGAGCGCCGAGGCCGGCACCGGCGCACCGGCCAGTTGTTCGACCGCGCGGAGCACGCCGTCGACACCGCGGAGGCCGCGTCCACCCGTCACCTGCTGCCAGGCCGCTGAGAATCGGGCGAGCGCCACCGGCTCGACGGGTTCGATCTCGTGGCGCAGCTTGGCGAGCGACCGCCGCCGCAACCGGCGCAGCACCTCGACGTCGCACCACTCGTCGCCGACCCCGGCGGGCCGGAACTCGCCGGTGAGCACGCGGCCATGGGCGTCGAGCCGCCGCAGGGTGTGGCGGACGACGGCGATCCCGAGTCCGAGCCGCTCGGCCACCTGCCGGTCGGTGAACGGCCCGTGGGTGCGGGCGTAGCGGGCGACCAGGTCGGCCAGCGGATCCTCGACCGGCTCCGTGAACGCACCCGGGGTGCCGGGCGGGACCGGGACGCCGAGCCCGTCGCGGAGCCGGGCGACGTCCTCGACCACCGCCCAGGCATCGCCGTAGGGCAGTCGGACCTGGACCACCCGCCGGGTGGCGGCGAGGTCGGCCAGCCAGTCGGCGACCGGCGCCTCTGGCACCGCGCGGGCGCTTGCCTCGTCGATGGTCAACGGCCCGAGCAGCCGGAGCAGGTCGGCCATGCCCTCGGCGTCGCGGGCCCGCCGCTCGGGAGCGACCCGCTGCAGCTCGGCCTCTACCTCGGCGAGGACGTCGGGGTCGAGCAGCTCGCGCAGCTCGGCGCGGCCGAGCAGCTCGGCGAGCAGCCCCTGGTCGAGCGTCAGCGCGGCGGCCCGGCGCTCGGCGATGGGGGAGTCACCCTCGTAGACGAACTGGGCGACGTAGCCGAACAGCAGCGTCCGGGCGTACGGCGACGGCGCGCTGGTCTCGATGTCGGTGACCGTGACCTCGCGCCGCTGCACGCGGGTGAGCAGCGCGGTCAGGCTCGGCAGGTCGTAGACGTCGTTGAGGACCTCGCGGACGGTCTCGAGCACGATCGGGAAGGACGGGTAACGGGCGGCCACCTCGAGCAGTGCCGCGGCGCGCTGGCGCTGTTGCCACAGCGGGCTGCGCCGGCCGGGGTCGCGGCGCGGCAGGAGCAGCGCGCGACCCGCGCACTCACGGAACCTGCTGGCGAACAGCGCGGACCCGCCGACCTCTCGGGTGACGATCTCGTCGATCTCGTCGGGCTCGAAGACCACGAGGTCGGCGCTGGGTGGCTCCGCGTCGGTGTCGGGGATCCGGATCACGATGCCGTCGTCGGAGGCGATCGCCTGGCTGCCGTGCCCGGCCAGGCCGTAGCGCTCGCGGAGCCGTGCGTTGATCGCCAGCGCCCACGGCGCGTGGAGCGCCGTGCCGTAGGGGGAGTGGAGCACCAGCCGCCAGTCACCGAGCTCGTCGCGGAATCGCTCGACCAGGAGAGTCGTGTCGCTCGGGAGCAGCCGGGTGGCCTCGACCTGCTCCCGCAGGTAGCCCACCAGGTTGTTGGCGGCGTTGTCGTCGAGACCCACCTCGCGCACCCGCGCCCGGGCCTGGTCGTCCGGCATCGCGGCCAGCTCGCGGTTGAAGGCGCCGACGGCAGCGCCTAGCTCGGCGGGTCGGCCGAGGGTGTCGCCCTTCCAGAACGGCAGCCGCCCCGGCACCCCCGGCGCGGGGGAGACGAGCACCCGGTCGTGGGTGATGTCCTCGATCCGCCAGCTGGTTGCTCCGAGCGCGAACACGTCGCCGACCCGGCTCTCGTAGACCATCTCCTCGTCGAGCTCGCCGACCCGGCGACCGGTGCCTTCACCGACCAGGAAGACGCCGTAGAGCCCGCGGTCGGGGATGGTGCCGCCGCTGGTGACGGCGAGCCGCTGGGCGCCGGGGCGGCCGGCGATGCGGCCGGTGACCCGGTCCCAGGTGATCCGGGGCCGGAGCTCGGCGAACTCGTCGCTCGGGTAGCGCCCCGCGAGCAGGTCGAGGACCGCGTCGTAGGCGGACCTCGGCAGCCCGGAGTAGGGCGCCGCACGGCGGACGGTGTCGAAGAGCTCGTCGACGTCCCACTCGTCGAGGGCGGTCGCGGCGACCACGTGCTGGGCGAGCACGTCGAGCGGGTTGGCGGGGATCCGGAGTGCCTCGATGCCGCCGGTGCGCATCCGGGCGACGGAGACCGCAGCGGGAGCCAGGTCGCCGCGGTGCTGCGGGAAGAACACACCCTTTGACGTCTCGCCGACCTGGTGGCCCGCACGGCCCACCCGCTGGAGGGCGCTCGCCACGCTCGGCGGCGAGGAGATCTGCAGGACCTGGTCGACCGCGCCCATGTCGATGCCCAGCTCGAGGCTGCTCGTCGCCACGACCGCCGGCAGCCGGCCGGCCTTGAGGTCGTCCTCGATCTGGGCCCGCTGCTCCTTGGAGACCGATCCGTGGTGCGCCTTGGCGAGCAGCGGTGCCGATCCCGCCGATGCACCGGACTGCGCCATGACTTGGGCCGGCGGTTGCGAGGCTCGCTTCGCTCGCACCTCAACCGGCGCGGCATCGTCCTGGCTGGCCTCGTTCAGCTCATTGAGCCGGGCCGTCAGCCGCTCGGCGGTGCGCCGGGAGTTGGTGAACACGATCGTCGACTTGTGCTGGCCGATCAGCTCTGCGACCCGCTCCTCGACGTGGGGCCAGATGCTCTGGTTGCGGCGGGCCGCCGGGTCGCGGAGCTCGCCGAGCTCGTCGTAGTCCTCCACCTCCGGCCGGCCGGCGTCGGGCTCGGTCATGTCCTCGACCGGCACGACCACCTGGAGGTCCCACGACTTGTGCGCGGGCGGGGCGACGATCTCGACCGGTGCGTCACCGCCCAGGAACCGGGCGACCTCCTCGGTCGGACGCACGGTCGCGGACAGGCCGATCCGTTGGGCCGGGCGAGGGAGCAGCGCGTCGAGCCGCTCGAGGGTCACCGCGAGGTGGGCGCCGCGCTTGGTGCCGGCGACCGCGTGGACCTCGTCGACGATCACGGTCTCGACGCCCTGGAGCGACTCGCGGGCCCGGCTGGTCAGCATCAGGAAGAGCGACTCGGGCGTCGTGATCAGGATGTCGGGTGGCCGGGTCGTGAGGGTACGGCGCTCGTTGGCCGGGGTGTCACCCGAGCGGATGCCGACCCGGAGGTCGCGCGCGCCGCCGGTCGCGAGCCGTTCGGCGGTCTGCCGGATGCCGGTCAACGGCGCTCGCAGGTTGCGCTCGACGTCGACGGCGAGCGCCTTGAGCGGGGAGACGTAGAGCACCCGGGTGCGCTGGGTCCTGTCCTCGGGGATCGGGGAGGTGAGCAGCCGGTCGATCGACGCGAGGAACGCGCTGAGCGTCTTGCCCGAGCCGGTGGGTGCGACCACCAGGGTGTGGTGACCACTCGAGATCGAGCCCCACGCGCCCGCCTGCGCAGGAGTCGGCTCGGCGAACGCGGCCCGGAACCAGGTCCGGGTCGGCTCGCTGAATCCACTCAGCGGATCGGGGTACTTCGGCACTAGTACATCCTTGCGCACGCCACCGACACGCTCGGCCCAACAGGAAGACGGTCAAGGACATGGAGTACCCGCACCTCCTCCACACCGCCATCGACACCACCGACTGCCGGGGCCTCGCCGAGTTCTACCGGGAGCTGCTCGGCGCGCAGTACCGCCAGGGCGACCAGCCGCCGAGCGACGAATCGCCCGACGATGCCGACTGGCTGGTCCTCGTCGGCGGCAACGGCCATCGACTGCTCGCCTTCCAGCAGGTCGAGCGGCTCGAGCGCACGACCTGGCCCGAGCACGACGTACCGATGCAGATGCACCTCGACCTGACGGTGACCGACCGCGAGGAGCTGGAGTGGAACCGGGCGCGGGCGGAGCTGCTGGGCGCGAAGCTGCTCCTCGACCGCACCGACGACGAGGACGAACCCCTCTACGTGCTGGCCGACCCGTCCGGCCACCCGTTCTGCATCTTCGTGCGCTGAGCTTCGCTACTTGGGCGGGAGTGACCCGGCGTACGACGTCCCGCGGCGCACCCACTCCTCGAGCGCGTCGTCGGTCGCGACGTCGACGCCGTCGACCCGGAGCCACCCGGACATCTCCCGTCCGCGCATCTCCATCGGGTGCGCCGGCGTGGTCGCGATGAGCTGTCGACCCTCTTCGGGGTCGACGCGGACCAGGATGCCGCCCTTGCTGCTCGCGGCGACCGCCATGTTGCCCCCGAGCATGAAGCCGAGGCCGCCGAACATCTTCTGCTCGGTGAGCAGGGGCTCGCCGCTGATCAGGTCGCGGATCCGATCGGCGAGCGCATCGTCGTACGCCATGGCCGGAGCGTAGGACGCGGTGCCGACAGTGGCACACAATGGAGCCCCGACGAATGCCGAGGAGCCGATGGATCGCCGTGCCCGCTGGATCGCTGCTGTGGTGGCAGCCGCCCTGGTGGTGTGCCTGCTCGCCGCCTGGCTGCTTCGGGACGACGCCCAGTCCCGCCCGCCGTCGCTGATGGCAGAGTCGCCGGCCGTGGCGCCCACGGTTCCGGCTCCCGCGATCGAGCCGACACCTGGCGAGTGCGAGGTCGGGGTGACCCGGCCGTTCACCCCGGAGACGGTGTCGATCGCCGGAGTCGTCGATCGAGCGCCCGTGATCGGCGTCGCCCGTGACGGCCGGGGCGTGACCGGCGTGCTGCCGGTCAGCGACAAGGTCGACTTCGCGTGGGACCTCGGTGGCATCCGGCCGGGGAATCGCCGTGGCAACGTCCTGCTCAACACCCACACCTGGGAGGACGGCAGCGCGCTAGGCAACGCGCTGTTGGCCGACCTCGACATCGGCGACCGGATCATCGTGCGCGGGGACGACTCCCTGCTCTGCTACGAGGTCAACATGAGGATCGAGCTGCCCGTCGAGGAGGGGTACCGGCCCTACTACGAGGAGGACGGCCCGCCACGGGTCGCTCTCATCGTCTGCTCGGGCAGCCGGCTCCCGAACGGGGAGTGGAGCCACCGCACCATCTGGTTCGCGCGGCAATTGTCGGCGGCGTAGTCGATGGTGAGGACATGACGAGCTCGCTCTCGACGGGGCCGGTTGGATGATGGCCGATGCCCATCCCGAGATCGACCTCGAGCCGCCGCTCGCCGATCGGGGAGCGGCGGTGAGCCTGCACGTCACCGTGCCCGACGTCGACCGCTGTGCGCCGCGGTGACCGCGGCCGGCACTGTGCTCGATCGTGGTCCCGAGGACAGCCCACCGGCCGGGCGGGTGGCGGCGTTCCGCGATCCGTTCGGGCACCGGTGGTTCCTCAACCAGCCGGTGCCGGGCGTCACTCAGCCCTGAGGTCTCCAGACGGGGTCGCGCCCGATGAAGCCGAGCATCCTGGTCTGCCAGTCCGCGTCGTCCGGCACCGGCACGCGGGCGCCGTACTGTCCGCTCCGGCGCAGCATCTCGTCCATCGACTCCATGCCTTCGAACAGTTCCTGGCAGCGAGCCTCGTCGAGGCGGTCGTCCTGACCGGTCGCGCGGGCGAGGTCCCAGGTGTGCATGAAGATGTCGTTGGTGTAGAAGCGCGAGATCGCCTGGGGGAGCGGCATCTCGGGCAGGTGCGGGTGGGCGAAGGCGGTCGTCGCGTTCGCCGGGTCGTCGAGGACCTTCTGGACGGCGGCGGCGTGATGCTCCCACGCGCCGACCGGGTCCTCGTCGACCGACGGTCCGGGCGTCAGCTTGATGTCGGAGCCACCGGCGAGGAAGCCAGGGAACCACTCCACCAGATGACGTACGACGTCGCGGGCGCGCCAGTCGGCCACCGGGCTCTGCGCGTCCCACCCGTCGGCGGCGACGCCACGCACCCGGTCGGCGAACCCGCCGGCGATGAAGCGGTGCTCGTCCGCGGGGTCGGTCGGGATCACGCGTCGGTTCCCGCGCCGCCGGTCAGTCCCGACAGCACCTCGTCGAGCGCCGCGTAGCCCTCGTTGAGGCCGACTTCCATGCCGCTGGCCATCATCCCGGCCTGGGCCTCCATCGACTCGACGACCGACAGGATCTCCAGGCGGGTGCGGCCGTTCCCGAGATCGACCAGCTCGAGGGTCTCGAGAGCCACCGCTTCCGGCATCTCCTCGAATCCGAAGGTCTGCACGATCCTCTGGTTCTCCCACACCCGGTGGATCGAGCCGTAGAAGTGGGCGACCTCCTCGCCGTCGCGGAGCGCGGTGTAGCGGTACTCGCCGCCGGTCCGCAGGTCCCACTTCTCGATGTCCATGTCGATCGAGCGCGGTCCCATCCACTGCTTGACCAGCTCGGGGTCGACGTGGGCGCGGTACACGAGCTCCGGCGGGGCGTCGAACTCGCGGGAGATCCGCACGACGGGGATGTCGGGGTCTGCCTCGATGACGGCCTCGGGCCGGCTGGTCGTGGAGGTGGTGGTCATCCTGCTGCTCCTTCGGTGGGGTGCGTGTCCTTGTCGTCCTGCTCGCGGCCCTGCAGCCGGTCGAGGAGCGCGCCCAGTCGCTGGTAGCGCTCCTCCGCCTGCTGGCGGTACCGCTCGATCCATTTCGTCATCAGGTCGAAGACCTCCGCGTCCAGGTGCACCGGGCGCCGCTGGGCGTCCCGACTGCGGCTGACGAGGCCGGCCTCCTCGAGCACCTGGATGTGCTTCGAGACCGCCTGGAGGGAGACGTCGTACGGCGCCGCCAGCTCGCTCACCGTCGCGTCGCCGGCCGCGAGCCGGGCGACCATGTCGCGTCGGGTCGGGTCGGCGAGCGCGGAGAACACCCGTGACAGCCGATCCTCGTGTTCAACCATGCGGTTGAGTACAGCATTGGCCGGGTTCGTTGTCAACCAGTGGGTTGAATATCTGGGAGCGCGGGCCGGCGGAGGGAATCACTCGCCTGCCAGGCCGGCCACCATCGCGGCGAGCGCCTGGTCGAGCTGGTCGTCGGTGACCCCGCCGAACCCGACCACGAGTCCGCTCAACCGCGCTGAGCGGCAGTAGTTGGCGATGGGCGCGACCTCGAAGCCGGCGCTGCGCGCTGCGGCCACGGCCCGGCGTACGGCGGGGTCGGGCAGCAGCCAGGTCGAGTACATGCCGGCGGCGGGGCCGGCCGGAGTCGCGTGCGGGGTGAGCGCGTCGGCGACTCGTGGGGCGCGGTCGGCGTAGACCCGGCGTGCGGTGCGGACCACCTTGTCGACCCAGCCCTCGCGCAGCAGGGCGAGCAGTGCCCGCTGGGACGGCCAGGACGGTACGTCGTAGGTGTGCTCGCGATGCTCGAGGAGGCCCGTGAGCAGCTCGGGTGGCGGCACCATCCAGCCGACCCGCAGGCCGGGTCCCACCGACTTGGAGGACGTGCCGAGGTAGGCAACGCGGGTCCGGTCGAGAGAGGCGAGAGCCGGGATCGGGGCGACGTCGTACCGGAACTCGGAGTCGTAGTCGTCCTCCACGACGAACGCGTCGTGCTCGCGCGCCGCGCCGAGGAGCGCCAGCCGGTCGGACGCCGGCATCACGTGACCGAGCGGGTGCTGGTGTGCCGGGGTGACGTAGGCGGCCGCCAGGCGGGCCATCGGGATCGGCTCGGTCGGCAGCAGGTCGACGACGTCGCGCCCGGCCACACGGACGCACTCGACCGCCGCCCGGTAGCCGGGGTCGTCCACGCCGATCGGTCCGGGTGGCAGGTGGGGGAGCAGCTGCCGGAGCCCGTCGGTGGTGCCGGAGGTGAGCAGCACCTCGTCGGGGTCCACGACCAGCCCGCGGGTCCGCGCCAACCGCTCGGCGATCGCGACCAGAAGCTCGGGAATGCCGCGCGAGTCGGGATATCCCGCCGGCGGCGTCGCGGCCGAGACCTCGCGCCAGGCCCGGCGCCAGCCCGCGGCGTGGCGCGGGTCGATCCAGGGTGAGCCGAGGTCGAGGCTGATCAGCTCCCGCGCGGCGGGACGCCGGGGCCGGGTCCGGGCCGCTGCCCGGGGCGCCCCGCCCGACGCCACGAAGGTCCCGGCACCCTGGCGGGCCGTCAGCCAGCCCTCCGCGAGCAGCTGGTCGTAGGCCTGCTCGGTCACAGCCCGGGCCACGCCGAGCTCGGCAGCGAGGGCGCGGGTGCTGGGCAGGCGGTCGCCGGGAGCGAGGGTGCCACCGACGACGAGGTCACGGACCTGGGTCGAGAGCTGTACCCCGAGCGGCTCGGGCCGGTCGCGCTCGAGCCGGACCGGGAGGGTCTTGGTCACCATGAGTGTCCTGTGTAAATCGTTGAAAAGTGGCCCGTGACTACGGGCCAATAGTTCGCCAGGCTAGTCCCATGTCCACGCTGTCGCCCACCACCAGGACCACCGTCACCCGAGAGACCCACCGGGCCGTCGCGGAGCGCTGCCGGATGCTGGCGCTGCTCGGTGATGCCCTGATCGCCCACCTCGGCGCGGTGGTGACCCGCGACGGGGTGACCCACCCGGTCGTGCTGCCGACGGCATTCGCGGTCGACCCGGACGGGCCGGACGCCGACGGCACCCTCTACCTGCACGGCTCGACGGGCGCGGGCTGGCTGCGTGCCGCGCTCGCCACCGACGTGTGCGTGACGATCACCGAGCTCGACGGCCTGGTCGCGGCGCGGAGCGGGATGGAGCACTCCATGAACTACCGGTCCGCGGTGATCATCGGCCGCGCCCGAGCCGTCGACGACCCCGCCGAGCGGGCCCGGGCGCTCGACCTGATCGTCGACCACATGATCCCGGGACGGGCGGCCACGCTGCGGGCGCCGACGCGCAAGGAGCTGGCCGCGACCGCCGTACTCGCCCTCCCGCTGCGGGAGGCGTCGATGAAGGAGCGGGCCGGCGGTCCTGTCGACGAGGACGACGACGTCGCTGCCGGCGTCTGGGGCGGCCACATCCCGCTGCGTCGGATCGCGCTGGCGCCGGTCAGCTCGCCCGACTCGCACACCGACGTCCCGGCGGACGTGCTGGCGCGGGCGGACGCCCTCGGATGACCACTCCGACGCGCGAGGGCGGCTCGCTCTCGGTCCTCCAAGGCACCGCGCTGACCCTCGCCGCGGTGCTCGGGGTCGGCGTGGTCACCCTGCCGGCGCTCGCGATCGAAGCCGCCGGGCCGGCCTCGATGGTCGCCTGGGCGGCACTGATCGCGATCTCGGTGCCGCTGGCGGCGACGTTCGCGGCACTCGGCGCGCGGCACCCGGACGGCGGGGGCGTGGCGACCTATGCCCGGCTCGCGTTCGGCAACCGGGTGTCGACGATGGTCGGCTGGGGCTTCTTCCTCGCCATCCCGATCGGTGCTCCGGTGGCGGCGGGCTTCGGCGCGTCGTACGTCGCCGAGACCGCGGGCGGCGGGCACACGACCGAGGTCGGCGTGACGGCGGGCATCATCGTGGTGGTCGCGATCATGAACTGGATGGGGATCAAGATCTCGGCGAGGGTCCAGCTCGGCATCGCGGCCGTCATCGCGACCCTGCTGCTGGTCGCGATCCTGGTCTCGCTGCCGCAGGTCGACACCGACAACCTGACGCCCTTCCTGACGCACGGCTGGTCGGGCGTCGGCTCCGCCGCCGCGCTTCTGGTGTGGGCGTTCGCCGGCTGGGAGATCGTGAGCTCGCTGTCGGCGGAGTACCGCCACCCGGAGCGCGACATCGCCCGCGCCACCGCGATCACGCTGGGCGTGGTGACGGTGCTCTACCTCGGCATCGCCTTCGTGACAGTCGCGGTGCTCGGCTCCGGTGTCGGACGGGCGCCGCTGGCCGACCTGCTGGCCGGCGCATTCGGGGACTGGGCGCGGCCGCTGACGACGGTGATCGCGGTCCTACTGACCATCGGCGCCATCAACTCCTACTTCGCCGGGGCGTCCCGGCTCGGCGCCTCGCTCGCCATCACCGGTGCGATGCCGCGCTGGCTCGGCTCCGACGTCGGGAACGGTCGGGCGACCCCGCGGCACGCGCTGCTGGTCGTCGCCGGGCTCGGCCTGGCCGTGACTGTCGGCGGAGCTCTGCTCGGCCAGCCGACCGACGCGACCCTGCTCGTCACGACCGGGACCTTCGCCCTCGTCTACGTGGTCGGCACCGCGGCCGCCGTACGGCTGCTGCCCGGGGGCTGGCCGCGTGTCGCCGCCATCGTGTCGTTCGTCGCCTCCGTCGGGCTGGTCGTCCTCACCGGCCCGCCAGTGCTGATCCCGATCGCGACCGGGTTGGCCGGCCTCTGCTGGACGCTGGTTCAGCGGCGGAACCGCTGCCACACGAGCGAGACGACGTACGCCACGCCGGCGATCGCGCCGAGCGCCGAGTAGGGCTGCCCGTCGTCGCCACGGGCGATCTCGACCACGAACATCACGAACACCGTGGCGATCACGGTCATACCCGCGAACGTCGTCGCCGAGCCGTCGATCGCACGGATCCGCTCGTCACGCTGGTCCATCAGGCCACGGGCGGTCTCGCTCCAGCGGGAGGCGAGCAAGAACCCGCCACCGGTCGCGAGCATGATCAGCAGCCCGATCACCCCGAACTCCGGGTCGTCGCCGGAGAGTCCGACCGCGAGGTAGGTGACACCGATCACCACGCAGGCGAGCGGGATCGTCCAGAAGGACAGGTTGCGGTTGTTCTGTCGAGTGTCAGGCATCGACATCGAAGACCTCCTCGACGGTCGCACCGAAGTGTCGCGCCAGGCTGATCGCCAGGGGCAGCGACGGCAGGTAGCGGCCGTTCTCGATCGAATTGATGGTCTGTCGTGACACGCCCATCGCGGTCGCCAGGTCGGCCTGGGACCGGCCCGCCCGGGTCCGGAGGGTGCGCACGTTGTTCTGCATATGACAAGCCTGCTTGACATGCCGAGCGATGTCAAGGGTGCTTTACATCGCCCCGCTTCAGCCCCGCACCATCGGCGGTTGTACGACGGTCGCCGGGCCCCGCCGGTAGAGCAGCGCCCGGCGACCGCCCGCGCCGGTGGGGGAGCCGTGGGCGTCGGTGGGGATCACGAACCCGTCGGTGCCGAGCACCTTGCGGCGGAAGTTGCCCAGGTCGGGCGGGGAGCCCCACACAGCGGTGTAGACCCGCCGTAGCTCGGGGAGCGTGAACGGCTCGGCGACGAACTCGGTCGCGAGCGTCGTGTACTCGAGCTTCGCCCGCACCCGATCCCGGGCGTCGACCAGGATCTGCCGGTGGTCGAAGGCCAGATCGGGCGCCTCCTCCGCTGCCGCGCCGGCGGGTGGGAGCAGGTCGTCGACCACCCACCAGCGCGCGTCGGCGGCGTCGGTGCCGGCGGTCGGCTCCGGCAGGTCGGGCGCGAGCGCGACGTGGGCGACCGACACCACCCGCATCCGGGGGTCCCGGTCGGGGGCGGAGTAGGTGCGCAGCTGCTCGAGGTAGCCGGGGAACTTCTCGACACCGGTCTCCTCGTGCAGCTCGCGCCACGCCGCCTGCTCGGCGTCCTCGGCCGGCTCGACGAAGCCGCCGGGGAGGGCCCACTGCCCGGCGTACGGCTCCTCGCCACGCTCGACCAGCAGCACCGACAGGGCACCGTCGCGGATGGTGAAGATGGCGAGGTCGACGGCAACCGCGAACGGCGGGTGCTTGCTCATACGACAACACCTGCCTCCGCCATCTCGGCCAACGCGGACGCGCTGGTCTCGGGTGCGACGCCGGCGTGCAGGCCGTCGAGGAGGCGTACGCCGAAGCCCTCGTGCCGCGCGTCGAGCGCTGTCGCCCGCACGCAGTAGTCGGTCGCGATCCCGGCGACCTCGACGTCGGTGACGCCGGCGGTCCGCAGCACGTCAGCGAGCGCCGCGCCGTCGTCGGTGACGCCTTCGAACGCCGAGTACGCCGGCACGCCCTGTCCCTTGCGGACGTGGTGGGTGACCGTCTCGGTGACCAGCTCCGGCGCGTAGTCCGAGCCCGGCCCGTCCGACACGCAGTGGACCGGCCACGTGGTCTCGAAGTCCGGCTCCTCGCCCGGCGGCGCGAAGTGACCGCCGTTGGTGTCCCCGTCAACAGGGCCGTGGTGCCAGTCGCGCGATGCGGCGATCACCGCGTAGTCACCCGCGTGCGCCGCGAGGTGCTCGCTGATCCGGGTCGCGACGTCGCGGCCTCCGGAGACGCCGAGGGAGCCCCCCTCGACGAAGTCGTTCTGCACGTCGACGACGATGAGTGCCTTGGTGGTCATGGTGTCTCCTCCTCGATGGGTGCGGGCGTGACGGTGAGGTACGGCGCGCCGGCGGCGACCGAGAGTGCCTCGGCCGGCAGGGTCGCCAGCGCCCCGGCTGTGAAGGACCGGAGTTCCTCGATGCTGGGCTCGTGGACGGTGATGCCTTGACGCATCACCGGGATCTGCACCGGGTGCGGGTTCCTTGGTTCCGAGGCTCCGCGCTGCGCTCGTCGCACCTCAACCAGCGGATCTGTCGTGAAGGTCTCGAGCGAGAGCAGGCCGGCGTCGTCGTACTCACGCCAGGCGGTCTTGTGACCGCCGACCGACACCTTGTCCTTCGACTTCTTCGAGACCGGCCGGAGCGGACCGCCGACGCTGTCGCCGACCGCGACCAGCTTGTAGACCATGCTCGCCGTCGGATGACCCGACCCGGTGGCGACGCGGGTGCCGACGCCGTAGCCGTCGATCGGGGCGTCCGCGAGCGCGGTGATGACGAACTCGTCGAGGTCGCTGGTGGCGACCACCCGCGTCGACGTCGCGCCGAGCTCGTCGAGGAGCTCCCGCGCCTTCGCGGCCTCGTCGCCGAGGTCGCCCGAGTCGATCCGCACCGCGCCGAGGGCCGGCCCGGCGACCCGGACCGCGGTGCGGATGCCCTCGGCGATGTCGTAGGTGTCGACCAGCAGCGTGGTGCCGGGTCCCTGCGCCTCGACCTGGCTGCGGAACGCCGCCTCCTCGCTCTCGTGCGCCAGGGTGAACGCGTGCGCGGCCGTACCAACGGTCGGGATGCCGTAGCGCCGCCCCGCGGCCAGGTTGCTGGTCGACGCGAAGCCCGCGAGGTGGGCCGCACGCGCTGTGGCGATGGCGGCCTGCTCGTGGGTACGGCGCCCGCCCATCTCGATGATCGGCCGGCCCGCCGCAGCGGTGACCATGCGCGCCGCGGCGGAGGCGATCGCCGTGTCGTGGTTGAGCACGCTCAGGACCAGCGTCTCCAGGACGATGCCCTCGCCGAGCGTGCCGCGGACGGTCAGCACCGGGCTGCCGGGGAAGTAGAGGTCGCCCTCGGGGTAGGCGTCGATGTCGCCGCGGAACCGGAAGTCGCGGAGGTACGCCGCACCCTCGTCGCCGACGACGCCCTGCTCCTGGAGCCAGGCGACCTCGTCGGCGTCGAACGTGAAGGACTCGACGAGAGGGAGGAGACGCCCTAGCCCGGCGAGCACGCCGTACCTCCGGCCCTCGGGAAGCCGCCGCGCGAACACCTCGAACACCGCGCTGTTGCGAGCGGATCCGTCCCGCACCCAGGAGTCGAGCATCGTGAGCTCGTAGCGATCGGTCAGCAGGCCGGTGCGATCGGTCACGATGACGCTCCTCGTTGTAGTCATTCTGACTATAACAAGGAGTCCCGTCGATCGCTAGCCTGCCTCCGTGGACGAGCGGGAGCGGGTCGAGGCGCTCGCGACTGCGTATGAGGACCGGCTGGTCGGCGAGCTGTGGGACGAGCGACGCGCTCGGGGCGCGTTCTACACCCCGCCCGACCTCGTGGAATGGATCCTCGACCGAACATTGACCGCTGGCACGACGCGGGTGCTCGACCCGGCCTGCGGCACCGGCCACTTCCTGGTCGCGGCGGCCCGCCGGCTCGGTGTCCGCGCGGTCCACGGGTCCGACCTGGACGCCGAGGCGGTCCGGATCGCCCGGCTCCGGGTCCAGGCCGAGGACCCGTCGGTCCCGGCCGAGGAGATCGAGTCCCGGATCCGGGTCGCGGACGGGCTGACCGCCTGGGACGGGCAGCAGTTCGATGCCGTGATCGGCAACCCGCCGTTCCTCGGCCAGCTCAAGAGCCGTACCGCCGGTCAGCGCGGCGGGCTCGCCGCCTACACCGACACCAGTGCGGCCTTCCTGCACCGCGCGCTCGACCTCGTAGCAGCCGGAGGCGCGGTGGCGCTGGTCCAACCCCTCTCCGTCCTCGGGGCGCGCGACGCCGGTCCGGTGCGGACGCGGGTAGCCGAGGTCGGTGGGGTCACCGAGCTGTGGGTGTCCGACCGGCCGGTCTTCCGCGGCACCACCGTGCTCGCCTGCGTGCCCGTCGTACGTATCGGCGCGAGCGGCGGTCCCCGGCCCGACGACTGGGGGCGGATGGCGGCGCCGTACTTCGGGATCCCGGACGTCGTCCTGCTCGACGATTCGGGCCGGGTCGGCGACCTGGCGGTCTGCACGGCGGACTTCCGGGACCAGTACTACGGCCTGGTTCCGCACGTCCGCGACGGCGGTGCGGGCGCGCCGTTGATCACCAGCGGACTGATCGAGCCCGGTGCCTGCGAGTGGGGCAAGAGAACAACCCGCTTCGCGCGCCAGCGGTACGACGCTCCCGTGGTCGACGTTGAAGCCGTCCGCGCTGGACCGCTCGGCGGCTGGATCGCGGCCCGGCTCGTGCCCAAGGTGCTCGTCGCCGGGCAGGGCCGGGTGATCGAGGCGGTGGTCGACGAACGAGGGGAATGGCTCCCGTCGGTGCCGGTGCTGACGGTCGTCCCGCACGATCTCACCGACCTCTGGCGGATCCTGGCGGTCCTGCTGGCCCCGCCGGTCGTCGCGCACGCCGCCGCGCGCTACCTCGGCACCGGCCTCGCGCCCGGCTCGGTCAAGGTCAGCGCGAAGCAGTTGGCCGCGCTGCCGCTGCCGTCCGACATCTCGGCCTGGACGGAGGGTGCCGACCTGGCCCGCCGAGGCTCGATCGCCCGCGCCGCTGCAGTCATGACGGATGCCTACCGGAGCAGCGACGACGTGCTCCAGTGGTGGCTCGGCCGGGCCGCACTCGCCGATGAGATCCGCGACGACGACGGGTCACTACCGTCATGAGCGACTTCCTCGCAGACGGCGCCGAGCTGTTCGCAACCAGCTGCGTGCGCGACTACGAGGCCGCCTACCCATGGTGGGAACGGCTGCTGGGCGGCCCGCCGACGTTCAAGGCCCACGACACCGAAGCGGTCTGGGAGGTCGCCCCGCACCGCTGGGTGGTCGTCGAGGAACGGCCCGAGCGCGCCGGCTACGGGTCCGTCACCCTGATGGTGCCCGACCTCGACGAACGAGTCGCGGCGATTGCGGCCCGGGGGATCGAGCCCAGCGAGCGGGAGACATACGGCGACGGCGTCCGCAAGATGATCTACCGCGACCTCGACGGCAACGAGATCGGCTTCGGAGGGTCGCCCGCCTAACCCACCGCGGCCAGCACGCCGGCCAGAGGTGCCGGCACCCGCGCCGGCTCGAGCGCGGCGCTGAGCAGCGCGGCGTACTTGTCCTTGCGGCCGCTGGTCGTGCCCCAGAATCGGCGGAGGACGGCCGACTCTGGCCGGCCACGGTGGAACGGCTGGTTGAGGAGGATGTGCCAGGCATCGAGGTCGCCCGCGCCCGCGACCACGTCGAGGACGGCCGGCATCCCGAGCGCGCGGACCAGCTCGTCCTCGAGATCCGCGTCGCACACGAATCTCGCGACCGCGCCCGCGTGGCGGGTCAGCGTCCGGTCGACGTACGGCGTCTCCCGGGCGTCGTGCAGCACTGCCACGTGGTCAGTTCCGGCAAGCCCGGCCAGCTCGGCCAGGTGGCGGCGCAGGTTGGTGATGCCGCCCATGCTCACGACGTCGACGTCGGTGAGGTCGTGGTCCAGCAAGCCGGCGAGGGTCAGGAGGGCGGTCCGGTCGCTGTCGCCCTCGACGAGCACGAGGGATCGGGGCACCGGATCACGATATTCGAGAGAGTTGTGTCACCGCTGGTCCCTAGGATCAACCGCGTGGCCGACTCGATGATCACCGCCCGTGGTCTGTGGAAGCGGTTCCGTCAGAATTCGGGCGGGAGCTTCGAGGCGGTCAAGGGCATCGACCTCGATGTGCACAAGGGCGAGGCGTTCGGGTTCCTCGGCCCCAACGGTGCCGGCAAGTCCTCGACGATGCGGATGATCGCGTCGGTGTCGCCGGTCAGCGAGGGAGAGCTGCGCATCTTCGGGATGGACCCGGCCGCCGACGGACCGACGATCCGCGGGCGGCTCGGCGTGTGCCCACAGGAGGACAACCTCGACCAGGACCTCAACGTCTTCGACAACCTCTACATCTACGGCCGCTACTTCGGGCTGCCGAAGCAGGTCGTGCGCGACCGGGCCGGCGAGCTGCTGGAGTTCGCGAAGCTCACCGAGAAGGCGAAGTCGAAGGTCGACGAGCTCTCGGGAGGCATGAAGCGCCGGCTCACGATCGCCCGCTCGCTCATCAACCGGCCCGAACTGCTGCTGCTCGACGAGCCCACCACCGGCCTCGATCCGCAGGCCCGGCACCTGCTCTGGGACCAGCTGTTCCGGCTCAAGCACGCCGGCGTGACGCTGGTGATCACGACGCACTACATGGACGAGGCCGAGCAGCTCTGCGACCGGCTGGTCATCATGGACAAGGGCGTGATCGTCGCCGAGGGGGCGCCGCGCGACCTGATCCTGGAGCACTCGACCCGCGAGGTCGCCGAGCTCCGGTTCGGCGTCGACGAGCATGCCGCCAACGCCGAGGTGCTGGGCGACCTCGGTGAGCGCGTGGAGGTGCTGCCCGACCGGCTGCTCGTCTACACCGACGACGGTGAGGAGGTCCTCGCCCGCACCCACGAGCGCGGCCTGGAGCCGGTGGCGACCCTGGTGCGCCGCTCCACGCTCGAGGACGTCTTCCTCCGCCTCACCGGCCGGACGCTGGTCGACTGATGGCGGCGATCTCGAAAGGCTCGATCAGCAAGGTGGCCGTGCCGCGGGACCTGCCGTTCATCGACGGCGTGCTGCGGCAGGTCGACTACTGGGCGATCCTCTGGGCGCGGACCTGGCGCGGGGTCCTTGCCTCGTCGTTCCTCTCACCTTTCCTCTACGTGCTGGCGATGGGAGTGCTGCTTGGTGGCTTCGTCGAGGCCGACTCCGACCAGCTCGAGGGGGCAACGACGTACCTCGCCTTCGTGGTGCCCGGGCTGATCGCCGCCCATGCGATGCAGACCGCCGTCTCCGAGACCACCTATCCGGTGATGGGAATGATCAAGTGGCAGCGGATCTACGAGGGGATGCTCGCGACGCCGCTGCAGCCGCGGCACGTCGTCGGCGCACACCTGGCGTCGGTGGCGCTCCATCTCGCCGCGACCTGTGGCATCTACACGGTGGCAATGGCCCCGTTCGGCGTCTACGAGTCCTGGTGGGGACCGCTCCTGGCGTTCGGCT
The DNA here is from genome assembly GCA_963846535.1 of uncultured Actinomycetota bacterium. Classification (GTDB taxonomy): domain Bacteria; phylum Actinomycetota; class Actinomycetes; order Propionibacteriales; family Nocardioidaceae; genus Nocardioides. The sequence continues at coordinate 178,431 of CAWJWK010000003.1, forward strand.
CGCAGGTGCTGTGCGGGCTGGCGTTCGCGACCATGGTCTACGGGTTCTCCACCCGCAACAAGTCGGAGGAGGCCTTCGCCGTCTTGTTCCGCCTCGGAGTGTTTCCGCTCTTCCTCTTCTCGGGTGCGTTCTTCCCGGTGACCAACCTGGGTGACGTGGGCGCCTGGGCCGCGCGGATCACCCCGCTGTGGCACGGCGTCAACCTCTCCCGGATGTTCGCGCTCGACCACATCACCTGGTGGGTGGCCGGCGTCAACGTCACGGTCCTCGTGGTGCTCGTCCTGGTCGGTTGGCGCTGGTCGGTGTCCGGCCTCACGAAGCGGATGCTCGCATGACGGTCCTTCTCACGTCCGCGTCGACCGAGGTCCGCCCGCTGTCCTCGTTCGCGGCCACCCGACTGCTGGTGCTGCGCAACTACACCACCTACCGGAACAACTGGAAGCTGTTCCTGACCGGCTTCTTCGAGCCGGTCTTCTACCTGTTCTCGATCGGCATCGGTGTCGGCGGGCTGGTCGACGGCTTCAGTACCGGTGGCAAGGAGGTCTCCTACGCGGCTTTCGTGGCTCCGGGAATGCTCGCCGCGTCGGCTTTCAACGGGGCGCTGCTCGACTCGACCTTCAATGTCTTCTTCAAGCTGAAGTACCAGAAGCTCTACGACCAGATGCTCGCCACGCCCCTGTCGACGGGCGACATCGCGCGCGGCGAGATCGCGTGGGGCCAGCTGCGCGGGGCGACGTACGCCGCGATGTTCCTGCTCGTCATGCTCGCAATGGGGCTGATCGAGTCCTGGTGGGCCGTGCTCGCGCTGCCCGCGGTGCTCCTCATCGGGTTCGCGTTCAGCGCGGTCTGCATGGCGGCGACCACCTGGATGCGCAACTTCCAGGACTTCGACAAGATCACGCTGCTCCAGCTCCCGCTGTTCCTCTTCTCGGCGACCTTCTTCCCGATCGACAGCTACTCCGCGCCGGCGCGCTGGATCGTGGAGTGCACACCGCTCTACCGGGGCGTGGTGCTCTGCCGCGAGCTCACGACGGGCACCGTTTCGGTCGTTTCGTTGGTGTCGGTCGTCTACCTTCTGGTCATGGGCGTGGTCGGCCTGGTGATCGTCCGCAGGCGGCTCGACACGCTGCTGCTGACCTGAGGAGGGATGGCCGATGAGCCGCAAGATGGCAGTTTGGCTGAGCGTCGGCGGGGTCCTGCTCGTGGTCGCAGTGGCGGCGCTGCTCCTCTTCCAGCCGTGGCTGCTGTTCATCGACGACAAGGTCGACGAGGCAGACGACACCGGCGCAGTGGTCGGTACGGCGTCCGACGGCCTTTCGCAGACTGCCTTCCCCGATGCCACCGACGCCGGGACCGCTGGCGGCGACGGTGGACAGCGCGTCGAGCTCGCGGCAGGCGAGTTCATCGACGCCGAGCACGGCACGTCCGGGAAGGCCGTGCTCTATCTCCGCGACGACGGCAGCCGCTACCTGCGGCTGGAGGGGTTCGAGACTTCCAACGGCCCCGACGTGCACGTGTGGATCACCGACCAGCAGAGCGGCGGTGACTGCGAGGGTTGCCGTGACTCGTGGGGCATCTACGACGACGGTGACTACGTCAAGCTCGGCTCGCTCAAGGGCAACATCGGTGACCAGAACTACGAGATTCCCGGCGACGCCGAGCTCGGCAGCATGAAGTCGGTGGTCATCTGGTGCGACCGGTTCAACGTCGCGTTCGGAACTGCCGCGATCTCCTGATCAGCTGATCTCGGGGAGGTCGTGCTCGACGCCCAGCAGGGTGCCGAACGGGTCGCCGCGCTCCTCGAGCCGGTCGAGGACGGTGCGGATGGTCCAGTGGTCGGGCCGCAGGTCGGTGTCGTCGAGCTCTGCCCAGCTGATCGGGACCGGTGCAGGCGCGCCAGGTCCAGCAGCTCCACCCACGTGGTGCGCTCGCCCGGGTCGAGATCGACCATCGCGTACGTCGGCTCGTGCATCGCCGCCCAGACCAGCGCCGCGGGCTGGTCGACCACGAGGTAGGTCTTGGTCTCGCCGGGATCCGCCCCGGGGTTGTCCCAGCGGGGGAGCCAGTCGGGCGCGTGCTTCGGCAGCTCCTTGTGCCAGAAGCCCTTGGTGTCAGCGCCATCGGGAAAGCGGCGCGACCCGGGCGACGTACGCGAGCAGCTCGCGCTTGGTCACCGGTGGGTCGCCGGGGAAGAGGACTTTGTCGAGGTTCGTGACCTCGAGCGTCCGACCGAAGACCTCCCAGGTGGCGGGCACGCCTTTGCGATGCTGCGGACTGTGCGCGATGTAGATCTCAGCGCCCGCCGAGACGGCGGGCGAGTGATGCCGCGGTGCGGGCGACGGCCCCGGCCAGTACGGCGACGTCGGCCCCCTCGACCGGGAACGTGACTGCGATCCCCGCCACCGGATGTTGGTTGTGGTCGAGCACGGGCGCGGCCACGCTGGCCAGCCCGGGCGTCACCTCGCCGTCCTCGCGGGCGTGGCCGCGGCGGCGGGTGTCGGCCAGGACCGAGCGGAGGGCGGTGAGCGACTGCGGACCGGTGCCGTGGCGGTCGACGAAGGCGGAGCGGTCCGGGTAGAGCGCCCGGACCTGGGCGGCGGGCAGCTGGGCCAGAATCGCCCGGCCGCTCGCGGTCAGGTGGGCGGGCAGGCGCACGCCGACGTCGGTCACCAGCGGCGGGCGACCGGGCGCCCGCTCCTCGAGGACGTAGAGGACGTCGCGACCGTGCAGCACCGCGAGGTGGGCCGACTGGCCGACCTGGTCGACGAGCGAGGCGAGCGGGCGCCGGGCGATCCGCTGCAGGGGCTCCTGGCGGGCGTAGCCGGACCCGACCTCGAACGCGGCCAGGCCGACGCCGTACCTCTGCTCGTCCGGCAGGTGCACGACGAAGCCCTCCTCGACCATGGCGGCAAGGAGGTGGTAGGCCGACGAGCGCGGGATCCCGACCGCGGCCGTCACCCGTTCCAGCGGAACGGGCTCCGGTTGCGCGGCCAGGAACCGCAGCACCCGCAGCGCGCGGGTGGCAGAGGGGACTTGACCCATGCGGGTCAGTTTGCCCCCGGCATGTCTCCTACCGTCGTCGACAGGTCGACGACGCCGAAGGTCTCGCCTTGGGCGCCGGAGACCATGGCCATCCGGCCGAACGGCGAGTCGCGAGGCTCCATCAGCACGGTGCCGCCGAGCTCGCTCACCTTGGCGACCGCGCCGTCGCAGGACGCGACAGCGAACCAGGTCACCCAGACCGACGGCACGCCCTCGGGCAGCATCTCGGCCGTCCCCATGCCGCCGACGCCGAAGTCGTCCGACGCGCGCTTGAAGATGAAGTAGGCGAACTCCGGGCTCGACACGTCGTCGTAGGTGTAGCCGAACACCTCGGTGTAGAACGCCTTGCCCTTCTCGAGGTCGCGGGAGTGCAGCTCGTTCCAGTCCAGTGCACCGGGCTCGTTGTAGACGGCGGCGCCGATGTGGCTGAAGGCCTGCCAGACCCCGAAGGTGGAGCCGTCCGGCGCGGAGCCGAAGAACATCCGGCCGTGCTTGCCGGTGCTGGTCTCGACGTCGAACGGGTCCATCTGCAGCGAGCCGCCCGCCGCCTTGATCGCCTCGGCGGTCTTGTCGGCGTCGTCGGAGGCGATGTAGGTCGCCCAGTTGCTCGGCATGTCGGGCATCGGCTTCGGGCCGATGCCGGCCACCGGGTGGCCGTCCTTCGTCGCGATCCGGTAGCCCTGCGCGTCCTCGGGCGCCTGGTCGACCCTCCAGCCGAACAGCTGGCTGTAGAAGTCGGCGGCTGTGTCGGGGTCGTCGGCCGACAGGTCGACCCAGTTGGGGGTGCCGGCGGGCCAGGCTTCGTCACGGGTGGGCATGGGGGGTCTCCTCGTGGTCGGGGTGGGTGGCTCGCCATCCTGCTCCTCCCCACCGACAACGAGATCGACGCGACGGTGAGCGGCAGGCGAACGGAATCAGCCGGCGGTGGCGGGTGTCATCGCCGTCCGCCCGGCGAATGCGGCTAACCGCTCAATGGATCACCAGCAGACTGTCTCGTATTCGAGACGCCAGGTGGCCCGAAGTGCTGGTGGTCGGCCACCGGCAGGCGTTGGATGGGCGTCATGGAGAAGACGTACGTCGAGGTCGGGGTCGGCCCCGTGTCGTTCGCCGATGTGGTGGCAGTCGCGCGGGACGGGGCTGCCGTCGAGCTCGCGTCGGCAGCGCTCGAGGCGATCGATCGCGCGAGGGCGGTCGTGGACGAGCTCGCGGCGTCGCCGACGCCGGCGTACGGCGTCTCGACCGGCTTCGGTGCGCTCGCGACGCGGCACATCGCGCCCGAGTTGCGCACCCAGCTGCAGCGCTCGCTGGTCCGGTCCCACGCGGCCGGGTCCGGCCCCGAGGTCGAGCGCGAGGTCGTCCGGGCGCTGATGCTGCTCCGGCTCTCGACGCTCGCGACCGGCCACACCGGCATCCGCCGGGAGACCGCCGAGCTGATGGCGGCGCTCCTCACCCACGGCATCACGCCGGTCGTGCACGAGTACGGCTCGCTCGGCTGCTCCGGCGACCTGGCGCCGCTCGCGCACTGTGCGCTGGCGCTGATGGGCGAGGGCGAGGTTCGCGACGCGGCGGGCAACCTGGTGCCCGCCGCCGACGCCCTGGCCGCCGCCGGCCTGCAACCGGTGGAGCTCGCCGAGAAGGAGGGTCTCGCCCTGATCAACGGGACCGACGGCATGCTCGGCATGCTGGTGCTGGCGATCACGGACCTGCGCCGGCTCCTGCGGACCGCTGACATCGCAGCGGCGATGTCCGTCGAGGCCCAGCTCGCCACCGACCGGGTGTTCGCCCCGGAGCTCCAGGCGCTGAGGCCGCACCCCGGCCAGGCCGACGCCGCCGCGAACCTGGTCGCGCTGCTCGCCGACTCCGGTGTCGTCGCCTCCCACCGCGGGCCCGACTGCAACCGGATCCAGGATGCCTACTCGCTGCGATGCTCGCCCCAGGTTCACGGCGCGGCCCGCGACACGGTCGAGTACGCCGCCGCGGTGGCCGGCCGGGAGCTCGCCAGCGCGGTCGACAACCCGGTCGTGGTCGACGGCCGGCTGGAGAGCAACGGCAACTTCCACGGGGCACCGGTCGCCTACGTGCTCGACTTCCTCGCCATCGTCGCGGCCGACGTCGCCTCCATCAGCGAGCGGCGCACCGACCGGTTCCTCGACAAGTCCCGCAACCACGGGCTGCCGCCGTTCCTCGCCGACGACCCCGGGGTCGACAGTGGCCACATGATCGCGCAGTACACCCAGGCCGCGATCGTCTCCGAGCTCAAGCGGCTCGCCAACCCGGCCAGCGTCGACTCGATCCCGTCGAGCGCGATGCAGGAGGACCACGTCTCGATGGGCTGGTCGGCTGCCCGCAAGCTCCGCCGGTCGGTCGACGGCCTGACCCGGGTGGTCGCGATCGAGATCCTCACGGCCGCACGGGCGCTCGACTTCCGGGCACCGCTGACCCCGGCGCCGGCCACGGGCGCCGTCGTACTTGCTCTCCGGCGGGCCGGCGTCGCCGGCCCCGGCCCCGACCGTCACCTCTCACCCGAGATCGAGACCGCGGTCTCGCTCGTCCGCACCGGCGCCGTGCTCGACGCCGCCCAGTCCGCGATCGGAGACCTTCGATAATGGTTTCGACAAGCTCAACCAACGACAGGCTGCCGATCCACGCCGCCACCGGCACCGAGCTCACCGCGAAGTCCTGGCAGACCGAGGCCCCGCTCCGGATGCTCATGAACAACCTCGACCCCGAGGTCGCCGAGCGGCCCGAGGACCTGGTCGTCTACGGCGGCACCGGCAAGGCCGCCCGCAGCTGGGAGGCGTACGACGCGCTCGTCCGCACCCTGCGCGACCTCGAACCCGACGAGACCCTGCTCGTGCAGAGCGGCAAGCCGGTCGGCGTCATGCGCACCCACGAGTGGGCGCCCCGCGTGCTCATCGCCAACTCCAACCTGGTGGGTGACTGGGCGAACTGGGAGGAGTTCCGCCGGCTCGAGGACCTCGGCCTCACCATGTACGGCCAGATGACTGCCGGCTCGTGGATCTACATCGGCACGCAGGGCATCCTCCAGGGCACCTTCGAGACGTTCGCGGCCGTCGCCGACAAGCGGTTCGGCGGCACCCTGGCCGGGACCATCACGGTGACCGCTGGCCTCGGCGGCATGGGCGGTGCCCAGCCGCTCGCCGTCACCATGAACGACGGTGTGGTGATCTGCATCGAGTGCGATCAGTCCCGGATCCAGCGCCGGATCGACCACCGCTACCTCGACGTCCAGGCGGACTCGCTCGAGCACGCCGTCGAGCTCGCCGTCGCCGCGCGCGACGAACGCCGCGGCCTGTCGATCGGCGTGCTCGGCAACGCCGCGTCGATGCTGCCCGAGCTGCTCGAGTCAGCAGCTCCGATCGACATCGTCACCGACCAGACCTCCGCGCACGACCCGCTGTTCTACCTGCCGGCCGGGACTGCTTTCGATGACTGGGAGCGCGAGCGCACCGAGGACCCGGTCGGGTTCACGAAGCGGGCCCAGGAGTCGATGGCCGCGCACGTGCGGGCGATGGTCGAGCTCCAGGACCGGGGCGCCGAGGTCTTCGACTACGGCAACTCGATCCGCGACGAGGCCCGCAAGGGCGGCTACGACCGGGCGTTCGAGTTCCCGGGCTTCGTGCCTGCCTACATCCGGCCGCTGTTCTGCGAGGGCAAGGGTCCCTTCCGCTGGGCGGCGCTCTCGGGCGACCCGGCCGACATCGCGGCTACCGACCGCGCCATCCTCGAGCTGTTCCCGGAGAACGAGCGGCTGCGGAAATGGATCACGATGGCGCAGGAGCGGGTCCACTACCAGGGCCTGCCCGCGCGGATCTGCTGGCTGGGCTACGGCGAACGCCACCTGGCCGGGCTCAAGTTCAACGAGATGGTCGCCTCCGGCGAGCTGAAGGCGCCGATCGTGATCGGCCGCGACCACCTCGACTGCGGGTCGGTCGCGTCGCCGTACCGCGAGACCGAGGCGATGCTCGACGGCTCCGACGCGATCGCCGACTGGGCGCTGCTCAACGCCCTCGTCAACACCGCCTCGGGCGCGACCTGGGTGTCGATCCACCACGGCGGCGGGGTGGGCATGGGACGCTCGATCCATGCCGGACAGGTGTGCGTCGCCGACGGCACCGAGCTCGCGGCCCAGAAGATCGAGCGAGTGCTCACCAACGACCCGGGCATGGGCGTGATCCGGCACGTCGACGCGGGTTACGGCCGCGCGGTCGAGGTCGCCGGCGAGCGGGGCGTCGCCGTACCCATGGCTCGAAACCAGGACGGTCGATGACCTTCGAGTCACTCTGGCGTGACCTCGCGCCGATCGGCCGCTCGGCCTCGTCGGGCGGCTACTTCCGGCAGCCCTGGGCGAGTGCGGAGCTGGAGCTGCGGGCGTGGTTCCGGGAGCAGGCCGACGCCCGTGGCCTGGTCGTCGACGAGGACCCGTTCGGCAACCTGGTCGCGTGGTGGCAGCCGCTGGTCGAGGTGCGAGGCGCTCCGGCGCCGAGCCTCGAAACCAAGGCGATCCTGACCGGCTCCCATCTCGACAGCGTGCTCGACGGTGGTGCGTACGACGGGCCGCTCGGCGTCGTCTCGGCGCTGGCCGCCATCGACGTGATGCGCGAGCGCGGCGTCGAGCCCCGACGGCCGCTCGGGATCGGCGTCTTCGTCGAGGAGGAGGGCTCCCGGTTCGGCCGGGCGTGCCTCGGGTCGCGGCTGGCGACCGGAGCTGCGAGGTGGGACGACGCTCGGGCGCTGACCGACCGCGACGGCACCCGCCTCGGCGACCTGGTGACGGGCGGTGAGCCCACGCCCTGGCTGCAGCAGGTCGGCCAGTTCCTGGAGCTGCACGTCGAGCAGGGCCGCGGCCTGATCGATCTGGATGCCCCGGTCGGCGTCGCCAGCGGGATCTGGCCGCACGGGCGCTGGCGCTTCGACGTCACCGGTCGCGCCGACCATGCGGGAACGACCCGGATGGAGGACCGCGCGGACCCGATGCTCACCTTCGCGATGACCGCGCTCGCCGCCAACAAGCAGGCCCGGCTGGCCGGCCAGCGCGCGACCTTCGGCCGGATCGAGGCGCACCCGAACGGCACGAACGCCGTACCCTCACGCGTCACCGCCTGGCTCGACGCCCGGGCCGACTCGGATGCCGCGCTCGCCGACCTGGTCGGCGCGGTCGAGAAGCAGGCCGCCGAACGGGCCGATCGTGACGGCACCTCGCTCGCGGTCACCCCCGAGTCGGTCACCGGCGCCGTGCGGTTCGACGTCGATCTCGCCGCTGCTGTGGGTGCCGGACTACCGGTGCTGCCGACGCAAGCCGGCCACGACGCCGGAGCCCTGCAGGCCGCCGGGATCCCGTCGGCGATGCTCTTCGTCCGCAACCCGACCGGCGTCTCGCACTCGCCGGAGGAGTTCGCGGAGATCGCCGACTGCGTCGCCGGCGTCGAGGCGCTCGCCGACGCGCTGACGGCCCTGGGGGTGTGACCGTGGCCGGGTCCGACGCCTCATCAGCCCCACGTGACAGCCGGTCCCACGGGTTGTCCGCCTCTGCAACGGCTGACAACCCGCGGAATACCCGGTCGGCCGGGTATTCCGCGCCCGCCCCAGCCCCCCTCACCATCCCCGCCATGGCCAACGCCCACTCCCACGCCTTCCACCGGGCGCTGCGCGGCCGGACGCAGCAGGGCACGGGCAGCTTCTGGACCTGGCGCGAGCAGATGTACAACCTCGCGGCGCGGCTGACCCCGGATCTCTACTTCGAGCTCGCGCGCGCGGCCTACGCCGAGATGGTCGCGAGTGGGATCGGCGCGGTCGGCGAGTTCCACTACCTGCACCACCAGCCCGACGGCACGCCGTACGACGACCGGAACGAGATGGGCCGCGCGCTCCTCGCCGCCGCCGACGAGGTCGGCATCCGGATCCGGCTGCTCGACACCTGCTACCTGACGGCGGGGATCGGCCAGCCGGCCGAGGGCGTGCAGCGCCGGTTCAGCGACGGCTCGGCGGACGCGTGGGCCGAGCGGGTCGCGGCGTTCGACGATCCGCGCGTGGGTGCGGCGATCCACAGCGTGCGGGCCGTGCCCCGGGACCAGATGAGCACGGTCGCCGCCTGGGCCGGGAGCACGCCGCTGCACGTCCACCTGTCCGAGCAGCCAGCGGAGAACGACGCCTGCCAGGCGGCGTACGGACTCAGTCCCACGCAGCTGCTCGCCGAGGCCGGCGTCCTCGGCCCGAGCACGACGCTCGTCCACGCCACGCACGTGACGGACATCGACGTCCGCATCATCGGCGACGCCGGCTGCTTCGTGTGCCTCTGCCCGACGACGGAGCGCGACCTGGCCGACGGTCTCGGCCGGGGGGCCGACCTGCGGGCCGCGGGCGCCCGGATCTCGCTAGGCTCCGACAGCCACGCGGTCGTCGATCTGTTCGAGGAGATGCGCGGGGTGGAGATGCACGACCGGTTGCGCACCGGGGTGCGCGGGCACTGGCCGGCGCGGGCGCTTCTGCGCTGCGCGACCGTCGACGGCCACGCGTCGCTCGGCCTCGACCCGGACGGCATCGTCCTCCTCGACCCGGCCAGCCCCCGTACGGCGGGCGCCGGGGCCGACGAGCACGCGGCGGTCTTCGCGGCCACCGCCGCCGACGTCACCGAGGTCGTCCTCGACGGCGAGGTCGTGTTCGACGGCGACCACGAGCGGGTCGGGCGCGATCTGGATGCTGCGATCGGCAAGGTGTGGCAATGAGTGTTCTGATCACCAACATCGGAGAGTTGGTCACCAACGACCCGGCCGCGGACGACCTGCTGGGGCTGCGCCGCGATGCGGCGCTGGTCCTGGACGCGGGCCTGGTCGCGTGGGTCGGCGCCGCCGGCGACGCGCCGCCCGCCGACGAGATGGTCGATGCCGCGGGTGGCGCGGTGCTCCCCGGTTTCGTGGACAGCCACAGCCACCTGGTGTTCGCCGGCGACCGGGCCGAGGAGTTCCGGGCCCGGATGGAGGGGGAGAAGTACGCCGCCGGCGGCATCCGCACCACCGTCGCTGCCACGCGGGGCGCCACGGACGACGAGCTGACCGCCAACGTCGGCCGGCTGGTCACCGAGATGCACCGCCAGGGCACGACCACCGTCGAGATCAAGTCCGGCTACGGGCTCACCGTCGCCGACGAGGCCCGCTCGCTGCGGTTGGCCCAGCACTTCACCGACGACACCACGTTCCTCGGCGCCCACGTCGTGCCGCCGGAGTACGCCGACGACCCTGCCGGCTACGTCGACCTGGTGACCGGGCCGATGCTGGCCGCCGCCACACCGCACGCGCGGTGGATCGACGTGTTCTGCGAGACCGGCGCGTTCGACGAGGACCAGGCGCGCGCGGTGCTCGCGGCCGGCGCGGCCGCAGGGCTGAAGGGACGGCTGCACGCCAACCAGCTCGGCCCGGGCCCCGGCGTCGCCCTCGCTGCCGAGCTCGGGCTGACGGCCGTCGACCACTGCACCTACCTGACCGATGCCGATGTGACCGCGCTGCGCGACAGCGGCACGATTGCGACCCTGCTGCCCGCGGTCGAGTTCTCCACCCGTCAGCCCTACCCGGACGCCCGCCGGCTGCTCGACGCCGGTGTGCGGGTGGCGCTCGCGAGCGACTGCAACCCCGGCTCGTCCTACACGAGCTCCATCCCGCTCTGCGTCGCGCTCGCCGTCCGGGAGATGGGCATGACGCCCGCCGAGGCGGTGCACGCGACGACCGCCGGCGGCGCAGCCGCGCTCGGTCGTGCGGACGTCGGCGCGCTGGTGACGGGCAGGCGGGCGGACGCGGTTCTTCTCGATGCACCGAGCCACGTGCACCTGGCCTACCGGCCCGGTGTGCCGCTGGTCCGGCAGGTCTGGGTGGCCGGTGAACCTATCGAGGCTCGACCGGGTCCAGTGTCGGAGGCGCCAGGTCCTTCTGCAGGATCGCCACGTCGTGCCACCCGCCGAGCTTGAAGCCGACCCGCCGCAGCAGGCCGACTCGCTCGAACCCGAACTTGGCGTGCAGCCTGTCGCTGGCCTCGTTGGGCTGGGCGATCCGCGCGTAGGCGACCTGGATGCCGCGGTCGAGCAACCGGGGGAGCAGCGCGTCGTACAGCGCGCTCCCCGTGCCGGCGCCGACCGTCTCCGCGTCGAGATAGACACTGACCTCGCACGACCAGCGGTACGCCGCCCGCTCGGCGAACCGGGTGCCGTACGCGAAGCCGGTGACCGCCCCGCCGGCCTCGGCGACCAGCCACGCGTGCGTCGCCTGGTACGACGCGATCCGCCGCCCGACCTCCTCGACCGACGGTGGCTCGAGCTCGAACGTCGCCGGGGTCGTGCGGACATAGTGCCCGTAGATCGCCGCGCACGCCGCCACGTCCTTCTTGGTCGCGTCCCGGACCGTCAGCTGTTCCACGCCGTCATCCTCTCAGGAGCGCGACGGTCCAGCTGGCCGGTGTTAGCTGCCGAGGTCCGCGACGGCGTCGGCGAGGTCGGTGACGGCGCGCCGACGGGCAGCGCCGCTGACGTCGAGTGGCGCATCGAGCTGGAAGCCCAGGAACGCCGCGTCGATCACCGTCACGAGCCGCTTGGCCAGCGGCCGCTGCACTCCTGACCTCGTCAGGTGGTTGACCAAAGTCGCCAGCCAGCGGCTATTGGCCTCGCGTACGGCGGTGGCGTACGGCTCCCGGCCCAGCAGGCCGAGCGCCGCTGCTTCGACGTACAACCGGGTGCACGGCGCGAACCGGCTGGAGTCCGCGACCGACCACAGGTCGAGCACGGCCGACCGCACGTCGGCCGACGGAGGGAGCGCGGCAATGGCCGCGACGGCGCGGTCGTTGGACTCGAGGAGCACGGCGGCGACCAGGTCGTCCTTGGTGCCGAAGTGGTAGAGCAGCATCCGGTCGCTGGTGCCGAGTGCCTTGGCGAGCGGGCGGAGGCTGAGGCCGATCAGTCCGTGCTCGAGCACGTAGTCGGTCGCTGGTCCGGTCCACGCCTCCCGGCGCTCGGGGTCCTTGGCCACGCGCCTGACTGTAGCAGGTGCTACACTTCTCCGTAGCAACTGCTACAAAGTGAGGAAGTGCTAGCGATGGTCTTCGCGTGGGGGATCCTGCTCGGTGCGATCGTCGTGGAGGTGCTGGCCACCTCGGCGCTGCCGCGCACCGAAGGGTTCCGTGACCCGCTGTGGAGCGGTCTCGTCATCGGCGGCTACGCCGTATCGATCTGGCTGCTGGCAATCGTGGTGGAGAGGATGTCCGTCTCGACGGCGTACGCCGTGTGGTCCGGCCTGGGCACGGCCGCCGTCGCCGTCATCGGCGCCCTGTGGCTGGGGGAGTCCCATGACCCGCTGAAGGTGGCGGCCATCGCGATGATCGTCGTCGGCGTGGTCCTGCTCAACCTGCAGGGCGCGCACTGACAGTCAGTCACAGCCAGTCGACGCTGAAGTACTGCGTCTCCTGGTACTCGCGGATGCCGTCGCGCGCACCCTCGCGACCGATGCCGCTCTGCTTCACGCCACCGAACGGCGCGGCCGGGTCCGAGACCACGCCACGGTTGACGCCGACCATGCCGGCGTCCAGCGCCTCGGCGATCCGGAGCGCATCCTGCAGCCGCCCGGCGAAGACGTACGCCGCCAGGCCGAGCTCGGTGTCGTTGGCCTGAGCGACCATCTGGGCCTCGTCGTCCCAGCTGGTCACGGTGACGACGGGGCCGAAGATCTCCTCCCGGGCGATTCGCAGGTCGGGGCGAACGCCCGTGAGCAGCGTCGCCGGGAAGCGCCAGCCGCCGGCGCCGGCCGGACCGCGGTGCCGGACGACCGCGCCGGCCGCGACCGCCTCGTCGACCAGGGCCGTCACGTCGTCGACGGCCTTGGCACTGATGAGCGGCGCGATCTCCAGCGAGTCGATCTCGGCGCCGAAGGCAGCCACGAACTCCTCGACCACGTCGGCGTGCACGAAGAACCTGTTGGCCGCGGTGCAGGCCTGGCCGCCGTTGCGGAACTTGGCGATCATCGCGCCCGCGACCGCGGCCCCGACGTCGGCGTCAGCGGTCACGACGAAAGGCGCGTTGCCGCCCAGCTCCATGCTGCTGTTCAGCACCCGGCTCGCCGCCTGCTTGAGCAGGGTCCGGCCGACGCCCGTCGACCCGGTGAACGAGACCTTGCGGACCCGCGGGTCCTCGAGCCACGCGGTGACGACCTCGGCCGGCGAGGTCGTGGCGACCACGTTGACCACGCCGTCGGGCACGCCCGCAGTGGTCAGCAGCTCCGCGATCGCGAGCGCGGTCAGCGGGGTCTCGGCGGCCGGCTTGAGCACGACCGTGCAACCCGCTGCGAGCGCCGGGGCGATCTTGCGCGTGGCCATCGCGGCCGGGAAGTTCCAGGGGGTCACCAAGGCGGCGACGCCGACCGGCCGGTGGGTGATGATCGTGCGGGTGCCGCCTGCGGGGGAGACGCCGTACCCACCCTCGGTGCGGACGGCCTCCTCGGAGAACCAGCGGAAGAACTCGGCGGCGTAGGCAACCTCCGCCCGGGCGTCCGCGTCGGACTTGCCGTTCTCGGAGGTGATCAGTGCGGCGAGCCGCTCGGTGTCGGCGACGATCGCCTCGTAGGCGCGCCGCAGCACCTCGGCCCGCACTCGCGGAGCGGTGGCGCCCCAGGCCGGGAAGGCTGCCGCCGCGGCGTCGACGGCCGCGGTGGCGTCCTCGGCGGTCCCGTCGGCGACGACGGCGATAACCTCGGTGGTCGCCGGGTCGTGCACCTCGAAAGCGCGGGTTGCGGTGCCCAGTGTCATCGTCACTCAGTGCGCCTTGAAGATCTGCTCGAGCACGTCGAACGCCTCGGCCAGGAGGTGGTCGGGCATGGCGAGCGGCGGCAGGAAGCGCAGCACGTTGCCGTAGGTGCCACAGGTCAGTACGACGACGCCCTCGGCGTGTGCCGCGCTCGCGATCGCCAACGCGTGGTCGGGATCCGGGTCGGTCGTGCCCGGCTTCACCAGCTCCACCGCGACCATCGCGCCGCGGCCGCGGACGTCACCGACGCGGTCGTCGCCCAGAGCACGCAGCCGGTCGAGCATCGTCTTGCCGATCGCGCGGGCGCGGTCGACCAGCCCCTCGGCCTCGATGGTCTCGATCACGGCCAGCGCGGCGGCGCAGGCGAGCGGGTTGCCGCCGTACGTGCCGCCGAGGCCGCCCACGTGGGGCGCGTCCATGATCTCCGCGCGGCCGGTCACGGCCGCGAGCGGCAGGCCGCCCGCGATGCCCTTCGCGGTGACGATCAGGTCGGGCACGACGCCCTCGTGCTCGCAGGCGAACAGGTCGCCGGTGCGGGCGAAGCCGGTCTGCACCTCGTCGGCGACGAACACGACTCCGTTGGCGCGGCACCACTCGGCCAGGGTCGGGAGGAACCCGTCGGCCGGCACGATGAAACCGCCCTCGCCCTGGATCGGTTCGATGACCACGGCAGCCAGGTTCGCGGCTCCGACCTGCTTGTCGATGACGTCGATGGTCCGGCGGGCGGCCTCCTCGCCGGAGAGTCCGCCGTCGCGGAACGGGTAGGAGAGCGGTGCGCGGTAGACCTCGGACGCGAACGGACCGAAGCCGTGCTTGTAGGGCATGTTCTTCGCGGTCATCGCCATCGTGAGGTTGGTGCGGCCGTGGTAGGCGTGGTCGAACACCGCGACGCCCTGGCGCTTCGTGAACGCGCGGGCGATCTTCACGGCGTTCTCGACGGCCTCGGCGCCGGAGTTGAAGAGCGCGGTCCGCTTGTCGTGCGTGCCAGGCGTGAGCTCGTTCAGCGCCTCCGCGACCCGGACGTAGCCGTCGTACGGCGTGATCATGAAGCAGGTGTGGGTGAACGCCTGCACCTGCGCGGTGACGGCTTCGGTCACCCGGGGCGCGCTGTTGCCGACCGACGTCACCGCGATGCCGGAGCCGAGGTCGATGAGCGAGTTGCCGTCAACGTCGACGATCACGCCACCTCCGGCGGCGGCGGTGTAGATCGGCAGCGTCGTCCCGACGCCGGCGGCAACGGCGCTGCCCTTGCGGGTGTGCAGCCGCGTCGACTCCGGGCCGGGGATGGTCGTGACGAGGCGACGTTCCTGGGGGAGGCCGGGGCCTCCGGTGACGTGGTCGGACATGCCGTTCACGCTAGACGCGGGGGCATGGTCCGGCTATGACCAATCTGCACAACCCAGTGCGGTTGATTGTGCGATCATGACGCCATGGTGGACGTCGCCCAGCTGCTCGCCCAGCCCGAGCTCGCGCTCGAGGCACGCCACCTCCCGAAGCCGGACGCGGAGGTCCGCTGGGTCGCAACCAGTGAGCTCGTGGACCCGGCTCCCTTCCTGGAGGGCGGCGAGCTGCTGCTCACCACCGGTCTGGCCACGAAGGGCTGGCGCAGCCAGTGGCACGGGTACGTCGGCCGACTCGCCGAGGCCGGCGTCGTCGCCCTCGCGCTCGGTGTCGGGCTCACGCACGACCGGGTGCCGGTCGGGCTGCGCCGGGCGTGCCAGGCGCACGGCCTCAACCTGATCGAGGTGCCGCCGGCGACGACGTTCGTCGCGGTCAGCAGGGTCGCCGCCAGGCTGATCCAGTCCCGTGAGGACGCCGAGTCCAAGCTCGCGATGGAGGCGCAGCGCCGGCTGACGGCCGCGGCGATGCGGACCGAGCCCTCGGTCGGGGTGGTCGACGAGCTCGCCGTGCTGCTCGACGGCGCCACCTTCCTTCTCGCGCCGGACGGCCGGGTGGTCCAGGCACCCCGGGGGCCGCGCCGGGAGCAGGCGGACATCGAGCAGGCCCGCGAGGTGCTGGCGCGGCTCCGGCCGCAAGGGCTCCGCGCCGCGTCGACGTACGGCGACGAGCGGGTCACCATGCTGGTCGTGCCGGTCGGGCTCCGGGACCGACCCGTCGCCTATCTCGGCGCCGTCATGGCCGGGCGAGCGTCCGGCATCCGCCGCAGCACCGTGACCACCGCGGTCGCCGTACTCGGGCTGGTGGCCGAGCAGGAGCGCGACGGTCTCGAGGCGGGCCGGCGGGTACGGCGCAAGGTGCACGATCTGCTGGCGCACGGCGAGCCGGAGGCGGCCTCACTGTTGTGCGAGGCCGTCGACGCCCCGCCGATCCCGAGCCGCCCCCAGGTGCTCCGCGCGGCCGGTCCACCGGACCTGCGCGAGGACGCGCTGGTGGAGCTGGAGCAGTCCCGGCTGCTCGCCGCACCCGTCAACGACGAGATCTGGGTGGCCTGCTCGCCCACGCAGGCCACGCGCGTCGCGACGACCTTGGCCGCCGCCGGGCTCCGGGTCGGGGTGGGGGATACCCACCTGACCGCGGGCAGGGCCCTCGAGCGGACCACCGCCGCTCACGCCGTCCTGCACTGGGACCGGATGGTCCGGGAGGGCCCGATCGGCCTGTTGGACGGCGACGTCGCGGCGGCCTTCTCCGCCTCGTTCCTGGCACCGCTCGACGAGCCCCAGCTGGGGACGCTGGCCGCCTTCCTGCGCCACCACGGGTCCCGCCTCAAGGTCGCCGACGAGCTCGGTCTGCACCGCAACACCATCCGCAACCGGCTCATCGACATCTCGGCCGCGCTGGACCGTGACCTCGACGACCCCGACGTCCGGATGTCCGCGTGGCTCGCACTGCAGGCGCGGGCACCGCACTGAGAGCTCAGCGCGCCGACAGGGTCGAAGGAAAGCCTCCGCGACCTGTCGGATCCGGTCGCGCGCGTTCGTGGAGGGGACATGAGCGGGTCGCACAAGGCGCCCGTCATCGGGCGTCCCGGTGCGGGCCGGTGCGGGCTGGTGCGGGCCGGTGGCAGGGGATCGTGCCCCGGTGGCGGTGATATCAGTCGCGGCTGCCGGCGCGGGTTGCGAAGATGTCCTCCGTGACGTCGCCTTCCGAGCCTTCAGGGATCGCCCCAGACACCAAGGACTGGACCTGGGTCCTCGAGCAGCCCTGTGCCGAGTGCGGGCTCGATGCCAGCGCCCTCGACCGCGCCGATCTCGGCGCGCTGTTCCGTGACAACGCGGCGGCCTGGCAGCGGGTGCTCGCTGCGCCCGGGGCGACCCAGCGCCCGGAGCCGGCGGTGTGGTCGCCGACCGAGTACGCCGCTCACGTGCGCGACGTGCACCGGACGTTCGCGGGCCGGGTGGCGCTGATGCTGGCCGAGGACGACCCGACCTTCGCGAACTGGGACCAGGACGAGGCCGCGATCGCGGAGCGCTACGACCTGCAGCAGCCCGCCCAGGTTGCGCCGGAGCTGCTGGCCGCGGCCGACCAGGTCGCGGCGTCGTACGACCTGGTGCGGGGTGACGACTGGGACCGGCGCGGCGCCCGCGACAACGGCAGTGTCTTCACGGTCGAGTCGCTGGGTCGCTACCACCTCCACGACGTCGTGCACCACCTCTGGGACGTGCGCTGGGTCGAGGACGGGTTGCTGGGGTGAGACACACCGAGCTCTGGCAACGGCTCGACCACCACCTCGGCCGGGCCTACTCCCGCACCTGGGCGGACCAGCAGGTGCTCGGGGGGCTCGGCCACCGCACCACGCTCGAGGCGCTGGAAGCGGGCGTCCCCCCGAAGCAGGTGTGGGCCGCCGTGTGGGAGGCCCTCCATCTGCCCGCGAGCGATCGATGACCGCCACGCCTGCGCCTGTCGAACAAGTCGTCGAGCTCGCCGTCCTCCAGCGCCGCACCGTCCGGGTGCTCGTGCTGACCCAGGCGGTCGGGGCGCTCGGCATCACCATCGGCATCGCCACCGCGTCGTTGCTCGCCAAGGACCTCTCCGGATCCGAGGCGCTGTCCGGGCTGGCGCAGACCGCCCAGGTGCTCGGCGCCGCCGTCATCTCGTTCCTGCTCGCGGCCGTGATGGCGCGGCGCGGTCGTCGGATCGGCCTGGTGACGGGCTACCTCCTCGGCGCGGTCGGCGGCGGGCTCGCCGTGCTCGCCGGCGTCGTGGGCTCGATGTTGCTGCTGCTCGTCGGCGCGGTGCTGCTCGGAGCCGGGACGTCGGCCAACAGTGCGGCGAGGTTCGCCGCCACCGATCTCGCCGACGACACCAACCGCGCACGCTCGCTGTCGACGGTCGTGTGGGCGACCACCATCGGCGCCGTGCTCGGCCCCAACCTGACCGGTCCGTCCGGCGCCTTCGCCGACGCCGTCAACATCCCGAAGCTGACCGGGCCGTTCGCGATCGGGGCGTTCGGCATGCTCGCCGCCGCCCTCGTCGCGTTCGTGATGCTGCGCCCGGACCCGCTCTTCGTCGCGCGCGAGCGCGCCGGAAAGGTCGACGTCGGCCACGTCGTCGCAGGTTCCTCGGCCTCGCGGGCGTGGGGTGCGGTCCGCGAGCTGCCGGTGATCGGGTTCGCGATCGCCGGCCTGGCGCTGGCGCACGCCACGATGATCAGCGTGATGGTGATGACACCGCTCCACATGCAGCACGGCGGTGCCGAGCTCGACGTGATCGGGATCGTGATCAGCGTCCACGTGCTCGGGATGTTCGCGTTCTCACCGTTGGTCGGCATGCTCGCCGACCGGATGGGTCGCCCGATCGTGCTCGGCATCGGAGGCTTCGTGCTGGTCGCCGCACTGCTGCTGTGTGCCTGGTCCCCGCAGGGGATGTCGTGGCAGGTCACCGCCGGGTTGTTCCTGCTCGGTCTGGGGTGGTCGCTCGCCATGGTGTCGGCGTCGACGATGGTCGCCGAGCACGCGCCGTTGGAGGTGCGCACCGACGTCCAGGGCAGCTCCGACCTGGTCATGGGCCTCACTGCGGCATCTGCCGGAGCGGTCGCCGGCCTGATCGTCGACCTCGCCGGATTCCCGGTGCTGGCGCTGGTCACCCTGGCGCTGGCGTTCGGCGTCGCGGGCTGCGCGGCCCGGGCCCAGACCATCGGGGCGACACGCCGCTCCGCCTGAACATCTTCGAACAGGTGTTCGGCTAGGTTTCCTGGTACGACGAACCGGCGGTGCGAGCCGCCTGTCGTCCACAGGTACGACGTCCTGCGCGGGTTCTCCACACCACGATGCGGCTGATCAGGCTGTGTCGGACCCTCGCCCTAGCGTCGCAGATGTACCTGGCTCGACCACCGGACGAAGGACGTGAGGACATGGCGGATGACCGCCTCAAGGCGCTCGACGCAGCGCTGCTCAACATCGAGAAGCAGTACGGCAAGGGCTCGGTCATGCGCCTCGGCGACGACACCCGCGCGCCCCTGGAAGTGATCCCCACCGGCTCGATCGCGCTCGACGTGGCGCTCGGCGTCGGCGGGCTGCCGCGCGGCCGGGTGGTCGAGATCTACGGTCCCGAGTCCAGCGGCAAGACGACCGTCGCCCTGCACGCCGTGGCCAGCGCCCAGGCAGCCGGCGGCATCGTGGCGTTCATCGACGCCGAGCACGCGCTCGATCCCGACTACGCCAAGGCCCTCGGTGTCGACACCGACGCGCTCCTCGTCTCCCAGCCCGACTCGGGCGAGCAGGCGCTCGAGATCGCCGACATGCTGATCCGCTCCGGCGCTCTCAGCCTGATCGTCATCGACTCCGTGGCCGCGCTGGTGCCCCGCGCCGAGATCGAGGGCGAGATGGGCGACAGCCACGTCGGCCTCCAGGCCCGGCTGATGAGCCAGGCGCTGCGCAAGATGACCGGTGCCCTCAACAACTCCGGCACGACCATGATCTTCATCAACCAGCTCCGGGAAAAATCGGAGTCATGTTCGGATGCCTATCTGGAGACACGAAAGTGTCCCTGGCAGACGGCACCAAGATGCGGATTCAGACGATCGTCAACCAGAAGCTTCCGGTCGAAGTCCTGACCTATGACCCCGAGCAGGACGCGGTCGTGACGCGGAAGGTGGTCAACTGGTTCGACAACGGTCCGACCGACCACTTCCTGCACATCCGCGTCGCGAGGGCGCAAGGATCGGGCGCAAACATCGGCTTCGCCGTGACGCCGAACCATCTCGTCCGCACGCCGGGTGGCTGGCGCGAGGCGGGCGAGCTGATCGTCGGTGACCGGGTCATGCAGGAGGTCAGCCAGAAGCTGAGCGACCAGCAGTGGCAGATCCTGCTGGGTGGCCTGATGGGTGACGGAGCTCTGTCGCCCAGCAAGAGCGGACATGCCGCCCGCTTCCGTTGGGGACATGGTGTCAAGCAGACCGCCTACGGCGACTGGAAGGCCGAGATGTTCGCCAACATCGGCGTGGCACGATCGACCAACGCCAAGGCGGCGGTGTTCCACGATGTGTCGCCACTCGCCGAGCTGGCGGAGCTACGTCGGGTCGTTTACTTGACCGGCGGGAAGAAGACATTGACCAGCGAGTACCTCAAGGCACTCACGCCGTTGTCCCTGGCGGTCTGGTACATGGACGACGGCACGTTCACGCTACGGTCGAAGGGCCTCCAGGCTCGAACGGCGGGCGGAAGTGGTCGGGTGGAGATCTGCGTCGAGGCATTCTCAGGAGGTTCGCAGGAACGCCTCGTGGCGTACCTGCGCGATGAGCTCGGGCTTGACGTGAAGCTGCGGCACGCAGGAGTGCGCAAGGTCGCTCTCATTCAGTTCACGACAGCGGCGTCGCGCAAGTTCCTGGAGATGGTCGCGCCGTACGTACACCCGAGCATGGACTACAAGTTGCTGCCCGACCTGCGTGGCCGCTTCGCCGTGGTGCCTGACTTCGCTGAACCGACCAAGGTGCTCATGCCGCTGCCAATCACGGCGATCGAACCTAAGAAGTTGACGCCCTACGCGTCCAGTCATCGCTACGACATCGAGGTCGAGGGGACGCACAACTACTTCGCCGACGGGGTGATGGTCCACAACAGCCCCGAGACCACGACCGGTGGCCGGGCGCTGAAGTTCTACTCCTCGGTGCGTCTCGACGTGCGCCGCATCGAGACCCTCAAGGACGGCACCGACATGGTCGGCAACCGCACCCGGATCAAGGTCGTCAAGAACAAGGTGGCCCCGCCGTTCAAGCAGGCCGAGTTCGACATCATGTACGGCAAGGGCATCAGCCGCGAGGGCAGCCTGATCGACGTGGGCGTCGAGGCAGGCCTGGTCCGCAAGGCCGGCGCTTGGTACACCTACGAAGGCGACCAGCTCGGCCAGGGCAAGGAGAACGCCCGCCAGTTCCTCAGCGACAATCCCGACCTCGCCAACGAGCTGGAGAAGAAGATCCTCGAGAAGCTCGGCGTCGGCCCGCAGGTCGACAAGGAGGTCAGCGATCTCTCCGACGAGCCCATCGGTGTCGACTCGTTCTGAGGTTCCGGACGAGCGTGATCTGGGGCCCGAGCCCGACCACGAGTCGGTCGCGCGCAAGATCCTGCTCGACCAGCTGACCGGTCAGGCCCGGAGCCGTCATGAGCTGGCCGAGCGGCTGGCCCGCCGCAACGTCCCCGACGACGTGGCGGGCCGGCTGCTCGACCGGTTCGAGGAGGTCGGGCTGGTCGACGACGAGGCGTTCGCCCGGTCGTGGGTCGACAGCCGGCAACGGACCCGTGGTCTGGCCCGGCGCGCTCTCGCGCAGGAGCTGCGCCGCAAGGGCATCGCCGACGAGACCGCCCGCGAGGTGCTGGCCGAAGTCGATCCAGCCGACGAGGAGCGGCTGGCGCGCGAGCTGGTGCGCAAGAAGCTGCGCAGCCTCCGCACTGTCGACGACACCGTGGCCGCCCGGCGGCTCGCGGGTCTGCTCGCCCGGAAGGGCTTCCCAGCCGGCCTCGCCTACGCGGTCGTCAAGGACGAGCTCGCAACGGCTGGACGAGAGGCTCCCGCCGACTAGTCATCTAGGCCGGTCACGGCATGATGGCCGGGTGACGAGCGACGACGCCCCGGTCCGCGAGATCTTGACCTACGAGGCGTTCGGCACTGCCGTCCGCGAGATCGCCCAGCAGGTCGTCGACGACGGCTACGAGCCGGACATCGTGCTCGCCATCGCCCGCGGCGGCCTCGGGCTCGCGATGGGCCTGGGCTACGCGTTGGACGTGAAGAACCTCAGCGCGGTCAACGTCGAGTTCTACACCGGCGTCGACGAACGGCTCGACGTACCGATGATGCTCCCGCCGACCCCGGCAGCGATCGACCTGACGGGCATGAAGGTCCTCGTCGCCGACGACGTCGCCGACACCGGCAAGACGCTCGAAGTGGTCCGTGACTTCGTCGCCGACCACGTCGCGGAAGCCCGCACTGCGGTGATCTACGAGAAGCCGTGGACCGTGATCAACGCCGAGTACGTCTGGCGCCGGACCGAGAAGTGGATCGACTTCCCCTGGTCGTCGACCCCGCCGCTGGTCGACCGTCGCGGTGGCCTCGCGCACTGAGCCCGTCGTCGGGCTCCGCCCGATGACGCGCGCCGACCTGCCGGACCTGCTCCGTTGGCGGCGCGAGCCGCACGTCGCGCGCTGGTTCGCCGAGCGCGGTCCGGTGACGGCGGACCTCCTCGAGCAGCGGTACGGACGGCGGATCGACGGCGACGGGGCCACCCGGATGTTCGTGGTGACCGTCGACGAAGGACCGGTCGGGTTCCTGCAGGACTATCGGATCGGCGATCACCCCGAGTTCGCCGTACTGGCCCCCGACCCCGATGCGATCGGGGTCGACTACTCGATCGGTGATCCGGCGTGGGTGCGGCGTGGCGTCGGGCTCCGGATGCTGCACCGCTGGTTCGACGTCGCCCACAGGGCGTATCCGGACGCGGCGACGTACTTCGCCGCGCCGGACCACCGCAACGTCGCTTCGCGGCGGCTGCTCCTGAAGGCGGGCTTCACCGAGGGCATTTGGTTCGACGAGCCCCAGCGCGACGGCAGCACGGCGACCGTCGTGGGTCACAGCCTCGATGTCGCATCGGTGCTTGGATAGCGCCCATGACCGACACTGCCGCACTTGTCGAGTCCCACCGGATCCCGGTCGGGCCGGTCGACCTCGCGTCGATCGACACCAACAGCGCGCCCGGGTTCGCCGGCGACAAGGCCGCCGGCAAGGAAGCACTGGAGGCGCTGGGCCCCGAGCTCTCCGATCTCCAGGAGCGGCTGTTCGCCGAGGGCAAGTCCGATGGTCGCCGGAGCCTGCTCCTGGTACTGCAGGGCATGGACACGTCCGGCAAGGGCGGCACCCTGCGCTCGACGGTCGGGCTGATGGACCCGCAGGGCGTTCGGATCACCTCGTTCAAGGCACCGACTCCCGAGGAGCGCGAGCACGACTTCCTGTGGCGGATCACCAAGGCACTCCCCGAGACCGGGTACGTCGGGGTGTTCGACCGCTCGCACTACGAGGACGTGCTCATCGCCCGCGTCCGGGAGCTGGCGCCGCCGGAGGAGATCGAGCGGCGCTACGGCGCCATCAACGCCTTCGAGGCGCAGCTGGTCGCGAACGGCACCACGATCGTGAAGTGCATGCTGCACATGTCGTCGGACGAGCAGAAGGCCCGGCTGCTCGCCAGGCTCGACGACCCGACCAAGCACTGGAAGTACAACCCGGGTGACATCGACGAGCGGCAGCACTGGTCGGCGTACCAGGAGGCCTACGCGATCGCCCTCGAACGCACCAACACCGAGATCGCGCCCTGGCACGTGATCCCGTCCGACAAGAAGTGGTACCGCAACCTCGCGATCGGTGAGCTGCTGCTCGCCACCCTCCGACGCATGGACATGCAGTGGCCCAAGGCCGACTTCGACGTCGAAGCGGAGAAGCAGCGGTTGGCCGAGGAGGACCCACTGCCGTGACCCTTCCTGCCGTCACGGTCACCCGCTACGTCACGCCGCTCCGCGAGGGCGGCAGCCTGCCCGGGGTCGTCGAGGCCGACGATCTCGGCACCTATGTCTGCAAGTTTCGCGGCGCCGGCCAGGGCCTTCGGGTGCTGGTGGCGGAGGTGATCGTCGCCGGCCTTGCCGACCGGATCGGACTCCGGACGCCGCGCCAGGTCGTTCTCGACCTCGGCGCGGACCTGGCCCGCTACGAAGCCGACGAAGAGGTTCAGGACCTGCTCCGGGCCAGCATCGGGCTCAACCTCGGCATCGACTTCCTGCCCGGTTCGTTCGGCTACGACGGCGACCTTGCCCCCCACGCCGACGTCGCTGCGCGGGTGCTGTGGCTCGACGCGTTCTGTGCGAACGTCGACCGCTCCTGGCGCAACCCCAACCTGCTGCTCTGGCACGACGACCTCTGGGTCATCGATCACGGCGCCGCGCTCTACTTCCACCATGCCTGGAGTGGCGGCGTCACCGACCCCGAACGCTTCGCGCGCCAGCCCTGGGACGCGTCCGACCACGTGCTCCGGAGCTACCGGGCGGGCGTGCCCGCAGTGGATGCCGAGGTCGGCGGACAGCTCACCGAGGCGGACCTCGTCGACGTCGTGGGGCAGGTGCCAGACGCGTGGCTGCAACCGGTGCCGGGCGCCGAGACGCCCGATCAGCAGCGCGCGGCGTACATCGCCTTCCTGGCCGCTCGCCTGTCGAACCGGCAGTGGCTCCCTATTGCGGGTGCGGCATGAGCAGCACCATGCCGTACCAGTACGTCGTCCTGCGCTGCGTGCCACGCGTCGACCGTGAGGAGTTCGTCAACGTCGGTGTGGTGCTCTACTGCCAGGCGGCGGACTACCTCGGCGTCACCTGGCACTGCGACGCCGACCGGCTGCGCGCCGTCGACCCGTCGCTCGACGTCGACCGGGTCTGTGACGCCCTGGCCTTCGTCGACGGGGTCTGCGCGGGCCACGAGCGCGGGGGAGAGGTGGCCGGACAGCCGATGACTCAGCGCTTCGGGTTCCTGAAGGCGCCCAAGTCGACGGTGCTCCAGCCGGGGCCGGTCCACGGTGGTCTCACCGCGGATCCGGCCCGGGAGCTGGATCACTTGTTCAACCGACTGGTCGGCTAGACGGGCACGAGCTCCACGGCGCCGACCGCGTAGCGCGCCAGCACGGTGCGGGCGATCTCGGGGTGGGCGCCCAGCGGTGCGGACACCGCGACCGCGCCGGCTTCGAGCGCCAGCTCGGTCGCGCGGTCGAGCAGGCTGCCCGGCGCGAGGAAGAGCGACGCGACGGCGATGTGCCGTCGGCCCTCGGCGCGGAACGCACGAACGGCCTCGCCGGTCGCCGGGGGAGCGGCGGCGGCGTAGGCAGCGGTGACGGGGAGCTTGTGGTGGGTGCCCCAGACGCGGGCGAGCCGGGCGACGGCCTGGTTGGCCAACGGGTCGGACGACCCGGCCGCGGCCAGGACGAGCGCGTCGAGCTCACGGACCCGGGCCTCCTTGAGGGCCTCCCGCATCCGCTCGTCGAGCACCTCGAGGAAGCGTGGCTCGAGTCCGAGCACGTCGGTCGCCCGGATCTGAAGACCCGGGTGACGGGCCGTCGCCTCGGCGATCACCTCGGGCACGTCGACCTTCGCGTGGAACGCCTCGTTCAGCAGAAGCGGTACGACGACGATCTCGTCGTACCCCGCGCGCACGAGCCGGTCCACGACGGTCTGGAAGTTGGGCTTGGCGAGCTCGAGGAACGCCTTCTCGATGCGGAGGTCCGGGCGGAGCGCCTTGACCTCGTCGACAAGGGCGGTCACCGTAGCGGCGGAGCGTGAGTCCCGGCTGCCATGAGCCAGGGCCACCAGTGCAGGAGCGGCCATCAGCAGCTGTCTCCTCTCATGTGGTGAACGGAATGGGTGAACGAGTGGGGGGCGCGATCACGAATGGATCCCGCACTCCGTCTTGTTGGTGCCGGCCCAGCGCCCGCTGCGAGGGTCCTCGCCCGGGGCTACTCGGCGCGTGCACGGCCAGCACCCGATCGAGGGATAGCCGTCGTACACCAGTGGATTCACGAGGACTCCGTTGTCCGCGATATAACGCTCCACCTGCTCGTCGGTCCAACGAGCCAGCGGAGAAACCTTGACCTTGCCCTTCTTGGCGTCCCAGCCGATCACCGGCGCGATGACCCGGTTGTGGGTCTCGGCGCGGCGCAGGCCGGTCGCCCACGCGTCGTAGTCGGCGAGTGACTCCCGAAGGGGGATCACCTTGCGCAACTGGCAGCACAGGTCGGGGTCACGCTTGTAGAGGTCCTTGCCGTACTCGGCGTCCTGCTCGGCCACGCTCTGGACGGGCGTGATCGTCAGCAGGTTGACGGGCATCGTGTGCTTGACCGCGTCGGCCGTGCCGACGGTCTCGGCGAAGTGGTAGCCGGTGTCGAGGAAGACGACGTCGATCCCGGGCACCACCTTCGACGCGATGTGCGCCAGCAGCGCGTCACCCATCGACGACGTGATGCAGAAGCGCTCGCCGAACGTGGCCGCGGCCCACTCGATGATGACCTCGGCAGGTGCCAGCTCGAGCTCGGCACCCCAGTGGGACACGATCTCGCGCAGCTGCTCCGGGGAGCGGCCGGCGGTCTCGGCGCCGCGCGCGAGGCGTGCCTTGGCGGTCGCGGCGCTCATCGGAGCCCACCGCCCGGCCGCAGCATCCCGAGCATCTTGACGGAGAACGCACGCAGGCAGGAGCGGCACTCCCACGAGCCTTGCTCGGCGGGATCGATCGCTTCGTGCGGGAAGAGGTTCTCGTCGCCGCAGAAGGGGCAGTGGAAGGGCACCGCGCGCTCGCTCATGCCGACTCCAGGACCTTGTCGCCCCGGAGCAGACTCTCGTCGGCGCGAGCGACCCAGTCGGCGAAGCGCTCCTGCTCCTTGCGGTCGGACAGGAAGTTGCGGACGACATTGCTGATGTAGTCGTCGAGCCCGGCGCTGGTCACCTTGTGCGCTCGCAGCTTGCGGCCGAAGTTCGCGCCGAGCCCGGTGGCACCGCCGAGGTGCAGCTGGAAGCCCTCGACCTGGTTGCCGGCTTCGTCGAGGACGAGCTGGCCCTTCAGGCCGAAGTCGGCAACCTGGGTGCGGGCGCAGGCGTTGGGGCAGCCGTTGACGTTGACCGTGATCGGGGTGTCGAGGTCGGGGAACCGACGCTCGAGCTCGGCGACCAGGTCGCGGGCGCGGTCCTTGGTGTCGACGATCGCGAGCTTGCAGAACTCGATGCCGGTGCACGCCATCGTGTTTCGGCGCCAGTTCGACGGCTTCGCCGAGAGACCGATCTCGTCCAGCCGCGCGACCAGCGGGTCGACCTGGTCGGCGTCGACACCGATCAGCACGATCTTCTGGTACGGCGTCAGGCGGGCGCCGGCGACGCCGTACTCCTCGAGCAGCTCGGCCAGGTCCACCAGCATGGTGCCGGAGACCCGACCGACCGTCGGGGCGATGCCGACGTAGAACTTGCCGTCCTTCTGGGCGTGCACACCGATGTGGTCGCGGTGGCCGACCGGCGACGCGGGGGACTCGAGGTTGACCAGTTTGGTGCCGAGGTACTCGTTCTCCAGCACCTCCTGGAACTTCTCGACTCCCCAGTCGGCGACCAGGAACTTCAGCCGGGCCCGGGAGCGCAGCCGGCGGTAGCCGTAGTCGCGGAAGATCGACGCGACGCCCTCCCAGACGTCGGGCACCTGGTCGACCGGGACCCAGACGCCGAGCTTCTGGGCCAGCATCGGGTTGGTCGACAGGCCGCCGCCGACCCAGACGTCGAAGCCGGGGCCGTGCTCGGGGTGCACGGTGCCGACGAAGGAGACGTCGTTGGTCTCGGGCGACACGTCGTGGCTCGGGTGTCCGGTCAGCGCGGTCTTGAACTTCCGGGGAAGGTTCGAGAAGTCCTTGTTGCCGAGGTAGCGCCGCTCGATCTCCTCCAAGGCGGACGTGCCGTCGATGATCTCGTCGGCGGCGACGCCGGCGACCGGCGAGCCGAGGAACGGCCGCGGGGAGTCGCCGCACGCCTCCATGGAGTGCAGGCCGACCTCCTCGAGCTGCTCCCAGATCGCGGGAACGTCCTCGACCCGGATCCAGTGGTACTGGATGTTCTCGCGGTCGGTGACGTCGGCGGTGTCGCGGGCGTAGTCGACGCCGATCCGGCCGAGTGCACGCACGGCGGCCGGAGAGAGCAGCTTGCCGTCGGAGCGGACGCGGAGCATGAAGTAGCGGTCGTCCAGCTCTTCCTCGTCGAGGGCGCCGGTCTTGCCGCCGTCGATCCCGGGCTTGCGCTGGGTGTAGAGGCCCAGCCAGCGGAACCGGCCGCGGAGGTCGGCGGGGTCGATCGAGTCGAAGCCACGCT
Source organism: uncultured Actinomycetota bacterium (assembly GCA_963846535.1). GTDB lineage: Bacteria > Actinomycetota > Actinomycetes > Propionibacteriales > Nocardioidaceae > Nocardioides. The sequence continues at coordinate 206,577 of CAWJWK010000003.1, forward strand.
TGGAGTAGACGTAGAGGATCCGGTCGCGGACGTTGAGCGGGTCGTCGTTCTTCTTCGACTCTTCGTTCTTGTTGAGCGGCTCGCGGTAGCCGAACGACCACTGGCCCTCCGCGCGACGCGGGCGCGGGACGTCGGTGTGGCGCGGTGGCTGGGAATCGAAGCGCAGGTCAGGCATGGCGGCGTGGTGGTCCTTCGCTGATGGGCGCGTACTGCGCGCGCGGCTGAGGTCTGGGAGCGAGGCGGATCAGCGAGGCCAACACATCATGCTGCGGGTGCGCCCGAGGTCCACGTGGCGACGTACCACGAGGAACGCATGGGTTGCAGCAGAGACCATGTCAACCAGTCTCAGTCCTCGGACTTGCCTTCCACAACTTCGAATCCCATGATGTGGACGCGTGTCTCATGATCCGGACCCGAACCTACCGCTGCTTCCCGCTTGGCCGCGCCGAGTGCGACCGAGGTCACACTCGCGGTCGGGGCCGACGGGAGGGGGCACGGTGATCGAAACGCCCTTCACCCCTAACATCATCCGCATGAGCGACGCCACCTCCAGCAGCCTCATCAGCAGCACGTATCAGCAGGCCCTGGAGGTGATCGCCTCCGTCGAGCCGCGGATCGCCGACGCGACCCGCCAGGAGCTCGCCGACCAGCGGGCATCGCTCAAGCTGATCGCGAGCGAGAACTACGCCTCGCCCGCGGTGCTCCTGACCATGGGCAGCTGGTTCAGCGACAAGTACGCCGAGGGCACGGTGGGTCACCGCTTCTACGCCGGCTGCCAGAACGTCGACACCGTCGAGGCGCTCGCGGCCGAGCACGCCCGCGAGCTGTTCGGCGCCGAGTACGCCTACGTGCAGCCGCACTCGGGGATCGACGCCAACCTCACCGCGTACTGGGCGATCCTGGCCCACCGGGTCGAGGGGCCGTGGCTGGAGAACGCCGGCGTGAAGTCGGCCGGTGATCTCAGCGAGGCCGATTGGGAGAGGCTGCGCGGCGAGCTCGGCAACCAGCGGTTGCTCGGCATGAGTCTCGACGCCGGTGGTCACCTCACCCACGGCTTCCGCCCGAACATCAGCGGCAAGATGTTCCACCAGCAGCAGTACGGCACCGACCCGGAGACCGGTCTGGTCGACTACGACGCGCTGCGCGCCAAGGCCAAGGAGTTCAAGCCGCTCATCCTGGTCGCCGGCTACTCGGCCTATCCGCGGCGGGTCAACTTCGCCAAGATGCGCGAGATCGCCGACGAGGTGGGCGCGACCCTGATGGTCGACATGGCTCACTTCGCCGGGCTGGTCGCCGGCAAGGTGTTCACCGGCGACGAGGACCCGGTCCCGCACGCCCAGGTGGTCACCAGCACCTCGCACAAGTCGCTCCGCGGCCCGCGCGGTGGGTTCATCCTCGCCACGGAGGAGTACGCCCCCAGCGTCGACCGCGGCTGCCCGATGGTGCTGGGCGGTCCGCTCTCGCACGTGATGGCGGCCAAGGCCGTCGCGTTCGCCGAGGCCCGGCAGCCCTCCTTCCAGACCTACGCGCAGCAGATCGCCGACAACGCGAAGTCGCTCGCCGAAGGCTTCCTGACCCGGGGCGCCAAGCTGGTCACCGGCGGCACCGACAACCACATCGTGCTGCTCGACGTGACGTCCTTCGGGCTGACCGGCCGTCAGGCGGAGTCCGCGCTGCTCGATGCCGGTGTCGTCACCAACCGCAACTCGGTCCCGTCCGACCCCAACGGCGCGTGGTACACCTCCGGCGTCCGGCTCGGCACCCCCGCGCTGACCACCCGTGGCTTCGGGCACGACGAGTTCGACCAGGTCGCCGAGCTGATCGTGCACGTCCTCCAGAACACCCAGCCCGGCACCACCAAGGCCGGCGACCCGTCGAAGGCGTCGTACGTCCTCGCCGAGGGGGTGGCGGACAAGGTCAAGGACGCGTCGGCCGAGATGCTCGACAAGCACCCGCTCTACCCCGGGCTCGAGCTGGCCTGAGCGCCGCTGGTTTCGAGGCTCGGCCGCGGGCGGCCGCCCACCTCAACCTACGGTGTTGGTCGCGTCGAGCAGGTCGAGGCTGAACCGCGCGATGTCGGCACGGGTCTGGGCCAGAGCGCGCGTCTCCGGGGCCGGCGGTCCGTCGAGCAGCTCGAGCGGGAGCGAGGACAGGCCGGTGAAGATGAGCAGCAGGAGCGCGTGGGCGCGGGCGACGTCGGCCAGGGGAAGGTCGAGGCCGGCGCCGGCCAGGCCGTCGCGGTACGCCGCGAGGCACGCGGCGTCGCGCTCGGCGAGGTCGGCGGCGCTGCGGCGCCCGAGCTGGACGTCCCCGACGAGCAGCTGGCTCAGGTCGAAGGCGACTTGCATGGGCGCGAGGTAGCCGAAGTCGATCATCGTGAAGCCGGGTCGGTCCGGGCGGACCAGCAGGTTGTTCGAGCACGCGTCGCCGTGCGCGACGAGGACCGGCATCCGTACCAGCTCCTCGACGTACGCCGGCACCCGGTCGGCAGCGGCGAGCAGCCGCTTCCGAAGGGGTGAGAACGGGCCGGCGACGAGCGGGTGGTGCCAGATGCCCTCGTCGCGCAGGACCGGGAAGACCTGGTGGGTGAGCCGTCCTCCGACGTAGGAGTGCAGGCCAATGTCGTGACCGCCCGCGCGGGCGAGGGCGCGCACGCCCGGGGTGGCGGCGAACCGTCCCAGCAACCCGGCCGCCGCGACATCGCGGGCCAGGTCCCACTCGACCTCGACGGTCGGCACGACCTCCAGCCAGACGGCGTACGACGACGCGTCGATCTGCCGCACCGCCAGCGCCCGCGGCACGGCCAGCCCGGTGGGCAGGTGGTCGGCGAGATCCGACTCGTAGATCGCACCCTCGGTCCGCCAGGGCACGGACGCGCGGGCGAACTCGCGGAGCACCTCCGGCACCTCCTCGAAGAAGGGTGAGCGCGTCCATTCCTGCACGTGCTTCACGAAGAACGAGAACGGTCGCGTCTCGCCGTCGACGACCGCCTCGCCGTCGACGCGGTAACGACCGGCGGTCGTGATGGCGGGGATCTCGTAGTCGAACGACGCCGCGCGCGAGCTGACGAGCTGCGCGGACGCGGCTCCGAGCAGGTCGGCCACCATCGCCGCCAGCTCGTCGTCGGTCACGTCGGCGGTCCCCAATGCGCTCCGGTCGTGCATGGCGGGCACGCTAGCGGTTCAGCGCCAGTGGTAAGCCACTTCGGGCCGGCCGCCCCCGCCGCCGTACCGCGGCTGGCGGTCGGTCAGGCCGATGCCGGCGAGGTGCTCGAGGTAGCGCCGAGCGGTCACCCGAGAGATGCCGACCGCTGCCGCGGCCTCGCTGGCGGAGAGACCGTCAGCCGCGCTGCGAACGGCCGAGGTGACGTCGCGCAGGGTCTCCGCACTCATGCCCTTCGGCAGCGGTGACGTGCCGGTCTGTCGGAGGGACCCGAGCAGCCGGTCGACCTCGTCCTGGACGACCTCACGCGGCGCCGACGCCATCTGCTCGCGGTAGGCGGCGTACTGGTCGAGCTTGGAGCGGAACGTCGCGAACGTGAACGGCTTCAGGAGGTAGAGCACCACGCCCTGGGCGACGGCGTGCCGGACCACGTCCGTGTGCCGGGCCGCGGTCACGGCGATCACGTCGCACAGGTGGCCTGCGGCTCGGACCCCGGTGAGCAGACCGAGCCCGTGTCCGTCCGGCAGGTTCATGTCGAGCAGCAGCAGATCCACCGGCCGACCGGCGGCGCGCGCGGTGTCGAGCAACCGCATCGTGTCGGCGACGGAGTGGGCCACGCCGGCGACCTCGAAGCCCGCCACGCGACCGACGTACGACGCGTGTGCGGCTGCGGTCCGGACCTCGTCCTCGACGACCAGCACGCGCACGCTCATCGCGACCCGTCCTGGAGGAGCACGACCGCGAACCGCGCGCCGCCGAGGTCGGACCGGCCGATCGTGACGTCACCGCCGTGCCGCCGCGCGACCTGGACGACGAGCGCCAGTCCGAGGCCGCGCCCGGCTCCGGGAGCCGCCTTGGTCGTCCACCCGCGCTCGAGGACCCGAGCAGCGGCTTCGTCGTCGAGGCCGGCGCCACTATCCTCGACCACGATCGTCATGGTCTGGTCGCGGTGCTGGAGGTGTACCCGCACCCGTCGCTCGGCGGCCTCTGTCACGGCGTCGAAGGCGTTGTCGACGAGGTTGCCGAGCACCGTGACCAGGTCGCGACCCGGGACACCGCCGGTCTCCGCGACGCTGCCGGTGATCGCGAGGTCAATGCCGCGCTCGGCCGCCTCGGCCGTCTTGCCGAGCAGCAGCGCCGCCACAACCGGGTCGTCGACGGCGCCGACCACGCGGTCGGCGAGGAGCTGGGCGACCTGGAGCTCCTCGGTGGCGAAGTCGACCGCGTCGTCCGGCCGACCCATCTCGATCAGCGACACCACGGTGTGCAGCCGGTTCGCGGCCTCGTGGTTCTGGGAGCGGAGCGACTCGGTGAGCTGCCGGACCACGTCGAGCTCGCCCGTCACCGACCGCAGCTCGGTGTGGTCGCGCAGGCTGACGACCGAGCCGACCTCGCGCCCTTCCCACCGGGCGGGGGCCGTGGAGACGACGAGCATCCGGTCGCCGGCGAGGTAGAGATCGTCGGACTCGGCAGTGCGGCCGAGCGCCGCCGCGACCAGACCCGGTGCGAGGCCCAGGTCGCCCACCTGGCGCCCGATCACGTCGTCGGGGAGGTCGAGCAGGCGCCGCGCCTCGTCGTTGGCCAGCTCCACCCGGCCGTCCGGGCCGAGGAGCAACAGGCCCTCACGTACGGCGTGCAGAACGGCCGAGTAGTACTCGTACATCCGCGCGATCTCGCGCTCGCCCATCCCGTGGGTCATCCGCCGCAGCCGACGGCTCACCAGTCCGGCTCCGCCGATGCCGACCGCGAGCACGACGCCGGCGCACAACAGGATCACCAGCACCTCACGGCGGAGCTGCCGGTCGATGTCACTGACCGTGATCCCGACCGAGACCAGGGCGACGACCTCCGCACCGTCGCGGACCGGCACGACGGCGCGGACCGACGGCCCGAGGGTGCCGGTGGCCTGCTGGGTGAAGACCTCACCGTCCGGCGCGTCGCCGAGGTCGCCGACGAACGGCTTGCCGATGTTGTCGGGGTTGGGATGCGTGTAGCGGGTGCGATCGAGCCCCATGACCACGACGAAGTCGGTGTCGGTGTCGACGCGCACCTGTTCGGCGTACGGCTGCAGGGTCGTGGTCGGGTCCGGCGACCCGACGGCCGTCAGCACGGTCGGGGAGTCCGCCACGGCTTCGGCGACGGCGACGGCACGGTCCGTCGCGTGCTCGCGAACATCCCGGCGGGCGTCGTACGCCGTCAGCGCGATCGCGGCGGCGACGAGGACGATGACCACGCCCACCTGCAGCAGCAGGATCTGCCGGGCGACAGAGAGGTCGGCCAGGGGCCGGGGGCGATGCACGTCGTCATTGTCGCGCAGCCGAGGCCGCCGATGTGGCGTGCGTCACGAACACAACGAACGCAACGGTGACGCAGGTCACTTCCGCCGGGACAGTCGGCCACATGAGCACTCAACCTCTGAGCAACCGACCAAGGGCGGCCCGCCGGGACCGCACCCACTACCTCTACCTGGCCGTGATCGTCGCTGTCGCAGCCGGCATCGCCGTCGGTCTGGCGGCGCCGTCGTTCGCGGTCGAGCTGAAACCGCTCGGCCAGGCGTTCGTCGCACTGATCAAGATGATGATCCAGCCGGTCATCTTCTGCACGATCGTCCTCGGCGTCGGCTCGGTGGCCAGCGCCGCCCGGGTCGGCAAGGTCGGCGGGCTCGCGATGCTCTATTTCGTGGTGATGTCGACCGCCGCGCTCGTGATCGGTCTGGTCGTCGGCAACCTGCTGAACCCCGGCGCCGGTCTGGACATCACCGCGGAGACCGCGTCCGCCGGCGCAGCCCAGGCCGCGGAGACCGGCCATGCGAGCACGACCGACTTCCTGCTCGGCATCATCCCGACCTCGATGGTGTCGTCGCTCACCTCCGGTGAGGTCCTGCAGACCCTGCTCATCGCGCTGCTGATCGGGTTCGCCCTCCAGGCGATGGGATCGGCCGGCGAGCCGGTGCTCCGCGGCGTCGGGCACCTCCAGCGCCTCGTCTTCCGGGTGCTGGCGATGATCATGTGGGCCGCGCCGATCGGCGCGTTCGGTGCGATCGCCGGCGTCGTCGGCGAGACCGGCGTGGACGCTCTCAAGAGCCTCGCGGTGCTGATGATCGGCTTCTACGTGACCTGCGCGCTGTTCGTCTTCCTGCTGCTCGGCACGGTCCTGAAGCTGACGACGGGCGTCAACATCTTCGCCCTGCTGCGCTACCTGGGCCGGGAGTTCCTGCTGATCCTCTCGACCTCGTCCTCTGAGTCGGCCCTGCCGCGGCTGATCGCGAAGATGGAGCACGCGGGCGTCGACAAGCCCACCGTCGGTGTCGTGGTGCCGACCGGCTACTCGTTCAACCTCGACGGCACTGCCATCTACCTGACGATGGCATCGCTGTTCATCGCCACGGCCATGGGTGACGCGCTGTCGGTCGGCGAGCAGGTCTCCCTGCTGCTGTTCATGATGATCGCGTCCAAGGGCGCTGCCGGCGTCACCGGCGCGGGCATGGCGACGCTGGCCGGTGGCCTGAGCTCGCACCGACCGGAGCTCGTCGACGGCGTCGGCCTCATCGTCGGCATCGACCGGTTCATGTCCGAGTGCCGCGCGCTGACGAACTTCGCGGGCAACGCGATCGCCACCGTCATCATCGGCACCTGGACCGGGGGCGTGGACCGGGCACAGCTCGACCGCGTGCTCGCCGGCGACGACCCGTTCGACGAGACCACGATGGTCGACGATCACTCCGAGCCCCAGCCGGCCGCCGTCGAGGCCCCGGCGAAGGAGCCGACCCTGGTGTGACACGTACGACGCCGGGAGCCGCTCACGCGAGGCGTGACCGGTTCCCGGCGTTGTGGCGACTACGGTTTGAGATGTGCAGGCCGAGGACCCGGGAAATCCCGCCGCTGCCGCGGCGGGCGCGGATCCGGACGACCGCACCCTGCTCCAGCGGATTCGTCACACAGCCTGGCGGCTGGTCGTGACCACCGTCGGATCCTGCCTCAAGCACCGGGTGACCGGGCTCGCCGCCGAAGGCGCGTTCTTCGCCATCGTGTCGGTGCCGCCGCTGATATTCGCGTTGATCGGCGGTGTCGGCTATCTGTCCAACAACTTCACCGCCGCACAGATCGAGGACATCCGCAACTCGGTGCTCGACCTGTTCTCCACGTTCCTGACCGACCGCGCTGTCGACGAGGTCATCGAGAAGACGCTGAACCAAGTGCTCAGGGACGGCCGGTTCGACATCATCTCGATCGGCTTCGTGCTCGCCCTGTGGTCCGGATCGCGCGCCCTCAACGTCTTCGTCGACACCATCACGATCATGCACGGGCTCGGTGGCCACCGGGGGATCGTCAAGACCCGGGCGCTCTCCTTCGTGCTCTACATCCTGGCGTTGATCACCGGCGTGATCTCGATCCCGCTGGTGGTCGCCGGCCCGACCCTGGTCCGCCAGTGGCTGCCCAACCGCGCCGACTTCCTGATGAACTTCTACTGGCCGGCTGTTCTCCTTCTCTGCATCTGCTTCCTCGCGACGCTCTACCACGTATCGGTGCCGGTGCGGACCAACTGGAGCTTCAACCTCCCCGGCGCGACGTTCTCGCTGATCGCCTGGATCCTCGGGTCCTACATCCTGCGCTGGGTGCTCACCGTGACGGCGACCGACTCGCGCTCGATCTACGGACCGCTGGCCGCGCCGATCGCGATCCTGCTCTGGCTCTACATCGTCGCCCTCGCGGTGCTGATCGGCGCTGCGGTCAACGCCGCATTCGACACCGTGTTCCCCCAGGACGCGACCACGCGGGCGCGGCGAGAGCTGGTCGCGCGCCTCCGCAGCCGGGTCGCGCAGGCGAGGGAGCGCAGCAGCGAGTCAGCGGTCGACTAGATTCGCCGCTGTGCACGACCTTTCGTCGCAAGGCCGCGGCCAGGCTCCGAGCCTGATCGCGCTGCCCGAGCGAATCCGCTCCCCGTGGTGGGAGCTGGGCCGGCGGCTGCTCATGGCGCTCGGGATCCTGGTCGGCACCGTCGTGGCGGTGATGATCGACCGCTCCGGCTACCGTGACGCCGGCGACGCCACCGCTTCGAACCCGTACGGCACCATCTCGCTGATCGACGCGATCTACTACACGACCGTCACCCTCTCGACGACCGGGTACGGCGACATCGCGCCCGTGTCCGACCAGGCCCGCCTGGTGAACGCCTTCGTCATCACGCCGGCCCGCATCGCGTTCCTGGTGCTGCTGATCGGCACCACACTCGAGGTGCTCGCGCAACGCGGGCGCGAGCTGTTCCGGATCGCCCGTTGGAGGAAGCACATGGGACACCACATCGTGGTGATCGGCTACGGCACGAAGGGTCGCAGCGCAGTCGACACCCTCGTCAACAACGGGCTCGATCGCGACCACGTCGTCGTCGTCGACCCCAGCCCGGAGGCCCTTGCCGAGGCGCACGCCGACCAGCTGGCCGTGATCACCGGCGACGCGACCCGACGCGACGTGCTCCGCCGAGCCGGCGTCGCGACCGCCACCCAGATCATCATCACCACCGATCGCGACGACACCAACGTCCTTGCGACGCTGACCGTCCGGCAGCTCAATCCCGACGCGTTCATCGTCGCCGCCGTGCGCGAGCAGGAGAACGCCCCGCTGATCCGACAGTCCGGTGCTGACTCCGTCATCGTCTCGGCCGACGCCGTCGGCCGGCTGCTCGGCCTCTCCACGTTGTCGCCGACGCTCGGCACGGTGATGGGGGACCTGCTGACCTACGGCGAGGGTCTCGAGGTGGCCGAGCGCGAGCTGCTGGTCGCCGAGGTCGGGGTGCCGCCCCAATCGTTGGCCGACCAGGTGATCGCCGTGGTGCGCGACGAGAAGGTCTACCGCTACTTCGACCCGGTCGTGACCCTGCTGGCGCGCGGCGACCGGCTGGTCGTCGTACGTCCTGCCAAGGAGCTGCCGTGGGCGCCGCGTCCGGGCACGCACAACGAGGATCTGGCCACCAACGAGGCCGACGACTGAGCGGACGGGTCAGGCGGTCGCCGAATCCGGCAGCAGCATGACCTCGTCGATGTGGCGCGCCATCATGTCGAGGACGTGGTCGGCACTGCGGTCGTCGCGGCGCACCAGCCAATCCAGCGTCAGGCCGTCGATGGTGGCCGCGAGGTAGCGCCCGACCGTCTCGGGAGGTCCGGCCGGCTCGGCCCCGATCGCGTTGAGCAGGGTGAGGAACGCCTGGGCGTAGGAGTCGTACTGCTGCCGGGCGACGGCTGCGTAGCCGGGCTTGCGCAGGCAGTACTGCGTGAGCTCGTAGGTCAACAGGTGCTGGTCGGGGTTGGCGGTCACGTGGGACCAGTAGGCCGCCAGGCCGGCGCGGATCATCTGCTGGCGGGTCGCCCCGGTGTCGAACGACGCCTCGGCGAGATCGATGTTGGTGCGCACCAGGGTCTTGATGACCGCGTCCAGCAGCTCCTGCTTGGAGTCGAAGCAGTAGTGGAACACGCTGAGCGATGTGTCGGCCTCGGCGACGATCGCCCGGGTGGTGGCCTTCGGAACGCCCTCGCGGGTGAGGACGGCGATCGCGGCCTCGACGAGCTGCTGCCGCCGCTGCGCCAGTGGCATGCGAGCCATCGGCAACTCCTATCCCATCTCGCCGAACTTCCGGGGTCCGGGGAAGTCGATGCCCGTTCCCCCGAGGGTAATCCTTTCAGGCGATCGCGCATCCGGCCGCGAAATCACATTTGTAGCCCGGGCGTGTGATCACCGGGCGGGCCACGTCGTCCGTAACCACGGATCCGGCTGGTCGTTAGGACTAGGACAAACGACCTGATCTCGCGAGGTAGACATGGGCACAACACTCGGTCGTCGACAGCTGCTCGGCGGGATCGCCGCGGGAGCGGCGGGTGCGGCAGGCGCCGCGGGAGGTCTGTGGACACCAGCCACGGGGCAGAGCGCACCGGCCCTGGGCCGGCTTCCCGACCGGGTCGACACCGTTGTCGTCGGCGCGGGGATCTCCGGCCTCACGGCAGCGCGGAAGCTCCGGGCCGGCGGTGCCAAGGTGCTGGTCGTGGAGGCCCGCGACCGGGTCGGCGGCCGGGTCCTCAATCATCATCTGCGTGCCGGTGGGGTGGTCGAGGCCGGCGGAGCGTTCGTGGGACCGACCCAGGACCGGATCCTCGCGCTCGCCAAGGAGCTCGGAGTCAAGACGTTCAAGGAGTACGCCGAGGGCAGCAACGTCTACATCAAGAACGGCCAGCGCTCCCTCTACACGGGGACCGTTCCTCCCGACCCGGCGATCCTCCTGGACGCCGCGCTGCTGCAGGTGCGGATCGACAACATGGCGGCGGAGATCGATGTCGACGCGCCGTGGGACCACCCGCGCGCGGCCGAATGGGACGCGCTCACCGTGAAGGACTGGGTCGCGGCCCAGACGCTGTCCGCGGACACCGACTCGCTCCTCAAGTGCTACTTCCAGCCCAGCTGGGGCTCCGACGCGGGCAACGTGTCCGTGCTGTTCCTGGCGTGGTTCATCGCGACGGCCGGCAACGAGGACAACGTCGGGACCTTCGACCGGTCGTCGAGCACGGCGGGCGGCGCGCAGGACTCACGCTTCAAGCTCGGATCGCAGGCCGTGCCGCTCCGGATGGCGCGTCAACTGGGCGACCGGGTCGCCCTCCGAGCCCCGGTGCGGCGGATCGTCCAGCGGGACGGCGGGGCGGACGTGCACACCGCTCGTGGGACCGTCAGGGCCAAGCGGGTCATCGTCGCGTGCCCGCCGCCGCTGGTGCTCGACATCGACTGGCACCCGCAGCTGCCGAAGCGCCGCCGCCGCCTGCTGGCGGACATGCCGATGGGCAACCTGATGAAGTGTGACGCCGTCTACGAGACGCCGTTCTGGCGCGCGGACGGCCTGTCCGGGTCCGGGCTGTCGCACTCCGGGGCCACTCGTGCGGTCTTCGACAACACTCCGGCCTCAGGCGGACCCGGCGTGCTGCTGGCCTTCGTCGGAGGCTCGACCTGGAAGCAGTACGGCCGGCTTCCCCTGGCCCAGCGCAAGCGCGCGGTGCTCGAGGGCTTCGCCGAGATGTTCGGGGAGCAGGCGCTCCACCCGATCGAGTACACCGAGCACGACTGGACCCTCGAGCCGTGGACCACCGGCGGCCCGATCGCACTGCCGCGTCCGGGGGCGATCTCCACCCACGGGTCCGAGATCCGGCGTCCGTTCGGTCGCGTGCACTGGGCGGGCACCGAGACGTCGACGTACTGGTCCGGCTTCATGGACGGCGCCGTCCGCGCGGGGGAGAGGGCCGCGCGGGAGGTTCTGGACAAGCTGTGATTTCCCTACGACGAACGCGGGTGGCGCTCGCCACGCTCCTGGCCGCCCTCCTGGTGCTGATCCCGCCGGCCGCGGGCTCCGGGGCAGCCGTAGAGCGCGAGCGCTGGCACACGAAGGTGCTGGCGATGGTCGAGTCGCCGGGCCGCCCGGCGAACGTGGTGCTGCACCCGAACGGCCGCGTCTACGCCGGCACGTTCGCGAGCCCGCAGACCGACGGGTTGCCGTCGGTGGTGCGCGAGTGGTCGCGGCGCGGCAAGCTGCTCCGCTCCTGGGAGGTGCCGGGACAGGACCTGACCGTCAGCCACGGCGTCCAGGTCGCCAACGTCGACGCGCGCGGACGGCTCGTGGTGCTGGAGAAGAGCACCGGGAAGGTACTGCGACTCTCCCTGCGAACGAGCCGTTGGTCGACGTACTCGCAGCTGCGCGATCTGCCCGCCTGCCAGCTCGGACTGCCCGGTGACGGCTGCACCCCCAACGTCAGCGACGCCGGCCCGGTGCCGAACTACGCGGCGTGGGGTCCCGACGGGTCGCTCTACATCACCGACTACGGCCAGGCCGTGATCTGGAAGGTGCCGCCGGGCGGCGGCCGGGCGCAGCCCTGGCTGGTCGACAAGTTGCTCGACGGGATCGAGTTCGGCACCGCGGGGCTGGTGCTCGGTCCGCACCGCAAGGCGCTCTACGTCATGCAGCAGACCTCGCTCGGTCTCGGCGACCCGGCCATCGCCCAGGGCAAGCTCTACCGAGTCCCGCTGCGCGGTGAGCGGACGCTGACCAAGCTGTGGCAGTCGCGGCCGCTGGACCTGCCCGACGGCTTCAGCTTCGCGCGGTCGGGACGGGTCTACGTCGCGAACGCCGGCAGCAACCAGCTGGTCGTCCTCGACCCGGACTTCCACGAGGTCGAGCGGGTGCCGGCGGCGCCGCTCACCGGCGACAACGGGTCGCCCGTGCCGTTCGACACGCCCTCCAACATGACGTTCGCGCGGCAAGAGCGTGCTCGTCGCCAACCAGGGCTTCTTCGGCAACCCGGCCCACCACGCCATCCTCGACGTCCACGTCGGCGAGCGCGGCGTGCCGGCGTACGTCCCCGCGAACGCGGGCATCCGCCGCTGAAGCACCGACGGCGCGCTAGGAATCCAGGATCCGGGCCTTCTCGGTCTCGAACTCGGCGTCGGTGAGCACCCCGCTGGCCTTCAGCGCGGCGAGCCGCTCGAGCGCCGCGACCCGGTCGTCGGCCCCGCCGGGCTGATCTGCCGGCGCTGCCTCCGGGGGCGGGGGCTGCATCCCTCCCATCGCGCTCGCGATGAGCCCCTGCAGGCCGCCGCCGGCGGCTGCGGCGCCGCCGGCGATCCGGCCGTCGCCGTCGAGGTCCATGCCGGTCCTGACCTCGTACTGCTTGAGCTCCTCGGGCGTCGCCGGGCGACCGTTGATCATCACTGTTGGTGATCCCGGCTGACCGGTGTAGGGCGGGTACTGCGGGTTGCCCTCACCCGGTGGCGGTGGCTGCTGGTTCATCGCCGCGGCGAGCTGCGCGGCCTGCGTCGATGCGGTGTCGTCCCAGTTCGGGATCTCGTTCCACAGGATCTTGAAGTCGGTCGGGTCCGACTGGGCCGCCACGATCGGGAGGGTCTGGCCGGGGTGCGGCCACTTCCTGACCCGGATGATGAAACCTTCGTCGACCGGGAACGCCGGGTGCCCGGGAACGCTGACCACCAGGTGCATCCGGCAGTTTCCGGACGTGGCGTTCTGCGGAGCCTGGGTGCACGACACGATCTGCGCCGAGCCGCGGACCGGGTTCTTGATCCGCTTGAAGCCGTCGAACAAGCCCATGACTCGGATTGTGCCCCAGGGTTCGCGCCTGAGGAAGGTCAGCCGTACGCCGACCCGGTCCGCGGCTTCGCCTCGACCGGCCGGAGCTCGTCGGCCGGCACCCAGGCCGTGATGACGCGACCGCGTGACTCGACCCACGTCACCAAGGCGCACCAGGACCCGTCGGGTCCGCGCCGCCACTCGAGGACCAGGCCCGGCATCTCGGCCGGCGCGAACGCCGGCCGGACCCACACGAACCGCGTCGTCCTCGCCATACCTGACAATAGAACAGATGTGCGAATCACATCACTCGCTCGGCTCCGTCAGGTGAGTCCGTGGTCGTACGCATAGGCGGCGGCGGCGGTGCGAGAGGTGACCTCCAGCTTGCCGAAGATGTTGCTGAGATGCCGTGCGACGGTCTTCTCGCTCAGGAACAGCGCCGCGGCGATCTCCGGGTTGGAGCTGCCGGTCGCGACCAGCCGCAGCACCTCGACCTCGCGCGCGGTGAGGCCGCCGGGTAGGGCGCCGGGGGCCAACAGCCGGGCCACCTCCGCAGCCGCCGGACCGGCTCCCAACGTCGTGAACGCGCGGGCCGCTCCCTCGAGCTCGGCGACGGCGGACTCCTCGTCGCCCAGCGCCCGGAGCGCGCGGCCCACGAGCGCCTGGGTGCGAGCAGCCTCGTAGGGCCAGTCCAGCTCGCGCCACTTCTGGAGCGACGCGCGGAGCGGGGCCAGCGCGTTCTCGGGTCGGTCCTCGGCGAGTGCTAGCGCCCCGACGGCGTACCCGCCCATCGCCCTGAGCGAGCCCGAGTCGAACGCCTCCCCGGTCGCGACCAGCTCCGCGACCAGGGGACGGGCCGTTTCGAGGTCGTTGCCGGCGAGGAGGACCTCGATCGAGCCCGGCAGCAGCTGCGAACGGTGGATCGGGTCTCGTGGCTCGCCCAGCACCCGGCGTACGGCGGCGGTCGCAGGCTCGGTGCGGCCGCGGGCGACGGACAGCAGGGCATGCGCGGGTTGTGGGTCGTCGCCGAAGCCGATCGCCTGCTGGAACGCCTCCTCGGCTGCGTCGTAATCACCCCGGATGCACAGCAACGCGGCCTTCTCCCGGTGGGCCAGACCCGCGGCGCCCGGGATGCCCGTCGAGACGTAGCGCTCGATCGCGCCGTCGAGCTCGGCGATGGCCGCCGCGAAAGCGCCCCGGACCCGCATCACCTGCCCGCGGTGGACGGCGCACTGACCGGTGAACGGCACCAGGCCGACCTGGGATCCGCACCAGGTGGTGAGGGCCGTCGTCCACTGCGCCACCCGGTCGAAGTCCGAGATCTCCTGGCAGGCCTCGATCGACGAGCAGTAGGTCTGCCCGGCGAAGACCGGGGACATCTCGCCCGTCGTCACTCCGACCATGGCCTCGTCGAGCAGCCGCACGCCTTCGGGCACCTGACCCAGGTAGAGCAGGCAGCGGCCCTGGGCCATCAGACCGGTGGCGAGCAGGTCGCCGTCCGCGAACCGGGTGCCGTAGGAGGTGAGGGTGACGGCTTCGTCGAGTGCGGTGACCGGGTCACCCCCGAGGGCGTGCTGGAGCATCCGGAAGAAGAGAAAGTACCCGTGCTCGACGGTGTCCTCCTCGAAGGTCTCGAGCAGCCGCTCGGCCCGCGAGATCCAGCCGTTGGCCACCGCGACCTCGCCCCGGTCCGTGAGGGTCATCACGAGCCAGAAGGCGCACCGGACGGCGGCCTGCTGGTCGCCGCCCTCGAGGTGGGCCTGGTACGCCCGTTGCAGCGCCTGAATGCAGTCGTTGTGGCGGCCGACGAGGAAGGCGGCGGTGGCGAGGTCGGCGAAGTCGGCAGCCAGGAGCGCATCGCTCCCGGCCGCCGAGAGACCTTCGTACGCCGCCACCCAGTCACGCCGGTCGAAGGCCTCGCGCGCCCGCAGCAGCTCTTCGACGACGTCCACGAAGCCTCACCTCGCAGCGAGCATAGGACGCTTGCCGGCCCGCGCGCCGATCTTCCGGGCGAGGTACTCCGCGTCCCGGCCGATGCCTGGGAAGACCATCGAGCTGAACGCGTACTGGAACGCCAGGCCGCAGAAGAACAGTCCGGGCACCTCGTCGACGACACCGCGCATCTCCAGCGGCCAGCCGTCCTCGCCGACCACCGGCAGCTTGATCCAGTCGAAGGTCTGCTTGAAGCCGGTGGCCCAGACGACGTTCGTGACCGGCACGACGGTGCCATCGTCGAGCAGCGGCATACCGTCCTGGACTCCGACCATGCGGGCCGCGTGCCGTTCGACGCCGCGCGCCGTGAGGTCGTCGCGGTGGATCCGGATCATCGGGCCACCGTGCGCCCGCACCTTGCGGAGCTCCTTGCGCCCTATCGGAGTACGCCGGGTGAGGACGTGTCGCCAGGCGAAGATCACCATCGGGAAGATGAACCTGGCCCGGCGCTGCTCGGGCTTGAACGGCAGCTGACCGGGATCCCGCCCGCACAGGACGACCGGCCGCGTCTCCGCGGCCTCGTAGGCGATGTCCGTGCCGGAGTGCGAGGCGCCGACGACCAGCACCGGGCCGGGCTGGAGGTCGTTGGGGCGGTGGTAGTGGCTCGAGTGCAGCTGCCGGACCGCCGGGTCGAGCTGCTGGGCGAAGTCGGGGATGTTCGGCGTCTGCCCGAAGGTCCCCGTCGCCACGACCACGTTGTCGCACGTGATCGTGTGGTCACCGATCGTCAGCTCGAAGCCGCCGTCGGCCCGCTGCTCCAGTGCGTCGACGCGAGTGCTCATCCGCACCGGCAGGTCGAACGTCAACGCGTAGCTCTCGAGGAACGCGGCGACCTCGTCCTTCTGCGGGAACGTCCAGGGGTCGGCCGGGAACGGCATGCCGGGGAGTCCGTCGTACTTCGCCGGGCTGTACAGCCGCAGGGTGTCCCAGTGCCGTCGCCAGTTGTCACCCACCCGGACGTTGCTGTCGAGGACGACGCAGTCGCGGCCCTGCTTCTTGAGGTGGTACGCCGTCGACAGGCCTGCCTGGCCGGCTCCGATGATCACGGTCTCGATGTGCTCGCTGGACATGGTTCCTCCTGGTGTCGGGTTGGGTCTCGACGCTAGGAAGGGCGGCGGGTTCACCGCGTCGGGCAGGATGCCCAATCCGTCGACAGCGTTATGGGTGGATCCACCCATCGATGTGGCCGTTCGCCCGCCGCCGGCGGCCGGCGTTGCGATACTGCGGCGGGATGGCGGTGCACGTTGCCGCCCGGCTGATGGGTTCACTCACGTCCGGGTCGGCGGAGCACGCGGACCGGGAGGCCGACGGCGTACTCCAGCGGTCCGCGTCGACCCCACGCCGCGAAGACGGCGCCGATCGTCAGCAGCACGAACACGTGCAGGTCATAGGACCGGGGGTCGTCCGGTGGCCAGACCTCCGGCGTGCGCAGGACGACGTGGAGGCTGTAGAGGGTGAGCGTCATGGTGCCGGCGCCGAAGAGTACGGCGAGGAAGGTCCTACCGCCGGCGGGGAGCGCGCGCTCGAGGAGCAGGCAGGCCGCCACCACGAAGAGTGCGCTGCCGATGGTCTGGGCGAGATCGAACGGAGTCGCACTGTGCGGCGCCACCAGCAGCAGCCACGACCAGTCGCCGTCGGCGGGAGTGGTGCCGTGCATCCCGGTGGCGTTCGGCTCGCTGACCGCGGGATCCACCAGCGCGCGCGAGGTCCAGGTCGCGACGACCGCGAGGGCCAGGCCGCCGGCCGCGAGCGCGACGAGCAGCTGGCGTTCCCGGAGGTCGCACCGGCCGAGCGCCATGCCCGCCAGCAGGTAGGCCAGCCACGGGACCGCCGGGTAGTAGCCGGTGAACAGCAGATCACTCGCCAGGCGTACCGGATCGCCGAGCTGGTCGAAGGCCGGGTTCGCGAAGCCGCGCACGGGAAGCTCCGGACGGATCAGGTGCGAGGCGATGGGCGCCAGCACGGCCCATCCCGCGGCCAGCAGCCCGAGGGTGCGGGCGCGCAGCCCGACGAACGGCAGTCCGAGCAGGAACAGCGCGCCGTAGTAGGTGAGGATGATCGCCAGCCCGCTGTCCGGGCCGGCGAGAGCCAGGCCGAGCGCGGCGATCAGCACCGCCCGGACGGCGAGGCCCGCCGACGCCCGCGCTCTGTCGCGGCCCCGGACCGGCTCGCGTCGTCCGGTCGTCAGCGCGAGGCTGACCCCGGCGAGCACGGCGAACAGCGCTGACGCGCGACCGCCGGCCAGCCACTGGCTGAAGGACAGGTCGCCCTCGGGAGTGAAGTCCAGCAGCACGTGGGTGGCGACCATCCCGAGGAGCGCCAGGCACCGGGCCATGTCGAGACCCACCAGCCTCGAAGGGGACGGACCGGTCACCATCCCGGAACTCTGACACGGCGGCGCTGGATAGTCTGCGGCGACCGACCGGGAGGAAGCACATGGAGCTGTACGACGTGATGCGAACGACGTCCGCCGTCCGCGAGTTCACCGACGATCCGTTGCCGGACGACGTGCTGCGCACGATCCTGGACAACGCGCGGTTCGCGCCCAGCGGGGGCAACCGACAGGGCACGCAGGTTGTCGTCGTACGCGACCCGGACCTGAGACGGCAGCTGGCCGACCTGACCTTCACCGGCGCCCGCCGCTACACCGCGCAGAAGGCGGCGGGCGAGGGTCCGTGGAACCCGGTCGTCCCGACCCGCCTCTCGGCCGAGGAGATCGCTGCGACCGACGTACCGGCCTTCTGGACCACCCCGGTCCTCGAGGCCGCGGTGGTGCTGGTCGTGTGTGTCGACCTCCGGGCGGTGGCGGCGGTCGACCAGGACCTGGATCGGATCGGGATCATCGGGGGAGCGTCCGTCTACCCGCTGGTGTGGAACATCCTGCTGGCGGCGCGGCACGAGGGCTTCGGCGGCACGATCACCACGATGGCCGTCGCGGAGGAGCCGCGGGTCCGCGAGCTATTCGGCATCCCGGACGACTACGCCGTCGCGGCCGTCGTCCCCCTGGGCAAGCCGGTGCGCCAACTCACGAAGCTGTCCCGCGTGAGTGTCGAAGACCTGGCCCGGCGAGAGACGTGGGACGGCGGGCCGATGTCCTGAGGCCGACCGGGGCCCGCTGTCACAGCGAACGGGCCCTACGCTTCGCCCATGCACCCGTTCCGCAAGGCTGTCGAGGCCCGCGACCTCGAGGCGATCAACGCCCTGCTCGCCGACGACGTGGTCTTCACCAGCCCCGTCGCGTTCAAGTCCTACGTGGGCAAGCCGATCACCTCGGCGATCCTGGCCGCCGTTATCGAGGTCTTCGAGGACTTCCGCTACGCGCGGGAGTACGGTGAGAAGGGCGTTCGCGGGCACGCGCTGGTGTTCGAGGCGAAGGTCGACGGCAAGGCCCTGACCGGCTGCGACTTCATCCGGACGAACGCCGACGGGCTCATCAACGACCTGATGGTGATGGTCCGCCCGCTCTCCGCCGCCCAGGCGCTGGCGGAGGCGATGGGCGCGCGGTTCGACGACATCGCGAAGCGGGCGTCGGCCGGCTGATCCGGCGGAGGGAGACGGGCGTCAGCCTGGACGTCCCCCGCGCACCCGCGACGTACGGCGCAGGGCGCTGCCGAGGCGGAGGCTCAGCCGGGGGAAGGCGCGGCTGACCCTGGCCGCCCGGCGGAGATTGAGTATCGGTCCGCAGATCTCCGACGACGGACGTTTCGTCGCCTTCAATAGTTGGGGTCAAGACTGCAATTTTCCCACCCGCGGAATCGTGACGATCGATCGCACGACGGGCTCGACGCGGTGGGTCGGTCGGGGTGTAGTCGACTCCTTCCAACTCTCGAGTGACGGAGGCGTCATCACCTACCGAACCACCGTCTACACGGAAGCGCCCGGCTTCATTCGTTCATGGACCCGGTAGGACGGTCGGCGCTCGGGGGAGCAGTCGGCTCGACGTCGAGAGATAACGGCAAGCGCTCGAACGCGAAGCGACCCCCGGCCACTCGGACCGGGGGTCGCTGTCGTTCCGAGAGCGCAGGGACGCCGCTGGTCTCGGCTCCAACGAGGGCGGGGGGTCCCGCGTCAGGGCTGATGGGGGGAGCACCGCCTGACGCTGCGTGCGTCACGTTAGGCGGACGATCCGCCATTGAGTCCCGCATTTCCAGAAATTTGTCTCGAACTTCTCGGCACGCTTCGGGGTGCTGGTCGTCTCGGACGCGACTGACGTTCGCCCGCGGTTCGACGTACTCGTAGCGGTGTCCCGGTCCCCGACATCACTAGCGGCCTACCGCGAAGTGCATCAGAGAGAGGCTCAAGAGCCTCAGAGGAAACCAACCTGGCCCGTCAATGGCCAACGCTCCGCACTGGCCACGACGGCATGCGAATCCGACCGACCTGGCGAAGCCGACCCGCCTATGCTCCGACCAGTCGGGGCGGCTTGTTCATCGCGGGAGGTGTAGTGCCGCACCACCGCCGCTTCGAGCTTCTCCACCGGCACCTGCACCTGGCCATCCCGCGGCCCACCCGCGATTCCGTGCGTCCTGGCTGGGCACAATCTGGCTCGCGCGCTAGCCGGGCGAGTCCGCCACCCCCAGTCGCTCCGCGGCCGACCGGCGGAGCTCGGGCAACGAGGCGGCCTCCTGCGGAGTCGCCGCATCGAGCGCGACGAGCGCCTCCACGCACCGGACCTCGTCGTAGAGCGACGACTCCGCGCGGGCCACCTCGAGGCTCGCCGCGATGGTGGCCACGCCGGCGTCACGGTCGCCGGCGCGCGCCAACGCGACCCCCTTGATGCGCTCGAGATAGGCCAGCGGCGCGCCGATCTGTCGGTTGCGCTCCTCGACACTGTCGATCAGCTCCAACGCCGCCTCGGGGTGACCGTCCAGCAGCAGCGACTCGGCGCGCATCGCGTCGATGATCACGACGTCGTAGATCTCGCCGCCGTCGAGGTGGACCTGACGAGCGGTAGCGAACAGCTGCTGGGCGTCGGCCTGCTCACCGCGCGCCATCGCCAACCTCGCCCGCTGGGTGATCATGAAGGCCTGGTCGCCGTTGACCCGGGTCCCACGCCACAGACGAGCCGACTCGGTGAGCACCTCCTCAGCTTCCGCGAGCCGGCCCTGGAAGATCAGGATCTCGGCCACGTTCGCTCGCTGTAGGGCAATGTCCAGCGGTCTGCCCAGACGGTCGTAGGCCTCCGCCGCCGCGGAGTAGTGCTCGAGCGCGCGTGGCCACTCGCCCTGCTGTTGGGCGACCACGCCCAGCACGTTGTGACCTCGCGCGACGCCGAGGAGATCCTCGGCCTGCGCGTACAGCTCGATGGTGGCCCCGGCGCGGTCGAGGTCGACGGTCGCGCCGGCGTAGCTGCGAGCGGCCACCTGGATCTCCAGCGCGCGCGCCTGGGTGCGGGCGTCGTCTGCGTCGCGCGCTTCACGGATCGCGGTGTCGGCCCAACGGACAGCCTCGGCGAACCGACCCTTGGACAGCAGGCTCTGGGCGTAGCGCTCCGCGAGCACGGCGCGGAGCCTGCCGGCCTCGGGCCCGGTCTCGTGCTCCAGCAGACGACGGCCGCGGGCCGCCCAGCGCATGGCCTCGGTATGCCGCCCCGCCGACCGCCGGTGCATGGCTGTCAGGACCGAGAGCCGACCGAGGGCCAGTCGATCGTGACGCAACCGCCGGCGCGCCTGCTCCAGGGCGCCGTGCATCGCTTCCAGGTCACCGAGGTCGTCGTAGACCGCGGCTAACAGCTCGTGGACGAGGCCCAGGTCGCCAGGGTCGATGTCGGTCAGGTGGCGGGCCGCCGCGAGCACGCGCTCGTAGCACTCGGCGGCCTCGGTGTTGGCGTACTGCCCGGCCGCGTACAGCCCCGCCTGCATCGACAACGCGTACGCCTCGGCGTACCGCTGCCCGCGGTAGCTGTGCAGCGACAGCAGGTTGACCTTGTTCTTGTCGTCCGACGGTCGCCTGGACAGCACGTCGGCGACGGCGGCGTGCAGGCGGACTCGTCGCTGGAAGGGCGACCCCTCGTAGGCCGTCTCCTGGACCACGTGGTGAATGAACCGGTAGCACCCGTCCGGCTGCAACGCCAGGAACTCGGCCAGGTCGGCCAGTTCGGCCGCCGTCACCCTGCGGCCGTCGACCGATTCGACGACCTCGTCGAGGACTTCGGTGTCGACCGTCATGCCCAGCACGGAGGCGGTCCGGAGCAGGGAGCGCCTGGCGGGCAGCAACCGGTCGATGCGGACCGCGACCAGACCCTCGATGGTGTCCGGGAGCTCGGCCCCGGCCCCGGCGTCTTGAAGAGCACTCGCCATCTCCACCAGGAAGAGCGGGTTGCCCTCGGCGCGTTCGACCAGGTGTGCCAGCCGGCGTGCGGGCAGCCCGGAGCCCGCGGTCGCCAGCAGGTCCTCGGCGTGGCGTACGGCGAGTGGCTCGATCTTCAGGCTGACCAACCGGTCCAGCTCCGCGGGCCGCCATGCGGCGCCGGGTCGGCGGGTGACGAGGATCAGCCACGGACGGTCGTGGACGTCGCGCGCCAAACGGTCGAGCAGGTCGATCGACACGCCGTCCATGAACTGCACGTCCTCGAAGACCCAGATCGTGGGCGTCGCGTACATCTGGCCGAGGAGCTCGCTGACCGTCGTCTCAAGCAGGCCCTTGCGCGCCGACGGGTCCAGCTGGTCGACCTCCGCGGAGCTCTCCATCTCGGTCCCGGCGACGGCGGCCACCAGCGGAAGTCGCGACACCAGATGGGGAGCCCGGTCGAGCATGAGGTCCCGCAGGCTCGCCGTGAGCCCCTGCGTCTCGGCCGCGAACAGCCGATGGAAGGGGTGGTATGGCGTGCCCGTGGCGTAGAGGTCACCGTGCAGCCGGAGCACGGTCGGCTCCTCGATCCGCGCGAGCAGCTCGCGGACCAGCCGGGACTTGCCGATGCCCGGCTCGCCGCAGATGTCGACCAGCACGCCGTGCCCCGACACTGCCGCGTCGTACTGCGAGAGCAGGCACTCCAGCTGCTGGTCGCGACCGATGAGAGGGACGTCGGCCGCGCCCGCGTCCGCGGGGACCACCGGGTCCCGGGCGACTGCGGCACCGACGACGGCGGCCTCGATCGGCTGGTCCTTCCCCTTTACCAGGAACGGCGCCAGCGGCTCGGTGTGGAACTCGGTCAGGCAGCGGTCGAGCGCGGTGCGGCTCGCGACCAGCTGGCCGGACTCAGCCTTCGCCATCAACCGGGCCGCCAGGTTCACGGCATCCCCGGTGATCGAGTAGACCCGGCGCACCGGCAACCCGTAGTCGCCCGCGAACACCCGGCCTCCGTTGATCCCCGCCCGCAGTGTCAGCTGCTGGTCGCTGTCGAGGACCTGACGGGCGGCAGCGAACAGGCGGGTGGTGTCGTCGCCGGAGCTCGCCGGGGCTCCGCCCACCAGGATCACCTTCCCGCCGTCGGGATAGATGTCGGAGGAGAGGAAGGTGACGCCGTTGGTCGCCGCCGCCCGCTGGCATGCGCTCACCACCGTGTCCACCGCTCGTGCCGCCGCGGCCAACCCGGCCCGCTCGCGGAGCTCGTCGACGCCGCTGAACTGGAGGAAGCAGACCGCGACCGCGCGGTGCTCGTAGGCGCCGTCAGCGCTCAGCAGGTGCGAGGCCAGCGAGGGGGGCACCGCCTTGGCCAGGTCGATGGTGCTCGGGCGGGCTGCGGGGCCCGCCTCCCTGGCCACCGCTGGCGCCTTGACCAGCAGCCAGCCGGGACCGGTCTGCGGGCCGAGTCGCGCTCCGGCGTCCTGCAGCAGGGCGCGGCTGGCCGGGCTCACGACCACTTGTCCGGCTTGGGCGGCGGCCTCCATCTGCGCCACCAGGCTCGCGTCCGGTCCGGTGACGATCAGCTCGCGGAACTGCTCGCCCACCAGCATGAAGTCCAGGTCGCCGGAGTGCAGCCCGATCGACATCTTCAGCCGGACCTCACCCGACGAGGTCTGGATCCGGCCGACGGCGGTGATGACGCGTTGCATCTCCATGGCGGCGGCGGCGGCGCGCTCGGCATGGTGGTCTCCCTGGAAGAGGAGCAGGACGGCGTCGCCGCCCCACTTCACCAGTCCGGCGCCGTACTCGTAGGCGCTGCCGAGGAGGGCACCGAAGACGAGGTTGAGGGTGTCGCCCATCTCCTCGGCGCCCACTCTGCCTCGAGCGGCGAGCTTCTCGGTGAGCTGGGTGAAGCCGGAGATGTCGGCGAAGACGCCGGTGCCTTCGACGGCACGAGCGGTCAGCTCGGGTGTCCGCTCGAGCCAGTCGATGACCAGTAGCGGCACGTAGGGCTGAAGCCTCGTGACCGCGAGAGCGGTCGGCAAGCCGGTGTCGGTACGTCGGACGGGTCTCTCCTCTCGGGGTCCCCTCCCCGGCCATTCTCGGTGATCACCGCTCCGCAGGCCGCCGGATCGGCCGAATTTCTCCCATTGGTGGGATTTCAAAATGTCGCCCGAAATCGAGACAGCGGAGTCCGCCTGTGCGTTAGTGGGAGGCGGGGAAGTGGTCGGACGGCCAAAATCGTGCGACCACGGCCCCGCCCCCTCCGCACTCGACGCTCCCCTCCGAGGTGCTTTCTCGTGGTTAGAATTTCCCGCCCTCCAGTTCTCGCGCAGCGTGGTCGCTGGCTCGTGCTCGCGCTCGTCGCTTCGACGATCCTCGTCGCGGTGCCCCCCGCCCAGGCAGCCGTGCTGCCGACGACGACCACCCTCGCCGTCTCCGACTCCGACATCGTGGAGGGCGACAGCGTCACGCTCACCGCCTCCGTCTCGATCAGCGGAGGAGGAGGCCTACTGGTGACGCCATCGGGCAACGTCACCTTCACCGCGGACACCGCGTCCGGCACGACGCAGCTGGGGTCCGCCTCGGTGCCACCGGGGTGTGTGCCGGGCAGCTCGCCGTGCCGGGCCGAGCTCACCACGACGGCGCTCCCGGTGGGCGACGTCCTGGTCACGGCTCGCTACGCCGGTGACGCCCTGACGCAGCCCAGCTCGGGCACGGCGCAGGTGACCGTGACGGCGGCTGCCCCGACGCTCACCGCGACCGACCAGATCGGCTCGATCAGCCTGCACTGGTCCGGGAACTCCAGCGGCGAGATCGCCTCGTACTCGCTGTACCGCAGCGCCAGCTCGGGCGGGACGCTCAGCAAGATCGCGTCCGATCTGCCGACCGGGGACTACCAGGACACGACGGTCCCCGTGGGAACGACGTTCTTCTACAAGGCCACGACCGTCGACTCCGCCGGCAACGAGTCGGCGTTCTCCAACGAAGCCAGCGGACAGGCGCTGCCTTTCGGCGGAGGATCCACGTTCTCGACCACGCAGTGTCCGCCGGACCAGACGTGCACCTCGCCGGTCGTGAGCGGGTCGTCGCCGGACGGCTCGACCACCTCCCTCGGAGCGATGACGACGAAGTCAGCCTCCCCGCACGCGCTGACCACGGCGGTGGGCGGTCCGAACCTGGTCGCGTGTGCCGACGACGCGCCGCGTTGGCTGTCGACAACCTTCAACGACACCTCCAGCGATGCGCACAAGATCGTGGGGGTCCTGCTCGACGGCCCGGCCGCCGCCTACATGAAGAACCACAGCGGCTACCGGGACCACGAGATCGGTTGCATCGGGCTGGGCCAGCCGTGGGTCACTGCTCCGGACGGCGAGCCGGCGCAATGGAGCCCGGCGGACGGACTGTATGTGGGCACCGCCTTCTACTGCCGCGACATGTCGGAGTACAAGGTGGGCAAAATCGAAGGCATCGAGCGGTACTCGCAGCCCTGCCTGCATGCTGGCCATTACGACGGCTGGTTCGGGATGGTCTACCAGTTCCCGCCGGGTGACGGAAGGATCAGCGGCAGCCCCTGACCGAGGCGGTGCCGCCCGGCCGCGTCGCCTGCTCGGTACCGTCAGCGGCATGCAAGCAGACCTCGGCACGGCGTACGACGGCCGGCAGGTCGCGACGCGCGAAGTGGCGCTGGTCGGTGCGACCGACTGGTGCCGGATCCATCCTGGCGGACCCGTCGAACTGAGTCCGTTCAAGTTGTAGGGTCCCGTGGCGTCATCCCGCTGGGTCGGCTGCACGTAGGGGATGGTGTCGCCCGTAGGGTCGTTCCTGTGCCGAACAAGCATGGACGTGGTCGGGGACGGCAGCCGCAGCGACGACGCCCGACGTCGCGGACGAGGAGCGCGGATCGGGGGCCGGAGGACCAGGAGCTGTTCCAGACGCTTCGCAAGGCGCTGCGCTCGGGGGAGCCGCTGGACTTCCTGGCGATCATCAGCGGGTTCCTGGAGGTCACCGACCCGCGTCGTCGCGACCCGTTCGCGCCCGATGAGGAGCGGGCCGGTCTCGCCGACCTGGTCGAGTCCTTCATCGGGACGCCGTACGCCGAGACGACCGCCGCGCTGACTGCGATCAGGGCGCTGGAGCGCCGACGAGGTCCTCGCGGCACGGATCGGCCGTGAGCTGGAGACGCGGCGGCAGCCGATGCCGGACTGGCTGACCGTCCTCGACCAGGCGCGGATCGATCCCGACGTGTGGTTCATGACCCACGTGCTCGGCGACGGCGACGACTACCTGCTCGGCGTCACGCTGCCGTCCGGGCATGCGCTGTCGATCCTGGTTTACGTCGACCACAACCTCGGCACGGTGGTGAAGGACGCGTTCGTTGTCCCGGAGCCGTTGGAGGACCTGGCGATCAAGATGGGGACGCTGATCGATGATGCGGACCAGTCGTTGACGCGGACCGACCCGGCCACCGCGCGTGCGGTGGTCGAGGCGGCGATCGACTTCGGCTCGCAGCTGTACCCGCCGCTGATCTCGGACAGCTGGCCGATGTGCCGGCCGTTGGTGGAGTGGATGCTGCGGATGCTGCCCGCCGGCGGAGAGGCTCCGGACCGGCGGGAGTGGTCGGAGGAGGAGATGGCCGCGATCGCGGAGGGGTTCTTCGCCTCGCCGTACGGCGCCGCGCTGGACGGCGTGGACGAGCGGGACCTGCTCGGGAGCGTGCTGTGGTTCGGGACGTCGTACGCGACCGGGGACCCGTACCGGTGGAGCCCGGTGACCGTCGAGATGCTGATGGCCGACTGGTTCCCGCGCAAGGTGATCGCCGAGCCGGCGTACCTGGTGAAGCTGCCGGACCTGGTGCGCGCCTTCATCGGCTACTGCCACGACCGCGAGGGGATCCGCGGAGACCTGACGAAGGAGACCCTGGCCGCGGTCGACCAGCACGAAGCGGAGTACCTGCGGCTGATCAACAGCGATCAGCAGAAGGCCATGGCCGGGCTCGCGGAGGCACTGTTCGAGTCCGAGCGGCTCAAGAGCCTGAGCGACAGCGAGTGGACGCTGGAGCACCTTGCGCGGGACGTCGGTGGGACGGACGCGCTCATGGTTCTCGACGAGGCGCCGCTGCCGGATGAGGAGTTCGACTGGGCGGGTATCCCTGACGAGATCCGGCCGGCGGTGCGGGCGATCCTCGAGCAGTGCGATGGTTGTGCGGATGCGCTGTTCGACGTCGAGCACCGGACCGCGATGCGGCGGTTCCTGGCTCAGGCCGCCCGCAACGACCCGAAGGTGTTCGCCCGCAAGGGCTCGCCGGTGCGCGGCGCTGCTGCGGTGGCCTGGGTCATCACCACGGGCAACCGGACCGCCGGCGCGTGGTCCGCCGCGATGACGGCCAAGGACCTGCTCGCACACTTCGGGATCACCGGGTCCGTGTCCGACCGCGCGGGCACACTGATGCGGGCTGCCGGACTCCCCACCGGATACGCGACGAGCTCCATCGAGCTCGGAGATCCGGGACTGCTCGTGTCGGCCCGGCGCAGGAGATTGGTGCAGTCCCGCGACAAGGCGCTGGCGGAGGATTGACCCACCGTGGACGATCGCGAAGCACTGACTCATCTGCGGTCCGTGATCGCACGGCGCGACCACCCGGGGCTGGTGGCCGCGCTGAGCCAGCCGTCGTGGCCGGCCGATTCCCTGCAGTTGATCGGCGACGGGGTGCTGGGCGACCAGGAGCTGGCGGAGGTGTTGAACGGCGCGCTGGGTGCCGGCCCGACCCCGATGCTGCGCCCGCTGCCGGTGGACCTGGAGGAGCTGTCGATGATCCTGGAGGGCGATCCGGTCCACGGAGGCGGGCGGATCGACCTGCGGACCGGTGAGGTGTGGCCCCAGTCCGCGATCGAGTACGCCGAGGACGTGGGGGAGATCGACGAAGAGGACGATGACGACGCGGACCGATGGCTGTGGGTGCACTGCGAGGGTTCGCGCGACGGCTTTCGCGACATGGAGTGGTTCATCGAAAACCTCGACGACGCGGACTTCGCCGACCGCTTGGCTCGAGCGATCGCTGGGCGCGGCGCCTTCCGCCGGTTCAAGGACAGACTCTCCGAGCGCGCCGACTTGCTGACTCGCTGGCATGCCTTCTCGAGCGACCGCCATCGCGGGCGGGCCCGCAGTTGGCTGGCCGCGGAGGGCTACATGGCAATACCACAAGAACTCGGTTAATGACGCTAAGGCCAGTGCTCGTTAGTAGGTTTAGGCGGTCGTTCTCGTCTCTGGAGCCGAGAAGGAGCCGGGCCGGCAAGAAGGCGCTGCCGCTGCGCGGCGAAGGCACGCAGTTCGAGTGTTCGCGCGCGAGACGGCGCCGCACGCTTGCGGATCGGCGACGGCCACTGCGGACACGGAGGTTGTCGAGAAATGCGTCGATCTGTACGTTTTTCTGTACAGGAGGAGTCATGAAGACGATGAGCTACACCGAGTCGCGGGCCCGATACGCCGAGGTCCTCGACAGCGTCGTCAACGACCGCGAAGAGGTCGTCATCACGCGGGCAGGACACGAGCCTGTGGTGATCGTGTCGCTGGAGGAATTCGAGTCTCTCCGGGAGACGGCGTACCTCATGCGCTCGCCCACCAACGCTCGTCGCCTCTTCGATGCCATGGAGCGTCTTGAGAGTGGCTCCGGCGAGTCGCACGACCTGGTCGATCCCGACTGAGTCATGCGGCTCGTCTGGGACATCAATGCCTGGGAGGACTACCTGTGGTGGCAAGCGCAGGATCGGAGAGTCCTTGAGCGCATCAATCTCCTGATCCAAGACGTCATACGTAACGGCAATGAAGGCATCGGCAAGCCCGAGCCCCTCAAACACGACTTCGCCGGCTACTTGTTACGACGGATCACCGACGAACACCGACTGATCTACAAGGTCACTGGCGACGGGGTTCGCATTGCGGCTTGCCGCTACCACTACGGGAAATGACGCCGCATTGCCAAGGCCGACGTCAGCCACTCAGGGCCCGTGATTGCGGCCGGCGACGCCCGGGTCGTAGACCTCGACCGCAGATGTGCATTACTTTGTACAGAGTGCTATGTTAAGTGCAAAGTAAGGAGCACATATGGCCAGGGTACGTACCTCGCCTCGTCGCGGGGCGGCCGACGCAGCAGCTGTGCTCGGTCAGCAGATAAAGGCAGCTCGCTTCGCGCGCAAGTGGACCGCCGCCGAGCTCGGCGCCCGCATCGGCGTGGACCGGCGTACGGTCGCCGCGATCGAAGCGGGAGATCCTGCGGTCTCCATCGGCAATGCCTTCAACGCTGCCGACATCCTCGGCGTACCTCTCTTCGGGGCGGAGGACCGGGCTGAGCTCGCGCGTCTGCGTCGTGAAGGACGCGACCGTCTCGCGTTGCTGCCGACCCGGGTCGACAAGCCAAGGAAGAAGGCCGAGTCCGACGATGACTTCTGACCCGTTCCGGGCGCGACGCGTCTTCGTGTGGACGTGGCTCCCCGGAGAACAAGATCCGGTCGTCGCCGGCGCAGTCGACCGTGTCGACACGGGCCGTCTCGACTTCACCTACGCGCGGTCCTACCTCGCCAACGACAAGGCCATCAGCCTGTACGGACCAGAGCTCCCGCTGCGGCGCGGAGCCCAGGAGCCACTGGACGGACTGACCGTCGCTGCGTGTCTCAACGACGCGACCCCTGACTCGTGGGGCGAGCGAGTGATCGGCAACCGTTTGGGTTCGGGCGACCAGGAACTCAGCACCGAGACCTACATGCTGGAGTCCGGCTCGAACCGACTCGGCGCCATCGACTTCCAAGAGAGCTCCGGCGAGTACCGGCCACGGCTGGACACTGCCAGCCTTGACGAGCTGTACGACGCCGCAGAGAAGGTACTGGCCGGGGAGCCGCTGAGTCCTGCCCTCGGCGACGCCCTGATGAACGGGACCGCCATCGGTGGCGCACACCCGAAGGTCCTCCTCAGCGACGACTCCGGCACCGAGCACGTCGCCAAGTTGTCGGTCTCCACCGACGTTCACCCGGTGATCCGCGCCGAGGCCGTCGCGATTGAGTTCGCGCGACGCTGCGGGCTCGACGTTCCCAACGCGCGGGTCATCTCCTCGCTGGGCCGAGACGTCTTGCTAATTGAACGCTTCGACCGGCTACCCAATGGTCAGCGGCGGCACGTCGTCTCGGGGCTCACCATGCTCGGCGTCGATGCGCTCCTCGGCGCACGCTATGGCTCCTATCCGGAGATGCTCGACGTCCTTCGTGAGCACGGCCGCCTCCCAACGAAGGTCGGTCGCACGCTCTTCGAGCGCGTTGTCTTCAACGTCGCGATCGGCAACAACGACGACCACGCGCGCAACCACGCCGCATTCTGGGACGGGGAGTCGCTCGCGCTCACGCCCGCTTTCGATCTGACTCCGCAAGTACGCTCCACCGACACATCAGCCCAAGCCATGGCCATCGGACGGGACGGCAGCCGAGGCAGCCAGTTCTCGGTCTGCGTGGCCGCGGCCGCCGACTACGGGTTGTCGCGACCTGAGGCGAAGGAAGTCGTCGACCACGTCGTGTCGACCATCGAGGGCGAATGGCCCGATGCCGCCGACGCCGCTGGGCTCAGCCAGGCCGACCGGAACTCGCTCTGGAAACGATCGATTCTCAACCGCTCAACGTTCTACGACTGAGGGGTGCGGTCCTAGGCGGCTACTAGAGACTTCCTTGCAGGATCGGTGTCTGGCCAGACTCGGTCCAGGTGTCCGGCGGAGGGCTCTCCTCGCGGCTGCCCACCCCGAGCGGGTGTGGCTCTCTTCCGGTCTGCAATCCGTCGGGCACCGTGACGAGGCGTGGCTCGAAAGGGGACTGCCCAGCTCGTAGTAGCACTGCCCACCTCGCCGTCCCTACCGGTACGAGGTGAAGCAGGAGAACGCTATGGCGAAGGTGATCATCGGGGTCGATCCCCACAAGCTCTCGGCCACGATCGAGATCGTCGACAAACACGAGAAGCTGCTGGGTTCTGGCCGCTTCCGAACCGACCAGGCCGGCTACACCGCGATGCGGACCTACGCCAAGAACTGGCCCGACCGGATGTGGGCGATCGAGGGCAGCAACGGCGCCGGCCGCCCGCTGGCCCAGCGGCTGCTCGAGGCCGGCGAACACGTTGTGGACGTGCCGGCCAAGCTCGCTGCCCGGGTTCGGCTCTTCGACACCGGCCACAACCGCAAGACCGATGCCCGCGACGCCCACTCGATCGCGATCGTCGCGGTCCGCACCACCACGCTGCGGGTGCTGCGCGCCGATGGTGAACTCGAAGCGCTGCGAATGCTGTGCGACCGGCGCGAGGAGCTCACCCGGCTCCGGGTCCAGACCGTCAACCGGCTCCAACGACTGCTGTCCGAACTGGTCCCCGGCACGGCCAAGAAGGACCTCACCGCCCTGCAGGCCAAAGCGATCCTCGCCACTGTGCGTCCGCGTGACATCGCCGGCAAGACCCGCCGCCGGATCGCTGCCGAGGAACTCGCCGACCTGGTCGCGGTCGAGGCCAAGATGAAGAAGGCCACCGCCGAACTCAAGGTCCTGGTCAAAGCGCGGAAGTCCCGGCTGATGGACCTCCCCGGCGTCGGACCAGTCGTGGCTGCTCGGACGCTGGCCGACGTCGGCGACATCGCCCGGTTCGCCGACCGCAACCGGTTCGCGTCCTGGACCGGCACCGCACCCCTGGACGCTTCATCCGGTGAGCAGAACCGGCACCGGCTCTCCCGGGCCGGGAACCGGCGGATGAACCACATGATCCACATCGCCGCGGTCACCCAGATCCGCAACGACACCCCAGGCCGCGCCTACTACCGGCGCAAGCTCGCCGCCGGCAAAACGAAGCTCGAGGCCCTGCGCTGCCTGAAACGACGGATCTCCGACGCCCTCTACCGCCAACTCCTCGCCGACGCCGAACGAGCACAACTCAACAGCGCGCCCGAGCCGATTGGCACGGGTCCGGGAGGGCACTGCGGGGCGTCTCAAGAATCCAGCGCGGTCGACCTGCCCCCGCACATCGACACTTCGGATCAGCCACTTCCCGGACCCGCGATTCTGACGCTACAACCGTCGGCGCCGGCGCGGAAGACCACCCGAACCAGGACCCCGCAGACCACCAGTTGACAACAAAGGGGAGCCGGAAAGACGCGGGTGAAGCCCGCGCGCCGATCCTCGGCCAGATCGGACGCATGGATGTCGAGGAGAGGTGCGCGGTCAAACGCCCTGCGCATCACTGGGAGAGGTTGTGCCGTTGAGACGGGATGGCACGTGCTGCTGCAGGAATGCGATCTGGTCAGCAGTGACGCGGTCGAAGTCGTCGCCGATGTAGACGTCGAAGTGTCCGGCGTCGTAGCGGCGGATCTCGCCCTTCGGTGCTTTGGCCGCGTGACGCAAGGTGGCTCGTGCTGGGGCGACGGTGTCGTGGTCGCAGATGCAGAACAGTGCTGGCTTGGTGAGGTATTTGGTTCGGCGGCCCGGTCGGGCGAGTGGCACAGCGAGCCCGATGCGGGCCGGGACCTGCGACCGGTACTCGGCTTCGCTGAGGCCGGACGCCTCGAGCAGCTCGAGGACGCCTTCGGAGACGTCGTCGGCGCTCATCAGGCCGACTTCGCCGGGCCGGGCGGCGACCGGTACTCGCACGGGCTCGCGTCCGGTCGCCGCCGCAAGAAGGTCGCGGACCGCTGCGACGGTCAGGCGAGCAGCGGCTCTAGGCGGAATCTTCGTCAATGACGCGAGCCCGTCAGTGAACGGGCACTGTGAGATCGAGGCCGCGATGGAGGGATCGTCAGCAGCCGTGACGATGGCGTGTCCGCCTCCGAATGAGGTACCCCACGCGACCACGGCGCCCGGGTCCACTTCAGGCAGGGTGCGCGCGAACGCCACCGCTGCCCGCCAGTCCTCTCGCTGCCGGGGGATGCTCAGCAGTTCTCGCGGTTCACCCGTGCTCTGCCCGAAGTGGCGGTAGTCGAAGACCAGGCAGGCATACCCCTCGGCCTGGAAGTGCTCGGCAAACGCAGCCAGCCGCATCTCCTTGATCGCGCCCAGGCCGTGGCCCATCACCAGGACGGGTGCTGGAGTCACCTCGCTCGCGCCTTCGGGCAAGTACAGCCAGGCATGGCACTGATCCACGCCGGAGGGGAAGAACAGCTCTCGACGGTCGCTCACAACGGACTCCTCTTGATTGGTATACAAGAGATGGTGGCTGTTCTCTTGAGTGCCTGTCAAGATGAGGTGTGCCACGTAACCGCCAGGACCAGACCAAGCAAGCCAAGCGCGACGAGATCGTCGCCGCCGCCAGCTCGTTGTTCCTCTCCGAGGGTTACGACGGGGCATCGATGGGCAAGATCGCCGCCGCTGCCGGACTCACACCGAACACCCTGTACTGGTACTTCGGCGACAAGGACGAACTGTTCGTCGCCGTCGCCGACCTGTACCTGGATCTGCTCCTCGAACAGCACGCGACCGTCGCGGGCCAACCCCTGGCGCAACAGTTCGTGTGGCTCATCGACACCCTGAGGCCTGTGCGTCACCTTGTCGCCACCGTGCACGCCCGCGTGGCCCGGTCGCCGCGGATCGCGGAGTGGCACGCCAGCTTCCACAGCCAGATGGAAGCACTCTTCGAGAAGCAGCTGACTCTTGAGGTCTCGGGTGCTCAACGAGACGCCGAGGTCGCGGTCATCACCTTCGCCATCGAGGGAGCCGTCACTCACGATCTCGACGCAAGAGCGACCGCGGACTTGTGCCACGCCCTTGTGCAGCGACTCACGACCGTCTAACGCGTCTCCACCCCCAAGCCCTGCAACGAGGGCGCCCGCTCGCGGGGCAAGGACGCAGCCTTTGGGGCCGACGTCAGGCGACCTTGCCGCCGTAGCGCTGTCGGGCGGCCTCACCTGTCGTGCCGATGAATGCGCCGATAACCGCCCAAGTCATCCCGGCCTCGCGGGCCGCGCGAACCGCTTCGAGGACGTGAAGTTCGGCATCTGAGCGCTCCTGAACCGCCCGCCGCAGCAACGCGACGGCTGTGGGATCCAACTCGTGCGCGGGGTCGGGCTCGTACTCTTCGAACCGAGCTGCGAGCTCGTCGGCCTGCTTGAGGATGTCATCGACAGAACGCGGCATGGTGATCACCTGAGGAACTTCCTGCGGGCTCGCATGGCGTGGACGATCACCACGGCTTCGACGCCCTCTATGTAGCCAATCTCGAAAAAGATCGCGGCCCGGTTCGCCCCGACCATCATGGTGAAACCTTCTCCGAGTTCCCACACTCGGATGGGGTTGCGGTACGCATGCCGGATGTCCTCCTCGCCGACCCCGTGCTTGCGCGCAGAGGGAGCGATGATCGGGTCACCCGAGACCGACACGATTCCAAGGTAACTTGGATTCCCGGTCCCGGCAACTGGCGCCGGAGAACCTGCGTCTAAGTGGGCGAAGTGCAGCGCCTGCCAACGGGCTTGTCACCACCGCGCCGATGGAATGCGGCGGAGTGCCGCTTCGAGCTCGTCGACGCGGATGCGGATGGCGCGGCGGCCGCACTGGTACGCCGGGATCGTGCCGTCGCTGATCCGTCGCCGGATGGTGCGGGTCGACATCGACATCATCTCGGCGGCTTCATCGAGGCTGACGTAGACGGGCAGGTCCTTCTTCCTAGGCATGGGGCCGCTCCTCAGCAGGTCGGTTGGCGGCGGTCGGCTTGGCCGTCCGTAGGAAGCGGCGGGCTTCGGCGACGGTGATGTAGAGCCTGCCGCAGCCGTTGAACCGCGCCCAGCGGGGTCCCACGCCACGTCGTCGCCAGTCGCGGACGGTGCGTTGTGGCGTATGGATGAGGGCGCAGAACTCTTCGAAGGTGAGCAGGCCGCTGTCGTTCCACTCGGCCGGGATATGGATGGGCTGCACGGGTTGAACCGTCCCGGCATGTCCGGAGAGGCTTGGTGTGTCCCGGGTTCCACGGCGTCTGAGTTTCTGGATTCTGGTGTCTGACACCAGGAGGTTCAGATGGGACGACCGGGCTATCCGGCGGAGTTCCGACGCAAGGTCCTTGACCTACTCGCCGACGGTCGCAGCGTGGCGAGCGTCGCGCACGATCTCGACGTCAGCGACCAGACGATCTACAACTGGCGCCGCCAGGACCGCATCGACCGCGGCGAGCAACCCGGCCTGACAACAGTTGAGAAGGGCGAACTGGCGGCGGCGAAGAAGCGCATCGCCGAGCTCGAGACCGAGCTGACGATCGCTCGACGAGCCGTCGATCTGTTGAAGGAGGAGGCCAGCCCAAAAGGAGGTACGCGGCGGTCGAAGTGATCGCCGCGGAGAACCTCCCGGTCCAGGTCGCCTGCCGCGTGCTGGGGGTCTCGGAGTCCGGCTTCTACGAGCACCGCGACCGGGCGCCGTCCGAGCGCGCCATCAGGCACGCGATGCTCACCGACCTCATCCGCCAGGTCCATGCCGAGTCGAAGGGCACCTACGGCATCCAGCGCGTCCACGCCGAGCTGACCCTGGGACGAGGCGTCCAGGTCGGCCACAACCAGGTCGAGCTCCTGATGCGCCGCGCGGGTCTGCAAGGCGTCACCGGCCGGCGCAAGTGGAAGCGGATCCTGCCCGACACGATCGCCACCGACCTCGTCGAGAGGAACTTCACGCGCAACGGGCCGAACCAGCTGTGGGGGCGGATTCAACCGGTCGTCGCAACACCTCGACTACGGAGGTGTCCAACGATGGCGACAGCGGACTGGAGCAAGAAGACCAGCGACGCGCCCGAGGGGCTTCGCCGGCAGTGGCGTGCTGACCGGGCGCTGAGGCCGGCGATGCGTTCGCCCGGACGGCCCGATCCGTCGAGGGTGGTGCAGCGGCAGTTCTGGCGGCTGATCGCCACGGGCATTACGACAGCCGAGGCCTCGTTGGCGGTCGGCGTGTCAGTGCCGGTCGGGACCCGCTGGTTTCGCCACGCTGGCGGCATGCCGCCGATCTCACTGGCCGAGCCCACCAGCCGTTACCTGACGTTCGAGGAGCGCGAGGAGATCGCGATCCTGCGCGCCCAGGACAAGGGCGTGCGCGAGATTGCTCGCGCGATCGGGCGTGACCCTGGGACGGTGTCCCGCGAGCTGCGCCGCAATGCTGCTACTCGTGGCGGGAAACAGGAGTACCGGGCCACGGTGGCCCAGTGGAAGGCACAGCAGGCCGCGAAGCGTTCCAAGACCGCGAAGCTGGTCGAGAACCCGCGGCTGCAGGAGTACGTCCAAGACCGGCTTGCGGGGATCGTGCGGCAGCCTGACGGCACGATCGCCGCGGGTCCTACACCGCCGCCGTGGAAGGGTTTGAACAAGCCACACCGTGCCGACCGGCGGTGGGCGCTGGCGTGGAGCCCGGAACAGATCGCGCAGCGGTTGAAGGTCGACTTCCCCGATGATGAGTCCATGCGCATCAGCCACGAGGCGATCTACCAGTCGCTGTTCATCGAGGGGCGTGGTGCGCTCAAGCGCGATCTGGTCGCGTGTCTGCGTACCGGGCGAGCACTGCGCCAGCCACGCGCGAGGTCGCGGAACAAGCCGCAGGGTCACATCACTGCCGACGTCGTGCTCAGCGAGCGTCCCGCCGAGGCCGATGACCGTGCTGTTCCCGGCCACTGGGAAGGCGACCTGATCATCGGGACCAGCCGCTCGGCGATCGGCACGCTCGTCGAGCGCAGCAGCCGCTCGACGATCCTGGTCCATCTGCCCCGCATGGAGGGCTGGGGCGAGAAGCCCTACGTGAAGAACGGGCCGTCGCTGGGCGGGTACGGGGCCGTCGCGATGAACGCCGCGCTCACGGCGTCGATCACGAAGCTGCCCGACCAGCTGCGAAAGACCCTGACGTGGGATCGTGGCAAGGAGCTATCCGACCACGCACAGTTCGCGTTGGAGACCGGCACCAAGGTCTACTTCGCCGACCCGCACTCGCCCTGGCAGCGCCCGACGAACGAGAACACGAACGGATTGCTGCGCCAGTACTTCCCCAAGGGCACCGACCTGTCGCGCTGGTCCGCGGAGGACCTCGAGGCCGTCGCCTATGCACTCAACAACAGGCCCCGCAAGATCCTCGGATGGAAGACGCCCGCCGAGGTCTTCGAGGAGCAACTACGCTCCCTTCAACAACCCGGTGTTGCATCGACCGGTTGAACCCAAGCAATTCGGTTCCTGGGCCTTCACCAAACGCGCCCGCGACTCCGGCCTGCTCGCGTCAATGGGCAGCATCGGCGACTGCTACGACAACTCCATGATCGAGTCGTTCTGGTCCCGCATGCAGGTAGAGCTGCTCGACCGGAAGAAGTGGAACACCCGGCTGGAGCTGGCCAACGCGATCTTCGAATACCTCGAGATCTGGCACAACCGGAAGCGCCGTCACAGCCAGCTCGGATGGCTCACGCCGATAGAGTTCGAACGCAACCGCATCATCACCGTGGCATGAGAATCCAACGAATCTCGACTACGTGGAACCCGGGGCAGACCACAGCCTCCGGACTCGCCGGGGCGGTTCATTGTGGATGTGGATGCGGATGCGGGACGGGGAAGGGCTGAGGGTGGCGAGTGGGGCAGGTCCTGACGTTGGCCGCGATCAGATCGCTTGGGTCAGGTCGAAGGTGAACCAGTCCGCGCCGACGAAGAGGTGGGCGACGCTGCCGCGGCAAACGAGCGTGCCGAGAGGGACCTGTCGGCCGTCGGGCATGCCGATCTCGCTCTTCTTGAGGCGGTTCAAGCCGTCGAGTGAGCCGAGCAGAAGTGAGCCCCCGTCCTTGTAGTCGCCGATGAGCGCGACGTTCTCGCCCGCGACGAGCAGACCGCGAGGGCCGCTGACGTTCGTCGTTCGATGAACGGTGGCGCGGTCGGAGTCGATCTCCACGACCGGGAAGTCCGTGTACGGGCAAGCCCATACTCGATCGGTGTCGACGTTGAGTGCGTAGCAGTCGGCAAGCCAGTAGTCATCGACTGCTTGGTATTCCCACACCTTCTCGAACTGAGGCGACCATCGGACGATGCCTGGCGATCCCAGCGGCGCGGGCCCAGGGCTGCCCCAGCCGAAGTTGCCGAAGATCCCCTCATCGAAGTAGCCGACCCAGATCTCTCCGCCGTTGTCGACGAGCATGTGCTCGATGCCGTCACCCAGAGTGCCCTCGTGCTGGATGGCGCCGTCGAGACCTACGACAAGTGCATTTCTCTCCGGTCCTTCAGGAGTCCAGGCGCACCTTGCGCCAACGACGATGAACTCGCCGTTAGGGAGTGTCTGCACGAGCGGATGGGCAACCGGAAGGTCGTCCATGATCACGACGTGCGCTGGTGCCATGGAGCCAGCGTTGTACGCCGCCAGGGCGACCTGTGGCCGCGACGAGGTCCGAGTCTCTGGGAAGCTCGCAAAGCCGGGGCTTTCGAAGCGAGCCTCGATGTCGTTCTGAGCCGTGGCATCAGCCCAGAGCGCAACGGGTCCAGAAGGCCCGACGCTGACCCTGATCAGCTCGTCGAAGACAGTCGGGGCCTGGAGGGCGCCGGCTGGCTGGAACCGGCAATCGGAAGGCTTGCGCTTCTGGACGATCGCCACGACCGGAACCGTAGGCGACAGAAGCCTCGATGAGCGCGCGGATATTCTCCGGCCGTCACTGCGCTCCCGCCGCGTCGGCGCAGAGTACGGCCGACTTTCCACCTGTCCGCAGTGAAGCCAACCGAGACCGCACCGAAGCGGGTGCAAGCGCGGTAGCTGTGGATCTTGAACGTGTGACCGCCGCCGTGGCCGAATCGCCGAGCGCTGGGCGATGTGCCGGCAGGCCCCGGAACCAGGTTCGTATGGTTTGCCACGCGAGGTGGTGGCTCTCGGGTACAAACGATCGTGGGCGCAAGACGAGAGGTGGGACAGGGTGAGCGACGGTCAGACGGTCGACGAAGCGTTACGCGACTTCGTCGACGAGCGCGACTGGGGACAGTTCCATACTCCAGCCAATCTCGCGAAGAGCATCGCGATCGAGGCCGGGGAGCTGCTCGAGTGTTTCCAGTGGAGCGACGAGGGCCCACGTGATGAGATTGTCGGCGAGCTTGCGGACGTGCTGACCTACGCACGGCTTCTCGCCGCTCGCCTCGGACTCGATGCCGATCAGATCGTGCTCGACAAGCTTGAGGTGACCCGAGCCAAGTACCCCGTGGAGAGGGCGCGCGGCACGAGCGCGAGGTATGACGAGCTTTAGGGTTGAGCACTTCCGTTTTGCCGCTCAGGACATCCGAGCGCAGGCCGGTCGTGACCCGCGCTTCTCGAACTGGCCGGTCGTCTATGCGTTGGACGGCAACGGCGCGGTGTACGTGGGCGAGTCGTTGAATGCTGCCGCGCGGCTTCGCCAGCACTTGGAGGCCGAGGACAAGCGACAGCTTCAAGGCGCTCGGGTGGTGATCGACGAGACCTTCAACAAGTCCGTATGTCTTGACCTCGAGTCCTACCTGATCCGCCTGCTCGCCGGCGACGGCCGATTCCAGGTCCTGAATCGCAACGAAGGCATCACCAACGCCAACTACTACGGACGCGACGAGTATCAGGCGACCTTTCGAGCGGTCTTCGACGCCCTGCTCGAGCGAGGTCTGTTCACGCGACCGATCAGGGACATCGAGAACAGCGACCTGTTCAAACTGTCGCCGTTCAAGGCGTTGTCGCCGGACCAGGCCATCGCGATCGATGACATTCTCTCGGGCCTCTTCGACGACCTGGCTGCCGGCAGGTCGAGCCGCATCGTCATCCAGGGCGATCCGGGCACAGGAAAGACCGTCGTCGGCATCTACTTGATGAAGCTCCTCAGCGACATCAAGAACGCAGACCTGAGCGAGCCGAGCGACAGCGACTCGATCCTCTCCGAGTTCTTCGTCCCGGGGTACCCGGAGCTCCTGACCGACTTCAACGTTGGGCTCGTCATCCCACAGCAGTCGCTGCGCAAGTCGATCCAGCGCGTGTTCCGCCAAACACCCGGCTTGAGTCCGAGCCAGGTACTGACGCCGTTCCAGGTCGGAAAGCGGGAGGACCAGTTCGACCTGTTGATCGTGGACGAGGCGCACCGACTCAACCAGCGAGCCAACCAAGCGGCCGGGCCTTTGAACACGATGTATCGCGACATCAACATCCGCTTGTTCGGGGAGGACGATTCGTCGATCACCCAGCTCGATTGGATCGACTTCAAGAGTAGACACCAGCTCTACCTCGTCGACGGAGCCCAGTCGGTCCGACCGGCTGACCTGCCGTCGAGCGCGGTCAACGACTTGGTGAGCAAGGCAAAGCGTGACCAGCGGCACTACGGCTTGACGTCGCAGATGCGCGTTCGTGCCGGCCAGGACTATGTCGCCTACGTCAGAGGCGTGCTTGACGGCAGCGTGGGGAGTCGCGAAGAGTTCCCCGGTTACGACCTGAGGATGTACGACGATCTCGGCGAGATGCGGTCAGCGCTGGCCGAGAAGGAGAACGAGGCAGGGCTCGCGCGACTGCTCGCCGGCTACGCCTGGAAGTGGGTCAGCAAGAACGATCCGGATGCGATCGACATCAACCTGGACGGCCTCCAACTGCAGTGGAATTCGACCGACACCGACTGGGTGAACAAACCCACTTCGGTGAACGAGGTCGGCTCGATCCACACAATCCAGGGGTACGACCTCAACTACGCCGGCGTAATCATCGGCCGCGACCTCCGGCGCGACGATGCGGCCGGGCGGGTGGTCTTCGACCGGGCCCATTACTTCGATCCCCGAGGCACGACCAACAATCGTCTGCTCGGGGTCACCTATACCGACGACGACATCCTGCAGTTCGTCAAGAACATCTACGCCGTTTTGCTGACGCGGGGCGTCCTCGGGACGTACGTATACGTCTGCGATCCGTCACTCAGGGAGTACCTGCGACGCTTCCTGTGATCCGTCGCAGGCGCCCCGGAGGTGCGAGGCTCATCCGAGCGCTCCTCGCACCTCAATCACCGGGCGAAAAGCAGGACAGGAGCAGCCAGAACTGACCGCTCCTTGTTCCCTGAATGTTCCCCGCGCCAGATTCGGTTTCAGAAAACCGTCTCTGACCTGCGGAAACGTGGTGGGCGATACTGGGTTTGAACCAGTGACCTCTTCCGTGTCAAGGAAGCGCGCTACCGCTGCGCCAATCGCCCGTGTGGAGTTGTCGAGGTGGGTACGGGATTTGAACCCGTGTTGACGGATTTGCAGTCCGTTGCCTCGCCTCTCGGCCAACCCACCGCGGAGGTCTGGGTCTGACCTCTCCGAGCGGACGACGAGGCTCGAACTCGCGACCTCAACCTTGGCAAGGTTGCGCTCTACCAACTGAGCTACGTCCGCCTGCAAACACCGACTGCTCCGGGATTTCGCCGGTGCCTTTGATGCGCGTGAGAACAGTAGCCGATCTGCTGAACGCCACCCAAATCGGGTCCGTCCGTAGGGTGTCGGACATGCGAGTGTGGATCAACGGAGAGATCCTGGCCGACCCGAACGCCCCCGCCGTACCGGTCACCGATCACGGCCTGACCGTCGGCGACGCGGTGTTCGAGGCGATCAAGGTAGTCGAGGGACAGCCGTTCGCGTTGGGCTTGCATCTCGACCGGTTGCAGCGGTCGGCAGCGGGCCTCGGACTCGGCGGCCTCGATGTCGGCGTCGTACGACGTGGCGTGGCTGCTGTGCTCGACGGCGAGCCGATGCCGCTCGGCCGACTCCGCATCACCGTCACCGCGGGACCGGCGCCGATGGGATCGGGCCGGGGGAGTGGCGAGCCGACCGTGATCGTCGTCGCGGGACCGATGAGCCCGAACCCGGAGACCACGACGGTCGTCACCGTGCCGTGGCCGCGCAACGAGCGGGCGGCGCTGGCCGGCATGAAGACGACGTCGTACGCCGAGAACGTGGTCGCGCTCGCCGCCGCCCAGGAGAAGGGCGCGACCGAGGCGGTGTTCGCGAACCTCCAGGGACACCTGTGCGAGGGCACCGGCTCCAACGTCTTCTACGTCGTCGACGGCGAGCTGCGGACGCCGACGCTCGCCGGCGGCTGCCTCGCCGGAGTGACCCGGCGGCTGGTGCTGGAGTGGGTCGGCGGCATCGAGGTCGACGAACCCATCGAGGTCGCTGCGGGTGCGGACGAGATCTTCCTGGTCTCCACGACCCGCGACGTCCAGGGCGTCACGCGCTGGGACGACCGCGAGCTCGAGGCACCCGGTCCGGTGACGCGGAAGGCCATGGAGATCTGGCGTTCGCGCGAGCCGGAGATGCTCGGACGCTGACCCGATCCCTGATTCCGGTGAACGGGAACTGATGCGTTAAAGTCGCCGTCGCATCACGATCGGGCGATTGGCGCAGTGGTAGCGCGCTTCGTTCACACCGAAGAGGTCACTGGTTCGAACCCAGTATCGCCCACCCGAATTCGCATGCTTCTAGCGCGATCGTCCTGTGACGACTGGATAACTCCCGCGCGAGCCCGCGTGGCCGGTCGATACCCTTGAGGGGATTCCCATCGCCGAGCCAAAGAGGTTATTCGTGTCCGACATCAAGGTCGTCAGCATCCGTGCCGGTGAACGGCAGGAGCAGACGACCACGCTCGGCACCAAGGCCTGGGAGCTGTTCAAGGAGCAGCCTGATGTCATCGCCGCTCGGGTGGCCGGAGACCTCAAGGACCTGTCGTACGAGCTCGCCGACGGCGACGAGATCGAGGGCGTCGCGATCGACAGCGGCGACGGCCACGACATCCTGCGCCACTCCTGCGCGCACGTGCTGGCGCAGGCGGTCCAGGACCTCCACCCGGACGCGAAGCTCGGCATCGGCCCGCCGATCAAGGACGGCTTCTACTACGACTTCGACGTCGAGACCCCGTTCACCCCGGACGACCTCGCCAAGATCGAGACCCGGATGCGCAAGATCATCAAGGACAACCAGCGGTTCTCCCGCCGGGTGACCACCGATGACGACGCACGGGTCGAGCTCGCCGAGGAGCCCTACAAGATCGAGCTGATCGGCCTCAAGGGCGGCAACGCCGAGGATGCCGCCGAGGGAGCGAGCGCCGAGGTCGGCGCCGGCGAGCTCACCATCTACGACAACATCGACCGCAACGGCGAGGTGGCGTGGAAGGACCTCTGCCGCGGCCCGCACCTGCCCACCACGAAGCGGATCCCGGCCTTCAAGCTGATGCGGTCCGCGGCGGCGTACTGGCGCGGTGACGAGAAGAACAAACAGCTGCAGCGGGTCTACGGCACGGCCTGGGAGAGCAAGGAGGAGCTCGACGGCTACCTCCACCGGCTCGAGGAGGCCGAGAAGCGCGACCACCGCAAGCTGGGCCGCGAGCTCGACCTGTTCAGCTTCCCCGACGAGATCGGATCCGGCCTCGCGGTCTTCCACCCCAAGGGCGGGGTGATCAAGCGCGAGATGGAGGACTACGTCCGGCGCCGGCACATCGAGGAGGGCTTCGAGTACGTCGGCACCCCGCACATCACCAAGGACCAGTTGTTCTACACCTCGGGCCACCTGCCCTACTACGCGGACACGATGTTCCCGCCCATGGAGTTCGAGGGCTCGAACTACATGATCAAGCCGATGAACTGCCCGATGCACAACCTGATCTACCGGTCGCGCGGGCGGTCCTACCGCGAGCTGCCGCTGCGGCTCTTCGAGTTCGGCTCGGTCTACCGCTACGA
Organism: uncultured Actinomycetota bacterium; assembly: GCA_963846535.1. GTDB lineage: Bacteria > Actinomycetota > Actinomycetes > Propionibacteriales > Nocardioidaceae > Nocardioides. Next base: position 249,804 of record CAWJWK010000003.1, read on the forward strand.
GAAGTCCGGCGTCGTCCATGGCCTGACCCGCGTGCGCGGGATGACGCAGGACGACTCCCACTCCTACGTCACGCCCGAGCAGGCGCCCGCCGAGATCAAGCACCTCCTCGACTTCGTGCTCGGGCTGCTGCGCGACTTCGGGATCGACGACTTCTACCTGGAGCTCTCGACCCGCGACGACTCCAAGCCCGACAAGTTCGTCGGCGACGACGAGGACTGGGCGGTGGCGACCAAGGTGCTCGAGGACGTCGCGATCGAGTCCGGTCTCGAGCTGGTAGCGGACCCCGGCGGCGCTGCGTTCTACGGACCCAAGATCTCAGTACAGGCGCGCGACGCCATCGGCCGCACCTGGCAGATGTCGACGATCCAGTACGACTTCAACCAGCCCAAGGGCTTCCACCTCGAGTACGTCGCGCCCGACGGCTCGAAGCAGCAGCCGGTGATGATCCACTCCGCGAAGTTCGGCTCTCTCGAGCGGTTCTTCGGCGTGCTCGTCGAGCACTATGCCGGTGCCTTCCCGCCGTGGTTGGCGCCCGTCCAGGTGCAGGCGATCCCCGTGGCCGACACTTTCGCCGACTACCTCTACGACGTCGCCAAGCAGATGCGGGCGCGCGGCATCCGGGTCGAGGTCGACGACTCCGACGACCGGATGCAGAAGAAGATCCGCAACGCGCAGCTCCAGAAGGTCCCGTTCATGCTGATCGCCGGCGGCGAGGACGTCGAGGCGGGCGCGGTGTCGTTCCGCTACCGCGACGGTCGCCAGGACAACGGCGTGCCGGTTGCGGAAGCGATCGAGCGCGTCGCTGCGGCGATCGCGTCCCGCGAGCAGGTGTAGATGAGAAGGGCCGGCGGGCGTGCCGCGGCGTCGGCCCTGGCGCTCGCCGTACTGCTCGGCGCGGTGACGGGCTGCGGCGAGAAGGACGACGAGCCGATGGCCGCGCCGTCCGCGACGGAGCCGACGAAGGAGGGCGGCAAGAAGGGCGACTCGGACCCCCGCGACGGCGACGCCGGCGATCCGGGTGCCGACGCCAGCAGCCTCGCGAACATGGCCGAGGACCTGGCCAACGAGAACCGCGGCACCATCGAGCCGCGCCTCGAGCCCGTGCAGGGCGCCGACATCAGCTGGCCGCAGTGCCCGAAGGGCATGGGCATCCCGGAGAAGCGGTCCCTGGGCTTGCCGATGCCCGTCGACGAGGCCGAGTTCGTGATCATGGGTCTGACGAACGGCCCGGGCTTCACGCCTAACCCGTGTCTCGCCGACCAGGTCGGCTGGGTGCAGGAGCGGGAGCTGCTGGCGGCGGCCTACGCGGTCTCCAGCTATCCCGACGCCGCGACGCTAGAGAGGTACGCGTGGGACGGGCCCTACGACGGCGCCACCAAGATGGGCCGGCTCCGCAACACCGGCTACCAGCAGGCCCGCTTCAACCTAGACACGATGATCGACGCCGGCCTCCAGACGCCGATGATCTGGATCGACGTGGAGCCGGTGCCGTTCTTCGAGTGGAGTGCCAACCACGCTGCGAACGCCGCCGTCGTCGAGGGCGCTGCCCGCGCCTACACCGACGCCGGCTACGCCATCGGGATCTACTCCACGCCGTACCTCTGGGAGACGGTAGTGGGTGACTACGAGCTCGGCGGGGTGCCGGAGTGGCGCGCAGCGGGGCAGACGTCGCGTGAAGAGGCGTTGAGCCGATGCGGCGACGACTGGTCGATCCAAGGAGGCCAGGCCGTGCTCGGCCAGTGGGTTGCCGACCGGCGCGACCACAACATCACCTGCCCCGACGTCGCGCTCGACCTCGGCCTCTGGTTCCACCAGTACTGAGAAAGTAGCCCGGGATAGGCTGGCGCAGGTGAGCGACCAGCAGGGCGACCTCGAGTACGGCGGCGACGGCCGCCGGTTGCGCTGGTTGGCCCACAACCAGGCGCGGCGACGGGTCATCATCGACGCCGCGATCCGGGTGCTCGAGCGATCCGAGCCGGGGGAGGACATCCAGGTCCAGCTGATCGCGGAGGAGGCGGGCCTGGCCCGCACCGTGCTCTACCGGCACTTCCACGACCGGGTCGACCTCGACCTCGCGGTGCAGCAGCGGATCTGCAAGGACCTCGGCCGCCGACTGGCGCCCACACTGTCGTACGACGGCAAGCCGGTCGTCATCCTCCGGCGGATGGTCGACGAGTTCGTGCGGTGGGCGACCGAGCACCCCACCCTGTTCTGGTTCGTCGAGCTGGAGCTGCCCGGTCCGGGTCCGCACCCGATGGCCGAGTCGATCGAGCAGGTCGGCGAGCAGATCGAGCGGCTGATGAACACCGTCGTGCAGTTCTACGGCATCGAGCTCAGCGCCGACGACCGGGCCGGCCTCGACCCCTGGGTCTTCGGGCTGATCGGGCAGGTGTTCTCGAGCGTTCGGCGCTGGTCGTCGCGACTGGAGGTCGCGCCGAAGGCCGACCACCTGGTCGAGATGCTGGCCCAGTCGATCTGGCTGCAGATCAACGGGATGGCGGAGACGCGTGGCATCGAGGTGCCCGACGTACCGCTCATCGAGCTTCTGCGCGTCCTGGAGCAGACAGAGAAGTGACCGACCCCGACGGCCTGGAGCGTCTGTGGATGCCCCACCGGATGGCCTACGTCACGAGCGCCTCCGACGACGCCGCAACCGACCCTGACCTGCCCGCCTGCCCGTTCTGCCGGATCACACCGGACCCCGCGACGTCCGCGGACGACGCGCTGGTGATCGCGCGTGGGGACACGGCGTACGTCGTACTCAACCTGTATCCGTACAACCCCGGTCACCTGATGGTGCTGCCCTACCGGCACGTCGCCGACTACACCGACCTCGACGACCCGGAGACCGCTGAGATCGCGCAGCTGACCAAGGTCGCGCTGGCCACCATCCGCCGGGTGTCGCAGCCGCACGCGTTCAACGTCGGGCTGAACCTCGGCTCGGCGGCCGGGGGCTCGCTCTCCGGGCATCTCCATCAGCACGTGGTGCCGCGCTGGTCCGGTGACGCCAACTACCTGATGGTGCTGGCGGGTACCAAGATGCTGCCGCAACTGCTGGGCGACACCCGCGACCTGCTCGTCGACGCCTGGCACGCCTGAGCCGGCGACCGGTCAGGCGGGCTCGAAGCTCGCCAGCATCGCCTCGAGCGCGGCCTGGTCGGGGCCGACGAACTCCGGACCGTCGGGCGCCTCGAGCAGCGTGTCCCAGAGCGCATCGGGTACGCCGACCGCCGGCGGCAGGTGGGTGCTGAAGATCGCGGACGGTGCCATCGAGCGCATCGCGCCGACCCGATCCGGCCACCGGTTGCGGTCCACGTCCCGCACCCACGGGCTGTCGATGCTCGCCCACAGCAGCTGAGCGGCCCGGAGGTCCTCGGCCGGCACCGTGGTCACGGACTCACTGTCCGCGAGGTCGGGGGTCGGAAGCGGGGCGCCGAAGCAGTCGGACGAGAACACAGCACCGGTCTTGCGGTCCAGGAATCCCGTCGTGACCGGGCTGTCGAACAGTGCCGGCCGGAAGCAGGAGAGCACCCGGTCGCCCACGTCGAGGTCCTGGCCGGGGTTGAGCAGGTGGACCCGGTCCATCGGGATCTCGTACTGGCAGCCGAACATCCCCAGTCCGGCAAAGGTGGTGACCAGCCGGGCCTGAGGCGCCGCCTCCAGCAGCGCGAGGATGCCGCCGGTGTGGTCGCGGTCGGGATGGGTGAGCCAGATCCACCGCACGTCGGCCGGGTCGATGACCTCCGCGAGCTCGGTGACGAAGTCCTTGTCGTCCGTGCTGAGCCCCGTGTCGACGACGACCGGTTGTTGCGCATGGAGGACGAATGCGTTGACGGCCAGCGACCCGAAGGCCGGAGCGTCGATCCGGTCATGAAGGACGCTGACGTCCTGGGTGGGGCGGTGGATCTGCAGGTAGCCGGACATGGCAGCTCTCTCGGGTCTTCCGGTCTCAGAAGGGGACCTGGACGGACAGCAGGCCGGGTGCGTCACCACGGCCGCTGATCGAGCGGCAGAAGTCGATCGCGTCCATCTCGATCCGTTCGCCGTCGCGTCCGCGCCGCCAGCTGCCGCCCGCGGGCCCGGTCAGCTCGAGGTCGTACGCCGCGTCGTGCCGGCTCGCCCACTCGGCGACGACATCCGCCACGATCGCCCCGTCGTGGTCGGACGTCAGCACCGGGTCGGTGCCGATCGCGGCCGCGAGGTCCATGCGATGCATCCACGGATCGCGGGTGAGGATGACGTCGCTGAGGAACCCGACCGCCCAGGCTTCGTCACGGCCGTTGACGTGCTGCGGGTCGGCGAAGGGACGGTTGCGCATGAAGCGCGGAGTGAGCCGCCTGCCGCGCACTGCGCGGGAGCCCACGCGCCGCGCGGCGGTGACGATGTCGTCGGTGCTCATGTCGGCGCGTTCGCTGACCTGGAGCGCGGTGACGGCGGTCAGCTGGTCGGTGCCGGCGGCCTTTGCGTTCGCCGCGGCCTTGCGCTGCACCCGCGCCATCTCCCACGGCGTGGCCACCATGGCAGCCATCCCGACCATGTGACACGCCAGCTCGCGCACGTCCCAGGCGGTGCAGGCAGTAGGCCGGGCCCAGTCGTCCGGCCGGAGTGCGGCGATGGCGTCTGCCATCCGGGCGTACTCCGCGGCGGCGAGGCGCATCGAGAGGGGACGCGAGATCTGCGGTCGGACGATCCCGTCGGTCGACGGTGGGGTGGTGGCGATCATGGCGGGGCTCCGGATGGTGTGAGCAGCGGGGAGTGCTGGTTCAGGCGGGTGAGGGAGGAAGGCCGACCGCGTCGGCCCACATGTCGACGGCACGGTCGATGACTGCGGTGACCCGGGTGCCGCCGGGGTCATTGGCGAGGTGCTGGTTGACGAGGCCGCCCACCAGGGACATGAAGATCAAGAAGTCGGCGTCCGAGATGTCGCCGACGCCGGTCACCACCCGGTGCCCGCGTTCGAACACGCTCACCGAGGACGCGTACGCCTCGGCGGTCGGCTCGAAGGAGGGGATCACCCGCTCGTTCATCAGCTGGTAGCGGGCGTGATCGGCGATGGCGTAGTCGTAGAAGTGTCGGAACACCTGGTTCAGAGCGGTGCGCGGATCGGTTGAGAGCGTGGCCTCGCACTCGGCGAAGGCCTTCCCGTAGTCCTCCCAGGCTTCGCCGAACATCGCGTCGTAGATCGCCATCTTGGAGTCGAAGTGCGTGTAGAGCGACGGCGCCTGCATGCCGATCCGAGACGCGACGTCGCGGAGGGTGATCTGCGTGACTCCGGACTCCCGGGCGATGTCCCAGGCGGCGTCGAGGATCTCCCGCCGTACCGCCGCACGACGTTCGGCCTTCCGATCACGAGTAGGAGTTCCTAACATAGTTAGGAGGATGCTCCCGGGCTGGCGCGATGTCAAGAGTCCGGCCGAAGTTGGCTACCGTCTGCACGTGCTCGACCGGTTCAAGGACTTCTGGCAAGGCGTCGTGCTGATGCCTTTCGTGAAGTTGTTCATCAAGCTCGGCATCAGCCCCGATGCAGTGACCCTCGTGGGCACGATCGGGGTCGTCGTCGGCGCGCTCGCGTTCTTCCCGCGCGGCGAGCTGCTGTGGGGCGTCCTGTTCATCACTGCGTTCGTCTTCAGCGACCTCATCGACGGCAAGATGGCGCGGGTGCTCGAGCGGAAGTCGCGCTTCGGTGCCTTCTGGGACTCCACCCTCGACCGGATCGGCGACGGCGCGATCTTCGGCGGGCTGGCTCTCTACTTCGCCGGCAACAGCTACGAGGGCGACTACGGCTACCTCTATCTCTGCGTCAGCCTCTGGTGCCTGGTGATGGGCTCGGTGACGTCGTACGCCCGGGCTCGGGCGGAGTCGCTCGGCATGGACGCCAAGGGCGGCCTGGCCGAGCGGGCCGACCGGCTGGTCTCGATCCTGGTGATGACCGGCCTCGGCGACCTGTTCGACCTGCCGATCCTGATGTACGTCACGCTCTGGGCGCTGGCCGCGGCGAGCGCCTACACCGTCGTGTTCCGAGTGCTCAAGGTCTATCGCCAGGCAGCCGTGCTCGATGCGGTCCCCGACGCGGACGCCGATGCGGGGAGCGATCCTCCCGCGCCGTAGAATCGACTCCATGAGCGAGCAGCACGAGTTGGGCACCACCAAGGTCAAGCGCGGGATGGCGGAGATGCTCAAGGGCGGTGTGATCATGGACGTGGTCACCGCCGAGCAGGCCAAGATCGCCGAGGACGCCGGCGCCGTCGCGGTGATGGCGCTCGAGCGGGTGCCCGCCGACATCCGGGCACAGGGCGGTGTCTCGCGGATGAGCGACCCCGACATGATCGACGGCATCATCGAGGCGGTCTCGATCCCGGTGATGGCCAAGGCGCGGATCGGCCACTTCGCCGAGGCGCAGGTGCTGCAGAGCCTCGGGGTCGACTACGTCGACGAGTCCGAGGTGCTGACGCCCGCCGACTACACCAACCACATCGACAAGTGGGCGTTCACGGTGCCGTTCGTGTGCGGCGCGACCAACCTCGGTGAGGCGCTGCGCCGGATCACCGAGGGCGCGGCGATGATCCGCTCCAAGGGCGAGGCCGGCACCGGCGACGTCTCGAACGCAGTCACCCACATGCGCACCATCCTGGGCGAGATCCGCCGGCTCGGTTCCGTCGCCGACGACGAGCTCTTCGTCGCGGCGAAGGAGCTGCAGGCGCCGTACGACCTCGTCGTCGAGGTCGCCCGCGCCGGCAAGCTGCCGGTCGTGCTGTTCACCGCGGGCGGCATCGCCACCCCGGCCGACGCGGCGATGATGATGCAGCTCGGCGCCGAGGGCGTGTTCGTCGGATCGGGCATCTTCAAGTCCGGCAACCCCGCGCAGCGGGCCGAGGCGATCGTCAAGGCCACGACCTTCCACGACGACCCCGACGTCGTCGCCAAGGTCTCGCGCGGCCTCGGCGAGGCGATGGTCGGCATCAACGTCGAGGACATCCCGCAGCCGCACCGTCTCGCCGAGCGCGGCTGGTAGGAGATTCGGTCCTCCGGGACCGTTGCGCCGAAGCCCGGTGGAGTGTTCGCTGGGCACATGTTCGCTCGCTCCTCCACCTTCAAAGGTGACCCCTCCGGCATCCGCGACGGGATCAAGTACGTCGAGAACGAGGCCATGTCGACGCTCGAAGATGTCGAGGGCTTCGTCGGGTTGTCGATGATGGTCGACCGCGGGTCGGGTGAGTGCATCACCACGACGTCGTGGGAGACCGCCGACGCGATGCGGGCCAGCAGCGATCGGATCACCGGTGTCCGCGGCCGGCTGGGCGGGCTGCTGATGGCGCCCGCGACCGTGCAGGAATGGGAGATCGCGGTCATGCATCGCGCTGACGATAGGCCGGCGGAGCGGTGGTGCCGGGTGAGCTGGCTGCGCACCAGCCACGACAACGTGGACCACGGGATCGAGATCTACCGCGACGAGCTGCTGTGCCGCATCGAGGAGCTGCCGGGATTCTGCAGCGCGAGCCTGATGGTGGACCGTGCCCGTGGCCGCATCTGCTCCACCGCGTCCTTCGACAGCCTCGAGGGGATGCAGCAGGCCCGGGACGAGGCGTGGGCGATCCGCGACGACGGCGTCCGCGAGGCCGGGGTCGACATCATGGACGCGGCGGAGTACGAGCTCGCCATCGCGCACCTGCGGGTGCCGGCGACGGTCTGAGCTAGTTCCGCAGCTCGGGACAGGGGAGCAGCGCCCGGTCGTCCTCGCTGAGTGCGTCGTAGTCGCCGACGAGCTCGAGCACCGAGCCGTCGACGTCGAGGTAGACCCGGAAGTCGTACTGGTCCTGCGCCCACCACAGCTGCGGCTCGCCGCCGTCGGACACGGAGTACTCACCCGACGGCGGGCCCATCAGCGCGACGATCTCGTCGCGGTTCTGGTCGGGGGAGAGGGCGCACCAGGCGCCCAGCCAGCGCGCGGTACCGGCGTCGGCGGGATCGGATCGGTCACTGGTGGAGAAGACCCGCCAGCGAGCCCGGTGGTAGACCACCCGCACGGTGAGGTCGTGAGACGCCAGGTCGACGTCCAGCAGGGCGTCCTCCTCGGTCTGCTGAGTGACCTCGACGTCGATGATCTCGGCGTCGAACGAGGCGTCCTCCCACAGCAGCGCCTCGAAGTCGGTGCACGGATCACCGAGCTCCGCCCGGTCGGCAAGGATCGCGTCGTACCGCAGCTCGATGGTCAGCTCGGGCGCCTGGAGCGCGCAGGCCGCAGCGGCGTCCTGCCGAGAAAGGGCGCCGACCCAGGCGACGTACGCCGCGGCCGGTTCTTCGCCGGAGACCTCCGCCGTGGACCCGTCCGTCTCCGCGAGCGTACGACGCTGGTCGGACGCGTCCGGATCGTCGCCGCATCCGGCGGTGGAGAGCGCCAGCGCGAGCGACGCGGCGGCGATGCAGATCCGCGCGGATCTCCCCATACCAGTGCCCTCCCGATCGCTGTGCGGAGTCTAGCGACGCCTGGCAGGGTGCTTAGACGCATAAACGGGCGGTCGCTCCATTGCCCTGCGGCCGTTGTCAGATCCGATCACACTTGGTTGAGCTGGAAGCTTTCGGTCCGGGGAGGGAGTCCCGTGCGGACCGACCGAAACGCATGCCGGGGGAACCTGCGCATGGGGAGGGGAATCTGACATGAAGAAGTCAACCAAGGGCGTCCTCGCAGGCGGGACGGCGGCGTTCCTGCTGCTGGGCGGCGCGAGCACGCTGGCGTATTGGACCGAGGACGCCGACGTCGCGGGTGGGGATTTCGAGTCCGGGCACCTCGAGGTGCTCAACAACGACTGCGGTTCGGGCGCGTGGGAGCTGGACGGTGGCGACGCCGTCACCGCAGCTACCCGGATCGTTCCGGGCGACACCATCACCAAGACCTGCTCGTTCGAGATAGACGGCGAGGGCGACCACTTCGACGACGTCGCCATCTCGATCGGCGCGACCAACTGGAACGTCACCTCGGACACGGAGCTGTCCGGCGCGCTCGGCACAGTCTCCGCGAGCTACGCGGGCGACACCGTGGGCCCGATCGTCTCGGGCGCCGACATTCCTGTGGGTGAGGTCGTGACTGCCAGCTTCAGCATGACCTTCGACGCCGCGACGACCGATGACGTCGCCGAGGACGCTGTCGCGACGCTCGACGACATCGCGATCACCGTCACCCAGAACCACACGCCGTAGTGCCGTGAGGGTCTCGGCGCGGGGGATCGCGTCGGGGACCGGCCAGGTCTTGGCGTGGCTCGTGGTCCTCGGCGCGATCGCGGTCCTGGCCGCCGCGGTCGTCGTACCGCGACTGGCCGGCGGTACGCCGTACGCGGTGACCACGGGTTCCATGCGCCCCGACCTGCCGCCCGGCACCTTGCTGGTGGTCCGGGCCGTGTCCTTCGGCGAAATCGGCACCGGCGACGTCATCACCTATCAGCTCCAGTCCGGCGAGGCGACGGTGGCGACCCATCGGGTTGTCGCAGTGTCCGCCGGCCTGGACGGAGACACGACCCTGGTGACCCGGGGCGACGCCAACGACATACCGGACGCGGAGCCGGTCCAGGCGGTCCAGGTGAAGGGTCGACTCTGGTACTCGGTGCCGTACCTGGGCTACGTCAACAACGTCATTGGTGGCGAAGAGCGCCGGATCGGCGGATACGTCGTCGCGGTCGGACTGCTCGGATACGCCGGCCTCATGTTCGTGAGCGCGGCTCGCGAGCGCCGCAGGAGGGACGAGAGTCGTGGGTAGGCACGTCCTGCGCGGCCGCGAACGCGCGCGGCGACGCCGGCTCGGCCACGGTCGCACTGGACGCGCGTCGGTGCGGATCCGCGCCCTGCTCTGTCTGGGACTGCTGGCAGCGCCCGCCGCAACCGGGACCTTCGCGTACTGGACCGATGATGTCCAGGTCACCGGCACGACGCTGACCGCGGCGACCCTCGATATCAACGTGAAGGGCGGCGACCCGCAGGCCACGGCGACGCTGTCGATGGGCGCGATGGTGCCCGGTAGCTCCTCCGCAGAGGTGCTTCCCGTCAACAACGTGGGCACAGCGCCGGCGAAGTATTCCGTGACCGGGGGACTCACCGGCACTCATGCGGTGGACTACAACGCTGCTGGGAACGACGGCCTGCTGCTCACCATCCGGTCGGGCGGCACGGTGTCGGGTTCCGGATCGACCGCCACTTGCGGTGGCGGCGCCCTGCTCGTCAACGCCGTGCCGCTGAGTTCGACGACCACCACGGTGATCATGAACAAGAGTCAGACCGCTCTCCTGGCCGCGATCAGCGGCACCGAGTCACTGTGCATCCAGATCAAGCTGGCCGACACGGCACCGACCTCGCTCCAGGGCAAGACGGCAACGGCGAACTTCACCGTGACCGGCACCTCGGACGTGTCGTGATGATCCTCCTGCAGCGCCTCGGCAACCTGCTGCTCACCATGGGCGCGATTCTCGGCGCCTGCACCCTGTTGCTGGTAGTGCTGGGACCGATGGCAGGTGTACGGCCACTGCTGTTCCGCTCCGACTCGATGACGCCGACCATCGCGACCGGTGACTTGGCCTTCGCGCGAGTGGTGCCGGCGCGGGCACTGGCCGTCGGGGACATCGTCTCGGTGAAGACGACCGGCGGAGACCGGGTCACGCACCGCATCGCCGGCATCGAGCAGCACGGGGACATCGCCCGACTCATCCTGCGCGGTGACGCCAACGACGGCGCCGACCCCGAGCCCTACGAGGTGACCGACGCGGATCGAGTGATGTTCGTGGTCCCCGGAGCCGGCCATGTGGTCGATGCTCTGACCGGACCGCTCGGGCTGTTCGCCTTGGGCATGGGAGCCGCCGGCGTGCTGGCGCTCGCGGTCCGAGGCGGGCACGGGGGCGGACCCGTCGGTCCGCCGAGTTCCGGGACCGGCGGCCGACGTCGCACCGGCCGCCTCGCGGTGGCCACCGGCTCGGCGATGACCGTGATCATGACGGCCGGCCCGGCGAGCGCCGCACCTTGGACCGACCCCGTCGCGGTCACCGGTACGACGCTCACAGCCACCACGATTCCTGTGACGACGCTGACCTGCGGAGGGCTGGGCGTCCTCTCGGTCACGTTCAACTGGACCGCTGTCCCGAACGCCACGAACTACACCCTCCACTTCGGACCCGGTGGCAGCTCGACAGTCACCACGACGAACACGAGCCGGACGATCACCACAGCGCTGGCCGGGGGTACCGCTTGGGTGAACGTGAACCGCGTGTTCGGATCGACCACCTGGACGTCGGCGAACTCGAACACCCGCAGCTACACGGTGGCCGTCGTCAGCCTGTGCTCGTAGCCCGCCTAGAGTTTCTCCCGTGCCTGCGATCGGAGTGTTCGCCCTCCAGGGTGACGTCCGCGAGCACCTGGCGACGCTGATGGCGCTGGGTGCGGACGCGTTCCCGGTCCGGCGCCCCGAGGAGCTCGCTCGCTGCGACGGGTTGGTGCTGCCCGGCGGCGAGTCGACCACGATGTCCAAGCTCGCCCGGACGTTCGACCTGCTCGACCCGCTCCGGGAGCGCGTCGGGTCGGGCATGCCGACCTTCGGCACCTGCGCGGGGATGATCCTGCTGGCCGACCGGATCCTCGACGGGACTTCCGGCCAGGAGACGATCGGCGGGCTCGACGTGACGGTGCGGCGCAACGCGTTCGGCCGCCAGGTCGACTCGTTCGAGGCCGATCTCGACGTCAAGGGTCTCGACCGTCCGGTGCACGCGGTCTTCATCCGCGCGCCGTGGGTCGAGCAGGTGGGTGCGTACGTCGAGGTCCTGGCCGAGGCCGAGGGGCATCCGGTCGCCGTACGGCAGCAGCACCTGATGGCCACGTCCTTCCACCCCGAGGTCGCCGACGACGGCCGCCTCCACCGACTCTTCCTGGATCTGGTGCGCCGGTAAGATCGGTCTGTTGTCGATTCGGAAGAGGAACTGAATGTCTGGCCACTCCAAGTGGGCGACCACCAAGCACAAGAAGGCGATCGTCGACGCCAAGCGCGGCAAGCTGTTCGCCAAGCTGATCAAGAACATCGAGATCGCGGCCAAGGTGGGCGGGCCCGACCCTGCCGGCAACCCCACGCTCTACGACGCCATCCAGAAGGCGAAGAAGCAGTCGGTCCCCAACAAGAACATCGACTCGGCGGTCAAGCGCGGCGGCGGCCTCGAAGGCAGCGCGGTCGACTACGAGACGATCATGTACGAGGTCTACGGGCCGCAGGGCGTCGCCCTTCTCGTCGAGTGCCTGACCGACAACCGCAACCGTGCCGCCATGGAGGTCCGGACCGCGGTCACCCGCAACGGCGGCACGATGGCCGACCCGGGCTCGGTGTCGCGTCTCTTCACCCGCAAGGGCGTCGTGGTGGTGCCGAAGTCGCAGGAGGGCAAGGAGGTCTCGGAGGACGACGTCCTCGAGGCCACGCTCGACGCCGGAGCGGAGGAGGTCTTCGACCTCGGTGAGAGCTTCGAGGTTCAGTCCGAGGCCACCGACGTCGTCGCGGTCCGTACGGCGCTGCAGGCGGCCGGCGTCGACTACGACTCCGCCGAGGTTCAGTTCGTCGCGTCGATGGACATCCCGGTCGCCGACCCGGCGGCCGCCGGGAAGGTGTTCAAGCTGGTCGACGCGGTCGACGACCTCGACGACGTGCAGAACGTCTTCTCCAACGCCGAGATCCCCGACGACGTCATGGAGGCCGTCACGGCTTGACGCACGCCGCTGGTTGAGGTGCGGGTGCAGCGAGCCTCGAAATCCGGCGTGTCACCCCGCACCGGTCGGGCGAGCGCGTTAGCCTGCGAACAGATGTTCGACAGACAATGCTCGACAGAGGGCGGTGACGGATGCGGGTGCTGGGGATCGATCCCGGCCTGACCCGGTGCGGGATGGGCGTGGTCGAGGGCGACGTCGGTCGCCCGCTGCGGTTGGTCGACGTCAACGTCATCCGCACCTCGTCGCAACTGGCGGTGCCTGAGCGGTTGGTGTCGATCGAGTGCGGGATCGACGCGTGGCTCGACGAGCACCGGCCGGACGCTGTCGCCATCGAGCGCGTCTTCGCCCGATCGGACGTCAGCACGGTCATGGGCACCGCACAGGCGAGCGGCATCGCCATGGTCTGCGCCGCTCGTCGGGGCCTGCCGATCGCGCTGCACACCCCGAGCGAGGTCAAGGCCGCAGTCTCCGGCAACGGGCGCGCCGACAAGGCCCAGGTCGGCGCGATGGTGACGCGGATCTTGCGCCTCGACGCGATGCCGAAACCCGCAGACGCCGCCGACGCGCTCGCCCTGGCCATCACCCACATCTGGCGCGGGGGAGCGCAGGCCCGGATCGATGCAGCGGTCGCAGGGTCTCGACAAGGTCGACCTGCAAGGAGGATCGGATGATCGCGCACGTCCGGGGCCGGGTCGCGGCCGTCACGCTGTCCAGCGCGGTGCTGGAGGTCGGCGGCGTCGGTCTCGAGCTGATGTGCACGCCGGGCACCCTGGCGGGTCTGCGCACCGGCCACGAGGCGGAGCTGCCGACGAGCCTGATCGTCCGCGAGGACTCACTCACCCTGTTCGGCTTTGCCGACGACGAGGAGAAGTCGGTCTTCGAGCTCGTCCAGACCGCGTCGGGAGTCGGCCCGAAGCTGGCCCAGGCGATGCTCGCCGTACTGTCGCCCGACGGGGTGCGCACCGCCATCGCCGTCGACGACGTGAAGACCCTCACGAAGGTGCCGGGCATCGGTCAGAAGGGTGCCCAGCGGATCATCCTCGAGCTCAAGGACCGGATCGGCTCACCCGTCGGACGCTCCGGCGCCGTCGCGGTCAACCGCTCCGCTCCCTGGCGGGACCAGGTGACGCAGGGTCTGGTGGGCCTCGGCTACACCGCGAAGGACGCCGACAATGCTGTCGACTCCGTCTCCGAGGACGCGGGTGACGCACCCGATGTCGGGCTGCTCCTGCGAGCCGCCCTCCGCAGCCTGTCGAAGGCCTGATCGATGGGATTCCACGAGGACGAGCTCGACCTGACAGAGGACTCGCACCTGCGTTCGCTCACGGCGCTCGAAGCCGAGGGCGACGAGCGCGCGGTCGAGGCAGCCCTCAGGCCGCGCAGCCTCGACGAAGTCGTCGGCCAGACCCGGGTCCGTGACCAGCTGGGCCTGGTCCTCGAGGCGGCCCGGCGACGGGGGCGGGCACCCGACCACGTGCTGCTGTCGGGGCCGCCCGGACTCGGCAAGACCACGCTGGCCATGATCATCGCCCACGAGATGAACGCCCCGCTCCGCCTCACCAGTGGCCCGGCGATCACTCATGCAGGCGACCTCGCGGCGATCCTGTCCGGGCTCAACGACGGCGACGTGCTCTTCGTCGACGAGATCCACCGGATGTCGCGGCCCGCCGAGGAGATGCTCTACATGGCGATGGAGGACTTCCGGGTTGATGTGATCATCGGCAAGGGACCCGGCGCCACCGCGATCCCGCTCGAGATCCCTCCGTTCACGCTGGTCGGCGCCACGACCCGGGCCGGTCTGCTGCCGGGCCCGCTGCGCGACCGGTTCGGATTCACCGCGCACCTGGAGTTCTACGAGGCGGCCGACCTCGACCGGATCGTGCACCGCTCGGCGGGGCTGCTCGACGTTGCCCTGACCAAGGAGGGGTCGGCCGAGATCGCGTCCCGCTCGCGCGGCACGCCCCGCATCGCCAACCGGCTGCTGCGGCGGGTCCGCGACTATGCCCAGGTCCGCGCCGACGGCATCGTGACCCATCCGGTCGCGCACGCCGCCCTCGACCTCTACGAGGTCGACCAGCTGGGCCTCGACCGCCTCGACCGGGCGGTGATCGACGCCCTGTGCCGGCGGTTCGGCGGCGGCCCGGTCGGCGTCTCGACGCTGGCGGTGGCCGTCGGGGAGGAACGCGAGACCGTCGAGGAGGTGGCCGAGCCGTTCCTGGTGCGCCTGGGCTTCCTGGCGCGCACGCCGCGCGGCCGGATCGCGACCGCGGCGGCCTGGGAACACCTCGGGATGGCGCCCCCGCCGGTGCCGGTCGAGCCGAGCGAACCGACCCTCTTCGAGGAGTAGCCGCGCCCCTTTCCCCGACAGACGTACGGCGATGTGGCCCGCGCAACACCCGCGGCTACACTTGCCCGTCGGCCCGCCCCGGGCTCCGTGCGGCTGCCCGGATCCGGTTGCGCGGCACTGTCCTGGAGAACCCTCGGAAGGCCCATACTGGTGGAAACGTTGCTGCCGATCGCCGCGATCGCGTTGGTTTTTTGGCTGCTCATCATCCGCCCCGCGCAGCGCCGCCAGAAGGCGGTCGCCCAGGTGCAGTCGTCCATCGCGCCCGGGGAGAGCGTCGTGCTCACCTCCGGCATCTTCGGCACGGTCAGCGAGGTCGACGACACCACCTTGCTCATCGAGGTCGCGCCGGGCGTGAACCTCAAGGTGGCTCGCGGCGCCGTCGGCTCCGTGATGCGCGCCGAAGAAGCGGACGAAGCGGACGAAACCGACGAGCCGGCTGCGGACGAACCTGCCGAGGACTCCGACACCACTACCGACGTCGACAACGAGGAGCGCTGACGTGGCGGCACGTCGCCACCGGCCCGGCCGGACCCTGGTCATCTTCTTCCTGGGCATCGGGGTGCTGTTCGGGCTCGTAGCCCTGAACAACACCTGGAAGCCCGCGCTCGGGCTCGACCTGCAAGGTGGTCTCCGGATCACGCTCACCGCAGAGGGCAGCCCGTCCGACGAGAACTTCGAGGAAGCCCGCCGGATCATCGACCAGCGGGTCAACGGCTCCGGTGTGGTCGAGGCCGAGGTCACCGCGCAGTCGGGGCAGTACATCGTCGTCGAGATCCCAGGTTCCACCGAGAACCGGCGCGAGACCGAGGAGCTGGTCCGCCGTCAGGCCCAGCTGCGGTTCCGCCTGGTGGCCTGCTCCAGCGACTCGAGCACCGGCCCGTGCGCCGTCGGCTCCCCGCTCGGCCGCGCCCCGCTCGCGCTGGACGAGGAGCCGAGCGACAAGCGCGATGACAAGAAGGGCGACAAGAACGACCCGTCCGACGAACCGTCGCCGACCGACACCGCGAGGCCCACCGACGAGGCGCGCCCGACCGACACCCCGACCGACGTACCCGGCGACGACACGACCGGCGACCCGGGCACGGCGGAGAACGAGCTCACCTGGGCAGCGGCGCCGGACGAGGCATCGGTCGCGCTCTACAACCAGCTCCAGTGCAACGACGAAGGCAGCGTGGTCCAGGTCGACGAGCAGGGTGCTGCAACGCCGGCACCCCAACCGGACGACCCCGACAAGCCCCTGGTCGCCTGCGAGGTGCGCGGCGACAGCGTCATCAAGTACCTGCTGTCCCGATCGGTGATCGAGGGCACCGAGCTCTCGGACGCCGGGGCCGGCATCCCCCAGGGCGAGGTCGAGTGGGCGGTGACCCTCGACATCGGCAACGACAAGGAGAAGGCCCACCCGAAGGGCTCGACCGGCGGCGAGGACGACTTCGAGACCATCTCCTCAGCGCTCGCCGACACTGGTCGCCAGTTCGCGATCGTGCTCGACGGCCAGGTGCTCTCCGCGCCGGTGATGCAGGCCGTCATCTACGACGGCAATTCCCAGATCACGGGCGACTTCGACGAGGAGAGCGCGACCAACCTCGCCAACAGCCTCAAGTTCGGCGCGCTCCCGATCTCCTTCGACAAGGACGTGACCACCGAGGACATCGGTCCGTCCCTGGCCGGTGACCAGCTGTCCGCCGGCCTGACGGCGGGCGGCATCGGCCTCGCTCTCGTGATGCTCTACTGCCTGGTCTACTACCGCGCGCTCGGCCTGGCCGTCGTGAGCTCACTCTTCATCGCTGCCGGCATCACCTACGGCATGGTGCTGCTGCTCAGTGAGGCAGCCGGCTTCACCCTGACTCTGCCGGGCATCGCCGGTCTGATCATCGCGGTCGGTGTCGTCGCGGACTCCTTCGTCATCTACTTCGAGCGGATACGTGACGAGATGCGCGAGGGCAAGTCGATGCGGGTCGCAGTCGAGACCGGTTGGGCGCGTGCCCGGGTCACCCGGATCGCGGCCAACACGGTGTCGCTCCTGTCGGCATTGGTGCTCTACATCTTCGCCACCGGTGCCGTGAAGGGCTTCGGCTTCGCGCTCGGCCTGTCGACCCTGATCGACCTCGCCGTGCTGTTCTGGTTCACCAAGCCGCTGGTGTCGTGGTTCGCCCAGTTCAAGGCGTTCAACTCGGGTCACCGGATGTCCGGCCTCAGCCCCGAGTCGTTGGGCATCGATGGCCCTGCCCGCGCACCCATGACCGCAGGAGGCAACGCCTGATGGGCAAGATGTCGAGGATCGGGAACGACCTCTACACCGGGCGACGGTCGATCGACTTCATCGGTCGCAAGGCGATCTGGTACAGCATCACCGTCGTACTGCTCGGCCTCGCGATCACCGCCGTCGTGGTGAAACCGCTGAACTTCGGCGTCGAGTTCCGCGGCGGCACCGAGCAGAAGATCTCGATCGAGGCCGGTGTCGACCAGGCCGACGCCGACGATCTCCGCGAGGCGATCGCCGACGCCGGCATCGAAGGTGCGGCGAACCCGTCCGTCACCACCGCCGGCGGCAACTCGCTGGTCCTGACCACCGAGTCACTCTCCGAGAGTGGCGAGGAGGAGTCGAAAGACGTCATCCAGGATCTTTTCCCCGATGTCGATCGGGTCGCCGACATCTCGACCCAAGATGTAGGTCCGAGCTGGGGTCGTGAGGTCGCCGAGCGAGCCCTCATCGGCATCGCGGTGTTCCTCGTTTTGGTCGTGCTCTTCATCTGGGGCTACTTCCGCCAGTGGAAGATGTCCGTCGCGGCGCTCGTGGCGCTCTTCCACGACATCGCCATCACCGTCGGCGTCTACGCACTGTCCGGCTTCCAGGTGACGCCGGCGGCGGTGACCGGCCTGCTGGCGATCCTCGGCTTCTCGCTCTACGACACCGTGGTCGTGTTCGACAAGGTCAGGGAGAACACCACCACGCTCCGCAAGAGCTCTGAGTCGTACGCCGACGCGGCCAACCTCGCGGTCAACCAGACCCTGGTCCGATCGATCAACACCAGCATCGTGGCGCTGATCCCGATCGGCGCGATCCTCTACGTGAGCGCCGTCCAGCTGGGCGCGAGCTCGCTGCAGGACCTGGCGCTCGCGCAGTTCGTCGGCATGACCGCCGGCATCTACTCCTCGGTCTTCCTCGCGCCGCGCATCCTCGTGCAGCTCAAGTCCACCGAGACCGAGGTTGTCGAGCAGGCGCGACGGGCCCGGGCGAGGAAGCGGGCACTGGCCGACAAGTACGCCGCGGTGCCGGCGGTCAGGGGCAACGTCGCGGACACCCCGGACACCCCGGGTGTCGCGGACGAACGGCCGGCGCGCCCGGCCCGACCGACCGACACCGACGAGGAACCCGGCAACACCTCCAACGTGTCCGAGGAGGCGTTGGGCAAGGGCCGGGTCGCCCCGACCGCCACCCGCCCGGTGGGCCAGAGCAGCAGCGCGGGCCGGCAGCAGCCGGTCCGACAGACCCGGTCCAAGCGCGGCAAGAAGTAGCAGCCGGTGCCGGCGGGCTCGACGGCGGCGCAGCACGCCGCGGGGGAGGCGCTGGGTCGACTGATCCGCGACGTCCCTGACTTCCCCGAGCCGGGGATCCTGTTCAAGGACATCACGCCCCTGCTCGCCGACCCTGACGGCTTCCGTGCGGTCGTGACCGCGCTCGCCGAGGCCGGTCGCGGTCCCGACGGACGTGTCGTCGTCGACAAGGTGATCGGCATGGAGGCCCGCGGCTTCATCCTCGCGGCGCCGGTCGCCCTCGACCTCGGCGTCGGGTTCGTGCCGGTCCGCAAGGCCGGCAAGCTGCCTGGCGAGACCCACTCGGTCGCCTACGCCCTGGAGTACGGCGAAGCGGTGCTGGAGGTGCACCGCGACGGCGTTGCACCGGGCGAGCGGGTGCTGGTGATCGACGACGTGCTGGCCACCGGCGGTACCGCCCGCGCGACCGCCGATCTGGTCGCGGCCTGTGGCGGGACGTTGACCGGGATGGCTTTCCTGATGGAGCTGTCGTTCCTGCCCGGTCGGGTAGCGGTCGGCGACGTGCCGCTGACCGTCCTGACCGTGGTCTGACGAGCACCGCCGGAGACACGCTCGGCCAGTTCAATAGACTCCGTGCATGAGTGAGGAACGGGCCAGCGACCGGCCGGTTCCCGCGCGCCCGCCGGAGGTTCCGGCCGGCCCCAGCGACTTCGGGGGAGGCGGCAGGGGCATGCGCGCCCGGCTGGCCCGGATGGGCACCCGCGCGTCGACGTCGAACCCGGTGCTCGAACCGCTCTTCAGGGCCGTCCGCGCCAACCACCCCAAGGCCGACCTGGCGTTGCTCGAGCGCGCCTACGTCACCGCGGAGCGCCTGCACGGCACCCAGATGCGCAAGAGCGGCGACCCCTACATCACCCACCCGCTCGCCGTGACCACGATCCTCGCCGGCATCGGCATGACCGAGCCGACGCTGGTGGCCGCCTTGCTTCACGACACCGTCGAGGACACGCCGTACACGCTCGAGGAGTGCCGCATCGACTTCGGCGACGAGGTCGCCCGGCTCGTCGACGGCGTCACCAAGCTGGACAAGGTCGTCTACGGCGACTCGGCCCAGGCGGAAACCATCCGCAAGATGATCGTGGCGATGTCGCGGGACATCCGGGTGCTCGTCATCAAGCTCGCCGACCGCCTGCACAACATGCGCACGTTGCGCTACGTGCCGCAGAAGAGCCAGGAGCGCACCGCGCGCGAGACGCTCGACATCTACGCGCCGCTCGCGCACCGGCTCGGCATGAACACGGTCAAGTGGGAGCTGGAGGATCTCGCGTTCGCGACCCTGCACCCGAAGATCTACGACGAGATCGTGCGGATGGTCGCCGAGCGCGCGCCGTCGCGTGACCAGTTCCTCGCCGAGGTGATCACCCAGGTCGAGAAGGACCTGCGTGAGGCCAAGATCAAGGCGACCGTGACCGGGCGCC
The DNA here is from genome assembly GCA_963846535.1 of uncultured Actinomycetota bacterium. Classification (GTDB taxonomy): domain Bacteria; phylum Actinomycetota; class Actinomycetes; order Propionibacteriales; family Nocardioidaceae; genus Nocardioides. Next base: position 269,845 of record CAWJWK010000003.1, read on the forward strand.
CGAAGCACTACTACTCGATCTACCAGAAGATGATCGTCGGCGGGCGCGACTTCTCCGACATCTACGACCTGGTCGGCATCCGGATCCTCGTGGAGGAGGACCGCGACTGCTACGGCGTACTCGGTGTCCTGCACTCGCGCTGGAACCCGGTCCTCGGCCGGTTCAAGGACTATGTCGCGATGCCGAAGTTCAACATGTACCAGTCGTTGCACACGTCCGTCATCGGTCCGCAGGGCAAGCCGGTCGAGATGCAGATCCGCACCTTCGGAATGCACCGCCGGGCGGAGTACGGCGTCGCGGCCCACTGGAAGTACAAGGAGGACGGCCGCGCCGGCGCCGACACCGACCAGCGCGGCGACTTCGACGACATGAGCTGGGTCCGCCAGCTCCTGGACTGGCAGAGCGAGGTCGACGACCCGGGGGAGTTCCTCGAGTCACTGCGGTTCGAGATCAACCAGACCGAGACCTACGTCTTCACGCCCCGCGGCGACGTGATCGCCCTGCCGTCCGGCTCGACCCCGGTCGACTTCGCGTACGCCGTCCACACCGAGGTCGGGCACCACACGATCGGGTCGCGCGTCAACGGACGCCTGGTGCCGCTCGAGTCCACCCTCGAGAACGGTGACGTGGTCGAGGTCTTCACCTCGAAGTCGCCAAGCGCCGCGCCGTCGCGGGACTGGCTGAACTTCGTCAAGTCCCAACGCGCCCGCTCCAAGATCAAGCAATGGTTCACCAAGGAGCGACGCGAGGAGGCGATCGACAAGGGCAAGGACGAGATCGCCAAGCTGATGCGCAAGGAGGGGCTGCCCCTCAAGCGCCTGCTCACCCATGAGTCGCTCTCGTTGGTCGCCGAGCACTTCCGGCTCGTCGACGTCACCGCGCTCTACGCCGCCGTCGGCGAGGGCAACCTCGGCCCGCAGGCCGTCGTACGCCGGGTCATCGAGATGCACGGCGGCGACGAGGGGGCGCAGGAGGACCTCGCCGAGGCCGTCACGATCACCGGCCGCCGCAGCCGTCCGCGGCGCCTGGCCCCCGGCACTGATGCGGGCGTCGTCGTGAAGGGCGCCCCGGACGTGTGGGTGAAGCTGGCGAAGTGCTGCACCCCGGTCCCGCCCGACACGATCCTCGGCTTCGTCACCAAGGGCGGTGGCGTTTCCGTCCATCGCACCGACTGCACCAACGCGTCGTACCTGAACGAACAGCCGGAGAAGCTGCTCGAGGTCGAGTGGGCGCCGACCGGTCAGACGACGTTCCTCGTCAACATCCAGGTCGAGGCGCTCGACCGCTCACGGCTGCTGTCCGACATCACCATGGTGCTCTCGGACGCCCACGTGAACATCCTGTCGGCCAACCTGAACACCACCCGCGACCGTGTCGCCAAGACCCGGTTCACCTTCGAGATGGCCGACGCAAAGCACCTCGACACGGTGCTCAAAAGCGTCCGCAGCATCCCCGGCGTCTTCGACGCTTACCGCGTGACGCAGTAGCGCTGGGCGGGTGTGGGAGGGTTGGAATCCCCGGTTCACCGGGGATTCCTGTACTTCGCCGGCATTGCAATGGTCGATAGGCGCCAGGAACAGTCCCGAAGCTTCGGCAACAGGGTTGTCGTCCACAGACGCCGACGACCTGTTCGGCTCGCGGCGCAGCGCCACGGCAATGTTCGGCGACATGTACCTCGATCCAGCCGATCCAAGGCTAACCCCGGTCGCCCTTCGTGCCGAGCTCCTGAAGAGGGGCGAGACTGATCAGAGCCTCGCGCGGGCGGCGCGGACAGGAGCGTTCGAGCGGCCACGTCGAGGCGCGTATGTCCATGGCGCCACTTGGCGTTCGATGACTCGCGAGCAGCAGTACGCCGTGCGCGGGCGTGCTGCGTATCGGCAGGCGCGGACCGACGTACAGCTGAGTCACGCGTCGGCTCTGCCACTGCTCGATGCCCCGCTGTGGGGGTTCGACCTCGGCGACGTGCACTTGACGCGCTTGGACGGTCGGTCCGGGCGGCGAGAGGCGGGCGTTCGACAACACTGCGGTCTGCTGACCGAAGGCGACACCATCGTTGAGCACGGCACCAGACTCAGCTCGCCGGTCCGCGCCGCGCTCGAGGCGACGGTCATCGGTTCGGTGGAAGTCGGACTGGTCATCGCCAACCACTTTCTGCACCGCGGCGACTTCACGAAGGAGCAACTGCAGGCCCGGTATGACGGGTCGATCCATTTCTGGCCCGGATCGCTGACGACGGACACGGTCATTCGGCTGTCCGATCCACGGATCGCCTCGGTGGGCGAGAGTCGAACGCACTACTTCCTGTGGACCCATCACTTCCCGCGCCCGGAGCCCCAGTACGAGGTGTACGACGACGGGGTTCTCGTCGCGCTGCTCGACTTCGCGCTACCGGAGCAGAAGGTGTGGATCGAGTTCGATGGCCGGGTGAAGTATCAGAGATACCTCCGGCCGGGCGAGGACGCCACCATGGCGGTGCTCCGCGAGAAGCGGCGCGAGGAGAGAGTCGCCGAAATCACCGGGTGGCGGTGTCTCCGGGTGACATGGGCCGATTTGGCTGACGCCGCACGACTCGCCGCGCGCTTGCGCCGTCTCATCGACTCGATGGCCGCGTGATGCTCCAGTCGCGGCACCACGCGTCGCGCCGCGAACTCGCGGGGGAAAACTTGTGGTTCGTGGGCATTGCATTGCCCCCGAAGTGTAGGAATCCCCGGTGAACCGGGGATTCCTAAGCTCAACGGTAGTCGGCAGACGCCTGACGAGCCATCTCCAGGAACGAACGGCGACCCTCGAGGTTCTCCTCTAGCTCCTTGATCCGCTTGGCGTCGCCGGCGGCGCGGGCCTTCTCGAGCTTGGCTTCGGCCTCGGCGATCGCGGCCTCGAGCTTCGCGACCATGTCGTCGGCTCGGGCCGACTTCTCCGGATCGGAGCGCTGCCACTGCTCGTCCTCGACCTTGCGGATGGCCTGCTCGACGACGCGCATCTTGCCCTCGAGCTCCTTGATCCGGTCGCGCGGGACCTTGCCGGCTTCGTCCCACCGGTCGGCCAGGTCACGGAACGCGGCCTTCGCCGCCGCCAGGTCGGTGACGGGGAGCAGTGCCTCGGCCTCGACGATCAGCTTCTCCTTGACCTCGGCGTTGGCGGCGAACTCGGCATCGAGAGCGGCGTTGGACTCGTCGCGAGCGCCGAAGAAGGTGTCCTGGGCGCCGCGGAACCGCTTCCAGAGCTCGTCGTCGACGCCCTTGGGCGCCGGCCCAGCCGCCTTCCACTGGCGCATGAGATCGCGGTACAAACCAGCGGTCGGACCCCAGTCCGTCGAGGTCGCCAGGCTCTCGGCCTCCTTGGCCAGCCGCTCCTTCACGACCCGGGCGGCGTCACGCTTCTCGTCCTGCTCCGCGAAGTGGATCTTGCGGGCCTTCGTGTACGCCGACCGCGCCGAGGAGAACCGCTTCCACAACGCGTCGTCGGCCGCCTTCTCGATGCGGGGGAGCTGCTTCCACTGCTCGAGGAGCTCGCGCAGCCGGTTGGCACCGTTCTTCCAGTCCCGGCCGCTCGCGATGGCTTCCGCCTCGGCGGCGAGCTTCTCCTTCTCGCCCTTGGCCTCGGTCGTACGACGCGCCTTCTCGACCCGCCGGGCTTCCCGGTTGCTGGCGATCACCGGACCGAGCTCGTCGAGCCGGGCGCTGAGGGCAGCGAGGTCGCCGACGGCGTGAGCGTCGATCAGCTGGCCGCGCACGGTCTTCACCGCCGTCGCCGACTCTTCCGGCGAGAGCACGCCGGAGTTGACCCGCTTGTGGAGCAGATCCACCTCGAGCGCGAGCGCTTCGTACCTCCGGACGTAGAAGGCCATCGCCTCCTCTGGAGAGGCATCGGGCATCTGCCCGACATGCCGCTCGCCGTCGGAGGTCTTCACATAGACAGAGCCGTCATCATCGACGCGGCCCCACTCGCTCGCAGTCACAATGGGCAATGCTAAGGGAGGCGTGCCCGGCCGATAGGCTGGGTGGGTGCTGATCGCCGGCTTCCCCGCAGGACCGTGGGGCACCAACTGCTACGTCGCGGCCACCGCCGCGGGCGCGGAATGCGTTGTTGTCGACCCCGGGAAGGACGCTGCACCGGGAGTTGCCGAGGTGATCCGTGAGCACCGGCTGAAGCCGGTCGCGATCCTGGTGACACACGGTCACATCGATCACATGTGGAGTGTCGCGCCCGTCGCCGGCACTTACGACGCAACCGCGTGGATCCACCCGAAGGACCGGCATCTCCTCTCCAACCCGCTCGGCGGCATGTCACGGGAGTCGGCGGCGATGATGCTCGGCATGCCCGACGGCAAGTTCGAGTTCGCCGAGCCCGACGACGTCCGTGAGCTGGCCGACGGGGTCGACCTCGAGCTGGCCGGACTGGAGTTCGTCGTCGACCACACGCCCGGGCACACTGAAGGATCGGTGACCTTCCGGACGCCGTACGTCGTCGACGGCGCCGCCCACGCCGACGTCAGCGAAGTCATGTTCTCGGGCGACCTCCTGTTCGAGGGCTCGATCGGCCGCACCGATCTGCCCGGCGGTGACCACGCCACGATGCTGCGCAGCCTCGCCACCAAGGTGCTGACGCTCGCTGACGACATCGTCGTGCTGCCCGGCCACGGCGGCCAGACGTCCATCGGCCGCGAGCGCGCGACCAACCCCTTCCTGCTGGAGCTCCAGGACGACACCCTGAACCCGGCCGCACCGATCACCCGAGGCCTGTAAGTGAAAGTCACGCCGCTGAGCGGCTTCCCCGAGTTCCTGCCTGCCCAGCGGGTGGTCGAGAGCGACGTCGTCGCGTCCCTCGCCACCACCTTCGAGCTGCACGGCTTCGCGAGCATCGAGACCCGGATAGTCGAGCCGCTCGACCGGCTCGCCAAGGGCGGTGAGATCGACAAGGAGATCTACGTCCTTCGTCGTCTCCAGGCGGCCGACGACGACGCCGCCCCCGACAAGCAGCTGGGACTCCACTTCGACCTCACGGTCCCGTTCGCGCGCTATGTGTTGGAGAACGCCGGACACCTCGAGTTCCCGTTCCGCCGCTACCAGATCCAGCCCGCGTGGCGCGGTGAGCGACCGCAGGAAGGGCGCTACCGCCAGTTCACGCAGGCCGACGTCGACATCGTCGGCCGCGACGAGCTGCCGTTCCACCACGACGTCGAGGTGATGCGGACTATGGTCGACGCGCTCGAGGCGCTGCCGATCCCCCCGGTGAGCTTCCAGTTCAACAACCGCAAGCTGATCCAGGGCTTCTACCGCGGCATCGGCGTTCCCGACGTGACCGCGGCGATCCGCACCATCGACAAGCTCGACAAGCTTCCCGAGCACACAGTCGCCGACCTGCTCGTGTCCGACGCCGGTGCGACGCCCGAGCAGGCGGCCCGCTGCCTGGAGCTGGCCACGATCCGGACCGCAGACACCTCGTTCGTCGACCGGGTCCGCGCGCTCGGTGTCACCGACGACCTGCTGGAGGAGGGCCTTGCCGAGCTCGCCGCGGTCGTCGAGGGCTGCTCCGCCGGCGGCCGGGCGAGCGTCTCCGTCGAGGCGAACCTGCGGATCGCCCGCGGGCTCGACTACTACACCGGCACGGTCGTGGAGATCTTCATGGCGGGCTATGAGCGGCTGAAGTCGGTCGGCGGCGGAGGCCGCTACGACGCGCTCGCCACCGACGGCCGTACGACGTACCCCGGCGTCGGCGTCTCGTTCGGTGTCTCCCGCGCCCTGGTGCCATTGGTGGCCGACGGAGTGCTGTCCGGCAGCCGCTCCGTTCCGAGCGCCGTCCTGGTGGCAGTCAACGACGAGGAGTCTCGCGCGCAGGCCGACGGGATCGCCGCGTCGTTGCGGGGCCGCGGCGTACCGTGCGAGGTCGCGCCGACCGCCGCCAAGTTCGGCAAGCAGATCCGGCACGCCGACCGGCGCGGCATCCCCTACGTGTGGTTCAGCACCACGGGCGCAGACGGCAGCGTCACCCACGAGGTCAAGGACATCCGCAGCGGAAACCAGGTGCCGGCTGACCCGGCCACCTGGAAGCCTCCTGCAGAGGACCTGCGTCCCACCATCAAGGTCTCGACGAGCTCGCCCAACGAAACGGAGAAAGACCAGTGATCCGCACCCACGACGCCGGCGCCCTGCGCGCCGCCCACGTCGGACAGACCGTGACCCTCGCCGGCTGGGTGGCCAACCGGCGTGATCACGGCGGGGTGGCGTTCATCGATCTCCGTGACTCCAGCGGCGTGGCCCAGGTGGTCATCCGTGACGACGAGGTCGCCCACACGCTCCGCAGCGAGTACTGCCTGAAGGTCGTGGGCGAGGTCGTCGCCCGCGAGCCTCGGAACGTGAACCCCAACATGCCGACCGGCGAGGTCGACGTGGTCGCCACGGAGGTCGAGGTGCTCTCGGCAGCGGCGGCGCTCCCGTTCCCCATCAGCGACCACGTCGACGTAGGGGAGGAGGTGCGGCTGAAGCACCGCTACCTCGACCTGCGACGTACGGCGCCCGGCGCGGCCCTCCGGCTGCGGAGCCGGGTCAACCAGGCGGCCCGTGCCGTGCTCGACGCGCACGAGTTCGTCGAGATCGAGACACCTACCCTCACCCGCAGCACGCCCGAGGGCGCCCGCGACTTCCTGGTCCCGGCCCGGCTCCAGCCCGGTAGCTGGTACGCCCTCCCGCAGAGTCCGCAGCTGTTCAAGCAGCTGTTGATGGTCGCCGGCATGGAGCGCTACTACCAGATCGCGCGCTGCTACCGGGACGAGGACTTCCGGGCCGACCGGCAGCCGGAGTTCACCCAGCTCGACGTCGAGATGAGCTTCGTCGAGCAGGATGACGTGCTCGCCCTGTCCGAGGAGATCCTGGCCGCCCTGTGGCAGCTGATCGGGTACGACGTCCCGCGCCCGATCCCGCGCATCACCTTCGCCGACGCGATGGCGCGCTATGGCTCCGACAAGCCCGACCTGCGCATGGGTCAGGAGCTGGTCGAGTGCACCGACTACTTCAAGGACACGCCGTTCCGGGTCTTCCAGGCCGACTACGTCGGTGCAGTGGTGATGCCGGGCGGAGCCAGCCAGCCGCGCAAGCAGCTCGACGCCTGGCAGGAGTGGGCGAAGCAGCGCGGCGCCCGCGGTCTCGCCTACGTCCTGGTCCAGGAGGACGGCGAGCTCGGTGGCCCCGTGGCCAAGAACCTGTCCGACGAGGAGAAGGCCGGCCTGGCCGCCCAGGTCGGCGCGCAGCCCGGCGACTGCGTGTTCTTCGCCGCCGGCGCCCAGAAGTCCAGCCGCGCATTGCTCGGCGCGGCCCGGCTCGAGATCGGTCGCCGCTGCGGTCTCATCGACGAGAGCGCCTGGAGCTTCGTGTGGGTGGTCGACGCCCCGCTGCTCGAGCCCGCGTCGGACGCGACGGCCGCCGGCGACGTCGCGGTCGGGCAGGGGGAGTGGACCGCGGTCCACCACGCCTTCACCAGCCCCCAGGACCTCGAGGCCTTCGACAAGGACCCGGGCAACGCGCTGGCGTGGGCCTACGACATCGTCTGCAACGGTAACGAGATCGGCGGAGGCTCGATCCGTATCCACCGGGAGGACATCCAGAAGCGGGTGTTTTCGCTGATGGGCATCGCGGCGGAGGAGGCCGAGGAGAAGTTCGGCTTCCTGCTCCATGCGTTCAAGTACGGCGCTCCGCCGCACGGCGGGATCGCGTTCGGCTGGGACCGGATCTGCGCGCTCCTCGCGGGAAGCGACTCCATCCGCGAGGTGATCGCCTTCCCGAAGTCGGGTGGTGGCTTCGACCCGCTCACGGCCGCGCCTGCTCCGATCACTCCCGAGCAGCGCAAAGAGGCCGGGGTCGACGCCCTTCCGGAGGAGGATGTCCCGGCAGACGCCTGATCGGCGGACATTGGCGCGCGATCCGAGGGTCCGACAGGACTGTGCAAAGAGACCAGATCGTTACCGCTCGGTGATCATCCTCACTGTGCGGCTCGCTTAGAGTCTCCGACGGCGCCGCATCGGGCGGTGCCTGCCGAGATGACTCGGCGCGCGCGTGCGAAGGGGATCGGATGGCACTGCCGGCGACCGAACTCGTGTCTCACGAGGAGTCCCTCGCGCCGCTCGCGGAAGGCGAGCGCAAGGCCATCGCCGGTCGGTCCCCTACCCGGATCGCGTTCGACCGCCTGCGCAAGGACAAGATCGCGGTCGTCTGCTTCGCGACGGTGGTGGTCTTCATCCTCATCGCGCTCTTCGCCGACCAGATCAACAGCCTCTTCGGCGTCACCACGGACACCGTGCCCGCCAACACGGTCATCGACCTGCAGACCCGGCTGCCGAAGATCGGGCCGCCCAACGAGGCCTTCACGATGGACCACCCGTTCGGCGTGGCGCCGGGCTCGGGCACCGACAACCTCGCGGTGTGGACCAAGGGCTGCCAGACCTCGCTGTTCCTGGCGACGATGGCAGCCATCCTCTCGACGTCGATCGGCGTGATGCTCGGCCTGCTCGCCGGCTTCCTGGGCGGCATCGTCGACTCGGTCATCTCCTTCATGACCGACTTGTTCCTCACCTTCCCGTTCCTCGTCGGCGCCCTCGCCCTCGCGCCGATCATCAACGAGCGGTTCGCGACCGACCCGGAGAAGCTGAGGACGGTCAGCTTCTGGTCCCTCGTCGCGATCCTCGTCATCTTCGGCTGGATGGGCGTGGCCCGCCTGGTGCGTGGTGAAGTGCTGTCGCTGCGCGAGCGCGAGTTCGTGAAAGCGGCTCGTGTGATCGGTGTGCCGACCCATCGGATCCTGATCCGGGAGATGCTGCCCAACCTGGTCGCACCGATCGTCATCTCGTTCTCGCTCGGGCTACCCGCCTACGTCGCAGCCGAGGCGGGGCTGTCCTACCTGGGCATCGGCATCGTCGGCCGGGAGTCGTGGGGCCGCAGCATCGAGGCGGCCACCGACTGGTGGCGCGTCTACCCGCAGTACCTTCTCGCGCCGGTTATCGGGATCGCCCTCCTGGTCGTCGCTCTCAACCTGCTGGGCGACGCGATCCGCGACGCCTTCGACCCGAAGACCCGGCGCTAGTCGGGCACCGAACGTCGGCTGCGCTCACCGCGTCGGCCAACGCAATAAAGAGAGGCAGAACAGATGAAACCCAAGAAGGCGTTCGTCGCCAGTGTCAGCGCCGCCGCGGTGGTGCTGACCCTTGCGGCCTGTGGCGGCGGAGACGGCGACTCAGGTGGCGACAGTGAGTTCCAGGAAGGTGCCAGTGGCGCAGGTGGCAAGAACCCCACCGCCCAGGGCCCCGCCCCGGAGATCGAGGGCGCTGAGGCGGGTGGCGAGGTCACCGTTCTCGCCCCGGACCCGGATGACGGCCCGACGAGTCTCGACCCGGCCGGCCTGTGGTCGGTGACCGACAACGGCATCGCGCAGGACCTGTTGTTCCGCTCTCTGACCACGTTCCGCCAGAACGACGACGGCGCGTACGAGCTGGTCCCCGACCTGGCGACCGACCTCGGCACGCCCAACGAGGACTTCACTCAGTGGACGTTCACGCTGAAGGAAGGCATCAAGTGGGAGAACGGCAGCCCGGTCACCGCTGAGGAGGTCGCGTTCGGCATCCAGCGGTCCTTCGACGGTGACACGTTCGCGACGGGCCCCGGCACGTCGTACTCCAAGCCCTACTTCGAGGGCGGCGAGGACTACAACGGTCCCTACGCCGACCCCGACGTTGAGTTCCCGGGCGTCGAGGTCGACGGCAACGACATCATCATGAACTTCAGCACCCCGTTCGCCGAGATGGACTACTACGCCATCTTCCCGGCGATCGGCCCGGTGCCGCTCGACGCGGACGCGACCGACTACGGAAACGCCCCGCTCTCGACCGGCCCCTACAAGATCGAGAAGTACGTCCCGAACCAGGAGCTCGTGCTCGTCCCGAACGACCAGTGGGACCCGGAGACTGACCCGGCCCGCCGGCAGCTCGTGGACAAGTGGACCTTCGAGTTCGGCTTCGACCCGACCATCGCGGGCGAGACCGTCCTCAGCGACGCCGGCAACACGACCGTCGTGACCGCCCTGCAGTCCACGGAGTACAACAAGGCGCTCCAGGACGGCCTCGAGGACAAGATCCTCGTCGGCCCGCAGCCGTGCACCGGCTTCGTGATGCCGAACTACGAGAAGGTCCCCGAGCTCGAGGTTCGTCGGGCCCTGGCCTTCGCCTACGACTACGAGAACATCTGGTCGGCGGCCAACGAGGTAGTGGGTGTCACCCTGGCCAACGGCGTGACCGACCCCGACCTGGGCTTCGGTCTGCTGCCCCCGGGCATGGCTGGTCGCCAGGTCTTCGAGGGTCCTGACGGCGAGGCCATCTCGTTCGACCCCGAGAGGTCGAAGGAGCTGCTGGCCGAGGCCGGCTTCGAGCCCGGCCAGTACGAGGTCTCCTTCGTCTACGACGCGACGACGCCCGAGGGTGAGGCGGCCGCCGAGCAGCGGCAGCGTGGCTACGAGGAGGGCGGCTTCAAGGTCGAGAAGTTCCCCTACACGGCGGGCAGCCTGTACGACGTGTGGACCGACCCGGACAACAAGCTCTACAAGAGGATCAACCTCCTCGGTACCGCGTGGTGCCAGGACTGGCCGTCGGGGGCGACCTTCCTGCCGCCGATCGTCGGCACCGGCAGCGCCTACAACACCGGCAACTTCTCGGTGCCGGAGGTCGACGAGGAGATCGACCGGATCAAGACCCTGCCGGTCGAGGAGCAGGCCGACGCCTGGGGTGAGCTGGAGCAGACGGTGATGAACGACTACCAGCCCGTCATCAACACCGGCTACTACCAGAACATCTTCGGTATCGGTGGAGAGATCGGTGGCCTCGCCAACGACACGTCGGTGGGCGGTGCGCCTGACTACCGCACCATCTACGTGAAGTGACGGCAGAGCGTCCGTAGGTTCGCCTGAAATCGGATCGGGCGGGGCCGCAAGGCCCCGCCCGACCCGACCACTCCGCCGATTCGAAGAAGGTCGACGACGATGTTCTCGTTCTTGGTCAAGCGGATCCTGTCCGGATCGCTGATCATCATCCTGGTCTCGATGATGGTCTACGCACTCTTCTGGTACGGCCCGAAGAGCCCCGCGCTCGAGCTGTGCCGGCGTGACACCAACAACCGGTGCACGCCCGCGAAGCTCGTCCAGTTCGAGGACCGGCTCGGCTACAACAACTCGATCGTCAGCGAGTACGGCAAGTGGGCCAAGGGGCTGGTCAGTGACCGCATGATCACCCTCGGCAACACCGAGTACGACTGCCCGGCGCCCTGCCTCGGCATGTCGTTCCGCGACAAGACCCAGGTCACCGAACAGCTCAAGGAGCGATTCCCGATCACGCTGAGTCTCGCGGTCGGCGCGTCCTCCCTCTATCTCCTGGTCGGCGTCACCATCGGCGTGCTCGCAGCGCGAAGACGCGGGACCGTCGCCGACAAGGCGTTGGTCGCGTCGACGCTCGTCTTCAGCTCCATCCCCTACTACTTGGTGGCCTTGCTCAGCTTCCTGATCCTCACGATCAGCACGAACGTCTTCCCGACGGTCGGGTACGTCCCGTTCCTCGACAATCCAGCGAAATGGTTCTCCGGGCTGATACTCGTGTGGCTGGTGATGGGCATCTACGGCGCGACGTCGTACACCCGTTACTCCCGCGGGTCGATGATCGATTCGCTCAGCGAGGACTACGTGCGGACCGCGAAGGCGAAGGGCTTGAAGTCCCGCACCGTGGTGGTCAAGCACGCGCTCAGATCGGCGCTGGTACCGGTGGTCACCATCTTCGGCCTCGACGTCGCGTTCCTGCTGTCCGGGACGGTCTTCACCGAGAAGATCTTCCGGCTCGAGGGGATCGGCAAGTGGGGCATCGATGCGACCATCATCAAGGATCTGCCCGTCGTGCAGGCGACCGTTCTGGTCCTCGCGATCTCGGTCGTCATGATGAACATCATCGTCGACATCTTCTACAGCGTCCTCGACCCGAGAGTGAGGCTTTCATGACGGAGGGCGCCGAGCCGTACCTGAAGGTCGACGACCTCACAGTGCGGTTCCCCACTGCCGACGGTCTGGTGCAGGCGGTGACCGGGCTGTCCTACCAGGTCGAGCTCGGCAAGACGCTGGGCATCGTCGGCGAGTCAGGATCGGGCAAGTCCGTGTCCAGCATGGCCGTGCTGGGCCTGCACGACCGACGCTCGGCGCAGATCTCGGGCTCCATCCAGATCGCTGGCACCGAGGTCGTCGGTCTCTCCGAGGCCAAGATGCGCGACCTGCGTGGCAACGCCGTGGCGATGGTCTTCCAGGACGCGCTCGCTGCCCTGCATCCCTTCTACAAGGTCGGGAAGCAGCTGGCCGAGGCCTACCTGGTCCACCACCCCAGCGCGAGCAAGCGCGACGCGCGCAAGCGCGCGATCGAGATGCTCGACCGGGTCGGCATCCCGCAGCCGGACCGGCGGGTGGACCAGTACCCGCACCAGTACTCCGGCGGCATGCGGCAGCGCGCCATGATCGCGATGGGCCTGATCAACGACCCGTCCCTGCTCATCGCCGACGAGCCCACGACCGCGCTCGACGTCACCGTGCAGGCGCAGATCCTCGATCTGCTCCAGGACCTGCAGCGAGAGTTCAACTCGGCGATCGTGATCATCACCCACGACCTCGGTGTCATCGCGGAGATGGCCGACGACGTGCTCGTCATGTACGCCGGCCGGGCCGTCGAGTACGGCGCCTGCAGGGAGGTGCTCACCCACCCGGAGATGCCTTACACCTGGGGTCTGTTGTCGAGCGTGCCTGACGTCACGGCCGACACGAGCGCGCGGATGATCCCGATCCCGGGCAACCCGCCGAGCCTGCTGTCGCCGCCGACCGGCTGTTCCTTCCACCCGCGCTGCGCGCACCGTAGCAAGGTGCCCGGTGAGTTGTGTATCGAGGTCCTCCCGGACCTGGTGCCGGGAGAGCGCGGCGGTGCACACCTGAAGCGCTGCCACCTGGCGAACGCTGACGAGATCTACGAGGCCGAGGTCCTTCCGGAGATCGCGCCCGACCTGGTGGAGGAGGCCAGATGAGCGACGAGCCCGGACTCGCGCCGGAGCCCACGACCGACAGCACCGGTAGCGAGGTCGACATCGTCGCCGAGGGTGACAGCTCGCTCTCGTTCGACCGGATCGTGGGCCAGACCCACACGGCGGCGGAGCTGAAGGAAGACGCCGAGCCGGTCCTCACGATCGAGAACCTACGGATGTACTTCCCCATCAGGTCGGCGCTGGTGCGCCGGACCGTGGGACAAGTGCAGGCCGTCGACGGGATCTCGTTCGAGGTGCCGAAGGGCGGCTCGCTCGGACTGGTCGGCGAGTCCGGTTGTGGCAAGTCGACGACCGGTCAGCTGATCACCCGGCTCTACAAGCCGACCAACGGGTCGATGATGTTCGAGGGCCACGACCTCGCGCAGCTCAGCAACCGGGAGCTGAAGCCGCTGCGCAAAGAGATCCAGATGATCTTCCAGGACCCCTACAGCTCCCTGAACCCGCGCCACACCGTCGGTTCGATCGTCGGTTCGCCGTTGCGGGTGCACAACGTGGTCCCCAAGAACAAGACCCTGAGCCGCGTCCAGGAGCTGCTCGAGGTGGTCGGGCTCAACCCCGAGCACTACAACCGCTACCCGAACGAGTTCTCCGGTGGTCAGAGGCAGCGGATCGGCATCGCCCGGGCGCTGGCGCTCCAGCCGAAGCTGATGGTCGCCGACGAGCCGGTCTCCGCGCTCGACGTGTCGATCCAGGCGCAGGTCATCAACCTGATGCAGGACCTGCAGAAGGAATTCGAGATCGCGTTCCTCTTCATCGCGCACGACCTCGCGATCGTCCGGCACTTCTGCCCCGAGATCGCAGTGATGTACCTCGGCAAGATCGTCGAGATCGGCGATCGGGAGAGCATCTACTCCAACGCCCACCACCCCTACACGCAGGCCCTGTTGTCTGCAGTGCCCGACATCAAGCAGGCGGCAACGGGCGAGCGCCGTGACCGCATCCGACTCACCGGCGAGGTCCCGAGCCCGATCGACCCGCCGTCGGGCTGTCGGTTCCGGACCCGGTGCCCGATCGCGCAGGAGATCTGTGCCCGTCACGAGCCGCCGCTCCTGCAGATCGGCAAGCGGCACAAGGTCGCCTGTCACTTCCCGGGCCGGCTGGGTGAGCACCCCCGCGAGCCGCTGACGGCCCGCCTGCTCGGCGTCGACGCCTCCGGTCAGCCCGATCCCGGCGCCAGCCCGGCGACGGACCTCGTCGAGCAGCCCGGCTACGCCGACACCTGGTTCGACCTGGACGGGAAGACGATAGGGCGCGCCTGACCGGTCAGAATGGGGGCGTGTCCGACGACGCGCTCTTCGACGCACCCGGCCTCGACCCGGCCCCCTCGACGGGAGGGTCACTGAGCGACGCCGTGCACGCGGCCGCTCCGCTCGCCGTGCGGATGCGCCCTCGGGACCTCGACGAGCTGGTCGGTCAGCCGCAGCTCCGGGCGCCGGGGTCGCCGCTGCGGCAGCTGATCGAGGGCGACCGCGCGATCTCGCTGCTGCTGTGGGGTCCTCCCGGCACCGGCAAGACGACGATCGCGTCGATCCTGAGCCGGCAGACCGATCGCAGGTTCGTCGAGGTCTCCGCGGTCTCCGCCGGGGTCAAGGAGGTGCGCGCGGCCATCGACGCGGCCCGCGCCACCCTGGTCGGCTCCGGCCGCGAGACCGTGCTGTTCGTCGACGAGGTGCACCGGTTCAGCAAGGCCCAGCAGGACGCGCTCCTCCCAGGCGTGGAGAACCGATGGGTCACGCTGGTCGCGGCCACCACGGAGAACCCGTCGTTCAGCGTGATCTCCCCGCTGCTGTCGCGAAGCCTGCTGCTCCGGCTCCAGTCGCTCGATGACGACGACATCCACGAGGTGGTGGACCGCGCGGTCGTCGACGAGCGCGGCCTCGCCGGCCGGTTCATCGTCGACGACGACGCCCGCGAGCACATCGTGCGGCTGGCCGGCGGCGACGCCCGTCGCGCCCTGACCTATCTCGAGGCGGCCGCCGGCGCCACGTCGACCGACCGGATCACGTTGGAGACGGCCGAGACGGCAGCCGACCAGGCAGCGGTCCGCTACGACCGCGACGGCGACCAGCACTACGACGTGATCAGCGCGTTCATCAAGTCGGTGCGCGGCTCCGACGCCGACGCCGCACTGCACTACCTGGCCCGGATGATCGAGGCGGGGGAGGACCCGCGGTTCATCGCGAGGCGGTTGATGATCCTGGCCAGCGAGGACATCGGCCTCGCCGACCCGACCGCGCTGCCGACTGCTGTCGCGGCGGCGCAGACGGTACAGCTGATCGGCATGCCCGAAGCGCAGCTGACGCTGGCCCACGCGACGATCGCGCTGGCGGTCGCCCCCAAGTCCAATGCGGTCACGACCGCCATCGGCGCCGCGATCGCCGACGTGCGGGCCGGGAAGATCGGGGCGGTGCCTCCTCACCTCCGCGACGCGCACTACCCGGGCGCGGCCAAGCTCGGCCACGGCGCAACGTACGTCTACTCCCACGACGAGCCGTTCGGTGTGGCTGAGCAGCAGTACGCCCCCGACGTGATCGCGGACGCTGAGTACTACCGGCCGACCGAGCTGGGAGCCGAGGCCGCGGTGAAGCAGCGCTGGGAGCGGGTCCGGAGCATCATCCGCGGTCTGGGCGGCTGAAGGGGACGGATAGGCTTGCGTCCCATGACGAGTGCGCTGGTGGTCCCCGACTGGTTGGCCCTCTTCGGTGTGCTCCTCGTCATCGGGCTGGTCGCTGCTGTCGGGTGGCTGGCGAGCGAGCTGCGGCGTACCCGCACCCGGGGCGACGAGGTCCTCGCGAACACGGCAGCGGACGTCGATGCGCTCCGCGACGAGCTCGACACCCTCCAGGCCCGGTTGATCGCGGAGGCCGAGCAGCTCGAGGAGGCCCGGAAGACCCTGCGTCTCGCCGATCTCACGATCGTCGACGACAAGGAGTACAAGATCACCGCCCTCGGTGAGCGGCGCGCCGGCGGGCCTCTGGCCCTGGTTCCCACGGTCCCGGGCCCGCAGTTCGTCGACATCCTGCTGCGCGAGAGCCTGATCCGCACCGCGTCGATCGCCGCCGGGCTCCGGCGCGCGCTCGCCCCGGAGGTGCGCAACCGGATCCGCTTCGAGATGAAGCGCGAGGTGAAGCGCTCCCGGAAGCAGCGCAAGACGGACCTGAAGCAGGCGCGACGCGAGTGGGAGGCGCGGCAGCGCGCCACGTTCTCCGCGTCGGACGTGGCCGGATGAGGTCCCACGGGTGAGGCGCGGCTTCTGGTTCGCGGCCGGTGCCGCGGCGGGCGTCTACGCCGTGGTGAAGGCGCGACGGGTGGCCGAGGCGTTCACGGCCGATGGCATCCGGGACCGGGCGAGTGCCGCGTCCGTGGGTGCGCGGATGTTCCGCGACGAGTTCCACCAGGGGATGGCGGACTCCGAGGTGGACCTGCGCCAGCGATATGAGATCGCGGTAGCCCGCCACCGGGAGCTAACCTCCGGATCCCGACCCGCGATCGAAGGATCCGAGACCGAGAGAGGCAACAACCGATGAGCAGCGGCCTGAGTACCGCCGACATCCGCACGCGATTCCTGGGGCACTTCGAGGCCGCCGGGCACACCGCAGTGCCGTCGGCGTCGCTGCTGCTCGACGACCCGAACCTGCTGTTCGTCAACGCCGGCATGGTGCCGTTCAAGCCGTTCTTCCTCGGGCAGGAGACGCCGCCCTACGACCGCGCCACCAGCGTGCAGAAGTGCATCCGCACCCCCGACATCGAGGACGTCGGGAAGACGACCCGGCACGGGACGTTCTTCGAGATGTGCGGCAACTTCTCGTTCGGTGACTACTTCAAGGAAGGCGCCATCGAGCTGGCGTGGGACTTGGTCACCAAGTCGGTTGCCGACGGCGGCTGGGGTCTCGACGAGAGTCGGCTGTGGCCGTCGATCCTGCACGGCGACGACGAGGCGCTCGCACTGTGGAGAAAGGTCACCGGCCTGCCGTCGGAGCGGATCGTGAAGCTCGGTCCGAAGGAGAACTACTGGTCCATGGGCGTGCCCGGTCCGGGTGGCCCGTGCTCGGAGATCCTCTACGACCGGGGTGCGTCGTACGGACCGGACGGCGAGTTCGCGAGCACCGAGCGGCTCGCCATGCCGGCCGAGCTCGAGGACCGCTACCTCGAGATCTGGAACCTGGTCTTCATGCAGGACGAGCTCTCCGACGTCCGCAGCAAGGAGGACTTCGACATCGCGGGGTCCCTGCCGAAGAAGAACATCGACACCGGCATGGGTCTCGAGCGCGTCGCCTTCCTGCTCCAGGGCACGGAGAACATGTACGAGATCGACGTGATGTTCCCGGTCATCGCGAAGGCCCAGGAGCTCACCGGGAAGCGGTACGGCGCCGACCACGTCGACGACGTACGGTTCCGGGTCATCGCCGACCACATCCGCTCGTCGATGATGCTCATCAACGATGGCGTGACCCCGCACAACGAAGGCCGCGGCTACGTGCTCCGCCGGCTCGCGCGGCGGGTCGTCCGGTCGATGCGGCTGCTGGGGTACGACGACCCGTGCCTGCCCGAGCTGCTGCCGGTCAGTCGCGACAAGATGGGCGAGACCTACACCGATCTCTTCACCAACTGGGAGCGGATCTCCACGGTCGCCTATGCCGAGGAGGACGCCTTCCGGGCCACCCTCAAGTCGGGCACCAGCATCTTCGACATCACCGCGGGCGAGGTGAAGACGTCCGGCGGCAAGGTGTTCTCCGGCGACAAGGCGTTCCAGCTCCACGACACCTACGGCTTCCCGATCGACCTCACCCTCGAGATGGCGGCCGAGCAGGGCCTCCAGGTCGACGAGGAGGGCTTCCGGCGGTTGATGACCGAGCAGCGGGAGCGTGCGAAGGCCGACGCCAAGGCCAAGAAGGGCACACACCGCAACACCGGCGCCTATCGCGAGGTTGCCGACGGAATGGGCCGTGCGGTCGAGTTCACGGGTTACGACACCGTGGTCGACGAGGGCACGGTCCGCGGCATCGTCGTCGAAGGGGCGGTGGTCGGTGCGGCCCACGAGGGCGACGAGGTCGAGCTCGTCCTCGACCGGACCCCGTTCTACGCCGAGGGCGGTGGCCAGCTCGCCGACCAGGGCATCATCGAGCTCGAGAACGGCGCCGTGCTCGAGGTCCGCGACGTGCAGTCGCCCATCACCGGGCTGGTCGTCCACAGGGCGAAGGTGCTGTCGGGCGAGGTCGCCGCCGGTGTCGCCGGCCAGGCCAAGGTCGACACCGACCGCCGACTGGCGATCTCCCGTTCCCACACCGCGACCCACATGGTGCACAAGGCGTTCCGCGAGGCTCTGGGGGAGACCGCGACCCAGGCCGGTTCGGAGAACTCGCCCGGCCGGTTCCGCTTCGACTTCTCGGCCACCGGCGCGGTGCCGGAGTCGGTGATGGCTGACGTCGAGGCGCGGGTCAACGCCGTCGTCCTCGACGACCTCGCCGTCCACGCCGAGGTGATGACCCAGAAGGACGCCGTCGCCTCCGGTGCGATGGCCCTCTTCGGCGAGAAGTACGGCGACAAGGTGCGGGTCGTGTCCGTCGGCGAGTGGGCGCGCGAGCTGTGTGGTGGCACCCACGCCCAGAGCTCCGGCCGGCTCGGCGTCATCAAGCTGCTGGGCGAGGCGTCGATCGGCTCCGGCGTCCGCCGGGTCGAGGCGCTCGTCGGCACGGATGCCTACCAGTTCCTCGCTCGCGAGCACCTGCTGGTGGCGCAGCTCGCCGAGACGCTCAAGGCCCGACCCGAGGAACTGCCGGCGCGGGTCAACGACCTGGTCGAGAAGCTGCGGACCGCCGAGAAGGAGATCGAGCGGGTCCGGCTCGCCCAGCTCCTGTCCGGCGGCGCCGCGCTCGCTGCCGCGGCCCTCGACGTCGGTGGCGTGAAGCTGGTGGCCCACCGGGTCGACGGCGCGGGCGGCGGCGACGTTCGCACCCTGGCTCTGGATGTGCGCGGCCGGCTGCCCGCTGACTCTCCCGGCGTCGCCGTGGTGCTCGGTGTCGCCGACGGCAAGGTCTCGGTCGTGGCGGCGGTCAACGACGCCGGCCGGGGCCGCGGCCTGTCCGCCAACGAGCTGGTCCGGGCCGTGGCGCCGTACATCGACGGCCGCGGGGGCGGCAAGGACGACCTGGCGCAGGGCGGTGGCACGGACGTGTCCCGGATCGACGAGGCGCTCGCGGCCGTGACGGCGGCTGTGGCGACCGAGTGAGGCACGGCGTCCGTCTTGGCGTGGATCCGGGTGATGCCCGGATCGGCGTCGCCCGCTCGGACCCCTCCGGGATCCTCGCCACACCGGTCGAGACCGTCCGCACGGGCAAGGGCGACCTGCGCCGGTTGCGGCAGCTGGTGATCGCCGAAGAGGCGGTCGAGGTCGTGGTGGGCCTGCCGCGCTCCCTGTCGGGCGCCGAGGGGCCGGCCGCGGTGAAGACCCGCGACTTCGCGCTGCGACTCGCGGAGCGGATCGCTCCGGTGCCGGTGCGCCTGGTCGACGAGCGACTCACGACCGTCACGGCGGAGGCTATGCTCCGCGATCAACGCAAGGGACAGCAGCGGCGTGCCGTGGTCGACCAGGTCGCGGCCGTCGTGATCCTGCAGCACGCTCTCGACACAGAGCGGACGACAGGTCGGGCGCCCGGAGAAGTAGTGGCCGTGGGGGCCGCCGGTCAGACCGAGAAGGACGTCGAGGAGACGCATGAGTGACCCGTACGTCCTGCAGGACGACGCGAGGCCGGCGGCAGGCAGCAGGCGGCGCACGAGGCGCTTCTCGGGGTGTCTGCCGATCCTGGTGTTCATCGCGGTGGCGGCGCTGCTGCTCGCGGCCGCGGGGAAGTACGTCGTCGGCCCGTGGTTCGAGGACCTCTTCGCCGACCCGGAGGACTATCCGGGCCCGGGCTCGGGTGAGGTCATGTTCGTGGTCGATCCCGGCCAGTCGATCCCGTCGATGGGCGACGAGCTCGAGGATCTCGGTGTGGTCGCCTCGGCCGAGGCGTTCGAGGACGCCGCAGACGACGAGCGCGCCCGCGGGATCCAGGCGGGGACCTACCTGCTCAAGGAGGAGATGAAGGCGTCCGACGTCTTCGAGATCCTCGTCGACCCGGCCAACCTCAGCCAGTCCACGATCACCATCCCCGAGGGCCTCCGTGCCGTCGACATCGTCGACCGGATCGCGGAGAACACCGACTTCTCGAGGAAGCAGGTCAGGCGGGCGCTCGACGACGTCGACGCGTTGGGGCTGCCCGGCTTCGCCCGCGGCAATCCCGAGGGCTACCTGTTCCCGGCGACCTATCCGCTGACTCCGGACGACACCGCGGAGTCGTTGCTGCAGGACATGGTCGAGCGCTGGGGCCAGGCGGCAAGTGACCTCGACCTCGAGGCGGCGTCGGCCGACGTTCGCGACGGCTACTCGCCGGCCGAGATCATGACGGTGGCCTCGCTGGTCCAGGCCGAGGGCCGCGGACGCGACATGGCGAAGATCGCCCAGGTGATCTACAACCGGATCGAGAACCCCGGCGAGGCCGGCCAGATCGGCCGGCTCCAGATCGATGCCACGGTCGACTATGCCCTCGGACGCCCGCTCACCGTGAACCTGACCCAGGAGGAGCGCGAGAACACGCAGTCGCCGTACAACACGTTCCTGAACGCCGGTCTGCCCCCCGGGCCGATCGGCAACCCGGGCGAGGAAGCGATCGACGCGGCGCTGAACCCGGCGGAGGGTGGCTGGTACTACTACGTCACGGTCAACCTCAACACCGGCAAGACGAAGTTCGCCGAGACCTACGACGAGTTCCTGCAGTACCAGGCCGAGCTCCGCTCGTGGTGCGACGACCATCCCGACGTCTGCTGATGAAGTGTGCCGTGCTGGGCGACCCGATCGCCCACTCGCTGTCGCCGGTCCTGCACCGGGCCGGCTACGCCGCGGTCGGCCTCGACTGGGAGTACGACGCCGTCCAGGTACCGGCCGGCGAGCTGGTCGGGTTCGTGCGCGGCCTCGGCCCCGAGTGGCGCGGACTCTCGGTGACGGCCCCGCTCAAGCGCGAGGCGATGATCCTCGCCGACGTGGTGAGCGACCGTGCCCGCCTCGTCCGGGCGGCCAACACGCTGCTGCTGGCCGGCGGCGAGATCCACGCCGACAACACCGACCTGCCGGGTGCCGTCGCCGCCGTCCGGGAGCGCTTCGACGGCGCGATCGGTGATGCTCTGATCCTCGGTGCGGGCGCGACGGCGGCATCGACGGGTCTCGCGCTCGCCGAGCTCGGCGCCACACGGATCGCGATCGCCGCTCGGTCGGCGTCGCGGGCATCGGACACGGTCACCGCCATCTCCGGGCACCCGAGCGGTCCGCGGGTCCGGGTCCTCGACCTCGCCACCGTCGAGCTAGCCGACGAGAACGTCGTGATCTCCACCGTGCCCGTCGTCGCGCAGACGCCCGGCCTGATCGCCCGGGTCGGCGGCGCCGAGGTGCTGTTCGACGTCGTCTACGACCCCTGGCCGACGCCACTGGCCGAGGCAGCGACGGGCACCGTCGTCAGCGGCCTCGACCTGCTCGTCCACCAGGCGGCGCTGCAGTTCACAGCCTTCACCGGTCTCGCCGCCCCGCTGCCCGCGATGCGGGCTGCCGGCGAAGCGGCGCTCCGGGAGCGATCGAGGTGAACGACCATCTGGTCGCCGCGCTCATCGGTCTGGTGGGCTGCGGCATCGGCGGCGCGCTGACGCCGTACCTCATCCGGGTGCTCCCCGAGCCGCCGCCGGACCCGGAGCCCGAGGAGGGCACCGAGCTGACCGCTGCTCAGCAGGCGCGGCTGGAGGAACCGCCGAAGGAGCTCTACGCCGACCTGGGTCGCCGGCCCCGCCTCGGGCTGGTCGCCGCCGCCATCTCCGCCGTTGCCGGCGCCGGCATCGGAGCGACCCTCGGTTCGCACTGGCTACTCCCGCTACTGCTGGCACTGGTCCCGGTGGGGACCCTGCTGGGAATCGTCGACCACCGCACCCGCCTGTTGCCCTCGATCGTGGTGCTGCCCGCGACCCTGGTCGCGCTGGCCTATGGCGGCGTCCGCTGGGCGACGACCGGCGACTCGGACGACCTGGTCCGGGGCGTGATCGGCCTGATCGTCGTGCGCACCGTGTTCTGGCTGCTCTGGTTCATCCGCCAGGCCGGCATGGGGTTCGGCGACGTCCGGCTCTCGGCGCTGCTGGGCTGCGTGCTCGGGTACGCCGGCGGCGGGCAGCTCCTGGTCGGCCTCTACGCGGCCTTCCTGTCCTTCGCCGTGCCGGGGCTGGTGATCGCGATCGTCAAGCGGGACCGGTCCGTCCTCAAGCGCCCCTACCCGTTCGGCCCGTTCCTGCTCGTCGGTGCCTGGCTCGGGATCGTGGCCGGGGAGCCGCTGGTCTCGGCGGTGTACGGCTGAGCACGCCGGTCGGAGCGGATGCGGCGCCGCTTCGGTCGCAACCGTCGCCGACCTGCACCTGCTCTCATGAGCACGACGAATCTCGCGCGACCACTCCCAGCAGCCAGTGAGCGACCATGGATGGGAGAATGTGACGCATGTTGCGCTGGCTGACCGCGGGGGAGTCCCACGGGCCCTCCCTGGTCGCGATCCTCGAGGGCCTGCCGGCCCATGTCCAGGTCACGACCGACGACATCTCCGACGCGCTGGCGCGGCGGCGCCTCGGCTACGGCCGCGGTGCGCGGATGAAGTTCGAGGCCGACGCGGTGCGCATCGTCGGCGGGGTCCGGCACGGGCGCACCCAGGGCGGCCCGGTCGCGCTGGAGGTGGGCAACACCGAGTGGCCGAAGTGGGAGCAGGTGATGTCGGCCGACCCGGTCGATCAGGAGATCCTCGACGGGCTGGCCCGCAACGCGCCGCTGACCCGTCCCCGGCCGGGTCATGCCGACCTGGCCGGCATGCAGAAGTACGACTTCGAGGACGCACGTCCCGTGCTCGAGCGGGCGTCGGCCCGCGAGACCGCCGCCCGGGTGGCGCTCGGCCGGGTGGCGAGCAACTTCCTCGAGCAGTCGGTCGGCGCGCAGATCGTGTCCCACGTCATCGAGATCGGCGGGGTGCGGGCGCCGGCCGGCCTCTGGCCCGAGCCGTCCGACGTGACCCGCCTCGACGAGGACCCGGTCCGGTGCCTGGATCCCGATACCGCGAAGCTGATCGTCGAACGGATCGACCAGGCCCACAAGGACGGCGACACGCTCGGTGGCGTCGTTGAGGTCGTGGTGCACGGACTCCCGCCCGGCCTCGGCTCGCACGTGCACTGGGACCGCCGGCTCGACTCCCGGCTGGCCGGCGCGCTGATGGGCATCCAGGCGATCAAGGGCGTCGAGGTCGGTGACGGCTTCGAGCTCGCGGCCACGCCGGGCTCGCTGGCGCACGACGAGATCGTGCCGACCGACGAGGGCCTTCGCCGGGTGTCGGGCCGCTCCGGCGGCACCGAAGGTGGCATGACGACCGGTGAGATCCTGCGGGTCCGTGCCGCGATGAAGCCGATCGCGACCGTGCCGCGCGCGCTGCGGACGGTTGACGTCGCAACGGGCGAGGAAGCCGTCGCACACCACCAACGCTCCGACGTGTGCGCCGTACCTGCTGCCGGCATCGTGGCCGAGGCCATGGTCGCGCTGGTCCTGGCCGACGCCGTGGTCGAGAAATTCGGCGGGGACTCCGTCCAGGAGACCCGCCGCAACGCCGAGAGCTACCTGGCCTCACTGAGGTACAAGTGAGCCAGCCCGTCGCCGTCCTCGTCGGGACCATGGGTGCCGGCAAGACGACGGTCGGCCGGCTGCTCGCCGACGCGCTCGGCGTGGGGTTCCTCGACAGCGACCACGCGGTCGAGGCGCGGGCCGGCAAGCCGGTGCAGGAGATCTTCGTCGACGACGGCGAGGCGGCGTTCCGCAGCCTGGAGCGTACGGCGGTCGCTGCCGCGCTCGACGAGCACGACGGTGTCCTCGCTCTCGGCGGCGGTGCCGTGCTCGATGAAGGCACCCGGGCGCTGCTGGCCGAGCAGCGCGTGGTGTTCCTCAGGGTCGGCCTGACCGACGCCGTCAAGCGGGTCGGGCTGGGCGTGGGGCGGCCGCTGCTGCTCGGCAACATCCGGGCCCGGGTGAAGCAGCTGCTCGACGAGCGCACCCCGGTCTACGAGGGCCTTGCGAAGCTGACTGTCGACACCGACGGCAGGACGCCGCAAGAGGTGGTGGCAGAGATCGTCGCCAGGATCGAGAGCGAGGAAACTTGACCGACATCGTCCTCCACGTGGGTGGCGCGGCGCCGTACGACGTCGTGGTGGGCCGCGGGCTCGCCGGTCGGCTGCCCGCCGTCCTGGGCTCCGGCGTGCAGCGAGTGGCGTTCCTCTACGCGGCCGAGCTCGACCACCTCGCCGAGCCGGTGCTCGATGCCTTGCGGGCCGACTACGACGTCCTCGCGCTCGGGCTGCCCTCCGGTGAGGCGGCCAAGTCGGCCGAGGTGGCGGCCCAGTGCTGGGACGCGCTCGGCGACGCCGGGTTCACCCGCTCCGACGCCGTGGTCACGTTCGGTGGCGGTGCGACCACGGACGTCGGCGGCTTCGTCGCCGCGACGTGGTTGCGCGGCGTGCGCGTCGTGCACGTGCCCACTACGCTGCTCGCGATGGTCGACGCCGCGGTCGGCGGCAAGACGGGCATCAACACGGGAGCCGGCAAGAACCTGGTCGGCTCGTTCCACGAGCCTGCCGGCGTGCTCGTCGACCTCGACACTCTGCTGACCCTGCCGCGAGCCGAGCTGGTCGCCGGGATGGGCGAGGTCGTGAAGTGCGGCTTCATCGCCGACCCGGTGATCCTCGATCTCGTCGAGGCAGACCCGGCAGCGGCCACCGACCCCGAGGGATCGGTCCTGCCCGACCTGGTCGAGCGTGCGATCCGGGTCAAGATCGACGTCGTCGTCGCCGACCTGAAGGAGACCGGCGGCGAGGCCGGGCACCCGGGTCGCGAGGTGCTGAACTACGGCCACACGATGGCGCACGCCATCGAGCGCGCCGAGGGCTACACGATGCGCCACGGCGAGGCCGTGGCGATCGGCTGTTGCTTTGTCGCCGAGCTCGCCCGGCTCGAGGGGCACCTCGATGACGAGACGGCCGCCCGCCACGCGCGAGCGTTCGCCGCGGTCGGCCTCCCGACGACCTACGCCGGGGCCCGGTTCGACGAGCTGCTGGCCGCGATGCGGGTCGACAAGAAGTCGCGCGGCAACCTGCTGCGGTTCGTCGTCCTCGACGCGCTGGCGAAGCCGGTGGTGCTCGAGGGTCCGTCCGAGGAGCACCTGCGCGCGTCGTACGAAGTGATGACGGGAGGCGCCGCGTGAAGAAGGTGCTGGTCCTCAACGGACCCAACCTCGGCCGGCTCGGTCGCCGCCAACCGGAGATCTACGGTACGACGACCCACCGCGAGCTCGCCGAGCTCTGCCGGGGGTGGGGCGAGCTGGTCGGGCTCGAGGCCATCGTCCGGCAGACCAACCACGAGGGCGAGATGCTGGACTGGCTCAACCAGGCGGCCGACACCGAGACGCCCGTGATCCTCAACGCCGCGGCCTGGACGCACTACTCCTACGCGATCTTCGACGCCTGCGGGCAGCTGACCGCACCGCTGGTCGAGGTGCACATCTCCGAACCTTCGCAGCGCCCCGAGGTCTTCCGCCACACATCGGTGGTGACGCCGCACGCGGTGAAGGTGATCGCCGGCCAGGGGATCGACGGCTACCGGCAGGCTCTCGAATTCATCGCTGCCGAAGGCGCCGACTAGACTTCTCCGCTGGCCCCACGTGTGGCCGACTCGCTCTTGGACATCTGCAAACGAAGGCTGACGCATGGCATCGACGAACGACCTGAAGAACGGCATGGTTCTCAACCTGGAAGGCCAGCTCTGGCAGGTGGTCGAGTTCCAGCACGTGAAGCCCGGCAAGGGCCCCGCCTTCGTGCGCACCAAGCTCAAGCACGTCGAGTCGGGCAAGAACGTCGACAAGACCTTCAACGCCGGCACCAAGGTCGAGACCGCCACGGTCGACCGCCGGACGATGCAGTACCTCTACAACGACGGCACGAACTACGTCTTCATGGACACCGGCACGTACGAGCAGACCGAGGTCGACCCCGCCATCGTCGGCAACGCCAAGAACTTCATGCTCGAGAACACGGAGGCGATCGTCGCCACCAACGAGGGCCGGGTGCTCTTCATCGAGCTTCCCGCCTCGGTCGAGCTCACGATCACCTACACCGAGCCCGGCGTCGTCGGCGACAGTGCCACCGGCCGCACCAAGCCGGCCACCGTCGAGACCGGCGCCGAGATCCAGGTCCCGCTGTTCGTCGAGCAGGGCGAGCGGATCAAGGTCGACACCCGGGACTCGTCCTACCTGGGTCGAGTGAAGGGCTGATGGCCTCAGGAGGCGCCCGCTCGAAGGCCCGGAAGCGGGCCTTGGACCTCCTCTTCGCCGCGGACCTCCGGCGAGAGTCGGCCGGCGAGACGCTCGACCGGTCGATCGCCGAGGGCGCGGCACCGACCAATCCCTACACCGAGACGCTGGTCCGTGGCGTCGTCGAGCACCAGGCCCGGATCGACGAGGTGCTGTCGACCTACGCCCAGGGCTGGACACTCGACCGGATGCCGGCAGTCGACCGCAACGTGCTGCGCATCGGTGTCTTCGAGATGTTGTACGTCGACGACGTCCCCGACGCCGTCGCGGTGACCGAGGCGCTCGCGCTGGTGCGTGACCTCTCCACCGACGAGTCGCCGTCTTTCGTCAACGGTGTCCTCGGCGCGATCCTGAAGAGCAAACCAACGCTCGTGTGATCCGCTTAGGGTGGGACCCATGAGCGAGAGCATCGACGTCGCCGTCATCGGTCTTGGGCCCGGAGGGGAGCACGTCGCTGCTCAGCTCGCGAAGGCCGGCCTCACCGTGCTGGGGGTTGAGAGCAACCTGGTGGGCGGTGAGTGCCCCTACTACGGGTGCATCCCCTCGAAGATGATGATCCGCGCGGCCAACGCGCTGGCCGAGGCGGGTCGGGTGCCCGAGCTGGGCGGTTCCGTCGAGGTGACCTCCGACTGGTCGACCGTGGCGAAGCGGATCTCCAACGAGGCCACCGACGCCTGGAACGACCAGGTCGCCGTCGATCGGTTGATCGACAACGGCGGCCGCTTCGCGCGCGGTCACGGCCGGCTGGCCGGACCGGGCAAGATCGTGGTCGAGACCGCCGACGGCCCCGAGGCGTACGACGTGAGCCGCGGCGTGGTGCTCAACGTCGGGACGTCTCCGGGTGTGCCTCCGATCGAGGGCCTGGCCGACACGCCGTACTGGACCAACCGCGACGTCGTCCAGGTGACCGACCTCCCCGAAAGCATGATCGTGCTCGGCGGCGGTGCCATCGGCTGCGAGATCGCCCAGGCCTTCGCGCGGTTCGGGGTCGACGTCACGATCCTCGAGGTCGCCGATCGGATCCTCGGGCCGGAGGAGCCGGAGGCGAGCGCCGTCGTCGCGGAGGCGATGACGGCCGAGGGCATCGGCGTGCGGACCGGGGTCAGCGTCGAGCGGGTCGACCACGACGCGGGGTCCGGCTTCACCGTCTCCCTCGGCAGCGAGCAGCTCACGGCGACCGCGCTGCTGGTCGCGGCCGGGCGTCGTACGAACTTGTCCGACCTCGGCCTGGACACGGTCGGTCTCGACCCCAGCGCCCGGTTCCTCGACACCGACGAGCAGATGCGGGCCGGCGACAGCCTGTGGGCCGTCGGCGACATCACCGGCAAGGGACTCTTCACCCACATGTCGATGTACCAGGCCGAGATCGCCGTCCGCTCGATCCTCGGCAAGGACGGCCCGTGGGCCGACTACACCGCGGTGAGCCGCGCGACCTTCACCGACCCTGAGGTCGGGTCGGTCGGCCTCACCGAGGCGCAGGCCAAGGACGCCGGCATCCGGGTGACGACGGGGAGCTACCAGCTGCCGCACTCCAGCCGGGGCTGGATGCACAAGGCGGGCAACCACGGCGTCATCAAGGTCGTGGCCGACGCCGACCGCGGCGTCCTGGTCGGCGGTACGACGGTCGGCCCGTCCGGCGGCGAGATGATCGGGTTCATCGCCACGGCGGTGCACGCCGCGGTGCCCGTGGCGAAGCTGCGCACCATGCACTACGCCTACCCGACCTTCTGGCGCGCGATCGAGAACGCCATCAACGAGCTCCGGCTTTGAGTTGGCCGAGCGTGTCTTCGGCGCCGCGGACCGGCCTTGGCCGACCGTCGTCGGCTCGCGGGTAGGCGACGGTCCGCGACGCCTCTCGCCACGCTGCCGGCCGTGAGGCTGTTCGACGCCCTTCTCGCGAGTTAAAGTCGGCGCAGTCGTTGCGCTCTATCTCGGGAGGTAGCAGTGAGTCAGCCGACCGTTCCGCCGCCGTCGGCCCCACCGGCAGGCCCGCCGCCGCTGGGCCCTCCTCCCGCGGCGCCGTCGCCGCAGCACATCGCTGAGCCGCGCCGGTTCATGACCGCAACCGACTTCCTCGATCGTCGCGACAGCGACGGCCGGCTCGGCCCCGCCATGTGGGGTTGGCGGGGTCGAGTCCGTAGAGCCAGCGGCGGGCTGGTCAAGCCGCGGATGGGCGCCAAGGAGCTGGCGTTCCATGCCGACCGGCGAGCGATCCAGAAGGACTTCACCGGCCCACGCACGATCGCGTTCGTCAACCCCAAGGGCGGCGCCGCGAAGACCACCGGCGTGCTGGCGGCGGGGTACACGTTCGGCACCGTCCGCGGCGGGGGAGTCGTGGCGTGGGACAACAACGAGACCCGCGGCACGCTCGGAATCCGCGGCCAGCGCGGCGGTCACCGCAACACGACCCGTGAGCTGCTCGAGGACCTCGGTCGGTTCAAGGACGTGTTCCGGGCCAGGATCGGCGACCTGGGCGCCTTCGTGCGGTCGCAGGGGGACGCGCACTTCGACGTGCTCGCGTCCGACGAGCGGCCCGACGTCACGGGCATCATCCACGCCGCCGACTTCGCCGAGGTGCACTCGCTGCTCCAGCGCTTCTACCGGGTGATCCTGATCGACACCGGCAACAACATGCGTGCCGAGAACTGGCTCGCGGCCGCCGAGACCGCCGACCTGCTCGTCGTGACGAGCACGATCCGGGAGGACACGGGCTACAGCGGGTTGTGGATGCTCGACGCGCTGCAGGACGCCGGCTACGCCCATCTCAAGCACAGGACGATCACCCTGCTGTCCGACCCGGGCGAGAAGGTCGACGCCCGGCTCGCGAGCGATCTCGTCCAGGTCTACGAGCAGCGCACCCGCGGGGTCCACCGGGTTCCCTACGACCCCGCCCTGGTGTCCGGCTCGGTCGTTCCCTACGGCCAGCTGAGTGCGGCGACCCAGCGGTCGTGGCTGGCGGCGTGCGCGGCCATGACGCAGGCGCTCTAGTCGGCTAGGAGATCTCCTGGCGGCGCAGCCGGTGGCTGCGCAAGGCCTGAGCGGCCTCAGCCGCCGCGAGGAGGGAGCACGGCACCCGGGTTGAGGATGCCGTCGGGATCGAGCGCGTCCTTGACCCGCCAGCTGAGCGCGATCACGTCGTCGCCGACCTGGTCCGGGAGAGCGCCTCGCTTGGCACGTCCGACCCCGTGCTCGCCGGTGATGGTGCCGCCGAGCGCGATGGCCAGGACCATGACTTCGTCGAACGCGGCGCGAGCCCGGGCGACTGAGCCCGGATCCGCGGCGTCGTACACGATGATCGGGTGGGTGTTGCCGTCGCCGGCATGCGCGACGACGGCGATCTCGACGTTCGACCGGGCGGCGATGGCCGCGACGCCGTCGACGAGGTCGGGGAGTAGCGGCACAGGTACGCCGACGTCCTCGAACAGCACGCTGCCGCGCGACTCGAGGGCGTGGAAGGCATTGCGCCGGCCGGCCACGAACATCGCGGCCTCCTCAGGATCGGTGGTCGTGAACGTCTCGGCCGCGCCCGCCTCCTCGCAGCGGGCCTTCATGATCGCGACCTCGGCGGCGCAGGACTCGCCGGGCGCGTCCGACTGCGCGATGAGCAGCGCACCGGTCGCTCGGTCGAGGCCGTGCGAGCGCCAGTCCTCGACGGCGTTGATGGTCGTGTTGTCCATGAGCTCCAGCATCGAGGCCCGGACCCGGGCGCGGATGGCGACGACGGCCCGTGACGCCTCCGACATCGTCGCGAAGCTGCTGACGAGGGTCGCACCGGCGATCTGCGCGGGGATCAACCGAAGGATCGCCCGGGTGATGACGCCGAGCGTGCCCTCGCTCCCGACGAAGAGCTTGAGCAGCGACAGCCCGGCAACGTCCTTGATCTGCTTGCCACCCAGCCGGACCAGGCTGCCGTCGGCGAGCACCACGTCCATGCCGAGGACGTAGTCGGTCGTCACGCCGTACTTCACGCAGCACAGACCGCCGGCGTTGGTGGCGAGGTTGCCTCCGATCGAGCAGATCTCGTACGACGAGGGGTCGGGCGGGTACCACAGGCCGTGCTCGGCCGCCGCCCGCTTGACGTCGACGTTGAGCGCGCCCGGTTCGACGATCGCCACCTGGCAGGCCGGGTCGATCTCGACCGACCGCATCCGGTCGAGCGAGATCGTGATGCCGCCGTCGACGGCCGACGACCCGCCGGAGAGCCCGGTGCCGGCGCCACGCGGCACGACCGGGACCCGGTGCGCTGCCGCCCACCGCACCGCCTGTTGCACCTGTTCGGCAGACTCGGCGCGGACCACCGCGATCGGCTTGCCGGCCGAGCCGTCCCGCGCGAAGTCCTCGCGATACTTCTCGATCTCGGCGGCACCGGTGACGACCACCCCTGCGGGCAGATCGGCGACCAAGCCGGCGAGGTCGGTGTCCACGGCCGCAGCCTACGATGAAGGAGCTCGCGGCAAGCGGTGCACGAGGACGTGGAGAGAGATGGCTTCGATCGAAGATCCGCAGGACGAGCTGACCGTCACGCCGCCGAAGACGTGGGCGGCCGGAGTCCCCGGCGTGACCCACGCGATGCAGTACTCGCTGTCGCAGACCAGCGCCCGTCGTACCGCCCTGACGCTGTACAACCTCAACCAGGACGGCGGCATCGACTGTCCCGGCTGCGCCTGGCCGGAGCCCGCGAAACGGCACAAGAACGAGTACTGCGAGAACGGCGCCAAGCACGTCACCGACGAGGCGACCAGCCGTCGGGTGACCCGCGAGTTCTTCGCCGAGCACTCGGTCGCCGAGCTCGACCAGAGGTCGGACTACTGGCTCAACCAGCAGGGTCGGCTGACCGAGCCGATGGTGAAGCTGCCGAGCAGCGCGCACTACGAGCCGATCAGCTGGGACGACGCGATCGGCCTGCTCGCCACTGAGCTCGACGTGCTCGACACGCCGGACCAGGCGATGTTCTACACGTCGGGCCGGCTCAACAACGAAGGGGCGTTCCTGCTGCAGCTGTGCGCCCGCGCCTTCGGCACCAACAACCTGCCGGACTGCTCGAACATGTGCCACGAGTCCAGTGGGTCAGCCCTCGGCCAGACCCTCGGCGTCGGCAAGGGCACGGTCTCGCTCGAGGATCTCCACCACGCGGACCTGGTGCTCGTCGTGGGGCAGAACCCAGGGACCAACCATCCCCGGATGCTCACGGCGCTGGAGCAGACGAAGCAGAACGGTGGCTCCGTGGTCGCGGTCAACCCGCTTCCGGAGGCAGGCCTCAAGCGGTTCAAGAACCCGCAGAGGCCGAGCGGTGTGGTCGGGCGGGGCACCACGATTGCCGACCAGTACCTGCAGATCCGGCTGGGCGGCGACCTGGCGCTCTTCCAGATGCTGAACCGGCTGCTCCTCGAGGCGGAGGACGCGGATCCGGGCACGGTGCTGGACCGGGCGTTCATCGAGAGCGACACCACCGGCTTCGACGCGTTCTCCGACCACGTCCGGGCGACCGAGTGGGACGCCGTGCTCACCGCGACCGGGCTCACCCGTGCGGAGATCGAGGAGCTGCGCGACCGGGTGATCAGCAGCGACAAGATCATCGTGTGCTGGGCGATGGGCCTGACGCAGCACCGGCACGGCGTCCCGACCATCCGCGAGATCGTCAACTTCCTGCTGCTGAAGGGCAGCATCGGTCGCCCAGGAGCGGGCGTCTGCCCCGTGCGCGGTCACAGCAACGTCCAGGGCGACCGAACCATGGGTATCTGGGAGCGACCTCCCTCGTGGGCAGAGGCGCTCGGCGCCGAGTTCGGGTTCGATCCACCGACAGAGCCTGGCCTCGACTCGGTCAGCGGTGTGCGGGCGATGCGGGACGGACAGATCAAGGTGTTCGTGGGCGTCGCCGGGAACTTCGTCCGTGCGATGTCCGACAGTGCGGTCACCGAGGAGGCGTTGCGGCGCTGTCGGCTGACGGTGCAGATCTCGACCAAGCTCAACCGGTCGCACACCGTGTGCGGTGAGACTGCGCTGATCCTGCCCACGCTCGGACGCAGCGACCGTGACATCCAGGCAACCGGTGAGCAGTTCGTCACCGTCGAGAACTCCATGAGCCAGGTCCACACCAGCCGGGGGCGTCTCGCCCCGGCGTCGCCGGACCTGCTGAGCGAGGTCGCGATCGTCTGCCGACTCGCACGGCGCATCCTCGGCGAGGGCGGTTCGATCCCCTGGGAAGACTTCGAGCGCGACTACAGCCTGGTCCGCGACCGGATCGCGCGGGTCGTACCCGGGTTCGAGGACTTCAACGAGCGGGTGGCGCACCCCGGGGGCTTCCGACTGCCGAGCCCGGTCAACGAGGGCGTCTACCCGACGGCCAGCGGCAAGGCGGTCTTCTCGTGCAACGACTTCGCGTCCCTCGTCGCGCCGCCCGGGCACCTCGTGCTCCAGTCGATCCGGTCGCACGACCAGTGGAACACCATCCCGTACGCGATGAACGACCGCTACCGCGGCATCCACGACAGCAGGCACGTGGTGTTCGTCAACCCCGAGGACCTGGCCGAGCTCGGCGTCGAGGACCAGGCGCCGGTCGACGTCGTCAGCGTGTGGGACGACGGAACCGAGCGTCGGCTGGAGGGCTTCCGGGCGGTGTCCTACCCGACGGCGCGCGGGTCGGCGGCGGCGTACTACCCGGAGGCCAACGTCCTGGTACCGCTCGACAGCGTGGCCGAGGCGAGCAACACCCCCACCTACAAGGGCATCATCGTCCGGCTCGAGCCATGGGTCGGGTAACCGCTCGGCGGCCGGTCCTTCGGATCCGGGACGGCGAGGTCTCGACGCGTCCGGACACACTCGCGGCCGAGGAACCGATGGAGATCCGGCTCGGTGGGCGCGCGCTCACCATCACGATGCGGACCCCGGGCGACGACTTCGACCTCGCGGTCGGGTTCCTGGTCAGCGAGGGTGTCGTCCGCTCCGCAGGCGACGTCATCACTGCTCGCTACTGCGCCGGCGCAACCGACGACGGCACCAACACCTACAACATCGTCGACGTCGAGCTCGACCCGGCCGTGCCGTTGCCCGACCTCTCGTTGGAGCGCAACTTCTACACCACCTCGTCGTGCGGCCTCTGCGGCAAGGCGAGCCTCGACGCGGTCCGTACGACGGTGGCGTGGTCGGTCGCCGACGATCCGCTTGAGGTGAGTGCGGCCCTCCTCGCCGAGATCCCGGACCGGCTCCGGGCAGCGCAGCAGGTCTTCGAGCGGACCGGAGGTTTGCACGCGGCGGGCCTGTTCTCCGCCGAGGGCGAGCTGCTGTGCATCCGCGAGGACGTCGGGCGCCACAACGCGGTCGACAAGGTGATCGGCCACGCGCTGCGCGAAGGCCTGCTTCCGCTGCGCGGGACGATCCTGATGGTGAGTGGCCGGGCGTCCTTCGAGCTGGTGCAGAAGGCGGTGATGGCGGGGGTCCCGATGCTGGCGGCCGTGTCCGCGCCCTCGTCGCTCGCCGCCGAGCTGGCGGACGACCACGGCCTGACCCTCGTCGGGTTCCTCCGCGGGGCCTCGATGAACGTCTACACGGGCGCCGAGCGGCTGAGCCGCAACTTGTGAGCTTCGGCACCGGATCGGCCCCAGGAGTCCGGGTACCTCTTCGGATGTACGCATTTCCGAGCGAGAAGGAGAGGTCCACATGGGCAACCAGGACAAGCTCGAGAACGCAGCCGACGAGAAGGTCGGCGCGGCGAAGGAAGCATTGGGCAAGGCGGCCGACGACAAGGACCTCGAGGGCGAGGGCAAGGTCGACCAGACCAAGGCCAACCTGAAGCAGGCCGGCGAGAAGGTGAAGGACGCCTTCCGCTGATCCGTTGATCGTTATTGAGTGGCGCTGGCGAAGGGCCCGGTTCTCCGGGCCCTTCGTCATGCGTTGCCCCTTGTGACCGCGCCTTTCGACCGGCAGCCGGTGAGGCGCTAGGGTGGGCGACGATCGACATCCTTTAACGAGCCGTCCGGTGAGGCGGAGAAGGAGGTCCGGCGCGCTGATGCCTGCCGCCCCGACAGCCCAGGAGATGGGCCGCACCGTTCTTGACGCCCGTGACATCGGCCGGGCACTCACCCGGATCTCCCACGAGATCCTCGAACGCAACAAGGGCGCGGGCGATCTCGTGCTCCTCGGCATCCCGCGCCGCGGCGTCCCGCTCGCGCACCGGATCTCCGACCGGATCTCCGCCGTCGAGGAGTACGACGTCCCGGTCGGCTCGCTCGACATCACGATGTACCGCGACGACCTCCGGATGAAGCCCGCGCGGACCCTGATGCACACCGAGATCCCGGGCGAGGGCATCGACGCCAAGGTCGTCGTCCTCGTCGACGACGTGCTCTTCTCGGGTCGCACCATCCGGGCGGCGCTCGACGCGCTCAACGACGTCGGCCGGCCTCGAGCGGTGCAGCTGGCGGTCCTGGTCGACCGTGGCCACCGGGAGCTGCCGATCCGGGCCGACTTCGTCGGCAAGAACCTGCCGACCTCGACCGCGGAACGGGTGAGCGTCCGGCTCTCCGAGATCGACGAGGACGGCGGCATCGATGCCGTCTCGATCGAGTCGCAGACGGCGGTGACGGAATGAAGCGGCACCTGCTGAGCGCGGCCGACCTGAGCCGGGACGACGCCGAGCTGGTCCTGACCACCGCGGCCGAGCTGCGCTCGCTCGCGGACCGGCCGATCAAGAAGCTGCCTGCGCTCCGCGGGCGCACCGTGGTCAACCTGTTCTTCGAGGACTCCACCCGGACCCGGATCTCCTTCGAGGCCGCCGCCAAGAGACTGTCCGCGGACGTCATCAACTTCGCGGCCAAGGGCTCGAGCATCAGCAAGGGCGAGAGCCTCAAGGACACCGCGCTGACCCTCGAGGCGATGGGGGCGGACGCCGTCGTGATCCGGCACAGCGCTAGCGGGGCGCCGCACCGGCTCGCCCACTCCGGCTGGGTGCGGTCGAGCGTGGTCAATGCCGGCGACGGCACCCACGAGCACCCGACCCAGGCGCTGCTGGACGCGTTCACGCTCTGGCGACACCTCGGCGAGTCCAAACCGGGCGGTCTCGAGGGCCGGCGGGTCGCGATCGTCGGCGACGTGCTGCACAGCCGGGTCGCCCGCTCCAACGCGCTCTTGCTCCAGACCCTCGGCGCCGACGTGACACTGGTCGGCCCGCCGACGCTGCTGCCGGTCGGGGTCGAGTCGTGGGGGGTCGACACGTCGTACGACCTCGACTCGGTCATCCCCAAGGCCGACGCGGTGATGATGCTCCGCGTCCAGCGGGAGCGGATGCAGGGCGGCTTCTTCCCGACCCCGCGCGAGTACTCCCGCCGCTACGGCCTCGACGGCCGGCGGATGGCGACCCTGCAGGATCACACGATCGTCATGCACCCCGGTCCGATGGTGCGCGGCATGGAGATCACCGCCGACGTGGCCGACTCCGAACGGTCGGTGATCGTCGAGCAGGTGACCAACGGCGTCGCCGTACGGATGGCCGTCCTCTACCTCCTCCTCGGGGGATCCGAAAGCGAGAGCAACGAGTGAGTACGTCGTACCTGATCAGGAACGCCCGGATCCTGGGTGGCGAACCGACCGACATCCGCATCACAGACGGCACGATCGCGGAGATCTCACCGGGTCTCGATACGTCCTCGCCTAGCGGCTCGGACTACTCGACCACCGAAGGCACGGTCATCGAGGCCGAGGGCCTGATCGCGCTTCCCGGCCTGGTCGACCTGCACACGCATCTGCGGGAGCCGGGCCGTGAGGACGCCGAGACGGTCGAGACCGGCACCCGGGCGGCCGCGATGGGCGGCTTCACTGCCGTGCACGCGATGGCCAACACCGAGCCGGTCGCCGACACCGCCGGCGTCGTCGAGCAGGTGTGGCGGCTCGGTCGCGAGGCGGGCTACTGCGACGTCTACCCGATCGGCGCGGTCACCATCGGGCTCCAGGGTGAGCGACTGGCCGAGCTCGGCGCGATGGCCGACTCGGCAGCCCGCGTGCGGATCTTCTCCGACGACGGCCACTGCGTCAGCGATCCGCTGCTGATGCGGCGGGCGCTGGAGTACGTCAAGGCGTTCGACGGCGTGATCGCCCAGCACGCCCAGGACCCCCGGCTCACCGAGGACGCGCAGATGAACGAGAGCGAGCTCTCCGGCCGGCTCGGCCTGGCCGGGTGGCCTGCAGTCGCGGAGGAGGCGGTCATCGCCCGCGACTGCCTGCTCACCGCCCACGTCGGCTCCCGGCTGCACGTGTGCCACGTGTCGACGGCCGGCTCGGTCGAGATCGTCCGCGACGCCAAGCGCAAGGGCTGGAACGTCACCGCCGAGGCCTGCCCCCACCACCTGCTGCTGACCGACGAGCTCGCGGCGACGTACAACCCGATCTACAAGGTCAACCCGCCGCTGCGCTCGACCTCCGACGTCGAGGCGCTGCGTACCGGCCTGGCCGACGGGACGATCGACATCGTCGCCACCGACCACGCGCCGCACCCGCATGAGGACAAGGACTGCGAGTGGGCGGCCGCCGCGTTCGGCATGCTCGGCCTGGAGACGGCCCTGTCGATCGTCCAGCACACGATGGTCGACAGCGGCCTGCTCGACTGGGCCGGCGTGGCCGAGCGGATGTCCTACGCACCCGCGCGGATCGGTCAGGTGCCCGACCACGGTCGCCCGATCGAGGTCGGCGCGCCGGCCAACCTCGTGCTCCACGATCCAGCGGCTACCAGAATCATCGACGCCGCCGAGTCCGCGTCTCTCTCACGGAACACCCCATACGCCGGCATGGAGCTGCCTGGAAGGATCGAGGCGACGTTCCTCCGGGGACGACCGACGGTTCTGGACGGGAAGCTGGTCTGATGGCGATCTTGGTGCTCGAGGACGGACGCACCTTCCACGGCGACACCTACGGCGCCGAGGGGGAGACGTACGGCGAAGCGGTCTTCAACACCGGCATGACCGGCTACCAGGAGACGCTGACCGACCCGTCATACCACCGCCAGGTCGTCGTGATGACGGCTCCGCACATCGGCAACACCGGGATCAACGACGAGGACCACGAGTCCAGCCGGATCTGGGTGGCCGGGTACGTCGTCCGCGACCCTGCGCGACGCGCGAGCAACTGGCGTTCGCGGCGGTCGCTGGACGACGAGCTGCGGGCGCAGGGCGTGGTCGGCATCAGCGGGATCGACACCCGGGCGCTGACGCGGCACCTGCGGGAGCGCGGCGCCATGCGGTGCGGCATCTCCACGGCCGAGACCGACCCGGAGGCGCTGCTGGAGCGGGTGCGCGAACAGCCTGAGATGAAGGGCGCCGACCTGGCCGGCGAGGTCAGCGTCGACGCGGCCTACGTCGTGCCGGCGGTGGGGGAGAAGCGCTTCACCGTCGCGGCCCTCGACCTCGGCATCAAGGGCATGACCCCCGCGCTGATGGCCGCCCGCGGGATCGAGGTGCACGTGCTGCCCGCCGCGGCGACCATCGCCGATGTCGAGGCGGTCGCGCCCGACGGCGTCTTCTTCTCCAACGGCCCCGGTGACCCGGCGACCGCCGACGTCACGACGCTGCAGGCCGTGCTCGAGCGCGGCATCCCCTACTTCGGGATCTGCTTCGGCAACCAGCTGTTCGGCCGCGCACTGGGGTTCGGCACCTACAAGCTCACCTACGGTCACCGCGGCATCAACCAGCCGGTGATGGACCGCACCACCGGAAAGGTCGAGGTCACGGCCCACAACCACGGGTTCGCGGTCCAATGGCCAGACGCAGTCCCGCTCGACGATGGTGTCCAGACGCCGTACGGCACCGCCACGGTGAGCCACGTCTGCCTCAACGACGACGTCGTCGAGGGCCTGGAGCTGCGCTCCTCAGGGGGACAGCTGAAGGCGTTCTCCGTGCAGTACCACCCCGAGGCGGCCGCCGGCCCGCACGATGCCGCGTACCTGTTCGATCGATTCTGTGACCTGATGGAGGGTGCTGAGTAGTGCCGAAGCGCGACGACATCACGTCGGTCCTGGTGATCGGCTCCGGGCCGATCATCATCGGCCAGGCCTGTGAGTTCGACTACTCCGGCACCCAGGCGTGCCGGGTGCTCAAGGCCGAGGGTCTCCGGGTGGTCCTGGTCAACAGCAACCCGGCGACGATCATGACGGACCCGGAGTTCGCCGACGCGACGTACGTGGAGCCGATCACCCCCGAGTACGTCGAGAAGGTGATCGCGCGCGAGGCCGACCAGGGCACGCCGATCGACGCCGTGCTCCCGACCCTCGGCGGCCAGACCGCACTCAACACGGCGATCGCGCTGCACGAGAACGGCGTCCTGGAGAAGTACGGCGTCGAGATGATCGGCGCCAGCTTCGACGCGATCCACCGCGGCGAGAACCGCGAGACGTTCAACGCGATCGTCGAGAAGATCGGCGGTGAGGTGGCGAAGAGCTTCGTCTGCCACAACCTCGACGACTGCGAGAAGGCGGTCGGCGAGCTCGGCTATCCCGTGGTGGTGCGCCCGTCGTTCACGATGGGCGGCACCGGCTCCGGCATCGCCTACGACGACGTGGACCTGGCCCGGATCGCCGGCGCCGGCCTCGACGCCAGCCCGACGACCGAGGTCCTCATCGAGGAGTCGATCATCGGCTGGAAGGAGTACGAGCTGGAGGTGATGCGCGACAAGGCCGACAACGTCGTCATCATCTGCTCGATCGAGAACCTCGACCCGATGGGCGTCCACACCGGTGACTCGATCACCGTCGCGCCGGCGATGACGCTCACCGACCGCGAGTACCAGCACCTGCGCGACCTGGCCATCGGCATCATTCGCGAGGTCGGCGTCGACACCGGCGGCTGCAACATCCAGTACGCCGTCAACCCCCACGACGGTCGGGTCATCGTGATCGAGATGAACCCCCGCGTGTCGCGGTCGAGCGCGCTGGCATCGAAGGCGACCGGCTTCCCGATCGCGAAGATCGCGGCGAAGGTGGCCATCGGCTACACGCTCGACGAGATCCCCAACGACATCACTGGCCGCGAAGATGGAGGGAGCACGCCGGCGAGCTTCGAGCCGTCGCTCGACTATGTCGTGGTCAAGGTGCCGCGGTTCGCATTCGAGAAGT
This sequence comes from uncultured Actinomycetota bacterium, assembly GCA_963846535.1. Classification (GTDB taxonomy): domain Bacteria; phylum Actinomycetota; class Actinomycetes; order Propionibacteriales; family Nocardioidaceae; genus Nocardioides. Next base: position 309,489 of record CAWJWK010000003.1, read on the forward strand.
TCCCGGGTGCGGATCCCACGTTGACGACGCACATGAAGTCCGTCGGCGAGGCGATGGCGATCGGCCGCAACTTCACCGAGGCGCTGCAGAAGGCGCTGCGCTCCCTGGAGGACAAGAAGGCGCCGTTCGACTGGCACAAAGACTTCGACGCCGAGCTCGACTCTGCCGAAACGAAGCGCAGCCTGCTCGAGGAGATCGCGACGCCCCACGACGGCCGGCTGAAGAAGGTCATGGACGCGCTCCGCGCCGGGGCCACGCCCGACGAGATCTTCGACGCCACCGGCATCGACCCGTGGTTCGTCGACCAGCTGATGCTGATCAACGAGACCGCGCAGGAGCTGATCGAGGCCGACGAGCTCACGCCGGCCCTGCTCCGCAACGCCAAGCGGCACGGCTTCTCCGACCTGCAGATCGGCAAGATCCGGGGCATGACCCCCGACGTGGTCCGCGGCGTCAGGCACGCGCTCGGCATCCGGCCCGTCTACAAGACCGTCGACACCTGCGCGGCCGAGTTCGCCGCCCGCACTCCCTACCACTACTCGTCGTACGACGAGGAGACCGAGGTAGCCCCGCGCGAGAAGCCGGCCGTGATCATCCTCGGCAGCGGACCGAACCGGATCGGCCAGGGCATCGAGTTCGACTACTCGTGCGTCCACGCCAGCCTGGCGCTGAGCGCTGTTTCTGATCCTGTGGGCGGCTTCGAGACGGTCATGGTCAACTGCAACCCCGAGACCGTGTCGACCGACTACGACACCTCCGACCGGCTGTACTTCGAGCCGCTGACGCTCGAGGACGTGCTCGAGATCGTGCACGCGGAGGAGCAGGCGGGGCCGGTCGCCGGTGTGATCTGCCAGCTCGGCGGCCAGACGCCCCTCGGGCTGGCGCAGGGGCTCAAGGACAACGGGGTCACCATCGTGGGCACCAGCCCGGAGGCGATCCACCTCGCCGAGGAGCGCGGTGCGTTCGGTCGGGTGCTCGCCGAGGCCAAGCTGATCGCGCCCCAGCACGGGATGGCGACCAGCTTCGCGGAGGCCCGTGGGATCGCCGACCGGATCGGCTACCCGGTGCTGGTGCGGCCGTCGTACGTCCTTGGCGGACGCGGCATGGAGATCGTCTACGACGAGAGCTCCCTTGCCAGCTACATCTCGCGGGCCACCGAGGTCACCCCGGAGCACCCGGTGCTCGTCGACCGGTTCATCGACGACGCGGTCGAGATCGACGTCGACGCGTTGTACGACGGTGAGGAGCTCTTCCTCGGCGGCGTAATGGAGCACATCGAGGAAGCCGGGATCCACTCCGGCGACTCCTCGTGCGCCCTGCCGCCGATCACGCTGGGCGACTCCGAGATCCAACGGATCCGCGAGGCGACGCTCGCGATCGCGAGCGGCGTCGGCGTGCGCGGCCTGATCAACATCCAGTTCGCGCTCGGCTCCGATGTGCTTTACGTCCTCGAGGCCAACCCGCGGGCCAGCCGCACCGTGCCGTTCGTTTCGAAGGCGACCGGCACGCCGCTGGCCAAGGCATGCGCCCGGGTGATGATGGGCGCGTCGATCGCCGACCTCCGGGCCGAGGGCGTGCTCCCGGCCGAAGGCGACGGCGGCTCCCTTCCGCCGGGCCAGCCGATCGCGGTCAAGGAGGCCGTGATGCCGTTCAACCGGTTCCGCACCCCCGACGGCCGCCAGGTCGACACCGTGCTCGGACCGGAGATGAAGTCCACCGGCGAGGTGATGGGCCTCGACGCCGACTTCGGCACCGCGTTCGCGAAGGCGCAGGCGGGCGCGTTCGGCTCGCTGCCGACGAGCGGCAAAGTGTTCGTGAGCATGGCCAACCGCGACAAGCGGCACATGATCTTCCCGATCAAGGTGCTCGCCGACCACGGGTTCGAGATCCTCGCCACCAAGGGCACCGCCGAGGTGCTGCGCCGCAACGGGGTCGAGACGACGATCGTCCGCAAGCACTTCGAGGGCGAGGGCCCGGCGGGGGAGCGAACCACCGTCCAGCTGATCCTCGACGGCGAGATCGACCTGGTCATCAACACCCCGCACGGCGCGACCAGCGGCGGCTCCGCGCGGTTGGACGGCTACGAGATCCGTACGGCGGCGGTGCGCGCCAACATCCCGTGCATCACCACGGTGCAGGGGCTCGGCGCGGCCGTCCACGGCATCGAGGCGCTGCACCGGGGCGACGTCGGCGTCAAGTCGCTTCAAGAGTGGGCCCCGCGGTGACGGTGTACGACGCCGTCTTCAAGCACGGGCTGACCCGGCTCGACCCCGAGGTCGCCCACCACCGCACGTTCGACGCCCTCCGGGCGGCCGGCCCGGTGCTCCGGCGGGCCAAGCGCCCGACCGGCACCCCGGTCCGGGCAATGGGGCTGACGTTCCCCAACCCGCTCGGGCTCGCCGCCGGTTTCGACAAGACGGCACAGGCCTACGAGGAGCTCGGCGCCTTCGGTTTCGGCCACGTCGAGGTCGGCACGGTCACCGCGCTGGCCCAGCCCGGCAACCCCAGGCCGCGCCTGGTCCGACTGCCCGAGGACCGGGCGGTGGTCAACCGGATGGGCTTCAACAACGACGGCGCCGCGGCGGTGGCACAGCGACTCGCCCGGCGCCGGCGCCGGCGCGGCGGACCGGTGCTCGGCATCAACATCGGCAAGTCGAAGGTCGTGCCGGACGACGACCAGGCCGCCGTCGAGACCGACTACGAGACCTCGACCAGGCTGCTGGCGCCGTACGCCGACTATCTGGTCGTCAACGTCAGCTCGCCCAACACCCCGGGTCTGCGCAACCTCCAGGCGGTCGGGAAGCTCGCACCGTTGCTCGAGCACGTCCGCCTCGTCGCCGACCGGGCGACCGCCGACGCCGGCCGGGAGCCGGTGCCGCTGCTGGTCAAGATCGCCCCCGACCTGGCCGACGACGACGTGCTCGAGGTCGCCGACCTGGCCCTCGCCCAGGACCTGGCCGGCATCATCGCCACCAACACCACGATCGGCCGAGCCGGACTGCGCTCCGAGCCCGGGCTGGTCGAGGCCGCGGGAGCCGGCGGCCTCTCCGGCGCTCCGCTGCGCGACCGGGCGACCGAGGTCGTGTCGCTGCTCCGTGGCCGCGTCGGTCCGGGCCTGACCATCGTCGGTGTCGGCGGAATCTCGACGCCCGACGACGCCCGCGAGCGGCTCGCCGCGGGCGCCGACCTGGTCCAGGCCTACACCGGCCTCATCTACGGCGGCCCGCTGTGGCCGCGGCGGATCCTGAAGGGGATTTCATGAGCGAGCCGTTCGGCGCCCGCTACGCCGCCGCGCTGGCGGATCGGGGCCAGTTCTGCGTCGGCATCGACCCGCACGCCGGCCTGCTCCACGAATGGGGCCTCGACGACACGGTCGAGGGGCTGGAGATGTTCGCGCTCACGGCCGTCGAGGGGGTCGCGCCGTACTGCTCGGTCGTGAAGCCGCAGTCGGCGTTCTACGAGCGTTTCGGCAGCCGCGGCATCGCGGTGCTCGAGCGGGTGATCGCCGAGTCCCGTGCGGCGGGCGCGCTGGTGCTGCTCGACGTCAAGCGCGGAGACATCGGTTCGACGTCGCAGGCCTACGCCGAGGCGTACCTCGACCCCGGCTCCCCGCTCGCGTCGGACGCGATCACTATCAGCCCCTACCTCGGCTTCGGCTCTTTGACCCCGTTCGTCGAGACCGCCCGGATCCACGGTGCGGGCCTGTTCGTGCTCGCGGCGACGTCCAACCAGGAGGGCCCCGAGGTGCAGGAGGCCGTCACCTCCGACGACTTCGGCGGTCGGACCGTCGCGTCGGCCATGCTCACTCACCTGCGAGAGCTCAACGGCGGTGCTCAGCCCGTCGGGTCCTTCGGGGCGGTCGTGGGAGCGACCATCGACGGGGCGGGTCTGGACTTCGCGATCAACGGCCCGATCCTGGCACCCGGGTACGGCGAGCAGGGCGGCACCGTGGCCGACATCATGAGGATCTTCGGGGCGGCCGCCCGCCACGTGGTCGTCAGCTCCTCCCGCGGCGTGCTCCGCCTCGGCCCGGACGCGTCCGCGATGCGCGACGCGGTCGAGCGCGTCAACGACGAGCTGCGGAGCCTGCTCGGGTGACCTCGGTGACTCGTCGCGTCTCCGCACTCTGCGCCACTGCGGCCCTGATCGTCGCCGTGGGCGGCTGCGGCAGCGACGACGACGATCCCTACGCGATCCCGGAGCGCTTCCAGGAGTACTGCGCGGAGGTCGAGGCGCATCAGGCGGACATCGGCGACGCCCTCAACGCCGGGGGCGACACGACCGGACTGATCCAGGCACTGCCGAGCTTCGAGGCGCTGGCCGCGAAGGCGCCCGACGACATCGCCGACGACTGGGAGGTCGTCGTCGAGCGGGTCAACGACCTCGTCGACGCGTTGGACGCCGCCGGGGTCGATCCGGAGTCCTACGACCGGAGTGACCCACCGGCCGGCCTCGACCAGCAGCAGAAGGACGCGATCGACGCCGCTGCGGTCGCGCTGGTGTCGACCACGACCGGCCGGGCGATGAGCAGCGTGCAGCAGCACGCCCGCGACGTCTGCAAGACGCCGCTCCTGCTCTGAGCGCCGGATGATCGCCCCGCATTGCCGGTGCGACGATCACCTGACTAGGGTGGCGGCTTGGTTGCTTCTCTCGCTGCCGACGCGGCGCTCACAAAGGATCTGTGCACGTGGCTCTGCCTCCCCTGACCCCCGAACAGCGTCAGGCCGCGCTCGCCAAGGCGGCCGCCGCCCGTCGTGAACGGGCGGAGGTCAAGAACCGGCTGAAGAACTCCGGCGCATCGATCGCCGACGTGCTCGCCGAGGGTCAGGTCAACGACGTCGTCGGCAAGATGAAGGTCCTCGACCTCCTCCAGGCGGTGCCCGGCCTCGGCAAGGTCCGTGCCGGCCAGCTCATGGAGCGTCTCGGTATCGCCGAGTCCCGACGGGTCCGCGGGCTCGGAACGAAGCAGGTCGCGGCCCTCGAACGGGAATTCGCGGCGGGTGACTGACGCGACGGCGACCGGCGCTGCTGGGCCGAGTCGTCTCGTCGTGCTCGCGGGTCCGACGGCCGTCGGCAAGGGGACAGTCGCGGCGGCCGTCCGCCAGGACCACCCCGACGTGTGGATCTCGGTGTCCGCCACGACGCGGCAGCCGCGTCCGGGCGAGGTCGACGGTGTCCACTACCTGTTCGTCGACGACTCCGAGTTCGACCGGCTCGTCGCGGAGGGGCAATTGCTCGAGTGGGCCGTCGTGCACGGGGCCCACCGCTACGGCACGCCACGGAGGCCGGTCGAGCAGGCGCTCGCCGCCGGCCGCCCGGCGATGCTGGAGATCGACCTCCAGGGTGCCCGCCAGGTGCGCCGCACGATGCCCGAGGCCCTGTTCGTGTTCCTGAAGCCGCCGTCGTGGGACGAACTGGTCCGCCGGCTGGTCGGACGGGGCACCGAGAACGACGAAGAGCGGGAGCGCCGGCTCGCCACCGCGGTCGAGGAGCTGGCCGCCGAGGAGGAGTTCGACGTGACGATCATCAATCACGAAGTTCACGATGCGGCTGCCCAGTTGGTAACCTTGATGATGCTCGGTCCCGGCGCCGCCGGATAATCCAGGTCACCCAGGTGACCGAGCTCTCTCTTATCGCCAACCGACCTGTGAGGCCAACCGCGTGTCTGCCCCGAACATCGACGCTGTGGGTGTGACCAACCCCCCGATCGACGAGCTGCTCAGCAAGACCGACAGCAAGTACAAGCTGGTCCTCTACAGCGCCAAGCGCGCGCGGCAGATCAACGCCTACTACTCCCAGCTCGGCGAGGGCCTCCTCGAGTACGTCGGCCCGCTGGTCGACACCCACGTGCAGGAGAAGCCGCTGTCGATCGCGCTCCGCGAGATCAACGGCGACCTGCTGACCTGCGAGGACATCGACCCGGCCGAGCTCGCCGCGGAGGAGGCCGCTGCGGCGGCCGTCAAGCCCGCGGCCGCCCGCGGCCCCGTCGAGTGATCTGAGCCTTCCGATGGCCCCGGTGACACTGCCTCGCGTGGTGCTCGGGGTCTCGGGCGGCATCGCCGCTTACAAGGCCTGTGAGCTGCTGCGGCAGTTCACGGAGTCCGGGCACGACGTGACGGTCGTGCCGACCGCCGCCGCGCTCGAGTTCGTCGGAACGCCCACGTGGGCCGCGCTGTCCAGGAAGCCGGTGGCGACCGACGTCTGGACCGACGTCCACGAGGTGCCGCACGTCCGGATCGGACAGTCCGCGGACCTGGTCGTGGTCGCACCGGCCACGGCTGACCTGATGGCCAAGGCGGCTCACGGGCTGGCCGACGACCTGCTCACCAACACGCTGCTCACGGCGCGCTGCCCGGTCGTGATGGCACCGGCGATGCACACCGAGATGTGGGAGCACGCCGCCACCGTGGCCAACGTCGCGACCCTGCGCTCGCGGGGGGTGCTGGTCATCGAGCCGGCAGAGGGCCGGCTCACGGGCGCCGACACCGGCAAGGGACGACTGCCCGACCCGGAGGAGATCTTCGAGCTCTGCCGCGACGTGCTCGAACGGGCTGCCACCGGCCCGAGCGCCGGCGGCCTCGACCTGGCCGGCCGCCATGTCGTCGTGTCGGCGGGCGGCACCCGCGAGAAGCTCGACCCGGTCCGGTTCCTCGGCAACCGCTCCTCGGGTCGCCAGGGCTACGCGCTGGCCCGCGCCGCCGCCGCGCGCGGCGCCGAGGTCACGCTGGTCGCTGCGAACGTCACCCTGCCCGACCCGGCGGGCGTGAAGGTGGTCCGCGTCGAGTCTACGGCCGAGCTGCGCGACGCCGTACTCACGGCCGCCGCAGGATCGGACGCCGTCGTGATGGCTGCGGCTCCCGCCGACTTCCGTCCGGTGCACCTCTCGGACACCAAGATCAAGAAGTCCGGTGACGGCTCGGCTCCGGTCATCTCCCTCGAGCAGAACCCCGACATCCTCAAGGAGCTCTCGGCCCACCGGCCGGGCGCCCACACCGTGGTGGTCGGGTTCGCGGCGGAGACCGGCGACGACACCGGATCGGTGCTGGACCTGGCGCGAGCGAAGCTCGCCCGCAAGGGATGCGACCTGCTGATCGTCAACGATGTCAGCGGTGGCGCCGTGTTCGGCGCCGACGACAACGAGGCCGTTATCCTGGCCGCCGACGGGACCGCGGTCGACGTGCCGCGGGGGAGCAAAGGCGCTCTCGCCCACGTCATCTGGGACCAGGTGGCCTACCGGCTGTCTTCTTCGTGAGACTCCCGCGCATCACCTGTTGGTCCTCGTATCGTTGGACCGGCGGCAATTAGCTCTGATAGCCCCCGTCAAGACGCCTTATCCGAAAGCGAGAACAACGTGGCTGGACGCCTCTTCACCTCCGAGTCGGTGACCGAGGGACACCCGGACAAGATCGCAGACCAGATCAGCGACACGATCCTGGACTACCTGATCGAGCACGACCCCACCAGTCGGGTGGCGGTCGAGACCCTGCTCACCACGGGCCTCGTCGTCGTTGCGGGCGAGGTGACCACCAGCGCGTACGCCCCGGTCGCGCAGCTCGTGCGTAAGAAGATCCTCGAGATCGGCTACGACTCCTCCGAGAAGGGCTTCGACGGCAACTCCTGCGGCGTCCAGGTCGCGATCGGCGCCCAGTCGGCCGACATCGCGCAGGGCGTCGACGACGCGTTCGAGGAGCGGGTCGGCGGCTCCGGCGACGAGCTCGACCGCCAGGGTGCGGGCGACCAGGGCCTGATGTTCGGCTACGCCTGCGACGACACCCCGGAGCTGTTCCCGCTGCCGATCAAGATCGCGCAGACGCTCGCCGAGCGCCTCACCGCCGTGCGCAAGGACGGCACGCTCCCGTACCTGCGCCCCGACGGCAAGACCCAGGTCACCATCGAGTACGACGAGGACGACCGCCCGGTCCGCGTCGACGCGGTCGTGGTGTCCTCGCAGCACGCGGAGGACGTCAGCCAGGACCAGCTGCAGAAGGACATCGAGGTCAACGTCATCGAGCCGGTGCTCGAGATGTTCAAGGACTCGGTGCCGTCCGACGGCTACAAGCTCTACATCAACCCGACCGGCCGCTTCGTCGTGGGCGGTCCGATGGGTGACGCGGGCCTGACCGGTCGCAAGATCATCGTCGACACCTACGGCGGCATGGCCCGTCACGGTGGCGGTGCGTTCTCGGGCAAGGACCCGTCGAAGGTCGACCGCTCCGCTGCCTACGCCATGCGCTGGGTCGCCAAGAACGTCGTGGCAGCCGGCCTCGCCCGCCGCTGCGAGGCGCAGGTCGCCTACGCGATCGGCAAGGCCGCCCCGGTCGGTGTCTTCATCGAGACGTTCGGCACCGGAGTGATCCCGGACGAGAAGATCCAGGAGGCGGTGCTCTCTGTGTTCGACCTGCGCCCCGCCGCGATCCTCCGTGATCTCGACCTGCTGCGCCCGATCTACGCGATGACCGCTGCCTACGGCCACTTCGGCCGAGAGCTGCCGGAGTTCACGTGGGAGCGGACCGACCGCGCCGAGGCCCTCAAGGCGGCCGCGGGCGTCTGATCGCTGCTCATCGTCGAGTCGGCTCATCTGATGATGAGCCGACTCGACGTGTTTTTGCGGGTCATTCGCGCCGCCTCGGCATAGGTGCGGGGGTTGCTGGTAGACAACGGGCCGTGAGCCCCGACGAGCCCGATGCCGCGCTGCCCGGGATGGCGCGCGCGGCGGCGCGGGCGTCGGGCGACAAGGCCCGGGCGCGGCGGGCGAAGCAGGCCGCGCCCGTCGAGCTCGCCGAGGTCGATCCCGTTGCACGGGTGCTCGTCGACCTGCCGCTGGCTCACCTCGACCGCACCTTCGACTACGCGGTGCCGGCATCGATGGCCGACCAGGCGCGCCCGGGCGTGCGGGTCAAGGTGCGCTTTGCCGGGCAGGACGTCGACGGCTACGTCGTCGAGCGCACCGGTGCGACCGAGCACGACGGGCGGCTGGCCCCGCTGCGGAAGACCGTCGGCGCCGAGCCGGTCCTGACGCCGGCGGTCGCGGAGCTGTGCCGCAGGCTCGCCGAGCGCTACGCAGGCGTGAGCTCCGACGTACGACGCCTCGCGGTGCCACCGCGGCACGCCACGACCGAGAAGAAGCCCTCGCCCCCGGAGCCGCCGTTCGAGTCGAGGCCGGCCAGCCACGGCGAGAGCCCCTGGACGGCCTACCCGGCAGCGCCGGCCTTCCGACGCCATCTCATGACGGGCGGCTCGCCCCGCGCCGTTTGGATCGCGGCACCGGGGGAGGACTGGCCCCGCCGCCTCGCCGGGCTGGCCTCAGCGACACGGGTCAACGGCCGCGGAGTGCTGATCTGCGTCCCGGACCATCGCGATGTCGCCCGCGTCGACGCGGCCCTCGAGGAGCTGATGGGACCTGACCATCACGTCACGCTGCAGGCTGACGCGGGGCCTGGTCTGCGCTACCGCGACTTCCTGATGGTCAGCCGTGGCGCCCGCAGGATTGTGGTCGGCACCCGCTCCGCCGCGTTCGCCCCGGTGCACGATCTCGGCCTGGTCGTGATCTGGGACGACGGCGACGACCTGCACGCCGAGCCGCGCGCGCCGTACCCCCACACTCGCGAGGTACTGCTCGAACGGGCGGAGATCGAGGGCTGTGCCGCGCTGGTTGGTGGGTTCTCACGCAGCGTCGAGGCCGACCAGTTGCTGCGGACGGGCTGGGCCAAGGAGATTGCCGCGGACCGGCCCACCGTGCGCGATCGCGCCCTGATCGGGATTGCGGGCGCTGGACACAAGCACGATCCCTTCTCCGGCGCAGCCCGGGTGCCGAAGGAGGCGCATGACGCCGTGCGGTGGGGTCTCGAGCGCGGCCCGGTGCTCGTGCAGACGCCGCGGGCGGGCTACGTGCTCCGGCTTGCCTGCGACCGGTGCCGCACCCCTGCGCGCTGCGGCGCGTGCGCCGGACCACTGGAGCTCACCGGGCCGACCACGCCGCCCCGCTGCCGCTGGTGCGCCACGGAGGCCCCCGGTTGGGCCTGCGCCGAGTGCGGCGGGCGCGGGCTGCGGGCCCCTGTCATCGGCGACGCGCGCACGGCGGACGAGCTCGGCCGCGCCTTCGCGCCGGTGCCGGTCGTCACCTCCAGCGGCGACCGGGTACGCGCCACGGTCGACGCCGAGCGCCGGATCGTCGTCGCAACCCCGGGGGCCGAGCCGGTCGCCGAGGAGGGCTACGCCGTCGTCGTCCTCCTCGACACCTGGCTCCTGCTCGCTCGCGACAGCCTGCGTGCCGCCGAGGAGGCGCTGCGTCGGTGGTCCAACGCCGTTGCCCTCCTGCGCCCCGGCGGCCGCGCCCTCGCCGTCGGCGACCAGGCGGTGCCGGCGCTGCAGGCGCTGGTGCGGTGGGACCAACCCGGCTTCGCCGGCCGCGAGGCCGAGGACCGGCGCGACGCGAGGCTGCCGCCGGCGACCCGGGTCGCCACCCTGCGCGCGGCGCCCGGCGCGCTTGACGACGCGCTGACCCTCCTCGACCTCCCTGAGCACGCCGACGTGCTCGGACCGTTGGCTCCGCTCCCTGGGGCGGCCGACGACGACGAACGAGCCGTCGTCCGGGTGCCGCGAGCCGACGGTGCGGCGCTTTCCGCCGCTCTCGGCGAGCTCCAGCGACTCCGCTCGGCCCGCAAGCTCGATCCCGTCCGGATCCAGGTCGACCCCACCGACCTGTTTTGAGTTGAGCGAGCGTGCCGCAGCCGGTGCTCGCCGCGGGAGTGTCATCGAGCCCCACTAGACTCGCCGTGTGGCCATCCGACCGATCCGACTTTTCGGCGATCCCGTGCTCCGGCGCCGCGCGATCGAGGTGGTCGAGTTCGACGCGGAGCTGCGTCAGCTGGTCACCGACCTGACCGACACCATGCTCGAAGCCCCCGGCGCAGGCCTCGCCGCGCCGCAGATCGGTGTCGGGCTCCGGGTCTTCACCTGGTACGTCGACGGCGAGGTCGGTCACCTGATCAACCCGACCCTCGACCTCTCCCAGGAGGTCCAGGACGGCCCCGAGGGCTGCCTGTCGCTCCCCGAGCTGACCTACGACTGCATCCGGGCGCTCTCCGTGGTCGCGACCGGCTTCAACATGTACGGCGATCCCGTCCGGATCGAGGGCTCCGAGCTGCTCGCGCGGGCGATCCAGCACGAGACCGACCACCTCGACGGCGTGCTGTTCATCGACCGGCTCGACGACGATGCCCGGAAGGCCGCGATGCGGGAGATCCGGGAGTCGGAGTGGTTCGGGCTCGAGCGGCCGACCGTGCAGGTCTCGCCCCACCGCACCGGGGGCTTCGGACTGTGAGGGTCGTCTTCGCCGGCACGCCCGAGGTCGCCCTCCCCGCCCTCGACGCGATTGCCGGGTCGGAGCACGAGCTGGTCGGTGTCGTGACCCGACCCGACGCGCCGTCCGGGCGGGGGCGCCGCCTGACCGAGAGCCCGGTCGCGGTGCGGGCGGGCGAGCTCGGCGTACCCGTGCTCAAGCCCGACCACCCGCGCGATCCCGAGTTCCAGGCGGCCCTCCGCGAGCTGGCACCGGACTGCTGCCCCGTGGTCGCCTACGGAGCGCTCGTCCCGCGCAGCGCGCTCGACATCCCGGTCCACGGCTGGGTCAACCTGCACTTCTCGCTGCTGCCCTCCTGGCGCGGGGCGGCGCCCGTGCAGCACTCGATCTGGGCGGGTGACGAGATCACGGGGGCGACGACGTTCCGGATCGTCGAAGCGCTCGACGCCGGCCCGACCTTCGGGCTGATGACCGAGGCCGTGCGTCCGACCGACACGGCCGGGGATCTGCTGGGACGCTTGGCGGCGGGCGGGGCGGAGCTGCTGGTTGCGACCCTCGACGGGATCGAGACCGGCTTCCTGGAGGCGCGCGACCAGCCTGCCGAGGGGGTCTCGCTGGCGCCGAAGATCACCGTCGACGACGCCCGGATCGACTGGGGCGACACGGCCGTCGCGACCGACCGAAGGATCCGCGCCTGCACACCGGGACCCGGCGCCTGGACCACCTACGACGACGAACGGGTCAAGCTCGGCCCGGTGACGCCGATGGCCAACGGCCCTGAGCTCGGTCCGGGCGTGCTCTCCGTCGGCAAGTCGGAGATCCTGGTCGGCACCAGCACGCTGCCGGTCCGGCTGGGCGATGTGAAGGCTTTCGGGAAGAAGCAGATGCCGGCCGCCGACTGGGCACGTGGCGCCCGGCTCGCCGACGGCGCGAAGTTCGCGTGAGTCGGCGGGATCCGATGCCCGACTCCCGACCACCTCGACGGCCGCCCGCGCGGCCGGTCGACCCCGCGCGGGGCGCCGCGCTGGAGGTGCTACGCCTGGTGCGGACCGAGGACGCCTACACGAACCTGGTGCTGCCGTCCGTCGTGGCGAAGGCCGGCCTCGACACCCGAGACGCTGCCTTTGCGACCGAGCTGGCCGCGGGGACCATCCGGAGGCAGGGGACGTACGACGCCATCCTCGCCGCCTGCATCGACCGACCGCTGAGGCGCGTCGAGTTCGGGATCCTGGATCTCCTGCGAATCGGCTGTCATCAGCTGCTCGGCATGCGGGTCCCCGCCCATGCCGCGATCAGCAGCACCGTCGACCTCACGCACGGCAAGGCAGGCCGCAGTGCGGCGGGCTTCGTCAACGCGGTGCTCCGCAGCGTGGCGCGGCAGGATCTCGACGGCTGGATCGCCGAGGTCGCCCCGGATCCGTCTGGCTCACGGGTGGCCCGGCTGGACCACCTCGCCATCAAGCACAGCCATCCGCGCTGGGTCGTCGAGCTGCTCGATGTCGCCGCGCCCGACGCCGACCTGGATGCGGTGCTCGCAGCGAACAACGTTCCGCCCAAGGTCACCCTGGTCGCGCGGCCCGGGCGGTCGACCGCGGCCGAGCTGCCCGGCACGCCGACGCCGTACTCGCCGTACGGCGTGATTCTCGACGGCGGAGACCCGGCTCGCATTCCAGCCGTCGCCGAGGGGCGCGCCGGCGTGCAGGACGAGGGCTCCCAGCTGGTCGCGCTCGCCCTGGCGGAGGCCCCACTCACGGGCACCGACGAGCTGTGGGTCGACCTCTGTGCCGGCCCAGGTGGCAAGGCGGCGCTGCTCGCCGCGCTCGCGGTCGAACGCGGTGCCCGAGTCCTGGCGATCGAGCAGCACGTGCACCGGGCCGGACTGGTGTGCCGCGCGCTGGGAGGCAGCACCGAAGAGCCTGGGGTGGCGGGCGTCGTCGCCGCTGACGGCACCCGGCCACCACTCGCCGCCGGAAGTGCCGACCGGGTGTTGGTCGACGCTCCCTGCACCGGCCTCGGTGCCCTGCGACGGCGTCCTGAGGCGCGTTGGCGCCGTAGCGCTGATGACCTCCTGATGCTGGTCCTGCTGCAGCGTCGGCTGCTCGCCAGCGCCCTGCAACTGGTCCGCCCGGGCGGCGTGGTCCTCTATGCGACCTGTTCGCCCGTGCGTGCCGAGACGGGCGACGTCGTGGCGTCGATGCTCGGGTCCGGTGACGCGGTGACGCTCGAGGACGTCCGCCCGCTGCTGCACGGGGTCAGCGACGCCGACGGCCCGGTGCCGGGCACCGCCCAGCTGTGGCCACACCGGCACGGCACCGACGCGATGTTCCTGGCGCTGCTGCGCCGGACGTAGGGGCGGCGGGAATGCGTGGTCTGGTTGAACGTTGAACCAGATGTGAAGAAGATCGGTTTCCTCTCCTTCGGGCACTGGACGCCCTCTCCGGCGTCGCAGGCACGGTCCGCCGCCGACGTCCTCCACCAGTCGATCGACCTCGCGGTCGCCGCGGAGGAGCTGGGTGCCGACGGCGCGTACTTCCGGGTGCACCACTTCGCCCGTCAGCTGGCGAGTCCGTTCCCGCTGCTCGCGGCCATCGGCGCCCGGACCCAGCGGATCGAGATCGGCACCGGCGTCATCGACATGCGCTACGAGAACCCGTTGTACATGGCGGAGGATGCCGGCGCCGCCGACCTGATCGCCGACGGTCGGCTGCAGCTGGGCATCAGCCGCGGCTCACCGGAGCAGGTGGTGGAGGGCTGGCGCTACTTCGGGTTCGCTCCCGCCGAGGGCGAGACGGACGCCGATCTGGCGCGGAGGCACACGCAGGTGCTGCTCGAGCTGCTGGGCGGCGAGGGGTTCGCCGAGCCCAGCCCGCACCCGATGTTCCCGAACCCGCCCGGGCTCCTCCGCATCGAGCCGCACTCCGACGGCCTGCGCGACCGGATCTGGTGGGGTGCCGCGTCCGATTCCACCGCGCGGTGGGCGGGAGAGCTCGGCATGAACCTGATGAGCTCCACGCTCAAGGCGGACGAGTCCGGCGAGCCCTTCCACGTGCAGCAGCGCAAGCAGATCGAAGCGTTCCGCGAGGCGTGGCGGGAGGCCGGGCACGAGCGGGAGCCGCGGGTCTCGGTCAGCCGCAGCATCTTCGCGCTGACCAATGACCTGGACCGCGCCTACTTCGGCGGCGACCGGAACTCCGCCGACCAGGTCGGCCAGATCGACAACATGCGGGCGGTGTTCGGCCGTTCCTACGCCGCCGAGCCGGACGCGCTCGTCGACCACCTGCGTACTGACGAGGCCATCGCCGCGGCGGACACGCTGCTGCTCACGGTGCCCAACCAGCTCGGCGTCGACTACAACGCCCACGTCATCGAATCGATCCTCACCGAGGTCGCACCCGCCCTCGGCTGGCGCTGAGCGTCCGCCGCCGCCGATAGGCTCGCCCCATGGCGAGCCCGTCGGTGGAGATCGAGGTCGACAACCGGGTCGTCAAGGTGACCAACCCGGACCGGGTCTACTTCCCGGAGGCCGGGGCGACCAAGCTCGACGTCGTCGAGTACTACCTCGCCGTCGGCCCCGGCATCGTCAACGCGCTGTGGGAGCGCCCGTGCATGCTGCACCGCTTCCCGAAGGGCCTGGCGGGGGACAAGGTGCACCAGAAGCGGCTTCCCGCGGGCGCCCCGCCGTGGGTCGAGACGGTTCAGCTCTACTTCCCGCGCTGGGGTCGCACCGCTGACGAGCTGTGCGTGACCGAGCTGGGCGCGGTGATCTGGGCGGTCCAGATGTCCACTGTCGAGTTCCACCCCTGGAACAGCCGCCGCGGGCAGACCGAGCAGCCCGACGAGTGGCGGATCGACCTCGACCCGGGACCGGAGTCGACGTACGACGACATCCGCAAGGTCGCCCACGTCGCCCACGAGGTCCTCGCCGAGCTGGGTGCGGTCGGCTTCCCCAAGACCAGCGGCAGCAAGGGGCTGCACGTCTACGTGCGGATCCGTCCGGACGGCGACCACAAGGTCGTACGACGCGCCGCGCTCGCCTTCGCCCGCGAGGTCGAGCGCCGCGCCCCCGACCTGGTCACGACCGCCTGGTGGAAGAAGGACCGTGACCCCGCGCACGTGTTCGTCGACTACAACCAGAACGCCCGCGACCACACGATCGCCGCGGCTTACTCGCTCCGCGGCCTGCCCGACGCCCGGGTCTCCACGCCGGTCCGGTGGGACGAGATCGACGACGCGGACCCGCGGGACTTCACGATCCACACCGTGCCGGCGCGGTTCGGCGAGATCGGCGACCTGCACCACGACATCGACGACCACGTGTTCGACGTCGCCCCGCTGCTGGAGTGGGCCGACCGCGACGACGCCGAGGGCAAGACCGACCCGGACGCCGATCCTCACTAGACTGCCCGCTCGTGGGGAACATCCAGATCACGCCGTCGATCCTCAACGCCGATTTCGGCAAGCTCGCCGACGAGGTGGCGCGGATCCCCAGCGCGGACTGGATCCACGTCGACGTCATGGACAACCACTTCGTGCCGAACCTGACCTTCGGTCCCACCATGGTCGAGGCACTGGCCCGCTCGACCGACATCCCGCTCGACGCTCACCTGATGATCAGCGACGCCGATCGCAACGCGCCGGCGTACGTCGAAGCCGGCTGCGCCTCGGTCACGTTCCACGTCGAGGCAGCGGCCGCGCCGGTCCGGCTGGCCCGCGAGATCCGGGCCGCGGGCGCGCGGGCGTCGATGGCGCTGAAGCCGGCCACCCCGATCGAGCCCTACGAGGACCTGCTTCCCGACCTCGACATGCTGCTGATCATGACGGTCGAGCCCGGCTTCGGCGGTCAGCAGTTCCTCGACCTCTGCCTGCCGAAGATCCGCCGCGCGCGAGCCCTGATGGACAAGCACGGCATCGAGACCTGGCTCCAGGTCGACGGCGGCGTCTCGCTCGACACCATCGAGCGCTGTGCCGAGGCCGGCGCCGACGTCTTCGTCGCGGGCAGCGCCGTCTTCTCCGCCGACGACCCGGATGCGATGGTCGCCGCGCTGCGGGCCAAGGCCGAAGAGGCCACCACCGCCTGACCCCGCGTCCGAGACGAGGGACACGTTGCGGGAATACCGGGGCCCTGTGCCACCATTGACCACACAAGAGCTCGCGTGCTCTGGGGTCGGTGAAACTCCGAGCCGGCGGTGAAAGTCCGCGACCCGATCGCAGCCAGTGATCGGTTGACCAGGTGAAACTCCTGGACCGACGGTCAAAGTCCGGATGGGAAGTGCACGCACGAGCGGCCGACGTCGGTGGTCCAGCCACGACGTCGTACGCCCGCTGATCCCCGGAGTCCGAGCAGAGGACAGTACGGACAGCGGAAGAGGACAGCAGTGGCGGAGACATTCGCCCAGGAGTACGACGCGATGCAGCGTGCGCTGCAGCTCGCGGCGTCGCCCGGCGTGCCGCTCGGCCCGAATCCCCGGGTCGGCTGCGTGGTGCTCGCCGCGGACGGCGCGGTGGTCGGCGAGGGCTACCATCACGGCGCCGGCCACCCGCACGCCGAGATCGAGGCGCTCGAGGTCGCCGGCGACCTGGCGCGAGGCGCCACCGTCGTGGTCACGCTCGAGCCGTGCAACCACACCGGTCGCACGGGACCGTGCTCCGAGGCGCTGATCGACGCCGGGGTACGGCGGGTCGTGGTCGCGCAGCGAGACCCCAACCCGCTCGCGAAGGGCGGACTGGATGCCCTCGCGGCGGCAGGCATCGAGACCGACGCCGGCCTGCTCGCCGACGACGCCGCTGCCCTCAACCGGGCGTGGACGTTCGCCCACCAGCACGGGCGACCGTTCGTCACCTGGAAGTTCGCCACCACCCTCGACGGGCGTAGCGCCGCGCGCGACGGCAGCTCGCGCTGGGTCTCGTCCCCGGCCGCCCGTCGCGACACCCACGTGCTGCGCGCCCTCTGCGACACGATGCTCGTCGGCAGCAACACGGTCGCCGTCGACGATCCGCAGCTGACGGTCCGAGACGCCGACGGCGAGCCACTGCCGCGACAGCCACTCCGGGTCGTGATGGGGGAGCGCGACCTGCCCGAGGAGAGCCGGATCTTCGACGACCACGCCGAGACGGTGCAGCTGCGGACGCACGACCCGCTGGCCGCGCTCGAGGGGCTCTACCGCGAGCACGGCCGGCACCACGTGTTCTTCGAGGGCGGCCCGAAGCTCGCGGCCGCGTTCCTCAAGGCGGGGGTCGTGGACGAGGTGCTGGTCTACGTCGCTCCGATGCTGATGGGCGGCGGCAAGTCGGCGGTCGGCTCGCTCGGCATCCGCACCATCGACAAGGCGCTGCGCTTCGACCTGGTCGACACGGTCGTGCTCCTGCCCGGCAGCGACGACCCCGACGACAGCGCCATCAACCTGCGGCTGACGCTGCGACCGACTCCAGCGAAGGAGGAGTGACATGTTCACCGGAATCGTCGAGGAGCTCGGCACGGTCGTGGCCCTCGAGGAGCAGTCCGACGCCGTACGGCTCACCGTCGAAGGCACGGTGACGACCGACGCAGCGCTCGGCGACTCGATCGCGGTCAACGGCTGCTGCCTGACCGTCGCGACCCGCGGCGACGCATCCTTCACGGCCGACGTCATGAAGATGACGCTCGACAAGACCTCCCTCGGCGCGTTGAGCGTCGGGCACCGGGTCAACCTCGAGCGCGCCTGCACACCGCAGACCCGGCTGGGCGGCCACATCGTCCAGGGCCACGTCGACACGACCGGCACCATCCTCGCCCGGACGCCCGGCGAACACTGGGAGCTGGTCGAGATCGAGCTGCCAGAGTCGATCCGCCGCTACGTGGTGCTCCACGGGTCGATCACCGTGGACGGCGTCTCCCTCACCGTGGCAGAGCTCAAGCACGAGAGCTTCGTCGTCTCCCTGATCCCGGAGACCCTCACCCGCACCACGCTCGGCGTCAAGCAGCCGGGCGACCCCGTGAACCTCGAGGCGGACATCATCGCCAAGCACGTCGAAAGGCTGATCCAGAAATGACTGACAAGGTGAGGCTCGACCCGGTCGAGCGCGCGATCGCCGATATCGCCGCTGGCAAGGCGGTCGTCGTCGTCGACGACGAGGACCGCGAGAACGAGGGCGACATCATCTTCGCCGCGGCGAAGGCGACCCCCGAGCTGATGGCGTGGACCATCCGGCACAGCAGCGGGGTGATCTGCGTGCCGATGCCCGGCGTCATGCTCGACCGGCTCGAGATCCCGCTGATGACGCCGCACAACAAGGACAAGATGCGCACGGCCTACACGATCTCGGTCGACGCCCGCGACGGCGTCTCCACCGGCATCTCCGCGTCCGACCGCGCGCACACCGCGCGGGTGCTCGCCGACTCGGCGACCGAGCCGTGGGAGATCACCCGGCCCGGCCACGTGTTCCCGCTCCGCTACCGCGACGGTGGCGTGCTGGTACGGCGTGGCCACACCGAGGCCGCGGTCGACCTGGCGAAGCTCGCCGGGCTCACTCCGGCCGGCGTGCTCGTCGAGGTCGTCAACGACGACGGCACGATGAAGCGTGCACCCGAGCTGCGGGCGTTCGCCGACGAGCACGACCTGGCGATGATCTCCATCGAGGAGCTCGTCAAGTACCGCCGCCGCACCGAGCTGCACGTCATCCGCGAGGCCGAGACCCGGCTGCCCACCAGCCACGGCGACTTCACCAGCTACGGCTACACGATCACCGTCGACGGCAGTGAGCACGTCGCCCTCGTCTACGGCGATCCGGCGGCCCTGACCGACGGGGAGCCGGTGCTCACCCGGGTTCACTCCGAGTGCCTGACCGGTGACGTCTTCGGCAGCAGTCGTTGCGACTGCGGCCCGCAGCTCAACGAGGCGATGGACCGGATCGTCGAGGAGGGCCGCGGCGTCGTGGTCTACCTGCGCGGCCACGAGGGACGGGGCATCGGACTGGTCGCGAAGCTGCAGGCCTACCAGCTGCAGGACGGAGGCCGCGACACCGTCGACGCGAACCTCGACCTCGGGTTGCCGGCCGACGCACGACACTACGGCGCCGCGACCCAGATCCTGCGCGACCTGGGCATCAGCCAGGTCCGGCTGCTGACGAACAACCCCGACAAGGTCAGCAACCTCGAGGACTACGGCATCAAGGTGACCGAACGGGTGCCACTCACTCCCCATCCGAACGACCACAACCTGGCCTACCTGCTCACCAAGCGCGACCGGATGGGCCACCACCTCCCCGACCTCGAGGCAGGAGTGAACTGATGGCCGGACACGGAGCCCCCGCCGCCCAGCCGACCGACTGCCATGACCTGCGGGTCGCCGTCGTCGCGGCGAGCTGGCACACCCGGGTGATGGACGGCCTCATCGCCGGCGCCCAGCGCGCGTTCCGCGACCACCGGGTCGAGGCGCCGGTCGTGGTCAGGGTCCCGGGCACGTTCGAGCTGCCCGTGGTCGCGGCCGCGCTCGCGTCGCAGCAGTACGACGCCGTGATCGCTCTCGGCGTGGTGATCCGCGGCGGCACGCCGCACTTCGACTACGTCTGCAATGCCGCGACCGACGGACTGCTCCGGGTCTCGCTCGACCACCAGGTCGCTATCGGCTTCGGCGTGCTCACGTGCGACACCGAGGAGCAGGCCCTCGACCGGGCCGGACTCGAGGGGTCGAAGGAGGACAAGGGCTACGAGGCGACGTCCGCTGCGCTGCTCACCGCTCAGACCCTGCGCAAGGTCAAGCGCCACACGCCGTAACGTTCTCCCTTGTGAAGACGTTCGAGGAGCTCTGGGCCGAGCTGAGCGAGAAGGCGCAGACCCGGCCCGCCGGTTCCGGCACGGTCGCGGCGCTCGACGCCGGCGTGCACCAGATCGGCAAGAAGCTGGTCGAGGAGGCCGCCGAGTCGTGGATGGCCGCGGAGCATGAGGGCAAGGACCGGGCCGCCGAGGAGATCAGCCAGCTGATCTACCACGCCCAGGTCCTCATGCTCGCCCTCGGCCTCGAGCCGGCCGACGTCTACGCACATCTATAGGGCCCCGCCCAACTAGGACACCGATGACCCGCCTCAAGATCGCGATCCCCAACAAGGGGGCGCTCTCCGCAGCCGCAACCGACATCCTCAAGGAATCGGGCTACCGGCAGCGCACCGACACCAAGGAGCTCCGGCTCGTCGACTCCGAGAACGACGTCGAGTTCTTCTACCTCCGGCCCCGCGACATCGCGCTGTACGTCGGTGAAGGCACGCTCGACGTCGGCATCACCGGACGCGACCTGCTGCTCGACTCCGGCGCCAAGGCCGAGGAGGTCATGTCGCTGGAGTTCGGCCGCAGCACGTTCCGGTTCGCCGGCCCCGAAGGCGAGTACGACGCCCTCGCCCAGCTGACCGGCAAGCGGATCGCCACCTCCTACACCGGGATCGTGCAGAGCTACCTCGACACCCACGGCATCGAGGCGCACGTCGTACGCCTCGACGGCGCGGTCGAGACCAGCGTCCAGCTCGGTGTCGCCGACGTGATCGCCGACGTCGTCGAGACCGGTACCACCCTGCGTCGCGCCGGTCTCGAGGTGTTCGGAGAGTCCATCCTCGAGTCCGAGGCCGTGCTCATCACCCGGACCGGCAACGGCTCACCGGCGTTCGAGGTCTTCAAGCGGCGGGTCGAGGGCGTCCTCGTGGCCCGCGGCTACGTGATGATGGACTACGACATCGCAACGACAAACGTCGACGCCGCTCTCGCGAAGACCCCGGGCATCGAGGGTCCGACGATCTCCCCGCTCCAGCGCGACGGGTGGGTTGCCGTGCGCGCGATGGTGCCGCGCGACGGTGCTCAACGACTGATGGACGAGCTCTGGGACCTCGGCGCGCGCGCGATCCTGCTCACCGACATCCACGCCTGTCGCCTGTGACCGATCTCGCCCTGCCCAGGACCTGGCGACCGCTGGGACCGCGGATCGCAGCCCTCGTCTTCTCGGTCTTCCTCGTCGCCGCGTTCGCCGGGATGTGGATCACCTTCCCGCAGCAGACGAAGGACGCGATCAGCCTGCTGCAGCGCGCCACCGTGATCGGCTTCATCTGCCTCGGCGTCGGGCTCCTCAACGGACTGGCCCGCTCGCGGGTGACCGCGGCGGACGACCGTCTCGTCGTGGTCAACGGCTATCGCAAGCGGGAGCTCGAGTGGGCGCAGGTGGTCTCGCTCCAGATGCCTCCGGGTGCGCCGTGGCCGACGATGGACCTGGACGACGGCACCACCATCTCGGTGATGGGGATCCACGCCTCCGACGGCGCCCGGGCCCGCACCGCGGTCGCTGAGCTACGCGCGCTCGTCGACCGGCGCTGACGAGCCCTGTCGAATGACCTGGGTGGCCCGCTCGACGAGTTCGTCGTAGGACAGCGCGAGACCGCGCTCCTCCGCTCGTCTGACCTCGTCCTCCCCGAGCCGCGCTCGGGACTCCGCGAATCCGCTGATCCAGGAATGGTAGAACCCATGGTGGTCGCTGCCGGTGCGGATGCGGTAGATCGAGACGACCGCCGCGCGGGCATTGTCCGAGGAGTTCGGTGGTGACTGTCGCCGCGGCGTCGACGAGGTGCTCGAGCACGGCGTCGGCGAAGACCGTCGTGACATTCGCGGCGTCGACAGGGCTTGATCGACGCCGACGACAGCGCGCATGGCGGCGCTCATCACGACCTGGCCGCCGTGGGCGGTCGAACAGACCCGGGCGGCCTCGGCGGCGGACTCGGGGGACGTGAACGCTGCGGCTAGTGGCGGTCCTGGCCGGAGTCCTGGGAGTCAGCCCGGTGCTTTGAGCCGGGCTGTCTCCGCGCCCGTGCCGTCGACGACGATGTCGGCCCGGTCCGCCGTTCGCTGGCCGGCGAAGAGTGCGTCCTCCTGACGCATCCATCCGTCCCACTGGGGGGCGAGCGCCGCGCCGTCGCGGGCAAGTCCACGCTCTCGCCGCAGTGCTCGGGGCGCAGTGACCCAGACCAGCACGGTGATGAGGGTGTGCAGCTCGGCGCTGCCGGATCCGACACCCTCGAGGAGCAGCAGCGGAGGGGGATCGACGTCGACGGTCTCCGCGAACTCGCCGCGGTGCCAGTCGTAGCGCCGGTAGAACCCGGGCTTCCCGAGCGCGAGCGGGCGGACCAGCGTGCTGAGCTGACGTGAGACCGAGCCGAGGCCCTCCCAGCCGTCGTAGAGGTCGTCCATGTGGACCAGGTGCGCGTCGGGGTCGAGCGCGGCGATGGCCGATGCCAGCGTGGACTTGCCGGATCCGGCCGGGCCGTCGATTGAGACCAGACGGGTGTCGCCGAGGGTCGGCCCACGGGAGTGGGCGAGGTCGACGACCAGCCGTGCCGCCTCGTGCGGCGAGCCCGGAACGGCCGCCGCCTCAGAAGGCGAGGCCATGCCCGCGGTAGGTCGGCACGCTCTCGACGAGGCGCTCCCCGGAGAGCAGGTGCACGGCCGTGGTGTGCTCGAACGGCTCGCCGGACTTCGCGTGGCGGAACCACACCACGTCGCCGATCCGCAGCAGTGCCGCGGGATGGCCGGTCAGCGGCGTCTGGACCTCACCCGCACCCTCCAGTCCGGTCAGGTGCAGCCCGGCCGGTGCCCAGGGGACCGGCAGCCGGTCGGCAGCGCCGGGGCCGCTGGCGATCAGACCGCCGCCGTGCACGGTGGCGACGTCCGGCGACGGGCGGCGGGTCACCGGGAGGCCGAAGAACGAGGCCTGGCGCGGCTCGAACGCCTGGTAGTGGTCGAAGAGCGACGGGACCAGCAGGCCCGACCCCGCTGTCACCTCGGTGACGACCGGGTCGGCCGTCGAGGACTCGATCGAGCCCGAGCCGCCGGCGTTCCAGAACCCGATCTCGGTGACGTCGCGCAGGGCGTCCGCGATGGCGGCCCTCCGGGCTCGCAGCTGGGAGACCGACGCATCCTTGAGGCGACGGACCACGAGCGACTTCGCCCGCTGCCGCGGCACCGCGTCCGGTACGCCGGCGACCTGCCCTTCGTAGGTCATCACGCCGGCGAGCTGGAAGCCCGCCCGGTCGCCCACGACCCGGGCGAGGCAGACCACATCGCGTGCGTCGTACAGCGGGGATCGCTTGGGGCCGACGTGCCGACCGCCGACGAGCAGGCCGGCATCGATGTCGATGGCGACCCGCACCGGGACCGCCGTCGACGCCCGGACCGCGTCGACGGCGTCGAGGTGCGCGACGTCGTCGATCATGAGCGTGATCCGCGACGCCGCTCGCGGCGAGGCGACCAGCCGTCTGAGCGCGCCCCGGTCGACGGTCGGGTAGGCGACCACGATGTCGTCGCTGATGTCCTGCTCCTCCAGCCACAGCGCCTCCGCGAGCGTGTAGGCGAGGATGCCGCGGAAGCCTTCGTGCGACAGCGCGCGGCGGATCAAGGCGGGCACCCGCAGCGACTTCGAGGCGACCCGGACCGGTTTGCCGGCCGCCCGCTTCACCAGGTCGGCGGCGTTGGCGTCGAAGGCGTCGACATCGACGATGAAGACCGGGGCCGACAGCGGTTCGTTCTGCGCGTGGACGGCGGCGTCGAGCCTGGCCGCCAGCCGGTTGCGCGAGATCGAGTCGGACGCCATCTGCCCATCGTTTCACGCACGTGACCTGGATTGCGGACACCGACACGGTGGGTGGGACCATGATCCGGTGAGCGAGCAGCACGCCAAGCAGCGCCTGATCCAGGGCTCGCCGTACGTCGACGACGACGGCGCGGCCGAGGAGTCGTTGCTCGCGTCGCTCCGGGAGTACGCCGCCGGTGACCTGCTCTATCCCGAGCTGCTCTCGGAGCTGGCGGGTTCCCGGCTCCTCGTGCCGGTGGTCGCCCTGCTCGGTGAGGTGGAGTACGACGACGCCGGGCTGGCCCAGGACAAGTCGAGCGACATGGCCACGGTTCTGCTCACGGGTGCCGACGGCCGCCGGGCACTGCTCGCGTTCTCCGGCACCGATGCGCTGCAGGCCTGGGACCGCGAGGCCCGTCCGGTGCCTGTCGCGGCTCCCTTGGCTGCTGCCACCGCGGTCCAGGAGGGCGCCGACGCCCTCGTCGTCGACGTCGCCGGCCCGGCAGCGTTCACCGTGGCCGGCGACGACCTGCAACGCCTCGCGGCAGGGTGGCGCCCGGTCCGGATGGCCGACGGCCACTGGGCCTGGCTGGGGAGCACGACGTCGGGAGTGGACGGCGCCGAGGATTCTGCGCCGCCGGAATGATTCCGGTAGCATTCCGTGTTGACCGATCTGTCACTCTCTGCCCAACCGGGGGGTGACGAGATCTTCAAGCGGGGACCAGCAGCATCAACGTCTCCCACCCGCATCGGCCGCCATGCAGTGAAGGTCGTCGGGTTCCGGTCCGTGAGACCCGGTCGTGCGCGCAGGCGTGCGGTTGACGGGGTTGCGACTGGCTTCCGCTTGGACGAGCGGGAGCCGTTTGTTGCTTTTCGAGGCAGCAGCGCTCCCGGCACCGACAACACTGTCGACAACACTGGAGGACACATCAGCACCGAGCTGCGTATCAACGAGCGGATCCGGGTACCCGAGGTCCGACTCGTGGGCCCCAACGGCGAGACCGTCGGGATCGTCCCGACCGACCAGGCACTCAAGCTGGCCCAGGAGGCCGACCTGGATCTCGTCGAGATCGCTCCGATGGGCAAGCCACCCGTCTGCAAGCTCATGGACTACGGGAAGTTCAAGTACGAGAACGCCCAGAAGGCCCGTGAGGCGCGACGCAACCAGACCAACGTCGTCATCAAGGAAATGAAGCTCCGACCCAAGATCGACCAGCACGACTACGAGACCAAGAAGGGTCACGTCGTGCGGTTCCTCAAGGCCGGCGACAAGGTCAAGATCACGATCATGTTCCGCGGCCGCGAGCAGCACCGCCCCGAGCTCGGGTTCCGGCTGCTGCAGAAGCTGGCTGAGGACGTGGAGGAGCTGGGCTTCGTCGAGTCGTCGCCCAAGCAGGACGGCCGCAACATGATCATGGTCCTGGGTCCGAACAAGAAGAAGGCCGAGGCCAAGGCCGAGGTGAAGGCCGCCAAGCAGGAGGCCGCCGCCGAGCGCGACGCCGAGAAGGCAGCCGAGCACGCGGAGCGCGTCGCGCACCAGCCGGCGACGCCCGACCAGAAGAAGCCGAAGCGCGCGAACGAGGCGCTCGACCCCGACATCGACCTTTAAGAAGAAGAGAGCGAAGAGATGCCGAAGAACAAGACGCACTCCGGTGCCAGCAAGCGGTTCCGGGTGACCGGCAGCGGCAAGATCCTGCGGGAGAAGGCCGGCAAGCGCCACAACCTGGAGAAGAAGTCCTCCAAGGTCACTCGGCGCATGACCGGCACCGTCGAGGTCGCCAAGAACGACGTCCCGCGCGCGAAGAAGATGCTCGGTCTCTGACCGGCCACTCGCACCTGAGCATTCGAAACAAGGAGTAGAAGATGGCACGCGTCAAGCGCGCAGTTAACGCGCAGAAGAAGCGCCGGACGACCCTCGAGCGCGCCAGCGGTTACCGCGGCCAGCGCTCGCGGCTCTACCGCAAGGCCAAGGAGCAGGTCACCCACTCCCTGGTCTACAGCTACAACGACCGGAAGAAGAACAAGGGCAACTTCCGGCGCCTGTGGATCCAGCGGATCAACGCTGCCGCTCGCGCGGAGGGCATGACCTACAACCGCTTCATCCAGGGACTCAACCTGGCCGGCATCGAGGTCGACCGCAAGATCCTCGCCGACCTCGCGGTCAACGACCCGGCTGCGTTCGCAAGCGTGGTCGCCCAGGCGAAGGCCGCCCTGCCGGAGGACGTCAACGCTCCGGCCCAGGCCTCGGCCTGAGCCACCTGTGACACCCCTGACCACGGCCAACAGCCGTGTGAAGGAGGCAAGGAAGCTCAGCCGCCGCTCGGTGCGAACCGAGCGGCGGCTCTTCCTTGCCGACGGCCCGAAGGCCGTCGCGGGTGCCCTCGAGGTGCCTGAGCGCGTCGTCGAGGTCTTTGCGACCCAGGCGGCGCAGAAGCAGTACGCCGCGCTGCTGGCCAGCATCGACGTCACGCTGGTCGACGACCGGGCGATGGCTGGCCTTTCAGACAGCGTCTCGCCAGCGGGCATCGTCGGCGTGGTCCACTTCCTCGACGTGCCGTTCGCGGAGGTCCGCGGAGAACTCCTCGCCCTCTGCGCCGACGTGCGGGACCCCGGCAACGCGGGCACCGTGATCCGCTGCGCCGACGCGGCGGGCGCCGCTGGCGTCGTGCTCGCCGGCGACTCGGTGGACGCCTACAACCCAAAGACGGTCCGCGCCAGCGTCGGCAGCCTGTTCCACGTGCCGATCGCGATCGAGCGCGACCCGGCTGCCGCCGTTCGTGCGGCCAAGGAGGCGGGCTTCACCGTCCTCGCGGCCGACGGCGGGGGAGAGGTCGACCTCTACGACGCTGAGGAGCTGCTCGCCGCTCCGACGGCCTGGCTCTTCGGCAACGAGGCGTGGGGACTGCCCGCCGAGCTGGCCGAGCTCGCCGACCACCGGGTCCGGATCCCGATCCACGGCCGGGCCGAGAGCCTCAACCTCGCCACCGCGGCCACGCTCTGCCTCTACGAGAGCGCGCGCGTGCAGAGGTCCGCCTCGTCCTAGGACCGATGTCGGCCCGTCTAGTCTGCAGCCATGCCGCCGCACGACGCTCTCGACGCGCTGCCCGACGGCGTCGTGCTCGCCGGCCCGGACGGCCGGGTCCTGGTCATCAATGCCGTGGCCGAGCGGATGCTGGGGATCACCGCGGACCTGACGGGGGTTCCGCTCGTCGCGGTGCTGGCACTGAGCGACCACGACGGCAACGGGTGGGTCGAGAGCAACAACCCGTACGGCGGACTGACGACCCGGACCGGCGTGCCCGAGCAGTCCTGGCTGCTGCCCGACGGCACCGAGGTCCTCGTCACCGCTCGGCTCCACCGGAAGTCGCGCGGTGGGCCGGTCGACACCGTCGCAGTCAGCATCAGGTCCGGCCGGTGGCGAGACCGCCTCGACCGCGAGCGCTCCGATCTGGTCGCCACCGTCGCCCACGAGCTGCGCTCGCCGCTGACCGGCGTCCGGGGCTTCGTGCACGCCCTCCTCAACCGCTGGGACATGCTCAGCGACGAGCAGAAGAAGCTGATGCTGACCACCGTCGCCGCGGACGCCGATCGGCTGACCCGGCTGATCGCGGAGCTGCTCGACGTCGCCCGGATCGACACCGGCCGGCTCCAGATGCACCCGCGGCCCTGCGACCTCGCCGTCCTGACCGAGCGGGTGGTCGCGTCGGTCCAGCACGCGACGTCGCGCCGGATCATGCTCACCGTCGACGAGGTGCCGCAGATCCTGGCGGACCCGGACAAGGTCACCCAGGTCGTCACCAACCTGGTCGAGAACGCCGTCCGGCACGGTGAGGGCGAGGTGGCAGTGATCGTGGCTGCCGACCGGACCGATCCGGCGTACGTCGCGATCACCGTCACCGACGAGGGTGCCGGCATCCCCGTGGAGCTGCGGCAGCGGGTGTTCACCAAGTTCTGGACGGCGAGCTCCGGCGGCGGCTCCGGCCTGGGGCTCTACATCGTCAACGGCCTGGTCCGCGCCCATGGCGGCACGGTCTCCATCGCGGATCGACCGGGCGGTGGCGCCTGCGTAACCTCGACCTGGCCCGTCCACCCTGGGTAACCGGTTCGCTGCGAGCGACCGTCGGTTCCTAGACTGACGCCCGTGTCCGGACCCAATACCGATTACGACCCCGTGGAGGTTGCTGCCGTGCAGCCCGAGGCGGTCGACGCGGCCCGCGACGCCGCCGTCGCCGCGATCGCAGCAGCGGCCGACCTCGACGAGCTGAAGCGGGTCCGCGCCGAGCACGCGGGCGACCGTTCGCCGCTCGCCCTTGCCAACCGGGAGATCGGCGCTCTGCCGCCGCAGGCCCGGAAGGAAGCCGGCCAACGGGTCGGCCGCGCCCGCGGCGAGGTCAACCAGGCGCTCGCCGCCCGCCAGGAGGTCCTGGAGGCCGAGCACGCCGCGCGGATCCTGGTCGAGGAGACGGTCGACGTGACCCTCCCGACCGACCGGTTCCCCGCCGGCGCCCGGCACCCCATCACCACCGGCTCCGAGCTGATCGCCGACATCTTCGTCGCCATGGGGTGGGAGGTCGCCGAGGGTCCGGTGATCGAGGCCGAGTGGCTCAACTTCGACGCCCTCAACCTCGGCGCCGACCACCCGGCCCGCACCATGCAGGACACGTTCTGGACCGCACCGGACGGCAACGAGACCGACGCGGACGCGGTCCACGGTGCCGGAACCGGGGTGGTGCTGCGCACCCAGACCTCGCCGGTCCAGGCCCGCACCATGCTGTCGCAGGAGCCGCCCATCTACGTGGTGGCCCCCGGCCGGGTGTTCCGAACCGACGAGTACGACGCGACCCACAGCCCGATGTTCCACCAGGTCGAGGGCCTTGCCGTCGACGAGGGGATCACGATGGCTCACCTCAAGGGCACGCTCGACCACTTCGCCACCCAGATGTTCGGCGAGGGCGTCACGACCCGGTTCCGGCCGTCGTACTTCCCGTTCACGGAGCCGTCCGCCGAGGTGGATCTCAAGTGCTTCGTCTGCAAGGGCGTCGATTCCTCCTCCTGCCGGACGTGCAAGGGGGAGGGCTGGATCGAATGGGGTGGTTGTGGCGTGGTGAATCCGCGGGTCCTGACGGCATGCGGCGTCGATGCCGAGCGCTACACGGGCTTCGCGTTCGGCATGGGCATCGACCGGACCCTGATGTTCCGCCACGGTATCGCCGACCTGCGCGCGCTCTTCGAGGGCGACGTGCGGTTCACCACCGCTTTCGGAACGGAGCTCTGACACCGCCGTGAAGGCACCGCTCTCCTGGATCAAGGAGTACGTCGACCTGCCGGCCGACGTGACGACCGAGCAGCTCACCGACCGGCTCACCGACCTCGGGCTCAAGCTCGAGGCGATCCACAACGCCGCCGAGGGAATCACCGGGCCGCTCGTCGTCGGCAAGGTCCTGACCGTCGAACCCGAGCCCCAGAAGAACGGCAAGACCATCAACTGGTGCACCGTCGATGTCGGCGACGCCAACGGCACCGGAGAGCCCCAGGGCATCGTCTGCGGCGCGCACAACTTCCAGCCCGGCGATCTCGTCGTCGTCGTACTGCCCGGTGGCGTGTTGCCGGGCGGGTTCGAGATCTCCGCGCGCAAGACTTACGGGCATGTTTCCGCCGGGATGATCTGCTCCAGCCGCGAGCTCGGCATCGGCGACGATCACGACGGCATCATCGTTCTCCCGGCCGATGCCGGGAAGCCCGGCGACGATGCTTTCGAGGTGCTCGGCCTCCGCGAGGAGGTCATCGAGTTCGAGATCAACCCGGATCGCGCGTACGGCCTCTCCTTGCGCGGCATCGCTCGCGAGGCAGCGCTCGCCTACGGAGTGCCGTTCCACGACCCGACGTCGCGCGACGTGTCCGCATCGAACGGCGAGGGCTACCCGGTGCTCGTCGACGACCCGGTCGGCTGCCCGGTCTTCGTTGCCCGCGCGGTCACCGGCTTCGACCCGGCCACCCCGACCCCGGCCTGGCTGGCGGAGCGGATCATCCACGCCGGCATGCGCCCGATCTCGCTGGCGGTCGACATCACCAACTACGTGATGCTCGAGACCGGTCGCCCGATCCACGGCTACGACCTCGACAAGCTGCAGGGCGCGATCCGGGTCCGCCGGGCGGCCGAGGGCGAGCGGATGACCACGCTCGACGGGAACGCCCGCACCCTGACGTCCGAGGACCTGGTCGTCACCGACGACTCCGGGATCATCGGCCTCGGTGGCGTCATGGGCGGCGAGACCACCGAGATGTCGGAGACGACCACCAACGTGCTGGTCGAGGCTGCCCACTGGGACGCCGTCGCCATGTTCCGCACCGGCAAGCGCCACAAGATCACCTCCGAGGCCGGCAAGCGCAACGAGCGCGGTGCCGACCCCACCATCTGTTCGGCCGCGGCCGACCGGGTGGTCGAGCTGCTGGTCCAGCTCGGCGGTGGCTCGCCGGAACCGGGCGTGACGGTCGTCGGGGACCCGCCGCAGCCGGCCCCGATCACGATCGGTGGTGACCTCCCCGCCAGGATCAGTGGCATCCCGATCAGTCCGGAGACCGTCGTCGCCAACCTCGAGGCCATCGGTGCGATCGTCGACGCCGGTGCCGACGAGATCATCGCCACCCCACCGCCGTGGCGCCCGGACATCACCGATCCCTTCGACCTGGTCGAAGAGGTCGTCCGGATCGTCGGCTACGACCAGGTCCCCTCGGTGGTGCCGCGGGAGGCGACCGGCCGCGGCCTGACCCGCACCCAGCAGCTCCGCCGCCGGATCGGCCGCACCATGGCGGGTGCCGGCTGCGTCGAGGTCGTCAGCTTCCCGTTCGCCGGTGACGCGACCTTCGACGCGCTCGGCCTGCCCGACGACGACGTACGCCGGCAGACGGTGCCGCTCGCCAACCCGCTGTCCGCGGAGGAGCCGGCGTACACGACCACGTTGCTGCCGGGTGTGCTCAAGGCGGCCGGCCGCAACCTCGGGCGGGGCGCACCGGGTGTCGCGCTCTTCGAGACCGGCACCGTGGCGTTCCCCGCCGATCGCGGGCCGGCACCCATCTACGGCGTCGACCGCCGGCCCGATGACGCGGACCTCGAGAAGCTGTTCGAGGCGCTGCCGCGGCAGCCGCTCCACCTGGCCGCAGTCCTGTCCGGTGAGCGTGAGCGCGCCGGTTGGTGGGGGCCTGGTCGAGTCGCTGACTGGTCCGACGCAGTGGGCCTGGTTCGGCTCCTTGCTGACGAGCTAGGCGTTGAGATCGAGGTGCGCCAGACCAACCGGATGCCGTGGCACCCCGGACGGTGCGCGTCGTTCACAGTCCTCGGGATGGCGCTGCTCGGGCACGCCGGCGAGCTGCACCCCCAGGTCTGCGCTGAGTTCGGGCTGGCTTCCCGCAGTGCCGCGTTCGAGATCGACCTGGACGTGTTGATGAAGTTTGCTGCGGACGTCCCGCCAGGTCCGCAGTTCTCGTCATTCCCGGTCGCCAAGGAAGATGTCGCGCTCGTGGTTGCCGACGATGTCCCGGCCGCAACTGTCGAGGCTGCGTTGCGCGATGGCGCGGGCGAGCTGCTCGAGTCGATCCGGCTCTTCGACGTCTACACCGGGGAGCAGATCGGAGAGGGACACAAGTCCCTGGCGTTCGCGCTGCGCTTCCGGGCGCCGGACCGCACGCTCACCGAAGCCGAGACCAGCGCCGCTCGCGCCGCCGCCGTCGCGCGGGCCGCCGACGTGGCCGGAGCCGTGCAGCGCTGATCGCAGGTTCCGCCCTGCGGTGATCGGCCGCCTCCACCGAGCCGGGGAATGCCCCGGTCGATCGATGACGGCGCTTCGCGGGCCTGACAGGATGTGCGCCATGGCGCTCCACGACTCCCTGCGCGACCTGGTGTCCGTTCGCGGTCCCGGCGTGGTCGACGAGGCCGAGGAGTTCCGCGGAGTGCTCGACGACTTCTTGGCCGAGGACGAGGCGTCGCTCGGGGAGCTCAACCTGCTGGTCGACGCGGTCCGGTTGGGTGCGCTGCGCCGGGTGCTCGACGTCCTCGAGCACGGCGCGGCCCCCGAGGCCGCCGTACGCGAAGCCGGCGCGGCGCTGGCGCGCGACCGCGGCACGGACGACCCGACCCGTTCCTGCTGGGCGCTGGCCTCACTCTGCTTCGCGCTCGGCAAGGTCGACGACTCATTGGTGCGGTTGTTCCGCTCCGACGCCGGCACCATGCCGGCCGCGACCCCGCCGACCGCTCCGAACGGCCCGGCTCCCGGGGTCGTGCCTGGCTACGACACCGCCGAGCGTCCGGAGACACAGGTGCTGTCGGACGACGCTCCGGTCTCGCGACCTGTGGGTCCGCCGGTTTTCTCTCAGCCGGTGGCGCCGCAGCCCACGGTGGACGTGCGGTCGTTCGGGACGCCGCACCACTCCGGACCGGTCCCGCCAGTGATTCGCGAGCAGCGGTCGAGCCGGGCCGGGGTCTACCTCCTCGTCGTGCTGATCGCGCTCCTGCTCGGCGGCATGATCGCGGCCGGCGTGATCTTGCTCGGCAACGATGCCGACGACGGCGCCAAGGATGACGACACGACGGCCTCCGACGAGCCAACGCCGACCGACAAGCGCACCAAGGGGCCGGGCAAGGACAAGCCGCTGGTTTCCACGGACGAAATGCTGGTGCCGTACGTGGATGGCGGGCTCTCGCGGATCTACCTGGTCAACGGGACCACCGGTGAGTCCGAGCCGGTGACGCCGGAGGGCGCCGACGCCAAGTTGCCCTCCGTCTCACCCGACCGTCGCACGATGACCTACCAGACCGGCAAGCCCGGGGTGGTGATGGTCGTCGACCTCGCCACGCTCAAGACACGTCCGCTGTTCCCCGACGGCAGCCCGTGCGCGAACGCGAGCCGTCCTTCCTGGAGTCCCGACGGGTCGCGCCTGGCCGTGTTGTGCAACAGCGACCGTGATCTCGACAGTGATCCGGACGGAATCTGGCTCGCGAACCCAGATGGCAGCGGAGTGGCCGCCGAACCGCTGATCGACGACCTCGACGTCAAGGGCACCCCGACCTGGATCTCGGACACCGAGTTCATCTACGGCGTCGACGACGCGAACGTGGGCTCGACGTTCTGGCGTGCCTCGGTCGACGGCGGGACCCAAGGCCGGCTGAACGTCGAAATCTCGGGATACCTGAGCCACCTCGACTACTCGGAGGAAGCGGACCTGCTGCTGGTCCTCGCCTCTCCGTCCGCCGAGGAGTCCGAGGGTGCGATCTGGACGCTCGACCTCGACGGCGACGACCCGACCCTCGTCGTCGACGGGCCGTATGCGCACCCCGCGTGGTCGGTGGACGGCACCGCCATCGCTGCCACGGTGCTCGACAGCGCTTCCGGGGAGGAGGTGCTCACCCGCGTAGTGCTCAAGGACGACGGCACCGGCACCAACCTGATCGTGCCGGACGTGCCGCCCGGCGAGGTCGGCATCCCGGCCTGGGGCACTCGCTGAGGTGACGGATCAGCCGCGCTGAGCGTCAAGCCCTGCCAGCGCGGTGCCGAGGTCCGGGGCGACGACCAGGTCCTCGACGGTGGCGCGATCCATGAATCCACTGTCGGCCAGCCGGCCCAGGGTGTCGACCAGCGGGTCCCAGAACCCGTCTGTGTTGAGTACGCCGACCGGCTTGGCATGCAGTGCGAGGGTCTGCCACGTCCAGACCTCGAAGAGCTCCTCGAGGGTGCCGAGCCCGCCCGGCAGCGTCAGGAAGGCGTCGGCGCGCTCGGCCATCATCGCCTTGCGCTCGTGCATGGTCTCGACGACGTGCATCTGCACGCCCGGCTGGTGCAGCCGACCCCACTCCCGCTCGACCATGAACCGCGGAATCACCCCGTAGACCCGGCCACCGCCGTCGAGGACGCCCTGCGAGAGCCTCCCCATCAGGCCGGCGCCGCCACCGCCGTAGACCAGCTCGATCCCACGCCGGGCGAGCTCGCTGCCGACGTCGTAAGCGCCCTTCGCGTAGCGGGGATCGGAGCCGTTGCGGGAGCCGAGAAAGATCGCGAGTCGCTGGATCACGCGAGTGACCGTACCGAGGGTCGATCTCAGTCGATCGGCTGGTCCAGCACTTCCCGGGCGTGGCCCCAGACGGTGCCGTCGCCCGTGACGTCGATGCCGGCGTCGTCTCGGCGCTTCCAGAGCCAGGCGTCGAGCGCGGCTGCCTCGCCGGCCACCACGACGTCGGCGGACCGACCGGGGTCGGGGACGACGTGCATGTCCTTCTCGTCCGCGTAGACCTCGCCGCCGGGCGCCGTCCCCGCGAAGATCCCGAGCCGGGTCCAGACCGACTCTCCCGTGTCCGTCAGCCGGAACTCGACGTGCTGGGGGAGCGGGTCGAAGCTGCCCCACGCGGGGAGGTTGCCGTACATCCAGTCGAGCGCCTCGTCGACGCCGTCCGCGGCCAGTGCGGTGTCGAGCGGCGTCACGGTCCCGGCCGTGAGCTCGGCGTCGAGCCGATGGATCAGCGCCTCGTGGGCCTGGCGTCGGTAGGTGAACGCGACCGTGTGGTTCGCCGGGTCGCCCGACCATGAGTGCGCGGGCTCGGCCGGGTCCGCGGACTCGAGCGCGGTCATGAACGTGGTGTGGGTCTCGTCGTAGGCACTGAGAAGGGCGTCGTAGCCCTCCGGGCGGTCCGGCTCGACGTAACCCATCTCCTGCGCGGACTGCGGCCGGTTGGCGATCATCGCGCACCACCAGTGCTGGACGGTCGTCAGGTGCCAGAGCAGGTCCGCGGCCGTCCAGTCGGGGCAGGACGGGACCAGTGCTGCCGGGTCACATGCGGCGAGCACGTCACGGAATCGGGCGGAGTCGCGGCGGATATGGTCGAGGTAGTCCGGGAACTCGAGTCGGGTCACATGGACGGACGCTACGGAACGGCTCCGACCACGGCGACGGGTTTTCACTCCCGAGTTCCCGAATACATACAGGCTCCTGTATAGTCATGCACATGGATCGGATCAGGGTCGCCGTCGCCGGCGCCAGCGGGTACGCCGGGGGCGAGGTGCTGCGGCTCCTCCTTGGTCATCCCCGGGTGGAGATCGGCGCGCTCACCGCAGGCAGCAACGCCGGTGAGTTGCTCGGTTCCCTGCAGCCGCACCTGACCCCGCTGGCCGACCGCGTGCTCGAGGAGACCAGTGTCGTGACCCTGTCCGGCCACGACGTCGTCGTGCTCGCGCTGCCGCACGGGCAGTCCGGTCCGCTCGCCGCCCAGCTGGGCGATGACGTGGTAATCATCGACTGCGGTGCCGACTTCCGGCTCGCCGATCCCGAGGTCTGGGAGCGGTTCTATGGCAGTGACCATGCCGGCGCCTGGCCGTACGGCCTGCCGGAGCTCCCCGGCCAGCGGGAGCTGCTCGCCGGCGCCACCCGGATCGCGGTGCCCGGCTGCTATCCGACCGTCTCGACGCTGACCGTCGCGCCGGCCGTCGTGGCAGGCTTGATCGATCCTGACGTAGTCGTGGTCGCCGCGTCCGGCACCAGCGGCGCGGGCAAGGCCGCGAAGCCGCACCTCCTCGGCAGCGAGGTGATGGGCAGCATGACGGCGTACGGGGTCGGCGGCCTGCACCGGCACACGCCCGAGATCGTCCAGAACCTGAGTGCGTTGACCGGGGCCGATGTGAAGGTCAGCTTCACGCCGCTCCTCGCGCCGATGCCCCGCGGCATCCTGGCCACCGTGAGCGCTCCGCTCACCGGCGCGGTGACCGCGGCGGCGGCCTACGACGTCTACGCCAAGGCCTACGCCGACGAGCCGTTCGTGCACCTGCTGCCGGCCGGCCAGTGGCCCCAGACCAAGGCGGTCGTCGGCTCCAACGCCGTGCACCTGCAGGTGACCGTCGACGAGGCGGCCGGGCGGCTCGTCGCCGTCGGCGCTGTAGACAACCTGGCCAAGGGCACGGCCGGCGCCGCCGTGCAGTGCCTCAACCTCGCGCTCGGGTACGACGAGACCACGGGCCTCTCTACGGTAGGACTGGCCCCATGACTTCCCCCGAGATCAACGCCTTCTCCCTGGCCCGGTTCCCCGAGAGCCTCGCGATCGTCCAGCTCGGGCCGGGTGCTGAGGTCCCGGAGTGGGCGGAGTCGTCGTCGATCTTCTCGGTGACGGCGACCGCGACCGAGACGTCGATCGTCTGCGCGGCCCGGAGCGTTCCGGCGAAGGCGCGCAGCCACAAGCCCTACACGGCGTTCGCGGTCGTGCCAGAGGTCGGCTCGGCGGACTTCGATCTCTCGTCCGGTGTGACCGGGGTGCTCGTGGCGCTCCTGGCGCCGCTGGCCGACGCGGGCGTGAGCGTCTTCGCGCTCTCGACCTTCGGCACGGACTGGATCCTGGTCCCGAAGAACGACGCGGACAAGGCGGAGGACGCATGGCGACGATCGGGGCACGCCGTCGCCCCAGCCGTCCCTGCCTAGCCACGTCACCTCGAAGGAACTCCGAACATGAGCGTCACCACTCCCGCCGGCTTCGTCGCCGCCGGTGTCCATTGCGGCCTCAAGGCCAACGGGAACAAGGACCTCGCCCTCGTCGTCAACCAGGGCCCGCACTTCGACTCCGCCAGCGTCTTCACCGCCAACCGATGCAAGGCCAACCCGGTGCTCTGGAGCGAGCAGGTCGTCAAGGACGGCGTCGTCAAGGCCGTGGTCCTCAACTCCGGCGGCGCCAACTGCTACACCGGCTCCGAGGGCTTCCAGACGACGCACGAGGTCGCTGAGCGGGTCGCGGCGAACGTCGGCGTCGGGGCCATCGATGTCGTGGTCTGCTCCACCGGACTGATCGGCCTGCGCAACGACCGGCCGACGCTGCTCGCCGGGGTCGACGCCGTACACGCGGCGCTGTCGGCCGACGGGGGCGCCGACGCGGCGCAGGCGATCATGACGACGGACTCGGTCGACAAGCAGGTCGTCGTCCAGCGGGACGGCTGGTCGATCGGCGGCATGGCCAAGGGCGCCGGGATGCTCGCACCCCAGCTCGCCACCATGCTGGTCGTCATCACCACCGATGCCGTCGTTGCGGCCGCCGACATCGACGCGGCGCTGCGGGCCTCGACCCGGGTCAGCTTCGACCGGCTCGACTCCGACGGCTGCATGTCGACCAACGACACGGTGACCGTGCTGGCCAGCGGGGCGAGCGGGATCACGCCCAGTGTCAACGAGTTCACGGCCGCGCTGACGGAGATGTGCACGTCCCTGGCGATGCAGCTGCTCGCCGACGCCGAGGGCGCCGACCACGAGATCGCGATCACGACCGTCAACGCGGCGACCGAGGACGACGCGGTCGAGGTCGGCCGCAGCGTCGCGCGCAGCAACCTCTTCAAGGCGGCGGTGTTCGGCAACGACCCGAACTGGGGTCGGGTCCTCGCTTCCATCGGTACGACGCAGGCCGCGTTCGACCCCGCCGACCTCGACGTCGCGATGAACGGCGTCTGGGTCTGCCGCAGCTCCGGTCCGGGGGAGGACCCGGCAACCATCGACCTCAAGCCACGGAACGTCACCGTGACCATCGACCTCAAGGCCGGTACCGCCGAGGCGACTGTCTGGACCAACGACCTGACGCACGCCTACGTCCACGAGAACAGTGCCTATAGCTCATGAGCGACAACGACTTCGTCATCGAGACGACCCTCCACAACCCGGGGACGCCGGACTCCAAGAAGGCGGCGACCCTGGCCGCCGCGTTGCCGTGGTTGAAGGCCTACCACGGCAAGGTCGTGGTGGTGAAGTACGGCGGCAACGCCATGACCGACCCCGACCTCAAGAAGGCGTTCGCGGAGGACATCGCATTCCTCCGGTTCGCCGGCTTCAAGCCGGTCGTCGTCCACGGCGGCGGACCGCAGATCTCCCAGATGCTCGATCGGCTGGGCATCCGGTCGGAGTTCCGCGGTGGCCTCCGCGTCACCACGCCTGAGGCCATGGACGTCGTACGGATGGTGCTCGTGGGGCAGGTGCAGCGCGAGCTGGTCGGGCTCATCAACGAGCACGGCCCGCTCGCGGTCGGACTGTCCGGTGAGGACGCCGGGCTCTTCACCGCCGAGGCGACCAACACCGTCGTCGACGGCGCCGAGGTCGACCTCGGCCTGGTGGGCGACGTCGCACAGGTGCGGCCCGAGTCGGTGCTCGACCTGATCGAGGCCGGCCGGATCCCGGTCGTGTCGAGCGTCGCGCCCGACGTCGACGGCATCGTCCACAACGTCAACGCCGACTCCGCCGCGGCCGCCCTCGCGGTCGCTCTCGGGGCCGAGAAGCTGCTGGTGCTCACCGACGTCGAGGGCCTCTACCTCGACTGGCCGGACCCTGAGGAAGTCATCGGCGAGATCGGTCCCGAGGCGCTCGAGGAGATCCTGCCGACGCTCGCGAGCGGCATGATCCCGAAGATGGGCGCCTGCCTCCGGGCGGTCAAGGGTGGCGTGCAACGCGCCACCGTCGTCGACGGCAGGCAACCGCACGCCGTACTCCTCGAGCTGTTCACCGACGAGGGCGTCGGCACCCAGGTGCTGCCCGGCGTCACCACCAAGACCCGCAAAGCGCGCGAAACCACCCCAGAAAAGCAGGTGGGCGCATGAGCACCGCAGCCTGGACCGAGCGCTACGCCGGCGCGTTGATGAACACCTTCGGGCCGCCCAAGCTGGTGCTGACCAGGGGAGTCGGCGCGCACGTGTGGGACGCCGACGGCAGGGAGTACGTCGACCTGCTCGGCGGGATCGCCGTCAACGCCCTCGGCCATGCGCACCCGCGGCTCACCAAGGCAGTGACCGAGCAGCTCGAGACGCTCGGCCACATCTCCAACTTCTTCGCGAGTGCTCCGCAGATCGAGCTCGCCGAGCGGTTGGTCGCCGAGCTCGGCACCGAGGCCCGGGTCTTCTTCACCAACTCAGGGGCGGAGGCCAACGAGGCGGCCTTCAAGCTGACCAGGAGGACCGGCCGCACCAAGGTGGTCGTCACCGAGGGCGGCTTCCACGGCCGGACGATGGGCGCCCTCGCGCTGACGTCCAAGCTCGCCTACCGCGAGCCGTTCGAGCCGCTGCCGGGAGACGTCGTCTTCGTCCCGTACGGCGACATCGCGGCTCTCGAGGCCGTGATCGACGATCGGACCGCCGCCGTGCTGGTCGAGCCGATCCAGGGTGAGGCCGGGGTCATCGTGCCTCCGGCCGGCTACCTGCCG
Source organism: uncultured Actinomycetota bacterium (assembly GCA_963846535.1). GTDB lineage: Bacteria > Actinomycetota > Actinomycetes > Propionibacteriales > Nocardioidaceae > Nocardioides. The sequence goes on from CAWJWK010000003.1 coordinate 348,562, forward strand.
GCCGCGCAGCGGATCGCGCACGAGCACGGTGCGCTGCTCTGGCTCGACGAGGTGCAGACCGGCGTTGGCCGGACCGGTGCCTGGTTCGCCCACCAGCACCCCGACCTGGTCAGCGAGCGGGTGACGCCCGACATCGTGACGCTCGCGAAGGGTCTCGCCGGCGGCATCCCGATCGGCGCCTGCATCGCGACCGGCGGCTCGGGCAAGCTCTTCGACCCCGGGAACCACGGGACCACCTTCGGTGGCAACCCCGTCGCCGCAGCGGCCGCGCTCGCCGTTCTCGACACGATCGAGGACGACGGGCTGCTCGACCACGTCGCCCGGACCGGTGCCCGGATCCGCGACGGGCTCGCCGCCGATGGCCGGGTGACGGAGGTCCGCGGTGCCGGCCTGCTCATCGGCCTCGACCTCGCCGAGCCGAAGGCCGCCGACGTCGTCGTCGCCGCCCAGGACGCAGGCTTCATCGTCAACGCGCCGACTCCGCAGCGGATCCGGCTGACGCCACCGCTGGTGCTGACCGACCAGGACGCCGACGCGTTCATCGCCGCCTGGTCCGGCATTCTCGACGCCGCGACCGTCCGCCAGGGAGCGCCCTCATGAGGCACTTCCTCCGCGACGACGACCTGACCGCGGCCGAGCAGGCCGAGGTGCTGGCTCTCGCGGCCTCGATGAAGGCCAAGCCCTTCGAGCACCAGCCGTTCGCCGGCCCGCAGACGGTCGCGATGATCTTCGACAAGCCGACTTTGCGCACCCAGGCGTCGTTCTCGGCCGGCATCGCCGAGCTCGGTGGCCATCCGTTGCTCGTCGAGGGCAAGCTCGCCGGCATCGGCAGCCGGGAGTCCATCGCCGACGTGGCCCGCGTCCTGGGCCGCCAGGCTTCGGCGATCGTCTGGCGCACCTACGAGCAGAGCCGGATCGACGAGATGGCGGCGTACGCCGGCGTCCCGGTGGTCAACGCCCTCACCGACGACTTCCACCCCTGCCAGCTGTTGGCAGACCTGCTGACGGTGCAGGAGCACAAGGGTGCGCTGGCCGGCCTCGCGGTCGCGTTCGTCGGCGATGCGGCCTGCAACATGGGCAACTCCTGGGCTCTCGCCGGTGGCATCGCCGGCATGCAGGTGACGTTCGGGTGCCCGCAGGGCTGCTCGCCGTCCCACGGCAACGCGACCGTCACCGACGACCCGGTCACCGCAGTGACCGGGGCGGACGTCGTGGTGACCGACACCTGGGTCTCTATGGGCAAGGAGGAGGAGGCCGAGGCGCGGCGCGCGACGTTCGCGCCGTACGCCGTCACCTCGGAGCTGATGTCCCACGCCAAGCCCGATGCGATCGTCCTGCACTGCCTGCCGGCCTACCGCGGCTCCGAGATCGCAGCCGAGGTGCTCGACGGCCGGCAGAGCGTGGTCTGGGACGAGGCCGAGAACCGCCGGCACGCCCAGAAGGCGATCCTGGCCTGGCTGGAGGCGAGAAGAGATGACTGAGCACGCGCTGACCCCGCTGACCAAGAACGCCCGTCAGCAGCTCATCATCGATCTGCTGGGCAGCCGCGAGGTCCACTCCCAGTCCGAGCTCGCCGAGCTCCTCGGCGGCAGGGGAGTGCACGTCACCCAGGCGACGCTCAGCCGTGACCTCGTGGAGCTCGACGCGGTCAAGGTCCGCCTTGCGTCCGGCGTTCTCGTCTATGCCGTACCCGCCGAGGGCGGCGACCGGACGCCGATCCACGGCGAGAGCGCCGCGTCGTCCCACCGGCTGGCCCGGCTGTGTGCCGAGCTGCTCGCGAGCGCCGAGGCCAGCGCCAACCTCGTCGTACTGCGCACGCCTCCCGGCGCCGCCCAGTTCCTCGCCAGCGCGATCGACAAGGTGGAGCTGCCCGACGTGCTCGGCTGCATCGCGGGCGACGACACCGTCCTGGTGATCGGTCGGGACCCCGCCGGCGGTCAGGTCCTCGCCCAGAAGTTCACCGCATTTGCCGAAAGGAACCAGTAAGTGTCCAAGGTCCTCACCGCCCTGCCCAAGGGTGAACGCGTCGGCATCGCCTTCTCCGGCGGGCTCGACACGTCCGTCGCCGTGGCCTGGATGCGCGACAAGGGCGCGGTCCCGTGCACCTACACGGCCGACATCGGTCAGTCCGACGAGCCCGACATCAGCGGTGTGCCCGTCCGGGCACTCGAGTACGGCGCCGAGATCGCGCGAGCCGTCGACTGCCGACGCGAGCTCGTCGAGGAGGGCCTGGCCGCGATGGCCTGCGGCGCCTTCCACATCCGCTCCGGCGGTCGTGCGTACTTCAACACCACGCCCCTCGGGCGAGCCGTCACCGGCACGATGCTGGTCCGTGCCATGCACGAGGACGGCGTCGACATCTGGGGCGACGGCTCGACCTTCAAGGGCAACGACATCGAGCGGTTCTACCGCTACGGGTTGCTGGCCAATCCCGAGCTGCGCATCTACAAGCCGTGGCTCGACCCCGACTTCGTCCACGAGCTGGGCGGCCGGGCCGAGATGAGCCAGTGGCTGACCGAGCACGACCTGCCCTACCGGGACAGCAAGGAGAAGGCCTACTCCACCGACGCCAACATCTGGGGCGCGACCCATGAGGCGAAGACCCTGGAGCACCTGGACGTGTCGCTCGAGACGGTCCAGCCGATCATGGGCGTGAAGTTCTGGGACTCGTCCGTCGAGATCGCGGCCGAGGACGTGACCGTCGGCTTCGAGGACGGACGGCCGGTGTCGCTCAACGGCAAGCGCTACTCCGGGGCCGATGCCGCCGTCGCCCTGGTTCTGGACGCCAACGCCATCGGCGGTCGTCACGGCCTCGGCATGTCCGACCAGATCGAGAACCGGATCATCGAGGCCAAGTCGCGCGGGGTCTACGAGGCTCCCGGGATGGCGCTGCTCTGGATCGCCTACGAGCGGCTGCTCAACGCCATCCACAACGAGGACACCATCGAGAACTATCACTCGAGCGGTCGCCGCCTCGGCCGGTTGCTCTACGAGGGCCGGTGGCTGGACCCGCAGGCGTTCATGCTGCGGGAGTCGATCCAGCGCTGGATCGCATCCCTGGTGACGGGGGAGGTGACGCTGCGGCTGCGGCGGGGCGAGGACTACACGATCCTGCGAACCGACGGGCCGGCGTTCTCCTACCACCCCGACAAGCTGTCGATGGAGCGCACCGAGAACGCCGTGTTCGGTCCCACCGACCGGATCGGTCAGCTCACGATGCGCAACCTCGACATCGCCGACTCTCGGGCCAAGCTCGAGCAGTACGCCGACCAGCCGATCCACCAGGGCCTGGTCGCCGTCGAGAACGGCGTGCTCTACGGCGAGATCGAGGCCGGCGGTGCCGACCGGATCGCTGCCAACCCGGACCTGACCGGCGAGGAGGAGGTTCTCCTCGAGGACGCCGCGATGGAGCTGGGGACCGACTGATGGGTGATCGGACGCTGCGGCTGGCGGCCCGGGTGCTCCCCGTCAGTCCTGAGGGCCGCGTGCTCCTGCTTCAGGAGCAGAACCCCGCAATCCCGGGCGTTTTCTACTGGGGCAGCGTCGGTGGCGCGGTCGACCCCGGCGAGTCGCTTGCCGAGGCCGCCGCCCGCGAGCTGCACGAGGAGACGGGCATCATCGCCCACCCGGCTGCACTCGTCGGCCCGCTCCTCCGCGCGGAGCAGCCGTTCACCTGGGCCGGTCGGGACTACGTCAACGACGCCCACTTCTTCGCCCTGTCGCTGCCCGAGTCTGTCGAGGTCACGTTCGACAACCTCGTCGAGGAGGAGACCGGCAACGTGCTGGGTTCGGCCTGGTGGACGCCGACGGACCTCGATGCAGACGGCACGGCCGCATCAGCGGAGCTCATCGACGCGATGCGTCTGGCGATCGACGCGATCGGGGACGCGGGATGAGCGGCAACGGCAGCACGGGCGAGGGCAAGCTATGGGGCGGCCGGTTCGCCGGCGGACCCTCACCGGAGCTCGAGGCGCTGTCGCGGTCGACCCACTTCGACTGGCGGCTCGCCCACTACGACATCGCGGGCTCCCATGCGCACGCCAAGGCGCTCGGCGCTGCCGGCCTGCTCACCCCGGCGGACGAGGCCGAGCTGCACCGGGGGCTCGGCGTGCTCTCCGACGGCATCGCGACGGGCACCGTCGTACCGGATCCGTCCGACGAGGATGTGCACGGCGCGCTGGAGCGACTGCTGATCGAGGAGGTCGGTGCCGATATCGGAGGCAGGCTGCGCGCGGGTCGGTCCCGCAACGACCAGATCGCCACGCTCTTCCGCTGCTACCTGCTCGACCACTCGCTGACGGTCGGTGGCCTGCTGCTCGACCTGGTCGACGCGCTGGCAGGTCAGGCCGAGAGCCACCTCGGTGCCGTCATGCCCGGGCGCACGCACCTGCAGCACGCGCAGCCGGTCCTGCTCTCGCACCACCTGCTCGCCCACGCGTGGGCGCTCCTGCGCGACGTCGACCGGCTCGCCGACTGGCGGCGCCGGGTCGAGTCCGACTCCCCCTACGGCTCCGGCGCGCTCGCCGGCCAAAGCCTGGGCCTGGATCCCGAGCTCGTGGCTCGCGAGCTCAACTTCACGGGGTCGACCGCGAACTCGATCGACGGTACGGCGTCGCGCGACTTCGTCGCGGAGTTCGCGTTCGTCGCAGCCCAGGCCGGGATCGACATCAGCCGGATCGCGGAAGAGGTCATCCTCTGGGCCACCAAGGAGTTCGGATTCGTCACGCTGCACGACTCCTGGTCGACGGGGTCGAGCATCATGCCGCAGAAGAAGAACCCCGACATCTCCGAGCTCGCCCGCGGCAAGGCCGGGCGACTGGTCGGCAACCTGACCGGTCTGCTGACGACGCTCAAGGCCCTGCCGCTCGCCTACAACCGCGACCTGCAGGAGGACAAGGAGCCGGTCTTCGACTCGATCGACACCCTCGAGGTGCTGCTGCCGGCCTTCAGCGGGCAGATAGCGACGCTGAGCTTCAACACCGCACGGATGGCCGAGCTCGCGCCCCAGGGGTTCTCGCTGGCCACGGACATCGCCGAGTGGCTGGTGCGCCAGGGGGTTCCGTTCCGGATCGCCCACGAGGTCGCCGGCGCGTGCGTGCGGGAGTGCGAGCAGCGGGGCATCGAGCTGCACGAGCTCACCGACGACGAGTTCCGTGCGATCTCGCCGAGCCTGTCACCGGAGGTGCGCTCGGTGCTCACCGTCGAGGGCTCGGTCTCGTCGCGCGACGGCCGGGGTGGCACGGCGCCCGACCGCGTGGCCGAACAGCTCGTCGAGCTGCAGGCCCGCGTCGCGGACGCCCGGGCTGTCATGGACGGAGTCCGTGAGCGCGCTCGCTGACCTGCTCGAAGGGCCCGTAGAGCAGGTCGCGCCGCGACTGCTCGGTGCGGTGCTGCGGCACGGTCCGGTCGCCGTACGTCTGACGGAGGTCGAGGCGTACGCCGGGCCGGACGACCCCGGCTCGCACTCGTTCCGCGGGCCGACGACCCGCAACCGAGTCATGTTCGGACCGCCCGGACATCTCTACTGCTATCTGAGTCACGGCATCCACGTCTGCGCCAACGTCAGCGTCGGGCCGGACGGGACGCCGAGCGGAGTGCTGATGCGCGCCGGAGAGGTGGTCGACGGCATCGAGATCGCCCGGACCTTCCGGCCCGGCGCTGCGGACCGTGACCTCGCCCGCGGGCCCGGACGACTCGGCCGAGCCCTCGGGATCAGCCTGGACCACTACGGCGCCGACCTCACGACCGGCGAGATCACGCTGACGCCGGGGAAGCCAGCGAGGGAGATTGCGAGCGGGCCGCGCACCGGCCTGCGGCGGGCGGCAGACCGGCCGTGGCGGTACTGGATCGTCGGCGAACCGAGCGTGTCGCCGTACCGCCGGCACCCGCTCGCAGAGGGCTTCTGACGCATCGATCGGCGGCGAGGTGGACCCCGATTTGCAAGGGCCCCCCTTCCCCCTGCTAACTTCCTCCTCGTCGCAGCACGCGGCTCCCAGAACCCGCCGAGAGGCACCAGGTCCTTGGGTCGTCGTGTGCCTGGACACCGGTCGAGATCTCCTGGGTCGACCACCCCGCAACACAGTGGTGTCGCGGAGTTGACGGCCCTAACCGACACCGGTAAAGTTTCACAGGTTGCCCCGAAGGCCCTGGCGAGAGTCGGCCGCGGGAGCGTGTGATGTTTGAGAACTCAACAGTGTGTCATGCAATTTATGTCGTTGTGATTTGTTTTGCGGCATTCGCATCTTTGGGTGTGGGTGTTGTTTGTTTTTGGCAAGTCGATGAATGATTCTGGCGATTTTGCTGGTTTGTTTGTTGTTTGTCAGGTTTCAGCTTTTTATGGAGAGTTTGATCCTGGCTCAGGACGAACGCTGGCGGCGTGCTTAACACATGCAAGTCGAGCGGTAAGGCCCTTTCGGGGGTACACGAGCGGCGAACGGGT
>CAWJWK010000003.1:357500-2006509 GCA_963846535.1 uncultured Actinomycetota bacterium
GCCTTTTGAAGAATGAGCCTGCGAGTTAGCGGTGTGTGGCGAGGTTAACCCGTGTGGGGTAGCCGTAGCGAAAGCGAGTCTGAATAGGGCGTACTGATCGACCTTGTGTTGGTTGGGTAGTCGCATGCTCTAGACCCGAAGCGGAGTGATCTATCCATGGGCAGGTTGAAGCGCCGGTAAGACGGCGTGGAGGACCGAACCCACTTCAGTTGAAAATGGAGGGGATGACCTGTGGATAGGGGTGAAAGGCCAATCAAACTCCGTGATAGCTGGTTCTCCCCGAAATGCATTTAGGTGCAGCGTTGCGTGTTTCTTGCCGGAGGTAGAGCACTGGATAGCCGATGGGCCCGACCAGGTTACTGACGTTAGCCAAACTCCGAATGCCGGTAAGTGAGAGCGTGGCAGTGAGACTGCGGGCGATAAGGTTCGTAGTCGAGAGGGAAACAGCCCAGACCATCGGCTAAGGCCCCTAAGGGGCGGCTAAGTGGAAAAGGATGTGGAGTCGCAGTGACAACCAGGAGGTTGGCTTGGAAGCAGCCACCCTTGAAAGAGTGCGTAATAGCTCACTGGTCAAGTGATTCCGCGCCGACAATGTAGCGGGGCTCAAGCCGCCCGCCGAAGCCATGGCACTCACATATTAAGCTCGGCCTTCGCCTTCGTGGTGGGGGTCCAGGTGTGTGGGTGGGTAGGGGAGCGTCGTGTCACGGGCGAAGCGTCGGAGTGATCCAGGCGTGGATGTGACACGAGTGAGAATGCAGGCATGAGTAGCGAATCACGGGTGAGAAACCCGTGCGCCGAATGATCAAGGGTTCCAGGGTCAAGCTAATCTGCCCTGGGTAAGTCGGGACCTAAGGCGAGGCCGACAGGCGTAGTCGATGGACAACGGGTTGATATTCCCGTACCGGCGAAGTGGCGTCCATGACGAGTCCGGTGATGCTAACCACCCGAAACACCTGTGACCAATCCCTTCGGGGGGCGGCGTGGGTGCAGAGCGTGGGATCCGATCCGGTAGTAGTCAAGCGATGGGGTGACACAGGAAGGTAGCCCAACCACGCCGATGGTAGAGCGTGGGTAAGCAGGTAGGACGCGACCTAGGCAAATCCGGGTCGCTGCCGTGAGGCAAGTCTGAGATGTGATGCCGACCCCTGATGGGGGAAGTGGGTAATCCTATGCTGTCGAGAAAAACCTCTAGCGAGCCACGAGCCGCCCGTACCCCAAACCGACTCAGGTGATCAGGTAGAGAATACCAAGGCGATCGAGACAACCATGGTTAAGGAACTCGGCAAAATGCCCCCGTAACTTCGGGAGAAGGGGGACCCGAACCGTCAACCCACTAGCTGGGGGTAGCGGGGAGGGTCGCAGAGACCAGGCCCAAGCGACTGTTTACTAAAAACACAGGTCCGTGCGAAGTCGTAAGACGATGTATACGGACTGACTCCTGCCCGGTGCTGGAAGGTTAAGAGGACCGGTTAGCCGCACTTGTGTGGCGAAGCTGAGAATTTAAGCCCCAGTAAACGGCGGTGGTAACTATAACCATCCTAAGGTAGCGAAATTCCTTGTCGGGTAAGTTCCGACCTGCACGAATGGAGTAACGACTTGGGCGCTGTCTCAACCATGGACTCGGCGAAATTGCACTACGAGTAAAGATGCTCGTTACGCGCGGCAGGACGGAAAGACCCCGGGACCTTTACTATAGTTTGGCATTGGTGTTTGGTTCGGCTTGTGTAGGATAGGTGGGAGACTATGAAGCGGCCACGCCAGTGGTTGTGGAGTCAACGTTGAAATACCACTCTGGTCGTACTAGATGTCTAACCTAGGGCCATGATCTGGTTCAGGAACAGTGCCTGATGGGTAGTTTAACTGGGGCGGTTGCCTCCTAAAATGTAACGGAGGCGCTCAAAGGTTCCCTCAGCCTGGTTGGCAATCAGGTGACGAGTGTAAGTGCACAAGGGAGCTTGACTGTGAGACAGACATGTCGAGCAGGGACGAAAGTCGGAACTAGTGATCCGGCACCACCATGTGGAAGGGGTGTCGCTCAACGGATAAAAGGTACCCCGGGGATAACAGGCTGATCTTCCCCAAGAGTCCATATCGACGGGATGGTTTGGCACCTCGATGTCGGCTCGTCGCATCCTGGGGCTGGAGTAGGTCCCAAGGGTTGGGCTGTTCGCCCATTAAAGCGGCACGCGAGCTGGGTTTAGAACGTCGTGAGACAGTTCGGTCCCTATCCGCCGCGCGCGTAGGAAACTTGAGAAAGGCTGTCCCTAGTACGAGAGGACCGGGATGGACGAACCTCTGGTGTGCCAGTTGTACCGCCAGGTGCAGGGCTGGTTAGCTACGTTCGGAAGTGATAACCGCTGAACGCATCTAAGCGGGAAGCACGTTTCAAGATGAGGTTTCCCCACCCCTTGAGGGTGTAAGGCCCCCAACAGACTATTGGGTTGATAGGCCGGAGGTGTACAGCAGCAATGCCCAGCCGACCGGTACTAATAGGCCGAACACTTGCCACACAAACCCCCAACACAAACAACAAACGTGTTGACAGGGCCACTGAATGCGCAAGACACAACACAACGATCCTGCACCACCACAAACACGCGTCCACAAAATCCAACCCCAACCACCCAACACAACAGGTGGCACAACAGGGGTTCATAAAGTTACGGCGGCCACAGCGACAGGGAAACACCCGGACCCATCCCGAACCCGGAAGTTAAGCCTGCCAGCGCCGATGGTACTGCAACCGAGAGGCTGTGGGAGAGTAGGACGCCGCCGGACATTCTTTCGCCAATGGGCTATCAGGTTTCTGATAGCCCATTGTGCGTTTTGCGCCCATTGCCCGCTCCGGGAGAGCCAACTTCGGTCCACAAGGCGACGGCCACCGACGCCCTCTCCACACCGCTGGTGTGCGTACCGACCCGGTTGTCGGCGCTCGTCCGTTTCCTTGCGGGCGAAGGAGGTGCCGAATGAGCACGAAGAAGACAGACAATCGCCAGGACCCGGCCAACGAGGTGAGGCTCGCGGGCACGGTGTCCGGAGAACCCGAGCGCCGCGTGCTGCCCAGTGGTGACGAGCTGTGCGTCGTCCGCGTGGTGGTACCGCGTCGGGGAGTGCGGACTCGCTCGGACGGGCGACGCACCCCGTCGGTCGACGTCCTCGACTGCTGCGCCTGGGAAGCGCGGCCGCGGCGGACCATCGCCGGGTGGCTTCCTGGCGACGAGGTGGAGGTGACCGGAGCGCTCCGCCGGCGGTTCTACCGGGTGGGTGGCGTCGCCGCGTCCCGGGTGGAGGTGGAGATCAGCTCGGCGCGTCGGGTGCGTCGCGCAGCGAGCGGATGAGGACACCGAGGCTGGGCTTGGGCTGGAACGATGTCGCCTTCTCCGGGAGCAGCCGGTCGTCCTCGGCGATGCGCTGCACGAGGTCCACCGCCGGTGCCGGCATGAGCACGGCGATGCTGGATCGGGGATCGGCACTGGCGAGAGCGTCTTCGACCGTGTGGTGATAGCCGATGCTCGAGGGCCCGTGCGGCAGTGCGGGCACCAGGTGCCGGTGCAGCACTTCGACGGCCGCCTGGTCCGGCGGCACCGCAAGGTCAACGACGACCCACTCATTGCCGTCGGTGGCGGCGAGGGTGCTCGGCCCGAGGGCGGACACAGCCTCGGACTGCGATCGAGGCCTGCAGGTCATGCCGAGGCTCTCGGCCGCGTTCCGCAGGTCGTCGAGCGACGTTCCCGCGAGACTCCGGTGGATGGGCCCGAGGAAGAGCGGGGTGGCCACCTGGTCCACGAGCATTGCAAGGCCGAAGTCGCACGGACCGCCGGGGTGCCGTCGCTGCAGGCGCAGGTAGGCGGCATAGCGGTGATGGCCGTCGGCAATCAGCGCCCTGGCGCCCTGCAGCTCCTCGGCGACGTCGGCGAGCAGGGTCGGGTCACGGATCGCCCAGATCCGGTGCTGCTGCTCGGACCGGTCGGTGAACACGTGGTGGGGCCTCGCGGCGAGCACGTCGGTCAGGAGTCGGCGCAGGCGTGGAGAGCCGCTGTGGACCAGCAGGATGGGAGCCGGGTTGAGACCCATCTCCGACATCCGGTCGGCGAGGTCGTCTGCCTGGGCGGGGTGGATGCCCTCGTGTGGCAGAACCGCGCGATCCTCCGGCCGCGTGGCCCGTCGGGAGACGTCGAGGGCGCCCACGAGCCCGCGGATCGTCAGGCCCGCGGCCGTGTACTCGTGCAGGTAGAGAGCAGGAGCGTCGTCACGACGGAGGAGCCCGCGCCCCTGCCAGCGCACCAGCCGGGCGGCCACGCCGCGATACGGCCGAGCAAAGGCGCGCCCGGTCGAGGGGTCACCGACCCGGTGCGGGGCCAGCATCAGCCCCGGGAACGGCAGCAGGCGAAGCGGGCCGGCGACGTACGGCGGCGTCACCACCTGTCCTGCGTCCATCAGGGCATCGTACGGAGGACCCGGGGGCCCACCTGAGAGGCTGGCCCCGTGTTGGCCGCAACCACCGATCCCCTGACCGTCGTCTACGACCTCGCCATGCTCGACCTGGACGGTGTCGTCTACGTGGGCCGCGACGCGGTCCCCGGCGCCGCCGAGCACTTGCGGGCGACACGAGCGACCGGGATGCGGACCGCGTTCATCACCAACAATGCGGCTCGGCCGCCCGAGCTGGTGGCCGCGCACCTGACAGAGCTCGGTGTGCCGGCCGAGCGAGCGGATGTCGTCACGTCTGCACAGGCCGCCGCGCACCTGCTGCGCGAGCGTTTCGGCGCGGGTGCCCGGGTGGTTCTGCTCGGCGGCGACGGACTCGAGTCCGCACTGCTCGAGGCGGGGCTGGTGCCGGTGGGCGCCGAGGACGACGGCGTGGCTGTCGTCAGCGGCTACGGCCCGGAGGTCCGGTGGCGCGACATCATGCGCGTCGCGGTCCGGGTGCGTGACGGCCTGCCCTGGCTGGCGAGCAACGCGGACCTGACGATCCCGACGGAGTTCGGTGTGGCGCCCGGCCACGGCGTGCTGGTCGAGACGGTCGCACGGTTCGCCGGCATCGCGCCCGTCGTGGCCGGCAAGCCGGAGCGACCCCTGCTCGACGAGACGGTGCGCCGGGTGGGCGGACGCCGGCCGCTGATGGTGGGTGACCGGCTCGACACCGACATCGAGGGAGCGCACCGCGCCGAGCTCGACTCGTTGCTGGTGATGACCGGCGTGACCGGTCTCGGCGAGCTGGTCGGTGCCCGGCCCGAGCACCGGCCGAGCTACGTCGCCGCCGACCTGGGCGGCCTGTCGACACCGCATCCGGCCCCGATGCCGGACGGGCCCGGGTGGGCCCTGGACGGCTGGCGGGGGCTCGTGGAGGACGGGCTGCTGAGCGTGTCCGGAGCGGGCACACCGGACGACTGGTGGCGCGTCGTCGCGGTGACAGGCTGGGCGCACCTGGATGCGACCGGGACGGTGGCCGACATCACCGCGCTCCGGATCCCGGATGCGGCCGGGGTCGGGCGGTAACCTCGCTGCCATGACCGAGGAACCTGTGGTCGCGGCCACGTCGGGTCTTGTCCCGGCGCCGACCGGCATCGCCTCCATCGACACCGTGCTCGATCTCGTCGCCGGCTTGGACGCGCGGCCGCTCGACGAGCATCCAGCGGTCTTCGAGACCGCCCACCAGCAGTTGCGCCAGGCCCTGGACGAGACCCCGGAGTAGTGCGGGCGTGCCGCCGCGCCGACTGAGGCTCGACGCGGAGCTCGTCCGCCGTGGGCTCGCCCCTTCCCGCGAACGAGCAGCGCAGCTGATCGCCGACGGCCGGGTCCGCGTGTCCGGCGCGATCGCGACGAAGGCGGCGACTGGTGTCACCACGGACGTGGCGATCGTGGTGGCCGAGAGTGACCACGGTCCCGACTACGTCTCCCGCGGTGCCCACAAGCTCGCCGGCGCACTCGCGGTGTTCGGGCCCGCAGGGCTGGAGGTGTCGGGTCGTCGGTGCCTCGACGCCGGCGCCTCCACCGGCGGCTTCACCGACGTCCTGCTGCGAGCCGGTGCCGCCGAGGTGGTTGCAGTCGACGTCGGCTACGGCCAGCTCGACTGGTCGCTCCAACAGGACTCGCGTGTGCACGTCCATGATCGGCAGAACGTTCGGGCGCTGACGCCCGAGATGATCGGCGGCGCGGTCGACCTGGTCGTCGGCGACCTGTCGTTCATCTCGCTGTCCCTGGTGCTCGACGCCCTGCTCGGTGTCACCCGGCCCGACGGCGACCTCGCGCTGATGGTCAAGCCGCAGTTCGAGGTCGGCAAGGACCGGATCCCGAAGGGCGGCGTCGTACGTGATCCCGCGCTCCGCGCCGAGACCGTGCTCGCCGTCGCCGCGGCGGCGGCCGAGCGCGGATGGGGGACCCACGGTGTGACCGTGAGCCCGTTGCCGGGACCCTCCGGCAACGTGGAGTTCTTCCTGTGGCTCCGGCACGGCCCGGCGACCGTGACCGTCGACGAGATCAGCGTCGTCGTCCATCGCGGCACGGACTCTTCGGGTTCCGCTGCCGATGGCTGACGGGGGGATAGGTCAGACTGATGGCGTGACGACTTCAGGTGCTGGGTACGACGCCGAACCCGTGCGCCGGGTGCTGGTGCTCGCCCATACCCGGCGCAACGACGCTCGCGACGTCGCGCGCGCGTTCGTCAAGGAGCTCACCGCGCACGGGATCGTGGTGCGCTTGATGCGGGCGGAAGCCGCCGACCTGGGTGTGGATCCTGCGGCCTACGATCCCGCGGTCGAGCTGACCGACTCCGAGACCGACGCCAGCCGCGGCTGTGAGCTGACCGTCGTCCTCGGCGGCGACGGGAGCATCCTGCGGGCCGCCGAGGTCACCCACAAGCGACTGACGCCGGTGCTCGGCGTCAACCTCGGTCACGTCGGCTTCCTGGCCGAGGCGGAGCACGAGGACGTCGCGGCCACGATCGAGGCGATCGTCGAGCAGCGCTACACGACCGAGGACCGGCTGACCCTCGACGTCCGCGCGTTCCACGACGGGGAGCTCGTCTACTCGACCTTCGCCGTCAACGAGGCGAGTGTCGAGAAGGCTGCTCGCGAGCGGATGCTCGAGGTCGTCGTCGAGATCGATGACCGGCCGCTGTCGCGGTGGGGGTGCGACGGGGTGGTCTGTGCCACGCCCACCGGGTCGACGGCCTACAACTTCAGTGCTGGCGGCCCGATCGTCTGGCCCCAGGTCGAGGCACTTTGCATCGTCCCGCTCAGCGCCCACGCGCTGTTCGCCCGGCCGATGGTGGTAGCGCCGTCCTCGGTCATCGCGATCGAGGTGCTGCCGGGCAACCAGGGCGCGGGTGTGCTGTGGTGCGACGGCCGCCGCAGCGTCGACCTCCCGCCCGGGGCCCGGATCGAGGTGAGCCGCGGACTGCGTCCGGTCCGCCTGGTCCGGCTGCACCAGGCTCCGTTCGCCGATCGACTGGTGGCGAAGTTCGGCTTGTCGGTCGAAGGCTGGCGGGGCAGTGCCGAGAAGCGGCGTCAGGAACGCGGCGCCACGGAGGACGACGCATGATCGAGGAGCTCCGGATCAGCTCGCTCGGCGTCATCGACTCCTCCATCCTCGAGCTCGGCCCTGGCTTCACGGTCGTGACCGGTGAGACCGGCGCCGGCAAGACGATGGTCGTCACCGCGCTCGGTCTGCTGCTCGGCGGACGGGCGGACAGCGGCGCCGTCCGGGTCGGCGCCCGGCAGGCACGGATCGAGGGCGTGGTGCGCGTCGATCGCGTCGCCGGCATCGCAGCCGCCGTCGAGGAGGCGGGTGGTGAGGTCGAGGACGACGTGGTGGTCCTTGCCCGCAACGTCAGTTCCGAGGGTCGGTCCCGTGCATACGTGGGTGGTGCGGGCGTCCCGGTCGCCACCCTGGCCGAGGTGGCCGAGCCGTTGGTCGCCGTCCACGGTCAGTCCGACCAGCACCGGCTGCTCAAGGCCACGACGCAGCGGGCGGCTCTGGACGTCTACGCCGGCGACGCGGTCTCAAAGCCTCTCGACCGCTATCGCGAGCTGCACGGCCGCCTGCTGGCCACCGAGCGCGAGCTGGTCGAGGTGGTCGCTTCGGCTCGGGAGCGGGCGCGCGAGGCAGACCTGCTCCGGTTCGGCGTCGACGAGATCGAGGCCGTCGGACCCCAGCCCGGCGAGGACTTGGAGCTCGCTGCCGAGGAAGCGCGGCTCGGGCATGCCGACACGCTGCGCACGGCCGCCGAGCAGGCCCGCGAGGCGCTGTCCAGCGAGCAGGGCTCGCCCGACGCTCTCAGCGCGGTCGCGACCGCGCGAGGGCAGCTGGAGGGCGTCCGCGAGCACGATGCCGAAGCGGGCGGGTTGGCCGACCGGGTCGCCGAGGTGACCTACCTGCTGTCGGACCTGGCCGCAGACGTCGCGTCGTACGCCTCGGGCATCGACACCGACCCAGCGCGGCTCGCCGGCGTCTCGGAGCGCCGGGCGGCACTCGTCGCGCTCACGCGCAAGTACGGCGACAGCGTCGACGCGGTGCTCGCCTGGGGGGAGCAGGCCGGACGCCGGCTGCTCGAGCTCGACTCGACCGACGAGACGATCAAGCGGCTCACGGCGGCCCGGGTCGCGCTGCGGTCCGAGCTGGGCGAGGTCGCCGCGACCCTGTCAGCTGCCCGGCGCGCCGCGGCCGAACGGCTGGACGCCGCAGTGACCGACGAGCTGACCCTGCTCGCGATGCCGGACGCAAGCATGACGATCGATATCGGACACCGCGAAGTCCCGAGTCCGGAGGACACCGAGCATCCGCCGGCGGACGCGCTGCTGGTCGGCGACCGTTGGCTCCGTTTCCACAGTCACGGCGTCGACGAGATCGAGTTCCTGCTCGCCGCCAACACCGGGTCCGAGTCCCGGCCGCTGCACAAGGGCGCCTCCGGCGGCGAGCTTTCCCGGGTGATGCTGGCCGTCGAGGTGTGCCTGGCCGACACGCACCCGGTGCCGACGTTCGTGTTCGACGAGGTCGACGCCGGCGTCGGGGGAGCGGCCGCCGTCGAGATCGGTCGTCGACTCGCCGCGCTCGCCCGACACGCCCAGGTGGTGGTCGTGACCCACCTGCCGCAGGTCGCCGCGTTCGCCGACCGCCACGTCGTTGTCGAGAAGTCCTCCGACGGCACGATCACCAGCTCCGGGCTGACCACACTCGACGACGCCGGCCGCGAACAGGAGCTCTCCCGGATGCTGGCCGGCCTCGCCGGGTCCGACTCGGCGCTCGCACACGCCCGCGAGCTTCTCCAGATGGCACGTTCGGGCCCCTCGGGCTGATAGGCTCGAATCCCGTGAAGATGGCGCCACCGAGTGGGACTACGAAACATCTGTTCGTGACCGGAGGCGTCGCCTCCTCGCTCGGGAAGGGACTCACGGCCTCGAGCCTCGGTCGGCTGCTGCGCAGCCGCGGGTTGCGGGTGACCATGCAGAAGCTGGATCCCTATCTCAACGTGGATCCGGGCACGATGAACCCGTTCCAGCACGGCGAGGTGTTCGTCACCAACGACGGTGCCGAGACCGACCTGGACGTCGGCCACTACGAGCGGTTCCTCGACACCGACCTCGACCAGATCGCCAACGTCACGACCGGGCAGGTCTACTCGCGGGTGATCGCCAAGGAGCGCAAGGGCGAGTACCTCGGCGACACGGTCCAGGTGATCCCACACATCACCAACGAGATCAAGGACCGGATCCTGGCGATGGGCCGCCAGGCCAACCACGTCGACATCGTCATCACCGAGATCGGCGGCACGGTCGGCGACATCGAGTCGCTGCCGTTCCTCGAGGCAGCCCGCCAGGTGCGGCACGACATCGGCCGCGACAACTGCTTCTTCCTGCACGTGTCCCTGGTGCCCTACATCGGGCCTTCCGGTGAGCTGAAGACCAAGCCCACCCAGCACTCGGTGGCCGCGCTGCGCCAGGTCGGCATCCAGCCCGACGCGGTGGTGTGCCGCGCCGACCGGGAGCTGCCCGACTCGATCAAGCGCAAGATCTCGCTGATGTGCGACGTCGACGAGGAGGCCGTGGTCACGGCCGCGGACGCACCTTCGATCTACGACATCCCGAAGGTGCTGCACAGCGAAGGGCTCGACGCCTACGTCGTACGGCGTCTCAACCTGCCGTTCCGCGACGTCGACTGGACCGACTGGGACGACCTGCTGCGCCGGGTGCACCACCCGAAGGAGGAGGTCTCGGTCGCTCTCGTCGGCAAGTACGTCGACCTTCACGACGCCTACCTGTCGGTCGCCGAGGCGCTCCGCGCGGGCGGGTTCGCGCACGAGACCAAGATCGACCTGCGCTGGATCCCGTCCGACGAGTGCCAGACGCCGGCCGGCGCCGCCAAGCACCTCCAGGACGTCGACGCCGTGTGCGTGCCCGGTGGCTTCGGCGTCCGTGGCCTCGAGGGGAAGCTCGGAGCGCTCACCTACGCCCGCACCCACGGCATCCCGACGCTGGGCCTCTGCCTCGGCCTGCAGTGCATGGTGATCGAGTACAGCCGCAGCGTGCTCGGCCTCGAGAAGGCCGACTCGACGGAGTTCGATCCCGACACCCCCGAGCCGGTCATCGCCACCATGGAGGAGCAGAAGCAGATCGTGGGCGGCGGGGGTGACCTCGGCGGCACGATGCGGCTCGGGCTCTACCCGGCGAAGCTCGCCGCGGGCTCGCTGGTGGCCGAGGCGTACGGCGGCGAGGAGATCGAGGAGCGGCACCGCCACCGCTACGAGGTCAACAACTCCTACCGCGACCGGCTCGAGGAGGCAGGCCTGGTGTTCTCCGGCCTCAACACCGACCTCGACCTGGTCGAGTTCGTCGAGCTGCCCAGGGACGTTCACCCCTACTACGTGGCGACCCAGGCCCACCCCGAGCTGCGCTCGCGGCCGACCCGGCCGCACCCGCTGTTCTCCGGGCTGATCGGCGCGGCGCTGGAGCGCCAGCGTGAGCTGCGGATCCCGATCGAGGAATGACCGCAGAGCTGGCCGACGAACCCGGGGCGTGGCCGGTCGTCGAGACGATCGACCTGCACCGCGACGACTGGGTGGTCGCGCTGCGCCGCGACCGGATCCACCCGCCTGGCCAAGTTCAGGGACCGGACAGCGCGGACCCTTTCAGCCGTCTGGTAGTCGAGCATCCCGGCGCCGCGATGGTGCTTGCGCTCGAGGAGCGTGACGGGGTCGAGCAGGTCTGTCTGATCCGGCAGTACCGCCACCCCGGTGGCGGCACATTCGTCGAGCTCCCCGCCGGCATCTGCGACGTGCCGGGGGAGGACCCGGTCGAGACAGCGAAGCGCGAGCTGCGGGAGGAGGTGGCGCTCGAAGCGTCCGAGTGGCAGCACCTGCTGTCGACGTACCCCTCGGTCGGCATCACCAGCGAGGTGCACCACCTGTACGTCGCGCGCGGGTTGCGCCCGGTCGAGACCGACTACGTCGCCGAGCACGAGGAGGCCCACCTCGAGATCGTGTGGGCCCCGTTCGACGATCTGCTGGCCGCCGTTCTCGACGGCCGGGTCGCGGAGGGCCCCGTCGCCATCGCGGCGCTTGCGTACGCCGTTATACAGTCGCGCACGTGAGAGTCGGCGTCCCCAAGGAAGTCAAGAACCACGAGTACCGTGTCGCGATCACCCCGATCGGGGTGCACGAGCTGGTCGCGCACGGGCACGAGGTGGTGATCCAGCGCGATGCCGGCATCGGCTCGCAGATCTCGGACGAGGAGTTCGTCGGTGCCGGCGCGACGATCGTCGCGACCGCCGAGGAGGCGTGGGGCACCGACGGCGGCATCGACATGGTGCTCAAGGTCAAGGAGCCGGTGGCCGAGGAGTACGACCGGATGCGCGAGGGGCTGACCCTCTTCACCTACCTGCACCTGGCCGCGGACAAGCCGCTGACCGAGGAGCTGATGAACCGCAAGGTCACCGCGATCGCCTACGAGACGGTGCAGCTGCCCTCGGGCGGGCTGCCGCTGCTCTACCCGATGTCGGAGGTCGCGGGCTGTCTGGCTCCCCAGGTCGGCGCCTACTCGCTGATGAAGGCCCAGGGCGGTCGCGGGGTGCTGATGGGCGGCGTCGGTGGGGTGGCGAACGCGAAGGTCGTCATCATCGGCGCCGGGGTCTCGGGTCAGAACGCCGCGAACATCGCGCTCGGCATGGGCGCCGACGTGACGCTGCTCGACACCGACCTGGACAAGCTGCGGATGTCGTTCTGGCGTTACAACAACCGGGTGCACGGTCTGGCGTCGTCGAAGCTCGCGATCGAGCAGCAGGTCATGGAGGCCGACCTGGTGATCGGCGCGGTGCTGATCCCGGGCGCGGCGGCGCCGAAGCTGGTCACCAACGACCTGGTGTCGCGGATGAAGCCGGGCTCGGTGCTGGTCGACATCGCGATCGACCAGGGCGGCTGCTTCGAGGACAGCCACGCGACGACCCACGCGGATCCGACCTACCAGGTGCACGACTCGACCTTCTACTGCGTGGCGAACATGCCGGGTGCGGTGCCGAACACCTCGACCTACGCGCTGACCAACGCCACGATGCCCTACGCGGTCGCGCTGGCCGACAAGGGCTGGCAGCGGGCCTGCCGGGAGGACGTCAGCCTGGGGCTCGGCCTCAACACCCACGCCGGGAAGCTGACCAACGCCCCGGTGGGCGAGGCGGTCGGTATCGAGGCGCAGCCGCTCCCCGACGCGATCGGGTGACTGAATCGCCGGGGTCGCCCGGCCCGATCGACCGGGCGGTACGGACCTACCTCGACCACCTCGGCATCGAGAAGGGCCTCGCCGCGAACACGCTGTCGTCGTACCGACGTGACCTGCGGCGCTACCGCGAGTTCCTCGACCAGTCCGGGATCGCGACGCTCGACGCGATCACCGAGTCGACGGTCACCGACTTCCTGGTACGGCTGCGGGAGGGTGACCAGGTTCATCCGCCGCTCGGCGCTTCGTCGGCGGCGCGGACCGTGGTGGCGGTGCGCGGGTTCCACAAGTTCGCCGTCGCGGACGGGCTGGCCGCTCTGGACCCGGCTGCCGCGGTCAAACCACCGAGCCCGGCCAAGCGGCTGCCGAAGGCCCTCCCGCTCGCCGATGTCGAGGCGATCCTCGAGGCGGCCGGCGCAACAGGTACGCCGCTCGCTCTGCGGGACCGGGCGCTCCTCGAGGTTCTCTACGGGACCGGTGCCCGGATCAGCGAGGCGGTCGGCCTGGACGTCGACGACGTCGAGATCGACGCCGAGACCGAGGCCACCGTCCTGCTGCGCGGCAAGGGCGGCAAGGAGCGGATCGTCCCGATCGGTTCCTACGCGCTCGACGCGGTCTCGGCCTACCTGGTGCGCGGCCGGCCGGCGCTGGTCGGAGAGAGCACACCGGCTCTCTTCCTCAACGCACGTGGCGGCCGACTCTCCCGGCAGTCGGCCTGGGCGGTGCTCGTGAAGACGGCGGACCGCGCGGGGGTCGCCAAGGACGTCTCGCCGCACACCCTGCGGCACTCGTTCGCGACCCACCTGCTCGACGGGGGCGCGGACGTGCGGGTCGTGCAGGAGCTGCTCGGGCACGCGTCGGTCACGACCACCCAGGTCTACACGCTGGTCACTGTCGACAACCTGCGTGAGGTCTTCGCCACCGCGCACCCGCGGGCAAGAAATGGCTGATGGCGCAGAGGATGCTTACGACCGTCTGCTCGCGTATGCGAGCAAACGGGACCTGAACCTCTACCCGCACCAGGAGGAGGCCGTCCTCGAGCTCCTGGCCGGCAACAACGTCGTCCTGGCGACACCGACCGGCTCCGGTAAGTCACTGGTCGCGATCGCCGCGCACATGGCGGCGCTCGCCGACAACCGGGTCTCGTTCTACACGGCTCCGATCAAGGCCCTGGTCAGCGAGAAGTTCTTCGACCTCTGCGAGGTCTTCGGTGCCGAGGACGTCGGGATGCTGACCGGTGACGTCGCGGTCAACGCGGACGCCCCGATCATCTGCTGCACCGCCGAGGTGCTCGGCAACATCGCTCTCCGTGAGGGCGAGCGGGCCGACGTCGGCCTCGTCGTCATGGACGAGTTCCACTTCTACGGCGAGCCGGGCCGGGGTTGGGCCTGGCAGGTGCCGCTGATCGAGCTGCCCCAGGCCCAGCACCTACTGATGTCGGCGACGCTCGGCGACGTGACCGAGCTGGCGGCCGACGTGAGCCGGCGCAACGGGCGCGAGACCGCCGTCGTCGACGACGCCGTACGCCCGGTCCCGCTGACCTTCACCTGGTCGCTGACGCCGCTGGAGGAGACCCTCGAGGAGCTGGTGACGACGGGCCAGGGGCCTGTCTACGTCGTCCACTTCACCCAGGCCGCTGCGGTGGCGCATGCCACCAGCCTGATCAACAAGACCGTCCACGACGCCCGGCGGGAGGCGAAGGACGCGATCGCGGAGCGGCTGGCCGGCGTGCGGTTCGCGGCCGGCTTCGGCACCACCTTGAACAAGCTGCTCCGGCGGGGGATCGGGGTTCACCACGCCGGGATGCTGCCGCGGTACCGCCGCCTCGTCGAGCAACTGGCACAGGCCGGGCTGCTGACCGTGATCTGCGGCACCGACACGCTCGGCGTCGGCATCAACGTGCCGATCCGCACCGTCCTGTTCAGTGGCCTGGCGAAGTTCGACGGCCAGCGCCAGCGAGTGCTGAAGTCCCGCGAGTTCCTGCAGATCGCCGGGCGTGCCGGGCGGGCAGGCTTCGACACCCAGGGCTACGTCGTCGTGCAGGCCCCCGAGCACATCATCGACAACGAGAAGGCAAAGGCGAAGGCCGAAGCAAAGAACGCAGCACTCAGTGATGCGAAGCGAGCGAAGCGAGCGAGCAGGCCGAACCTCAAGAAGCCGCCAGCAGGCACGATCGTGTGGACGGAGCAGACCTTCGACAAGCTGGTGGAGGGCCGGCCGGAACCGCTCAGGTCCCAGATGAAGGTCGACAACGCGATGCTGGTCAACGTTCTGTCCCGCGAGGAGGACGCGTTCCCGGTCCTGCGACGACTGCTGATGGACAACCACGAGGACCGCCGCAGCCAGCTGCGCCTCGCCCGGCGCGCGGTCAGGCTCACCAAGAGCCTGCTGGCGTCCGAGGTGATCACGCGTCTCGGCGAGGTCGATGGCTTCGGCCGCCGCTTCGTGATGACCGAGGCGCTGCCCGCGGACTTCGCCCTCAACCAGCCGCTGTCGCACTTCGCGCTCGCGGTGCTCGACGTGCTGGACCCCGCGTCCGACGCGTTCACGCTCGACGTGGTGTCGGTGGTCGAGGCCGTGCTTGAGGCGCCGCGGCCGTTGCTGATGGCCCAGCAGCACGTGGCGCGGGGCGAGGCGATCGGCGCGCTCAAGGCCGAGGGCGTCGAGTACGACGAGCGGATGGCCCTGATCGAGGACGTGACCTGGCCGCAGCCGCTCGCCGACCTGCTCGAGCCCCTGTACGAGACCTATCGCGAGCGGCACCCCTGGCTCTCGCCCGACGCGCTGGCCCCGAAGTCCGTCGTACGCGAGATGTGGGAGCAGGGGATGGGCTTCACCGACGTGGTCGGCCGCTACCAGGTGGCGCGGTCCGAAGGACTGGTGCTGCGCTACCTCACCGACGCCTATCGCGCCCTTCGTCAGATCGTCCCAGCGACGCACCGCACCGAGGAGCTCGACCTGCTCGTGGAGTGGCTGGGGGAGACGGTGCGCCAGGTCGACTCCTCGCTGCTCGACGAGTGGGAGGCGCTGTCGGATCCCGAGCACGCGAGCCGAGAGGTGCTCGATCAGGCTCCGCCGCCGCCACCGCGTCCCCTCAGCCAGCGCGGCCGGGTCTTCGAGGTGATGGTGCGCAACGCGCTGTGGCGACGCGTCGACCTGGTCGCCAAGGACGACCTCGACGGGTTGGAGGCGCTGGAAGCCGCAGCTCCGGGCGGGGACTTCACCCGGGACGACTGGGACCGGGCGATCGAGGACTACTACGCCGAGCACAAGCAGGTTCTGACGGACGCGGACGCCCGCGGACCCGACCTCCTCACCGTCTCCCGAGACGATGCCGTGTGGCGCGCGACCCAGACCATCCACGACCCGGCGGGCCACCACGACTGGGTGATCGAGGCCGAGGTCGACCTGGCCGCGTCGGACGACGCGGGTGAGGCCGTCGTCCGGACAATGTCGATGCGTCAGCTTTAGTCGGGCCGCCGCCGCGTGTCTCCCCAATGTCGCCGTGTCGACATTGTTGACTAAGGAAGCACGATCAGTTCAGGGCGGTGGGGAAGCTGCCCGTGACAGCTTCGAGGTGACATCTCCATGATGGGTGGGTTCTCAACAGGTTCCAGCGCTCCCGACATGCCACCGCGAGCAAGAGTCCCTGAAAGGAACGACGTGTCCGACCTGCTTCCCTTCGCGAGGCCCGAGGTTGAACCGCCCGTGGCGGACGAGGCGCCCGCCCCGCCCGTGCCGGACGACCGGCCGCTCGGTCCCACGGGCCGACCGATGCCGGTCCTGCCCGACCCGAAACCGCTCACCGAGCACGGCCCGGCCCGGGTCATCTCGATGTGCAACCAGAAGGGTGGGGTCGGCAAGACCACCACCACGATCAACCTCGGCGCGGCGCTGGCGGAGTTTGGCCGCCGGGTGCTGCTGGTCGACTTCGACCCGCAGGGCTCGCTGTCGGTCGGCCTCGGCCTCAACCCGCACGAGATGGACAAGACCATCTACAACCTGCTGATGGACCGCACGACCCGTCTCGAGGACGTCGTCGTGCCGTCGGGCGTGCCGGGGATGCACCTGCTCCCGTCCAACATCGACCTCTCCGCCGCCGAGGTGCAGCTGGTGCATGAGGTTGCCCGCGAGCAGACCCTGCAGCGGGTGCTGGCTCCGGCGATCGCGCACTACGACGTCATCCTGATCGACTGCCAGCCGTCGCTCGGCCTGCTCACGGTCAACGCGCTCACGGCGTCCGACGGGGTGATCGTCCCCCTGGAGTGTGAGTACTTCGCGCTGCGTGGCGTCGCCCTGCTCAAGAACACGATCGACAAGGTGCAGGAGCGGCTGAACCCCAAGCTCGAGGTCGACGGCGTCCTCGGCACCATGTTCGACGGACGCACCCTGCACGGGCGCGAGGTGCTCGAGCGGCTGGTCCAGGCCTGGGGTGACGACGTCTTCCACACCGTGATCCGCCGCACCGTGAAGTTCAGCGACTCCACCGTCGCGGGCGAGCCGATCACGTCGTACGCCTCGCAGTCGACGGGGGCGGACGCCTATCGGCAGCTGGCGAGGGAGGTGGCCCTGCGGTGTCTCGACGCGTGACCCTGCCCACCGCTGACGACCTCTTCCGACCCACTGCCGACTCCACCGAGGCCGCGCCGGCCCGCAAGGCGGCGAAACAAGCTCCGGTGCGCGCCGTACCCGACGCGCCCGAGCAGTCAGCCGTCGGCAAGTTGCCGTCCGGCCGGATCCGGCACGATGAGAAGATGACGGTCTACGTCACCGCCGAGGAGCTGATGGAGATCGAGCGGGTCCGCCTGGCGCTCCGTGGCGGACACCGGCTGGCGGTCGACCGCGGCCGCCTGGTGCGCGAGGCCGTGAGCCTGGTGCTGGCCGACTTCGAGGCTCACGGGGAGGACTCCGCGCTGGTCAGGCGACTGCGTGCGGAATGATGCATCGGTGACGACTGCCGAGCGAGGTCCGTTCGAGGTACGCCTCGACAACTTCGAGGGTCCCTTCGACCTGCTGCTCAGCCTGATCTCCAAGCACAAGCTCGACGTCACCGAGATCGCACTGTCCCAGGTCACCGACGAGTTCATCGCCCACATCAAGCGGCTCCCCGACGACGACCTCGAGGAGACCACGTCGTTCCTGCTCGTCGCGGCGACGCTGCTCGACCTGAAGGCCGCCCGGCTGCTCCCGCAGGGCGACGTCGAGGACGAGGAGGACCTCGCCCTCCTCGAGGCGCGCGACCTGCTGTTCGCCCGGCTGCTGCAGTACAAGGCCTACAAGCAGATCGCCGGGATCCTCGACGCCCGGCTCTCGGCGGAGTCGCGACGCTACCCGCGAGCGGTCGGGCTCGAGGAGCGGTTCGCGAGCCTGTTGCCGGAGGTGCTGATCGGCATCGGACTCGAGCAGTTCGCCGGTCTGGCCGCCCGGGCGCTGGAACCCAAGGCCGAGGTCGAGCTGAGCCTCCACCACATCCACGCTCCCGCCGTCAGCGTGCGCGAGCAGGGCGCGATCGTCATGGAGCGGCTGCAACGCTCGGGCACGATGACCTTCCGGGCGCTGTGCGGCGACTCACCCGACACGCTCACGACGGTCGCCCGGTTCCTGTCGCTGCTCGAGCTCTTCCGCGAGGGAGCCGTCGCCTTCGAGCAGGTCGCCGCACTCGGCGAGCTGAGCGTGCGGTGGACCGGTGGCGACGAGGCGGACGTGGACGAGCTGATCACCGACGAGTTCGACGGAAGCCTCGAGCCGGCGCCCGCCGACGCAGATCCCGAGGAGAAGACTGATGACGACTGACGAGGCCCTCGCCGTACCCATGGCCGAGCTGCGCCCGGCACTCGAGGCGCTGCTCATGGTCGCCGACGAGCCGCTCGGCCAGGTCCTGCTGGCGTCCGCGGTGGGCTACCCCGAGGGCGAGGTTGCCGCCGCGCTGGCGGGGCTGGCGGCGGAGTACGACGAGCAGGGCCGCGGGTTCGAGCTGCGCAACGTCGCAGACGGCTGGCGGTTCTACACCCGCGAGGAGTTCGCAGGGGTCGTCGAGGCGTTCGTCCTCGACGGGCAGCAGGCGCGGCTCACGCAGGCCGCTCTCGAGACGCTCGCGGTGGTCGCCTACCAGCAACCGGTGTCCCGCGCCCGGGTGTCAGCGATCCGGGGCGTCAACGTCGACGGGGTGATGCGCACGCTCGTCAACCGTGGCCTGGTCGAGGAGGCCGGTCACGACGGCGAGCACGGCGCCACGCTCTACCGCACCACCTCCTACTTCCTCGAGCGGATCGGCGTGGTCTCGATCGACGAGCTCCCGGAGCTGGCGCCGTACCTTCCCGAGATGGCCGACATGGAGGATGAGCTCACGGCGAGGGCAGAGCCCGAGCCCGAGCCCGCCGAAGGCGACCAGTGACGAGAGAGATCGAGACCGACGCCGAGGGACTGATCCGGCTCCAGAAGCTGCTGGCCCAGTCCGGGGTCGCCTCCCGCCGCAAGTGCGAGGAGCTGATGCTCGACGGCGAGGTCGAGGTCGACGGAGAGATCGTGACCCGGCTCGGCACCAAGGTCGACCCGCGCACCGCGGTCATCAAGGTGACCGGTCACCGGCTGCCGCCGATGAGCGACCACGTCTACCTGGTCCTCAACAAGCCCCGGGGCGTCGTGTCGACGATGGCGGACCCCGAGGGACGCCAGACCATCACCGACGTCGTCGCCGATCGGCTCGCCGCCGACCCAGCGCTGCGGCTGTTCCACGTCGGTCGGCTCGACACCGACACGTCCGGCCTGCTGCTCCTCACCAACGACGGCGACTTCGCGCACCGGATGGCGCACCCGTCGTACGAGGTCGAGAAGGCGTACGTCGCCGAGGTCACCGGGCGGATCGCCCGTGGCACCGTCGCCGACCTGCTCGCGGGAGTGACGCTGGACGACGGCCCGGTGCAGGTACGACGAGCGCGGGTGATCGACGCCGCGGCCAACAGGTCGATCATCGAGCTGGTCATCCACGAGGGGCGGAACCGGATCGTGCGGCGGCTGCTCGACCAGGTCGGACACCCCGTGCGCCAGCTGACCCGCACCCGCTTCGGGCCGGTGGAGCTCGGCAGCCTGAAGAGCGGCGACACCCGTGAGCTGACGAACGACGAGCTCGGCGCGCTGTTGGACTCGGTCGGTCTGTAGCGAGGTCTACCGTGGAGGGGTGATCCCGGCCCCTACGGTCCCTCGCGCGCTCGAGCCGTACGTCGTCGCGCGGGTCGCCTACGACGTCGACTTCGGCGCGCCCGGCGCGCACCGGGGCCTGCCGGGGACCTCGCTGACCTTCGTGCTGCCGCTCGACGACCCGCTCCGAGTCTCCTGGGCCGACCGCCCGGCGTCGGCGCACTCCGCATGGTCGTCGTTGGCCGGCCTCCACGCGGCACCCGCCGCGATCCACCACGACGGCACCCAGCGCGGCATCCAGCTCGCCCTGACGATCGCCGGGGCCCGCGCCATGCTCGGCATCCCGGCCGCGGCCTTGTCCGGCGACCTCACCGACCTCGACGAGGCCGCCGTGCCTCGGTCGCTGCGCGACCTTCCCGATCGCCTCCACGACGCGACCACCTGGCAGCAGCGGATCGCGATCGTAGACCGGACGCTGGCGACCCTCGTCGCACGC
Source organism: uncultured Actinomycetota bacterium (assembly GCA_963846535.1). Taxonomy (GTDB): domain Bacteria; phylum Actinomycetota; class Actinomycetes; order Propionibacteriales; family Nocardioidaceae; genus Nocardioides. The sequence continues at coordinate 377,838 of CAWJWK010000003.1, forward strand.
GCCGACGCCCCGGGCCCCCGTGCCGAGGTGGGGCGGGCGCTGGCGCGGCTGACCGGCGGCGCCCGGGTCGCCGAGGTCGCCGACGAGGTGGGATACAGCCGGCGCCGGCTGTCGACGCTGGTGCGGGACGAGTGCGGCGTCACGCCGAAGGAGTTCCAGCGCGTGGCTCGCTTCCAGCGGGCGCGGCAGTTGCTGGGTCGGCGGCCACTGGCCGAGGTGGCCGCGCAGTGCGGCTACAGCGACCAGGCGCACCTGAGCCGGGAGTGGGCGGCACTCGCGGGATGCACGCCGACGACATGGCTGCGGGAGGAGTTCCCGTTCGTTCAAGACCGCGAGGCCCCCGACGACGCAGCCTGTGATCATGACTGAGACGAAGCAGACCTCGACCGATGCAGCCGCCGTGCGCCTCTGGAGCTCGATGGCCTTCCACGACACCGACCGGATGACGGAGTGGCTCCGCGCGATCGGCTTCACCGAGCACTCCACCTACCGCGACGAGTCGGGCAACGTCGTGCACGCGGAGTGGTTGTGGCCCGGGGGCGGCGGGATCATGTTCGGCGCCACCCGCCCCGACAGCCCGCTCCACGAACCGGGCAAGGCCGGTCTCTACCTGGTCACCGACGAGCCGGACACCGTGTTCGAAGCCGCCGTCGCGGCCGGTGCCACGGTGCAGCGGGCGATGGTCGACCAGGACTACGGCGGCCGCGGTGGCAGCGTGCTCGACCCGGAGGGCAACCACTGGTCCTTCGGCTCCTACCAACCGTCGTAGGGAGTCGCGAGGGGGCCGGGGAGACGATCCAATAGCCTTGCCCGCGTGTCTGACCTCCTCATCGGCCCGGTCGAGATCGTCGGCGTCGGTCTGATCGGCACGTCGATCGCGTTGGCGTGCCGGCGCGCGGGCATCGACGTGCTCCTGTCCGACACCTCTCCCGAGCACCTGCGCACCGCATCGGGCTTGGGTGCCGGCCGCCCGAGGGAACCGGGCGACGCACCGCTCCTGGTGGTTGTCGCCGTGCCGCCCGACCACCTCGGCGCGGCGATCGAGGCCGCCCTCGACGCAGCGGGCGACGACTCGGTGGTCACCGACGTCGGCAGCGTGAAGGCGGCCCCGTTGGCCGAGGTCTCCGGCCATCGGTCGTCGGCGCGCTACGTCGGCAGCCACCCGATGGCCGGGAGCGAGCGGTCGGGTCCGATCGCCGCCTCAGCCGACCTGTTCACGGGTCGACCGTGGGCGATCTGCCGCCACGACGGAGCGGCGGCCACGGCCGTACGGCGGGTCGTGGGACTGGTCGAGGTGTGCGGTGCGGTGCCTGTCATGCTCACCCCCGCCGAGCACGACAAGGCGGTCGCCCGCACGTCGCACGTGCCCCACCTGCTTGCGTCGCTGGTTGCCGGCACCCTCGCCGGGGCCGCGCCCGAGCACCTCGCGCTCACCGGCCAGGGTGTCCGGGACGTGACCCGGGTCGCCGGCGGTGACCCAGCGCTGTACAGCCAGATCATCAGCGGCAACAGCGACGCCGTCGCGGGGTTGCTGCGCGAGATCCGCGATCGGCTCGATCTGGCGCTGGACGCCGTGGCCGATGGCGACCGGCCGGGCCTGGAGTCCCTCCTGGCCCACGGCGTCGCCGGCACCCGCGCCATCCCCGGCAAGCACGGCGGTCCGGTGCAAGCGGTCGCGGCCGTGCACGTCGCCGTGCCCGACCACCCGGGCGAGCTGGCCCGGCTCTTCGCCGACGTCGGAGCCAGCGGCGTCAACATCGAGGACGTGCGGATCGACCACGACCCCGGCCGACCCGTCGGCCTGGTCGAGCTCGACGTGGCGGAGGGCCGCTCGGAGGAGCTGCACGCCGCCTTGGAATCAAAGGGATGGGTGACTCACCGGTAGCATGGTGGCCTGTGAACGCAGGTGATCTCAGCTCGCTCGTCGTGGCCGTCGACGGCACGTCGGGATCGGGCAAGTCGAGCACCTGCCGGGCCGTCGCCGAGCGGCTGGGCCTGCGCTATCTCGACACCGGCGCGATGTACCGCGCCGTGGCGTTGTGGATGCTGGAGCACGACGTCAACGTCTACGACGTCCACGAGGTTGCGGCACACGCACACACGCCCCGATTGGACTGCGGAACCGACCCGGCGCGGCCCACGATCACCCTCGACGGGGTAGACGTGTCCGTCGAGATCCGCAGCGACGACGTCAACGGAGCGGTCTCTCCGGTGAGCACTGTCCCGGCGGTCCGGGCCCGGCTGGTCGAGCTGCAGCGAGACCTGATCGGGGCCGGGGGCATCGTGGTCGAGGGCCGCGACATCGGCTCCGTCGTCTGGCCGGCAGCCAGGCTGAAGGTGTTCCTGACCGCCGATCCGAGCGCCCGCGCCGCGCGGCGGGCGGCCGAGGCCGGGAGCGCCGACGTCTCCGCGACCCAGGAGTCCCTGCTCCACCGCGACCGGATCGACTCCGGCCGCGCCGTGGCTCCGTTGACGATGGCCGAAGGTGCCGTGCACATCGACACCACCGACCTCGCCCTCGACGAGGTCGTCGAGCTGATCGTCGGGCTCGTGACCGCGACGGCGGACGTCTCACCATGAGCGGCGCCGCTCACCTCGAGCGGCCGCGCAGCGACGGAGTCCGGCACCCGACCCGCTGGCTGTTGCGGGGCGGACGCGCGATTGCTCGATGGATCATCCGGCGGCGGTACGACGTCCGCGTCCACCACCCGGAGCGGTTCCCGCGGCGCGGTGCGGTCGTGGTCACCGCCAATCACATCGGGATCATCGACGGACCGCTGATGGCGATCTTCGCTCCTCGTCCGGTGCACGCGCTGACCAAGATCGAGATGTTCGACGGCCGGCTCAGGAGGTTCCTGATTGCCACCGGCCAGATCCCGCTGGACCGGTTCAGGGCCGACCCGCGGGCGGTGCGGATCAGCCTGCGGGTGCTCCGCGAGGGTGGCACCGTCGGCGTCTTCCCCGAAGGCACCCGCGGCAACGGCGAGCTCGACCGGTTCCAGCGCGGCGCGGCCTATCTCGCGATGGTGACGGGTGCGCCCGTCGTACCCCTGACCTTCATCGGCAGCCGGGAGCCCGGCGGCCACACCAACTCGCTCCCGCCGAAGCGGGCACGGATCGACATCGTGGTCGGGCAGCCGATCGCCGTCGACGCCGTACCGTGGCCGCGGCTGCGCAACCAGGTCGCCGTACGTGCGGACGACCTGCATCAGCGGATGCTGACCGGGTTGAAGGACGCGCTGGCCGAGACCGGCCGCAGCCTGCCCGGTCCAATCATGAAGGAAGAGCAGTGACTGAAGACGAGCGCGACAGCGCGGAGCGAAGCGACGCGCTCGCGTCCGGCCCAATTCCCGTTCTCGCCGTCGTAGGGCGACCCAACGTCGGCAAGTCGACGCTGGTCAACCGGATCCTCGGTCGTCGGGAGGCGGTCGTCGAGGACGTCCCCGGGGTGACCCGCGACCGCGTCTCCTACGACGCCGAGTGGAACGGCCGTGCGTTCACGGTGGTCGACACCGGCGGCTGGGATCCCGACGCCCGCGGTCTGGCCGAACGGATCGCCGCCCAGGCAGAGATCGCCGTCACTCTCGCCGACGCCACCCTGTTCGTCGTCGACGCGACGGTCGGGATCACCGACGCCGACGAGGAGGTCGTGAAGATCCTCCGCCGCTCGGGCAAGCCGGTGGTGCTCGCGGCCAACAAGGTCGACGACGAGCGCACCGAGGCAGAGGCGCACGGGTTGTGGAACCTCGGCCTGGGCGAGCCGTTCGCCGTGTCGGCGTTGCACGGTCGCGGTTCGGGCGACCTGCTCGACGCCGTGCTCGCCGTGCTGCCGGAGCCGCCGCCGGTCACCGAGAAGGCGTACGGCGGACCGCGCCGGGTCGCCATCGTCGGCCGGCCCAACGTCGGCAAGTCGTCGTTGCTCAACAAGCTGGCGGGGGAGGAGCGGGTCGTCGTCGACAACGTCGCGGGCACCACCGTCGACCCTGTCGACGAGCTGGTGGAGCTGGGTGGCCGCACCTGGCGGTTCGTCGACACGGCCGGCATCCGGAAGCGGGTCAAGGAGGCATCGGGCCACGAGTACTACGCGTGGTTGCGGACGTCGACGGCGATCGAGCGGTCCGAGGTGTGCGTGCTCGTGCTCGACGGCCAGGAGTCGATCGCCGAGCAGGACGTGCGGATCCTCCAGGCGGTGCGTGAGTCCGGAAGGGCGCTGGTCCTCGCCTTCAACAAGTGGGACCTGGTCGACGAGGAGCGGCGCTACTACCTCGACCGCGAGATCGAGCGCGACCTGGTGCAGGTGCAGTGGGCGCCGCGGATCAACATCACGGCGCGCACCGGGTGGCACATCGACCGGCTGGTGCCGGCGATCGACAAGGCGCTCGAGGGCTGGGAGACCCGGATCACGACGGGAGCGCTCAACGCGTTCCTCGGCCGGCTGGTCGCCGAGCACCCGCACCCGGTGCGGAGCGGCAAGCAGCCGAAGATCCTGTTCGGCACGCAGGTGAGCACGGCGCCGCCGACGTTCGTGCTGTTCACGTCGGGCAAGCTGGATGCGGGCTACGAGCGCTACATCGAGCGGCGGTTGCGCGAGGAGTTCGGCTTCGCCGGGACGCCGATCGTGATCAACGTGAAGCCGCGGGAGAAGCGCAAGCGCTAGGGAGATTCTTGGCTTGCGTTCTTCGAACAAATGTTCGAACATGGATGAGTGAGTGCACAGCCCCTTGAGGTAGCCCGGGAACCGGGCGAGGTGGTGGCTGCGCTCCAGCGGCGCATCGAGTCCCTCCAGGGCGCTCCGACCCGTCTCACCGTGCCGATGCATCCTGCCTTGGAGAACCTGCTTCAGCTGCGCACCGGGGCGAGCTATGCCGTCGACTCCGCCTCGCTCGCGCTCGGGATGGCCGCCGGAGCCTCTCGAGCCGGGGAATGGGTCGGTTTCGCCGGTTGGGGCGACTTCGGTGCGGAGGCAGCGAGCCAGTGGGGCATCGACCTGCGCCGGACGGTGCTGGTGCCCGAGCCGGGAGACCTCTGGCTCGAGGTGACCGCGGCGCTCGTCGACGTGCTCAAGGTCGTCGTGCTGAAGCCCCCCACGCGTGTCGATGCGAAGTCGGCATCGGTTCTCGACGCCCGGCTCAGGGCCAGGTCCTCCACCCTTGTCGTCTGGGGCGAGTGGCCACAGGTCGAGGCGCGGGTGAGTGCGGAGCAGGTCGCCTGGAGCGGCGTCGACCACGGCTGTGGCCGGCTGAAGCATCGAGCACTCCGGGTCGCGGTCGACCGTGGCAACCAGCGTTCAGCGCACACCCTTGCCCTTCCATGAGAGTCCTGGTCGCCTGGTGTCCCGACTGGTCCGTCACCGCCGGGCTGTTCGAGCTCGCGGAGACCGGTGATGATGCACGACCAGCGACCGACCAGCCGGCTGCGGTCCTGAGCAACAACGTGGTCGAGGTGTGCAACGCCGCTGCCCGGGCCGAGGGCGTCCGCCGCGGTCAGCGGCGTCGCGACGCGCAGGCGAGATGTCCCGAGCTGGTGCTGCTCGCGGCCAACCCCGAGCGGGACGCCCGCTACTTCGAGCCGGTGCTGGCCACGGTCGAGGAGCTGCGACCCGGGGTGTCGCCGATCCGGCCGGGGTTGATGGCAGTGCCTGCGCCCGGTCGCTACTTCGGCGGCGAGTCACATGCCGCCGCGCTCGTCGCCCAGCACCTGGTCGACGCGGGGATCTGGGACTGCCGGTTCGGGGTCGCCGACGACCTGTTCACGGCCGAGCAGGCGGCAAGAAGGGCGATGGTCCAGGACTGCGTGGTCGTCGGCCAGGGGACGTCCGCGACGTTCCTCCAGAAGCTGCCGGTGCAGGTCCTTGCCGACATCACCGACGGTGGGGCCGAGGGTCGCGAGCTGGCCGACCTGCTGCGTCGGCTCGGTCTCCTGACGCTCGGCGACTTCGCCCGGCTCTCTCCCGGCGAGGTGAGCAACCGGTTCGGGGCATTCGGGCTGAGCGTGTGGCAACGAGCCAACGGCTCAGTGCCGACCAAGCTCGGCTCCCGGACTCCACCGCCCGAGCTCGCCTGCGAGATCGGCTTCGAGCCACCGCTCGAGTCTGCAGAGGCGGTCTGCTTCAGCGTCCGTACGACGGCCGAGGGGTTCGTGCGCGGGCTGGCCGAGCGACAGCTGGTGGCGATCGCCGTACGCATCGAGGCGGAGGCAGACGGTGTTGTGACGTCGGCACGGACCTGGCTGCACCCACGCTGCTTCACCTCGCGAGACCTGGTGGACCGCGTGCACTGGCAGCTGCAGGCAGGATTGCCGTCCTCCGGGCTCCGCAGTCGCCAGGATGCGGGGTCGGTGCGAGCACCCATCGAGCGGGTGCGCTTCCTGCCCGAGACCGTCGAACCTGCTGCCGACCACGCAGACGGGTTGTGGGGTGGCGGCGCGGACGAGCAGGTGACCCGCGGAGTGGCGCGGATCCAGGCGATGATCGGCTTCGACGCCGTGCGCTCACCGGTCCTCCAGGGCGGCCGGAGTGTCGCCGATCGGCAGGCGAGCGTCCCCTGGGGCGAGCGGCCGGTCGGGCTGCGGCCGCTGGACCGGCCCTGGCCAGGTCGTATCCCTGGCCCGGCACCGGCGCGGGTGTTCACTGCCCCGCTCCCGGCCGACGTGGTCGACCAGTCCGGCCGGACCGTCGCGGTCACCGAGCGGGGGGTGGTGACAGGAGAGCTGTGGCGCTACCGGATCGATGCAGCGCCTGATGTCGCCGTACGACGCTGGACACCGGTCGCGTCCTGGGCAGGTCCGTGGCCGGTGGACGACACCTGGTGGCAGCAGTCCGACCCGAGTGCGGGTCGCGGACGATCGGCACGCTTCCAGGTCGTGGGTGTGGACGGACGGGCCTGGTTGCTGGTGTGGCACCGGGATGGCTGGCAGGTCGAGGCCGGCTATGACTAGTTTGTCCCCATGGATCCGGTCACCAAGAACCTCCGGGCTCTGCAGGGCGCGCTCGAGCACAGCCTCACCATCCAGCGCACCCGGGTCCAGGAGATCATCGACGACCTCGTCGCCCGTGGCACGCTCAGCCGCACTGACGCCGACGGCCTGATCGGGCAGCTCCTGGCGAGCAGCAAGGACTACTCGCAGGCGCTGTTGCAGGTGCTCGAGTCGATCACCTCCCAGACCCGCAAAGGCATCAGCGCGGGCATCGAGCCGGTGATGGCGACCGCGGGGAAGCTGGCCGAGACCGTCCGCAAGGCACCCATGATGCCCAGGAAGACAACGCCCCAGGCTCCGAAGGCGGTGCCCAAGCCGGCAGCCGACGTGCCGTCCGACCCGATCCCCGGGTACGACGGGATGACCGTCGCGGAGATCAAGCCACGCCTCGCGGAACTGAGCTCGTCGAGCCTGCGTAAGGTGCGCGACCTCGAGCTGGCAGGCAAGGCCCGCAAGACCGTGCTCGGCCAGATCGGTCAGCTACTCGGCTCCAAGCCGGGGTCGTAGAGGCACTGCCCCCCTGTGGTCACGCACCGGTCGAGGTGCGCTCCGAGCTCCGGAGCCTGTGTCTCGATCTTGCGGATCGCCGAGCGGATCGCCCGGGTGACGTTGACCCGGGCTCGTTCCGCCTCGTCGGCGAACCGTCGCGTTCTGCCGCCCAATCCGACCGCGCGGGAGAGCTCGTCGAGCAGGAAGCTGCGCTCCTCCTCCAGCCGCGCACTTCGGCCGCGGTCGTTCCACGATGCCGCCTCCTCGCGTTCGGCTTCGATGTCGGCGAGCCTGGCCCGGTACGACGCGAGAGCCGCCTTGTCGATGACTTCGTCTGCTGGCCGCACCTGTCCGGTGACGGCGTTCTCCACACCCCGGGTGGCGCCGGCATCCGAGCTGATCGCGACCAGCCGGGTCGCATTCATGGGGACGCCCGGGTTCGCGGCCAGCACGGAGAGGTAGCGCAGCCCGAGGCTGGCGGGCAGTTGCACGGCGTCCTGTCCATAGCGCGCCGTGATCACCTGCCCGACCTGGCTGAACGCGGCAGCGATGGGCGAAAGCTCAGCGAGGGCGCGCTCCGATGCCGTGACCAGCGCGCTGCACTCCGCCGTCCGGTGCGCCTCGACAGCCGCAGCGAGATGCTCACGCGCGGTTTCGGTCCAGCCGAGCAGCCCGGCTAGCTTCCCGAGCTGGTGCGAGGCAGACCCGACGCAGGCGACACCTCCCGCAGCGACGACGAACCGATCGGCGAACGGAAGGAGGCGTTCGTAGAGGATCGCCGCGGCGTCGGTGTCGCCGAGCAGCCCGGCATCCTCGCTGAGCACGGACAAGGTCCAGGCGTAGAGAAGATCGCGCTCGAGCGAGTCGAGCGACGTCATCAGGCGCCCGAAGAGCGCACGCGCTTCCGCAACCTCGCCACGTGCACCGAGCATCTGCACCACCGCAGCGGCGTGCGCCGCCTCGAACGGCGAGCTGGCCGCCAGGTCGGTGGCGATCCGTTCCATCGAGGCAGCTTCGTCGTCGTCAAGCCCGGACTGCGTCCAGACAGCGAACAGCTGTCCCCAGAGGACGGCGTCGCCGTCGGGAAGGTCGGCTCCGGCCGCAACGGCCTTCGCCTCGTGCGCCAGAAGGAGTCCCTGTCGCAGGTCGCCGCGAAGAATCGTGAGCATCGCCCGCCGTGAGATGGCCAGGTGGCGGAGCTGGGGCTGCCGCTCGCGGCTGGCGAGCTTCTCGATCGAATGTACGGCGCTCTCGGCCGCGGCCGTGTCGCCGAGCTCGAGCGAGAACACCAGGTCCCAGATCGCTGCCGTCGCCTCGTCGGCGGACCCGACGGCGGCGTCGGCCAGCCTACGCGCCGTCTCGCGGGCGTTTGCGGGATCGTGTCGACCCCAAGCAACCTCGAGCTGCGCGCAGAGCGCTGCAGTCAGCGACGCATTCCGATCGCTTTCCGCGACATCGGCACTGAGAGCCGTCGCCACCTCTTCGGCCCGACCAGCGATGGCGGCGGCCTCGGCACGGTCCAGCGGAGCGGTAACGCCGGCGAGTCGGGCCAGCACGGCGACCCTGGTCGCCGAGACCACGCCCGCCGACTGTTCGTCAGCGTTGCGGAGCGCTGAGATGGCGTCGTGGTCGATGGCGTTGAACGGGAGGTGGGAGGCGACCAGCAACGCGGCGCGGCTGATCAGCTCGACGTCACCGATCGATGCGGCGAGGTCGCCGGCCAGACGGGCGGTGGCGTGCGCCTCGGCAGTCCGGCCAGCTCGGAATCTCGCGGCCGTGAGCTCAAGGAGAAGGGCGCAGCGCGCGGCAGGCTCCGCACCGGGGATGCGCCCGCGTGCTGTCAATGCCTGTTGGTAAAGGGCGACGGCCTCGGCGTGGGCGTGGGCCGCGGTCGCGCGGTCGGCGGCGAGCCGGGACAGCTCGGCGGCCTCTGCGGCGCCGCCCGCCGGCCACGCGGAGGCGAAGTGATGACCAAGTCGATCGGGCCCTGCTCCGGCTGCTGCGAGCGCCTGGGCGGTCGAGAGGTGCAGCTGGGCGCGCCGGGAAGGGTTGATCCCGTCGTAGAGGGCTTCGCGGACCACCGTATGAGTGAACTCGTAGCGGTCGAGGTCGGCAGACTCGGCGGAGAGCAGTCCTGCGGCGACAGCGGCATCGAGAGCGGGCTGGACCTGCGATGCGGTGGCGCCGAGCACGGTGCTGAGGATCTCGACGGTGAGATCGACGCCCAGCACGGATGCGGCGTCGAGCGCCTCGGGCACATCGCTCGTGCTGGTCGCCCGCTCGGCCTGACGGCGCAAGGCACTGCGCAAACCGAGCGGTAGACCGGTGTCGCCGATGGTGGCACCGGCCGCAAGTCGCCGCGCGACGTGGGTGACGAACAGCGGATTGCCCTGGGTACGATCCGCGACATTGCTCACCAGGCGTGCATCTGGGTGCACGCCGGCCGCCTCGAGGACGGCGGCGATCTCCGGACCCGGGAGAGGAGCAGGCGCCAGCGATGTGCCGGTCTCCTCGAGTCGGGCGATGATCGCGCTGAGCTCGCCGTCGGCCGCGACCTCCGCCGGTCGGTAGGTCCCGATCAGCAGCACCGGGACGTGGCGGTTGAACCGGGCAACGAACTCGAGCAGGCGGGCAGTTGCCACTCCGGCTGCATGAAGGTCTTCCAGTACGACCACGACCGGCGCTTGCTCGCTCAGCGCGGCCAGCAGGTCGGCCACGGCGTCGTACAGCACGAACTGCTCCGGCACCCGCTCCGTGGAGTCCGTCGGCCACAACGCTCCGAGCTCGCCAGTGCGGGCGGCTACTTCCTCAGCGGCGATGCGGGACGCGCTGCGCACCACTTGTGTCCATGGCCAGTATGCAGGTGCTCCGAGGTCCTCCCACGCAGCACCCCACAACCACGTTGCGCCAGCGGCCAACGCATCGACTCGGAAGGCGTCGACAAGTGTGCTCTTGCCGATCCCCGGATCACCGCTGACCATGACGACGCGCCCGGTTCCGCTGGTCACGTCGCGAAGGTCGGCACGCAGGGCAGCGAGTTCGGCCTCCCGCCCGACGAGATCCACCGGTGCCTCCTCGGAGCCTGTTCATCCCGCGATCGTTCACTCGCATTGAACAGCGTGCGCATGTCGGATGCACGCCTTCTTGGATGTCCCGTCCGACAGTTCGAAGGAGCCCACCAATGGACCAAGTCACTCTCACCTCGATCCTCGAAGAGGAAGCCGACGCATTCACTGGCCGCGTCCTGGAGGACACCGCGGCTGCGGCGACGGTCATCATGGCCGCGCTCGGCGACCGGCTTGGACTCTTCAAGAGCCTGGCGAACGACGGACCGGCGACCAGTGCCGAGCTCGCATCTCGCACCGGACTCGACGAGCGCTACGTGCGGGAGTGGCTCAACGGCATGTTCGCCGCCCGGTACCTCACGTTCGACCCCGCCGAATCGACCTTCGCGATCCCCGAAGCCCACCGGCCGACCCTCGCCACCGAGCCCGGCCCCTCGTTCTTCGGCGGCGTTCACCAGGAGCTTCTCGGCGCGGTGCAACGCTACGACGCGATCCTCGACGCGTTCCGCTCCGGTGGAGGTGTACACCACAGCCATCTCCACCCCGACGTCGGCCTGGGCACGGCCCGGTTCACCGCGGCTTGGCACGAGCACCTCTTGGTGCCGGAGTGGCTCCCCCTGGTGCCGGAAACCCGCGCCCGGCTCGAGCGCGGCGCCGATGTCGCCGACGTCGGCTGTGGAGCAGGGCTGGCGTGTGTCAACCTCGCTATCGCCTTTCCCGCATCGCGCTTCGTCGGCTATGACGTCTCGGTCGAGGCCGTCGAGTCCGCCCGGCTCAGCGCCAAGACCGCCGGCGTCGAGGATCGTGTCTCCTTCGAGGTTCGCGATGCGAGCGAGGGCCTGCCGCGGATGTTCGACGTCGTCACCACGTTCGACGTCGTGCATGACGCGGTCGCTCCTCGTGCCCTTCTCCGATCGATCCGTGACTCCCTGCGCAAGGGCGGTCGATACCTGTGTCTCGACATCAACTGCTCCGACGAGGCGGTGGACAACGTTGGTCCGATCGCGACGCTCCTCTACGGATTCAGCCTGCTCTACTGCATGACGACGTCGCTGGCCGAGGGCGGCGAGGGACTAGGGACGCTGGGACTCCCGGAGTCCGTGCTCCGGTCGATGGCGAGCGAGGCCGGCTTCTCCGCGGTCCGCCGGGTCGAGATGGACAATCCGTTCAACTCGCTCTACGAGATCGTGCGGTGACCATGCCGGGAAGCCTCCAGGGCAGGGTCGTCCTGGTGACGGGGGCGTCGGGGGGCCTCGGCGTCGCGATCGCCACCGCGGCACGGGAAGTCGGGGCGCAGGTCGTGGTCACGGCGAGGGGGGAAGCGCTCGTCCGTGACGTCGCCCAGACACTGGGCTCAGCCGAGGGCCTGGCCATCGCGGTCGCCGCAGACATCACCACGGAGACGGGGCGGGCCGAGGTGATGGCGGCCGCGGTCGACGCATTCGGGAGGGTCGACGTCCTCGTGAACAACGCGGGCGTGGCGGCAGCTGGCCCGGCCGTGGACGAGTCTTCCGGCACGATCGACCAGATGATCGCGACCAACCTGGTGGCGCCGTACCGACTCTGCCAATTGGTCGCTCCGGGGATGATCGGTCGCGGTGGCGGCGCCATCGTCAACGTGTCCTCGATCTCCGCACTGTGCAGCTTCGACCAGTTCGGCCTGGGGGCGTACGCGGCGAGCAAGTCCGGCATCCACGGGCTGACCCGGGAGCTTGCTGCGCAGTGGGGGCGGCACGCCGTGCGGGTCAACGCGGTAGCGCCGGGTTGGTTCCCAGGAGGCACCAACGGCTATCTGTCCGACGCCGACACCCGCGACTGGGTCGGCGAGCAGACAGCGCTGCGGCGGCCCGGGCGCCCAGAGGAGCTTGCCGCCGCCGTGGTGTTCCTCTCATCGGAGTCGGCGAGCTACATCACCGGACAGGTTCTCGCGGTCGACGGTGGCTGGACGACCTACTGACGAAGGTGGGCTGCAGAATGGCACCGTGCAGATTCACACGGTTGTCTGGCCGATCGCGGACTGGCCCGCCATGGGCGACACCTGGCGACGAGCGGAGGAGCTCGGGTTCGCAAGCGGCTGGGTCTACGACCACCTCGCCTGGCGTGGTCACACGCCGTGGGACGACGCGTACGCCGGCCTGGCAGCCGCTGCTGCGATCACCTCGAGGATCAGGCTCGGCACCCTCGTGACGTCGGCGAACTTCCGGACTCCCATCCCGACCGCCTCCGCCATCCGCACCATCGACCGGATCTCCGGCGGACGACTGACCCTGGGCATCGGTGCCGGCGGCAGTGCGCACACCTCCGACGGTGACGTGCTCGACCGCGACTGGACGCCGCGCGAGCGGGCCGACCGCTTCGAGGAGTGGGTCACCCAGCTCGACGGTCTTTTGACCGGGGAGTCGGTTTCGGCGACGGGGGAGTACTGGTCCGCGCGCGACGTCACGATCGCTCCCGGCCTGGTGCAGCAGCGACCGCCGTTCTGGATCGCCGGCAACGGACCGCGCGGCATGAAGCTGGCCGCCCGGCTCGGGCAGGGCTGGATCGCCAACCCGAGCAGCGAGGCGCCGTACGACGAGACGCGGGCGCAGCTCGCCCGGCTGGAGGAGGCCTGCGCGAACGCCGGTCGCGACTTCGCTGCGATGCCGAGGCTGCTGCTGACCGGGTTCACCGACGAGCCGTGGCTGTCGTCGGAGGCGGCGTACGACGATCTCGCCGGCCGCTACTCCGAGCTCGGGATCACCGACGTGGCGATCCACTGGCCGCGCCCGGGGTCGGAGTGGGACGCGGACCTGGGTGTGTTCGAGGCGATCGCGGCAAGGGCGGCGGGCTAGCCAGCCGGGCGGCCTACACCGGCTCGCTCTCGGCTTCCTTCTCGTCGCCGCCCTTGGTCGCCTCGGTCTCGGTGTCGTCGGGCTCCTTCATCTCGTCCGGCACCGCGTCGTCGGTGGCCGGGTTCAGGTCCGGATCGAGGTCGTGGGGGACCGTCGAGTACGGGCCGTTGCCGCCGACGCCGGGCACCGCGTGGGGTCCTCCCGGGGGCGGCTCCTGAGGCTCGGCGGTGGGCTCGGGACCGTTGGACCCCGGCTTGTCGTCGGACATGCTTCTCTCCCTCGTTGCTCAATCGCGCTACCACCGGGAGGTAGCCCGTTGGGCTGGCTTCATTCGGGATCGGCAGTGGTCGAGATTGGCGAGTCGGTGTCGGATCGAGGGGACTCGGGCGACTTCGGTCTACCAGGAGTCACGTTTCAGGTCATGCGCTGGTACGCCGGCGCACGTGGCAACACGGCGACCGTAGACATGCCTGTCGGGTCGTCGTCCGACGGGGGCATCTCCTACGGTCCTGGCTCACGACTTCTTGTCGGCGGACAGCCGCGCTGGGGTGGTCACGCCTTGAGGTATCCGATCGCAGGAGTTGCGGGTTCACGCGGTACTACGACCCGTCCACGGCGACCCCCATGGAGGTCGGCCTTCTCAGCCGACGACTGATCACGTGAGTGCGCCCAACTCAGCATCCGCACGCACGCAGGGCGCCAGTAGCGTGCTGCTACATCCACGACTGGCTACGAGCCCAGCCGTTTCCACTGCCCCTCGGACACGACCTCGACAGCGCCGTCCACGACCACGATTGCCGTCTGGTCGTCGATTGCGTAAGCCGGGCAACCGATTCCGGCTGCCCACCTCTCAGCCTCGGCCAGGGTGTTCTCGGGCATCATCTCGTGATCCAGGTGCGGGAAGATCGAGAAGTCAACGACCCCGAGGGTGCGATCATCCGGCGCCGACGACCAGGCAACGAAGTCGGGTCCGACACGCGGCGTCATCACCATGCTCCCGGCACTCAATCCCACCCAGACCTGGTTCGTCAGGGACGACAGGAGCTCCGCCAAACCGGACTCTCGCAGCCAGTGGCACAGGTAGGTCGCGTCCCCGCCGTCCACCAGCAGTACGTCGGCCTCCTGAACCCAGGGCACCCAACGCTCTGCGCCGATGGTGGGCAGCGCCGTGAGTTCGAGCACCCCCACCGACTTCCAGCCCATTCCAGCCAGGAACCGGGGCGGTTCGCCGACCACGAATCCGCGCACCCCAGCCGGACCGCACATCGGGTGAGGGTGACCCCACTGCGCTGTCGGAACGCAAAGCGCACTGGATTCGGAGATCGGTTTGCCCAGAAGGTCGACCAGGGCTTGCTCGATGCTCGGGTTCGTAACCCCGCCAGAGGTGAGCAGGAGCTTCAAGGCGCCTCCAGGTGCGACTGCGATGATGGACTTGCGAACCTTCCGACCGTCTGCGCCGCAGAAATTCATCGATAGACGTGAAGGCGACGGCGCGCCCGCGCATGCACGCTTCTTGGTGGCGGAACAGTTCGAGCAACCGTCCCCTCTGTCCGAGGTCGATGTGGCAGGCGACTACGTGCCGCACGTCCCCGGTCGTGAAGAGGTGCCCGACACCTGGGTGGACGTCGTTCTGCCGTTCTTCGCGGACGTCTCCGAGGAACAGGCGTCCGAGGGCGCAGCTCTCGGCTCCCGAGCGATCGACCTTCTTGCCGGTCCGGCATCGATGGGCGCGAGCGCGTCGAGGTCGTGATCACCCACGCCTTCACCATCGGGTGGCTGGTCCGGCATGCCCTAGATGCCCCGAACTGGCGGTGGTGGCCGCCAAGCCAGTGTCACGCCGGATTGACGGTCATCAGGTACGAGCTCGAGAGTCCGCCGATGGTTCTGGTCTCGAACGACGTGACCCATCTGCCGGTCCACCTTGGGTGGACCGGGTTCCCCGACCACCTGCGATGGTGAGCGGGACTCCACAAGGTGTGAGCCGAAGCTTGCGTTCGAACACATGTTCGATAGAATGGGCTCATGCATTCACCCCGTCCGCTCCTCGCAGCGCAGGCAGCCGATCTGATGGCCGCGCTGCAGGGTGGTGGGCTGCCGGACGACCCGGAAGCGCTGATCGGTCTGATCGGTGGTCTCGAGAAGCTGAAGTCGGCAGTCTGTGCGGCGCAGGCTGATGCGGCGGTGGCCTACGACGCAGCACGTCGCAGCGCCGAGTTGGCGCAGGGCATATCTGCCCGGCGTCAGGGCAGGGGAGTGGCAGCCGAGATCGCTCTTGCGCGACGGGAGTCACCGCACCGTGGTCAGAGTCTTCTCGGCCTCGCCAAGATCCTTCGCAACGAGATGCCGCACACCCGTGCACGACTGGCCGACGGCACGCTCAGCGAGTTCCGAGCGATCCTGCTGGTGCGGGAGACGGCTTGCCTGAGCGCTGAGCACCGAGCGTTCGTCGACGAGGAGCTGTGCGCCGATCCGACCGCGCTGGAGGGAGTCGGCACCCGGCGTCTGGTGGCCATGGCAAAGAGGATCGCCTACGAGATCGACCCTGCCGCCGTCGTACGACGTGCGAGCAATGCCGAGTCCGACCGCAACGTGACCGTCCGGCCGGCGCCGGACACGATGACCTACCTGACCGGCCTGCTTCCGATGGCGCAGGGCGTGGCGGTTCACGCCTCTCTCGGGCGTGACGCCGATCTTCTCCGCGCGAAGGGAGATCCCCGCAGTCGCGGACAGCTGATGGCCGACCTGCTGGTCTGCAGGGTGACCGGTGCCGACCTGGCACCGGACGCGCCGACTCCGGTTCCGGTGACGGTCAACCTGACCATGTCCGACGCATCGCTGCTCGGTGGGCACGGTCCTGCACTCGTCGGCGCCGACGGTGTGGTGCCCGAGGTGGTCCCGGCAGAGATCGGCCGACTCCTGCTCTCACGGGCGTTGACCGCCAACTTGGGTACGTGGATCCGGCAGCTCTACACCGACCACGTCGGCCGCCTGGTGACGATGACCAGCAAGCAGCGGTTCTTCGCTGATGGCCTGGCCGACTTCCTCAGCGCGCGTGACCTCGGCATCTGCCGCACGCCCTGGTGCGACGCTCCGATCAGGCATGCCGATCACATCAGACCGGCATCCGCAGGTGGCGAGACCGACGCGGATAACGGCCAAGGGCTCTGCGAGGCGTGCAATTACGCCAAGGAGCCGCCCGGTTGGCGACAACAGACCGTCGACGACCTCCGCCACGCCGTCGAGACGGTCACGCCGAGCGGCCACCGCTACCGAAGTACGGCGCCGCCGCCGGTCGGTTGGCGCGAGCCACGCTGGGTCAACGAAAGACCCGGCGTCTACACCCTCGTTGCCTGAGGACTGGGACATGGGTTGGAGCAACCCGCCTGTTCCGTGGCGGGAGATCGAGCGACGGCTGTCCGGGCGGGTGCCCGGCGTCGAGGACGCACCGGTGTCCCGACGCAAGCGCCCGAGGATCGAGGTGCAGGAGATCGCCCGCCCGGAGACGGCGACGCCGTACGCCGAGCTGCACTGTCACAGCCACTTCAGCTTCCTTGATGGAAGTTCCTCTCCTCAAGACCTTGTGGTCGAGGCTGCTCGACTTGGTCTGTCTGCCCTGGCCATCACCGATCACGACAACTTCGCAGGAGCTCCACTCTTCGCCGAAGCCGGCCAGGGTTACGGAATGCCGACCGTCTACGGCGCCGAGCTGTCCCTCGGGCTCAGCGGACCGCAGAACGGCATCCCCGATCCCGAGGGTCGGCATCTCCTGGTCCTCGCCCGCGGCGTCGAGGGCTACCACCGGCTCGCCGCCGCCATGACCGAGGCGCACCTGGCCGGGGACGAGAAGGGCAAGCCGGCCTACGGCCTCGACGAGCTCACCGACCTCGGTCGTGGCCATTGGGTCGTCCTCACCGGGTGCCGGAAGGGGATGCGCTCGCCGGAGGCGATCGACGACCTGGTCGACCGTTTCGGCAGCGAGCACGTCGTCGTCGAGCTGAGTGGGAGCCTCGGACCCGGCAATGACGAGGTCCACGACCGTATGTGGGGACTGGCGAGGGACCGCAAGCTGCCGGTCGTCGCCACCGGCAACGTCCACCACGCAACCCCCGAGAAGCGGCGACTCGCGGCCGCGATGGCCGCGATCCGCGCCCGGCGCAGCATCGCCGACCTCGACGGCTGGCTGGACCTCTCCGGCTCCGCCCACCTGCGGAGCGGGGCGGAGATGGAAGCGCTGTTCGGGAGGTATCCAGGTGCAGTCAGCCACACGGTAACCCTTGCCAAAGAGCTCGCCTTCGACCTCCACAAGGCTTCGCCGCGACTGCCCAAGCAGGGGATCCCAGAAGGGGAGACCCCTGGATCGTGGCTCCGCACCCTGACCGAGCGCGGCTTCCAGGAGAGGTACGCCGGCACAAGTCACGAACAGGCTGCCCGTGAGCGTGTCGATGCCGAGCTCGACGTGATCCTTCGCAAGGACTTCGCCGGCTACTTCGTCATCGTCCACGACATCGTGAGGTTCGCCCGAGGCCAGGGGATCCTGTGCCAGGGGCGGGGTTCGGCAGCCAGCTCTGCAGTCTGCTACGCCCTCGGCATCACGGCGATCGACTCGGTCTACTACCGGTTGCCGTTCGAGCGGTTCATCTCCGAGCACCGCGAGGAGGAGCCGGACATCGACGTCGACTTCGACTCCGACCGGAGAGAGGAAGTCATCCAGTGGGTCTACGAGACCTACGGCCGCCGGAACGCCGCCCAGGTCTGCAACATCGTGAGCTATCGCCCGCGGATGGCGGTCCGGGACGCTGCCAAGGCTCTGGGCTTCTCTACCGGTCAGCAAGATGCATGGAGCAAGTCGGTCGACGGCTGGTCGAGTGCGGTCGAGGCTGAGTCGGAGATCCCCCGACAGGTCGTGTCGCTCGCCGAGGAGCTGCTGTCCGCCCCCCGCCATCTCGGCATCCACTCCGGCGGCATGGTGCTCACCGAGCGCCCGATCGGCGAGGTCTGCCCGATTGAGCGCGCCAGGATGCCGGGGCGCACCGTCCTGCAGTGGGACAAGGACGGCTGCGAGACGATGGGGCTGGTCAAGTTCGACCTGCTCGGACTCGGCATGCTCGGCGCGCTCGACCACATGATGCGGCTGATCGACGAGCACCTCGGGACGAAATGGGCGTTGGAGACGATCCCGAAGGAAGAGCCCGAGGTCTACGACATGCTCTGCCGCGCGGACTCGATCGGGGTTTTCCAGGTCGAGAGCCGCGCCCAGATCGGCACCCTGCCCCGGCTCAAGCCCCGCTCCTTCTACGACCTCGCCATCGAGATCGCGCTGATCCGGCCCGGACCGATCCAGGGCGGTGCCGTCCACCCATACATCAGAAGAGCCACCGGCAAGGAACCGGTCACCTACGACCACCCGTCGCTCGAGCCGGTGCTCGGTCGCACCCTCGGTGTCCCGCTCTTCCAGGAGCAGCTGATGGCGATGGCCGTCACGTTGGGAGACTGCAGCCGCGACGATGCCGACCTGCTCCGGCGGGCAATGGGGTCCAAGCGTGGTGTCGAGCGGATCGAGAAGGTCAAGGAGAAGCTCTACGCCGGGATGGCCCGACGCGGGATCACCGGCGATCAGGCCGACGGCATCTACGTGAAGATCCTGTCCTTCGCCAACTTCGGCTTCGCCGAGTCGCACGCTCTCAGCTTCGCGCTGCTCGTCTATGCCTCGTCGTGGTTCAAGCTGCACTACCCGGCGGCGTTCCTCGCCGGACTCCTGCGCAACCAGCCGATGGGCTTCTACTCCCCGCAGTCGCTGGTGGCTGATGCACGACGACACGGCGTCTCGGTGCTTCGCCCGGACATCTTGCTCTCGGGTGCACAAGCTGGTCTAGAGCCGTCCGAACCGGTCGCCGACCGGCTGCGGTACGACGGCGCGCTGGGCGTGCGGCTCGGTCTGGACTCGGTCCGTGGCATCGGCACCGAGCCGGCCGAGAGGATCGTGGCCGAGAGGCCGTACTCCGACATTACTGAGCTTTCCCGCAAAGCGGGGCTGACCTCTGTCCAGCTGGAGGCGCTGGCCACTGCCGGAGCCTTCGAAGGGTTCGGGCTCGATCGGCGCCAGGCGCTGTGGATGTCGGGCTATGCCGAGACCACTGGACAGCTGCCCGGGAGCACGCCCGCACCGCCACCGCCGACACTGCCGGGAATGAGTGACGTGGAGCTCACCCTCGCCGACCTATGGGCGACCAAGATCTCACCGGAGCGGCATCCGATCGAGCACCTCCGTGCCGACCTGGATGCGGCGGAGATCCTCCCCATCACCGCTCTCTGGCAGACGGAGCCTGGTCGCCGGGTCAGGGTTGCCGGCCTGGTCACCCACCGGCAGCGACCGGGCACGGCGATGGGCATCACCTTCCTCAACCTGGAGGACGAGACCGGCATGCTCAACGTCATCTGCTCCCAGGGCGTGATGCGGGCCTACCGCCAGGCTGCTCGCAACCGGGTCGCCGTGATCATCCGCGGCAAGGTCGAGCGCAACGACGGCGTCGTCAACCTGGTCGCTGACCAGGTGCTGCCGCTCGACGTGCTCGTCCCTGGCGCCGGCTCGGCGCTGCAGGCCCGCCAGGCATCACGAGACTTCCGCTGACGGCTCGAGCCGGTCGCAGTTGAAGTCGTCGCAGCTCACGAGCCAGGTCCCGTCGACATTCATCAGCTCGTACGTCGTCGTGACGTTGACGTACTCCGACCCGACCACGGCCGTCGCGACGTCGCCCTCGATCTGGATGTCAGTGACCAGCACGTCGTCCTCGCCGTACACCGGCTCGATCCACGACTGCTCGTGCTCCTTGCAGGCTTCCTCGGGGGTGTCGGACAGCAGCGCCTTCTCGACCAGGTAGTCCTCGGTGAGCAACTCGCAGCTCGGGTCGAAGAAGGCGGCCACGAGGGCCTCCTTGACCTCGGCCACTTCCGGCGGAAGGGAGTCCGAGGTGTCGTCGTCGTTGCTGGAGTCGCCGTCGCCGTCGTCACCGCAGGCGGTCAGCAGCAGGGGCAGCACGAGGAGGGCGGCGAGGATCTTGAGCTTCATGCAGCAAAGTAAAGGTCATCGCTGCGTCCTGCGCTTGAGTTCGCGAGCGAAATCATCCCTCGGGACGATCAGCTGGCTCGCTCCGTCTGCTCGGCCATCACTGAGGCGACCATGGAGACCACGTCCATCCCGACGCCCTTCTCGGCGAACCGGACCGCACCCGCTGCCAGCACCCGGTCCTCCATCAGGCCGTTGGCGAAGCCGGAGACGACGATGACCTTCGCCTCCGGCACCGTCTCGCGGAGAGTGGGGAGCGCCTGGAGTCCGTCCATCTGCGGCATCGCCAGGTCGAGCACGATCACGTCGGGACGGAGCGCGCTCGCCATCGCGACCGCCTCCTCCCCATCGGCGGCCTCACCGATCACGACGTAGCCGGCGCGCTCGAGCTGGAACCGCATCAGCTCGCGGAGGTCGGGGTAGTCGTCCGCGATCAGGACCCGGACCTTCTCCGGGGCCGGCGCGGGACCGTCGAACGGCGCCGCTGTGGTGCCGGCAGTCGCCGGCGTCGAGCGCACCATGCTTCCCGCCTCGGGCGTGCCGTCGGCACGGTCCAGCAGCAGGTCGCCCATCATCCCGCGCGCCGCGCGCAGGGTCCGATCGAGGTACGACGACACGGCGTCCATGTCGCCGAGCTGGAGCGCCAGAACGGCGGCGCTGATCCCCTGCACGACGTTGTCGTTGATCTCGAACGCATGCCGACGTCGTACCTGCCACTCGCGGAGACTGGCCGCCAGCTCCTCGCTCGCCGCCTCGGCTCGGACCCGATCGGTGATGTCGACGCAGGTGCCGCGCATCCGGACCGGGGTGCCGTCGTCGTCCTTGATCACGACGCCGTTGGTCGCCAGGTGGCGCACCTCGCCGTCGGCCCGCACGATCCGCTCGGTGATGGTCCAGGTCCCGCCCGACTCGTAGACCTGCCGGTGCATGGCCGTCACCGAGTCCCGGTCGTCGGGGTGCACCATCGACAGGAACCGTTCGTACGACGCGTTGAACTCCTGCGGCTGGTAGCCGTAGATGCGGTACAGCTGGTCCGACCACGAGTTCGTGTCGCTGTCGATGTGCCAGTCGTAGTCGCCCATGTTGGCGAGC
The DNA here is from genome assembly GCA_963846535.1 of uncultured Actinomycetota bacterium. GTDB lineage: Bacteria > Actinomycetota > Actinomycetes > Propionibacteriales > Nocardioidaceae > Nocardioides. The sequence continues at coordinate 399,353 of CAWJWK010000003.1, forward strand.
TGTTGGGCTGCCCCGACCCGGGCTTGGAGGTCGGCCAGCTCCTGACGGGTCGCGTCGAGCTCCTGGTGGAGCCGATCGGTGGACTTCCTCATGGGTTTCTCCTCGTGGTCATGCGGGTGCCAGTGCTTTCGGTAGGTCGAACTCGAAGACGGAACCGGGCCCGTCCTCACGGGGGAGGGCACGCATCGAGCCGCCGTGGCGCTCGACGATGCGACGACAGGTGCTGAGGCCCAGGCCGGTGCCGGGGTAGGCGTCCTCGTGGGCGCGGCGGAACGGCTCGAAGATCCACTCGTGCGCACCGGACGGGATGCCGATGCCGTTGTCGGTCACCCGGACGACGACGCGGCCATGGATGTGGTGCGCGGAGACGGCGATGTCGGGCTGCTGACCGGGTCGGACGTACTTGAGCGCGTTGGCGACCAGGTTGTCGACCAGCTGGTGGAGCAGGACGGGGTCGCCCGAGACGCTCCGCACGCCGAGGCTCCGGACCTGCCCGGTGGCGCCGTACTCGGCGGCGACCTCGGCGACCAACGCGGGGAGGTCGACGACGAGCGGGGTCGCCGTCCGGTCGCGCGCGGACGCATCGGCGAGCAGGCCGTCGACCAACGATCGCATGTGCGCAGTGGCCCGCTCGATGCCGGCGATCATCGGGGCGGTGGTCTCGGAGCCTATGGTCGCGGCGAGCTCGGCAGTCCAGGTCTCGGCGACGGAGATGGGGTTGCGGAGGTCATGCGCCACGCGTTGGGCGAACGTCAGCATCTCCTGGCTCATCGCCGCCCTGGCCTCGCGGGCGGCGGCGAGGAGGAGACCGATGAGCAGAGTCATCGCGATGAAGAGCTGCGCGAGCAGGATCTCGGTGCGCTCGTCGTCGAGGTGGGAGAACGGGCCTTCTCCGACATAGGTGAGCCACAGGATCCCGGCGCCGCCGATGAGCGCGTGGGTCGCCACCGGGAGCGATGCGAACCGGCTGCCTGCCCAGACGGCGACCGCGGGCAGCAGGAAGCCGACGGGGAACGAGGTGGCGTAGTCGCATCCGAGGAGTGCGGCGGTCGCGGCCAGGAGCAGCACCAGCTCGGCCCAGCGACCGCGGCCGGACGTCGTACGACGCCCGTGGCGCACGCGATCGATGATGAGCATCGCCGTGATCCCGACGGCAGCGACGCCGCACACGTTGCGACCCAGCCAGATGACGAGGTCGGTGAGGGAGACGGCGCGTCCGACCAGCTCCGAGGCGCCGGCGCCGACGGCGACGCCGGCGACCGAGCCGGCGGCCACTGCAGCGATGAACGTGGCCATCGCCCGGGGTGAGTTCGACGGGGGCGTCCCGAGGCGAACGGCCTCCGGGCTCCACCAGCGGTAGGCGAGGACGATCGTCAACACTGCGACGACGTTGGAGACAGCCAGCACGGCTGTGGCTTCGGCATCGCGGTCGGCGATCAGGGAAACCACCACGCCGACGACGGTGATGAGCGGGACGTCGAAGTACCACTCGCGAATCGTGGGGCGGGTGATCAGCCAGGCGACGGCCAAACCACCGGCCGGCCACACGAGCGCCATGGCGTCGCCGTCGATGACGCTGGCGCGTCCGGCGAGGGCGGCGAGCAGGTACAGCGCGACCAGGCCGGCGCGCTTGCCGACGCCCTCCACTGTTCCCGCACGCATGACGAACTCCCTCCGGCGTCGACGCTAGGACGACAGCGGAGTGGGCGGAAGGTGTTCGGCCCAGGTGTGGGCGATCGAATTGGGGTCCTAGTACGAACGGGCTAGACGGGCCGGATTCTGGTCGGACTAACCGCCTGCGGTAGTGTTCCACCCGCTTCGGACGGCGATCCCGGACGAAGCTTTCGGGCTGTGGCGCAGCTTGGTAGCGCACTTGACTGGGGGTCAAGGGGTCGCAGGTTCAAATCCTGTCAGCCCGACCGTGTGATGTCTCAGGACATCCCGGACGACGGACCTACGGAGACGTAGGTCCGTTGCTGGTTTTGCTGGTTGGTCCGGGTGGCCTTCCGGTGGGCTGGTAGTCGCGGGTTGGGTCGAGGACGAGTTCTCGGAGGAGCTCGCCGGTGGCGGTGTCGACGATGCGGATCTCGAGGTCTTGGACGAGGAGTCGGACGTAGGTTCCGGCGTAGGTCCGGCCGACGCCGATGTGGTGGAGTCGGCCGTTGTGGCGCAGGGTCACGGATCCGGTTTTGCTGACTCGGTCGTCGCGGACGCGGTCGTGGGTGTCGCTGCTGCGGTCGCCGGGGGTGGCCTTGGGGCGTGCGGCGTAGACGGCGGCGGGGGTGGCCTGGTGGGCCAGGGAGCGGTGCGGCCGGGTGATGTTGTACTCGATCGCGAACCGGTCCAGCAGCGCCTGGAGCTCGGCGAGGTTGGTCGGCTGGGCGGGTTGGGCGCGTAGCCACTTTTTCAGCGTCTGCTGGAACCGTTCCACTTTGCCGCAGGTGGTGGGGTGGTTGGGTCGGGAGTTCTTCTGGGTGATCCCGAGCCGGCGGAGCTCGACCTCGAGCTTGGTCTTGCCGCCGCGGCCGCCAGCGAACCGGACGGTGTAGACCATGCCGTTGTCGGTCAGCGTGGACGCCGGATAGCCGTGCTGGGCGGCGGTTTCGGTGAAGGTGGCGAGCACGATCGGTGCGGTGATCCGTGCGTGGGCGCTGATGTGCAACGCGTAGCGGGAGTGGTCGTCGAGCCAGGTGATGATCTCGACGTCGGCGCCCGGTGTGCCGTCGGGGTTGGTGAGTCGGTAGTGGGTGAAGTCGGACTGCCAGGTTTGGTTGGGTTGCTCGGCCTCGAACCGAATGTAGGAGGACTTCGGTCGCTTCGAGGGGTCCGGGACGACTTGGGTGTTGCGGACCAGGATCCGGTGGACCGTGGCCCGGGAGAGCGCCACCTGATGGTGGTGTTCCAGGTGCCAGCGCACGGTGTCGGCGCCGGCGTCGTGGCCGGCCTCGGTCAACTCCTTACGCAGCCGCAGCACCAGCTCGACCGTCGCCGGTGGGGTCGCGTTCGGGATGGTGTGCGGACGACGGGAGCGGGGCTCGAACGCTGCCTCGCCCTCCTCGCGGTAGCGGGCCAGGAGCTCATAGATCCAGGACCGGGCAACGCCGTAGTCGCGGGCGACCTCAGCGACCGGTCGCTTCTCGAGGATGACGGCGGTGATGACCAGGCGGGCCTTTGACATGGTCGAGGATCCCGACCCTGTCGGTGTCGCCTATGTCTTGAGACATGCTGTCCGGGATGTCTTGAGACATCTGTCCGGTATGTGTTGAGCCAGGACACTGTCAGCCCGACCGTGTGATGTCTCAGGACATCCCGGACGACGGACCTACGGAGACGTAGGTCCGTTGCTGGTTTTGCTGGTTGGTCCGGGTGGCCTTCCGGTGGGCTGGTAGTCGCGGGTTGGGTCGAGGACGAGTTCTCGGAGGAGCTCGCCGGTGGCGGTCGCGAACCGGTCCAGCAGCGCCTGGAGCTCGGCGAGGTTGGTCGGCTGGGCGGGTTGGGCGCGTAGCCACTTTTTCAGCGTCTGCTGGAACCGTTCCACTTTGCCGCAGGTGGTGGGGTGGTTGGGTCGGGAGTTCTTCTGGGTGATCCCGAGCCGGCGGAGCTCGACCTCGAGCTTGGTCTTGCCGCCGCGGCCGCCAGCGAACCGGACGGTGTAGACCATGCCGTTGTCGGTCAGCGGGGACGCCGGATAGCCGTGCTGGGCGGCGGTTTCGGTGAAGGTGGCGAGCACGATCGGTGCGGTGATCCGTGCGTGGGCGCTGATGTGCAACGCGTAGCGGGAGTGGGTGAAGTCGGACTGCCAGGTCTGGTTGGGTTGCTCGGCCTCGAACCGAATGTAGGAGGACTTCGGTCGCTTCGAGGGGTCCGGGACGACTTGGGTGTTGCGGACCAGGATCCGGTGGACCGTGGCCCGGGAGAGTGCCACCTGATGGTGGTGTTCCAGGTGCCAGCGCACGGTGTCGGCGCCGGCGTCGTGGCCGGCCTCGGTCAACTCCTAACGCAGCCGCAGCACCAGCTCGACCGTCGCCCTGGTCAGAACACGCTGATCTGCTGGACCGTGCGGACGACGTCCTCGGTCGGTACGCCGGGGCTGTAGTAGAAGCCCTGGATCTCGTCGCACCCGCGATCGCGCAGGTAGTGCTGCTGCTCGACGGTCTCGACGCCTTCGGCGACGACCGTCATGCCGAGCTCGTGGGCCATCGAGATGATCGCGTCGATCACCGGCGCGGGGTCGTCGGGGACCAGGTCCTTCACGAAGGAGCGGTCGATCTTGATCTTGTCGATCGGCAGGCGGCCCAGGTAGGCCAGGCTCGAGTAGCCGCGTCCGAAGTCGTCGACCACGATGGACACCCCGAGCTTGCGGATCGCCTCCAGGGTTTCGGTCGCGCCGGAGCGCTGGTTCATCAGGATGCTCTCGGTGATCTCGAGCTCGAGGTCGGAGGGCGCCAGCCCCGCGTCGTTGAGCGCGCCCGTGATCTCACCGAGCCATCCGGCTCCGTTGAACTGGTGGGGGGACACGTTGACCGCCACCCGCAGCGGACGGCCGAGCACCCGTTGGATCGACGCGACGTCACGACAGGCCTTGCGGAGGATCCAGCCGCCGAGCTGGACGATCATCCCGCCGTCCTCGGCGATCGGGATGAAGCGGTCGGGGGAGACCTCACCGAGCTCCGGATGGGTCCACCGGGCCAGCGCCTCGATGCCCACGACCCGGCCGGTGCGCACGTCGACCTGGGGCTGGTAGGCGATGGACAGCCCGCCGTCACGCAGGGTCTGGCGGAGCGCCGATGCCAGTGCCAGCGCGTCGTCGCCGACCTCGAGCATGTCGTCGGTGAACCACTGGAAGTTGTTGCGGCCCGACGCCTTGGCGTGCTCCATCGCGAGGTCGGCGCGCTTGAGCAGGTCGGAGGGATCCGGACCGCCGGGCGGATGGACAGCGCCTCCGATGCTCACGGTGATCGCGAGCGAGTGTCCTCCGATGGTCACCGTTGTCAGCAGGTCCTCGAGCAGGGCGTCAACACGTGAGGTCACTGCTTCGGCCCGTTGGAGGCCGGACAGAACGATCGCGAACTCGTCGCCGCCGAGCCGGGCGACGACATCGGTGCTGCGCACCCAGTTCCGGAGACGGTCGGCGATCCGCGAGAGCAGCTCGTCGCCCGCCTGCAGGCCGAGCGCGTCGTTGACCCGCTTGAGGTGGTCGAGGTCGACGACGAGAACTGCGACCCCGGTGCCCTCCTGCTCGGCCGCGGAGATCGCCTCGCCGAGATGACGCAGCAGCCGGGCCCGTGTCGGGAGCTTCGTCAGCGGATCGTGGTTCTCGAGGAACTCCACCTCGGCCCGGTCGAGCTTGCGCTGGGTGATGTCGTACGCGACCGCCAGGTAGCCGACGGGGCGACCCTCGCTGTCGCGGTCCAGTGGAGTGACGGCCTCGCAGACCGGCACCTGCCCGCCGTCCTTGCGACGGTAGGCCCACTCGTGGTCGCCACCGACGGCAGCGTCGAGGACGCGCGCCCAGCCGCCGGCCGACCCACGGTCCTCGGCGTCGATCTTGCCGAGCAGGGCGCCGACGAGCTCTGCTGCCTCGTATCCGAGCAGCCGTTCGGCGGCGGCGTTCGCGCTGACGATCCGTCCCTGGGCGTCCGTGGCGACGATGCTGAACGGGATGCTGTCGAGGATCGGTGCGGCCTCGATGACCTGCCGCAGCCGGCGCTCGTCGGTCATGTGGCTCTTCCCTCGCTCCAGGCGGCCGCTCCCCTGAGACCTGCCGACGTCGCCGAGTCTAGAAGTCGGAGCGCCTCCCCGTCGGGAAACGGTTGATCCGGTCAAGCGACCTATTTCTTCGGCACCTAAATCGTCGTTCCACGGACGGAGGCAGGTCCGCGGCCTAGTCTCGAAGGGGAGGGAGTAACAGAATGGGGAGGATGCAACCCGCGGCCAGACTGATGATCCTCGGGGGATCGACGCTCGCCGTGATACTGGCAATCATCGTCGTCGCCTGGGCACCGAGGAACGCGGTTCCCATGATGGTGACGCTCGTTTCGGCAACGGGGCTGGCTGGGTTCTGCGCCTGGGCCGTGGTGTCGCTGGACCGAGGACGGCATTGACGCGCGTCGGTGCCCTAGCGGTCATGCTTGCCCTCGTCGCCTGCGCGGCGAGTGAGCGGGACCCGTCCTCGGCGGCTACCGGGCCCGCACCCGCTACCGGGTGCGCGGCGTTCCCTGCTGACAACTGGTGGCGCGCGGAGATCTCGGACGCCCCCGTCCACGCGCGGAGCGATGCCTGGCTACGGAACATGTCGCCCAACAGCGAGCTCCATCCCGACTTCGGTCCTTCGTTCGGCGACGGTCCCAACTACGGGATCCCGGTCACCGTCGTCGACGGTGACCACCGCAAGGTGCGGGTGCGGTTCGAGTACGCCGACGAGAGCGACAGGCAGCGGTACCCCCTGGGTCGCGACACCCGCATCGAGGGCGGCCGGAGCAGTGACGGCGACCGACACGCGATCATCGTCGACCGCGAGCGCTGCCGGCTCTTCGAGACCTACGCCACCAGGGTCCGCGACGGCAACTGGCGGGCAGGGTCGGGCGCCATCTGGGACCTGCGGTCCAACGACCTGCGCCCCGACGGTTGGACGTCGGCCGACGCCGCCGGACTTGCAATCCTCCCGGGACTGCTGCGGTGGCGCGAGGTCCGGGACGACACGATCGACCACGCGATCCGTTTCACCACCGACGTCACCAGCCGGTGGCACCTGTGGCCCGCCCGGCACGACGCGGGGTCTCGTTCGTCGCACGACTACCCGCCGATGGGAGCCCGGTTCCGGCTCGATGCGGACTTCGAGACCGACGGGTACGGCGTCCACGCGCGCCGGGTGATCCGCGCGTTCCAGACCTATGGACTGGTCCTGGCCGACAATGGCAGCCCGTGGTACTTCCAGGGCGAGCAGCACCCGCGCTGGCCGGTCGGACTGATCGAGGACCTGAAGCAGATCCCGGCGGGCTCCTTCGAGGCCGTCGACACCTCAGGGCTGATGGTCGACGAGGACTGTGGCGCCGTGCAGGCGTCGGGCTGCCCCGGCTGATCGGCCCTGAATCTCCCCATGGGCCCTGCCATGGGGCCAGAATGGGCGCCATGAGCCTGCCCGGATTCTTCGATGCTCTCTCCGAGGACCACCGGGAGACAGTCGCCAAGCTGCTCACCGAGGTCGAGTTCGAGCCCGGCACCATTGTCTTCACCGCGGGTGACGAGGGCGACGCGGCGTACTTCATCGACGAGGGTGAGGTGCGCATCGAGCTCGAGCTGCCCGAGGTCGACACCGAGTCGGTGCTGCGTTACGAGGGTCCCGGGGCGACGTTGGGCGAGGTCGCCCTCCTCGACCGGCTGCCGCGGTCGGCCACGGCGGTGGCCGACACGAAGGTGCGGGCACGCACCATCACCACGGCGAGCCTCGACGAGCTCGCCGAGCGCGATCCCGCAGCCGCGCTCGGCGTGACCCAGGAGCTCGCCCGGGACGCGACGGCCAAGCTGCGGCGGCTGACCGAGCAGGCGTCCGATCTGATGTTCGCCGCCGCGCCCGACCCGGTGGTCGACGACCTGGTGGGTCGCGCGGTGGCTGCTCAGGCGGAGTTCGCGGACTGGCCGGAGGACAAGGTGGACGCTCTGCTCGGCCGGCTGACCGCCGTGTTCGTCGAGCACGCCGCGCCGCTGGCCGACGCGACGGTCGAGGAGACTCGCGTCGGCAACGCCGGCGACAAGATGCTCAAGAACATGGTCGCCGCCCAGGGTGTCTACGACTCTCTCGTCGGGCAGATCGGCGCCGGCCCCCTCGGCACCGACGAACGGACCCAGATCACCGAGATCGCGCAGGCCGTGGGCGTCATCTTCGGTCTGGTGCCGGTGACCAACCCGGTCGCGACGGCATACTTCAAGACGCTTGTCGGCCTCAAGTCACGCAACGCCGTCATCCTCAGCTTCCACCACGCCGTTCTGGGCGTCGGCAACCGCGTCGGCGAGCTGATCCAGCAGGTCCTGACGGAGGAGGGAGCTCCCGCGGACCTGGTGCTCTGGGTGAAGAAGCGGGGGAGTCGCAAGCTCACCCAACAGTTCATGAGCCACCCCGACGTCGGGCTGGTCCTCGCGACCGGCGGTGCCGCGATGGTGAGGGCGGCCTACAGCTCCGGTACGCCGGCGCTCGGGGTCGGTCCCGGCAACGCGCCCTGCTGGATCGCGCCCGATGCCGACCTCGCCGGCGCAGCCAGCTCGATCGTCATGTCGAAGTCGTTCGACAACGGCGTCATCTGCGGGGCCGAGCACAACCTCGTCGTCGACCGGTCGGTGCGCGACGACTTCATCGTCCGGCTGGAGGAAGCGGGCGCCGCCGTCCTCTCTCCCGAGGAGGCCGACAGCTTCCTGGAGGTCGCGGTCGACCCGGCGACCAACCGGTTCCGCGGCGAGATGATCGGTCAGTCCGCGGCGACCATCGCTGCGTTCACCAAGGTGGAACGCCCCTTCGAGATCAAGGTCATCGTCGTGCCGGCCGAGTGGGACGGCGAGGACTCGCCGCTGGCCGGGGAGAAGATGACTCCGGTGCTGTCGCTGTTCGACATCACCGACGACGACGAGGCGATCGCGCTGTCCCTTCGTCTGCTCGCCTTCATGGGCAGTGGGCACACCTCGATCGTCCACAGCCAGGATCCCGACCGGATCGCCCGCTTCGGTGCGGCGATGCCGACCAGCCGGATCCTCGCCAACTCGCCAGGTGCGCACGGCGTCTTCGGCGTCACCACCGGACTGGTGCCGTCCTTGACGCTCGGGTGCGGCACCTTCGGTGGCAACTCCACGACTGACAACGTCACCTACAAGAACCTCCGCAACGTGAAACGGCTCGCGCGCCTGGTCCAGCCCGGAGGTGGCAGCGTGGACCGTCCCGAGACGAGCGATGCGGACAATCCGGGCTGAGCCGCGCCACGCCGTCGGCGCCCTCGCCGGCTGCGCGGTCTTCCAGGGCATGCGACAGGAGCGCCTCGAGGAGCTCGCACGCTCGATGGAGTGGACGGTGCTCGACCGGGGTGAGGTGCTCATGCACACCGGCGACCCCGGTGACGATCTCTTCGTGGTCGCGGGCGGCCGGCTCAACGTCGCGCTCGTCGGCGCCGACGGCACCGAGACGATCGTCCGCGAGATCGGCCGCGGCTCGACGGTAGGCGAGGTCGCGCTGCTGACCGGCGCACCGCGGACCGCGACCGTCCGCGCCGTACGCGACACCCTCGTCGGGCGGCTCTCTCGGACCTCGTTCGAGCGGCTGATGGAGGACGACCCGCAGAGCGCGCTCCAGCTCACCCGGGTGGTGGCCGGCTGGCTGCTACCGGGCAGCCCGCCCCGCCGTACCAGCGCGCCGGCGACGGTCGCCCTCGTCCCCGCTGCCGGCATCGACGTCCAGGAGGTCGCCGCGTGGCTCAGCTCGGCGGTCCCGCTGCGCGCCCTGGATCCCGTCACCGTCGACCAGGCCGTCGGACCCGGTGCCGCACGGTCCCCGGCCGGATCTCGTGAAGAGCGCGCGGTGGCCGACTACCTCGATGCCGCGGAGGTCGAGCACCCGCTCGTCCTGCTGATCGCCGACCCCGAGCCCGACTCCTCGTGGTCCGACCGCGTGCTCCGGCGTGCCGACCGGGTCCTCGTCGCCGTTCCCGGGGGCGTCCGCCCCGACCGGCCGGCGCGACGGTTGCTGACCCGGGTCGCGGCGATCGCACCGGACGTCCCGCGCGAGCTCGTGTTCGTCCGGGCGGCCGGGAGGCCGACGCCCGGAGTCACCGGCCTGTGGCGGGACGCCGGGGACTTCGTCCGGCAGTCCCACCTGCTCGTCGGCTCCGAGTCGGATTGGCAGCGGCTCGGCCGTCACCTCACCGGGAAGGCGGTCGGGCTGGTTCTCGGCGGGGGAGGGGCCCGCGGGTTCGCGCACATCGGCGTGCTCCGGGCGCTGTCCGAGGCGGGCATCGAGGTCGACCGCGTCGGCGGCAGCAGCATGGGGGCGTTGATCGGCGGCCTGTGGTCGATCGGGCTCACGCCCGAGGAGATCGTCGAGGCCAACCGCGAGATCTGGCACGAGATCCGGCCCTTGAAAGGCTTCACCTTCCCGTTCGTGGCGCTGCACGGCTCGCACCGCAGTCGTACGGCGATGTACGGCGCCTTCGGCGACCGCCGGATCGAGGACCAGACCCGTGAGTACTTCTGCACCTCGACGAACCTGACCCGCAACCGCAGCATGGTCCACACGAGCGGCCCGTTCGCCCGCTACGTGCTCGCCAGTGTGTCCATCCCCGGGATCGTCGCGCCGGTCATCGACCACGGGGAGCTGCTCGTCGACGGCGGCGTTCTCGACAACCTGCCCGTGGACCCGATGAGCCACACCGGCGCCGGCACGATCTACGCGAGCGACGTCTCCCCGCCGAGGACGTTCTCCGTGGGGCTGCACTGGGAGAACGCGCCCGGCATCGTCGACGTGATCCGGCACAAGATGCGGCAGTCGGCAGGGACGGCGTTCCCCAGCATCGTGCGGATCCTCGAGCGCACCGCGACGCTCGCCAGCGACCGCGCGGCATCGGCGCAGCGGCAGCGGGGCGACGTACGTTTCATCGCGCCGCCGGTCGCCGGGTACGACACCCTGGACATGCGACACCTGGACGAGATCGTGGAGGTCGGCTACCGGTCGGCCATCGAGGCGGTCGCCGATTGGACTGAGGAGAACCGATGACGGACGAGGCGTTGCCGGTGCGGGTGGTGTGCCTGGGTGGCGGCTGGACCGCCATCTACCTGGCTCGCTCGCTGAAGAAGGCGATCAACCGGGGCGACGTCGAGCTGACGATCATCAGCCGCGACAACTTCCACACGTTCCACGGCTTCATCGCGGAGATGCTGACGGGGAAGGTGTCGCCGACCAACATCACCAGTCCGGCGCGGCGGCTCTTCCCGCCGGCACGCTTCCACAACGCCGAGATCAAGTCGGTCGACGTCGACAAGCGGACGGTGACGACGTCGCGCCTGCTGGATGGCAAGGAGACGGTGCTGGAGTACGACCACCTGGTGGTGGCCCTCGGCTCGATCGACAACCTGTCCCGCTATCCCGGGATCGCCCAGCACGCGTTCCAGCTGAAGACGTTCGCCGACAACTTCAGGGTGCGCAACCATCTGCTGGCCATGCTCGAGATGGCCGAGATCGAGACCGACCCGGTCGAGCGCGAGCGACTGCTGACCTTCATCGTCGTCGGCGGCGGCTTCGGCGGTGTCGAGGTCGCCACCGAGCTGATGGACTACTTCCGCCGGCTGGCGCGCAAGGAGTACTCCGGCATCGACCCGGCCGAGCTCCGCGTGCTGCTCGTGCACTCGGGCGCCCGGATCCTGCCGGAGCTCGCCGCGCGACAGCCCAAGCTGATCGGCTATGCCGAGAAGACGATCGCCAAGGGCGGCGTCGAGGTGCTCACGAACACCCGGATCACCGCGGCGACCCGGGACGAGGCGATCCTGTCCGACGGCAGCGTGATCCAGACCCGGTCGATCATCAGCTCCTCCGGCACCGCGCTGTCACCCCTGCTCGACCTGATGCCCTACGAGCGTGACGAACGTGGCCGGGTCATCACCGACGTCAACGTCCAGGTGCCAGGCACGGACAACGCGTGGTCGGCAGGTGACTGCGCCGCCGTACCGCACCCACAGGGAGGCACCTGCCCGGCCGTGGCGATCTACGGGATGTACGGCGGCCGCCAGATCGGTCGCAACATCCTTCGCCAGATCGACGGCAAGCCGCTCAAGCCGTTCAAGTTCGCCGGGCTCGGCGACGCCTGCTCGCTGGGGCGCCGCAAGGCCGTGTCCCACCTCAAGGGGATGCGTTTCTACGGGCTGCCGGCGTGGATCCTGTGGCGACTGTTCTTCTGGTGGTTCGTGCCCACCTGGGAGCGCAAGGCGGACATCGCGTTCGACTGGCTGATGGCGCCGGTGTTCGGCCGCGACATCGTCGGTGTCCGCGTGGCGACCCCCTTCGGTCTGCGCCGCGAGCACTACGAGACCGGACAGGCGGTGGTGCGCCAGGGCGAGGTGGGTCAGCAGATCTACGTGATCGCCGGCGGCACCGCCGACATCATCCGCGAGACGCCGGAGGGCGAGGTGCTGGTGACGTCATTGGGCTCGGGCGACCACTTCGGGGAGAAGGCGGTCTTCGAGCAGACCCGGCGGACCGCCACGGTGCGCGCGACCTCGCCGCTGGAGGTGCTGTCGCTCGGCCAGACCGAGGCGCGGGCACTCGCTGAGACGATACAGACGTTCGGCGCCGCGGTCCGCGAGCTGCCCAACGAGCCGAAGCACAACCCGGCGCCGTTCGACGATCCGGTCATTCCGGCTGGGTGAACTGCACCCTGGTGGCGCCGATGACGAGCAGGTCGCCGTCGGCCAGGGGGCGGGCGACGGTGACCCGCTCGTCGTTGACCGTCGTGCCGTGGGTGGACTGCAGGTCGGTGAGCACGAATCCGGCCGGGGTCCCGGTGATCGCGCAGTGGTGGCGGCTCACCAGGTTGTCGTTGAGGACCAGGTCGTTGTCGGGCATCCGGCCGATGCGCAGACCGTTCTCGTTGACCGGGATCGTCCGGCCGTCCTCCATCATCAGCTCTGCCGCCGAGACCGCCGCCGGTCGGTAGAGGGTGCGCGCGACGGCCGCCGCGGCCGCGCCCGACGTGCCGAGCGACTTGATCCGCGGGAACGATGTCAGCATGCCCTCCGCGTGCACCTGGAAGAGCCGTTCATCCTCGGCCAGGTCCTTCAGCGGGTGCACGCCGAGGTCGGTGATCTCGAGTCCCTCGGGCCGGGTGGCGAAGTCCTCGACGACGGCCTGCGACACCACGACCTGGCCGCCACTGGCCGTGCCCATCATCCGGGCCGCGCGGTGGACGTCGTAGCCGACGTAGCTGCCGTCGTACGACGACACCGCCCCGACGTGGATGCCCGTCCGGGACCGGATCGGGCGTCCACCCGGCCAGTCCACCGCTCCGAGCTCCCGCTGCGCCTGGATCGCCGCGGAGACCGCGTCGCCGACCGTGCGGAACACCACGAAGAACCCGTCTCCCGCGGTGTCGACCTCCTCGCCGTTGTGATCCGCCCACGCGCGGCGGCAGGTCTCCCGGTGCAGCCGCAGCACGTCCTTCCACTGGTTGCCGAGCCGGTTGGCGTGCAGGGTCGAGCCCTCGATGTCGGAGAACAGCATCGCCAGGCGCTGCTGGGAGAGCTCGGTCACGTTCGACATCCTAGAGTCGAAAACTCGGCTGCACCCGCGCTGTGCGACCGGTGCGAGGTGATCGGTACGCTGCACCGACCATGACGACGGCCCTGCTGCTGCTGGCACTCGCAATCCTGCTGGTGCTCCTGTGCGGGATGTTCGTCGCCGCCGAGTTCGCCTTCGTCACGGTCGACCGTGGCCAGGTCGACAAGGCGGCCAGCGCAGGCGACGCGACGGCAGCCGGTGTGCAGCGAGCCCTCCGGTCGCTCTCGACCCAGCTGTCGGGCGCCCAGGTCGGCATCACCGCGACCAACCTCAGCATCGGCTTCCTCGCCGAGCCGGCCGTCGCGGAGCTGCTGGACGATCCGCTCGAGGACCTGGGCGTCGCCGCGGGCGCCGTCGATCCGGTCGCCCTGACGACGAGCCTGGTCCTCAGCACGATCATCACGATGCTGATCGGGGAGCTGGTGCCGAAGAACATCGCGCTGGCGCTCCCGATGGCGACAGCCCGCGCCACCCAGGGGCCGATGCGGGCGTTCACGACCTCCATCCGGCTGCCGATCCGGGTCCTCAACGGCGCAGCCAACGCCATCGTCCGTTGGTTCGGCATCGAGCCCCAGGAAGAGCTGCGATCGGCGCGCAGCTCGACCGAGCTGGCGTCCCTGATCCAGCGCAGCGCCCATGTCGGGACCCTCGACGCCGACACCGCGGAGCTGATGGAGCGGTCGGTCGAGTTCGGCACCCGCACCGCGGGCGAGATCATGACGCCGCGGGTCCGGACCCACTCCTTGGGGGAGAACGACCGCGCGAGCGCCGTCATCGATCTCGCGCGGGAGACCGGTCACTCGCGGTTTCCCGTGCTCGACGACCAGGACGCCGTGGTCGGTACGGTGCACGTCAAGAACGCGGTCGCGCTGCCGGTATCCGAACGCGCGACCACGAAGGTCAAGCACCTCTTGGCGCGGCCGATCGTGGTGCCCGACAGCCTCCGGCTGGATCCGCTGATGGGCCTGCTCCGCCGGGACGGCTTCCAGATGGCAGTCGTGCTCGACGAGTACGGCGGCCACGCCGGCATCGTCACGCTCGAGGACGTCGTCGAGGAGATCGTCGGTGACATCGCCGACGAGCACGACCGGCTCGGCAGTCGCGGCCGGCTCCGGCGCGACGGCACCTGGTCCGTGTCCGGCCTGCTGCGACCCGACGAGATCGAGGACCTCACCGAGATCCCGCTCCCGGAGGGCGAGGACTACGACACCGTCGCCGGGCTGGTGCTCAAGGCGCTCGGCCGGATCCCCGCGACGGGGGAGTCCGTCGCCGTACCCCTCTCCCCGCAGCACGACGAGGACGACCCGCCCCGGCGCAGCGCCGTACTGACGGTGGAGCACATGGACGGCCTGCGGATCGACCGGCTGGCGCTGCGGGTCGAGGAGGAGGCGCGCGATGAATGAGGTGACCGCGCTCCTGCTGACCGTGGTGTTGCTCGCCGGCAACGCGTTCTTCGTCGCGACCGAGTTCGCCCTGATCTCCGCCCGACGCAGCCAGATCGAGCCCCGCGCCCAGGCCGGGTCGCGGCTGGCCCGCACGACGCTCCGGGCGCTCGGCCAGATGCCGCACATGATCGCCGGCATCCAGCTGGGGGTGACGGTGTGCTCACTGGTGCTGGGCGCCATCTCCGAGCCGGCGATCGCCCACCTGATCGAGCCGTTGTTCGAGGCCGCGCACCTGCCGCACGACCTGCTGCACCCGGTCGGCTTCGCCATCGCGCTGAGCATCGTCGCGTTCCTGCACGTGGTGCTGGGCGAGATGGTGCCGAAGAACATCACCCTCGCCGGCCCCGACCGTGCCGTCCTGATCCTGGCGCCACCGATGCTCGCCCTGGTGACCGTGCTCAAGCCGGTGATCGTCGCGCTCGACACGATGGCCAAGGCGATCCTGCGGGTCCTGCGCGTGGAACCGAAGGACGAGATGAGCTCGACGTTCACGCGCGAGGAGGTCGCCGCGCTGGTCGAGGAGTCGCGCGGCGAGGGCCTCCTCGCGAAGGACGAGTACGACCGGCTGGCCGGCGCGCTCGGCTTCACCGAGAAGACGGTCGCCGGCGTCATGATGCGACCCGACTCGCTGACGAAGGTCGTGCGCGGCTCGACCGGCGCCGACGTCGAGGCCCTGTGCGCGGCGACCGGCTACAGCCGGTTCCCCGTGGTCGACGACGCCCCGGGGGATGCCGCCGAGCTGATCGGCTACCTCCACATCAAGGACGTCCTGGAGCCCGACGACGAGCGCCGGCACCGCCCGATCGCTGACCGGTGGGTCCGGCCGTTCGCGACGGTGGGGGAGGACGCTCTCCTCCACGACGTGCTCGAGCACCTGCAGCGCCGGGGCGCTCACATGGCGCGGGTGGTGACGGCTGACGGTCGCACCCTCGGCGTCGCCGCCCTCGAGGACGTGATCGAGGAGCTGGTAGGGGAGATCCGCGACGCCGCCCACTCCGACGAGTCCGGCTCATGATCGGGCCTCTGGGTAACTAGGGTGTCATTCGTGGCCGACACGACGCGCGAGGAGGAGGGCTCCAGCGCCGTCCTCACCGTGCCGAACCTGCTCAGCGGGCTGCGCCTCGCCGGCGTGCCGCTGTTCCTCTGGTTGGTCCTCGGCCCCGAGGAAGACGCGTGGGCACTCGTCGTGCTCATGGTGTCCGGGATCACCGACTTCCTCGACGGGTGGCTCGCCCGCAAGCTCAACCAGCAGTCGAAGCTGGGCCAGATCCTCGACCCGGTCGCCGACCGGCTCTACATCCTCGCCGTCGTCATCGGGCTGGGCGTGCGGGAGATCGTCCCGTGGTGGCTCGCGGTGTCGCTACCGCTGCGCGACCTGCTCCTCTGGGGCCTGGTGCCGTTGCTGCGCACCCGGGGATACAGCGCGCTGCCGGTGCACTTCGTCGGCAAGGCCGCCACGTTCAACCTCCTCTACGCCTTCCCGTTGCTGCTTCTCGGTGACGGCGACGGCACCGTCGCGACTCTCGCCGAGCCCTTCGGCTGGGCGCTCGCACTGTGGGGCATCGGCCTCTACTGGTGGGCGGGCGTCCTCTACGCGTGGCAGGTCCGCAAGCTGCTCGCGACGACGGAGCGGCGTACGGCGCGCCCGGCGGGCTCGTGATGACTGACGGATCCACCGACGAGGCCGCCGCGCGGGTGCGCACCCCGTTGCTCGCGCTCATCACCGCCGAGGCACTCGAGCGGGACTACCAGCTGGTCGCGCAGCGCCGGGTCGCATCCGGCGGGCCGCCGGGCGGCAAGGATCGCGTGCCGGGGCGGGTCGCTGTCGTCGTAGTGGTCGCCGTCTTCGGGATCCTGCTCACCATCGCTGCCGTGCAGACGTCGGCCAACGCGGACGCCGACAGTGCGAGCCGCGACGACCTGGTCGACCGGATCGGTGCGCGCCGCGAGGCCGTGCAGGACCTGCAGGGCGACATCGCCGACCTGCGCGACGCCAACGCAGACGCTGAGCAGCTGCTCCTCACAACGGGCGACGCCCTCAACGGCGTCGAGGGCGAGGCAGCGGAGCTCGGCGGCACCACCGGGTTCACCCCGGTCATCGGCGAAGGGATCCGGATCGAGCTCGACAACGCGCCCGCCGCCGACCCCGACACCGAGCACATCCGCGACTCCGACCTCGCCCTCCTGGTCAACGGGCTGTGGACCGCTGGCGCGGAGGCGATCTCCATCAACGGGCAGCGCATCTCCGCCAGCACCGCCATCCGCAACTCCGGCACCGCGATCGAGGTCAACTCGGCAGGCATCGCACCGCCGTACGTCGTCCAGGCGGTCGGCAACACCGACACCCTCTCGTCCCGACTGGTCGAGACGTCCAGCGGCGCGGCGTTCGCGGTGCTGGCCGGCGACTACGGCTGGAGCTACGAGGTGGACAATGTGGACGACCTGCGGCTACCTGCCGCACCGACCAGGTTGCGGCAGCTACGGTCGGCGACAGAGCTGACCAAGAGCGACCGACCGCCGGAAGGAGACGGGAAGCCGTGATCGCAGTTCTCGGCCTGCTGGTAGGCGTCGTGCTCGGGTTCGTGGTCAAGCCGGACGTGCCGCTCGGTCTCGAGCCCTACCTCCCGATCGCGGTCGTGGCCGCCCTCGACGCCGTCTTCGGCGCCCTCCGCGCCTATCTCGACGGCATCTTCGACGACAAGGTGTTCGTCGTTTCCTTCATCAGCAACGTGGTGATCGCGTCCGGCATCGTCTATCTCGGCGACCGGCTCGGCGTCGGGGGCCAGCTGTCGACCGGCGTCATCGTCGTGCTCGGGATCCGGATCTTCACCAACGTCGCCGCGATCCGGAGGCATGTCTTCCATGCCTGACGCGCCGGCCGGACCCGAGGACCCTCAGCAGGAGGACGGTCCGCGCCAGCGCCTGATGTCCGGGCTGCTGAGACCCTCACGCAGCCAGATCATGGTCGGCCTGCTCCTGGCCGTGCTCGGGTTCGCCGCGGTGACCCAGGTCCGGATCACCGAGACCGACGACACCTACTCCGGACTGCGCGAGCAGGAGCTCATCGACCTCCTGTCCGCGCTCGCCGGCACCCGCCAGCGCGCGGAGCAGGAGATCGCCGAGCTCGAACAGGTCCGCGACGACCTCCAGGACGACTCCAGGGCCCGCCAGGCCGCGCTCGACCAGGCGCAGCAGGACGTCAACGAGCTCAACATCCTGGCCGGGCTGGTGCCGGTCACCGGTCCTGGGATCCGGATCACCATCGTCGAGGAGACCGGCCGGGTCGGCCTGTCCGCCCTGCTCGACACGATCCAGGAGCTGCGCACCGTCGACGCGGAGGCCATGCAGCTCAACGGCACGGTACGGATCGTCGCCCAGACGTCCTTCGAAGAGATCGAGGGCGGATTCCTGGTCGATGGTGACCTGGTCGAGGCGCCGTACGTCCTCGACGTGATCGGTGAGCCGTCGACGCTCGCGTCCTCGCTGGAGTTCCTGCTCGGTCCGCGTGCCCAGCTCGAGGAGGACGGCGCCATCGTCGACGTGGACGAGCTGACCTCGATCGACATCGAAGCGGTGGCCGATCCCGATGATCCTGACTTCAGCGCACCCGACCCTGGTTAGTAGCCTTCAGCCTCATGACCCCTGATGACCTCAAGTACACCGTCGAGCACGAGTGGCTCCGCACGCCAGGAGAGCAGCCGGGCTCGGTCCGGGTGGGCATCACCGACTACGCCCAGGACGCCCTCGGTGACATCGTCTACGTCTCGCTGCCCGAGGTCGGGACCACCCTCGCCACCGGCAGCCCGTGCGGGGAGCTGGAGTCGACCAAGTCCGTGAGCGACGTTTACGCGCCGGTGGCCGGCGAGGTCGTCGCTCGCAACGAGGCGCTGGACGCGACGCCCGAGCTCGTCAACAGCGACCCGTACGGCGACGGCTGGTTGTTCGAGCTCGTCCCCGCCGACGCCGTGGAGCTCGACCAACTGCTCGACGCGGCCGCGTACGAGGCCCACACCGGTAGCTGACCGTGTAGGTTTCGAACCATCGACCTCAACCTCACCCTGAGGGAACGATCGAGGAGAACTGATGCCCTTCTGCACCGCTTGCGGGCGGCAGAACCCGGACGATGCCCGGTTCTGTTCCCAGTGCGGGACCCGCCTGGTCGCACCGGAGCCGACCATCGACCCGAACGACGCCACCGCGACGATCAGCTTCACCGGCGCTGACAAGGTCGAGACGTCCGGCAGCCAGCTCAGCCCGGTCGACGCGGCGGCGGTCGACGCCCTTCCCGTGGGCTCGGCTCTGCTGGTCGTGCAGAAGGGACCGGGTGCCGGCAGCCGCTTTCTGCTCGACCAGGACGTGGTCAACGCCGGTCGCCACCCCGACAGCGAGATCTTCCTCGACGACGTGACGGTGTCCCGGCGGCACGCGGTCTTCAACCGCGCCGGCGACAACTACACCGTCAGCGACGTCGGCAGCCTGAACGGCACCTACGTCAACCGCGACCGCATCGAGACGGTGGCGCTGACCGACAGTGACGAGGTCCAGATCGGGAAGTACCGGCTGGTCTACTTCGCAGGCCACGAGGACGTCTGAATCTCGTGGGGGTCCAGTCCGCAGAGCATCACGAGGCGCTCCTCAACATCGGTCAGGTCCTCGACCTCCTGCGCCCCGACTTCCCGGACATCACGATCCCGAAGATCAGGTTCTGGGAGGGCGAGGGGTTGATCAAGCCCCAACGGACGCCTGCGGGCTACCGGAAGTTCTCCGCCCACGACGTCGACCGGTTGCGCTACGTGCTGCGGATGAAGCGCGATCACTACCTGCCGCTCGGTGTCATCCGTGAGCACCTCGACGCGATCGACCGCGGCCTCGAGCCCCCGCAGATCGACCAGGTCGTCCCGACCGTTCCCAAGGTGGCGATGTCGGCCGACGGCCTCCCGTCCGCCGAGTCCTTCCGGCGCACCGACAAGTTCCGACTCTCCCGCAAGGAGCTGGTGAAGATCGCGGAGATCGGCGAGGACCTGTTGGCACAGCTCGAGGAGTTCGGGCTGATCAACGCCGGGCCGACCGGGCACTACGACACGGACGCGTTGGTGATCGCCCAGGCCGCGAAGGAGCTCGCCGTGTTCGGCCTCGAGCCGCGTCACCTCCGCGCCTTCAAGACCGCCGCCGACCGTGAGGTCGGCCTGGTCGAGCAGGTCGTCGCCCCGGTCCGCCGGAGCCGCGACGCCTCCGCCTCCGCCCGCGCGGAGGAGGCCATCAGTGATATCGCCGCCCTTTCGGTGCGGCTCCACGCGACTCTGGTGAAGGCCGGTCTGCGGCGTCTCTGACGGCCCACTCCGGGGCCGCGGCGGGCCCTTCCGGTGCGGAGTAGGGTTATCCGCATGCGTGAGGTCGACGTGATGGGCGTGCGTGTCGAGATGCCCTCCAACCAGCCGATCGTGCTGTTGCGCGAGGTCACCGGCGATCGCTACCTGCCGATCTGGATCGGCGCGGTCGAGGCGACCGCGATCGCGTTCGCGCAGCAGGGCGTGGTGCCGCCGCGACCGCTCACCCACGACCTGATGAAGGACATCCTCGCCGCCACCGGCAACGAGCTCTCCCAGGTGCGGATCACCGATGTCAAGGACGGCGTCTTCTACGCGACCCTGGTCTTCGGCTCGGGGGCCGAGGTGAGCGCCCGGCCGTCCGACTCCATCGCGCTCGCGCTGCGCACCGGCACCACGATCTACTGCGCCGACGACGTGCTCGACGAGGCCGGCCTCGCCGTACCAGCCGAGCAGGAGGACGAGGTCGAGCGGTTCCGAGAGTTCCTCGACCACGTCTCACCCGAGGACTTCGAAGCCCACTGAATTGGACGGTGCCGGCCCCTAACTCTCAACTAGAGGGTGAGAGTTGCGACACGCCGGGGTGACGTCTTGGACATTGCCCGGTCCAGAGCCGTACCTTGAAGAGTCGGCCCGATCCGGGCCCCACCGATCGACGGAGGACCGCGTGAACGAGCACCAGCCCGACGCAGGCAGCCAGGCTGCCGACGTCGCCGCCGGCGTCGCCGAGGAGCAGGGGCTGCTCTTCACCGACGACGTGTCGCCGCTCCCCAGCGACCTCGGCTATCGCGGCCCCACCGCCTGCAGCGCTGCCGGCATCACCTACCGCCAGCTCGACTACTGGGCGCGCACCGGATTGATCGAGCCGAGCGTGCGCAGCGCCACCGGCAGCGGCTCGCAGCGCCTCTACAGCTTCCGCGACATCTTGATCCTCAAGGTGATCAAGCGGCTCCTCGACGCGGGGATCTCGCTCCAGCAGATCCGCACCGCGGTCACCCACCTGCGCGAGCGGGGCACCGACGACCTCACCCAGGTCACGCTGATGAGCGACGGCGCGTCGGTCTACTACTGCACCAGCAGCGACGAGGTCATCGACCTCCTCCAGGGTGGTCAGGGGGTGTTCGGCATCGCCATCGGCGGTGTCTGGCGCGAGATCGAAGGCACGCTTGCCGCGCTGCCGAGCGAGCACGCCGCGCAGGATCCCGTCGAGGCGCTCGACGGTGACGAGCTGGCGGCGCGTCGCGCTGCCAGGACTGCCGGCTGATACTCTCAGCACGCTGATCCCGCGCGGGAGAGTCTGGGTCCGACCCAGCGCCGAAGGGGCAAATCCTCCCCGGAACCTCTCAGGCACCAGGACCGCGCGGCCGGGCGACTGTGGAACCGCGCCGTTGCGGTGACAGAGGGGGAGGGCGACGAGATCGACCGATCCCGAGGAGCCTTCCGTGTCCGATCTGCCCACGCTGCCTGAGCTCGACGTCGCGCTGCCGTTCGTCGACCGTCACCTGGGACCTGACCGGGCCGGGATCGCGGCCATGCTCGAGCGACTCGGCTACGACTCGGTCGACGCGCTCATGGACGTCGCCGTGCCTGGCAGCATCCGTACGACGGCCCCGCTCGACCTGCCGGCCGCGCTGAGCGAGGCCGCGGTCGCCGAGGAGCTGCGCTCGCTCGCGGGAACCAACCGACCTGGTGAGCCGATGATCGGGCTGGGCTACCACGCCACGATCACCCCGCCCGTCGTTCGTCGCAACGTGCTCGAGGACCCGAGCTGGTACACCGCCTACACGCCCTACCAGCCGGAGATCTCCCAGGGCCGGCTCGAGGCGCTCCTCAACTTCCAGACGATGGTCAGCGACCTCACCGGCCTGCCCACGTCGGGGTCGTCGCTGCTCGACGAGGCCACCGCCGCCGCGGAAGCGCTGGCGCTGGTGCACCGGGCCCGCCGCACCATCAGCGGGCCGATCGTGATCGACGCCGACGCGCTGCCGCAGACGATCGACGTGGTGCGCACCCGGGCCGAGGCGATCGGGACGGACATCATCGTCGCCGACCTGTCCGACGGACTGCCCGACGGTGACCTCGCCGGCGTCCTCATCCAGTATCCCGGCGCGTCCGGGCGGATCCTCGACCCGCGGCCGCTCATCGACGCCGTGCACGAGCGCGGCGGTCTCGCTGTCGTCGCCGCCGACCTGCTTGCACTGACCCTGCTCGAGTCGCCCGGTGCGCTCGGCGCCGATGTCGTCGTCGGCTCGAGCCAGCGCTTCGGCGTGCCCCTCTTCTACGGCGGCCCGCACGCGGGCTTCATGAGCGTCAGCGCCGGGCTCGAGCGCCAGATCCCGGGGCGCCTGGTCGGCGTCTCAGTCGATATCGAGGGGCGGCCGGCGTACCGGCTCGCCCTGCAGACCCGCGAGCAGCACATCCGGCGCGACAAGGCGACCTCCAACATCTGCACCGCGCAGGTGCTGCTCGCCGTGACCGCGTCGATGTACGCCGTCTACCACGGGCCCGACGGTCTGCGGCAGATCGCGACCCGCACCCACCGGTACGCCGCCGTGCTGGCCCACGCGCTGGCCGAGCGTGGGTTCGCGCCGATCCACGAGCGGTTCTTCGACACCCTGACGGTGCCGGTGCCGGGTCGGTCGGCCGACGTGGTCAACGCGGCTCGCAGCATGGGCGTGCACCTGCGTGCCGTCGACGCCGACACGGTCGCGCTGGCGACGTCGGAGTGCACCAGCCGCGCCACCGTCACGTCCGTGTTCAAGGCGTTCGGCATCGTGGGTGCCGACATCGACGACATCGACCGCACCACCAGCGACGCGCTGCCGCCCGAGCTGCGCCGGACGTCGGACTACCTCACCCACCCGGTGTTCAACACTCACCACAACGAGACCTCGATGCTGCGCTACCTGCACCGGCTCTCCAGCCGCGACTACGGGCTCGATCGCGGCATGATCCCGCTCGGGTCCTGCACGATGAAGCTCAACGCGACGACCGAGATGGAGCCCATCTCGCTGCCCGGCTTCGCCGACCTGCACCCGTTCGTGCCGGCGAGCGATGCCGCCGGCTACCGCCAGCTCGTCGACGAGCTCGAGGGCTGGCTGGCCGAGGTCACCGGCTACGACAGGGTGTCGATCCAGCCGAACGCCGGCTCCCAGGGTGAGTTCGCCGGCATGCTCGCCATCCGGGCCTATCACGATGCGCAGGGTGATCATGCTCGACGCGTGTGCCTGATCCCGTCCTCGGCGCACGGCACGAACCCGGCATCGGCCGTCATGGCCGGGATGAAGGTCGTCGTCGTGAAGGCCGAGGGCGACGGCACCGTCGACCTCGCCGACCTGCGGGCCAAGTGCGAGGAGCACGCCGACACCCTCGCCGCGATCATGGTCACCTACCCGTCGACCCACGGGGTCTACGAGGAGGACATCGCCGAGCTGTGCGAGATCGTCCACGAGCACGGCGGCCAGGTCTACATCGACGGTGCGAACTTCAACGCCCTGCTCGGCTACGCCAAGCCCGGCCAGTTCGGTGGCGATGTCTCCCACCTCAACCTGCACAAGACGTTCTGCATCCCGCACGGCGGCGGCGGCCCGGGCGTCGGACCGGTGGCCGTGCGCGCCCACCTGGCGCCGTACCTGCCGTCGCACCCGATGCATCCGGAGGAGTCCAAGCGTGAGGGCATCGGCGCGATCAGTGCGGCGCCGTACGGCTCCACCGGCATCCTGCCGATCTCGTGGGCCTACGTGCGGATGATGGGCGCCGAGGGCCTGGCCCGGGCCACGGCGATCGCGGTGCTGTCGGCCAATTACGTCGCGGCCAGGCTGGGTGAGCACTTCCCGGTGCTCTACCGCGGCGAGTCCGACCTGGTCGCCCACGAGTGCATCCTCGACCTGCGTGAGATCACGAAGCGGACCGGCGTCACGGTCGACGACGTCGCCAAGCGCCTCATCGACTACGGCTTCCACGCGCCGACGATGTCGTTCCCCGTGGCCGGCACGCTGATGGTCGAGCCGACCGAGTCGGAGGACCTCGCCGAGATCGACCGGTTCTGCGACGCGATGATCGCGATCAAGGGTGAGATCGACCGCGTCGGGTCGGACGAGTGGACCGTTGACGAAAGCCCGCTGCGCCAGGCGCCGCACACCGCCCGGCACCTGGTGGGGGAGTGGGACCGGGTCTACTCCCGCGAGGAGGCCGTCTTCCCGGCGGGCATCGACCCTGATAAGTACTGGCCGCCCGTCGCCCGCATCGATCAGGCGTACGGCGACCGCAACCTGGTCTGCTCCTGCCCGCCGATGGACGCCTACGCGGAGTGACTACATCGCCTGGGACACGCTCCACATGTTGAAGTCGGGGATCCGCAGGGCAGGCGTCAAGGCCGCGAAGCCGACCGTGTCCGCGTCGGCCGCGCCCAGCAGGGCACCGTCCCGCACCAGGATCCGCTGGGAACGGTCCGCTCGAACCGGAAGTCGGCGTGGCTTGTTCCGAGCTCGGCAGCACGGGCAAGCGCGAACTCGCCGATCCGGCGGTGGGGGAGTGCGAGGAAGGAGCCATCAAGCTCGGGCATGGGGCAGAAACTACCTCAGCCGGCGTCGCGGTCTCCCTCGATGATCTCCGCGTCGATCGCCTCGAACTCGAGCTCGAGCTCGTCACGACCCAGGTCGGCGATCGCCTCGAAGTCACCGCTGGTGAGCGCTCGCAGGGGTTCCTCGATGGGAGCGGGTGCAGTGATCTGCGCGGCCAGCGGTTCCGCCGCGTTGAGCTTGCGCGCCGCGGGCAGCACCGAGCGCTCCAGCGAGCCGGTGAACGCGTTGTAGTCCTTGACGCTGCGCTGGATCGAGCGGCCGAGCTTGTCGACGTGGTCGGCGAGCTTGACGATGCGCCGGTAGAGGACCTGGCCCAGCTCGAAGAGCTCTTGGGCGTCCTCGGTCAGCGCTTCCTGCTTCCAGGTGAACGCGACCGTCTTGAGCATGCTCCAGAGGTTGGTCGGCGTCGCGAGGACGATGCCCTGCTGGAACGCGTGCTCCATCAGCGACGGGTCGACGTCGAGGGCGGTGTTGAGAAGCTGCTCGTTGGGGATGAACGCGACCGTGAACTCGGGACTGACCGCGAGACCGGTCCAGTAGCCCTTGCGGGCGAGGCTGTCGACGTGGCCGCGCACCTTCTTGGCGTGGTCGACGAGCAGCCGCTGCCGGATCTCCGGCTCCAGGCCCTCCCGCTGCGCGTCCATGAACGAGTTGTAGGGCGCCTTGGCATCGATCGCCATCTGCTTGCCGCCGGGCAGCCTGATCACCATGTCGGGACGCCGGTCGCCCGAGTCGGCCTCCACAGTGCTCTGCAGGTCGAAGTCGACTCGGTTGAGCAGCCCTGCGGTCTCGACGAGGGTGCGCAGCTGGGTCTCGCCCCACGCACCACGGACCGCGTTGTTCTTGAGCACCGAGGACAGCGTGTCGGCGGCCTTGCGGGACTCCTCGACGGAGTGCTGGGTGTGGCGGATCTGGGCGGCCAGCTCGGTGTGTTGCGCCACGCGGGACTTCTCCAGCTCGTCGACCTTGCGCTGCATCGAGCGCAGGTGCTCCAGGACCGGGGTGAGGGTCTTGAGCACCTGCACCTGACCGTTCTCGGCCTGATCACGCTCCAGCTGCCGGGCCCGGTGCTCGGCCATCAGCTCGCGGTGCTGCACTCGGGCGGCCGCGAGGCCCTCGCGCAGCTCGTCGGCCGTGGCCTGCGCGGCAGCCAGGTCGGCCCGGATCTCGACCGACGCCTCGTCGGGTGCCGGCGGGGGCGTCATCCGGGCGCGCACCACCCAGCCGACGACGGTGCCGACAGCGGTGCCGACGATCAGGCCGAGCAGGAGCAGACCGATGATTTCCATGATGCACCAGTCAATCAGCAGGGTCCGCCGAAACCGGGTAACGCGCCCTAGTCTTGCGCCATGCGTCCGTGGACTGCCGTGCCGCCCCAGCAGGGGCGGCGGTTCGTCATCACCGGCGCCAACGGCGGTGTCGGCTTCCAAGCGGCGCGCATCCTGGGCTCGCGTGGCGCCGAGGTGGTGATGGCCTGCCGGAACCTGGAGAAGGGAGAGGCGGCGGCGCAACAGGTGCCGGGATACGACGCGGGCCGGGTCGCCGTCCGCAGGCTCGACGTGGCGGACCTGAGATCCGTGCGGGCCTTCGCGGACGCGTTCCTGGCGGAGTACGACGGCCTCGACGTGCTCGTGAACAACGCGGGGGTGCTCGGAGCGCCGTACGGCCTGACTGTCGACGGCGTCGAGACCCACTTCGCCACCAACCACCTGGGGCACTTCGCGCTCTCCAACCTGCTGCTGCCGAAGATCCGCGACCGCGTCGTCGTCACCAGCTCCCGCGAGCACCGCAGCGGCAGTGCCCTCGACATCGACGACGTCAACTGGGAGCGCCGGCCGTACCGGGTGTTCCAGGCCTACGCGCAGTCCAAGCTGGCGGACCTGCTCTTCATGTCCGAGCTCCAGCGACGGCTCACGGCCGCCAGGTCGCACGTCCGCGCAGTGGGCGCCCACCCGGGTGCGTCGTCCACCAACATCACGGGCGGGTCGGGCAGCCCGGTGATCACCTGGATCGGCTTCCACGGGCAGCGCCTGGTGAGCATGCCCGCATGGCGCGGTGCTCTGTGCACGGTCTACGCAGCGACGATGGACATCCCCGGCGACACCTACATCGGGCCGCACGGGCGGCTCGAGCTGCACGGGTGGCCGTCCGCGGCCCGGAGGAGCAAGGCCGCCGAGGACCCCGTGCTGGCCCGTCGTCTCTGGGAGGAGTCCGAGAAGCTCAGTGGAGTGGCGTTCCCCCTCTGAACGTCAGTCGACGGTGGCGGTGTCGAACGTGATGTCGGTCTTCGGGGTGCCGTCCTCGGGACCCATCACCGGAGTGACGCCGGCCTCGGCAGCTTCCGCGATCGCGTCCACGGTGTCCTGGTCCACGGTGCCGAACACGGTGTACTCCGGGCTCAGTGCGGTGTCCCCGAAGCAGATGAAGAACTGCGAGCCGCCGCTGTTCGGGTCGGCCGCGCGGGCCATGGCGAGGGTGCCGGCCGGGTAGGTCTCCGTGCCGTCGTACTCGGCCGGGATGGTGTAGCCCGGGCCGCCGGAACCGGTGCCGGTCGGGTCGCCGCACTGCAGCACCTGGAAGCCCTGGCTGATCGTCATCCGGTGACACGTGGTGTCGTCGTAGAAGCCCTGCTCGACCAGTGACACGATGGAGTTGGTGGTGCACGGCGTGCGGTCGCCGTCGAGGGTCAGGTGGAACTCACCGATCGTGGTCCCGATCGTCACGCCGACCTCGCCCGCCGTTGCCGGGGTGGCCGGCGGCAGCTCGACGTCGCCGCCCGTGCCGTCCGGCACGTACTCGCAGTCCCCGGAACCGCCCTCGGCGGTCTCGGTCACCGTTGCGGTGGGGGAGTCGGCGGTCTCGGACGGCGTCGCCGACGAGTCGTCGCGGGCTTCGTCGTCCGGGTCCTCCTCACCGCAGGCGGCGAGCCCGAGGGCGAGGACGAGGGCGGTGGCCGCGAGGGCAGGACGGGTGAACGAGCGAACGCGCATGCGGGGCAGCGTAGACGCACCGAGGTTGCCGTCCTGCGTACGGTGGGGTCCGTGGAACTCGGCGTTCACCATGCGAACTTCTCCTACCCCGACTGGGACACCCGCCTGACCGACCAGCTCGTCGGCACCGCTCAGGCGGCGGAGGCCGGGGGAGCGGAGCTCTTCACCGTCATGGACCACTGGTTCCAGATGGAGAACATGGGTGGTCCGGCCGAGCCGATGCTGGACGCCTACCTCGCCCTCGCGCACGTCGCTGCCGTCACCGAGCGGATCCGGCTCAGCGCCTTGGTCACCGGCGGCACCTACCGCCATCCGGGACTGCTGGTGAAGACGGTCACGACCCTCGACCGGCTGTCGGGCGGGCGGGCACTGCTGGGCATCGGAGCGGGTTGGTACGAGCGCGAGCACGTCGGGCTCGGCGTGCCCTTCCCGTCGACGGCCGAGCGGTTCGAGCGGCTCGAGGAGACCCTCCAGATCTGCCTCCAGATGTGGGGCGCCGACGACGGCCCGTACGACGGCGCGCACTACCGGCTCGCGGAGACCGTCTGCGTGCCGCCGCCGCTCGCCGAGCCGCACCCGCCGATCATGATCGGGGGAGCCGGGGAGAAGAAGACGCTGCGGATGGTCGCCCAGTACGCCCAGTGGTGCAACATCTTCGGTTCGTCGCCGGAGCTGATGGAGCACAAGCTGACCGTGCTCCGCGGCCATTGCGAGGCGGTGGGCACCGATTACGACGCGATCCGCAAGACCATGATCTTCGAGGCCGGAGATCCGCTGGCCGATCCCGACAGCTTCGTCTCTCTCATGGGGGAGTACTCCGCACTCGGGATCGAGCTGGTCACCCTGGTGCCCCGAGGCGACGACCCTGTCGCCTGGACCGAGCGGGTGTGCGCCGAGGTGCTGCCGGCGCTCCGGGCGCTCTGACGTTATGTCAGTCTCGAGCAGCCGGCTGGAAGAGCTCGATCATTCCTGCGAACGATTTCCCTCGCCGCCCGATTGGCAGTGAGAGGTTCGGTGGAAAGATCCGGGGGTCCCACTGAACTGAGAGGTCCCTTCCGTGAACCAGATGCCCGCCCGCAACCGACGACTGGCCACGATCGCCGGGTCGCTCGCCGCGACCTCATTCCTTACCGCCGGCTGCGGCGACGACGGGGGAGAGGCGGAGGCGCAGGAGACCGAGACGGTGTTCGTCGACACCGACGGCAACGTCATCGAGGGCCAGACCGACGGTGGTGGCACCGACGCCGTGGACGACTCCGGACCGGCCCTGACCCAGGAGCAGCTCGAGGTCGTCGTACTGACACCGGAGAACGTGGGTGACGGCTGGACCGGGGGACCGGTCGAGTCCGACGACGACGGCGCCGCGCCCGGTTGCTTCGGCGAGATCTCGGTGATCAGCGACAGCCTCGACCCGCTGGAGGTGGCCGAGCAGGACGTCGCGTACGAGTTCGGCGACTCCGGCGTGCCCGAGATCAACAGCGGTGCTTCGTCGTACCAGGACGGGAATGCGGTGGCTGGGGCGTTCGACGAGCTCAGCACCGTGCTCGGCGTGTGCTCCTCGGTGACCGGCACCGACGCTGACGGCAACAACTGGGACCTCTCGCTCACGACCGACGAGACCCTGGCCACGGACACCATCGATGACCAGATCAATGTCACTGCCTCAGGCACGCTCACCGACACGGCCGGGACCGAGTACGAGCTGACGCTCCACCAGACGTTCGTGCGGATCGGCAAGAACGTGATCACGATCGGCGTCACCGACCTCGGCGACCAGTCCGAGCTCCAGGCGGGCTACACCGAGATCGCCATCGACCGACTGGTGTCGGTGATCATCGACAGCGACCCCTCCGAGACGACGGGACCTCAGCCCGCCTGAGCCGGTAGCGAATCCCATACTGGTACCATTATGGGATGAGCATCCAGATCGCGGTCAGACTTCCCGACGAACTGGTCTCGTACGTCGACGACCTGGTGCGTGACGGCGCCGGCTCGCGCGCCGTCGTCGTGACCCGCGCTCTGCATCTCTACCAACAGCAGCTCCGCGCCGAGCGTGACGCAGGAATCCTCGAGACGTCGGGGGACTACGACGACTTCGATGACCTGGTCAACCACGGATCGATCGACGGCTGATGCGCGACATCCACGTCGCGCACCTCGACAAGGCCCGGCCGGTCGTGGTCCTGACGCGCGAGCCGGTGCGAGCCGCGATGCGCCGGGTCACCGTCGCGCCGATCACGTCCACGATCAAAGGCCTGAGCACCGAGGTCCCGGTGGGCATCGCGAACGGACTGGACCAGGACAGCGTCGTCAGCTGCGACAACATCATCACGATCGACAAGTCAGCACTCGGCCGCCACCTGGGCTTCTTGTTCGAGCGCCAGGAGAGCACGCTGTCGGCAGCGATCGTCAATGCGTTCGCATTGCGCACCGAGTTCGGCACGGCCTGAACGGACCCCGGGGAGGGGGCTGAAAGGTCCTCTCGCCTCAGCAATCTGACATAATGTCACTTATCGGCGACAAAAAGGGCGATGGTGGTCCGGCCGATACCGGACACGCAATTCAGCGTAGATCGTCAGGACTGCTGGAACTCGATCCTGTTCCCGAACGGGTCGAAGGTGTGGAAGCGGACGACGCCAGGAATGTCGCAATCTGCGCGCGTGCACTCGTGCCCGGCTTCGGTGAGCTGACCCTGAAGCACGTCGAGGTCGTCGACCAGGAACGCCGGGTGTGCCTTTCGCGCAGGGGCGAACGGTTCCTCGACCCCGAGGTGGATGACGGCGGTCCCGGACTGGAACCAGCAGCCGCCCCGTCCGGCCAGAGCGTCGGGCTTCGGCACCTCGGTCATTCCGAGCAGTCCGCCATAGAACGCTCGAGCGGCGCCCTCTGCGTCTCGCGGGATGGTGACCTGCACGTGGTCGAAGCCGGTGATCATGGAGTCTCCATCGAAGTCAGCATCTTGATGCCGAGATTATCTGTTGGGGTCGATCCCCAGAAAGTGGCTGACGCCGTCGGCACCCTCGACGACGACCGGGTCTGCTGGCCGGACGTAGGTCGACGGCGTCACGACGACGCGTTGCTCGTCGACGCCGACCTTGCCGTGCCGCGTGCGCTGTACGATCCGGCGCCGGCCGTTGTCGACGTACCCGACCTTCCGACCGACGCCCGCTGAAGCGTCGTTGCCGACGACGTAACCCGATTCCCGGAGGGTCACCGGGCCGCACGAGATCCGCAGCGCAAACGGGGGAAAGATCTCCTCCAGGGTCAGCATGATGGATTGTGTGAGAACTCCCCTCCGTTTTCAACTTATAGCGCAGTAGGGGGCTTGCGGCAAGGCCCTGGTGGGCGGGCAGAATCCCCGACTCCACCCTCGACCAGGCCCTCGGAGCTGATGAGTTGACCCACGCGACCACCGACGCGTTCGCCCTTCCCGACCACCTCGCCGCCAAAGCCGATCCGGCCCTGATCGGCACCGACGAGGAACACTTCGCTGCCGTCGCGGAGAGCCTCGAGCACTCGATCGCCGACCTGACCGACCGCCTCGACGCTGCCCGCCGGGCGCCCGGCGGGACCGGTCAGCAGGCGCTGGACCGCGACCAGGAGGTGCACCGGTTGACCGCCCGGCTCGGCACCCTGCGCCGGTTCAGTCTCGATCTCTGCCTCGGACGCCTGGTCAGGGAAGACGCTCCCGAACCCGTCTACATCGGGCGGCTCGGCCTGACCGACACCACCGGGCGTCGGGTACTCGTCGACTGGCGCTCCCCGGCCGCCGCGCCGTTCTTCGCAGCCACCCACGCCAACCCGATGGGACTGACCAGCCGGCGGCGGTTTCGCTGGACCCGCGGCCGGATCACCGACTACTGGGACGAGGTGTTCGACCCCGCCGCCCTGGTCGGACACGCCGCCCTCGACGACCAGTCCGCGTTCATCGCCGGCCTCGGCGGCAGCCGGTCCGGGCAGATGCAGGACGTGCTCGCCACCATCCAGTCCGACCAGGACGCGATCATCCGCGCCGGGTCCCGCGGCGCCCTCGTGGTCGACGGTGGCCCGGGCACCGGGAAGACAGTCGTCGCCCTGCACCGCTCGGCGTACCTCCTGTACGCCGACCCGCGGCTCGGCGAGGGCCGAGGAGGCGTGCTGTTCGTCGGCCCGCACCGGCCCTACCTGGCGTACGTCGCCGACGTGCTGCCCAGCCTCGGCGAGGAGGGCGTGCAGACCTGCACGCTGCGAGACCTCGTTCCGGAGGGGTCGACGGCGGCATCCGAGACGGATCCCGAGCTGGCGCGGCTCAAGACCACCGCCGCGATGGTGACGGCGATCGAACCCGCCGTGCGGCTGTACGAGGAGCCGCCGACCGCGGGCATGCTGGTCGAGACCGACTGGTCCGAGGTCTGGCTCAGTGCCGACGACTGGCTGGAGGCCTTCCAGTCGCCGGACCCCGGAACGCCGCACAACGAAGCTCGGGACCAGGTCTGGGAGGCGCTGGTCGCCATCCTGATCGACAACCACGGCGATCCCGACGACAGCGACGACAGCAACGACAGCAACGAGGAGGTCTCCCGTGCGCTGTTGCGCCGTTCCTTCGCCCGCAACGAGGAGCTCACCGACGCGTTCCACCGGGCGTGGCCGTTGATCGAGCCGGCCGACCTGGTCGGAGACCTGTGGACAGTGCCGGCCTACCTGCAGATGTGTGCGCCATGGCTCTCCCCCGCCGAGGTCAGCGCGCTCCAGCGCGAGGACCCCCAGGCCTGGACCATCGCGGACCTGCCGCTGCTCGACGCCGCGCACCAACGTCTCGGCGACCCGGACGCCTCGCTGCGCCGACGGCGCCAGGAGGCCGCGCTGGCCGCCGAGCGGAAGCAGATGGCCGATGTCGTCGACCACCTGATCTCGACCGACGACACCGAGATGAAGGTGATGTCGATGCTGCGCGGGCAGGACGCCCAGAACGACCTTGACGACGCCACCGTCGTGCCGACCGGCGACCCGGACCTGCTCGCCGGTCCATTCGCACACATCGTCGTCGACGAGGCGCAGGAGCTGACCGACGCGGAGTGGCAGATGCTCCTCCAGCGCTGTCCGTCGCGCAGCTTCACCATCGTCGGGGACCGTGCCCAGGCCAGGCACGGGTTCACCGAGTCGTGGCAGGAGCGGCTCGGCCGGATCGGGCTGGACCACGTGCACCTGGCGTCGCTGACGATCAACTACCGGACGCCGGGAGAGGTGATGACGGAGGCCGAGCCGGTCATCCGGGCGGTCCTTCCGGACGCCAACGTACCGACGTCGATCCGCAGCACCGGCGTACCGGTCCGCCATGCAGCGGTGGCCGACCTCGGCCAGGTGCTCGAAGCGTGGCTCGCCGAGCACGCCGACGGCGTCGCCTGCGTCATCGGCGCCCCGGCGTTCGAGGCGACACCTCGGGTGCGGTCCCTCTCCCCCGAGCTGGCGAAGGGGCTCGAGTTCGACCTGGTGGTCCTGGTCGACCCCGGGGCGTTCGGGACCGTGATCGAGGGCGCCGTCGACCGCTACGTGGCGATGACCCGGGCGACGCAGCAGCTCGTGATCCTCACCTGAGGACACACAACTAATGGGCTCGGGCCTGCGTCGTACCTGCGTGATGGAACTTCAGGCTGTCTCCAACCGGGTGCGCACCGCGTTGCCCGAACCGGCTGCACGGCTGGTCGGCCCGACGTACCGGCGCGCCCGTCGCGAGTGGCAGTGGCGGTCGTCGGGCGCCGACTTGGACCTGGCACATACTCCACCCGACGGCCGGCTCACCGCCGGCGTCGGTGGCGGTCTCTGCCAGCTGACCAACCTCATCCACTGGATGACGCTGCACACGGAGCTCACCGTGGTCGAACGCTGGCGGCACAGCTATGACGTGTTCCCGGACAACGGACGCACCGTGCCGTTCGCCAGCGGCGCGACCTGCTCGTACCCGTCCCTCGACCTCCAGATCGAGAACCGCACCCTTTCGTCGTACCGACTGGGACTCCGGGTCGGCCCGACCGACCTCGAAGGGGTGTGGACCGCGGACTACCCACCGCCGCGGACTTACCAGGTCTACGAGGCCGCCCACGTCATCACCAACGACGGACCGGGCATCCACTTCCGCCGCAACATGCTCCGACGTCGGGTGCTCGACCCGTCGGGCGACGTGATCGACGACGAGTTCCTCACCCACAACCACGCGCGCATGTGCTACGCGCCGATGCTGCCGGCGTGACGCAGGAGGATGCCCGAGGTGCGCCGGGGTACCTCTCTCCCATACGTCGACGCCATGTCGACGCGACGGATGGGAGAAAAAACATGGTGATCCTCGGAGTGATCCTCCTGGTGGTCGGCCTGCTGACAAGCATCTCGGTCCTCACCACGATCGGCGCGATCCTGATCGTGGTCGGCCTGATCCTCAACCTGGTGCCGATCCGGGGCGAGCGGCGCCTGTACTACTAGTCCAAGCAGAACTCATTGCCCTCGGGGTCGGTCATCACGATGTGACCGGCCCCGATCGGCAGTGCCGGCTCGAACCGGCGCACCCGGGTCGCGCCCAGCTCCACCAGGCGGTCGCACTCGACCTCGAGTGCCGCCATCCGCGCGTCGCCCTCCAGGCCGGGCGCCGCGCGCACGTCGAGGTGGACCCGGTTCTTCGCCGCCTTGTCCTCGGGCACCTGCTGGAAGAACACCCGGGGGCCGTCCCCGTCGGGATCCTCGATCGCTGACGCCGAGTTGCGCCGTTCGGGCGGAACCCCGCTGCGCTCGAGGAACTCGTCCCAGGCGGCCAGCGGGTCGCCTCCGGGTGGCAGTTCGACGCCCGGAGGCGTCGGATGGACGTAGCCGAGCGCGTCGCGCCAGAACGACGAGAGCGCGCGCGGGTCGTGGGCGTCGAAGGTGACTTGGATGGTGCGGCTCATGACAACGAGATCCTGCCCTCAGGCACCGACATAGTCCGCGAGGTGCTCCCCCGTGACCGTCGACCTCGTCGCCACCAGGTCGGCGGGTGTGCCCTCGAAGACCACAGTGCCTCCGTCATGGCCAGCACCCGGACCGAGGTCGATGATCCAGTCGGCGTGCGCCATCACCGCCTGGTGGTGCTCGATCACCACGACCGACTTGCCGGAGTCGACCAACCGGTCCAGCAGGCCCAGCAGGTTGTCGACGTCGGCCAGGTGCAGCCCGCTCGTCGGCTCGTCGAGCACGAACGTCCCGCCCTTGTCGGACAGGTGGGTCGCCAGCTTGAGCCGCTGCCTCTCGCCCCCGGACAGGGTGTTGAGCGGCTGTCCCAGCTTGACATAACCAAGGCCCACGTCCTCCATCCGCCCGAGCAGCGTCGCCGCGGCCGGCGTCTTCGCCTCGCCCTCGGCGAAGAATGCGTGCGCCTCGGCGACCGGCAGGTCCAACACCTCGGCGATGTTGAGGCCGCCGAACCGCAGCTCCAGCACCTCGGCCTGGAACCGCTTGCCGCCGCAGTCCTCGCAGACCGTCGCAACCGTCTCCATGAACCCGAGCTCGGTGTAGATCATCCCGTTGCCGTTGCAGGTCGGGCAGGCACCCTCGGAGTTGGACGAGAACAGGGCGGGCTTCACGCCGTTGGCCTTGGCGAAGGCCTTGCGGATCGGCTCGAGTAGCCCGGTGTACGTCGCCGGGTTGCTCCGCCGCGACCCCTTGATCGCGGACTGGTCGACCAGCACGACGCCCGCGTCGCCGGCTCCCGGCCCCTTGACCATCGAGCCGTGGATCAATGAGCTCTTCCCGGACCCGGCGACCCCGGTCACGACGCACAGCACGCCGAGCGGCACGTCGACGTCGACGTTCTTCAGGTTGTGGGTGCTCGCACCGCGGATCTCGAGCTTGCTGGTCGGGGTCCGCACGGAGTCCTTGAGTCGGGCCTTGTAGTGGAGGTGAAGTCCGGTGAGGGTACCGCTCTCGCGCAGCCCGTCGACGGTGCCCTCGAAACAGACGGCGCCGCCCGCCGTACCGGCTCCGGGGCCGAGATCGACGACGTGGTCGGCGATCGCGATCGTCTCCGGCTTGTGCTCGACCACCAGGACCGTGTTGCCCTTGTCGCGGAGGCTCAGCAGCAGCGTGTTCATCCGCTGGATGTCGTGCGGGTGCAGCCCCACGGTCGGCTCGTCGAACACGTAGCTGACGTCGGTCAGCGCGGAGCCGAGGTGCCGGATCATCTTGGTGCGCTGCGCCTCGCCGCCGGACAGGCTGCCCGACGGGCGGTCGAGGGAGAGGTAGCCGAGACCGATCTCGACGAACGAGTCGAGCAGGTGGAGCAGGTTGGCGACCAGCGGGGCCACGCTCGGGGCGTCGACGCTGCGCAGCCACTCCGCGGCGTCGGTGATCTGCATCGCGCACACGTCGGCAATGCTGGTGCCGTCGATGGTCGACGAACGCGCGGACTCGTTGAGTCGGGAGCCCTCGCAGTCCGGGCAGGGCCCGAACACAGCGGCCCGTTCGACGAACGTCTTGATGTGCGGCTGGAGCGAGTCGACGTCCTTGCTGAACATCGACTTGTGGATCTTGGGGATCAGCCCTTCGTAGGTGATGTTGATCTTCTCGACCTTGACCTTGCGGGTCTCGCCGTAGAGCAGGTCGTCGCGCTGGGCCTTCGTGAGCTTGTTGATCGGGACGTCCGGCGGCACGACCACCTTGTACGGCGCGACCATCCACCCGTCGGCGGTGTAGCCGGGCACCAGGATCGCGCCCTCGACGAGCGACTTCGACTCGTCGACGATCTGGGCGAGATCGAGGTCGGAGACCGAGCCGCGACCCTCGCAGTTGGCGCACATGCCACCGAGGTAGATCGCCTGGCGGACGACGTTCTTCTCGACCCGGCCACCGGCCTTCTCGGTCGACATCACGCCGCTGGCCTTGCGGGTCGGCACGTTGAACGAGAACGCCGTCGGCGGCCCGATGTACGGCGACCCGAGCCGGCTGAACAGCACCCGCAGCATCGCGTTGGCGTCAGTGA
The DNA here is from genome assembly GCA_963846535.1 of uncultured Actinomycetota bacterium. GTDB lineage: Bacteria > Actinomycetota > Actinomycetes > Propionibacteriales > Nocardioidaceae > Nocardioides. The sequence goes on from CAWJWK010000003.1 coordinate 435,978, forward strand.
CGGTGCCGACCGTCGAGCGCGCGTTGGCGCCCATCCGTTCCTGGTCGACGACGATCGCCGGCGTAATGCCTTCGAGGACGTCGTAGTCCGCCCGGTTGAGGGTCGGCATGAAGCCCTGGACGAAGGTCGAGTAGGTCTCGTTGATGAGTCGCTGCGACTCGGCAGCGATCGTGCTGAAAACGAGCGAGCTCTTGCCCGAGCCGGACACGCCGGTGAAGACCGTGAGTCGGCGCTTCGGGAGCTCGATGTCGACGTCCTTGAGGTTGTTCTCGCGGGCGCCTTGGACGCGGATGAGGTCGTGGCTGTCGGCCGTGGGGGTCGCCATGGAGGTCAGTTTCCCTGCTGGATCTTGATCTCGTTGCCGGCGGGGTCGCGGAACGCACAGTCACGGATGCCGTAGGGCTGGTCGATCGGCTCCTGGGCGACCTCGGCACCGCGGCTCTGCAGCGTGTCGAAGGTGGCGTCGACATCGGGCGACGCCAGGACGACGCCGAAGTAGGTGCCCTTCGCCATCAGCTCGGTGATCATCCGCCGCTCGTCGTCGGTGAGCCCCGGCTGCGCAGTCGGGGGGTGCAGCACGATCGCCGTGTCCGGCTGACCCGCGGGGCCCACCGTGATCCAGCGCATCCCCTCGTACCCGACGTCGTTGCGCACCTCCCAGCCGAGGACGTCGCGGTAGAACGCCAGCGACGCCTCGGGGTCGGCGTGCGGAAGGAAGCTTGCGTTGATCTTGATGTCCATGAGCAGCACGCTAGGGCGCGCCACCACCCGGCCGCTTCTCGATTCCTGACCAGTGTGGCCGGGTCAGCGGCCGCTTCCGCGGACACCCACGATGACGAGCGCGACACCCAGGCCGGCGATCGCCGGGCCCGCGATCGCCCAGAAGTCCTCCCCCGACATCGCGCTGCCGCCGATATGGCCGAGGCCCTGCAACGTGAACAGCAGGCCGGCGGCGACCATGACGATCCCGATGAGCACGACGACTGGCTTGGCCATGAGGGGAGTCAACCACGGGCTGGGCATGGACCCGGAGCTCGCCGGCGCCGCCGGGGCCCAGCAGGTGCTGCAGTGCCTGCTCGCCGAGGCCGACCTGACGATGGGGCTCAACGGCTACCGCTCGATCGCAGACCTGGCGCCGGACATCCTCGTCATGATTCCTGGATCCAGGCCTCGCTGCGCTCCCACAGCTCGGCGGCCAGCTCCGGGGTGACCACCTTGGCGGGCGTCTTCTCGCGCTGGTTGTCGTAGTAGCGGCCCGTCCGACCAGCTACGTCGGGCGAGGTCGCGCAGTAGAGCGAGGTCCGCGCACCTTGCTCGGGCGACTTCATGAGGAGCTTCATCCCGTGGCGCAGGCCGAACGGCACCTCGCGCCACACGTCCGACGCGATCGTGCCGGGGTGGAGGGAGTAGGTCGTCACGCCAGTGCCTTCGAGCTGTCGGCCGAGCTCCTGCGCGTGGAGCACGTTGGCGAGCTTCGAGACGCAGTACTCGTCGAACGCGGTCCGGGTGACCGTCGGTCGCCGTACGGCGTCCCAGTCGATGCCCTTGGCGCGGTAGTGGCCGGTGCTGGCGACGTTGACGATCCGGCCGGGTCCGCTGGCGACGATGTGGTCGCGCAGCAGCTCGGTGAAGAGGAACGTCCCGATGTGGTTGGTGCCGAAGGCGAGCTCGAAGCCGCTCTCTGTCATCCCCCGGGCACCGGCCAGGCCGGCGTTGTTGACGAGGACGTGCAGCGGTTCGCCGCTCGCGAGGAAGGTCTCGGCCGCGCTCCTGACGGACGCCAGGTCACCCAGGTCGAGGGCGACGTAGTCGAGGTCGGTGTTGCCGGTCTCGTCGGCGATCTCCTTGATCGCCGCCCGGGTCTTCTCCTCCGAACGCCCGGCGAGGACGACCCGGGCGCCGCGGCCGGCCAGCCCGCGCACGGTCTCCTTGCCGATGCCGGTGTTGGCTCCTGAAACCAGGAAGGTCCGTCCCTTGAGGTCGCTCATGGCGCCATCCTCACACCCGTTCGCGCACCGGACGGGTCACCTTCTTGGCGACGCAGGCGATCATGCCCTCCGTCGCTCCGACGGCGTCGCGCTTGTAGACGCTGGGCGACACACCGACCAGCTCGGTGAAGCGGGTGCTGAACGTGCCGAGGGACGAGCATCCCACCGCGAAGCAGACGTCCGTCACGCTCATGTCGCCGCGTCGCAGCAGCGCCATCGCCCGCTCGATCCGGCGGGTCATCAGGTAGGAGTACGGCGGCTCGCCGTAGGCCTCGCGGAACTGGCGGCTCAGGTGACCCGACGACATCCCGACGCCCTGGGCGAGGGCTGCCACGTCGAGCGGCTGGTCGTACTCCCGGTCCATCCGGTCCTTGACCCGGCGCAGCAGCGCGAGATCGCGCAGCCGCTGGTCGTCGGCCGAGTTCGTCGTCACGCCGGGAGCCTACTCAACGAGGTACTGGTCGGCCCACGCCGAGATGATGCGGCCCGCGCGCTGTCCCTGTCCGGGTCTCGTGAGCAGGTGGTCGGACCCCTCGAGCGACACGAAGCTGCGCGGGTGGCGGGCGGTGCGGAAGATCTCGCTGGCGTTGGCGATGCCGACCGTGTTGTCGGTCGGTGAGTGCATCACGAGGAGCGGCATGTGCAGGTTGCGGATCGTCTCGCGCAGGTCGGCGTTCCGCATGTCCTCCACGAACGAACGGCGCAGAGTCAGCGCCCGGCCGCCGACCAGCCACTCCGCCTGACCCTCGGTGAGCACCCGGTCCACGAGGGCGTCGTACTGGTTCTCGGCGTGGCCTGGATCGATCGGCGCAGCGATGCTGACGACCGCCCGGGCTTTCGTCCCGACCGCGGCGGCCAGGGCGGCAGCCCCACCCAGCGAGTGTCCGACGAGCACGTCGACCGCGGTGCCGCGTTCCGCCATGAAGCGCGCAGCCTCGATCGTGTCGGCGACCTTCTGGCTGAACGAGCCGTCGCCCCAGTCGCCATCGGAGTCGGCCAGCCCGAGGTTGTCGTACCGCAGCATCCCGATGCCGTCCTTGGCGAGCTGTTTGCAGATCCGCGCGGCGGCCGGGCAGTCCTTCCCGAGGGTCAGGCCGTGGACGAACAGCCCCCATCCGCGCACCGGCTCGGCGGGTTCGTCGATCAGGCCGGCGAGATGCGGGCCGGTGCTGCTGGGAAACCGGACACGGGTCGCCATGTCCGGCAATCTAGGTCAACTGGCTTCGAGCCAGGACCCAGTTCGCGAGATCACGACCCTCTGGTGCACGTCGCACATGCCGTGCTCGGTGATCGAGTCGCGGTCACACGTCGGGAATCCGCAGCCCGCCGGCCGGCCGGCCGGCCCTCCAGCGGACCCTGCGTCGAATGACGATCCAGCCCCCATGACGTTGCCTCCCCAGTCGTGATGCTCATCTCATGCTCGCGCAGCGGTGGTTGAAACGTCGACGGGTCTTCGTCCACAACGGTCCTGGTCACAACGGGCCAGGCACTGGCCCGACCGGCCGCCGCTACGCGGCGTCGACGGCGGTGACGCTCGCGCGGTCGCGGCCGTCGTGCTTGGCCCGGAACAGGGCCCGGTCAGCCGCCGTGAGCACCGAGATGAACTCGGGCGGCGGTCCCGAGGACGAGACCGCGGCGACCCCGATGCTGATGGTGACCGGCAGGGCGGACGGCACCTGCGCCGACGACACCCGGGCGCGGATCCGCTCGGCGACGGCTCCGGCGTCCGCGACCGGGACGTCGGGCAGGAACACACAGAACTCCTCGCCGCCGAACCTGCCGAGCAGGTCCCCCTCGCGCAGCTCTCCGGTGATCGCGTCGGCGACAGCGACCAGCGCGTCGTCGCCGACCATGTGGCCCCAGGTCTCGTTGTAGTCCTTGAAATGGTCGAGGTCGGCGAACAGGACGCACCACGGCCGGCCCTGCCGGGCGCACCGCTCCGCCTTCGCCGTGGCGAGCCGTCGCCACGACTCGAATCGGAGTGCGGCGGTCTTGTCGTCGTGCTCGGCGCGCTGGCGCAGCGGCTCGTGCAGCGCCGCGCGCTGGACCATCAGGTACATCGGCGCGAGCAGGGCGACGAACCAGCCGCCGCCCGTCCAGATCGCGGCCGACAGGCCGCCGACCAGCAGCACGCCGGTCTCGGTCAGGTAGAAGGAGGGGTTGGTGAGGGTCCGACGGAGCCACGCCTCGTCGGCGGCGTGGTTCAAGTAGGCGCTGCCGTGGAACAGCGCGGTGGCCACCAGCTGGAAGGCGGCCGCCGCGCCCAGAACAGCCATCAGGCCGCTTCGGCCGTCACCGGACATCAGGTTGGGACCGCCGCCGAGGATCGCCCGCGCTGTGATCGCAGCCGCCAGCCCCGCGAGCACGACGTACGCCGCCGAGCCGATCCACTTCCAGGGCGTCACCCGCACGCCTCGCCACCAGCCGTGGGCGTAGGTGACGGCGACGACCGGTATCAGCCACCACGTCGGCAGCAGCAAGGCACAGGCCAGCGCCCACGCCGTGAGTCCCTTGTGCGGACGCTGACCGCGGGAGACGCCGCCCTCGAGCATCCGGCCGATCTCGATGTTCAGGACGGAGAGCCCGATCAGGACCAGGCCCGTCAGCAGCTCGGGCGCCGCGGTGCGCTCCCGGCCCAGGGGTGACAGGAGCAGTGGCGCCACGAGCGCGGCGAGGACGGCGCCGGCCACCCATATCCGGCAGGTCCACGGGGCGCGCAGGAACGCCCAGTCCCGCGCGCGGTTGCGCGGATACCCGCGGATGCGGTCGACGACCACCATCGAGCTTCTCCCCGTCCCCCGAGCCCGGCCCCAACGCCGCGCTCACCTTCTCCCGGGACCGACCGTAGGGGCGGCGCGCGTCGTCGTCCGGCGATTGCCGGAATCAGGTATCACATCCGATGCGACCCCGGGGCTGGTCAATCCGGGCCAGGCGCGCCGCGCCGACAGGCCCGACGGGTCGGATTTCGCGGCGAGCGACGTATCACCGTGCCTACCGTCGCATCTGAGACTTGAAGGCGATTCGCACAGGAGGAGAGGAGGTGCCGATCATGTCGGCTGACACCCTCGTTGCCACTCCGGCAACGCATCTGTCGCACGACCTGCCCTGCCTGACCTGTGGTCACGGCATCCACACCTTCCTCCCCTGCGGCGACAACTGCGACTGCCCGCCCGTCGTGCTGCCCGGGGACGCCACCTGACCGTTCGGCGCCGGGTATGGGAACCTGACGAGGTGACGCGACGTCCTATCGGCGTGAAATCGATCCTGCTGGCCATGACCGCCGCGCTGGCCCTGTCGCTGTCCGCCTGTGGTGACGACGACTCGACACAGACGGCTACCGACGACCCCGCCGTCCTGTCGCTCGACGACCTGGACGGGCGGGTGTTCGCCTCTGTTCGAGTCGACGGTCATCAGCTGATCGACGACACCCGGATCCGGCTCGGCTTCAGTGGAGCCGACCTGTCGGCCGACGCCGGTTGCAACCACCTCTTCGGCACCGCCGCCCTCGACGGGGACACGCTGACCGTCAGCGACATGGGCGGCACCGAGATGGGCTGCCCCGACGGGGGCAACGACCAGGACGCCTGGCTGGTCGAGTTCCTCGGCGCCGGGGCGACCGCGGTCGTGTCCGACGGCACCCTGACCCTCACGGGGGACGACGTCGTGGTCGAGCTCGAGGAGCAGGACGTACCCGACCAGTCGGGCGGCGACCCCGATCAGCCCGTCTCGAACTAGGGCTGCAGGAGCACCTTGATCGCCCGGCGCTCGTCCATCGCGCGGTAGGCGTCCGGCGCGTCGTCGAGCGCCATGGTGAGGTCGAAGACCTTTCCCGGGTCGATGCGCCCGGCCACCACTAGGTCGAGCAGGTCCGGGAGGTAGCGCCGGACCGGCGCGATGCCGCCGCGGAGGCCGACGTTCTTCTGGAACATCTTCCCGACCGGGAGCTCTACGCCGTGCGGGACGCCGACGAAGCCGACCGTCGCGCCGGGGCGAGCGACGGCGAACGCCGTACCCATCGAGTCGTCGGTGCCGACGCACTCCAGGACGGCATCGGCCCCCACTCCCCCGGTGATCTCCTTCACCGCGGCCGCACCCTCCCGGCCGCGCTCGGCGACGACGTGGGTCGCGCCGAAGTCCGTGGCCAGCTCCTGGCGGTTCTGGTGTCGCGACATCGCGATGATCGTCTCTGCGCCCATCACCGACGCCGCCAGCACCCCGCAGAGGCCGACCGCGCCGTCGCCGACCACGACGACAGTGCCACCGGCCGTGACGCCCCCCGACACCGCGGCGTGCCAACCAGTCGGCATCACGTCGGACAGCGCCAGCAACGACGGGACCAGCGCGGTGTCAGGGACGCCGTCGGTGGCGACCAGGCTGCCGTCGGCCTGCCCGACGAGGGCGTACTCACCCTGGCCGCTGCTCGTCATCCCGAGGTTGACGCACGCCGACTGCACGCCGGCCGTGCAGTGCGCGCACGTGTTGTCGCAATGGCAGAACGGCACGACGACGAAGTCCCCGGGGCGGAAGTCGGAGACCTCCGCGCCCACCTCCTCGACGACGCCGACGCACTCGTGGCCGATCGTGGATCCGGCCTGGATCGGGTTCTCCCCGCGGTAGGGCCACAGGTCGGACCCGCAGACGCACCCGGCGACCACCTTGACGATGGCATCGGTCGGCCGCTTGATCCTCGGGTCGGGCACCTCCTCGACGCGGATGTCACCGGGGGCGTGGATCGTGGCGGCGCGCATGGCGGCAATCCAAGCACGCTTGGCGCTATCTCATATATGAGTTACCGTCGAAGCATGACGGTCAATTCCTCGGTCGACCCCAACGATGACGACGACTACAAGGGCCGGATCGGCGATCTCATCCGCGACGCGCGCAAGCACCGCGGCTTGACTCAGACTCAGCTGGCCGAGCAGCTCGCCACCAGCCAAGGCGCGATCAACCGGATCGAGAAAGGCCACCAGAACCTCTCTCTCGGGATGCTCGCCAAGATCGGCGCAGCACTCGACTCCGAGATCGTCGCGGTTGGCGCCGGCCCCACCCACCTGCGGGTCAAGGGCCCGACCACCCTGTCCGGCACCATCGACGTCAAGACGTCGAAGAACGCCGGCGTCGCGCTGCTCTGTGCGTCCCTCCTCAACCGTGGTCGCACCACGCTGCGCAAGGTCGCCCGGATCGAGGAGGTCAACCGGCTGCTCGAGGTCCTCGGCAGCCTGGGCGTCCAGACCCGGTGGATCAACGCCGAGAACGACCTTGAGATCATCCCGCCGAAGGAGCTCGACCTCAGCCGGATCGACGAGGTGGCCGCGCGTCGTACCCGCTCGGTGCTGATGTTCCTCGGCCCGCTGCTCCACCGCGCCGAGACGTTCGAGCTCCCCTACGCCGGCGGCTGCAACCTCGGCACCCGCACCGTCGAGCCGCACATGTCGGCGCTGCGCCCGTTCGGCCTCGAGGTCAAGGCCACCGACGGCTGGTACCACGGCCAGGTCAACCGCGCGATCGTCCCGGGCCGGCCGATCGTGCTCACCGAACGCGGCGACACCGTCACCGAGAACGCGTTGATGGCCGCCGCCCTGCACCCCGGCACCACGGTCATTCGCAACGCGTCGTCCAACTACATGGTCCAGGACCTGTGCTTCTACCTGCAGCTGCTCGGCGTGGGCGTCGAGGGCATCGGTACGACGACGCTGACCATCACCGGACAGTCGGTCATCGACGTGGACGTCGACTACGCGCCGAGCGAGGACCCGATCGAGGCGATGTCCCTGCTCGCCGCTGCCATCGTCACGAAGTCCGAGATCACCGTGCGGCGTGCTCCGATCGAGTTCCTCGAGATCGAGCTGGCCATGCTGGAGGAGATGGGCTTCCGCTACGAGCGATCCGAGGAGTACCTCGCGGCCAACGGCCACACCCGCCTGGTCGACCTGCGCACCCTTCCCTCCGACCTGGTCGCCCCTCGGGACAAGATCCACCCGATGCCGTTCCCGGGCCTCAACATCGACAACCTGCCGTTCTTCGCCGTGATCGCGGCGGTCGCGGAGGGCCAGACGTACATCCACGACTGGGTCTACGACAACCGGGCGATCTACCTCACCGACCTCAACAAGCTCGGCGGCCGGGTCAGCCTGCTCGACCCGCACCGGGTGATGATCGAGGGCCCGACGTCGTGGACCGGGGCCGAGCTGATGTGCCCGCCGGCGCTGCGCCCGGCCGTGGTCGTGCTGCTGGCGATGCTGGCGAGCAAGGGCACGTCGGTCCTGCGCGGCACCTACGTCATCCACCGGGGTTACGAGGACCTCGCCGAGCGGCTCAGCTCGCTCGGCGCGGACATCGAGACGTTCCGAGACATCTAGGGCGGGCGTGTACCTGGAGGACGGGCGGGTCCTCGCCTTCGCCCACCGCGGCGGCGCCTACCACCCCGAGATCGAGGGGCTCGAGAACACCTTGGCGGCGTTCCGACACGCGGCGGCGCTCGGCTACGACTATCTCGAGACCGACGTGCACGTCACCTCGGACGGAGCCCTGCTCGCCTTCCACGACGACGTGCTCGATCGGGTCACCGACCGAATGGGCGCCATAGCCGACCTGACCCTGGCGGAGGTCCGCGAGGCCCGGATCGGCGGGCGCGAGGAGATCCCGACCTTCGACCAGCTGCTCGACGCGTTCCCGGAGTCCCGCTTCAACATCGACATCAAGTCGGCCGGCGCGGCGCGCGCGCTCGCCGAGGTCATCCGCGACCGCGACCTCTGGGACCGGGTGCTCGTCGGCTCCTTCTCGCCCGCGCGGATCCGCGAGTTCCGCCGGCTCACCGGCGGCCGGGTGCCGACCGCGGCCCACCCGTGGGAGATCATCGCGTTCCGGTTCCTGCCGAGTGCCCGGCTCGCCGACCGGCTGGCCGGAGGTGACTTCATCGCGTTCCAGGTCCCGCACCGGCGGCACGGCGTCCGGATCGTGACCCCCGGGCTGGTCCGCCGGGCGCACGCCTCGGGCAAGCAGGTCCACGTGTGGACCGTCGACGAGCCCGATGAGATGTGCGAGCTCCTCGACCGGGGCGTCGACGGCCTGTTCACCGACCGCACCGACCTGCTCAAGGATGTGCTCGTCGCACGCGGCCTCTGGCAGTAGTCTCCGGGCGGGAGGGAGTCCCGGATGGACAGCAGACCACCGATTGCCGATCTCGGCCCGCTCAATCGGGCGCGGGAGCAGAAGGCCTGGTACTTCTACGACTGGGCAAACTCCGCCTTCGCCACGACGATCGCGGGCGTCCTGTTCGCGCCGTACCTGATCACCGTCGCGGAGCGCGCGGCCTGTGGCTTCGTCGGTGACGACGACCGGAAGTGCCGCGAGACCCTGGACGTGTTCGGCCTGGCCGTCTCGCCCGGATCGCTGCCGTCGTACGTCATCACGCTCTCGACGGTGCTGGGCGCGGTCCTATATCCGCTGATCGGCGCGATGGCGGACCGTACGGCGCGCAAGACCGATCTGCTCGCCGGGTTCGCCTGGGTCGGCGCGGCCGCGGCCGGCCTGCTGTTCTTCCTCACCGACGACAAGTGGGTCTTCGGCAGCCTGGTCTTCATCGTCGCCAACCTCTGCTTCGGCGCGTCGATCGTGGTCAGCGACTCGCTGCTCAACCTGATCTCGGAGGAGAGCGAGCGCGACCGGGTCTCGTCGGTGGGCTGGGCCTACGGGTACGCCGGGGGCGGACTGCTGCTGGCCGCCAACTTCCTGGCCGTCACCTTCCACGACGCGCTCGGGCTGAGCACCGAGATGGCAGTGCGGATCAGTCTGCTGACCGGCGCCGTCTGGTGGGCCGCCTTCACGCTGATCCCCTGGCGGGGCATCAAGGACAAACCCCCGGCCGCCGTCGAGGACGCCACCGGCGGCCTCGTCGCCCGCTCGTTCGGACAGCTCTGGGCGACATTGAAGGAGATGCGCAACTACCCGGTCGCCGTAACCTTCCTCCTCGCCTACCTGTTCTTCAACGACGGCATCCAGACAGTCATCGCATCCGCGGCGATCTTCGGCGAGAAAGAGCTCGGCTTCGAGACCGGCGTCGTGCTCGGCGCCTACCTCCTGGTGCAGTTCGTCGCGGTCGGAGGAGCCCTCGTGTTCGGCCGCGCCGCCGCGAAGGTGGGCGCCAAACGGGTGGTGCTGATCGGGCTCTGCATCTGGATGGTGATCGTGACCGCGGCGCTCGTCGTACCCGAGGAGAACTTGATCGCGTTCCTGCTCCTCGCTACCGCGATCGGCATCGTCCTCGGTGGCACCCAGGCGTTGGCCCGCTCGTACTTCTCGCTGCTCATCCCCCGCGGCAAGGAGGCTGAGTTCTTCAGCCTTTACCACGCCATGGACCGCGGCACGTCGTGGCTCGGCACGCTCACATTCGGGCTCGTCTACCAGTTCAGCGGGTCGTACCGACCGGCCGTCTTCGCGCTCATCGCCTTCTTCGCCATCGGCGGCCTGCTGCTGTTGAGGGTCGATACCGAGCGGGGAATCCGGGATGCGGGCAACGATGTGCGGAAAATGCCACTCTGATTGAAACCTTTTCCTTCTGGGTAGCGTTGAACTAGTAGCGGCGGCGTCGGTCAACCGTGCCCGGGGAGATCCCCCGGCGACCACGCTGTCGGACCCGGCCAGGAGCTGGGTCAGGACTGGGAGGAAAATCATGGCGGAGCGCACCTTGCGAGGCGCCCGACTGGGCGGACAGTCGTTCGAGGACGAGCGCGGGATCGAGTTCGCGGCCCGCCAGCAGGTGGGTTACCTCTGCATCCACGGGCACTCGTTCGAGATCACGATGTCGATCGAGGCCGACGTCCCCGCCGTCTGGGAGTGCCCGCGCTGTGGCGCGGAGGCCGAGAGCACGGCTGGCATCGAGCGGATCGAGAAGGTCGAGAAGCCGCAGCGCACCCACTGGGACATGCTGCTCGAGCGGCGCTCCGAGAAGGAGCTCGAGGACATTCTGACTGAGCGGCTCGAGCTGCTCCGCGGCGGCGAGATCGGGCCCGCCCACCTGCACCGCACCGGCCGCAAGCGCAAGGCCGCCAACGCCTGAGGACTCAGTCCTCGACGACCTCGCCCCGGACGACGGTGTCCCCTGCCGTCGGGCCGGGGCTTGAGCTTCGCCCGGCCGCCGCGCGGCCGGCGACCGCGACCGTGATGCGTGAGCCGAGGTAGGCGCTCAGGAGCCGGCGGAAGATCGGCCGGGTGAACGGGAGCACCATCAAGAAGCCCACGACGTCGGTCGCGAAGCCCGGCGTCAGCAGCAGGGTGCCGCCGATGAGGATCAGCGCGCCGTCGGCCAGCTCCTTGGCCGGAGGGCGGCGGGTGCTCAGTGAAGTGCGCAGCGCCTGCCAGGCGCGACGACCCTCCCGTTTGACCAGCCATGCCCCGAGCATGCTGTCGAGGATCAGCAGCCCGATGGTCCACCAGGGGCCGATCGTCTGGCCCACCTGGATGACGACGTAGATCTCGACCAGGGGCACCACGACGAACGCGACGAACAGCACCCACGGCAGCAGCCGGCGCCTCGTCGTCATGGACCAAGCCTACGGTTCGCGACCAAGGCCGCCGTTCGTGGAGGTCTGGTGGTCGCGGGCCTGCTCCCAGCGCTCGCGCAGCCCCCACTGGGTGATCCGTCTGAGCGACTCGTAGGCGACCGGTCCGCTCATCTTGGACTCGCCACGCACCCGCTCGACGAACTCGATCGGGACCTCACGGACGACCAGCCCGGCCCGCAGGCAGCGGGCGACCAGGTCGGTCTGAAACACGTAGCCGGTCGACCGCACCGTGCCCAGGTCGATCTTCTCCAGCGCCTCGCGCCGGAACACCCGGAAGCCGGCGGTGGCATCGCGGACGTCGATGCCGAGCAGCAGGCGGACGTAGAGGTTCCCCCCTCGGGACAGTGCCTCACGGCGTCGCGGCCAGTTGACGACGCTCCCACCGGGCACCCATCGCGAGCCGATCACCAGGTCCGAGGTGCCCAGGGCCTCGAGCAGTCGGTGCAGCTGCTCGGGCTGGTGCGAGCCGTCCGCATCCATCTCGCCGACCACGTCGTAGCCGGCGTCGAGCGCCCACGCGAACCCGGCGAGGTACGCCGCGCCGAGGCCGCTCTTGGCGGTGCGGTGCAGGACGTGGACGTGCGCGTCGCCGTCGGCCAGGCCGTCGGCGATCGCGCCGGTGCCGTCGGGCGAGTTGTCGTCGACGACGAGCACGTGCACATCGGGCTGCGCGCGGCGCAGCCGGCCGACGATCCACGCCAGGTTGGCCGCCTCGTCGTACGTCGGGATCACGACGACCACCCGCCCGAGCGTGGCCGCGTTGTCGGTCGTGGTCTCAGCTTCGGACAAGTGCGGCCTCACTCGCGCTCGGGACTTCAGACCCGGCTTGATCTTGATCCCGCTGTCGACGGTACGCGATTCCGCCCAGCACGAGGCCGAGGATCGACAGACCGGCGACCGCCCCGGACGGCCAGGCGCCGAGCCGGGTGGCTGGTGTGAGCTCCGTGCTGAGGCCGACCCGCTCGACCACGACCGCGGTCGTCCGTGGGTCCGCTGAGGCCACCACCGTGCCGTCGGGCGCGATCACGCCGGTGATGCCGTTGGTGGCCGCCACTACCAGCCAGCGGCCGGACTCGATCGCGCGGAGCCGGGTGATCGCGAACTGCTGGTCTATCTGGTCGGTGAAGATGAAGCTGGCGTTGCTCGTCTGCACCGTCAGCAGCTCGGCGCCGGCCTCCACCTGGTCACGCATCACGTCGTCATAGGCGACGTCGAAGCAGATCGCGTCGGCGACCGGGATGCCCGCGACCTGAAGCGGAAGCGTGCGGATGCCGCTCTTCATGTCCCGGCTGATCCGGTTGAGCGCTCCGAAGTTCGGGTCCCAGTAGCGCCGGAACGGGATGTACTCGCCGTAGGCCACCGGATGACGCTTGGTGTAGCGGTCCCCCGGCCCGGTCTCAGGATCCCAGACGATGCCCTGGTTGAGCACGTGGTCGTCCCCGTCGTCGACGAGCCCCCCGACCACGACGGGCACGCCGATGGCGGCGACCGCCTCGCGGATGTCGGCATTGACGTTGGTGTCGATGAACGGGTCCACCGCGGTCGAGTTCTCGGGCCACAGGACGAAGTCGGGACGGACGCCCTCGTCCGAGAGCCGGATCGTGGCGTCCACGTGGTTGCGGGTCACCTGGCGGTGGTCGTAAAGGATGTCGTTGCCGGGGCCGGGCACGTCGCCCTGGACCGCGGCGACGACGGCCGAGCCCGTCTCCTCGGTCTCGTACGGCGCCACCACGGGGATCACGAGCAGGGCGCCGATCACGACCGTGCTCCCCAGCGACACCAGGCGCCTGCGTCGCACCCCATCGGCGGCGTCGGGCAGCCAGCCTTCGACCCCAGCGGCGAGAAGAAACCCGACCAGCGCCAGCACGAACGACAGGCCGGCCATGCCGACGTAGGCGACGGCCGGCGCCACCGGAGTGTCGATGACTGCGAACGAGAGGCGGCCCCACGGCATGCCGCTGAACGGCCAACCGGTGCGCAGGGACTCTACGGCGGTCCAGGTGAGGGCGAGCCAGACCGGCCAGGCGGGGAGCCGCCGGGCCAGCGGCACGGAGAGTCCGACGACGCCGTAGAACAGGGCCTCGATGGACGACAACGCCACCCAGGCGTCGGTCCCGATCGACGTGCGCATCCAGTCGATGTGGGTGAAGTAGAACGCGACGCCGAACGCCAGGCCGACGAGACCGGCCCGCCAGAAGGGCAGGTCCCTGGTGGCGAGCGCGAACAGCGCGACGCCGATCGGGACCAGGTAGGCGATGGCGATGGGCTCGAAGGAGGCCGTCAGGGCCAGGCCACCCGCGACGGCGAGCAGGAGGCGGGTGAGCACGTGCTCAGCCTAGTGAGCCGCTCCCAGGGACAGGCACCGGGCAGATCGGCTGTGCGGGTTCACGGAAGGGGCGCCCTCACCTTCGGACCATCCCGATGACCGACCGGCTGCCGGTACCGGGATGTTGTCTAGGGCGAGAGCGACCCTTCCGTGTCGCTCTCGAGGAGCGAACCGACCTCCGCGAACCGTGATCAGTGGTGTTGGCGCTACACCCCCGTCTGCGGCCACTCGGACGTCGGTCCGCCTACCGCGACCTGCACGAGCAACGGTCGGTACTTTGACGATTGCGGGACTGAGTGTCAACCGTCCGCTGACCTGCGCTGATGCGCGTAGGCGCAGGTCAGAGCGGGGTCGCCGGACCTGCAAAATTCCAGAAAATCCCGTGATCTACGGCGTGTCGCAGGAGACGCGCCGACGGCGTGCGGTCAAGGGACGACGACGGTGCCGGTGGCGGTGGTCGCCACCAGCGGCGGGTCGAGGATCGCAGCAGCGCCGGGTCGCTCGGTCGTGGCCGCGCCGCGCGCGACGACGACCAGCGTGAACGCCATGACCCGGGACCGGGTGCCGACGCGGACCAGCTCGGCGGTCGCCTCCACGACGTCGCCGGCGCGGACCGGGGCCCTGAACTGGACGTCGTCGTAGGACGCGAACAGGCCCTCATCGCCGTCGGCCAGGATGCTGAGCTCGGTGGCCACGTCGCCGAAGAGCCCGAGTCCGTAGGCACCGTCGACCAGGTTGCCCGCGTAGTGCGCGTGGGAGTAGGGCACATAACGGCGCTGGGTCACTTTGGCTCCGACGGGGGCGGTCACGAGGCGATCCTATGGACGAGGAAGCTGGCGACCTCACCGGGCGTCGTTCCGCGACCGAAGATCCGGTCGACACCGAGCTCCCCTGCCATCGACTCGTCGAACCGCGGCCCGCCGACGACCAACAGCGGCCGTTTCTCCGCCGGGAACGCCTCGCCGAACGCGGCCGACATCTCGCGGGTGTTGAGCAGGTGCGCGTCGCGCTGGGTAACGACCTGGGACACGAGGACGGCGTCCGCCTGCTCGTCGACCGCTCGATCGACCAGCTGCGGCACGGAGACCTGGGCGCCGAGATTGACGACCTTGATCTCCCGGTAGTACTCGAGCCCCTTCTCCCCCGCGAATCCCTTGATATTGAGGATCGCGTCGATGCCCACGGTGTGGGCGTCGGTGCCGATGCAGGCGCCGATGACCACCAGGCGGCGGCGCATCGACTGCTTGATCGACGCGTTCACCTCCTTCGGCGTCAGCATTGGGTAGTCGCGCTCGATCACCTCGACCGCATCGACATCGACAAGGTGGTTCACCCGGCCGTAGACGACGAAGAAGGTGAAGTCGGGCCCCATCGGCTTCGCGTGAACGACGAGCGCCGGGTCCATGCCCATCTTGGCCGCGAGCTGCTGGGCGGCGCCCTCGGCCCGCTTCGAGTGGGGAACGGGCAGGGTGAAGCTGAGCTGCACCATGCCGTCGCCGGTCGTGTCGCCGTACGGGCGGACGAGCTGGGTCATTTCTCCTCCAGGATCTCGGAGGCTGGGTTGTAGTAGCCGTCGGCCTTGCGGGCGACGCCCTCGAGGCCCCTGCCGCCGTCGGCAGGTCGCCGCATCAGGCCGAAGGTGCCGTCGGCGATCGCGTCGAGCAGACCCTCGTCGGCGATCCGGTCGAGAAGGTCGATCGTCTCCCCCAGCACCTGACGCGCGCGCGTGGCGATCAGACCGTCGGGGGCAGGCTGGAAGTCCTCGCGCAGGCCACCCGCCGCGTCGAGGACGTAGCGGACGTTCTGGAGTGCCAGGTCGCGGTCGGAGAGCCACGGGGTGACGACGGCCTCGGTCATCATGCCGACCAGCAGGATGCCCTGCCCGGTCATGGCACCGACCAGGTTGAAGAAGCCGTCGAGCAGGTAGCCGCGGAAGACGTCGCCGGTCATGTGGCGGGTCGGCGGCATCCACTTCAGCGGGGCCTTCGGGAAGAGCTCCCGGGCGAGCAAGGCATGGGCGAGCTCGAGCCGGAACGACTCCGGCACCGCCGGGTCGATCTCGAACGCGTGGCCCAGGCCGAGCTGCCAGTCCTGCAGCCCGGCCTCCTTTGCGAAGTACTCGTTGAGGAGCTGGCTCGTGGTCACCGTGTGCGCGGCCTCGACAGCGTCGGCGGTGGTGAGGTAGTTGTCCTCGCCGGTGTTGATGATGATCCCGGCGCGGGCGTGGACCTGTCGGCTGAACCGCTGGTCGACGAAGGTACGGACCGGGTTGATGTCGCGGAAGAGGATCCCGTACATCGAGTCGTTGAGCATCATGTCGAGACGCTCGAGCCCGGCGAGGGCGGCGATCTCCGGCATGCAGAGGCCACTGGCGTAGTTGGTGAGCCGGACGTAGCGCCCGAGCTGCTTGCTCGACTCGTCGAGCGCGGCCCGCATCAGCCGGAAGTTCTCCTGGGTCGCGTAGGTGCCGGCGAAGCCCTCCCGGGTCGCGCCCTCGGGCACGAAGTCCAGCAGGCTCTGGCCCGTCGACCGGATCACCGCGATCACGTCGGCACCCTCGCGGGCCGCCTGTTGGGCCTGCGGGATGTCCTCGTAGATGTCGCCGGTGGCGACGATGAGGTAGATCCACGGCTGGCGCGGTGCGTCACCGTGGCGCTTGATCATTCGCTCCCGTTCGACCCGGCGACGGTCGATCTGCCGGATGCCGGCCCCGACCTGGCGGCGGCTCGCGGTGCGGGCTCGTTTCGCGCGGGCACCCTCGGGGATCTCGAACCGGACCGATCCGGCCGAGGCCTTCTGTGCCAGCGTCACGAGGTCCTCCGCCTCACCGCGGGCAAGGGCGTCCCAGACCGGCAGTGCGGCACCGTGCTCCAGACCGACATCGGCGCGTACGGCGTCGAGCAGGCGGTTCGCCCACGGCGTCCCCTCGCCGTCCGCGCCGCTCAGCCCCGCGAGCCGCAGGGTCGCCCGCTCGACGGAGACCGTCGTGTGCTGGTGGGCCAGCTTCACGATCGGCCGGCCGGCCTTCCGTGCCAATGACCGCGCCTTGCGGACGGTCACCGGGTCGAGGTCGAGCTTCGTCTTCACGCGATCCGCTCCTCGAACAGTCGCCGGACGCCTTCGTTGGTCCGCAGCAGGTCGAGGGCGTACGCCGCGTGGCCGGGCACGTAGCCGTTGCCGACCAGCATCGTCACGTCGGCCGCGACGCCCTCGGCGCCGAGCGCGGCCGCCGAGAACGAGGTGGCCATCGAGAAGAAGATGACCGTGCCGCCGTCGGCGGTGGCGAGCACCGCACCGCCCTCGCAGCCGGGCACGTCGACGCAAACCACCGTGATGGCGGCCGGGCCGCCCGCGGCGGTCACCGCGTCACGGAGCGCGATCGGGTCGCGGGCGTCGGTGATGACGACCTCGTCTGCCAGGCCGGACGCTTCGAGCCGGGCCGCCTCCCCGTCGGTGGGCACCACGCCGACCAGTCGGCCCGCGCCCTCGGCCCGGGCAGCCGCCAGCGCCAGCGAGCCCGACTTGCCACCGCCGCCGACGACGGCCACGCACGGCTTCACGCCGCGGTCGACGTACTGCTTCACGACGCGCGCGGTCAGGGCCGGCGCGCCACAGACATCCATTACAGCCAGGCTGAGACCGGTCGGCAGGTCGTCGGGCAGCACGGCGGCGATCGATCGACCGAAGAGCACGGCATGAGCCGCGCACGGCACCTGCTCCGAACGGCCGTCCCAGTCGGCAAGGCCGTCGGTGATGACGAGCGGCGTCAGCGTGAGCGAGACCAGGGTGGCGACCCGCTGCCCCACGGCCAGGCCGAGGGGCGACTCCGGACCGACCTCCTCGACGGTGCCGATGAGCATCCCGCCCGACCCGGTGACCGGGTTCTGCATCTTGCCCCGGTCGGCCACGATCGCCAGTACGGCGTCGCGCACCGCTCCCCCGTCGCCGCCGTGCTCCTCCTCGAGCTGGCGGAACGACGCGGCATCGAGGTTGAGCCGCTCGACCCGGATCCGGACCTCGTCCGGCCACAGATCGGGCCGGGTGTCCAGCCGCCGGGCGGCCTGTGGCAGCACCCGGGACTCGTCTTGAACCCGGTGCAGACCCGTCGGATCGCTCTGCTGCATCACCGTCGACACTGTCCTTCCATCGTTACTAGACCGCAAATCTTCCGGCCTGTCGATGTTGCGACCGGACGATGTTCACGTAGTCTGGCACACATGAGCATCGAGACCTCGATCGCGGTCGGCATCCGCGAGCCCGCCGGCCAGCCCTACCCGTACGCCCGGGTCGAGCTGACGGAACCGGACTGGACCCGCTTCCCGGGCTGGCGTGACGTCACCGCCGAGGACTGGGCGTCGGTCCAGTGGCAGCGCGCCCACTGCGTCAAGAACCTCAAACAGCTGCGCGACCTGCTCGGCGACCTCGTCGACGAGCGGTTCTACGCAGACCTCGAGCGCGACCAGACCGAGCGCGCCACCATGTCGATGCTGGTGCCGCCGCAGATGCTCAACACGATGGTTCCGCACGTCGTGCCCTCCGGTGCCGGTTCGCTGACCGACGCGTTCTACGCCGACCCGATCCGTCACTACATGCTGCCCGTCTTCTCCGACCGGCGCACGGACTGGCCGTCGCACCCGCACGCCACCCGCGACTCGCTCCACGAGCACGACATGTGGGTGGCCGAGGGGCTCACCCACCGCTACCCCACCAAGGTGCTGGCCGAGCTGCTCCCGACCTGCCCGCAGTACTGCGGCCACTGCACCCGGATGGACCTCGTCGGCAACTCGACGCCCACCGTGGAGAAGCTCAAGTTCGTCGCCAAGCCGAACGACCGGCTCACCGACATGCTCGACTACCTACGTCGTACTCCCTCGGTCCGCGACGTCGTCGTGTCCGGCGGCGACGTGGCGAACATGCCGTGGCCGCGTCTCGAGGCGTTCCTCGACTCGCTGCTCGAGATCGACAACATCCGCGACATCCGGCTCGCGACCAAGGCACTCATCGGCCTTCCGCAGCACTGGGCGCAGCCGGAGGTTGTCGAGGGCGTCAGCCGCGTTGCGACTACCGCCCGCACCCGTGGCGTCTCGCTGGCGATCCACACCCACGCCAACCACGCCCAGTCGGTGACGCCGGCGGTCGCCGACGCCACCAGCCTGCTGCTCGATGCCGGCGTCCGGGACGTCCGTAACCAGGGCGTGATCCTCAACGGCGTCAACGCCGACCCGCACGCGCTCCTCGACCTGTGCTTCGCGCTCCTCGACGGCGCGCGGATCATGCCTTACTACTTCTACATGTGCGACCTGATCCCCTTCAGCGAGCACTGGCGGATCTCGGTCCGGCAGGCGCAGCACCTCCAACACCAGATCATGGGTTACCTGCCCGGATTCGCGACGCCGCGGATCGTGTGCGACGTGCCGTTCGTCGGGAAGCGGTGGGTCCACCAGCTCGCCGACTACGACCTCGAGCACGGCATCAGCCACTGGACCAAGAACTACCTCACCTCGATCGAGTCGGGTCACCCCGAGGCGCTCGAGCGCACCTACGAGTACTACGACCCGATCCACACGTTGCCGGCCGGCGGCCAGGCGTGGTGGGCGTCGCACGCCAACCTCGACGAGTCCGAGCTGCGGGCGGCGGAGGTCGCCGAGGCGTCGCGACGTACGGCCGCCTTGCAGGCGTACTAGTCCGTCGTAGCCCGTTCGGGCCATACCCGTTTGGGCTATACACGGTTCCGTGCCGATCGGGAAGCATCGCAACGGAGCGACGCCAATCCCTGGCGTCCCAAACGAAAGGGTTCCCCATGGGCAAGAAGCTCGTGGTTGCGCTGGCCGTGGTCGTCGCGGCTCTGTTGCTGGCGACCAACCCGTTGGTCGCGAAGGCCGGTGGATTGATCACCAGCGCGGACATCAAGAACAACTCGGTCAAGGGCATCGACGTCAAGAACAACTCTCTCAGGGGCGTCGACATCAAGGAGGGCAGCCTCGGTGCCGTCCCGAAGGCCAACACCCTGACCCCGCTGCCCCCGGGTAATAGCCAGTCCGGCGCGTTCAGCGCGGCCGGCGCGAACTCCTCCGGACCGGGTGGCTGGATCGGGTTCGAGATCAACTACCCGCGGCCCCTGGCGTCTCCGATCGTCAACGCCAACATCATCGACACTGCCTTCGCCGCCGACCCGGTCAACTGCCCCGGCCCCGGCCAGGCCGCTCCCGGTTACCTGTGCCTCTACGGCAACGCGCGCAGCGGCGTCGGCGAGGCCTACGGGTACTCCAGCAGCGGTCCCTACGGCCAGCTTCCCAACTCGGTGGGCGTCGGGCTCTATGTCCCCGTCACGGGCTCGCAGCCGTACTACGACGGGATCTGGACGGTGACCGCGCCCTGACCGCTATCCGGTGACCGGGCGGTTCTCGTAATACGTCGACAGCACGATCGTCGTGCGCGTCGACACGTTCGCGGCCGCGCGGATCCTGGCCAAGAGCTCCTCGAGCTCCGCCGGCGAGTGGGACCGCACCTTCACGACGTAGGACTCCTCGCCGGCGACCGACCAGCAGGACTCGATCTCCGGCAGGTGCTCGAGGCGTTCGGGGGTGTCGTCGGGCTGGGACGGGTCGAACGGGGCGATCGCGATGAACGCGGTCAGCGGCAACCCGATCTCGGCGTGGTTCACGGTGGCGCCGTAGCCGAGGATGAGCGAGCGCTGCTCGAGCCGCTTCACCCGTTGGTGCACCGCGGAGGTCGACAGTCCTGTTGCCTTGCCCAGATCGGTGTAGGACATCCGGCCGTCCTTGGCCAGCAGTTCGAGGATCTGGCGGTCAATGGCCTCGACGGCGGAGGAACTGCTGCTCTGGCTCACGGCGGCCACCTTAGAGCATCTCGCTGAAGACGGGCCCTACGATCATCGTGATGGACACCTCGACCGCGCCCGGGCGCCTGCTGCTCCTCGACACCGCTTCCATGTACTTCCGGGCGTACTTCGGCGCCCCCGAAGTCCACGCCCCCGACGGCACGAACGTCAACGCCGTGCGCGGCATGCTCGGCTACCTCGCCTATCTCGTGGAGCAGTACCGCCCGACCCATCTGGCCTGCTGCTGGGACGAGGACTGGCGGCCCGAGTGGCGGGTCGAGCTGATCCCGACGTACAAGTCGCATCGCGTCGTCGTCCCCGTGGCCGGCGCACCCGACATCGAGGAGGTCCCTGACCCGCTCGAGGTCCAGGTGCCGATCATCCGCGAGGTACTGGGCGCGTTCGGCATCGCTGTCGTGGGTGCCGCGGGCTTCGAGGCCGACGACGTCATCGGCACCCTGGCGACCGGCGCCGGACAGCCGGTCGACGTCGTCACCGGCGACCGCGACCTCTTCCAGCTCGTCGACGACACGGCCGACGTCCGCGTGCTCTACATCGGGAAGGGCGTGGGCAAGCACGAGCGGGTCGACGAGGCCTGGATCCTGGAGAAGTACGGCGTCACCGCCGGCCAGTACGCCGACTTCGCCACTCTGCGCGGCGACGCGTCCGATGGCCTCCCGGGGGTGAAGGGGGTCGGCGAGAAGACCGCGGCGACCCTCCTTCAGCGGTTCAATGACATCGCCGGCATCATCGCCGCGGCCGCCGACCCCGCCAGCGACCTCGCGCCGGGTCCCCGGCTCAAGATCAAGGAGGCCGCCGACTACCTCGCGGTCGCCCCGACGGTCGTCGCCGTCGCCCGTGACATCGACCTGCCCCGCGGTGATGCGCTCTCGCTGCCGTCCGCACCCGCGGACCCGGACGCCGTCGTCGCGCTCGCCGCTCGGTGGTCGCTCACGAACCAGGCGGAGCGGCTCATCGACGTCCTGGCGGATCGGTAACCAGGGCACCATCTGGAAATAGTTCGAAACGACCGCTTCCTAGCGTCTGCGGGCATGCACCCGACGCCAGCGGACACTGAGAAGGTCCTCCTGGCGGTCGCCGGGATCGTCGCTCGCGCGGGATCGTCGTCCGGCTGGTCGACCGTGCCGACAGACGGCGGGTCAGGCTGGCACTCTCCTCACGCGGGAAGGCACTAGCCGCCCGGCTGCGGGCGGGAGAGCGTGGCCAGGGCCTCGGCATGCACATCGAGGTCGGACCAGAACCTGTCGCCGGGCCGCCCGTCCGGCCAGTAGACGACGACCTCGTCGAACCCGGCAGCGCTCGCTCGCTGGACCGCATCGAGGAAGCTGTCGACGCTCTCGAGCGGGCGTAGCGTCCCGAACCCCAGCAGCAAGGACCGCCGGAGGGCTGAAGGATCGCGATCGTGACGCTCGCACGCTGCCGTGAGGGACGCGGTCTGGTCGCCGACCCGGGTCCAGAACTCGTCAGGTGTCAGGTCGGCGACTCCGAGTCCGCCGTACGTGCTCCAGCCGTCACCGTGGCGCGCGACGAGGTCGAGCCCACGACGCCCGTGGGCCGCCAGCAGAAGGTGGGGGGCCGCGACGGCGGGAGGCAGGGGCAGCGTCTCGACCCCCTCGAACGCCAGCTCCCTGCCGCGCCAGTCGACCGCCCCGTCCCAGACCTGGCGCAGGCCCTCCACCAGGTCGACGAACCGGTCGGCCATCTCACCCAGGGACGGATGAGCAGCGCGATCGGCGGCCGCGCACGCCGGTGAGCCGGCACCCAGACCGACGACCAGCCGGCCACCGGAGATGTCGGCGACGGTGGCCATCGCCCGCGCTAGAGGCACCGGAGTCCGGTAGGCAGACGACGCGACCAACGTGCCCAGCTCGAGACGCTGTGTCACCCCCGATGCGGCTGCCAGCGTCGTGAACGCGTCCCCCAGCCATCGACCGGGCAGGGTGGCGTGGGTGAGGTGGTCGGCGACATACGCGACGTCGTACCCGATCTCCTCGATGGCACGGAACTCACTGCTGAGCTCGTGCCACGGGCGGGTCTGGAGGACCATCGCTCCCAGGCGCATGATCGATAGTTCCACGCGGGCCGACGATCTGGCGTGGAACCGGATCAGTCGGGCGAGACGATGCCCCGGCGCAGCAGGTCGATGGCCGCACGCGCCGTCTTGCGCACCGGGGAGTCCCCGGCGGCGTCCGCGATCTGTCCGGCGAAGTCGACCAGCTGCTTCATCTGTCGGACGAAGTCGCCGGCGGTGAGGTCGGCACGGGTGAGGACCTCGTCGAGCGAGTCGCCCTCGGCCCAGCGGTAGGCGGTCCAGGCGAATCCGGCGTCCGGGGCCCGGAGGAAGGCGAGCTTGTGGTCCTTCTCGAGGCGCTCGAGCTCGGCCCACAGTCGCTGCATGGCCTCGATCGTGGTGGTGATCGGCCCGCCGGGGACGCGGGGCGGCGACTCGTCGGGCCGACGCGCCTCGAACACGAGGACCGACAGCACGGACGCGAGCTGTGAGGGCGACAGCTCGTCCCACATGCCCTCGCGGAGCGCCTCGGCCGCGACCAGGTCGAGGTCGGAGTAGATCCGCATCAGGCCGCGGCCGCGATCGGTCACCCGGTCGCCGTCGAGGTAGCGAAGCGCGTCGAGCACCTCGCACACCCGGTCGAACTCCCGGGCGACCGTGTTGGTCCGCCGCTCGACCCGCCGGGCGAGCGTCTCCGTGTCGCGCTGCAGCTTGAAGTAGCGCTCGGTCCAGCGCGCGTGGTCCTCCCGGTCGGAGCAGCCGTGGCACGGATGCGACCGCATCCGATCGCGCAGCGTGGACACCGCGTCGATGACGGCCGGGTCGGCGGAGGCCTTCTCCAGGCGGGGACGGGTGACGGACAGCGGCAGGTCCGCGACCGCCTGCCGCACCGAGTCCGCCACCTGCTTGCGGAGGTGCGGATTGCGGCCGTCGAACCCCTTGGGCAGCCGGATCCGTCCGACCGGCTCGACCGGGACCGGGAAGTCGGGTATCGCCAGCCGCTTCGACTGACGGGTGGCCGTCACGACGAGGGGACGGTGGCCGTGGTCGGAGAGCCCGGGGTCGAGGATCACCGCCGGTCCGGCGAACTTTCCGGCCGGTACGACGATCACGTCGCCCTTCTTGAGCTTTTCGAGCGAGATCGAGGCCTCATCGCGGCGCTCCGCCCGGCGGGTCCGGCTCGCCTCCTTCTCGACGTCGCTGATCTGGCGGCGCAGGTCGGCGTACTCCATGAAGTCGCCGAGATGGCACTTGGCCGCCTCGGCGTAGCCGGCCAGGGCGTCCTCGGCCTTCCGCAGCTGACGCGCCAGCCCCACGACGGCGCGGTCGGCCTGGAACTGTGCGAAGGACTGCTCGAGGAGCTCGCGGGCGCGGTGGCGGCCGTACTGGTGGACCAGGTTGACGGCCATGTTGTACGACGGGCGGAACGACGACCGGAGGGGGTAGGTGCGGGTCGACGCCAGACCGGCCAGCTCCCGCGGGTTCATGCCCGGCTGCCAGAGCACGACGGCGTTGCCCTCGATGTCGAGGCCGCGGCGCCCGGCCCGGCCGGTCAGCTGGGTGTACTCCCCCGGTGTGATGTCGGCGTGGGTCTCGCCGTTCCACTTCGTCAGCTTCTCGAGCACGACGGTGCGGGCCGGCATGTTGATGCCGAGGGCGAGGGTCTCGGTCGCGAAGACCACCTTGACCAGCCCGCGGAGGTAGAGCTTCTCGACGCACTCCTTGAACGCCGGCAGCATCCCCGCGTGGTGGGCTGCGACGCCGCGGCTCGCGGCGTCGAGGAACTGGTGGTAGCCCAGGACCTCGAGGTCGGACGCCGGCAGCAGGCCCACCGTCTGCTCGACGAACGAGCGGACCTGGTCCCGCTCGTCGGTCGTGTTCAGCCGCAGGTTCGCGTCCAGGCACTGTTGCACCGCGGCGTCGCAGCCGGCCCGGCTGAAGATGAAGACGAGGGCGGGGAGCATGTGGTCGCGCTCCAGCCGCTCGATCACGTCGACCCGGCCCGGGATCCAGACGCGGCGCCCGTTGCCGACGCTGCGCGGGTTCTTCGAGGATCCGGGCTTCCCCTTCCGCGGCGATCGCCGGTCACGCATCAGTCGGCTGCTTGCCCAGTCGTCCCGGGCGATCCGCATCAGCTCGTCGTTGACCGGTGCGCCTTCGCGCACGAAACCAGCGGATGCGTCGACGTCGGACGACGCGAACAGGTCGAGCAGGCGCCGGCCCACCATCACGTGCTGGTAGAGCGGCACGGGGCGCCGCTCGGCGACGATCGTGGCCGTCTCGCCGCGCACGGTCTCGAGCCATTCACCGAACTCCTCGGCGTTGGACACCGTGGCCGACAATGACGCTACGGTCACCGACTCCGGGAGGTGGATGATGACCTCCTCCCAGACCGCGCCGCGGGACCGGTCGGCGAGGTAGTGCACCTCGTCCATCACCACGAACCCGAGCCCGATCAGGGTCCGCGAGCCCGCATAGAGCATGTTGCGCAGCACCTCGGTGGTCATCACCACGACCGGAGCCTCGCCGTTGACGGTGATGTCCCCGGTCAACAGGCCGACCCGCTCGGGACCGTAGCGGGCGACGAGGTCGTGGTACTTCTGGTTCGACAGCGCCTTGATCGGCGTCGTGTAGAAGCACTTGCGGCCGGTCTCGATCGCCAGTTGTACGGCGAACTCCCCCACCACCGTCTTGCCGGCACCGGTCGGCGCCGCGACGAGCACGCCGTGGCCGGCCTCGAGCGCCCGGCACGCCTCGACCTGGAACTCGTCGAGCTCGAAGCCGAACGTCGCGGCGAAGCTCTCGAAGTGGGTCATGCCAGCACCTGGAGGGCGTGCGGGACGCACTCGATGGTGAGCGGCAGGGCGCCGTACCGCTCGCCGTCGGCGTAGCCGACGATGCCGGGGCACGCCACGGTGACCCGCTGCACCCGGTGCCGGGAGAACATCGGGTGGTCGACGTGGGTGCCGCGGAACAGCTTCGGGTAGGTCCGGATCAGCTCGGGCTTGCTCATCGGGCCGATGACCACGACGTCGAGCAGGCCGTCGTCCATGCTCGCGCCCTCGGCGATCCGCAGCCCACCTCCGAACGACGGACCGTTGGCAACCGCCACCAGCATCGCCTCTAGATGGAGCTGCTCACCGTCGAGGTCGAGCTCGTAGTGGAGCGGCTCGAACGTGCGCAGCTCGGCGATCGTGGCGAGGTTGTAGCGCATCTGGCCCCGCGGCCAGGTCATCTTGTTGGCGCGCTCGTTGACGACCGCGTCGAACCCGGCGGCCAGCACCGCCATGAACCAGCGGTCACCGGACCGGGCCAGGTCGATCCGCCGCGGTTCCCACGCCAGCAGCCGACCGACGGCGGCGGTCGGGTCCTTCAACGGGATGCCGACCGAGCGGGCGGCGTCGTTGCCGGTGCCGGCCGGCAGGATGCCGAGGGGTACGTCGGAGGTCGCGACCGCCTGGAGCGCGAGATGGACCAGGCCGTCCCCGCCGCACACGACCAGCGCGTCGACTCCGTCGGCGACGGCCTTGCGAGCCAGGTCGGACGCCTCGTCGGCGTCGCGTCCTTCGATCGACCGGACCCGCCAACCCTCGCCGTGCAGCAGCGGCATCGCCGCGTCGCGGGCCCGCCCGGCGCGCCCCTTGCCCGCCGTGGGGTTGGTGAGGAGTGCGATGTGGCGGGTCACAGCCCCCAACCTATCTAGCCCCCGCCGCGGTCCCAGCCAGAACCGTCGCGTGCGACCCGCAGGCGGACGGCGAAGTGATCGGGCGGCGCGCCGACGGCCTTGGCCAGCCGGCCGACCGCGTCGAGGACCCGCGGAGCCGTGAAATCGGTGCCCGGCGCGCCGAGCGTCACCCGGTCGCCGCGTCGTACGACGTGCACCTGGCCGTGCCGCCACGCCTGGTGGATCTGGATGCGGGTCTGCTCGTCGACGACGGCGACCGGGTAGGCCACGTCGCCGGCCATCAGGTCGCAGGCGATCTCGACACCGGTGGAGTCGCTGCGGATCACTCCCGGCACGATGCCGTGGTGCAACGGCCCCACCGCGGCCCACGTCACCGGGTCGGTGCCGAGCCACTCCGGCAGGTCGAACGCATCGACCGTCGAGCAGGCGGGGCCGGTCACGGGAGGCTCACAGGGGCGATGCCTCGTCCGGGCTCAGGCCGGCATTGAGGCTGCGCTTGTCGCGACGGCGGTCGTTGAGCCGGGCAATGACTTCGGAGAGGGCGAACAGGATGAGCATCGGCACCGCCATGAAGGTCATGGTGAACGGGTCACCGGACGGCGTGATGATGGCCGCGAACACGAAGGTGCCGATGATGATCCACGGACGGTGCGCTCCCAGCGTCTTGCCCTTCACGATGCCGGCGAGGTTCAGCATCACGACGAAGACCGGGATCTCGAACGCGATCCCGAAAGCGAGCAGAGTACGGATGAAGAACGTCAGGTAGTCGTTGAACTCGACCAGGTTCGTGAGGTCGGCGGGCGTGAACCCGATGAGCACCTCAAGCCCCTTGGGCAGCGTGACGTAACCGATCACGATCCCGAGGAAGAACAGTGGACCGGCGATGGCCCCGAAGATCGCAGACCACTTCTTCTCGTTGCGGTGCAAGCCGGGCAGGATGAACGCCCAGATCTGATAGAGCCACAACGGGCTGGAACCGATCAGGGCGGCCAGGCCGCACAGCTTGAGGTAGAGCAGGAAGCCGCCCGCGGCACCGGCGGTCGTCGCCTCGGTGCGCCCGTTGGGAAGCCGCTCCTGCGCCTCCAGATAGGGGTTGAGGACCAGCTGGAACAACGGGTCGAAGAAGAACAGCGCCAGGACGAAGGCAGCGACGATGACCAGCGCTGCCTTGAGGATGCGCGCGCGCAGCTCGCGCAGGTGATCCGACAGAGCCATCCGACCGTCGGGCCCGACGGGGTGGACGGGTCGGCCGACGAAGAGCTGGACGACTCCGGTGAGCGACAAGTGCGGCTCGGGCTCAGCTGCTGTGCTTGTGCTGCTCGTCGACGATCTCGCCCTCGGCGATCCCGTCGTCGGCCGCGTTCAGCTCCCCGGGCGGGGTGGGCGCCGGGCTCGGCTTGTTATCGTCGTCGTCGTCCTTGAGGCCCTTGGTCTCGGACTTGAAGATCCGCAGCGCCTGGCCGGTGCCCCGGGCGAGCTCCGGCAGCTTGGCCGCACCGAAGATCAGGATGACGATGGCGAGGATGATCACCATCTCCCAGGTGCCGGGCATCGCGATCAGGGGATTCATCAGCGGACCAACTCTCGGTTCGAGGAACACTCGTGCGGTCCCAATGGTACGCCGCCCTCAGCGATACAGGGCGAGGGTCTCCTGTGCCGTCGCTGTGAAGCTCTCGGTGAACTCCTCCGGCGCGACGACGGCGGCATCGGGCGCCAGCCTCAGAAGCAGCCGCATCAGCCACCTCGGATCGGCCACCGGCAGGTCCGCCTCGAGCACACCGTCGCCGAGCGACCGCACGTCCTGCATCGGGTAGTAGTGCGGCACCCAGTCGGCCTGCGGTTGCAGCACCAGGGTCGCCAACGTGCCGCCGGGTGGCGCCTCGCCCGTCAACAGGCCCTCGTTGACCTCCCGCGGTGGTGCCGCCGGGGTCGTGATCGACGAGTCGAGGACGAGCGCGTCGGTGATCCGGTCGAGCCGGAACAGCCGCTCGCCGCTCGCGGTGTGGCACCACGCGTCGAGGTAGTGGAACCGCCCGTGCGGGACGACCCCGCGGGGATCGACCACCCGCTCGGAGAGCTCGTCGCGGGCGGGCACGTGGTAGGTCAGGCGGACCTGGCGGCGCTCGTCGGCGGCGCGCTGGAGGGTGTCGGAGAGGGCGAGCAGCGCGACTTCCCCCGACCCGGCGTCCACCGCGATCCGACGGGCGGCCGCGGCGGTGGTGGCGGCGGCATCGAGCTTCGCGAGGACGGCATCGATGATGACCTGGGTGTCGCGCGTCGACACGTCCCGCAGCGTGTGGAGGGCGACCATCACCGCCGATGCCTCGGTGGGGCTGAGCCGGAGCGGGCGGGCGAGGTAGTCGGCGTTCTCGATCCGGATCACGCCGTCGCTGACCGGGCCGCCCTCGTCGGACTCGATCGCGTCGAGGTCGACGTCGATCAGGTCGTCCGGGAGGCCGCCCGGCAGGCCGCACATGAACAGCACCTTGAGGTCGCCCAGCACCTGGGCGGGCGAGGTGCCGAGCAACTCGGCGGCGTCGGCGAGGCGCACCTCGTCACGGTGGTGCAGGAAGGGTACGAGGGTCAGCAGCCGGGCGACCTGGTCGCGGGCGCCGGGCGCGGCCGCGGTCGTCATCCCGCCACCGCTTCGAGCCGACCGACGAGCTGCGCCCGGAGCGCCGCCGGCTCCAGGAGTACGACGTCCGGTCCGTGGTAGAGCACCTCGTCGACGAAGCCGCGCGCCGGCCGGTCGAGCTCGACCCGGTCCCACGTCGTACCGGTGTCCGGGCCCTCGACGCCCTCGTCGACGCGGGCGGCGCGGCGCCGGAAGCTGTGCCCGGTCCCCTTCCGGACGAGCAGCACCGCTCGCTCGGCGGCGGGCGTCGGTGCGAGCCGCTTGATCGTCTCGCGCAAGTCGGTGTCGGGTGGTACGTCGTAGGCCCGCGCCGGACCCACCTTGCGGACCGCGCCGCTCACGCGGTCCAGACGGAACACCCGCTCGGCGCCACGGTCGGTGTCGAAACCGACGAGGTACCAGCGCCCGGAAGTCCGGACCATCCCCCAGGGCTGCAGGTGGCGGCAGCGGGTCTCCGCCTCATCCGGCCGCTGGTAGTCGAACTCCAGGCAGGTGCGGTCACAGACCGCCTCCCAGCACGTCGCGAACGCCGGCTCGTCGGCCGTCAGCCGTGGCTGGGCGATCTCCAGCGCCGTCATGTCGACGTCGATCCCGGCGGCGCTGAGCTTGCGGACCGCGTCGGTGGTGGCTTGCGCCATCGTCGCCTGTTGCCACACCCGCGAGGCGAGGCTGACGACCGCCGCCTCCTCGGGCGTCAACGAGACGTCGGGCAGCGCGAACTGGTCGGGCGGGATCCGGTAGCCGACCTCGTCGTCGAAGAGAGGATCGAGCTGGGCGACCTCGACCGGCACACCGAGGCTCCGCAGCTCCTCCTTGTCGCGCTCGAACATCTTCTCGAACGCGTCCGGGCGCGAGTCGGGATAAAGCAGCTCCCGGATCCGGTCCTTGGCGATCGGGCGCCGCTGCACGAGCAGCATGATCAGCAGATTGAGCAGACGCTCGCTCTTCGGCGCGGGCATGGGCCTATCCTGCCCTGCGGCGACTAGTCATTTAAGCCGCGGCGAGGACATCGATGACGAAGTAGAGGATGTCGTCCTTCTTGATGGTCTCGCCCTGACCCGCCTTGCCGTAGCCCTTGGCAGGCGGGATCTCGACGACGATGCGGCTGCCGACCGGGACGCCCACGAGGGCGTCGTACCAGCCCTCGATCACGGAGGTGCCGGGGCCTGCTGCGCCCGAGATGTTGACCTTCAGCGGCTCGCGCTTCTCGGTGTAGCTGCCATCGAACGCCTTGTCGCCGCCCCACGTCTGCCCGAGGTAGTTGACGATCGCGAGGTCGCCCTTCTCGATCTCCGGCCCGTCGCCCTCGATGACCACCGCGGTGCGGACCTCCTTGCCCTTGACGTCCGGCTTGTCCACGTCGGACGAGTCGAGCGCGGTCGGCACCCCGTCAGTGGACTCGATCTTCGGCATCCAGGCCGGGGCCGCCTGCTTGGCGCCCTCCGGCCCGTCGAGCGCGACGGAGTCGAGGTCCGCGACCACGACGAACCCGTCCTTGTTGCCGATGCCGAGCTGGGCGAGGTTGAGGGAAAGGTCGTCGAACTCCTCCTCCGCGTCCACGGTGAGCGCGATCCGGGTGCCGAGCGTCATGCCCGCCTCGATCTGCTCCGCGACGAGGGCGGTGATCAGGTCGATGACCTGCTGCGGCTCGGCGGGCTCGGCGCCGACCTCTGTCGCGAGCGCGGTGCGCGCCTCTCCGTAGGTCTCGAGCGAGATCTCCTTGGTGAAGTCGTCGGAGATGGCGAGGTTGAACAGCACCTCGTCGCCGTCCTCCAGCGCGGCCCCGTCACCCTCCTCGACCACCTCGGTCTGGGTCTCGCCCGGCTCGAGGCCGGCCTTCCAGTCGACGTCGGGCACCTCGCCGACCGTGCCGGAGATCTCGACGGCGTCGAAACCGGATGCGGTCTTCTCCTCGGGGGCGTCGCCGCCGCAGGCCGTGAGGACGGAGAGGGCGCACAACGCCACGGAAGCGAGCGCGGCAGGGCGGGTCAGTCGGCTGAGCACGCCGAAACCCTACAAGCCACCCTTCACATGCCGTCGATCAGGCGCTGCACTCGCTCGTCGTACGCCCGGAACGGGTCCTTGCAGAGCACGGTGCGCTGCGCCTGGTCGTTGAGCTTGAGGTGCACCCAGTCGACCGTGAAGTCGCGGCGCCGCTCCTGTGCCTTGCGGATGAACTCGCCGCGCAGGCGGGCGCGGGTGTTCTGCGGCGGCACCGACTTGGCCTCGAAGATCTTCAGGTCGCTGGTCACCCTGGCCACGGCTCCGCGCTTCTCGAGGAGGTAGTAGAGGCCGCGGTTGCGGTGGATGTCGTGGTAGGCCAGGTCGAGCTGCGCGACCCTCGCGTGGCTCAGCGGCAGGCCGTGCTTGGCGCGGTAGCGGTCGATCAGCTTCCACTTGATGACCCAGTCGATCTCGCGGTCGACCAGGCCGAGGTCGTCGGACTCGACCGCCTTGAGGGCGCGCTCCCAGAGGTCGAGGCTGCGTTCGATCACCGGGGTGCTGATGTCCCGCCGGTCCACGAAGTCGCGGGCCTTCTGGAGGTACTCCCCCTGGATGTCGAGGGCGCTCGCCTCCCGGCCGTTGGCCAGCCGCACCTTGCGCCGGCCGGTGACGTCGTGGGAGATCTCGCGGATGGCGCGGATGGGGTTCTCCATCGTGAGGTCGCGCATCACCACGCCCTCCTCGATCATCCGCAGCACCAGGTCGCAGGACGCCACCTTGAGCATCGTGGTCGTCTCGCTCATGTTGCTGTCGCCGACGATGACATGCAGCCGGCGGTACTTCTCGGCGTCGGCGTGCGGCTCGTCGCGGGTGTTGATGATCGGGCGGCTCCGGGTCGTGGCGCTCGACACGCCCTCCCAGATGTGCTCGGCGCGCTGGCTGACGGAGTACGACGTGCCCCGCGGCGTCTGGGTGACCTTGCCCGCCCCCACGATGATCTGCCGGGTGACCAGGAACGGGATCAGCACGTCGGCGAGCCGGCTGAACTCGCCGGCCCGGCTGACCAGGTAGTTCTCGTGGCAGCCGTAGGAGTTGCCGGCCGAGTCGGTGTTGTTCTTGAACAGGTAGATCTCGCCTGCGATCCCCTCGTCGTGGAGTCGCTGCTCCGCATCCAGCAGCAGCCCCTCGAGAACCCGCTCCCCGGCCTTGTCGTGGGTGACCAGCTCGTTGACGTCGTCACACTCCGGAGTGGCGTACTCCGGGTGGCTGCCGACGTCGAGGTACAGGCGCGCGCCGTTGCGCAGGAAGACGTTGCTGGAACGGCCCCAGGACACGACCTTGCGGAACAGGTAGCGGGCCACCTCGTCGGGGCTCAGCCGGCGCTGGCCCTTGAACGTGCAGGTGACGCCGTACTCGTTCTCGATTCCGAAGATGCGGCGGTCCATGCGGCAACAGTACGGCGCAGAACGTCAGAGCGGGGGCGCGACCGGCGGCTCGCCCGAACCCGGATCTTCGAGCGGAGGTACGTCGCCGCTCACCTGGTCGGTGGGGTCGGCCGGATCGTCCGTGGCCGGGGCCGCGTGCCGAGGCGGAACCGACGACGGGGAGTCCGGGCCCGGTTCGGGTGCGGCGTGCTCGGTCGGTCCTCGATCCCCCAGCAGCTCTTCGACCCGGGTGGGCCGGATCCTGGCGAACTTGCGCGGCTGGCTGCGGGTGCGGTCGAGGACTGCGACCTCGAGGTCGCCGACCGGGATCACCCGGTCGATCGTCTGGCCGCCCTCGGTCGAGTGACCCAGGGCGGCGACGGCGACCGCGAGCGCGTCACCGAGCGGCGAGCCTTCGACGTAGTGCTCGGCGAGGTAGGACGACACGGTCTCCGCGTCTCCGCCCATCACGGCGTAGCCGTGCTCGTCGGCGACCCGGCCCTCGTAGGTGAGCCGGTAGACCTGGTCATCCTCGGCGCTCTTGCCGACCTCGGCCACGAAGATCTCGACCTCGTAGGGCTTCTCACCGCCGCTGGAGAAGATGGTGCCGAGCGTCTGCGCGTA
The DNA here is from genome assembly GCA_963846535.1 of uncultured Actinomycetota bacterium. Taxonomy (GTDB): domain Bacteria; phylum Actinomycetota; class Actinomycetes; order Propionibacteriales; family Nocardioidaceae; genus Nocardioides. The sequence continues at coordinate 469,040 of CAWJWK010000003.1, forward strand.
GGCGTTGGCGAGGCCACGACCGGTCACGTCGCGACGGTCGTAGGAGTAGCCGCGCATGTCGGCGAGCCGGACGCCGGCGATCCGCAGGTTCTCGAACTCGTTGTAGCGGCCGACCGCGGCGAACGCGATCCGGTCGTAGATCTCCGAGACCTTGTGGAGGGCCTGCGACGGGTTCTCGGTCACCAGGAGCACGCCGTCGGCGTACTGCACTGCGGCCAGGGAGCGGCCGCGGGCGATGCCCTTGCGGGCGAAGTCCGCCCGATCCTTCATCAGCTGCTCGGGAGAGACGTAGAACGGCATGCTCATCGGTTCGTCACCTCCCCGGGGAGGTCGAGCGAGGCGAGGGGGCCGTCGGGGCGGTTCATCCGGGCGCCGACCACGCGGTCGGCGATGTTGGCGATCTCGTCCTCGGGCAGCTTGCGGCCGCCGTCGCCGGTCACGACGTGGATGACCGGGAATATCCGCCTGGTCAGGTCGGGCCCGCCCGTCGCCGAGTCGTCGTCGGCGGCGTCGTACAACGCCTGGAGCGCCAGCGTCACGCACTCGAGCTCGCTGAGGTCTTCGCGGTAGAGCTTCTTCATCGCGCCGCGGGCGAACAGCGAACCGGAGCCGACGGTGAAGAAGTGCGTCTCCTCGTGGCGACCGCCGGTGACGTCGTAGCCGAAGATCCGGCCGTGGCCGGCGTCGAGGTCGAACCCGGCGAACATGGGTACGACGGCGAGCCCCTGCATCGCCATCCCGAGGTTGGCCCGGATCAGCGCGGAGAGGCGGTTGGCCTTGCCGTCGAGGGACAGGATGCTGCCCTCGATCTTCTCGTAGTGCTCGAGCTCGACCTGGAACAGCCGCACCATCTCGACCGCGAGCCCGGCGGTGCCGGCGATGCCCACCACGGAGTACTCGTCGGCGGGGAAGACCTTGTCGATGTCACGCTGGGCGATGACGTTGCCCATCGTCGCGCGCCGGTCGCCGGCCATCACCAGGCCGCCCTTGAAGGTGGCCGAGACGATCGTCGTGCCGTGCGGTGCCAGGTCAGCGGCGCTTCCGGCCGGGAGCGAGCGCCGTGCGGGCAGCAGGTCTGGAGCCTGGGCGCTCAGGAAGTCGCTGAACGATGAAGTGCCCGGCTGCATGTAGGCAGTCGGGATCCGAGCGTCGTTCATTCCCCACCCTTCTGGATGAACGACTTGACGAAGTCCTCGGCGTTCGACTCGAGCACGTCGTCGATCTCGTCGAGGATCGCGTCGACGTCGTCGTCGAGGGCTTCCTTGCGCTCGGCGACGTCGGTCTCGGCAGTTGCCTCGGTGGTCTCCTCGACCTCCTCGGCCTTGCGCGGCTGCTTCTGCTCCTGGGCCATGTCGTGAAGCCTAGCGAGTCAGCGCAGCGACGAGGGCCTCCGCGGTGTCGCAGCGGTCGATCAGCGCACCGACGTGGGCCTTGCTGCCGCGCAGCGGGTCCATCGTGGGCACCCGCTGGAGCGACTCCCGGCCCGGCAGGTCGAAGATGACGGAGTCCCAGGACGCGGCCGCGACGTGCGCGGCATACTTCTCCAGGCAGCGGCCGCGGAAGAACGCGCGGGTCTGCTCCGGCGGCTCGGTCATCGCCCGCTCGACCTCGGCGTCGTCCAGCAGCCGCTGGATCCGGCCGGCCTTCACGAGGCGGTGGTAGAGGCCCCTCTCGGGCCGGACATCGGAGTACTGGTAGTCGATGAGCTGGAGCTTCGCGTCGTCCCACTGCAGGCCGTCGCGGGAGCGGTACTGCTCGAGCAGCTTCAGCTTCGCGACCCAGTCGAGCTGGTCGGACAGCGACATCGGGTCGCGCTCGAGCCGGTCGAGCACGTCCTCCCACCGGGCGAGCACGTCGAGGGTCTGCTCGTCGGCGTCGGCGCCCAGCCGGTCCTCGACGTACTTCTTGGCCAGGTCGAGGTACTCCATCTGCAGCTGGACGCCGGTGAGCCGACGACCGTCCGCCAAGGTGATCGTCTGCTTGAGCGTCGGGTCGTGGGAGACGGCGCGCAGCGACGAAACCGGCGTGTCGACGGTGAGGTCGGTGCCGATGAAGCGTTCCTCGATCATCGTCAGCACCAGCGCGGTGGTGCCCACCTTCAGGTACGTCGAGGTCTCGGACAGGTTGGCGTCGCCGATGATCACGTGGAGGCGGCGGTACTTCTCAGGATCGGCGTGCGGCTCGTCGCGGGTGTTGATGATCGGCCGCTTGAGGGTCGTCTCGAGGCCGACCTCGACCTCGAAGAAGTCGGCGCGCTGGCTGATCTGGTAGCCCTGCTCGCGGCCGTCCTGGCCCTTGCCGACCCGGCCCGCGCCGCAGATCACCTGCCGGCTGACGAAGAACGGCGTCAGGTGGCGGACGATGTCGGCGAACGGCGTCGACCGGCGCATGAGGTAGTTCTCGTGCGAGCCGTACGACGCGCCCTTGTTGTCCGTGTTGTTCTTGTAGAGCACGATCGACGGGTTGCCGGGCAGCTGCTGCGCCAACCGGGCAGCATCGAGCATCACCTGCTCCCCCGCCTTGTCCCAGCGGACGATGTCGAGCGGCGACACGACCTCGGGCGTGGAGTATTCCGGGTGGGCGTGGTCGACGTAGAGCCGGGCGCCGTTGGTGAGGATGACGTTGGCCAGCCCGAGGTCCTCGTCGGTCAGCTGGGTCGGGTCGGCGACCTGTCGCGACATGTCGAAGCCGCGCGCGTCGCGGAGCGGCGACTCCTCCTCGAAGTCCCACCGAGCGCGCCGGGCGCGCACGGTCGCGGAGGCGTAGGCGTTGACCACCTGGGACGACGCGACCATCGGGTTCGCCGTGGGCACGCCTTGGACCGAGATGCCGTACTCGACCTCGGTGCCCATGACCCGGCGGACGCTCATACGGCCAGCGTACGCGTGCGGAGCCCACCCACGAGGGGGGCGTGCCGCGGCGGATGCCGTCGGCAGCCGCGGGTACTACGCAGCCCGGAGACGGGAGTCAGCATGTTGGAGCAGGAGACGCGCGACGCGCAGGACCACCCGGCGCTGTCGTGGGTGGCCCGGCTGGGGTTCGCCACGTACGGCGTGGTCTACATCGTCGTCGGCGTGCTCGCCGGGCAGCTGGCGGTCGGAGACAGCTCCGGCAAGGTCTCGGGGCAGGGTGCGCTGCACGAGCTCGCGCAGCAGTCCTGGGGCGAGGCGTTCCTCGTCCTCGCCACCCTCGGCCTCGCGGGTCTGGCGCTGTGGAAGGTCACCGAGGCGTTCGGCGGGCACACCGACCAGGACGGCGCCAGTCGCGCGGCGGCCCGAGCAGGGTCCGTCGGGCGCGCGGTGATCCTCGGCGGGCTCGCCTTCCTCTGCGCGCAGGTCGTGCTGGGCGAGTCCTCCGGCGGCGGGGGTACCGACGGCTACACCGCGAAGCTGATGGACCTCCCCTTCGGGCCGTGGCTCGTCGGCGCCGTCGGGCTCGGGGTGGCGGCGTACGGGATCGTCAGCGCGTACAAGGGGCTGAGCGACGGCTGGAAGAAGGACCTCGACCACGGCGCCCGGGCCGGCAACACCGGCACCGCCCTCGCCGTGCTCGCCCGCGTCGGTTTCACCGGCAGAGGTGCCGCCTTCGTCCTGATCGGCGGGCTCTTCGTGTGGGCGGGCGTCACCCATGACGCGCGCAAGTCCGCGGGGCTCGACCAAGCCCTGCGCGAGCTGCGGGACGCGCCTTTCGGACCGGTGCTGCTGGGCGGCATTGCCGTCGGCCTCGCCGCCTACGGCCTGTTCAACGCCGCTAAGGCGTGGGCGCTCCGCGACTGACGGGCCCGGCTCCTACAGGTATTGGCCGGTGTTGGAGACGGTGTCGATCGAGCGGCCCGGCTCGGTGCCCTGCTTGCCGGTGATGAGCGTGCGGATGAACACGATCCGCTCGCCCTTCTTGCCGGAGATCCGCGCCCAGTCGTCGGGGTTCGTCGTGTTGGGGAGGTCCTCGTTCTCCTTGAACTCGTCGACGCACGCCTGCAGGAGGTGCGAGATCCGCAGCCCCTTCTGCTCGTGGTCGATGAAGTCCTTGATGGCCATCTTCTTGGCACGGTCGACGATGTTCTGGATCATCGCGCCCGAGTTGAAGTCCTTGAAGTAGAGGACTTCCTTGTCGCCATTGGCGTAGGTGACCTCGAGGAACCTGTTCTCCTCGGTCTCCGAGTACATCCGCTCGACCGCGGCCCGGATCATTCCGGTGACGGTCATCTGCCGATCCCCGCCGAACTCCGCCAGGTCGTCGGCGTGGAGCGGCAGGCTCTTGGTGAGGTACTTCGTGAAGATGTCGCGTGCCGACTCGGCGTCCGGGCGCTCGATCTTGATCTTCACGTCGAGCCGGCCCGGCCGGAGGATCGCCGGGTCGATCATGTCCTCGCGGTTCGAGGCGCCGATGACGAGCACGTTCTCGAGCAGCTCGACACCGTCGATCTCGCTGAGCAGCTGCGGGACGATCGTGTTCTCCACGTCGGACGAGACGCCCGAGCCACGCGTGCGGAACAGCGAATCCATCTCGTCGAAGAAGACGATGACCGGCGTACCGGCGCTCGCCTTCTCCCGGGCCCGCTGGAAGACCAGCCGGATGTGGCGCTCGGTCTCGCCGACGTACTTGTTGAGGAGCTCGGGGCCCTTGATGTTGAGGAAGTAGGACTTGCCCTCTGCGCCGGTCTTCGCGGCGACCTTCTTGGCCAGCGAGTTGGCCACCGCCTTGGCGATCAGCGTCTTGCCGCAGCCCGGCGGGCCGTAGAGCAGGATGCCCTTCGGCGGCTTGAGCTCGTGCTCGGCGAACAGCTCCGGGTAGAGGTAGGGCAGCTCGACGGCGTCCTGGATCATCTCGATCTGGTTGCCGAGCCCGCCGATGGTCTCGTAGGTGATGTCGGGGACCTCTTCGAGGACCAGCTCCTCGACCTCCGACTTCGGCACCCGCTCGTAGACGTAGCCGGCGCGGGCGTCGAGCAGCAGGGAGTCCCCGGCGCGCAGGGTCTGTTCGCGCAGGGGTTCGGCCAGCCGAACCACGCGCTCCTCGTCCGCGTTGGCGATGACCAGCACCCGATCGCCGTCCGCGAGCAGCTCCTTGAACATCACGACCTCGCCGACCGTCTCGTAGTCGAAGGCGGCGACGACGTTGAGCGCCTCGTTGAGCATGACCTCCTGGCCACGGCGCAACTGGTCGAGGTCGACGTTGGGGCTCACGCTCACCCGCAGCTTGCGGCCGCCGGTGTGGACGTCGACCGAGTCGTCCTCGTTGCGCTGCAGGAACGTGCCGAAGCCGGCGGGCGGCTGGGCGAGCCGGTCGACCTCCTCCTTCAGCTTCAGGATCTGGTCGCGCGCTTCCCGCAGGGTGCCGGCCAACCGCTCGTTCTGGGCGGTCACGGCGGCCAGCGATCGTTGCGCGTCGGCCAGGCGGAGCTCCATCGATCGCGAGCCTCCCCCCGGAGTCTCGGTCAACCGGTGGCGCAGGTCGTTGATCTCGGCTTCGAGATAGCTGACCTGCTCCTCGAGCTCCTCGCGGCTCTGGCGACGCCCATCGGCACCCATGCTCGACATCGGCACACACCTCCTGGTCGATACCTGTTACGACCCTACTCGGCAGGCTGCAGCAAGGAAGGGCACCCACGCGGGGCGTCGGTCACGATTGGATTGCGCCGTGCAGCCCGTCACCCTGCCGGCAGCGCGCCGCGAAGTTGCGCAGGATCGTCATCGGGTGCACCACGGTGACGGCCGCCGACGCAGCGCGGAGGGCTTCCTGCTCGGAAGGATCGAAGTAGCCGTAGTGCGCGTAGACGGCGATCCGGGTGAGGACCCCTTCGAGGTCGAGCTCGGGGTGGAACTGGGTCGCGTAGACGTTCGACCCGACCCGGAACGCCTGCACCGGCGCAGCCTCGGACGTCGCCAGCGCGACCGCATGGTCCGGGAGCCGGGTGATGGCCTCCTTGTGGCCGCCGTAGGCCCGGAACGAGCGCGGCAGGTCGGCGAACAGCGGATCGGCCATCCCGGCGTCGGTGAGCTCGACACTCACCGGGCCGACGGGCTCGGGGAAGGTCCGGTCCACCACGGCGCCCTGGTGGCGGCCGATGCTGCCGATGCCGTAGCAGGCTCCGAGGAACGGGAAGTCACGGGAGACCACGACGTCGAGCAGCCGGGCGAGGTCGCCCTCGGCCTGGATCTGGGTCGCGGACTTCAACTCCTCGGGGTCGGACGCGTTGAACGCACCACCGCCGAGGATGATCCCGGCCCAGTCGTCCAGATCGAGGGCGGGCAACGGCGCCGTGCCGAGCTCGACCCGGTGGACCTCGTCGATCGCGACTCCGAGGAACCGCGCGAACGCGGCGTGCTCCTCGACGGCAGCGCGCTCCTCGGTGCGGATCGACAGCAGCAGGAACGGCTTGGCGGCCATCAGTCCTCCGACGCCTCGTCGGACGGGACCTCCGGTCCGTCGACGCGCGGGCCGGTGTAGTCCGGGCCGTAGGCGCCCGGCGCGGGCCGCCTCGACTTCCGCGGGGCACGCTCCCCCACTGCCATCCGGCGGGCGGTCACGAGGAAGGCCGTGTGACCGATCATCTTGTGCCCGGGACGTACGGCGAGGCCCTCGACGTGCCAGTCACGCACCAGCGACTCCCACGCGGTCGGTTCCGTGAACCCGCCGTGAACGCGGACCGTCTCGACGAATCGGGACATCTGCGTCGTGGTGGCGACGTACGCGCAGAGGATCCCGCCCGGTCGGAGCGCGTCGGCCGCTGCGTCGAGGCAGTCCCACGGCGCCAGCATGTCCAGGATGATCCGGTCGCACCGCTCCCCCGAGGTCGGGAGCGCTTCGGCCAGGTCGCCGAGGGTCAGCCGCCACGCCGGGTGCACCTCGCCCTCCTCGGCCCCGAAGAACTGGCTGACGTTGCGCCGGGCGACCTCGGCGAACTCCTCGCGGCGCTCGTACGACGACACCCGCCCGTGCGGGCCGACGGCGCGGAGCAGCGAGCAGGTGAGCGCACCGGAGCCGACACCGGCCTCGACCACGTGGGCGCCCGGGAAGATGTCGGCCATCGCGACGATCTGGGCGGCGTCCTTGGGATAGACCACGGCCGCACCGCGCGGCATCGAGACGACGAACTCGGAGAGGAGGGGCCGGAACACCAGGTACTCGCCGCCGGCGGAGGAAGTGACGGTGAATCCCTCTTCGCGGCCGATCAGCTCGTCGTGGTCGAGGTGGCCGCGGTTCGAGAAGAAGCGCTTGCCCTGCTCGAGGCAGAAGTTGTGCTTGCGCCCCTTGCCGTCGACCAGGCGCACCCACTCGCCGACGCGCAGCGGGCCGCGGTGCACGCCGGACCAGGCCTCGGCGGCGACATCACCGGCATCGGGTTGGCTCACGGTCCGCGAGCCTAGACGACGGCTAGCCGGCCCGGACCGCACGCTCCACGTCGGCAGTCGCGAGCACCCCGAAGACGGTGCCGTCAGGCTCCATCAGGAGGTACTCGCTGGCCGGTGTCCGCCGGATCGCGTGCAGCAGCTCGGCGCCGGTGATACCCACCGGCAGCCGCAGCCCCTCCTCGAGGGTGCGGGTGACCGTGGAGACGGCGACCCAGGGCCGCCGGTCCTCGGGCATCGCCCGCATGGCCGCCTCGTCGACGACGCCGACTGCTCGGCCGGCGGAAGTCACCGTGACGATGCTGCCGGCCTGGGCCTCCTGCGCCCGCCGGATGGCCTCGGCCAGCGGCAGGTCGTCGGGTACGGCGAGGGTACGGCGGGCGAGGTCGCGGGCCACGACCGCCGCGAGCCGGGTCCGGATCTTGGCCGCGGCGATCGACTGGGAGGCGCCGGTCCAGAGGAACATCGCGATGACGAAGAAGAGCACCGTGTCGAGCAGCGTCGGCTCGATGCCGAAGAGGCGGGGCTGGAGCAGGGGGAAGCACAGCACCGCTACGGCGGTGACCCGTCCGCCCCAGCCGGCGGCGAGGACCCCGGTGTCGACCCGTCCGGTCAGCTTCCACACTGCGGCCTTGAGGACCCGGCCGCCGTCGAGGGGCAGGCCCGGGACCAGGTTGAGCACGCCGATGAGGAGGTTGGCGAAGGCGAGTCCCTGGACCGTGAGGAGCAGCAGTCCGTCGGGTGTCACGAACAGCAGCGCCACCCCGACCCCGCCGACGGCCAGCGACGTGATCGGTCCGACGACCGCGATCCAGAACTCCTGCCGCGGCGTACGTGCCTCACCCTCGATCGCGGTCACGCCGCCGAGGAAGTGCAGCGTGATCGAGTGGACCTCGAACCCGTAGTGCCGCGCCGCTATCGCGTGGGACGCCTCGTGCAGCAGCACCGCCAGGTAGAGGACGATCGCGAACACCACGCCGACGACGTACTTCCACCCGCCGAGGCCCGGTTGGATCTCCTCCACCCGGGGCGCCATGACGAACGCGATCAGCGCCGCGACCAGGAACCATGACGACGAGACCAGCACGTCGCTGCCGGCGATGGTGCCGATCCGGAATGTTCCGGGCGGGCGCCGCTCGCGCGGAGCCTGCTGCCCGCGGTCCGGGTCACTGGTGGACACACCTCGAGGCTATCCAACCCATGTCGGCGGCTTGTCCTACCGTCGGGTCATGAGCACCCCGACCGTCCCGACCGGCGTCGCGCCGATCGACCCCGCTGAGCGGGTCGGCACCCGCGTCGACGGCATCGACGTGCTCGGAGCGCTCTCCCCGTCCCGCGCGGGCGACTTCCTGGCCTGCCCGCTGCTCTACCGGTTCCGCACCATCGACCGGCTGCCGGAGCCGCCGTCGGTCGACGCCGTGCGCGGCACCGTCGTGCACAAGGTGCTCGAGGACCTGTTCGACCTGCCGGCGCCCGACCGCGTGCCCGATCGCGCAGCCGACATGGTGATGCCGGCCTGGGAGGCCGTGCTCGAGGCCGAGCCGGCGCTGGCGACGTTGTTCCCCGACAACGACGAAGGCGCTGCGATCGGCGCCTGGCTGGCGTCGTGCCGCTCCGTGCTGGCGCGCTACTTCAGCCTGGAGGACCCCCGGCGCATCGAGCCCGCCGACCGCGAGCTCTACGTCGAGACGATCACCGACACGAAGCTGCTGCTCCGCGGCGTCATCGACCGGGTCGACGTGGCGCCGGACGGCGCCATCCGGCTGGTGGACTATAAATCGAGCCGATCGCCGAGCGTGGAGTTCGAGGGGCGGGCGCTGTTCCAGCTCAAGTTCTACGCGCTGGTGATCTGGCGGATGCGGGCGGTGATCCCGAAGCGGCTCCAGCTGATCTACCTCGCCAATGCCGAGGTCTTGTCCTACGACCCCGACGAGAGCGACCTGCTCGCCACCGAGCGCAAGGTCCAGGCCGTCTGGGAGGCCGTCCGGCTGGCGAAGGAGACGGGTGACTGGCAACCCAGTCCCGGTCCGCTGTGCAAGTGGTGCTCCCACCAGGCGCTCTGTCCGGCCTACGGCGGCACGCCGCCGCCGCTGCCCGAGCCTCAGCCTTCCGCCGAGTCCTCCGGGTCCTCCGGGTCCTCCGGGTAGAGCACGCACGCCACCTCGACGCCGCCCGCCCTGCGCAGCTCTGGGTCGACGCCGGCGTGGAAGTGGACGCGGACCCCCGACCCGGTATCGGAGATGGCCTCGACGCCGGTCCAGATCGGATCGTCGGGAACCTCCGCCCGGACCCGGTCGAGGAACGCCCGGGTCTCCTCGGCTCCGCCGGCACCGATCGTCGCCTCCTTCGAGGCGCGGTCGAGGTGGTCGATGTCGCCGACGGTCGACCGCTCGGCGTCGTACTCCTCCGGCGTGCGGCGGGTCCAGTGCGCCTCGACGAGGGTGCGCAGGTCGCGTGACTCCCAACCGCAGGTGGACGTCGCCTCGGAACAACGCGGGTGGAACGAGCAGCCGAGAGGCGGGTCGGCGGCGTCCGGCACCTCGCCCCGCGGGAGGTCGCGCGAGATCCGGCGGCTGGGGTCGGGATCGGGGATCGCGCGCAGCAGCGCCTTCGTGTACGGGTGCCGCGGGTTCGCGAAGATCTCCTCGGTCGCACCGATCTCGACGATCCGACCGAGGTACATGATCGCGATCCGGTCGCAGAAGTACTTGGCGCTGGCCAGGTCGTGGGTGATGTAGACGTAGGTCAGCCCGAGGTCCTCCTGGAGGTCCAGCATCAGCTGCAGGATCTTCGCGCGCACCGACATGTCGAGCATCGAGATCGGCTCGTCCGCGACCAGCACGCTCGGGCCGGTGATGATCGCCCGCGCGATGACGACGCGCTGCTTCTGCCCGCCGGACAGGTCGCGGGGGTACTTCTCCAGGAACAGCTCGACCGGCGACAACCCGACCCGCTCGAGCGCGTCGATCACCTTGGTGCGGCGTTCGCTCGCGGACCGCATCCCGTGCACCCGCAACGCGTCGCCCACCGCTTCCTCCACGGTCATCGCCGGGTTGAGGGCGGCGTTCGGGTCCTGGAACACCATCTGGATGTGCTTCCGGAGCGCGCGGAGGCGGCGCCGGCTCAGCTTCGCCAGGTCCTCGTTCTCGAACTTGATCGAGCCGGTGGTGGCCGGCGCGAGTCCGAGGAGCGCGCGGCCGAGGGTCGACTTCCCGCTGCCGCTCTCACCGACCAGCCCCACGACCTCGCCGCGCCGCAGCTGCAGGTTGATGCCGTCGACGGCCTTGATGGTGCCGGTGTCGCTGCCGAGCAGCCGCGCGAGCGAGCTCCCGCGGAGCGCGAAGTGCACTGCGAGGTCGCGGATGTCGATGATGGGGTCCGAGCCGGTCGTCGGGACCGGCGCCGCCTCAGGCTTCGTCGGCAACGGCCAGCTCCTCCTGCTTCAGCGGTTGGGTCCCGCCGGGCGGGATCTCGTCCTGCGGACCCACCAGCCAGCACTCCACGCGACCGCCGCTCGGGCGCTCGATGTTGATCGGGTTCTTGGTGGCGCAGACGGCCATCGCCACCGGGCACCGGGGGTGGAAGCGACAGCCGTCCGGCGGGTCGACCAGGTCGGGCGGGGAGCCGGGGATGAAGTTGAGCCCCGTCGTGCGCAACGAGATCGTCGAACGCAGCAGCTCCCGGGTGTAGGGGTGCTGCGGGTTCTCGAAGACGTCGGCAACCAGGCCCTCCTCGACGATCCGGCCGGCGTACATGACGGCGACCCGGTCACATGCCTCGGCGACGATCCCGACGTTGTGGGTGATCAGCAGCAAGGACGTCTGGAAGTTGCGGCGCAGGTCGTTGAGGATCTGCACGATCTGCGCCTCCACGAGCACGTCCAGCGCGGTGGTCGGCTCGTCCGCCACCACGAAGGCGGGCTGGAGCACCAGCGCCAGCGCGATCATGAGTCGCTGCCGCATGCCGCCGGAGAACTCGTGCGGGTACGACCGGTAGCGGGTCGGCGGGATCCCCATCTGCCGCAGCGCGTCGAGCGCCTGCTGCTTGACCTGGTCCTTCGCGAGCCCCGGGTCGTGCTGCTTGATGGACTCCTCGAAGTGCTCGGAGATCCGCATCAGCGGGTTCAACCTGGTCAGCGGCTCCTGGAAGATCATGCCGAGCTCGACCCCGCGCAGGCGGTAGGAGTCCTTCGGCCGCATCGCCAGGATGTCCTGGCCGTCGAACCACACCTCCCCGTCGCGTTTCGCGCCCTGCGGCAAGAGGCCCATGAGTCCGCGTCCGAGGGTCGACTTGCCGCACCCCGACTCACCCACCAGGCCGAGGGTCTCCCCCGGGGCGAGGTCGAAGCTGACCCCATCGACAGCACGGATCGCACCGCGGGTGGTGCCGTACCAGACCCGGACGTCCCGGGCGGAGATCACGGGCTCGGTGCTCATGAAAGGCGTGCTCACCGCTTCTCGCTCTCCACTTGCGGCGTCATGAGGACCGGTAGCAGCCGTCGGCGCCGAAGTGTCGGGTTGATGGTCTCGTTCAGGCCCTCTCCCACCAGGGTCAGTCCGGTCACCAGCAGCACGATGGCCAGGCCGGGGTACAGGCCCGTCCACCAGACACCGGACCCGGCGTCGGAGAGCGCGCGGTTGAGGTCGTGGCCCCACTCGGCCGCATCGGTCGACTGGATGCCCAGCCCGAGGAAGCCAAGGCCGGCCAGCGTGAGGATCGCGTCGGCCGCGTTCAGCGTCCCGATCACCGGCACGCTCTGCACGACGTTCTGGAACAGGTAGCGGCGCATGATGACGAAGTCGCTGGCGCCGATCGCCCGCGCCGCCTCGACGTACGTCGCCTCCTTGGCGCTCACGGTCGTGTTGCGCACGACGCGGTAGTACTGAGGGATGTAGATCGCCGACAGCGAGAGCGCCACGGCGAGGACGCTGCCACCCAGCAGGTCGGTGAGCAGGAACGAGAACACGATCGCCAGCAGGAACGACGGGAAGGCGAAGAGCGCGTCCATGACCAGGAGCAGGATCCGGTCCGCCCAGCCTCCGTAGTAGCCCGAGACGAGTCCGAGCGGGACACCCACGACGACGCAGATCAGGATCGACAGCACGACGACCTCGATCGCCGTCCGGGCTCCCCAGATGGTGCGGGACAGGACGTCGAAGAACAGCCGGTCGGTCCCGAACCAGTGGTCGCCGCTGGGCGCACCCGCCTTGGGGAACCGCACCCCGTCGGCTGACGCTTGGGCGAATCCGTACGGCGCGAGCAGCGGGGCGAAGATCGCGCAGATGACGAAGATCGCCGTGATGACGATGCCCGCCACCAGCATCCACCGCGCCATCCCGGTGGTGTCGGTGAACGGCTTCGCCAGGCCTCTGAGGATCTTGCGCATCAGTACCTCACCCGGGGGTCGATGAGCGCGTTGACGACGTCGACGAGGACGCTGATCAGCACCACTGCCACCGCGAAGACGGTGACGATGCCCTGCACCGCAACGTAGTCGCGTTCGTTGATGTAGCCGACCAGCTTGTCGCCGAGGCCCGGCCAGTTGAAGGTCGTCTCGGTCAGCACGGCACCACCGAGCAGCAGCGCGAACTGGAGTCCGATCACCGTGATGACCGGCACCAGAGCGTTGCGGAAGGCGTGCCGCCGGGTGACCTTGCGCTGCGAGATGCCGCGCGCCTCGGCCGCTTCGACGTAGTCGCTCTGCATGGTCTGCAGGATGTTGACCCGCACCAACCGGATGAACACCCCGCAGATCAGCAGCCCGAGCGTCACCGCCGGCAGCAGCAGGTGCTTGAGGACGTCCTCGATGTAGTAGCTGTTGCCGCTCAGGAAGACGTCGAACAGCAGGATGTGGGTGTGGTTGTGCCCGTCCCGCTCCATGTAGAAGACGGTCTCGACGCCGGCTGCGCCCGAGGTCGGGAGCCCGAGCGGCTTGGCGACGTAGGCCTGCAGCAGGTACCCGACGAAGAAGATCGGCGCGGCGTAGCTCAGGATGCCGAACATGCGAATGAGCACGTCCGGGACGGTGTCGCGGTAGCGGCCGGCGACGAGTCCCAGCGGGATGCCGACGAGCAGCGCGATGAGGAACGCGGAGAGGGTCAGGCTGAGCGTCGCGCCGCCGTTGTCCCGCACGACCTCCAGGACGCTCTGGTTGTCGCTGAAGGTGGTCCCGAAGTCCAGCCGGGCCACCGAGACGAGATAGTCCCAGTACTGCACGATGATCGGGTCGTTGAAGCCGAGGGCCTCACGCCGCTGGTCGAGGGCCTCGGCGTCGAGTCGGTCGCCGAGCGCCGCCGAGACGGGGTCGCCGGGCGCCACTCTCAGCACGATGAAGACCAGGGTCAGGATCACCCAGATCATCGGGATGACGAGCAACAACCGCTGCAGGATGTAGCGCGGCAGCGAACCGGATCCGAAGCGAGTCATGGCATGCGCCTTCGCGGGTGCCGCGTGGGGAGGAACCTCGCGGTTCGCTCCCCACGCAGCCGCGCTCGAGCTATCAGGAGCTCTTGCTCACCAACCAGAACCGGAAGATGAACGACGGGTCGAGGGTGTCTTCCACGCCCTCCATCCCGGGGCCGTAGATGCCGATGTTCTGGCCCACCCACGAGGGGATGAACGGCACGTCCTCAGCGACGATGTTCTGCAGCTCGCCGAACGCCGCCTCGCGTGCTGCCGGGTCGGACGCGCCCTGCTCCGCCGCGACGAGCTCGTTGGCTGCCGGGTTGCTGTAGCCGTTCTGGAAGAAGCCCCCGTCGACGACGAACGGCGACAGGTAGGTGTCGGCGTCCGGGTAGTCCGGGAACCAGCCGAGCGCGAAGAGGTCGTAAGCGCCCTCCTTGTAGATCGTCTGGTACTGCTCCCACTCGGTGCTCTTCAGGTCGACGTCGAACAGACCGCTGTCCTCCAGCTGCCGCTCGAGCTCGTTGGCCTCGTCCTCGAGCGCCGGGCCGTAGTGGGTCGGGGTCCAGCCCACGGTCAGCTTGACCGGGGTCTTGATGCCGGCGTCCGCGAGGATCTGCGCCGCGGCCTCGGTGTTCGGCTCGCCATAGGTCTCCTGGAACGCGTCGACCTGGCCGCCGAAGCCCGGCGGGACGATCGAGTACAGCGGGTCCACGGTGCCGTCGTACGCGTTCTCGGCGATGGCCTCGCGGTCGAAGACCTGCGCGGCGGCCTGACGCACGGCAGCCTGCTTGCCGACCTGGCCGTCGACCTTCCAGACCCAGTAGCGGATCTCGGCGCCGTTGCCGGTCGCCACCTCGACGTCGGGGTTCTCCTCGAGGTCTGCGATGTCGGTCGGGCTCAGGCTGCGCCACGCCACGTCGACCTCACCGGACTCCGCGGCCAGCTTCAGTGCCGACGCCTCGGAGAAGTACTTGACGAACACGGTAGGCGCGAGCGCCTCGTTCTCGCCGGTGTACTCCTCATTGGCCTCCAGCGTCGCCTGGACGCCGGACTCGTACTGGCTGAGCTTGTAGGGGCCGGAGCCGATGATCGACCCGTCGGCAAGCTTCTCGTCGGCCGGGAAGGTGTCCTCGTCGACGATCGCCGCCGCACCCGGGTAGGTGAGGATGTACTGGAACGTCGTGTCCGGCTTGTCGAGGTGGAAGATCACCGTGGTGTCGTCCGGCGTCTCGATCGCGTCCGCGTTGAGCGTGACGGTGCCGTCCTCGGCGGTGTCGCTGATGCTGCCGAGGAGGTAGATCGCGGCACCGTTGGGGTCCTGGATCGCGATCGACCGCTCGAAGCTGTACTTCACGTCCGACGACGTGAGGTCGTTGCCGTTGGAGAACTTCAGGCCCTCGTTGAGGGTGCAGGTGAGCGTCTGCGGGTCGTCGTAGGTGCACTCCGTCGCCGCGTCGCCGACGATCTCGGTCGAGTTCGCCGGGACCGTCAACAGGGTCTGGTAGAGGTTGTACTCCAGCGTGCTGGAGCCCAGGTCGTAGGAACCCGCCGGGTCGAGGGCGGTCACGGTGTCGGTCGTGCCGAGGGTCCACGGCACCCCGGTTTCACCGCCTGCGTCGCCCGAGCCGCCGTTGCCTCCGCCGGGCTCGTCGTCGCCACAAGCCGCGAGAGATACAGCCAGGGCTCCCGCGCCCACGAGTGCGAAGAACTTCTTCCGCTTCACGAGTGTCACCTCAGAATCGCTTCAGGCGGGCACCGCTGGTCGGGCCCGGAATCCCTGCGGAAGATACTCCGGGGACTATCCAGCGGCTAGGGAAGATCCCCCGCGGACAGGTATCGATCCGGCAACGTTTTCAGTACGGCGGGCGTGACCCCGACGAGCGATTCGACGAACGTACGGCGCTCCCCCGGCGGCACGTCGACGTGATTGGGGACCACCAGGACCTGGCAGCCGGCAGCGGCCGCCGAGGTCGCCCCGGTCGGTGAGTCCTCGATCGCGACGCACTCGTCCGCCTCGACCCCGAGCGCCGCGGCAGCCGTCAGGTAGGGCTCGGGATGCGGCTTTCCCTGGTCGACCTGGTCACCGGTGACGACGACGCGGAAGGTCTCCGGCGGCAGGTGCTCCAGGATCGGCGCGACGAAGCGCTGGTAGGACATCGTCACCAGCCCGCAGGGCACGCCGGCGTCCTTCAGCGCGAGCAGCAGCTCCCGGGCACCGGGGCACCACGGCACCGAGTGCTGGACCCGGGACACGACGCCGTCGAGCAGCCGCTCGACGATCTCCTCCGGGCTCAGCGGTATCCCCGTCTTCTCGCGGATGTAGTGCCCCGAGGACATCAGGCTGTTGCCGACCAGGTGCTTCGCGTCCTCCGTCGTCCAGGTCGCGCCGTACTCGGCGGCCAGCTCGACCTCGGTCGCCATCCAGTAGGGCTCGGTGTCGACCAGGGTGCCGTCCATGTCCCACAGGACAGCCTTCACAGTTTCGCGCCTCGCTGCGCTCGCACCTCAACCACCGACTAGTCCTCCGGGTTGTAGCCGAGGTTGGGCCCGAGCCAGCGCTCGGCCTCCTTCAGCGTCCAGCCCTTGCGGGTGGCGTAGTCGGCGACCTGGTCCTGGGCCAGGCGGCCCACCACGAAGTACTGCGACTGCGGGTGGGAGAAGTACCAACCGCTCACGGCAGCACCGGGCCACATCGCCATCGACTCGGTGAGCTCGATGCCGGCGTTCGCGGTAACGTCGAGCAGCTCCCACAACGTCTGCTTCTCGGTGTGCTCCGGGCACGCCGGGTAGCCGGGTGCCGGCCGGATGCCGACGTACTTCTCGGCGATGAGGGCGTCGTTGCCGAGGTCCTCATCGGGTTGGTAGCCCCAGAACTCCTTGCGGACCCGCTCGTGCATCCGCTCCGCGAAGGATTCGGCGAGGCGGTCCGCGAGGGACTCCAGCAGGATGGCGCTGTAGTCGTCGAGCGCCTCCTTGAACTCCATGATCTTCGCCTGGCTACCGAGCCCGGCCGTGACCGCGAAGGCTCCGACGTAGTCGTCGAGGCCCGTCGACCTGGGCGCGACGAAGTCGCCCAGCGAACGGTTCGGGATGCCCTCACGGTGCTCGCCCTGCTGGCGCAGGTTGCGGAGCACGTGGCGGACCTCGGTGCGCTCCTCGTCGGCATAAACCTCGATGTCGTCGCCGACCGCGTTGGCCGGGAAGAAGCCGATGACGCCGTTGGCGGTCAGCCACTTCTCCTTGATCAACCGGTCCAGCATGTCCTGGCCGTCCTCGTAGAGCTTGCGGGCCGCCTCTCCCGAGGCCGGGTTGTTGAGGATGTCGGGGAACTTGCCCTTCATCTCCCAGGCGTTGAAGAACGGCTGCCAGTCGATGTACTCGCGCAGCTCGGAGATGTCGTAGTCGGTGAAGACCCGGACCCCGTGCTGCTGCGGGACGGGCGGGACGTAGCCCTCCCAGTCGATCGGGGTCCGGTTCGCCCGCGCCTTCTCCAGCGTCAGGGTGGGACGTTCGCTCTTCTGGGCGTGCCGCTCCCGCAGGCTGGCGTAGTCGGCCTCGGTCGCCTCGAGCAGGGCCGGGCGCTGCTTGTCGTCGAGCAGGGCCGCCGCGACCGGGACGGAACGCGACGCGTCCTTCACCCACACGACCGGTCCCGTCCGCCGCGGAGAGACCTTCACCGCGGTGTGGGCGCGCGACGTGGTCGCACCACCGATCAGCAGCGGGATCTCCAGGCCCTGGCGCTCCATCTCCACCGCGAAGTTGACCATCTCGTCGAGCGACGGGGTGATCAGGCCGGAGAGACCGATGATGTCGGCGTTGTGCTCCTTGGCGGCATCCAGGATCTTCTGGGCAGGGACCATCACGCCGAGGTCGATCACCGTGTAGTTGTTGCACTGCAACACCACCCCGACGATGTTCTTGCCGATGTCGTGGACGTCGCCCTTGACGGTCGCCATCACGATGGTGCCGTTCGTGGTCTCGGCATCGCCCGGTTGCTTCTCCGCCTCGATGAACGGCAGCAGGTAGGCAACCGCCTTCTTCATGACCCGGGCCGACTTCACGACCTGCGGGAGGAACATCTTGCCGGCGCCGAAAAGGTCGCCGACAACGTTCATGCCGTCCATCAGCGGTCCCTCGATCACCTCGATCGGGCGACCGCCGGCCGCGGAGATCTCCGCCCGGAGCTCCTCGGTGTCGGTCTCGACGTCGGCGTCGATGCCCTTGACCAGGGCGTGCGTGATCCGCTCCCGGACTGGCAGGCTGCGCCACTCGGCAGCAGCCGCCTCGTCCCTGGCCTCGCCGGCGTTGTTGAAACGCTCGGCGATCTCGAGGAGTCGCTCGGCCGCGTCCTCGCGGCGGTTCAGGACGACATCCTCGATCCGGTCGCGGAGCTCGGGGTCGATCGAGTCGTAGGGCACCAGGGCGCCCGCGTTGACGATGCCCATGTCCAGGCCCGCGTTGATGGCGTGGAACAGGAAGACCGCATGGATGGCCTCGCGGACCGGGTTGTTGCCCCGGAAGGAGAAGGAGACGTTCGAGATGCCGCCGGAGATGTGCACGCCGGGCAGGTTCTCCTTGATCCAGGCGCAAGCCTCGATGAAGTCGATCCCGTAGGTCGCGTGCTCCTCGATGCCGGTCGCGAGGGCGAAGCAGTTCGGGTCGAAGATGATGTCCTCGGGCGGGAAGCCGACCTCCTCGGTCAGGATCCGGTAGGCGCGGCCGCAGATCTCCTTGCGACGCTCCAGGTTGTCGGCCTGCCCCTGCTCGTCGAAGGCCATCACGACCACGGCGGCGCCGTACTTGCGGCACAGCCTGGCCTCGCGGATGAACTTCTCCTCGCCCTCCTTCATGGAGATCGAGTTGACGATCGGCTTGCCCTGGACGTTCCTCAGGCCGGCCTCGATGACCTCCCACTTGGAGGAGTCGATCATCACCGGGACCCGGCTGATGTCGGGTTCGGCGGCGATCAGCTTCGTGAACCGGTCCATCGCGGCGACGCCGTCGATCATGCCTTCGTCCATGTTGATGTCGATGACCTGCGCCCCGACCTCGACCTGTTGCAACGCCACGGAGAGCGCCGTGTCGTAGTCCTCGGCCTTGATCAGGTTGCGGAACCGCGCGGAGCCGGTGATGTTGGTGCGTTCACCGATGTTGACGAAGAGTGAGTCCTCGGAGATGTTCAGCGGCTCGAGTCCCGACAACCGGGTCGCGACCTCGATCTCGGGGACCACGCGCTGCGGCTTGCCCTCGACGACCTTGGCGATCTCGGCGATGTGAGCAGGCGTCGTGCCGCAACAGCCACCGACGATGTTCAGGAGGCCGGCCTCGGCGAACTCGGCAAGGTAGCCCGCCTGCCGCTCCGGTGACTCGTCGTACTCGCCGAAGGCGTTCGGGAGTCCGGCGTTCGGGTAGCAGGACACGAAGGTGTCCGCGATCCGCGCCATCTCGGCGATGTAGGGCCGCATCTCCGGAGCACCCAGGGCGCAGTTGAGGCCGACCGCGATCGGCTTGGCATGCCGGACGGCGTTCCAGAAGGCCTCGGTCACCTGGCCCGACAGGGTCCGACCGGAGGCGTCGGTGATGGTGCCGGAGATGACGACAGGCCAACGTCGGCCGGTCTCCTCGAACAGCGTCTCGACCGCGAAGATGGCCGCCTTGGCGTTGAGCGAGTCGAAGATCGTCTCGATCATGAGCAGGTCCGAGCCACCGTCTACCAGGCCACGCGCGGCATCGAGGTACGCCTCGGCGAGCTGCTCGTAGGAGACGTTGCGGGCGCCCGGGTCGTTGACGTCGGGGCTGATCGACGCGGTGCGGGTCGTAGGGCCGAGCGCTCCGGCGACGTAGCGGCGGCGGCCGGTCGACTCGGTCACCTCGTCACAGATCCGACGCGCCAGCCGGGCGGACTCGTAGTTGAGCTCGTAGGCGAGCTCCTCCATGCCGTAGTCGCCGAGCGAGATCGAGTTCGAGTTGAACGTGTTGGTCTCGAGGATGTCGGCGCCGGCCTCGAGGTACTCCCGGTGGATGCCGGCGATGATGTCGGGCTGGGTGACCGACAGCAGGTCGTTGTTGCCCTGGAGGTCGGACGGCCAGTCGGCGAACCGCTCACCGCGGTAGCCGGCCTCGTCGGGCCGGTCCCGCTGGATGGCAGTGCCCATGGCGCCGTCAAGGATCACGATCCGCTCCCGCAGCAGTGCGGTGAGCGCCTCGGTCGCGTCCGGTCGCCAGTGCTGGGTCTCCGCCGTCATGCCACATCCCTTCCGTCACGGAAGGCGCCCTTGGAGATCTGCCGAGCGTGGCGGGCCGCCTGGTGAGGTCGGGCCCGTTGCAACGCCTCTCGACACCCACAATCTTAACCGGCGTCAACCACCCGCCCAGGATTTCCCGCATGCTGGCCGGACTAGGCTCAGCGGGGTGATGGAGATCGAGGACACGCCGGCGTTGGTCCGGCCGGTGGTGATCGCTGCGTTCGAGGGGTGGAACGACGCCGCGGAGGCGGCTTCCGGAGTGGTGGACCACCTGATCGACGTCTGGAACGCGCGGGTCGTCGCGGCGATCGATCCCGAGGACTACTACGACTTCCAGGTCAACCGGCCGAGCGTCGGCGTCGACGAGCACGGCTACCGCAAGCTGACCTGGCCCAGCACCCACATCGCCGTTGCCTCTCCCCCCGATCTCGACCATGACGTGATCCTGGTCCGCGGCATCGAGCCCAACATGCGCTGGCGCGGGTTCTGCGCCGAGCTGCTCGCCACCATCGACGACCTCGGCGGCCGGCTCGTGGTGACGCTCGGCGCGCTGCTCGCCGACTCCCCGCACACCCGCCCGATCCCAGTGACCGGCACCGCGACCGAACCCGAACTGGTGGACCGGATGAAGCTCGAGCAGTCGACCTACGAGGGGCCGACCGGCATCGTCGGGGTGCTCCAGGACGCGTGCGTGAAGCTCGACATCCCCGCTGCGTCGTACTGGGCCGCAGTGCCGCACTACGTCGCACAGCCGCCGTGCCCCAAGGCCACGCTCGCGCTGCTCGGCCAGATCGAGGACCTGCTCGGGGTGAGCATCCCGCTCGGCGACCTGCCGGAGGACTCGCGGGCGTGGGAGCGCGGTGTAGACGAGCTCGCCGAGGAGGACGAGGACATCGCCGACTACGTCCGGTCGCTGGAGGAGACGCGCGACACGGCCGAGCTCCCCGAGGCCTCGGGTGAGGCGATCGCCCGGGAGTTCGAGCGCTACCTCAAGCGACGCGAAGAGCCCTAGAGCGAGAGGCCGAGCGCGGCATCGAGCACCGGCAGCAGGCTGGTCGCCGCGTCGGGGTCGCTGGTGTCGGCGAGGCCTTCGGTGCCGAGGGTCGCGGCGACCCACGCGTCGATGGCAGCGGTCGCACGCGGGGCGTCGATGTCGTCAGCCAGCGCGGCGAGGACCTCGCTCGCCACGGGAGCGGCCGGCGCACCGGCGCCGAGGGCCAGAGCCCGGCGCCACTGCGCGACGTCGTCGACGGCGGTCCACAGCTGCTCGTCGGTCCACTCCCAGTCCTCGCGGTAGTGGTGTCGCAGCAGCGCGAGCCGAATCGCCATCGGATCGATGTCGCTGTTGCGGAGGGCGGAGACGAAGACCAGGTTGCCGCGCGACTTCGACATCTTCTCGCCGTCGTAGCCGACCATCCCGGCGTGCGCGTAGGTCCGGGCGTACGGCGCTCCGGTTGCGACCTGGGCGTGGCCGGCGCACATCTCGTGGTGCGGGAACACCAGGTCGCTGCCGCCGCCCTGCACGTCCACCGTCGAGCCGAGCTGGTCCAGTGCGATCGCGGCGCACTCGATGTGCCAGCCGGGCCGACCCGGGCCGAACGGGCTGTCCCACGACGGCTCCCCCGGGCGCTCACCCCGCCAGACGACGCAGTCGAGCGGGTCCTTCTTGCCTTCGCGCTCGGGATCGCCGCCGCGCTCGGCGAAGAACCGGAGCATCGTCTCGCGGTCGTAGCCCGACTCGTCGCCGAACGCCGGGTCGGCCGCGACCGAGTAGTAGAGGTCGTCCTCGACCTTGTAGACGGCCCCGGCGGCCTGGAGCCGCTCGATCAGGGCGATCGCGAGCGGGATCGACTCCACCGCACCGACGAAAGCGTCCGGGGGCAGCACCCGCAACGCCTGCATGTCCTGACGGAACAGCTCCGTCTCGCGCTCCGCGAGCTCGACCCAGTCGACGCCGACCTTGGTCGCGCGTTCGAGCAGCGGGTCGTCGACGTCCGTGACGTTCTGGACGTAGCGGACCGCGTGCCCGGCCGATCGCCAGGCCCGGTTGAGGAGGTCGAAGGCGACGTAGGTGTTGGCGTGGCCGAGATGCGTCGCGTCGTACGGCGTGATGCCGCAGACGTAGAGCCGCGCCACGTCGTCCGGCGCGATCGTCACGCGGCCGGCCGAGGCCGTGTCGTGGACCGCCACCGGCGGCCCGGCCACGGGCAACGTCGGCAGCTGAGGTGCGGTCCAAGCGTGCATGCGGCGATGCTAGCCGCCCCGATCAGGCCGTCAGAACGGCGGCCACGGGATCGCCGGCCACCCGCTCTGCGGACCGGGGAGTTCACCGCGGGCCAGCAACCGCTCGCAGCGCCGCTCCAGCGTGCGGATCTCCAGATCGGTGAGGTGCTGGGCGAGCAGCTGCCCCAGGTCGCTCCGCACTCCAGCGAGTACGGCGGACACCCCGCCCCGCTCGTCCTCGGTGAGCGGGGTCGAGGCCCATCCCCAGAGCACGGTGCGCAGCTTCGGCTCGTGGTGGAAGGTGACGCCATGGTCGACGCCGTACCGGTGTCCGTCGGGCATCGCGAGCACATGGCCGCCCTTGCGGTCGGCATTGTTGACGATCACGTCGAACACGGCCATCCGGCGGAGACCGTCGGTGTCCTCGTGCACCAGGGTGACGTCACGGTCGCGGTCGTCGACGCCGTCGAAGACGGCGAACCAGCCCCGGGGCACCTGGCCTGCCGCGACCAGGGTCACCGGGTCCTGGTCGGGATCGACGACCTGCCACTCCTGGATCATCCCGGGCCCGTGAGGCCCGTCGCCCCACCACGTCCGCGGCACCACGTCCCAGCCGATCGCCTCGCTCACCAGGTAGGCGGCGACCTCGCGGTCGGCCAGGGTGCCGGTCGGGAAGTCCCACAGCGGGCGCTCGCCCGCGATCGGCTTGTAGACGACCTCGCCGCCCTCGAGCTCGGCGAGGAAAGTGGCGTTCGACGCCGGCATGATCCGCCCGCGCAACTGCAGCGGCCCGGCAGGAACCTCCATCACGCGGGCATCATTCACGCTTCGTCGGGGCGGCGCTTGAAGCCGTTGGCCCGCACACAGAGGTGTCCCTCCGGATCGATCGGCTGCCCACAGAACGGGCAGTCTGGTCGGCCGGCTCCGATGACGCGAGCGGCCCGCTGGACGAATGCCCGCGCATGGCCGGCATCGATCCGGACGACGAACACCTCGGTCGGCTCGGTCTCCTCGAGGAGGACCGGGTCCTCCGCCTCGTCGCTGAGCCCGACCATCTCCTCGCCCACCGGGAACACCTCGATGACCACGCGCTCGGCCTGCGGGTCCCACGACAGCGTCATCGTGCCGGCGCGGAACTCCTCGTCGATCGGCAGGTCGAGGGGGTCCTCGTCGGTGAGGCCGACCGGCGCCACTGCGGGGATCACGGCCTCCGTGTGCGCCTCCGCCATCACCTCGTCGAGCAGCTCGTCGACCCGCTCGGCGAGGGCCGCGACCTGCTGCTTCTCCAGCGCGACGCTGACTACCCGGGCCCCCTCGCGGGCCTGGAGGAAGAACGTGCGTGCGCCCGGCTCCCCGACCGTGCCGGCGACGAAGCGCTCGGGCGGGTCGAAACCATGGACGATCGGAGGCATGGTTCCACCCTACGAGGCGTCTAGGAGCCTTCGGTGACGGGATCCGGTCCGGCACCGCCCCCGATGGCCGCCCCGGACCGTCGGGCCTTCTTGGCCGCCGGCCGCGCCAGCCAGGACAGGTCACCGTCGTGGGTGTTGGACGCGAGCACGTACGGCCGGTCCAGGGTGTACTGCACGATCGACACCGACGCCGGGTCCACGCTCAGCCGCTGGAACATGTCGAGATGCATCCCCAACGCATCGGCGAGCACGGCCTTGATGATGTCGCCGTGGCTGACGGCCACCCACACCGCGCCCGGACCGTGCTCGGCCTCGACGGCGGCGTCGTGGCGTCGTACGGCCTCGACGGCGCGGTGCCGCATCGCGACCATCGACTCGCCGCCGGGGAACGCTGCGGCCGACGGGTGACGCTGGACGGTCGCCCAGAGCTTCTCCTTGGCGAGCTCGCCGAGCTTCCGGCCCTGCCAGTCGCCGTAGTCGCACTCCGCCAGGCCGCGCTCGGTGATCGGCTTCGGGTGCGTCGATACGGCGGCCGCGATCGCCTTCGCGGTCTGCCGGCACCTCTCCTGCGGGCTCGTGACCAGCGCCGCGACAGGAGCCGCGGCGATCCGTTCGGCGGCGGCTCGCGCCTGTCGCTGCCCGGTCTCGTCGAGCCGGACTCCTGCCAGCCGCCCGGCGAGGATGCCCGAGGCGTTCGCAGTGGTGCGGCCGTGCCGCACCAGGAGAACCGTGGCCACGAGGGCAACCGTAGCCACTAGCGTGTTCCCGTGATCGTCGACAGCGCCGTCTACCGCAAGGGAATGCGACTCTCGGTCGACTGCAACGTGCACGACTACGCGGCTCTCCGGGCGACAGCCGCGGAAGGCGAGCACGACTTCGTCTGGGTCGGTCTCTACGAGCCCAGCCACGTCGAGCTCGAGGAGATCGCGCAAGCGTTCGGCCTGCACCCGCTCGCGGTCGAGGACGCCGTCGTGGCCCACCAGCGGCCGAAGCTCGAGCTCTACGAGGGCAACCTCTTCCTGACGGTCAAGACCCTCTGGTACGTCGACGAGGACGACGCCGTCGAGACCGGCGAGATCAACCTGTTCGTCGGCGACGACTTCGTGATCACGGTGCGGCACGGCCGGGGCTCCCAGCTCAAGGACGCCCGCCACGAGCTCGAGTCGCAGCAGAACGTCCTCAGCCACGGCCCCTCCGCGGTCGTCTACGCCGTGTGCGACACCGTCGTCGACGGCTACCTGGCGGTCATGGAGGAGCTGCAGATCGATGTCGACGAGGTCGAGACGTCCGTGTTCTCCGAGCAGCGGACCAGGGACTCGGCCCGCATCTACACCCTCAAGCGTGAGCTCGCGGAGGTACGGCGGGCAGTGCTGCCGCTCAAGGAGCCGATGCGCCGATTCTCCGTCGGAGCGGTGCCCGGGATCCTGGCGGACGCGGGCCCGTTCTTCCGGGACGTCGGCGACCACCTGTCGATCGCAGCCGAGGCGATCGACACTCTCGACGAGCTGCTGGCGGCCGCGTTCGAGGCGCATGTCGCTGCGATCCAGGTGCAGCAGAACGACGACATGCGCAAGATCTCGGCCGGCGCCGCCCTCCTGCTCCTGCCGACCCTGATCGCCGGCGTCTACGGCATGAACTACGACCACATGCCGGAGCTCCACTGGCAGTTCGGCTACCTGTGGGCGCTGTTCCTCATGGTCGGCAGCTCTGTCGCCCTGTGGGCATGGTTCAAGAAGTCCGGCTGGATGTGACCGTCAGGCCGCGATCACGCCGGCCGCGAGCAGCGCCATGACGCCGGCGCCGAGCAGCACCCGGTAGACCACGAACGGTGTGAGCGTGTGGTGGCTGACGAACCTCAGCAACCAGGCGATCGCGGCGTACCCGACGACGAACGAGACCGCCGTCGCCAGCAGCGTCGGTCCCCAGCCGTACATGTTGTCGCCGTGCGGGATCTCCTGCATCTCGTAGATCCCGGCGCCGACCACGGCCGGGATGGCCAGCAGGAAGGAGTAGCGCGCCACCGCTGCGCGCTCGAACCCGAGGAACCGCCCCATCGACAACGTCGCGCCCGATCGTGAGACACCAGGGACCAGGGCCGCCGCCTGTGCGACACCCATCAGCACCGCCTCGCGCATTTGCATCTGCTTGATCTGCTTCTCGTTGTCGCCGATCCGGTCGGCGACGTAGAGGACCAGGCCCATGAAGATCAGCAACGCGGCGATCAGCCACAGGTTGCGGAAGTGTGACTCGATGGTGTCCTTGAGGAACACCCCGAGCACGACGATCGGCAGCGAGCCGACGATGACGAACCAGCCCATCCGAGCGTCGAGATGGCCGCGGTACTCGGGCTTGAAGAGGGACCGCGACCAGGTGTGGGCGATCCTCCAGATGTCCTTGCGGAAGTAGACGAGCACCGCCAGCTCGGTGCCGATCTGGATGACCGCGGTGAAGGCGGCGCCGGGATCTCC
This sequence comes from uncultured Actinomycetota bacterium, assembly GCA_963846535.1. Classification (GTDB taxonomy): domain Bacteria; phylum Actinomycetota; class Actinomycetes; order Propionibacteriales; family Nocardioidaceae; genus Nocardioides. The sequence continues at coordinate 495,145 of CAWJWK010000003.1, forward strand.
CCAGCCGAACAGCTCGGGGAAGATCCGCAGGTGCGCGCTGCTGGAGATGGGCAGGAACTCCGTGAGGCCCTGCAGCGTGCCCAGGAACAAGGCCTGCAGGTAGTCCGCCACGGTGACGGATCCTACGGACACAACCTGGGCGAGCCGCCAGGCGCCCCGCGTGGGTGACCGACTACCTTGGCCCCCATGCAGCAGCGGTACGTCGGAAGCAGCGGTCTCCGGGTGTCGCGGATGGGCCTCGGCACGATGACCTGGGGCAAGGACACCGACGAGCACGAGGCCCGCGACCAGCTGATCGCGTTCTGCGAGGCCGGCGGCACCCTGGTCGACACCGCGGCCGGCTACACCGACGGGCGCTCCGAGGAGCTGGTCGGCTCCCTCATCGGCGACGTCGTACGACGCGACGACGTGGTGCTCGCGACCAAGGCGGGGATCTGGCGCCGCGGCGGTGAGCGCACCACCGACACGTCGCGCCGGGCGCTGCTCGGGGGTCTCGACACCTCGCTCGAGCGACTCGGGGTCGACCACGTCGACCTGTGGCAGGTCCACATCTGGAGCGACGAGGTCCCGCTCGAGGAGACGCTCGCCGCGCTCGACCAGGCGGTCTCGTCCGGTCGGGCGACGTACGTCGGGATCTCGAACTACACCGGGTGGCAGACCGCGCAGGCAGCGACCTGGCAACGGGCCGCGCGCGGTCGGGCCCCGCTGGTGTCCACCCAGGTGGAGTACTCCCTGGTGAGCCGCGAGATCGAGCGTGAGGTGGTGCCCGCGTCCGCCGCCCTCGGCCTGGGGATCCTGCCCTGGTCGCCGTTGGGACGTGGAGTGCTCACCGGCAAGTACCGCACCGGCATCCCCGGTGACTCCCGCGCCGCCTCCCCGGTCTTCGCCTCCTTCGTCGAGCGCTACCTCGACGACCGCAGCCGCGGGATCGTCGAGTCCGTGATCCGGGCCGCCGACGGGCTCGAGTGGACACCCCTCGAAGTCGCCCTCGCCTGGGTACGCGACCGGCCGGGCGTCACCGCCCCGATCGTCGGGGCCCGCACGGCGACCCAGCTCAAGGGAGCCCTCGGCGTTGAGAGCAAGGAGCTGCCACCCGAGATCCGGTCCGCCCTGGACGACGTTTCGGAGCCCGCCTGATGCGCAGCGGCGGCGTCGAGTGGCAGTTCGAGAAGGTCACCTTCTCGCGGGAGTATCCACGCAACGTCGTCACGAAACTGCTCGTCGAGCGCGCCGAGCACGGCGGCTGGGAGCTGGTGCGGGTCAGGATCGCGGCCGACGGCACCCGGCGGGTGATCCTGCGCCGCAAGATCATCCGCGCCGTCCGCACGGGCTGAGCCGTCGTGCTCAGGCCTGGTCGAGGAAGCGGTCCATCACCCGGGTGCCAAAGTGGAGCGCATCGACCGGGACCCGCTCGTCGACGCCGTGGAAGAGCGCGGTGAAGTCCAGGTCCTCGGGGAGCCGCAGCGGGGTGAAGCCGTAGGTGCGCATCCCGAGGTTGCGGAAGTGCTTCGCGTCGGTGCCGCCACTCATCAGGTACGGCGCCACCAGCGCATCCGGATCCTCCGCCAGCAGGCTCCGGGTCATCGCGTCGACCAGCGCGCCGTCGTACGGCGTCTCCCAGGGAGCCTGGTTGGAGACGTAGTCGACGCTGATGTCCTCCCCGCACAGCTCGGCGAGGGTCTGGAAGAACTCGTCCTCGTAGCCGGGCAGGGACCGGCCGTCGATGTGGGCGGTGGCCTCGGTCGGCACCACGTTGACCTTGTAGCCCGCACTGAGCATGGTCGGGTTCGTGGTGTTGCTGAGGACGGCACCGAGCATCCGGGTCGCCGTGCCGAACTCGTCGACCAGAGCGCGGGCGTTCTCGGGCGTCACGTCGGTGCCGGCCATCGCACCGACGGTGCCGAGCAGCGTGCGCATCGTCGGGGTCAGCCGGACCGGCCACTCGTAGGCGCCGATCCGCGCGACCGCCTCGGCGATCCGGGACACCGCGTTGTCGGGGTTGATCATGGAGCCGTGGCCGGCCGTGCCGCGCGCGGTGAGCCGCATCCATGCCATGCCCTTCTCGGCGGACTGGATCAGGTACAGCCGGCGCCCGCGGACCGTCGTGCTCCACCCGCCGACCTCACCGACCGCCTCCGTGCAGCCCTCGAACTCCTCCGGGTGGTCGCGCACCATGACCTCGGCCCCGAGATGGCCGCCGGCCTCCTCGTCAGCGGTGAAGCACAGCACCATCGGCCGGGCCGGGATCCGGCCGGACCGCTGGCGCTCACGCACGACCGCGAGCAGCATCGCGTCGAAGTCCTTCATGTCGACCGCGCCGCGACCCCACACATAGCCGTCCTGCACCTCGCCGCTGAACGGGTGCACGGCCCAGTCCTCCGCCGCGGCCGGGACGACGTCGAGGTGACCGTGCAGCAGCAACGCGTCGTCGCGGGTCCCATCCCCGCCCCAGCGGGCGAACAGAGACGTGCGGCCGGGGGTGGTCTCGTAGAGCCGGGTCTCGATGCCGACCTCCTCGAGCAGCCCGGCGACGTACTCCGCTGCCTTGCGCTCCCCCGGTCCGTCGTCCGACCCGTCGTTGGTCGTGTCGATGCGAATCAGGTCCCGGCAGATGTCGACGACCTCGTCCATCCGGTCATCTTGTCACCCGCAGCTGATCGGCCTCGGGTCGCCGCGGTCACGGTCCGCCTTCGGGTCGGCACCGGCGCCGCAGTCGATCCGCTGGTCCTTGCGGCCGTCCTTCGCCGCGAGCTTGTCCCTGCCGCCGTCGCCGTACATCCGGTCGGCACCGCCGCCACCGCAGATCAGGTCGTTGCCGCCGCGGCCGTGGATCGTGTCGTTGCCGCCGAGACCGACGATCACGTCCGCGCCGCTGGTGCCCTCGAGCCGATCCGGGCCCGCTCCTCCCATCATGGTGGCCGGCAACCCGTTGCACCTCGGTGGGGACCCGAAGCCCCGGTCCATGAGGAACGCCCAGATCCGCTCCTCCTGACCGTCGATGACGTGTCCGCCCTTGGTGACCAGGATCAGCTGGTAGGAGCTGCAGAGCTGGTTGTGGGCGCTGAGGTCGAAGACCTTCGCCGGGTTGCCGCCGACCTGGTAGGTCTCACGGAGGACCCCGTTGTTGGCGCCGCCGATCTCGTCGGTCCAGCAACCGTTCTGCTGCGCCCAGAGCTTCATCGGGTTGAACACCCGCCAGTCGACGTTCCAGTCGACCGGATCGTGGTATGCCGCGGTCGGCGGCGGCGCGACCGCCTGGTCGTTGGTGCCGTGCAGGTGGATGATCCGCGCATCGCTGCTGTGCAGTCCGGGCGTGCTGACGTCCGCGTTGCAGATGTCGCCCTCCTGGCAGTACAGCAGGCCGGCGTTGACCGCGACCCCGGCGACCTTGTCGCGCGTGCCTGCCCGCTGGAGGAGGTAGTAGGGCATGTAGGCACCCCGTGAGGACCCGCCGACGAAGATCCGGTCCGGGTCGACCGACTCGCACTCGATGAGCAGGTTGATCAGCCGTTCGAGGAACTGGCTGTCGAGCGGACCGGGCCCGTCCGCGGCGCGGTGGTTCCAGGTCTGGCCGGTGCCGTTCGGCGTCACGACGATCGCACCGTCGGGATCGGTGAACGGCCAGAACTTCGGCGCCTTCGCGGACCCGTTGCCGCCGTCGCCGTGCAGCCAGATCAGCACCGGCCGTCCGGACACCGGGGCGTCGGTCGCCGGGACCCGCCAGTGGTAGGTGTGGTCGGCGCCGTCGCTCGTCTCGATCTGGCTGTCGCCCGAGCCGGTCCCCGCGCACACAGCGGGGTTCAGCAGCGCGACGGGTGGCGCCGCCGAGTCCGCGGAGACCGGAACGGTCAGGCCGACCAGGACAATCGCGGCCGCAGCCGCCTTTGCAACCGATCGCACAATCGGACGCTAACTACGTCCACGCCGCCTGTGTCCGGAATCGGATTTTCTTTGATCCGGATACTGATCTGCATGGTCGAGACGGTGACGCCGCACGACGACGAAGGGCTGGCCAAGGCCGCTCTGCTGCTCCACGACTTCAACCAGGAGTACGACGAGCCGTCGCCCGAGCCCGAGGTGCTGGCCGACCTGCTCGCTCGCCGGATCGCCGACTCGAACGCGACAGTGCTGATCGCACGGGACGACACGAGGGTCGCGGTCGGGATCGCCGTCGTACGTCTCCAGCCGTCGCTGTGGAGCGACGCCCTCGAGGCCTACCTGGCCGAGCTGTACGTCGTACCGTCCCGGCGCGGCCAAGGCTTCGGCCGCGAGCTGCTGAGCGCCGTGCTCGACACGTCGCGCGCTGCCGGTGCCGACTACGCCTTCCTGATCACCAACGAGGAGGACCGGCTCGCCCAACGGGCCTACGAGGCCACCGGCTTCCGCCGCAACGAGGGCGAGGGCGGCCCGATCATGTGGGCCTACGAACAGGACCTCTAGGCAGAAAATGAGACCGGCCCCGAGTCTCTGGCGAGAGAGAGTCGGGGCCGATTCCGTGTCCGAGGGGGGACTTGAACCCCCACGCCCTAATACGGGCACTAGCACCTCAAGCTAGCGCGTCTGCCAATTCCGCCACCCGGACGAGTGCGGGCTGACATTAGCAAATACCGCCCCTCGAACCCGCATCGGGGACCCACTTCGAGAACCCTCGAGGAGGGTCGCCTTGAACCGTCCCGATCGACCTGCAACGGTGGAGATGCCCTGCACTCAACTCAGAAGGCAGTCATGCTCACCCTGACCGAGAACGCATGCAGCATCGTCAAGCGCTACACCGACCACCCGGACACTCCGGAGGACGCGGGCCTGCGCATCACCAGCACCGCGGAGGCGCAGCTTGCGGTGACGACGGCGGACCAACCGGTGGCCGGCGACCAGCTCGTCGAGCAGGACGGCGCCAAGGTCTACCTCGACCCCGACGCCGCGAACCAGCTCGATGACCAGGTGCTCGACGCCGGCATCGACGAGGCCGGCAACGTCCAGTTCGGACTGCTCGCCCAGGCCTGACCCTCGATCAGGGGTTCAGGCCCCAGTCGGCCAGTGCGATCTCCGGGTCGACCGGGTCGCCACCGCCGGGGCGCACCTCGAGGTGGAGGTGCGGTCCGGTGGTGTTCCCGGTCGAGCCCAGAGCGCCGACCACGTCGCCGGCGGCCACGCGGTCGCCGACGGACACGTTCTGACTCGACTGGTGGCAGTACCAGAGCTCGGTGCCGTCCTCGAGGCGGATGACGGTCTTGTTGCCGTAGGCACCGTCGTACGCGACCTCGGTGACCACGCCGTCGGCCACGGCGCGCAGTGCGGTGCCTTCGGGAGCGGCGAAGTCCAGACCGGTGTGGTCACTCGACCACATGCTGCCGGAGCTGCCGAAGTGGGCCGTCAACCGGTAGCCCTGCACGGGCAGCACCGTCGTGGGCGCCTCCGGACGGACGGTGATGCCGCGGACGACCTTCATCGGTCGCGTCGCGACATCGGCACTGACCAGCCAGGCGGGAGACGCCGAGTCGGCCGCGGCAGCGTCCGGGATGAGGGCAGAGCACGCGAGGATCCCGATCAATGCGGGGGCGCTCACGGCCTGACGAACTCGACGGGCGGTGTTCCGGTTCACGACGCTTCCTCTGGTTTGCGAAACGCTTGCTTTTGCAAGCGCTTGCCCACCAGTGAGCCAAAACCGCGCTCAGGAACTCAAGTCGGGGAACGCTGGGCTGTGGCCTCGGTCACGAGAACACGTTCTCGTTGCCGCTCAGTCGCCTCGATTCAGCGACCGACATCACACCGACCCGGAAGGGCTCAGCGGCGGCGCCCCCACGCTGTGACCTCGATCCGGGTCGGAACCCACGGATCGAACCGCAGCCGCATGCCGGCCTCGTGCGGAGTGCGGTTGCCCTTGCGGCTGTTGCACCGCCCGCACGCAGCAACGGTGTTGAGCCAGGTCCAGGTGCCGCCACGTGATCGCGGCACCAGATGGTCGACCGTGTTGGCCTGCGCGCCGCAGTAGGCGCACCGGTGCTGGTCCCGGCGCAGCACTGCCTCGCGGCCGTAGGCCGCCGGCCGGTACATCCAGGACGCGACGACGTACCGCACCAGCCGCAGCACCCTCGGCCACGGGTGCGGGCCGATCCGCCGGTCCTCGTCGGCCTCGTGCACCACGGCGACGCCGCGGAAGAGCATCCGCACCGCGTGCGGGAAGGAGACGACGTCGTGCGGCTCGTACGACGCGTTGAGCAGTACGACGGGTGCGTGGCTCGCCATGCGGATCGCCTCCTTTCGTTGAGGAAGCCTAAGCACGGCTCAGGCGCACACCAACAGACTTTCAACGAACTTGCGGCACAAATTCCGACGTCCGAGGGTGTCTTCGGCGCAGCCACCCGGACTTGACCGACGGTCGTCGGCTCCTAGCGGGCTACGGGCGGCGGCACCTCTCGCCACGCTGCCGGAATAATGTTGCGCCTGTGGATCGCCTTCGCGTCGCCTTCGTCCCCGGTGTGACTCCCGACAAGTGGGCGCGGGTGTGGCGGGAGCGGCACCCCCGGGTCCGCCTGGAGCTGATCCCCGTCGAGGAGGCCGAGCAACGCGCCGTCCTGGACGACGGTACGGCGGACCTGGTGCTGGCCCGGCTCCCCATCGATCGCGAGCGCCCCACTCCCCTGCACTGCGTGGTGCTTTACGAGGAGCTCCCCGTGGTGGTGGCTGCGGCCGAACACTTCGTGGCCGCGGCCGACGAGGTGGCCACGGCCGACCTGGCGGACGAGCAGCTGGTGCTGCCGGAGCGATCAGGGTGGCGGCCGACGTCCGACCAGCTCGGCTTCCCGCCCATGACGGAGCGAGAAGCGGTCGAGGTCGCGGCGAGCGGGAGCGGCGTCGTGGTGCTGCCGATGGCGCTCGCCCGCCTGCACCACCGGAAGGACACCGTGCACCGACCCGTCGTCGACCTCCCCGCCACCCAGGTGGCGCTGGTGTGGAGGAGGGACGACGACGGACCGGTGCACCAGGACTTCGTGGGGGTCACCCGCGGCCGCCGAGCGAGCAGCGGCCGCGGGGCCTGACTGCAGCTCAGAGGGCGTAGTAGTAGTCGCAGCCGGCGAACTCGTCGCCGGGGTCGATGCTGTCGTAGTAGACGGTGTCGTAGCCCGGGCCGCACTTGATGTAGTCGGCGCTGCCGTCGGAGTAGACGTAGATGTAGTCGTCGCCGTAGCCGGCCCGCACCTCGTCGGGGCCGAACCCGGGGACCAGGTTGTCGACGCCGGCGTTGCCGTAGAGCTTGTCGGCTCCCCCACTGCCGTCGAGGTAGTCGGCGCCGTAGCTGCCCTTCAGCACGTCCTTGCCGTCGGCGCCGGCCAGGTAGTCGTGGCCGGCCCCGCCGAGCAGGAGGTCGGCGCCGCCGTAGCCGTAGAGCGAGTCGTTGCCCTCGAAGCCGGTGATCTTGTCGGCGTACGGCGTGCCGTACAGGATGTCGTCGAGCTGACCGCCGGGGATGTTCGCGGCGGACGCGGGGCTGGCCGAGAACGCAGCGACACCGGCGGCGGCCGCCGCCGCGCCGAGAGCGATGATTCGGATGGAACGCATGGTGTCTCCTGGGGTTCGGGCCAGCACCTTCGGCCGGCCTCATCCACCGGATGCGCTCACCGGCCCGCCCGGTTCCCGGATTCCAGAGGCTCTTCTCCGTAGTTCTAGGACCAGCTCCACGTCTGCTTGGCGAGCAGGTCGCGGGCCCGCGCGATCCGCGAGCGCACGGTGCCGACGGGCACGCCCAGCCGCTCCGCTATCTCGTCGTACCCCAGTTGTTCGAACTCGCGGAGGACCAACGCCTCCCGGTAGGGCTCCGGGACCCGGTCCAGCGCCTGACGTACGGCGACCTCGTCGGCGACGACAGAGCTCAGCCGTCGGGCGAACGCCCAGTCCTCGGGCACGTCGTCACCCGACGGCTCGGTCTTGCGCTGCTTGCGCCGCAGCACCTGCAGAGCCTCGTTCCGCGCGATGGCCCGCACCCAGGTCTGGAACCGCGACCGGCCCTCGAACTGCGCGATCTTCTCCAGCACCGCGATCAGCGTCAGCTGCGCCGCGTCCTCGATGTCGGCAGGATCGACCAGCAGCGTGGTGATCGCCGGATGGGCGATCCGGTGGCGGTGCACGAGCTCCAGCAGCACCTCGGTCGCCGGCAGGGCCCCGCGTGCGCCGTGGACGGCGAGACCGTCGAGGATCGCGACGCGCTGGTCCTTGCCGGCCGCCGCGAACTCGGTCACGATCGCCCCGCGCGCGGCGGCATCGCCAACGGCCACCGACTGGAGGACTTCCGGATCGATCACTGCGCACCTCCGGTGACGTCGAGGGCCACCACGATCACCATGGCGACCAGGATCAGTGCGGCGACGAGCACGCCCAGCAGCACCGGACCGCCCGGAATGCCGCTCCGTCGGACGACGACCAGCTCGGGCCCGGCCACCTGTCGCTGGACGGTGACCGGCGCCCGGCTGCTGTCGATGGCGCTGACCAGTTCACTGGCCCAGGCGCGGGCGTCCGGATGCCGGGCCTCGCGGTCGTGGGCCATCCCGCGGGCCAGCACCTCGCGGACCCGGGGGTCGCGCGGTCCGGCCGTGCGCTCCAACAGCTCGGCGACGACGGCCGATGCCGCGAAGATGTCGGCACGACCGTCGATCGGGGCGCCGACCGCCGCCTGCTCCGGGGCCATGTACGCCGGCGTGCCGACCGCCGCGGTCACCCGGCGGGTCGACTCCAGCGCCTTGGCGAGCCCGAAGTCCGCGAGGATCAGGAAGTCGTCGTCGTGGAGCAGCAGGCCGCCCGGGAACCCGTCCGGTGGATGCCCGTCCGGCGCGGGTCGGATCAGGATGTTCGACGGCTTGATGTCGCGATGGACGACCCCGCGGTCGTGGATCGCGGCCAGGGCGGCGCCGAGCGCCGCGGTCACCGCGCGGACGTCGTCCGGTCTCAGCGGCGTGGCACGTCGCTCGAGATCGTCGAGCCGGTCCGCGAGGGTGCCACGCTCAGCGAGCTCGAGCACCAGGTACGGGCGGCCGTCGGGGAGCTGCGCGACGTCGTACACCGCGGCCGTGCGCGCCGACGCGATCTTGCGCATCAGTCTGGCTTCCTTGATGAACCGCTCCCGCCCGTCGGGGTCGAAAGCCACATGCGTTGCCAGCACCTTGAGCGCCACGAGCTGATCGAGCACCGGGTCCTCAGCACGGTAGACCGCGGCGTGGGCGCCGACGCCGATCCGCCCGAGGACGACGAACCGACCGGCCTCCTCCACGTCGTCATCCTGACAGAACGAGAGCGCCGCCGCCCGGCTCGTGCGGGCACTCGTGGTGGTAGTGGAGGGCGCCGCCGTGCCCACGTTCACCAACTCGTGGCCAGCGGGCGGCCCTCGTGGAAGCCCGCGGCCGACTGGACACCGACGACCGCGCGCTCGTGGAGCTCGGCGAGGGTGGCGGCGCCGGCGTACGTGCACGCCGAGCGCACGCCCGCCGAGATCTGGTCGATCAGGTCCTCGACGCCGGGGCGAGCGGGATCGAGGTACATCCGTGAGGACGAGATGCCCTCCTCGTAGAGACCCTTGCGCGCCCGGTCGAACGCGGACTCCGCGGCGGTGCGGCCGGCGACGGCCCGTGCCGACGCCATCCCGAACGACACCTTGAACGGCCGGCCGTCGGCGTCGTGGAGCAGGTCTCCGGGCGACTCGTGGGTGCCGGCGAACCAGGAGCCGATCATCACCGAGGACGCCCCGGCCGCGAGCGCCAGCGCGACATCGCGCGGGTGGCGCACTCCCCCGTCGGCCCAGACCGACGCGCCGACGTCACGGGCCGCCCGCGCACAGTCGAGCACGGCGGAGAACTGCGGCCGACCGACACCGGTCATCATCCGAGTGGTGCACATGGCGCCGGGCCCGACGCCGACCTTCACGATGTCTGCGCCCGCAGCGACGAGTGCGCGGGTGCCGTCGGCGTCGACGACATTGCCGGCAGCGATGGGCACCGCGGGGTCGAGGGAGCGGACCGCCTGCAGGGCCTCGATCATCCGGTCCTGGTGCCCGTGCGCGGTGTCGACGACAAGGCAGTCGACTCCGGCCCCGAGCAGGCCGCGTGCCTTGGCCGCGACGTCGCCGTTCACCCCGACCGCCGCCGCGATCCGCAGCGACCCGGCATCGTCGACAGCCGGGCGGTAGAGCGTGGCACGGAGCGCGCCGGTGCGGTTCAGCACGCCGACGAGCCGGCCGTCGTTGTCGACACCGACCGCGATGACCGCCCGCGCCTCGTCGAGGGCATCGAACGCCTTCCGCGGCTCGGTCTCCGCTTCCAGCAGCACCTCGACCGGTCGCATCACCTGATGCGCCTGGGCGAACCTGTCGACGTCGGCGCAGTCGTCCTCGAGCACGAGGCCCACCGGCCGCTGCTGGTCGTCGACGACCACCGCGGCACGGTGCGCGCGCTTGGGGATGAGCGACAGCGCCTCGGCCACCGTCTGGTCCGGCCGGAGCTGGATCGGGGTGTCCAGCAGCAGGTGCCGGGACTTCACGAACGAGACGACATCGGCAACCACCGGAGCCGGGATGTCCTGCGGGATGACGACCAGGCCGCCACGACGGGCAACCGTCTCGGCCATCCGCTTGCCGGCGATCGCCGTCATGTTGGCGACGACGATCGGGAGAGTGGTGCCCGTCCCGTCGGCGGTCGCCAGGTCGACGTCGTACCGACTGCCCACGGCCGAACGGCGAGGAACCATGAAGACGTCGTCGTAGGTGAGGTCGTGGCCAGGCACCTGGTCGTCGAGGAAGCGCACACCGTGAATCTAGCGACGTCGGGTAATGATGGGGCGTGACCTCCGTGACTGCCCGCGCCCCCGGCCGGGTCAACCTGATCGGCGACCACACCGACTACAACGGGGGACTGTGCCTGCCGTTCGCCATCCCGCTGGTCACGACGACGACCGCGCGGGGCCGCGGCGACGACCGGCTGCGGATCCGGACCGACGCGTTCCCGGAGGGCTGGACCGGTCGCCTCGGCGACGTCACCCTCGACGGCCGCGAGGTGATGCCGGACTGGGTTCGATACGTCGCCGGCGTGCTCTGGGCCGGTCTCGAGGACGGCTGGCAGCTGCCCGGGCTCGACCTGGTCGTGGCGAGCGACGTCCCGCTCGGGTCCGGGCTGGCGAGCTCGGCGGCTCTCGAGTGCTCGGTGGCGCTCGCCGTCGGCAGCCTGGTCGACCGCCCGCACGACCCCGGGAGCCGGCAGTCGTTGGCCGAGCTGTGCCGCCGGGCCGAGACGGGGTACGTCGGCGCACCGACGGGTGGGATGGACCAGCTGATCTCGCTGCTCGGCAAGCCGGAGCACGGCCTCCTCATCGACTTCGCCGACTCCAGCGTGCGGCAGGTGCCCCTCGCGCTCGGCGATGCCGGCCTCGCGGTCCTGGTGATCGACACCGGGAGCGGGCACGAGCTGGCCGACGTCGCGAGCGGCTACGCGGAGCGACGCGCGGAGTGCGACGCGGCCGCCGCGGCTCTGGGGCTTCCCCGCATCGGGCTGGCCTGGCCCGAGGACCTCGGTCGCCTCGATGACGACGTCCAGCGGGCCCGCGCTCGCCACGTCGTCTCGGAGAGCGCCCGGGTCGAGGACACGATCGCGGCGATCGCCGCCGGCGACTGGCCGGCCGTCGGCGAGATCCTCACCGCGTCGCACGCGTCCCTCCAGGGTGACTTCGCCGCGTCGACGCCCGAGCTCGACCTCGCCGTTCTCACGGCGGTCGACGCCGGCGCGCTCGGTGCCCGGCTGACCGGGGGCGGGTTCGGCGGCGCCGCGATCGCGCTGGTGGCCGAGGAGCGCGCGGACGCCGTACGCGTGGCCATCGACGCGGACTTCGACGACGCCGGTTACCGACCACCGACGTACCGCACGGTGCTGCCCGCCGCCGGTGCGACCGTGACCCGGGGGTCCTGAGGCAGGGTTCGGGCATGCGGTTGCCGGACCCGGCGTTGGTCGTCCTCGTCGGCGCGTCCGGATCGGGCAAGTCCACCTGGGCCGCCGGCCGCTACCGACCGCAGGAGGTGATGCTGGGCTAGGGCCTGCCCTACTTCAGCTCGGCGCTGGAGAGCCCCAGGAGCCGGCGCGCGATGATCAGCTGCTGGATCTGCTGCGTGCCCTCGAAGATGTCGAGGATCTTGGAGTCGCGCGCCCACTTCTCGAGCAGCTCGGTCTCGGAGTAGCCCACCGATGCGCACAGCTCGACACAGCTGAGCGTCACGTCGGATCCGACCCGGCCGGCCTTCGCCTTGGCCATCGAGGCCTCCAGCGAGTTGGGCTTGCGGTTGTCGGCCATCCACGCCGCCTGCAGGGTGAGCAGCCGCCCACCCTCCCAGTCCGCCTCGAGCTGCAGGAACTTCGCTGCGGCCGCGGACTGGAGGTAGGCCGGCTTGTCGTAGTCGACCTCGACGCCCGCGTCCTTCAACAGGTCGCGGGTCAGGTCGAGCGACGCCCGTGCGCAGCCGACGGCCATCGCGGCCACCAGCGGACGGGTGTTGTCGAACGTCGCCATCGCACCGGCGAAGCCCTGCTCGACGTTGACCTCGGGTGAGCCCAGCAGGTTGTCCTTGGGCACCCGCACGTCGGTGAACGTGATGACCGCCGTGTCGGAGGCCCGGATGCCGAGCTTCTCCTCGAGCCGCTCGACCTTGACGCCGGGCGTGTCCTTCTCGACCACGAACGACTTGATCGCCGCGCGACCGACCGACTTGTCGAGCGTCGCCCAGACCACGACGCAGTCGGACCGCTCGCCGGAGGTGACGAAGATCTTCTCTCCGTTGATGACGTACTCGTCGCCGTCCAGGACCGCCGTGGTCGAGATGGCAGCCGAGTCCGAGCCGAAGCTGGGCTCGGTGATCGCCATCGAGGCCCACTTGCCCTTGAACCGCTCGAGCTGCTCGTCATTGGCGACCGACGCGATCGCGGAGTTGCCGAGCCCCTGGCGCGGCATGGAGAGCAGCAGGCCGGTGTCGCCCCAACACATCTCGGCGACCGAGGTCACCGATGCCAGGTTCGAGCCGTTCTTGACGTTGCTGTCGCCGTCGTCCTCCTCGCGCCGGACACCGGTCGCGCCGGCACCCTCGCTGGCGCCGGACTCGGCGAGCCCGTCGATCATCGCCGCGAGCATGTCGAGCTCCTTGGGGTACTCGTGCTCGGCGATGTCGTACTTGCGGGAGATCGGTCGCAGCATGTTCATCGCGACCTGGTGCGCCTGGTCGATGAGCACCCGGTGCTTCTTGGGAACTTCGAGATTGATAGCCATCAGACCAGCACCGTTCCTTCCATGATCCCGATGGCACGCAGGTCGCGGTACCACCGCTCCACCGGGTGCTCTTTGACGTAGCCGTGGCCACCGAGGAGCTGCACCCCGTCGTTTCCGATCTGCATGCCGCGCTCGGCACACATGTTGCGAGCCAGCGCCACCTGCTTGCTGAAGTCCTTGCCGGCAGCGGCACGGGCAGCTGCCCGGTAGGTCAGCAGCCGCATCGACTGCAGCTCGATCGCGATGTTGGCGACCATGAAGGCCACCGACTGACGGTTGGCGATCGGCTCACCGAACGCCTCCCGCTCCTTGACGTACGGCGTCACGTAGTCGAGCACCGCTTGGCCGGTGCCGACCGCGAGGGCGCACCAGGCCAGCCGGGACAGCCGGACGCACTCGAGGTACGTCGAGCCGTCGATCTCGCCGAGCACGGCGTCCGCGGGCACGGTGACGTCCTTGAGGTCGAGCGTGGTCATGCCGGCAGCCCGGACTCCCATGCCCGGGTCGCCCTCGAGCGAGAGCCCCTCGGTCGACGACTCGACCAGGAACAGCACCGGCTTGCCGTCGAGCGAGGCACCTACGACGAACAGCTCGGCGTCGGCGCCGCGGGCGACCATGCTCTTGCGGCCGTTGAGGACGTAGCCGTCACCCTGCTTGGTGGCGGTGGTCGACGGCGTCGTGACGTCGAAGAGCACCGCGGGCTCGTTGAGGGCAAGCGCAGCTGCCGGGACCTCGTCACCGGTGAACGCCGGCAGGTAGGTCTGCTGCTGAGCGTCGGTGCCCCACAGGCCGATCGCGGTCGCGACCGAGCCGGGCGCGAGGGTGGCCACGGCCAGTCCCATGTCGCCCTTGGACAGCGCCTCGGCGACAAGGGTGCCGGCCATCGCCGAACGCTCCTCGGAGATGCCGCCGAGCGCCTCGGGCACCCCCAGGATGGGCAGCCCGATCTCGAGGCTGGACTTGAGCAGTGCGTCGGGCGCGGCACACGCGGCGTCGGCCCCTGCCGCGGCGGGCCGGACGACCTCGGCGGCGAACTCGCTCACGACGTCGACGAGCATCTGCTCGTCCTCGGTCGGGGTCAGGTCGAAGACGCCCTTGGCCGAAGCAGCCGCCACCCGAACTCCGGGCTTGCCCTTCTTGCCGGCCTTCGCGAAGGTCCGACTCGCGTTCGTGATGGTCTTGAACCCGCTCCGGGTCACCGAGAACACGACCTGCTCGGTCTGCTTGCGCAGCCCCATCTTGTCGATGAGGTCGCTCTGGGCGAGCCTGCTGAGTCCGGCGACGAGGATCCCGATGGGATCCCGGCTGGCGTTGCTCGGGACGCCGTGCTTGCCGCCCGGCTTGAGGTTGCTGATCAGGGACATGCACACAAATGTAACTGTGAGTTACACACAGCGCTACAGCTGGGCCTCAAATGGCGGACAAATGCCGCGTGCGGATCGTCACATCGCTCCCTCTAGGATCGCTGGCCATGTCAGTGAAGGGGCCCGAAGAGCCCGTGCACGCGCCGTACGGACCGCTTCCCCGGGGCGGCGCGGTCCACTCGATCACCCGGTGGGGCGCGCCCGTCATGCACCGCCCGCAGCAGCCGGTGACGGCTAAGCAGTTCGGCTCCGACGAACTGCGCTCGCTCGCCGCCGACCTGGTCGCCACGATGTATGCCGCCGACGGCGTCGGTCTGGCCGCCTGCCAGATCGGGGTCGACCTTGCCGTCTTCGTGTTCGACTGCCCCGACGAGACGAGCGAGCGGTACGTCGGCGTGGTCTGCAACCCCACGGTCACGGTGCCCGAGGATCGCGGCCGAAAGCTCGACGAGGGCGACGAGGGCTGCCTGTCGTTCCCGGGCGCGTTCTGCCCCTGTGCGCGGCCGGCCTTCGCGACCGTCGACGGGTTCGCTCTCGACGGCTCGCCGGTGCGGTTCGAGGGCGACGGGCTGCTGGCGCGCTGCCTCCAGCACGAGACCGACCACACCCGGGGCACCGTCTTCGGTGACCGGGTACCCACCCGGGCCCGCAAGAAGCTCCAGAAGCTGCACGACGCGGCGGCCAGCGACTACCCGCCGGAGTGGCCGACCTGATCGAGTCCGGTCGTTAGGCCGGGATCGAGCCGATGACCGTCCGGCGTGACTCGACCCGGTCGATGAACCGTTCGACCTCGCGGAGCGCTTCCCGCGCCTCGGGCAGCGGGCGGATCATCTGGAAGACGTGGAACAGGCCGGACCACACCTGGACCTCGCACGCGCCACCGGCTGCGACCTGGGCCGCGGCGAAACCCTCTGCGTGCGCGCGCAGGTGCTCGTGCTCGCCGACCTGGAGCAGGATCGGCGGCAGGTCCGCGCCGACGACCTGGACCACGTCGAGCCGCGGGTCCCGCGGGTCTGCCTCGTGGGAGTAGAGCCCGAGGAACCGGCGCGCTGTTGCCCGCTTGAAGAATCCGTCCCTCGGGTCGCGCTCGGGCTTGCCGAACTGCTCGAAGCTCGGGTCGACCAGCGGGGAGAAGCCGACGATCGCGGCCGGCATCGCCACCCGGAGCCGGCGGAGCTCGCCGAGCAGCGCGAGCGCCAGGTGACCTCCGGCGGAGTCGCCGAGCACCGTGATGTCGGAGGCGTCGTGACCGCGGTCGAGGAGCCAGAGGTACGACGCCAGCACGTCGACGTGCGCCGCGGGGAACCGGTGCTCCGGTGCCCGCCGGTAGCGGACCACGAACGCCGATCGCCCGAGCCGGCGACTCACCTCCGACACCAGGCCCCGGTGGGTCGCGGGCGAGCAGCCGACGTACCCGCTGCCGTGCAGGTAGAGCAGGATCGGCTCACCCGGAGCGGGCACGGCGCCGACCCACTCGCCGCGGACAGTGCCTGCGCCGCCCTCGGTGTCGACGGCGGTCGCGGGCAGCCGGGTGTGGAGGCCGCCGTAACAGGCAGCGACGAACGCGACCCGGACCATTGCGACTCCGGCAAGGTTGGCCGGCACGAGCGCGCCCGCCGGCCGAAAGGTCAACCGGAGCCCGGTCTGCAGCAGCCGTGCGGTGTGCGATGCGCGCGATGCGCGCGACCCCCCAGTAGTCACATCGCATTCAAGCACGGTGCGAGATCCGGCATCAGGACATTTCGGTCAACTGTCCTGTTTCTTGATCTCGCGGCCGATCGTGATCGGCACCTGGAGGAACCGGCCGACCTCCGGGTAGACGGCGGCCTTGCCCGTCGTGATCATCGCGACCGACAGCGCCCGCTCCGGATCCGCCCAGCTCAGGATGTTGATCCAGCCGAGGTGTCCGAAGGCCTCGGCGGTGTCGGGGCCGAACAGGCTGACCCGCCGGCCACCGAGCATGAACCCCTGGCTGAACCCGATCGGCAGACCCAGGCTGAAGTCCAGCTCCAGGTGCGACACCTCGACCCGGGCCCGGCGGATCGTGCGCGCCTCCATCACCCGGGTGCCGTCGAGCTCTCCCCCGTTGCGCAGCATGTCGTAGAAGCGGCTCAACTCGTTCGCCGTGCTGACGCCGTTGGCGGCCGGCATCACGGCCTCGAGGAAGCGCGGGTCGTTGGAGAGCCGGGTCGCCTCGTCGGGGTGGACGCCGAGAGCACGCGTCAGGAAGGTCGACACCGGCGGCACCAGCAGCGGCCCGGTCGGATAGTTCAGGGCCACCTTGTCGACGTCGGCGGGCGCGACGCCGTAGTTGGTCCATCGGAAGCCGAGCGGGTCGAGGATCTCCTCGGCGAGCACGTCGCGGATGCTCTTGCCGGTCGCCTCGCGGACGACCTCACCGAGGATGCCGCCGCCACTCACCGCGTGGTAGGCCTGCCGCTTGCCCGGCCGGTGGATCGGCTTGGCGTCGTACATCAGGCCCCGGAGGTAGTCCACGTCCTCGAGCCGGCCCATGTCGAGCGCACCCGCGGGCAGATTGGGGATGCCGGCCCGATGCGACAGGACCTGTGCCAGCGTGATGCCGGCCTTGCCGTTGCGGGCGAAGTCGGGCAGGTAGTCGGCCACCCGGTCCCCGACGTGGAGCACGTTGCGCTCGTCGAGCAGGTGCACGAGCGCCGCAGTGAGACCCTTCGTCGCCGAGAAGATGCAGACCGGAGTCTCCGGGGTGGCCAGCACCTTCTCCGCGTCCGGCCGGTCCTGGGGCCCGTTGCCACGCGCGTGGCCGATCGCCCGGTCGAGCACGACCTCGCCGTGGCGGCGGACGCACAGGGTCAGTGCGGGGTGGATGCCGCTGCGGTAGAGGTTGCGCGCGTCCGCCCAGATCCGCTCGACCACGTCGGCGGTCAGGTCCACGTCGGCCGGATCGACCTCGTCCCCGATCGTGGTGACCGAATCGAGGTCGCGCGGCACCCGGCACCGCCGCAGCGGGTCCGGAACGAGAGGGAGGCGGGGCGTCTGCACGCCGTCAGTGCTCCCTCGGCGGAGGAGCCGACCCCGGCTCGTCGTCCAGCATGTCGCGCCAGCGGTCGTCCTTCGGCTGCGGCTTGCGGGAGCCGCGCCGACCCCGCATCCGGTCGTTGTCGAAGCGCACCTTCTGGCTCTTCGGCTTGCACTTCACCTGCACCTCGTCGCCCTGGACCGGGTCGAAGGACGACGTCTTACAGGTCGCGCGGAAGCGCGGGCTGCCGTCGGGAGGGCGGACATCGAGGATGAACTCGAACTTCCGCCGCTTCATCCCGCGGCTGTGCTCGGTCTGGGCCGAGCGCCACTCCTTGATCAGCCGGCGGGCGACGACCGTCGCCGTTCCTTCTTCCCAACCGAACCCGAACACGACGCCTCCTCCTGCCGGCCTCATCCTGGCACCGCTCACCTTCGGGCGGTGACGTAACACGCGACTGCGGAGGCGGCCGCGACGTTGAGCGAGTCGATCTCGGCGACCATCGGGATGATCGCGCGGCGGTCGGCGGACTGCTCCCAGCGCGGGGACAACCCATGACCCTCCGATCCGAGGACCAGCGCGACCTTGTCGAGGCCGGCGACGGCCTCCTCGATCGGCACCGCGTCGTCGGCGAGGGTGAGGGCGACCGTCGTGAATCCCGCGTCCGCGAGCAGTGGGAGGGCGTCGTGCCAGTCGGTCAGGCGGGTCCACGGCAGGCTGAAGACCGCACCCATCGCGACCTTGATCGAGCGCCGGTAGAGCGGGTCGGCGCAGCGTGGCGCGAGCAGCGCGGCGTCGAACCCGAGAGCCGCTCCACTGCGGAAGATCGCTCCGACGTTGGTGTGGTCGACGATGTCCTCGAGCACCAGGACCGACCGCGCACCGTCGAGGACGTCGGCGACCGGCGGCAGCGGTCGCCGTACCAACGAAGCCAGGGCACCGCGGTGGACGTGGAAGCCGGTGACTTCCTCGGCCAGCGCCTCGGAGACGACGTAGCAGGGCGCGTCGGTCGTGGCGAGCACGTCGGCCAGAGCGTCGAGCCAGCGCGGCGCCATCAGGAGCGACCGCACCGGGAAGCCGCCCTCGACCGCGCGTCGCACCACCTTCTCGCCCTCCGCGAGGAAGAGACCGTGCTCCGCCTCGAGGTTCTTGCGCAGCTGGACGTCGCGAAGGTCGCGGTAGTCGGCCAGCCGGGGGTCGTCGGCAGCTGCGATCTCGACCAGCTCAGCCATCAGCCCGGTCGATCGGCCGCGGGGAACGCGTCGGGGAAGGCCACCTGGACCACCTCGCCGATGACGATGATCGCGGGCGGTTGGACCTTCTCGTCCGTGATCGACGCCGCCAGCGTCCCGAGCGTCGATAGGACGGTGCGCTGCGTCGGCATCGTCCCGTCGCACACGATCGCGACGGGTGTGCCCGGCTTGCGGCCGCCGGAGACGAGAGCCTCCGCGATCGCCGGCGCGTTCTGGACCGCCATCATCAGGACGACAGTCCCCCGCATCCGGGCCAGCGCGGCGTAGTCGACCAGCGCCTCCGGATGCCCCGGGGGCAGGTGCCCGGAGACGATCGTGAACTCGTGGGTGACTCCGCGATGCGTGACGGGGATGCCTGCGATGGCGGGTACGGCGACCGGGCTGGTCAGGCCGGGGATCACGGTCACCGGCACGCCGGCCTCGCGGCACGCGATGACCTCCTCGTAGCCGCGGCCGAACACGAAGTTGTCGCCGCCCTTGAACCGCACGACGCGCTGGCCGGCCAGCGCCCGCTCCACGATGACCCGGTTGATCTCGGCCTGCTGGGCGCTGCGCCCGCGCGGCAGCTTCGCCACGTCGATCAGCTCGACGTCGGCCGGCAGTTCGCCGAGCAGCTCGCGGGGCGCGAGCCGGTCCGCGACCACGACGTCGGCCTCCATCAGCGCCTTGCGGCCGGCGATCGAGATCAGCTCCGGGTCACCCGGGCCGCCGCCGACGAGGGTGACGCCGGGGGTCCGGCCCCGGTGGTGCGGCGCCGCGATCCTGCCCTCGCGCAGTCCTTCGAGGATCTCGTCGCGCACGGCCGCGGACCGGCGCGGCTCCCGGTTGCCCAAGATCGCGACAGTCACCCCGGCGTGCCGGCCGACGGCCGGGGTCCACGCACTCCCCCGCCTCGCGTCGTCGGAGCGCACGCAGAAGATCCGCTCCTGCTCGGCGAGCTCGCTGACCCGGTCGTTGACCGCGAGGTCGTCGGTGACCGCCATGACGTACCAGGCACCCGCGAGATCGGCGTCCTCGAACGCGCGCTGGTGCCAGGTGATCTCGCCCGATCCCACCAGTCCCTCGATCGCGGGCGTGACCTCCGGCGACACCACGTGCACGTCGGCGCCGACCGCGATCAGCTGGGGGACCCGTCGCTGGGCGACGGTGCCGCCGCCGACGACCAGAACGCGCCGGCCGGCGAGGCGAAGTCCCGAGGGATAGGGAGGAAACTCCATGAGGACATCATCGACGGGGCGGGTTGCACCCCTGTCAACGACCCACCTACCGGACTAGATTTGCGGCATGTCTCTCGAACGACCGGTCTCGCCCGATCCCTACGAGCTGCTGCCCGCCGTACCGTCCTTCGGCGTCACCAGTGAGGACGTCACCGACGGCCAGCCGTTGAACGACGCCCAGGTCGCCGCCGAGGGCAACCTGTCGCCACAGCTGTCCTGGGAGCCCGGGCCCGACGGCACCAAGAGCTACACGGTCAGCTGCTTCGACCCCGACGCGCCGACCCCCAGCGGGTTCTGGCACTGGGTGCTGGTCGACCTGCCCGCCGACGTGACGAGTCTCGACTCGGGTGCGGGAGCCGAGGGCGCGTCCCTTCCCGGCAGTGCGTTCATGTGCCGCAACGACGGTGGCCCGAAGGCGTTCATGGGAGCCGCTCCACCGGAGGGCGACCAGGTCCACCGCTACTTCTTCGTGGTCCACGCGGTGAAGGAGGAGTCCCTCGGCGTCGACTCGGACGCCTCTCCGGCGGTGGTCTCGTTCAACCTCGCCTTCAAGACCCTCGCCCGCGGCATGGTCGTCGGCACCTACCAGCACTAGCCGGGATCTGACGGCGTGCGGAAGGTCCTCGGCCGGGTCGCCCTCATGCTGGGCGTGCTCATCGTCGCGGCAGCGGCCTGGTGGGGGGCCACCACTCTGTTCCAGGAGGACGAGGACGACGCGTCGGAACCCGATCCCGCGTGTGTCGACGCTCCCCGCCGTAGCGACGCCGCCGACGCCGAACGCGCCTTCGTCAAGGAGTACGGCGACAGCCCGTGGTTCCGCGACGCGGGCGTCAAACGGACCGACGACGGGTTCGTCCTGCAGGTGACGGTGCGGACAAGACCGCCGACACCGGACCTGCCCACCTGTCCGTCGGGCGTCCCTCTCGTCCTACGCGGCGGCCCGCCGGCGACCGGGTGAGCCATCCTGAGGACCGTCGACTCTTGTGGTCAGCGCCACATCGGAGTTACGTAGGCCCATGGCCGACAAAAACCCGCGAAAGGCCAGTGACCAGGAACTAGCGGCGCCCGGGCCCGACCGGATCCGCAACATCGTCCTGGTCGGGCCCACTCAGTCCGGTAAGACCGCCTTGGTCGAGGCGCTCACCCAGGTGACCCTCGGTCAGGCCAGGTCTGTCTCGCTTTCGGTCGCCCCCGTCGTCGTCGAGGGCACGAAGGTCAATTTCATCGACACCCCCGGCTACGCCGACTTCGTCGGCGAGGTGCGCGCGGGACTCCGTGCGGCCGACTGCGCGCTGTTCGTCATCGCCGCCAACGAGGGCGTCGACGACGGCACCCGCGAGCTGTGGCGAGAGTGCGCGGCCGTTGGAATGCCGCGCGCCGTCGTGGTCACGAAGCTCGACCATCCGCGTGCCGACCACGACGGCGTGGTTCGTGCCGCGCAGGCGGCGTTCGGCGACAAGGTGCTGCCCGTCTACGTCCTCCGCGACGGCCAGGCGGTCAGCCTGATCGGCACCGACACCGAGGACTCGCGTCGCGGCGAGCTGATCGAGGCGATCATCGAGGAGTCCGAGGACGAGACCTTGATGGACCGCTACATCGGAGGCGAGCAGGTCGACGAGAAGCTGCTGATCGAGGACCTCGAGACGGCGATCGCACGCGGCGGGTTCTTCCCGGTGATGCCGGTGTGTGCTCAGAGCGGCACCGGTCTGCGTGAGCTGCTGGACCTCTGTGTCCGCGCGTTCCCGTCGCCGCCCGAGCACGTCCCGCCGGACGTGTTCACGCCGGAGGGCAAGACGGCCGATCCGGTCACCTGCGACCCGTCGGGACCGCTGGTGGCGGAGGTCGTGAAGACCACCAGCGACCCTTACCTCGGCCGGGTCAGCTTGGTCCGCGTCTTCTCCGGCGCGTTGCATCCCGACGCCTCGGTCCACGTCTCCGGACATTTCTCGAGCTTCGGCACCGACGGCCATGAGGACCACGACGAGGACGAGCGGATCGGCGCCCTCGCCTTCCCGACCGGCCATCAGCAGGTCCTCGCTCCACGGGTGCTCGCCGGCGACGTCGCGATCGTCGGCCGACTCTCGCGCGCGGAGACCGGCGACACGCTCTCCTCCCCCGACCTGCCCCGGGTGCTGCGGCCCTGGTCCCTTCCCGACCCGCTGCTGCCGATCGCGATCGAGGCTGCGACCAGGTCCGACGAGGACAAGCTGTCCGCAGCACTGACCCGGCTCGCCGCCGAGGATCCGAGCCTGCGGGTCCACAACAACGGTGAGACCGGTCAGCTCGTGATCTGGGTGATGGGCGAGGCCCACGCCGAGGTCGCACTCGAACGGCTCAAGGAGCGTTACGGCGTCACGGTCGAGCAGCGCGACCTGGTGATCCCGCTCCGAGAGTGCTTCGTGAGCTCGGCGAAGGGCCATGGCCGCCACGTCAAGCAGTCCGGCGGGCACGGCCAGTACGCCGTCTGCGACATCGAGGTCGAGCCGCTCCCCGAGGGCTCGGGGTTCGAGTTCATCGACAAGGTGGTCGGCGGCTCGGTGCCCCGCAACTTCATCCCGTCGGTCGAGAAGGGGGTGCGCGCGCAGATGCAGCGCGGGGTGCGCCTCGGCTACCCCGTCGTCGACATCCGGGTCACCCTCACCGACGGCAAGGCGCACAGCGTCGACTCGTCCGACATGGCATTCCAGACCGCGGGCGGAGTCGCGCTCCGGGACGCGGCCGAGCAGGCCGGCATCTCCCTGCTCGAGCCGTACGACGAGGTGTCCGTTCTGGTCTCCGACGACCTGGTCGGCGGCGTGATGAGCGACCTGTCCTCCCGGCGCGGACGCCTGCTCGGCACCGACCAGGTCGGCGACCGGGCGTTGGTGAAGGCACACGTGCCCCAGCGGGAGCTGGTCCGCTACGCCATCGACCTTCGCGCGTCGTCGCACGGCGCCGGCACCTTCAGTCGGACCTTCGCGCACTACGAGCCGATGCCCGAGGACCTCGCGGCCAAGGTCGTCTCGCGGGAGAACCGGTCAGCGCACTGAGTCGCCGCCGGCCTCGCGGAGCAGCTGCTCGAACGGCGTGACGCCGGCGGTCGTCGGCGCCGGCGTTGTCGTCGTACGGGTCTCGCTGCCGGTGACGAGGCTGGCCAGCTCTCCAGCGGCACGGTCGACACGCTTCTGGAGAGCGCCATCGGAGCCGAAGTCGTCCGTCGCCGCGAAGACGCCGGTGGGTACGACCACCGCGTGCAGGTAGGAGAACAAAGGCCGTAGCGCGTGGTCGAGCACGAGCGAGTGGCGCGCCGTACCGGCTGTCGCGGCGATCAGCACCGGCTTGCCGTCGAGCGCGTCCTGGTCGAGCAAGTCGAAGAAGGTCTTGAACAGCCCGGAGTACGACGCCGCGAAAACCGGCGTGACGACCACCAGTGCGTCGGCGTCGTGCGCCCGGTCGATCACCGCCGCGAGGTCGCCGCTCGGGAAGCCGGTCAGCAGGTGGTCGGCCATCGCGTGCGCCAACGGCCGCAGCTCGACGACCTCGATGTCGACCTCTGCCCCGCGGGCCTCGACCGCCCGTTCGACGGCGTCGCCGAGAAGGTCGGCGAGCAGCCGAGTCGAGGACGGGACGCTGAGGCCGGCGGTGAGCACGATGATCCGCTTGGTCACGAGACGGACTCCTTCTCGCCCTTCGCGCCGGCAGCGGCGACGAGGCTCGCGTGGGTAGGTGCGTCCGGGATGTGCGCGGGACGACCTGCCGCGAAGCCCTTGCGGAGATCCGGCAGGATCTCGCCGAGCAGGTCGAGCTGCTCGAGCACCGTCTTGAGCGGCAGGCCGGCGTGGTCAACGAGGAAGAGCTGGCGCTGATAGTGCCCGGCGTACTCGCGGAACGTCAGGGTGCGTTCGAGCACTTGCTGGGGTGAGCCGACGGTCAGTGGGGTGCCCTCCATGAAGTCCTCGAGGGACGGGCCGTGGCCGTAGACCGGAGCGTTGTCGAAATAGGGCCGGAACTCGTCGATCGCGTCCTGGCTGTTCTTCCGCATGAAGATCTGCCCGCCGAGGCCGACGATCGCCGTGTCGGCCGGTC
This sequence comes from uncultured Actinomycetota bacterium, assembly GCA_963846535.1. Classification (GTDB taxonomy): domain Bacteria; phylum Actinomycetota; class Actinomycetes; order Propionibacteriales; family Nocardioidaceae; genus Nocardioides. The sequence goes on from CAWJWK010000003.1 coordinate 519,329, forward strand.
CGTGGCCGTAGTGCTCGAAGCGCTCGCGATAGAGGTTCACCAACTGAGCCGCGTGCGCCGGTGGCCAGAAGATGTGGTTGTGGAAGAACCCGTCGCCGTAGTAGGCCGCCTGCTCGGCGATCTCGGGGCTCCGGATTGAACCGTGCCAGACGAACGGCGGCGCGCCGTCGAGCGGCCGCGGCGTCGACGTGAAGCCGTGCAGCGGCGTACGGAACCGGCCCTCCCAGTCGACGACGTCCTCGCGCCACAGCCGGTGCAGCAGCGCGTAGTTCTCGATGGCCAGGTTGATGCCCTGGCGGATGTCCTTGCCGAACCACGGGTAGACCGGGCCGGTGTTGCCGCGCCCCATCATCAGGTCGACCCGGCCGTCCGTGAGGTGCTGGAGCTTGGCGTAGTCCTCCGCGATGAGCACCGGGTCGTCGGTCGTGATCAGCGTGGTCGCGGTCGAGAGGATGATCTTCTCGGTCTGAGCGCCGATGTAGGCCAGCGTCGTCGTCGGCGCGGAGGCGATGAACGGCGGGTTGTGGTGCTCGCCGGTCGCGAACACGTCCAGGCCGACCTCTTCGGCCTTCTTCGCGATCTCGACGGTCGCCTTGATGCGCTCGTGCTCGGTCGGCGTCCGGCCGGTCGTGGGGTCGGGCGTCACGTCGCCGACGGTGAAGATGCCGATCTGCATGGGTCCACTCTCCTGGGTTCTGGTTGACATGGCAACCACTTGGCCAACCGGGCGGCGGACGGCGCTATTCCCTGGCGATGACGAGGATGGCGCGGTCGTCGTCGCCGCGGGTGACCTGCTCGAGGATCCGTGCCGGGACGTCCCGGATGTCACCACCAGCGACGGCGACACCGGCCTCCTCCAGCAGCCAGGCGATGCCCGAGTCGATGTCGGCGTCCGACCGCTCGATGACGCCGTCCGTGTAGAACAGCAGCGCGTCGCCGGACCCCAGAACGCCTTCGCTCACGTCGAACTCGGGCTCGTCGACCACCCCCAGCGCCATGCCGCGGGCGTTGTCGACGACCCAGCGCCCCGCGGCCGCCTGCCAGTGCAGCACCGGCGGATGCCCGCTGCTCCGGATCGCGTAGCGGCCACTCGTCAGGTCGACCGTCACCTGCACGGCCGTCGCGATGCTCTCGTCGGACGGTTGCCGCAGCAGGAAGGCGTTGGCGGCCGCCATCAGCTGGTCCTCGGGAAGGCCCACCAGGAGGCCGCGCAGTGCGCCCGCGAACTGCACCGCGTGCGGCAGGGCTGTCTCACCCTTCCCGCACACGTCGACGAGCACCATCGCGAGCCCGTCGCCGCCGTCCGGCGTCGGAACGCGGTCGGCCACGAAGAAGTCCCCGCCGTACGAGAACCCGTGCGCCGCCAGCATCGCCGAGGTGCAGAGCCAACCGTCCGGCAAGGGCGGCACCTGACACTGCTCCTGGAGCAGGTCGCGCAACCCACTCAGGAAGGCCTCGTCCACGCGGTCACCCTAGACGCCACGGACGAGACCGTCGGACGGCCCGCGGATCCCTGCGGATAACCGCCGACCGCCCGATCCGGGAGGAATCGGCCTGACGGGACGGTTGTCGCGCCAGGTGCCGTGCAGATGGGTGGGCTGAACCGCCCGCAATCGCCGAGAGGAGGACGGTGCGCTGATTGATCCCCCGGGTGCGACACGCGGCGCGGGGCGCGCCATCGCTGTGGAGCTGGCGAAGGCTGGCGCTTTCGTCTATGCAACGGGGCGCTCGAGTCGAGAGGCGGGTCCGTCGGACATGGACCGGCCCGAGACGATCGAGGAGACCGGGGACCTGATGATTTCGGTCGGCGGCCAGGGCTCCGCGCTGCGCGTGGACCACCTCGATGTGGAGGCCGTGCGCGGTCTGGTCGACCGGATTCGATCTGAGCAAGGTCGGCTCGACGTGGTCGTGAATGACATCTTCGGCGGTGACCGATACGCGCAATGGGCGACGCCAATCTGGGATCACGATCTGGATGGCGGGCTGAAGATGTTGCGCATGGGGGTCGAGACGCACATCATTACCGCCGCGCTGGCCCTGCCGCTCATGCTTGATACCGAGGGCGGGTTGATCGTGGAAATGACGGACGGGACCAGTGAGGCCAACGCCGGTGACCGCCCGGGCGTTGGGTTCTACTACGACTTCGTGAAAGCCGGCGTCGACCGGCTGGTACGCAACTTCGCCCGTGACCTCCACGACACTGCGGTAGCCGCGGTCGGCGTGACGCCTGGCTGGCTGCGATCGGAGCGCATGCTGGAGGGCTTCGGGATCACAGAGGACACCTGGCCTGAGTTCTGTCACAAGGAACCCAGCTTCGGGATCTCGGAGTCCCCGACCTACGTGGCACGGGGCGTGAGCGCGTTGGCCGCCGACAGTGATCGTGGCCGCTTCGCCGGTGAGGTCGTCACCGCTCGCCAGTTGGCGGACGCCTACGACCTTACCGATGTCGACGGTTCTCGACCGGACTGCTGGGGACTCATTGCGGACCACGGCTGGTCTGAAGACGACCCGAAGATCATTGAGAAGTACCGGTAGGCGGTCACCCGTCCGCCCTGCCGCGCTGAGCGCGCCTCCTTGCCGAGAAGGGCGCGCCGGCTCCTAGGATGAAGAAGACATGGAACTGACGATTCGGAAGGCCGATTTCGACGACGTTGACGCGATCGCGGTGTTTGGCACAGAAGTGGTTCCGGAGCACTACACGCCGATCCTCGGTCAACAAGGAGCGCGGGCGCAGTTGGTTTGGTGGACACCGGAATACATATCGCCAGCCGTGGAAGCGGGTCGAGTCCACGTGGCCATCAACGATGTGGGTGGCGTCGTGGGCGTGTGCCAGACCGGCGAGGCGGACGGCAAGCAGGTGATCTGGAAGTTGTACGTCGCGCCCGATTACCGCGGCCGCTCGCTCGGCGTCGAGCTGCTCCGCCAGGCGATCTCCGCACTGCCGGAGCATGCCGATCGCGTCGAGGTAGAACACTTCGCTGGCAACACGCGCGCCGCCAGGTTCTACGCGCGCGAGGGGTTTGACGTGATCCGGACAGATCCCGCGACGTCGGAGCGATCGCCGGGCAACGCCATAATCTGGCGACGCCTGCAACTCCCGTAACGCCCGATAGGCCGTCGCGAGCGCGGAGGAGTCCTACTTTGCGGGTGCCTCGTGGGGTCACGACCCGGGCGAGGCCGTGGGGGGTGATCCAGCGGTAGCCGCCGAGGCCGAGCTGGCGGACGTGGTAGCCGTCGTGGGTCTTGGCTCGGTGGTGGAGGCGGGTCAGTGGTGCGTCGTTGTGGTCGCCGGTCTGGCCAGGCGGTCCGCCGGGGTCCTACGGCGTGGGGTGGTCGTGGTCGTGGTCGTGGTCGAGGCGGCCGGAGGCGCGGCTCGAGCTGTGCGGGAAGACGTCGTAGACGGTGCCGAGCCGGGTCCGCAGCTTGACCGCGGTCGGATGTTCGTAGCCGTTGACGCTGTGGCCGGTGTTGAGGTTGATGACCGGTTGGAGGGTGATGTCGCGGTGCTTGACCAGGTCGGCGACCTGCTCCAAGAGCATCGGACCCAGCGCCTCGACCCGGGCGATGCCCTCCACCTGACCGCTGAGGACCTGGTCGGTGATGGAGACGTAGATCGTCGTGGGACGACACTTCCGCTTCGTCGACGGCACCGGCGCCGACTCCCCTGTCGGCGACGCATCGAGACCTCGCGTTCGGCGAGACTCAGCGTGGCTGCTGCGTCGAGGTCTCCGAGATCCATGATACCTATTCAACCCGGCACCTCCGACACAACCAGGCTTGCTCAGAACCCGCCTGTGGACTGGGGATTCTCGTTGGGTGCCTTGGTTCCGAGGCTCGCTGCGCTCGCACCTCCACCAGCGGCCGGGGCGGCCGCGTAGCGGCGGCGCGGGCGCAGCCCGTGCGAACTCCCCGACGGGCGGCTACGGTGCGGCCGCCCCAGACCGCACACCAACCCTGGTGCACACTTTCTCCATGACCGACGAGACCGTTGCGCGCCCGGCCGGGCCCGACTCCGAGATCGTCGCTGTGACCGACGTCCTCGGTCACCCGTGGCAGGCCGAGACGATCGTCCTCCCTCCTGACACGGAGGGCGAGGTGGTGGCGACGCTGGTCAGCCGCCGGGCGGCCGCACCCACGGACCGAGCGGTCCTGCACGTACACGGGTTCGCGGACTACTTCTTCCACACCGCGTACGGCGAGTGGTGGCTCGCGCGCAACCACGACATGTACGCGATGGACCTGCGCAAGTACGGCCGGTCGATCCGACCTCACCAGACACCGACGTACGTGGCCGACCTCGGGGAGTACTTCGCCGAGCTGGACATGGCGTGGGAGCGGATCACCCAGCGCGACGGGCACACCCGGGTAGTCCTGTCCGGACACTCGACCGGCGGACTGGTGATCTCGCTCTGGGCCCACACGCGGCAGCCGGAGGAGCTCGCCGGCGTCGTCCTCAACTCCCCCTGGCTCGATCTCCAGGGCAGCCCGTTGATGCGCACGCCGGCGGCCAACAGGCTCCTCGATCGGATCGGCCGGTTCCAGCCGATGCGGATCTTCCCGCGCACGGTCAGCGGCGTCTACGTCCAGAGCCTGCACCGCGATCACGCGGGCGAGTGGGACTTCGACCTCACCTGGAAGCCGCCCGACTCCTTCCCTGTCCGGTTCGGCTGGCTCCGGGCGATCCGCGAAGGTCATGCGCTGGTGCACCGCGGCCTCGACATCCGTTGCCCCGTGCTGGTGCTCTCCTCGGACCGCACCGTCTTCACGACGATCCTCGACGAGGATGCGCACACCACCGACATCGTCCTCGACGTCCGGCAGATCCGGCAGTGGGCGGGATCGCTCGGGCGCCACGTCACGTCCGTCACGATCCCCGGAGCGGTCCACGACATCGTCCTGTCCCGGCCCGAGCCCCGCGACCAGGCGTACACCGAGATCGAACGCTGGTTGTCCACCTACGTGCGGTAGCGCCCGCTAGCCTCCTCCGCATGGATCCTGTGCTCGGCCTGTCCCTCGGCCGCATCGCCATCGGCGTCGGCTCGATCGCCTCCCCCGCCCTCAGCGCCAAGCTCTTCGGGCTCTCGCCCGACGACAACCCGCAGATGGGTTTCATGACCCGGATGTTCGGCGTTCGCGAGATCGCCCTCGGCAGCCTCACCCTGCTCGCCAAGGGCAAGGCCCGACGCACGATGGTGCTCGCCGGCATGGCGGTCGACGGCGGCGACGCCGCGACCGGCGCCGTTGCGCTGGCTCGCAAGGAGGTTCCCCTGCTCGCCGCCGGCGGGCTGATCGTCGTCGCGCTCGGCGCGGTCGGATCCGGTGCCGTCGGCCTGGTGCAGGGCCAGGGTCAGTCGCAGACGTAGACGCCGTTGCCGTCGTAGTAGCAGTCGTCGACCGACTCGGCCCAGACGCCGAAGATGACGATCAGCACGACGTAGAGGACCACCAGCAATATCGACAGGACGAACCCGATCCAGCCGACGATGATGCCACCGAGTGCCAGACCGTCACCCGTCTGATCCGGCTGCTCGCGGATCTGCTTGCGTGCGACGTGACCCATGATCGCGCCCGCGATACCAGGCAGCCCGCAGCAGAAGACCGCGCTCCCGATGCTGACGATCAACGAGCCGACCGCCAGCGGACTGGTCTGCGTCGGCGGCGACTGCGGGCCGTACGGGGACGGCACCGGCGGCGCGCCGTAGGGCTGGTACGGCGTCTGGGGTGCCGGCGGCGGAGGCGGTGGGGTGGCCTGAGGATCGGGTTCCTGACTCCACGGCGGCGTGCTCATCGGCTCCCTCTCATGGCGCGCAGTCTTCCAGGTGCGGACGTTTCAGCTGAGCAGGATCGCGGCGACCGCCACCAGGCCGACCACGACGATGACCGCACGGAGCACGATCGGCGGCAGCCGGCGCCCGATCGATGCGCCGAGGAAGCCGCCGACGACAGCACCGAGGCCGAGCACGAGGACGATCGTCCAGTCGATCTCGGCCTCGATCCCGAACAGGTCGAGCTCGATGACGAGCACGAATAGCAGGCCGGCCATGGCATTGATGGCGGCGGCCAGCACGTTCTTCGCCCCGTTGAGGCGCTGCAGCGACTCGTTGATCCCGATGCCGAGCACCGCCATCAGCAGCACCCCTTGCGCTGCTCCGAAGTAGCCCCCGTAGACACCGGTCAGGAGCACCCCCGGCCACACCCACCAGGCGCCGTCCCGGGCGGGGGCGTCGGCATCCGCCTCGCGGGCCTCGGCACGGGCGGCGACGACCTTGGACAGCCGCGGCTGCAGGATCACCAGCACCACTCCGAGCAGGATCAGCACCGGGACGATGGCTTCGAAGGCGTCCGGCGGCAGTACCAGGAGCAGGCAGGCACCGATCAGGCCGCCCAGGACCGCCGCGGCCAGCAGCCTGATGATCCGCGCCCGCTGCCCCTCGAGCTCGCGCCGGTACCCGACCGCCCCCGCGACCGACCCCGGCACCAGGCCGATGTTGTTGCTGACGTTCGCCGTCACCGGTGGCACACCGATGGCGAGCAGGGTCGGGAACGTGATGAGGGTCCCGGACCCGACGATGGTGTTGATCGCGCCGGCCCAGACACCCGCCATGGCCACGGCCGCGATCTCGAGTGGCGACAAGCTCAGCCCCGATGGAGGCGGCGGCGGGCGGCGTAGCGTCCGTCGTGCACTTCGAGGATCAGCGGCATCCCGAACGTCGCCGACAGCGCCTCCGGCGTCAGCGCGGACTCGATCGGTCCCTGCGCGACCACCCCGCCCTCGCGCAGCATCAGCACGTGGGTGAAGCCGGGCGGGATCTCCTCGACGTGGTGCGACACCAGCACCGTCGCGGGAGAGGCCGGGTCATAGGCGAGCACCGACAGGGTCGAGACCAGGTCCTCACGACCGCCGAGGTCGAGGCCAGCGGCCGGCTCGTCGAGGAGCAGCAGCTCCGGGTCGGTCATCAGGGCCCGCGCGATCTGGACCCGCTTGCGCTCGCCCTCGCTCAGGGTGCCGAAGGTGCGGTCGGCGAGCTTGTCGGCCCGCACCTCGCGGAGCAGCGATCGTGCCCGGTCGTGGTCGAGGTCGTCGTAGTGCTCTCGCCAGCGGCCGACGACGGCGTACGACGCCGAGACGACCACGTCGCTGACCCTCTCGTCGCGCGGGATCCGCTCGGCCAGGGCGGCGCTCGTGAGGCCGATCCGTGGCCGCAGGTCGAAGACGTCGACGGTGCCGATCAGCTCACCGAGCACGCCGACCGCACCCGACGTGGGATACATCTGCGCGGCGGCCACCTGGAGCAGCGTCGTCTTCCCCGCGCCGTTGGAGCCCAGGATCACCCAGCGCTGGCCTTCCTTGACGACCCAGGTCACCCGGTCCAGCAGAACTGCGTCCCCCCGGCGGATCGTGACCTCGGCGAGCTCAAGGACGGCGGACATGAAGATCACCCTATCGAGCGGCTTTTCATGTCCGAGTGCCCTATCGTCGCGCGTCGTGGCGGTGGACATGCCGGTGGCGGGCAGGGTGGCGTGGTGGGGCACCGCGTTCCTGCGCGGGCTCGTCAGCCCGGACGAGTACGGCGACGCCGTGCTCGGCGGCGACACCACCCATGTCTTCGGTGGTCCCACCGACTCGCGGTCGTTGCTGGAGGCGACTGCCGCTCTTCGGCTCGCCGGCGCGACCGCCCTGGGCGCTGCCTTCCCCGCGCCCGGCGACCCGAGCGGGTTGGCCGGTCCGCCTGCGTTCTCGATGGCCGCGACCGAAGTCGGTGAAGCCGTGATCGCACTGGGCGTGCGGACCGAGCCCGGCGTCGGCTGGGTGCCACTCCGGGTCGGTCAGGCCGTCGAGTGGACGTCGTACGACGCCCGCCGGCGGATTCCGCCCGACCTCGGCGAGGCCGACCGGGGGCTTCGCCACACCCTGCTCAATGCCGCCAACGAGCTGGCCCGGCTCGACGTCGCCCACTGGCGGCCCGAGGTGGCCGACGCGCTCCACGACCTGCGCGACGGGAACCCGGTGGCCGCACCGGCCGGCGTACCGCCCCGGGCGGCAGACCTCGCGCGCCGGGCGCTCCACCTCAGCGAGGTCGTCTCACTCGCCCTCGACAGCGACGACGGAGCAGTCAGCGCCGGCGAGATCGCGGCTCGACGCGGCGCCCTCGTCCCGCTCGGCACGGCGGCCCGCCATGCCCTCACGGCGGCCTGTTCACCGGACGGATGGCCGAACCCGTGAGCGCAGGCACTAATCTCGGGCAACGATGACCACGCCTGCCGACACGCTGTTGATCACGCTCACGGGCAAGGACCGACCCGGAGTCACCTCGGCGATCTTCGGTGCTCTCGCCCACGCCGGTGTCAACGTGATCGACCTCGAGCAGATCCTGCTGCGTCGACGGCTGGTGCTGGGCGTCCTGGTCACGGCACCGCGTGACGTGAAGCGCCTTCGCAAGTCCATCGAGAAGGTGGCAGCCGACCTCGGGATGGCCGTCGAGATGGAGCAGGGCACCGGCGACAACCGGGCCCGACGCGAGGGCCGCTCCCACGTGACCGTCATCGGCTCGCCCCTCAAGGCGTCCGCGATGGCCGCGATCGCCGGCCGGATCGCCGACCTCGGCGGCAACATCGACCGGATCGAGCGGATGGCGCGCTATCCCGTCACCGCGATCGAGCTGGACGTGTCCGGCGCCGAACCCGCCTCGCTCCGCAGCCAGCTGGCGCGCGAGGCCGCCGTGCTCGCCGTGGACGTCGCGGTGCAACCGGCGTCGCTGCTCCGCCACGCCACCCGCCTGATCGTGATGGACGTCGACTCGACCCTGATCCAAGGCGAGGTCATCGAGATGCTGGCTGCGCACGCGGGTTACGAGGCCGAGGTGGCCGAGGTCACCGAGGCCGCCATGCGCGGCGAGCTCGATTTCGAGGAGTCCCTGCGGGCGCGGGTGCGGATGCTGGCCGGGCTCGATGCGTCGGTCATCGACAAGGTCTACGACTCGATCGTCGTCAATCCCGGCGCACGGACCCTGGTGCGGACCCTGCGCCGGCTCGGCTACCGGTTCGCGATCGTGTCCGGTGGCTTCAGCCAGATCACCGACCGGCTCGCGGAGGAGCTCGGGATCCATCGCGCCCGCGCCAACACGCTGGAGGTCGTCGACGGCAAGCTGACCGGCAACCTCGTGGGCGAGGTCGTCGACCGCGCCGGCAAGGCGCGCGCGCTGCGTGAGTTCGCCGCCGACCTGGGCGTGCCGATCGCCGCCACCATCGCGATCGGCGACGGCGCCAACGACCTGGACATGCTGGAGGCGGCCGGGCTCGGCATCGCCTACAACGCGCGGCCGGTCGTGCGCGAGATGGCCGACACCGCGCTGAACGTGCCCTACCTCGACGCGATCATGTACCTGCTCGGTATCAGCCGCGAGGAGATCGAGGCCGCCGACGCCGAGGACGGCATCGTCACGCCCGCTCCCCCGATCTAGCGGGCCTACTCGTAGCCTCTGCCGACGTTGAAGAGCGTCAGCCGGGCCCGCCCCATCGCGATCCGGTCCCAGGTGGCCCGGAGCTCGAAGACCGCGGTCGCGCTGGTCGGGTAGCCCTGCATCAGCCGATCGACCGCGTCGGGCGGGCCCTCGCCGTCGTCGAGCAGCTGGGCGAGCATGCCGATTGTGGGGTTGTGCCCGATGACCACCACGGTTCCGACGGTCTCGTCGGTCATCGCGACCAGGTCGAGCACGGCCTCCTCGTCGGCCCCGTAGAGGGCCCGGTCGAAGTCGGCCTCGACCGTCCAGCCGGCCGCCTCGGCCATGACCTCCCAGGTCTGCCGGGTGCGGGTCGCGGCCGACACCAGGGCGGCATCCGCGGCCACGTTCTGCTCGGCCAGCCAGGCGCCCGCCGCCGCAGCGTCCCCGCGGCCCCGTGGGGACAGCTCACGCTCGAAGTCGGACGCACCGTAGGCCTCCGCCTTCGCGTGCCGGATCACGACGAGCCGGTGCGGGCTGCTGACCATGGCTGAATGCTAGGGGAGGATGAATCCGTGGCGTCCTACGGACCAACGCACGTGGTGCCCCTGGTGCTCTTCGCGCTCGGGTTGGTCGCCGCCGTCTGGTTCGGGCGGCAGCACCGGGAGGCCGACGGCCCGACCCGCTTCAGCCGCACCGCCGCCGTACTGGTTCCGGCTGCGACCGTGCCGTTCCTGGCCATCGACCTGGTCTTCAACTTCGACATCGCGGTGACCCTGCCGCTGCACCTGTGCGACCTGGCCTGGATCGTGGCGACCTGGGCGCTGTGGACCCACAAGCCGTTCTCGGTCGCCCTGACGTTCTTCTGGGGCCTGACGCTCACCATCCAGGGCGTGATCACCCCGGCTCTCAACGAGGACCTCCCGCACCCGCGCTACTTCGCGTTCTGGGCACTGCACCTGCTGATCGTCTGGGCGGCGGTCTACCTGGTGATCGGCCTCGGCAAGGTCCCGAGGTGGCGTGACTACGGCGCCGCGGTGGTCACCACCCTGGCGTGGGCCGTCGCGACGTACGCCATCAACGTGGTCGCCGACACCAACTACGGCTATCTGATGCGCAAGCCGCGCAGCTCGATCCTGGACTACTTCGGGTCGTGGCCCTGGTACGTCGTGCAGGAGATCGCCGTCGTCGTCGCGGCGTGGGCCGTGATGACGTGGATCGCGCAGAAGTGGGTCAGGCACCCATCGCGTGGAAGCCGCCGTCCACGTGCACGATCTCTCCCGTCGTAGCCGGGAACAGGTCGGACAGCAGCGCCCCGACGGCGCGGGCCGTCGGCTCGGTGTCGGAGTTGTCCCAGCCGAGCGGCGCCCGGGTCTTCCACATGTCCTCGAGGTCACCGAAGCCGGGGATCGCCTTGGCGGCCAGCGTCCGGAGCGGGCCGGCGGAGACCAGGTTGACCCGGATGCCGTGCGGGCCGAGGTCACGGGCGAGGTAGCGCGAGGTGGACTCGAGCCCGGCCTTGGCCACGCCCATCCAGTCGTAGGCCGGCCACGCGACGGTGGCGTCGAAGGTGAGACCGACGATCGAGCCGCCCGACTGCATCAGCGGCTGGCAGGCGACGGCGAGCGACTTCAGCGAGTACGCCGACACCTGCACCGCCTGGGCCACGTCCTCCCACGGCCCGTCGAGGAAGTTGCCGCCGAGCAGCGTCTCCGGGTTCCCGTAGGCGATCGAGTGCACGACGCCGTCCAGCGTGGCGTCCGCGCCGAGGTGCTCACGCACCAGCGCCGGCAGCGCGGCGAGGTGGTCGGGGTCCGTGACGTCGAGCTCGAGCACCGGAGGCAGCTCGGGCAACCGCTTGGCGATCCGCTGGGTGATGCCCAGCGCCCGGCCGAAGTTGGAGATCAGCACCGCGGCGCCCTGCTCCTGCGCGAACCGGGCGACCGCGAAGCCGATCGACGTGTTGTGGGTGACGCCGGTGACCAGGATGGTCTTGCCGTCGAGGATGCCGGTGCCCATATCAGTGCCCCATCCCGAGTCCGCCGTCGACTGGGATCACCGCGCCGGTGACGTAGCCCGACGCAGGGTCGGCCAGCCACGTCACCGCTGCAGCGACCTCCTCGGGCCGTGCGTAACGGCCGAGGGGGATCTGGGTGCGGATGGCGTCCTTCTGGACGTCGCTCAGCACCGCGGTCATGTCGGTCTCGACATAGCCGGGGGCGACGACATTGGCGGTGATCGACCGGGACCCGAGCTCGCGAGCGAGCGACCGGGCCATGCCGACCAGGCCGGACTTGGACGCGGCGTAGTTGACCTGGCCCGGCGAGCCGAGCAGGCCGACGACGCTGGAGATGAAGATGATCCGGCCGCGCTTGAGTCGCAACATGCCCTTGGACGCGCGCTTCGCCAGCCGGAACGAGCCGGTGAGGTTGGTGTCGATGACCGACGACCAGTCGTCCTCCGACATCCGCAGCACCAGGGTGTCGGCCGTGATCCCGGCGTTGGCGACGAGGACCTCGACCGGACCGTGGGCCTCCTCGGCGGCGGCGAACGCCGCGTCGACGTCGGCCTGGTTGGTGATGTCGCACTTGAGCTCGAGCGCACCGTCCGGCGCGCCACCGCTGCGGGTGGTCACGGCGACCCGGTCGCCCTGGGCGAGGAACGCCTCGGCGATCGCGCGGCCGATGCCGCGGTTGCCACCGGTAATCAGGACTGAGCGCGGCTCGGGGCCGGTCGCGGAGTTCACGCGTACGACGCTAGTCGTCGGGCGCAACCGCCTCGCAGCCAGGACGCAGCAACTTCGTCAGGTTCTTTTGTGAGAACCCCACAAATCATGAGGAGTCAGTCGTCTTCCAGGCGGAAGCCGACCTTCATGGTGACCTGGTAGTGCTCCACCTGGCCGTCCTTGATCTGACCGCGAGTGCCGATCACCTCGAACCAGTCGAGATGACGCAGTGTCAGCCCGGCTCGCTCGATGCCGTTGCGGACGGCCTGGTCGACGCCGTCGGGGGACGTTCCGACGATCTCGGTGACACGGTAGGTGCGGTTCGTCATGGGGTCAGCGTAGTCCCGGCCGCGCGGTCCCGCAGTGTGGCGGGCAGGCGTAGGCTGCAGGTATGTCCGACGACCCGATCCGGATCACCACGGCCGGATCGAGCCCCGAGGCCGACCTGGCCAGGCGCCAGAAGCGCTACATCATCTCGATGTCGATCCGGACGATCTGCTTCATCGGTGCTGCCCTCGCGGGCATGGCCGGACTGAACTGGCTGTGGCCGTTCCTGATCCTCGCCGCCCTGGTGCTCCCCTACGTCGCCGTCGTGAACGCCAACGCGGCCAACACCCGCACCGATGCGCTCCCGCTCACCGACGGGGGTCGGAGCGACCGGCAGCTGGGCACGAAGTGACGGACGCTCCTCGGAGCGAGCCCGACTACTGCTCCGCCAAGGGCTGCCGCGTTGGCGCGACCTGGGAGCTGCTGTGGAACAACCCCCGGATCCACGCCGCGGAGCGCCGAAAGGTGTGGCTCGCGTGCGACGAGCACAGGGAGTCGCTCGAGACGTTCCTCGGCGCGCGTGGGTTCCTCAAGGACACCGTGCCGCACCGCCCTGTCGCCGAGGAGTCCTAGCCGCCGATCGCCGACATCGGCCGATCGGGCTGCAGGAAGGTGGGGTCGTCGATCCCGTGACCCGCCGCCTTGCCGGCCATCGCGACCAGCCAGCGTTCGGCGAGGTCCGCGTCGGTCGCGCCGCCGCGCAGCGCCGTACGAAGGTCGGACTCCTCGCGGGCGAACAGGCAGTTGCGGACCTGGCCGTCGGCCGTCAGCCGCACCCGGTCGCAGTCGCCGCAGAACGGGCGGGTGACCGACGCGATCACGCCGACGGTGGCCGGACCGCCGTCGACGAGGAACAGCTCGGCCGGTGCGCTTCCCCGCGGCTCGGAGGCCGGTGAGAGCGCGAACTCCTTCTCCAGGTGGCCGAAGATCTCCTCGGCGGTGACCATCCCCTCGCGGGACCAGCCGTGCTGGGCGTCGAGCGGCATCTGCTCGATGAACCTGAGCTGGTAGCCACGCTCCAGGCACCACCGCAACAGCTCGGGCGCCTGGTCGTCATTGATGCCCCGCAGGAGCACCGCGTTGACCTTGATCGGTCCCAGACCGGCTGCCTCGGCCGCGGCCAGGCCCTTGACCACGTCGTCGAGCCGGTCCCGCCGGGTGATCTCGCCGAACGTCTCCGATCGCACGGTGTCGAGGCTGACGTTGACCCGGTCGAGCCCGGCCTCGGCCAGCGCTCCGGCCGTGCGCGCCAGCCCGATCCCGTTCGTCGTGATCGACAGCTCGACGTCGGCGGCGACCGCCCGGGTGCGGCGCACGATGTCGACCAGCCCCCGACGTACCAGCGGCTCGCCGCCGGTGAAGCGCACTTCGCGCACGCCGAGCTGCTCGATCGCGATCGAGATCAGCCGCACGACCTCGTCGTCATCGAGCTGGTCGTCGCTCGGCAACCAGTCGAGGCCCTCTGCCGGCATGCAGTAGGAGCAGCGCAGGTTGCAGCGATCGGTCAGCGACACCCGGAGGTCGGTCGCGACCCGTCCGTATCGGTCGACAAGGGGCTGCATCCCTCAAGGATAGGCAGGTCACTACGGTGGTGCCGTGGGTGAGTGGCTGGCGTCGTGGCGATTCCTGTTCAGCCGCCGCTGGATCCTCTTCTTCCTGACCGTGATCGTGCTCGGCTGCGGCACCTGGTGGCTCGGCGAGTGGCAGTTCGGCCGGCTCGACGACCGGCGCGATCTGAACGAGGTCATCGAGGGCAACGCGCACGAGGACCCGGTGCCCGTCGACGACGTGCTTGCTCCGGGCGAACCGGTCGCGAAGGACGAGGAGTACACCGTCATCGAGGCCACCGGCACCTACGCCGTCGACGACACGCTCGTCGTCCGCTACCGAACCCGGGACGGGGCGCCCGGCGTGCAGGTCGTCGTGCCCCTGGTGACGTCCGACGGGACCGCGCTGGTGGTCGACCGCGGCTGGCTGGCCTACGACGGACCGCCCGCGGGCGCCGGCGACGACGCTCCCGCGCCGCCCGCGGGCGAGGTCACGATCACGGCCTGGGCGCGCACCGACGGCACGGGCGACAGCACCGACGTGTCCGACGGTGGCATGCGCGCGATCTCCAGTACGGCGATCGGCGAGGCCCTCGATCGGGAGGTCTACGGCGGCTTCGTGGAGCTGCTCTCCGAGGATCCCGAGCCGGAGGAGTCGCTCGAACCGTCCGAGGAGCCGGACACCGGCGAGGGCCCCCACTTCTTCTACGGGCTCCAGTGGTGGTTCTTCGGCGTGCTCGCCCTCGGTGGCTTCGGCTACCTGGCCTGGGACGAGCGGAAGAACGGGCGGCGCGGGGCCCGGAGCCGGCGACGCGACCCAGGCTCAGAATGAGCGGGTGATGCCCCCGTCGACCGCCATCATCGCACCGGTGACGTACGACGCCGCCGGGGACAGCAGAAAGGCGGCGACCCGGCCGAACTCGGCGGGCGCGCCGTACCTCCGTAGCGGGATCCGCTCCATCCACCCCGCACGGGCGGCGTCCGCATCGCCCGTCGACGCGTCCAGCTCGGCGACCCGCTCGGTGCCGATCCGGCCCGGCAGCAGCCCGTTGACGCGCACGCTCCGCGGCCCCAGCTCGTCGGCGAGGTCCTTCGCGACCATCGCCAGCCCGGGGCGCAGGCCGTTGGACACGGTCAGCCCGGGCACCGGCTCGCGAACACTCGTGGAGAGCACCAGCGCGAGCGCGCCGTCCTCGGGAAGGACCGCGCCGATCTCTCGCGCCAGCCGGACGCTGCCGAGGAACACCGACTCGAAGGCCGTGGTCCACTGATCGTCGGTGATCGCGTCGATCCGGCCGGCCTGCGGGCCACCGACACTGATCAGGGCGCCGTCGAGCCGTCCCCACTGCTCTTGCGCTGCGTCGATCAGCCGCCCAGGAGTCGCCGGGTCCGCGTTGTCCGCGACCACGCCGAGCACCTGGTCCGCTCCCAGCACCGAGAGCGCCGGGACCGCGGAGTCGACGTGCTCCTGCGACCGACTGGAGATCACGACCCGCGCACCCTCGGCCGCGAGCGCCTCCGCCGTCGCCCGGCCGAGGCCACGGGTGCCGCCCGTGACGATGAAGACGCGGTCGCGCAGATCGAGGTCCATGCCGCGAGATTACGACTCGGGCACGTGTGACACCGGCACCACGTCGGGTGCGCCCTTCCGTGCGGCATCGGCGGTGTGGTCGTCCGGCTGCCGCTGGCTCTCGCGCTCGGCCTCGACCCGCTTGAGGTAGTGCTCGAGCTCGCGCTCGCGCTGCTTGCTGTCCCAGCCGAGGTAGCCGCGGGCGAGGTCGGCGACGTACGGCGCCGCGGCGGCGCCACGGTCGAACGTCTCGATCGACACCCGGAGCCGCCGGGTCAGGACGTCGTCGAGGTGCCGCGCACCTTCGTGGGTGACCGCGTAGACGGCCTCCGCCTGCAGGTAGTCCTCAGCCCCGGGCAGCGGCTCGGCCAGGTCGGGCTCGGCGGCGATCAGGTCGAGCACCTCCAGCACCAGCGACCCGTAGCGCTCCAACAGGTGCTCGACCCGGTTGATCGCGAGCCCCGACTGGGCCGCCAGGGTGTGCCGCTGGTTCCACAGCGCGTGGTAGCCGTCGGCGCCCACCAGCGGGATCTGCTCGGTCACGCACGGACCGGCCGCCTTGCCCATCGCGATCTCGAGCCCACGCACGGCCTCGTCGACGGCGTCGGCAGCCATCACCCGGTAGGTCGTGTACTTGCCGCCGGCGACCACCACCAGGCCCGGCACCGAGTGGGCGACCGCATGCTCGCGGGACAGCTTGGACGTCGCCGCGTCCTCGCCGGCGAGCAGCGGGCGCAGCCCGGCGTAGACGCCTTCGACGTCGTCGCGGGTCAGCGGCACCTCGAGCACCCGGTTGACGTTCTCGAGCAGGTAGTCGATGTCGCTGGAGCTCGCCGCCGGATGGTCCTTCGAGAGCTCCCAGTCGGTGTCGGTCGTGCCGATGATCCAGTGCCGCTTCCACGGGATCACGAAGAGCACCGAGGTCTCGGTGCGCAGGATCAGCCCGGTCTCGCCGCGGATCCGATCTCGCGGCACCACCAGGTGGATGCCCTTGCTGGCCCGCACCTTGAACTGGCCGCGCTCCCTCGCCATCGCCTGGGTCTCGTCGGTCCACACGCCGGTGGCGTTGATCACCTGGGACGCCCGGATCTCGAACCGGTTGCCGGTCTCGAGGTCGATCACCTCGGCGCCGACGACCCGCTCGCTCTCCTTGATCAGGCCGATGACGCGGGTGCGGCTGGCGACCGCGGCGCCATACGTCGCCGCCGTGCGGGCCAGGAACATGGTGTGCCGCGCGTCGTCGACCTGCGCGTCGTAGTACTTGATCGCACCGACCAGGGCGTCCTTGCGTAGTGACGGGAACGCCTTGCGCGCACCGTGCCGGGTCAGGTGACGGTGGACGGGCATGCCCGCGCCGTAGCCGCTGGCCTTGGTCAGCGCGTCGTACATGGCGACGCCGGAGCCGGCGTACCAGCGCTCCCAGCCGCGGCCCGTGAGCGGGTAGAGGAACGGCACCGGACGGACGAGGTGCGGCGCCAGCCGTCGCATCAGCAGACCACGTTCCTTGAGCGCCTCGGCAACCAGCCGGAAGTCGAGCATCTCCAGGTAGCGCAGGCCACCGTGGATCAGCTTGGAGCTCCGGCTTGACGTGCCGGACGCGAAGTCCCGCGCCTCGACGAGGCCGACCTTGAGCCCGCGGGTCGCGGCGTCGAGAGCGCAACCGGATCCGACCACGCCGCCGCCGATCACGAGCACGTCGAGCTGCTGGGCGGCGAGCTTCTTGAGCGCGGCCGATCGGGCGCGGGGCGAGAGTGCGGCGGGTGTCATCAGACCTCGACCCAGTCGAGGGTGCGCTCCACGGCCTTCTTCCAGCGTGCGTAACCCTCCTCGCGTTGCGTCTCGTCCCAGGTCGGCTCCCAGCGGGTGTCCTCGCGCCAGTTCTGGCGGAGCTCGTCGGTGTCGCGCCAGAACCCGACCGACAGCCCGGCGGCGTAGGCGGCGCCGAGCGCGGTGGTCTCGGGTACGACGGGCCGGCTCACCGGGACGCCCAGCACGTCGGCCTGGATCTGCATGCAGAGGCTGTTGAGCGTCACTCCCCCGTCGACCTTCAGCACCTCGAGCTCGACCCCCGAGTCGGCGGTCATCGCCTCGACGACGTCGCGGGACTGATAGCAGATCGCCTCGAGCGTGGCGCGGGCCAAGTGAGCATTGGTGTTGTAGCGCGAGAGCCCGACGATCGCGCCGCGGGCGTCGGAGCGCCAGTACGGCGCGAACAGTCCGGAGAACGCTGGGACGAAGTAGACGCCGCCGTTGTCCTCGACCTGCCGGGCCAGCGCCTCGGACTCCGCGGCGCCGCTGATGATGCCGAGCTGGTCCCGCAGCCACTGGACCGCGGATCCGGTGACCGCGATCGATCCCTCGAGCGCATAGATGCATGGCTCGTCGCCGAGCCGGTAGGCCGGCGTCGTGAGCAGCCCGGACTTGGAGCGGACGATCTCGGTGCCGGTGTTGAGGAGCATGAAGTTGCCGGTGCCGTAGGTGTTCTTGGCCTCGCCGGGGGCGAAGCAGACCTGCCCGACCGTCGCGGCCTGCTGGTCACCCAGGATCCCGGTGAGCGCGACCTCGCCGCCGAACGGGCCGGCCGTCCGCGTGGTCCCGAACGGTCCGGCGTCGGCCGACGCCGACGACTCACGGATCTGCGGCAGCATCGCCCGCGGCACCCCGAAGAAGGCGAGCAGCTCGTCGTCCCAGTCGAGCGTCTCGAGGTCCATCAGCATGGTGCGGCTGGCGTTGGTGACGTCGGTGACGTGGACCCCGCCGTCCGGGCCGCCGGTCAGGTGCCAGAGCACCCACGTGTCCGCCGTACCGAAGAGCGCGTCGCCGCGCTCGGCGGCCTCCCGGACGCCGACGACCTGCTCGAGGATCCATTGCAGCTTTCCACCCGAGAAGTACGTCGCCGGCGGCAACCCGGCCCGCCGGCGAATCACGTCACCACGACCGTCCCGGTCCAGCGCCGCGGCGATCGCATCGGTGCGGGTGTCCTGCCAGACGATCGCGTTGTGCAGGGGGCGGCCGGTGCGGCGGTCCCAGACGAACGTCGTCTCTCGCTGGTTGGTGATGCCGACCGCTGCCAGGTCGCTGTGGTGCAGCCCGGCCTTGCCGAGCGCGGTCTGCACCACGCTCGACGTCCGTTCCCAGATCTCGACCGGGTTGTGCTCGACCCAGCCGGCCCGTGGCAGCACCTGCTCGTGCTCGAGCTGGTGGCGCGCCACCTCGGCGCCGGCATGGTCGAACACCATGAACCGGGTGCTGGTGGTGCCCTGGTCGATAGCCCCCACGAACTCCGCCATGGGGATCACCCTGCCATGTCAGTCCGGCGAGATCAGGGCGAAATGCAGCGCGGCGGGCGCGGAGTAGCCGATCCCGACCTCGTTCATCACGTAGTCGTCGGCCAGGTCCTGGTAGGTCTGCTGGTCCGTGTCGAGGTCGCCCAGCGTCAGGGCGTCCGGCCGGTTGTCGTTGATGTCGGCCAGCGGGGCCGGTCCGCCGACCACCGCCCCGGCCAGGCCGAGGTCCACCGTCTGGACCCAGTGGTAGGGATGCTCGATGCCCCCTTCCCCGGCCTGCCAGCGCAGCTGCCACGGGTTGACGCCGAGGAACCAGCCGGTTGCCCGCTGCTGGGCCCGCTCCGCTCCGTCGAGCCCGGCCCGCCTGGCCAGCTCGAGCACGATGGCGCCCGACTCCGACTGCCGCACCGACGCCCACTGGGCGTAGCCAGCCCGGCCGAAGGCCGTGTCGGTGTCGACCAGGTTGATCCACGCACCACCGCCGTCGCGCAGGATCCGGCAGGCCGGCCGTCGTACGGCGGCGGGCGCCGGTCCGCCGACCAGCACGCCGCACAGGGTGGCGGCCGCGATCGCGGACATCTCGTAGCTGTCGGCGGCGACCAGCCAGTTGCTCCCGCCGTCGTCCGTCGCCCGCCTGAGCGACGCCAAGGCGGCGTCGGCGTACGACCTCCGGCCGGTGGCCCGCCACAGCGCCGCTTGGGCCACGGCGAGGTCGTCGCGCCAGCTGCCCTGCTGGTAGCAGCAGTTCCGCCACACGGCGCCGAGCCGCCGCGCCTCGACCAACCAGGCCCGGGCGGCAGCGACCAGCCGCTCCTGCTGGCGCGGTCCGACCCTCAACGATGCCGTCGCGAGCGCCGCGGCGACTGCCGCGGCGACGTCGGAACCGCCGGTCCGGTCGGTCAGGACGTACGACGGCCGCACCCGCCGGCGCCGGTCGTCGCTGGTGTCGTCGACGGTCGGGTCGCGGAAGCCGGCGTTGTGGTCGGCGTCGGTGTGCCCGACCTGGGCGACGAAGACTCCGCGCCGGTGCGCCTTGAGCAGCCACCGGACGCCGATCCCGGCCGCGTCGAGGATCTGGTCGCGTCCTGCCGTCTGGTTCGCGGCGGCGAGCTCGAGCATCAGCGTCGTAAAGGCCGTGGTGACCGTGAACTTCAGCTGGTCCCCGGCGTCCATCCAGCCACCCTTGACGTCGATCCGGTCGCCTCGGCGCGGGCCGTTGGCGATCCGGGCCCGGGCGTCGTTGAGATGGCTGGGCTCGTGCCAGCTGGACGGCTCGTCGCCGTCCGCGTTGGAGTCGAAGATGCTCAGGGTCGAGAGGAGCACGTCCCGGTAGGCGTGATCGTCCACGTCGATCGGAGCGGACGTGGCGCCGTCCACGACGAGTTCGTAGACGCCGGGCTCGGTGATCGTCGACAGGTCGGCCAACGCGGCGTGGTCCCACGGCTCGGCGGGGGCGTCGAGCGGCTCGAGCTCTCCGCCGCCGACGACGGTGTCGTCCCGCTTCACCTGGTAGGTCACGCCGGACAAAGCCTGGTCGGACGCCACCACCGCCGGCGGCACCTCGCCCGGCTCAGCGGACAGCGGGACGCGGATCTCGAGGGGCTCCGCTGCCGGGTCGGACGACGACAAGGCCTCGCCAGGGGACGGCTCGTCCATGCAGGCGACCAGGGTGGACGACGCCACCGCGACCACGAGGAGCGCTCGGGTCGTGCGGCGGCGCCGGGGCATGCGCCCATGCTGCCTCGCTCCAGGCCGATCCGCACGCTCCTCGAAAATCTCGCGAATGCCTTGACTTCAAGTTAACTTCACGTTTCACGATGGTGGGCATGAACACAGCACTCATCACCGGCGGCTCCGCCGGACTCGGCCGCGCGCTCGTGGCCGCTCTCACCGACCACGGCTGGCACGTCGTCACCGACGGCCGCGACGCGAACCGGCTCGACCAGCTCCAAGAGCTCCCCGGCGCCGACCGGGTCACTGCCATCGCGGGCGACGTGACCGATGCCGAGCATCGTGACGCGCTCCGCTCGGCGGTCGACGACCTCGGCCACCTCGACCTCCTGGTCCACAACGCCAGCGCGCTGGGTCCGATCAGCGGCGACACCCGCCACCGGCTGCTGGCCGACACGACGCCCGACGACCTCCAGTACGTGTGGCGCCACAACCTCGGCGCTCCCCTGGTGCTGACCTCTCTGCTGCTGCCCACCCTCGCCGCGTCCCGCGGTGTGTTGCTGTCCATCTCCTCCGATGCCGCCGTCGAGCACTACGCCGGGTGGGGCCTCTACAGCGCCTCGAAGGCCGGCCTCGACCACGTCACGCTGACGTTCGCCGCCGAGAACGACGCGATCACGGCGTACGCCGTCGACCCGGGCGACATGCGGACCCAGATGCACCAGGACTGGTTCCCCGGCGAGGACATCTCGGACCGACCGCTGCCCGAGTCGGTGGTGCCGCACCTGCTCGCGCTGCTGGCGAGCCGGCCGCCGTCCGGTCGCTACCGCGCAGCCGACTTCCCCGCGCTGCGGGCGGCCACGGGGGCGCAGATCGGCGCGGTGGTCTGAGTGAAGCTCCTCGACGAGCGACCGACAACCAGCTTCGCCGCACCGCCGAGCACGTTCGCCCCGGCACCGGCCGAGCGGCGCGGCGTCGCCCGGGACCGCGTCCGGTTGCTGGTCGCCGACGGCGTCCACGGTCTGACCCACACCCGGTTCAACCACCTCGCCGAGCACCTACGGCCCGGCGACGTAATCGTCGTCAACGACTCGGCGACCATCGCCGCGCAGCTCGACGCGACCTCGGACAGGCACGGACCGGTGGTGGTCCACCTCGCGGCCCCGTTGCCCGACGGCACCTGGGTCGTGGAGGTACGCCGGGCACCCGACGCCGACCGGTCGGTGCTCGACGCCGAGGCGGGCGACGTGCTGGAGATCGCGGCCGGCGTCGCGCGGCTGGGCCTGGTGTCGCCGTACCCGGAGACCAGCTCCTCCCCGACCGGATCCGGCAACCGGCTGTGGCGGGCCGAGCCCGACGGAGACCTGGTCGCCGCGGCGCGTCGCTACGGGCGGCCGATCTCCTACGGCTACCTGGCCGACCGGTACCCGCTCAGCGACTACCAGACGGTGTTCGGACACCGACCGGGCAGCGCAGAGATCCCGTCCGCCGGTCGGCCGTTCACGGCCGAGCTGGTGACCCGGTTGGTTGCCAACGGCGTGGTGGTCGCTCCGGTCACCCTGCACACCGGCGTCTCCTCGCAGGAGGCCGGGGAGGCGCCCCAGCCCGAGCGGTTCGAGGTGAGCGGCACGACGGCCGCCGTCGTCAACGCGGCCCGCGCGGGAGGCGGGCGCGTCATCGCGGTCGGCACCACCGTCACCCGCGCCCTCGAGTCAGCGGTCCAGGCGGCCGCGGACGGAACCCGGCTGGTGGCCGCCCGCGGCTGGACCTCGCGCGTGGTGACGCCCGCGGACCCGCCCCGGATCGTCGACGGCCTGATCACCGGCTGGCACGACCCCGAGGCGTCGCACCTGCTGCTGGTCGAGGCCGTCGCCGGTCGCGACCTGACGCAGCGCGCCTATGCCGCGGCCGTCGACGCCCACTACCTCTGGCACGAGTTCGGCGACTCGGCGTTGCTGCTGCCCTAGGGATCACTCGGGGATATCCCGATGCGGACCCAACCGACCATCGGGCAGGGTGGGCGCATGACGAGCGACCCCCACCGCCCGCCTGTTGCCGCACGCGCCGTCGACCTCCGCAAGGTCTACGGATCCGGCCAGTCGGAAGTCCACGCCCTCGCCGGCGTCACCGTCGATCTGGAGGCCGGCAGGTTCACGGCCATCATGGGCCCATCGGGCTCCGGCAAGTCCACGCTGATGCACTGCCTGGCCGCGCTCGACACACCGACCGCGGGCACCGTGGAGGTCGACGGGACCTCGCTCACCGGCCTCAGCGACAAGGCGCTGACCGCCTTGCGGCGGGAGCGGATCGGGTTCGTCTTCCAGGCGTTCAACCTGATCCCGACCCTCACCGCGAGGGAAAACATCCTGCTGCCGCTCAACCTCGCCGGCGCGAAGGTCGACCAGGCCTGGTTCGACACCGTCGTCGACGCCGTCGGCCTGCGCGACCGGCTCGGCCACCGGCCGAGTGAGATGTCCGGTGGCCAGCAGCAGCGGGTCGCCTGTGCGCGGGCGCTCGCCAGCAAGCCGTCCATCGTGTTCGCGGACGAGCCGACCGGAAACCTCGACAGCACGTCCGGCGCCGAAGTGCTGACGTTCCTGCGCCGCAGCGTCGACGAGTTCGGGCAGACGGTAGTGATGGTGACCCACGACCCCGTCGCGGCGTCGTACTGCGACAGCGTCGTCTTCCTCGCCGACGGCAAGGTCGTCGACCGACTCGCCAACCCAGACCGCGAGCAGATCCTCGCGCACATGGCGGCGCTCCAGACCCTCGCCGCGTCCTCCGCAGAGTCAGCCTGACGATGTTCAGGCTGACCCTGCGCAACCTGCTGGCGCGCAAGCTCCGGCTCGTCATGAGCGGGCTGTCGATCGTGCTCGGCGTCGCTTTCCTGTCCGGCGTGCTCGTGTTCAGCAACGGCCTGTCGACGACCTTCGACGGCATCATCTACGGCTCCACACCCGACGGCGTGGTCCGCGCCACGGACTTCGCCGAGTTCGACGCGGGCGACTCGGGCACGCCGAAGAACGTCGTGACGGCGAAGACGATCGCGGACCTCGAGGCGCTGCCCGAGGTCGACCGCGCCGATGGCGACATCGCGGGCTTCGGCATGAGCCTGCTCGCCTCGGACGGCACCCTCGTGGGCGGCACCGGGGCCCCGACGCTCGCCTTCAACTACCACGACGGCCCCAACATGGACGGCGGGTCGATCCTCGAGCTCGACAGCGGACGCTGGCCCGAGGGCGACCGCGAGATCGTGCTCGACACCGGGGCTGCCGAGAACGGCGACTACGAGCTCGGCGACGACGTCCAACTGCTGTCGCCGTACGGCGAGATCGAGCAGACCGCCAATCTGGTCGGCACTGCCGAGTTCAACGGTGGCGGCACCGCGGGCGCGACGCTGCTCATCTTCTCCACCGAGGGAGCGCAGCGGCTGTTCCTCGACGGCAAGGTCCTCTTCAACCGCGTCTCCCTCACGGCGACCGACGGCGTCTCCCAGGAGGAGCTCGCCGACGCGGCCGCGAAGGTCATCCCGGACGACCTCGAGGCGGTCACTGGCGACAAGGTGGCCGACGAGTCCCTGGCCGCGATCGGGGAGTTCCTCGGGATCATCAACATCTTCCTGCTGATCTTCGCGGGGATCGCCGTGCTGGTCGGCGGCTTCATCATCCTGAACACCTTCTCGATCCTGGTCGCGCAGCGTTCCCGGGAGCTCGCGCTCATGCGCGCGCTCGGCGCCGGCCGAGAACAGGTGACCCGCTCGGTGCTGCTCGAGGCGCTGGTGCTCTCCCTCGTCGCGTCGACGTTGGGCATTGCGATCGGCTGGGTGCTCGCTCGCGGCCTGGCCTCCCTGTTCCGCGCGATCGGTCTCGACATCTCCGGCAACGCCTTGGACCTGACATCGACGGCGGTCATCGTCAGCTACCTGGTCGGCGTCGTGGTCTCGATGATCGCCGCCTACCTTCCCGCGCGCCGCGCGGGCCGGGTCGCGCCCGTCGCGGCCATGCGGGCGGAGGCGCCACACGCGCCGGCGCCGCTCGGTCGGCGCGCCACGATCGGTGCCGGTCTGCTCGTCGCCGGCGCGGTGGCGGCTGCCTGGGGCGTCATGGGCGCACCCGGGCCGGATGCGCTGTGGGTCGGCATCGGTGCCGTGATCTGGATCCTCACCGTCGCGGTGATCAGCCCGATCATCGGCAAGCCCGTCCTGATCGGGTGCCGGGCCGTGTTCGGACGGCTGTTCGGGGCGTCGGGCCGGCTCGCCGGCGAGAACGCACTGCGTGACCCGCGCCGTACCGGAGCGACCGCATCGGCGCTGATGATCGGACTCGCGCTCGTCTCGACGATCGGGGTCCTCGCCGCGTCGATGAACAAGTCGATCGACGACCTCGTCGACGACGAGTTCACCGCGGACTACCTCGTCCAGAGCGTCAACTTCCTGCCGTTCTCGACGAGCGTCGGCGACGATCTCGAGAACGTCGACGGCGTCGAGGTCATGAGCCGGCAGCAGTACGTAGGCGCCAAGATCGACGGCGACACCGAGTACGTCGCGGCCAACGACGCAGCGTTCACCGACATCTACGACCTCGACGTCGTGGAGGGCACGACCGATCTGCATGGCGCGGAGGCCTTCGTCACCGACGAGTACGCCGCCGACCTCGGCCTCGACCTCGGCGACCCGATCAAGCTGTCCTTCCCGGGCGGCAAGAAGCTGACTCTCGAGGTAGTCGGGCTGATCAAGCCGTCCGAGGTGACGGCGTGGGTCAGCATGCCGATCGCCCAGATCGAAAAGGCCGGGCTGACCCGGCAGGACACCGGCATCAGCATCCTTCTCGAGCCCGGCGCAGACGCCGGGCAGGTGAAGGACGACCTCGACGACGCCGCGTCCGACGTACCGATCGTCGCCGTCTACGACAAGGAAGGCTTCAGCGACTCGATCCGAGACCAGGTCAACCAGCTGCTGTACATCATCTACGGCCTCCTGGCGCTCGCGATCGTGATCGCGGTCTTCGGGATCGTGAACACTCTCGGCCTCAGCGTCATCGAGCGGACCCGTGAGGTCGGGCTGCTGCGAGCAATCGGGATGAGTCGCAGCCGGCTCCGGCGGATGATCACGCTCGAGTCGGTGGCGATCGCGCTCCTCGGGGCGGTGCTCGGCCTCGGGCTCGGCCTCGTGATCGGCGTGACCCTCCGCGAGACGCTGAAGGAGGACCTCTCCAGCCTGGCGCTGCCGTTCTCCCAGCTCGTGGTCTTCCTGGTGACCGCGGTCGCGGTCGGCGTGCTCGCCGCGGTGATCCCCTCGGTCCGGGCGTCGCGGATGAACGTCCTCGCGGCGATCGCCGAGGAGTAGTCCGCGGGTCAGGCGAGCGCGACCAGGTCGGCGTAGTCGACGTTCCAGAGGTCCTCGACGCCGTCGGGGAGGATCAGCACCCGGTCCGGCTCGAGGGCGTGTACGGCGCCTTCGTCGTGGGTCACGAGCACGATGGCGCCCTCGTAGGAGCGGATCGCAGCCAGCACCTCTTCGCGGGACGCGGGATCGAGGTTGTTGGTCGGCTCGTCGAGCAGCAGGACGTTGGCCTGCGACACGACCAGGCTCGCCAGCGCGAGGCGGGTCTTCTCACCACCCGACAGCACCCCGGCCGGCTTGTGCGCGTCCTCGCCCGAGAAGAGGAACGAGCCGAGTACCGAACGCGCCTCGGTGTCGGTGAGCTGCGGCGCGGCGGACTGCATGTTCTCCAGGACCGTCCGACCGATGTCGAGGGTCTCGTGCTCCTGGGCGTAGTAGCCGAGCTTGAGCCCGTGACCGGGCACCACCGCACCGGTGTCCGACTGGTCGACTCCGGCGAGGATCCGCAGCAACGTGGTCTTGCCCGCACCGTTGAGGCCGAGGATGACGACCCGCGACCCCTTGTCGATCGCCAGGTCGACGTCGGTGAACACCTCGAGCGACCCGTAGGACTTCGACAGCTCGGCGGCAGTGAGCGGGGTCTTGCCGCAGGGCGCCGGCTTCGGGAACGCGATCCGAGCTACCTTGTCGGACTGTCGCTCCGCCTCGACGCCCGCCATCATCCGCTCGGCGCGCTTGAGCATCGACTGCGCAGCCTGGGCCTTGGTGGCCTTGGCCCGCATCTTGTTGGCCTGGTCGGTGAGGGTCTTGGCCTTCGCCTCGGCGTTGGACCGCTCCCGCTTGCGCCGCTTCTCGTCGGTCTCGCGCTGCTGGAGGTAGGCCTTCCACCCGATGTTGTAGGTGTCGATGGCTGCCCGGTTGGCGTCGAGGTGCAGCACCCGGTTGACCGTCGTCTCCAGCAGGTCGGTGTCGTGGCTGATCACGACGATGCCGCCGGGGAACGCCTTGAGGAAGTCTCGCAACCACACGATCGAGTCCGCGTCGAGGTGGTTGGTTGGCTCGTCGAGCAGCAGGGTCTCGGCGTCGGAGAACAGGATCCGCGCGAGCTCGACCCGACGCCGCTGACCGCCCGAGAGCGTCTTCAGCTGCTGGCCGAGGAGCCGGTCGGTGATGCCAAGGCTGTGCGCGATAGTCGCCGCCTCCGACTCGGCTGCGTATCCGCCGCCGGCATGGAGCTCGGCGTCGGCGCGCTCGTAGCGCCGCATCGCCCGCTCGCGCACCGTGGTGTCGTCACTGCCCATCTCGTGCTCGGCCGCCCGGAGTCGTCGTACGACGTCGTCGAGGCCACGCGCCGACAGGATCCGGTCGCGGGCCAACTGGTCGGGGTCGCCCGAGCGGGGATCCTGCGGCAGGTAGCCGACCGCGCCGCTCGCGGTGACCGACCCACCGGCGGGCAGCGCCTCACCCGCGAGGATCTTGGTGAGCGTGGTCTTGCCGGCGCCGTTGCGCCCGACCAGGCCGACCTTGTCGCCGGCGGCCACCCGGAACGTGACGTGCTCCATCAGAAGCCGGGCACCGGCTCTGACCTCGAGCTGGTGAACCGTGATCATGACGTGGCTGATTCTCCCACGAGCCGGACTCACCGGCCCAAACGACAAGGTGCCCTAGGGTGCAGCCGTGGTGCGATTCAATCCGAAGGCTCGGCTCGATAGGTCTCGCGTCCGCGACGCAGGCGGCAGTGGCCGCGGCGGCGCGGGCATGCGGCTGCCGATCCCCGGCGGCATCGGCGGGAAGGGCGGCATCGGCGGGGTCATCCTCGTCGTCGTGTTCCTGGTGATCGCGAAGTGCGCCGGCGCCGACCTCGGCGGCATCATCGGGGACGACGGGACCTCTCCCAACCGCGCGGCCGGCGACCTCAACGACACGCGGTACGCCAACTGCGAGACCGGCGCGGATGCCAACGAGAACCCGGACTGTGCGCGGGTCGCGATCGAGAACTCGTTGACGAACTTCTGGGAGTCGCAGGACATCCGCAACTGGCGTCCGATCGAGGCCCTTTACACGTTCACCGGCCAGGTCGACACGGGTTGCGGCCCGGCCAGCTCGGACGTGGGCCCGTTCTACTGCCCGCCCGACGAGTCCGTCTACCTCGACACGACGTTCTTCGACCGGGTGCTGGAGGACCAGCTCGGCGGCCCGGACGGCGGATTCGTCGAGTACTACGTGCTCGCGCACGAGTACGGGCACCACATCTCCAACGTGATCGGCGACATGAGCCGGGTCACCTCGCAGCAGACCGGCCCCGACAGCCCGGGCGTCCGCCTCGAGCTACAGGCCGACTGCTTCGCCGGTCTGTGGACGGCTGCAGCGGAGAAGGTCCCGGACGCCAACGGCGAGCCGATCATCGAGGACATCACCGACGAGGACATCCGGCTCGCGTTCGAGGCCGCCGCGGCGGTCGGCGACGACTACATCCAGGAGAAGACCCAGGGTCGGGTCTCCCCGGAGTCGTGGACCCATGGCTCGTCGGAGCAGCGGCAGTACTGGTTCAACCAGGGCTTCCGGGGCGGCTCGATGAGCGACTGCGCGACGTTCGACGTCGACAGCGTGCAGGTTCCCTGAGTCAGCGGTCGTACCACCGGATCTGCGCCACCAGCGGTCGGTGGTCGGACGCGTAGCCGCCGAGCGACTCCTGCTCGACGAACTGACCCGTGCCGGGATCATCGGCCTTCGTCCGCAGGGTGCGATCGGAGATCCAGAGGTAGTCGATCCACCGGTCAGGCGCGGCGCGGGAGGTGCCGGTACTCGTTGAACGACGCCAAGCCGATGGTGTCGACCAACCGCCCCGGCAGCCGCTCCGCCGGTGCGGGCCGCGGGAGCGCCTCGTCGTCATCTTCCTCTGGCTTCGCGGAGCAGGCCGCAAGCGCGACCACCGCGACGAGCAGCAGACCGACGACACTCGCGGCGGCTCGACGGGTCATGCGCGAAACCTAGGTCACATCTCCAAGAGGGCTTCGATGTGCGGGAACTGCCGCTGCAGGCACCGCAGGTGCGGGGCGACCGCGGGGTGGCGGTACTTCGACGCGAGCGCGCCCTCCCCCGTCGCCGCGCGGGCGAGCGCCCACTCCGCCCGGCTGAGGGCTGTGTAGACGGCGACGACCTGCGCACCGAGCACGACCTGATCGCGCTCGGCGCCGGCGTGGCCCAGCAGGTAGGCGTCGAGCAACGGCTCGAAGCCTTCCCGCGACGACAACGACAGGTAGCCGAGGTCACCGCCGACCGGTCCGACACCGAGCGTCCCCCAGTCGATGGCGATCGCGTCGTCGTCGATTCGTCCGGGCAGGTTCGTGCTGGTCGGGTCGCCGTGCTGCGGCACCTGCGGCAGCTCGTCGAGCACGTCGAGCATCGAGACGCGGTGCCGCCAGAGGTGGTCGGCGACGTCGGCGACCGTTGTCCGGTCGAGAGTCGGCCAGCCGCCGTTGCGGTCGACCCGCTCCAACCGGTCGCGCATCAGGCTGACCGCGAGGAAGCGTGGTCGCGGCAGCTCGGCGGCGGCGAACCGGCCCATGCACAGCGCGAGGAACAACCCGCTCGATGCCGCGTCCTCGACCCAGTCGCGCACGATCGTGATGCCGTCCGGGTCCTCCTCGACCGCGGCCGGGGAGCTTCGCAGGCCCGGGGTCGCGTCCGTCAACCCGGTGGTGATCACATCGGCCTCGCGCCGCCAGTAGCCGATGTGCGTCGGTTCTGACATCGCCGCCGGGTCGCCGGGCTGAGGAGCGGCCAGTCGTTTGACCACGACCGCACGGCCCCCGAGCGCCGTCCGCCAGACGCCGACGGTCGACGTGCCGGAGCCACCCGGGAGCGCGACCCAGTCGGGCTCGGGCTGCCACATGACACGGACGCTAGCCGATGGCGCGCCTCCGGGATGGGAGGCTTGGACCATGCAGATCGCCGTCGACGACCCGCTGCGCGCCGATGTCCTCCTGCTGCTGGAGGAGCACCTTGCCGACATGCGCGCCACGTCGCCGCCGGAGAGCGTGCATGCTCTTGACCCGACCGAGCTGGTCGGCCCCGGGCTGACCTTCTGGACGCTGCGCGACGACGGAGCGCTGCTCGGGTGCGCCGCGCTCAAGGAGCTCGACGCCGGGCACGCCGAGATCAAGTCAATGCGTACGGCGGCCGCGGCGCGGCGCCGTGGGGTCGCCAGCCGGCTCCTCGACCACGTCCTCGTCACCGCACGTGAGCGCGGCTACCAGCGGCTGAGCCTGGAGACCGGGACCCAGGGCTTCTTCGCCGCGGCCCGGGCGCTCTACGCGTCCCGGGGCTTCGTCGAGTGCGCGCCGTTCGGGTCGTACGTCCTCGATCCGCACAGCGCGTTCTTCTCAACGACCCTCGGCTGACGCCTTGATCCAGTACCTTTTCGACTCATGCGCTCCCTCCGCGTCGCATCTGTCGCGACTCTCATAACTCTTTCGACCCTGCTCGCCGGCTGCGGTGGCGACGACGACGACAAGGACAGCGACTCCGACGACACGGTGACCGAGACGGTCACCGCGCCCTCCGAAACGACGGCCACCGAAACGACGGCCACCGACGTCACCCCGATGGACCCCACCGACGGCGACATCACGCAGGAGCAGGTCGAAGCGGCGCTGCTCACTCCGGAAGAGGTGGGTGCCGACTTCACCCTCGGCGAGTACACCGACGAGGACTCCCCGCCCCTGTGCGACCCCGACGGAGCCCCGGTCGACGAGCAGGTCCCGCCGCAGGTCCAGGGCGGCACCCAGCTCGACCACGTCGACGGCAACATCGCGATGCAGGAGGAGATCGCGATCTACGCGACCGAGGCCGAGGCCGCCGAGGCGTTCGGACTCGCCACCGCCGGCCTCGCCTGCACCGAGGGCACGTCGGAGGGCTCGCCCATCACGATCGGCGCCCCCCAGGACGTCACGGCCCAGGTCAACAGCACCAGCGGGCTCGGCGCGAGCACCGCGTGGGAGGTCTCCGGCGAAGGGTTCGACGGCGTGATCGTCGCGACCCTTGCCGGCCGGATCATCCTGGCGACCCAGTTCGCGTCCGCTCCCGACGCCGACACGTCCGGTCTTCCGAACCCGGTCGACATCGCCACGGCGGCATTCGCCAAGGCCTTGGCCAGCTAGGCGCGGCCAAGCCCGGCATCGCGGGCCTTGATGATCGCCTGGTTGCGATCGGCGACCCGCAGCTTGGCGAAGACGTTCGAGACGTGGTTGCGCACGGTCTTGAGACTTAGCACGAGCTCGTCGGCGATTGCCTGGTTGGTCCTGCCTGACGCCAGCAGCTCCAGCACCTCCCGCTCACGGTCGGTCAGTTCTGGGAAGGATGTCGCTGGCGGCGCCGCAAAGTAGCCGAGCAGTCGCGACGCCACCGCGGCACCGAAGACTGCTTCTCCGGCGGCCACCGTGCGGATCGCGCGTTCAACATCGTCCTGATCGGCTCCCTTGAGCAGATACCCCCGCGCCCCGGCACGCATGGCGGCAAAGACCGAGTCGTCGTCCTCGAACATGGTGAGAACCAGGACTTTGACGTCCGGGGCCCGATGAGAGATCTCCCGCGTCGCCTCGATGCCACTCTGCCCTGGCATCTGGAGATCCATCAGCACGACATCGGGCCGTAGGTCAACGGTGAGCGTGACCGCGAGGTCGCCGTCGGCTGCCTCTCCCACCAGCTCGATGTCCGTCAACTCCGCCAGTGAGTTCACGATCCCGTTGCGGAACATCGGGTGGTCGTCGGCCACGAGGACGCGGATCATCGTCATGACGCACCACCCACCGGCAGCCGAGCCAGGACCCGGGTGCCTCCACCTTCGCGCTCGTCGATCGTCAACGAGCCCCCGAGTTCGCGAGCGCGTTCCCGCATCGATTGCACTCCGACGCCCGCGCTGGTCCCGGGCGCGACGCCCGCGCCGTCGTCGGCGATCACCAGCTCCAAGTCGTCCTCCAGCCCGAACTGCACGGTGCACCGCTTGGCCTCGGCGTGGCGCTGGACGTTGTTGATCGCCTCCATGGCGATTCGATAGGCCGCAACCTCGACCGCGGCAGAGAGAGCCGGCAGCCCGTCCGGCGCGTCGACTGCAACCTTGAGGCCACCGTTGGGGCTGGAGATGCGCGCTGCGTGCTCACGGAGCGCGCCCACCAGGCCGAGCTGATCGAGGGCCGGTGGACGCAGCTCGTACACCAAGCGGCGGACGTCGGCTATCGCGTCCTGCATCTGGGTGCGCAGATCGACCAGCAGCTGCTCAGCGCGTGCCGGGTCCTCTGCGACGGCACGGCGCGAAGAGTCCAGGCCGAGGACGGCGGCCGCGAGCGTCGGACCGAGCCCGTCGTGAAGGTCGCGACGGACCCGACGACGTTCCTCCTCGCGAGCCGTCACCAACCGCTCCCGAGAGTGCTGGAGGTCGGCGGTCAGACGTACGGCGTGCACCGCGACGCCGGCTTGGACCGCGAGGTCGTCAAGGAGGCGCTGGTCTGCGGTCGTGAGCTCACGCCCGGCAGGGACGCCGACCACCAGGTCCGCGACGACGCCGTCCCGGTAGCGCAACGGCTTCCGCTCGGACTTCGCTCGGCCCAGCGTTCCGTGCGCAGCTGCGGTCTCAGCTTCACCGTCGCGGGTGAAGGTCACCGCCACATAGGGGAGGCGCAGCGCCTCGGCGACCGATCCAACGATGGCCTGCAGGACCTGATCCGGAGCGAGCGTGGCCTGCAGCCGGTCACCGAGGAGGTGCAACGCCTGGTAAGGGTCGGACCGGTAGCCGTATATCCAACGGTCCACGCCGCGTTGGAGTCGTTCCCGCAATGGCTGGACGGCAACGGCAACCGCACCTGCTGCGATGACCCCCGCCCAACCCCGCGATCCGAGCAGAGCGTCCAACCCGGCCACCAGCCCGACGTAGCCGGCGACCACCACCAGCGTCAACGTTCCGTAGACCACCGTCCGATTGATCACGACGTCGACGTCATAGAGCCGGTAGCGCAGCACGGCGATCGCGATCGCGCAGCAGAAACCGACGATCGCCAGGCCGAGCGAGACCTGGGTGACGACGGCCGGACCTGAGCCGACGGCACTCTCGATCACCCAGGCTGCGAGCGCCACCGGGAACAGCGAGGCGGCGTAGGCGATCCACTTGAGCTGGGTCCGCACCTCCCTGCTGGCGTGGCGGTACCGGCTCACGATGGCGAGGACGACGAGGACCAGGACGACGGTCATGCCGATGAGCCCGGCGCCGAGCATCACCTCGGTGATGCCCGCCGGAAGGACGCCGTACGGCTCGACCTCCTCGAGGGCCTCGACCCGCTGCTCGGTTCCGAGAAGGCCGCCGACCGTCGCCAGCGTGGCCGCGCCTACTCCTGCTCCCGCGACCGGCCGCCACCGCCGCGACGGGAGTCTGCCGTCCGGCAACAGGAAGACGATCGCGCCGAGGATGCCGAACCACAGCGGCCACCACGAGCTGCACCAGGCTGCGGCAAGGCGAACACCGGGCAGATCAGCGTCGCGGTTGAGCGAGTATCCGGCGTAGGCGCCGGTAAGGCCTTCGAGCACCATCCCAGCGGCCAGGCCGAGCAAGAGCCAGCCGATCGAGTTTCGTGAGACCTTCACCGCGAGCGTGAGGCCGACGGCGAGGAACATGAGAATGGCACCGAAGTTCCAGACGATCGTCACCGGTTCATAGCCGTACTCCTCCGCGCTCGACTCGAGCAGGAGCATGCCGGGGAGGGCGAGGACGATCACCGTCCCAATGCACCAGGCCACCCATGAGGGTGCGAGCCGAGCGGCTGTCATGGCCGGGATTGTCCTCGGTCAGCAAGGGTCGTGTCACTCAACGCCGCGATCTTCCCGGCGGTTCGGACCAGAGTTCCCGAGTTGATCAGGACGCGGTGACCTTGTGGCTCGGGACGCGGCCGGAGGAGGGTCGTGGCTCGGGCAGCTCGCGGCCTGCCGCCATTCTCGGGGTCTCGCTCTCGCAGCTCAGGAGCCACCTCATGCATCTTCCGAAGCGACACCGCCGGAGAATGCTCGCCGCATTGCTCACCGGCGTGGTGATGGCCGGGCTCACCTTGACCGGCAGTGTTGTCCCCGCCCAGGCCGCCAACGGCACGCTGAGCGGGACCGTGACCGAGGCCGGCAGCGGCGCGCCTCTGCAGGGCGTGACGGTCGAGGCGTTCTGTTGGCAGGTCAGCGGATCGGAACCGGGTGAAGCCTGCGGGACGACCCAGCCGGCGGCCGACGGAACCTACGCGGTGCACGTGCCGGACGGGACCTACCGCGTCGGCTTCTCGGACGCACACGGCCCGCACCAGACCCAGTACTAGGACAGGGCCACCACCGTCGGAGCGGCCGATGACGTCGTCGTCGCCGATGACGTGGCGGACATCGACGCCGACCTCGGACTCAACGTCCCCATCACCGGCTCCGTCACCGTCGACGGCGTCAACATGCCCGCTGTCACCGTCACGGCCTACCAGGCGAACCCGTCGGCGCCGGACGGCTGGGAGGCCGCAAAGGTCGCCGAGACCGGCGCGGACGGCACTTACGCCCTCTATCCTTCAAGCGTCAGGTGCGACTCCGGCGCGCGGCAGGCGTGCCGGCCGGCGTCGTCAGCACGTCGATCGAGCACGGCGTACGGCTGGGTCGCGCACTGGTTGGTTGGGCGTCCACTGATAGGTACGAACAGTCGCTGCGTCCCTATTCGCCGCCGGTCGGCCCCTCCCTCTGGCGCCCGAGCCCGCCAGGCTTCGACGTGGCGATCGGAGCCCACTTCTCGGAAGTGCGGCCGATGGTCCTGCGGCAGCCCGACGAGGTAGTCCCCGTGGTGCACGTACCTTTCTCCACCACCGAGGGCTCGGCATTCTGGGATCAGGCCAACGCGACCTACCAGACCGGACTTGCCCTGACCCAGGCCCAGCGCGAGACGGCGATGTTCTGGCGCGACAACCCGCACACCTCCGGCCTGCCGGCAGGGCACTGGATGCAGATCACCCGCCAGGTGTGCGAGCAGCAGGAGCTCTCGCTCACCGGGTCGGTCGAGGCGTACGCCCGAGCCGGCATCGCCCTGCACGACGCCTTCCTGAACTGCTGGACGTGGAAGTACCGCCACAACCTGATCAGGCCCGTCGACTATGTGCATGACCACATCGATCCCAACTGGAAGAGCTGGGTGGACACGCCGCCGTTCCCCGAGTACACCTCCGGACACTCGGTCGCCTCGGCCGCGGCCGCGACCGTGCTCACCGACCTCCTGGGCGACGTCGGCTTCGCCGACGTCAACGCCGTTCCCGAATGGGGCACCCGTGAGTTCGACTCGTTCCGCTCAGCAGCCGAGCAGGCAGCCGGCTCGCGGCAGTACGGCGGCATCCACTACCCGATGGCGATCGAGTTCGGCATTGACCAGGGCGACGCCGTAGGTGCGTTGGTCATCGATCGACTTCAGACCCGGGTCTAGCTCAGCCGGCGTTCTCGACGTCGACGACCATCGATTGCGAGTCGGCAATCGAGGCGTCCAGGACCGCCCGCCTCGGGTCGGGTACGGCGAGCCACGGCTCCACGACCGTCAGCCCTCTCAGCCGCGGGTCGGTCAGCACGGCCTCGATCGCCGAGTGGTCGCCGCCGGTGACGAGCGGCCCGTCGAGCCCGGCGAGGATCCGCGCGGCGTGATCGGCCGCCGCGCCGTACGCCTCCCTGGCCTGGTTGTCGCGACGCCGGGCGAACCGCTGCTGAGACTGTCCGCCGGCCTTCGTGCGCCCCTGGACGTGCCGCTGGCCGACCTTCGACTCGACCGGCCGCTCCCCCGCCAGCCGGGCGACGGCGAAGCCGCCCTTGCGCACGAGCAGCACGCCCCACGCCGGGGGCGGACTCGCGGCCGCGACGAAAACGCCGACGTCGGCCACGTCGTCGTACGGGTGCCCGAACGGAAGTCGGGCCGCGAACCAGGACCCGTCCTCGCCAGCACCGCGGAGCTCGCCGTCGACGACCCGCACCTCGGTCGCGCCGTGCCGGACCGTGAAGTTGTCCACCCATCGCTCCAGTCGGGCGGGCGGGACGAGGACGGCACTCATGCGCCTGACGCTACCGACGACCGGGCCTAAGCTCCCCGTGTGCCCCGCATGCGCGACCTCCAGCTGGTGGACGACCGCTACGTCGAGACCGCTCCGCACCGCTTCTCCAACAGCGTCGATCTCGCGATCCCGCTCGAGCCGCTGTTCGAGGTGTTCCACGGACGAGACGATCTCTAAGTAGAACTTGTTCTATTATCGGCGCGTGACCGACATGCATCCCTGCGAGCTGGTGGACGTCGACTTCGTCGACACCGCCCGCTTCCGCTACGCCAACAGCGTCGACCTGGCGATCACGCCGGAGCAGCTCTTCGAGGTGCTCGAGGACGCCGACGCGTGGCCGCACTGGGCGAAGGTCATCACCAAGGTCACCTGGACCAGCGCACCCCCGCGGGGCGTCGGCACCACCCGCACCGTCCACATGCGCGGCGGGCTGGTCGGCGACGAGGAGTTCCTGCTCTGGGAGCCGCCGACCCGGATGGCGTTCCGCTTCAACACTGCCTCGGAGAAGACGATCCGCGCGTTCGCCGAGCGCTACGACGTCGTCCGGACGCCACAGGGCTGCCACCTGACCTGGACGCTCGCGCTGGACGTGACCGGGCCGTCCCGGTTCGTGACGCCGCTCGGAAAGCCGGTCATGAACCTGACGTTCCGCTGGTTCCTGCGGACGTTGCGGCGCTACACCGACGAGAAGTACGGCGTCACTGCCCGCTGAGAAGGACCCTCGCCCCGTCCTGGGACGTGTGCTAGGTGTACGCAGGGGGGCCAGCGACGAGGTGGCCGAGATCTGTGCCGCGGCATGCCTGCGGCTGATCGGCTACCTCACCGTCCGCGGCGGTAAGCGCGCCGACGCCGAAGAAATCGCCCAGGAGGCCTTCGTGCGACTCCTCGAGCACTGGCGCAAGGTCCGCACGTACGACGATCCGCAGGCCCGGCTCCCGACAGGTGGCGACGCGCGCCATGATCAGCCGCGGCCGACGGCGCACCACATCGGGCGTGGCGGATCGAGGCCACAGTGCCGAGGAAGCGACCACAGCACCCGGGTGGTGCCCTCCTCCGTGGACTACCTCGGTCACGTGGCCACCACCCTGGTGGTCGACCACCCTGACAGTGGCAACAGCGCGGCGGTAGTCGCCGGCGAGTCGACAGCCCGCCGCGACCCTCCAGCTTCCTCCGCGTCGACGCCTTTCCGGTCGCAACCACTCGGGGCCGGGAACACGCGGCCGCAGACTCAGACCACGCCGTCCGCGACCCACGGAAGTTTCAGGAGAGCCTCAATAGATGTCAGACGTTGAAGCCCAGCGCCCGGAGCTGCTCGCGGCCGTCGGGGGTGATCTTGTCCGGGCCCCACGGCGGCATCCAGACCCAGTTGATCGCGACGTCGTTGACCAGGCCCTCGAGCGCCGACTCGGTCTGATCTGTGATGACGTCGGTGAGCGGACAGGCCGCCGAGGTGAGGGTCATGTCGAGCACGAGGTTGGACTCGTCGTCGAGATGGACGTCGTAGACAAGGCCCAGGTCGACGACGTTGATCCCGAGCTCGGGGTCGACGACGTCCTTCATCGCCTCGGTGACGTCGTCGACGGTCGTGGTGGTGCCGACGCCGCCGCTTGCTGCTTGTGCCTCGGGGACCTCGGGCAGATCGCCGTGGTCGATCTGGCTCTGCTGGGTCTGGTCAGTCATTGCTGCTTCCTTTCGACGACTGCAAGGTCGCGTCCTTCCAGGCCATCCACGACAGGAGCGCGCACTTCACGCGCGCCGGGAACTTCGCGACACCGGCGAAGGCGATGGCGTCTTCCAGCACGTCCTCGTCGGGCTCTACCTCGCCCTTCCCCTGCATCAGGGCCAGGAACTCCTCGTGCACGGCCATCGCGTCGTCCACGCTCTTGCCGACCACCAGGTCGTAGAGCACCGAGGCGGACGCCTGCGAGATCGAGCACCCGACGGCGGCGTACGAGACGTCCTCGACGACGCCGTCATTGAGGTGGACCCGCAGGGTCACCTCGTCGCCACAGGTGGGGTTGACGTGGTGGACCTCGGCCTCGAACTCGTCACGAAGCCCCTTGCCGTGGGGGTTCTTGTAGTGGTCGAGGATGATCTCTTGGTACAGGGAATCCAGGTTCTGTGCAGTCATCGCTCAGTCCAACTTGAAGTATGAGCGGGTGTATTCCAGGCCCTCGACCAGCGCGTCGATCTCGGCCGGCGTCGTGTAGAGGTACGACGACATCCGGGTCGAGCTCTGGACGCCGAACCGGGCGTGCGCGGGCTTGGCGCAGTGGTGGCCGGCGCGTACGGCGACGCCGCGCGAGTCGAGCACCTGCGCAACGTCGTGCGGGTGCGCGCCGTCGATCTCGAACGCGATCGCACCGCCGCGCAGCGTCGCGTCGGTCGGCCCGAGGATCGTAAGTCCCGGCACGGTGGCGAGTCCGTCGAGCGCGTAGCCCGTGATCGCCTGCTCGTGCGCGTGGACGGCGTCCATGCCGAGGTGGCCGAGGTACTCGACCGCAGCGCCGAGCCCGATCGCCTCGACGATCGGGGGGGTGCCGGCCTCGAAGCGGTGGGGCGCCTTGGCGTAGGTCGAGCGCGCCATCGTGACGGTCTCGATCATCTCGCCGCCACCGTGGAACGGCGGCAGCTCGTTGAGCAGCTCCTCGCGACCCCACAGCACGCCGATGCCGGTCGGACCACAGACCTTGTGTCCCGTGAACACCAGGAAGTCGCAGTCGACTGCTCGGACGTCCACGGGCAGCTGCGGTGCGGCCTGCGAGGCGTCGATCACCGACAACGCGCCGGCGGCCTTGGCCCGCGCCGCCAGGTCGGCCACCGGGTTGATGGTGCCCACCATGTTGGAGACCCACGTGAACGCGACCACCTTGGTGTTCTCGTCCACCAGCTGGTCGGCGTTGCTCAGGTCCAGGTGGCCATCGTCGGTCAGGCCGAACCAGCGCAGCTCCGCGCCCGAGCGCTCGCACGCCAGCTGCCACGGCACGATGTTGGAGTGGTGCTCCATCTCCGTGATCACGACGTTGTCGCCCGGAGCCAGCTCGATCGTGCGAGCGAGCAGGTTCAACGCCTCGGTGGCGTTCTTGGTGAAGACGACCTCGTTGCGCGACCGAGCGTTGATGAACCCGGCCACCTTGTCGCGCGCCTCCTCGAACGCCACCGTCGACTCCGCGCCGAGCTGGTGCATCGCGCGCGCGATGTTGGCGTTGTGCCGCTCGAGGTGGTCGACCATCGCGTCGATGACGACCTGCGGCTTCTGGGAGGTGTTGGCGCTGTCGAGGTAGACCAGCGGCGTCCCGCCCGCGAGGGTGCGCTCGAGGATCGGGAAGTCCTTGCGGACCACCTCGAGCTCGGGCAGCAGGCCGGTCAGCTGGGTCATGGTCAGACCGCCGCGGCCTTGATGTACTTGTCGTAGCCGTTGGCCTCGAGCTCGTCGGCGAGCTCGGGACCACCCTGGTCGGCCACCCTGCCGTTGACGAAGACGTGGACGTAGTCGGGCTTGATGTAGCGCAGGATCCGCGTGTAGTGCGTGATCAGCAGCACGCCCTTGCCGTCGCGCTCGCGGAACCGGTTGACGCCGTCGGAGACGACCTTCAGCGCGTCGATGTCGAGACCGGAGTCGGTCTCGTCGAGGATCGCGACCTTCGGGTCGAGGAGGTCGAGCTGGGCGATCTCGTGGCGCTTCTTCTCACCGCCCGAGAAGCCCTCGTTGACCGAGCGCTGCGAGAACGACGCGTCGAGGTTCATCCGCTCCATCACGCCGTTGACGTCCTTGACCCAGGTGCGCAGCTTGGGTGCCTCGCCGTCGATCGCGGTCTTGGCGGTGCGGAGGAAGTTGGCCACTGAGACGCCGGGGACCTCGACGGGGTACTGCATCGCCAGGAACAGCCCGGCACGGGCGCGCTCGTCGACCGTCATCGTCAGCACGTCCTCGCCATCGAGGAGGACAGTGCCCTTGGTGATCTCGTAGCGGGGGTGGCCGGCGATCGAGTAGGCCAGCGTCGACTTGCCCGAGCCGTTGGGGCCCATGATCGCGTGCGTCTCGCCGTCCTTGATGGTCAGCGTGACGCCCTTGAGGATCTCCTTGGGGCCGTCCTCGGTGTTGACCTGGACGTGCAGGTCCTTGATCTCGAGGGTGCTCATGCGGGCTTTACTCCGTTCAAAGTGGTGTCCACGTCGACGTAGACATCGACGTCGCCCGAATCTGAAGGGCGCAGTTCTACAGGAAAGGTGGCAACCGGCTCGGTGGCCGGGAAGTGGGTGGGCTTGCCGGTGCGGAGCTCGAAGCACGAGCCATGCAGCCAGCACTCGACGGTGCCGTCGGCGATCTCTCCCTCGGAGAGGGAGACAGCGGCGTGCGAGCACTGGTCCTGCAGGGCGAAGACCTCGTCGCCGTCACGGGCGATGGCGACGTCGTAGTCACCCACGGTGACGGCCAGTGCCTCGTCCGTCGGTACGTCGGCCAGGGTGCAGGCGCGCTCGAAGCTCATCCGAGCTCCTTGAGGACGTTCTTGGCGAGCTCCGCCTCGACCGTGGTCGCGAGCTTCTCCTCCAGCTCCGGTACGCCGATGCGGCGGATCAGGTCGTTGAAGAAGCCGTGCACCACCAGGCGCTGCGCCTCCTTCTCGGAGATGCCGCGCGAGCGGAGGTAGAACAGGTGCTCGTCGTCGAAGCGTGCGGTCGCCGACGCGTGTCCCGCGCCCGCGATCTCCCCGGTCTCGATCTCCAGGTTGGGGACCGAGTCGGCGTGGCAGCCGTCGGTGAGGACCAGGTTGCGGTTCTCCTCGTAGGTCTCGATGCCCTCGGCGTTCTTGCGGATCAGGACGTTGCCGATCCAGACCGTGTGCGCCTTCTCGCCCTGGAGCGCGCCCTTGTAGACGACGTTGCTCTTCGTCTTGGGCTCGTTGTGGTCGACGAACAGCCGGTGCTCGATGTGCTGGCCGGCGTCGGCGAAGTAGAGTCCGAGCATCTCGACCGAACCGCCCGGACCGGAGTAGTCGGCGGTGGTGTCGTGGCGGACGACGTTTCCGCCGAACGTGATGTCGACGTGCTTGAACTCCGCGTCGCGGCCGACCCGGGCGTGGCGGTGCCCGATGTGCACCGCGTCGTCGGCCCAGTCGTCGATGCTGACGACCGTCAGCTTCGCGCCGTCCTCGACGACGACCTCGACGTTGTCGGCCAGGGTCATCGAACCCTCGAACTGGAGCACCACGACCGCGCTGCTGAAGCGCTCCGCGCGGACCACGACGTGGGCGGCGGTCGCCTCATCGGTGCCGGAGCCCTTGACCGTCAGGAACGCCGGGCGCTCGAGCTCGGTCTCCGCGGGAATGGTGAGCGCGAGGGTCACCGACGCCTCCGCGAGGGCGCGGGCCGAGATCCGGTCCCAGGGCACCAGGCCGCTGACACCCTTCAGCGA
Organism: uncultured Actinomycetota bacterium; assembly: GCA_963846535.1. Classification (GTDB taxonomy): domain Bacteria; phylum Actinomycetota; class Actinomycetes; order Propionibacteriales; family Nocardioidaceae; genus Nocardioides. The sequence continues at coordinate 560,744 of CAWJWK010000003.1, forward strand.
GTCGTCCTCGATGCGCTCGATCCGGACGCCCTCGGGCGCGTCGGCCGAGAAGTCGTAGGACGTGCCGACGAGCGGCGCGTCCTGATGGACACCACGCAGCCGCTTGAGCGGCGTGAAGCGCCAGATCTCCTCACGACCGGTCGGCACCGGGTGATCGTCGACGTCGAACGATCCCTCCGGGTGCAGGTGGGAATCGACCCTCGCCATCTCGAGGGCCTCTGCAACTGCCGTCATCAGCCGACGGCTCCTTCCATCTGGAGTTCGATCAGGCGGTTGAGCTCGAGGGCGTACTCCATCGGGAGCTCCTTGGCGATCGGCTCGACGAAGCCGCGCACGATCATCGCCATCGCCTCGTCCTCCGCCATGCCGCGCGACATCAGGTAGAAGAGCTGGTCGTCGGAGACCTTCGAGACCGAGGCCTCGTGGCCCATCGAGACGTCGTCCTCGCGGATGTCGACGTAGGGATAGGTGTCGGACCGGCTGATCTGGTCGACCAGGAGCGCGTCACACAGCACGTTGGACTTCGAGCCGTGCGCACCCTCGTTGATCTGGATCAGGCCGCGGTACGACGTACGCCCGCCGCCGCGCGCCACCGACTTGCTCAGGATCGAGCTCGACGTGTTGGGGGCTGCGTGCACCATCTTGGCGCCGGCGTCCTGGTGCTGGCCCTCGCCCGCGAACGCGATGGAGAGCGTCTCGCCCTTGGCGTGCTCACCCATCAGGTAGACGGCGGGGTACTTCATCGTCACCTTGGAGCCGATGTTGCCGTCGACCCACTCCATGGTGGCGCCGGCCTCGCAGACCGCGCGCTTGGTCACCAGGTTGTAGACGTTGTTGGACCAGTTCTGGATGGTCGTGTAGCGGCAGCGACCGCCCTTCTTCACGATGATCTCGACGACCGCGGAGTGCAGCGAGTCGGACGAATAGATCGGCGCGGTGCAGCCCTCGACGTAGTGAACGTAGGCGTCCTCGTCGACGATGATCAGGGTCCGCTCGAACTGGCCCATGTTCTCGGTGTTGATCCGGAAGTAGGCCTGCAGCGGGATGTCCACGTGGACGCCCTTGGGCACGTAGATGAACGAGCCACCCGACCACACCGCGGTGTTGAGCGCGGCGAACTTGTTGTCGCCGACCGGGATCACGGTGCCGAAGTACTCCTGGAACAGCTCGGGCTGCTCCTTCAGAGCGGTGTCGGTGTCGAGGAACAGCACGCCCTGCGCCTCGAGGTCCTCACGGATCGAGTGGTAGACGACCTCGGACTCGTACTGAGCGGCGACGCCGGAGACCAGGCGCTGCTTCTCCGCCTCGGGGATGCCGAGCTTGTCGTAGGTGTTCTTGATGTCCTCGGGGAGGTCGTCCCAGGTCGCCGCCTGCTTCTCCGACGACCGGACGAAGTACTTGATGTTGTCGAAGTCGATCGCCGACAGGTCGGAGCCCCAGGTGGGCATGGGCTTGCGGCCGAAGAGCTTGAGGCCCTTCAGCCGGAGGTCGAGCATCCACTGCGGCTCGGACTTCAGCGAAGAGATGTTGCGGACGACGTCCTCGTTGAGGCCGCGCTTCGCGTCGGCGCCGACGTCGTTCTTGTCGGACCAGCCGAACTCGTAGCGACCGATGCCCTTGATCGTGGGGTTGAGGTCTTCGATCGAGGTCATGAGCTGACCTTCTCCTTCTTCTCGGGGATGCACGTGGTGCAGACGCCGTCGCCGTGGGCGATGGTCGCGAGACGTTGGACATGGGTGCCGAGCACGCGGCTGATCGCCTCGGTCTCGGCCTCGCACAGCTGCGGGAACTCATGGGCGACGTGGGAGACCGGGCAGTGCTGCTGGCACAGCTGCTCCCCCGCGCTGTGCTGACCGGCGAGGGGCAGTGCGCGCACCGACGCGGCGTAGCCCTCGTCGGAGAAGACCAGCGCCAGCACCTCCGCCGGCGAGGCCTCGGGGTGCGCGGCCGCGAACTGCGGGAACTTCTCCTCGATGAACGACGCCCGCCGCTCGGCGAACGCCTTCACTGCGTCGGGACCGGCGGTCTCGGCGAGGAACCGGATCGCCTCGACCGCGAGGTCGTCGTACTGCGCCTCGAACCCGTCGCGCCCGTGCTCGGTCAACGCGAACACCTTGGCCGGCCGACCGCGTCCGCGGTGGCCCGACGGGCGGGCGTCGCGCGCCTCGACCGCGCCCTCCTCGAGCAGGTGGTCGAGGTGACGTCGTACGGCGGCCGCGGTCAGGTCAAGGCGCTCTGCGAGCGCGGCTGCGGTGGAGGGTCCGTCGACCAGGATCGACCGCGCGACGCGCTGTCGCGTCGGCTGATCGCCTTCCTGGTGAGCGGGGTCCACGTTTTCCACAACACCAGTGTGACGTTATTGCTTCCATGCCTTCAAGCAAGGCCACCCTTAGTTGCCGCCGCTAGTTGCCGCCGCGGCTACCCGGACCGGGTGTGACGAAGCCACGCGAGCCCGGCGAACGGCAGCACGAGGGGCAGGAATCCGTAGCCCTGGCCGAAGTGCGACCAGACGGTCTTGTCGGGGAAGAGGTCGGTCGCGACATAGCTGAGCGCGCCGACCGAGAGCACCCCGAGCAGCTCGACGCAGACCGCCGCCCCGGCGACCCGCCAGCCCGTGCGACCACCCAGCAGCAGCGACGTCGTCGCCACCAGGTAGACGATCGCCGCGAACAGCGAGAGGGAGTACGCCACCGGGGCCTTGCCGGCATCGGTGCTGAGCTGCACGAGCGACCGGCCGGTGGCAGCGACCGCGAAGACGCCGTACGCGAAGACGAGGGCGCGCCCCCACCCGACGGCAAGGGGAGGGAAGGGCTCGGCGTCGACGCCGGTCACGCGGCCCCCGCCCAGATCGCGTCCAGCCTGACCTCCAGGGCGGCCACCGTCAGCACCGCGAGCAGGACGACCGCGGTCCCCGCGCGCGTCCTCTCCGCGAGGGACCAGAACGCGCCGATCGGCAACACGAGCGCGATTCCGATGAGGTAGCTGACGAAAAGGGTCCCATCGACCCCGCGCCCGGTGTTGCCGAGGGCGACGCAGCCCGCCACCAGCTGCCCGACCAGCACCAGCTCGGTGGCGCCGAGCAGGACGTACATGCCGTCCTGGGCCGAGAGGTCGCGCGCGAGGTGGACGAGCAGCAGAAGCGTCGTGATCCCACAGAGCACGAGGACCGCGCCGAGGACCCAGGGACTCACGGCAATCAGCGTAGTCACCCGCTCCCCTGGCCGGCTGCCGGGATACGGCTGACACGCTTGGCAAAGCGGCATACGATCCGACTGCCATGACGACAGCCGACTCCAGCGCGTCGGGCGCGGGCCCCGGCTCGTTCGCCGATGAGCTCCGCTCGCTCTACGAGATGCGCCAGCGCGCCGAAGCCTCGATCGCCGAAGCTCTCGCCACCCGTCGCGAGGCGCTCTCGGAGGCGGACCAGATCGTCGCCCGCGCCCAGCAGGCGGCCGACGCCGTCAAGGCCGAGGCGGACTCACGCACCTCCCTCGCGTCTGCCGAGGCCCGTGGCCGCGCGGAGCAGATCGTCGCCGAGGCGAAGAGCGCGGCGCGCTCGATCCTCGCCGAGGCCGAGATGGACGCCGATCGGCTGCGCCAGGATGCGTCGGTGACGTCGACCCGTGCGGAGGAGCTCGAAGCGTCTGCGACCGAGCTGATCGAGACTGCACGCCGGATGGCCGAGTTCGAGCGCGAGGCCTCGGCTCGGGAGACGGCCGAGCTCCGCACCACGGCCCTCTTCACCATCGCCAGCGAGAGCCACAGCGCACTCGACCAGCTCGACCAGGTCGCTGCCGGCCTCGACGACGCGCTCAGCGCGGCCGCCGCGCGCCTCTCGGACATCCTCGCGACCCTGTCCGGAGCCCGGGAGACGCTGCCGCGCCTGGACCGCGATGTGGACGCGGATGACTGATCCCAAGGGTAACCTTGGCGGCGTGACCACACCCCTCGGAGGCGAAACCGCCGATCTCGTGGCCGAGCTGCGCGCACAGGCGGAGGCCGCCGTCGTCCGCGCCGCCGAGACCGCCGAGCAGGTCGCCCGTGAGGTCATCGAGGTCCGCGAGCAGGCGGACGCGGTCGCAGCTGCACTCGTGGCGAGCGCGCGGCACTCAGCAGAAGCTGCGGACGCCGAGGCCCAGGGCGCGGCCGACGCCATCACCGCCGACGCTCGCGCCACCTCGGCCGCAGCGATCGCCGAGGCCGAGGCCAAGGCGGCCAGCATCCGGGTCACCGCCGCGGCCTCCGCCGACGATTCCCAGGCTGCGCTGGCGCGGGCCGAGGTCCGCCGTGAGTCGGCAGCCGTGCAGGCCGATGCGCTCCGGCTCACCGCCCGGCGCGAGGCGACCATGCACCGCCGGCAACAGCTCGACGACACCCACCAGGTCGGCAACGACCAGCTCGACGCGGTGTCCGATGTCGTGGCGCGCCTCGGCGTCACGCTCGAGTCGCTCACGCAGTCGATCGCCGAGGTGTCCCCCATGTCGGCCCGGTTGCGCGCCGAGATCCCGACCCCCGAGCAGGCGGCCGCCTCGGGCCAGTCGGGGCAGTCGGGCACGTCGTCGGGGTCGGCCGATGCCGCCGGCGCCTCCGACGCGACGCGACAGAGTGCGACCGCATCCGAGCTGCTGCGTCGGGTGCGCCACCGCTGACCCGAGGTCGGTCCCGGGGGGTCCGTCTCGCATGTGATAACGCCAAATTCTCCCGCGCCGGTCGGTTTGTACGACAATATCGAGGTTGGGGACCGCGAACTTCCGGCGCCCCATTCGCCCAAGCACCGCACGATTGCTCCCATTGGGGGATCCAATGACCGAAGCAAGGCAGACCGGGTCTGCCGGCCCGAACCCGTCCGCGCAGGAGATGCGCGAGGTCTTCGACCTGAAGAGTCGCGCCGAGCAGGAGCTGGCCGAGGCGGCCGAGACCCGTCGCCGAGCACTCACCGAGGCCGACGCCATCGTGATGCAGGCACAGAAGATCGCCGACGGCGTCGCCGGCGACGCGGAGAGCCACAAGGGCCTCGCTGCCGCCGAGGCCAAGGGCCGCGCAGAGCAGATCCTCGCGGACGCCCGCGCCCGCGCCGACGAGATCGGCGCCGCCGCTGAGAAGGCGGCGCGGGAGACTGCCGACGCCGCCGAGGAGGACCGGGCCCAGGCCGCGCAGGCGAAAGCGGCCGCCGAGCAGCTGCTGTCCGAGTCGCGCAGCGCGGCCGAGCAGGACCGCCAGATCGCCCAGCAGGAGTCCCGGGCGCTGATCGACTCGGCGACCGCGGACGCGGCGAACCAGGCCGACTCCGCACTGCGTGACCTGGTGGCCATCGCCTCGTCGCTGCGTGACTCGATGGCCGCGGCCTCGATCCGGCTCGGTGACCTCCTCGAGCAGCTCGGCGACGTGACGGACAAGTTCGCCGCCGCCCGGCAGGGCGAGCCTTCTGGATCCTCCCGCTTCCGGCGGTGAGCCCGACTGTGGGCAAAGTGCTCGACGTCGCCGTCTTCTCGGACACGACGGCCGACGAGTCGGTCGATGGTGTCGAAGGCTTCAACTTTCGCGCTCTCAGCGCCGGCATCACGCCGGAGGACCGTCGACGGATTCGCGAGGAGCTCCTCCACCGGGTCCACCCGACGTGGGGTCACGACCACGACGAGCTCGCTCATCCCCCGACCTGCGCCCTGATCCGTCGCGACGGCCGCCACTACCTCGCGCGCGGCCACTCCACCGGTCGGACGCTCAGCGGCCGGCAGGGGAACCTGGTCACCCAGGTGGTGGTCGCAGACGACGCGACCGGTTTCGGGAGCTACCACCCCGCGCAGCTCTACGGTGCGCCCGGTTGGACGCTTGCCGAGACGCCCAGCGGCGAGCTGGAGCCGTGGCTGGTCCCCGGGTCCGTCCGACCCGACTTCGAGGCCGAGGCGCTCGACGCGACGGTGCGGTCCGACCCGTGGGCGGTGCGGGTGCTCCCCCAGTACCTGACGATGCTCGAGGCCGCGTCCCGTGAGGCACCGCAGCGACTGGTGCTGATCCACCGCGACCTCGACGTGGTGATGCGGTGGATCGCGGCCGGCGCGCTGCTGATGGACACCGAGCGGGCGGCCGCGCTCACGTTCCGCGCCCTCATGGACGACCCGACCCGCACCGACGCGGTGATCGTCGGCCTGAGCCCCGAGTTCGAGCTCGAGCCGATCGTCGGTGCCAACGTCATCGACCTCGAGCGTCGTACGACGTCCGACGTCGAACCGAGCGAGAGCAGCCGGGCCCGGGTCACGGCCTTCCTCGACGGCGCACCCGAGGCGGAACGGCCGGCGTTCGACCTTGCGGCGCGGTGGGAGTCGGCCGTCGGAGCCGACCTGGCGGCCCGGGCCGCGTCGGCGCTGCACGGCGGGATCCCGACGGCAGAGGCATGGACCCTCGCCGTCGAGCTCGTCGAGGCGCTCGACGGTGCCGGCGCGACCACCGAGCTGGTGAACCCGGATCCGACCGTCGTTGCGGCGCTCGCCGTCTGGTCGCCGAGCACGGCCGACGAGATCAGGACCGCGCGGCAGACCCGCGACCGGATGCGGTTGGTCGGCGCGTCCGACATCGCCGCGGAGCTCGACCGCGTCTCCCGGGAGGGCCTGGAGCGGCTGGTGGCCAGGCTTGCCGGCGAGCTCGACGCACATGACCGCGCGACCGAGCTGTCCCTCGTCAACGGCACGTGGGACTGGCTGGCCGACGAGCCGGAGGCCGAGGCGGTCCACCCATGGCTCGAGGCCGCGGTCATCGGCCAGCTCCCCCGCGAGCAGCGAGCCGACGCGCTGGCTGGCGTCCGGCTGCAGATCCAGACCTGGCCGATCGCCATCGGCCGCCCGATCCTGCCTCGCGACAACCTCCTGGTCGCGGCGTGGCTCAGGCACCAGGGCATCGACGCCCGGCTCGCCGCGATCGTTCGCAACGGCGTGGGTGCGCTGCGCGGTGGCCAGGGCACCAGCGACGCGTCGTACGACGAGCTCCTCGACGCCGCGCTGCACGCGCCCTACTTCGGATCGGACTTCCCCGACGCCGAGCTGGCCGAGCTCGTCCTCGAGTACGCCGCGGTCCACGAGCGCATCGAGGTGGCCCGCAACCGGGTGGCCGACCGCGCCAACACGACCCTCAAGCCGTTGCTCGACGACCTCGCCGACTGGGGCCCCGCCGTGGCCCCCCACCTGGGCAGCTGCCTGCTCGACGCCGTGGACGCCCGTGCCGTCGAGTACGTCGCGAGCGAGGCCGGCGCCTGGGCCAGCGACGGCGTGCGCCTGTCCCTGCGGGGTCGGTTCGCGACCAACGGCAAGTCCGACGTCGCTCTCCAAGCGCTGAAGCTGGCCGGTGGCTCGCAGCCGTCGATGGCCGCCGGCGCCGCCCAATTCCTGACCGAGGACGTGAAGTCGTCCACGCTGACCCGTATTCGCGGAGAATGGGAGCGTCCGGAGCGCGATCGCTTGGACGCCCTGCTCCGATCCGCCGGACCCGACCGACGGCGCGGCCGCAGCGGGCGGTTCGGCAAAGCCAAGGGGGCTTGAAGTGCTGTTCTCGACTATCGCTGCGTGGTGGGCGGCCTCGGCGGTCATCGCCGTCGTCGCCGGCGCTGTGGTCGGTGTCGTCGTGCCCGCGCTGAGCTATACGAGGCGCTTTCATCCGCCGGAGATCACCACGCCCGAGGCGGTGGCCGAGGGCCGGGTGCTCCGGTCGCCGATCGGGGCCGGCCATCGCTACGGATGGGACAAGGCCTGGCCGCTCTACCTGCCGCACCAGGGCCTGCGCGACGCGGCCGCCGTACGTTCGGGCGCCCTGGCGCTCGGCACGCGGGCGATCGACTTCGCCCGGTCGCTGTGGTGGCGGCCCGGTGAAGGCAGCGGACGTGCCGTGGCGTCGGTCATCACCGGCGTGCTCTGGGTCCTCCTGCTGCTCCCGATGCTCGTGGGCGTGCTGGTCGGGCTCGCGGTCTCGGTGCTGGCCTGGCACGCGGTGCTCGCCGTGGCCGGGGGCGCGATCGCTGCCGGCCAGGCGTTCGCGATCGTGATCCGGCGGTCGATCGAAGCCACCCTGCGCTCACAGCGACGCACCACCTCGCGGTGCCCGCGCTGCTACGCGGTGACGGTGACGCCCAGCTATCTGTGCACCAACACCGGCTGCCTGGTGATGCACCGAGACCTGACCCCCGGCCCGCTCGGCATCTTCCGTCGACGCTGCGCCTGCCAGACGACGATCCCGAGCACCGTCCGCACCGGCGGCAAGCGCCTGGTCGCGGTGTGCCAGTCCTGCCGTCGCGAGCTGCCGAAGGGCAGCGGCACCCGGCAGATCATGTTCCTGCCGGTCATCGGCGCCGTCGCGTCCGGCAAGACGCAGTACCTCTCCGGAGCACTCATCAGCATCGCCGACCGGGTCAGCGCGGCCGGAGGTGAGCTGACTCCGATCTCCCCCGTGTCCCGCTCGTTCCTCAAGGCGGCGGAGGCAGCCGTCACCACCGGCAGGCGGGTCGCCAAGACTCCGTGGGACGACCGACCGGAGGGGCTGCCGTTCCGGCTGACCCTCGGCGCCGTGGACAAGGAGGTGCAGCTGATGGACGCGGCCGGGGAGGCGTTCGCCGACGAGGACCGGTCTCGGGCGCTCGTCTACTTCGACACGGCCGACGTGATCATGCTGATGCTCGATCCGCTGGCCCTTCCCAAGGTCACCCCGCTCTACAACTCGTCGGACCTGGCCGGCTCGGTCTCGGTCGCCGACGGCGATCCCACGCGCGCCTACGCGAGCGTCATCGAGCGCCTGAAGACCGACGGCGTGGACCTGGCCAACAAGCACCTCGGGGTCGTGGTGACCAAGGCCGACATCGTCCACGAGCTCATGGGTGAGGACGTGCTCGACGCTGGCGACGGCGGCGCCGTACGGCGCTGGCTGTCCAACCGCGGCCTTGACGACTTCGTCGCAACCATCGAGAGCGACTTCGGCACGGTCGGCTACTTCGCCATCGACTCCTACGGCCAGCGCGAGACGGACGACCCGCTGCACCCGCTCAACGCGCTCGACTGGGCCTTCCACGAGTCCGGGTTCTGGGTCGAGGCGATCGGGCGCACCGAGCCCGAGGGCGAGCTGGAAGGGGTGCTGAAGTGACCACCGCTCCTGACAACCTGCCTCCGCACTACCACGCGCTGCGCGTGCTCTGGACCGTTCTCCAGGTCGCGTTGCTGCTCGTGGTGGCCGCCTTGGTGTTCCAGGCCGTCCCGCCCGGCGACCTGGTCAGCGACTTCAGCGACTGGGCCGGAGATTTCTAGGGGCGACTGCTCCGTAGACTGACGCCGTGTCGCCCGCCGTCGAGATCACCGATCTCCGCATGTCCTACGGCGGCCGAGCAGCCGTTGACGGCCTCTCGCTCGAGGTCGCGAGCAACACCATCACCGCCGTCCTGGGTCCTAACGGCGCCGGCAAGACGACGACGCTGGAGACCTGCGAGGGCTATCGCCGTCCGCACGAGGGCCGGGTCCGCGTGCTCGGTCTCGACCCGATCGCCGACCATCGCGCCCTGATGCCACGGATCGGCGTCATGCTGCAGGCCGGCGGCGCCTGGAGCGGGGTCCGCGCCGACGAGATGCTTCGCCACGTGGCACGGCTGCACGCGCACCCGCTCGCTCCGGAGCTGCTGATCGAGCGGCTCGCGCTGCACGAGTGCGGGCGTACGCCGTACCGCCGTCTCTCGGGTGGTCAGCAGCAGCGGCTCGGACTGGCCATGGCCCTGGTCGGTCGGCCCGAGCTGGTCTTCGTCGACGAGCCCACCGCCGGCCTCGACCCGCAGGTACGGCGCGCCGTCTGGGAGCTGCTCGAGGAGCTGCGGAATGACGGCGTGACCGTGGTGCTGACGACCCACTATCTGGAGGAGGCCGAACGGCTCGCCGAACAGGTGCACATCCTCGACAAGGGCCGGCTGGTCGCGAGCGGCTCGCCGCTCGAGCTGACCCGCGGCGGCACCGTTGCCACGATCCGGCTGGTCGTGACTCAGCCGTTCCCGCCCGGCGCGCCGGAGGCGCTGGCCGCTGCGCTGGGCCCGACGACCGAGCTGGTCGTGCTCGATCAGCTCAGCCTCCAGGTCTCCGGCCCGGCCGACGGCTCCACGCTCGCCGTCGTGTCGCGATGGTGCGAGGAGCACGGCGTGCTGCCCGAGTCCCTCACACTCGGCCAGCGCAACCTCGAGGACGTGTTCCTCGAGCTCACCGGACGGGAGACGACCTCATGAGAACCCCACGGCGTTCTTCTCCTCCGCTGCGCTCCCCCGAACAACGCCGCGAGGACCCCAAAACATGACCGCGGGCACGTTCGCGCCCGCACCGGGCGCCGCGCCACTGGTCCGGCAGATCCTCGCCCAAGCCGGGATGGAGACGAAGCTGTTGCTGCGCAACGGTGAGCAGCTGCTGCTGGCCGTCGTGATCCCGCTCCTCGTCCTGGTCGGAGCGGTCCGTGGCGCCCCTCGGTTGGACCTCGACTCCCCGCACACCTCGATCGACGTCCTGACCCCCGGCGTGCTCGCCCTGGCCGTGATGTCGACGGCGTTCACGTCGCTGGCCATCGCGACCGGCTTCGAGCGGCGCTACGGCGTCCTCAAGCGGCTCGGCACCGCTCCGCTGTCCCGCGGCGCCCTGCTCGGGGGCAAGGTCGGCGCGCTGCTGTGCGTCGAGGTGCTCCAGTTCGGCGTGATCGGGGTCGCGGGTCTGCTGCTCGGCTGGTCGCCGGATCTCTCCATCGTGGGCGCGGTCCTCGCGGTGCTGCTCGGCACGGCGGCGTTCGCCGGCCTCGGCATGCTGCTCGCCGGAACCCTCCGGGCCGAGGCGACCCTGGCGGGCGCGAACCTGATCTACCTGCTGCTGCTCGCCGGTGGCGCCGTCGTACTCCCCGCGGCGGCGTACGGCGGCCTCGGCGACGTCGTGGCGTGGCTCCCGTCGGGCGCGCTCGGCGAGGCCATGCGCGCGGCGAGCGAGGGCAGCGTCCCGGGTCGGGACCTGCTGGTGCTAGCAGCCTGGGCGGTCGCCGGCAGCGCTGCCGCGGCGCGGTGGTTCCGATGGGAGTGACCACGCTGACCAGCGCCCCGACCCAGCTGTTGGTGCGCCTGGCGTGGGCCAACCTGGTCGCGAACGTCGCCATCGTCGTGACCGGCGGCGCCGTGCGGTTGACCGGGTCCGGGCTCGGCTGCCCGACCTGGCCGCGCTGCACCGACGAGTCGTACGTCGTGCACGGCGAGCTCGGGCTTCATGGCGCGATCGAGTTCGGCAACCGATCGCTGACCTTCGTGCTCGTCGCGATCTCCGTGGCGTGCTGGGTGGCCGCCCTCCTCCCGGTGCTGCGTGACCGTGACGGTGCGGACAGGCGGCCGCTCCTCATCGCGACCGTCATCGCACTCGGCATCCCTGCCCAGGCGATCATCGGCGGCATCACCGTGCGCACCGACCTCAATCCCTGGGTGGTCGCGCTGCACCTGCTCGTGTCGATGGCGATCATCGGCGCCTGCGTGGCGCTCGTCGACCACCTGGTCGGCCGGCCACGGGCGTGGGCCGCGCCGCGGTCGCGCCGGGCCGCGCTGGCGACGTTCGCCGTCGGGTGGGTGGTCCTCTACCTCGGCACCGTGGTCACCGGCTCTGGCCCGCACAGCGGCGACGAGGACTCCCGCCGGACCGGGCTCGACCCCGGCACCATGTCGCACGTCCACGCCTGGGCGGTCTACGCACTGGTCGCACTGACGATCGCGACGCTCGTCCTAGCGCGACGCGAGGGCAACGTGCCGCTCCGAACCGCGGCGACGGCGCTGTTGGCCGCCGAGTGCGTCCAAGCGGTGATCGGATACACGCAGTACTTCCTGGACCTGCCGACGGGCCTGGTGATCCTGCACATGCTGGGTGCCGCGCTCACCGCGGCCGCCCTGGCGTGGGTCGCCATCTCCACGAGGGCACACCGGCCGACCCGCTGAGGGGGTCGGGTCGGAACGGCGCCGTCGCCATCTCTCTGCGCCTCCCCCTCGGGACGTCGGCGTTGGAGCGCGCCGACGTCCCGAGGTGCGTCGGTGGAGGAGTAGTGCTCGACGTGCGATTGGGGAGTTTCGTCCGCCGAGCCGGTGTCCTGGAACTAACACCCGAGGAAGATCGAACCAGGATTTCGCGGGCCTGGTCACCCCTTTACCGAACGCCGCGACCACATCCGATATCGGAGGTCGCTTCGCGTCGGCACCGACGGATTCGTCCGTGTGAACGACGCGAAATCCACCGTTCCGGAAGTGATAACAGGACGGCGATCCGGCCGAGGTCAGCGCAGCAGCGGGTCGATCGCCACCGCGACGAACAGCAGCGAGAGGTAGAGGTTGCTGCTGTGGAACAGGTGCATCGGGCGGATGACTGCGAGGTCCTCGGTGCCCCGTGCCCGGCGCTCCAGCTGGTGCGCCTGCACCAGGAACACACCGCCGAGGACGGCCGCGGCGATCGGATAGACGAGCCCCGTGTCGGCCACCGGCCAGAGCAGCAGGCTGGTGGCGACCATGACCCAGCTGTAGACGATGATCTGCCGGGCGACGGTTCGCGCCGAGCGCACGACCGGCAGCATCGGCACGTCGACCTGCTTGTAGTCCTCGCGGTAGCGCAGCGCCAGCGCCCAGGTGTGCGGCGGGGTCCAGAAGAACACCACTCCGAACAGGACCAGGGGCGCCCAGGCGAGCTCCTCAGTGACGGCGGTCCAGCCGATCAGCGCGGGGAAGCAGCCCGCGATGCCGCCCCACACGATGTTCTGGGTGGTGCGGCGCTTGAGCAGCATCGTGTAGCCGAAGACGTAGAACGCGATGGCGGCGACCGACAGCCCGGCGGACAGCTCGTTGACCCACACCCAGAGGATCACCGTCGACAGGATCCCCAGGACGAAGCCGAAGACCAGCGCCGCCCGCGGCGTGATGATGTGACGCGGCAGGGCCCGGCGTCGGGTACGACGCATCTGCTCGTCGATGTCGCGGTCGTAGACGCAGTTGAACACCGATGCCGACCCCGCGGAGAGCGCACCACCCAGCACCGTCGCCACGACCAGCCCGAGGTCCGGGACGCCGCCGGCCGCGAAGAACATGACGGGAACCGTCGTGAGCAGCAGCAGTTCGATGACGCGAGGCTTGGTCAGGCCGATGTAGGCGAGTACGACGTCGCGGGCGCCGGCCCGCTCCCTGGTGTCGCCGTGCTCGACGACACCATTCACTCCGACGACCAGCGGGGTGGCTGGGCGGTCAGGATCGACGGTCGTCACGGGTACCTCACGGCGAGGGGTCAAGGCGGGCTGAGTCTATCCGTGTTCACGCCCGGTTCCGCTATCCGGTCCCTGTCGGGCCGTCACTGCCTCTCGGTAGGCTCGTGGCCATGATCCCGGAGCTGGAGTGGACCGATCTCGATCGCAAGGCGATCGACACCGCGCGGGTGCTGGCGATGGACGCGGTCCAGAAGGTCGGCAACGGTCACCCGGGCACAGCGATGAGCCTGGCGCCGGCGGCGTACCTGTTGTTCCAGAAGGTGATGCGGCACGACCCCGCCGACCCCAACTGGATGTCCCGGGACCGGTTCGTGCTCAGCGCCGGCCACAGCTCGATCACCCTCTACACCCAGCTCTTCCTCGGCGGCTTCGGCCTCGAGATGGACGACCTGAAGTCCCTCCGCACCTGGGGCTCGAAGACCCCTGGACACCCCGAGTTCGGCCACACCGCAGGCGTCGAGGTGACCACCGGCCCGCTCGGCCAGGGTCTCGGCAACGCGGTCGGCATGGCGATGGCAGCCCGGCGCGAGCGCGGCCTGCTCGACCCCGACGCGGCGCCCGGCCAGTCGCTCTTCGATCACCACATCTACGCCATCGCCTCCGACGGCGACCTCCAGGAGGGCGTGAGCAGCGAGGCTTCCTCGATCGCCGGCACCCAGGAGCTGGGCAACCTCACCGTCATCTACGACGCCAACCGGATCTCGATCGAGGGCGACACCGACATCGCGTTCAACGAGGACGTCGCCAAGCGTTACGAGGCCTACGGCTGGCACGTCCAGACCGTCGACTGGACCAAGAACCGCGACCATGCCAACGGCGCCGACTACATGGAGGACGTCCCCGCGCTCTACGAGGCGATCAAGACGGCCGACGCGGTGACCGACAAGCCGTCCATGATCGTGCTGCGGACGATCATCGCCTGGCCCGCGCCGAACGCCCAGAACACCGAGGCCGCCCACGGCTCGGCGCTCGGCGACGACGAGGTCGCGGCGACCAAGGAGGTGCTCGGCTTCGACCCGGAGCGGACCTTCGAGGTGCCGGACGACGTCCTCGAGCACACCCGCTCCCTGCTGGAGCGTGGCAAGGCCTGGGGTGCCGAGTGGGACCGGCAGTACGACGCGTGGGCCGCCGAGCACCAGGAGCAGGCAACCCTGCTGTTCCGGATGAAGGGCCGCGAGCTGCCCGAGGGGCTCGAGGCGGCACTCCCGTCCTTCCCCGCCGACGCCAAGGGCGTGGCCACCCGCGCTGCGTCGGGCCAGGTCATCAACGCGATCGCGCCGGTCATGCCGGAGCTGTGGGGTGGGTCCGCCGACCTCGCCGGCTCCAACAACACCACGATCAAGGGCGCGCCGTCGTTCCTGCCGTCCGACCGCTCCGTCGAGGACTGGAAGGCCGACCCGCTGCAGGGCCGGGTGCTGCACTTCGGCATCCGCGAGCACGGCATGGGCGCGATCATGAACGGCATCGCCGTCCACGGCGGCACTCGCGTCTTCGGCGGCACGTTCCTGACGTTCTCCGACTACATGCGCGGCTCGGTCCGCGTCGCCGCGCTGATGCAGGCACCGGTGATCTACGTCTGGACCCACGACTCGATCGGCCTGGGCGAGGACGGTCCGACGCACCAGCCGGTCGAGCACCTGTGGGCGCTGCGCGGCATCCCCGGGCTCGACATCGTGCGCCCGGCCGACGCCAACGAGACCGCCGCGGCCTGGCTGCAGATCCTCAAGAACACCGACCGCCCGGCCGGCCTGATCCTCACCCGGCAGAACGTCCCGACCTTCCCGCGGGGCGAGGACGGATTCGCGACGACGGTCGATGTCGCCAAGGGCGGCTACGTCCTGGTCGAGGCCGACGGCGGCGAGCCCGACGTCATCCTGATCGGGACCGGCTCCGAGGTGCAGTTGGCCGTGACGGCGCGTGAGCAGCTGGCGGCCGACGGCATCAACGCCCGGGTCGTCTCGATGCCGTCGATCGAGTGGTTCAAGGAGCAGACCCAGGCCTACCGCGACGAGGTCATCCCGCCGACCGTCAAGGCACGGGTCAGCGTCGAGGCGGGCATCCGGCAGGGCTGGCGGGAGTACGTCGGCGACGCCGGCCGGATGGTCAGCCTCGAGCACTTCGGCGCCTCGGCCGACGGTGCCCGGATCTTCCGGGAGCTCGGATTCACGGCCGAACGCGTCGCGCAGGCCGCCAAGGACAGCATCGAGGCCGCGACGCGGTGACCCCCGCGGCCGGCTTCACGACTCACGAAGGAGAACCCGATGAGTGATGATCGATTGAAGGCACTGGCCGACGCCGGTGTGTCCATCTGGCTCGACGACCTGTCGCGCGAGCGGATCGAGACCGGCAACCTGGCCGAGCTCGTCGCCGAGAAGCACGTGGTCGGGGTGACGACCAACCCGACCATCTTCGCGGCGGCCATCTCCGACGGCGAACGCTACGACGAGCAGGTGCGCTCCCTCGTCGCGGAAGGTGCCGACGTGGAGCGGGTCGTGTTCGAGCTGACCACCGACGACGTACGCAACGGCTGCGACATCCTCGCCCCGGTCGCGGCCTCCACCGCCGACGACGGGCGGGTGTCGATCGAGGTCGAGCCGGCGCTCGCCAACGACACCGACGCGACCATCGCCTCCGCGAAGGCGCTCTGGGCCGCCGTCGACCGGCCCAACGTGCTGATCAAGATCCCGGCCACGCACGAGGGTCTTCCGGCGATCACCGCCGCCATCGCCGAAGGCATCAGCGTCAACGTGACCCTGATCTTCTCGACCGAGCGCTACGAAGCCGTCATGGACGCCTACCTGACCGGTCTCGAGCAGGCGACGGACAACGGCATCGACCTCGCCACCATCCGTTCGGTCGCGTCGTTCTTCGTGTCACGGGTCGACACCGAGATCGACCCCCGTCTCGAGAAGATCGGCACCGAGGAGGCCCTGGCGCTGCGGGGCAAGGCAGCGGTCGCGAACGCCCGGCTCGCCTACGCGGCCTTCGAAGCGGTCATCGCGTCGGACCGCTGGCAGGCCCTCGCCGCCACCGGAGCGCACCAGCAGCGGCCCCTGTGGGCGTCGACCGGCGTGAAGAACCCGGACTACCCCGACACGCTCTACGTCACCGACCTGGTCGTGGCCGACACGGTCAACACGATGCCGGAGAAGACCCTCCTCGCGTTCGCCGACCACGGCGAGGTGATCGGCGACCAGGTGACGGGCAAGGCCGCGGAGGCGCAGGCCCTCTTCGACAGGCTCACCGAGGTCGGGGTCGACCTCGACGACGTGTTCCTCGTCCTCGAGACCGAAGGCGTCGACAAGTTCAAGAAGTCGTGGGTCGAGCTGCTGGAGACCGTCAAGGGCCAGATGGGCTGACGGTGGACCCGACGACGACCGCGGCGTGGGCGCGGCTGACCGAGCTTGCAGCCGCGGGCACGCCCGACCTCCGCAAGGTGTTCGCCGACGACCCCGGTCGGGTCGACCGGCTGACGTTCCCGGCGGCCGACCTGCACGTCGACCTGTCCAAGAACCTCGTCGACGACGACGTCCTCGCGGCCCTGCTCGACCTGGCCCGTGAGGTCGGGCTGGAGGAGCGCCGCGACGCGATGTTCGCCGGCGACCACATCAACGTCACCGAGGACCGGGCAGTGCTGCACACCGCGCTGCGCGAACCGGCCGGCGTCGAGCTCGAGGTCGACGGCCAGAAGGTCGTCGCCGACGTCCATGAGGTCCTCGAACGGGTCCATGCGTTCGCCGACCAGGTGCGATCGGGAGCGTGGACGGGCGCCACCGGCGAGCGGATCCGCACGGTGGTCAACATCGGCATCGGCGGCTCCGACCTCGGACCGGTGATGGCCTACGAGGCACTCAAGCCCTACCGACAGGACGGGATCGAGTGTCGCTTCATCAGCAACATCGATCCCACCGACGCGGCCGAGAAGCTGGCCGGTCTGGATCCGGCGACGACTCTCTTCATCGTCGCCAGCAAGACGTTCGGCACGCTCGAGACCCTCACCAACGCCCGGCTGTGCCGCAGCTGGCTGCTCGACGGGCTCGGTGGTGACGCTGCAGCCGTTGCGAAGCACTTTGTCGCCGTGTCCACCGCCCTCGACAAGGTCGAGGCGTTCGGCATCGACCCGGCCAACGCGTTCGGCTTCTGGGACTGGGTCGGTGGGCGCTACTCGGTCGACTCCGCGATCGGCACCTCGCTCGTGATCGCGATCGGGCCCGAGCGGTTCGCCGAGTTCCTGGCGGGCTTCCACGCGATCGACGAGCACTTCCGCGACGCACCCCTGGACACCAACGTGCCGGCGGTGATGGGTCTCCTGAACATCTGGTACGTCAACTTCCTCGGCGCGCAAACGCACGCCGTACTCCCCTACGCGCAGTCGTTGCACCGGTTCGCCGCCTATCTCCAACAGCTGACCATGGAGAGCAACGGCAAGGGCGTGCGCTGGGACGGGTCTCCCGTCACCACCGACACCGGTGAGGTGTTCTGGGGCGAGCCCGGCACCAACGGCCAGCACGCGTTCTACCAGCTGATCCACCAGGGCACCCGGCTGATCCCGGCCGACTTCATCGCGGTCGCCAACCCGGCGCACCCCTTGAAGGACGGCGAAACCGACGTACACGAGCTGTTCCTCGCCAACTTCTTCGCGCAGACCAAGGCGCTGGCGTTCGGCAAGACCGCCAACGAGGTGCGGGAGGAGGGGACGGCGGAGGCGATCGTCCCCGCCCGGGTCTTCACCGGCAACCGGCCGACGACCTCGATCATGGCACCCGAGCTTTCGCCTTCGGTGCTCGGACAGCTGATCGCGCTCTACGAGCACATCACCTTCACCCAGGGCGTCGTGTGGGGCATCGACAGTTTCGACCAGTGGGGCGTCGAGCTCGGGAAGCAGCTCGCGCAGCAGATCACCCCCGCGGTCGCCGGCGACAGCGTCGCCCTCGACCAGCAGGACGCCTCGACCCGGGCGCTCATCGACTACTACCGGAGGCACCGACAGTGACGGACGAGCGGCCGGCTCCCCTCATCGAGGTCAAGCCCGACACGGAGACGCTGGCTACCGCGGTGGCCGGCGAGCTCCTCAACCGGATCGCCGACGCTCAGGCGGCGGGGCACGTCCCGCACATCGGCCTCACCGGTGGCACCATCGCCGACGCCGTCCACCGCGAGGTCGCCAGGATGGCCCCCGCGTCAGGAGTCGACTGGGGCGCGGTCCACTTCTGGTACGGCGACGAGCGGTTCGTGCCGGCGGACTCACCCGAACGCAACGCGCGCCAGGCCCGTGACGCGTTCCTCGACGAGGTCGGCGCCACCCGGGTCCACGAGGTGCCGGCCTCCGACCAGGTGCCGGACGCAGAGGCGGCAGCGGCGTCGTACTCCGACAAGGTGCGGGCGGACGGAGGCGACACCTTCGACGTCCTCATGCTCGGCATCGGTCCCGACGGTCACGTCGCGTCGCTCTTCCCCGGTCACCCCGGACTCGGGGTCACCGACGCCATCGCGACCGCTGTCCACGACTCCCCCAAGCCGCCGCCCGACCGGGTGACGCTCACCTTCGAGGCCCTCGACCGCTCGCAGGCGGTGTGGTTCCTCGCCTCCGGCGACGCCAAGGCAGACGCCGTCGCCCGCGCCCTCGCCGACGACGGCACCGTCACCGAGACACCGGCCCGCGGCGTCCGCGGGGTGGTCGAGACGACGTGGTTCCTCGACCACGACGCCGCCTCGCGGCTCTGACTCTCAGGTCAGAAGATTACTTCCCCCGACTTGCGGCGGGAGCGGAGGAGCTGGATCGCCTCGTCGAGGATGACCTCGGCCTCCTGGTCGGAGCGACGCTCCTTCACGTAGGCGAGGTGGGTCTTGTACGGCTCGATCTTCGGCGCCGGAGGGGCGTTCTCGGAGTCGAGGCCGGCCGGTAGGCCGCACTTCGGGCAGTCCCAGGAGTCGGGCACGACGGCCTCGACGGAGAAGGCGATCACGGACCGGTGCCCGTGCGCGCAGTAGTAGGTCACGGTCTGGCGAGGCGCGGCCTCTCCACGCTCGGCCTCACCCATCGGGCCAGCACCGACTCGACTACCACGGATCGCGTTGCCACCACCTGCCAACGGACTCTCTCCTCAGCTCGATCCGGCGGGACCGGACACGTTCAACTTTCCCGGGGGGTCGATCAGTTCTGGTAGGCCAGCAAGAGCCCGAGAGCGACGACACAGGCGAACCAGATGACGCCGATGCCGATGGTGAATCTGTCGAGGTTGCGCTCGGCGACCGACGAGCCCCCGAGGGAGCTCGAGACGCCGCCGCCGAACATGTCCGAGAGGCCGCCGCCACGCCCCTTGTGCAGCAGCACAAGGAGGATCATCACGAGGCTCGTGAGCATCAGGAGGACGGTGAAGGTGGTTTCCAGCACGTCAGGGATCCTACGTCAGGCTCGGGCGTGGCCCGAACCCGGGACTCGCGTGTGGACAGGGCATTCGGCGGGCCGACCCAATGAGCTCCAGCCCGGTCGGGCTCAGACTCCCGGCGTGCCGGCCGAGTTGGTGAAGGTCATGGTCAGGCTCACCTGGTTCCCGGCGGGGCCTGCCCAGTTGTGCACCTCGATCCGGTACTGCCCCTGACCCAGCCGACCACCGTTCAGCGACTCACTGTCCAGGGCACCGGAGGTGCCGGCGGCGATGTCCTGCCAGCTCGTGCCGTCGAACCACTGCAGGTAGAGGTCGATGTCGGCGGGGAGCGGATAGCTCGCCTGCAGCGAGGACGAGGCGTTGTCCACACCCTCGGGCACCGTGAGCTCGAGGTACTGGCTGGTGACGCCCTCGATGCGCTCGCCCTGGCCTGGAGCGAGCGTGGTCACCGTGCCGGTGACCGGCGCCTGGGCCGGTCCTCCGACGGGGTCGTCGGTCGGCGGCGGCCCACTCGGCTTCGCGGCGGTCAGCGTGACGGCTCCGCTGCCGGCGACCGGCCGCACCGCGACGACGTACACCTGCTGGCCCTTCTTCGGACGGACTGTGGCGTAGTTCGCGCTGATCGGTGTCACCACGACCTTGGCACCACTCTGGGCGATGGTGAACAGCGCCTCGTCGGCACCGGCGTTCATCGTCACCCGAGTCGGCGAGGTGATGCGGTGGCCCATCAGGCCGCCGCCACCGAGGTACCGTGTGGACGTCGCCCCTACGGCAAGGTCGGTCGGCTGCCACCGCTCGGTCAGGGAGCCCCAGTCGTACGTCGCGCTGCCGCTCCACGTCGACCAGGTGCGGCCCTGGCCGGTGATCACCGAGGCGGCGAAGGCGGCCAGCTGGTCTGCGACGGGCACTCCGGTCGCGTCGATCAGCGCAGGTGCGATCTCTGCGAATCCGTCCTCACGGTCGGCATAGGCCGGCAGGCCCTCGGTCACGAGCTTGACGAACGCGCTCTTGCCGTAGGTGGCGAACCAAGGTCCCCAGAAGAAGCAGGCGTTGTAGGTCTTCTCGGAGCCGAACGGTCCGGTCGCCATCGCACCGTCCATCGTGCCCTCGTCGTCGAACCCGTTGCACCCGTTGGCGTCGTTCGCGGTCCCGAGCGTGTTGGGTGCGAACGTGGTGCCCGCGTACCCGTGCAGGCTCTCCTGGAACCGCGCTGTGCCCTCGGAGTAGGAGTCGTGGGTGAACCGTTCGCTGCTGAGGTTGTCCGGCAGGACGCCAGGCTTGATGTAGCGGTTCTGGAAGTTGTGGAACATCTCGTGACCGATGATCAGCTGGTAGGCCTGGGTGGCGTCCGTGTAGCCGTCGTAGCCCAGCGCCGTCAATGCGGTCTGCACCTCGGAGATGATGTGGATGTTGAAGTTGTCAGCGGTCAGGACACATGCGAGGCAGTACAGCGACAGTGCGTCGTTGATGTAGATGTAGCCGGTGTCCGAGTCCAGGGGGGCCGGGGCCTCCCAACCCTTGGTGAAGCCCCAGGAGCGGAACTCGTGGTAGTTCAGTTTGGCGGCGTCGAGCGTGCGCCGCACGATGTCGACGCTGTGGACACCGGTGTCGACCCCTGGGTCGATCCCCGCCTGGGTGTCGCCGACCGAGACGGTGATCGTGAAGCCGTCATCGAAGCTGTGGGAGCTGAGCCCGGGCGATCCGTCCTCGTCGGTCGACGAAGCGACCCCCTCGGAGGTGGGCAGGCCCCGGGCATCGTCGATGATGCCGTCGGAGAGGCGCGTGTAGCTCTCTGTGGCGTTCGGCAGGGCGGTCAGACCCTCCCAGCTGGCCACGAACGGCTTCTGCGCGAACGCTGTGGCGACCCACCGGGCGGTGGCGATCCCGGAGGAGTCGGTGACCACCGTCCAGTTCGCGTCGACCCCGTTGGTGAGCGCGTGCGTCGAGATCGCCCAGGTGCCGGCGGCGCCGGTGCTACGGGTGACGGTAACGCCGTCGAAGTACGGAGCCGCGGCAAGCCGGGCGTAGGCCTCGGCAATCGCCTTCCCGGCACCCACGCTCCGACCGTTGGCCTGCCACGCGGTGTTGAACGCAGTCGTCGCATCGCACCACTGCTCCCCCGCCTGCACCATGCGGTGTCGGACCCCTGGCTCCACCCCCGGCGCCAGGACGAGCGCCGTGGAGAGATCGGCGATCCGATCGGTGCCGGCGACGTGCGTGCCGGGACCGTACAGCGCATGCGCCGCGGCCGACGCGCCACCGGTCGCACACCCCGGTGACACGGCGACAGATCCTGCCTCCGCTCCGGTGGAAATGAGTCCGAGGGGCGCTAGGGCGGTCGCTACTACCGCGACCAAAGCCTTCGTCCGAGTGGTAAGTCGAGCCATTGAAGCCTCCGAGATGTCGACAAGAACTGTTCTTCAACGACCGAGGCGCCCCCGGGTGACGGGCCTCACCCTCGACCTTTCAAGTCCCCGAGCTCCTGTGGTAGACAGAACTGGTCTAGCCCAGTCGGGTTCAGGCGCCTTGCGCTCTCGGGAGTCCTACCATGCGTCCTCGGATCTTCGCCCTGGTGACCGCTCTGGTCATGATCACCGTCTACTTCGCCAACCTCGGGGTGGGCAGCCCGCCGGCGTCTGCGGCGGCGACGCCACCGTCCGGTACCAACCAGCAAGCGGACGGAGCGGTGGCGCTGTCAGGTGCAGCG
This sequence comes from uncultured Actinomycetota bacterium, assembly GCA_963846535.1. GTDB lineage: Bacteria > Actinomycetota > Actinomycetes > Propionibacteriales > Nocardioidaceae > Nocardioides. Next base: position 583,103 of record CAWJWK010000003.1, read on the forward strand.
GCCGCGGCGTACCGGCTGCCGTCCGACCTCCACAAGCTCTGGGTGTCCCGTTACCCAGACGGGACCCGTCAGACCCGCTACCAGCAGCTGGTGGCGGGCGCCGAGGTTCTTGGCGGGCAGGTCACGGTGTTCCGCGACGCCACCGGGAAGTCCACGTCGGTGATCGGAGCCCACTACTCCACCCTTGAACCAGTCAACGCGATCCGGCTGACGCCGGCAGCCGCCCGCGAGAAGGCCATCCGGACGGTCGGCGAGCGAGGCGCACGGTACGTCGACCTGAAGCTCGACCCCCGCGACGGGCGTCTCTTCTACGCCGTGGAGACGCGGCGCGCGGCACACCGATGGGTCCAGTGGATCGACGCCACGACCGGCCGGATCGACAACCAGTTCGACGCCGTCGCCCACGGCGAGGGCGAGGGCGTGAAGGGCGACCACAAGACCATCGACACCACGACCGCCGGCGACGCCTGGCAGCTCGTCTCCAGCGACGGCCGGCAACTGACCTACGACGCCAAGAACGGCACCGACCACCCCGGCTCGATGATGACCGACCCGGACAACACCTGGGACCTCCGGACCCCCTACAGCGTGAGCCCCAGCCAGCCGGCTGGAGTCGACGCCCACTACTACGCCAACGTGGTCGACGACTTCTACCGGGCCGTCTTCCGGCGCAACAGCATCGACAACGCAGGCATGCCCATCGTCTCCACCGTCCATTACGACGTGGCCTACTGCAACGCCTTCTGGAACGGCGAGCAGATGACCTACGGCGATGGGGACGGACCCGGTTGCCTTCCCCTCTCGGGCGGGCTCGACGTGGTCAGCCACGAGCTCACCCACGGCGTCACCGAGTTCACCTCCAACCTCATCTACGAGAACGAGTCCGGGGCGCTGAACGAAGCCTTCAGCGACATGATGGGGAACTCGGCAGAGTTCTGGGCGGACGCCCGCAGCCTCGACCCCGCTGTGCAGCCGGACTGGCTGATCGGCGAGGACGTCATCCCCGCAGGCGTGTACGGCGGCACCACCGCGGGCTTCCGCAACATGGGCGACCCCAGAGACGATGGCGACCCGGATCACTACTCCGAGCGCTACACCGGCACCGGCGACAATGGCGGCGTCCACACCAACAGCGGCATCCCGAATCACGCCTACTACCTGGCAGTGAACGGAGGGAGAAACGCAGGCTGCGATGCTCTCGGCTCCGGTGGTCACACCCACACCACCGACTGCGACATCACGGTCAAGGCGCTGGGACTGGCCAGGACCCAGCAGATCTTCTACAAGGCGTTCACCAGCCTTTCGGAGTACGCCAACATGTGCGACGCCAGGAATGCCACTGTCGCGGTCGCGGGATCTGCCAAGAGGAGCATCGTCGCAGCGTGGGACGCCCTGGGCGTGCACGCGGGGTGCGCTACCGCCGTACCCCCGCCGCCGCCGTGTGTGAGCGACCCCAACGCGCAGATCCCGTTCGAGTCCCCGCACCCCTACGGCAACAACGGCGACTGCACCTGGACCTTCGACAACGGCCAGGCAGGCTTCACGTTCCACTTCGACCAGCTGGAGACCGAGGCAGGCTACGACTACGTGATCGTCTATGACGGCAACGGCAACGAACTGGCCCGGTACGACGGACTCCACCCGCTCGGCCAGACCAGTCCGTGCATACCCACCAGCGTCGGATCGGTCCGGCTCATCACCGACCCCGCCGTGGTGGCTCAGGGCTTCCGCGTTGACGCGGTGAACCCCTGCTAGCTGGCTGGGCGACGTCTCAGCGGGGTCGGCTTCAGCTCCGCTTCTTCACCAGGGTGAGGGTGTGCGCGCAGGTCACAGCGGCCTTCGCGTCGACCATTCCGAGGCCGGAGTGGATGTCGAACCCGGGGGTCATCATGTCGACCGCAGTCGAGCGCAGGCAATGCTTCACCTGGGCCGGGGTCACCTGCTGGTTCGCCTGGAGCATCAACGCCACGACGCCGGATACGTGCGGCGAGGCCATCGAGGTGCCGGAGATGCAGAAGTAGCCAGGCTGCTGGATCTCCGGGCACTCGGTCAACGGGGCGAGCACGGACGGGGACAGCGCAGCCATGATCGTGTCTCCCGGTGCGACGACGTCGACCTGCGGCCCGGTGCCGTCGGCGGCGCCACGGCTGGAGAAGTCCACGATCTGCTCCCCCGGCACGCACCGCGAGGAGTCCTGGGACTTGCAGGCCGCGCCCACGAGGATGGCGCCGTTCGTCGGGTCGTGGTAGCGGCCGATCGTGCCGGAGTCAGGACCGTCGTTGCCGGCCGAGAAGACGACGTGCACGCCGCTGTCCACGACGGACTTGATCATCCGCGACATGGCATCGAAGTCGGTCGGCTCACCGCAGTCGAGGCCCAAGCAGTTCGGCTCCGTGGGGAGCAGCCCCCAGGAGTTCTGGGTGATGTCGATGCCGTACTCGACGCGGTGCCGGATGGTCCAGTCGAATGCAGCAAGTGCTGCCTCCTCCCAGTCGATGTCGTCGACGATGCCGAAGCCGGGTGTCGCGACCCGCATCGAGATCAAGGAGACCCCGGGGGCGACGCCGGCGAGGTCCGGGCCACCCTGGGACGAGGACAGGCTGCCGTCGCCGCCCACGGTGCTCGCGACGTGGGTGCCGTGACCGATCTCGTCCTGCAGCGCAAGGGTGCCGGTCGACTCGGCGTACGTGTCCCACTGAGCGGCCGAGAAACCGGCCTGCTGGGCTGCTTCGGAGTAGGAGAAGTTGAGGCCCTTCACCACACGGTCACCGAAGTCCGGGTGCCCGGCAAAGATGCCCGAGTCGAGAACGGCGACGGTCACGCCTTCGCCCGTCACCCCGGGGCGGGTCGCGGTGACCTTCTTCTTGCCCACTCGGGTGGTGTAGGTCTCGGCGTGGTCGAGCCCGATCGCGTTGATCTGCTTCTTCGACGCGTAGAGGTAGGACACCAGTTGGCGCTGCGGCTCCACCGCGACGACGCCCGGAATGGTCCCGATCCGGTCGACGACCGGGAGGGCCGCCGTCACCGCCACGGCGCCGATCGTCGGCAGCTCGATCGCCTGCTCGACGCCCAGGTCCCGCAGCGCGCCGAGCGTGCCGGGAGGGATCAGACCCTCGGCGAAGGCGACGATGACCTTCCCGTTCCCCGACTCGTCCGTCGGCACCGTCGCCGTCGTCGCCGTCGTCGCCGTCAGCGGCTCTGGGCTCGCCCCGGCAGAGCCAGGGGCGATCAGCGCGGCGGCGCCGATCGTGAGAGCGGCGAGGGAGATCGCCAAGCGTTGGGGGGAACCGAGCATCATCATTAACCTCCGGAAGCCGAGTCTTCGAGACTCCAACGACGCGGACGTCCGTCGGTCACCGCCCGACAGCAGAAAATGAGTCCAACCAACCGACCGGTGCGCTCAGCCAGTTCCCAGTTGCGGCATGTCGTAGAAGCGGCAGACGCCGCCGAACTCGTCGGTCTGGAGGCTGGCCCCGCCCACGAGACATCCGTCGATGTCGGGCTGGGTCATGATCCCGGCGACATTGGCGGCCTTCACCGAGCCGCCGTACTGGATGCGGACGGCGTCGGCGACGTCGGCGCCGTACGACTCCTTGATCTGGCCACGGATCGCCCCGCACACCTCCTGCGCGTCGTCGGGCGTCGCCACCTCACCGGTCCCGATCGCCCAGACCGGCTCGTAGGCGATGACCAGGCCGGCGACCTGCTTCGCACTCAGACCGGCCAGCGAGCCCACGACCTGCGCGGTGTTGTAGGGCACGTGCGTGCCCTCCTGGCGGATCTCCAGGCCCTCGCCGACGCAGACGATCGGCGTGATCTTCGCGGCCAGCGCAGCCTTGGCCTTCGCGGCAACCAGTTCGTCGGTCTCGGCGTGGTACTGGCGGCGCTCGGAGTGGCCGACGGTCACGTAGGAGCAGCCGAGCTTGGCCAGCATGCCCGCGGAGATCTCGCCGGTGTAGGCACCCGACTCGTGCGCGGAGACGTCCTGCGCGCCGTACTTGAGGGAGAGCCGATCGCCGTCGACCAGCGTCTGGACCGACCGGATGTCGGTGAACGGCGGGAGCACGACGACCTCGACCTTGCCGTAGTCGTGACGTTTGTCGGACAGGGTGAAGGCGAGCTTCTGGACCAGCACCACCGCTTCCTGGTGGTTGAGGTTCATCTTCCAGTTGCCCGCCATGATCGGCGTGCGGTTGCTGCTAGCCATCGTTCAGTCCTCCAGGACGGTGATGCCGGGAAGTTCCTTGCCCTCGAGGTACTCGAGGCTGGCACCGCCACCGGTGGAGATGTGGCCGAATGCCGCCTCGTCGAAGCCGAGCGTGCGAACCGCGGCCGCGGAGTCACCGCCACCGACGACGGTCAGGCCGTCGACCTTGGTTAGCGCCTCGGCGACCGCCCTCGTTCCCGCCGCAAAAGCCTCGACCTCGAACACGCCCATCGGGCCGTTCCAGAACACGGTCTTCGCGTCGACGAGGACCTTGGCGTACGCAGCGGCGGCGTCCGGGCCGATGTCGAGGCCCAGCGTGTCGGCCGGGATCTCCGAGGACGGGACGACACCCGGGGCGGGGGTCCGGGCGTCCGACGGGAACTCGGTGTCGACGACGATGTCGCTCGGGAGCAGCAGCTCCACGCCCGCGTCGTGGGCACGACGGAGGTAGTCGCGGCAGGTCTGAAGCTGGTCCTCCTCGAGGAGGCTCTTGCCGACCTCGTGGCCCTGCGCGGCGAGGAACGTGAAGACCATGCCGCCACCGATCAGCAGCTTGTCCGCCTTGCCGAGCAGGTTGTCGATCACGCCGAGCTTGTCGGACACCTTCGAACCGCCGAGCACCACGACGTAAGGGCGCCCGGGGTCGACAGTCAGGCAGCGCAGCACCTCGATCTCGGCCGCGACCAGGCCGCCCATGGCGTGCGGCAGTCGCTGCGCGACTTCGTAGACCGAGGCCTGCTTGCGGTGGACGACGCCGAAGCCGTCGGAGACGAATGCGTCGACCAGGGCCGCGAGCTGGTCGGCGAAGGCGCCACGCTCGGCGTCGTCCTTGCTGGTCTCGCCCGCGTTGAAACGGACGTTCTCGAGGACCGCGACCTGGCCGTCCTGCAGTCCCGCCACCGTCTCCTGCGCCGAGGCACCGACGGTGTCGGTCGCGAACGCCACGTCCTGCCCGAGCAGCTCACCGAGGCGAGCGGCCACCGGGCCGAGCGAGTACGCCGGATCGGGCTCTCCCTTCGGACGACCGAGATGGGCCGTCACGACCACCCGGGCGCCGGCGTCAGCCAGTGCCCTGATGGTCGGCACGCTGGCCCGGATCCGGCCGTCGTCGGTGATCGCGGTGCCATCGAGCGGCACGTTGAGGTCCGACCGGACGAGGACCTTCTTGCCGCTGACCTCGCCCAGTCCGGCGTACTCGCTCACCGTCAGAGCGTCGCGCCGACGTGGACGATCAGGTCCGCGAGGCGGTTGGAGTAGCCCCACTCGTTGTCGTACCAGCCGGCGACCTTGACCTGGTTGCCGATGACCTTGGTCAGCGGCGCGTCGAAGATGCAGGAGGCCGGGTCGGTGACGATGTCCGAGGACACGATCGGGTCGGTCGAGTAGCGCAGGATCCGGCCGTCCGCGGCCGCCTTCACGATCTCGTTGACCTCCTCGACGCTGGTCTCGCGTGCCGCCTCGAAGGAGAGGTCGGTCAGCGAGCCGGTCGGGGTCGGGACCCGCAGCGCGTAGCCGTCGAGCTTGCCCTTGAGCTCGGGCAGCACCAGGCCGATCGCCTTCGCGGCGCCGGTCGAGGTGGGCACGATGTTGAGGGCGGCGGCCCGGGCCCGACGCGGGTCCTTGTGGATGTTGTCGTGGAGGTTCTGGTCGGCGGTGTAGGCGTGGATGGTCGTCATCAGGCCCTTGGTGATGCCGAGACCGTCGTTGAGCGCCTTCGCCATCGGGCCGAGGCAGTTGGTGGTGCACGAGGCGTTGGAGATGACGGTGTGCTGCTCGGGGTCGTAGAGCCCGTCGTTGACGCCCATCACGACCGTGATGTCCTCGTTGGAAGCGGGCGCCGAGATGATGACCTTCTTGGCGCCGCCGCCGTCCACGTGGGCGCGGGCCTTGGTGGCGTCGGTGAAGAAACCGGTCGACTCGACAACGACGTCGACACCCAGGTCGGCCCACTTGAGCATGGCGGGGTCGCGCTCGGCGAACGCCTTGATCTCGGTGCCGCCGACCACGATCGCGTCGTCGGTCGAGCTCACGTCGGCGTCGAGCCGGCCGAGGATCGAGTCGTACTTCAGCAGGTGGGCCAGGGTGGCGTTGTCGGTCAGGTCGTTGACGCCGACGATCTCGATGTCGAGGCCACTCGCGCGAACAGCGCGGAAGAAGTTGCGGCCGATGCGGCCGAAGCCGTTGATGCCTACACGAACAGTCACAGCAATGTGCTCCTTGTCTCGGTGGTGGGCGTTTGGTCACCCGCCTTGACTGGATTGCGGGCGTTCAGTCACCCGCGCCGTCACCCTACAAGCGGCTCAGCGCGCGCCACCGGCCAGTCCCGACGTACGTGCGGGTAACAAACGGTCACACGTCGGGTCACGTCGTCAGGGAGCCGGCAGGACGTGCGCGTCGGCACCCGGGAACGTCAACGCCTCGTGGCCGTCCTCCCAGCGCACGAGGTACGGCGGTGCGCCGTCCTCGCCGCGCACCTCGAGCACCTCGGCTTCGCGGCGGTGCATGGTGTCGGTGCGGCCCTCGACGACGAGTCGGTCTCCCACATTCGCTCGCATGGCACCACCATGCTCCGCGCAGCGCGGAGGAACAAGGGGTGAGGACCACTCAGGCGTCGCCCGCCAGCATCTCCGGCGTCAACGACGCCTCGGTGTCGGGGATCCCGAGGTCCTCGGCGCGCTTGTCGGCCATCGCCAGCAGCCGGCGGATCCGGCCCGCGATCGCATCCTTCGTCAGCACCGGCTCGTGCAGCTGACCGAGCTCCTCGAGCGACGCCTGCTTGTGCTCGAGGCGGAGGCGGCCGGCCATCCGCAGGTGGTCGGGCACCTCGTCACCGAGGATCTCCATCGCCCGCTCGACCCGCGCGCCGGCGGTGACGGCGGCCCGTGCGGACCGTCGTAGGTTGGCGTCGTCGAAGTTCGCCAGGCGGTTGGCCGTGGCCCGGACCTCACGCCGCATCCGGCGCTCCTCCCAGGCCATCAGGGTCTCGTGGGCGCCCAGCCGGGTCAGCAGCTGGCCGATCGCATCGCCGTCGCGGATGACCACGCGGTCGACGCCCCGCACCTCGCGCGCCTTGGCCTGGATACCGAGCCTCCGCGCGACACCGACCAGGGCCAGCGCGGCCTCCGAGCCGGGGCAGGTGACCTCGAGCGAGGACGAGCGACCGGGCTCGGTGAGCGAGCCGTGCGCCAGGAAGGCGCCTCGCCAGGCCGCGACCGCGTCGCACCCGCCACCCGAGACGACCGCTGGCGGCAGGCCGCGCACGGGGCGCCCCCGCTGGTCGAGCAGTCCCGTCTGGCGGGCCAGCGCCTCGCCGTCCTTGACGACGCGCACGATGTAGCGGCTCCCCTTGCGGATGCCGTTGCCCTGCACCATCACCACGTCGGACGACTGTCCGTACATCTCCGCGATGTCGCGACGAAGCCGGCGGGCGGCGGCGCCCGTGTCGAGCTCGGCTTCGACGACGATCCGTCCCGCAACGATGTGCAGGCCACCCGCAAACCGCAACGTTGAGGCGACTTCCGCCTTGCGACAACACGCCTTCGTGACCGGGGTGCTGGCCAGTTCCGCCTTGACCTGAGCCGTCATCGCCATACGGCTGATCCTGCCACGTCGGTCAATCACCCTCGCACGGTTCCGACGTCAGCCGGCCGCCATGATCCTGGCGTAGGCCGCCGCCAGCAGCGCCGGGTCGTGACGTGCGGTGCCGTCGGCCATTGCGACGTCGTCGATGACCAAAAGGGCGCCGAGCGCGCCGACCATCGAACGGAGCTCCTCCACGTCGTCGCCGACGCTCTCGCGATCGGCGAGCACGGTGTGCACGTGGAGGTCGGGTGCGTGCTCGGAGAGCACGGCGAGGTGGTCGGCCGGGCCGAACCCGCCGGTCTCCCCCTCCTGCTCGGTGAGGTTGAGGACGACGATCAGCCGGGCGTCGGTGGCGACCAACGCCTCGCGCAGCTGCGGGACCAGCAGGTGCGGGATCACCGAGGTGAACCAGGAGCCGGGGCCGAGCACCGCCCAGTCGGCCTCGTCGATGGCCGCGAGGGCGGCGGGGCTCACCGCGGGGTCGGGCGGGTCGAGCGCGATCGACGCGATGACGCCGTCGGTCGTGGCCACCTCGACCTGGCCGCGCACCGTGACCAGCTCGTCGGGGCCGGTGCCGATGCCGCGCACGTCGGCGGTGATGTCCATCGGGGTCATCGCCATCGGGAGCACCCTGCCCTTGGCCCCGAGCAGCCGGCCCACCCAGTCGAGGGCGTCGATGTCGTCACCGAGCAGCTCCCACAGTCCGACGATCAGCAGGTTGCCGACCACGTGGCCGCGCATCTCGCCATCGCCCTCGAACCGGTGCTGGAGCAAGCGGGCCCAGGTGTCGCCCCACTCGTCGTCGCCACACAGGGCCGCGAGCGCCATCCGCAGGTCGCCCGGAGGGAGCACGCCGAACTCACCCCTGAGCCGCCCCGACGACCCGCCGTTGTCGGCGACGGTCACCACCGCCGTCAGCTCGTCGACCGTGAGGTCGTCGACGAGCATCCGCAGCGCGGTCAGCGAGGCGTGCAGGCCGTGGCCGCCGCCGAGGGCGACGACCGCCTGCGCGCGGTCGCTGGTCCGGTGGCCGCGGGGAGTCACTCTCGCCCCAGGTCGCGGTGGAAGGCGCGGGCGACGTAGCCCAGCTCCTGCATCCGGCGGGCGATCTCCTCGCTCATCGCGACACTCCGGTGCTTCCCGCCGGTGCAGCCGATGGCGACCCGCATGTAGCGCTTTCCTTCGCGGAGGTAGCCCTCGGCGACGCCCGTCAGCAGCGCCACGTACTGATCGAGGAACGCCTGGGCCGCGGGTCGGTCGAGGACGTAGTCGGCGACATCCTGGTCGCGGCCGGTGTGGGCCCGCAGCTCGGGAACCCAGTGCGGGTTGGGCAGGAACCGCATGTCGGCGACGTAGTCGGCGTCGACCGGGATGCCGTACTTGAACCCGAAGCTGATCGTGGTCACCCGCAGCTGGGTGGTCTCGGGGGTGCCGAACGACTCGGCGATCCGGTCGGTGAGCTGGTGCACGTTGAGGTTGCTGGTGTCGATGACCAGGTCGGCATCGCTGCGGAGGTCGGCCAGCACGACCCGCTCCCGCTCCAGCCCGTCGAGGAGCCGACCGCCTTCCTGGAGCGGGTGCGGTCGTCGTACGGCCTCCTGGCGGCGCACCAGCACCTCGTCTGACGCGTCGAGGAAGACCAGGGTCGTGTTGCGGCCGGTCACGTCGTGGGCGAGCGCACTGCGCAGCCCCTGGAAGAACGACCCCGAACGGACGTCGACCACGACGGCGACCCGTTGGCGGCGACCCTGGCTCTCGTCGACGAGACGCACGACCTCGGGCAGCAGGCTCGGCGGCAGGTTGTCGACGACGTAGAAGCCGAGGTCTTCCAGCTCCTTCGCCGCCGTGCTGCGTCCGGCGCCGGTCATGCCGGTGACGACCACGAGCTCTCCGGCCGGCTGCCCACTCGTCTCGACGCTCATGGGGCCGTAGTCTTCCGCGTCGCCCGGGCGGCTGTCGCATCGCCGGCAGCGACCGCGTCCTTGATCGCCGTCGCCGTGCGCGGACCGATGCCGGGAACGGCGGCGATGTCGTCGACGCCCGCCTCCCGGAGCTTCTTCAGCGAGCCGAAGTGCCGCAGCAGAGTCTTGCGCCGCACCTCGCCCAGACCGGGTACGTCGTCGAGCATGCTCTCGACCATCGACTTCGAGCGGCGGCCGCGGTGGTGGGCGATCGCGAACCGGTGTGCCTCGTCGCGGATCCGTTGCAGGAGGTAGAGGCCCTCGGACGTCCGTCGGAGGATGACCGGGTCCGCCTCGCTGGGCAGCCACACCTCCTCCAGCCGCTTCGCCAGCCCGCACACCGGGACGTCGTCGATGCCGAGCTCGTCGAGCGCCCGCTTGGCGGCGGCCACCTGCGGCGCGCCGCCGTCGACGACGACCAGGCCGGGTGCGTAGGCGAACTTTCGCGGTCGCCCGGTGTCCGGGTCGACGAGCATCGGTCCGGACTCGCTCATCCGTTCCTCACTCGACGCCGCCTCGTCCAGGTAGCGCCGGAACCGGCGGGTGATGACCTCGTGCATCGCGGCGACGTCGTCGGAGCCCTCCTGGTCGCGGATCACGAACCGGCGGTACTCGCCCTTGCGGGCGAGCCCGTCCTCGAACACCACCATCGATGCCACGATCTCGGTGCCCTGGATGTGGGACACGTCGTAGCACTCGATCCGCAGCGGCGCTTCCTCGAGCTCGAGAGCCTCGGCGATCTCGGCCAGCGCCTGGTTGCGCGTGGTCAGGTCGCTCGCGCGCTTCGTCTTGTGGAGGGCGAGCGCTTCGACGGCGTTGCGCGCGACGTTCTCCTGGAGCGACTTCTTGTCGCCTCGTTGTGGCACCCGGACCCGGACCTGGGAGCCGCGCAGCTCGCTGAAGAGCTGCTCGAAGGTCTCGTGGTCCGGTGGCAGCTCGGGGACCAGGATCTCCCTGGGCACCGACTCCGGCTCGCCGGTGTAGAGCTGGAGCAGGAACGTCTCGACCAGCTCGGAGGTGCCGGCGTCGTCGGTGCGGTCGGCCACCCACCCGCGCTGGCCGCGGATCCGGCCGCCCCGCACGTAGAAGACCTGTACGGCGACCTCGAGCGGGTCCTCCGCCAACGCGATCACGTCGGCGTCGGCGCCGTCGCCGAGCACCACCGCCTGCTTCTGCAGCGCCTTCTGCATCGCGCCCAGGTCGTCGCGGAGCCGGGCGGCCTTCTCGAAGTCGAGCGTGTCGCTGGCGGCGTACATCTGCTGCTCGATGCGCTTGATGAACGGCTTGGTGCGCCCGGCCATGAACTCGCAGAAGTCGTCGACGATCTCCCGGTGCTCGTCAGCGGTCACGTTGCCAACGCAGGGAGCCACGCACTTGTCGATGTAGCCGAGCAGGCACGGGCGCCCGATCTGCTGCGAACGCTTGAAGACGCCGTTGCTGCACGAGCGCATCGGGAAGACCCGGAGCAGGATGTCGACGGTCTCGCGGATCGCCCAGGCGTGTCCGTAGGGGCCGAAGTACCGCGTGCCCTTCCGTTTCGCCCCCCGGCCGACCATCACCCGCGGGAACTCCTCGCCCACCGTCACCGCCAACCAGGGGTACGACTTGTCGTCGCGGTACTTCACGTTGAAGCGCGGGTCGAACTCCTTGATCCAGGAGTACTCGAGCTGCAACGCCTCGACCTCGGTCTTGACGACCGTCCACTCGACCGAAGCGGCGGTCGTGACCATGGTCGCGGTGCGCTGGTGCAGGTTGCCGATGTCCTGGAAGTAGGACGACAGCCGTGCCCGCAGGTTCTTCGCCTTGCCGACGTAGATCACCCGTCGGTTCTTGTCGCGGAAGCGGTAGACGCCCGGCTCCGTCGGGATCTCTCCCGGTTTCGGGCGATAGCTCTGCGACACGTCGTCAACCTTACGGATCGGCGACGACACCGAGCACGGGGCTCCTAAGCCTTGAGGACCTGGTCGGCGTCGACGGTGATCTCAACGGCGGCGAGCGGGGATGTCGCCGGGCCCAGGGTCACCTCGCCCGTCGCGAAGTCGAACTCGCTGCCGTGGTTGTCGCAGTGGATGACGCCGTCCTGGACCGATGCGACCATCAGCTGCTGATGCGTGCAGACGGCGGTGAACGCCTTGAAGTCACCCTCGGTCGGCTGCGTCACGACGATCCTCTCGTCAACCAGCACGATGCCCCCACCGACCGGCACCTCGTCGGTCGTCGCCAGCGCCGCGCCGGACTCGACGTCCTCATCGCCGCCCTCGTCGTCACTGGCACAGCCCGCGAGGGCGGCCGCGACCCCGAGCGCACCAAGACCGTGGAAGACGATGCGGCGGCTGGCGCGGACCTCCCCGAGGCCGCTCACTGGACCTCGATCTGGTCGCCGGTCACGGTGAAGTCGACGGCCGCCAGCGGTGACGGAGCCGGTCCGCCCACGACCGACCCGTCCTCGATCGAGAAGCGACTGCCGTGACAGTCACACTCGATCTCCGTGGTGACCCGGGCGACGGGGCAGCCCGCGTGGGTGCAGATCGCCGTGAACGCCTTGAAGTCGCCCTCGGTCGGTTGGGTGAGCACGACTCGTGGGTCAGTCAGGACGATCCCGCCCCCGACGGGCACCTCCGAGGTCGGGATGCCGTCGCCGGCTGGCGGTGCCGAGGCGGCCTTGTCGATCTTGTCTGATGTGTTCGGGTCGGACGCCGACGACGTCGGATCCGTCGCGCCGGACGCGGAGTCGGCGCCGTCGTCGCCGCAGGCGGCGAGGAGTGGCGCTCCGATCCCGGCCGTCGCGACTCCCGTCAGCGCCCGACGTCTGCTGATGATGGGTCCGTTGATCGTCATACCGGGGTCAACGTACCCAGCGACCGTCTGGTTCAGCGCCGGCGCAGATTCTTGGGAAACCCTCAGCGACGGGCCGTGCTCCGCGCCTTCGTCGGCTTCGAGGTCGCGGCCGAGGCGCGTCGGCGCTTCGGCTGGGCGGCCGCGCGTCCGTCGAGCAGCGGTCGGAGGAAGTCGCCGGTGAAGCTGCCCGGTGTCTCCGCGATCTGCTCGGGCGTCCCTTCGGCGACGACGGTCCCACCCCGGGACCCGCCCTCCGGACCCATGTCGACGATCCAGTCGGCCGTCTTGACGACGTCGAGGTTGTGCTCGATGACGAGGACCGTGTTGCCCTTGTCGACGAGCGACGACAGCACCCCCAGCAGCTTGCGGATGTCCTCGAAGTGCAGCCCGGTGGTCGGTTCGTCGAGGACGTAGACGGTGCGCCCGGTCGACCGCTTCTGCAGCTCGGTGGACAGCTTGACCCGCTGCGCCTCGCCCCCCGACAGGGTGGTGGCCGGCTGCCCGAGCCGGACGTAGCCGAGGCCGACCTCGACCAGCGTCTTCATGTGGCGCGCGATCGCCGGCACCGCGCCGAAGAACTCCAGGGCCTCCTCGATCGGCATGTCGAGGACCTCGGCGATGGTCTTGCCCTTGTAGTGGACCTCGAGCGTCTCGCGGTTGTAGCGAGCCCCGTGGCAGACCTCGCACGGCACGTAGACGTCGGGCAGGAAGTTCATCTCGATCTTGATCGTGCCGTCGCCGGCGCACGCCTCGCAGCGACCGCCCTTGACGTTGAACGAGAAGCGGCCCTGTTGGTAGCCGCGGATCTTGGCCTCGGGCGTGGACGCGAAGAGCTTGCGGATGTGGTCGAAGACACCGGTGTAGGTCGCCGGGTTCGACCGCGGGGTCCGGCCGATCGGCCCCTGGTCGACGTGGATCACCTTGTCGACGTCGCCGATGCCGGTGATCTTCTGGTGGCGCCCCGGGATCGAGCGCGCCCGGTGCAGCTCCTTGGCCAACGACGTGTAGAGGATGTCGTTGACGAGCGTGGACTTGCCGGACCCGGACACCCCCGTCACCGCTACGAACAGCCCCAGCGGGAAGCTGACGTCGATGTTGCGCAGGTTGTGCTCGCGGGCGCCGTGGACCCGGAGCTCGCGGCCGATCGTGCGCGGGCGGCGTACGGCGGGCACCGGGATCTCACGCCGACCGGAGAGGTACTCCCCCGTCATCGAGTCGGGATGCTCGAGCAGTCCCTTGACCGTGCCGGAGTGGACGACCTGGCCACCGTGCTCGCCGGCGCCGGGTCCGATGTCGACCACCCAGTCGGCGACCCGGATCGTCTCTTCGTCGTGCTCGACCACGATCAGCGTGTTGCCGAGGTCCTTGAGCCGGACCAGGGTCTCGATCAGCTTCTGGTTGTCGCGCTGGTGGAGGCCGATCGACGGCTCGTCGAGGACGTAGAGGACCCCGACCAGGCCCGCACCGATCTGGGTCGCGAGCCGGATCCGCTGCGCCTCGCCGCCCGACAGCGAACCGGACGGCCGGTCGAGGCTCAGGTAGTCGAGGCCGACGTCGAGCAGGAACTGGAGCCGCTCCTGGATCTCCTTGAGCACGCGCTCGCCGATCTGGCGCTCCCGTGCCGACAGATCGACGTTGCGGAGGTAGTCGGCGGACTCGTTGATCGGCAGGGCGCAGACCTCGGCGATGTTCTTGCCGCCTCCCCCAGGATTGGCAGAGTCCTTGGCGCCGAGGGTGACCGACATCGACACCGGCTTGAGCCGTGACCCCGCGCAGACGGGGCACGGGACCTCGCGCATGAAGCCCTCGAACCGCTCGCGGCTGACGTCGCTCTCGGCCTCACGGTGGCGGCGCTCGACGTAGGACCGGACGCCTTCGAAGTCGGCGTAGTAGGACCGTTCGCGCCCGTAGCGGTTCTTGGTGACGACGTGGACCTTGGTCGGATGGCCGTCGAGGATCGACGTGCGCGCCTTGGGCGTAAGTCGCTCCCACGGGGTGTCCATGTCGAAGCCGAGCTCTTCGCCGAGTGCCTGCACCAGCTTGCCGAAGTAGTCGGCGACGTGAGCGTGGCTCCACGGCTGGAGCGCCCCCTCGGCCAGGGTCGCGTTCGGGTCGGGGACGACCAGCTCTGGGTCGACCTCCATCCGGGTGCCGAGACCGGTGCACGACGGGCAGGCGCCGAACGGGGAGTTGAAGGAGAACGACCTCGGCTCGAGGTCGTCGGTGTCGATCGCGTGCTCGTTGGGGCACGCCATCTTCTCGCTGAACCGCATCTCGCGGTGGGCGTCCTTGTCCGGGAGGTCGACGAAGTCGAGGACCACCAGTCCGCTGGCGAGGTTGAGCGCGGTCTCGACCGAGTCGGTGAGGCGTCGCTTGGCGCTCGCCTTGACCGAAAGCCGGTCGACGACGACCTCGACCGTGTGCTTGACCTTCTTGTCGAGCTTCGGTGGCGTGTCGAGGTTGTGGATCTCGCCGTCGACGCGGGCGCGGCTGAAGCCCTGGGTCTGCAGCTGCCGGAACAGGTCGACGAACTCGCCCTTGCGGCCGCGGATCACCGGGGCGAGCACCTGGAACCGGCGACCCTCCTCGAGCGCGAGCACCCGGTCGACGATCTGCTGCGGCGTCTGCCGCTCGATCGGTGCTCCGCACGTCGGGCAGTGCGGGCGGCCGGCGCGGGCGTAGAGGAGCCGGAGGTAGTCGTAGACCTCGGTTATGGTGCCGACGGTCGAACGCGGGTTCTTCGAAGTGGACTTCTGGTCGATCGAGACGGCCGGTGACAGTCCCTCGATGAAGTCGACGTCGGGCTTGTCCATCTGGCCTAGGAACTGGCGGGCGTAGGCGGACAGCGACTCCACGTAGCGGCGCTGGCCCTCGGCGAAGATCGTGTCGAAGGCGAGGCTCGACTTCCCGGAGCCGGACAACCCGGTGAAGACGATGAGGGAGTCGCGCGGCAGGTCGAGCGAGACGTCCTTGAGGTTGTGCTCGCGGGCGCCGCGGATGATGAGCTGGTCCGCCACTGCTGTCCTTCTGGTCGGGCTGGAGGTCGTTCGAACAACTGTTCGCCATCGTAGGGGCGCGCACAAGTCGCCACGCCCGTCGAACAGACTCTCACGCACCGCCGACAAGGGGCCCGCCGAGGGCATTGCGGCGCCCGGCATGATGGCGGGGTGACCCCCATCGTCGCCGCAGCCACCGACCGGCTGTTCGCGACCGTCGACCGCCTGCCCGACGAGGACTGGGCCAGCGACAGCGGCTGCACCGGCTGGACGCGAGGGCACGTCATCGCCCACCTCGCGCTCAACGCCGAGGGGCTGGGCGGCGCACTCCGCGGCCTGCTCGACGACAGGCCGACGCTGATGTACGCCTCGGACGAGGCGCGGGACGCCGACATCGCGACCCTCGCCGCCGCCGAACCAGCAGACGTCCGCGAACGCCTCCGTACGTCGGCCGGGTTGTTGGCCGACGCAGTCGCCGAGTTGCCGACCGTGCCCGTCGACGCGACGTTCGAGCGCACCCCGGGCGGCGTCCGCATGCGGGCACACGTCGTACCGCTGCTGCGGCTGCGCGAGGTCGAGATCCACCACGCCGACCTGCGCTCCGGCTACACCCACGCCGACTGGCCGGCGGAGACGGCGGTTCGCTTCCTCGAGCTCGACGCCGGCCGTTTCACCGGCTCACCGGTCGTGGCGCAGGCGACCGACGTCGACCGCACCTTCGCGTTCGGTGCGACCGGTGACGACAGCCCGGTCGTCACGGGTACGGCGTCCGCCCTGGCCTGGTGGGCGAGCGGACGCAACCCGGGTGGCGCGTTGACCAGCTCGACCGGATCACTACCCGACATGGAGGGACGATGACCAACATCTACACCGGTGCGGTGAAGCCCGGAGGGCCTGCCGACGTCCGAGAGCTGCCTCGACTGACCATCACCAAGGTCGCGGTCGACGAGCAGATGTCCAACAACGCCTACCTGCTCCGCTGCACCGACACCGGCGAGCAGGTGCTGATCGACGCGGCTGCGGAGTCCCCGACGCTGCTCCCCCTCGTCGGCGACGCCGGCCTGGCCGCGGTCGTGACGACCCACCAGCACTGGGACCACCACCGCGCCCTCGCCGACGTCGTTGGCGTGACCGGCGCGGAGGTGGTGGCCGGCGAGCCCGACGCCGACGCGATCACCGAGCAGACCGGCGTCGACGTCACCCGACGGGTCTCCGACGGCGACCGGATCGCGGTCGGCTCGTGCGAGCTCGAGGTCATCCGGATCACCGGCCACACGCCCGGCTCGATCTGCCTGCTCTACCGCGACCCCGACGGGCACCCGCACCTGTTCACCGGCGACTCGCTGTTCCCCGGCGGGGTCGGCAACACCTTCGGCGACAGCACTGCCTTCGCCAGCCTCATCGACGACGTCGAGGCCAAGCTGTTCGGCGCACTCCCCGATGACACCTGGTTCTACCCCGGCCACGGCGACGACTCGTCGCTGGGCGCCGAGCGACCGAGCCTCGCGGAGTGGCGCGAACGCGGCTGGTAAAGACGAACGGCCCCACCCGGAGGTGGGGCCGTTCGCGACGTCGTTACCCGCTCAGATGGCGCGAACGTTCTCAGCCTGCAGGCCCTTGGGGCCGCGAGTCACGTCGAACTCGACCTTCTGGTCCTCAGCAAGCGACTTGAAGCCCGAGCCGGCAATGCCGGTGTGGTGAACGAACACGTCGCCGTCACCGCCGTCCTGCGCGATGAAGCCGAAGCCCTTGGTGTCGTTGAACCACTTGACGGTTCCGGTGGCCATTTTGTTTCTCCTTGTTGGTTACTGCTGTCGAGACGCGCAGACGATGGTGCCTGCCGCGCGGATGAACACACCTTCGTGGAACCTCGACGGCAGCCCGAACGACAGGCCGCAAGGAAACATGTAGATGAACCGACGCCCTGCAGTCCGGCGCCGGGGGGACTCATCGTGACGAGCCCCTTCAACTACCGAGAAGCGTATCAGTGCCCGCCGCGAGTCCGCGCTTCCGCGCCCACCGGACGCCGGGCGGACTAGGCGCTACAGTCCGTACCGCGAACCTCGGCAGGCCAGGTCTCCGCGTGAGACAATCCGAGCGAACGGAGTGTTGGCATGGTCACCTTGATGGCACCGGAGACTCCCCCGGCCGCAGGTGCTGCTTTCAGCGAGATCCTGATCGCCGGTGGCATGGCGGGCGTCGTCATCCTGTTCTTCGGATGGGTCGTGCTCCGGGAGCGGGCCGACAAGCCCACTTCCGTGAGCAGGCTGGCCGACTGGGCCGCCGAGCTGGTCAAGCTGCCGCGCTGGGTGGCTCTGCCGGCGGCGCTCGGGCTCGGGTCCGCGGCTCTGGCCGGCTGGGGTGTGTGGTGGGACGTCCCGATCCACATGCAGAACGGCAGGGACGAAGGCCCGTTGGCCAACCCCAGCCACTACCCGATCTTCCTGGGCATCCTCGGCTTCTGCCACGCCGGGATCCTCAGCATGGGCCTGGCCCGTGACCCGCTGCCGCGGCACACCATCAAGCTCTCCGAGAACTGGCGGGTGCCCCTCGGATCGGTGGTCATCACCGGCGCCGGGCTGATCGCGCTGGTCGGCTTTCCCGCCGACGACCTGTGGCACCGACTGTTCGGCCAGGACGTCACCGAGTGGGGACCGACGCACGTGATGATGATCGGTGGTGCCGTCACGTTCGTGCTCGGCATCCCGCTGCTCCTCGCCGAGGCGGCCCAGGTCAGCGCGCCGCGCACCCAGGGGGTGATCGGCCGCGTCCTCGGCGCTCTCGGGATCACCGTGTGCGGCGTCCCGTTCGCGTTCCTGATGGAGTTCGACCTCGGCGTCCCTCAGTTCCCCGCGGTGACCCAGTTCCTCATCTTCGCGTTCCTCGTCGCCTGGATCGGCTGCGCCGTACGACTGTGGCTCGGGCCGGGCGGCGCGCTCCTCGTTGCCGGCGCCTTCTGGGTCGCGCACCTCTTCTTGTGGGTCACGGTCTGGGCCCTTCCCGACGTGCTGACAGCGCGCTGGCTGCTGCTGCTGCCGTCGGCCGTGATCATCGAGGTCGTCGCCGCCCTGATCCAGCCGAAGCGCAAGGACCGCTACGTACCGTTCGTGCTGGTGTCGGGACTGCTCGTCGGATCACTCGGGATGTACGGCGAGTGGTTGTGGTCGAAGTTCTTCATGCCGCTGCCGCAGCCGTTCAACGCCGACAGCCTGCCGTTCCTCCTGGGCGTCAGCACCGTGGCCGGTATCGGCGGCGGGTGCATGGCCGTGTGGATGTTGAGCCGACTGACCCTGGCCGGTCGCAGCGAGCCGCCGGAGCCGGGGGTCCCGCTGCCCCGCCGCTGGTACGGGCTGGTCGCGTTCGCGATCTTCGTCGGCCTGATGGGCGCGTTCGCCGTACCTCGGGCGCCCGAGACCTACACCGGTGAAGTCACGTTCAGCGACGTCACCGGCGGTGCCACGTCCTGCGCCGAAGGAGAGACTCGGTGCCTCGCCACCATCACGATCCAGATCGACGAGACGGACCAGGATGCCGTCGACGACGCCATCTGGTTCTACGCGCTCGCCTGGCAGGGACGACCGAAGGGCTCGCCTGACGACGTGCCCCGTGATCCCGTCGCCGACGTGCCGGGCATCGTCCGCACCGCTCTCGAGCCCACCGGCACCCCCGGTGAGTACCGCACCGAGGACCCGGTGCCCCTCTACGGCAACTGGAAGACGCTGCTGCGGCTCCACATCGCCCCGAGCGAGATGATCTCGTTCCCGATGTATGCACCCGACGACCCGGCGATCGAGGGCCCTCAAGGCCGGGCGGTCGTCGTCGAGAACGGCGCCACCGTGGAGACCGTTCTCGAGAGCAAGTTCCTTCAACGTGAGAAGAAGGAGGACGTGCCGACCTGGTGGTGGACGGTCGGCTACCTCACGGTGATCGCGGCCTGGCTCGCGCTGATCCTCTTCTACGGCTGGTGCTACAACCGCGCCGCCCAGCCCGCGGCCCCGACCCCCGCGAAGACCAAGGAGACGGTATGACGCTCGAAGGCCAGGTCGTCCTCATCACCGGCGGAGCGCGCGGCATCGGCGCCGAGACCGCGAAGGCGCTCGCCAGCAAGGGCGCCCGGCTGATCCTGACCGACCTCGACCAGGCCGCGCTGGACGAGACCGCGGCCGCGATCGGTGCCGACCGGTGTCACACGGTCGTCGCCGACGTCTGCGACCTGCCGTCGATGGAGGCGGCGGTCGCCGCCGGCATCGAGCTGTTCGGGCGGCTCGACGCAGCATTGGCGAACGCCGGCATCGCGTCGTACGGATCGGTCCTGAACACCGACCCCGCCGCGTTCAAGCGGGTGCTCGACATCAACGTGCTCGGCGTCTTCCACACCGCCCGCGCCGCGCTGCCGGCGCTGATCGAGAGCAACGGGTACTTCCTCGTCGTCTCCTCGCTCGCCGCGTTCGCCGCAGCGCCCGGGCTGGCCGCCTACAACGCGAGCAAGGCCGGCGCGGAGCACTTCGCCAACGCCCTGCGCCTCGAGGTGAAGCACCAAGGGGTCGACGTGGGGTGCGCCCACATGTCGTGGATCGACACTCCGCTGGTCCGGGACGCGAAGAAGGACCTCTCCACGTTCAGCGAGCTGATCTCGAGGCTGCCCTACCCGCTGAGCAAGACCGCGTCCGTCGACCTGTGCGTCAACGCGTTCGTCAGGGGCATCGAGAAGCGCGCCCGCCACATCTACTGCCCGGGCTGGGTGCGCGGCGTCGGCCTCAACCGCAACGTCGTCAACTCGGCGGCCGGGTCGAGGGCCGTGCTCCCTCACGTGCCGGACCTGCTGCCCCGGATGGATGCCGAGGTCGCCGCGCTCGGCCGGGCGACGAGTGCCCGAAACGTCGCCAACGACACCAGCCCGGCCGCCGCCGTCGATCCGAAGGAATGACCATGACCGAGGCCACCCACCTGGAAGTGCTGATCATCGGTGCCGGCCTGTCCGGCATCGACGCGGCCGTCCACATCAGCCGAGCGTTCCCCGCGAAGAACTACGCGGTCCTGGAGCAGCGCGGCGAGCTCGGCGGCACCTGGAGCCTGTTCAGGTACCCCGGCATCCGGTCGGACTCCGACATGTACACGCTCGGCTTCGGCTTCCGGCCGTGGGACGGCAAGGACGCCATCGCCGATGGCGCCGACATCCTGCGCTACCTCCAGGACACCGCCGCCGACTACGGGGTGGACGAGCGCATCCGCTACCACCGGCGGGCTACCTCGTTCGAGTGGTCGTCCGACGACCGGTTCTGGACGGTCACGGTCGAGAACACGGAGACCGGCAAGGTGGAGACGCTCACCTGTGACTTCCTGTTCTCGACGAGCGGCTACTACAGCTACGAGGCCGGCTACACCCCGGACTGGCCGGGCTTTGCGGACTTCAAGGGCGCCGTGGTTCATCCTCAGCACTGGCCCGAGGACCTCGACTACACGGGCAAGCGGATCGTCGTCATCGGCTCCGGAGCGACGGCGGTCACGTTGATCCCTTCGATGGCCCGGGACGCGGGCCACATCACGATGCTCCAGCGGACGCCGACCTACATCGTCAGCCAGCCGAAGATCGACCCGGTCGCCCAGACCCTGAAGCGGACGTTGCCGGCCAAGCTCGCGGCCAAGGCCATCCACGCCCGGTACGCCGCGGTGACGATCGGCTTCTACGAGTTCTGCCGCCGGAACCCGAAGGTGGCCAAGGTTCTGCTGAAGCGGTGGGCGAAGCTCCACCTGCCCGACGACTTCGACTACGACACCCACCTGACGCCGCCGTACGCACCCTGGGACCAACGGCTCTGCGTGGTGCCGGGTGCCGACCTGTTCAAGGCGATCCACAGCCACAAGGTCGACGTGGTCACCGGCCACATCGAGCGGTTCGGCGACGACGCGATCGTCCTCGAGTCCGGGGAGCAGCTGAAGGCCGACCTCGTCGTCACCGCCACCGGTCTCGACGTGGTCGCGATGGGCGGCGCGGAGTTCATCGTCGACGGCGAGAAGGTCGACCTCGGCTCGACGTTCACCTACAAGGCACTGATGCTCAGCGACATCCCCAACTTCGCCTTCATCATCGGCTACTCCAACGCGTCGTGGACGCTCAAGGCGGACCTGGTCTGCGAGTACGTCGTCCGGCTGCTCGAGCACATGGACCAGCACAACCTCAAGGTGGTGGTCCCCCGCGTCCAGGAGGGCCTCGAGCCGGCACCGGTCTTCGACCTCACCTCCGGCTACCTCCAGCGGGCGGAGGGCAAGCTGCCCGTGGCGGGCGACAAGGATCCGTGGCGGCTCAAGCACAACTGGTACTTCGACAAGAAGTTCCTCCGCGGCAGCAAGCTGGACGACGGCGTCGTCGAGTTCAGTGGGTGAGCCGACGATGACCTTCACCGCTCGCGAGCGCGAGGCCATGCGGCTCATCTGCGACACCTTCGCCTCGGGCGATGGTTCGGGCCACCCGTCGGCCAGCGAGACGGGAGCGGTCGACCTGACGCTCGAGGTCGCGGGAGCGAATCCGCGGAAGGCCGACATCCGGCAGCTGCGCCTCATGCTCAGGGCGTGGAACACCAGAGGACTGGGTCTCGCGCTCACCGGCAGGTCCCAACGCTTCTCCCAGCTCGACCAGGCCGGCCGCGAGCGGTTCCTCCTCGCCCTCTCCGATTCCGACTCCGGCGCCAAGCGCGCCCTCTTCGGTGCGCTCAAGGGCGCCGCGCTCCTCCCCTACTACCTGCGCGGCGGCCCGGCGGTGTGGGACCCGATGGGATATCCGGGCCCGCTCGGCACGCGCGACGACGCTCCTGCCGCGGAGCTGACCCCACTACGAGCGACCGCCGACACCAAGCTCAGCTGCGACGTGGTCGTCGTCGGGTCCGGCGCCGGCGGCGGAACGGCGGCCGGCGTCCTGGCCGCGGCGGGCCTCGACGTCGTCGTCCTCGAGGCCGGTGACTACCACCACGAGCGCCACTTCGACGGCAGCGAGGAGTCGGGGTTCCTCAACCTCTACGCGCTCGCGCCGCAGGCGTCGGCCGAGGGCCAGATCGGACTCCTTGCGGGCCGCGGCCTCGGCGGCGGCACGGTGGTCAACTACACGACGTCGTTCCGCACGCCCGACCACGTGCGCCAGGAGTGGGCCGACCACGGCGCCAAGCAGTTCGCCACGGAGGAGTACGACGCAGCCCTGGACGCCGTCTGCGCCCGCCTCGGCGTCAACACCGACCATGACAAGGCGGCCCCCCGCGACGCGATCCTCGAGCGCGGCGCCCGCGCCCTCGGCTGGGACGTCGGCGCGATGCCGCGCAACGTGATCGGATGCGACCAGGACGTCGAGTGCGGGCGCTGCGGCATGGGCTGCCGGCTCGGGGCGAAGCAGTCGGTGACCAAGACCTGGCTGGTGGACGCGGCAGCCGCCGGAGCGCGGATCTACACCGGGGTCTCCGCGCGGCGAGTGACCCAGGCGACCGGCCGGGCGACCGGCGTCGAGGCGATCACCGCCGACGGGCACCGGGTGACGGTCCGCGCCCGTGCGGTCGTCGCCGCGGCCGGTGCGATCCAGACGCCGGCCCTGCTGCATCGCAGCGGTCTCCGCAACCCGAACGTCGGGAGCCACCTGCGGCTCCACCCCGCGACCGCCGTCTGGGGACTGATGGACGAGACCGTGGCGCCATGGGTCGGCGCGATGCAGAGCCGCTACGTCGACGCGATGACCGACCTCGACGGCGACGGCTACGGCGTCCTCTTCGAGACGGCGCCCACCACGCCCGGTCTCGCGACCGGCTTCATCAACTGGCGCAGCGCAGCCGAGTTCCAGCAGCGGATGGTCGAGCTGGAGCGCAGCTTCCCCGTGGCGATGATCGTCCGCGACCGCGACTCCTTCGGCACCGTCCGCACCCGCGGCCGCGACGGCGAGCCGGTCGTGCGCTACCAGCTGTCCCCGCACGATGCCGAGCACACGATCCAGGGCATGGTCGGTGCGGCGCGGATCGCCGAGGCGGCAGGCGGCCTCCGGATCACCTCGCCCCACCACCGCACCGTCTCCTACGAGCCGGGCAAGCACGGTTCACTGACGACGTTCGAGGCCGACCTTCGGCGCGAGGGCACTGCTCCCGGGCGGGTCGCCCTGGCGGCCCTCCACATCATGGGGTCGGCCAGGATGGGCGGCTCCCCTGC
Organism: uncultured Actinomycetota bacterium; assembly: GCA_963846535.1. Lineage (GTDB taxonomy): Bacteria > Actinomycetota > Actinomycetes > Propionibacteriales > Nocardioidaceae > Nocardioides. The sequence goes on from CAWJWK010000003.1 coordinate 606,865, forward strand.
CACGTCAGCGGTCGACCCCGACGGCCAGACCTGGGACCTGCCCGGCCTCTACGTCGCCGACGCGTCGTGCTTCCCGACCGCGTCCGGGGTCAACCCGATGATCTCGATCGAGTCGATCGCCTACATGAATGCCAGACGGCTCGCGGATCGCCTGGCTGGTCGCTGACTCAGCTGTAGGTGACCTTCAACGTGTCGGTCACCGGGAGCGACTGGCAGCCGAGGCGGATGCCGTCGGCCAGGTCCTCGTCGTCGAGAACGTCGTTGTGGACCAGCCGCACCTCGCCCTCGAGCACCCGGATGGCGCACGCGGAGCACTCCCCCTCGCGGCACGAGTACGGCGCCTTCACACCCTTGCTCTCAAGGAAGTCGAGGAGCTTCACCCTCGGGTCCCAGTCGTCGAAGGTGAAGCTCTCTCCGTCGAGCTCGACCTCGACCTTGACCGGTCCGGCGGGACCGGCGGGCTCCTCCGCTGCGCCCTCGTCGTCGGACTCGGCGTCGGCGATCTCCTTCTCGGCCTGCTGCAGCTCCTCGATGTCGCCGAACGGGTTGCCACCGAGCGAGACGAACTTCTCCTGGTGGCGCCGGTCGCGCGGGAACTCCAGCTCGCGGAGCACCGTCGTGACCATCTTCATGTACGGCCCCGGACCGCACACGAAGGCGTCGTACGCCAGATAGGGCTCGATGAACGCCTTGATCTGCTCGGGCGAGGGAAGGCCCTGGACCGACTCGAGCCAGTGGACGACCTGCAGGCGCTCGGGGTTCTCGGCGGCAAGCCGGGTGAACTCCTCGGCGAAGATCACCGACGACTCGTCGCGGTTGGCGTAGAAGACGACGATCTTGCCCTTGCCGTCGTCGAGCGCGGTGCGGGTGATCGACATGATCGGGGTGACTCCACTGCCGCCGGCGAAGAGCAGCAGGTCAGCGTCGATGGACGAAGGAGTGAAGATTCCCGACGGCGGGAGGGCGCGCATGGTGTCGCCGACCGAGAGGTTGTCGCAGATCCAGTTGGAGGCGTAGCCGTCCACGGTCCGCTTGACGGTCACCGTGAGCGGACCGCCGTCGTGCGGGCTGCTCGACAGGGAGTAGCAGCGCGCGGCGATGCCGGTCTGGTCGCTCGGCACCGCGACGGTGAGGAATTGGCCCGGCTTGTAGACGAACTTCTCCGGCGCCTCGGCCGGGACCTCGAAGCTGATGGAGCGGGCGTCCGCCGTCTCGTCGACGATGCCAACGACCTTGAGATGGAAGGACTCGATGTCCACGAAGGGGTTCTCTCTTCGCTCGGGGGTGGTGCGGTGGGGGCTACGGAGAGCGACGTTGTTCAGTAGCCGTCTTGTGCGCCGATCTGGACCACCCCGTCCGCCACAGCGGCCTCGATGCTAGCCGCCAGCCGCGGGCACCCGCGGTGCCCATCCCGACTACCGGACCGTGTCCTTCGACACAGCTCTGGGCACGCCGCGACCGCCTCCGCGCTCCACTGGATCGACGTCTGGTGGTCGGAGTTCTTCTTGACCGACACCGTCGCCAGACAGTCGAGACACGCGACCTCGACCAGCCGCGCCTGCGTGTAGAGGCGCTGCTCCTCGAGCGTGTCGGCGCTGGTCGGGACGAACGACGGCATCAGGAGCTCACGCGTCTGCGGTGGCCGGCGCGTCGGAGTCGGCGCCCGCTTCTTCCTCGGCACGCTTGGCGAGGTTGGCGGCGACCTCCTCGTGCCAGTACTCGTTGGCCTTGGTGGTGTCGACCTCGAACTCGAACCGGTCGGTCATCTCCGGCTTGACCTCCGCGACGTCGGTGTAGAACTGCTCATACCACCGGCGCAACTGGTAGACGGGCCCGTCCTCCTCGCAGAGCAACGGGTTCTGGACCGGCACCTTGTTCTGCCAGATGTGCACGTCCTGGAGGAAGCCCTCACCGAACATCGTCGCGTACTTCTTCGCGATGTACTCGGCGGTCTTCTCGTCCAGCCCCTCGGGCCGCTTGACCGTGATGCCGTACTGCAGCGTGAACGAGTCGGGCCCGGTCGGGATGTGGCAGTTGATCAGGATGACCTCGGTCTCGAAGCCCTTGTAGTCGACGTCGAGCCAGTTGATCATGTACGACGGTCCGTAGTAGGTCGCCTCGGACTTGAGGAAGAGCTCCGCGTCGCCGTAGCCGCCGGCCTTGTCGGGACGGCCCTTGGACTCCATGAACTGGGTCGCAACGTGCCCCTCGAAGATGTTGCGGAAACTGGTCGGGAACGAGAAGTGCACGTAGTAGAAGTGCGCCATGTCGGCGACGTTGTCGATCAGCTCGCGGCAGTGCGACCCGTTGATCGGGACGACCTCCCAGCGCCACTTGGTGTAGAGCTCGTTCTCGCCACCGATGCCCTGCGCCACGCCCGGCAGCTCCGGCGGGAGCATGTCGTGGTCGGCCTGCGAGCCCTCGGGGTCGTTCCAGATGAGGAGCTGTCCGTTGCGGATCGCCGTCTCGTAGCGGTGCGTGCGCGCACGAAGCGGCACCCGGCGCGCGTAGGGAATCTCCTTGCACTTGCCGTCGCCGCCCCACCGCCAGTCGTGGAACGGGCACGCGATGTTGTCACCCTTGACCTCGCCCTGGGTGAGGTCGCCGCCCATGTGACGGCAGTAGCCGTCGAGGACGTTGAGGTCGCCCTTCGAGTCCTGCCAGATGACCAGCTTGGTCCCGAAACCTTCGATCGCGTGCGGCTTGCCGTCGGCGTAGTCGGCGGCGAGCCCCAGGCAGTGCCAGCCGCGCGCGTAGCGGATCGGCGTCGTCCCGTGGTCGAGCGTTCGGGTGTCACTCATGTAGAACACGTTACAGTTTTGCCGGTAGTCTGACAACGAACACCCCGCATGACCCGTCCCACATGGAGGCCGCGTGCACGTCGAACTGGAGCCGCAGCAGGTCGCGCTGCGCGAAGAGCTGCGCGAGTACTTCGCCAACCTGGTGACCCCGGAGATCCGCGCCGGCCTCTCTGCCGCGACCAACGAGTTCGAGGGGGGCGGCGAGTTCGGGGACGCCAACGTCTACAAGAGCGTCATCCGACAGGTCGGCAAGGACGGCTGGCTGGGCATCGGCTGGCCCAAGGAGTACGGCGGCCAGGACCGCTCCATGATCGAGCAGCTGATCTTCACCGACACCGCTGCGATCGCGGGCGTGCCGATCCCCTACCTCACGCTCAACACCGTGGGGCCGACGATCATGCGCTACGGCACCGACGAGCAGAAGGAGTACTTCCTCCCGAAGATCCTCGCCGGCGACCTGCACTTCTCCATCGGCTACTCCGAGCCCGGCTCCGGGACCGACCTCGCGTCCCTGCAGACCAAGGCGGTCCTTGACGAGGCGGCCGGTGAGTGGGTGATCAACGGCCAGAAGATGTGGACGTCGCTCATTCAGTACGCCGACTGGATCTGGCTGGCCTGCCGCACCGAGCCCGACCAGCCGCGCCACAAGGGCCTGTCGATGATCCTGGTCCCCGCCGACTCCCCCGGCGTCACCTACACGCCGGTCCACACCGTCGCCGGCGTGGGCACCTCGGCCACCTACTACTCCGACGTCCGGGTGCCGGCGAGCAACCTGATCAGTGAGCGCGGTGGCGGCTGGGCGCTGATGACGAACCAGCTCAACCACGAGCGGGTCTCCCTCACCTCGGCGGCTCCGCTGGTGCACTCGCTCCACCTGGTGCGCGCCTGGGCGGCCGCGACCGTGAACCCGGACGGCCGCCGGGTCATCGACACGGAGTGGGTGCAGATGGCGCTCGGCCGCGCCCACGCCCGGGTCGAGGCGCTCTCCCTCATCAACTGGAAGCTCGCCGCCGACGCCGACCATGACGTCGCGCTCTCCCCCGCCGAAGCGTCTGCCACCAAGGTCTACGGCTCTGAGCTTGCCACCGAGGTCTACCGGAGCCTGATGGAGATCGTCGGACCGCACGCGGGCGTCACTGCCGACTCTCCTGGTGCCGCGATCGCCGGACGGCTCGAGCGCTTCTACCGGTCGTCCCTGGTGATGACGTTCGGCGGGGGCACGAACGAGATTCAGCGCGACATCATCGGCTACGTGGGCCTCGGTCTGCCGGCAGCGAAGAGGTAAGGACCCGACATGGACTTCTTGTTCACCCCCGAGCAGGACGAGGCGGCCGCGCTGGCGGCCAAGATCCTGGCCGACAAGGCGACCACCGAGCGGATGAAGGCTGTCGAGGCCGCGGGCGACCGGTTCGACCGTGAGCTGTGGGCCACCCTGGGCGACGCGTTCGACTGGGCCGAGCTCGACCTGATCGAGCTGGCCCGGGTCCTCGTCGAGGTCGGCCGCACCGTTGCGCCCATCCCCCTGGCCGTCCACGGAGCCTGTCTGAACTTCCTCGCCGGCACCGACCGGGCCGTCGACCACGGCTTGTACGCCGCCGCGGTCGCCGAGGAACGGGACCACCTGCCGACGTCACCGACCGTCGCCGCGGACGCGGACGGCCGGTTGACCGGCACCAAGACACTGGTGCGGGCCGGCATGGTCGCGGACGCGCTCCTGGTCACCGCCACCGGCCCGGACGGCGTAGGCGTCTACCTCCTCGACCCGACCGCGACCGGCGTGGCGCGGCAGGCCCAGCGCACCAGCGACGGCGACCAGGCTGCGCTGATCGCCCTCACCGAGGCACCCGCGGAGCTGGTCGGGACGGACGTGGCGCGGCTGCACGCCCTGCTGACCGCGTGCGCGGCCGCCGAGCAGCTCGGGGTGACCGAGGGCGCGCTGGCGCTGACGTCGTCGTACGCGAAGACCCGCGAGCAGTTCGGGCGCCCCATCGGCACGTTCCAGGCGGTCTCCCAGCGGCTGGCGGACGGCTTCATCGACGTCCTCGCGCAGCGCCTCACCCTCTGGCAGGCGGTGTGGCGGCTCCAGGAGGGACTGCCGGCTGCGAAGGAGGTCGCCGTCGCGAAGCTGTGGGCGGCCGACGCCGGCCATCGGATCGCCCACACCACCGTGCACGTGCACGGTGGCGTCGGCATCGACCTCGACGGCGATGCCCACCGCTACTTCACGACGGCCAAGCGGTTCGAGTTCCTCTTCGGCGGCGCCAACGACCAGTCACTCGCGATCGGCCGTTGCCTCCTCTGACCTCGGCGCGAGTGCGGCATCGCCGTTGCGATGCACCAGCTCGAGGTTGTGCTCCGCGCGCACCTCGTCGTGGAAGACCAGGTGCCGCCACAACACGACGTAGGACAGGTCGTTGGTGATCCGCCATCCAGGGGCATCGGGGGATCGACCATCGAGTCGCGCAGGCGTACGACGTAGAAGCCGCCGGTGGCGTCGGTGTACCAGACCGTCCCGTCTGCGACGTCCCACGCCGGCTGCGACATCGCCGTCGCACCTCCGGGTACGCATGGCCGTCGCGGACTGAACCTCGGACCCGACCTGCCGCCAGCGGGCCGGAGACAGGACCGCGTCAGATCCCGGCGATTCCGTCGAGCTTCTTGACCGTCGCCTCGAACTCGGCGACCAGGTCCGCCATCACCTCGGCGACAGGGCGGACCTCGTTCATCCGGCCGACGATCTGGCCGACCGGCATCGAGATAACGTCCGGGTCGCCGGAGGCATTGATCCGGTTGTGCGCGTCCGAGACCAGCAGGTTCTGGAGCGGCATCGGCAGCGGGGCCGGGGCATTCTCGTCGGTCCAGGCCTCGGTCCACTTGGTCTTGAGCAGCCGCGCCGGCTTGCCGGTGTAGATCCGCGTGCGGACGGTGTCGGACGAGGTGGCCCGCAGGAACGCGGTCTCCCAGCCGGTGTTGCTGGCGAGGTTGCGGTACTCCTCCGTGCCGAGCCAGATCGACCCGGTCCACACACCCTGCGCACCGAGCGAGAGCGAGGCCGCGATCTGACGGCCGGAACCGATGCCGCCGGCGCCCAGCACCGGCACGTCGGGACCGACCGCGTCGACGATGTCGGGGGTTAGGACCATCGACGCGATCTCACCGGTGTGGCCGCCCGCCTCGTAGCCCTGGGCGACGATGATGTCGACACCGTTGGCGACGTGGCTGACCGCGTGCTTGGGCGCACCCGCGAGCGCGGCGACCTTGAGGCCCGCCGCGTGGCACTGCTCGATCACGTCGTTGGGCGGGGTGCCGAGCGCGTTGGCGATGAGCACCGGCCGGTGCTGCAGCGCGACGTCGACGTGCGAGCGTGCCATCGAGTGCAGCCAGCCGAGGACTCCCTCCCGGCCCTCGCCTTCCGGCAGCGGCGGGACGCCCAGCTTGAGCAGGGTCTCGTCGACCCACTTCTTGTGGTCGTCGGGGATGTACGTCGACAGGTCGGTGGAGGTCCCCTCGGTGGGGATCTTCATCGGCATGACGACGTCGACGCCGTACGGCTTGCCGTCGGTGTTCTCGTCCATGAACGTCAGGGCCTGCTCGAGCTCGTCCGTGTCGTTGAAGCGGACACAACCGAGGACGCCGAGACCGCCGGCGCGCGACACCGCGGCGGCGACGTGCTCGGACGGCGTGAACGCGAAGATCGGGTATTCGATGCCGAAGGCATCACAGAGGGCAGTGCGCATCAGGCCGACGCTCCGTTCACCGCGGTCTGGGCCGTGCCGGCGCTCTGGGCGCTCAACGCCATCTCCTTGGCCGCGGGGTACTGCGCCTTGCCGGTCGCGTTGCGCGGGATCTCGTCGACGAGCGTGAGCACACGCGGCAGCTTGTAGCCGGACAGGAGCGAGCGGAGGAAGCTGCGCAGGTCCTCGAGCTCGACCTTCTGGCCCTCCCTGGGCTGCACGACGGCGGCCACCGTCTGGCCGTACTTCTGGTCGGGCAGGCCGACCACGAGCACGTCGTAGACCGCGGGGTGGCCCTTGATGGCCATCTCGACCTCTTCGGGATAGACCTTCTCGCCGCCGGTGTTGACGCAGTTGGAGCCGCGGCCGAGCAGTGTCATCCGGTTGCCCTCCTCCAGCCGGGCGAAGTCGCCCGGGACGGAGTAGCGCACGCCGTCGATCTCGAAGAACGTCCGCGCCGACTTCTCGGGGTCCTTGTAGTAGCCGACCGGGACGTTGCCCGCCCGCGCCGTGCGACCCACCTTGCCGACATCGGCAACCGGGTCGAGCACGCGGCCCTCGTCGGAGATGACGGCGGTGTTCGCGCCGATCGAGACCACCGGGCCGTCGGTCGACAGGGTGCTCGCGTCCTGCAGGCCGGTGCCCTGGAAGCCCGTCTCGGACGACCCGATCGAGTCGGTGAAGACGGCGTTGGGGAACTGGGCCATCCAGCGCTCCTTGACGGCCTTGCTGAAGATGGCGGCGCTGCTGGCGATCGCGAAGAGCGACTGGCCGCTGAAGCCCTGCCCACCTACTTGGCTGGCTTCGTACGCCTCGATCAGCGGCCGCGCCATGGCGTCGCCGGTCATGAACATCATGTGGCACTGCTCGCGGTCGATGATCTCCCACGTGCGCACCGGGTCGAACTTCGGTTCGAGGATCGTGAGCTGTCCGGCGAACAGGTGCATGAGCAGGCTGGCCTGGGCGCCGCCGTGCATCAGCGGGCTGAGCGGGAACGTGATCAGGCCGGGCTCGCTGGCCTTCTTGGACTGGTCGAACTCGCTGAGCGGCTCACCGGTCATGAAGTCGATGCCGCCGCCGAGCACCCGCCAGAAGTCCTCGTGACGCCACATGACGCCCTTCGGGTAGCCGGTCGTACCGCCGGTGTAGATGATGTGGATGTCGTCGGCGCTGCGCTCCCCGAAGTCACGGGTGGCGCTCTGGTCCGCGACGGCGTCCGCGAGGAGCACCCCGCCGTACGACGAGACGTCGCTGGCGTCGTCCGGCTCGATCGGGTCGGGAAGCACGACGAAGGTCTGCAGCTGCTGGTGCTTCGGGGACACCTCGGCGACCAGGTCGCTGTAGACCCGGTCGAGCACCAGTCCCTTCAGGTCGGCGTTGTCGAAGATGTAGTCGAGCTCGCCGGCGACGTACCGGTAGTTCACGTTGATCGCGACCGCGCGCACCTTGAGGATCGCCAGCAGGGCGATCACGTGCTCGATGCTGTTCTTGGCGTAGAGGCCGACGTGATCGCCCGTGCCGATCCCGCGCGCAGCGAGGAAATGCGCGAGCTTGTTGCTCTCGGACTCCAGCTCTGCGTAGGTGATCGTGAGGTCTCCCACCTTCACGGCGGGCCTGTCCGGCGGGGCGACGTCGACGGCGTGTTCGAAGAGGTCAGCGATGTTCAAGGCCACACCCCGAGACTAGAACACGTTCCAGTTTTTCGCTAGCGTGGCTCACATGACGACGACGGATGTTCCGGTGCCCGCAACCGACGCGCAGCCGCACTGCCTGGTCGACCTGGTCGGCCACACACTGGTGGTGACCATGAACCGGCCGGAGGTCCGCAACGCGCTGTCGGGCGAGATGCTCGCGATCATGGAGCAGGCGTGGGACCGCGTGAACTCCGACCCGGAGGTCCGGGTGTGCATCCTGACCGGCGCGGGTGGTGCCTTCTGCGCCGGCGCCGACCTCAAGTCGATGAGCAAGAAGCCGCCGTCGGAGAGCTTCGAGTCCGGCGAGTACGACCCTTCGGTCATCAAGGGCCTGCTCAAGGGGTTCCGGCTCACCAAGCCGCTGATCGCGGCGGTCGAGGGACCGGCGATCGCCGGTGGCACCGAGATCCTCCAGGGCACCGACATCCGCGTGGCCGGCGAGTCCGCGAAGTTCGGCGTGTCCGAGGCCCGCTGGAGCCTCTACCCGATGGGTGGGTCCGCCGTCCGGCTCCCCCGCCAGATCCCCTACACGGTCGCCGCCGAGCTGCTGCTCACCGGACGCCACGTGAAGGCGCCCGAAGCCAAGGAGCTCGGTCTCATCGGTCACGTCGTCCCCGACGGCGAGGCGCTCGCCAAGGCGCACGAGATCGCCGACATGATCTCCGCCAACGGCCCGCTCGCCGTACAAGCGATCCTCAAGACGATGCGCGACTCCGAGGGCAAGCACGAGGACGACTGCTGGGCCGACGACGCCCGGGTGGGTGCCGCGGTGTTCGCGTCCGAGGACGCCAAGGAGGGGCCGCGCGCCTTCATGGAGAAGCGCAAGCCAGAGTTCAAGGGCCGGTAGGCCGGGGCTCAGCCGACGGTGCGGCCCTGACCCTCCCAGTACCGCGCCCGCAGCGCCTTCTTGTCCGGCTTGCCGAGCGCCGTCAGCGGCAGCGCATCGGCGACGATGACGTCCTTCGGAACGTGCACGGAGCCCTTGCGCTCCTTGACCGCGGTCTTGATCTCGTCGGTCATCCGAGCGAGGGCGTCGTCGTCGCGCGCAGCGTCCGGACGGAGCACGACGATCGCGGTGACCGCTTCGCCGAACTTCTCGTGGGGCGTGCCGATGACGCCGACCTGCGCGACCATCGGGTGCTCGGCGACGACGTCCTCGACCTCGCGCGGGAACACGTTGAAGCCACCGGTGACGATCATGTCCTTGGTGCGGTCGACGATGTACCAGAAGCCGTCCTCGTCCTCGCGGGCGACGTCACCGGTGTGCATCCAGCCGTCGCGGAAGGTCTCGGCCGTCTGCTCGGGCAGCCGCCAGTAGCCACCTGCAAGCAGCGGTCCGGCCACGCAGATCTCCCCCGGCTCGCCCTGCGGCACCGGCTGGCCGTCCTCGCCGAGCAGCGCTGCCCGGAGGAACGCGGCCGGGCGGCCGCACGACGTCAGCCGCGACTCGATGGGCTTGCCGTCCGCGTCGACGTGGTCCCCCTTCGGGAAGTAGGTGATGGCCATCGGCGCCTCGGACTGGCCGTAGTACTGCGCGAAGATCGGCCCGAACCGCTCGATCGCCTCCTTGAGGCGCACCGGGTTGATCGCCGACGCGCCGTAGTAGACGGTCTCGAGCGACGACAGGTCGCGGGTCCGCGAGTCCGGGTGGTCCATCAGCGCGTAGAGCATGGTCGGCACCAGCATCAGCGAGTCGATCTTCTTCTCCTCGATCGTCGCCAGCACCTCGGCCGGGTCGAACCGGGCCGAGACGAAGAGCGTGCCGCCCTTGATGACGGTCGGAACGAAGAACGCGGCGCCGGCGTGCGACAGCGGCGTGCACATGAGGAACCGAGGGTTCTCGGGCCACTCCCACTCGGCGAGCTGGATCTGGCTCATCGTGTTCATCGCCTGGACGGTGCCGATCACGCCCTTCGGCTTGCCCGTCGTACCGCCGGTGTAGACGAGCGAGACGATGTGGTCCGGGGGCAGCAGCCGGGCCTGCAGGGGCACCGGGTCGAACGTCGCGGCGACCGCGGTCAGGTCCGACCCGACCGACGCCAGCGACTCCGGGACCGGCCCGATGGTCAGCACCTGCTTGAGGCCCGGGCACTTGTCGAGCAGCTCGAGGGCGCGGGCCTCGAAGTACGGGTCGATGATGAGGGTGTTGATGCTGGCGTCGTTGATGACGTAGGCGTGGTCGTCCGCCGAGCCGAGCGGGTGGAGCGACGTGCGCTGGTAGCCCTGGGTCTGCCCCGCGCCGAGGATGAACAACACCTCGGGGCGGTTGAGCGCGAGCAGCGCGCCTGGTGCACCGGGGCCGGCGTTGAGGGACTCGAAGGCCTGGACGTACTGACTGATCCGCTCCGCGACCTGACCGCCTGTCAGCGTCACGTCACCGAGGTGAATGACGGGGCGGTCCTTGTGTCGTTTGAGGGCGGCGACCATCAGGTGACCGTTGTGGGCGCCGATCCGCAGGGTGTCGTCCATGGACCCACACTAGAACGTGTTCTAGATTCGCGACAAGATCCGCGTTCCGCGAGCCGAGTCATCCCCGCAAGGTGACCCATCCGCCGACGCCCGTCCGGGCAACGGTTCAGCTCCGCTTCAGGCGGTCGACAGTCTGACGGGTGGCCTCGAGCAGCCGAGTAGCTTGCTCCACGTCCGTCCCGATGGCCGTCAACCCGAACCGGCCGTCGATGGCCAGGCACGACAGCATGTGCAGGACCACCCCCGTCCCGGTGGAGTGGTCGAACCGGAGACCAGCGTCCGTCACCGCCGCGATGACCGCAGAAGGAGCGAGGCCGAGCCACGAGATGTCGACCATGTTGTCGGTTGCCCGGTAGGCGCGGGACGAACCGTCCGTCTCGGCAACCCAGCTGCCGGTGTGGATGTCGTAGGAGCCGGGCACGAGGTTGCGCAGGACGGTGAACGGATGGGTAGTGCCGCCGTTGCGGAGGTTGATCTCGAGCGCGAAGGAGTGCCAACGGCCGGCGCCGTCACCGGCCACGGCAAAGTCAACCCCGACCCTGCCGACGGCACCTCTCGCCGCGAGGGCGCGTCCAACAGCCTCCGCGTGGCGCGCGATCTGCGGGGCGTACGACGGGTCTGCGGGGAACTGGCATCCGGTGAACACCTGGCCGCTGTCGCCGCCGAGCACCTGCTCGTGCGTGGCGAGAACGGTCACCTCGCCGTTCGGCGCAATCCCCACCTGCACGCTTGGACTGCGAAACTCGGGCGCGCTGACGAGCTCCTCAACCACACCTCCGGCCGCGAGGTCGGTCAGGTACCAGTCCTGCAACCCCGCGACGCGCTTCCGGATCTCGACCCCGCTCGCGACGGAGCCGTCGGCAGAGCGCAGCCCGATCACGACGTTGCCGTCACCGGCCCCGCTGTCATCGAGCTTCACCACCACTCCCGGGGCGTCCGGTCGGGCTGCCTGGATGTCGGCAACCGCCGCCACGACGTCGTCGACCGAGCGCACGTCCTCGTGACCGTACGGGACCGGGACACCGGCCCCCCTCATCAGCTTTCGTCCGGCGCTCTTGTAACCGAGGGGCCAGAGCTCGGGCGAAGTACCGTTCAGGGGCGCATTCAGCTCGAGGGCGACCCGCACCTCGAGATCGGTCACGTTCCAGGGCTGGATGAAGGCGACTCGTCCGGCACGTTCGCGGCGTACGCTCTCGAGCAGGTCGGGCCGGTCGAGCAGCTTGGCACTCACCGGTCGTGGCGACCCGTCGTCGACGACGACCACTCGGAACCGCTCGAGCGCGGTCGTGCCCATCGCGTCGGCGATCAACGAGTCGTAGTACTCGATGACCTCCCGGTCAGGCTCCTGCGTGCACAGGAAGACCATCTCGCAGTGGCGCACACGGTGGAGCATCAGGTAGGCGACGAGGTAGCGGTGCTCCAGGGCGCGCACCCTCGGCCCGTAATGCGCGATCAGCGTCTCAGCAGCCGAGTGGGAGGGAAGAACGATCAGGACGTGCTCGGTGTCGGTGCCCGGCAGGTTGGCGAGCCAGGCCGTACCGAGATCGGCCTGTAGTGCGGAGAAGCGCTCCGCGGTCCGACCGTCCATTCGTCACCCCTTGTCCGACCTCGGGCGTCAGGCCAGCAGCTCGGCCACCTGTCGAACCTCTTCCGCACTCCGACAGCTGAGCAGCAGCGTGGTCACACCAGTTTCCTCCCAGGCGGCGACCCGGTCCTTGACGTACGCCGCGTCGCCGATGATGTGCATCTCCTCGACGAGCTCGTCGGGGATCAGGGCGGTCGCCTCCTCGCGCTTCTGCGCGAGGAAGAGCTCCTGCACCTGGTTGGCGATGGCGGCGTACCCCATCCGCTCGAAGACGAACTTGTGAAAGTTCTGGTCCTTCGCGCCCATGCCACCCATATAGAGGGCGATCACCGGCTTCAACGCTTCGACGACCCCGCGTCGCTCGTCCTCGCTCGTGGTGACCTGGAGGTGGCAGGTCGCGGCGATCTCGAAGTCGGCACGGGTACGACGCGCGCCCTCCCGCGCGAAGCCCTCGTCGAGCCAGGGCTGGTACATGCCGGCGCTCTTCGGCGTGTAGAAGATCGGGATCCAGCCATCGGCGATCTCCGCGGTCTGAGCGACGTTCTTGGGACCCTCGGCGCCGAGCCAGATCGGGATGTCGGCCCGGAGCGGGTGGACGATCGGCTTGAGCGGCTTGCCGAGACCGACCGAGCCGGGGCCGTTGAACGGCAGCGGGTAGTGCGGGCCGTCGTTGGTCACCGGACCCTCCCGAGCCAGCACCTTGCGGATGATGTCGACGACCTCGCGGGTGCGGGCGAGCGGCTTGGCGAAGGGCTGGCCGTACCAGCCCTCGACGACCTGCGGGCCGCTGACGCCCATGCCGAGGATGACCCGACCGCCGGTGAGGTGGTCCAGGGTCAGCGCGTGCATGGCGATCGAGGTCGGGGCTCGGCCCGACATCTGCACGATGGACGTTCCGAGCCGGACCCGGGAGGTCTCCCGCCCCCACCAGGCCAGCGGGGTGAACGCGTCACTCCCCCATGCCTCTGCGGTGAAGATCGCGTCAAAACCGGCGTCCTCCGCAGCCGCCACCAGCTCGCCGACACCCTGCGGGGGCTGTGCGCCCCAGTAGCCCAGCTGCAGTCCAAGCTTCATGCGTCACATCATGCCGTACTTGAAGCCGAAACTAGAACGTGTTTCACTTTCGGCCATGAGCCGCACTCTGCAGGCGCCGGTGACGGTTGCCTTCGACTACACGCGTTCGACCGGTCCCGTTATCGGTCGCTTCCTGTCCGGACTCCGTGATGGAGTGGTCGTCGGCGGCCGGACGTCGACCGGGGAGGTCGTGGTGCCTCCCCTCGAGTTCGACCCGGCCACGCACGTGGCGACCACCGACTTCGTCGAGGTGTCGTCCGTCGGGACCGTCACGTCGTGGACGTGGGTGCCCGAGCCGGTGAAGGACCAGCCGTTCGACAGGCCCTTCGCGTTCGCCCTGGTGACCCTTGACGGTGCCACCGCGCCGCTGCTCCACGCTCTCGACGTGTCGTCGCCGGCCGAGGTCGGCACCGGCCTGCGGGTCCGGGTGCGCTGGGCGGCCCAGCGCACCGGTGCCATCACCGACATCGAGTGCTTCGAGCCACTGGCGCCCGGAGAGGCCGAGAGCCCGAACGAGGTCACCGCCGGTTCGCACGACGAGGCCGTGACCGGTGTCGTCGTACCGGTCTCGCTCGACTACAACTACGCCGCCTCTCCCGAGGAGTCGCTGTTCTACCGCGGCCTCAACGAAGGCCGGATCATGGGTCAGCGCTGCCCCACCTGCGAGAAGGTCTACATCCCGCCGCGCAGCGCCTGCCCCGCCGACGGGACACCGACCGCCGAGGAGGTCGAGCTCTCCCAGACCGGCACCGTGACGACGTTCTGCATCGTCAACGTGCCGTTCCTCGGACAGAAGATCACCCCTCCCTACGTCTCGGCGTACGTCCTCCTCGACGGGGCCGACATCGCCGTGCTGCACCTGATCCTCGGCGTGCCCGCCGACGAGGTGCGGATGGGCATGCGCGTCAAGGCCGTGTGGAAGCCGAAGGACGAGTGGACTTTCTCGCTGGAGAACATCGACCACTTCGCGCCCACCGGCGATCCGGACGCCGAATACGACACCTACAAGCACCACCTATGAACACCCCACGACGTTCTTCGCTCCTCCGCTTCGCTCCCCCGCAAACAACGCCGCGGGGACCAGGTTCCTTCAGGGAGGTCATTCTGTGAGAGATGTAGCCGTCGTCGGGTTCGCCCAGCGACAGATGCCTGAGTTCGACGGGTCACCGACCTGCGTCGAGCTCCTCGTCCCCCTCTTCAAGGAGTGCTACCAGCAGACCGGGTGGACCCGGAAGGACGTCGGGTTCTGGTGCTCCGGCTCCTCCGACTACCTGGCCGGCCGGTCGTTCTCGTTCGTCCAGGCGGTGGACGCGATCGGTGTCATCCCGCCGGTCAACGAGTCGCACGTCGAGATGGACCTCGCGTGGGCGATGTACGAGGCCTGGATCAAGATCCAGACCGGCGAGGTCGACACAGCGCTGGTCTACGCCTTCGGCAAGAGCTCGGCGGGCGTGCTCCGCCGTACCCTCGCGCTGCAGCTCGAGCCGTACACGATGACCCCGCTGTGGCCTGACACGGTGTCCCTCGCCGGCCTCCAGGCCCGGGCCGGCATCGACGCCGGGCTCTGGGACGAGCGCGCGATGGCCGAGGTGGCCAACCGGTCGCTGACCGACGCGGAGAAGAACGAGTACGCGATCCGGAAGGGCGGCTCGTCGGTCGACGAGCTGCTCGCGCGTCCGATGTACGCCGACCCGCTGCGCAAGCACGACTGCTCCCCCGTCACCGACGGGGCGGCTGCGATCGTGCTCGCGGCCGGCGACCGGGCGCGGGAGGTGCGCGACCGGCCGGCGTGGCTCACCGGCATCTCCCACTACGTGGACCCGATGGGCATGGGTGTCCGCGACCTGACCCGCGCGCCGTCTGCGCAGCGGTCCGGCGCCGCGCTCGACCTCGCCGGGGTGGAGGTGGCCGAGCTGCACGCGCCGTTCAGCCACCAGGAGCTGATCCTGCGCCGCGAGCTCGGCCTGGCCGACGACGTGATCATCAACCCCTCGGGCGGCGCGCTCACCAGCAACCCGATGTTCTCCGGAGGCGGCATCCGCGTGGGTGAGGCGGCCAAGCGGGTGTGGTCCGGCGAGACCACCAAGGTGCTGGCCCACGCGACGAGCGGCCCGGCGCTGCAGCAGAACCTCGTGTGCACCTTGGCTGCATCTGTTGAAGGGAAGAACTGATGGGCAAGCAACCTGCGGCGATCATCGGCGTCGGCCAGACGCACCACCGCGCCAAGCGCGAGGACGTCTCGATGGCAGGTCTGTGCCGCGAGGCCATCGACCGGGCGCTCATCGACGCGAACCTGACCCTCGACGACATCGACGCGATCGTGGTGGGCAAGGCTCCCGACCTGTTCGAGGGCGTCATGATGCCCGAGTTGTTCCTGGCCGAGGCGCTCGGCGCGGCCGGCAAGCCGTTGCTGCGCGTGCACACCGCCGGCTCGGTCGGAGGCTCGACCGCCATCGTCGCCTCGTCGCTGGTGCAGGCGGGTGTCCACAAGCGGGTGCTGACGGTCGCCTACGAGAAGCAGTCCGAGTCCAACGCGATGTGGGCGCTGTCGGTGCCGCTGCCGTTCAACATGCCGGTCCACGCCGGCGCCGGCGGCTACTTCGCGCCGCACGTCCGCTCCTACATCCGCCGGTCCAACGCCCCGACCCACGTGGGTGCGATCGTGGCCGCCAAGGACCGGAACAACGCGCTCAAGAACCCCTTTGCGCACCTGCACAACGAGGGCACGACGGTCGAGTCGGTGCTGGCCTCGCAGATGCTCTGGGACCCGATCCGCTACGACGAGACCTGCCCGTCGAGCGACGGCGCGTGCGCCCTCGTGATCGTCGACGAGGACACCGCACGCATGTCGAGCAACCCGGCCTGGATCCACGGCACGGTGATGCGGTCGGAGGCGACCACGGCTGCCGAGCGCGACCAGGTCAACCCGCAGGCCGGCCGCGACGCGGCCGCGGCGCTCTGGAAGCAGGCCGGCATCACCAACCCGATCGAGGAGATCGACGCGGCCGAGATCTATGTGCCGTTCTCGTGGTTCGAGCCGATGTGGCTGGAGAACCTCGGCTTCGCCGCCGAGGGCGACGGCTGGAAGCTCACCGAGGCCGGCGAGACCGCCATGGACGGCAAGATCCCGGTCAACTGCTCGGGCGGCGTGCTCTCGTCCAACCCGATCGGCGCGTCCGGCATGCTCCGCTTCGGCGAGGCGGCTCTCCAGGTCCGCGGGGCGGCCGGCGAGCACCAGGTCGACGGCGCGCGGCGCGCACTCGGGCATGCGTACGGCGGCGGGTCGCAGTTCTTCGCGATGTGGGTCGTCGGCTCCGGGAAGCCAACGAACTGATGGCCTCGGACGAGTTCGTCCTCGTCGAGCGCCGTGGCGACGTCGCCGTCGTCACGCTCAACCGGCCGGAGCGGATGAACTCGATGGCGTTCGACGTCATGGTGCCGTTCCGCGATGAGCTGCGCCGGCTCGGTGACGACAACGAGGTCCGGGTCGTGGTGCTGACCGGCGCCGGACGTGGGTTCTGCTCCGGCGCCGACCAGAGCGGTGAGCGCGGCGGGATGCCCAACACCGACGGGCTCACCGGAGTCACCATCGCGTTGCGTGCGATGGAGCTGCTCGATGACATCATCATCACCCTCCGGCGGCTGCACCAGCCGGTCATCGCGGCGGTCAACGGGCCGGCCATCGGCGGCGGCCTGTGCCTGGCCCTCGCCTGCGACGTGCGCGTCGCCGCGGAGTCGGCGTACTTCCGCGCAGCGGGGATCAACAACGGCCTGACCGCGAGCGAGCTCGGCCTCAGCTATCTGCTCCCCCGCGCCATCGGATCGTCCCGCGCGGCCGAGATCATGCTGACTGGTCGCGACGTTGACGCCGCCGAAGCCGCGACCATCGGCCTGGTCTCCCGGGTCGTCCCCGACGACCAGCTGATCGACAGCGCGCTGGAGACGGCGGCGTCCATGACCCGGTGGAGCCGACCCGGCCTGGAGCTGACGAAGCGCACGCTGCAGGACAGCCTCGACGCCTCCAGCCTCGAGCAGCACATGCACGCCGAGGGCGTCGGCCAGCTGCTGGTACGGCTCCTCACCAAGAACTTCGAGGAAGCCATCGACGCCCGCAAGGGGAAGCGCGACCCACAGTTCAGGGACTGACCCTCACCCGCCGTACTCTTGACCCGTGATCGAGCTCCGCACCCCGACCCAGATCGAACAGATGCGTCCCGCAGGACGTTTCGTGGCCTCGGTGATCAGCGCTCTCGCCGCGAAGGCCGATGTGGGGGTCAACCTGCTCGAGCTGGACGAGCTGGCGCACCGGATGATCAAGGACGCCGGTGCCGAGTCGTGCTACATCGACTACCACCCGTCGTTCGGCGCGATGCCTTTCGGCAAGGTGCTGTGCACCTCGGTCAACGATGCCGTGCTGCACGGTCTGCCGTTCGACTACGTGCTGGAGGACGGCGACCTGCTGTCGGTCGACTTCGCGGCGTCGATCGACGGCTGGGTCTCGGACTCGGCGCTCTCGGTCGTCGTGGGCACGCCGCGACCCGAGGACCTGCGGCTGATCGACGTCGCCCAGCGGGCGCTCGACGCTGGCATCGCCGCCGCCCGTTCTGGTAACCGGCTCGGTGACATCTCCTCGGCGATCGGCTCGGTCGCCCGGGCGGAGGGGCTGGGGGTCAACCTCCAGTTCGGCGGTCACGGCGTCGGTCGGACCATGCACGGCGACCCGCATGTCCCCAACGACGGCCAGGCCGGCCGTGGCCTCAAGCTGCGCCCCGGGCTCGTGATCGCTATCGAGCCGTGGTTCCTGCACACCTCGGACCAGATCCGCTTCGACCCGGACGGCTGGACCATCCGGAGCGCCGACGGCTCCCGCGGCGCCCACGTCGAGCACACGATCGCGATCACCGAGGGTGATCCGATCGTGTTGACCGCCCGCGACTGAGGGGGTGTTCTGAGCGGCTACTCAGCCTCCGCCGGGAGTGGGCAGTAGCCCCGCCTTCTCGCATGAAGACCGAGCCCGACGAGGACGGCAGCCGGCCGTCGCGCCAGAATTGACGAGCCTCCTTCGGACGGGTGCGCGGCCGATCGCGCCTAGTCCAGACCGACGAAGAAGCCGTAGATGCCGAAGGCAACGCCGATGCCGACGATCAGCCAGAGCGAGATCCAGGCATAGGTGTGCATGGTGTGCTGGTAGCCGTTCTCGGAGTAACCGAGGAACTTCTCGCTGTCCGTGTCACTCATAGCAGCACGGTAGCGCCATCGGGCGCCTACCTGTAGGCGACTTGCAGCTCCTTGATCCCGTTGATCCAGCCGTGCCGCAGCCGGCGCGGCTCGGCGACCTTGGAGATGGCCGGGGCGTGGTCCGCGAGGGCGTCGAAGATCAGCCGGATCTCCTGGCGCGCCAGGTTGGCGCCGAGGCAGTAGTGCGCACCGTGGCCGCCGAATCCCACGTGCGGGTTGGGGTCACGCAGGATGTCGAAGGTGAACGGGTCGTCGAACACCGCCTCGTCGAAGTTCGCGGACGCGTAGAAGATGCCGACTCGCTGGCCCTTCCGCACGGGCACTCCCCCGACCGCCAGGTCCTCCAGCGCGGTGCGCTGGAAGACGGTGACCGGGGTCGCCCACCGCACCACCTCGTCGATCATCGTCTCCGGCCGCTCGCCCTTCCACAGCTCCCACTGGTCGGGGTTGTCGAGGAAGGCGTTCATGCCATGGCTGATCGCGTTGCGCGTCGTCTCGTTGCCGGCCACCGCGAGGATGATGACGAAGTAGCCGAACTCGTCGTCGGTGAGCCCGCGTCCGTCCTTGTCGGCCTCGAGCAGCCGGGTGACGATGTCGTCGCGGGGTGCCGTTTTGCGGTCGGCGGCCATCGCCATCGCGTACATCAACACCTCAGCCGCGGACTCCTGGCCGTCGACCTCGGCGAAGTCGGGGTCCTCGTTGGCCAGCATCGAGTTCGACCAGTGGAACAGCTTCTTCCGGTCCTCCTGAGGTACGCCGAGCAGGTCCGCGATCGCCTGCAGGGGCAGCTCCGCGGCGACCTCCTCGACGAAGTCACCTGCGCCGCGCTCGACCGCCTCCGTGACGATCCGCCGCGCCCGCTCCCGCATGATCTGCTCGAGCGCCGCGATCGATCGCGGCGTGAACGCTCGCGACACAATGTGTCGCATCGCGGTGTGCTCGGGCGGGTCCTGGTTGAGGATCATCACCCGTTGCAGCTCGATGTCGTCCCTGGTCATGCCGGCCGGGAACCGGATGATCGCGCCGTTCTCGGCGTTGGAGAAGCGCTTGCCGTCCTTGGACACGGCAGCCACGTCGGCATGCCCGGTCACGGCCCAGTAGCCGGTGCCGGAGTCAGGCGCGAACCCGTCGTACGACCCGGGCTTCTGCTCGATCCACGACACGGGCGCCGTACGACGCAGCTCGCGGAACCGGTCGTGCGGAACCGCCGACCAGTTGACGTCGGGGTCGGTGAAGTCGAAGTCCCTGATCTCCTGCTCGGCGGCCATCACTCTCCTACCTGTAGGAGACCTGCAGATCCTTGATGCCGTGGATCCAGCCATGGCGCAGGCGACGCGGCTCAGCGAGCCTCGTGATGTCAGGGACATGGTCGGCCAGCGCGTTGAACATGAAGCTGACCTCCTTGCGAGCCAGGTTCGCGCCGATGCAGTAGTGGGCGCCATGGCCTCCGAAGGACAGGTGCGGGTTGGGATCGCGCATGATGTTGAACGAGAACGGGTCCTCGAAGACGTCCTCGTCGAAGTTGCCGCTGGAGTAGAAGATGCCGACCCGCTCGCCCTTCTTGACCGAGGCACCGCCGATCTCGACGTCCTCGAGTGCGGTGCGCTGGAAGCAGAGCACGGGGGTCGCCCAGCGGATGATCTCGTCGATCGCGGTCTCGGGCCGTTCCCGCTTGTAGAGCTCCCACTGGTCGGGGTGGTCGAAGAAGGCGTTCATGCCGTGCGTGATCGCGTTGCGGGTCGTCTCGTTGCCCGCGACGGCCAGCATGATGACGAAGTAGCCGAACTCGTCGTCCGTCAGGCCGCGGCCGTCCTGGTCGGCGGTGATCAGCTTCGTGATGATGTCGTCGCGCGGCGTTGCCTTCCGCTCCGCGGCCAGACCCATGGCGTAACCGAGGATCTCGGCGGCTGCCACGTCGGGCTCGCCGTCCACCTCGGGGTCGTCGTAGGACATCATCTGGTTGGACCAGTGGAACAGCTTGTGCCGGTCCTCCTGCGGCACGCCGATGAAGTCGGCGATCGCCTGGAGCGGCAGCTCGGCTGCAACCTCGTCGACGAAATTGCCGGTGGCACGCTGGCTGGCGTCCTTCACGATCTGTACGGCGCGCCGCTGCATCAGGTCGTCGAGCCCGCCGATCGCTCGCGGAGTGAAGCCGCGGCTGATGATGCGGCGGAACACGCCGTGGTCGGGATCGTCCTGGTTGATCAGCATCACGCGCTGCAGCTCGACCTGGTCGCGCTCCATGCCCTCGGCGAAGCGGATGATCGCGCCGTTCTCCATGTTGGAGAAACGCTTCGCGTCCTTCGACACCGTCGACACGTCAGCATGCTTCGTCACGGCCCAGTAGCCGGTGCCAGCCGCGGTCGACATGCCGTCGCGAGATCCCTGCGGCTGCTCCACCCAGCGCACCACCCCGCTCTGGCGAGCCGCCTTGAACTGCTCGTGGGGGATGCCACCCTCCATGATCACGTCGGGCGAGGTGAAGTCGAAGTCGGTCGGCAGAGAATTGACAGCGGTCACGTCGGTGGAACCTTTCGATCGCTCGGGCAGGATGGGGCCGGCCCCGAGTGCAACACGTTCTAGCGACACTACAGAGCATCGGACAAATACGAAAGTGTTTCGTATCGGCGATTCTGTGGTCTTCGTCGCACAACGAGAACGTGTTCTAGTTTCCGCTATGCTGGCGGCATGGGCAACCCCGTGATCATCGACGCCGTCCGCACTCCCCTCGGCAAGCGGAGGGGCTGGCTGGCCGGTCTGCACCCGGGCCAACTGCTCG
Organism: uncultured Actinomycetota bacterium; assembly: GCA_963846535.1. Taxonomy (GTDB): domain Bacteria; phylum Actinomycetota; class Actinomycetes; order Propionibacteriales; family Nocardioidaceae; genus Nocardioides. Next base: position 628,239 of record CAWJWK010000003.1, read on the forward strand.
GGTTCGTGCAGGAAGAAGTGCTGCGCCGCGGAAGCGTCGATCCCGAGCTCATCGAGCAGGTCATCGGCGGCTGCGTCACCCAGGCAGGCGAGCAGTCCAACGACATGGTGCGGCGCGCCTGGCTCTACCAGGGTCTCCCCCAGCACACCGGCGGAACGGTGATCGACGCACAGTGCGGGTCCGGCCAGCAGGCGGCCCACCTCGTGCACGACATGGTCGCGGCCGGCAGCATCGACGCCGGTATCGCCTGCGGAGTCGAGGCGATGACGCGGATCCCGCTCGGCGGCAACGTGCCTCCGGGGCTGGGTGACCCGCGACCCGACGACTGGTCGATCGACATGCCCAACCAGTTCGAGGGCGCCGACCGGATCGCCAAGAACCGTGGCATCACCCGCGCCGACCTCGAGGCCTTCGGACTCGCGTCCCAGCAGAAGGCCCGGGTGGCGGTCGACGAGGGCCGGTTCAAGCGTGAGATCGCCGCGATCGAGGCTCCCGTGCTCGACGAGGAGGGCAAGCCGACCGGCGAGACCCGGCTGGTCGACACCGACCAGGGCCTGCGCGAGACCACGCTCGAGGGCCTCTCCGGGCTGAAGTCGGTGCTGCCCGACGGCCTGCACACGGCCGGCACCTCGTCCCAGATCTCCGACGGCGCCGCTTCCTTGCTGATCATGGACGAGGACCGCGCTCGGGAGCTCGGTCTCAAGCCGCGCGCCCGGATCAAGTACCACTGCCTGGTCGGCTCCGACCCCTACTACCACCTCGACGGTCCGGTCGACGCCACCAACCGGGTGCTCGCCAAGACCGGCATGGCGATCAGCGACTTCGACCTGTTCGAGGTCAACGAGGCCTTCGCGTCGGTCGTCCTGTCGTGGGCGGGCGTGCACCAGGTCGACATGGGCAAGGTCAACGTCAACGGCGGCGCGATCGCCCTCGGTCACCCCGTTGGCGCGACCGGCGTCCGGCTGATCACGACCGCCCTGCACGAACTCGAGCGCCGCGACCAGTCCATGGCGCTGATCTCGATGTGCGCCGGCGGCGCGATGGCCACCGGCACCGTCATCGAGCGGTTCTAGCTCGACAGCTCGGCCGCCCTCGCCGGGCCCCCTTGGTCATCGGGTGCCCGGCGAGCCTGATGGCTGATGCCTCAGGGGAATGCCGGCGCAAGGTCGCCGCACTCATCCTCGACGGCGTCCGCGAACTCTTCCGAGTCGCCCTCGACGTCCTCGTTGTCCTCGACCCACTCCAGGATCGCGTCGGCAGCGTCCTGCACCTCCTCCGGGTCGCCCGACTCCGCGGCGTCGAACTGGTCCTCGAGCAGGTCGCAGTACTCCTTGGCGAGCTCGCCCTCGTCGGCTCCTCCGCACGCGCTCAGGGAGAACGCGGCCGCCAAGGCGATGCTGGCGAGGCCAAGCGTGGTCTTCTTCATGGTCTGCTCCTGTGTTCTCGAATTGGTCGAGGTTGGATCATCTGTCGGGAACTGACGCCACGAGCATCGAGATGGGCCAACCGCCAGGATCCTCCCACAGCACGGTCCGGTCGGCTGGGCATCTGCCCCACGCCGCACCGGGTCCGCGCGACGGGCGCACCGCCTCGGTGACGACCCGCGCCGACCAGGCCGACGTAGTCGGTCAGTCGCGAGCGACCGCGCTCAGCGCGTCGGGGTCGAGACCCGCGGGTCGCACGCCCACCTCTCGCTAGACGAAGTCGGCCGCCGACTGGCTGTCAGAAGGCGCAGGCCCCGGGGTGTCGGTCGGGTCGGTGCCGCCCGGGCAGGCGACCCGGATCGCTGCGACCGCGGCGAGCACAGCGGCCGCAGCCCGTCGCGAGGTCACACGGCGAGGCTACGTCGGGCGGGTCAGCCGCTGCCGTACACCGGCTCCGGCGCGGGGGCCTCCGAGAGCAGCTTGCGCAGCGCGGACCCGACCTCGGCGGCGACCCACCGGCTGTCCGCGCGGGCAGCCGGACCGTGGGCCCAGCCGGTCTCCACGGTCATCGTGGTGCCGTCGATCTCGATCACCCGGCCGGTGACGTCACCGGCCTCCTCCGATGCCAGCCACGCAACGACCGGTGAGTTGTCCTCGGGCAGCGCCATGGCGCTGGTGTCGAAGGCGCCCTCGGTCATCCGGGTCTTCGCGACCGGCGCTATCGCGTTGACGGTGACGCCATAGCGGCCCATCTCCGCCGCGGCAACGAGCGTCAGGCCGGCGATGCCCGCCTTGGCAGCGGAGTAGGTGCCCTGACCGATCGAGCCCTGGAGGCCGGCGCCCGACGACGTGTTGATCACGCGAGCGATCCGCTGCCGACCCCCCTTGGCCTCCGCGCGCCAGTACGCTCCGGCATGCCGGAGCGGCGCGAAGTGGCCCTTCAGGTGCACGCGGATGACCGCGTCCCACTCCTCCTCGGAGGTGTTGACGATCATCCGGTCGCGGACGAAGCCTGCGTTGTTGACGAGGATGTCGAGCCCGCCGAAGGTGTCGATCGCCTGCTGCACCATCGCGGCTGCCGCGTCGAAATCAGCAACGTCGGCGCCGTTGACGACCGCCTCGCCACCCAGCGCCTCGATCTCGGCGACGACCTGGTGGGCCGGCGACTCACCGATGTCCTCACCGGCGAGCGAGACGCCGTAGTCGTTGACGACGACCTTTGCGCCGTGCCGGGCCAGCTCCAGCGCGTGGGCGCGACCGATCCCGCGACCGGCGCCGGTCACGATCGCGACCCGGCCCTCCAGCAGACGACTCACAGTGCTTCTCCGTTCTGTTGCTTCTGGGCGATGTACAGGAAGACGGGCTGCTCGCCGCCGCCGTGGCAGGCGACCGTCGCGCCGGACACGTACGACGACAGGTCGCTGGCCAGGAACGCCACCACCCGCCCGATCTCCGGCAGGTCGGCCATCCGGCCGAGCGGGATGGTGCGCTCGATCTCGGCGACCGTGGCGTCGCCGCCGTAGTGGTCGGCCGAGCCCGGGGTGCGCACCAGCCCGACGTCGACGGCGTTGACCCGCACCTTCGGGCCCCACTCCTGGGCCAGCGAGGTGGTCAGCGCGTCCACACCGGCCTTCGCGGCGCCGTACGCCGCGGTGCCGGGTGACGGCCGGTTGGCCGACACCGAGGAGATGTTGACGATCGCGCCGCCGCCCGCCTGGTCCTGCATGATCCGGTTGGCGGCCTGGCTGACCAGCAGCGACGACATCAGGTTCAGGCCCACGATCTTGTCGTGGAACCGCGGGGACGCCTCGCCCGCGAGGACGTACGGCGCTCCCCCGGCGTTGTTGACGACGACATCGAGCCGTCCGTGGTCGGCAACAATCCCGGTCACCAGTGCGTCGACCGACTCGGGTTCACGCACGTCGCAGAGCACGTGCGTCGCACCGGCGGGCGGCTCGGCCTCGGACCGGCCGCACGTCACGACCGTTGCCCCCGCCTCCAGCAGCACCTCGGTGATGCCGCGGCCGATGCCGCGCGCGCCGCCGGTGACCAGCGCGACCCGGCCGGTGAGGTCGATCGTGAGTGCCATGCGGCCACCCTACCAAGCATTTGCTTGGTATGGTTCGGGCATGAGCATCACCAGCGAGCTGCGCGACGACGGGATCCGCGTCGTCACCATGAACGCTCCCCCCGTCAACGCACTCACCGTCCAGGGCTGGTTCGACGTCGCCACGGCACTCGACGAGGCGGGTCGCGACCTGGCCACGAAGGTCGTCGTGCTCCGGGCGGAGGGCAAGGGCTTCAACGCCGGCGTCGACATCAAGGAGATGCAGAACACCACCGGGTTCGACGCGCTGCTCGGCGCGAACCGGGGCTGCTACGCCGCGTTCAAGGCCGTCTACGAGTGCGCGGTGCCGGTCGTCGCGGCCGTCAACGGGTTCTGCGTCGGCGGCGGCGTCGGGCTGGTCGGCAACGCCGACTGCATCGTGGCCAGCGACGACGCCTACTTCGGCGTGCCCGAGGTCAACCAGGGCGCGCTCGGCGCCGCGACCCACCTGGCACGGCTGGTGCCGCAGCACATGATGCGGACCCTCTACTTCACCGCGCGCACGATCAAGGCGGCCGACCTGGTGCAGTTCGGTTCGGTGCTCGAGGTGGTGCCGCGCGACCGGCTCGACGACGCGGCACTCAAGGTCGCCGGCGAGATCGCCGCCAAGGACGGCCGGGTGATCCGCGCCGCCAAGGCCGCCCTCAACGGCATCGACCCGATCGACGTCAACAAGAGCTACCGATTCGAGCAGGGCTTCACCTACGAGCTCAACCTGATGGGCGTGAGCGACGAGCTGCGTGACGGGTTCGCCGGCACCGACAAGAGAGGCACCAAGTGACCCGCAGGCCCCGCGACAAGCGGATGACGATCGACGAGGTCGTCGGCACTCTCGAGAGCGGGATGACCATCGGCATCGGTGGCTGGGGACCGCGGCGCAAGCCGATGGCGCTGGTCCGGGCGCTCTACAACTCAGACCTCACCGACCTGACCATCGTCAGCTGGGGCGGCGCCGACGTCGGGCTGCTCTCGCGCGCGGGCAAGATCCGCAAGCTGGTCTACGCGTTCGTCTCGCTCGACTCGATCCCGCTCGAGCCAAATTTTCAACGTGCCCGCCAGGCTGCGCCTGATTCTGGGATGGCGATCCCCGAGGTGGTCGAGCTGGACGAGGGCATGTTCCAGACCGGTCTCCGCGCAGCGGCTCAGCGGCTGCCGTTCCTGCCGATGCGCGCCGGTCTCGGCTCCGACGTCCTCGTCAACAATCCGTGGATCAAGACCGTCACCAGCCCCTACGACGACCACGAGGAGCTGGTCGCCGTCCCCGCGCTCGAGCTGGACGTCGCCCTGGTCCACCTCAACCGCGCCGACGAGCACGGCAATGCGACGTACCTCGGTCCGGATCCCTACTTCGACGATCTCTTCTGCATGGCCGCGCGGCACGCCTACGTCAGCGTGGAGCAGGTCATCGACACAGCAGGGCTGACGGTCGACTCCCCTGTCCAGCGGCTGCTGCTGAGCCGGATGATGGTCGACGGCGTCGTCGAGACGCCCAACGGCGCGCACTTCACGACCTGCACGCCCGACTACGAGCGCGACGAGAAGTTCCAGAAGGCGTACGCCGTGGCCGCCGGCGGTGCCGACGAGGACTGGCAGGCGTTCCACGACCGCTTCCTGGCCGGCGACGAAGCGTCGTACCAAGCCGCCGTCCGCGCGTTCCACGAGGAGCAGGCATGAGTGTCTCGACAGGCTCGACAACCGTGGCGCGCGCCGAGGTGTGCGCGGCCGCCATCGCCGACGCGTTCAAGGACGACGGGGAGATCTTCGCCAGCCCGATGGGGCTGCTGCCCATGCTCGGCGTCCGGCTCGCCAAGCTCACGTCCAACCCGGACCTGGTGATCAGCGACGGTGAGTCGCTGTTCCTGGCCGGCGTGCCCCCGCTGTTCGCCAAGGCCGATGTGGTCGAGGGCTGGATCCCGTTCCGTCGCGTCTTCGACGTCGTCGCCTACGGCAAGCGCCACGTGATGATGGGCGCGACCCAGGTCGACCGCCACGGCAACCAGAACATCTCCGCGATCGGCGACTTCGCCCAGCCGAAGCGCCAGCTGCTGGGCTCCCGGGGCGCGCCGGGCAACACCGTCAACAACCGCACGTCGTACTGGGTGCCCAAGCACTCCCCCCGGGTGTTCGTCGAGCAGGTCGACATCGTCTCCGGCGTCGGCCCGCAGCGGGCGAAGGCCGCCGGACCGGCGGCCTCCCGGTTCAACGACATCCACCGGATCGTCACCAACCTCGCGGTCCTCGACGTCGCCGGTCCCGACGACACCGTGCGGCTGGTCAGTGTCCACCCGGGCGTCACGGTCGACGAGGTGGTCGCGGAGACCGGCTTCGACCTCCAGGCTCCGACCGACGTCCCGACCACCCGTGAGCCGACCGCCGAGGAGCAGATCCTGATCCGCGAGGTGCTCGACCCCAAGGGCCTCCGGTTCAAGGAGGTCCCCGCATGATCGAGCAGCAGATCCGAACGCCGTTAACCGACCTGGTGGGCGTCCGGCACCCGGTCGTGCAGACCGGGATGGGCTGGGTCTCCGGACCGCGCCTGGTGTCGGCGACTGCCAACGCCGGCGGCCTCGGCATCCTCGCGTCGGCGACGATGAGCCACGAGGAGCTCGAGAAGGCGATCGTCGAGGTCAAGGGGCGCACCGATCGGCCGTTCGGCGTCAACCTCCGCGCCGACGCCGGCGACGCGCCCGCTCGCTGCGACCTGCTGATCGAGTACGGCGTCAAGGTGGCCTCGTTCGCGCTCGCGCCCAAGCCGGAGCTGATCGCCAAGCTCAAGGAGCACGACATCGTCGTGATGCCCTCGATCGGGGCCGCCAAGCACGCGACCAAGGTCGCCGCCTGGGGCGCCGACGCGGTGATGGTCCAGGGCGGCGAGGGCGGCGGTCACACCGGCCCGGTGCCCACGACCCTCCTCCTGCCCACGGTCCTCGACGCCGTCGACATCCCGGTCATCGCCGCGGGTGGCTTCTTCGACGGTCGCGGCCTCGCCGCCGCGCTGTCGTACGGCGCCGCCGGCGTCGGCATGGGCACCCGCTTCCTGCTGACCTCCGACTCGGCGGTCCCGGACGCGGTCAAGCAGCTCTACCTCGAGCGCGGCCTGACCGACACGGTCGTCACGGCCAAGGTCGACGGCATGCCGCACCGGATGCTGCGCACCGCCCTCGTCGAGGAGCTCGAGGGGAGCAGCACGATGAAGCGGTTGGGGCCGACCCTGCGCCGGACCCTGGAGTTCAAGCGCGACTCCGGCATGAGCTGGTGGGAACTGGCCAAGGACGGCCGCGAGATGAAGAAGCAGCAGGGCCGCACCCTTGGCCAGATGGCACTGGCCGCGAACACCCCCACGATGCTCAAGGCCGGACTGGTCGAGGGCGACACCTCCGCGGGGGTGCTCGCCAGTGGTCAGGTGGTCGGGGTGATCGACGACCTGCCCTCGTGCGAGGTGCTGATCGACCGGATCGTGACCCTGGCCGCGGACGAGCTCGGCCGCGCCGCGTCGTACGTCGTCTGAGTCAGTAGCTGAAGGAGGTCGCGCCCTCGTCGCCGATCCACTGCCACATGGGCACGGTGCCGCCGATCTCGGCGCCCTTGATCAGGTTCTCGGGGTCCAGCGCCCTGGCGTTGAAGCACAACGGGCACACCAGGTAGCTGCCGCCGGCAGCGAGGTACCGCTCGAGCAGCTCGGGCAGCGGCGGGCAGCCGTCGCACGCGGTGCCGACTGCCACTCCCGGGGTGGCGAGGCGCACGGCCTCCTTGGTGAGGAACATCAGGGTCGGGCGGCCCTGCTCGGCGGCGGCGACCGCCACCAGGAACGCAACAGTGACCCGCTCCGGGTCCTCGAGGCCGGTGGCCAGACTGACGACTGCCTTGTTGGACATTGGATTCTCCTTCGTCTGTTGCGTGTGGTGTGACGAAGCTAGAAGTCCTCGCGGGTCCCGCTCATCCGCGCCGACGCGTAACCGGACCGGGTCGGAAAGGCGGGTTTGGCGGCTGACGCGTACGCGTGTCAGGCGAGCACCCGCGCCACCGCGGCGGCGCGGGCTGTGCGACCGGAGAGTCCGAGCTTGAGGTAGACGTTCTGGAAGTGCCGCTCGACCGTCCGCACGCTGAGGGTGAGCCGGTCCGCGATGTCTGTGTTGTCGAGGCCCTCGGCAGCGAGCATCAGGATCTCCCGTTCCCGGTCCGAGAGGTGGTCGACCGGCACGGACACGCGCTCCGGCTCGATGAAGTCGGCAACCTCCCGGCGGAACACCTGCCACGCCGGCTCGTCGGCCAGCAGCACGTGGTTGCGCGACTCGACCATCACCAGCCGCGCGTCGGGGATGTCGGCCGCCAGCTTCCGGCCCCATTCCGGCGCGACCCGGTCGTCGTCGGCGTGCAGCACCAGCGTGGGTACGGCGATTTCGGGCAGCAGGTGGGACACGTCGATCTCGTGCCGGGCGATCCGGCTGCAGACCGCGTTGTCGGTGTTGGTCGACGTGCGTTGCAGCTCGTCCATCCACTCCATCTGCTGCTCGCTCGCGTCCGGGATGAACGCGTTGGTGAACACCCGGCGGAACAGCGGGTCGGGGCGCGCCCAGCCCGCGCGGATCATCGCGAGGAACGCAGCTTCCTCGTCCGAGTCCTCCTTCCTCATGCCGCCGGCGGCCATGGCGCCGTAGAGCACCATCCTGCTCACCCGCTCGGGGTGCGCGTGCGCGTAGGCGAGCGCGACCGGCGCGCCACCCGACATCCCGAGCACGGCGAACCGGCCCAGCCCGGTCGCGTCGACCAGGGTCTCGAGATCGGCGAGCCGGCGCTCCAGCGAGAAGTCCTCAACCGCCCAGTCGGACAGCCCGAACCCGCGCTCGTCGTACCGCACCACGGTCGCGATGTCGCCGAGGTCGTCGAGGAAGTGCCGCCAGACCGGGCTGTGCCAGTCGTGCTGGAGGTGGCTCAACCAGCAGGAGACGATCAGCAGTGGCGGCCCTGACCCGTGTCGCGCCCAGGCCAGGCGGACGCCGTCGTCGGCACGGCAGAACCGGACCTCCTGGTTGCCGTTCGCCCTGGTGCCCACAGCGACAGGCTACTTCGCCGCCGCGGGGGTCGGCCCCGACTTACAGCGTCTTCTGGAACGCCAGCTCGCGACCCATGATCCGGTAGCCGAGGATCTCGTTGACGCCGATCATGTGGTCGTTGGACTCCGCGTTCCAGGTGTCGATGAACTCGAGCTGCGGCTCGTCCTCGGCGAGCCAGCGGACCATCTCGGCCTTGAGCAGCAGACCCAGCCGATGGCCGCGGTGAGCACTCACCACTGAGGTGTCGTGCTGGTCACCGTTGGTCGGCCGCTCCGACTCCACGACCACGACGGTCTGACCCGCGAGCCGGCCGGTCGGCAGGTGCCGTGCGACGACGCGGTAGGCACGCTCGCGGCGGAACGCGCATGCGTCCTCGTAGGCCTTCATCCGCTCCGCGTTGAACACCTCGTCCTCGATCTCGAGGTCGTCGGTGGGTGCGTCGTTGATCGCGGAGGCCATGTCGGCGAGCTCGTCGAGCTCGGCGTCCGGGGTCGGGAACCGCCGGCGCTCGAGCACGTAGTCCGTCGCAGCGGCGAGTGCTTCGTCGTACCGCTTGTCGAGCTCGGCGCGGTCGACGTCGGCGAGGTGCTGCCGCCGGTTGATGGCCTGGTGCTTCTTGTCGTATCCGTGCTTGGCGGCGAAGCCCCGGGTGGCGTCGGACTCCCAGCCACCCAGGCCGACGCTGGTGCGTCCGATCCGGCGCGCCTCCTCCTCGAGGAAGGCGATGATCGCGCTGCCGTAGCCCTGCCGCCGGTGGTCGGGGTGCACGACGACGCCGAGCCAGGCGAGGTGCAGGTTGTCGTACTCACTGGTGGCGACGGAGCCGCCGCCGACGACCGTGCCGTCGACGGTAGCGAGGTACGGCGTCGACGGCTCGCCGTCCCAGCCGACGCGGAACCGCGCCTCGACCCGGAGCATGGTCGCTTCCGGCTCCCAGGGCGAGTCCGCATGTCCTACGGCGTTGGAGAGCTCGACCCACTCCTTGATTGCGGCCACGTCGTCGGGGCCGAACCGTGTGATGTCCATAACGCACAAGCATTCATCGCGAACGCGGACTGCGCCACTGGATTAATGCCCGGATACCCTGCCGAGCGTGAGCCAGCAGTCGACGCCGCCCCGCCGTCGTCACCTGATGGACCCCGCCGCACCCCGCAAGGCCGCTGACCCGAAGGACCTCGAGCGGCTGCACCGGGTACAGCGTCGGGTGATCTCGGTGCTCATCGTGACGACCTTGATCCACCTCACCGTCGGCCTGATCCTGGCCGCAGACCTAGCTGACGACGACCGGCGCGACGCGCAGCTCGCCCTGATCCTGCTGGGAGCGGCGTTCTTCGTCCTCGGCATCGCGGCGGTCCGCGCGATCAACAAGAAGCCACTGCTGACCTGGTGGATGCTGACCGGACTGATCCCGGTGGCCGCGGGACTCTGGTGGGTCGTCCTGCGCTGAGCCAGGTTCGACTCGCCCTTGCCGCTGGACGTCCGATGCGGGCCATAATCGGATCATGGTGCTCGAGACCGTGGCGCTGCGGGACGGGCGCGCCGCCTTCTCCGAGGAGCGCTGGGAGGACGCCTTCCGGCTCCTCTCCGATGCCGACGCTGAGCATCTGCTCGGCGGCGACGACCTCGAGCGACTGGGCCGCGCGGCCTACATGCTCGGCCTCGACGACGACTACGTCACCGCCTTGGAACGAGCACACCGGGCGCACGTCGACGCCGGTCTGACGCCTGCAGCTGCCCGCTGCACGTGGTGGATCGGACACAGCCATCTCTTCCGCGGTCAGCCCGGCCGGGCCGAAGGCTGGTTCGCGACCGGTGAGCGTATTTTGTCGAGTTGGCCCCACGAGTGTGTCGAGCACGGGTACCTGCTGATCCCGCGCTGGTTGCGGCAGATGAGCGCGGGCGAGTGGGCCGAATGCCTCGCGACTGCGGATGCAGCAGGTGACATCGGGGAGCGGTACGGCGACCTCGACCTGACCTGGTTGGCCCGCGACGACCAGGCCCGGGCTCTGGTCAAGCTCGGGCGGCTCGCTGAGGCCATGCGCCTGGTCGACGAGCTCCTCGTCACCGTGGAGGCGGGCGCCCTCTCCCCTGTCGTGACCGGCATCGTCCTGTGCAACACCGTGGACTTCCTTCGGGAAGCCACCGAGCTCCGGCACGCCCGGGAATGGACCGATGCGTTGACCGCCTGGTGCGAGCAACGTCCGCAGATGGTCGCTCATCTCGGACTCTGCCTGGTGCACGGCGCCGAGCTGAGCCACCTCGGAGGCGATCCCGCGGGCGCGCTCGAGCAGGCCAGGCGCGCGGCCAAGAGCTACCCGAACGGTGCCCTCAACCGGGTTGCGCTCGGCAAGGCGTACTACTGCCAGGCCGAGATACATCGGCTGCAGGGACGCCTGCGCGAGGCGGACGACTGCTACCGGCAGGCCAGCCGCCACGGGTGTCCGCCCGACCCGGGTGCTGCGCTCCTCAAGCTGGCCGAGGGACGCCTCGACACCGCGGCAGCCATGCTGCGTCGGGCAACGTTGGAACGCCTCGATCCGCTCCAACGTGCCGCTCTGCTGCCGGCGTACGTCGAGGTGATGATCGCCGACGGCGACCTGGACGCAGCGCGCGCCGCGAGCGACCAGTTGGGGACGATCGCTGCATCCTGGGGCACCGAGGCCCTGCACGCGGCAGCCGGCGCCACGCGAGCGGCGACGTCGCTCGCGGCGGGCGCGGCCGCCGACGCCCTCGCTGATGCGCGCCAGGCCTGGCAGACCTGGGACGCCCTCGACGCACCTCTCGAGGCCGCCCGGGCGCGGATGCTCGTCGCGCGCGCCTGCCGCGCCCTCGGCGACGACGAGTCGGCGCGGATGGAGGCGGAGACGGCTCGGGAGGTCTTCGCGCGGCTCGGCGCGGTCCGTGACCTGGCGGCCGTCGACGCAGCGTTCGCCACCGGCCACTCCGTCCTGTCGGCGCGCGAGGTCGAGGTGCTGCAGCTGGTCGCCGCCGGGCACGGGAATCAGGAGATCGCGACGCGACTCGTCGTCAGCCAGCACACGGTCGCCCGGCATGTGCAGAACATCTACGCCAAGCTCGGCCTGTCCTCGCGCGCAGCCGCGACGGCGTACGCGTTCGATCACCACCTCGTCTGAGCGATGGTCCGTACGGACCATCGACGCGACCGGTGACGTTGGTGATGGCGCGCGATGCGGCGCGCCCGGCCGCCTTCATAGCGTGAGCGGACCTCATCAACTACGACCCCAGGAGGCCGTCATGTACGTCAGCGCCATCCACCAGATCCTCGACCCCGAGCAGGCATTCCCCCGCGGAGAGCAGCTGCTGACCGCGACCGACGCGCCCGAGGGCGTCAGGTTGCTCCAGTTCTACCCCGCCGCCGACAGCTCGCGGGTCGTCTGCCTCTGGGAGGCAGCGTCGGCACAGGAGGTCCAGCGCTACGTGGACGGGGTCCTGGGCGACTCCAGCTCCAACCAGTGCTTCGAGGTCGCCGCTGAGCCGGCATTCGCGGAGCGCCCGCTCGGTCTCGCGACGAAGCCGCTCGCCCTCCGCAGTGCCTGATCTCGTCCACGGCGGACGGCCGGGGGCAGGTCTGGTCCTCGCGGATGCACGACGACGCGCTCTGGGAGGACTGGCCGGTCCGGCTCAGAGCCGCTCGATGATCGTCACGTTCGCCTGGCCGCCGCCCTCGCACATCGTCTGGAGGCCGTAGCGGCCGCCTGTGCGCTCGAGCTCGTTGAGCAGCGTGGTCATCAGCCGGGTGCCGGTAGCGCCGATCGGGTGACCGAGGGCGATGCCGCCGCCGTTGATGTTGACCTTGTCGTGCGGGGCTCCCGTCTCCTTCATCCACGCGAGCACGACGGACGCGAACGCTTCGTTGCACTCGAACAGGTCGATGTCGTCGACGCTCATCCCGGTCTTCGCGAGGGCGTGCTTGGTCGCGTTGATCGGCCCGGTGAGCATCCAGATCGGGTCGTCGCCGCGCACCGACAGGTGGTGGATCCGCGCCCGCGGGGTCAGCCCGTGCGCCTGCACCGCGGCCTCCGAGGCGATCAGCATCGCCGATGAGGCGTCGCAGATCTGCGCCGCGGCGCCGGCGGTGATCCGGCCGCCCGGAGCGAGGGGCTCCAACGCCGCCATCTTCTCCAACGAGGTGTCGCGCGGGCACTCGTCGGTGGTGAAGGACGTGCCGTCGGCCAGGGTCACCGGTGCGATCTCGTGGTCGAAGCGGCCCTCGGCGATCGCCGTCCTGGCGCGGGTGTGCGACGCGAGGGCGAACTCCTCCATCTGCTCACGACTGATGTCCCACTTCTCGGCGATCATCTCGGCCGAGTTGAACTGCGACACCTCGACGTTGCCGTACCGCTTCACCCAGCCCGGCGACTCGGCGAACGGGGTGGTGAAGCCGTACTGGTCGGCGACGAGCATCGCGGCCGAGATCGGGATCGCGGACATGTTCTGGAGACCGCCGGCGACCACCAGGTCCTGGGTGCCGGACATGACGCCCTGGGCGGCGAAGTGCACCGCCTGCTGGGACGAGCCGCACTGCCGGTCGATGGTCACCCCCGGCACGTGGTCGGGAAGCCCGGCCACCAGCCACGCCGTACGCGCGACGTCACCGGCCTGCGAGCCGATGGTGTCGCAGCAGCCCATGATGACGTCGTCAACGGCACCGGGATCGACGCCGGTGCGGTCCATGAGGGCCGACAGCACGTGTGCGCCGAGGTCGGCGGAGTGCATGCTCGCGAGCGAGCCGCGACGCTTGCCGACCGGGGTGCGGACGGCGTCGACGATGAATGCTTCAGGCACTGGGTCTCCTTGATTTCGTGGCGGAGGCTGAGATCCCGTCGAGCAGGATGCGGACATACTGGTCGGCGACCTCGGTGTGGGTGTGGCCGCGGCCGGGGACGTACCACCGGACGGCGACCCACACCGTGTCGCGGATGAAGCGGTAGGTGAGGGTGACGTCGAGATCGGAGCGGAGCACGCCGGTGCGCACGCCCTCCTCGAGCAGCGTGACCCACACCTGGCGGGACTGGCTGTTGCGGTCGGCAAGGTAGCCGAACCGGTCGAACGTGCCGAGGTAGTCGGCCTCGTTCTGGAAGATCGCCACCTCGGGCCCGTGCTGCTCGATCGCCTCGAACGACACCCGCACGGCCCGCTCGAGCTTGGTGCGGGCGTCGTCGGCGCTCGCGAGGATCTCGTCGTACTGACCGAAGAGCTCGGCCTGGAAGGTCGAGAGGATCTCGTCGACCATCGACTCCTTGGAGTCGAAGTGGTGGTAGAGGCTGCCGGAGAGGATGCCGGCGGCATCCGCGATGTCGCGGACCGTCGTGTTCTTGAAGCCCTTCTCGGCGAAGAGCTGCGCCGCGATGGCGAGCAGCTGGTCGCGCCGGGACTCAGGCGTGCTGGCTGCTGACACTGATCACCTCACCGGTCAGGTAGGACGAGTAGCCGCTGGCGAGGAACACCATCACGTTGGCGACCTCCCACGGAGCGGCCGCGCGCCCGAACGCCTCTCGCTGCTTGAGCTCGACGAGCAGCTCCGGCGACGTGACCTTCTCCAGGAACGGATGCATCGCCAGGCTCGGGGAGACCGCGTTGACCCGGATCCCGTACGGCGCCAGGTCGATCGCGGAGCATCGGGTCAACGCCATCACGCCGGCCTTGGCCGCGGCGTAGTGTGCCTGGCCCTCCTGGGCCCGCCACCCGATCACCGAGGCGTTGTTGACGATCACGCCCGATTTGCCGGCGGCGACCATCCGTTGCCCGGCGGCGCGGACGCAGCGGAAGGTGCCGGTGAGGGTGATGTCGAGGACCCGGCCCCACTGGTCGTCGGTCATCTCGAGCACGCTCGCCGTGCCGCCGAGGCCGGCGTTGTTGATCATCACGTCGACGCCGCCGACGGTGTCGGCGACGTCAAGCATCGCCTGTACCGACGTCTCATCGGTCACGTCACACACAAGACTTCGCACGCGCTCGGCGCCGAACTCCTGGCCGAGGGCCTCCTCTGCCTCCGCAAGCCGGCGCTCGTGGGTGTCGCTGAAGACGACCGCCCTAGCGCCTTCCTCCAGGACCTTGCGGACGACGGCCGCGCCGATGCCGGCGCCCGCCGCCGCGGTCACGACGACCACCTGGTCGCGCAGCAGTCCGTGTCCGGGCACGTACTCCGGGGTCGGCTGCTCGGCCCTCGTCGTGGTCATCAAGATCCCTTCGGTTCGCGAGGCAGGCCGAGCACACGCTCGGCGAGGATGTTCTTCTGGATCTCGTCGCTGCCGCCGTAGATGGTGTCGGAGCGCGAGAAGAGGAAGAGCCGCTGGCTCTCGTCCAGGTCGTACGGCGTGGTGCTGCCCTGGGTGAGCAGCCCGGACGGACCAGCGACGTCCATCGCGACCTCGCCCAGCTGCCGGTGCCAGTTGGCCCACGCGAGCTTGAAGATGGAGTCGGCACCGCCGACCTCGCGGCCCTTGTTGATGGAGTCCTGGCCACCCTCGACCAGTGCCAGCGCCCGGAGCGCGAAGCTGCGGATCGCGCTGAGCTCGACCTTCAGCCGGGCCAGCCGGTCGCGCACGATCGGGTCCTCGATGGTGCCGTTGGCCTTCGCGCGGTCCACGACATTGTCGAGCTCACGCGCGAAGCCGACGGTCTGGCCCAGGGTCGAGACGCCACGCTCGAAGCCGAGCAGCCCCATCGCGACGCCCCAGCCCTTGCCCGGTTCGCCGACGACCAGATCGGCCGCGGTGCGAGCGCCGGTGAAGAAGACCTCGTTGAACTCCGACCCGCTGGTGAGCTGCTCGATCGGCCGGATCTCGACGCCGTCCTGCTGCAACGGGACGAGCAGGAAGGAGAGGCCGTGATGCCGGGACGACCCCGGCTCGGTGCGGCAGATGACGAAGCACCACTCGCTCTGGTGGGCGTTGGACGTCCACACCTTCTGCCCGTCCACGACCCACTCGTCCCCCTCGAGACGAGCCTTGGTCTGCACGTTGGCGAGGTCGGAGCCGGCGTTCGGCTCGGAGTAGCCCTGCGCCCACAGCTCCTCGACCGCGCGGATCGGCGGCAGGAAGCGCTCCTTCTGCGGGTCGCTGCCGAACGCGATCAGCGTCGGCCCGAGCAAGGTCTCGCCGAGGTGGTTGACGCCATGCGGCGCGTCGGCGCGGGCGTACTCCTCGTGGAAGATCACCTGCTGCCACAGCGACAACCCGCGACCGCCGTACTCCTGCGGCCAGCCGACGCAGGTCCAGTCGTGCTCGGCCAGCAGCCGGTTCCAGGCCAGTCGTTCGTCGAACGCCTCGTGGTCGCGCCCGGGACCGCCCAGGCCGCGCAGGTCGAGCCACTCGCCGACCAGGTGCTCGGCCAGCCAGGCGCGCACTTCCTCGCGGAAGGCCGCGTCCTCGGCGCTCTCGGTCAGGTCCACTCGACCACCATACCAAGCAAATGCTTGGTAGGGTGTGGGGTGTGGACACGATTCCGGCGATCCTGCGCGCCGCCGCCGAGAGGTACGGCGACCGTCCCGCCTACGTGGAGGGCGAGCGGACGGTCAGCTATGCCGAGCTGCTCGACCGCGTCCGCGAGCTGGCGCGGCGCTACGTCGGCCACGGTCTTGGTGCCGGCGAGCGAGTCGTCGTCTGGGGTCCCAACAGCATCGAGTGGGTGATCGCCGCGCTCGCGACGACCTACGCCGGCGGCACCCTCGTCCCCGCAAACTCCCGCTACACCGGCCATGAGGTGGCCGATCTCGTCGACCGCACCGGCGCCACCACCGTGATGGTCGCCGACGGGTTCCTCGGGCGCAGCCAGATCGCCGAGCTGCGAGCGGCCAGCGACATCGTGTCCGTCCGCGCCCTCGGTGAGCTGTCGCGGCTCTCGCTGGACCACCGCGGGGACGAGCGGCACGTCCGCGAGGTCGCTCTCGACGAGGTGGAGGCACGCGCCGACGCGGTCACGCCCGACGATGTCGCGGACATCCTGTTCACCTCCGGCACGACCGGCCGGGCGAAGGGCGCGATGAGCGCGCACCGCCAGAGCATCGGCGTCGCGCGGGCGTGGGCGGAGCTCGGCGGGGTCGACGCGGACGACCGCTACCTCGTGGTCAACCCCTTCTTCCACTCCTTCGGGTACAAGATCGGCATCATCGTCGGGCTGCTCACCGGGGCGACGCTCTACCCGGTCGCGACGTTCGATGTCAGCGCCACGATGCGCCTGATCCAGGACGAGGAGATCACCTTGTTCCCCGGGGCACCGACGCTCTACCAGTCCCTCCTCGCCGCACCGGACCGCGGCGACTTCGACCTGAGCTCACTGCGCCTCGCGGTGACCGGCGCGGCCGTCGTGCCGGTCGTGCTCATCGAGCGCATGGGTGCCGCCAGTCCCGGGCTAGCCATCGACACAGTGGTTACGGCGTTCGGTATGACCGAGGCCGTAGTGGTAACGATGTGCCGCCAAGGCGATTCTGCCGAGACGGTCGCCACGACATGCGGCCGCGCGGTCCCGGGCATGACGACGCGCATCGACGCCGAGACCGGCGAGCTGCTCGTGCGGGGCGACTACGTGATGCTCGGCTACCTCGACGACCCGGAAGCCACCGCCGAGGCGATCGACGCGGACGGCTGGCTGCACACCGGCGATGTCGGCACGCTCGACGAGCAGGGCAACCTGCGGATCACCGACCGGCTCAAGGACATGTACATCTCCGGCGGCTTCAACGTCTATCCCGCCGAGGTCGAGCAAGCGCTGATGAGGATGGACGGCGTCCAGGACGTCGCCGTCGTCGGCGTACCCGACGAGCGACTGGGCGAGGTGGGCAAGGCGTTCGTCGTCGGTACGGCGACGGCCGACCAGGTCCTCGCGTTCGCCAAGGAGCGGCTCGCGAACTTCAAGGTGCCGCGGTTCGTGGAGGCCATCGACGTCCTCCCGCGCAACCTGTCCGGCAAGGTGCTCAAGACCGAGTTGAGGAACGACTAAGTGGATCTGGAACTGAGCGAGTCCGAGCTCGCCTTCCGCGACGAGGCACGCGCCTGGCTGGCCGCCAACGTGCCTGCCGAGCCGTTGCCGTCGATGGACACGGCCGAAGGCTGGGCGCTGCACCAGGAGTGGGAGGAACGGCTCACTGCCGACCGTTGGTCGGTGGTGTCGTGGCCGCGTGACTACCACGGGCGCGAGGCATCACTGGTCGAGTGGGTGATCTTCGAGGAGGAGTACTACCGCGCCGGCGCACCCGGCCGGGTCTCCCAGAACGGCATCTTCCTGCTCGCGCCGATCATCTTCGAGCACGGGACCAAGGAGCAGCAGGACCGGTTCCTCCCGGCGATGGCCGCCGGCGAGCAGATCTGGGCCCAGTGCTGGTCCGAGCCCGAGGCGGGTTCAGACCTGGCCTCGCTGAAGTCGACGGCCCGCCGCGACGAGGCGCGCGGCGGTTGGGTGCTCAACGGCCAGAAGACCTGGTCCTCGCGGGCGACGTACGCCCACTGGGGATTCGGCCTGTTCCGGTCCGATCCGGAAGCGGCCCGCCACAACGGGCTCACCTACTTCCTGTTCCCGATGGACGCCGAGGGCGTCACGGTGCGGCCGATCGCCCAGCTCGACGGGGAGGCCGGCTTCGCCGAGGTCTTCTTCGACGAGGTCTTCGTGCCCGACGCCGACGTGCTCGGTGCGCCGGGCGACGGCTGGCGGGTCGCCATGAGCACGGCGGGCAACGAGCGCGGTCTGTCGCTGCGCTCCCCCGGTCGGTTCTGTGCCGCCGCGGATCACCTCATCGAGCTCTACAAGGAGCGCGCACCGATGGTTGAGGTGCGAGGAGCGCTGGCGACGAGCCTCGAAACCACCGGCGCGGCTGTGGTCGACGCGTGGCTCAAGGCCGAGGCCTATCGCCTCTACACCTGGGGCACAGTCACCCGACTCGCCGACGGCGGCGAGATGGGAGCCGCCGGCTCGGTCAACAAGGTGTGGTGGAGCGAGCTGGACATCGCGTTGCACGAGACGGCGCTCGACCTGCTCGGGCCCGAGGCGGAGGTCGACTCCACGTGGCTCGACGGCTACACGTTCGCGCTCTCGGGGCCGATCTACGCCGGCACCAACGAGATCCAGCGCAACATCATCGCCGAACGACTCCTCGGCCTGCCGCGCGAACCGAAGGGAGCCGGCCGATGAGGTTCGAGCCCACCGCCGACCAACGCGACTTCGCGTCGTCGCTCGACTCGCTGCTGACCTCCGCCGACACCGTCGCGGCCGCTCGGGCCTGGGCGGACGACGACCACGGCCCCGGACTGAAGCTCTGGGAGCGGCTCGCGGAGCAGGGGCTCCTCATGCTGGCCACCGAGGCTTCGCCGGTAGAGCTCTGCATCGCGTTCGAGGCGCTGGGGCGGCACGCCGTGCCGGGACCCTGGGTCGAGTCGGCCGCCTACCTCCCCGTCGCGCTCGGCCACGAGGTCGACGGGATCGCGACGGTCGCGGCTCCCCCGCACGCGCCGTACGCCCTCGACGCCGACGTGGCCGACTCGGTCTACCTCGCCGGCCCCGACGGGCTGAGCGTGGCCGAGGTCGGCAACCAGAAGGCTTCTGTCGACCGAACCAGGAGGCTCTTCGACGTACGGGGCCTCGATACCTCCTCGCTCGTCCCTCACGACGGATCGCCTAGCGGCTCGGTCTCCTCGACCAACGTAGGCTTCGACCTCGCGGTGCTCGCGACCGCGGCCCAGTTGCTCGGTCTCGGCGAGCGGGTGCTCGCCGAAACCGTGACCTACGCGAAGCAGCGCCGGCAGTTCGGGCGCGAGATCGGCTCCTACCAGGCGGTCAAGCACCAGTTGGCGGACGTGCGGATCGCGCTCGACTTCGCCCGCCCCCTCGTGTTCGGGGCGGCCATCGAACCGACACCGCGCGCGGTCTCGGCGGCGAAGGTGCAGTGCGCGGACGCGGCGTACCTCGCCTCCCGCACCGGGCTCCAGGTCCACGGGGCGATCGGCTACACCAGCGAGTTCGACCTCAGCATCTGGATCACCAAGATCCGCGCGCTGGTCACGGCCTGGGGCACCCCGGCATTCCACCGGGCGCGGATCCTCGAGTCGCTCACGGGGGTCTGACGTGGAGTTCGCGCTCAGCGAGGAGCAGGCCGAGCTCGCCGCGACGGTCCGCCTGGTGATGACCAAGCAGGCCGACTCGGCGGCCGTGCGTGCGGCGATAGCCGCGAATGACGGGTACGACGCCACGTTGTGGGCCACGCTCTGCGAGCAGGTCGGCGTCGCGGCTCTCGCGATCCCGGAGGAGTACGACGGTGCCGGCGCGACCTTCTTCGAGGCCGCGGTCGTGCTCGAGGAGATCGGCCGCTCGCTGGCGCCGACCCCGCTGTTGGCCTCGGTGCTGGCTGCCGAGGCCCTACTGGCAGGTGGCACCGACGACGCGAAGGCACGCCTGCTCCCGCGGATCGCCGCCGGCGAGATCGCCACCCTCGCGATCGGCGACCGACCGGTGCTCGACGGCGACCACGCCACGATCATCTTGGCGATCGACGGTGACCAGCTCGTCGAGCACTCCGGCGCGACCGCCACCTGGACCGAATCGATGGACCAGACGATCCGGCTGGCCCGGCTCGACCGGTCGGTTGCAACGGCCACGGTGGTCGGCGACGGCGTCGCCGCCCGCGCTCGAGCCGAGCTGGTCGGCCCCGCGGCGGCTGCCGCGCTCGCGGTCGGACTCTGTGACCGGGCACTGCGGATGACGGTCGACTACAGCAAGGAGCGGGTCCAGTTCGGGCGGCCGATCGGGTCGTTCCAGGCGCTCAAGCACCGGATGGCCGACATGCTCGCCCACCTGGAGATCGGCCGATCGGCATCATGGGCGGCCTCCTACGCACTGGCCACGGAGGCGACCGATGCGGCGGAGCTGACCCGCACCGCGGCGTCGTACTGCCTCGAAGCAGCCGCCCATCTCGCCGCGGAGTGCGTCCAGCTGCACGGCGGCATCGCGATCACCTGGGAGCACGACGCCCATCTCGTGTTCAAGCGCGCACATGCGCTGGGCCAGCTGTTCGGCGCTCCCCACCAGCACCGGGCCGCCCTCCCGCTCTGATCGGCCGACAACGTCGTGCCCCAGCGGCGTCGCCATTGTGGGGTTAGACGACATCCGGGGCTAGCATTCGCGCTTCGCCCCGAGAGGACCTCCGCATGGCCACTGACTACGACGCATCCCGCAAGACCGAAGACGAACAGAAGGAAGAGAGCCGGGAGGCCCGGCGCCTCACCTCGGGTGAGCAGGACAAGACCTCGGGGAAGATCGACGAGGACGAGACCGAGATCGCCGAGTCCTATGAGCTTCCCGGCGCGGACCTCTCCCACGAAACCCTCTCCATAGAGGTCATGCCAGAGCAGACCGATGAGTTCACCTGCACAGCCTGCTTCCTCGTTCAGCACCACTCTCGCCGTTCCGCACCGGCCGCCGACCTCTGCGCCGACTGCGCCTGACGCACGTCGCCGATCTGCTGACCAGCTTCTTCGCCGGTCACGGCATGCTGGGCGCATGCGGTTCTCAGAGCACGAGCTCACGGCGGCGTTGACGGGAGCGGCGAAGTCTGTGATGGCCTCGCGCAAGAAGCTGCGCAAGGGCGCCGTCGACATCGACGCCGAGTGGGATGCCATGGGCCGTTTCGAGCGGTTCCAGCTGCTCGATGCCCTGGGGCGTCAGGTCCTGCCGGTGCTGGTGGCCCTGCCTGACGTCGAGGTCGCGCCGGGGACCCGGCCGTCGTACTCGACCGAGCAGGTCCGCGAGACGGTCGCCGGCCTCGTCGGCGATGAGAGCGGCAGGCTGCGGCGGCTCGCCGTGGTCAAGGTGCGCACCGCGTTGGTGCAGACGGCGCTCACGCACGTGCCGCCCCGTCTTGACCCGGACGCCCTCAGCAACTCGACCGACGCCTAGCGGCGATGGGTCAGGACGCGATGTCGGGCGTCTCGTCGCTGTCGGACCTGGCGGCGGCCCGGGCGCGGTGCTCCGCGCGGCGCTCCACGAACTTGGACGCCTGGGCGTCCAACCCCTCGAGGAAGGTCGCGAGCTCGTCGCGGGCCTGGTGGCCGACGTCGCCGAAGTTGGTGCGGTCGAAGATCTCCCAGTGCCGCAGGATCGGCATGATCACGTCGTCGTGGTGCAGCCGCAGGTCGTAGATGCCCGCCTTGGCGATGATCATCGAGTTCCGACGGAAGCCGGCCATCGTGGCGCCGGGCATCTCGAACCCGATGACCTCGTCGGCGATCGCGCGCATGGTCTCGTCGGGGGCGATCTCCAACGCGGCCGCCACGATGTTGCGGTAGAAGACCATGTGCAGGTTCTCGTCCTTGGAGATCCGGGCGAGCATCCGATCGGCGATGGGGTCGTTGGTGACCTTGCCGGTGTTGCGGTGCGAGACGCGTGTGGCGAGCTCCTGGAACGACACGTACGTCACGGCCTCCAGCGAGGTCTTGTCACCGGAGTCGTAGCCGGACGTCATGTAGTCCATTCGGGCGCGCTCGAGCTCGACGGGATCCACGCCGCGGGTCACGACGAGGTAGTCGCGCATGGCGATGCCGTGGCGGTTCTCCTCGGCGGTCCAGCGTCCGACCCAGGTGCCCCAAGCGCCGTCGCGACCGAACCGGGTGGCGATCTCGCGGTGGTACGACGGCAGGTTGTCCTCGGTCAACAGGTTGGTGATCATCGCTGCCTTGGCGGTCTCGGACAGCCGGGACTGGTCCGGGGACCAGTCCTCGCCGCCCAGGAACGCGAAGTCGCGGCCCTCGCCCCACGGGACGTAGTCGTGGGGATGCCACTCCTGCGCGATCCCGAGATGCCGGTCGAGATTCTCCGCAACGACGGGTTCCAGCGCTTCCAGCAGATGGTTCGCAGTACTCATACGCACTCCCTCGCTCGCCTTGCCCGTGAGCGTACGCCTAGGAGTAGCGATGACTCTTCGCCGCGTGGCCCTGCTCGCGGGTGCAGGTGCGCCCGTTCATCGACCGGTGCCCGCACCGGGCCTGGGCGGACGAGGCCTCAGCCTCCGGGCCGGCCTCCTGGGTCTTCGAGGGTCGGGCTGCCGGCCTGGCCGGCGTCCTGGGCGTTGCCGACCCCGAGGTCCGTTCGCGGTATCGGGCCTCCCGCATCGCTCGCAGGGCCGCTTCCTTGCTCATCGTCTGCTCACCTGACGCACTCTAGGCGTCCGCGCCGACAAATCAGGTGAGGTAGATGCTGCCGCGACGGATCTCGAACGTCTGTCGTGCGAGCGCCCGGGTCGCCGGGCCGCGAACGACCTCACCGTTCCGGATGGCGTACAGGCTGCCGTGGCACGGACAGACGATCTTGCGGTCCTCCACCTGCGACACGGTGCAGCCCTGATGGGTGCAGATGGCCGAGAACACCCGGAACCGGCCCGCTCGCGGTTGGGTCACGACGACCCGGCGCCGGACCACGACGACACCGCCGCCGACCGGTACGTCTCGGATCCGGATGAGTGCGCGCCCGCCGGCGTCGGCAGCGTCGACGATCAGGAGCGGGCCGGTCACGCCGACAGAGGCCGCGCTGATCAGCCCGCGCCGCGAGATGCAGTCCATGCCGCCATCGTGAAGGTTTGCACCCTGCCGTGCCAACGAATTGCCCGGAAACCAACCGATCGGCTACCGGCCTGGCTCGTGGTGCCTCATCCGTCCAGCCACACCCCGACCCTCTCGAAGAACAGCTCCGGCTCCTCCAACCACGGGAAGTGCCCGCTCCGCTCGAACACCGCCAACTCCGCGCCTGCGATCCGCCGAGCGATGCGCTCGTGCTGAGCGAGCGAGCAGAAGTCGTCGTGCCGCCCGCCGACGACCAGGGTCGGGCAGGAGATCTCCCCGAGCCGGTCGACCGAGCTCCAGCGGCCGAGTGCCTGGAACACCCGGACCATCGACGTCGCCGACGGCGGTGTTCCCCCCAACGCAGCGTCCAGAACGGCCGGATCCGCCGTGCGTGCGAAGAAGGGACCGAGGGCTCGATAAAGGACGGCTGCCTCCTCGTCGGTCGCCGGCATCGTCCCCATCAGCTCGGCGATCGCGGCCCGGGGCGGTGGTCCCTGGTCGTCGTAGGGCGACTCGCTCGCACCCACCTGACCCGGCGTGGTCCCCGCGAGCACCAGCGCCTCGATCCGCTCGGGATGCAGCAGCGCCGCTTCCTGCGCCACCCAGCCGCCGAAGGAGTGCCCGAACAGTGCGAATCGGTCGATCCCGAGGCCGTCCGCCACCTCGATCACGTCTTCCGCGAAGTCGGCGATCTCGACCTGCCGCTCCGGCAGGGCAGCGGACCGACCATGTCCACGGTGGTCCCAGAACACCAGTCGGCGGCCGACAGCGAGCGGGTCCAGGGTCCGGTACAGCACGTGGTCGGCCCCCGGGCCGCCGTGAGCCACCAGAAGAGGAGGCCCGTCGCCCACCACCTCGACATGGAGGCCCGATACCCGTGCGGTCAGTGGAGTGAGCGCCCTCACCGGCCCACCGCCGACCGGTCCGTAGTCACCGGGCGGAACCCGCTGCACACCCCGTCGATCGCCTCGACCCGTCCGTTCCGGACCGTGACCACCTCCTGGTGCTCCAGCTGGTACCGGTCGCCACCAGCTTCGAGGACCAGGCGGGAACGCGTCGCGAACTTGTCGCCGATCGGCACCACCGACGACGAGTGGGACCGCCAGCCGTCAACCTGTGCGACGGCGGCAGCCAGCTCCGTCACGAATGCGTCGCCGCCCTGCAGGGTCCGGAAGTCCCCCGGCATCAGCAACCGGGAGATCACGTCGGGCGCGAGGATACTGCGCAGGGCCTCCAGGTCGGCGCAGGCATAGGCGGCTGCGTAGGCACCGGCGACCTCCTCGTCGGTAGCCGTGGACAGGAGCGGCGCGAGCGAGAGCTGGCTGGTCATGGTTCCTCCTCGAGAGTTCGGCCTCCCGGCTGTCGGGATGCGTCACTCCCTGGGCGCGAGGGCCCACCTGGCGGCCGCTAGATCTGATCTGGCGCCCGTGGGACGAGCGACCGATCCACGGCCGCCGCACGAGAGGAGACGCAGATGACGATCGACGTACGACCCGAGGTGGACCCGGCCGCGGTGGAAGAGGCGATGGAGAAGGTGATGGGTGACTTCGCTGCCGCGATCGGCGTCACGACGGTGTTGCTCGGCATCAGCTCCGGCGCCTGGAAAGCCCTGGCGGCGGGCGGCCCGGTCACGCCAGCTGAGCTGGCGACCCGGGTGGGCACCGTCGAGCCCTACACCCGGGAGTGGCTCGCTGCCCAGGCCGCCGCCGGCTACGTCGAGTTCGACCCGGCCACCGGCACCTACGCACTGCCCGGCGCGGTCGCTGCGGTGCTCACCGACGACGCGACCACGGCGCTGTTCTCCGCGCTCGGAGAGGCCACGTCGGTGATGGGCGCGGACCTGGCGCGCTTCCGCGACAGGTTTGCCACGGGTCAGGGCTTCGGCTGGCACGAGCGCTCGCCCGAGCACTGGGCGGCAATGGCGGGCATCAGCGACGCAAGCGTCATCCCGTTCCTGCCCACCTGGCTGGCCGCGATGGACGGCGGCGACCCACTCCTCGTCTCCGGCGGCAAGGCCGCTGACGTGGGCTGCGGGTACGGCGGCGTGGCTACTGCTCTCGCCCGACTCCACCCGACCGCCACGGTCTACGGCTTCGACTACCACGACGCGTCGATCGCCTGCGCCCGGAGCACCGCGGCCGATGCGGGAGTGAGCGACCGGGTCCTGGCCGAGGTGGCAACGGCGAAGGACTACCCCGGGTCGGCGTACGACCTCATCACTTTCGTCGACAGCCTGCACGACCTGGGCGACCCCGTGGGTGCCCTAGTGCACGCCCGCGAGGCGCTCAGTCCCGAGGGATCCGTGCTGCTGATCGAACCGGCCGCCGGTGACCGGGTCGAGGACAACCTGACGCCGGTCGGCCGGCTGTGGTATTCGGTCTCCACCACGATCTGCACCCCCAACGGGGTGGCCCAGGAGGGCCACCCGCTCGGCACCGTCGCCGGCGAGCGCACGCTGCGGGAGACCGCGGCCGCGGCCGGGTTCACGCGGGTGACGCGGCTGGACGTCGAGGCGCCGATGAACCTGCTGCTCCAACTGCGCCCCTGAGCGGCTCTCGACGGAGCAGAATCCGTGACATGGGTCGGCTGATCGGTCGGGATCCCGCACTGGCCGTTGCCACCGCGGCGATGGACGACGCCCTGGACGGCGCCGGGCGAGTTCTGCTGATCACGGGCGACCCCGGGATCGGCAAGACCGCGCTCGCCCGCGAGGTGGCGGCGGCCGCCCGTCGCCGGAGTGCGCAAGTGGTTTGGACCGCCTGTCCGCCGGGCGGTGGGGCACCGGCGTACTGGCCGTGGTCGCAGGTGGTGCCGATGCTCGCCGAGAGCGTCGACGTCTCCCGATCGGACGACACGACCGCGCGCTTCGAGCTGCACGAGCGCGTCATCCGCGCCCTGGGCGACCTCGCCACCGGCGGCGGCGCCCTCGTCGTCCTGGATGACCTGCACTGGGCCGACCAGCCGTCCCTCGAGCTCCTGGACGCGATGACGCGCCAGATCGGCGGGCGGCGACTGCTCGTGCTCGGCACCTACCGCGACCTCGAGGCCCCGGCGACGCTGGACCGGCTCGCCGCGAACGCCGAGGGCATCACGCTCGGCGGTCTCGACTCCGAGGCCGTCAGCGCACTCGTCACGACGATCACCGGGACCGCCCCGGGGCAGCGCGACGCCGACCAGCTGCGCTCCCGGACGGCCGGCAACCCGCTCTTCGTGCGGGAGCTCGCGCGGCTGATGGTCGCGCGCGGCACGGGCGGGACCGACAGCACCGCGCTTCCGGCCACCGTTGCCGAGACGCTCCGCCAGCGGCTGACTCCACTGACCGGCGCCTGCCGCGAGCTGCTCTGCGCGGTGGCGGTCGCGGACACGACCGACCTGGACCTGCTGAGCAGGGCGACCGGGGTTTCCGGGCCGGACATCGCGACCGTCCTCATCGAGGCGCGAATGGCTCGGGTGCTGGTCGAGGAAGGCCCCGATCCTGACCGGCCGTTCGTCCACGAACTCTACCGGGAGGCGGTGCTCGCCGACCTGGCGCCCGAGGACCGCCGCGCCCGGCACGGCCGTGTGGCCGATGCGTGGATCGAGCTGACCGCCGATGGCACCGCGCCCGCCGGGCGGATCGCGGCCCACCTCGCCGCCGCCGTGCCCGAGGCGCCGGCGGACGGCGACGATCCCCGAGTCCGGCTCGCGGTGACCTGGCTGTCGCGCGCCGCGGAGGAGGCCACGACCCGACTGGGCCACGAGGAGGCGGTCCGGCTCTACCGTCGGGCGTTCGAGCTGTCGGCCGATCGCGATCCGCGGTTGCTCCTCGCCGTGGCCGAGGCGGAGCTGCGCGCCGGCGACCCGGCGACGCGAGGCTCGTTCCTGGCGGCGGCCGCGGCAGCGCGTGCCGCCGGCGAGACCCACGCGCTGACCGCTGCCGCGCTGGGACTCCACCAGGTCGGCGCCCGCGGCGACCACGACGCCCAGGTGGGCCTGCTCGCGGAGGCCGCCCAGGCGGTCCCGCGGGGAACTCCCGAACGGGCCTTGCTGCTTGCCGCCCTCGCCCGGGAGCTCAGGCACGCGAACGGACCTGCCGACGAGTGGCAGCACACGGCCGAGGAGGCAGTGCGCGCAGCGCGCGAGCGCACCGACAACCCCCGAGTTCTGGCGACCTGCCTGCTGGCGCTCCACGACGCGCTGTGGAACGCCGGTCACGCCAGGGCACGACTGCCCGTCGTCGAAGAGATGGCGGCGGCCGCCGCTGCTGCGGGCGATGCCGAGCTGGCGGCCCAGGCACGGGTGCTCCGGGCCGGCTGCCTGCTCGAGATCAACGACCGGCAGGGACTGGTCGAGCTCGCCCAGTACTGCCGCGAGCAGGAGGACCTCGGGCATGCCCGCGGCCGGTGGGAGGCGGCCAGCCGGTCGGCGACGCTCGGACTGATCACCGGCGCGGTCGACGACGCCCGCGCTGCGAGCGAGGCGGCGTACGCACTGGGTGTACGGATCGGGGTGCCGGACGCCGCCGGCGTCCACGGCACCTTGCAGTGGCCGCTGTCGCTCTTCAACGAAGGCCGGCTCGCCCTCCTGGAGATCATGAAGCAGATCGACCTGATCCCGATGCGCGACGCCTTCACTGCGGCGGCGCTGCGGACCGAGGGCGACCCGGACGAGGCGCGCCGCATCGCACAGACGTTGTCCCTCGACGTGCTCCCCGTGGAGAAGTACGACCTCGAGTTCGAGGCGCTCGCGGCCGAGGCGCTCGCCGCCGGGGGGCACACGGCCGAGGCCGAGCGGTCCTACCGCGAGCTGGCGCCGTACGCCGGCACCAATGTCGTGGTCGGCGGGTGCGCGTCGTTCTGGGGTCCGGTCGACCTCTACCTCGGTCACCTGGCCCTCGCCCTCGACGATCCGGACGTCGCGCGACGGCACTACGACGCGGCGGCGTCGATGGCGGCAGCGCTCGGCGCTCCCCGCTGGCAGCAGCACGCCACCCGGTTGCGGGACAGGATCGAGGCCGCGGCCTCGGACACCCCGCGGTTCGTGCGTGCCGACTCGGTGTGGACGCTGACCTGGCAGGGCCGATCAGCGCACCTCCCCGACAGCAAGGGGATCCGGGACCTCGCCGGCCTGGTCGGCCGTCCCGGGCAGGACGTGGCCGCGACCGAGCTGATGGGCGGCCGTCCGGTGGCGGGCGCAGATCCGGTCCTGGACGACGTCGCGAAGGCCGCCTACCGGCGGCGCCTCGCCGCCCTGGAGGAGGAGATCGAGGACGCCGAGGCGGACGACGACGACCTCCGGGCCGAGCGTGCGCGGGGCGAGCGATCAGCACTGGTCGACGAGCTCGCCGCCGCGGTCGGCCTCGCGGGCCGCGACCGGCGCCTCGGCGACGACGCCGAGCGCGCCCGGAAGGCGGTCACGGCGCGGATCCGCGACGCGCTCCGCCGGGTCAGGGACGTGCACCCCGCGCTCGGTGACCACCTTGCCGGAGCGGTGCAGACCGGCGCGTGGTGCGCCTACCGGCCGGATTGAGCAGGACCTCGCCGACCTCGACCTGGTCGAGGTCCGACAGCTCGCCGAGATCGGATAGGTCCTCCTCCTCGTCGACCACGAGGGCAGCGAACACGTGCTCCGGACCCTGCAGCACGGCCAGCACGCCGGGTGCCGCCATCTGGACGACGTCCTCCCGGGACGCGGACGCGATGGGCTCCAGCCCGACCAGGTAGCGCATGGTCCCGAGCGCGAACAGCTGGGAGGTCACCAGCTCCCACTTCATGGTGGAGATCGGACGGGTACCCCGGCGCATCCGCGGCCGCAGCAGCGCCCGGTTCAGCCAGCGGAGGATGCGGGGTGCGTCGTCGCCGGAGCGCGCGGCTCGCGCGACCAGCCGGAGCATCCGCTCGCTGGTCCGCGGGTGCTCGCAGAGCACGAGGAACCGACGCACCAGCTGGATGGCGAGGTCTTCGGTCGGGTCCAGGCTGCGCATCGTCGGGTCAGCGATTGGCGAGGCGGATCATCTGACGGATCTGACGCGGGATCGGGTGCGCGAGCAGCACCGGCGCATTCGTGAGCCGGCGGGAGGTGATTGCCCAGATCCGTCCCGTGTTGGCGGTCCGGCCGCGGGGCAAGTACCACGGGCCGCCGCTTGCTCCACCGTTGAGGTCGCAGGCGTGCATGGCCGCGTCGGCAGTGTCCTCGAACGGCGTGGTGCGACCGTTGCAGGTGCGGGCGACCTCGCCGTCGTACGGATCCTCGGCCGGCCATCCCCAGATCGTCGTGCCCGGCTGCCGCTGGTCGTTGCCCCACACCACCTCGTTGCCGCCGACGGCATTGACGAGCCGGCGGCCGTTGCGCCGCTTGAACGAGACGATCGCCTGGTCGTAGCGGAACGCCTCGTTCTCGATCCAGCCCTCGAAAGCGAACGCGTGGTTGGCCACCCACCTGCCGTACGGCGCCTGCCCGTTGCGGTAGCGCGGCACGAAGACCCAGTCGCTGTAGAAGTGCGGACTCTGGAGGATGGGGACGTTGGGGCCGGTGTGGACGCAGTGCCCGGCGGTGATCACCTGGTTGCGCTTGCGCGTCTTGATCGCCGACGCCGAGCAGACGTAGTCGAACGCGCCGTCCTTGAAGAAGAGCTTGCCCGTAGTGCGGGGCGCCCGCACCCGGCCCGCGGCGGTGCGAGGAGCACGCTGACGGTCCGCTGTGTCGTCGTCGGTCGCCGGGACCTTCAGGCTGGGCAGCACGTCCTCGATCGGCACCGCCGCGGCCATCCGCTCCGGCGTCCAGTAGCGGCGGATCTCACGAGCCGTGCGCACCGGCCGCGGCGCGGCCGCGACCATCTCGTCCCGAGAGTCGACTGCGGCCGCCGGCATCGCGGCGTCGGCGCCGGCCGACGTCGGTGAGACACCCGACAGCAACGTCCCGGCCAGGACTCCGGCGGCGAGCAGACCACGACCTCGTGCATCCAGCATGTCGGCACTGTACCTGCGACGCAGGGCCTCAGTTGTCGGTCGTCCGATAGCGACCGCGGTAGTACAGCAGGGGCTCGCTCACCTCGGTGTCCGTGGTGTCGAGGTGCTCGACCCGACCGACCACGACGTAGTGGTCGCCGCCCTCGTGGACGGTGTGGATGGTGCAGTCGAGGTGGGCCAGGCTGCCGTCGATCACCGGAGAGCCGGTGACCTCGGCGGGGTGCCACCCGAGGCCGGCGAATTTGTCGGCACCCTTGGTGGCCATCTGCGCGGAGACGTGCGCCTGGTCCGCGGCGAGGATGTTGACGCAGAACCGACCGGTGCGTTGGATCACCGGCCACGCCCGCGACGACCGCGCCGGCACGAAGAGCACCAGGGGCGGGTCGAGAGACACGCTCGAGAAGGACTGGCAGGTCATGCCGATCGGCTCGCCGTTGCTGACTGTGGTGATCACGGTGATGCCCGACGCGAAGGTGCCGAGCACCTCACGGAACTTCCGGGCCGCTGCCCTCGCCTCCGGGTCGTCGTGGACGGCGACGTCCTCGCCCGGGCGGAACTCGAAGTCGATCTCGGCGTCACCGAGCCAGGAGTCGATCAGCGCCGGGTGCGGCCACGTCTCCCGGGCGTCGGCGCTCATCCCGTCCGGGATCTCGCCGTCCGGTACCTGGTGGGACGACTCCGTGGGCATGCTGGCCACCGTAGCGATCTCAGCTTCCGCCACCGAAGTCGTGGCCCCAGTACGAGACGGCCGTCGACTCACGAGCGACCCACTTGCTGTCCTCGACACGCAGGCCCTCGGTGCCGAACTCGATGTCGAAACCGCTCGGCGACTTCACGTAGAACGAGATCATCTCGTCGTTCATGTGCCGTCCCAGCGTGGCGGACAGCTTCGCGCCGTGCTTGCGCACCCGCTCCAGCGCCCGGCCCACGTGGTCGAGCTCGTCGACCTCGAACATGATGTGGACGCACTTCGACGGGTTCGGCATGGGCAGGAAGGCCAGCGAGTGGTGGCGGGGGTTGACGCCGAGGAATCGCAGCCACACCTTGCTGCCCGGCTCCTTGCCGACGAACTCCCCCGGCATGCTCATCGAGTCACGCAGCCGGAAGCCGAGCACCTCGGTGTAGTACCGCAGCGCCTCGACGTCGTCGAGGACGGGTACGACGAGGTGGCCCATGCCTTGGTCGCCGGTCACGAACTTCGCGGCGTACGGCGTGACCACGGGTCGCGACTCGTAGGTGATGCCGTGGAACAGCTCGAAGACGTTGTCCCACGGGTCACGGAACCGGACCAGCTCCTGGACCCGGCGCTCGGCCAGCTCCTCCTTGGTGCCCTCCTCGAACTCGACCCCTGCCTTCTGCAGGTGCTCGCGCGCGGCCTGGAGCGCCTGGTGGTCGGCGACCTCCCAGCCGGAGCACGCCAGCTCGTCGACGTCGGAGGGGAACACGACGATGCGGGCCGAGACCTCGTCGATCCGCCAGTACTGGTGGTCGGGGTTGGGGCCGCGGCCCTCGGCCAGGCCGAGCACCTTGCCGGCGAATGTCTTCCACCCATCCAGGTCGGTGCTGGCCACACGGACGTAGCCCATGGACTTGATGTCGATCGTCACTTCTTGGTCCTCTCGACATGGCGGTTCAGGAACTGCAGGGCGACCTCGCGGAACTCGTCAGCCGCCTCGATCTGCGCCCAGTGGCCGCAGCGGGGGAAGACGTGCAGCTGTGCCTTCGGGATCAGCTTGAGCGCGACCATCGCGCCGTCGAGCGGGTTGACCCGGTCCTCGCGACCCCAGGTGAGCAGCGTGTGGTGGCGCACCCGGTGCGCCTCCCGCCACAACATGCCGTCCTCGGCCGTCTCGGGGTTCCAGAACGACATGCCCATCGAGCGCATCGCGTCCTGCGCGCCGGGCGCGGTCGCGTCGGCGAACCGCTCCTCGACGAGCGCGTCGGTGACCAGGTCCTGGTTGACGACCATGGTCGAGATGAACGCGCGGAGCTTCTCGCGCGTCGGGTCCGCGCCGAAGTCCATCAGCCGCTGGACGCCCTCGGTCGGGTCGGCATGGAACAGGTTGAGCGACAGGCCGCCCGGGCCCATCATGATCAGCCGGCCAACCCGGTCGGGGTAGGACAGCGCCAGCCGCATCGCCGTACCGCCGCCGAGGCTGTTGCCGAGCAGGTGCGCCTTCTCCAGACCGAGCTCGTCGAGCAGCGCGACCACGGCGTCGGCAGAGAAGCGGTAGTAGTTGCCGACCACGGGCGGCTTGTCGGACCCGCCGAAGCCGGGCTGGTCGACGAGCAGCGTCCGGTACTCCGCGGCGAAGCCCGGCAGGGCGGTGCCGAAGTTCGACCAGGACGACGCGCCCGGGCCACCACCATGCAGCATGACCAGCGGCAGGCGCCCCTCTCCCGCGCCCGCCTCGTAGTACTGCAGGGTGATCTCGCCGGTCGCCTCGGTCTTCACCTGGGCGGTACGACGGGTGCTCTCCTTGGAGTAGTCAGCCACAGGATCAGTACATCCCCGGGTCGACCTTGTGCCCGAACTGCTGGGCGCCGTACATCTGGAGCGCCCGCTCCGGATCGTTGGCGGCGTGCACGCGGCCGGCGTGCGCGTCGCGCCACGCCCGCTGCAGGTAGGTGCCCTCGGCGAGCGCCCGGCCGCCGGACGCCTCGAACAGGGTGTCGATCGCCTCGATGGAGCGGGCGGTGCCCAGCACCTGGTCACGACGCACCCGCAACCGGAGCTCGAGCGGGATCTGCTCGCCGCGAGCGACGAGGTCCTGCTCCTCGCGGATGTTGTTCATGAGCAGCGCCCACGCGGCGTCGATCTCCGAGGAGCTGCGGGCGATCCGGACCGCCGCGAACGGGTCGAGGGACGCCTTCTCGCCCAGGTAGGCCGCCCGCACCCGGTTCTGCTGCATCTCGACGTGCTCGGCGTAGGCACCCCTCGCCATGCCGATGATCGGGGTGGCGATGGTGCTGGTGAAGATGGAGTGGAACGGGAGCTTGTAGAGGTCGCTGTCGTTGACCGCCTGACCCGGCCCCCGGCACTGGCCGGTCTCGCCCATCGAGAGCGTGAACGCCTCGGGGATGAACGTCTCCTCGACCACGATGTCGTTGGAGCCGGTGCCACGCAGGCCGACGACGTTCCAGACGTCGACGATCTGGTACTTCTCCCGCGGGACCATGAAGGTCCGGAAGTCGACCACCTGGCCCTCCTCGTTGAAGACCAGGCCTCCGAGCAGCACCCAGCTGCAGTGGTCGCAGCCGGAGGAGAAGCTCCACTTGCCGGAGAGCTTGAAGCCACCCTCGGCCAGCACCGCCTTGCCGGTCGGCGCGTACGACGAGCTCAGCCGGACGTTCGGGTCGTCACCCCACACCGCCTGCTGTGCCTCGTCGGCGAACAGGGCGACCTGCCACGGGTGCACGCCCACCACGCTCGAGACCCAGCCGGTCGACCCGTCGGCCGTGGCGATGTCGCGAACCGCGGCGTAAAAGTCGACCGGGTCGGCCTCGAGGCCGCCGTACCGCTTCGGCTGCAGCAGCCGGAAGAAGCCGGTCTCCTCGAGCTCCTTGATCGAAGCCTCGGGGACGACCCGAAGTCGCTCACCCTCCTCCCCGCGCTCGCGGAAGGTGGGGAGCAGGTCGCGGACGCCGTCGAGGACCGCCTGCACCTCTGGGGTTCGGTTCATGTGGGAGCTCCTTCAGAAGTTCGTTCCCCAATACTAGAACACGTTCTAGTCAGATGCCAGCGAGGCCCGAGCGCCACGAGGTCGCCGCCTTCGGTTCTCGGATCTGGGAAGGTCGCACCGCGTGTGACGGGACTTTTCCCGAGTGAGCCGAGTGGCGGGCCGACCGGCGGTTACCATCGGCAGGACGGCGTGAAGCTCCAGTTTTACGCCGGGGGATGCTCGGGTGACCAGGCCTGCTCCAAGGGCCGGGTGGTTCGCCGCGCCCACGAATTGCGAGCGACGAACGGATGACAGGGGACCGATGGAGAACTGGGAGATCCTGTTCGGCAAGGGCGCCAAGCCTGCCGGGAGCGAGTCCACCGACGGGGCGGACGACGCCCGCCCCCCGACGGTCACCCCGTCCGGCGTCACTCCCCCGACGGCCGCCGAAGTCGCCGCGGACGAGGAGGCTCGAGCACTCGGGGCCCTCAGCGAGTTCCGGTCGACGCTCGGCACCCGCCGGGAGGCCGACGACCTCCTCGCGGCCGCGATCGAGGCCCGGCAGCGAGCTCTCGAGGAGGCCGACGAGATCGTCCTCCATGCAGAGGCACTGGCCCGCCAGATCGAGACGCAGGCGCGGGCCCACGCCGAGCGAGCGGTCGCCGAGGCAGAGCTGCTGCGCGAGCAGGCCCGCACCGAGGCGACGGCCCAGCGGGCCCAGTACCTCGCCGAGCTCGACGCGCAGGCCGGCCGGACGATCCTGCGGCTGGAGACGCTCGCCGACGATCTCGACCGGGCCCTCGAGCGGGCCAAAGACGATCTGGTCGAGACGATGATCCCCCTCACCGAGCTGCGCAACGAGTTCCCGGTGGACTCGGCCGCGATGGTCGACGAGGGCGATCAGGGCGGGCAGGGCGGGCAGGGCGGGCAAGGCGGGCAGGGCGGGCGCCAACCGCGCCGGCGTCAGCATCCCGCTTCGCCCTCATCGTGAGGGCGATGGTGAGTCGCTCTCCTCAGCGCGGGTAAGCACCGGCGCGCCGACCGCTCGATAGAGGTCCAGCAGCTGCCGGACCAGCTCGTCGTGCCCGGGACGGGAGAGCGCGTGCTGCCGCGCGGCCCGGCCACCCTGTGCCAGGCGAGCGCGGTCGCTCAGTGCCTCGATGAGGGCGACCCTCAGCGCGTCGTCGTCCGCCGGAGGCACGATGACGCTGCCGTCACCGAGCGACTCCGCCATCCCGGCCACGTCGGTGGCGACGACCGCGCGGCCGCTGGCCTGGGCCTCGAGCGGGACCATCGCCATCGCCTCCCAGCGGGACGGCGCCATGACGACGTCGGCGACGGCGAACCACGACGCGACGTCGGCGGTGTGGCCGACCACGCGGACACTGTCTCCCAGGCCCGCCGCCTCCCGCACGACCCTGCCCCGGTCGGGCCCGTCGCCGACGAGGACGAGCACGGCGTCCGGCACGACGGACCGTACGTGCCGCCAGACCCGAACCAGGTCGACCTGCCCCTTCTGCTCGCACAGCCTGCCCACGCAGACCGCGATCGGTGCTTCGGGTGGCGCGCCGGCCGCCACCCTGGCGGCCAGCTGGTCGCGCGGCGTCCAGGTCGCGGTATCCACGCGGTTCGGCAACAGAGCGAACTCACCCTGCACCCGGTGCCGGATCCCCGTCGCGCGCTCGGCCTCGCTGACGCAGATCGTCACGGCGGACCAGCGCGAAGCCAGCCTCTCCCACGCCGACGAGGCGTGGCGCATGAGGCCGTCGACCGCCTCGAACGACCACGCGTGCGGTTGGAAGACGGTCGGGACCCGACCGCGCACGGCCAGCCGGCCGGAAAGGCCGGCCTTGGCGCTGTGCAGGTGCACGACGTCGGGCTCCCAACGCGCGATCAGCCGCCGCAGCCGGACGACTTCACCGAGCACCCCGCGGTAGGGCTCGCGCCGGGCGTCCCACGGCAGCCATTCCGCGCCGATCCCGATCACCCGGTCGGCCAGAGCGCCCTGCGGGCAGGCCACGGCAACGTCGACCCCGATGCCGGCCAACTGCTCGACATAGTCCGCTACGACAGCAGGGACTCCCGCGTCAGTGGGCTGGCTGACGTGCAGAACGCGCAACCGGGTCACCGCCGTCGTCCGAGGACGGTGTGCGCGGCGCGCCGGACGTAGGGCACCCGTGAGCTCGCCCGCCGTGCGGCCGGATAGACCGGCAGCAGCTTGACCCGGAAGGTACGACGATTGTCGGTCGCGTTCACGTCGGTGCGCGGGATCGCGAACCGGCCCGCACCATCGTGGACCGCGAAGCCTGCGTCGTAGCCGGCGTCCCGCACCGCGGCGCGTGCGGCCGCGTTGTGCGTGCCGAACGGGTAGGCGAAGGTGCGCACGGGACCGCCGGTGGCAGCCACGAGCTCCTCGCGAGCGCCGCGGGTGTGCCGCACGAGGTCGTCCGGCCCCATCAGTGCCAGGTCCTGGTGGTCCAGACCGTGGGCGCCGATCGCCATGCCGGCCTCCCGGACGCCGCGGAGCTCTCCCTCGTCCAGCAGGTCGTGCCGATCGCCGGGACTCAGCCAGGTGGTCTGCTGGCCGATCAGTCGGGAGGGCATGAAGAGGATGCTCGGGATGCCGAGCTCCTGCAGGATCGGCGCG
The DNA here is from genome assembly GCA_963846535.1 of uncultured Actinomycetota bacterium. Classification (GTDB taxonomy): domain Bacteria; phylum Actinomycetota; class Actinomycetes; order Propionibacteriales; family Nocardioidaceae; genus Nocardioides. Next base: position 664,641 of record CAWJWK010000003.1, read on the forward strand.
GCGTGCTCGGCGACGCCCCGGTAGCCGTCGTCGAAGGTGATGAGGATGCTCCGGCCGGGGGCGGCCAGCCCGTTGAAGGTGGCCAGGTAGTCGGCCTCGGACATCGGGCGGAAGCCGTGCTCCAGCAGCCACACCATCTGGGCACGGAAGATGCTCGGCGGGACGAACATGCCGAATGGGTCCCGCTCACGCTCCACGGTCCCGACTCCGTGGTACATCAGCACCCGCGGGTGGGCACCGCCGACGGACCACGTCATCGGTTGCTTCTCAGCGCATAGTGCCCGGCGAGGACGAGCAACGCCGACGCGATGACGAGGCCCCCGAGGTAGAGGGTCCGCGGCGGTCCTTGCGTCGACCCCCCGGCGGTCGCTTCCGCGATGACCAGGATCCGCGCGTCGGCGTCCTCCTCGGCCTTCTCGGCGGCAAGCTCGGCGAGCCCGTTCGCCACGTCGACGGCGAGCTGCCGATCCCCGGACTCGACCGCGATCCTGATCGTCGCCGTCTGGGCGTCCTGGGTGGCGGTGACCGCGACGTCGGAGTCGTCGATGACCGCGTCGACAGCCTGCGCGGAGCCGAGGTAGACGACGAACTCGTGGGCGATCAGCTCGAGGCTGTCGGCATCGAGAGCGCCCTCGGAGTCCGGTCTGACGGCAATGGCGCTCTCGGCACGATGCGTGGTCGGCAGCGCCAGGATCACGATCAGGCCGACGAGAAGGACTGCCCCGGCGGAGGCGAGGAGCCGCCGGTCCGGGAGCCACCCCACGCGCACCTGCGAGGGTCGTCTCATCAGGGTTCGTACCTCCACGTGTCTCTCCGTCCGGTGATGGTTGCTGGGTGGGGCGCCGTCTGAGGTGGCCGCCCGTCGGATGGTGTGCCGGACTCGGACACGGCCGCATAGCCGAGCAGCGTCCACGTCAGCGCGGCGACGATGGGGTTCCGCAGGGGCATGTCGAACAGCCCGTGGCCGGCGATCGCGACGAGGCCCGCGACCGCGGCGATTCGCCAGGCGGAGTCGAGGCCCAGGCCCCGCGAGTACCACTCCCAAGCCCGCGCCATGATCACGAAGCAGCCGAGGACCACGACGCCAGCGGCCAGCAGACCGACGAGTCCTCGCTCCGTCAGGACGGTGAGCAACAGGTTGTGGGGGTGGACGGGCGGCTCGAACGACACTGTGCTCGACGCCTCGGCGGACGCGGCCGGGAAGCCGCCGGGCCCGACGCCCAGCAACGGGTGCTCGCCCGCCTGCCGCCACGCCTCCGTCCAGATGGCGGGCCGCTCGTCGTACGAGTGGCGGGAGACCTCCCCGAGGGAGCGCAGCCGGGCGCCCACGACGCCGATCACCCCGGCGGACGGCGGTGCCGAGAGCGCCGCGACGACGAAGGCGGCGGCGCCGGCCACTGCCATCGCCAGCCACTTGCGCGTCGTGGGCGCGAAGACGGCGACGATCACCAAGCCGGCGAGCCCTGCGATCCAGGCGCCGCGCGACATGCTCATCACCCACGCGGCGCCGATCGCGATCGTCGCCACCAGCTGGATCGAGAACCCGATCCTCGTGCTCGCGGTGACGACCGCGATCACGGCGATCGGCAGCATCGCCGCACAGAAGACGCCGAGCTCGTTCGGCTGCGCGAACGGCCCCTGCAGCCGGCCCAGGACCACGTCGCCGCCTTCGACGGCGGTGAAGGATCCTGCCGACGACATCGCCACGATCGAGATGGCGCCGCCGACCGGCACGACCAGCGGCAGCCACCCGCCGACCTCGGGCACGTCAGACTCGGCGAGCACGATCGCTGCGGCGTAGCCCAGCGCGAGCACCCCGATGATCACGAGCCTCACCGACGTCCGAAGGTCGGCCGAGCCGGGCGTGGAGAGTGCCGAGCTGACCACGCAGAGCAACAGGCCCGTCAGCAGCAGGGAGCGACGGGGTCGCAGCGCACCGTGCAGGATCACGACGGCCGCAGACGCCGCGGGCACCAGCATCGCGACGAGCACGACGGGGATGCCGAGTCCGGGGACGTCGATGCCCCCGAAGGGCATGAGCAGGATGACGAGAGCGATCGACCCGCGCAGGAGCACGGTGCTCATGGCGGCCCCGCCATCGGGCCGACCGCGGGGAGCCGGGTGTAGTCGCTGCGCTCTACGCCGAGCATCGTGACTGTCTCCTCGAGCCGCAACCGCCGCCGGGGACGTCGGGCAAGCGCGCTCAGAGCACCTGCTGCCTTCGAGATGTCGCGGGCCGCCGCCATCGCCGGGACGAGTGCGGCCGTCCGCGCCGGCTGCGGCCCGCGGAGCGCGCGCGCCAGCGGCACGGACAGGTACGCGCCCGCGGCGACCGACGCGGCAGCGCGGAGCCGCGGGCCGCCGCCGGCGAGGATGCCGGCGCCAACCGGATAGGCGATCGCGCGTGCGAAATCGCGGCCCAGCAGTCGCGGGTGCAGCGAGTAGCCGCTGCCCTCGCCGTACTTCATGAACATGCGGAGGTTGCCAGCGAGCGTCGGGCGCTGGGTCCAGGCCACCTCAGCATCCCGGGTGAGCACTGCCGTGCCGCCCGTTTGGACGATCCGGCGGCCGAACGTGACGTCCTCCCCGGTTGCCAAGTCCTCAGGGAAGCCTCCTGCGCGGCGCCAGGCGGCGCGGGTGAACGCGACCGACCTGCCCGTCGGCATGCTCGCGTCGAACCTGCGACCGAAGAGCCGCCCGTACAGCGCCACCCACGGTGTCCTCGCCGGCAGCTCGTCGACCTGCGGGTACGCGGTGACGGCGAGTGCGCGCTCCCAAGCCGTGCGTGCCGTCACCCGGTAGGTGCCGGTCCAGAGGTCGGCGTCGGACCTGGCTGAGACCGCTCTCCGCAGGGCCCCGAGCCAGTCCGGCGCCGGTAGACAGCCGGCGTCGGTGCAGGCGATCAGATCGTTCGTGGCTGCCGCCACGCCGACGTTGCGGCCGCGGGAGATCCCGGCGCCCGCAGCGACGATGAGACGGATGCGCGCGTCCTCGACGGCATGCTGCCGGACGACCTCGACAGTGGGGTCGGTCGAGCCGCCGTCGACCACGATCACCTCGTCGTCGGCGGCGAGCTGCGCGCGCAGCGCGGTCAGGAGGACGTCCGTCGGCCCGGCCTCGTCGAGCACCGTAGTCACCACGCTCATCGGCCGGTGCGGCGACAGCCCGGCACCGGGGCGACCGGCGAGGTCGGCCAGGAACGTAGCCATCGCGGCGGCGACCGTGGCAGCGTCGGGATGCTCCTGAGCGGCCCGGGATGCCAGGATGCCGCACCGGCGGCGGGTCTCCGGATCACTCAGCAGTGCGAGGGCCTCGCCGACCTCGTCGGGCGAGTCCGCGGCGACGCCGACGCCACCGCCGGCGAGCCTATCGCTCACCGGGGGCACGGCGATGACTGGGACGCCGCTCGTCATGGCCTCCAACGCCACCATGCCGAAGGCCTCCGGCGCCATCCGTCCCACCGGCTTGGTCAGCACCGCCACGGCGTCGAAGGCGGAGATGACGTCCGACAGCTCCGGCACGTTGCCGAGGTAGACGACGCGGTCGTCGACCCCCAGCGACTCGGCGAGAGCCTGCAAGCGCCGCGGCTCCTCGGGGTGTGCCGGGTCCTCGATCCCTGCGACGGCGAGAACCCACGAGCCGGCGCGCGGATGAGCGAGCGCGCGGATCGCGTCGTCGATGCCCTTGTTGGGGTTGAACCGACTGCCCATGCCCACGACGAGGCCCCCTTCGGCCACTTCCAGGCCGAGGCGGCTTCGGGCCTCGTCCCGGTCGTGGCCCCGCGGCATCCGGGGCGGTTGCAGGACGATGGTGTGCGACGCGCTCGTCTTCTCGAAGAGCCAGTCGTTGGTCGCCATCTGGCCGTCCGCCAGGACGTCCAGGAAATCGGTGAGCGGTCCGGTGAACGACGGGTCGTGCCGGACCCAGGCGGCCGGTATCCCGAGTGCGCGGGCGGCTGGTACGGCGGCGAGCGCCGCCTTGACCCCGTGCGCGACGACGACGTCCGGACGGTCGGCACGGAGCACGGCCGCGACGTCGACGGCGAGCGCCGGGATTCCCCACTTGTTGCGGCTGGGCACGGACGCCACCCGCGCGCCGCGTCCACGCCACCGTTCGCTCGTGTCGCCCCCGCCGATCGCCACGAGCAGAGCGTCCATGCGGTCGGTGGCCGAGGCAAGCTGGTGCTGCCATCGTTCGGCGCCGCCGAACATGCCGCCGTGCTGCACGACGGCCACCCGGAGCCGGGTGGTCGGCCGGTCGACGGACCTACGCCCAGCGGGCGGCGCGATCGTCTCAGGCACCGCGACCACGCAACACCTCACCGATTGTCCGGACGATGATCTTGAGGTCCAACCAGAGGGACCATTGCTCGATGTAGACGTGGTCGAAGACAGCGCGATCAGGGATCGACGTGTCACCCCTCAGACCGTGGACCGCGGCATGACCGGTCATTCCGACCGGGACCCGGTGCCGCTCGGCGTAGTGCGGCACGGAGGCGGCGTACCGGTCGACGAAGCGAGGACGCTCCGGCCGCGGTCCGACCAGGCTCATGTCGCCCTTCACGACGTTGACCAGCTGCGGAAGTTCGTCGATCGACGTCTTGCGGATGAAGCGCCCGACGGGGCCGATCCTCGGGTCGTCCGCGACGCTCCACGTCGCCTCGCCCTCGGTCGAGGCGTCCGGCTCGAGCGACCGGAACTTGTAGACGGTGAACACCCGACCGCCCTGCCCGACCCGCTGTTGCCGGAAGATCACGCCGGGTCCGCCCTCCCAACGCACCGCGACCGCGACGGCGAGCAGGAGGGGTGCCGACACGACCAGGGCCATCCCCGCTAGCACGACGTCAATTGCCCGCTTCGCCGAACGGGCGCCCGTGTCGTAGCGCGGACTGCGGACCAAGTCGACCGGAATGCCCCAGACATGATCGAGCAGGGTTGCCGCGGACCACCGCGTCATGTGGAAGCCCGACACGATGTACACGTCGATGCCGTGCGCGTCGCAGATGCGCCGGACGTCGGCCAGCAGCTCGGGTGTCAGGTCCACGACCGTGATGACGACGTCGGTCAGGCGGAGGGCCTCCGCGGCGGCGTTGAGCGCCTCGACCGAACCGGCCGCTCCGTCCTCCGGCCGCGCACTCGCGGTGACGAACCCGGCGAAAGCGCCGCCGAGCTCGGACCGCTCACGAAAGCGTCGGGCCAGCCCGGTGGCGACCGGCCCGTAGCCGAGGATCGCTACCCGGCGCTGATCGATGCGCCCGCTGCGCCGGAGCCGGAGCTCGCTCCGGTAGGCGATCGCCCGCCCCGCCGGCAGGCCCAGCGCGGTCGCCGCGGCCAGAAGGGTCAGGCCGGACAGGTCGACCCACGCGCCGAGACAGGCGGCGAGACCGAGCCCGACGCAGAGGCCGAGCAACAAGCGGGGCAGGTCGTCCAACACGGACAGAGTGAACCGGCGCTCGTAGAGGCCGAAGGATCGCCAGAGGGCGACGGCGACGACGGCCACGACCGTTGCCGGGACGGCGAGAGTCGGGTCGAGCACGATCACGGCGCCGACCGCCGTCAGGTCCGCCACCACGAGCGTGGCCACGAAGCGGAGCGTCGCCCGGCGCCGCGTGATGCCGGTCGCCTCCGCGTGTGGCAGGGCGTACAACGAGAGCGCGCGCCCGGCGGCGCCCAGATTCGTGCGCCTTTCGAGAACGGGCGCGCTCAGGGCCGGGTCTCGCCCCCGGTCGGTGCTGGGCGCGCTTCCAGCAACACTCGCGTGCGTCATGTGGTTCCCCCGTATGAAAATGCGTCAGCGCGAAGTGCCCCGGGGCACTGCATCACCGGACCCGTTTGGAGCACGGGCCATGTGGACAACCGTCCCGATCCGCGAGCTCGGGACGCGACGCGAGAGAGTCCCTCGTTGTCCTGCGTCACCCCTCTAGTGGGTTGTCGACTGCCCTTTGATCCACGGTTCGACAAGAAAAACTCCGAAATCCGCTGACGACGAAGCACTTGCATGTTTCGGTTTCTGACACAGAATGGCCCTGATAGACCGACGGACGAAGCCGGTGGAGACAGAGCGGAGAGGACTTTCGATGAGCTCCGACGCTGCTGATCGCCTTCAGGAATTCAGATCGTTGCTCGACCAGCGGAGGCAGGACGAGGTAGCCATCTCGGTCGAGCTCGAGACGAGCCGCCGCGCGGTGGAGAATGCCTACGAGGCTCTCCGGCGCGCCGAGGTTCTGGCCCAGGAGCTGGAGGCGAGCGCGCGAGAGTCCGCCGGGGAGACGCTGGCCGAGGCATCGGCGCGGGCCGAGCAGATCGTCGCGGACGCCGAGGCAAGGGCCACGAGCATCACGGCCACCGCCGAGGCGGCCGTTGCTCGCTCGCTCGAGGACATCGACGCGCTCGCGGATGCCGCCCGGGCCGCGCTGGGCCGCGCGCGGACCGAGCTCGCCGACGGTGAGCGCAAGGACGAACGTCGCCGCAACCCGTTCCGCTCGCTCCACTGAGCGCGGGCGGACGGCTGGGTCAGAACCGACGGTCCGCTGCCCGGCGGAACGCGCGGAGCGCCGGCTTCGCGAGGAGATCGTTGGTCAGGAGGCCGAAGCCGTCCTGGAACACCCTGGGGCGGGCGCCGTCGATGTCCCGGTACCAGAAGATCGGACCGACGTAGCGGTAGCGGCTCCTGACCAGGGCCACGGCCCGCTCGAGGTAGTCGGCCTGGACTGCCCTCGAAACGCCTCGCTCCCACGGGTCGGGATCTGGCGGCCGGCCGGTGGACCACCCGATCTCGGTCATCCACACCCGCTTCGCGGCGTCGCCGTGGCGACGCATGACCCGGCGCACGGCGGGAGTCCGCGTCAACCGCCAGATCTGCTGCTCGTGCCGCGTCTCCGGCGGCGCGTCGCTCGGCGAGACATAGGGATGGGTGGCCACGGCGTCGAAGCAGCCCTTCCCACCATTGCGATAGACGCGCCCCAGCCAGGCGGCGTCGTTGTACTGGAGGCCTCCCGACAGCACCGGCGAGGTGTCCTCGGCCTTGACCGCCGGGTACGCCGCGCACAACAACCCGGCATACCGCCGGGGAGTGCCGTCGACGAGGAAGTCACTGGAGTTCGGCTCGTTCCAGATCTCCCACGCGTCGATCTGGGCGCCCCACCGTTCGGCGGCCCAGCCGACCGCCTCGGCATAGTGGGCCAGGCGCGTCGGGAGTGCCCGGAGGCCACGACCGTCGTTCGCCCAGGCGGGCGTCAGCCAGAACATCGCCAGCACCTTGAGGTTGCGGGCGTCCGCGGCGCGGAGAACGGAGTCGATCCGGTCGACGTACCACTCGGCGTACTTGTCGTCGCCGTCAGCCTCCAGGCTCGCCCAGCCGATGTCGATCCTGATCCAGGACGCGTGGGCACGCGAGAGCTGATCGAGCGCGGCCAGTCTCCGCCGCGGACCCAGCTCGTACAGGCTCGAGAACTGCACGCCCAGCGAGTGGGAGCGCTGGGCGACGGGCGCGGGGACACCGAGGGGCGCCCCGGACCCCGCCGCATCCCTCTCCACAGGCTGCAGCAGCACCGCCACGCAGGCGACCAGCAGCAGCACCCGCACGCACTTCCGCACGGGCGCAGTCTCGCAGGTTCAGCCAGCCGCGCGGCGCAATCCCAGGGCGATGTCGATCAGCTGGTCCTCCTGGCCGCCGATCAACTCCCGCCGACCGGCCTCGAGCAGGATCTGCGCACCGGAGACGCCGTACCTCTCAGCGGCGTTGCTCGCATGCTTGAGGAAGCTCGAGTAGACCCCGGCGTAGCCCATCATCAGCGTCATCCGGTCGAGCTGGCACTCCTCCGGCATGGCCGGCTTGATGACGTCCTCGGACGCGTCGACGATCTTGAGGAAGTCGACCCCGGTGGTCCAGCCGACCTTGTCGCACACCCCGATGAACGCCTCCAGCGGGGTGTTGCCCGCGCCGGCGCCGAACCGCCGCACGGAACCGTCGATCTGGGTCGCCCCGGCCCGGGCCGCGATCACGGTGTTGGCGACGCCGAGTCCGAGGTTCTCGTGACCGTGGAACCCGACGTCGGCCTGATCTCCGATCTCGGCAACGAGGGCCGACACCCGATCGGCGGTCTGCTCCATGATCAACGCTCCGGCGGAGTCGACGACATAGACGCACTGACAGCCTGCGTCAACCATGATCCGAGCCTGCTTGGCGAGCACTTCCGGGGGTTGGGTGTGGCTCATCATCAAGAAGCCGACCGTCTCCAGCCCGAGCTCGCGAGCGAGGCCGAAGTGCTGGATCGAGACGTCGGCCTCGGTGCAGTGGGTCGCGATCCGGCAGATCTGGCCCCCGTTGTCCTGCGCCGCGCGGATGTCGTCCTTGGTGCCGACGCCCGGGAGCATCAGGAAGGCGATCCTGGCGCGCTTCGCGGTGTCGGCCGCGATCCTGATCAGCTCCTGCTCCGGGGTCTTCGAGAACCCGTAGTTGAAGCTGCTCCCGCCGAGGCCGTCGCCGTGGGTCACCTCGATCACCGGGATGCCGGATGAGTCGAGGGCCTCGACGATGTCGTGCACCTCTTGGGCGGTGAACTGGTGACGCTTGTGGTGCGACCCGTCGCGAAGACAGGTGTCGGTCAGTCGCAGGTCGAGCTTCCCCCACGGCTCGTCCCCATGAGCGCCGGACCAGGTCCGCTCGATGGCGTAGAGGTCAGGGCTGAGAAACTCGGTATTGGCGGCCATGTCAGTTGCTCCCGAGGATCGAGCGGGCGATGTGCTGGCCGACCTGGGTCGCGGCGGCGGTCATGATGTCGAGGTTCCCGGAGTACGGCGGCAGGTAGTCGCCCGCTCCCTCGACCTCCACGAAGATCGATACCCGGCGCATCCCCGAGGTGTTGTCCGACGGTCCGTCGAACTGCGGCTCCTGGAGGAGCCGGTAGCCGGGGACGTACTCCTGCACCTCCTGCTCCATCCGGTGGATCGACTCGGCGATCGCGTCAGTGTCCGCGCCCGGGTCGACCGCGCAGAAGATCGTGTCGCGCATGATCATCGGCGGCTCGGCCGGGTTGAGGATGATGATCGCCTTGCCCCGCTCGGCGCCACCGATCGACTCCACGCCGGCCGCGGTGGTGCGGGTGAACTCGTCGATGTTGGCGCGGGTGCCAGGACCCGCGCTCACGCTGGAGACCGAGGCGACGATCTCGGCGTACGACACCGGTGTGACCCGGGAGACCGCCGCGACCATCGGGATCGTGGCCTGACCACCGCAGGTGATCATGTTGATGTTGGGAGCGTCGACGTGCTCCTCGCCGTTGACCGGCGGGATCACCGCGGGGCCGACCGAGGCGGGGGTCAGGTCGACCGCCCGGATGCCGGCCTCTGCGTAACGCGGGGCGTACTCCTTGTGGACGTAGGCCGAGGTGGCTTCGAACAGCAGGTCCGGCAGCTCGGCCTGCTTGAGCAGCCAGTCAACGCCCTCGTGGGTGGACACCAGGCCTTGGTCGGCCGCGAGCTTCAGTCCCTCGCTGGCCGGGTCGACGCCGATCATCCAGCGCGGCTCGATCACGTCGCTGCGCAGCAGCTTGTACATCAGGTCCGTGCCGATGTTGCCCGGACCGACGATCGCCGCCGTCACCTTGATGGTCACTGTGCTACTCCTCGAACTCGACACTCAGGGTTGCGAAGCCGCTGATCGACGCCTCGACGCGGTCGCCGGCGGAGAACGGCACGAACGGTCCCAACGCGCCGGACAGGACGACCTGGCCGGCGCGCAGCGGGTCGCCGAAGCGGTGTGCCTGCACGGCGAGCCAGCGCAGCGCCTCGAGTGGGTCACCCAAGCACGCCGAACCGGCGCCGGCCGACTTCTCCTCACCGTTGATCGTCAGCGACATGACGACGTCGCGAGGCTCGAGTTCGGCCAGCGGACGGCCAACGTCGCCCACGACGAACAATCCGCTCGAGGCGTTGTCGGCGACCGTGTCGGTGAAGCCGATCTGCCAGTCGGCGATTCGCGAGTCGACGATCTCCAGCGCGGGCAGCGCTACCTCGACAGCGGCGCGGACGACCTCGATCGTGATGTCGGCCTCGTCCGTCGGTGCCACGTCCGCCCCGAGCAGGAACGCCACTTCCGCCTCGACCCGCGGCTGCACCAACGTCCTCATCGAGATCGGCGCGCCGTTCGCTCCGTGGCTGACGTCCATGTCGCTGAGGAGATAGCCGAAGTCGGGCTGGTCCACGCCCAGCTGTCGCTGGACCGCCTCTGACGTCGCGCCGATCTTGCGGCCCACGACCGTCGCGCCCGCCGCGAGCCAACGCTCCACGAGTCCCTGCTGCACCGCGTACGCGGCGGAGAGGTCGTCGACGCCGACCAGGTCGCGCACCGGCGCGCACGGCACCCGTGTCTCCTGGGCCACAGCGAGCCGGTCCACTGCGGCCGCGATCGCTTCGGGGGAGGTCATCCGGCCATACTAGAACCTGTTCCAGTTTCGTGCATAACCTGCGGTCCGCCAGGCAACGCGACCGGTGGGCGTGGATCCGCGCGTCGACGGTCTGATTCGGCCCACACCGGCCTCAGATCTGACAATCTTCTCGGTCCAACCGGGCCGGTCCAGGGTTATCGTAATTGACCACCCAACGGGGTACATCTCGCGGGAAGCCGGCCCGCTCCAGCCGGCATCGGGGGACGAACTTGACCATTATTTCCGAGCGCGCGCACGAAGCGCCCGCCGCCCACCACGCGCGCAGCGCGCAAGAACGTGCGTCGGCGCCGAGATCAGATGCGATGCTCCTGGAGGCCTGCCGCCGCGGCGACGCCGCCGCCTGGGATCAGGTCGTCGCTCGCTACGAGCGCCTCGTCTTCTCCGTGGCCCTGCGCAACGGGCTCGACCGCGAGGACGCCGCCGACGTCACCCAGGACGTCTTTGTCGCACTCCTCAGGGCGCTGCACTCGCTCAAGGACGACACGGGACTCGCGGCCTGGTTGATGACCGTCGCCCGACGGTCGGCGTGGCGCCTCCGAAAGATGACCGGCCGCATCCGCGAGGCCGGGAACGGCTCCCCCGGGGTCGGCCAGCATGATCCCCTCGAGGACTGGGCAGAAAGCTCCACGCTCCACGACGCCGTCCTGCAGATGGGCGAGCCCTGCAGCTCCTTGATCCAACACCTGTACCTCGACGCGGACGAGCCGTCCTACGCCGAGGTCGCCGCCCGCTTGGGCCGGTCCATCGGTGGCATCGGGCCGCTTCGCGGCCGCTGCCTCGAGCGGCTCCGCGGCATGATCGGAGACGATTTCCGATGACCGACCGGCCCACCTTCACCAATCTGGTCGACTACGTCGAGGGGCGCTTGGCGCCCGAGGCTGCCTCGACGGTCGAGCGCAACCTCACGACCGGCGACGTGGAGACCCGCAGCGCTCTGACCTGGATCAGGACCTTCCACGAGGTGGCCGACCGGCTGCCGCTCGAGACGCCCCCGACCCGGGTTCGCTACTACCTCCGCCGCCAGTTCGAGGCGGCCGCGTCCCGCCCGCCTCCGCTCGCGCGGGTCCGCCGTCAGCTGCGCGCCGTGCTCACGTTCGACAGTCGTGCCGAGAGCTCCCTCGTCGGCGTGCGCTCCGCGGGCACCGACGCCACCGCCACCAGCCTGGCATTCAGCAGCGAGGCGGGCGACGTCATCGTCGACCTCTCGTCGGCCGGTAGCGGCCGGGTCCGTCTCGACGGCCAGGTGCTCTGGGCCGAGGGCCAGAGCGCCCGGCTTCTCGAGGTGCGGTTGAGCGGACCTGGCTTCGCGGAGGACGCCCAGGGCGCCGACGACCTCGGCCGGTTCGAGTTCGCGCGGGTTCCGGCCCACGTCGATCGCCTCGTCCTGCACACCGAGGACGCCGACATCAACCTCGTCTGGGAGCCGGACGAGACTCCATGACCGTCGATCAAGGGACGTCGCTCGCCGAGCTGATGGCACCACCCACCCATGGTGAGCGGATGGCCTCGGTCAGAGCTGCCGGTCTGGTCGACGTCGCCGGCGTCCAGTGGCTCCTGGACCAGAGCGAGGCACAACTGCACGTCACTCCTACGGCGGCAGCGGACGCGCTCGCGGTCGTCGTCGACCGGGCGACGCACCTCGGCCTCCCGCGGCACGAGGGCCAGGCCCATTACCTGTTGGCTCGCATCCTCGCCGAACGAGGCGAGCTGGACGAGGCGGTCGGGCGGATCGAAAGGGCCCGCGGCCGGTTCAAAGCGGGTGGAGCCGCCTTGCAGGCCGCCCGCACCGATCTCGGACGGATGCAGATCCTCGACGACCTCGGGCGTCACACCGAGGCGGCGGCTGTCGGTGAAGCGCTCCTGGAGGCCCTGCCGGGGATCGCCACCCACGACGCCGAGGACGAGCACGTCAAAGCCCTGGTCACAGCGGCCGCGTGGGGCAATTGCGGGGTCGCCTACGGCTTCATGGGTCTGCACCACCGCTCGCTCGCGGCGTACGAACGGGCCGAACGGGGCTACGCCGACCTCGGCATGCACCTGGAATCCGCGCAGTGGCAGGCCAACCGTGGCGTCGAGCTGCTGAGCCTCGGAGCGGCCGAAGAGGCCGCTCAGGCTCTCGCGGCCGCGGCAGCGAAATTCGAGTCCGCGGACGACCGTCTCTGGTCCGCGAAGTGCCAGGGTGACCTCGCCGAGGCCGACCACCTCCGCGGCGACCTCGTCGGCGCGCTCGGCCGGCTCGACGGCGCAGAGCAGGTGCTCCAGCAGCTGGGCGCCGACGCCGAGGTGGCACGGGTCATGCTCCAGCGCGGGCAGGTCTACCTGGACGCCGGGCTCTGGCGCGAGTCCGCTGCGGCGTCGGCCGACGCCACCAGGATCGCGACCGACGCCGGCATGCGTCACGACCAGGCGCACGCCCACCTGCTCGCGGCGAGGGCCGCCCTGGCCGGGGGCTCGCTCGACGACGCCGGGCGCGAGCTGGCCGCCGCTGCCGAGCTGTTCTCCGAGGTCGGCGACGCCCAGTTCATCGCGCGTACCGACCTGGTCGCGGCCGAGCTGCTCCTGACGCGCGGACCTGCCATCGAAGCCGTCCGGCGATTGGAGGCCGCCGTCCACCGACTCCTCGACGGAGGCTGGAAGATCCCCGCCTGCCACGGCATACTCGCCCTCCACGACGCGACCGACGGCGAGGAGGCGGCGGCCTGGCTCGACGCGGCGGACCGCGTCGCCGCGGAGAGCGGCTACCCCCGACTCGACCTGGCGGTCGCGCTCAGACGGGCGCGGACCCTCCGTGCGGCGGCCCGAGCGGGAGACGCCGCGAGCCTGCTGCGGCGATCGGTCGCCACCCTGGACCACCTCGGCTCCGCCGTCGCAGATCCCGCGCTGGCGACGTCGTTCAGCACGTCGGCGCGGCCCGTGTACGACGAGCTCGTGCACCTGCTGGTCGAGGAGGCCTCGCCGGAGGCCCTGGCCGAGGCGGTCGCCCTGAGCGATCGGGCCAAGGCCCGGGCGCTCGAGGACCTCGTCGGGGCGACCACCGGCACCGACGGTGCGCCGACCCGCGGACGCGGCGACGACCGGCCGGCGCAGATCGCATCGTACCGTCGGCGCCTGAGCGCGGTCTACGCGGCGATCCACGAGTCGACCGAACCGCGGCGTACGACGCCGCTCCGCGACCGCGCGCGGGAGCTGGAGACGCAGCTCGGCGACCTGCTGATCAGGACGGCCGCGTCGCGGGCGACCACCCAGTCGCATCCGGATCGCGACGAGTCTCCGGAGAGCCAGGTCTCCGATCGGGCGCCCGGCGTGTCCTACCACGTCGCCGGAGCCGACGTCATCGCTTTCGCGGTCAGCGGCGCATCGGTCAGCGGGGTGGTGCTGGCCGGCGCCTACGACCGAGCGCGAGTGCTCCTCAGCCAGTTGTCGGCACAGTGGGGACGGTTCCGGATGGGAACCCGGATCGATGTCGGTCGGCACAGTGAGCAGATGACCGCGACCGTCCGCGCGATCCTGACCGACCTCTACGACACCCTGGTACGCCCGCTGGATCTCCCGGAGACCCGCGGCGGGGCCCTGATGGTCTCCCCGGACCGGCTGCTCCACCGCGTTCCCTTTCACGCCCTCCACGACGGCACCGGCTACCTGCTCGAGCGGCACCCCGTCGTCGTCGCCCCCACGACCCTGCGCGAGCGCTCCGGCCCGCCTCCGAGGAGCGGGGAGGCCCTGGTCGTGGGCGTGCCGGACGAGAGAGCGCCGCGCATCCGCGAGGAGGTGGCGCGCGTCGCGGCCGACAGCCGAGCGCGCGTGCTGTTCGGCAACGACGCCACGGTCGACGCCGTCCTCGCCGCCGTCGCCGATGCCGCCGACATCCACCTGGCCTGCCACGGCATGTACCGCGAGGAGAACCCGCTGTTCTCCTCGCTGCGGTTCGCCGACCGCTGGGCAACGGTGTCCGAGGTCCTGGAGGTCGACCTGTCGGGCAAGGCGCTCACGCTCAGCGCGTGCGAGTCGGGGCGCTCGGGCGACACGGCCGAGCCGGTCGGCATGGCCTGGGCGTTCCTCGCAGCCGGTGCCGAGTCGGTCGTCGTCAGCCAGTGGGTCCTCGACGACGAGTCCTCGACCGAGGTGATGGCGGGCTACCACGCCGGGCTCCGCGCGGGACAGTCCGCCGCCGACGCGCTCAGGGGCGCGCAACTGAGCGCGATGCGGCTGCGCCCGCACCCCTACCACTGGGCGCCGTTCGTCCACGTCGCCTCTCCCTTCCCCCCTCTTCCCGCGCCAGGAGGACTCCCATGAGGACCCGCCGCTTCACACGAATCGCCGGCGCACTGCTGCTGGGCCTGGGCACGGCGACCGTCGCCTTCCACCCCGCGAGCGTCGGGGCCGCCGGCACTGACAGCGGTGACGGCGAGGTCGTCGTGAATGTGCTGGCCGAGGGCGGCTGCGGGCTGCCCGCCCTGCTCGGCCAGTACCCGATCGAGATGGTCTCGACCGTGCTGGCGAGCCGCCGCATCTACCTGGTTCGCTGGCAGGACCCGACCAGGTGGACGGACGCGAACGCCGACAAGCTGGCCAAGGAGCTGGCCCGCGACGCGTGCGTCAGGTACGCCGAGCGGGACCGGGAGGTCGAGATCACCGACCAGCGCTACCACGCCTGGCCCAACGGCGTGAGCACGCCCTCGACCGAGAAGGAGTGGCGGAGCCAGAAGGCGTCCTGGCGGCTGCAGCTGGGCAAGGCTGGCAAGCTCTCACGGGGGGCCGGGACCAAGGTCGCGGTCCTCGACACCGGTGTCGATCCGACACATCCGGTCATCGAGCGTCGGGTCGTTCCCGGGTGGGACTACGTCGATGACGACAACGATCCCTACGACGAGCCGGGCGGTGCGGTCAGTGGGCACGGCACGTTCATCGCCGGGTTGGTTCACCTGGTCGCGCCGGCGAGCGAGATCATCTCGATGCGCGTCCTCGACCAGACCGGCACCACCAACAGCTACCTGCTCGCGGAGGCGATCCACGACGCCGTCGAGATGGGGGCGACCGTGATCAACCTCAGCCTCGGCACCGTCGACAAGACCGAGTCCAAGGTGCTCGCCGACGTCATCCGATGGGCGCAGAAGAAGGGCACCATCACCGTCGCCGCCGCCGGCAACGACGGCTCCGACCAGCCGTATTGGCCGGCTGCCCAGCCCGGGGTCATCAGCGTGGCAGCATTCGACGCGACCAACAGCTCCCTCGCGCCGTACTCCAACGTCGGCAACTGGGTGGACTTCGCGGCCATCGGCACCGACCTGATCAGCGTGAAGCCCGGCAGCGGGTTCGACGCCTGGTCCGGGACGTCGATGGCAGCACCGATCGTGGCCGGCCAGGTCGCCCTGATCAAGGCCGCCCGCTCATCGCTGGCGCCGCGAGGCATCGAAGAGCAGGTCCAGAAGACCGCCGTCGACGTGCCCGGCGTCAAGCTCCGCTACGGACGGATCGACATCCTGGCCAGCCTGCAACGCACACTCGAATAGGCCACCGGAGGGCGTTCCGTCGGTTGGGTGAACACGATACTAGAACCTGTTACAGTTTTGCCATGACGCTCCCCGCCGAGGCTGACGTGGTCGTGGTCGGAGCCGGCGGCGCCGGCATGAGTGCCGCACTCGCGGCAGGACGGCGCGGCCTCCGCACGATCCTGGTGGAGAAGAGCGCCTACTTCGGCGGCTCGACCGCGCGCAGCGGCGGCGGCGTCTGGATCCCTGGCAACTACGCGCTGAAGGCGGCCGGCGAGGACGACGACCTCGCCAACGCCAAGCAGTACCTCGACTCCATCGTCGGTGACGCCGTGCCCAAGGTGCGGCGCGACACCTACGTCGACCGCGGCGCCGAGGTGATGGACTTCCTCAAGGAGAACACCCCGGTCCGGTTCATCTGGGTGCCGCAGTACGCCGACTACCACCCCGAGAAGCCGGGTGGTCGCGCCCGCGGCCGCACCGTCGAGCCGGTCCCCCTCGACGCGCGCTTCCTCGGCGACGAGCTCGAGCGGCTGCACCCCCCGTACACCAAGGCGCCGGCGAACCTGATCGTTACCCAGAAGGACTACCGCAAGATCAGCCTCGGGATGCGGAGCATCAGGGGTCCGATCACGATGGTGCTGGTGCTGATCCGCCGGATCTGGTCCATC
The DNA here is from genome assembly GCA_963846535.1 of uncultured Actinomycetota bacterium. Taxonomy (GTDB): domain Bacteria; phylum Actinomycetota; class Actinomycetes; order Propionibacteriales; family Nocardioidaceae; genus Nocardioides. Next base: position 681,248 of record CAWJWK010000003.1, read on the forward strand.
CTGCTGGGTCGCAAGATGTTCGCCATGGGCAACGCGATCGCGATCGGCCTCCGCAAGGGCATGGCCGACGCCGGCGTGCCCGTGTACTACGAGACCGAGCTGTCCGACCTGGTCATCGAGGACGGCCGGGTCGTCGGTGTCCGGGTGATGCGCAACGGTTCCGAGCACGTCATCCGCGCCCGCAACGGTGTGATCGTCGGCTCGGGTGGTTTCGAGCGCAACCTCGAGATGCGCGAGAAGTACCAGCCCCAACCGACCTCGATCGAGTGGACCACCGGCTCCGAGTTCAACACCGGCGGTGGCATCCTCGCCGGCATCGCGGCCGGCGCCGAGATCGACCTGATGGACGACGCCTGGTGGGGTCCGACCATCCCACTGCCGAACCGCTCGTGGTTCTGCCTCGCGGAGCGCAACCTGCCGGGATCGATCATCGTCAACCAGGCCGGCGAGCGGTTCATGAACGAGGCATTGCCGTACGTCGAGGCGACGCACGAGATCTACAAGGGCGAGGCGACCGGTGTCGGCCACGTCCCGAGCTGGATGATCCTCGACCAGCGCTACCGCAACCGCTACCTGTTCGCGGGCCTCGCCCCGCGGCAGCCGTTCCCAGGCAGCTGGCTGAAGTCGGGAGTCGTGCGCAAGGCGTCGACGCTCGCGGACCTCGCCGAGCAGATCGAGGTTCCGGTGGCAGCCCTTACCGCGACCGTGGAGCGCTTCAACGGATTCGCCGAGTCAGGGCTCGACGTGGATTACCACCGCGGGGAGTCGGCCTACGACAAGTACTACTCGGACCCCAGGGTGAAGCCGAATCCCTCGCTGCACGTGATCGACCAGGCGCCGTTCTACGCCGTCAAGATCGTGCCGGGCGACCTCGGCACCAAGGGCGGTCTGGTCACCGACGAGCGGGCCCGGGTGCTGCGCCAGGACGGCTCGGTGATTCCGGGTCTCTATGCCGCCGGGAACGCCTCGTCAGCCGTGATGGGCCGCACCTACGCCGGCCCCGGAGCGACCATCGGCCCGGCGCTGGTGTTCGGATACCTCGCAGCAGAAGACATCGTCGCGACAAGCTCAACCACCGGGAAGAACTGATGCCGATCGATCCGTCCGCAGCGATCGGCGCCGACCTCGGCTCGACCTCGTTCTCCTGGACCGAGAGCGACGTGCTGCTCTACCACCTCGGCATCGGCTCCGGCGCGCGCGAGGGGGACAACCTCTCCCCCGCCGCGCTCCGCCTAACCCTCGATGGGCCCGCGCTGCAAGTACTTCCGTCGTTCGGGGTCGTGGTCCCGACGTTCCACGCGACCGACCCACCGCCGCTCGACCTGCCCGGCTGCGACATCAACCTGGCTCAAGTAGTGCACGGGTCGCAGTCGATCTCGGTGGCCGGGCCCTTGCCGACCTCGGGGAGCGCGACCGTCTCGACGACGCTCACCGACATCTGGGACAAGGGCAAGGCAGCGGTCATCTGGCAGGAGGGGGTCGCCCGCGCGGAGAGCGGCGAGGAGCTGTGGCGCACCCGCTCCTCGATCTTCGTCAAGGGCGAGGGCGGCTGGGGCGGCGACCGAGGCACGGCCGAGCCGGTGGTCGCCCCAGAGCGTGAACCCGACCTGCTGACGTCGTACGACGTGACGCCCCAGCAGGCGCTGCTCTACCGCTTGTGCGGTGACCGCAACCCGCTGCACGCCGACCCGGACTTCGCGAAGACCGCCGGCTTCCCCGCTCCGATCCTGCACGGCCTCTGCTCCTACGGGATCGTGCTCCGCGAGCTCACCGAAGGGCTGCTCGGTGGCGACGCCGACCTGGTCACCGGGTTCACGGCCCGGTTCGCCGGCGTCATCTTCCCCGGCGAGACGATCCAGGTCACCGGCTGGCGCGAGGACGAGCGGATCGTCGCCTCTGCGGCGATCGCCGGTGGCGACCGGGGCGGCTCCCCCGTCCTCGCCGACTGCGTGGTCTCCACCGCCGGCTGACCGCGTCGGGGACTGACCCGCTAGTTTTCGGGGCATGACCACACGCACTGCACGTACTGCATGGAACGGCGGCCTCCTGGACGGCTCGGGGCAGGTCGAGCTGAGCTCGTCCGGCGTCGGCACCTTCGAGGTGTCCTGGCCGCGCCGCACCGAGGACGCCGAGGGCGTCACCTCACCGGAGGAGCTGGTCGCGGCGGCTCATTCGTCGTGCTACTCGATGGCCTTCTCCGGCGAGCTGGGCCGGGCGGGCGGCACCCCGCAGTCGCTCGAGGTGACGGCCGACGTCGAGTTCGGACCCGACCCGGCCGGCGGCTTCCACATCAGCTCGATCCACCTCACCGTGCACGGCAAGGTCGACGGCATCGACGAGGCCACCTTCCGCGAGTGCGCCGACAAGGCCAAGGCGGGCTGCCCGATCAGCAAGGCCCTCGCCAGCGTCCCGGAGATCACCGTCGACGCGACGCTCGACAACGCCTGAAAGGTCACCGAGCCACGTTCGTGGGTTCTAGACTCCTGCAGCTATGGGGGTCCGCGGTCGGCAGCTTGCCGGATTGAGGTGGGGTGCCGGCTTCACTACCGGCGTCGTGACGGTCGCGCTCGCGAACGCGATCGCGATCGCGGTGGGCTTCATCGCCAAGGCGCTGCAGGGACCGGTCGACGAACCGATCTTCGAGCGGATCGATGGCGCCGGGCGCACGGACTGGACCGACGTCCTCGAGACGCTCACCCAGATGGGCAACGTGCGCCAGACCCAGATTCTCGGCGCGGTCCTAGCGGTGACGTTCGCGATCTGGTTCGCGACCCAGGGCTGGCGCTGGTGGGTCCCGATCCTGCTGTTCCCCGCCGCGTGGTGGATCGCCCGGCTCTGCCAGCTCACGATCGCCGCGATCGTCGATCGGGATCGCGACCTGATCAGCCTCGTCGGCACTCCGATCGGCGCCTTTCCGTCGGGAGGCTGCGCGCGGATCGTCCTGATCTCGGGCACTGCCGTGGTGCTGGCCTCCTACTACGGTGCGCTCTCGAAGCGGGCCACCCAGTGGCTGTACGGCATTCCGCTGGTGCTCGGACTCGCCGAGGCCTACTTCCGGACCCGGCTCAACCAGCACTGGTTCACCGACGTGGTCGCGGGTGTCCTGTACGGCTGGTTGATGCTCGTGGCCCTCAGCAAGACCCTGAAGGTCTTCGACCCCGACCCGGCCGAGGCCGGCGTGGCGCGCCGGCCCAGGGTCGCTGTCTAGTCTCGTCCTGTGGCCGAACTCCCCGACCTGAGCGACGTCGACCAAAGGATTCTCGGCTGCCTCCTCGAGAAGCAGCGGACGGTTCCCGACTCCTACCCGCTCTCCCTCAACGCGCTGCGCACCGCCTGCAACCAGACGTCGAGCCGCGACCCGGTGGTTTCCTACGACGAGTCGTCGGTGGAGCAGGGGTGCCGCGACCTCAAGGACCGAGGCCTCCTCCGGATCGTGTGGGCGGACCGCGGCCCGCGGACGCTGAAGTATCACCAGGTCCTCGCCGAGCACCTCGACCTCGCCGACGACGAGCGAGCGGTGCTCACGGTCCTGCTGCTGCGCGGTCCCCAGGCAGCCGGACTGCTGCGGACCCGGACCGAACGCCTGCACCCCTTCACCGACCGTGGCGATGTCGAAGCGACGCTCGAGCGGATGGCGACGGCAGCGGCCCCACTGGTCCGGATGCTGCCCCGCAAGGCCGGCGAGCGCGACCCCCGGTGGGCGCACCTCCTCGGCGTCCAGCCGGCGGCCGATGCGCCCGCTGCGGCGCCGACGACACCCGCGATCGACCTGGCGGCGCGTGACCAGCGGGTGCGGTCGTCGTACGACGCGATCGCACCTGCGTACGCGGACGCCCTGGCCGACGAGCTCGACAGGCTGCCATTCGAGCGCTGGCTGCTCGAGCGGGTGGTCGAGCTTGCCGGCCATGCGCCCGTCGTCGAGGTGGGCTGCGGACCTGGCCACGTGACGGCCTACCTCGCAGACCACGGCGCTGCCGCGACCGGCTTCGACCTGTCCCCCGCGATGGTCGAGCAGGCCCGCACGCGTTTCCCGCAGGCGTCGTACGACGTCGGCGACCTGCGCCGCCTGATGCGGCCGGTTGCCGCGGACGGGTGGGGCGCGGTGCTGGCGTGGTACGCCCTCGTCCACACGACACCGGCCGAGATGCCGGAAGCGCTCGCTGCCCTGGTGCGGCCGCTCCGGCCGGGTGGCTGGCTGGTCTACGGGGGTCACGCCGGCAACGGACACGTCCACCGCGACGACTGGTTCGACGCCCCGGTCGACCTGGACTTCGTCCTCCAGGAGCCGGCTGACGTCGCCACCCTCTTCGAGCGGGCCGGCCTGGTCGACGTCGAGTGGCACCGGCGGGGTCCGGCCACTGCTCGTGATGAGAGGACCGAACGGGCCTACGTGCTGGGGCGGGCTCCGGGCTGAAGCACGCCGTCACCCACCGCGATCGACCCGCCCTCGACGACGCGGAACACCGTCCCTGCCCGACGACGTAGCGCCTCCTGGGCGCCGGCGCCGATGGTGTCGTCGAGCAGCTTGCAGGGCGCTGCGACCCGAACCGCCTCCAGGAGGACGTCGCCGACCCGGAGCCGGGCGCCGGGCTCCCGCGGCACCGTCCCGTTGCTGATCGTGATGTTGCGCCGCGTCAGATGCGCCGGGACCTCGTCGCCGAACACGGCCGCCGCTTCGTCGAGGCTCTCCCGGCTCTGCACGGTCACGTGCCGGTGCTTGGTGCCGTGGTAGCGATCCCCGACGATCCCCTTGCCCGCCTCGACCTCGACCCGGTCCCTCGGCCGCATCGGCAGCCGGGATCCCTTGGCGACGTGGATCGCGACGACGGTGGGAGTCACGGCCCGAGTATCCCGCCGTACGGTAACGACATGACCTACCCTCCCCCGCTCTACGACGGCGCCACGGGCGAGATCTCGGCGACCGTCAAGCCCGGTGCGGCCGCGCCCGAGGAGCGGTCTTGCCCTGCCGGAACCTTCGTGTACGTTCCGCGTGCGACCCCACATACTTTCAAGGTCACGTCCTCTGAGCCTGGCAAGAAGCTCAACCTCTTTGCGCCCGCGGCCATCGTCGGCTTCTTCGAGGAGCTCGCTGCTGCGGAGGCCGCCGGCAACGCCGAACCTGAACTGCTTGATCAGATCGCTCGGCGCAACCACATGAAGGTGCTCGGGCCCGTCCCGGAGACGTACCTCTAACCGCGTGCAGGGCGTCCGCTCATCAAGCGCTCGAGGGCGCCTTCACACCCGGTGGGGTCAGGCGTTGCGGGCGGCGATGATCTGCTCGCGGAGGATGTCGCCCTGGCCGGCGTGGCGGGCCAGCTCCTCGATCATGTGGGCATACATCCAGCGCACGCTGACCGGACCGCGTCGCGCGTGGTTGCCGGTGTCGTCGAGGTCATGGTCGAAGGCGATGCGGTCGGACTCCTCGCAGACCTGCCGGAAGTTCTTGCCGATCGAGGCGATCGTGTCGTCCGGAGTCAGCCGGAAGCTCTCGTCGATGTCCTCAGGGACGCCCACCTCGGCACGGGTGCGCCCGGTCAGCGTGACGTGGAACCACACCTGCTCGGCGAACGCGGTGTGCTTGACGATGCCGAGGAGCGTGGTCAGCGACGGCACCAGGCTGCGCCGCGCCTCCTCCTCGGTGAGACCGTCGAGGAGCTCGAGGATCTCGGCACGGTTCGCGGCCAGCATGTCGACGAGCGTCTTGCGTTCGGGTCCGGTGAAGTCGGGGTGGGAGCTGTTCACCGGGTCAGGCTACGGGCGCAGCGAAGCACCGTGAGCCATGGTCCAGACCCGCGTCCGCGCCGTCGTCGGGACGATCGTGATCTTCTTCGTCGCGCCCGGCGGTACGGCGGCACTCGCGCCGTGGCTGATCCCCCGCTGGTGGCCGCGGCTCACGCCGTGGCGCGGCTAGCTCGCGGCCAGGATGAGCCCGCTGGTCGGGACGCCGGTCCCGGCGGTGACCAGCACGTGGTGCGCGTCCTCGACCGGGTTGACGGAGGTGCCGCGGATCTGGCGGACGCCCTCGGCAATGCCGTTCATGCCGTGGATGTAGGCCTCGCCGAGCTGGCCGCCGTGGGTGTTGAGTGGCAGCCGGCCACCGATCTCGATCGCGCCATCGGCAACGAACGCCGGGGCCTCGCCGCGGCGGCAGAAGCCGAGCTCCTCCAGCTGCATCAGGACGTACGGCGTGAAGTGGTCGTAGAGGATCGCCGTCGGGATGTCGTCGGGGGTCAGCCCGGACTGCCGCCACAGCTCACGGCCGACCACGCCCATCTCCGGGATCCCGATGTCGTCGCGGTAGTAGGACGTCATCACGAACTGGTCGCGGCCGCTCCCCTGCGCAGCCGCGGCGAGAAAGCTGGAGCCTGCTCGAGGTCCCGGGCCCGCTCGGCCGAGGTGATCACCAGCGCGACCGCCCCGTCGCTCTCCTGGCAGCAGTCGAGCAGGTGCAGCGGGTCGACGATCATCCGCGACGCCTGGTGGTCCTCCAGGGTGATCGGCTTGCCGTAGAAGAACGCGTTCGGGTTGGTCGCGGCGTGCCGGCGGTCGGCCACGGCGACGGCGCCGAAGTCGGCGGAGGTCGCGCCGTACTCGTGCAGGTAGCGGCGGGCTTGCATCGCAACCGTCGCGGCCGGCGTGCCGAGACCCATCGGATAGCTCCACGCGTTGTCCAGGCCGTTGGTGTTGACCTGGGTCGCCGCGGCGACCGACACCTGCCCGAAACGCGATTCCGAACGCTCGTTGAAGCCGCGATAGGCGACGACCACGTCCGCCACGCCCGTCGCCACGGCCATCGCGGCCTGCTGCACCGTCGCGCACGCGGCCCCGCCGCCGTAGTTGATCCGGCTGAAGAAGCGCAGCTCATCAATGCCGAGCTCACGGGCGAGCGCGATCTCCGAGGAGGTGTCCATCGTGAAGGTGGTCAGCCCGTCGACTTCGGCAACGGTCAGGCCGCAGTCCGCCAGCGCGTGCTGGACGGCCTCGACGGACAGCTGCAGCTCCGAGCGCCCGGACTCCTTGGAGAACTCGGTCGCGCCGATGCCGACGATGGCGGCCTTGCCGCTGAGTGTCCGGCTCACACTGCGACCTTCACGGTGCCGGTCACGTGGTCGCCCAGGGACACCCGGCCGACGACGTCGATGGTCGCGACACCGTCAGATACGGCGACGACGGTGCCGCTGAACGTCAGGGTGTCGTAGGGGTGGGCGGGCGCACCGAGCCGGATCGCGATGCCCTTGAGCTCGCAGTCGTGGCCGACCCAATCGGCGACGAACTTCTCGACCAGTCCGTTCGTGGTCAGGATGTTCATGAAGATGTCCTTGGACCCGGCCGCCTGGGCGACGTCGCGGTCGTGGTGGACGTCCTGCCAGTCGCGGGTGGCGATCGCCGTGCTCACGATCGTCGTCGGTGTCATCGGCAGGCTCCACTCGGGGATCGCCTGTCCGGGCTCCAGGGCTCTCATGCGCGCCTCCACAGGGGCAGGGTCAGCTCGTCGTCGACCCGGTTGAAGTCGACCCGGAGCTGCATCCCGATCTCGATGTCGTCGTCAGCGACCCCGGCCACCTCGCCCACCATCCGCACGCCCTCGTCGAGGTCGATCAGCGCGATCACGATGGGCAGCTCCTTGCCGGGGACCGGCGGGTGCCGGTGCACGACGTAGGAGAAGACGGTGCCGAGGCCGGACGCGACGACATACCCGCGGTCGAGAGCCCCGCAGGACGGGCAGGCCGGGCCGGGCGGGTGCCGGAGCACGCCGCACGCGTTGCAGCTCTGGACGCGCAGCTCGCCCTTCCGGGTGCCCTCCCAGAAGTACGCCGAGTCGCGGTTGACCATCGGGCGAATCACGGTTTCGAGGCTCCTCGCTGCGCTCGTCGCACCTCAACCAGCGGCTTTCGGGATGAACTTCAGCACCCGGAACAGCATGGTGGCCACCAGCTCGTCGCCGACGTACCACCGGTTGCGCGAGGTCACGAAGTAGCCCAGCCCCATGGCGGTGTTCTTCGGCCCGGCGACGGAGTCGAGCGCCGTGGTCACCCGCAGCTGCTCGCCGACCTCGAGGTAGCGCTCGTAGCTCTGCTCGGTGTTGGTGCCCAGCACGGCGGTGTACCCCTCCGCGGTGAGGAGCTCCATCATCGAGTGCAACGGGTCGTCGGACGCGCGCTTGCGGCCGAGACCGGGCATCGTCCACACCTGCGCCATCGACGGTGGCGCCTCACCCGACCGGAACCGCTCGTTGTCGTAGCCCATCGCGTCGAGCCAGGCGCCGATCGTGGGCTGGTTGACCGGGTACGGCGCGACCGTCTCCGACGCCTCGCCGAGCGCCATGATCCGCTCGGCCTCGGCCATGATCCGCTCGTGCCGCTCGTCGGCGACCGGCTCGGGCACCGCGCTCATCGGGGAACCCTCGGCAGCTTGAGCCCGAACATCGCGATCAGCTCACGCTGCACCTCCTGGACACCACCGCCGAACGTGAGCACCAGGTTGCGCTTCGCCTGCGAGTCCAGGTAGTCGAGCAGCTCCTTGGTCGCGGGATCGCCCGCGTCGCCGTACCGGTGCACGGCGGAGATCAGGTCGGCGATCAGGTGCTGCACGTGGTCGGAGGCGAAGACCTTCGTCGACGACGCGTCGGCGACGTTGATCTCGCCGGCGGCCGCGGCCCGGGCGACGTGCCAGTTCAGCAGCTCGTTGACCCGGAAGGTCGCGGTCGCCTCGCCGAGCAGCGAAACCAGGTCCGGCTCGTCCCGGACTCCGGCCGCCTCGGCCCAACGGATCACCCGGTCGCGCAGGCCCTCGATCCGGCCCGCGGGGCCGAGCATGACCCGCTCGTGGTTGAGCTGGGTGGTAATCAGCTTCCAGCCCTCGTTCTCCTCGCCGACGAGCATGTCGACGGGCACCCGGACGTCGTTGAAGTACGTCGCGTTGACGTGGTGCGAGCCGTCGGCCGTGATGATCGGCGTCCAGCTGTAGCCCGGGTCCGTGGTGTCGACGATCAGGATCGAGATGCCCTTGTGCTTGGGGGCGTCGGAGTCGGTGCGCACGGCGAGCCACAGGTAGTCGGCCTGGTGGCCGCCGGTCGTCCACATCTTCTGACCGTTGACGACGTAGTGGTCGCCGTCCCGACGAGCGGTGGTGCGGAGCGAGGCCAGGTCGGTGCCGGCGTCCGGCTCGCTGTAGCCGATCGCGAAATGCACGTCGCCGGCCAGGATCCGCGGCAGGAACAGGTCCTTCTGCTTCTCGGTGCCGTAGCGGATCAGCGTCGGTCCGACGGTCTGCAACGTCACCGCCGGCAGGTGCACGTCGTGGTACTGCGCCTCGTTCGCGAAGATCGTCTGCTCGATCTCGCCGAGCCCGTGGCCGCCGTACTCCTTCGGCCAGCCGACGCCCATCCAGCCGTCGGCGCCCATCCGCCTGATCAGCTTCTGGTACGACGGGCCGTGCCGGTCCCACGCGCCCTCGACCGCGCCGGGGTCGTCGGGGTGCCCGAACTCGGCCGCGAGGCCGGCGAACCAGGCGCGCAGCTCCGCCTTCAGAGAGCGTTGGTCCTCGGTCAGCTCGAGGTTCTTGGCCTCCGGGGTCTCCACCGGCACGTCACCGGCCAGGGTGTCGAGGGCGTGCGCCAGGTCGGTGCCCCAGCTCGAGAACCCGATCAGCGGGTAGGTGACGTCGACCCCCATGCCGCCGTGCAGGTGGTGGCAGGTGCGGAACGCGGCGGGCACGACCTGGCTCACCCAGTAGCCCGCGACCGCGAGGTCGTCGGAGGCCGGCAGCCCGTTGGCGACGCGCCACACGGCGTTGTCGGCGGCCAGGTCGAGGGTACGGCTGACGACGTAGACGTCGGCCATCTGCAGCGCGACCGCCTGGAACTCCGCCAGCACCCGGCCGAACTGCTCGCGGCCCTTGACGTAGCCGGCGGTGAGGTCGCGGGCACCGGCAAGCACTCCGGCGGCGGTGACGGCCAGCCCGGCGGCCGCCACGTCACGCAGGTACGACGCGGCGCCGCTCTCCAGCGCCTCGGCCGGCGCGTCATCCAGCAGCACCGTGAAGGTCGGAGTGTCGGTCGACGCACTGGCCGGCAGCAGGGTGACGCCGGGGCCGTTCGGGTCGACGAGCAGCGCGACCTCGGTGTCGCCGTCCTGCGCGAGCACCAGCAGGGCCGACGCCGTGTCCGCGAAGGTGACCGCGGTCTTGCGGCCCGTGACCCGGCCACCGGCGTACGACGCCGCCGTGCCTCGTGCGTCGCGGAGCGCGGGTGTCAGCACCGAGCCCTCGATGATCGTGGGCAGGTGCTCCTTGCGCTGGGCCTCGGTGCCGTGGGCCGCCAGGGTGAGAGCCGCGCAGCACAGGCTCTCCCACGTCGGCAGCCGGCGAGCGGCGCGACCGGACTCGCGGAGCAGCACCGCGATCGCCTCGAGGCCGAGGCCGTCGCCGCCGTACTCCTCGGGGACCGGGAGCGCGGTCAGCCCGGCCGCCTGCCAGGCCGCCCAGGCCCCGTCAGCACTGCCACCGTCAGCGGAGCGGTCGAGCACCTCGGTGACAACCGCCCGCACCGCACTGATCTCATCGGCATCCACGTACAGAACTGTAACGTGTTCTACTTCGCAGCGCATGGAGGAGTCCGTCACAATGACTCCGTGCCACCAGTGCATTCAGGCCTCGAGCAGCGTCTCACCGAGCACGTCGACCGGCTTGCCGACGAGCACCCGCCCCTGCGTCTCGAGGACGTCGACTTCTCCGTGAAGGACCCGGTCGGGTTCGAACGCCGTTACGGACACGTCCTCGACTACATGGCCCGCGTGGAGCTCGAGGTCGACCGCAACGTCCTCGAGCTGACCACGATGCTGCCGGACCCGCCGGAGATCGACCGCTACTTCTACGCCGACGTCTGGCAGCCGCAGGAGATCCAGCACGGGCGGATCCTCGACCGGCTCCAGGTCGAGCTCGGTCGCCCGCCCACGGTCGCCGACACGGACACCGTGAGCGCCAAGCTGCGAGTGCTCGGCACCCTCGCCCACCTGCCCGCCTTCCAGGACGTCTGCCGGATGCTCTACTACCTGACCGGCATGTCGACCGAACGGTCGGCGGTCCTGGCCTACAACGAGCTGCACGACGGCACCGTCGCGATGGGCGAGGCGGCCGTCGCCCAAACGGTCATCGGCCCGATCAAGCGCCAGGAACCCGGCCACTTCGTCTTCTACCAGCTGTCTGCGCGCGGGCTTTGGGACGAGCTCGCGGGGTGGCAGCGATGGCTGGTCCGGCGGATGCGTGCGATCTCCTACGGCCCGGTGGGCGCGAACTCCGACGAGCAGCGTGCCGACTTCGGCGAGGTGATGATCACGCTCGGCATGACCGGCGAGGAGGCGATGGCCGCGAAGGCGGTGCGGGTCGAACGCGAGCTGCTCTGGGCCCACCGCCAGGGGATGGACGTGCCGCCCTACGTGCTGCGCGCCTTCCACCGAGCGGTCGAGCTCGCTCACGCTCGCGCCGAACGGGACATCTGACCCGAACCGGGTGGAACCTGTCCTAGGGTGTCGCCCATGGGGGTCTCTCCGCTCGCCGTGGTGCGCAACCGGGTCTATCTCCCGTGGGCTCCGGTCCCCGACGGCCGGATGGTCGAGCTGCCCGGCCGGGGGTCGACGTACGTCACCGACACCCCGGGCCCCGACCCCCACTCGCCGACGATCGTGCTCCTCCACGCGCTCGGCTGCACCGGGCTCCTCACCTGGTTCCCGTCCGTCCGACCGCTGTCGAAGCGCTTCCGCGTCGTCACCCTCGACCTGCGGTGGCACGGCCGGGGCATCCGGAGCGAGGAGTTCTCGCTCACCGACTGCGCCGACGACGTCGCCGCGCTCATCGACCTGCTCGAGCTGGAGGACGTCATCGTCGCCGGCTACTCGATGGGGTCGATCGTCGCCCAGCGGGTCTGGCGCCAGCATCCCGACAAGGTCAGCGGTCTGGTCCTGGGAGCGACCACCGACCGGTTCCAGCTGAGCCTGGCCGAACGTGCGTTCTTCACCGGGATGGGCACCAGCATGCTCGCGACCCGCGGCATCTCCCGCAGTCGTACGACGCTGCGCGCCGCTCGTGTCGCCCACGACCGGCTCGACCTCGATCCCACCGACATGCACGAGTGGGCGCTGCGCGAGTTCCGCTCGACGAGCCCGTGGGCGGTCGGGCAGGCGCTGGCAGCTCTCGGGCGGCACCACTCCCGACCGTGGATCGGCCGGATCGACGTGCCCACCGCCGTGATCGTCAGCACCAGGGACAAGGTGATCCCGCCCGAGCGCCAGGTCCGGCTCGCCCGGTCCATCCCGGGGGCGACGATCCACGAGGTGAAGGCCGGCCATGCCTCCTGCGTGCTCAACGCCGAGCGGTTCGTGCCCGCCATGCTCGAAGCGGCGCAGACGGTCAACGCGCGCCGGCGGGACTTCCGGCGACGGCTCGCTTGAGCCGCTCGAGCTCGGCCGGGAAGTGCCGCACCAGCGCGTCGCCGTCCGGCACGGACTCGCGGCAGGCGATCGCGCCGACGTGGACGATGCCGGCGTTGGACATCACCGTGATGTTGAGGCCGGCGCCGTGGAAGACCGGTCCGAGCGGGTAGAGGGCCTCGATCCGGGCGCCCATGAAGTAGAGCGGCATCGGCGGTCCGGGCACGTTGGAGATGACCAGGTTGTGCACGACCGGGTGCTTCTCGGCGAGTCGCAGGTTGGCGTAGGTGCGGACCGCGAGGCCGAAGGTCCGGGGCGCGGCGAACTCCGCCCAGTCCTGCAGGGCGTCGGCGCTGATCGCGTTGTGGTGGTCCTTGGCATTGCGGTTGCGCTCGGCGAGCATGTCGAGCCGCTCGAGGGGATCCTCGATGTCGGTGCCGAGCTTGGTGAAGAACGCCGAGACCTTGTTGGCGCCCTGCGTGCGCTTCGACGACTCCCGCACGCTGACCGGGACGCTCGCCAGCAACGAGGTCGTGGGCAGCTCGCCGCGCTCATCGAGGTAGGAGCGCAGGGCCCCGCCGCACAGGGTCAGGACGACGTCGTTGACGGTGCTGCCGGTGGCCTTCTTGATGTCGCGGACGTCGTCGAGGTCGATGTCGGCGAGGGCAATCGTCCGGTGGGCGGTGATGGTGCCGTTGAACGACGTGCGGGGTGCCGAGAAGGGCGCGGCCATCGCCGTACCCTCCCGGGCGCGCCCGATGCTCTTGGTGATCAGCTGCGCCGAGGGGCCGATGACCTTGAACAGGGTGACCGGCTTCGAGGCGGTGCCCACGACGGCGCGGGCGAGCAGCTCCGGCCGGCCGGGGTCGCGCGGACGGCTCGGCTTCTCCTCGGAGGCGAGCGGTGCCGCGTCCGGCTCGAGCGAGCACAGGTGCGAGATCAGGTTCGAGCCGGAGACCCCGTCGACTGTGGCGTGATGCATCTTCGAGAAGACCACGACCTTCTCGTCTCCGTCGTCCCCGCCGGGGCGGTAGCCCTCGATGACCCACATCTCCCACAGCGGCCGGGACCGGTCGAGCGGCAGCGCGGCGAGGTGGGCGCAGAGGTCCATCAGCTCGCGGTAGCTGCCCGGGCTCGGCACCGCCAGCCGGTGCACGTGCCGCTCGATGTCGAACTGCTGGTCGCGCACCCAGACCGGGTGGTCGAGCCCCATTGGGACGCCGCGGATCTTGCGCGTGAACGCCGGGACGTCGTGGACGCTGTCGTCGATGTGCGCCATCAGCTCGCCGAAGGTGTACGGCGTCGGCATCGTGCTCTGGTCGAGCACCATGACCGCGCAGACGTGCATGAGCTGGGCGGGCGTCTCGAGGTAGAGGAAGCTCGCGTCGAGTCCTGACAAACGGTCCATCCGTCGGCTCCCATCACCCCGGAAAGTAGAACGAGTTCTATTCTGCAACAGATTCCCGATATTCTTCACATCATGGTCAACCGCTTCGTCGTGCGCCAGGCGGTCACAGCCGCTCTCACCGCCAACGCGGTCCGCCCCCTTCCCGGGTTCCGGGTGGGCGTGCCGGCGTTCTTCGCAGGTTGGTTGACCGGCGAGCTCGCGCCGCACGCGCTCGCACTGACAGCGGCGGACACGACGAGGGAGCTCGCCCGGGGCCGCCGCGACCCGGTCGGCCTCGCCCTCGCCGGCGCGAGCGCTGCGGGACTGACCTACCTCATCGTGCAGAGCCGGCGCGCGATGCACGTTGCGGAGGATGCGCTGGTCGAGGCCCTGGGTGTCGACTACGTCGAGCAGCTCGACGAGGCCCCGACGCCGGCCGCGCTCGCGACGCCGTGGGGGCGGGTGGCCAACCCGTTCGCCTTCGGACGGGCGCGCCGCAAGGCCGGCGTGGAGGTGAAGCGCAACGTGCCGTTCGCGCCCTACGGCAAACGCGGCATGCTCGACGTCTACACCTCGACCAACACCCCGAAAACGGGGGCGCCGGTCCTGCTCCACGTCCACGGGGGCGCCTGGACGATCGGCAAGAAGGAGGAGCAGGGGCTCGCCCTGATGGAGCACCTGGCCGCCAAGGGTTGGGTCTGCGTGTCGGTCAATTACCGGCTCGCTCCCCGTGACCGCTGGCCGGCACAGATCGTCGACGTCAAGCAGGCGATCGCGTGGATCAAGCAGAACATCACCGACTACGGCGGTGACCCCGGATACATCGCCATCACCGGCGGGTCCGCCGGCGGGCACCTCACGTCCCTGGCCGCGCTGACGGCGAACGACCCGGCATTCCAGCCCGGCTTCGAGGAGCAGGACACCACGGTCCAGGTCGCGGTGCCCCACTACGGCGTCTACGACCTCGCCGGCGTGAGCGGGCTCCGCAACGTTGAGCTGATGCGGGATCATTTCCTGGCCCGGCGCGTGTTCGATCAGCCGTACGCCGCCGCGCCCGAGGTCTACGAGGCGGCGACACCGCTGCTGCGGGTCACACCGGATGCCCCTGACTTCTTTCTGCTGCACGGGCGCAACGACACCCTGGTCGGCGTCGAGCAGGCGCGCCAGCTGGTCGCACAGCTGCGGGAGACGTCGAAGCGGTCCGTCGTC
Organism: uncultured Actinomycetota bacterium; assembly: GCA_963846535.1. Classification (GTDB taxonomy): domain Bacteria; phylum Actinomycetota; class Actinomycetes; order Propionibacteriales; family Nocardioidaceae; genus Nocardioides. The sequence goes on from CAWJWK010000003.1 coordinate 696,269, forward strand.
TACGCGGAGCTCCCGCACGCCCAGCACGCGTTCGACGTGTTCCCGTCGATCCGGTCGCTGCACATCGTCCGCGCGATCGACCGCTACCTGCATTGGCACTGGAACACCTGGCGCCGGGAGCAGGCCGATCGCTAGCGCGGCAGTCCGAGGATCCGCTCCCCCGCCACGTTGCGGAGGATCTGGGTGGTGCCGCCGGCGATCGACAGGCAGCGGGTGTTGAGCATCTCCCAGACGTCCGCAGGCAATCCCTCGACGTCGCGGCCGATCGGGCCGAGGGTGGCCAGTCCGTCGCCCTGCAGCTCGACCACCAGCTCCGAAGACGACTGACGGCTGCGGACTCCGAGCAGCTTGGCCACGCTCGACTCCGCACCGGGACCATGGCCTCCGATCGCGCGCAAGGTCGTCCGAACGCTCAGCAGGCCGCACACCGTGGACAGGGCGACCGCGTGGCCGACCCGTGCCGTCTCCACCGGGCCCAGGCCCGCGGAGGCGAGCACGACCGCGCGCTCAACGCTCTTGCCGAGTCGTGCGCTCGCCATCGCGACCCGCTCGTTGGCGAGCGTCGTGCGGGCCAGCCGCCAGCCGTCGCCGGGCTCGGCGACCACGCAGTCGTCGGGCACGAAGACGTCGTCGAGGAAGACCTCGTTGAAGAGCTCCTCGCCGGTGATCTCCCGGAGCGGCCGAACGTCGATGCCGGCCGACTTCATGTCCACCAGGAAGTAGGTGATGCCCTTGTGCTGCGGGACATCCGCGTCGGTGCGGGCCAGGCAGATCGCCCAGTCCGCCCGCTCGGCGACCGAGCTCCACACCTTCTGGCCCGACAGCGACCAGCCGCCCTCGACCCGGGTGGCCTTCGTCCGTAGGGACGCGAGGTCCGAGCCTGAGCCCGGCTCGGAGAAGAGCTGGCACCAGGTCAGCTCGCCGAGGAGCGAGGTCCGCACGAAGCGCTCGCGCTGGGCGTCGGTGCCGTGCTGGAGGATGGTGGGGACCGCCCAGCCCGCGATCACCAGGTCCGGTCGGGTGACTCCGGCCCGGGCGAGCTCCTGGTCGATCACGACCTGGGTGACCGGGTCTGCGGCCAGCCCGTAGGGCGCCGGCCAGTGCGGGGTGAGATAGCCGGTCTCGACCAGCGCGCCCCGCCGTTCGGCCTCGGGCACATCCGCGATCCGTTCGGCGGTCTCCCGGGCCCCGGGACGGATCGGCTCGTCGAGGCCGTCGAGATCGACGTCCACGCGTCGTCGTACGCCGGCCACGGCGGCTTTCGTCAGCCGGGCCGCGGCCTCGTCAGCCGGCCCGACCAGTGCCCGCAGGGACACGGCGCGCCGAAGATGGAAGTGAGCGTCGTGCTCGAAGGTGAAGCCGATCCCGCCGAGGACCTGGATGCACGCCTTGGCCACGTCGACGGCGCCGTCGAAGCAGACCGTCTGGGCGACGTCGACGGCGAACGCCCACTGCTCGTCGTCCGCACCGTCGGCGGTGGACGCAGCGTCCCAGGCGGCAGCGGTCACGGCCTCTGCCGTCTCTAGCATCTCCGCGCACAGGTGCTTGATCGCCTGGAACGAGCCGATCGGCTTGCCGAACTGCTCGCGTACCTTGGCGTACTCGACCGCGGTGTCCAGGCACCAGCGCGCCACCCCGGAGGCCTCCGCGGCAGCAAGGGTCACCGCGGTGCGTCGGAGGCGCTCGTCCGCCTCGCCGCCCGCCGCCGGTGCCCCGTGCCGCGCGCTCAGGTCCACGCCGACGGTGGAACCAGCCGCTCCGGCCGTGCCGCCGTCCCAGACGACGCCGCCGGGATGGACCTGGACGCCGTGCCTCCCGGGGCGGCCGGTCACCGTCGCACCGACAGCGGCGCCGAGCAGCCCGCCCGGCACCAGCTCGTAGGCGCAGGCCTCGAGCGCGATCGCCTGGTCGAGGACCGTGCCCCCGCCGCCGCCAGCCGACTCGGGCACCGCGATCGCCGCCACGCCCATCTCCTCCGCAGCCCCCCAGATGGCGTCGAAGCGCTCGTCGACGCGACCATCGGCCGTCCGGATGCTCTCGACCGCGCCGAGGCTGGCCGCCCACTTGCGTAGGCTGGCGCCGAGCTCTTCCTGCTCGTCTGTCACACCGATCGACATGACACCCCTCTGGCGGTCGAAAACTAGAACGTGTTCTAAGCGTACTAGAGTCCGTGCGTGACCGACACGATGCCGCCCGACCTGCTCGAGCACGCGCTCGCGGCGAAGGGCTTCATGCCGCCGGACGAGGGTGAGCTCCTCCACCGCGTCGCCCGGGAGCGTCTCCCCCACGGCCCAGTGCTCGAGGTCGGCACCTACTGCGGCAAGTCCGGGATCTACCTCGGTGCGGCCGCCCGCGAGGTCGGCGGGACCGACAGCGTCGTCTTCACGGTCGACCACCACCGCGGCTCGGAGGAGAACCAGGCGGGGTGGGAGCACCACGACCCGACCGTCGTCGATCCGGAGCTCGGGTTGATGGACACGCTGCCGACCTTCCGCCGCACCATCGCCCGCGCCGGCCTCGAGGAACACGTCGTCGCGGTGGTCGGCCGGTCGACCGCCGTGGCGGCACACTGGCGCACGCCACTGTCCCTGCTGTTCATCGACGGCGGGCACGGGGAGCAACCGGCGCGCGACGACTTCGAGGCGTGGGCGCACTGGGTGATGCCGGGCGGGCTGTTCGCCATCCACGACGTGTTCGAGGATCCCGCCGACGGCGGGCGGCCGCCGTACGAGCAGATCTATCTGCCCGCGCTAGCCAGCAGTGCCTACGAAGAGGTCGACGCCGTCGGCTCGATGCGGGTGCTGCGCCGCACGTCAGGAGCGGCGGGCGACCCGCTCGGAGGTTGACGTGCAGTCGCACTCCAACGCGATCTCCTGGAAGTGCGGCGCCAACGACGTGCCGCGCATGATGCCCGACCCCGGGCTGCTGTGCCCCAGGCTCTCCCCCAGCGCGTCCGCGGCGAGGATCACCGCAGCGGCGGTGTAGGTCGTGCACTCGTCGGGCCAGTGCACGTTGCGGGGCTCGACCTCGCCGGCGGCATTGGTGACCTCGGCCTCGTGGGTGGTCCTGCCGTAGACCCAGCCGGTCCAGTACTCGCCGCGCTCACCTCGCAGGTGCTGCATGTCGGTGAGCAGTTGCCGCGCGCGGCGGTGGTCGCCGAGTCCGTCCAGCGCCATGGCCAGCTCGCAGGTCTCTGCTCCGGTCACCCACGGATTGGTGTCGACGCACCGGATGCCGAGGCCGGCGACGACGAACTCGTCCCACCGCGACTCGATCAGCTCGAACGCGTCACGCCCGCGCACCGCACCACCGAGGACCGGGTAGTACCAGTCCATCGAGAAGGTGCTCTTGTCGGCGAACAGGTCGCGGTGCACGCGCACCGCGTGGCCCAGCCGACCGCCCGCGAGCTCCCACTCGGGCTGCGGGTCGTCCATCAGGTCCGCCAGCGCCACGCCGGCGCGCAGCGAGTGGTAGATCGAGGAGTTGCCGGTGAGCAGGCAGAAGTCGTCGACCGGTGTCCAGCGGATGCCGCCGAACGGCTCCTGCATCGACACCACCCAGTCGAGGGCCGCGCGGACCGACGGCCAGTAGCGCTCGACGAACCGGATGTCCCGGCGCACCAGCCAGTGGTGCCAGAGGCCGACGGCGAAGTACGCCGACATGTTGACCTCGCCGCGCTCGTCGTCGGGGTGGCCGTTGACGATCTTCATCGGGAACGAGCCGTCCGGACGCTGCATCGTCGGGATCCAGGCGTAGGCGCGCTCGGCGGCCGTCACCTGACCGCCGACGAGCATCGCCATCGCACCCTCGACGTGGTTCCAGATGTCGACGTGCTCCCCCGGCGTCCAGGGGATGGCGCCACACGGCTCCTGCATCGCCGCGATCGACGCCGCGGTCTCTGCGATGTCGACAGCGCTCAGCACGCCCTCGACGTACGGGAGGCGGGCAAGGGGGACCTCGGAGACCTCATGCACGCTGCGCGTCCTCGGGCTTCCGGAAGTACAACACCATGCTCTTGCCGATCATCGGGTCGAGCACCTTGCCGGCCAGCTTGAGAGCGGTGGGCTGCTTCATGATCTCCCAGACCAGCAGCTGGTGGTACGCCTTGGCGAGCGGGTGGTCGTCGTTGGTGACGCCGACCGCGCACTTGATCCACCAGTACGGCGAGTGCAGCCCGTGGGCGTAATCCTTGCCCTCGAAGACCATCGCGTCGCCCGGGGTGCCGTCGTTGGGTCGGCCCGCCTTGGTGACCTTGTCGATGAGCTCGTGGTCGGTGTAGATGCGGATGTGGCCGCCCTCGGCGTTGTGGTAGTCCGCGGACAGCGTCCAGTTGATGACCTCGGGCAGCCACCGGGGCACCGAGATCGCGAGGGTGCCGCCGGGGCACAGCACCCGGACCAGCTCCTTGATGGCGGCGACGTCCTCCCAGATGTGCTCGAGCACCTCCGCGGCGACGATCCGGTCGAACTCGCCGTCGGCGAACGGCAGGGCCAGCGCGTCGCCCTGCTTGACGTCGGCCTCGGCACCTTCGGGGACCTCGCCGGCCGCCTTCATGGCGGCGAACAGGTTGCGGACGCTCTCGAGCTCGTCGGCGTCCATGTCGAACGCGATCACGTCGGCGCCGCGGCGATACATCTCGAAGCTGTGTCGGCCGGCGCCGGCGCCCATGTCGAGCACCCGGTCACCGGGCTTCAGCCCGAGACGGTCGAAATCAACGGTCAGCATGTACTTGCTCCTCGTGGTACTGGGTGATCACGTCAGAGAGCACGTCGGCGGTCTTGGCCGCGACCGCGCTCCAGCTGAAGAGGTCCTTGACCCGCTGACGCCCGGCAGCGCCCATCCGCGCCCGTCGTTCCGGGTCGTCGAGCAGGGCGGCGACGGCGTGCGTGAGCGCGCCCACGTCCCCGGGCTCGACCACGTCCGCGCAGAGGCCGTCGGGGCCGACGACCTCCGGGATGGCGCCGGCGCGGGACACGACCAGCGGAGTCTCGCACGCCATCAGCTCCGCTGTCGGCAGCGAAAAGCCTTCGTACAGCGACGGGACGCAGGCCAGCTCGGCCGAGCCCATCAGCGCGACCAGCTCGTCGTCGGTGAGGCCGTTGGCGAAGCTCACGTTCTCCGCGATGCCGAGCTTGTCGATGAGCTTCTCGGTGACGCCGCCCTCCTTGGGCTTGGTCACGAGCACCAGCTCGAGGTCACGCTCGGTGAGCAGCTTGGCGAAGGACTCGAGCAGGATGTGGATGCCCTTGAGGGGTGCATCGGCACTCGCCATGGCGAGGATCCGGCCCGGCACCCGCGGAGCGGCCGACGGGCGGAACTTCTCGTCGACCCCGAGCAGGATCGTCTCGATGCGCGCCACGTCGACGCCGAACTCACGCACGATGTCTCGCTTGGACGACTCCGACGGCACGATGACCTGACGGAGCCGGGGCGCCGTGCGCTTCTGCTCCTTGAGGAAGGAGTACCAGCGCCAGACGCCGATCTTGGGAAACTCGACGCGCCACCGCGACCCCGCCTTCTTCCGCAGCCAGGGCGCCACCTCGAGCTCGATGGCGCGGTCCATGGTGATCGGGTGGTGGATGGTCGACGCCAGGGGCAGACCGTAGCGCTCGACCTCGAGGATCGGCGTCGCCAAGGTCTGGTTGTCGAGGACGATGTCGAAGTCGTGGCGGCGGGCGCGCAGCAGCTTGACCACCCGCTTGGCAAAGGTCAGCGGCTCGGGGAACGCGCCGCTGCGCATCCGGAGCCATTCCTCGACGTCGATGAGGTCGCGGTACTCGCGCGGACGCGGGTTGCGGAACTCGTCGCCGGGCCGGTAGAGGTCGAGGCTCGGCACCTTCGTGAGGACGACGCCCTCGTCGAGGTCGGGGTAGGGCTGTCCCGAAAAGACCTCGACGGTGTGACCGAGCGCGACGAGCTCGCGGCTCAACCGTCGGATGTAGATGCCCTGCCCGCCCACGTGGGGCTTGCTGCGGTACGACAGCATCGCGATCCGCATGCCGACTCCTCTTCACTCAGTCTCGGCGCGACGAGCTCGGTGGAGCGGGGCCGACAAACCTAGAACGTGTTCCTATTATGGGCTACGTACGGGTAGCCTATATTCCTGGTGCCGATTCGCGAGGCTCGCGGAAGGCACCGTGAACTCAACATCCAGGCTCGGGTGCGCCATTCCAGTGACGTAAGGCACACTCCAGGCCGGCCGACGTCGTAGGGGAGACAGTCGTGACCATCGCCAACTCGCTCACCGACGAACGCTCGGACAGCGCTGGAAGCGCGGCTCAGCGCGACCGCCGCAAGCGGATCCTCGACGCCACCTACGAGCTGGCCAAGGAGGGCGGCTTCGACGCCGTCCAGATGCGCGCCGTCGCCGAGCAGGCCGACGTCGCCCTGGGCACCCTCTACCGCTACTTCCCGTCCAAGATCCACCTGCTCGTCTCAGCGCTCGACCGCCAGTTCGAGGACGCGCAGGAGCGGCTCAAAGCCCGCGAGATCCCCGGCGACACGCCGGGTGACCGGGTCCTCTACGTGCTCAAGCGGCTCACCCGCGGCATGCAGGGTGACCCCAAGCTGACCGAGGCGCTGACCCGGGCGTTCATGTTCGCCGATGCCAGCGTCGCCAACGAGATCCACGCGGTCGGCATGTCGATGACGACGATCGTCACCCACGCGATGCACGGTTCGGAGCCCCACGGCGACACGATCACCGAAGAGGACGTGACCCTCGCCCGCGTGATCGGCGACGTGTGGCTCTCGGCTCTGATGGCCTGGGTCACCGGTCGCTCGACCGCTCCCGAGACCGCTCAGCACATGGAGACGGCGGTCCGGCTCATCCTGCGCTGACTCAGCGCGTCGGCACCAGGTCGTCCGGCCCGAGGTCGGCGGCGACCTCGCACGCATAGGTGCGGACGCTGCAGCGCACCCTGTGGAGCTAGAGGTCGTGGGTGCCGGTGGGGTCGACCAGGTATCGGCGGGTGCCGATGGTCCACAAGTAGGTGCCGGGGCTGAGCGTCCGGTAGGAGGCTTTGCCGGCGGTCTTCATCCGGTGGTGGCCTCGGCACTTCGGGGCGAGGTTGCCCGCACTTGTTTCGCCGCCGTCGGCGTAGGGGACGACGTGGTCCAGGTCGCAGGACTCGGTTGGTCGGGTGCAGTGCGGGTAGACGCAGTGGTGGTCCCGGAGCTCGACTTGGCGGCGGATCCGGTCGGGGATCTCATAGGAGTCGACCGGCTGGGAGCCGGCCAGGTCGAGGACCGGTCGGACGATCACGCTGGTGTTGGGCAGGGTGAGCCATTCCTTGATCTGTTCCACGCTGATCGGGGTGCGGGTGTTCCCGAACCGGCCGACGGTCTGGTCGTCGGCGTCGATGTGGAGGGTGAGCTCGGTCTTGCGGCCGGGGATGGTGCGGGTGATCTCCCCGGTCTCGGGGTCGGCGACCTCGAGGTCGAGGGCGAGGTCCTCACGGGCGATCTCACCGAGTGCTTTGGCGCGGCGTACGTCGAGGGAGTCTTCGTCGCCGAGCTGGCCGTAGAGCTTGGCGCGGCGGGCGAGGGCTTGTTCGAGGTCGAGGGCGTCGGCGATGTCCAGGGTGGCGCTGATGTCGGCGACACCGTCGTAGCCGACCTGGTCCAGGCCGGTGTTCACGTGCCGGTGCTCCTGCGCGGCCTGACGCTTCTCCTCCGCAGCGGCGGGGTCGAACCGGACCAGCGCGGTCTCGACCAGCCGGTCGATCTGCGCCCAGGTGCACCCGTCGGCGAACGGCGCGAGCTGGGCGTCGACGAACGAGGCTGCGTCTTCGGGGAGGAGGCGGGTGGAGTCGGCGATCCGTAGTGCCTTCCACACCGGCACCTCACCTGTCAGGACCCGGGCCCAGGTCTTGGGGAGGCGGTAGGCGAGCTCGACGACCTGACCGACGTAGCTGCGGCCAGAGTCCAACGAGCGGCCCAGCAGGGCACTGAGCTCCATCACCGCGAAGTCGCTGATCAGCGGGGCACCGGGTCCGGCGACCGGGAGCCCGGTGTCCAGACCTCGTTCGGTCAACGTCGCTGCGTTCGCTTCGTCGTCCACGACATGCTCGGCGGCCCATTCCGCGACCGCACGCACGGTGCCGATCTCCTGCTCGGCGATGCATCGCCCGCCGTTCGCGGATCTCGGTCAGCAGCTCATCGGACCGGGACACTGCAGCAGCCGCGTCGGCCTCAGCCGCGGTGGCGGTGAGGTCGAAGAGGGGTGCGGTCCCGAGATCCATGAGACCTATTCAACATGGAACGTCCGACACAACCAAAGAGCCCGGAACCGGCTGTGGACAAGGGGATGCCCCTTCCTGGCCTGGGGACGATTGGTGGCTCGGAGACCCGTCACCCGGCAGCGGGCCGCGCCCACCTACCACCGGCCGCCGTCCAAAGCCTTTCGGTCGCAACCACCCACGGCCCGCAGGCCGCAGGCAGAGGAACGACGTCTCGATACGCCCTCGCGCCAGGGCGCTCGGACTACTCGACGACCGGGGACGGCTCGGCCTACTCGACGACGGATCGCTCTACTCGCCCTTCGCCGCCCGCTTCGCCTTCGCGATCGTCTCCTCGACGATCGAGTTCAGCCGGGCCCCCTGCGGCCAACCGACGTAGTGGCTCAGGAAGACGACGATCTCGCGGAGCGCGTCGTCGTCGAGCTCGCCGTTCGCGTGCGCGGCCGGCACCTGGATGCCCAGGACGTCGGCGGCTCCCTGCCCGGCCAGCAGGCCGATCAGTAGCAGCCGGCGGTCGCGGTCGGAGAGCCCGGGCCGATGCCAGATGTCACCGAAGAGGTGGTCGGCCGTGTAGCGGAAGAAGTCGCCCTCACCGTCGCTCATGTCGAAGCCGTAGACCTGTTCCATCTTCTCGAGGCCACGCCGCCGCTCTTCCGGCAGGTCATCGAACTTGCCCATCAGAGCCCCAGCCCCTTTCCCAGTCGTGGCAGCGCTTCGCGCGCCAGTGGTACGTCGACGCCGAGCTCGTCCGCGAGCGCGATCGCGTAGGAGAGGTCCTTCTCCCCCAGCGCCCGCACGTGCTCGAAGACCCCGTGCCAGAAGTCGTCCGGCGCGATCGGCAGCGCTGTGTCGCGGTGCATGATCGCGCCCGGCCCGCCGGTGATGGCGTCGGTGTGGCGCACCACGTCACCCAGGGCGAGCAGGTCCAGACCCGCCGCCTCGGCGAGCTGCTGCGCCTCGGTGACCGCCGTGAACGCGACGAAGTGGATCAGGTTGCGCGCCAGCTTCATCCGGGTGCCGGACCCGAGTGGACCCGCATGGACGACCTTCGACCCCATCACGCCCAGGGTCGGGCGGGCGGTGGCGAAGGCGTCTTCGGAGCCGCCGACCATGATCGCGAGCGATCCGTCGGCCGCGCCCATCGGGCCGCCGCTGACCGGTGCGTCGAGCACCGTCAGGCCGCGGGCCTCGAGCTCGGCGGGGGTGGTCGGAGAGACCGTCGAGTGGATGACGATCACGGTGCCGACGCCGACGGCGTCCGCCACCTCCCGCACCTGGTCGTCGTCGCGGACCATCACGCAGACCACGTCGGCAACCGTGGCCAGCTCGGTCACGCCTGCGGCGGCTTTCGCCCCCGCGGCGACCAGCTCGGCGACCGGGTCCGGCGCGACGTCGTAGACCGTGAGCTCGACGTCGTCAGCGGCGGCGAGCCGCAACGCCATCGGCTTGCCGATGTTGCCGAGCCCGACGAAACCCACCCTGGTCGTGGTCATAGCCGGAAGGTCTGGCCACCGTCGACGGCCAGGATCTGGCCGGTGATCCACGACGCCTCGTCGGAGAGCAGGAACAGGCAGGCGCCGACCATGTCGGACGTCTCCCCCATCCGCTTGATCGCGAGCGAGTTGCGGACGATGTCGTGGGCCACGCTGCCGGCCTGGGTGCGGGTTGCCTCGGTGTCGACCGGTCCGGGCGCGATCGCGTTGACCCGGATGGCCTGGCCACCGAGCTCGTGGGCCAGCTGCTGGGTCAGGCTGTTGGTGGCCGCCTTCGCCAGGCCGTAGAAGCCCGAGTAGAGGTACGCCGCCGTCGAGCTCTGGTTGACGATCGCACCGCCGCCGCGCTTGGCGATCTCCGGGTAAACCGCCCGGGTCATCACCAGCGCGCCGTCGAGGTTCACCGACATGAACCTCTTGTAGTAGTCCCAGTCGACGGAGATCAACAGGTTGAACTCCATCGCGCCGTAGATCGCTGCGTTATTGACCAGGTGGTCGATGCCACCCAGCTCCTCGACGGTGCGAGCGACCAATGCCTCAGCGGACTCCGCCGACGAGACGTCGCACGGCACGAAGATCCCCCGGCCACCAGCCTCGTTGATGGAGGCGACCACCTTGGCGCCCGACTCCTCGTTGAGGTCGGCGACAACAACGGCCGCGCCCTCGGCTGCGAGCGCCCGTGCGTAGGCCTCGCCGATGCCCTGTGCCGCGCCGGTGACGACGACGACCTTGTCCTGGAAACGCATCTCGCTCCTCATGCTGGCTCTGCCATGGTCTTCATTTCGAGGTACTCCTCGAACCCGGCCACACCCATCTCGCGGCCGAGCCCGGACTGCTTGTAGCCGCCGAACGGTGCGTCGGGGCTGAACCACACGCCGCCGTTGACGGCGAGCGTCCCGGTGCGGATCCGCCGGGCGACCCTCTTGGCGCGCTCGAGGTCGGCGGAGTCGACGGAGCCGGACAGGCCATACTCGCTGTCGTTGGCGATCCGGACGGCGTCGTCGTCACCGTCGTGCGGGATGACGACGAGCACCGGTCCGAAGATCTCCTGCTGCGCGAGCCGCGAGGAGTTGTCGAGACCCGCGATTACCGTCGGCTCGACCCAGAATCCGGCCCGGTCGAGGACCTTTCCGCCGGTGACGATCCGGCCGCCCTCCTCCTCGGCGAGGCGCAGGTAGCTCTCCACCCGGTCGCGCTGCACCTGGCTGATCACCGGCCCGCAGATCGCGTTTGGATCGGCGGGGTCGCTGACGCCGATCGACGCCATGGTCGCGGCAGCGACCTCGACCGCTTCGTCGTACTTCGCGCGGGGTACGACGAGGCGCGTGGTGAGCGCGCAGCCCTGGCCGGCGTGGATGCACGCGGCGAACGCAGTGGCGCCGACCGAGGCGGCGATGTCGGCGTCGTCGAGCACGATCGCGGCGGACTTGCCGCCGAGCTCGAGGAACACCTTCTTCAAGGTAGGCGCGGCGGCGGCCATGATCACCCGACCGGTGGTGGTCGAGCCGGTGAACGACACCATGTCGATCCGCGGGTCGGACGAGAGGACGGCGGCGACCTCGTTGGAGCGCGGCGTCACGACGTTGAACACCCCGGCCGGGATGTCGGTGTGCTCGGCGACGAAACGTCCCAGCTCGCAGGCGACCCACGGGGTGTCCGGCGCCGGCTTGAGCACCACCGTGCAGCCGGCCGCGAGCCCCGGACCGACCTTGGCAAGGTTGATCTGGTTGGGCACGTTCCACGGCGTGATCGCGGCGACGACGCCGACGGGCTCGCGGACCACGGTTCGCCGGGTCGGGATGCCCATCGGCCGGGCGACGCCCAGGTCGGACTCCCACTCGTAGGTCTCCAGCAAGTCGGTCACCCACTCGAGGCCCTCGACCGGGACGTCGAAGCCGGCGGCGCCCATCATGAACCCCGGCATTCCGACCTCGGCGGTCGTGAGCGCACGGAACTCGTCGGCGTGGTCGACCAGCGCCTGGTGAAGCTGCCGGAGGCAGCGCACCCGGAGCTCGACGTTCGTCGACCAGTCGGTCTCGTCGAACGCCCGTCGCGCGGCCGCGATCGCGGCGTCCACGTCGGTGGCGGTGCTGTCGGGCGCGACACCGATCTGCGCCCCCGTCGCCGGGTTGAGGATCGGGTACGACGTGCCGTCGCTCGCGCCGGTCAGCTTGCCGTCGACCAGCTGCTGGGCCGGTGGGTTGGTGAGACTCATGCGTCCGCCTCCGCAGGCTGCTGGGTGAGGAAGTCGCCGCGCTCGACGGGCGGCGGCCAGACCGGGGCGGGGATGTCCTTCAGGTGGTAGTGACCGGGCACGCCGTGCCCGGTGACCTTCATCCGCTCGAGCAGCCGCTCGGTCGCCTTGCCGGACTTGAGGATCTCCATGAATGTGTGAGCCGTCGATGGCATGTCGAACCAGTCGCGCTGCCATGCGAACTTGAGCTTGCCGGCGTCGGCACCGGCGGTCTGCCGCTCGACCCCGAACCACGAGCCGCCGATGCCGAGGATCTCGTACTCCTTGCCGGTCGCGTCGTCGGTGATCCCGGCCCGCTGCTTCCAGAAGCCGACGATCATGGCGTTCTTGTCGTCGATCAGCGTCGCCTGGTAGTCGTAGTGCCAGCCGTCGAAGCCGTCCATCTCGATGCCGATGGCCCACTCCCGGATCTGCTCGCGGCCGACCGCCATGAAGTGCTCGTCGACGGAGTACATCCAGCCGTAGGTGGCGTCCTCGGCGTACCACTCGGCCATCACCCGCCAGTCCCCGGTGCGCTCGGCCTGGCGGTTGATCGCCAGCCAGGAGACCCAGAACTCCTCGATCTCCGCCCTCGTGGGCGGCGTGGTCAGGTCACTCATCTCAGTCCTCTTCGATCGAAAGGGCGAAAGCAGGGCAGTACTTCACGGCGGTGGTCACGTCCTGGCGACGGGACTCGTCGGGGCGTTCCTCGAGCAGGAGCACGACGTCGGCGTCCTCGTCGAACCCGAAGACGTCGGGCGCCTCTCCCTGGCAGAGCTGGTGGCCCTGGCAGATGCCGGTGTCGGCGACGACCCTCATGGCCGCTGCCGCCGTCGGTAACGGACCCGGCACGGCTGCTCCAGCTGGATCACCATCTTGGAGGTGTCGTCGCGGTAGGAGTCGAGCGGCTGCGCGGCCTCGAAATCGTAGTCGCGCAGGATCACCGAGAAGATCGCCTTCATCTGCATCATCGCGAACGCGTTGCCGACGCATCGGTGCTTGCCGGCACCGAACGGGATCCACGTCCAACGGTTCTGCAGGTCCTCCTGGCGCGGATCGATGTAGCGACCGGGATCGAACTCCTCGGCGTTCGGAAAGTCCGCCTCGATCCGGTTCGAAACCTTCGGCGACGCCGAGATCACGGTGCCGGCGGGGATGGTGTGACCCAACAGCTCGAAGTCCTCCTGGACCAGCCGCATCAGGATGATCAGCGGCGGGTGCAGCCGCAGGGTCTCCTTGAGCGCCGACTCGAGAACCGGGATCGAGCGCAGCGCCTGGAACGAGACCTCCGAGCCGTCCGCGTAGAGATCGTCGAGCTCGGCGACGACGTCGGAAAGAACGTCGGGGTGGCGGAGCAGCTCGATCATCGCCCAGGAGGCGGTGCCCGACGACGTGTGGTGGCCGGCGAACATCATCGAGATGAAGATGCCGGTGATGTAGTCGGCCGACATGTCGATCGAGATCAGCACGTCGAGCAGGTCACGGTCCTCCTTCGCAACCGTCCCCCGCTCCTTCCGGCGATCGATGATGTCCTGCACCAGCCCGACCAGCGTCTCCCGCGCTGCGTCGCGCTGCGCGAACGACTCGATGTCGGCGTACGGGTCGACGTACGCGATCGCGTCGGTGCCCTGTTCCAGCTGGTGATAGGTGTGGGCGAAGGTCGCGTTGAGCTCCTCGCGGAACGGCCTTCCGATCAGGCACGCGGAGGTCGTGTAGATGGTGAGCTCGGCGAAGAAGTCGAGCAGGTCGATCTCACCCTCGTCCCCCCAGTCCGCGACCATCCGGCGGATCTCGGCCTCGATCGTCTGGGCGTGGCCCCGCATCATGTCGCCACGCAGCGCCTGGTTCTTCAGCATCTGCTGGCGCTCCTCGGGCGAGGCGTCGAACACGACGCCCTTGCCGAAGATCGGGGTCATGAAGGGGTACGCCGCCGCCTGGTCGAGCACGTCGTCGGGTGCCCGGAAGAACGCCTCGTTGGCCTCGGCGCCGGTCACGAGGACGACGTCCTTGTCGGCCAGCCGGAACCGGCCGATGTCGCCGCACTCCTCGCGGACCCGGGAGAACAGTCCGATCGGGTCGACCCGCATCTCGGGCAGGTGCCCGGTGCCGCGGATGATCTCCGGCACCTCGGGACTCTGGTCGTCGAGGACGGTCGAGACCTCGGGAATGGCGGTCAGCTGGTCGGTCGTGGTCACGGCTTCTTCTCCACCGGGGCTTCGGGATTGACGTCGACAGGGCTGAGGTGGACGCCGCGCGGTGCGCTGACGACCGTGGTGATCGCGTCCGCGATGGCGCGGGCTTTCAGGAAGTGGGAGTGACGAGCGTGGCCCCACTTGGCCCACTGGTTGAGGACGAAGGCCGCCTCGTCGGCGTCCCAGTCCATGCCCATCTCACTCCAGGTGGGGCCGGGGCGCACGATCGACGCCCGAACCCCGGAGCCCTCGAGCTCCATCTGGAGCGAGGCCACGAGGCCTTCGAGTCCCGACTTCGTCGCGCTGTAGCCACCCATGAACGGCCGTGCCCGGAGGGCCACGTCGGAGGAGATGAACACGATGTCGCCGCGCTGCCGCTCGACCATCGAGGACACGAAGGCGCCGATCAGGCGGTGCGGGCCGAGCAGGTTGACCTCGACCTCGTTGCGCAGCCGCTCGGCGGTGATCTCGAGGAGCGAACCGGGTCCGATCAGGGCGGCGTTGCTGACGACCACCTCGACGTCGCCGAGGTCGGCAGCCGCCTTGGCGGCGAAGTCGGCGACCGAGGTGTCGTCGGCCACGTCGAGCACGTGTGCGACCGCCTCTCCCCCGTCGGCCCGGATCGCGGCGGCGAGCTCCTCGCAGCGGTCCACGCGTCGGGCACCGAGCGCCACCGGGTGACCGGCGGCGGCGAGTGCCTGAGCGGTCTCCGCGCCGATGCCGGAGGAGGCACCGGCTACTACCGCCGGCCGACGGGAGGGCTGTTCGTAGCGACCCATCACGCACCACTTCGTTCGACGAACGTCGTGGGCAGCTGGGCGAAGCCACGCACGCTGACCGAGTGCACCCGGACCGCCCGGTCGGCGTGCACCTCGAAGTGCTCGACCCGGCGGACCAGCTCGGCCAGGACGACCCGGGCCTCGAGCCGGGCCAGGTTGGCGCCGAGGCAGAAGTGGCGGCCGGTGCCGAAGGCCAGGCTCTCGCTGAGCTCGTCCTTCGACCGGTGGATGTCGTAGACCGACGGCTGGGTGAAAACCCGCTCGTCCCGGTTGGCCGCGCCGATCAGCAGCAGCAGCTTGGAGCCCGCTGGCATCGTCCGCCCGTGCAGCTCGACGTCGGACGTGACGTAACGGGCGAGCATCTGGGTCGAGTTGTCGTGGCGCAGCGTCTCCTCCACCCACGGCACGACCAGGTCCGGCGCGTCGAGATCGAGCACGGCGGCGCGCTGCTCGGCGTGGGCGGACAGGTGGTAGAGCGCGTTGCCGAGCAGCTTGGTCGTCGTCTCGTTGCCTGCAACGACCATGAGGGTGAGGAACGCCATGATCTCGTCGTCGGTGAGCCGGTCTCCGTCGAGCTCGGCCTCGACCAGGGCCGAGGTCAGGTCGTCACTCGGCTTCTCGCGGCGCTCCTTGACCATCGCGCCGTAGTAGGCGAAGAGCTCGATCGCGGCCTCCATGCCGGCGGGCGGGACGTCGCGGACGCCGGACTCCCGGTGCACGAGCAGGTCGGCGAGGCGTCGTACCTCGTCACGGTCGGCGACCGGGACGCCCATCATCTCGGAGATGACGTCCATCGGGAGCCGGCCCGCGAGCTCGGCGATCCAGTCGGCCGAGCCCTGTTCGGCGTTGACCGCGAACATCCGCTCGAGATAGTGCTCCGTGAGTCGCTGGACCTGAGGCTCCAGCTCACGGACCCGGCGCGGCGTGAACGCGGCCGACACGAGCTTGCGGATCCTGGACTGTGCTGCGCCGTCGAGAGCGAGGAACGACATCACCCGGTGCGCCTCGGGGTTCCACGCGCTGGGGTCGAGCGTCACGCCCATCCGGTTGGAGAAGGTCTCGTCGTCACGGAACGCCGCGAAGACGTCCGCGTGCCGCGACAGCACCCAGAAGTCGCCGTCCTCGTCGTGGTGGAGCGGCGCCTCGTCGCGCAGTCGCGCGTAGAGCGGGTAGGGGTCCTCGTGGAAGGCGTAGTCGTAAGGGTCGAAGAGCAGTGGTGTCCCCGCCCCGGTGGTCGACGTCGAGACCGTCATCGGTTGCCTCCAAGGATCGTGGCGACGACCGTGTCGAGACGGTCGCCGAGCTCGGCGTACGAGATCAGGCCCATGCCGGCCTGGAGGAGTGCTCCGGAGAACACCAGGACGAGCGCGTCGACGAGCTCGGGCGTGCTGCTCTCGCCGAGCGCGGCGTCGAAGCGGGTCACGAACTCCCCGCCGATCCGGAGTCGCAGCCGCTCGACGTCAGGGTCGGAGCCGAGCAGTGCGACATTGGCGCCTGCGGCGACGTGGGGGTTGCGTTCGCACAGGTCGCTGAGCGCGCGGGTGACGGCCTGCACGCGCTCGGTGGCGTTCGCAGCTCCCGACGCGGGCGGCGCGTGGTCGACGATCGCGCGGTGGAAGAGCTCGGCCAGGAGGTGGTTCTTCGACGAGAAGTAGGTGTAAGCGGTCGCCGGCGAGACTCCCGCCCGCACCGCCACCTGCCGGACCGTCAGTGCTTCCGGTCCGACCTCGGCCAGCTGGGCAAGACCGGCCTCGAGGAGTCGCCGCACAGTCGCAGCCTGGCGCTCGTTGAGTTGCCGGCGCGGCATGCTGGTCACCTGACTGGACACGTGTCCAACATAGGAGACGTTCCCGTCGGATGCAAGCGCATTTCTGAAACACGTTCTATGTTTCATGTCATGCGCAACGGAGTCGTCCTCTTCACGTCCGACCGCGGCATCACGCCGGCCGAGCTCGCCCGGGCCGCGGAGGAGCGGGGCTTCGACACCATCTACGTGCCGGAGCACACGCACATCCCGGTGCGCCGCGACGCACTGCACCCCACCGGCGGCGAGGAGCTGCCCGACGACCGCTACCTCCGGACGCTCGACCCGTGGGTGTCACTGGCCACCTGCGCGGCCGTCACCGAGCGGATCGGCCTCTCCACGGCGGTGTGCCTGCCGGTCGAGTCGGACCCGATCACGCTCGCCAAGACGATCGCGACGCTCGACCACCTCTCCGGCGGGCGGGTCACCATCGGTGCCGGCTTCGGCTGGAACACCGACGAGCTCACCGACCACCATGTGCCGGCCGGCAAGCGGCGCACGGTGCTCAAGGAGTATCTCGAGGCGATGCGGGCGCTCTGGACCGAGGAGGAGGCGTCGTACGACGGAGAGTTCGTGAGGTTCGGTGCCTCGTGGGCCTATCCCAAGCCGCCCCAGGGACGGATCCCGGTCATCATCGGCGCCGGCGCCGGCCCGAAGACGTTCGAGTGGATCGCGCGCAACGCCGACGGTTGGATGACCACCCCGGCGTCGACGGACGTCGCGGCGAATGCCGACCTGCTCCGGAAGGCCTGGGCCGACGCCGGCCGCGAGGGTCAGCCGGACGTCCGGATCCTGGTGGCGAAGCGGCCGACCGAGGAGGACTTCGCGGACTGGATGGCCGCCGCTGCGTCGGAGCTGATCTGGGGCGTCCCGGACTCCGACAAAGGCACCGTGCTCGGCTACCTCGACAAAATGGCCGGGCGTCTGGGGTTGTCGGGAGCATGACGCCCCCGACCAGTCGGTACGCCGAGCTCTCACGGCCCGACCTCGCGGTCCTGGTGCCCGAGCTGCTGCTCATGGGCCAGCTGATCGACCGGTCCGGCATGGCCTGGTGCATCTCCGAGTTCGGTCGCGACGAGATGCTGCAGATCGCGATCGAGGAGTGGGCGGCGGCCAGCCCGATCTACACCCGCCGGATGCAGCAGGCACTCGGCTATGCGCCGACAGTGGCCGGGCAGGGCAACGTCGTCACGATCTTCAAGGGACTCCAGCTCGACATCGGCGCTCCCCCGCAGTTCATGGACTTCCGCTACACCGTCCACGACCCGCACCACGGCGAGTTCCAGCTCGACCACTGCGGCGCGCTCATGGACGTGGAGCCGATGGGCCCTGACTACGTGAAGGGCATGTGCCACGACATCGAGGACCCCACCTTCGACGCCACCGCGATCGCGTCGAACCCGAAGGCGCAGGTCCGGCCGATCCACCGACCGCCGCGCACGTCCGAGGACATGGCTGCCGGCCGGAGCCCGCACTGCGCGTGGACCGTGATCATTGACGACTCCTACCCCGAGGCGCAGGGCATCCCGCCACTCGCGGTCAACGAGCAGTCACGGGCAGCGACGATCGAGCTGGCGCCCGTAGACCCGGCCGCTCCGGGGGCTTCCGACTACTCCGGCCCGCTCGTCAGCGACCTCGACTTCACGGCTTTCTCCCACTCGGCACTCGTCCGGATCGCCGACGAGATCTGCCTCCAGATGCACCTGCTCGACCGGGCCTTCAGGCTGGCTCTGGAGAAGCGTTGCGCCGACGACGAGCAGCTGACGCGGATCCGCCGGCAGCAGCTCACCGGCGTCGCCGGGGTCGGGGCGATGCGGATCGCCCGCGCGCTCGGGATCGGCCGCGACGAGGACGGCGCCCGCCGGCTGCTCGCGATCCACCCGCTGCTCAATCCGGCGGCGTACGTCGACACCGGCCTAGCGCACGAGGACGGCGCCTGGATCTCCCTGTGCGGACAGGAGTGGACCGGCGCGCTTGCCGCGATCGTCCAGGCACTCGACCCGCACCTCGATGTCCGGCTCGGTCCGGACGGCGACGCCCGGACCGCGACCGTGGTCCGCCGGGACGAGCCCGCACCCGAGGCCAAGGAGGTCGCGGTCGTGAAATTCAGCACCGGCGTCGACTTCGCCTTCGAGTCGCGCAAGTCGTTGCCCATCACTCCCGTCTGAGGAAGGCTCGATCCGTGAGCGACGCTCGTCCGTACGACACCATCCTGCGCACCGGCCGCTACTTCGACGGCACCGGCGCTCCGGCTCCGGTGCGCGACGTGGGCATCCGGGACGGCCGGATCGCCGCGGTGTCGGCCGAGCCGCTGGACGCCACCGGGTGCGCGCGGGTTATCGACGCAACCGATCTCTGGGTGATGCCGGGGATGGTCGACATCCACACCCACTACGACGTCGAGGTGCTGCAGGCACCCGCGTTGGCCGAGTCGCTCCGGCACGGCGTCACGACGATCCTGCTCGGTTCCTGCTCGCTGTCCACGGTCCACGTCGACCCCGTCGACGCCGGTGACCTGTTCGGACGGGTCGAGGCGATCCCGCGCCAGCACGTCATCGAGCACGTCGAGGCGGCCAAGGGCTGGGCCTCGGCCCACGACTACGTCGCCGCGCTCGAGAGCCTTCCGCTCGGCCCGAACCTGGCGGCCTTCCTGGGTCACTCGGACATCCGCACCGCCACCATGGGACTGGACCGGGCCACCCGGACCGAGGTGCGCCCGTCTCCGGCCGAGCAACGCCGGATGGAGCGGATGCTGGTCGAGGCTCTCGACGCCGGCTTCGTCGGCATGTCCGCCCAACAACTGCTCTTCGACAAGCTCGACGGAGACCTGTGCCGGTCCCGCACCCTGCCGTCGACATACGCCAAGGGCCGCGAGATGCGCGGGCTCCGGCGGATCCTGCGCGACCGGGATCGCGTGCTCCAAGCCGGTCCCGACGCCTCACACCCGCACACCATCCTGGTGCAGGCGCTCGCGTCGATCGGCGGCCCGCGCCGCAAGGCCCTCAAGACCAGCCTGCTGTCGGCCGCCGACATCAAGGCGATCCCCTTCGTGATCCACCTGATGCGGGGCCTGGCCGGCACCGTGAACCGGCTCGGCGCCGACTTCCGGTGGCAGCACCTGCCGGTGCCGTTCGAGGTCTACGCCGACGGAATCGACCTGGTGATCTTCGAGGAGTTCGGCGCCGGAGCGCAGGCGCTGCACCTCCGGGAGAAGCTCGCCCGCGACGAACTGATGAGGGACCCGGCCTATCGCGCCCGGTTCCGCAAGGACTACGAGTCGAAGTACGGCCCCCGCGTGTGGCACCGCGACTTCTTCGACGCCGAGATCGTCGCGTGCCCGGACAGCTCGGTGATCGGCAAGTCGTTCGGCCAGGTCGGGGTCGAGCGCGGCGGCGCGCATCCGGTGGACGCGTTCCTCGACCTGGTCATCGAGCACGGCACGTCGATCCGGTGGCGGACCACGATCTCGGGCCACCGGCCGAAAGTCCTGCGCAAGATCGCCCAGGAGAAGGGCGTCCAGATGGGCTTCTCCGACGCCGGAGCCCACCTGCGCAACATGGCGTTCTACAACTTCGGGCTGCGGCTGCTCAAGCACGTCGTCGACGCCGAGCGCGCCGGTGCCCCGTTCCTCACCGTCGAGCAGGCCGTGCACCGGCTCACCGGCGAGCTCGCCGAGTGGTACGACCTCGACGCGGGCCGGATCCGCGAGGGTGACCGCGCCGACGTCATGGTGCTCGATCCGGAACGGCTCGACGGAACCCTCGAGGACTACCACGAGGCCGAGGTGGAGACGTACGACGGCATGTCGCGGATGGTCAACCGCAACGACGCGACCGTCAGCGCCGTACTGGTCGGCGGCGAGCCGGTGTTCCTGGAAGGCGTCCCGACCGAGGTGCTCGGCCGGGAGCGCACGGGCGTGTTCCTCCGGGCCGGTCGGAGCAACCCGGTCGCGGCGCGATCACGAAGCGTCGCTCAGGACCCCACCGGTTAGACCAGCTCGGCGAGCCGGGCCAGTCCGGACGGCGCGTGCGCAGCGAGCCGCTCGCGGGCGTGGTCCAGGGCGTCGGACCCCGGGTGTCCCGGCGGAATCCGGGCCGGGTTGAGTGCCACCCGGCCCGACCATTCGGCGATGTCGGGCTCCGACGAGAACGATTTCGAGGCCCGGGCGCCGAGGACGTTCATCCGGGCCCACTCCGCCGTCGAGTTGCCGTAGGGCGTGGGCGGACAGAGCCGGTTCTTCTCGGCGTCGTCGTCGCGGGTCGCCTCGACGTAGCCGACCAGCGCCGCTCCGAAGCACGGGAAGCCGGAGCGGATCGGCTGCAGCGTGATCGCCTCCGGCCCCCAGACCGGCACCAGCGGTGGATACTTCAAGCCGTCGGCGGCGCAGTGCACGACAACGGCGTCCCTCGCGACCTTTACCGACCCGTCGCCGAACACGAGTCGACCGGGTCCGACGGCCTCGAGGTGCCCGCGCCGGACGACGTTGTCGAGAGTCCGGAGCTGATCCAGCTCCCAGGTGGCCAGCGTCGGAGCCTTGGCCATCGTCGGCGTCACCGCGCGGTCGATGCGCAGCATGATGCCGGCGTCCTCCAGCCCGAGGAACAGGTCGTCGAGCGAGGACGCCTGCTCGGCGGCGTGCATGGTGTCGGCAACCATGCCCGTGAAGATCGCCGGATCCGGCTGCACCACCGCTCTGTTCATCATCCACGGCTCCCTCGGCCGGACCCAGCAGATGGCGTCGGGATCGACCCCTCGGGAGAGCAGCCAGATGCAGGCGTCGGTGGCCGTCTTGCCCGAGCCGACGACAACGTACTCACTCGGCGCCTCCTCGATCCGGGCGAGGGCGTTGACGGGAGCCACCCGGGCGTCCGCCGCTACGGCGAACGGCGGGGGCTTCTCCGCGGGGATGCTCGGCGCCAGGTAGTGCGCGTCGACGATCCGGCAGTGCTCGGGCACGTCGTACCGCTTGCCGGAGACGTGCGAGACCACCGTGTGGCCGACATACTCGGCGTTCGGGTAGAACTCGACCCTTCCCAACTCCACCATCCGGTCGAGCGCCCGCGCGTAGTACGCACAGATCGCCGCTTGCGAAGCGCGCTCCTGCAGGCCCTCTTCCGGTCCTCGCTGCTGCAGCTGACCGCCACCGAGCAAGGTGGACGGGACGCCGTAGAAGGCAGAGGCCTGGTGCAGCTGGACGAACGGATATGCCTCCAGCCAGTGCCCGCCCACACTGTGGCGGCGGTCGACGACGGCGACCCTTACGTCGGCGTGGTCGATCAGGGCGTCGGCGAACGCCATGCCCATTGCGCCGGCACCCACCACGAGGTAGTCGGCGTCGATGATGCGGCTCATCCCGACAATCTAGGCCCCGAACGCGTGGGTGGAGGTCACTCCCCCGTCGACGGCGATCTCGGCGCCGTTGATGTAGCTGGACTCGTCGCTGGCCAGGAACACGTAGACCGGCGCGATGTCGTCAGGCGTGCCCACGCGGCGGAGCGGCACCTTGCTGGCGCCGAACTCCATCGCGGCGTCGCCGCCGTGCACCCGGGTCATCGGGGTGTCGATCATGCCGGGGTGGACCGAGTTGACCCGGATCCCCTTCGGACCCATCTCCATGGCCGCGCACTTCGTCATGCCCCTGATCGCCCACTTGGTCGCGGCGTAGGCCGTGCACGACGGCATGCCGGCGAGCCCTTCGACCGACGACGCGTTGATGATCGAGCCGCCGCCGTTCATGCGCATGGTGCGACCGACCGCCTGCATGCCGAGGAACACGCCGACCTGGTTGACGTTGACCAGCAGCATGAACTCCTCGAGCGGCATCTCCTCGATGCGGCCGAACCGGAGCAGACCCGCGTTGTTGGCCAGCACGTTGACCGGACCGAACCGCTGGTTCGTGTCCTCGACCAGGGTCGCCCAGGCCGCGGCGTCGCTGACGTCGTGGGAGGCGAAGTGCGCGTCGGCACCGAGCTCGTCGGCGAGCGCCTGACCCGCCTCCTTGGCAATGTCGGCGATGACGACCTTGGCACCCTCGGCGACGTAGGCTCGCACGATCGCCTCGCCTTGCCCCATCGCGCCACCGGTGACGATGGCGACCTTGTTGTCGAGACGACCCACTTCAGACTCCTAGCTGCATGATCGAGTCGGCTGCGAAGCCGACCGCGGGATCGCGGTCGGCGAAGAAGCCGCCGAGCTGCTTGTCGAGGTCGTCGCCGGTCCACAGGTCTCCGGAGGCGTCGAACCGCTGCTCCACAACCGGCGCCGCGACCACGGCGACCATGCCGCCGTAGACGACGAAGACCTGGCCGGTGATCCGCTCGGCCGCCGGCGACGCGAGGTAGGCGACCAGCGGTGCGACGTGGTCGGCCGAGTAGGGATCGACGGCGCCGCCGGACGTGTCCTCACCGAACACCTCGGCGGTCATCGCGGTGCGGGCGCGCGGGCAGATCGCATTGGCGCGCACGCCGATGCGTGACAGACCGCGCGCGGTGGACAGGGTGAGCGCGGCGATGCCGGCCTTCGCCGCGGCATAGTTGGGCTGTCCCGGCGAGCCGCCGAGGAACGCCTCGGACGCGGTGTTGATGACGCTGCCGTAGACCGGCGCCCCGGCGTCCTTCGACCTTCCGCGCCAGTACGACGCCGCATTGCGGCTCAGCAGGAAGTGGCCGCGGAGGTGGACCGCGATCACGGCATCCCACTCCTCGTCGGCCATGTTGAAGAGCATCCGGTCACGAGTCATGCCGGCGTTGTTGACGACGACGTCGAGCGCGCCGTACCCGTCGACCGCGGCCGCGACCATCGCGTCGGCCGTTGCCCGCTCGCTGACGTCGCCGGCCACGACGGTGGCCTCGCCACCGCGGCTGCGGATCTCCTCCGCCGCCTCGTCGCCCGCGCCCGGCAGGTCGTTGATGATGACCCGGGCTCCGGCATCTGCGAGCGCCAGCGCCTCGGCGCGACCCAGTCCGGCGCCGGCGCCGGTGACGATCGCGACCTTGCCGTCGAGACTCGTGCTCACTTCGTGGGTTGAGTTCACTCCGAGTCCTCGACGATGCTGATGGCGGCGCGCGGGCAGGCGGCGACGGCCTGCCGCACCCGCTGCTCGTTCTCCGGCGTCACCTCGTCGGTGTTGAGCTGGAGGAAGTCGTCGTCGTCGAGCTCGAACACGTCCGGGGCGAGTGCTTCGCACATCGCGTTCGACTCGCACAGGTCGAAGTCGACCTTGATCTTCATGGTCACTCTCCTCACACCATCTTCCGGTGGTCCCAGGTGGCGACGTGCTCCGGATGGATGATCACGCCGACGCGCTTCTGCGCCTGTTTCTCGACTGTCTCTCGTCCGAGGTCGCCGAGCGCCTCGAAGGACTCCGCGGCCACCATCCGGGTGGCGACCTCGGAGCCGATCGAGTAGATCGCGTCGTAGTCGCGCACGATCTCGGCCTTGCCCTTGATCGAGACGCCGCGCAGCTCGAAGTAGTCGGTGCCGTCCTCGACCAGCGCGCTGACCCGGGGGTCGCGCTCGAGATTGACGATCTTCTGACTCCGGGCGTAGGTCCAGAACACGATCTTCCCGTCCCGGACGATATAGAAGAGCGTGGTCAGGTGCGGGATCCCGTCGGGTCCGTTGCTCGCGACCTGGACCTTCAGGTTCTCGCCCAGCAGCGCCTGCACCTCGTCGTCGGTCAGCTTGACCGCGTCGCGTCCGCCCGCCATCCTCAGCTCCCCTCCGATGAGTGCCCCGGGAACACGTGGGCCGACGGGTCGATGACCACCGCGGCGTTGTTGACGGCCGTGGCCGCCTCGCCGAAGCCGACCGCGATCAGCCGCACCTTGCCCGGGTAGTCGGTGATGTCGCCGGCCGCGAAGACCCGCTCCAGATTGGTGCGCATCGAGGAGTCCACGATCAGGTGCCGCTTGTTCGTCTCGATGCCCCACTGCTGCAGGGGGCCGAGGTCGGCGATGAAGCCCAGCGCCGCGACCACGGCCTGCGCCTTGTGCGTCGTCACCTCGCCGTCGACGGTGATGTCCACCTCGGCCAGGTCACCGACGTCGCCGCCGTCGGCGTCCCGCATCGCGGTGACCTCCGCCTTGGTGATGATCTCGGCGGAAGACGCCCGGACCTGCTCGACCGTGCGCGCGTGAGCGCGGAAGGCGTCGCGTCGGTGGACGAGCGTCACCGAGTTGGCGATCGGCTCGAGGTGCAGGGCCCAGTCGAACGCGCTGTCGCCGCCGCCGACGATCACGACGTCCTTGCCGGCGTACGGCGCGAAGCTGGGCACGAAGAACTCCATGCCGCGTCCCAGCCAGCCTTCGCCCGACGGCAGCGGCCGCGGGCTGAACTTCCCGATGCCCGCCGTGATGATCATGACCTTGGCCCGCACCGTCGAGCCGTCGTCAAGCCCGAGGGTGACCCCGTCGGCGTCCTGCTCGAGGGTGGTCGCCGTGCGGTCCAGGAGGTACGACGGCGACGCCGTCGCCGCCTGCTCGACGAGACCGGTGACCAGGTCGCGGCCCTTGACGTTCGGGAAGCCCGCGACATCGAGGATCGCCTTCTCGGGATACATCGCAGTGATCTGCCCACCGAGCTCCGGCAGCGAGTCGACGACCGCGACCCGCAGGCCGCGGAACCCGGCGTAGTAGGCAGCGAACAGCCCGGTCGGGCCCGCGCCCACGATCACCAGGTCATGCTCCACGGAAGAAACTGTAACGTGTTCTACTTCTTCGTGGGTCATGACCCTCTCCTATTTGGTGTCGACTCCGTCGACCAGCCAGCCCTCAGTGGTGTGCACCATCGTCACCAGGGCCCGGTAGGGCGTGTAGGTGGACTTGGAGTCCTCGCCCTCGCCCCGGAAGACGTACTGGTTCAGGAAGATCAGCGCCTCGAGCTCGGTGTCGTTGGCCCGCACGACACTCTGCGCGACCACCCGAACCTGCACCTCGGTCTCCTTGCGGACGAACTCCTGCCGCACGTCCTCGGTCGTGGTGCGGAACTCCTCGCCGAACCCCTCGGTCATCAGCGCGACGGCGTTCTCGACTCCCTCGTCGTAGTTCTCCCAGTTGCGCGCGAACATGGCCTCCGCCGCCGCCGCGGCCGCTTCGACACCTTCTTGGACCGCGAGCTGGTTAAGCACCACCGGCTTCCCGTCCGGCACCGCGATCGGCGCGTCGTCCGACGCATCGTCCGTCGAGGACGACGTGGCGCCGACCTCGACGTCGCGCACCGCGTTCACGACGAACCAGCCGCACTGCAGTGCGAGCACCACGACGAGCACCCCCAGCACCGCGAGCAGGGTCGAGGTGGTGCCGGCGCCGGCTGGGGTCGTTTCGTCGTCCGGCTCGTCCGGTCGCTCCGCGACCGGGCGGCGTGGGGGCTTCGGCGGCGGGGGCGGGGCTGCGCCCTCGACCGGGGTTGCGGCAGCCGACGTCTCGTCGGCTGACTCCGAAGGGGCGTCCTCCCGGCCTGCGATCTTGCGGGGCCGAGGAGTCGATGTGCGCGAGGGGCGTCGCGGCGTGGAGCGGCTCATGGGGCGGTCACCTGACGTACTGCAGATCGCTGGTCAGCCATCGGCCGTCGACGAGGTCGACCTCGAGCTGGAGCCGGTAGGTCCGCGCGACCGGTTCGAACTCGGTCAGCTTGTTGGAGATCGAACCCGAGGTTGCAACGATCACGGTGCCGCTGTCGTCGTCACCCGCCACCAGACCGGCCCATTCGACCTCGCCGGTCTGGGTCGCCTTCGCGCGGCGGGTCAGCTTCACGAGGTCGTCCGTCGCCCGTGTGTACTGCCGGAGGAACGGCCCGGTCGCCAGCGCCTTGACCGCCTCGATGTTGGCCTCGATGTTCTCGTGTTCGAGATTGAGGAAGGCGTTGGCCATCCTGGTCGCCGCCTCGATCTGGTCCGCGGTGCGGACCTGCTGCGCCTGCGGCGCCGCGTCCATCGCCTCCACCGTGCCGTTGCCGACGTCCTCGCCGGCGCGGGTGGAGCCGGTCGCAGCATCGTCACGGTCGATCGTCAGCACTGCCCAGAACCCGCCGCCGGCAACAGCATCCGCGCGGTTGTCGTAGGTGCGGTCCATCAGCCAGGCACCGGCGCAGACGGCTGCAACTGCCACCACGGTCACGACCGCGAGCACGGTGTTGAGACGAGACGCGCTACGACTTCCACGCTTCCCGGACGACTCTGACGTCAACGAGCCACCGGACCCACGAGCAGCCACTTCCACGCATCCCCTCCAAGGACGGACAGATTCCCCGGCTGACGGAACTGGACCTGGCGGCCCTCGTCATCCCGCAGGCCCGGCACCTCCCCCGTCACCGGATCGTACGCGCCACTGTAGACGCGTGGCGGGGAGGCGTTACCGCGACGGGCCGGCACGTACTTGGGACCGCGCATGACGTACGGCGCAGGAGAGTCGCACTTGGCCGGGAAGTACGGTGCGTCGGTCCGGTCCTGCGGGCTGCGCCACCGGCTGGGCGGAAGGTAGCCCTCTGTGCACGGGGGCACCGAGTAGTCGAACTGGAGGTTGATGTGGCCGTACCCGTCGCGGGTGCTGCCCGTCGGGCCGCCCGCGATCAACGTCGGGTAGGTCACGAGCAGCTGCTCGAGCCCGGCGAGGTTGGCGAGCACGATCTGGTCGACGGTGATCAGGTCGCCGAACAACACGGGCAGCGTGGGCTCGACCTCTTCCAGCAGCTTCTGCAGCTCGCGGGCGGCGCCCGGGGTGCTGCTCAGGACCTTCCGCAGCTCCTGGTCACTTCCGCGCAAGGCTGCCGTCACCGTCGAGAGGTCGCGGGCAAATGAGCGGATGTTCTCGTCCTGGCCCTGTTGGGTGCGCAGCACCGTGAGACCGTTGCGCAGCAGCGCAACGGTCTCGTCGAGGTGCGCGGAGGCCTCGCGGATGAACACCGAGCCGTTGTCGAGCAGGGCCTGCAGCTCGCGCCCGGTGTCGCCGAAGAGGATGCCGAGCTCCTCGATCGTGATTTGGAGGCTGCGCTTGTCGACCGAGCCGACGAAGTCGTCGAGGTCGACCAGCAGGTCCGCCTCGTCGACCGGGAGCGACGACTCGTCGCCGTGGAAGACGGTGCCGTCCTTGGCGTAGGGGCCCTCTTCGTCCTCCGGCTGGAAGTCGAGGTACTGCTCGCCGACCGCCGACAGGTTGTGGACATAGATCGCAGAATCGGTCGGCAGCTCGACCTCCTCCTCGATCGCCATCTCGACCTCGATGCCCTCCCTCGTCGGGGTCATCTTGGTGACCTTGCCAATCTTGACGCCGCGGTAGGTCACCTCACTCCCCTCGAACAATCCGCCGGAGCCCGGCAGGGTCGCTGTCACCGTGTGCCCGCTCCCGGTGATCCGATCGACCAACCCGAGGTAGCTGGCCGTGATGTAGGTGATGCCCACCGCGCTGAGGACCACGAAGGCGCCGAGTCGGATCCGAACCCCACGGCTCATCATGTCGTCACCCCCAGCAGGCGGGACGGGTCGTCGGAGGAGTCGGGCTCGACACCACGCAGGAGCTCCCGCGACAACCCGGGGACGGCTTCGGTCAAACCGTTGAGCGAGTCGTCGAGAAGTTCGCGGTTGAGGAGGCCACCGAGGTCGACGTCCGGCAGCGCGTTGAGGAGCACGCAGACCGGGCTGTCGGCGAGCGGTGGGCGGCGGCACTGCCGGCGCAGGTCGGCGAGGAGGTTGGCGTTCTGGAGGACTCGCGCGCACGCGGCGCTGGTCAGGCTGCCGCTGCGCAAGCACCTCTGCACGGCGTTGAGGACCTGTCCGGGGTCAGGCAGCTCGATCTCGGGGAGCCCGATGCCCTTGAGCAGGTTCGCGAAGTTCAGGTCGACCGTCATCGTCGTGTCAGCGAAGTCACCCTCGACGATGTCGTTGGCCGCCTTGGGGAACGGGAAGCTGACCAGCAGGTTCAAACCGGGGCCTAGCTTGTGGCCGGCCTTGTGCAGCCCGTCGAGCACCGGATAGAGGTGGTCGAGCATCTTGAGGATGTCCTCCTTGCTCGCGTTGATCACCCTCGTGCCGACTCGGCCGAGCTCCTCGAGAGCGGCCAGCATGTCGATCAGCTCGTCGTGCTGGTCGGCGAGGACGTCGATAGCCGGGCCGATCGCGTCGAGCGCGTCGCCGATCGTCTCCTTCTCGGCGTTCAGCGTCGCGGCCAGGTTGTTCATCGACTCCATCGCGTTGATGATGTCGGCCTTCTGGGCGTCGAGCGTGCCGACGACTCCCTCCAGCGAGCCGAGGAGCGCCTTGAGTCGGTCCTCCCGTCCGCTCATCACCAAGTTGGCCTCCCGGGTGATCGTGCCGAGCTGGGCCACGCCGCCGCCGCTCAGAAGGAACGAGAGCGCCCCGAGCACCTCTTCGACCTCCGGGTTGCGACCCGTGACCGACAGCGGGATCTCGTCACCCTCCTCCAGCCGCCCCACCGGTGCCTGCTCGGTCGGCGACTCCAGCGAGACGTACTTCTCCCCGAGCAGCGAAACCTGCTGAATGTCGGCGATGGCGTTGTCCGGCAGAACCGTGCCGTCCTTGATCCTCAGGATCACCTCGGCGTGCCAGCCGTCCCGCTCGACCTCGGTCACCTCACCGACGACGACGTCGTCGACCATGACCGGCGATCGTGGCACGACATTGAGCACGTCGTGGAACTCGGCCTTGACCTCGAACGCGTCGTCGGCGTCAACCGGGGAGCCCGGCAGCGGCAGGTCGTAGGCACCGTCGAAGTCGCACCCGGTGAGGAGCCCGGCCGAGAGGGACGCCGCGAGCAACCAACTGAGGGTCCTGGTCATGACCCGCCTCCGAGCAGACTGGTGAGCGACGGGTTGTCGACCGGCGCGTACCCCAGGTCCGACGTCGCCGGCACTTCGATGCGACCGCTCTTGCGCACCGCGGGCTTCCCGGCGTACTGCTCGTAGCCGGCTGGCAGCGGGGGCAGGTTGTCGACGATCGGGCTCAGCAGCTGGGCGACGAGGTCGCAAGCAGCGTCCTTCAGGGCGCTCGGCACGCCGGGCCGCTGCTGGAGCAGCCCGCAGATCAAGCCGTCAGCCGTCCAGATGTTGCCGGAGATGCCGACCCGCGAGTTCTGGGAACCTGTCTGGTGGTCGAACCCGAGGTGGAGGGAGTCCATCGCCGTGGGCGCGATCTCCAGGGCCGACCTCAGGTTGTCCTTCTCCGAGGCGATCGCCGACATCACCGAGGTCAGCTGGCGGATGTTCTTGGCCAGACCCTCCCGGTTGTCCCTCACGAACGTCTCCACGGTGCCGACGGCGCTCGCCACCGCGGCCACAGCCTGTTGGAGCTCGTCGCTCTCGGCCGCCAGTGTCTGCGACACTCCCGCCAGGTCCCGCATGAAAGCGCGAACCAACGCGTCGTTGTCGGCGAGTGTTTCGGTGAACCGGGCGAGATTGGTCACCGTCTCGAACAGTGGGCCGGCGCCGTCGCCGAACGTCTCGGCGGCCAGCGCCAGCTCGCGGATCATCTCGTTGCCGGCCGCGCCCTGGCCCTCCAGCGCCTCCCGGCCGGCCCTGAGAAGATTGTTGAGCGAGCCGTTCTTGTTGACGCCGTTGGGACCCAGCGCGCGGGTGAGCGCCTGGAGGCTGCTGTAGATGCGGTCCAGCTCCACCGGGACGCCGGTGTCGGGCAGCTCGATCTCGGCGCCGTCCTTCAGCGTCGGGCCGCTCTCGTAGACCGGGGTCAGCTGGACGAACCGGTCGGCGACCAGGGTCGGGGTGACGATCACTGCTTGCGCGTCGGCCGGCACGTCGTACGACGCGTCGTACTCAATCTCGACCCGAACGGCGTTGCCGGCCGGGGTGACCGCGGTGACCTCACCGACGTTGACGCCGAGGATGCGCACGTCGGTGCCCTTGTAGACGCTGACCGCACGCGGGAACTCCGCTGTCACCGTCTTCATCTCCTTGGGCGTCCGCGCGACGTTCAGGACCGCGCCCAGGACGATCAGCAGCAGGACCAGCAGGACGATCCGTCGGTCGATGCCTTTCCAGATCTTCGTCACCATCGTCTTCACTCCACCGGTTCCGGGGTGAACTCGCCGGTCGGGAACGAGGCGATGTTGATGGCCAGGGCGTCGAACCAGGGACCCGTGCCGATGATGTTGCTGAGGATCTCGACGTAAGGCCCGACCTGGTGCAGCGTGGCCTTCAGCTGGTCGCGTCTGGCGACGAGCATGCCCAGCAGGTCGTCGACCTCTGCGAGGGCCGGCCCGATCTGCTCCTCGTTGTCCTCGGCAACTCCCCGCAGCTCGATCGCGAGCACGCGGGCGTTCACGAGCAAACGGTGGATGGCTGCCTTCCGGCTGCGGAGCTCCTTGAAGACCAGGTCGCTGTGCCGCATCAGGTCGACGATGTCGGCGCTGCGCCGCTCGAGGACCTTCGTCACCTGCTGCGAGCTCTCGAAGAGGGTCTGGATCTGCTCGTCCCGCTGGGAGACGCTGCGCGAGAGCCGCGCAATGCCATCGAAGGACGCGGCGATCTCCGGAGCGGAGTCGTTCATCGTCTGGGAGACGACGTCGAGCGCCTCGGTGAGCTGGGTGGTGTCGATGTCCTCGACGGTGGTCGTCAAGTCCCCGAACACGCCGACGATGTCGTAGGCCGCCACGGTGTTGTCGAGTGGGATCTTGCCGCCACTCTCGAGCTGGCCCTCCGGAGAGGGCTGGAGGTCGAGGTACTTCTCGCCGAGCAGGTTGAGGACCTCGATCGACGCCGTCGAGTCCGGTCCGAAGTCGACGTCGCCGTCGTCGATCTCGAACTTCACCAGGACCCGGTCCTCGTCGAGCGTGACGTCGCTGACCCGGCCGACCCGGATCCCGCCGACCTGGACCATATTGCCCTTGTGCAGGCCGCTCGCGTCGCTGAACTCCGCGTAGTAGGTGGTGCCGCGGAAGCCGGGGAACTTACTGAGGTTGAAGGTCGCGGCCGAGAGCACTGCCATCACCACCAGGGTGATGACACCGAGCCGGAGGACGCGCGCGTCGTTGTTCTTCATCGGTCCTGGCACCTCGGGGCCGAAGAGGCGAACTCGTAGCTGCCGAAGGCGTCCTCGATCTGGTTGATGATCGGGATGTTGCCGAGGCCGGCGGGGAGGGTGAGCTGCACCGAGCTGGCGCAGACGTAGTACTGGTACCAGGACCCGTAGGTCCCGGTGCGGATCTGGTCCGACATGACCTCGGGCATCCGCTCGAGCAGGTCGACGACCTCGGCGCGCTGGTCGGGGTCGTTCAGCAGCTTGGCCAGGTCGTGCAGGGCCGCGATGTCCCGCTTCAGCAGCGGCCGGCCTCGCCTCAGCAGGTCGGCGACGGTCACCGTCAGGTCGGAGATGTTGTCGAGCGACCCACCGATGGTCTTGCGGTCGCGAGCCAGGTCCTGCATCCAGTCCTTCAGCTCGATGACGAGAGTGCTCAGCTGCTGGCGGCGCCGGTTGACCGTTTCCATGGTCTCGCTCAGGTTGGTCACCACTTCACCGATGAGCTGGTCGCGGTTTGCCAGGGCCGTCGTCAGGGAAGCCGTGTGCTCCAGCAGGCCGCGGACCGTGCCGCCCTCGCCCTGGAGCACCTGGACCAGGTTCATGCTCAGCTCGTTGACCTGGTCCGGCGTCAGTGCCTGGAACAGCGGCTTGAACCCGTTGAAGAGCACGGTGAGGTCGAGCGACGGACGCGTGTTCGCCACGGGGATCGTGTCACCCTCGTCGAGGGTCTCGGCGTCGTCCGCGCCCCTCCCCTTCTCCAGCGCCAGGTAGCGGTCGCCGACCAGGTTGAGGAACCGGATCTCGGCCGTCGAGGCCGTGGTGAGGTCGATGTCGGCATCGATCCGGAAGGTCACCCTCGCCATCGCCCGCTCGTAGTGCTCCACCTTCTTGACCTCACCGACGCTGACGCCCGCCACGCGGACGTCATCGCCCTTGTCCAGCGTGCTCGCGTTGGTGAAGATCGCCTCGTACGTCCTTCCGGCGCCGAGTCCGATGTTGCCCATGATCACCACGAGCAACGCCGTGGTCAGCAACGAGATGACGCTGAAGATGACCAGCTTGATGCCGGCTGCGACGAAGACCGCGTTGCGGCTGTGCTTGGAGGTCATTCGGCCCGCATCCCCTTCCGCACGACCGGCCCGTACAGCAGCGGCCCGAGCGCGCCGTACTCCGCTGGCTGCCTGCCGCTGTGGGTGGCCAGCAGCGCGTTGACGACCTCCTGGTCGCCCTCGCTGCCGGCGAAGCCGCTGGTGAGGTCGATGGCGGGCAGCGCTCCGAAATTGGGGAGAACACTGGTCGGCGGGTTCTCGTCGATGTCGCTGCCGTTGTCCAGCGGCACCCGGTCACCGGGGACCTTGAAGCGAGGGAGGCCCAGGCACCATGGCCCGTGACCGACCTCGCCGTACTCCATCAGATCGTCCTCGTCGAAGTGGCGGTACTGGCCCTGGCCGAACTCCATGTACTGCTTGACGACATTGCCCTCGAAGGTTTTCGAGAGGATCGGTGCGTACGCCGCTGCGCCCTTGAGCAGGCAGGGGAGCTCCGGCGAGTAGGTCGCCAGCAGCGCGAGCACAGGCTCGGTCACCCGGCCGACCTCGATCATGTTCTGCTCGTTGGCGCGCAGGATCCGGGTCGACGTCCTCGCGAGACCGGCCAGGTCGGAGAAGAAGACGTCGAGGTCGTCGGCCTTCTCGCTGATGGTCCGGCTTGTCACCGTGATGTTGTCGAGCGTGTTGAGCAGGTCGGGCGCCGCCAGGTCGTAGGTGTCGGCGACGTCGGCGAGCGCGATCAGGTCCTGCCGCAGCGTCGGAAGGTGGTCGTCAATCTCCGCGAGGTAGGCACCCAGCTCGTCCATGGTCTCGCCGATCTGCTCGCCCCGTCCCTGCAGCGCGGTCGACAGCGCGTTCAGCGTCGCGTTGAGGTCGGCAGGCCGCACCGCGCGCAGCAGCGGGAACAGGTCGGCGAGGATCTGGCTCAGCTCGACGTTGGTGTTGACCCGCTCGGCCGGGATGACATCGCCGTCCTGGATGGCGTCGGAGGACGGGTCCGCCGGGCGCTTCAGGAGGAGGTACTTCTGCCCGAACAGCGTGGTCGGCAGGATCTCGACCTCGACGTTGGCCGGGATCTCCTTCGCCGCCTCGGGGCGCAGCGCGATCTCGATCTCGGCCTCTTCGCCGTCCTGACTGATCGTCCGGACCTGACCGACCAGGGCGCCGTTCAAGCGCACGTCACCGAACTTGGCGAGCTGCAGGCCGGCGCGGTCGGCCTTGACCGTCACCGTCGTGACCCGGTCGAAGTCCTTGTTGTAGATCGCGATCGACAGGTAGACCAGGAGTGCGATCGCGACCAGGAAGCCGATGCCGGCGACCAGGAGCCGGTTGTGCTCCTTGGCCGTGTCGTGGTGGATGTTGACGAGCATTATCGGGGCCCCCGCGAAGTTGTTCGGAGGAGCGAAGCGGGGGAGAAGAACCTCGTGGGGTGATTCATCAGCCGGTGATCCTCACCGTCGTCGTCGATCCCCAGATCGCGAAGCTCAGGAAGAAGTCGGCCACCACGATGGTGACGATGCTGGTCCGGATCGCCCGACCGACAGCCTGGCCGACGCCCGCAGGCCCGCCGGAGGCGGTGTAGCCGTAGTAGCAGTGGATGAGGATCACCGCTACGGCGAGGAACAGCAGCTTGAAGAACGACCACAGCATGTCGATCGGTGGCAGGAACTGCAGGAAGTAGTGGTCGTAGGTACCCGCGGACTGCCCGTAGATGTAGACGACGATGAGGCGTGGCGAGAGGTACGACGCGCACAGCGCGACGATGTAGAGCGGGATCACCGCGATGAACGCCGCGACGATCCGCGTCGTCACGAGGAACGGCAGCGACGGGATCGCCATCACCTCGAGCGCGTCGATCTCCTCGGAGATCCGCATCGCGCCGAGCCGGGCCGTGTAGCCGCAACCGACGGTCGCGGCGAGCGCGATCGCGGAGACGAGCGGTGCCACCTCACGAGTGTTGAAGTACGCCGAGATGAACGCGCTGAACTTCGCGACGCCAATCTGGCTCAGTGACGCGTAACCCTGGAGGCCAACCTCGGTCCCGGCGAAGAACGACATGAAGGCGATCACGCCCACCGACCCGGCGATGACGCTCAGCCCGCCGGCGCCGAAGGCGACCTCGGCCAGGGTGTTCCAGATCTCGCGCGGGTAGCGCTTGATCGCGGCGGGCACCCAGAGGATGGCCTTCACGTAGAACAGCAGCTGGTCGCCGTACTGCTCCAGCGACCGGCGGCGCCCCTGCAGGGCGTCGCGGGCGAGCTCGTTGACCACGGCCATGTCAGAGGCCCACCGGAGGGACGACCTGGAAGTAGATCGCAGAGATGATCGCGTTCAGGAAGAACAGCAGCATGAACGCGACGATGACGGCCTCGTTGACGGCGCGGCCTACGCCGAGCGGCCCACCTCCGGCGTTGAGTCCCTTGTATGCCCCCACGATCGCGGCCAGCCAACCGAAGATGAGCGCCTTGATCATCGCGATGTAGAGGTCGGGCAGCGACGCCAGAGCCGTGAACGACGAGAGGAAGGCCCCGGCCGAACCGTCCTGCACGATGACGGTGAAGAAGTAGCCGCCCAGGATTCCGGCCGTGATCACGATCCCGTTGATCATGAACGCGACGAACATCGTGGCCACCACCCGGGGTGCGACGAGACGCTCGAGCGGGTCGATGCCGAGCACTTCCATCGCATCGATCTCTTCACGGATCTTTCGCGCGCCGAGGTCGGAGCAGATGGCCGAGCCCGCGGCGCCGGCGATGATCATCGCCGCGGCGATCGGTGCCGCCTCGCGGACGGTGGCCAGCACAGCCGTGGCACCAGCGAAAGACTGCGCGCCGAGCTGGCCGGTCAGATTGCCGACCTGGAGCGAGATGACCGCGCCGAACGGGATCGACACCAAGATGGTCGGCATCAGGGTGACGCTGGTGATGAACCAGGCCTGCTCGACGAACTCGCGGAACTGGAACGGCCTGGTGAAGATCCGCTTGGTGACCTCGACGGTCATGAGCGCGAGTTCCCCGGGTCCACGAATGACCGACGCAGCGTTGAACGCCAACCCGGTCACCTCCCCCGCCCTTGCGACGGCGCCATAGTAGAACGTGTTCTCGTTATTGGATTAAACGAACCATACTGTGGCGCGTTACACAAACTGTGGCGCGTTACACAACTCGCTAACGACCGGTGACCGATGCCGGTCACGCTACGGGGTCACCCGACCTGGACGGGTGTCATTCCCGAGAACGGCTCACCGACCGCCGTACCATGCCGAATCGTGAGCAAACCTGACGCGACGCTCCGCACGGTCCGCCGACACCCGTCCGCCGTCCTGCTCGGTGCACAGCTCCTCGTGGTGCTCATCTATCCGTTTCTCGAGGACTCGACTGCGGGTCATGCCGTGGTCGGCGTGGTGCAGATGGGCGTCGTGTTCATCGCCGCGTGGGCGGTGCGGGCTACTCCTGTCCTGAGCTGGGTCGCGGTCGTCCTCGGGCTCCCTGCAATGGTTTTCGCGGTCCTCGAGGCGGTCAGCCGAGAGTCCGACTGGATCGTGCTGACCTCGGCGGTGTTCCACGTGCCGTTCTACCTCTTCGTCTCCTACGCGATGATCCGCTACCTGTTCCACGACGACGTCGTCACCCGGGACGAGCTGTACGCCGTCGGCGCGGCCTTCACCGTCGTCGCCTGGGCGTTCGCCTACCTGTACGCCGCCGCGCAGGTCCTCTGGCCGGGGTCCTTCGTCGCGTACGGCGTGGAGGCGGGCGCGGACGTCGACTGGTTCGAGCTGCTCTTCCTGTCCTTCACCACACTCACCAGCGTGGGGTTGTCGGACGTCTACCCCGTCCTCGACAACGCCCGGTCGCTGGTCATGGTGGAGCAGGTCGCGGGTGTGCTCTACGTGGCGCTGGTGATCGCTCGCCTGGTCGGTCTCAGCCACCTGCGCAAGCTCAAGGCCTGAGCGAGGCCGATCTGCTTGGTGGCCGAGGGCTCGCTTCGCGTGCCTTGGCTCCTCGCTCGTCGGGGGTGCTTCGACCTCGTTCCTCGGTCGGCACCCCGCTCCTCACTTCGTCGCTTCCACCATCTGGCGCAGCTCCTTGCGGAGCTCGTTGATCTCGTCGCGCAGTCGGGCGGCGAGCTCGAACTGTAGCTCAGCGGCGGCGCCCTTCATCTGGTCGGTGAGGTCTTGGATCAGGGCCGCCAGGTCGGAGCTGGGTAGTCCGGCAAGCTGCGGGGCGTGCTCCCCCGCGGCGCTCTCGCCGAGGGTCGGCACCGGCGCCCGACGTCCACGGACGCCCCCGGCCCGGCCCTTCACCCCGGCGTCGGCCCAGGTCTGGAGCAGCTCCTGGGTCGTCTCGTCCTCACGGGCGAGCATCTCGGTGATATCGGCGATCTTCTTCCGCAACGGCTGCGGGTCGACGCCGTGCGCCTTGTTGTAGGCGATCTGCTTGTCCCGGCGCCGGTTGGTCTCCTCGACGGCAGACTCCATCGACGGGGTGATCCGGTCGGCGTACATGTGCACCTGGCCCGACACGTTGCGCGCGGCGCGGCCGATGGTCTGGATCAGCGACTTGTCGGACCGCAGGAAGCCTTCCTTGTCGGCGTCGAGGATCGACACCAGCGAGACCTCGGGCAGGTCGAGACCCTCGCGCAGCAGGTTGATGCCGACCAGGACGTCGTAGGCGCCGAGGCGCAGGTCACGGAGCAGCTCGATGCGCTTGAGGGTGTCGACCTCGGAGTGCAGGTAGCGGGTGCGGACCCCGGCGTCGAGCAGGTAGTCGGTGAGGTCCTCCGACATCTTCTTGGTCAGAGTCGTGACCAGCACCCGCTCGTTGCGCTCGGTGCGGAGCCGGATCTCGTGGATGAGGTCGTCGATCTGCCCCTTGGTGGGCTTGATGACCACCTCGGGGTCGATCAGGCCGGTCGGCCGGATGATCTGCTCGACGACGTCGCCCTGGACCTTGTCGAGCTCGTAGTTCCCCGGCGTCGCCGATAGGTAGATGGTCTGGCCGATCCGGTCGAGGAACTCCTCCCACCGCAGCGGGCGGTTGTCCATCGCGCTCGGGAGCCGGAAGCCGTGCTCGACCAGGTTGCGCTTCCGGGACATGTCGCCTTCGTACATGCCGCCGACCTGGGGCACCGCGACGTGGGACTCGTCGATGACGAGCAGGAAGTCCTCGGGGAAGTAGTCGAGGAGGCAGTTGGGTGCCGAGCCCCGGGAGCGGCCGTCGATGTGCATCGAGTAGTTCTCGATGCCCGAGCAGGTGCCGATCTGGCGCATCATCTCGATGTCGTAGGACGTGCGCATGCCGAGTCGCTGCGCCTCGAGCATCTTGCCCTGCCGCTCGAACGTCGCGAGCTGCTCGGCGAGCTCGGCCTCGATGCCGCGGATCGCTCGTTCCATGCGCTCGGGGCCGGCGACGTAGTGGCTGGCCGGGAAGATGTAGAGCTCGGTGTCCTCCGTGAGCACTTCCCCGGTGACCGGGTGGAGCGTCATCAGCCGCTCGATCTCGTCGCCGAAGAACTCGACCCGGACTGCCATCTCCTCGTAGACCGGGAAGATCTCGAGGGTGTCGCCGCGCACCCGGAAGGTGCCGCGGGTGAAGGTCAGGTCGTTGCGGGTGTACTGGATCTCGACCAGCCGGCGCAGCACGGTGTCGCGGTCGTGCTCCTCCCCCACCCGCAGCCGCACCATGCGGTCGACGTACTCCTGCGGGGTGCCGAGACCGTAGATGCAGGACACGGTCGACACCACGATCACGTCGCGCCGGGTCAACAGGCTGTTGGTGGCCGAGTGGCGCAGCCGCTCGACCTCCTCGTTGATCGAGCTGTCCTTCTCGATGTAGGTGTCGGTCTGCGGGACGTAGGCCTCGGGCTGGTAGTAGTCGTAGTAGGAGACGAAGTACTCGATCGCGTTCCTCGGGAACAGCTGCCGCAGCTCGTTGGCGAACTGCGCGGCCAGGGTCTTGTTGGGCTGCAGCACGAGCAGCGGCCGCTGCACCTGCTCGGCCACCCAGGCCACCGTGGCCGTCTTGCCGGTGCCGGTGGCGCCGAGCAGTACGACGTCCGGCGTGCCGCCCTCGATCCGACGCGTGATCTCGGCGATGGCAGCGGGCTGGTCGCCGGACGGCTGGTAGTCGGACTCCACCTTGAACGGTGCGACGCGACGCTCGAGGTCGGTGATCGGGCGCATGGCTACGACCCTACGGGCGCCCGCCGACAAGCCCCACTCAGCGCCGGGGCAGGTCCGGGACCACCCGGAGCGTGCGGAGCGCGGCGGCGAGCATCCGGTAGTGGCCGACCAGCATCACGATCTCGATCGCCTCGTGCTCGTCGTAGTCCGCGCGTAGCGCGAGCCAGGACTCGTCGGTGAGGTCCTCGGTCGCGAGCAGCTCGTCCGTCGCCGCCAGCAGGGTCCGGTCGCGCCCGGTCCAGCCGTCGAGCCCGCCGCCCTCGACGCGCGCGATCTCGTCGTTGCTGAGCCCGGCGCGGCGGCCGAGCCGACGGTGCTGGGTGAGCTCGTAGTCCGAGCCGCACGCGGTCGCGACCCGGAGGATCACCAGCTCCGACCGGCGACGCGGGAGACGACCGCCGGGCATCAGCCGACCCGCGAAGTGCAGCCAGCCCCAGAACAGCCCACGGTTTCGGCCCAGTGTTCGGAACACGGCAGGCGCCTCGGTGCCGGTCACCCGGCCGGCGACGTGCGCGAAGGCCGCGACGACCGGGCCGGTCTGCCGCCAAGTGCCGGGCTCGACGCGTGGCACGCCGCCGGTCACGCAAGGTCCGATCGGCGGGCGTCGTCGACGGCCGGCAGCACCCGGTGCGCGCCCCAGTTGAAGACCCGCATCGCGAGCACGTAGCCGGGCGGGAAGTAGCGCTGCAGCAGGTGCACCAGCCGGATGTCGACCGACGTGTAGACCCAGTACTTGTTGCGACGTACGCCCTTCCAGATGGCGTCGGCCGCCTTCTCCGGCGACACCGCGTGGGACTGGAAGTGCTTCCGCGCCCGCCGGAACCGGCGGTCCTGGGAATCGACGCCGGCGATCCGGATGGTCTGCACCAACCCCGTGTCGACCCCTCCCGGAGCCACCAGGGTCACGCCGATCCGGTGCCGTCTCAGGTCGTAGCGCAGCACCTCGGAAATGCCACGCAGCCCGAACTTGGTCGCGCTGTACGCGGCATGCCATGGCATCGCGATGATCCCGGCCGCCGAGGAGACGTTGACGAGCTGGCCGCCGCGCCCGGCGTCGATCATCGGTGGCACGAACTCCTCGATGACGTGGATCGGGCCCATCAGGTTCACCTCGACGAGCGAGCGCCAGTGCTCGTGCTCGAGACCGCGCACCGTTCCCCAGATCGCGATCCCGGCCACGTTGAGGACCACGTCCATGGCGCCCGAGGCGTCGAAGACCTGCTTCGCGAGCCGGCGTACGGCGTCGTGGTCGGAGATGTCCGCCGGCTCCGCGAGGGCCACTCGTCCGCCGGCCTCCGCCGCCTCCTCGGCGACAGTCGCGAGCAGGTCGGCCTGGATGTCGGTCAGGTGCAGCACCGCACCGTCCCGCGCAGCCTGGAGCGCGACCGCGCGCCCGATCCCACTGGCGGCGCCGGTGACGAAGACGTTCTTGCCGGCCAGGTAGCGGACAGGCGGCCTCATCCGCCCTGTCC
Organism: uncultured Actinomycetota bacterium; assembly: GCA_963846535.1. Taxonomy (GTDB): domain Bacteria; phylum Actinomycetota; class Actinomycetes; order Propionibacteriales; family Nocardioidaceae; genus Nocardioides. The sequence goes on from CAWJWK010000003.1 coordinate 736,695, forward strand.
GACCTTCGATGCGAACGACGGCCGGTCGTCCACGCCGTAGTAGCCCTCCGGGAGGTCGCCGCGGAAGACACCGTCGGACTCGATGAAGCCGTGTCGGACGACCGACGGCAGCGCCTTGCCGATCGCCATGTTGATGGTCATGGCACCCGTGATCCCGGCCCGGCGGTTGTCGTAGAGCACGTCGACGAAACTACCGGTGCCCCGGATCCACCGCAGCAACCGTTGCTCGTTGCGCGAAAGGAAGTCATCCACTGTGGTCGCAGCCGGTCACCACGACCGTCGACGGCGTGTGCCGCCGACCCGATCGCCGAGGCCAGCTCGGCCGGGCCCAGGGCCTTGACCAGCCGGTTGCGCGCGAGCACGTGTCGGGGGACGTCGCGGGACATCGGCATTCCTCACGGGACACGTCGCGGGTTGACCGGTGTAACGGCAGCCACGCCCGACGGGTCACGCCGTGACGGGTCTCGCCGCGTCAGAGCAGTGGGCGGAGCGGCATCAGGAAGGCCTCGGTGAACTTGCGGTGCAGGTCGCGCGCCTCCCACTCCTCGCTGGTGAGCTCGAGACAGTTCGACTGGTCCACGAGGAAGATCTCCTCGAGCTGCTTGGCGAGCTCCTGGTCGATCGCCTCGAGGTTGATCTCGTAGTTGCCCTGCAGGCTGAGCCGGTCGATGTTCGCCGTACCGACGGTGCACCAGGTGCCGTCGACCGTCGCCGTCTTCGCGTGGACCATCGCGTCGCGGAAGCGCAGCACCCGCACGCCGGCGTCGAGGAGCTGGCTGAAGTAGCCGCGGGAGATCCAGTCGGCGACGATGTGGTTCGACTTCAGGGGCAGCAGGAGTCGTACGTCGACACCGCGCCGTGAGGCGTCCTTGAGGGCGTCGACGAAGTCCTGGTCCGGCAGGAAGTAGGCCTGGGTCAGCCACACGTTGCGGCTGGCCCGGTTGATGGCCTCCAGGTACATCCCGCGGATCGGGAACACCCAGAGGCGGGGCACGTTGCGCTGGATCCGGATGCTCGGCTCCCACGTCGAGGCCGTCTCGAGCAGGAGCGGCCGCTCGGACGCGCGGAGCCGGCGCCTGCGGTTGAGGTTCCAGAAGTCCGCGAACGCCCGCTTGAGGTCCCACACGGCGGGCCCGGTCACGCGCACGTGGGTGTCGCGCCACTCGGTCTCGTAGGCGGCCCCGATGTTGTAGCCACCGATGAACCCGGTGTGGTCGTCGACCACCAGGATCTTGCGGTGGTCTCGGCCGTACCGGCGCAGGTCGAAGAACCGCCACCCGGCGGCGTAGATCGGGTAGCGCAGCACCTTCATCGACGACGGGAACCGCTTGAACGTCGGCGCCACCACCAGGTTCGCGAACCCGTCGTAGATGCAGTAGACCTCGACGCCGCGATCGGCCGCAGCGGCCAGCGCCCGCTTGAAGCGCTCTCCGGTGGCGTCACCCTTCCAGATGTAGGTCTCGAACAGGACCTGTCGTTCGGCGCCGTCGATCGCCGCGATCATGTCGTCGTAGAGGTCGCGGCCGAAGGTGTAGGTCGTGACCTCGCCGTCGCCGACGGCGACCGTCTCCGGGTCCCGGGTCGGGAACGGCTTCGGCTTCTTGCCACGCCGGCGGTAGGAGTCGACCAGCGACATCGTGACGGCAAGTCCGACCTGGATCCCCAGGACGGTCAGCAGGACACGGCGCAGCAGCCGAGAGAGCCCCACACCGTCACGCTGTCCGTCCCGCCGTCCCACGGCAGTCAATCTAGTGGTCGGCAGAAGCGCGGGTGCGCTCCGACCCGCGTCACGACGGCGGTGGCACCGAGACGATGTCGACCTTGTCGATCAGCCAGCCGTCGCCGTCCCGGGACATCGACAGCGACGCCCACTGCTCGGCCAGGACCCCGTCCTTGTTCTCGACGTCGGTCAACTTCTGCCGGATGAACGCGAGGACGTCGACGTGGTCCTCGTCGATCTGGTCGTACGCCGACTGCACGATCTCGCCGTCGGCCGCGGCTTTCGTCCGCCGGATCAACTTCGTCAGCCGCGGGATGATGGTGTTCTCGTACTCCTCCCGGAGCTCGTCGTCGCCGAGGTACTTCGTCCAGTCGTACTCGTCGCCGATCTCGCGGTGGTCGAACGAGATCATCTGCCCGAGGATCCGCTCGGCCTCGGCCTGGGCGTCCGGGCCGGCGGCGTACGACTCCTTGGTCTCGTCGAGCTCGTCGTCAGCGCTGTTCTTGCCCTGGACCAGCCAGACCACTGCGACCCAGGTCGCGACCAGCACGCCGACGAGCACGGCGATCAGCAGCCGGTAGACCTTCTCGCGCTGCTGCGGGTCCTCATCTACCGTCGTGAAACTCATCGCACCGGCCCAGGGGCATGGGCCGCACCGCGCTGCAGCCGGGCGAACGAGGCCGGGCAGTGCCCGCCGTCTTGGAAGCCGTGACGCTCAGGGTCGTACGGCTGGTGACGGGTCGTCCCGTAGTCACAACGAGCGGTGCGGGCAGAGATCATCTCGATCCGGAGCTGCCCGTCCTTGATGACGGCCACCAACGCGCCGAGACCGCGCGAGTAGACCTGGAGCATCGTCCGGAGGTGCGGCTCGTAGGCCATGACCACGTCGGTGAAGCTCACACCGGCGTCGAGGAACCCGGGCAGCACGTCCTCGGCGTCACGGATCAGCGCACTGAGGGCGTCGATCTGACCGGGGGTCCGGTCGAGCACCTTCTGCCACTCCGGCTCGTAGCTGCGCAGGAACGCTGCGAACTGCTTGGCCTTGACGCCGAGGGTGCGGAGACTGCCCTCGTTGTCGCTGACGATGCGCAGGACCTCACCTGCGTTGTCAATGATCCGGTTGGTCTCGGGCCACGTCTGGTCGAGGGTGGAGAGCAGGTCGGTGCCTTGGTCGAGGATCCGCCCGAGATCGTCGCCTGTGCCGGCGAGCGCCGTGCTGAGCTCGCTGAGCACGATCCGTAGCTTCTTGTCGTCGATCTGGCGGAGCACCTCGCTCATCGCGACGACCGTCGAGCTCAGACTCTCTGGCAGGTCGGTGGACTCCGCGCCGATCGTGTCACCGCTCTCGAGGTACGGCCCGTCGGAATCCTCGGGCTGGAAGTCGAGGTACTGCTCACCGACCGGCGACAGGCTGCGCACCTTGGCGATCGAGTCCTTCGGGATGTCGGTGCCGGCGCTCAACCGGATGGTCGCCTTGACGCCGTCGTGCGTGGGCACGATCTTCGTGACCTTGCCGACCTTGACGCCGCGATAGGTGGCGACCGCGCCTTCGAAAAGGCCACCGGTCTGCTCGAGCTCGACATCGACGGTGACGGGCCGTTCGGTCAGTGGTTGGTCGAGCACAGCCGCGAACAGGTAGGCGATCGCGACCAGGAAGACCACCACGATGCCCACCGCGCTCAGGTAGAGGCGGTCGGTGAGGATGTTGCGCACGCTCGGCATGTCAGGCACCTCCCCCGAGCAGCCCGCTCAGCAGGCCGTCGAGCGACAACGGGTTGATCGGATCGTCTCCGCCGCCAGGTCCGTCAGAGGTGTCGCTGCCGGCCGGCGGGGTGGATCGGGGTGACGTGATGCGCGGGGCGAGCCCACCGAGCAGGTCTTCGAGTCCCAGGGTATCGAGCACGTCCCCGATCGGCGCGGTGATGCCGAGCAGATCGAGCAGGCCTTGGAGGGCCGGCAGGTCGCCTGCCCGAATCTCATCGAGGTGGGCGTCCAGGGAGATCGAACCGTAGTCACCCGGGATGACGGTGCGCAGGGCGCCGGCCGCGGCCGAGAGGCTGCGGAGCATCTCGGTGAACCTGCCCCGATTGGATGCGAGCTCGGCGAGGACCGGCTCCGTCTCGGCGAGCAGCGCGAACAGCTGCGAACGGGTGGCCGTGACCGTGGTGTCCGCCGCCCCCGCGAACCGCTGGACGGCCTTCAGCAGCCCGGTCAGCTCCGGCGTCGCCCGGCGCAGGACAGCGGCCGCCGGCCGGATCTCCTTCATCGCCCGGTTGATGACGTCCTGGCGGTCGTTGAGCGTGCCCGACAGCGAGGTGAGTGACGTGAGGACGGCGTCGATGCTCGACGTCGTCGCGCTCGCCTGGGTGAGGAACGTCGAAGCCTGGTTCAGTAGCAGCCGGACGTCGTCCTCGTTGCCGCCGAGAGCGCTGTTGAGCTCCTCGGTGATCGTCTGCAGCTGGTCGAGCCCGCCGCCGTTGATGAGGAGGGACGCCTGGGCCAGCGCGTCCTCGACCGTCGGTGCGGTCTCCGTCTGGTCGAGCTCGAGGGTGGTCCCGCCGGACATCTCCTCGCCCTTGGCGGGGTTGGTCACGTCGACGAAGAGCTCACCCAGCGGCGTGGTGTAGCGGAGTCGCGCGGTGGCACCCTCATGCAGTTCCGCGTCGGTGCGGACCTCCATGGTGACGACCGCGGTGTAGTCGTCGACCTCGATCGACTTGACCTTGCCGCTGTCGACGCCGTTGACCTTGACCGGTGCCCCCTGGGCGAGGTTGAGGGCCTCGTCGAACTTCGCCTTGATCTCGATGGTGTCGCCGGACACTCCGGTGCCGGGAACCGGCAGGTCCCGCATCGTGGTCGAGCAGCCGGTCGCTGCCAGGAACACTCCGGCCGCTGCCGCGGTGGCCGCGACGCTCCTGATGGTGAGCATCTTCATCAGCTGGCGCCCCCCAACGGGTCGGTGCTGAACAGCTCACAGATCGCTGGCGGCAGTTGGTCGCAGACATCCTGGAGGATCCCGCCGAGCGGCGTGAGCACCAGCGGGTCGACGACGACGGGGATCCGGTCGCCGTTGCGGGCGCGGTCGAGGTTCTGCAGGGCGAGCGGCAGTACCCGGAGGATCTCGGTGAGGGACCGTTGCTTCTCGAGGATCGTCTTCATCACCCGGGTCGAGCCGTTGAGCGTCTCGACGATCTGGGCGCGGTTGTCCACGGCGAACTGGGCGACGACCGTCACCGCGTCGTCGAGCGAGCGGAGCGCCGCGCGGAAGTTCTCGCGCTCGCCGGCCAACAGGTCCGCTGCCTTGGCGACCTGCTGGATGAACGTCCGCGCTGTCTCCTGGTTGGTCGCGACCGCAGCGAGCAGGACGTCGAGCGAACGCAGCGTGGAAGCTATGTTGTCGCGCTGGGCGTGGATGCCGTTGACGCCCTCCTGCAGGGCGTGGACCGTCTGGTTGATCAGCGGTCCGTTGCCCTTGAGCGTCTCGGTGCCTGCGTTGATGAACCGACTGATCGCGTTCGTCGCCTTCCTCGAACCGGCGATGCCGGTCGCGAAGTCGTTGAGCGAGGCCAGGACCTGGTCGAAGTCGACAGGCGTCCGCGTGCTCTCCAACGCGATTTCGTCGCCGTCCTCCATCTTCGGGCCCTTGCTGTAGACCGGCGTCAGCTCGACGTACCGGTCTGTGGCCACGGAACGGGCGACGACGACGGCACCTGCATCAGCCGGCACGTCGTAGTCGTCATCGACCTCCATGGTCACCTTGACTTGGTCCCCGTCCGGTTCGATCGACGTGATCTTGCCGACGGTGACGCCGAGGATGCCGACGTCGTTGCCGACGAACAGACCGGCCGAGTCCTCGAAGTAGGCGGTCACCTCCATCTTCCCGCCGCTGAACGGCACCGAGGAGCACGACGCGGTCAGCATCAGCACGACCGACACCAGCGCCAGTTCGAGCAACCGGCCGAACCCGACGCGGGACCTGCGGGGCACGACATCGACGACCGTCACGGTCATCCTCCCGTTGCTGTGCGTGCTCACCGGCAGTCATTCCTCTGATGGCACGCCACGTCGTCGGCCGGTAGGGCCGGTTCGTGCGCGAACAGGTCGACCCAGGGTCCGTTGCCGGCAGCGTTGGCGACGTAGCGCGCAGCGGGCGCCATGACGTCGAGCACGTGCTGGAGCTGGTCGTCCTGCTGGTTGAGGAGAGCGAGGACGTCGTTGAGGTCACGGAGGGCGGGCTCGAGCTCGCCCTTCGTCGACTGGACGATCGATTCCAGTGCCCGGGCCAGCTCGGTCGCCTCGACCAACAGTCGATGGATCGCCTGCCGCCTGCTGGTGACCTCGGTGACCACCAGGTTGGTCTGCTTCATCATCGCGATGATGTCGGTGTTGCTGGCAGCGAGCTGGTCCGTGACGCTGCGCGCGGCGGTGAGGAGCGCACCTGCCTGGTCCGAACGGGTGGCGATCACCTCCGAGAGCCTGGCCACGCCCTCGAGCGCTGGTCGGATCTGGTCCTGGGAAGCGCCGAGTGTGCCGGCCATCTGGGTCAGGGCCTCGGCGAGCAGCTCCGGATCGAGCTCGTCGAGCGCTTGGGCGCCACTCTCGATGACGTCCTGGAGGTTGTAGGGCACCGACGTCCGCTCCAGTGGGATCGTGCCGTCGGCGAGCTCGCCGGTGCCGGACGGGTCGACCTCGAGATAGTGGGTGCCGAGCAGGGTGGCGACCTTCACGGTCGCCTCCGTGCGGGACCCGAGGTCGACGTCGCTGTCGAGCACGAAGTCGACGATGACGCGGTCCTTCTCGAGCTTGATGCCGGTCACCTTGCCCTTGGTGACGCCGTGCACCTGCACGGACTCGCCCGCGCGGAGGCCGCCGGTGTGCTCCAGCACCGCGGTGTAGCCCTTCGTGCCGAAGTTGGCGAGGCTGAGGAAGAGCACGACGCCCGCGACAAGGGCGAGGATGACGACCGCGACCAAGCCCGTCTTGAACGGGTCCCGGGCATTCATCGGCTTCACCGACACACCGCCGACCACGGGCCGTTGCCGCCGGCCGGATTGACCGTGAGGTTGCCGATCTTGATGGCGAACGAGCACAGGTACACGTTGAGCGCGTTCTCGTAGGAGCCGATCCGGCCGAGCGACTCGAAGATCGTGCCGAACGCGTCCAGCGAGTCCTCGAGGTCACTGCGGGAGTCCGCGAACATAGCGGCGACCGTGGCGAGCCGGTCGGTGGTGCGGGTCATCGGCACCTTCACGTCCTGCAGCAGGTCGCTGGTCGCGCCGACCAGCGAGCCGATGCTGTCGATGGACCCGCCGATCGACTTGCGGTCGCGAGCCAGCCCGGTCATCAGGTTCTTGAGCTCGATCACCGTCGCACGCAGCTCACCGCCCTGCCCGGCCAGGTTCTCGAGGACCGGGGTCAGGTTGGTCATGACCTGCCCGATCAGGTCGTCGCGGTCGGCGATGAAGTTCGTGAGCTCGGCCGTCTGGCCGAGCAGCCCCTCGATGGTGCCGCCCTCGCCCTGGAGCACCTTGATCATCGACGTCGCCAGCTGGTTGACGTCGCCCGGCTGGAGGATCTCGAACAGTGGCCGGAAACCGTTGAGCAGCTCGGTCAGGTCGAAGCCCGGGCTGGTCCGCCACCGATCCCTCGCCGGGCCGTAGTCGACGAACATGGGGATCTCGGCGCCATCCTTCAGCTCGTCGCCGCGCTCGCCTTCCTGCCGCAGCTGCAGGTAACGCTGACCGAGCAGGTTCTGGTAGCGCATGATGATGCGCGTGGTGTCGTAGATCTTCTGGTCGTCGATGAGCTCGAAGTCGACCATCGCGCCGTCGTCGGTCGTCTCGATCTCGGTCACCCGGCCGACCCGCACGCCAGCCGCCTTGACGTCGTCGCCGACCGCAAGACCGCTGACGTCGGAGAACTCGGCCTTGAAGTCGCTCTTGTCGCCGGAGAGGCCGTTGAGCATCGTGTTCGCGAGGATGACGAACAGCATGGTGGTGACGGTCGCGAACACCGCCACCTTGATGGCGACAACCTTGATGCCGGTCACTGGCTACCCCCCACCAGCGAGCCGAAGCTCGTGCGGTACGACGGTCGGTCGCCGCCGCCGTAGTAGTCCGGCAGGTCCGTCTCGAAGACCCCGTCGGACTGGATGAAGCCCTCCTTGATGACGGACGGGAGTGCCTTGCCGAGCGCCATGTTGATGGTCATCGCGTCGGTGATGCCGGCCCGCCGGTTGTCGTAGAGCACGTCGACGAAACCGCCCATGCCACGGATCCACCGCACCAACCGCTGCTGGTTTCGCGACAAGAACCCGGTCGACTGGTCGGCGAGACTGATCCCGCCGGTCAGCAACGCCGTCAGCGCGGCCTCCTGCTGGATCAGGCTGTTGGTGAACACCAGACCGTCCTCGGTGGCGTCGAGCAGGTCCGGCGCGACGTCGTCGATGACCTCGACCGTGGTCGCAAGCGCCTCGAGGTCCGCGCGCACCTCGGGCATCCGCGGGTTGAGGCGGGCCAGGTAGGAGTTCAACGTGTCGACCGTCGCAGCGAGCCGGTCGCCACGACCCTGCAGGGCCTGGGACGCCGAGCCGATCGCCGAAGCCAGCTGGGCGGGGCCGAGCGCCTTGACCAGCCGGTCGATGTCGTCGAGGGCCTGCTGGAACTCCAGCGTGCCCTGGGTCGTGTCGGCCCCGATCTCGTCGCCGGGCTCGAGGTGGTCCTTCGCCGCCGTGCCGTGCACGATCAGGTCGACGAACGTCGTACCGAACACCGTCGCCGGGAGGATCCGGGCGACGACGTTGGCCGGGACGTACTCGATGTCCTCCTCCGACATCTCCATGTCGATGAGGACGCCACCGGACTTGTCGCGTCCGACCGAGCTGACCTTGCCGACGAGGACGCCGCCCATCTTGACGTCCGAGCCCTTTCGCAGGGCGCCACCGGCGTCGGCCACCACGGCGGACACATGCGGTTTGGAGCCGAACGTCCCGTTGCTGCGCAACGAGATCAGCACGCCGATCACGGCCAACGCCACCAACACGATCAGGCCACGCCTGGCCAATGTGTGACGAGCGACATCCCTAGCCATCGGTCACCTCACCCCGAGATCCGGAAGCCAGGGTCGCCACCCCAGAACAGCAGGGTGAGGACCATGTCGATCAGCACCACCGAGACGATGCTCGCCCGGATCGCAGCACCGGTCGCTTCACCGACCGCCTGGGGTCCGCCACCGACCTTCATGCCGTACCAGCAGTGGATCAGCGCGATGGCCAACGCGAAGATCAGGATCTTCACTACCGAGAGGAAGATGTCGCGTCCTTGGATGAACGTCGAGAAGTAGTGGTCGTACTGCCCTGGCGACTGCCCGAAGAGGACGACCACCGAGAGCTGTGAAGCGGCGTAGCTGCCGATCAGGCCGATCAGGTAGAGCGGGAGGATCGCCAGCATGCACGCGATCACCCGCGTCGCCACGACGTAGCGCATCGGGCTGACGGCCATCACCTCGAGCGCGTCGATCTCCTCGTAGATCTTCATCGAGCCGATCTGGGCGGTGAACCGACACCCGACCTGGGCGCCGAGCGCGATCGCTGCGATCAGGGGCGCGAGCTCGCGGGTGTTGGCACTGGCGGAGATGAAGCCGGTCAATGGCGCGAGGCCGACGATCTCGAGGCCGTTGAACCCTTCGATGCCGATCGAGGTGCCGGCCGCGACCGAGAGCAGGGCCATGACGCCGACCGTGCCGCCGCCGACGAGGATCGCGCCACTGCCCCAGGCGATGTCCTTGAGCTGACGGAACATCTCCCGGGGATAGAGAGCCAGGGTCGACGGGATCGCCTTGAGGACGTCGAAGGAGAAGGAGGCGAAGAAGCCGACGGTGGCAAGGGCCGACATGACCGAGTTGGTCACTCCGACCAGGCCGTCGGAGAACCGCTCACCGACGCCGCGTGCTCGTGGTTGGACACTAGCCAAGGCTCACGCCACCCCCTGGGGAACGAGCATGACGTAGGCCTGGGTGATGCCGACGTTGACGACGGCGAGCAGGATGACGCTGAGGACGACAGCCTGGTTGACCGCGTCGGCAACGGCCTTCGGACCGCCCCGCGCGTTGAGGCCCTTCTGGGCGGCCACGACCACCGCGATGAAGCCGAAGATCAGCGCTTTCAGCTCGGCGAGCACGAGGTCTGTTGGTTGCGCCAGGCCGACGAACGACTCGAGATAGGTGCCGGACGAGATCTGTCCGGTGCCGACCACCAGTGCGAACGCGGTGGTCATCGCCGTCATCGCGACGATCACGGTCAGGAGCGCAGAGATCAGCAGCGCCGCGAGCACGCGCGGTGCGACCAGCCGTTGGATGGGCGAGATGCCCATGACCATGAGCGCGTCCGTCTCCTCACGCACCGTCCGGGCGCCGAGGTCGGAGCAGATCGCGGATCCGACGGCGCCGGCGATCATCAGGGACGTCACGAGCGGCGCTCCCTGCCGCAGCACTCCGATGCCGTTGACCGCGCCGATGAACGACTGCGCGCCGATCTGGTTGGCGGCCGCGCCGATCTGGACCGAGGTGATGATGCCGAACGGGATCGACACCAGGATCGTCGGGAGCAGCGACACCCGCGTCATGAACCAGCACTGCAGCAGGAACTCGGACCAGGAGAAGCGACGGGCGATGATGTCGGTGACGCCGTAGCGGACCGACTCCGCCCCGAGGATCACCAGGTTGCCGCTGGTGGTGATGCCGGCCTTCGCCCGGTCGAGAAGGTTGTCGACGACCGACCGCCCACCGCTCATCACTGCCGTCATCGCGGCCCCTTCTCCCTCACGAGGCGCCCTCGAAAAGCTCGGGAGCTGAGCTTCGAGTGCCTGTTGCTCGGTGTAACAGATATCACGAGAAAACGTCACACGTGGGGCAAGTGTCCACGAACAGACGCTCGGTGACCACGCCTTGGACGCCGGATCCGAGCGGCACCCAGGAGCAACGGCACCCGGCCCCGATGCGGACGCCAGGGCTCGAGCACCTCCGAGAGCTCGCGGTCGTCGATCTCTCTTCCGACCAACGCCCAACCGACGTCCTTGGCTACGTGGAAGTCACCGAAGGAAACGGCGTCGCCGTCCCCCAGCACCCGCTGCCGGGCCTCTGAGCTCGTCCACACGCCCAGGCCCGGGAGGCTGCGGATCGCGCGGTCGAGATCTGCCGACGGATCCTCGGCACGGCCGGCGATCCGCTCGAGTGCGTCGGCGTGCCGCGCAGCAGTGACGACGGCTCGCGATCGCGCCGGGTCGATGTGCAGACCGAGCCACGCCCACGAGGGGATGCCCGCGAGCGTGGCCGCATCGGGCTGGAGCCGGAGTCCGGCGGCAGTGCCCGGTCCGGGGGCGGGCTCGCCGTACTCGAGGACGAGCGAGCGGAACCCGGAGAAGGCCTCCTGTCCGGTGACCTTCTGCTCGATGATCGTCGGTACCAGCGCCTCGAGCGGGCGCGCGGTCCGGCCGAGGCGGACATGGGGATACCGGCGCCACGCCTCGGCGACGACCGGATGGCGCGCCTCGAACCCGGTCCAGTCGTCGGCGGCGCCGAGCAGGTCTGGCAGCTGGTCGATCGCCCAGCCGGCCCCGGGGCCCCACGCCGACGCTCGCACCTCGCCCGCCGCGTCCCGCGACCACACCGCGAGCGTGACCGGCCCGTCCGGCGTGCGGCTGGCCCGCCAGTGCGGGCCGGGCTCCCCCGAGGGCGCCAGCCGCAACGTCGGGTCACCGCCCCCGCGGCGCTGCTGGGCGAGGACGTGTCGCACCGCGCACGGCCAGCCCGGACGCCACACCCTGGTCGCATCCGGTCGTTCCACGAAAAGGAACACTAGGCTCCTGTCCCGACACGAAACGTATTCACCGGCATACGACAGACATCCGGGAGGAGGAACTGTGAGCGCGACGCCGGACAGCCGCCGCCCCCGCCTCGACCAGGAGGCCGTGCTGCAGGCGGCGGAGACCTTGGTCGACCGGGAGGGCTACGACGCGCTCACCATGACTTCGCTAGCCGCCGAGCTCGACACCCGCGTCTCCTCTCTGTACAACCACGTCGCCAACCTCGAGGACCTGCGCGCCTCGATCCAGGTGCGGGCGATGCGGCTGCTGGGCGAGCACGTACGGCGCGCGGCGATGGGTCACGCCGGCGCCGACGGGCTGCGCGTGCTCAGCCACGAGCTGCGCGCGTTCGCGCGGTCGAAGCCGGAACGGTATGCCGCGATCACCCGACCCCCGATCGACCGCGAGGCGTTCTTCGCCGCCGCGCTGGAGACGCTCGAGGCCCTGGCCGTCATGGTCCGGTCGGCCGGTCTCGCCGAGGACCGGGTGCTGGCCACGGGGATGGCCGTCTTCGCCGCCTTGCACGGATTCGTCTCGCTTGAGGCGGCCGGCTACTTCGGCGACATCGAGGACGACCTCGACGCCGTCTACGAGATGGTCATCCGCGGCGCCGTCACCGCAGCGGTCCTCGAAGCGACCCACTGACGGCGGTCGACGCTACCGTCGGAGACGTGCTTCTCCACGAGGTCGTCGAGGTCTCTTCACGCATCGGCGCAACTCGCTCCCGCAACGCGAAGACGAGCGAGATCGCCGGGCTGCTCGCACGCACCGAGCCTGCGCAACGCGCCCTCGTCGCGTGCTACCTGAGCGGCCGGCTCCGGCAACGTCGCACCGGTCTGGGCTGGCGCAGCCTGCAGTCCCTCCCCGATCCGGTCGACACACCGGCGCTCGCGGTCGACGAGGTCGACCGCACGTTCGAGCACCTCGGCTCCCTCGCGGGCGCCGGCTCGGTCGCGGCCCGGGCCGCCGCGGTCGTCGACCTCTTCGGGCGCGCCACCGACGAGGAGCAGCAGTGGCTGCGCGCCGTCGCCCTCGGCAACGTCCGACAGGGCGCGCTGGAGGCCGTCATGACCGACGGAGTCGCCGAGGCGGCGGGCGTGCCGGTGGCCGACGTCAGGCGAGCGGCGATGCTCGCCGGCGGTGCGATCCATGTCGTCGACGCGGCCTTTGCCGGGCGCGAGGCCCTGGCGGGGATCGGCCTCACCGTCGGTCGTCCGGTGCAGCCGATGCTGGCGTCGTCGGCTCCTGATCTCGACGCCGCGATCGACAAGGTCGGCGCGGACGCGTCCGGCATCGCCGTCGACGCCAAGCTCGACGGCATCCGGATCCAGGTGCACCGTCGCGGCGACGACGTCCTGATCGCCACGCGCAGCCTCGACGACATCACCCATCGGCTGCCCGAGGTCGTCGACGTGGTGCGAGGACTTTCCGCATCGGAGCTGGTGCTCGACGGCGAGGCGATCGCGCTCGACCAGACCGGCCGGCCGCGGCCGTTCCAGGAGACGGCGTCCCGCACCGCGTCATCGGCGGACGGGATCACCGCGGTCACGCCCTACTTCTTCGACGTGCTGCACCTCGACGGCCGCGACCTGCTCGACCTCCCCGCGACCGAGCGCTGGGCCGCGCTCGAGGCCCTCGTGCCCGAGCGGCACCGGGTGCCCCGCTGGCGGGGCGACGATCCGGAGGCCGCGCGCGCGTTCGCGGACCAGGTGCTCGCCGACGGCCACGAGGGCGTCGTGGTCAAGACCGCGCAGGCGCCGTACGCCGCCGGACGGCGAGGCTCCGCCTGGGTAAAGGTCAAGCCCGTGCACACCCTCGACCTGGTGGTGCTGGCCGTCGAGTGGGGCTCCGGCCGGCGGCGGGGGCTGCTGTCCAACATCCACCTCGGCGCCCGCGACGAGACCGATCCGGGGCGGTTCGTGATGTTGGGCAAGACGTTCAAGGGGATGACCGACGAGATGCTGGCCTGGCAGACCGAGCGGTTCCACCAGCTCAGGACGCACGGGGACGACTGGACCGTGCACGTCCGGCCCGAGCAGGTCGTCGAGATCGCCTTCGACGGACTGCAGCGGTCGTCGCGCTACCCCGGCGGCCTGGCCCTCCGATTCGCCCGGGTGGTCCGCTACCGCGACGACAAGGGACCAGAGGAAGCGGACACGATCCAGACGCTGGACCAGATGTTGCAACTCTGAGTTGCACATCGCGTACAGTTCCCGCATGGCGACCCGGGCACCCGAGACCGACGGACGCCGCAAGGCTGCGGCAGCACGCCGGCGTGCTCGCAAGGAACAGATCATCGCGGCCACCCGTGAGCTCTTCGACTCCCGCGGCGTGCGGGACGTCCAGATCGAGGAGATCGCCGGCGCCGTCGGCATCAACCGGGCGATCGTCTACCGGCACTTCACCGGCAAGGAGGAGCTGTTCGCGCTGACCCTCGTCGGCTATCTCGACGAGCTGCACGACGGCATGCGCACCGCGGCCGGCTCGAGCGAGGGCACCTCGGACCGGCTCGCCGCCGTGGTCGGCGCGTTCTTCGACTACGGCGTCGCCCACCCCGCGTTCGTCGATTGCGCGCTGGCGCTGATGGTCCGGCCGGGCGACGAGCTGCTCGACGACATCTCCGAAGGTGCGCTGTTCCGCCTCGGTCGTGGCATCACCTCGTGCATGACGATCCTGTCCGACGTGCTCACCGACGGTATCGACTCCGGCGAGTTCTCGGTGACGGGCGATCCGGTGCTGATGGCCAACACCATGTACGCCAGCGGCCTCGGCGCCCTCCAGCTCGCCCGCCTCGGGATCCTCGTCAGCGAGGTCGCGCCCGGCATCCCCACCGTCAGCGAGATGTCGGCCGAGCAGGTTCGCGACTACGTCGTGTCGTCCGCCTTGGCGGTCGTCACCCGCGGGGTCCGCACGTCCTGATTGCAGCATCGGTTGCGGACGGGACGCCCCGGACGAATCCGGAGCGGCCAGCCCACGTCGTACGTCGTGGTCAGCGCTCCATGATCGCGACGACGCCCTGGCCACCGGCGGCGCAGACCGAGATCAGCGCGCGGCCGGAACCCTTCTCGGCGAGCAGCTTCGCGGTGTTGGCGACGATCCGACCGCCGGTCGCGGAGAACGGGTGACCGGCGGCGAGCGAGGAGCCCTTGACGTTGAGCTTGCTGCGATCGATCGACCCGAGCGGGGCGTCGAGGCCGAGCCGCTCCTTGCAGAACACCGGGCTCTCCCACGCGGCGAGGGTCGACAGGACCTGCGACGCGAAGGCCTCGTGGATCTCGTAGTAGTCGAAGTCCTGGAGAGTGAGGCCGTGGCGCGCGAGCAGCCGCGGTACGGCGTACGCCGGCGCCATCAGCAAGCCCTCGTGACCGTTGACGAAGTCGACGGCGGCAACCTCGGAGTCGACGAAGTACGCGAGGGGCGTGAGGCCGTGCTCGTCCGCCCACTCGTCGGACGCGAGCAGCACCGCCGAGGCGCCGTCGGTCAGCGGGGTCGAGTTGCCGGCGGTCATCGTGGCCGCCTCGCCCTTGCCGAACACCGGCTTGAGCGTGGCGAGCTTCTCCAGCGACGAGTCGGCCCGGAGGTTGTTGTCGCGCTCGAGACCGCGGAACGGCGTGATCAGGTCATCCTGCCAGCCCTCGTCGTAGGACCTGGCGAGGTTGTGGTGCGAGGTGACCGCGAGCTCGTCCTGCGCCTCGCGGGCGATCTGCCACTCCAGCGCCGTCAGGGCCTGGTGGTCGCCCATCGAGAGCCGGGTGCGGGGCTCCCCGTTGGACGGGATCGCCAGGCCGACGTCGCCCGGGCGGATCGTCGCGAGCACGGCGAGCCGGTCCTTGGCCGAGCGCGCGTTGTTGAGCTTGATCAGCTTCTTGCGGAGCTTCTCCGAGATCGCGATCGGCGCGTCGGACGTGGTGTCCACGCCACCGCCGATGCCGGAGTCGAGCTGGCCGAGCTTGATCTTGTTGGCGATGTAGTTGATCGCCTGGAGCCCGGTGCCGCAGGCCTGCTGCAGGTCGACAGCGGCAGTCTCCGGGGCGAGCCTGCTGCCGAGCACGGACTCGCGGACCAGGTTGAAGTCCCGGCTGTGCTTGAGCACGGCGCCGCCGGCGACCTCACCGATGCGTTCACCTTCGATCCCGAAGCGCGTCGCCAGGCCGTCGAGCGTGGCGGTCAGCATCTCCTGGTTGGAGGCGGTGGCGTAGGCACCGTTGGAGCGAGCGAAGGGAATGCGGTTACCGCCGATGACAGCGGCCCGACGAACAGAGTCAGCCATGTTTCCTATCCTCAGGCTTCAGGCCCGTCCAGAGAACCGTTTGAGGGCCAAGTCACGAAATGTGGACTCAGAGTTACACATCCTGTTACATAAGTGTCGAGCGGGTTCGGCCCGTGGACCCTCGAATTACATGAGCGCGTGGCCCTGGCGACGTCTTGGGCGCGCGCAGACCCCATTGTGGAGGCACAGCACCATCATGAGCGACAAGTACCAGGGCTTCGTCTCGACCCCGATCGGCAAGTTGCTGGTCAAGAACCTCGGGCTTCCGAGCCCGACCAAGCTCGACCGCTACGACGCGGGCGACCCCCTCGTCGACGGCACCGTCCTGGTGGGAGGCACCGGACGCATCGCCGAGTCGCTGCCCGGCCTCCTCGACGTGCTCGGCATCGCGTCGACCACCAGTCATTCCGGCGCCGGAGGCGACCAGCGGCTCAAGGGAGTCGTGTTCGATGCCTCCGGCCTCAAGGACTCGACCCAGCTGATCGCGCTGCGGGACTTCTTCACCCCGATCCTGCGCAGCCTCGACAACTGCGCGCGGGTCGTGGTCATCGGCACCCCGCCCGAGCTGACCACCGGCTCCGAGCGCGTCGCCCAGCGTGCGCTCGAAGGATTCACCCGCAGCCTCGGCAAGGAGATCGGCAAGGGCAGCACTGTGCAGCTGGTCTACGTCGCCGAAGGCTCCGAGGCCGGTGTGTCCAGCACCCTCGGCTTCCTCCTCTCCCCCAAGTCCGCCTACGTCTCGGGCCAGGTGGTCCGCATCGGCGCCCACGGCAAGGGCAAGGTCACCGAGGTGGCCGACCAGACCCAGCCGCTGGCCGGCAAGGTCGCGCTCGTCACCGGCGCCAGCCGCGGCATCGGTGAGGCGATCGCCCGGGTCCTGCACCGCGACGGCGCGAAGGTCGTCGGCCTCGACGTACCCCAGGCCGCGAGCGAGCTGCAAACCCTGATGAAGGAGCTGGACGGCGACTGGCTGACGCTCGACATCAGCAGCGACGACGCCCCGCAGCGGATCGCGCATCACCTCAAGGAGAAGCACGGCGGCGTCGACGTCGTCGTACACAACGCCGGCATCACCCGCGACCGCAAGCTGGCCAACATGGCCGCCAGCGACAAGGGCGACCGTTGGGCGCAGGTCCTCGGCGTCAACCTCACCGCGCCGGAGCTGATCACCCGGGAGCTGCTCGACCAGGGTGTCGTCAACCAGGGCGGTTCGATCATCGGCGTCGCCAGCATCGCCGGCATCGCCGGCAACGTGGGACAGACCAACTACGCCGCATCGAAGGCCGGCGTCATCGGTCTCGTCGACTCGCTCGCCGACGAGCTCAAGGACAGCATCACGATCAACGCCGTCGCCCCCGGCTTCATCATCACCCAGATGACCGCAGCGGTGCCGTTCGCCACCCGTGAGGTCGGGCAGCGGCTGAACGCGATGTCGCAGGGCGGCCTGCCGGTCGACGTCGCCGAGACCATCGCCTGGTACGCCAATCCCGCCTCGAGCCTGGTCAACGGCAACGTGGTCCGGGTCTGCGGCCAGATGATGCTGGGTGCCTGACATGGCGCTGCCCGTGATGCTCAAGGCTGCCCTCCCCGCAGTCCCCGTCGTGAACCAGCTCCCCGGCATCAAGAAGACCGGCGGCGCCCTGCCGGACCGCACCCTCGAGCGCACCGACGTGCTGGTGGAACGTGCGGAGGTCCAGCGGTACGCCGAGGTCTGCGGCTTCCCCACCAAGGACGTCGCGCCGCTCCCCTACCTGCACATGCTGGCGTTCCCCCTGCACATGGCGCTGATGACCGACGCGGCGTTCCCGTTCCCGGCGATCGGGTCGGTGCACCTGGAGAACTCCATCACCCAGCACCGTCCGGTCGCGATCGGCGAGAAGGTGTCGCTTTCGCTGCGGGCGGACAACCTCCGCGCCAGCACCAAGGGCCGCGCGTGGGACATGAACGTCACTGCGACCGTCGGCGACGAGGTGGTGTGGGAGTCGGTGTCGACGTACCTCCGGGTCGGTGACCAAGACCCAACTGGAACAGCGAACGGCGACCCCGGAACGTCTTTCACCTCGATCGACCCCAAGGGTCCGGTGTGGAGCCTGCCGGACAACCTCGGCCGCAGCTACGGCGCCGTGTCGGGCGACCGCAACCCGATCCACCTCTACCCGCTGACGGCGAAGGCGCTCGGGTTCCCGCGGCACATCGCCCACGGCATGTGGAGCAAGGCTCGCTGCATCGCCGCTCTCGAGAACCGGCTGCCGGACCAGGTCCGGGTGGAGGTCGGCTTCAAGAAGCCGATCTTCCTCCCGGGCAAGACGCGCTTCGGCGCCGAGGCCAACCAGGCCGGCTGGGACTTCGCACTGGTCAACCCGAAGTCGGGTGCCCCGCACCTCTTGGGACGTACGACGGCCATCTAGCTCGGATTGGCCGAGCGCGTCTCCGGCGACACCGCCTCCCGCCACGCTGCCGACTACCGGGTCCGCTGCCGGATCAGACCCTCCTGGGCGGTCGTCGCGACCAGGGTGCCGTCCTGGGTGAAGACCCGGCCGAGGGACAGCCCGCGCGCGCCGCCGGCCGACGGCGACCACTGGTCGTAGAGCCACCACTCGTCGGCGCGGAACGGGCGGTGGAACCAGATGGTGTGGTCGAGGGATGCCATCTGGATGGTCGTCGGGTCGGTCTCGTGCGCCGCCAGCGCGGCGCCGAGCAGGGACACGTCGCTGGCGTAGGTGAACGTGGCCAGGTGCTCGAGCGGGTCGTCGGAGAGCCGACCGTCGATCCGCATCCACAGCTGGGTGCGCGACGGGTGCATCGGGTCGGGGTCGAGGCCGTGACGGGAATTGCCCAGCCAGCGGACGTCGAGCGCCGCCCACTCCTTGCGCAGGCCGACGTCGGAGCCGCGCTCCTCGATGAGGTCCATCAGGTCCATGCCCTCGTCCGGCGCCTTCACGTCCGGCATCACGTCCTGGTGCTCCAGGCCCTCCTCGGCCCGCTGGAAGTTGAGCGACTGGTAGTAGATCGGACGGCCGTGCTGGCGGGCGAGCACCCGCCGGGTCGCGAACGACTTGCCGTCCCGGATCCGCTCGACGTCGTAGATGATCGGCACGTTGTAGTCGCCGGGCAGCAGGAAGTAGGAGTGCAGCGAGTGCACCTGGAAGTCGGCGCCGACCGAGCGGGTCGCGGCGATGAGCGCCTGGGCGGCGACCTGGCCGCCGTAGACCCGCTGGCGCACCGAGTCGGGCTGCCTGCCCCGGTAGAGGTCGGTGTCGAGCTGCTCGAGGTCGAGCAGCGACACCAGCTGGCGGGTCGCGTCGCTGCTCTCGGCCTGCTCGGTCATGAGTTCCCTCCGGTCTCGTCCGGGCGCTCGAGGCCGGCCAAGAACTGCTCGAACTGCTGCCCGATCTCCTCCCCGGTCGGGAGCGGCTGGTCCTCCGCGAGCAGGCTGGTCCCGCTCTCCTCGGCCCGGGCGAAGGCGTCGTACTGCTGCTCGAGCGCGGTGACCACGTCGCCGACCTCGGTGTTGGCGGCGAGGTAGCGGGCGATCTCCTCCTCGCGCTCGTCGGCCTCCGTGCCGAGGTCCGCGAGGTCGATGGTCACCCGCGCGGCGAGCTCGACCTGTTGGAGCAGCGCGTGCGAAGCACGCGGGTAGTCGAGCTGGGCGAGGTAGTGCGGGACGTGGGCGACGAAGCCCAGCGCGTCGTGACCCCACTCCCCCAGGCGCACCTCGAGAAGTGCCTGGGCACTGCTCGGGATCCGGAGCTCGCCCTGCCAGGGGCTGCTGCCGGTGAGCAGGTCGGCGTTGTTGGCGTGGTGGGTGATCGCGATCGGCCGGGTGTGCGGCACCGCCATCGGCACCGACCCCATCCCGATCACCAGGGTCACCGAGAACCGCTCGACGATCTCGAGCACCGCTCGGCAGAACGCCTCCCAGCGGATGTCGGGCTCGGGGCCGTGCAGCAGGAGGTACGGCGTATCGCCCTCGTCGCGCAGCAGTCGGACGACGAGGCGCGGGGCGTCGTAGGCCTCGTAGTGGTCGCGGACGAAGGACATCGGAGGACGGCGGGCCCGGTAGTCGTGCAGCTGGTCGACGTCGAACGTCGCGACAACCACCCCGCCGCCGACTTCACCGCCGCCTTCGGCCACCAGGTGTCGGCAGGCGATCGCCCCGGCGTTGCCGGCGTCGAGGAAGCCGTCGAGCGCGACGACCATCCGCAGCTCCTCCACCCCGACGAGCTCCGGCACGTCGTCGACGATGTGAACGAGTCGGGAGGAGGAGGTCACGGGCAAACGATACTGATGGTCAGTTCGCGGGCGACGCTGCAATCACCCATAAGTCGTACGCATCAGGTCGATGCCGTCCTGAACCAGCTCGGAAGTGCTGGTCCCCAACTGGTCCGAGATCACGGCCTGCTGGTCGGCGCCGTCGGCGAGTCCGTCGAGCAGCGTCCACAGCGCACCCTCGCCGAAGGTCGCCGCGATGTACTCGCACACCCACCACGAGACGGCGTACCAGCCCTCGGCGTGCTCGCCGGCGAAATCCTCGTCGGACGGGAGGTCGCTGACCCCGGCGGCAGCCAGGCTGAGCGCGTCGGTCTGCAGCCGCCGCTCGGCCGGCGCGATCGGCCGGACCGAGACGTACTCCGCCAGACCCTCGTTGAACCACATCGGCACGCCGCGGGCGCGCTCACCTACGGCGACGTGCGTCAGCTCGTGGCGGACCAGCCGGTCGAGCGCCTGCTCATCCTGGTCCACGACGTGCGGGGTCAGGACGATGCGATAGGACGCCACCGGCCCTCCGGTGTCGTCCGCGTCGCGGGCCACCGGAACGGTGACGCCGTCCAGGCGCTCGGGATCGGTGACCGGCAGCCCGTCGAGCGAGTCGAGGAACGCCGGGTCCGAGAGCACGTAGACGACGACGCCGCCGGGGTCCTCGATGTCGAGGGGCAGGACGGACCGAACCGCGAACCGACTCTCCGAGACAGACGCGAGGACCTCGTCGGCGCTGGTCACCGTGGACGCATCGAAGATCCCCAGCACCCCGGCGCCGTCGCGCACCTCGATCTCTCCCAGATCCCACGGCTGGGGCTGGGGCCCGGTCGAGGCCTCCCAGTCGGCGTCGGTGGTCGATGTGATCAGGTATCGCCGCTCGTCGCGGGTCGGCGCGAACCGCCAGCGGTCGCGAGTGACGACGGGTGCGACGTCGTAGCCGTGCAGCTCGAGGTGGATCGTGACCACTGCCCAGTAGGCGTCGCCGTCGGATGTCAACGTCTTCGGCGCCACGTCGAACCGCACGGTGTCGAGCGGCAGCTGGCCGAGGTTCTCGAAGTAGCGGTCCTGCTCGGCGACGAAGCCGTTGTCGCGTTGCTCGTAGGTCTGGTCGAACTTCACCGGGTCCCGGCCGGCGATCGCACGCGCGCGCTGGCGCAGGGTGCGCTGGATGGCGTCGACGACATCGCCCTCCGGGTCGTGGGTCGCGACCGGCGAGTCGTCGCCGCAGGCGGTGAGCGTGGGGAGCAGGAGGACGGGCAACAGCAGCGCCGTGACGAACCGGTGCCGGCGACCCCGCTGGCTAGTGCCGCTTTTCGGCATCGAGGAGCGTCCGGTCGTCCGCCGCGGCAGCCGCGCCCTCCGTCTCCGTGCCAGTCATCTCGTGCACGATGTCGAGGGCGATCGTCTGGGCCGAGAGGCCGATCCGATCGAGGATGACGGCCCGCTTCGCGTGGCCGAGGAATTCCTGGGGAATGCCGTGCAGGCGCACGGGCGTGTCGACCCCGGCCGCCGCCAGGGTCTGCAGCAGCACGGCACCGACGCCGCCGATCACGCCGTTGTCCTCGATCGTCACGACCAGCCGGTGCCCGGCGGCGAGGTCGATGAGCGCCGGGTCGACCGGCTTGACCCAGCGCGGGTCGACGACGGTGACGCCGATGCCCTGGGCCGAGAGGCGCTCCGCCACGTCGACGCCGACGCCTCCCATCGAGCCGACGGCGACGACGAGCACGTCCCGCTTGCCGGCACGCACGAGGACGTCGACCCCGCCGACCCGGTCGACCGCCTCGATGTCCTCGGGCGGCGGGCCCTTGGGGAAGCGCACCACGGTCGGGGCGTCGGCGACCTCGACCGCCTCGTCGACAAGCTCGCGCATCCGGGTGACGTCGCGCGGTGCCGCCAGCCGGAGACCCGGGACCACCTGCAGGACCGACATGTCCCACATTCCGTTGTGGCTGGCTCCGTCGTCACCGGTCACACCGGAGCGGTCGAGCACGAACGTCACGCCGCACTTGTGCAGCGCGACGTCCATCAGCACCTGGTCGAAGGCCCGGTTGAGGAACGTCGCGTAGACCGCCACGACCGGGTGCAGGCCGCCGATCGCGAGCCCGGCCGCCGATGTCGCTGCATGCTGCTCGGCGATCCCGACGTCGAAGGTGCGCTCGGGGAACCGCGCCTGGAACTTGTCGAGCCCCACCGGGTGCATCATCGCCGCGGTGATCGCGACGATGTCCGGCCGGCGGGCGCCGATCTGCACGATGTGCTCGGCGAAATGGTCGGTCCAGATGAGTCCCTTGGGCTTTTCGGCGCCGGTCTGCACGTCGAACGGACCCGGGGCGTGGAACTGGTCGGCCTCGTGCCGCTCCGCGGGGTCGTAGCCGAAGCCCTTGCGGGTGATTGCGTGCACGATCACCGGTCCGCCGAACTTCTTCGCCTGCTGCAGGGCCTGCTCCATCGCAGCCCGGTCGTGCCCGTCGACGGGACCGACGTACTTGAGGCCGAGGTCCTCGAACAGACCCTGCGGCGCCAGCGCGTCCTTGAGGCCCTTCTTGACCGCGTGGAGGGCGTCGTAGGCTGTCGGGCCGACAGCAGGTACGGCGTTGACGCGTTTCTTGACCAGGTCGAGCACCTGCTCGTAGCGGGGGTTGGTGCGCAGCCCGGTGAGCGCGTTGGCGAGACCGCCGATGGTCGGCGTGTAGGAGCGGCCGTTGTCGTTGACGACCATCACGAGCCGCGAGTCACGGGCGATCGCGATGTTGTTGAGCGCCTCCCAGGCCATGCCGCCCGTGAGCGCGCCGTCACCGATCACCGCGACGACGTGGCGGTCCTCGCCCCGGATCGCATAGGCCTTGGCGATGCCATCGGCATAGCTGAGCGCCGTCGATGCGTGCGAGTTCTCGACGATGTCGTGCTCGGACTCGGCCTGGCTCGGGTAGCCACTCATCCCGCCCTCGCGGCGCAGGGTGCCGAACTCCGCGACCCGGCCGGTGACGAGCTTGTGCACGTACGCCTGGTGCCCGGTGTCGAAGACCACCCGGTCGCGCGGGCTGTCGAAGACTCGGTGGATCGCCAGGGTCAGCTCGACCACGCCGAGGTTGGGCCCGAGGTGACCGGTGTTCGTGGCGACGGTCCTGATCAACAGGTCACGGATCTCACTGGCCAGGGTCGTCAGCTCGTCCTCGGAGAGATCCCGCAGGTCGCGGGGCGAGGTGATCCGGTCGAGGAGGGACATAGGAGCGAGTTTAAGCCGTCAGCGGTCCTCGACCGAGATCGCGGCCTCACCGGCACAGGCCCCGATAGTGGTCGGAGGCGAGGAACTCCGGCAGGATCCGGCTCGCGGAGGCGGTCAGGGGCAGCTGGTCGACCGCGGCGGGATCGACGAACACGATCTGCCGGCCCTCCCCCACCACCACGTCGGAGTCCGTCACGGAGGTGGCCGCCGTGTAGATCCGCACGTCGTCGAAGGACTCGTACGCCGCGTGGTAGATCGAGTACTCCTGCCAGAGCTCCAGGCCGGGCGGTTCGACGCGGATGCCCGTCTCCTCGGCCAGCTCTCGGTAGGCCGCGGCGTCCGGCTCCTCCCCAGGGTCGACGTGCCCGCCGACGAACCCCCAGCAGCCGGGGTCGATCACCGGGTGCTCGTCACGCTCCTGGAGGAGCACCCACCCGCGCGGGTCGACGAGGACGATCGAGGCGAAACGGCGCACGTCAGCCACCGTATCCTCGCCAGCGTGATGATCCGACCGGCCGAGCTCGAGGCCATCCGCAGGGGCGAGATCAACCTGGCGTTCCGCCGGTGGGACCAACCCCGGGTCAAGGTCGGGACCCGGCTGCGGACGGCGGTCGGGCTCCTCGAGGTGGTCAGCGTCGACCGGGTGGCGATGTCGGCGCTGAGCGCGGAGGACGCCCGCCGGTGCGGGGCACCCTCACTGGCCGCGCTCAAGGCCGCACTCGCGACGAGGGCGGACCGGCCGGCGTACCGCGTCGGCTTGAGGTACGCCGGCGCGGACCCGCGCGAGACGCTCCGTACGGCGCTCCCCGATCCCGACGAGATCGCCGACATCCTGGCCGGACTCGACCGGCTCGACGCATCCTCGGCGATCGGGCCATGGACCCGGGCGACGCTGCGCCTGATCGACGCCCGTCCCGAGGTCCGGGCTCCCGAGCTCGCCGAGCAGGTCGGCCGGCCGACCGCGGACTTCAAGCGCGACGTGCGCAAGCTCAAGGATCGCGGCCTGACCGAGTCCCTGGCGATCGGCTACCGGCTCTCACCGCGTGGCGAGGCCGTCGTCGACCACGAGGACGGTCCCCGACAGCGGGCCCCGCGTCGCGAGGGCACCCCCCTGCCGCGGACGATCGGTGCCCCGGCGACGCGTGCGCTTCGCGCGGTGGATGTCCACACCCTGGAGGCGGCGAGTCGGTGGACCCGCAGCGACCTCGCTGCGCTGCACGGTGTCGGGCCGATCGCGCTCGACCGGATCGAGGCGGCGTTCGCCGAGCTCGGGCTCGGCTACACCCCGGAGTGACCCGGTCAGCCGGCGAGGAAGCTCAGCCGGACCTCGCGCTCGTGGTTGTCGATGTTGAGATCGACCAGGCAGACGCTCTGCCAGGTGCCGAGCGCGAGCCGACCGTCGAGCACCGGCACCGACGCGAACGGCGCGATCAGCGCCGGCATCACGTGGGACCGGCCGTGACCGGGTGAACCGTGCCGGTGTCGCCAGCGGTCGTCAGCCGGCAGCATGTCTTCCAGCGACGCCAGGAGGTCGCCGTCGCTCCCGGCGCCCGTCTCGATGATCGCGATGCCGGCCGTCGCGTGCGGCACGAAGACGTGGAGCAGTCCGTCGCCCCGTCCGGACGCGAACTTCTCGCAGTCGGAGGTGATGTCGAGGACCCGATCCTCGCCGCCCGTCCGGTAGGTGAATGTCTCGCTGTCCATGCCCCCACGTTAGGCGCGTCCGACGTCGGTCCCGGGGTCGGTGGTGCCACCCGCGCAGGAGGCGAACGCTTCCGGTGCGGTCTCGCCAGCGCCGTACTCGTCGATGAAGAGCGCGATCCGCGGGTCGTCGGGCCCGACGAGGTCCAGCTGCAGGCCCCACGTCGTGATCACGACCGGCGCCTCCTGATCGGGGTACGGCGACATGATCCCGTTGGCAGGCAGGTGATCGGCGAGCTCGGCGACACCCTCGTCGTCGACGAGATCGGGGCGGTAGGTCAGCCAGATCGTGCCGTGCTCGAGGTCGTGCACGGCGTACTCGTTGCGCACCGGCACGTCGTAGACACCGCACTCCAGGTGGGGGTCCCAGTGGTCGCCACCGACCGGCGGGGACTGGGGGTAGTCGACGTCCTCGCGGACGTGGACGTACGGCGGCACGTCGTACTCCTCCACCAGGTCGAGGTTGCTGGAGTCCACGCCTGTCCCGCTCGATCCACCGCGATCGTCACCGTCGTCGTCGCCCAGGACCATCGGCAGCACGACGGCCGCGAGCACCACCAGCAGTCCCGCTATCGCGGCCACCGCGATCGGCAGTGCCTTGCTGTTCGTCATCCGTCGAGGGCCCGCTCGATCCGCTCCACCTTGGCGCTGAGCTGGCCGGCGTAGCCCGGCCGGATGTCGGCCTTGAGCACCAGCCCCACCCGCGGAGACACCTCCGCCACGACGTCCACGGCCCGCTTCACCACGGCCATCACCTCGTCCCACTCGCCCGATTGGTTCCTCTGAGATATAGACCGGATCGTTCGGCTGGACGAGGAGGTCACGGGGATGAGAGTAGTCGGGTACGCGAGGCTGTCGCGGGCGTCGGTGGAGTCGACTTCGATCGCGAAGCAGCGCGACGAGATCGAGAAGGCTGCGAGGGGTCGGGGATGGGACCTCGTCGGAATCGAGGTCGATGAGGACACGAGCGCGTCGAGGACACGGGTGAATCGTCCGAGCCTGACGACGGCTCGTCGACTCGTGGCGACCGGGGAGGCGGCTCGTCGTGGAGCCTGAGGCGCTGGACGATTGGGTCCAGGCAGTCGAGGCGCTCAACGAGGAGACTCGCGGCGTCCAGGCGGCGGAGAAGGCGGCGCAGGAGTCGACGTTCCGGGGGCGCGGCGAGCGGGCGCGCTGGCTTGCGGAGGTTCGCGAGAAGCTCCGCGAGGAGCAGGCGACGCTGAAGGCTGCGGAGCGGCATTCGTCCAGCGCCGAGACCAACGCCGCCGGCAGCCGCCTCCAGGACGCGCGACGGGAACGCGACGAGGAGGATCGCCCGGGCGGCGAGGCTACGGCGGCTCTGACGATGGCATGCTCGCGCCCAGGATCCTTGACGGGGTCGGCGTGGGCCACCATCCTTGATCGAGGTCGGGTTGTGCCGACGTCGCCGATGACGTGTTGTGCTCGCGGGCGCGAGACCCGCTCGGGACAGGAGCGTGCGCCGTGAGCAAACGACTTCTCCACATCATCGCGACCCCGCGTGGTCTGGCTTCGAACACGGGTCGCATGTCGAGCGTGTTGCTGGAGGCGCTGCACGACAAGTACGACGAGCTCGACGTTAGGACTCTGGATCTGTTCAGCGCCGATCTCCCGGCGGTGGCCGGCAGCAATATCAACTCGAAGTACGCCCTGATGACCGGGCAGGCATTGGATGGAGAGGCGCGCCGCTCGTGGGGTGAGATCGAGCGGACCATCGAGGAGTTCTTGGACGCCGACGTCTACCTGTTGACCGTCCCCATGTGGAACTTCGGGATCCCGTACGCGCTCAAGTACTACATCGACGCCATCGTCCAACCCGGCTATCTGTTCAGGTACAACGAGCTTGGTCAGCCCGAGCCGCTCGTCCACGGCAAGAAGATGGTCTGCGTGACTACGCGTGGCGGCGACTACTCCGGACAGATGGCTTCGTTCGACCACGTCGAGAATTACCTGCGGGCCATCTTCGGTTTCGTCGGGATCAGCGATATCACGTTCTTCAACGTCCAACCGATGGACGTCTCCGCTGACCTGCGCCGGGACGCGTTCCGGACGGCCGTCGGCGACGTGCGGGCCTGGGTGGCGGGTGGGGCCTGGGACGTCGAGCCGAGCGCCCCGGTCGTCGCACTTCCGGCTGGCATCAAGCCGCAAGTCATCGTCGAGTAGTCGGTCCGACGAACGATTGGCTTCTGGAGTCGGGTCTCGCGGACGGTGAACCCCCGTCCGCCCATCGGCTGGAGCGGGCACTTCTGCTCGCTCTACTGAAGAGCTTTCGGGCATGACTGACACACAAGAGGAGGACATCTGACTGACCTGTGGACAACTCGGTGTGTCCCGATCACGTCGAACTCGCCTCAGAGGTTCACCTGGCTCTCAAAGACCTCAGAAGGAGACATCGAGCCTGCGGACGAGACGCCGAGTTCAATTGCTTGACGGACTCCGCAAGTGAGGTGGTCGGCTACCGCGAGGCGTCCCCGCGCAGCGCTGCCTCCAGGCGTTCGACCTTGGCGTCTAACTCCCCTGAGTGCCCCGGTCGAATGTCGGCCTTCAGCACAAGCGACACGCGCGACCCGTACTCCGCGACGGCTTCGGTCGCACGTCGAACCACCCCGAAGACCTCGTCCCAATCGTCTCCCTCGATCGTCGTGAACATCGCGTCCGTACGGTGGGGCAGCCCAGACTCACGCACCACGCGGACCGCTGCGGCGACTGCCTCGGATACCGACCCATCTGCCCTGCCTGTGCCGCTGGGGGCTACGGAGAACGCTATGAGCATCTGCAACCTCTCATGTTTCTTGATGACTACTCGCCCTCGATGTTGGTGGTCATCGCGTTGGTCGCGGCGGCGACCGCCTCGGTGACGCCGCCCGTCTCATCGGCGGCCGAAACCGGGGGCGAGATGCTGAAGGCGATGAGCATGGGGCTCACGCTAGTTCGGGCGGGTGAAGACGTGGTACTCGCCCTTGCCGAGGAAGAACCCCATCCCGGCCACGCGGTCGATGCAGGTCACGCCGAACCGCTCGACCCCGCAGGTGACGTCGCCCGCGACCACGGCTGCGGTCGGCCGGACCACCTTCGTGCCCGGCTCCCGGATCGTGTCGGCGTTGCAGACCGCCCGGACCTTGCCGTTGAAGGTCTCGATCCGGCCGACCCGGTCCGTCGAGTCGGAGCCGCAGACCTCGGCGTCGGTGATGAAGCCGTTGCCCAGCTCGCAGCTCGGACCGATGACCGGGTCGTCGAGCAGGCAATAGACGTCATCGCCGGGGGTCACGAACCGGGTCTCGAACACGGTCGCGCCCTGGGTCGCGACAGCGTTGATCCGGTCGATGGCGTCGTCGTAGGTCGCGGGGCCGCGCAGGCTGTCCGGCGGCGGCGCCGAGGTCGGCGGCGCGACGGTCGTCCCGCTCGGCGCGATGGTCTCCGTCAGGGGAGGCTCCGACGTCGCCGTCTCGGACGTGGGCGTGCCGGATCCGCTCGTCGGGGTGCTCCCGACGGATGTCGACGGCCGCGTCGTGATAGTCGGTACGTCGTCCGCGTCGCCGCTGTCGGACCCGCATCCCGTGAGCAACGGGGCGAGTCCGACAGCGAGTGCGATCGATCCGACCGCCGCGCGCAGGCTCATGCCGTCATCGTGACAAGTCGCCCGGGCGATGTGGTGTGAGCCGCGCCGAGGAGGGTCAGTCAGACTGCGCTCGAAGGCTGCGCAGGACGTACTGCATGATGCCGCCGTTGCGGTAGTAGTTCGCCTCGCCGGGGGTGTCGATCCGGACCACCGCGTCGAACTCGATGTCGTCCGCCTTCACGTGCACCGTCCGCGGCGTCGTGCCGTCGTTGAGCTCGGTGATGCCCGTGATCGTGAACGTCTCCTCGCCGGTCAGGCCGAGGGACTCTGCGTTCTCGCCCTCGGGGAACTGCAGCGGGATCACGCCCATGCCGATCAGGTTCGAGCGGTGGATCCGCTCGTAGGACTCGGCGATGGCAGCCTTCACGCCCAGGAGCGAGGTGCCCTTGGCGGCCCAGTCACGCGACGAGCCGGAGCCGTACTCCTTGCCCGCCAGCACGACCAGCGGGATGCCGGCGTCCTGGTAGTTGGCCGAGGCGTCGTAGACGGTGGTCACGGGAGCGTCGTCCTGGGTGAAGTCACGGGTGAACCCCCCCTCGGTGCCGGGCGCGATCTGGTTCCGGAGGCGAATGTTGGCGAACGTGCCGCGGATCATGACCTCGTGGTTGCCCCGGCGCGACCCGTAGGAGTTGAAGTCGCGCGGCTCGACGCCGTTGTCCGAGAGGTACTTGCCCGCGGGCGAATCCTTCTTGATAGCGCCTGCCGGGCTGATGTGGTCGGTGGTCACCGAGTCACCCAGCTTGAGCAGCACCCGAGCGTCCTCGATGTCGGTCACC
The DNA here is from genome assembly GCA_963846535.1 of uncultured Actinomycetota bacterium. Classification (GTDB taxonomy): domain Bacteria; phylum Actinomycetota; class Actinomycetes; order Propionibacteriales; family Nocardioidaceae; genus Nocardioides. The sequence continues at coordinate 766,148 of CAWJWK010000003.1, forward strand.
GGGGTCGGCTCTGCCGGCATGCCCTCGAAGTAGGGAGGCTTGCGGACGTACGTCGACTCCGGGTCCCATTCGAACGTCTTGCCCTCAGGGGTCGGGAGTGACTGCCAGGTCTCGTCGCCGGCGAAGACGTCCTTGTAGCTGTCGTCGAACATCTCGGAGCTGATCGCGGCGGCGATGACCTCCTCGATCTCCGACGGCGTCGGCCAGATGTCCTTCATGAAGACGTCGTTGCCGTCGCTGTCCTGGCCCAGGGGCTCGCTGAACAGGTCGACGTCCATCGAGCCGGCCAGTGCGTAGGCGACGACCAGCGGCGGGGACGCCAGGTAGTTCATCTTGATGTCCGGGTTGATCCGACCCTCGAAGTTGCGGTTGCCCGACAGGACCGAGACGACCGCGAGGTCGTTCTCCTGCACGGCAGCCGAGACTTCGGGGATGAGCGGGCCGGAGTTGCCGATGCACGTGGTGCAGCCGTAGCCGACCAGGTTGAAGCCGAGCTTGTCGAGGTAGGGCGTCAGGCCGGACTTCTCGTAGTAGTCCGAGACGACCTTCGAGCCGGGCGCCAGCGTGGTCTTGACCCACGGCTTGCGCTGGAGGCCCTTCTCGACCGCCTTCTTCGCCAGCAGCGCGGCGCCGATCATCACTGACGGGTTCGAGGTGTTGGTGCAGGACGTGATCGCCGCGATCGTCACCGCGCCGTGGTCGATATCGAACGTGGTGCCGTCCTCGAGCTCCACCGACGCCGGGTTGCTCGGCCGGCCGGAGACGGTGTGGTCGACCGAGCCGTGGTCGCGCGGAGCAGGCGAGCCGTCGGCCTGGGCGCCGTTGTGCGACGGCGCGTCCGACGCCGGGAAGGACTCTGCCACGGCCTGGTCGTAGCCCGCCTGGTCGCCGGACTCGTCGACGTACTCGTCCAGGGCGTCACGGAACGCGCCCTTCGCGTCGGACAACGAGACCCGGTCCTGGGGCCGCTTCGGCCCCGCGAGCGAGGGTACGACGGTCGCCAGGTCGAGCTCGAGCTTCTCCGAGAACCGCGGCTCGGCGTCCGGGTCGTGCCAGAGGCCCTGCTCCTTCGCGTAGGCCTCGACCAGTGCCAGCTGCTCCTCGGAGCGACCGGTCAGCTTGAGGTACTTGACGGTCTCCTCGTCGATCGGGAAGACCGCGATCGTCGAGCCGAACTCGGGACTCATGTTGCCGATGGTCGCCCGGTTCGCCAGCGGCAGCACCGATACGCCCGGGCCGTAGAACTCGACGAACTTGCCGACGACGCCGTGCTTGCGCAGCATCTCGGTGATCGTGAGCACCAGGTCGGTCGCGGTGGCGCCCTCGGGGAGGTCGCCGTTGAGCTTGAAGCCGACCACCCGCGGGATCAGCATCGACACGGGTTGGCCCAGCATCGCGGCCTCGGCCTCGATGCCGCCGACGCCCCAGCCGACGACGCCGATGCCGTTGACCATCGTGGTGTGGGAGTCGGTGCCGACGCAGGTGTCGGGGTAGGCCTGGACGACGCCGTCGACCTCGCGGGTGAAGGCCACCCGCGCCAGGTGCTCGATGTTGACCTGGTGGACGATGCCGGTGCCGGGCGGCACGACCTTGAAGTCGGAGAACGCGGTCTGGCCCCACCGCAGGAACTGGTAGCGCTCGCGGTTGCGCTCGTACTCGATCTCCACGTTGCGCCCGAACGCCTCGGGCGTGCCGAAGACGTCGGCGATCACCGAGTGGTCGATGACCATCTCGGCCGGAGCGAGCGGGTTGATCTTGGTCGCGTCACCGCCGAGGTCCGCCATGGCCTCGCGCATGGTGGCCAGGTCGACCACGCAGGGCACGCCGGTGAAGTCCTGCATGATCACGCGCGCCGGCGTGAACTGGATCTCCTTGTCGGGCTGGGCGGACTCGTCCCACCCGGCCATCGCCTTGATGTCGTCGGCGGTGATGTCCTGGCCGTCCTCAGTGCGGAGCAGGTTCTCCAGCAGCACCTTCAGCGAGAAGGGCAGGGATGCCTGGTCGAGCCCCTCCCCGGTGACCGCGTCGAGCCGGAAGATCTCGTAGGACCTTCCCTCCACGTCCAGGGTGCTCTTGGCGCCGAAGCTGTCCTTGCTGGCCATCCGCGTCTCCGTCCTCGTCGACATCTGTGGGTCGGGGTAGGGCTGCTCTCCCATCCTGCCGCCGTCGCGGGTCAGGCGGATAGTGAGGCTGCCCTAAATCGTAGACATCGGGATCTGCCTGATGTCTCTTGACGTCAAGATACATGACGGCGAGCGAAATCACCAACGGATCCGCCTGGGCGACCCGTCTCAGAACCGTCTCACCCTCCCGGCGTCCGGTGCGCGCGGGACGGGGCCTACCTAGCATCGCCAAAAGCTCCGGAGACCGGAGTTGTCTGCGACGATGGGGAGCGGAAACCGAGGAGTAGCCATGAGCGAGCCGGAGTGCGGCACCGCCACAGCCATGTCGCTTCGCCACCTTCAGGTGGTCGGGCCGGAGTTCGCGGAGCCACCGGTCGCCCTGGAGTCCTTCCCGTGGACCGTCCGCCTGTCCCGTCGAGAGGCAGACGTGCTGCGCCTCCTGGCCGACGGCCAGTCGACCGTCGAGATCGCCCACACGCTCTTCATCTCCCCGGCCACCGTGAAGTGCCACGTCGCGCGGCTGATCGCGAAGGTGGGGGTTCGCGACCGCGTGCAGCTGGTCATCGCCGCCTACCGCAGCGGGTTCGTCCGCGTCGACTGAGCAGGTCGACAGGGCCCGGCCGGGTCCCTCAGGCCGGCACTCCGTCGCCGGTCTCTGAGAACTGGGTGCGGTAGAGCTCCTCGTAGCGGCCACCGAGCGCCAGCAGCTCGGCGTGGGTTCCCCGCTCGGCGATCTGCCCGTCCTCGACCACCAGGATGAGGTCGGCGGTGCGGATCGTCGAGAGCCGGTGCGCGATCACGAGGGCGGTCCGCCCGGCGAGCACCTCGGAGAGCGCAGCCTGCACCGCCGCCTCGGAGGTGGAGTCGAGAGACGCGGTCGCCTCGTCGAGGACCACCACCCGCGGTCGCTTCAGCAGCAGCCGGGCGATGGTCAACCGCTGTCGCTCGCCTCCGGAGAGTCGGTAGCCCCGCTCGCCCACCACCGTGGCGAGGCCGTCCGGCAGCGCCCGCACCAGGTCGGCGAGGCGGGCCCGCTGCAGCGCGTCCCACACCTCCTCCTCCGTCGCTTCCGGGCGCGCGAACAGCAGGTTGCCCCGGATCGAGTCGTGGAAGAGGTGACCGTCCTGGGTCACCATGCCGACCGCATCTCGGATCGCCGCCGCCGAGAGGTCCCGAACGTCGACGCCGGCGAGGCGGACGGCGCCCGAGTCGACGTCGTACAACCGGGAGACCAACTGCGCGATCGTGGACTTCCCGGCGCCCGACGAGCCGACGAGCGCGATCACCTGACCCGGCTCGGCTTGCAGCGTCACTCCGTGGAGGACCTCCTCGCCGCCGCGCGCGTCGAGCGTCGCCACGTCCTCGAGGGACGCGAGCGAGACCCGGTCCGCCGACGGGTAGGAGAAGCGCACGTCGTCGAGCTCCACGGACACCGGACCCGCCGGCACGTCTCGGGCACCTGGTCGGTCCTGGATCAGCGGGTCGAGGTCGAGGACCTCGAAGACCCGCTCGAAGCTCACCAGCGCCGCCATCACCTCGACCCGTGCGCTGGCCAGGGCGGTGAGCGGGGCGTAGAGCCGCGTCAGGAGCAGCGAGAGCGCAACGACATCCCCGGCGTCGAGCCCGCCGCTCAGTGCGTAGTAGCCGCCCAGGCCGTAGACCAGGGCCACCGCGAGCGCTGACACCAGGGTGAGTGCGGTCACGAAGGTCGTCTGCACCAGGGCGGTCCGGACCCCGATCTGCGCCACCCGGCCGGCCCGGGCCGCGAACTCGGCGGACTCCTGGTCCGGCCGGCCGAACAGCTTGACCAGGGTCGCGCCGGGCGCGGAGAAGCGCTCGGTCATCTGGTTGCCCATGGCGGCGTTGTGGTCGGCAGCCTCGCGCTGGATGCCGGCGAGCCGGTTGCCCATCCGGCGCGCCGGGAGGACGAAGACGGGGAGCAGCACCAGCGCCAGGAGCGTGACCCGCCACGAGATGCCGAGCATCACCGCGAGGGTGAGGACGAGCATCACCAGGTTTCCGACCACTCCGGACAGGGTGCTGCTGAACGCGCGCTGGGCGCCGATCACGTCGTTGTTGAGGCGACTGACCAGTGCACCCGTCCGGGTCCGGGTGAAGAAGGCGATGGGCATCCGCTGGACGTGGTCGAACACGGCCGTTCGCAGGTCCAGGATCAGCGCCTCACCGATGCTCGAGGAAAGCCATCGGGTGACGAGTCCCAACGCCGCGTCCAACACGGCGACGCCGGCGATCACCAGCGCGAGCAGCACCACGACCCGCGGCGCGGAGCTGTCGACGATCGCGTCGACCACCCGGCCGGCCAGGACCGGCGTCGCCACCGCGAGCGCGGCGCCCGCGACGCTGAGCACGATGAAGCCGACCAGCTTGCGCCGGTGCGGCCGGGCGAACTCGAGGATCCGCCGGGCGGTTGCGGCGCTGAATGCGCGCCGATCGTCCGGCGCGCTCATCCGCCGGTACATCTGGTTCCACGCGATCGACTCCATGCTCATGCGAATGACACTAGGACTTGAAGTCGACTTGAAGGCAAGCCTAGGTTGCTGTCCCTCATGCGTGCCATGCCATCGTGGATCCGGGTCTACTGGCGCATTCTCGTAGCCGGCTTCCGGCGACAGTCGGCCTACCTCCTCGCCGCGTTCGGCGGCCTGGTCGCCAACACCACGTTCGGCCTCCTCAAGGTGGCGATCCTGTTCGCCACCGTGCGGGCCGCCGGCGGCGAGCTACAGGGGTACGACGTCGCGCTGATGAGCACCTACATCTGGGTCTCGCAGGGGCTGCTCGGGTCGGTGAACCTGTTCGGCAGGATCGATATCGCCGACCGGATCAAGGACGGCGACGTGGCCGTCGACTTCCTGAGGCCGCTCGACGTGCAAGCAGCCGCGATCACGACCGAGGTCGGCAAGTCGCTCTTCAACCTCATCCCCCGCGGCATCCCGTCGGTGCTGATCGGCGGACTGGTCGTCGGCATGGCGTTGCCCGACAACCCGTTCTCCTACCTGCTCGGCGCGATCAGCATCCTGCTCGGCATCGTGCTCGCGGCCGCCACGGTCTACCTGATGGTCGCGGCGCCGGGCTTCTGGTGGGTCGAGACCCGCGGCCTGCAGATCCTCTACATGGTCGTGTCGGGCTTCCTGGCCGGGCTCTTCGTCCCGATCTGGATCTTCCCGCACTGGCTGGCGGTCGTCGCACAAGCGACGCCGTTCCCGTCGATGATGATGTACCCGGTCGACATCATCTCCGGCCGCGCCGATGTCTCCGAGTCCGTGGTGCTGCTGCTCGTCCAGGTCGCCTGGCTGGTCGGCGTCGCCGCGGTCGGCCAGCTGATGACACGAGCCGGACGGCGACACCTGGAGGTGCAGGGTGGCTGACGCGCTCCGCCCGTACGTCGCCGTACTCGCGTCCCGGGCGCGCTCGCAGCGGGCCTACCGGGCCAGCTTCGGGCTCGACCTCGCCAGCTCGACGCTGGTGGGAGCGATCGAGCTCGCCGAGATCTGGGTGCTCTTCCACAGCGTGGACGAGCTCGGCGGCCTCGACTTCGCCCAGATCCTGTTGGTGTTCGGGCTCGCGGACCTGTGCTACTCCCTGGCCGACATGTCGTTCGGCCACTGCGACACCCTGCCGACCTACTTGCGGGCCGGCACTCTCGACGTGTTCTACCTCCGCCCGCAGCCGCTGCTGCTCCAGCTCGTGACGAGCGACATCTCGCTGCGCCGCCTGGCCCGGGCCGCCGTCGGTGCGGTCGCGCTGACCGTCGGCCTCGTCATCAACGACATCGCCTGGAGCCCGGGCCACGTCCTGCTGCTCGTGGTCGCGATCGTGAGCGGCTACGCCGTGTTCGCCGGAATGTTCGTCTGGGCCGGCGGCGCCCAGTTCTTCCTCGTCGAGGGCGCAGAGACCACCAACGCCTTCGTCTACGGCGGCCGCTACGCGGCGACCCAGCCCGCGTCGGTCTGGAACCGGCCGCTGTGGGCGGTCTTCGGGTTCTTCTTCCCCATGGCGTTCACCGGCTTCCTGCCGGCGCTGTGGCTGCTGGGCATCGAGCCGCCGTACGGGCTGCCCGACTGGATCGGCTGGTGCGCGCCGCTCGCCGCGGTGTGGACCTGGCTGCTGGCGCTCGTGAGCTGGCGTCTCGGCGTCCGGCACTACCAAGGAGGCGGCGGATGAGCGACACCGAGACCGGGCCGATCATCGAGACGAGTGGCCTGGCCCGGGAGTTCCGGGTCCGCGACGGGGTGCGCCGACGGACCGTCGTCGCCGTCGACGACCTGTCGTTGCGGATCGAGCCCGGCGAGGCGGTCGGCTACATCGGCGCGAACGGCGCCGGGAAGTCGACGACGATCAAGATGCTGACCGGGATCCTGGTGCCGACCCGCGGGTCGGTGTCGACCTGCGGGCTCCGGCCGGTACAGGACCGGCGCCGTCTGGCGCGCCAGGTCGGAGTGGTCTTCGGGCAGCGGTCGCAGCTGTGGTGGGACCTGCCGGTGCGCGAGTCGTTCCGGATCCTGGCGGCGATCCACGACCTCTCGGCAGCGGCGGAGAGGGAGCGCACTGAAGAGCTGGTCGGGCGCCTGGAGATGGCAGAGTTCCTCGGCACCCCGGTGCGACAGCTCTCGCTCGGGCAACGGATGCGGGGCGAGCTCGCGGCCGCCCTGCTCCACTCCCCCCGGCTGGTGATCCTGGACGAGCCGACGATCGGGTTGGACGTGCTGTCCAAGCAGCGGCTCCGGGAGTTCCTGGTGGCCGAGCGGCATACCCACGGCACCACGCTGCTGCTGACCACGCACGACATGGGCGACGTCGAGCGGCTCTGCGACCGGATCGTCGTCATCGACCGGGGCCGGCTGGCCTACGACGGCGATCTCCCCGGCCTCTCCCGGACGGTCGGCGCCGAACGGGTGCTCGTCGTCGACCTCGCCGAATCCATCGACCCCCTCACCGGCATCGAGAACACCCGGCACCTCGCCTCCGAGGGCCACGGCCTGCGCCAGCGCTTGGCGTTCGACGCCGAGGCCACGACCGCAGCGAAGGTGCTGGCCGCCGTGAGCGAGCGCGCAGAGGTCCTGGACCTGACCGTCGAGGAGCCCGACATCGAGGACGTCGTACGCCGGATCTACGCCGCGCGCCGCTGAAGCGGCGCCAGCTCTTGGATCGAGGCCGAGACCGAGCAAATCTGGCGAGGGGTGTCGTATCGAACGACCATCGTTCGTGGTGAGGTAAATCCAACCCCCACCCAGGAGACCCCATGCGCACTCTCTACGTCACCGAGTTCATCACCGTCGACGGCGTCATCGACTCGCCCGGCGGCAACGAGGGCCACCCGCACGCCGGCTGGTCGTTCAAGGACGTCGACTACCTGCCCGAGGTCTATGCGATGAAGAGCCAGGAGCAGGAGGAGGCCGGAGCCTTGATGCTCGGGCGCTCGAGCTACGACCTCTTCGCGCCGGTCTGGCCGTCGATGACCGAGGAGTTCCCGAGGTACAACGCGATGACCAAGTACGTCGTCTCCACCACTCTCGAGGAGGACCAACTGGTCGACAACTGGGGCGAGATCGTCATCCTGCGCTCGATGGACGACGTCGCGGCCGTGAAGGAGACCGACGGCGGACCGATCTCGGTCCACGCGAGCTCCCGGCTCGCCCACTCCCTCGCTGCGGCCGGCCTGGTCGACCGCTACCAGCTGCTGGTGTTCCCGATCGTCCTCGGGTCGGGCAAACGGCTCTGGGACGACGCCTCGACCGACAAGCACACGCTGCGCCTGGCCGAGAGCGAGTCCTACGCCAACGGCGTGCAGAAGCTCGTCTACGACGTGGTGAGGTGACAGGAGTCGGATGCCCCCACCGTCAGGTCGAGAGCGGATAGCGGCCACGGCGACTGCGGTCGTCGTGGCGGTGCTCGTCGTCATCGTCGTCATCAGGGGCAACGACGGCGGCGATCCGTCCTCGGGCGACAGGACGTCGGCGGCGCTGGGATCTCCGGCGTGCGGATCCGGCGACCTCGTCGCGGCCGGGCACACGACGTCGGACGTGGCCGGCACGACATACCTCACCGCGACCCTGCAGCTCGCTCCCGCCGTCGAGCCGTGCACGGTCGAGAACTACCCGGACGTCGTCCTCCTCGACGCCGGATCTCCTGTCGAGGTGGTCGCCGTCAAAGACGACGATCTCGGCGAACCGCGAGAGCTCGTCGTGCTGCCGGACCGACCGGCGCTGGTCACCCTCGCCTGGGCCGTCAGCCGATACTGCGACGAGATCGACAACGACGGCATCCTGCTCGAGGTGGCGACCGGTCTGGAGATCGAGATCCCCGGGTTCGGGCCCACCTCGTGCAGCCCGAGCGCCGACGATCGCCCGCCGGTCCGCGTCGGGCCCTACACCTACGTCGACCCGAGGTCGAAGAAGGGCACCGTGACCGGCGTGGTCGGCCTCAACGGTGGCCCGGGCCCGGGCACCGGGGAGTTCGTCACCCGCGGACAGGTCGAGTTCGACGGCGCCGCCCACGACTATCGCGCGACGGTCGGCCTCGACGGGACGTACGAGATCGATCTCCCCGCCGGCGCCTACCAGGTCCGGGTTTCGACGCCGCAGTACCGGGCCGGCGAGCCGTTCTCCAAAGGCACCTTCGTCGTCGTCGGTGGCGAGCTCAACCGGCTGAACGTGATCCTGCCCGTGCGCTGAGATAGCGCACGGGCAGAGATCGGAACTGTTGCAGGGCGAGTGACTACTCGATCATCGAAACGGTGAACTGGGAGTCGACTGCTGCCCCTGCGTCGGTGAAGCAACGGACGTTGGCGCTCGATGTGCCCCAGCTGGCGACCTTGCACGATGTCGAGTTTCCGCCGTAAGCGGTCACCTGTACGTGGCCCGGGAAGATATCGAGGGTGGCGAAGTTGACCGTGTACACGCCGGTCGCGGTGCGGTTCACCGTCACTGCACCGCCGCCCGAGTTGAAGACATAGAGGTTGGTGAGCGTGACCGGAGTGTTCAAGGTCGTGGACGCGTTGTCGATCCACGCGTAGCCCCTCACGACACCGACCGGTCCGGGGTCGAAGGAGTTGTCGTCGATCGTGCCGAACACGACACCGGACGCGACGTCGGCGTCGGCGGCCGACGGCACCTGGCCGAGCGAGGACTCCTTGATGTCGGTCCCGGTGAGGTTGTCGTTCTTGACGTCGATGCTCTTCACCGTGTTGTTGATGATGTGCCTCGAGCCGACCGAGTTGTTCGGCACGAGAGCGGCGGCCGCCGCGGCACCGCCACCGCCTACCGCGAAGACCAGCGCCACCGTGCTGGCGACGTTGGCGTAGGTCATCTTGTCCCTGAATTTGCTGACCATGGGATCTCTCCATTCGATCGAGGACGGGGAGTTCAAGCAAAGGTCACAACCTGAGGGCGCACCATGAGACAAATGGGCTATTGCGACCACGACATGTGACTACGCCGTTCGGCGGAGCGACTCCAGCAGCGCCACACACTCCACGTGGGAAGTCATCGGGAAGGCACCGATGATCCTGAGCGTGAGCGCGCTCCGAGGTCCACGACCGACCGCAGCGAGCGCCCCTTCCGCCCCGGGGGCAGTCCCGCCTCCTATAGGGCCGCTGGGCTTGAAGATCGAAACGACGATCGGTGCCACTCGGCGACGGGGTCAGGCCCGCAGTCCTGATAGACGCCCTGTGGAATCCGGCCCTCGAACTATGCAGGTTCTTGCGCGGTGAGAAACGCCAACACTGCGAGCACACGGCGGTGGGATAGTCCGTCGTCCATCAGGTCGAGTTTCTGGAACACCGCGCGCATGTGGCTCTCAGCGGTACGTTCCGCGCAGCCCAGCTCGCCAGCAATCCGCGCGTTTGTCTGGCCTTCGGCTGCGAGCGCCAAGACCTGGCGTTCGCGGACACTGAGCGCATCGAGCCGCGAGGCGCGGACCGAGTCACCGACCAGAGCACGGACGACGGTCGGGTCGACTGCGGCACCACCGGCAGCGACCGACTCCAGAGCAGCAAGGAACTCGTCGAGCGCCAACACCCGGTCCTTGAGGAGGTAGCCGAAGCCCGGTTGTCCCAGCAGGTGCGTGCAGTGTCTGAGCTCGACGTGCTGGGAGAGCAGCACGATCCGGAGTTCGGGGTCCTCGACGCGAAGCGCGGCAGCCGCCTTGGCGCCGTCTCCGCCCGCCCGTGCGGGCATCCTGATGTCGGCGACCACAAGATCAGGGCGTGCGCGCCGGACCTCGGCCAGGAGGTCGTCTGCATTCGCTACCGCGCGCACGTTGTGTCCGGCCTCGCGCAGAATACGCTCGAGGCCCTCCCGGAAGAGCACGCTGTCCTCGGCTACCAGCACATCCATCACAACAGAGCCTCCACGAGCGTCCCTCCCCCGGGCGGGCTGACCAGGCTCAGGCTTCCGCCGAGCGAGGCCACCCTGTCCCGGAGCGCGGTGAGCCCGCTGCTCGGGTCGACCCCGCCGATGCCGTCGTCCTGGACCCGGACCACCGCCCGTCCGTCCCGCCGTGCGATCTCGACGGAGATCGCGGTGGCATGGGCGTGCTTGAGCGTGTTTGCGACTGCCTCGGCGGCGACGAAGTACGCGGTCTGCGCGACTGTCTCGTCGAACACCTCCCCGTCGAGTGCGGGGTCGACCCTGATGGTGAGCGGTATCGGCGTCGAGTCGCGGAGCGCACCCAAGGCTGGCCCGAGACCGTCGTCGAGGCGGGCCGGCCGGATGCCTTGGGAGATGCGGCGCAACTCGGAGACCGTCTCCGAGAGCTGGCTGATCGCCACCTCGACGTCGGCGTGCTCGGAGGACCCGCTGGACAGACCTGCCTGTGCGGAGCGCAGTCGGATGCCGATCGCGAGCAGCGACTGCTGCGCGCCGTCGTGCAGGTCGCGCTCGAGCCGCCGTCGCTCGGTCGAGGCTGCTATCTCCAGGCGTTCTCGGCTGGCCTCTACCTCGGCCAGCGCTGAGCGGAGGCCGGCACGCAGGCGTGCGCTCTCGAACGCGCTCCAGCATGTGTGGGCCGCCTCCTGGGCCAGCCGTCGCTGGCGGGTACTGGGGCGCGTCAGCTCCACGACCCCGATCTCGGCCTCTCCCGCGCGCAGCACCACGTCTACGCGCACGTCGATCGGCGTGCCCGAGGGGTCGACCAGATTCCCGTGCCCCGGCATCGCGAGGCCCACGCGGAGCCCGGGATCGCGAAGGAGGCGTCGAAGCACGTCCTGCACCTCCTCGGGCTCTCGGTTCCCTCGGTGCACATCGGCGGCAAAGTTGCGAACAGCGCCGAGGAGCACGGTGCGCTCACGGTCGAAAACGGCTGCGCTCCAGCGGTGGGACCACCGATAGACCGGCATCAGTACCAACGCGGTCGCGAACGCAGCGGCGCCAGTCTCGAGGCCGGTCGTGTCTCGGACGACACCCTGGACGAGCACCACTGTCGCCGCCCACATCAGTGCGGCGACCGAGAGGGTGATCACCACTGCCAGGGTGTCGCCGAGCAGTCGGTCGATGTCCAACAGGTCGTGACGGATCACCGCGATCGCCACCGCAGCGGGCACCAGTACGTACACAGCCATCAGGAACGCGGCGTAACCGACCTCGGCCGGAACCAGGTCCGGGACGGTCAGCCAGCTCGCCGCCATCAGCACCAGGACGCAACCGGTGGCCAGCAGCAGCCACCTCGCTTGTCGCCGCTCGTCGGCGCCGCCTCGCCGGGACCGGCGGACAAGATCGACCGTCGCCAGGGCCAACGCCCCGGCCAACGCCGCCAGGCCGACGACGATCACCGGGACCCGCCAGCCCTCGAAGTCGCCGTCAGTGCGAGTGCCCCAGTTGCCGATGAGTATCAGCAGGATCGCGGTGCCGCCGGCGACCAGCGACCGGACCGCCGTACGCCGACGAAGAGACTCCGCCGGGAAGCACAGCAGCAGCAACAGGAAGCCGACGAGCTGCAACGGCCAGATCGCCTGGACCAAGGGTCCGGCGACCTCGGCGCCAGGCCATGGGGCCGACGTGGTGCTTGAGAGACCCCAGTCCTCCACGGCAGGCACTACGACGGCGAAGGCCGAGATCGTCGCCAGAGCCGGCGGCACCGGGCTCGTGCGGACCCGTCGCGCGATCAGCCAGGCAAGCACCAGACCCGGTCCGGCCACAGCAACCTCCGCCCCCACCCGGGCCACCTCGGCGTTCTCTGGCAGTGCGGCAGCGACGAGCACGCCGCTGGCCGCGACATAGAGGACCGTCAACGCCGCGAGAGCCAGGTTGGTCCGCCGCGGGTGCACGAGTCACAGTCTGACCGTTCAGCGACCCGACCGCCTGCGTGTTGGCCCGTACGGATGATCCGGCCGCGCGGCAAGGGACCGCCCGGATGCCCCTCCGTCTCCGCCCGAGCAGACTTCCACGCATCCGACCCTCCGACTCCCAAGGAAGCGAAGTCACCATGGTCATCGTCATCGCCGCGCTCGCCGCGTTCCCGCTCGGGTTCCTCCTTCGGAACCGACTTGCCGCGTTCCTCGCCTTCGGACTGGCCTTTGCCCACGTGTTCACCTTCCAGACCGCCCAGCTCGTCCTGGAGGCGACCCGCGGCTCCGACGAGGCCTTCGGTGACCTCGCCGACCCAGACTGGGACTGGTTCGGTGACACCATCGGCTACTTCGTCTTCACCACCGCGATCTACGCCGTAGGTCTGGCCCTCGTCACCGCCGGCCACGCCACGCGCATCCGCCGCGCTCGTCAGCTGGAAGAGGTCGGCCACGGCTGAACAGCCCCAAGATCAGCGTGGAGAGGCTGACCACCGGGCGTATCAACACGTGTCAGGCGGATGCCAAGCCTCGGCCTGGAGGCAGCCTGGTGGCGGGTACGCATCAATCTCTGACCTGGACGACTTCCTCGCCCCGACCTCCCTGTCAGCGGCGTGCTTCGCAGGCAACCTGGGTCGCTCGCTGGGCACAGCTTCCCCAGCACAGAGTCGGATGCTCGCTGAGTAAAGTGCGCTCTAAGACGGATCCCTCAAGACCACGGAGACGGCTCGCGCCAGCTCGGACCCCACATGTTTGGTCGTTCAGCTTCCTGTACCCGATGTCAGGGTTGCGGCGAAGATCTGCCAGGCCAGCAAGCTCTTGGCGATCAGGGACAGGGTGACGTAGACCCGTTCCCCGGCCAGGTATTCCTTCCACTTGCCGATCTGCTTGTACTGCAGCCACTGGTTCACGGCGAAGCAGTTGAACAGGAGGAACAGGGAGAAGAAGATGCCGTAGACGAAGCCCGGGGGCTGCGCGTCGGCTCCGGGCCCGACCAGATAGATCGTGATAGCGATCCACGGGATGATCCCAGCCAGACAGCCGATCCAGAATGGCCCGAGCCCCCCGCCCGGTGGCTCGAAACGCTCCTGCATCCAGCCAAACCCGATCATCGAGGCGTTGACACCTACCAGGGCGACCAGGGCCGCGATGTCGTTGATGCCGACCAGCATGGCGATCAGCACGATCATGATCGACGCGCTGAGGGAGTACTCGAGCCACCGGTAAGGGTTGCGTCCCTTGGTGAGCTGGGCCTGGTAGGACCGCCAGCCGGGCCCGGCCACGCCGAAGTGCGCCAGGGCTGACAAGGCGAAGAAGGCGGCGATCGCCCCGGCGAAGCCGAGGTCGAACAGTGTCACGGGTTGGCGGCCCACCGTGGATCCGGGAGGACCGGTCATGTAAGTGGCCTGGACCGGTAAGGCGAAGGCGTTGGCCAACACCACAATGGCTACCGCTTGGGCCAGGTGGAGACTTCCGGCCACGAGGTTGTAGGGACGGAGCCTGGCGAGCTGCGCTGAGCGGTCGACCATGTTCGCCATCGTAGGTTGCGGCCCCGGACTGGGCCGGTCAGGAGGTCGCCAATCGGAGGCACTGGTCCAGATCAAACCGCGAGGAACCGGTCGACCTCCTCGACCAAGGTCGGCCACGCTGGTTCGTCTGCCATGATGATGTGGTTGCCGCCGTCCAGGAGCATCAGCCGGCTGCCCGGAATGAGTCGCGCCAGCTCTCGCGCCTGGCTCTCGGGGACCCTGACATCGCGGCGTGCGTGGACGATCAGTGTTGGACAGGCCACCTGTGGGGCAACCGCCGACACGTCGATGTGGGCGAAGGCGTCGAGGAAGCGCACGACGTTCTCCACTGAGGTGGTGGTTCGCTGGAGCTCGTTGAAGGCCTCCCATCGCTCGTGGGGTGCCTCGGGCAAGAACTGGCTGGCGAAGACCTGCCGGAACGCCGCGTCGTCGCGGCGCCAACTCACCCGCCCCAGCGCGAGGTCGAGCGCTGCCTCTTGGCGCTCTTCCTCGTTGCACGCCCGGGCCAGCCGGCCTCGGCTATATGCGCCGATCAGCACCAGCCGGGTCACCCGCTCCGGGTGCCGCTGGGCGTAGGCGATCGCAACGGCTCCGCCCTGCGAGATGCCCAGAAGGGGGAATTGTTCGATTCCGGCGTTGTCGACGACGAGTTCGAGGTCTTCGACCCAGGCGTCGATGCTGAACTCGTCGACGTCCCAGTCCGACAGGCCGCAGCCGCGCTCGTCGTAGCGGATGAGGTGGTGTCGGTCCCCGAGCCAGCGGATCCAGTGCTGCCAAATGGGGCTGTCCCACTCGTGGTCGAGGTGGGTCAGCCAGTTCGCTGCTTTCACCAAGGGCGGCCCTGAGCCGCCACAGGTCGCGAAGGCGAGCCGAATGCCGTCCGGCGACCGACAGAAGCGGATCTGCTGGGTCGCCGCAGTTCCCTTCTTCGGACCGGTCTCGTGGTGGCCGTCGACTTCGACCGGCGCCACGAAGCGGTAGCCAACGCCGTGCACCGTAGCGATCACGCTCTGCTGCTGCCCGTCATCTCCGACGGCTCGGCGGGCGTCCTTGAGGCGACTGGTCAGGGCGGAGTCACTGACGAAGCGGTTGCCCCAGACCACGTCGAGGAGCTCCACCTTCGGCACGACCCGGTCCCGGTTGGTCACCAGGTGAACGAGCACGGCGAACACCTGGCGCTCAAGCCGCACCAACTCATCACCGCGGCGCAGCTCGTGCGCGCGGGGATCCAGCTCGCAGTCATTGAACCGATACACCCGAGTCACCCTTCTGGCCGAAGTCTGCCACCAGCAGCGCCGTTGCTCCATGCGCTCTCGGGATGCGCTCCACAACTCCTCCACGACTTTGCCGTGACCCGGCACCACCGTGGAGGACGTAGCCGAGCGGTTGCGCGGCATCGGTCGAGTGACCGAGCCGAAGTCAGATTCCAGGGGATCACCACATGAACGAGTTCCGAACGGACCATGCTGTCGTCATCGGGGGGAGCATGGCGGGAGTTCTCACCGCCCAGGCCCTGAGCGAGCGCTTCGACCGGGTCACTGTCATCGAGCGTGATCGCCTGCCTGAGGGACCGGAGGCTCGCAAGGGAGTGCCGCAGGCACGTCACGTACACGCTTTCTGGGCGGGAGGCATGCGCGTCGTCGAGTCGATGCTCCCCGGTGTCCGTGAGTCGTTGCTCGAGGCCGGCGCGGTGCCGCTCGCGATGCCGTCCGACACTGCCTGGATGACTCCCGCGGGTCGCTGGACGCAGCGCTTCCCGGCAACGCAGTCCATCGTTTCGGCCTCACGCGCCCTGCTGGAGTGGGCGGTGCGCAACCAGGTCTCCAGGACCGCGAACATCCGCTTCCTGGAGAAGCACGAGGTGACAGCCCTGCGCCAAGGACCCGATGGCGACATCGTCGGTGTGGACCTACGCGACCGCCGCAACGGGGCGAGGCTGTACCTGTCGGCCCAGCTCGTCGTTGACGCCAGTGGCCGGGGCTCGAAGCTGCCGGACTGGCTCACGGCACTTGGCCTACCGGTCCCACAGGAGACGGTGATCGACGCCTCCCTCTGCTACGCCACCCGCGTGTACGACGTGCCGGCGAACCTGGAGACCCCGTGGAAGGCGGTCTACATCCAGTCCGCTATGCCCGAGGATCCGCGCGGCGGCATCATGTTCCCCATCGAGGGCAACCGCTGGGTGCTCACCCTCATCGGCGCCGGTGGCGACCACCCGCCCACCGACGAGGACGGGTTCCTGAAGTTCGCGGCCAGTCTGCGCCATCCGATCCTGGCCGACGCCATCAGCGCCGCGGCGCCCGCGTCCCCGATCTGGGGCTTCCGGCGCACCGAGAACCGGTGGCGTCACTACGAGAAGATGACGATGCCGGGGGGTCTGCTCGTGATTGGTGACAGCTTCTGCTCGTTCAACCCCGTCTACGGGCAGGGCATGACAGTGGCGGCCAAGGAAGTCGAAGTGCTCCGGGGACTGCTTCAGGACTGCCAGTCCGCGCAGGACTTGCCCCGCGCGCTGGACAGCGCCCAGAAGGCCATCGCCTCGAGGGTCAAGGGACCATGGATGATCGCCACCGGCAACGACCTGCGCTCTCCGAGCACGGTGGGCGCCGCCCAGACGCCGATCGACCGACTCGTCAACAAGTACCTCGATCGGGTGCTCGCCGCCGTCGCCGACGACCCCGTGGTCAACGCCGCCTTCCTGCGCGTGCTCAACATGATCGACGAGCCGACCGCCCTCTTCAAGCCGCGCCTCGCGGCCAGGGTGCTCCGTCCGCGACGCTTCGAAGATTCCGCACAACCGGACCCGGTGCGGGTCTTGTCGCCCGCAGGATCCATGAGCCGAAAGGAGCAGTCATGAACCCGTTGGGCGACCTCCTCAACATCGACATCCCGGTCGTCCTCGCACCGTTCGGTCCCTGGGACCAGGTCGAGCTCGCCGCCGCCGTGTCCAACGCCGGCGGCCTAGGTAGCCTGGGCACGGCACTGCTGAACAAGGCCGAGCTACAGGCACAGTGGCGGCGGAAAGCCGACCTCACCGACCGGCTCTACGCCGTCAACCACACCGGGAGACCGCTGAACGACGAGGCCTTCGACGCCACCCTCGACCTCCAGCCGGCTGCGATCTCCTTCCACATGGGAATCCCGGCCGAGCTCATCGCCCGGGCCCACGACCGAGGCACCCTCTGGATCCAGACGGTCGGCGATCTCGACTCGATTGTGGGATGAGTGCCGCACCGCTCTGGCCGACGGCGCCTCCCGCACCGGCTCGAAGTCGGAAGCCGGCTCTGCAACGCGTTAGTGCCCTGGCTATCCAATCCAGGCACAAGCCACGGCCGACGGCTCTCCGCAGCTCGCCGATGAGGTAATCCCGGTCTCGCTCGGCCAACGCCAGCTGCCCCAGATCGTCGCGTTCCCGGGACTCCTCCATGTCAGTGACCACCTCGGCCAGGCGGCGCTGGGGCTTGAGCGTGAGTGCGATGCTTTGCGACTGGCGGCACCCTACGGGCGAAACTGCCCTCTGACCTGCGGCGATGCCGCCTGAAAGGTCTGAGGGCGCCGGCACGCCGCTGAGGGCGTTTGCGAACCAAAGCGAGCCCATTCCGAGCCCTCCGGTCAGCGGGCACCGACGGACGCAGACGGCGGCAGTGTCAGATCTCGCCGCGAGCGCGGGCTTCGAGGTACTGATCCATGACTGCCACCGGGATTCGCCCGCGGTCGGAGACGACGATGTCGTGCGCGGACGCCCAGCGACGCACATCCGCCGGGCTCGGCGGTGCGGGCGCGAGCGGCGGAGCCGCCACAAGGCCTCGGACGGCGAGGTCGCCGATCATCTCCTCCGACACGTGGAGGTCAAGCGGAGTCTGCCCGCGCCGCCTGAGGCACAACGATCTCCGCTCAGCTCAGTAGCGCAGAGAGTAGGCAACTCGGACCCGCTCACGGTCCGGCTCCGGCACGTCGGCAGTCTCGTTCATCGCCCGGATCAAATCGGCCTGACTGCGGAGGGCCAGCACGGCACTGGGGCGATGGAGCTCGGCCAGCGACTGCTCGATGTGGTGCAGTATGTCGAGCAGATAGATCAGCACGGTCGGCTGCTCGGCCGATGCGATTCTCACCTCGTCGAACGCGGTCCCGACGAGCTGCTCGTAGGTAGTGGCATGGGGGACCAGGAGCACCAGCCCTTCCTGACCTGACAACCGGCGAGCCGGTGGCTGACGACTCAACAGGTCGGCCAAGACCGTGCCGAGGTGTGAGATCGCGTCGTGAGCCGTGGTGGGGTCATTGATCCCGGGCGACATGGCCTTCAAGGCCACATCCGAGAGCTGGCGCACGCCGTAGGCCATGTCCTGCTGCAACGTCCGGGTATCCCCCACCATCACGGCCGCTCGGACCGCGTCAGCGATGTCCGTCATGTCCTCGGGAGCCGGGAAGATGTGGCAGATCGGGGTGTTCTGGATGGCGTACTGCCCCGCAAAGGTGTCCAACCGCACCCTCGATCCGAGCGGCAACACCGCCAGGAGCGCTTCGTAGTCCACGTTCTGCACCCAGCCATAGGTGGAGAAGCGGACCGCGCGGGCACCATCGGGCAGATGCGGTGACTCTGCCTGCTCGGCACCGTGAGGCGATTCCGAATCCGGTTCCCGCCAAGTCGAGCTTGCCTGGGTCAGCACCTCCTCGGTGACGCGGCGGAGGATCTTCGAGACGTCCATGGAGTGGGCCCCATGGTTGATGAAGGCGACGATCGACAGGATCGAGGCGATTCCGAGCGCGACTGCGAGCAGGATGGATACGCTCGGGACGACCGCGCCACCCGCCTCCTCCAGCGACCCTCGGACGGCACGGAGCACGACCAGGCAGTAGGTGAAGGTCCCGATGACCAAGCCCATCACTCGCTTGTTGAACGGATCCCGGAACATGCCGTGGACGACGCGTGGCGAGTACTGGCTCGACGCGAGCGAGATGAGCAACAGGCTGACAGAGAAAGCGATACCGGCAAAGGTCAGAGTTGCGCCGGCCACTGTGGTCAGCACCGTCCGGGCACTGTCAACTGTGGCAGTCAGGCGAGGACTGATGCCCGTGACGACGGCGTCGATCACGAGCATTGCTTCCCCGAGGAGGATGCCCCCGATCACGCAGAGCATCGGGATGAAGAAGAGGCTGCTGCGCAGTCGGTCACCCCAGGCCCTGAGTTGAGACAGCATCTAGCGCTCGTTTCTGTCGCTGGAACGTTGGTACTGGCGACCACCTTATGTTCGCCTGACCTGAATCCAGGGCGATGGAAGCCGCGGAAGTGTCGGCCATGGAGAAGGATGCGCCGTCACGAGGGCACGCGCGCGCCTGTGGGGTCGGTACCTGGCGCCTGCGCCGCCTGCTTGTCACTCGGCAGGTCGAAGATCAGTGCCAATAGTGCGGCGAGCGCTGCACCCAGCAACGGCGCGACCCACAAAGAGCCACACCTGTGCCAACGCGTCACCGCCCGCGAACAAGGCTGGCCCGAACGACCGCGCCGGGCCAGCCGAAGCTTGGTCGACGAGTCCGTCACGTCGCGCAGATGTTCGGGGCGGTGGTGGAGCGAAATCCTGACCTGTTCATCATCGGGGTGGTGCCGATGTACCCCGACCTGGAAGGTGCGGCGGGTCGGTTGCCGCAGCTGGAGGGTCGGCGCCGAGCGATGCGGGACCTGCTGCGAGATTTCCCCGACCGAGTGGCCATCTACGGCCTGGAGAGTCACGCAGGAACCCCGGTCTACGTGCATGCGAAGGCCTGCATGATCGACGACACCTGGACGACGATCGGCTCCGACAACTTCAACCGGCGCTCGTGGACCCACGATTCCGAGCTCTCCGCGGTCGTCATCGACCGGGAGGGCGAGTACGGCCGCCGACTCCGGCTGACTTTGGCCGCCGAGCACCTGGACCGAGACCCCGGCGATCGGGCTGACGCGATGGTGGACTACCTGGAGCCAGCGGACATGTTCACCACCTACGCAGCAAGTGCGGCCCGCCTGGACGCGTGGTGGGATGGTGGCCAGACCGGTCCGCGACCGGCGGGGCGCCTTCGCAGGATCGAGCCCCCTGAGATTGGGCTTCTGACTCGTGCGGTCGCCTCGGTGCCGTACGCACTCCTGCACGACCCGGACGGACGGCCGTGTCGGCTACGACGCGCGGACAACTTCTAGGTCCCGCGCGGGGGTCGGCCACAGCGCCGGGTCTCGCCTTCCCGTTGAGCGATGAACGGTCTCTGGCTCCCAGTGCAGGCGAGGCGGGGTCTGTCCATTCGCGCCGCGTCACTGGAGCGCCAGACGCAGCAGTACGCTCTCGTCTACATCCGCGGCCGCTATGTGCCGGACGCCACGTCCCGCACCTGGCCGGGGGCCGAGAACTCGCAGGCAGAGTTGAGGACAAGTTGAGAATCCTGGTGACAGGTGCAACCGGCTATGTCGGCGGTCGGCTGGTGCCTTTGCTGCTCGAACGCGGTCACGACGTGCGCACCACCACGTCCGACCCCGACCGCGAGCAACCGTGGTGGGGAGCCCGAGTAGAGACCGTCGTCATGGACGCCCTCGACCCCGACCAGGTCACAGCTGCCTGCGAAGGCATCGACGCGGTCTACTACCTGATCCACGGGATGAGCAGCGACGACTTCGCCGAGACCGACCGCAAGGCCGCGACCAACCTCGCCGAGGGGGCGCGAACCCACGGCGTCGACCGGATGGTCTACCTGTCCGGGCTCGTTCCGGATGTCGCGGACACCGAGCTCTCCGAGCACATCACGTCCCGACGGGAGGTCGAGCAGATCCTCAGCGAGGTCCCTTCGACCGTGGTCGTGCTGCGCGCGGCGGTGCTCCTGGGCAGCGGGTCCACCTCGTTCGAGATCATCCGGCAGGCCAGCGAGCGGATGCCCGTGCATACGGTGCCGTCATGGATGGACTCCATGGTGCAGCCGATCGCTGTCGTCGATGTGCTCGAGGCGCTGGTCGGCGCGCTGGAGTACGCCGGCCCCTCGCGGCACTTCGACGTGGGTGGAACGGACCAGTTGCGCTACGGGGAGCTCCTCGAGGCCTACCCCGAGCACGCTGGCCTCGAGCGGCCGCAGGTCCACGTGCCACTCTTGCCGACAGCCCTGGTCGGCACCCTGGTCGGCAGCCTCACCGACGTGCCCCTCTCGACCGTGGAGGCGCTGGTCGAGAGCCTCCATCACGACATGGTGGCGGCAGACGACGACTTCCAAAAGATGTTGCTGCCCCAGGGACACCGCCTGGTCGGACTCGACGAGGCCTTCCGCCGCGCGCTGGCTCCTCGAGCGCCCGTGCCCGAGGACTCCGACCCGATGGGGCCCTTGCCACAGGACCCGGCGTGGGCCAGCGGCGGTGACGACCGCCCAGCCCTGGCCAAGGTGGTCGACGCAGTCAAGAACGTCCTGCCGAACTCCTGAGAGCCTCGGCGCCTCTTCGGTTCTCGACGAATCGATTCGCGGGCACGGTGCGCCCAAGGTGCGCCACAAGGAGGGTCGGCGGCGATCGACCGCTTCATCGCGAGTTGCTGCGGCGCAGGTCAGAGCCGGTTCTCACCAACAGCGCAACGCACTCCACGTGGTGCGTCATGGGGAACAGGTCGAACGCGCGAAGACCCACGAGCCGGTAGTCGTGCTCGGCGAAGATCGCGACGTCGCGGGCGAGCGCGGCCGGGTCGCAGGCGACGTAGGCGACGGCACGGGGACGGCGGTCGACAGCCTGCTCGACGACCTTCCGCTTCGCGCCGACTCGCGGCGGATCGAGCACCACGAGGTCGAACGGCGCGTCGTACTCCGTCGCCAGGACCGCGCCGACCTCGCCAGCGGTGATGTCGAGGCCGCGGCAGTTGCGCCGCGCCAGTCGTACGGCGGCCGCGTCCCCCTCGACCGCACACACCCGACCGCCGGGACCGACCGCGTCCAGGAGGAACCTGCTGAACAGCCCGACCCCGGCGTAGAGATCGAGCGCCGCTTCTCCCGGATGGGGAGCCAGTGCTTCGAGGACCGCGGCGACCAGGGCCTCCGGCGCACCTGGGTGGACCTGCCAGAAGCCGCCCTCGGCCACCTCGAACGACGTCCCGCGGACCTCGTACGACGGACCGGCGGCCGCCTCGAGCAGACACCGCTCGACCGGGATCACGTCATGCGACCGGTGCTTCCGCATCCCGCGGGCGCCGCCGCCGAGCGGCACGTAACGCTGGCGGGTCCGCCACCCGAGACCGTCCTGGTCCCCCGGCACCCCCTCGACCACGACGTCCACCTCCAGCCCGGCCAGCCGTCGCAACTGCTCCCGCACGACCTCCGCCTTCAGCTCCCGCTGCCGCGACAGCGACACGTGCTGGAAGTCGCAGCCGCCGCACCGGCCCGGCCCGGCGTACGGGCAGGGCGCGGCGGCCCGGTCGGGAGCCGCAGCGATCACCTCGACGGCATCGCCGCGCCAGAACCGGTCGCCCTCGGTGCCCTCGGTGATCTCGACGACGACCCGCTCACCCGGCAGCGCGTGCCGGACGAAGACGACCCGGTCGCCGTCGTCCAGCGGGAGGCGTACGACGCAGTGGCCGCCGTGCGCGACCGGCCCTACCTCGGCCTCGTACCGCTCACCGACGTGGGACCGCCCCCGCTGCAGCCGGACCCGCGGTCGGCGCGGTCGGCTCACTGGATCTGCCGGTCCTTGCGCTTGCCCTTGCCCTTGCCCTTGCCGAGCGCCTCCCGGGCCTCCTCGCGCTCCTCGCGCTCGCGCGCGATCTGCGAGGACCGGAGCTGGTAGGGCACCGACGTGACCATCACCCCCGGCGTGAAGAGCAGCCGGCCCTTGAGCCGCAAGGCGGTCTGGTTGTGGAGCAGCTGCTCCCACCAGCGCCCGACGACGTACTCCGGGATGTAGACGGCGACGACCGACCGCGGGTTGGCACCCCTGATCGCGATGGCGTACTCGACGATCGGCTTGACCACCTCGCGGTACGGCGAGTGCAGGATCTTGAGCGGGACGCCGGTGATCCGCTGGTCCCACTCCTCCAGCAGCCGCGCGGTGTCGGCGTTGTCGATCGAGACGTAGACGCCTTCGAGCGAGTTTGGCCGGCTGGCCTTCGCGAACGCCAGGGCTCGCAGGGTCGGCTTGTGCAGCTTGGAGACCAGCACGATGGCGTGCACCCTGGTCGGGAGCGCGTTGTCGGTCTCGTCGGCCGCGAGCTCCAGCTCGACCGAGTTGTAGTGGCCCTTGATCGCCCGCATGATCCCGAAGAAGAACGCCATGGCGAGGATCGTGATCCAGGCGCCGGCGAGGAACTTCGTGACCAGGACGACGACGAGAACCACCGCGGTGAAGGTCAACCCGACCGTGTTGATCATCCGGGAGCGGAACATCCGGCGCCGCAACGCGGGGTCGCGCTCGGTCGCGAGCGCCCGGGTCCAGTGCCGGATCATGCCGAGCTGGCTCAGGTTGAACGACACGAACACACCGACGATGTAGAGCTGGATCAGCTTCGTCGTCTCCGCATCGAACGCCACGATGAAGGCAATCGCCATCGCGGCGAGGAACACGATGCCATTGCTGTAGGCGAGCCGGTCTCCACGCGAGGCGAGCGCCCGGGGCGCGTAGCCGTCCTTGGCCAGGATCGACCCGAGCACCGGGAACCCGTTGAACGCGGTGTTCGCCGCGAGCACGAGGATCACGCCGGTGACCGTGACGACGAAGTAGAAACCAGGGCTGAAGTCGGTGAAGACCGCGCGGGCGATCTGGGCGATCACCGTGTGCTGGTCGAAGTCGTCGCCCAGGGGCTCGCCGTCGCGGATCAGCTTGTCGAGGTGGTGGGGGTCGACGTACCTCAGGCCCATCTGCTTGGCGAGCACGATGACACTGAGCATCATCGAGATCGCGATCACCCCGAGCAGCAGGAGGGTGGTCGCAGCGTTCTTGCTCTTGGGCCGTTGGAAGGCCGGCACGCCGTTGGAGATCGCCTCGACACCGGTCAGCGCGGCGCAGCCGGACGAGAACGCACGGGCCAGGAGGAACAACAGCCCGATCGTCGTGAGCGGCTGCTCCCAGCCTTCGTCCGGCCGGATCTCGAGGTCTGCGCTCTCGACGTCCGGCAGCGACCCTGTTGCCATCTGGATGAACCCGTAGATGCACATGCCGAGGATCGCGACCATGAACAGGTAGGTCGGGACCGCGAAGAACCCGCCGGACTCCTTGATGCCGCGGAGGTTCATCGCCATCAGGCCCAGGACCATGACGACCGCGACGACGACCTCGTGGCCACTGAAGGCGGGGATCGCAGCGGCGGCGTACTGAGAGCCCGAGGAGATCGACACCGCGACGGTGAGCACGTAGTCGATCAGCAACGCGCTGGCGACCGTCGTGCCCGCCGTACGCCCGAGATTGACGGTGGCGACCTCGTAGTCGCCGCCCCCGGAGGGATAAGCGTGCACCGTCTGCCGGTACGACGCGATCACCGCGGCCATCACCAGTGCGACCGCGAGCGCGACCTTCCAGGACCAGGCGTACGCCGAAGCGCCGGCGATGGCCAGCATGATGAAGACCTCGTCTGGGGCATAGGCCACGGAGGAGAGGGCGTCGCTGGCAAACACCGGAAGCGCGATCCGCTTGGGAAGCAGCGTCTCCCCCAGCTGAGCGCTCCTTAGTTTGCGTCCGAGCAGAATCCGCTTCGAGACGTCGCCGGCACCCACGTGCGACAACGTTAGGGCATGGGTCTCGATCCGGCGGTCAAGAGGCGCGGAGCACGAGTGCGCAAGCCGGAAGGTCGTAGCCGCCGTCGTCAGACCGGTACGGCGCCACCATCTCCTCGGCGCTCTGCCGGACGGCCGCCACCTGCTCCGGAGCAGCACCCGAGAGCGCCGCAAAGATCGGGGGTGCGAGCACCCGGACCATGTCGAACTGCTCCGCCGCGCTGCCGTAGTGGCGGACGAAATCCACGGTCTCGATCCGCACGTCGGTGAAGCCGGCATCCCGCGCCAGCTTCTCCAGCTGCTCCGGATCACCGAGCGAGAAGGGACCGCCAGGCTGTGTCGGTGGCGGGCCCGACAGCACGCCGTTCATGACGGCCGCCATGCCGACCGCCGTCATCCACGGGTTTCGTGCGGCAGCGGCCCAGACCGCGGTCGCGAGCCGGCCACCGGGCCGGAGGACGCGCCGGACCTCCTGCATCGCCTGCAGGGGTTCAGGCACGAACATGAGGCCCATGCGGGACACGACGACGTCGTACGCCTCGGCGGCGCCGGGGATCGCGGCCGCGTCGATGACCCGGGCCTCGGCCTGGGGCAGCTCGGCGACCTTCTGCCGGATCAGCTCGACCATCGCGGGCGCGACGTCACTTGCGACCAGCGAGCCGTCACTCCCTACCAGCTCTGCCAGGTCGACCGCGAAGTGCCCGGTGCCGGCACCGAGCTCCAGCACCCGCTCACCCGGGGCGATCGCCGCCAGTTCGAGGAGGACGTCCGTCGCCGTTCCGTTGGTCTGCTCGATGCCCTCGGCATGGGCCTCCCACGCGTTGGCCACCCGGGACCAGGCTGCTGCCGTCATCCCGCTCACCCCTTTCGATATAGTGGAACTGTTTCCAATACAGTTATGGTGTATCTAATGACGAAACCTGTCAAGAGGTCCTACAACTCCAGTGGCCGGCGCGCCCAGGCGCGCGAGACCCAGCGGGCGATCCTGCGGGCGGCTCACGACCTGTTCGTCGAGCAGGGCTACGGCCGCACGACGATCAACCAGGTCGCCGAGCGGGCCGGGGTGTCCGCCGAGACGATCTACGCGACCTTCAAGAACAAGGCGACGCTGCTGCATCGCACCTGGGACGTGACGGTCGGCGGCGACGACGAAGAGGTGGTCTTCCACGAGCGGCCCGAGGCGATGGCGATCCGCGCCGAGCCCGACCTGGCGAAGCGGTTCGTGATGCAGGCCCGCCTCTCCACGGCCACGGCGCGTCGAATGACGCCGTTCGTGCGGTCCGTGGTGGGCGCCGCTTCGAGCGAGCCGAGCGCGGCAGCGATGGCCGCCGAGATGCAGCAGCAACGCCTCAACGGCATCTCGGTGATGGCCAGAGAGGCTGCGGCGAGCGGCCAGCTCAAGGTCACCGAGGACGAATGCCGGGACGTCGTGTGGGCCATGACCGACGGCCATCTGTGGCACCAGCTGGTCGTCGAACGGGGCTGGAGCGACGAGCAGTACGCCGATTGGCTCGGTCGCACGTGGGTCGCACTGCTGGTGCTATAGCGTTCAACTGTGCACGTCGTGATCATGGGCTGCGGCCGCGTCGGATCGACGCTCGCCCGCAGTCTCGAGGACCGCAATCACACAGTGGCCGTGATCGACAGCGAGCCGGATTCGTTCCGCCGGCTCGGTCCTGGCTTCAACGGCGACAAGGTCGCCGGAATGGGCTTCGACCAGCAGGTGCTGGAGAAGGCCGGCATCCGCCGCGCCGACGCTTTCGCCGCGGTCTCGAGCGGCGACAACTCCAACATCATCGCCGCCCGGGTGGCCCGCGAGACGTTCGGCATCCAGCAGGTCGTCGCCCGGATCTACGACCCCGGTCGCGCCGAGGTCTACCAGCGGCTCGGCATCACGACGGTGGCCACCGTGAAGTGGACGGCCGACCAGGTGCTCCGCCGGATGCTGCCCGCCGGCGCCGAGCCCGACTTCCGTGACCCCTCCGGCACCATCCGGATGGACCACATGCTGGTGCCCGAGGTGTGGGTCGGATCGTCGGTCGACACCTTCCAGCAGGAGGCCCGGGCTCGGGTCGCATGGGTGGACCGGCTCGGCGAGGGGATGCTGCCCACGCGCGACAGCGTCATCCAGGAGGGCGACCTGCTGCACGTCGTCGTACGCGAGGAGAACGCCGGCCATGCCTACGACGCGCTCGAGGCCGGCCCGGAGCACGGGGACTAGGAGGTTTGGGATGCGAGTCGCCATCGCCGGCGCGGGTGCCGTGGGCCGATCCATCGCCCGCGAGCTGATCCAGAACGGTCACGAGGTCCTCCTGATCGACAAGTCCCCCTCGTCGATCCACCCGGAGCGGGTCCCCGACGCCGAGTGGCTCCTCGCCGACAGCTGCGAGCTGTCCTCGCTCGAGGAGGCGCGCCTCGACAAGTGCGACGTCGTCATCGCCGCGACCGGCGACGACAAGGCCAACCTGGTCACCTCGCTGCTCGCGAAGACCGAGTTCGGGGTGCCGCGCACCGTCGGCCGGGTCAACCACCCCAACAACGAGTGGCTCTTCACCGAGGCCTGGGGCGTCGACGTCAACGTGTCGACCCCGCGCATCATGTCCGCACTCGTCGAGGAAGCGGTCACCGTCGGCGACCTGGTGCGGCTGTTCACTTTCCGCCAGGGCAACGCCAACCTGGTCGAGATGACACTGCCGGCGGACTCGCCGTACGTCGGCAAGGCGTCGGGGCTGATCCCGCTTCCCGACAACTGCGCCCTGGTCACCATCCTGCGCGACGGCCAGGTCTACGTGCCGACCCCGGAGCAACCGGTCGAGGCCGGCGACGAGCTGCTGTTCGTCGTGCCCGCCGAGGCCGAGGACGCGCTCGAGACCCTGCTCGCCCCCGCCGCACACCCCGGCACCTGATCAACCAGCAGCGTCGGCCTCTTCGACGTCCCCGGGCACGTCAAGAGGCGTCGCGTTGCGTGCCAGCAGCCAGATCATCAACGTCCAGGACCCGATCCGCAGCGCCCAGCCGAGGCCGGTGCGAAGGACCAGGATGACGACGACCGCCACGTCGGCGTCGATCGTGCCGGCGTGACCGAGGAGCCAGACCGGCCCCTGCCCGATCACGCCGATCGCCCCCGGTAGCAGCATCACCCAGGTGAGACGGGTGCACAGCCGCACCACCTGCTTGTTCTCGTGCCACCCCGTCGCGTCCTCCGTGGCGACGCCCAGCATGAACCCGAGCACCGGCCACCCGACCAGGCAGGACGTGCCCATCACGATCGTGTAGCCGAGGCTGATCAGGATGCCGGGGAGGAAGAACGCGAGCGCCTGGTCGGACTCCGACCCGCCCGACGACTCCGCCCAGCGCACGAACACCCAGCCGATGCCGATGCCGAAGATCGCGTTGAAGACGTACTGGATCGAGCTGCGCTGGACCAGCCGCAGGACGAGGGCCGCGCCGGCGACGGCGAGGCTGGCGACGAGAGCCGCCTGCAGCTCCTTCGTCGGAAGCCAGATCGCGGTGAAGATGATGCCGGGGATCGCGGCCTCGAGCATGCCGCGCTTGCCGCCGAGGGACGCCGCGAGCTGATGCCGGACCAGCTCCTCGACGGTGTCGACGCCGAGCTTCTTGGCCGCCGCGGTCGTGAGCGAGTGGTCCTCGTGCTCGGCGTCGGCGACCACCTCCTCCTGGTCGCTCACAGGAGCTCGTACCGTGGGTTGTAGAGGACCCGCTGTCCGTCGTGCTCACCGATCCGGCCGGAGACCTCGATCGCCCGGCCCGGCCCGATGCCGGCGATCCGCCGGCGACCGAGCCAGATCAGCGTGAGCGTGCCCGTGCCGTCGTAGAGCTCGGCCTCCAGCGCGGGCACCCCGCCTCGTGGCCGCAGGGTCACCGTGCGCAGCGTGCCGCGCAGCTGGACCGGGGTGCGCCCGATCGCGTCCGCGATGGTGACGACCCCGCTGCCGGCGAACGTGCGCCGGAGATCGCGCGCCTCATCCTCGGCAGGGTTCGCCCACCGGCTGATCGTGCGCCGCAATCGGCTCTTGGTCGCCACGCTGCCCCCTGGGATGACTCTAGGCCCCGGCTTGCGCGCCGGGTTGGTCTTCCGGACCTTCGGCGCCCTGCTCGGCCTGCACGCGTTGGACATCGACCGGAAGGGTGAGCGGCAGCTGCTCCCCCACCGGCATCGCCTGGTCCCCGCGTCGTACGGCGACCTGGGTGACGGCCGTGCACCACTCACCGAGCGCATCGGCATCGACCGCAGGACGGCCGAGGAAGGTCGCGCGCAACAGCCAGCGCGGCCCGTTGAAGCCGATCACCCGGGACGCCTGGTTGGCGACCTTGCCATCGCCGGCCTGGACCTGCATCTCGCAGAACAGCTCGGTGCCGAACGGACCGTCGTGCTCGGTCGCGGTGCCGCCCCGGCGGGCGGCGTCGGCAGCGATCTGCGGCCGCACCTCGCCCCAGAGATCGCCGTTGCGCGGCGCCGCGTAGGCACGCAGCTCGACCGCGCCGTCCTTGCCGGCGAGCACGACTGACCGGACGCTCCCGGACTTCTCGTCGACCTGGACGCGGAGGTCGCGGCCCTCGACAGGGGCGACGAGGATCGCACCGAGGTCGATCCGTGGCAGCCCGTCGTCAGGGAAGTCGTCGGCGTCGAACGGACCGACCTGGGCGGCTTGCTCCTCCGCACCCGGGCCACTGTCCACGACATCCGCCGACTCGATCTCGGGGTCGTCGACGTCGGACTTCCGACGGAACCTCACTGGTCGCTCTCCTTCACCGCTGATCCTGCTCGTTACCAGGGCCGAAGCCTCCAGTAGAACCGTAGCCGCCGCTCCCTCGCGCACTTTCGGGAAGGTCGACAACGCCGACGTACCGGGCCCGCTCGAACCGCTGGACGACCAGCTGCGCGATCCGGTCACCACGGCGGAGCGCGATCGGCTCGACGGGATCGTGGTTGATCAGCAGCACCTTGATCTCGCCGCGGTATCCGGCGTCGATGGTGCCGGGCGTGTTGACGATCGACAGCCCGTGCCGGGCCGCGAGACCGCTCCGCGGGTGGACCAGCGCGACATACCCTTCCGGCAGTGCGATCGCGACACCGGTCGGCACCAGCACCCGCTCACCGGGCGCGAGTGCGACGTCTACGGTCGTCACCAGGTCGGCGCCGGCGTCGCCGGGATGGGCGTACGACGGGAGCGGCAGGTCGGGGTCGAGCAGGGTGACCGGGATCTCCAGGTCGCAGTCGGCGGTGTCGTCGGGAGGCACGCACCGACCCTATCGAGGGCGTGCCGGACGCCGAATGGGATCCTTCTCCCCGTGACCAGCGGCCCGGAGTACGACGAGCGGCTCGCCGTGCCCCTGCGCTGGTGGGCCCAGGGCACCATGCTCGTCGCGGCGATGTGGCTGACCGTCGTGGTGGCCGTCCCGGGTCCGACCGCCTGGGTGGTGACGGCCGTGGGGTTGGGCCTGCTGGCGCTCGCGCTGTTCTGGTACGGCGACGCGCGGGTGATCGTGCGGGACGGGTGGTTCCAGGCCGGGCGGGCGCGCATCGAGTCCGAGTACGTCGGCACGGTGGCCGCGCTCGACGCCGAGCAGACGCGGCTGGTGGCCGGCCGTGACGCTGACGCCCGCGCCTACCTGCTGCTGCGGCCCTACCTGCACCGCGCGGTCAAGGTCGAGGTGGTCGATCCCGCCGACCCGACGCCGTACTGGCTGGTCAGCTCGCGCCACCCGGAGGCGTTGGCGGATGCGCTCACCGCGCTGCCGCGCAATCCTTAAGGACTCGCTAGGGTCGTCCACATGGCAAAGGGCGACAGTTCCAAGATGTGGTCGATGTTCTCGCTGATGGCGGCCCTCGGCGGCGCGGCCGCGGCGCGGAAGGCGATCGACAAGTCCTGGCAGGTCAGCACCGGCAAGAAGCCGCCGGAGAACCCGGCCGACCCCGATGTCGACATCTGGGAGGCCGTCGCATGGGCGGCGACCACCGGTGCCGCCGTGGCCCTGGCGAAGATGTACGCCCAGCGCCGCGCCGCCTCCTACTACTACCGATCGACGGGCACGCTTCCGCCGCCGCTCAGGAAAGACGGTCAGTAACCCATCGCTGTCGGCCAGTCGCGAGAACCCGGACGGCGAGGCGGAGAGAGCGAGGAACGAGCGACACGCTCGGCCAATTAGGCGCAGTCCCTGCAGATCATCTTCTTGGCGTCGGCCAGCTGGCTGCGGTGGTGGACCAGGAAGCAGCTCATGCAGGTGAACTCGTCCTCCTGCTTGGGCTTCACCTCGACCGCCAGCTCCTCGTGGGAGAGGTCGGCACCCGGCAGCTCGAAGGACTCCGCGGCCTCGGCCTCGTCCTCGTCGACCTTCCCCGAGTTCTTGTCGTGGCGGCGCGCCTTGAGCTCTTCGATGCTCTCTTCGGACTGCTCGTCCTCGTTCTTGCGCGGTGCGTCGTAATCGGTCGCCATGACGCTGCCTCCTCCTCGGTCGCCGTCGATCAGTCCTCCCCGCCCCCGAGCGGCGATTTACTGATCGGCGCGGCAGATTGTGCACTATCCCGGTGCCCAGCGATACCTCGGGGCCGGGCGAGTCTTCGGAACAGTGCGAGAGCGCAGGCTATTCCCTGGTAAAGCCGGACGTGCGGGCAAGGTCCACGAGGTCGTCGAAGCCGTGATCCGGGCCACAGACGACGAGGTCGGTCCCCCCTGCTCCGGGCAGTACGACGAGCCGGGCGCCGGCGAGCCGCGCGACCAGGTCGCCGGCGGCGTAGTCCCACAGGTTCACGCCCTCCTCGACGTAGCCGTCGAGGGCTCCTTCGGCGACGTGGCACAGCTCCAGGGCGCAGGACCCGTGCCGCCGGATGTCGCGGACCAGCGGCAGCATCCGGGCCACGGCCGCGGCCTGGACGCTTCGTTTCTCAGCGCTGTAGGAAAAGCCGGTGGCGATCAGCCGCTGCGCGACCGGGGCCGGGCCGCGGACGGCGATCGGTGCTCCGTCCCGCGTCGCCGATCCGCCGCCGGGGAGGCCAGGATCGAGGAAGGCCTGGTAGACGCGGTCCTTCGCCGCGTCGAGCACCACGCCGGCGACGACCTCACCGTCGACCTCGGCCGCGATCGAGACCGAGAACTCCAGGAGGCCGTAGAGGAAGTTGACGGTGCCGTCGATCGGGTCGACGATCCAGCGCACGCCGCTCGAGCCGGTTACGTCGTCGCCCTCCTCGCCGAGGACGGAGTCGTCCGGCCGCGCCGCGAGGAGCCGGGCCCGGATCAGCTCCTCGGCAGATCGGTCGGCCAGGGTGACGACGTCGACGTCGCTGGACTTGGTGTCCGCGACGTCCACGCCGCGGGCGCCGTACTCGCGGATCAGGACGGCGGCCTCGCGCGCGACCACCAGCGCGAGGGTCGCCAGCTCCTCGGGCGTTGGGCTCATGAAATGGTCCGCGGGAGGCAGCAGTGCGCCGGGCAGGCCTCGATGGGCCGCTCCAGCGCGAGCTCGCGCAGCGCCGCCACGAACCGCGGGTCGAGACCGGCGGTACCGGCCCGGCGGGCCTCGACGCCGAGCTTCGCGGCGGTGGCCAGCGCCTCCGTGTCGAGGTCGTAGACGACCTCCATGTGGTCGGAGACGAACCCGACCGGGATCAGCACCACAGCTCCGACGCCGTTGGCCGAGAGCTCCTCGAGACGGTCGTTGACGTCGGGTTCCAGCCAAGGCGTGTGCGGCGATCCGCTCCGCGAGCAGAAGACCAGCTCGTGGCCGCGCTCGCGGCCCGTCGCCGTCGAGACCCGCTCCGCGACCGCAGCCGCCACGTCGAGGTGCTGCGCCAGGTACGCACCGCCCTCCGGGCCGCTCTCGTCGTTCATCGACGTCGGGATCGAGTGGGTGACGAACACCAGCCT
Source organism: uncultured Actinomycetota bacterium (assembly GCA_963846535.1). GTDB lineage: Bacteria > Actinomycetota > Actinomycetes > Propionibacteriales > Nocardioidaceae > Nocardioides. The sequence continues at coordinate 798,681 of CAWJWK010000003.1, forward strand.
CGCGTCGTCCCGCAGCTCCGCCGGAAGGTCGTCGATCGCTTCGATCGTGCGGTCCACCACTGCCGCGACGAACCCCGGGTGATGGGCGAACCAGCGCACCTTCTCGATGCGCGGGGCGTCGGGCACCGCGGCGACGGCCGCCTCGATGTTGTCGAGGTACTGACGACAGCTCGACCAGGAGGAGTACGCGCTCGTCGCCACACAGGCGACCCGGCGCCGGCCGTCGGCCGCAAGTTGGCGCACGGCGTCGGTCAGGTAGGGCTCCCAGTTGCGATTGCCCCAGTAGACGGGCAGGTCGATCCCGGCCGCCGCCAGGTCGGCCTCGAGCGCGGCGATCAGCGCCCGGTTCTGGTCGTTGATCGGCGACTTCCCGCCGAACAGGAAGTAGTGCTGGCCGACCGCGGCCAGTCGCTCGCGCGGAATGCCCCGGCCGCGGGTGACGTTCTCGAGGAACGGCACGACGTCCTCGGGCCCTTCGGGCCCACCGAAGCCGAGGACCAGCAGAGCGTCGTACGGCTGGAACCACGGAGGCCGGGGATTCGTCACCCGACCATCGTAGGGAGGAGCATCGAACCGCCATGCTCGCCTCCGCCCTCGCCCCCTACCGCCGGATCTTCACGCCGGCCACTGCGCTCTTCAGCATGACCGGGCTGGTCGCCCGGCTGCCGATCTCGATGGTCGGCCTCGGCATCGTGCTGCTGGCCGAGCACGAGACCGACTCCTACGCGTTCGCCGGCGCGGTGTCGGCGACGGCGCTGATCGCCAACGCCGGGTTTGCCGTGGTCCAGGGGCGGCTGCTCGATCGGCTGGGCCAGTCGCGAGTGCTGCCGGCTCTGATCACCTTGTGGGGCGTCGGCCTGTCGCTCGCGATGCTGTCGCTGACGTCGGACTGGCCGACCTGGTCGACGTATGCCCTGGCCGCGGTCGCCGGCGCCGCGCTCCCCTCCGTCGGCACCTGCGTCCGGGCCCGCTGGTCGCACTGCCTGAAGGACGACCCGGCCCGCCTCCACACGGCGTTCTCGCTGGAGGCGGTCGCCGACGAGACCGTGTTCCTGCTCGGTCCGATCATCGTGACCATGCTCGCCACCGGCGTGCACCCGGTCGCCGGTCTCAGCGCGGCGCTCGCCTTCGGCCTGGTCGGCACCTACGTGTTCGCCGGCCTCCGCTCGACCGAGCCGCCGACGCATCCGACTCCAGCCGCGGGCATCGTGCGACCGGCCATGCCGTGGGCCGCAATCGGTCCGCTCACCCTGGTGATGTTCGCCCTGGGCGCGTTGTTCGGCGCCGCCGAGGTCGCGACAGTGGCGTTCGCCGAGGAGGAGGGTCACCAAGGGGCGGCCGGCTTCCTGCTCGCGGTGTGGGCGCTCGGCAGCCTGGTCGCCGGCCTGGCCTCGGGCGCGATCGCCTGGCGGCAGGGTCCGCTGGTGCGCCTTCGTTGGGGTGCGCTCGGCATGGTCGCGGCGATGGCGCCCCTGGTGCTGGTGCCGTCGATCCCGGTGATGGGGCTGGTGCTGTTGGTCGGCGGCCTCGCGATCTCGCCGACCTTGATCGCGGCGATGTCCCTCGCCGAGAGGGTGCTCCCGGCGACCCGGCTCACCGAGGGCATGATGTTCCTCCAGACCGGCATCGCACTCGGCCTCGCGCCCGGAGCGGCGCTCGCCGGCGTCGTCATCGACGAGGTCGGCGCGTCGGAGGCGTACCTGGTGTCCTTCGGCGGCGGACTGCTCGCGCTCGTTGCTGCGCTGGCGACCCGGGTCCCCGCTAGCCTGCGGTCCCATGACGAGGTCGCAGACGTCGACGGGGTCGAGCACCACCTGGCGTAACTGGTCGGGGCTGGAGAGCGCGAGCGGCTTGCGCCCGGTCACGCCGGAGAGCGTCGACGACGTCGTCGCCGAGGTACGACGCGCGGCCGAGCGCGGAGAGACCGTCAAGGTCGCCGGCACCGGCCACAGCTTCACCGGCATCGCCCGACCCGAGCACACCGTCCTGCTGCCGGGCGGGCTGACCGGGATCACGGCCGTCGACCGCGACGCGATGACGGTGACCGCACAGGCCGGCACCCAGCTGAAGGTGTTCAACGCGGGGCTCGAGGAACTCGGCCTCAGCCTCCACAACATGGGAGACATCGCCGAACAGACGCTGGCCGGTGCCATCTCGACCGGCACCCACGGCACCGGCGGCCGGGTCTCGGGTCTGGCAGCCCAGGTGGTCGGGCTCGAGCTGGTCACCGGCGACGGCCAGGTGCTGCGGGCTTCCGCCACCGAGAACGCCGAGGTCCTCGACCTCGCCCGGGTCGGGCTCGGCGCGCTCGGCGTGCTCGTCTCCGTGACGTTCGGGGTCGAGCCGCTGTTCCTGCTGCGTGCCGAGGAGCGGCCGCTGTCCTGGGACGAGGGCCTGGGGACGTTCGACGAGATGGTCGCCGGCCACGACCACGTCGACATGTACTGGTTCCCCCATACCGATCGGCTGCTCTCCAAGCGCAACACCCGGATGGGCACCGACCTGGCCCAGGCCGCGCCGCTCTCCCGCTGGCGCCAGCGGCTCGACGACGACTTCCTGTCCAACACGGTCTTCGGCCTCCAGACCGCCGCCCTCAACCGGGCGCCCCGCGCGATCCCCGCGGCCAACCGGTTCGCGTCGCGGCTGCTCGGCCCCCGCACCTACACCGACATCGCGCACCGGGTGTTCACCACCGAGCGGCGGGTGATCTTCCGCGAGATGGAATACGCCGTCCCGCGTGACGCCGGCCTCACCGCACTGGCCGAGGCCCGCCAGATGCTCGAGGCGTCCGGGCTGACCGTGTCGTTCCCGATCGAGATCCGGGTCGCACCTGCCGACGACGTGCCGCTGTCCACCGCCTACCGACGAGACTCCGTCTATCTGGCCTTCCACACCCACCGGCACGCCGAGCACGAGCGCTACTTCGCGCTGATGGAAGCCGTGATGAAGGACCACGACGGCCGCCCGCACTGGGGCAAGCTGCACGGTCGCGACGCGGCCGGCCTGGCTCCGCGCTATCCGCGGTTCGACGACTTCCTGGCGCTGCGGGACAAGCTCGACCCGGGCCGGGTGTTCACCAACGACTACCTCAACCGCGTCCTCGGCGAGTGAGCCGGTTCCTGCGGCCTCCCGGCTCGGGCCGTCCAGAATTGTCGACAGATCGCCACACGCCGGTGCCGCAACCGGATCCCGGCCGGTCGCGGGGTTAGTCTCGGCGCACCGGAGTACATCAACCCAGGAGAATGGCGGGCTCGGCAACGGGTCCGGAAGGACGGAGCATGGCGCATCTCGATCTCTCAGGAGTCAGCGCCGACGGTCGGCGTCTGCTCCTGGTGAGTCGGCAGGGCGAGGAGTTCAGCCTCGAGATCAGCCCTGCACTGCGCGCTGCGCTCCGCGGTGAGACCACCCGCATCGGCCAGTTGGAGATCCAGATGACGAGCACCCTCCGCCCCCGCGAGATCCAGATGCGGATCCGAGCCGGCGAGACCCCTGAGGCGGTGGCCAGCGCGGCGCAGACCACGGTCGAGGCGATCATGCCGTATGTCGGACCGGTGCTGGCCGAGCGCGAACACGTCGCGGAGCGCGCCCAGAAGTCCTCCGTACGCCGGCCGGCCGGTGACCCCGCCGCCGGGTCCCGGGTCCTCGGCGACGCGGTCAGCGCGCACCTGTCCGGCCTGCAGGCCAAGGCCGACGACGTCACCTGGGACGCGTTCCGCCGCGACGACGGCCGCTGGTCGCTCGCCGGCACGTTCGAGACCAGCGAGCGCTCGGGCACCGCCGGGTTCACCTACGACGCGCCCGGCAACTACGTCGTCGCCGACGACGACGACGCCCGGTGGCTGGTCGGCGACCTGGTCACGGCGGAGGCCGGGACGCTGCCCGACGACCTCCAGCAGGCCCGGCAGCGTCGGCTCGCCACGGTGTCGTCCGACGAGCTGCCGCTCGGCGACGACGCGCTCGATCTCGTCACCGACGAGCAGGCGAGTCCGATCGTCGACGCGCTCCCGCTACCGCCGACGTACGATGACCCGCTGCGCGACACCTCTGCCGACGTCGCGCCGGAGCCGGCCGCGGTCGCTGCCCAGGCAGCCGCCGGCGATCCCTCCAAGCACCGCCGCCCCGTCGCCAAGAAGCGCGGTCGAGCATCGGTGCCGACCTGGGACGAGATCATGTTCGGCGGCGGCGACCAGTAATACCAGCGGTATCGAGACCGCGTGAGACGGCGGCGGGCCGCAAGCCCGCCAATCGGACTACCCTGCCCGCATGGCTTCCTTCGTGACCGGCGCCACTGGCTTCATCGGTCGATTCCTCGTCAGCGAACTCGTCGATCACCGCGAAGGGCCGATCTTCGTGCTCGTGCGGCAGTCATCGCTCCACCGGATGGAGACGATGATCCAGCAGTGGACCCGCGGATCCGGCAGTCCCCGGGTGGTCCCGGTCATCGGTGACCTCGGTGAGTCGGCGCTCGGTGTCGACCCCGACTGGATCGCCGAGCACACCGGGAAGATCGACAACTTCTTCCACCTCGCCGCGATCTACGACATGACGGCCGACGACGCCACCAACGACGCGATGAACGTCCAAGGCACCCGCTACGCACTGGAGCTCGCGGAGGAGCTCGAGGTCGGCTGCTTCCACCAGGTGTCGTCGGTCGCCGCCGCCGGCGACTACCGCGGTCGCTTCGACGAGTCCATGTTCGACGAGGGCCAGCCGCTGCCGTCGCCGTACCACCGCACGAAGTACGAGTCGGAGAAGATCGTCCGCGAGGAGTCCAAGATCCCGTGGCGGGTCTACCGGCCCGCGATCGTAGTGGGCGACTCCGAGACCGGCGCGATGGACAAGATCGACGGCCCCTACTACTTCTTCCCGGTCATCAAGAGGCTGCGCGACAACCTGCCGTCCTGGTTGCCGCTCGTCGGCCTCGACCTCGGCGACACCAACCTGGTGCCGGTCGACTACGTGGCGAAGGCGATGGACTACCTCGCCCACCTGCCCGACCGCAACGGCGAGGCCTTCCACCTGGTCAACCCCGAGCCGCAGTCCGTCGTCGAGATGATCAATGCGTTCTGCGGGGCCGCGGGTGCGCCCCGGTTCGCCACACCGATCGATCGCAACCTCACGTCCGGCGCCACCGGGCTGCTCCCCCGGGCCCTGCGGCCGAGCAGCCTGTTCAGTGCCATCGTGCGCACCGCGCCCGCCCACCTGCTGCTCGACCAGACGCTCGGCCGGCTCGGCGTCCCTGCCGAGGTCGTCGGCCACTCGTCGTTCGCTTCCGTCTTCGACTCCAAGAAGACCGAGAAGGCGCTCGCCGGCAGCGGCATCGCGGTGCCGGACCTCGAGTCGTACGCTCGCGCGCTGTGGTCGTACTGGGAGGAGAACCTCGACGACACGACCAGCCGCGACAAGCGCACCCGCAACGCGCTCAAGGACAAGCACGTGGTCATCACGGGCGCCTCCTCGGGCATCGGCAAGGTCACGGCGCTCAAGGTCGCCCAGGCCGGCGGCATCCCGGTGCTCGTCGCGCGCGGCAAGGACAAGCTCGAGGAGACGAAGGCGACGATCGAGCTACGCGGCGGTCGGGCCCACGTGTTCCCGTGCGACCTGTCCGACCTGCGGGCCATCGACGACCTCTGCGCGCGGCTGACGACCGAGCTGCCGACGGTCGACTTCGTCGTCAACAACGCCGGCCGGTCGATCCGGCGGTCGCTGCGGCTGTCGCACGACCGGTTCCACGACTTCGAGCGCACCATGCAGCTCAACTACTTCGGTGCGATCCGGCTCATCATCGGCCTGATGCCGAAGCTGCACGAGCAGAAGTCCGGCCACATCGTGAACATCTCGTCCATCGGCGTCCAGACCAACCCGCCGCGGTTCTCGGCCTACGTCGCCTCGAAGGCAGCGCTCGACGCCTGGAGCAACGTGGTCGCGTCCGAGGTCGTCGGCCACGGCATCTCCTTCACCAACATCCACATGCCGCTGGTGCGGACGCCGATGATCGCGCCGACCAAGATGTACGACAAGTTCCCGACGCTCTCGCCGGCCCAGGCCGCCGACCTGGTCATCAAGGCGATGGTCGAGAAGCCGCACGAGATCAACACGCTCGCGGGCAACGCCGGCGCGGTCGCGCACACGTTCGCACCGAAGGCGGCCTTCCGGGTGCTCAACCTCGCCTACCAGGTGTTCCCTGACAGCGCTGCCGCGAAGGGAAAGGCAGGTCCGACCGAACCCGCCCCGGAGGTCCCTGCTGCGCCCGCCGCCGAGGGCGACGTGGTCGGGGGCCGCGAGTCGGAGCAGATGCTGATGGCCCGGCTGTTCCCGGGCGTGCACTGGTGATCCGAGCAGTTCAGCCGGTCTCGACGGGCCGGGCCGGATCGGTGATCCACTCGCTCCAGCTGCCCGGATAGAGCGCGGCCGGAATGCCGGCGATCTCGAGTGCGAGCACGTCGTGGGCCGCGGTGACGCCGGATCCGCAGTACGTCGCGATCGACGCACCCGGCGCGGCGCCGACCGCCGCGTAGAGCTCGCGGAGCTCGGCGGCCGAACGGAACCGTCCGTCGTCGTCGAGGTTGCGAGCGGTCGGCACGTTCACCGCACCCGGGATCCGGCCGGCCACCGGGTCGATCGGCTCGGTCTCGCCGCGGTAGCGCTCACCCGCACGGGCATCGATGAGCACGTCGACCGTCGGTACGGCGTCGGCCGTCACGGCCGGCATCGCCCCCGGCGTTGCCGTGAACGTGCCCGGATCGACGGCCGCCGCCCGGCGGGTGTCGATCGGCAGGCCGGCGCGCCGCCACGCGGACCACCCACCGTCGAGCACCCGGACGTCCTGGTGACCGTGGTAGCGCAGCAGCCACCAGCAGCGGGCGGCGGCGTGCCCGGCCCAGTCGTCGTAGACGATCACCGCGCGGTCACCGGACACCCCGGCTGCGCGCATCGCGGCCTCGAACACCTCCGTAGCCGGCAGCGGATGACGACCGCCCGCACCGGCCGGCGCGGCGAGGGCGGTTTCCATGTCGACGTACGACGCGCCCGGCAGGTGCCCGGCGTCGTACTCACCGGGCCCGGAGGGTCCGTTCCCCATCCGGTAGCGCACGTCGAGGACGGTGACCGTGCCGAGCAGCTCGGCGGCCCCGCCGACGTCGATGAGCGGACCGGCGCTCAACTCCGCCTCGTGCGCGGCTTGACGGTCAGCACCGGGCACGGCGCGTCGAGCAGGACCCGTTGCGCGTTGGAGCCGAGGATCAGCTTCCCGACCGGCGAACGCCGGCGCAGGCCGATCACGATCAGCTCCGCACCCAGCTCTTCGGCCACGTCGACCAGCTCGTCGGAGGCTTCGTGCCCGCGTCCGAGCACCCGCAGCTCGTGCTCGAGGCCCGACTCCGAGAGCGCGGTGCGGACCTCCGCCACGTATCCGGGCTCCGGGTCGTCATCGAGCAGCGCGTGGACCACGACGACCGGCGCGCCACGGCGCCGCGCTTCCTCGATCCCGGCCAGCAGGGCAGCGTCTCCCTCGGGCTTCGGGACGTACCCGATCACGACCGTCGCCATAGTGAGCACCCTATGCTGCGGAGGTGGCGTTCCAGCTGGCGCAGGTCAACATCGCCCGCTTGGTTGCGCCCATCGACTCCCCGGAGCTCGCCGACTTCATGGCCGCTCTCGATCCCGTAAACGCGGTCGCCGACGCGGCGCCCGGGTTCGTGTGGCGGCTCCAGACCGAGGAGGGAAACGCGACCAAGGTCGAGGCGTTCGAGTGGGATATCGGCGCCAGCGCGGGCGTGATCGTCAACCTGTCGGTGTGGGAGAGCGCCGACCAGCTCCATGCCTTCGTCTACGGCGACGAGCACCGGGCGGTGCTCCGCGAGCGCCGGCAATGGTTCGCGCAGATGGAGGAGGCCTACACCGCCTGCTGGTGGGTGCCGACCGGGCACGAGCCGAGCACCGACGAGGCCGAGGACCGGGTCCAGCACCTGCGGCGCAGGGGGCCGTCGCCGTACGCCTTCTCGCTGCGCGATCCCTACCCCGCGCCGCCACCTCCCTGACGCATCGAATCTTCCTCCCGGATTTCGTGCCGGAGATGTCGAAGCCCGCGTCGCGGCTCCGTCTCCTCCTCGAGCACGGCCACAATGGGCCGTACGACACCAAGGAGAGACACGATGGCCAAGTACCTGCTGCTGAAGCACTATCGAGGCGCCCCGGACCCGGTCAACCACGTGCCGATGGACCAGTGGACTCCCGAGGAGATCTCGGACCACATCCAGTTCATGCGCGACTTCGCCGACCGGCTCGAGGGCACGGGCGAGTTCGTGGACGCCCAGGCGCTCTCGCCCGAGGGCACGTTCGTCCAGTACGCCGGCGAGGGGCGCCCGCCGGTGACCGACGGCCCGTTCGCGGAGACCAAGGACCTGATCGCCGGGTGGATGGTGATCGACGTCGAGACCTACGACCGGGCCGTCGAGCTGGCGGGCGAGCTGTCCGCCGCCCCCGGCGCCGGTGGCAAGCCGATCCACGAGTGGCTCGAGCTCCGGCCGTTCATGCACGAGCCGCCCACCGTGACCGAGTGACGTTGGTGGATGAGGTGGTGGAGTCGGTGGTGGATTCAGGCGTGGACGAGGCGCTGCTGCGCTCCCTCATCCCCACCACGATCGGGGTCCTCGTCCGCCGCGGAGCCGACTTCGTGGCGGCCGAGGACGCGGTCCAGGAGAGCCTGCTCGAGGCGATCCGGGTCTGGCCGGACAACCCGCCTCGCGATCCGAAGCCCTGGCTGATCAAGGTCGCCTGGCGCAAGTTCATCGACGCGACCCGCGCCGACGCCTCTCGCCGGCGGCGGGAGGAGCGGCTCGAGTCGGTGGAGATTGGGCCGGCTCCCGATCCGGGCGTGGCGGTCGACGACACGCTCCGGCTCTACTTCCTGTGCGCCCATCCCTCCCTGACCCCGGCGTCGGCGGTCGCGCTCACCCTGCGCGCCGTCGGCGGATTGACCACCCGCCAGATCGCGGAGGCCTACCTGGTGCCCGAGGCGACCATGGGTCAGCGGATCAGCAGAGCCAAGCGAACCGTCGCGGACGTCCGGTTCGACCAGGGTGGCGACGTCGCCACCGTCGTCCGGGTGCTCTACCTGGTCTTCAACGAGGGCTACTCCGGCGATGTCGACCTCGCCGCCGAGGCGATCCGGCTGACGCGCCAGCTGGCGGCGGGGATCGACCATCCGGAGGTCGCCGGCCTGCTCGCGCTCATGCTCCTGCACCATGCCCGTCGTCCGGCCAGGACCCGCGCCGACGGCAGCCTGGTGCCTCTTGCCGAGCAGGACCGCACCCGCTGGGACACCCGCCTCATCGCCGAGGGCGTCGAGATCCTGCAGCGCGCCCTCGCCCGCGACCAGCTCGGCGAGTTCCAGGCCCAGGCGGCGATCGCCGCTCTCCACGCGGACGCGCAGACCGCCGACGAGACGGACTGGGTGCAGATCGTCGAGTGGTACGACGAGCTGGTGCGGATCACGGACAGCCCGATCGCGGGCCTGAACCGGGCGGTCGCCGTCGGCGAGGCCGACGGCCCGCGCGCCGGGCTGGCGGCACTGGCCCGGCTCGACCCGTCGCTCCCTCGCTACACCGCGGTCGCGGCGTACCTACACGAACGCGGCGGCGACCTGCCCCGCGCCGCGCGGCTGTATGCGGAGGCCGCCCTGGCCGCCGCCAACCTCGCCGAGCGCGACCACCTGAACAGCCAGGCGGCGCGGCTCAACGTCGCGCCGCCTGTGGAGGACTGACCCAGTCCCGCAACAGATCGGGCAGGCTCCGCGCATGGGGTACGACGGCGCGGGCGGGCTCCGGGAGCCCGTGGACCGGACGGTGCAGCAGCTCCTGCGCCGAGCCGTGGTGGACCACGCGCTGGCCGAGCGCCGGAAGGTCTTCCCGCCGGCGCTCCACGTCGGGGTCCCCGGCATCCGGTCGCGGCGGTTCGAGATCGATGCCCCTCTCGACCACGCGGCGCGGACCGACATCGTCGAGGCGATGATGCGTCCCGCCCTCGAGAAACGCCTGGTGCCGCTGCTGTGGCTCGCCCGCCGGGGTGACACGTCGCCGCACGACGTCGACCGCGCCTGGTCAGCCGCGGTCCACGCGGCCGGCGGCGAGCTCGGCCTCGCTCTCGGCCTGGTCATCGTCACCCGGCGCAGCTGGCATGACCCGCGTACCGGCGTCCACCGCACCTGGAAGCGGATCCGGGCGAGATGACCTGGGCTCCCCGGTCCCTGTCCTTACCAAGTGTGGACCGGCGCGTTGGCATGCATGCCCTCGCGGTAGACCGAGAGGACCGAGCGGATGGCGTCGTACCGTTCCATGTCGTCGCGCTCCGCCATCTGCCGGACGAACCACTCGGCGCCGTTGATGCCGCCGAGGCAGCGGCTCTCGATGATCCCGAGATAGCGATCGGCGATCGACCGGTCGACGCCCCACGAGGCGAGCCCGTCGTAGGCGAGCGGCAGCAGCCGACGCAGCACGAGCTCGGTTGCACGCACGCGGCCGACGCCGGGCCAGTAGATCTCCGCGTCGATGCCGTCGCGAGCAGCGACATGGAAGTTCTCCTCGGCAGCACTGAACGACATCTGCGACCACAGCGGTCGCTCGCTCTCGGCGAGGGTGCGCACCAGGCCGAAGTAGAACGCCGCGTTGGCGACCGTGTCGACGACGGTCGGTCCGGCCGGGAGCACCCGGTTCTCGACCCGCAGGTGAGGGCGCCCGCCGGCGATGTCGTAGACCGGTCGGTTCCAGCGGTAGATCGTGCCGTTGTGCAGCCGCAGCTCGGCGAGGTTGGGGGTGCCGCCGGCCTCGAGCACGATCAGCGGGTCCTCGTCGTCGGTGACGGGGAGGAGCGCCGGGAAGTAGCGGACGTTCTCCTCGAACAGGTCGAACACCGAGTTGATCCAACGCTCGCCGAACCACACGCGTGGTCGCACCCCCTGCGCCTTCAGCTCGTCGCTGCGGGTGTCGGTCGCCTGCTCGAAGAGGGGCACCCGGGTCTCGCGCCACAGCTCCTTGCCGAGGAGGTACGGCGAGTTCGCGGCGAGCGCGAGCTGGACGCCAGCGATCGCCTGAGAGGCGTTCCAGTAACCGGCGAAGCGGTCCGGCGGCGTCTGCACATGGACCTGGGTGCTCGTGCAGGCGGCCTCGGGGAGGATGGAGTCGGCGGTGGTGCGCAGCAGGTCGACACCGCGGATGTCGATGCTGATGTCCTCCCCGCGTGCGTTCAGGACCTGCTCGCTCAGCAGCCGGTAGCGGGGATTGCTGCTGATCGCGTCGATCGAGAGCTGATCCTCGGTGAGCGTCGGCAGGATGCCGATCATCACCTGGTGTGCTCCCACCTCAGCGGAGCGCCGCTCGGCCTCGTTGAGGCTGCGCCGGAGACCCTCCTCGAAGCCGGTCAGGCCACCGTCGCGCAACAGCGCGGGTGGTGAGTTGATCTCGATGTTGAACTGCCCGAGCTCGGTCTGGAAGTCGGGATCGGCGATCGCCTCGAGCACTTCGGCGTTGCGCAGCGCTGGATCGCCGGCCTCGTCGACCAGGTTGAGCTCGACCTCGAGCCCGGTCATCGGGTCATCGGTGTCGAACGCCGACTCGCGCAACATCCGCTCGAACACGTCGAGGCACCGGCGGACCTTCTCCCGGTGCCTCGTGCGATCCGCGCCGGTGAACTCCTGTGCGTCGACCTCCTCGCCCATGGTCCGACACTTGCCGGTCCCGCTCAGGCTGGCAACCCCTCGTCCCACGAGAAGTCACACTCGACGGTGTCGGGTGGCACTGCGTCCTCGAGGCACCGGGCCAGGATCGCGGCCATGCCGTAGCCGGGTGCGACCTCGCGGCAGCGGTCGACGGCGATCCACGCCAGCGCGCCGTGGCCGGTCTGCCAGGCTGCCCAGCCCAGCAGGGCCGCCGGGGCCGGGACCAGCGCGTCGGGCACCCGCCGGACGACGTCGAGCCAGAACAGCCGATGACGGTCGGCGTCGGGTCGCCGGATCAGCGCCCACGCCGCGTCGCGCACCCGCAGGTCCTGCGCGACCCACGCGATCCGGGCGATCTCGTCGTCGGTCGGCGTCGAGCCGTGCGCGACGTGGTGGTGCACCGCACGCTGGAGCCACTCGCCCCAGCGGCGTCGGTCGGCGCCGGTCAGCGGTGGGCCTTCCTCGACCAGCGCGGATCCGGCGATCGCGGCCTCAACCGCGCGCTGCGCCAGTGGATCCGGTGCCACGTTCGCGACCACGGCCGCGCGGTCCTTCTCGACGACCATCCCGTGCAGCACGGCCTCGGCGGCGAACGGATGGGCCTCGACGTCATAGGCGACGCCGACCTCGCGAAGGCGCTTGTCGCCGAGCAAGGGGTAGTAGCGCCGGCCGTCCGCGCGCACCGCTTCCACGACGCACAGCCGCTGCTGGTCGCTCCGACGACGCAGCACCCGCCAGACCCGCCGCACCGCCTGCTCGTCGTCGCTGAAGAACACCAGCGCCAGGGAACGGACGCCGTTGCGGCGAGCAGAGCCGAGCAGCTGGTCGGCTACCCCGGCCGCGGCGGCGGACGGGTCGGACCTCGCCGGCAGGTCGGCGCGGGCGTGGAACGGGCGGTGGCCGTCGCTGGTGAGCATCACCACCGAGTCGGTCGGCCGGAAGCCGAGCACCAGTGGAGCGGCGGCGATGAGGTCCTCGGCGCATCGGGCGCGGAGCGTCATCGGAGATGAGGTCATGGGGCAACGGTCGACCGCTGGTCCGACGACGGGGCGTCCGACAGCCGACGCCTGTGGGCGCGGCGTGTCGGCGGCTGGCGCCGGGACGGAAGGTGGTCCCCGCGGCGTCGTACGGTTCACCCGTGCGCGCCCAGGCTTCGGTCCTCCACCTCGACCTCGACGCGTTCTTCGCGGCCGTCGAGCAGCGGGACAAGCCGTCGCTGCGGGGAAAGCCGGTGGTGGTCGGCGGGGTGGGCGGCCGCGGCGTCGTGGCCACGGCGTCCTACGAGGCGCGGGAGCACGGCGTCCGCTCCGCGATGTCGACCCGGGAGGCCCGCGCGCGGTGCCCCCACGCGGCGTACCTCTCCGGCCGGTTCGACGCGTACCGCGCGACCAGCACGGCGGTGATGGAGCTGCTGCGCTCCTGCTCCCCGCTCGTCGAGCCGCTCTCCCTGGACGAGGCCTTCGTCGACCTGGCGAGGGCCGATCTGGCGGACCTGGAGGTCGCAACCGTCACCGATTTCGCCGAGGACCTCCGTGAGCGCGTCCGCGGGGTCACCGGGGGCCTGACCGCCTCGGTCGGCGTCGCCAGCTCCAAGTTCCTCGCTAAGGTCGCCAGCGACCTCGACAAGCCGGACGGTCTGGTCGTGGTCGCGCCGGGCACCGAGCTGGAGCTGTTGCGACCGATGCACGTCTCGGTCATCCCCGGGGTCGGACCCGCCACCGTCGAGCGGCTGCGCAGAGCCGGCGTGGCGACGATCGCCGATCTCCAACAGATCAGCGACGACGAGCTGGTGCGGATGCTCGGCAAGGCCCACGGTCACGTGCTTCACCAGCTCGCCTTCGCCCAGGACGACCGTCAGGTCGAGGCGGATCGCGAGACGAAGTCGGTCAGCGTCGAGGGGACCTACGAGCAGGACCTGACCGATCGCAGGCTGATGGAGAGCCTGCTGACCCGGCAGGCGGCCGACGTGGCGCGGCGGCTCCGCAAGAACGGGATGTCGGGGCGCACCGTCACGATCAAGGTCAGGCTCTACGACTTCACCACGCTCAACCGTTCCACCACGCTCCTGTCCCCGACCGACGACGAGGGCGTGATCGCGCGCCGGGCGCGTCGCCTGCTGGAGGATCTCGACACCTCCGGCGGGGTCCGGCTGCTCGGGGTCGGCGTGTCCGGCCTCGCCGACTGGGTGCAGGAGGAGCTGTTCCGGTCCGAAGGCGACGACGCCGACGACGGCGAGGCCGACGCGCCCGAGGACAGTGCCGAGCCGCCCGCGACCGCCCTACCCGGTCCGCCGGACCCGTCCGGTGGCTACCGCCCCGGCATGGACGTCGTCCACGCCGAGCACGGCCGGGGCTGGGTGTGGGGCGCCGGCAAGGGCGTGGTGACGGTGCGGTTCGAGACCGCCGACACCCCGCCCGGCCCGGTCCGCACCTTCCCCGTCGACGACCCGGCGCTGACCCGATGGCGGCCCGCGACCACCGACGAAGACACCGAACCGGATCGGAAACCGTAACCGGCCCGCAATGGTCTGGTGGCACTACGGAAACCGCGGCGCGACACGCTCGCGCAGACCAAAAAGGTGAGGGCCTCTTGATGGTATGAGCATCAGGAGGCCCTCAGTTTGACCGGCTGCGGTGGCTCCGATCGACCCGAACTTCCGAACTCTCCGTCGGCCCGCCACCGGGGTCGACGCCCGCAGGTTGCCCCGCGAGTAGGAGAGGACTTCCGTCCGACTCACCGATCCTTCTCGCCCGGCCCGGAGGCCTTGCGGTCTGTTTCGGTAGGGAGAGTTCTACGCTGCGCCGGAACACCAGCACAAGCCCTTTCCAGAAGATTTTCGACATTCTTCGAGTCCCACAGGCTCCTCCACAGCGAGGAGGGGTTTCGTCCACAGGAAGTGTTGGAACTCCACAGGATTCGACCGCTGCCTGTGGATCCAGGATCGCCGGATACGGTGGCGAACGTGTCAGCACCTCACCCCGAATCGTCGGCTCCGATCGCCGCCCGCCGGCCGGTCACCACCACCCGGCACGGCCACACCCGCACCGACGACTACGAGTGGCTCAGAGCCAAGGACGACCCCGAGGTGATCGCCTATCTCGAGGCCGAGAACGAGCACACGTCGGCCCGCACCGCGCACCTTGGTGACCTGCGCCAGCAGATCTTCGACGAGATCAAGGCCCGCACCCTCGAGACCGACCTGTCGGTGCCGACCCGGGTCCGCGGTTACTGGTACTACGGCCGCTCCTTCGAGGGCCGTCAGTACGGCGCCAGCTGCCGGGTGCCGGCCGTCGACCCCGAGAGCTGGGTGCCGCCGCGCCCCGCGGAGGCCGCGCGCCCCGACGAGCCCGCCCTCCCGGGCGAGGAGGTCCTGCTCGACCTCGACGCCCTCGCTGAAGGGCACGACTTCTTCTCGCTCGGCGGCTCGTCGGTGAGCCCCGACGACCGGTTGCTGGCCTACTCGACCGACGTCGTCGGCGACGAGCGCTACACCGTGCGGGTCAAGGACCTGACGACCGGCGAGCTGTCCGACGAGCTGACCGGCGTCCTCGGGGGCGTCACCTGGGGCGCGACGCCCGATCACTTCTACTACGCGACCATCGACGACACCTGGCGCGCCGACAAGGTGTGGCGGCACCGGCTCGGCACCGACCAGGCTGACGACGAGCTGGTCTTCCACGAACCCGACGGTCGCTACTGGGTCGGCGTCGGCCGGACCCGCAGTCGACGCTACGTGGTCATCGCCACCTCGGCCAAGAACACGTCGGAGTACCACCTGCTCGACGCCTCCGACCCGACGTCGCAGCCGTGGTGCTTCGCTGTCCGGGAGGAGGGAGTCGAGTACTCCCTCGAGCACGCGGTGCTCGCCCGGGAGGACAGGTTCCTGGTGCTCCACAACGCCGCCGGTCCGGAGTTCGAGCTCGCCACTGCTCCCCCGCAACCGACCCCGCGCTCGGACTGGCGACCGCTTCTGGCGCACGACCCCGGCGTACGCCTGGAGGACGTCGACGCCTACGCCTCGCACCTGGTGGTGCAGCAGCGCAGCGGCGGCCTGCCCCGGGTCCGCATCCTCGACCTCGGACCCGACGGCCCCCAAGGAGTCATCGACGACTGGCTGGTCGAGTTCCCGGGCGAGCTCGCGACCTCCGGCGCCGGCAGCAACCCTTCCTTCGACCAGCCGACGGTCCGGGTCGGCATGACGAGCATGATCGAGCCGGCGTCGGTCTACGACCTCGATCTCCGCACCCGGGAGCGCACCCTGCTCAAGCAGGCGCCGGTGCTCGGCGGCTACGAGCCGGCCGACTACGAGGAGCACCGGCTCTGGGCGACCGCGCCCGACGGTGCCGAGGTGCCGATCTCGCTCGTCGTCCGCAAGGACGCGCGGCGCGGAGGCACCGGTCCGGTGCCGCTGCACCTCTACGGGTACGGCGCCTACGAGCTGTCGATCGATCCGTCCTTCTCGGTCGCGCGGCTCTCCCTGCTCGACCGTGGCGCCGCCTTCGCCATCGCGCACGTCCGCGGGGGCGGTGAGCTCGGTCGCCGCTGGTACGACGACGGGAAGCTGGCTCACAAGCAGCACACGTTCGACGACTTCGTCGCCTGCGCCCGGCACCTGGTCGCGACCGGCTGGACCACGACGGACCGCCTGGTCGCCGAGGGAGCGAGCGCCGGTGGACTGCTCGTGGGCGCGGTCGCGAACCAGGCTCCCGAGGCGTTCGGTGGCGTCGTCGCCGTCGTCCCGTTCGTCGACACGCTGACGTCGATGCTCGACGCCAGCCTGCCGCTCACGGTCACCGAGTACGACGAATGGGGCAATCCCGAGGCGGACGCTGCGGTCTACGACCTGATCGCTTCCTACGCGCCCTACGAGAACGTCGCGGACCTGCCCTACCCGCCGATCCTGGCGGAGACGTCGCTCAACGACATCCGGGTGCTGTACGTCGAGCCCGCCAAATGGGTGGCCCGCCTGCGGGCGACAGCGCCGCGCGCCGACGTGCTCCTCCGCACCGAGATGGCCGCCGGTCACGGCGGCGTCTCCGGCCGTTACCGGGCCTGGCACGACCGTGCCTTCACCCTGGCGTGGATCCTCGACCGGATGGGCCTCGCCGACGTGGGTATCCCCTCCTCACGTCAGGAATCTCACTGAGAAGTCCCTGAGAGTTGTCGAACATGGCAACTCTCGGGCTCGCTGGGTCGTCTGGACCTTTGAGAGCACTTCTCCGGAGCGGCCCCCGGGAACACCGCAATCCGGAAGTGCGTTGGAGACGAAGTACTGGCGTCGAAGCGTCGGTATGCGAAGGAGGGTCGCGATGGCAGCAACAGCGGTGACCAATCCGGCGGGATCCGGGCGGACCAGTCGCCCGCGCCCGTCGACCGGCCGTGAGATCGAGGGGCGCGACAGCGTCGGCCTCTACCTCGACGAGATCGCCCGCACCCCGCTCCTCGACGCCGCCCGCGAGGTCGAGCTCGCCAAGACCATCGAGGCAGGGCTCTTCGCCCAGTACCTGCTCGACCAGGGCCGGATCGCCCGGGCCAAGGGCGGAGCACCGAAGCGCGCCACCCAGCAGGAGCTGGAGTGGATCGCCGAAGAGGGCCAGAAGGCGATCACCGAGTTCATCAACGCCAACCTCCGGTTGGTCGTCTCGATCGCCCGGAAGTACGGCCGCGCGCAGATGCCGATGCTCGACCTGATCCAGGAGGGCAACACCGGACTGATCCGCGCGGTCGAGAAGTTCGACTACGCCAAGGGCTACAAGTTCTCGACCTACGCGACCTGGTGGGTCCGGCAGGCGATCACCCGGGGCATCGCCCAGCAGGCGCGCGTCGTCCGTCTCCCCGTGCACGTCGTCGAGGAGCTCAACCAGGTCGGCGGCGCCCGCCGTACCCTCGAGCGCCAGCTCGGCCGCGACCCCGACCCGCGAGAGATCGCCGAGGAGCTCGGCATGGACGTGGACCGGGTCCTGGACCTGATGGCCTGGGGCCGTGAGCACGTCAGCCTGGACACTCCGGTCGACGAGGACGGCGACACCTCCCTCGGCGACCTGATGGCCCAGGAGACCTCTCCCGGACCCGACCTCACCGTGCTCGACACCGAGGCCCGCGACCGGCTCAACAGCCTGGTGGGACAGCTCGACGAGCGCGCTGCCGACATCATCCGGTCGCGCTACGGACTGGTTGACGGACGCCAGCACAAGCTGGCAGACATCGGCGCCAAGCACGGCATCTCCGCCGAGCGAGTGCGCCAACTGGAACGCGAGGCGCTGCAGAAGCTGCGCCGGCTGGGTGACCCCGACCTGGCTGCCTAGGCCCCCACCACTCCTAGGACCGTTTCAGCTCCGCGACGACCTCCGCCACTCGTTGGCGGAGGTCGTCGAGCGTCCCGGTGTTGTCGATGACGTACGTCGCGATCGCCCGGCGGTCCTCACGACCGGCCTGGGCCGCGATCCGCGCCTCGGCCTCCTCGCGCGTCCATCCGCGGTCGCGGACCATCCGCTCGATCTGGACCTCGGCCGGGACGTCGACGACGATCACCGCGTCGAAGGTGTCGGCCCGGCCGGACTCGGCGAGCAGCGGGATGTCGTGGACGACCAGGTCGGCGTCAGCGGCCGCTGCCTCGAGCGCCACGATCCGCTCGAACACCAGTGGATGCACGATCGTCTCGAGGACCCGGCGCTGCTCCTCGTCGGCGAACACGATCGCCCCGACCTTGGCCCGGTCCAACTCGCCATCGGGGGCGAGGACGTCGGCGCCGAACGCCTCGACCACCCGCTCGAGCCCCGGCGTGCCCGCCGCGACCACCTCGCGCGCCAACTGGTCGGCATCGATCACGACCGCACCGAGCTCGCGCAGGAAGTCCGACACCGAGCTCTTCCCCGAGGCGACTCCCCCGGTCAGTCCGATCCGCACATCCGGACCCTACTGTGGCTCCGTGGCGATGCAGGTGGAGACCGGGGACCGGGTGGCCCTGCTGGTGCCCGGATCCGAGGCGTACCTCGACCTGGTGCTCCGCCTGCTCACCGCCGGCGTCTTCCCGA
This sequence comes from uncultured Actinomycetota bacterium, assembly GCA_963846535.1. Classification (GTDB taxonomy): domain Bacteria; phylum Actinomycetota; class Actinomycetes; order Propionibacteriales; family Nocardioidaceae; genus Nocardioides. Next base: position 817,428 of record CAWJWK010000003.1, read on the forward strand.
TCCCGCTCGACCCGCGGCTGACCGCCGCGGAACGGGAGCGGATCCTCTCCGGCGTCGACCCCACCCTGATCATCGACGACGAGCAGGTGCTCGCCGCGCTGGTCGCCGGCCTGCCTGAGCCCGGGCTCCCCCGCGCCCGGCCGATGCACTGCACGAGCGGCACCACCGGCTCCCCGAAAGGGGTGTCGTCGGGTCTCCTCGACGAGCCTCAGGCCGAGGCGCTGGTTGCCGAGGAGCGCGACCTGTGGGGCTTTGCCGCCGACGACGTGAACCTGGTGCTGAGCCCGCTCTATCACTCGGCACCGCTCCGCTTCGCCATGGGCACCGTCCTGGCGGGCGGCCGGGTGACGATCCCGGGCCCGTTCGACCCGGAGAGCGTGACGGCGGCGATCGAGCGGGAGCGACCGACGACGATGTTCTGTGTGCCGACCCACCTGCAGCGGCTGTTCGCGCACTGGGACACGCTGCTCGATGCGGGGGCGGGGCCCCCGGACCTCTCGTGCTTCCGTCTCGTCGCCCACGCCGGCGCACCCTGCCCCACCGAGGTGAAGCGACGGCTGATCGAGCTCTTCCCGCCCGGGTCGACCTGGGAGTTCTACGGCTCGACCGAGGGTCAGTTCACCGCCTGTCGCAGCGAGGAGTGGGAGGAGCGTCCGGGCACGGTCGGCCGGGCGCGACCGGGTCGGCAGCTGACCGCGGACCCCGACGGGACGTTGTGGTGCGTCGTTCCCGAGCACGCGCGGTTCAGCTACTACGGCGACCCGGACAAGACCGAGGCCGCCTGGCGCGACACACCCCTCGGCCCGGCCTTCACCGTCGGCGACCACGGCCGGATCGACGCCGACGGCTACGTCTACCTCGACGGTCGGCGCGAGGACCTGATCATCAGCGGCGGGGTCAACGTCTACCCGGTCGAGGTCGAGCAGGTGCTCGGCGAGTGTCCGGGCGTCGTCGACATCGCCGTGTACGGCGTGCCCGACCCGGCTTGGGGACAGCGGGTCTGCGCCGCCGTGGTGGGCGACGTCGACGAGGACGTGCTGGCGTCGTACGCCCGCAGCCGGCTGGCGCCACCCAAACGTCCCAAGACCTACGTCCACCGCGACTCCCTGCCGCGGACCCTCACCGGCAAGGTGCGCCGGAGCGACCTCCCCGAGCCGTAGCGTCGATCAGCGCGGCCGCGCCGCGCCAGACTCCCTCTCCATGGTCAGGCGGTTGCCTCGGACGGGGCCGGGCAGAACGTGCGTCGGTACTGCAGCGGGCTCACGCCCCGGATCCGCTGGAAGTGGTGCCGGAGCGCGGCGGCGTTGCCGAACCCGACCTCCGTGGCGATCCACTCCACCGGCTGGTCGGACGACTCGAGGAGCTCCTCGGCCGCGGCGACGCGCTGCGTGGTCACCCAGCTGTGCGGGGTGGTGCCGGTCTCGTCGCGGAACCGGCGGGCGAAAGTCCGCGGCGACATCAACGCCCGTCGCGCAAGCGACTCGACGCTGTGCTCCTCGCCCAGGTTCTCGAGGATCCAGTAGAGCAGCGGTCGGAGGGTGTCTGCATCGCAGTCGGGGACGGCGCGGGCGATGTACTGCGCCTGACCGCCGTCCCGGTGCGGGGGTACGACGGCGCGCCGGGCGACCATGCTCGCCACCGTGGCGCCGTACTCCTGCCGCCAGATGTGCAGGCAGGCGTCCAGGCCGGCGGCGGTGCCGGCGCTGGTGACGACCTGCCCGGTGTCGACGTACAGCACCTCCGGCACCACCTTCGCCTCGGGGAAGCGGCGCTGGAGCTCCTTGGTGTACATCCAGTGCGTAGTGCACTCGCGACCGTCGAGCAGGCCGGCGGCGCCGAGCGTGAACGCTCCGCTGCACACCGAGAGGATCCGTGCTCCGCGGTCGTAGGCCTCACGGATGGCGTCGAGCACCGGCTCGGGCGCAGCGCTGCCGCGCGGCAGCGCGGGAACCGCCACCAGGTCGGCGTCGCGCACCCGCTCGAGGCCCTCGTGCACCTGGATTGAGAAGCCCATCGAGGTCGGGATCGGCTCCGGCGACTGGGCACAGACGGCGAACTCGAGCTTCGGCACTCCGTGCTCGGTGCGGTCGAGGCCGAACGCCTCGCACAGCACGCCGAGCTCGAACGGGGCCACGCCCTCGTAGGCCAGAACCGCGACGTTGGTCAGCATCGGGACAGCGTCCCATCGATATGGCAGAAAATCAACGCACGGCGACATTCCTGCCACTCGTGGCAGGATCCCGCATGGCGCAGACTTACTGCCATGACCTTCTTCATCCTGATCGTCATCGTGGCCGGCGTCGCGGCCACGGTGCACGCGATCGTGCGCGACGCCCGCGGCCCCGTGGCCCCTCCCACCTCCCACGTCGTCGACCCGAGCTTCCTCCCGCCCGCCAGCCGGCTCAGCCGGCGCTGACCCTTAACACTTTCTGGACTCGGGAACAAGCGAGGCGCACCATGGGTTTCATGATCATGACCGTTCTTCTTGCTGCTTTGGTGGTGTCCGGCACGATCGGCACCGTGGTGACACTGGTGCGTGAGGGCCGCGGCCCGACCGCTCCCCCGCTGTCGCACCAGCTTGATCGCCGGTTCCTCCCGCCGGCGCGTGGCGGCTCCCGCCTCGCCTGAGCAGCCCACACACAGCAACAAACAGCAAGCGGCCCCCACGTCGATCGACGTGGGGGCCGCTGTGCGTCTGCTGTGCGTCTGCGTCAGCTAGCGCCGCCGGTCAGCTTCTCGCGCAGCGCCTGCAGCGCCTCGTCTGAGGCGAGCGAACCGCCGACGTCCTCGGCCTCGTCGGCCTCGTGGCCCGAGGAGTACGTCGTCGCCTCGCCGGCCTCGATCTCGGCCTGCTTGGCCTCGGCCTGCTGCTTGACGTGGGCCTCCCAGCGGGCGTGCGCCTTGGCGTACTGGTCCTCCCAGACCGCGCGCTGGTCGTCGAAGCCCTCGAGCCACTCGCCGGTCTCCGGGTCGAAGCCCTCGGGGTAGACGTAGTTGCCCTGGTCGTCGTAGGTCGCCGGCATGCCGTAGAGGGTCGGGTCGAACTCCTCGACGTCGACGGCCGCGGTCGTCTCGTTCGCCTGCTTCAGCGAGAGCGAGATCCGGCGACGCTCGAGGTCGATGTCGATGATCTTGACCATGACGTCGTCGTTGACCTGCACGACCTGCTCCGGGATCTCCACGTGGCGCTCGGCCAGCTCGGAGATGTGGACCAGACCCTCGATGCCCTCCTCGACCCGCACGAACGAGCCGAACGGCACCAGCTTGGTGACCTTGCCGGGCACGATCTGGCCGATCTGGTGGGTTCGGGCGAAGTGCTGCCAGGGGTCCTCCTGCGTTGCCTTGAGCGACAGCGAGACCCGCTCGCGGTCCATGTCGACGTCGAGCACCTCGACGGTGACCTCGTCACCGACGGTGACCACCTCGGAGGGGTGGTCGATGTGCTTCCAGGACAGCTCGGACACGTGAACCAGGCCGTCGACGCCACCGAGGTCCACGAAGGCACCGAAGTTGACGATCGAGGAGACGACACCCTTGCGGATCTGGCCCTTCTGCAGCTGGGTCAGGAAGCCGTGGCGCACCTCGGACTGGGTCTGCTCGAGCCAGGCCCGGCGCGACAGGACCACGTTGTTGCGGTTCTTGTCGAGCTCGATGATCTTCGCCTCGAGCGTCTGTCCGACGTACGGCTGCAGGTCGCGCACGCGGCGCATCTCCACCAGCGAGGCGGGGAGGAAGCCGCGGAGACCGATGTCGATGATCAGACCGCCCTTGACGACCTCGATCACGGTGCCCTCGACGACGCCGTCGGCTTCCTTGATCTCCTCGATCGTGCCCCAGGCGCGCTCGTACTGGGCGCGCTTCTTGGACAGGATCAGGCGACCCTCCTTGTCCTCCTTCTGGAGGACCAGGGCTTCGACCTTGTCGCCCACGGAAACGACCTCGGAGGGGTCGACGTCGTGCTTGATCGAGAGCTCGCGGGAAGGGATGACACCTTCGGTCTTGTAGCCGATGTCGAGGAGGACCTCGTCCCGGTCCACCTTGACGATGGTGCCTTCGACGATGTCGCCGTCGTTGAAGTACTTGATGGTCTGGTCGATCGCGGCCAGGAAGTCTGCCTCGGAGCCGATGTCGTTAACGGCCACCTGGGGCGCGTTGTCGTCGTAGTGGCTCGCAAGGGGCATCGAGATGGTGCTCGTCATATGGAGTGGTCAGTCCTCGGGTGGGCAGGAATAGTAGGGATGGTTCGACAGCGGTCACATGACCGCGACATGCCAGGGTACGCGGGCGCCGACGGTCGAGTCCAACTGGCGGCGTACCCTCTCCCGCGTGGAGCAGGAGCACTGGCCCCATCCGTCGGTCACCGCCCATCGCCGGGCCGCCTCCGAGGAGGAGTCCCGGAATGCCAACGGTCCCGACTGGGACCGGTACGCCGACGAGTACCAGGCCACGCACGGCGGCTTCCTCGGTGACATCGGCTTCGTCTGGGGTCCGGAGGGGCTCACCGAGGCGGAGGCCGGGGTCCTCGGGGCGCTCGCGGACCGCGACGTGCTCGAGGTCGGGTCCGGGGCCGGTCAGTGCTCGCGATGGATCCGCAGCCAGGGCGGCCGAGCCGTCGGCCTCGACCTCTCCCACCGGCAGCTCCAGCACTCGCTGCGCATCGACGACGCGACCGGCATCGCGGTGCCGAGCGTGCGCGGTACGGCGACGGCCCTGCCGTTCGCCGACGCGAGCTTCGACGTCGTGTTCTGCGCCTTCGGCGCGCTGCAGTTCGTCGCCGACATCGACCAGGCTGTCGCCGAAGCGGCGCGGGTGCTGCGCCCGAGCGGGAGGTTCGCCTTCTCGATCACCCACCCGACCCGCTGGATGTTCCCGGACGACCCGACCGAGGACGGACTGACGGCGACCCAGTCCTACTGGGACCGGACGCCATACGTCGAGGTCGACGACACGACCGGAGCCATCGCCTACGTGGAGCACCACCGCACCCTCGGCGACTGGGTCGGCATCCTCGCCTCTGCCGGTTTCCGTCTCACCAGGCTGCTCGAGCCGGAGTGGCCGGCCCACAACGACCGGCTCTGGGGCGGGTGGTCGGCAGTTCGCGGCCGCCTCACGCCGGGCACTGCGATCTTCGGTGCCGATCTGGTGCCCGATCGTGCCGATCACGCGAAAAGGGGGGCCGCGACACCGGGATCGGGATAGCGTCGGACCACTCAGGACGTTCGGCTAAGAGGTCTTCATGTCGGATCGCGGACCGCGGTTGGAACGGCTGCGGAGAGCAGTGGGTGTCGGGACGGCTGCCGTCCTGGCGGCGGCACTCGACCTCTCCGTGGCACCACCGGCCCACGCCGATCCGGTGCCGGCGCCGTACACGGCGAGCGCGCATGCCGACCTCGTCGGGCTGCGGGCCGACGTGCTCGGCAACCCGCTGACCAAGATCTCGGTCGGGCACGCCTTGGTGCGGACCGACAGCTCCGGATGGGCGAGGGCCCTCCGCAGCCAGCTGGCCGCGCCCCCCGACGCTGCCCGAGTGGTCGCCGAGGGCGCGACCGCCGACGTCGCCGTGGGCTCCGCGTCGCTGCTGCCCGGCCGCACCCAGGCGTTCGCTCCTTCGCCCGACGACCCGCCGCGGGCCACGCTGCTCGACCTCAACCTCGGGCCCCTGGCGCACGTGGAGGCGCTCACCTCCGACGTCGCGGCCGACTACCTTGCCGACACGTCCTGCCCGGACGCGGTCGGAGGAGTTCGTCGTCTCGGCAGCTCCCGCACCGAGCTCGCCGCAGTGAGCGTCCTCGGTCGTCAGTCGAGCACCCAGTCGTTCCTGCCCGTGATCGACAGCGTCGCCTCCGTCGCGCCGTCCTATGTCGACGCTCGGAACGACCTCGTCGACAGGCCGGGCACGGGCAGCGCGGTCCGATCCGTCTCGAGGCTGTCCCTGGGCGAGATTACCCTTCTTGATGGTGCCGTCGTCATCCGCACCCAGGAGCCGGCGACACTGCGCGCGATCTCGGACGGCACCACGGGCACGACGTCGTACGACCCGCCCTCGATCAAGGTGGTGGTCCGGGGCGCGGTGGATCACCCGATCCTCGTCCCGGTGACCGGCGAGGCGGTCACCGTCCCGGTCGTGGGCCTGCTCGGACTCGCCCAGGTCAAGCTCTCACTCCGCTCGCCCACTCCGACCGATACCAGCGCCGGCGCGGCCGCGCGGGCCAACGTGGCGAGCGTCCTCACGCTCGATCTCACCGTCACCCTCGCCGGGATCGAGCTGGTCGAGCTCCACCTGGCAGCGGGAGCGCTGTCCGCCTCGGCCACGGCACCGCCGGGCGGCGTCGAGTGCGGACCACGCGTCGACGGCGACAGCGACGACGACGGCCTGCCCGACAGTGCAGAGAACGACCTCGGCACCGACCCGCTCGACCCCGACACCGACGACGACGGCCTCACCGACGGCGAGGAGGTCACCGGCGACGGCAACCCCGGCCACGGGCACGAGCCGACCGATCCGACCGACCCCGACAGCGACGACGACGGCCTGCTCGACGGCCGTGAGACAGGCATCGAGGGCACCGATCCCAACGATCCCGACACCGACGATGATGGCCTCGACGACGGCGACGAGGTGCTCACCCACGGCACCGCCCCTGACGACCCGGATACCGACGACGGCGGCGTCGACGACGGCACCGAGGTCCTCGAGAACGACACCGACCCCCTCGACCCCTACGACGACAACCCCGACACCGACGACGACACCGACGACGACGGCATCGACGACGAGGAGGAGGGGGAGCTCGGCACCGACCCTTACGACAGCGACACCGACGACGACGGCCTGACCGACGGCCAGGAGTTGCTCACTTACGACACCGACCCGCTCGACCCCGACACCGACCACGGCGGCGTCGACGACGGCACCGAGGTCCTCGAGAACGACACCGACCCCCTCGACCCCTACGACGACAACCCCGACACCGACAACGACACCGACGACGACGGCCTCACCGACGACGAGGAGGACATCCTCGGCACCGACCCACACGATCCCGACACCGACGATGACGACCTGCTCGACGGTGACGAGGTCCACGGCATCTCGAACGACGACTACGGCAACCAACCCACCGACCCGGCGAACCCGGACACCGACGACGACGGCCTCGAGGACGGCCAGGAGGTCCTCTCCCACGGCACCGACCCCAACGATGCCGACACCGACGACGGCGGCGTCGACGACGGCACCGAGGTCCTCGAGAACGACACCGACCCCCTCGACCCCTACGACGACAACCCGGGGTGCGACAGCGGTTCCACCAGGCTGCGTAACACCGGCAACGCCGGCGACGTGCCCGCCGCCGATCCCAGTGACCCGTACCCCGGCGAGCCCGACCCCAGCGACATCCCCGACTGCGACGTGGACTCCGACGGCGATGGCCTCACCGACGACGAGGAGGACATCCTCGGCACCGACCCCCACGACCCCGACACCGACGACGACAGCCTGACCGACGGGCAGGAGGTCCTCGCCTACGACACCGACCCCAACGACCCCGACACCGACCACGGCGGCGTCGACGACGGCACCGAGGTCCTCGAGAACGACACCGACCCCCTCGACCCCTACGACGACAACCCGGGGTGCGACAGCGGTTCCACCAGGCTGCGTAACACCGGCAACGCCGGCGACGTGCCCGCCGCCGATCCCAGTGACCCGTACCCCGGCGAGCCCGACCCCAGCGACATCCCCGACTGCGACGTGGACTCCGACGGCGATGGCCTCACCGACGACGAGGAGGACATCCTCGGCACCGACCCCACGACCCCGACACCGACGACGACAGCCTGACCGACGGGCAGGAGGTCCTCGCCTACGACACCGACCCCAACGACCCCGACACCGACGACGGCGGCGTCGACGACGGCACCGAGGTCCTCGAGAACGACACCGACCCCCTCGACCCCTACGACGACAACCCCGACACCGACGACGACACCGACGACGACGGCCTCGAGCTGATGACGGAGGAGGACATCCTCGGCACCGACCCCAACGATCCCGACACCGACGACGACCTGCTCAAGGACGGCGCTGAGGTCCATACCCACGGCACCGACCCCCTCGACCCGGACACCGACGACGACCTGCTCAAGGACGGCGCTGAGGTCCATACCCACGGCACCGACCCCCTCGACCCGGACACCGACGACGACCTGCTCAAGGACGGCGCTGAGGTCCATACCCACGGCACCGACCCCCTCGACCCGGACACCGACGACGGCGGCGTCGACGACGGCACCGAGGTCCTCGAGAACGACACCGACCCGCTCGACCCGGCCGACGACCTCCCCGACAACGACGCCGACGACGACGGCCTCACCGACGACGAGGAACCCATCCTCGGCACCGACCCCCTCGACCCGGACACCGACGACGACGGCCTCGGCGACGGCGATGAGGTGCACGGTACGGCCAACACCTCGTACGGGCAGCAGCCCACGAACCCACTCGACGCCGACAGCGACGACGACGCGCTGCCCGACGGTCAGGAGGTGCTCGACCACGAGTCGGACCCCAACGACGCGGACACCGACGACGGCGGCGTCGACGACGGCACCGAGGTCCTCGAGGACGAGACCGACCCGCTCGACCCGACCGACGACGTCGTGGAGGTGCCGGACGACCCCGACGATGACGGCCTGACCGACGATGAGGAGCAAGACCTCGGCACCGATCCCGACAACCCCGACACCGACGGCGACGGCCTCAGGGACGGCGACGAGGTGCACGGCACCTTGAACGGCAGCTACGACGACGAGCCCACCGACCCGACCGACCCTGACAGCGATGACGAGGGGCTGACCGACGGCGAGGAGATCGGCCGCTACGGCACCGACCCCAACGACCCCGACACCGACGACGGCGGAGCGTCGGACTGTCTCGAGATCATTCAGGACGGAACGGACCCCCTCGATCCCGCGGACGACGAGGACGCCTCTGCGTGACGATGCGCCGCGACGTCTGGACCACTGGTGTAGACCGCCGCCGCGAAACGGCACTCGGTTATCGGATCCGATAGATGTCCCTGTCCCACCTGCCCCACGAGACGTCGGCGGCCCCAACCGCTGCCCACTAGAGTCGCGGCGTGGACGACCAGGAGATCGCCAAGTCTGCTGCGCTCGAGCAGCGGCACTGGTGGTATGCCGAGCGGCGGGCGCTGGTGCGTCGTACCGCGGCGGGGTGGCCGCCCGGCCGGGCGCTGGACGTCGGCTGTGCCGGTGGCGGCAACACCGCCGTCCTCCGCGACCTCGGCTGGTCGGTGACGGGGTTGGAGTACTCCCCCGCGGGTGCGGAGATCGCCGCCTCGCGCGGTCTCGCCGTGGTTCGCGGCGACGCCACCCGGCTCCCGTTCCCCGACGCCACCTTCGACCTGGTCATGGCGACCGACGTCTGGGAGCACATCGAGGACGACCGGGCCGTCGCCAGCGAGACCACTCGGGTGCTGCGTCCCGGGGGGCGGGTGCTGGTCGCGGTCCCGTGCAGCATGAAGCTGTGGAGCGGCCACGACGTGGCACTGGGCCACTTCCGCCGCTACGAGCGCGATGAGCTCTCCGCCCTCGTCACCGGCGCCGGCCTCGAGGTGGTCGACCTGTGGTCGTGGAACGTGCTGCTGCGGCCCGTGGTCCGGGCGCGGCGGCGCAAGCGAAGCGAGGCCGAGAGCGAAATGGAGCCCGTGCACCCGGTCCTCAACGCGGGCCTGCGCTCTGCCGTCGCCCTCGAACGGGTGCTGCCCCTGCGCCGCCTCCCCGGTGTCAGCCTGGTGGTCGCGGCGCGCAAGCCATGACCTGGGTCGCCGATCCGTCGATCGGCTGGCGGATCCTGCTGACCGCGACCCTGCCCGTACCCCCCGCGGCCGACGACACCGTCCGCACGGCGACGTCCGTCGCCGACCTGCGCCGGGAGCTGGTCCTGGCCGACCCGGAGCCGGTCGTCGTCGGCGCCGCCGGGCGCGACCTGGTCGTCTCCGCGCACCACAGTGCCGTGGACGGGCTGGGGCTCCTGCGCGTCCTCGAGCAGCGCGGATACGGCCCGGTGACGTCGTCTGTCCGGGGCGTCGGCGACCGCCGGTCCGGACACGGGTATGCGGGAACGGTGGGTCGCCGGATCTCCGAGGCGGCATTCCACCCACCCGCCCGGATCGATCAGCGGCGACGGGGCGCTCCGACGACCGGTGACGAGATGGTCGAGATCGAGCTGGCCGGCTCGTTCCGCACCGCGGAGATCGTGCACGCTGCCGTCGGGGCGTTCGTCGACCGCGGGACCGGGCCACGCGTCGCCGTGGCGGTCGGCGTGACCCGCGACCCGGAGGCGGGCGGTGCGATCGAGGACCGCAGTGCGTTGCTGCGGCTGCGCGACGTCGAGCGGCTCGACCTGCCTGGCGTCGAGCGGGCCCTGCGGGAAGCCCCGGTCGAGCGACCACCGGTCGCCCGCTCCGGCCTCGTCGACCGCGCCGCCGAGGTCGCGATGCGGATCCTCGCGCGGCGCCTCGGGTCGACGCTGCTCGTCTCCCACCTCGGCGAGGTGACCGCGCCGAAGGTCGAGCGCCTGGCGTTCCACCCGGTCACGGCGGGCGGCACCGGCCTGTCGCTGGGCGCCGTCGGACTTCAGGGCCGGACCGTGCTCACCCTCCGCGGCCGGGCCGCCGACTGGCACGCCGACGGCCTCAAGCAGCTGCTCGAGGCCGTCGGGGGCAGGCTGGCGTAGCGCGGAACTCCCAGCCCGCCCGCTCCCTCCTGGGAGCTCTGGGGGGCAGGTCCCTAGGCGGTGACCAAGGGCCTGTCCTTCGTGGTGACGTCGGTCGTGTCGTTCGCGTAGCGCCGGTTGAGGACGAGGCCGAGACCGAGCAGCAGCCCTCCGAGCAGGACGAGGATCACGGGGTATAGCACGCGCGTGCCGCCGAGAAGGGTCGCCTTGGTCTTGACGTCGCTCACGTTCTGGTCGACCTGCGCGTCGGTGTAGTGGATGTTGCCGATGAACGCGGGCACCCGGACGTCGTCGTAGACCAGCTCCTGGACCCGGTCGTCGATGCGGTGGACCGGCGCACCGGTCACCGGCTCGACGTAGAACGTGCGGGTCATCGCATAGCTCATGTCCGCCGTGACAGTGGGCTCATCCGACCCGAAGACCGAACCCGGGACGTCGCGCTGATCGATGATCGTCGGGTCGATGACCTGGACGAACTTGTAGACGGCGAGGCCCTTGATCGTGTCCTCGCCCTCGTAGGTCGCCGGGGTGGCCTCGCCGATCGATCCGTCCCAGACGTCGTAGGACCTCTTCTGGGTGTCGAACGGGAACTTGTAGATCTGTCCTTCGAACGTGGTGGGCACCTCCTCGACCGTCTCGCCGTCGGACTCCGCGATCCAGGGGTCGCAGGAGTCGCAGTCGACACCCTCGCCGGAGGAGTCGTCGAAGGGGACGCGCTCGGTCGTCTTCTGGAAGTTGCCGCCGGTGGCCTTGTCGACAGTCGTGGCGTTGACCCAGACCACCACGCCGTCAGGCGCGTCGGCGTCGGCGTCCTCCCGGGTGTTGGACGTGATCACGAGGTCATGGGTCTCGGCCGCGAGCACCTCGGGGTCGGAGTTGAAGATCTCGGCCCCGATCGCCTCGAGGTCGGTCACGCTGTTGTAGCCGGACGGCACCGTGGTCAGCGTGGGCATGGCGTAGAACCGCACGAGCGCCGCTGCAACGATCAGGAACACCCCCGTCCCGACGAGAACTGGTCCAATCAGTCGACGCATGTCGTACCTCCCATGACGGCCACGCGTTCTTGTCGCGGGCGACTTCGAATGGCGAGCACGGAAGTGCGCGCCGAGAGTTCTTGCGGCATCTCGCTGACCATCAGGTCGAGTGCCTGTCGGCGCATCCGCGCCCAGTCGAAGTGGTGGGCCCAGGTCTGGCAGGCCTCGAACCGCGGCGCCCGGTCCATCGGCGTCTCCGACTCCACGAGCACGTCGAGCAACCGTCCGGTCAGTCGGCGACCGACCTCGTCGAGGTCGGCGGAGTCCGGGACCAGCCAACCGGTCTCGTCCGGACGGACGGAGTCGCGGAGCCCGGGGACGTCCCGCGCGAGCGTCGGGACGCCGTGGCCGGCTGCCTCGATCACGGTCAGCCCCCACCCCTCGGCGTCCGACGCACACACATGCACCGCCGCCCGGCCGAGAAGGTCCGACTTGGTGGCTTCGTCGACGAAGCCGTGGAACGTGACCCGATGGCCGAGCCCGAGCCGGGCGGCGAGCCCCTCGAGCCGCAGCCGCTCCGGTCCCTCGCCGATGACGTCGAGCCGCAGGCGCGGTCGGTCCGAGCGCAGCGCGTCGAGGGCGTGCAGGACCAGATCGACCCGCTTGTGGGCAACCAGTCGGCCGAACACCACGACCCGGTCCGGGTCCTGCGCTTCCGGACTGCCGGACCCGAGGGGCGGCAGCTCGGCGCCGTTGGCGAGGAGACCGATCGGGCCGCGCCAGCCGAGCTGGCTCCGCATCTCGTCGATGGTCGAGTCCGAGACCGCGACGACCAACCTCTGGCGGTAGACCAGCGGCATCAGGACCCGCTCCAACCACCGCGCGAACGCCGCCACCGGCTCCGGGAAGTGGGTCGCGAACTGGTCTTGGTGCACGTGGTGCATCACCAGCAGCACCGGCGTGCGGCGTCGTACGAACAGGGGGGCGAACGTCGGCAGCCCGCAGGACGGGTCGATCACGGCATCGATCCGGCGGCGCCGCGCGATCAGCCGGAGCGCGGTGACGAGGTAGAACCCGAACGCGCCGCCGCGGCGTCGTACGACGATGCCCTCGTTGACGGAGGTCGCCGCCTGTCCGGACTCGCGGGCCGTGAGGAGCTCGACCTCGGCGCCACCGTCGCGCAGCGCCCGGGCGAACTGCCAGGCGTAGATCTCGGCGCCACCGGCGAGCGAGTGCTCGGGGTCGCGCCAGTTGACCATGACGACTCGCCGGCCGGCGAGCGGCATCGATTCTGCGGTCGTCATCTCAGGCCTCCCCCAGCAGGGCGACCGGCACCGGGACCGGCAGGGCGACAGGGGCGGGCAGCGGCATGGGGGACTGCACACGCACCCGAGATGCCGCCCTGCCGGCGGCCGGGACACCGAGGCGCCGCGTGCGCCAGGCGATCGCGGCGAGCTCGGTGAACGCGCCGGCGCCGTGGCGCGCCGGCACGAAGGTGGACCCGGGAACGTCCGTCCAGGTCACGGGGATCTCGTCGATCCGGGCCCCGGCTGCGCGCAGCCGGACGAGCAGCTCGACGTCGAAGGAGAACCCACGGGCCCCGAGCGGCTCGGCGACCGCGCGGGCGAGCCCGCCGGTCATCACCTTGAAGCCGCACTGGGTGTCGGCGATGCCGGGCACCAACCGGCGCGCGATCCGGCGGTAGGCCGCGGCTCCGGCCGTGCGGACCCGGCGGCTGCGGACGTCGGCGACCGAGCCCTCGAGCCCGCGGGAACCGATCACGACGTCGGCACCGTGCTGCATGCGGAGCCAGGCTGCATCGAGCGCGGTGAGGTCGGTGGCACCGTCGGCGTCCATGAAGGCCACCAGCTCTGCGTCGCTCGCGAGCAGGCCGGCGCGCACAGCGGCGCCCTTGCCACGGGTCGCGCAGCGCACCACGCGGACCGGCATGGCCGGGGTGTTAGCGGCGCGCGCCACCTCAGCGGTCGCGTCGCTGCTGCCGTTGTCGACGACGAGCACCTCGACCGGCCCGCGGACGGGCCGGCGCGCGGTGACGAACCGCCGCAGCGTGCGCAGCGTGCGCGGCAGCCGCAGCTCCTCGTTGTACGCAGGAATGACGATATGAAGCATTCGGACCCTCCCAAGCCGTCAGCATCACGACTCGTCCCGCTCCCGTGAGACGTGTCAGTAACCCGGCCACCCGCGCGCTCCCGAACGCGGGCGGCCGGTCCCTACCTACTCGCTGGAGTAGGTGTAGAGCTCGGTCTTGGAAACGGGCTTCTGCTCAGTCGTGCCCTGGTAGGCCTGGACACCGCCGACGAGAACCGCGCTAGCGGCCAGTGCGCCCACGATCGAAGAAATGATCACGTTCATGCCAAGGTCCCCTCCCAAAGACCCCCCACGACCCGATTGAACAGGTCGTGATGATCTCGTCACATTACGTGACGCAGATCTCTCCCACGACGGATTCTGAACCCCCACCCGAGCAAAAGGCAAACCGCCGATGCTGCGTGTCCGGTAGCGATCAGGACAATTGTCCCGGATCCGATATCGCGGCCGACGGAAGTCGCCGCCGGAGGATCATCGCCGGCCAGCTCGATGAGCGTGAGTTCTTCCCCGCCATGGGCCACGCGGCCGTCGATCGCGGCCACGTCCGGCAGCCCGTTCTCGACCAGCACCCACTGCACGCCGGCCGCGCGGAGAGCCGCGCCGGGATCGGCAGCGGCGAGCGCGCGTCGTACCACCTCGACCCGGGGGTCCTCGGCGGGGACGACCTCGTCGTCGAGGATGACCCGGTCGTCGATCAGCACCTCGCCGGGGAAGTACCTCGGCGCCGGATCGAGCACGGCACGTCGGTCGTTCCAGTCGTAGCCGCGGTAGGACCCGGTCCACGGCAGCACGACGACCGGCCCCGGGTCGTCGGCGAGCAGGTCGGCGACGTCGTCCCACTCCGCGGGGTACGACGACCGATCGAGCTCGCCGCCGCCGCCCCACGCGAGCACGGGGAGCAGCAGGACCGGCGCGATCACGATCAGCCCGACCACGGACCAGAGCGCTTCCCGTCCTTGCCGCACCCGCTCCCGAACCGCGGTCGCGGCCCCGGACGCGCCCACCGCCAGCGCGACCCCGAGCGGTGCGAGGAACCGGTGCGAGTCCCGCAGCAGCGCGAGCCCGGGCAGTCGCGCCGCCAGGTCCTCGATGGCCTCGGCTCCCCCCGGCACCGCGGGTGCCGCCGCGATCACGAGAGCGCCCAGTCCGAGCGCCGCCAACCGGCGCCACTCCCCCGGCTGGTCGCGAACGGCGCGGCGCAGGCCCGCCGCGGCAACCACGGTGAGCAGGCAGGACAGCAGGACGAGGATCGCGCTGGTGCGCGCATCCGGCAGGATCGATGACTTCCAGATGCCGCCGAGCGACAGCAGGCTCGGCAGCAGCCCGGCACCCGACTCGGCGCTGGCGGCGAACCCGGCGAACACCCCGTCCGCCGACACGTCGGCCGTCTCGGCTGCCAGCGCCGGCACCAACCACGTGAGATTGGCGGCCACGCCGACGATCGCGGTCGCGAGCCAGGTACGGCGGTCGCGGGTGATCGCCAGCACCGCCAGTACCGCGGCGGCCATCACGCCGCTCGACGGGCTGCAGACCGCCGCGATCGCGACCGCGATCGCTGCCTCCGGCCATCCGCCGCGCGGGTCGGCACGGAGACGGCGCGCCGCGAGGACGACCCACGGCAGCGCGAGATAGCCGAGCAGGATCGCCCATTGGCCGATGAGGAGCCGCTCGTAGACCCACGGGTTCCACAGCAGCAGCGTGATCGCGGCGCCCCGCGCGTACCAGGCGTGGTCGCGGACGACCCGGCCGACGCCGATGCCGCCGAGCACGAACCCACCGACGAGCAAGGCACGCTGGACCCAGCTGCCCGGCACGACCTGGGTCACCACCGAGACGAGGGCATCCATCGGAACCGCGCGCGGCAGGGCACCGTCGAGCCCCAGCCAGGCGGCCTTCCACGGCTGGTCGGGGACGAAGACCATGTCGCCGAAGAGCCAGTAGCCGGGGCCGATCAGCAACGGGCCGAAGACGACGAGCGCGAGGCCGGCGCTCCAGGCGAGGTCGACGACGGTCGCGCGGCTCGGCCGGCTCACGGCGACTCCGGCAGGCCGGCGGTGATGTCGGTGACGCAGACGGTCGAGGAGCCGTCACCAACCAGCTCGAGGTCCGCGACCGTGCCGTCCAGCTCCGGCAGCACCAGCCACACCTCGTTCGGACCGCGGCGGGCGAGGAACTCCTGCTGCCAGTCACCGGCAGTCACGACGACCGTCGACTCGGCGCTGGTGTAGTAGCGGACCCGGAGCAGGACGCGACCGTCGAGCGGGAGCTGCATCTCGACATCGGTCGCGACGCCGGTCACCGAGTAGCCGCAGTCGCCATCGGGGCCGGGCTCACTCGTCACGCCACCGGTCAGCTCCACAGGGACCAGGTAGCCGTCCTCGTCGACCACGCGCATCTGCTGCGACGGCTCGTCGAACGCGGGCAGTTCCGGGAGGGGCCCGAGGATCACGGAGTAGCGGTTGTCGTCACCGACGAGCGGCAGCACCAGCTCGGCGGGCGCCGCTCCGTCGAAGATGACCTGCGTCGGATCGGCAGCGAGGTCGTCGCGCAGGTGGGTGACGAACTCGCGGTCCAGCTCGTTCTGGAAGTGCGGCACCAGCAGCGCGGTACCGAACGCCGCGGCGACGCCGTACGACGCCAACAGCCCGCCCACCGCCAGCACCTGGCGTCGCGTCGTGGCAAGTACCGGCCAGGCCGGAGCGTCCCGCAGGCACAGCGCCACGCAGGTCACGGCGGCATGCAGCGTGTCTGACGAGTAGCGGGGGTCGAGCCCGATGATCTCGCCGAAACCGGAGCGGCCGGCGAGCAGCAGGACCAGGTCGGCCGCGACGTAGCCGACCAGAACCGCCAACCCCCAGCGACGCGCCGGCCCGCCGCGCCACAGCAGCAGGCCGGCCAGGACCAGCACGAGCAGCACGCTCACCACGGTGACCCAGGTGGCCGGCACCACCGCGCCGCCGGTCGTATCTCCCGCCCACGGACCCCCGACCAGTCCCGGTGCGACGCCCCGGCCGACGAAGGACCAGGACACCTCGAGCTGCTGGCGAGTGGTGCCGCCACCGCCCTCGACATCGGTGAGCCTGCTGTGCACGACCAGGAACGCCGCGGCCGCGGCCGCCATCCCCAGCCACAGCCACCCGTAGCGGCGGAGCGCGGCCGGGAGCCGACGCCACCCGCTGGCGTCGTCGATCAGGGCGACGGCGACGCCGAAGACCAGCGGCAGGATCAGCACTGCTCGCTCGTGCCACAGCAGCGCGACCGCGGTGACGAGCACGATGCCGAGGCCGTTGACCCACGGCCGCCCATCCCGTTGGTGCCAGCGGACCAGCAGCCAGACCGCTGCCAGCGAGCAGAGCACGTGCGGCCACAGGAACATCGCCGCGCTCCACCACAGCGTCGGCACCAGCGTCATCGGCGCCCACGCGAACACGGCGAGCAGGACCACCCGCGACCAGCGCTCGCCCACCAGCCGCGACACGATCAGCCAGACCAGGATCGTCGCCGCGAGGTCGACGAGCAGGATCGCGGTGGCGACGACCGGCCAGTCGTAGGGCGCATGGTGCGCGACCAACCACAGTGACAGCTGCTGGAACGGGTTGACGTGACCGGCGAAGTCGGAGAACAGGAAGTCCCAGGTGAGGTCGGACCGGTGGGCCCGGCCGGTCATGTAGAAGTCGTCCTGGTTGAAGTAGGACCCGGCCAGGAGCCGGCCGCGGACGACCAGCATCACCACGATCACGCCGATCGCGGCTGCTCCCTGCTTGCCGCTCCAGACCTTCATCGGGCACCCCGCGGCAGCCCCGCGACGAGGCCGGCGACGAGTCCGACCCCGAGCGCGGCGGCGAGATCGGCCGGCCCGTCGAGCGACTCCGGCCGGCCGAGCGCGTCCAGCACGCCGGACATCGCGATCAGGCATCCGCCGGCGACCGCGACCCCCGCCAGTGCGCGCCGGGCCGAGCAGACCGCGCCAGTGACGAAGCCGACCGTCGCGGCGGGGCCGAGCAGCAGGAGGGCACCGCCGACCAGGACTCCGGCGACGATCCGGTCGGGCGGCTCGGGCGGTGGCCACGGGGCGGCTGCCGGCGATGGCTCCGTACGACGCCGAACGCGTCGGACGAGGCCGATCAGCCCGAAGGCGAGGGCGGCCAGCAACAGCGATCCGCTCACGATCAGGCCCAGCGGCAGGATCACGTCGTACGTCGCCTGCGGGCGGTAGCGCAGCTCGACGGTGACCTGTCCCCCCGCCGGGAGGATCCAGCCCTGCTGCCAGCCGTCGACCCGCAGCGGCGTCAGCTCCTCGCCGTCGACCTCGGCGACCCAACCGTCGTTGAAGTTCTCGGGCAGCGAGAGCAGGGCCTCGTCTCCCGCCGCGACGACAGCGGTGCGCTCCGTGGTTCCCCACCGCTCGATACCGATCTCCCGATGGGTCGCGGTCGACGGGGTGGCCACCTGCGCCAGCAGATCGATGACCTCGAAGTCCGTGGTCGGCACGGCGTGCACGCGGTGCGGGCCGGCCTCGAGGTCGATGTCGACGGGGTCGCCGGTGTCCTCGTCGCAGGCCTCGAGCGCGAGCGGGCTGCCGTTGAGCACGTCGGCCATGGTGCCGGTCACCCGCGTCGCGACCTCCCTGCCGTCGACGAC
Organism: uncultured Actinomycetota bacterium; assembly: GCA_963846535.1. Lineage (GTDB taxonomy): Bacteria > Actinomycetota > Actinomycetes > Propionibacteriales > Nocardioidaceae > Nocardioides. The sequence goes on from CAWJWK010000003.1 coordinate 835,911, forward strand.
CAGGATCGGTCCGAGCCCGCAGACGGCGCCGGTCGGGGTCTCCGGGTCCAGTGGCCGCTCCACCTCGACCCCAGTGAGCACGATCTCCGGCACCACGACGTGCGGCGCGTCGGGCGCCTTCTCGAACCGCACCCGCAGGACGTGGGTCTGCACCGGATCGAGCGCGACGGCGGTGTCGCCGGTGAGCGCCACCCGCTGGGTCTCGCCGCGGGCGGTCACGACGACGCCGACGGGCGCCAGCTCGTTCGAGGCGACGGTGATGCCGGTGACGGTGCGCAGGCGCTTCCAGCGGAAGGTCAGGGTCGGAAACCGGTCGCCGTCGTCGGAGACCCACGCCGTGGTGGGTTGCCCGTCGTACGCGAACCGGGGCGCGACCCGTGGGTCCTGCCCGAACGTCGAGGACGCCGTGATCGGCGGCCGCCGCTGGACGAGGTCGAGCAACCGCGCCGCCTCCGGAGTGCTACGGGCAACGACGTGGCCGGTCAGGGTCACCTGCTGCGCGCCGCCGAGGGTGAACGTGCGATCGAGCCCCGCCTTCTCCTCGGACGCCCGGATCCGGGCGACGTCGCAGTCGGGCGCCCCGAGCACGACGAAGCACGCGCGCCGGCCGGGCGTCGTGGCGAACGTCCAGGACGCCGACGCCGGGACGGTTCCGGGAAGCACCAGCGTCCGGTCCGGCGTCAGGCCGTCGACAGCGACCTCGCGCAACCCGACCCGTGCGCCGCGGGCGGCCGTCGCCGCTGCGATGACCCGGACCTCGACGGCGTCGACCTCGCTGCCGTCGAGCGCGACGACGGCCGGAGCGCCCGTGGTGCTGACGTCGACGCGGACCCGCTGGGACCCGGCGACGACGTCCAGGGTCCGGATCGGCGCGATCGCTCGGTCGTCCGCGACTGGAGTGATCGTGACCTGGTGGACCGCACGCGGCCCGTCGAACTCGAGCCGGAACCACTGCTCGTCGGGCTCGCCGGCCACCGAGCTGACCCACTGGGTGTCGATGTCGCCGTCGATCGCAGCGGCCGGGCCGGCCTGGACCAGCACCGGTCCGTAGTTGTCCGCATATCCCTGCGCAGAGGAGGCCGTGACCGAACGCAGCCCGTCGTACCGAGCGACGACCTGGTCTCCCGGGCCGCCGGGGAAGTCGTGCACCGCGCGTTCGACCCGCCACGGCTCGGTAGCCGTCATCACTGCCGACAGCGACTCGTCGTTGTTGCCGAAGGCTCGCTCGCGGCGCTGGTCGCTGTCGGTCACGACGGTGACCTCGCGATCCCAGTCCTGCTCCCCCTCCAGCACCGTGGGCACGTCCGGTTTGACAAGGCCGCCGCCCTCGACCGCGAGCACGCTCTCCGCGGCCCCACGCACGGTCACGACGTCGTCGAGATCGGTCGCCCGCAGCACCGGAAGCGGGTCGGGCACGGCGAAGACCTCGACCTCCGGCGCGCCGTCGGCGCCGCGGCCGAAACCGGCCACCCGCTCGAGCCCGGCGCGGGCCAGGGAGACGGCGGTCGCCCCCGGATGCGGCGATCCGGTCAACCCGCGCAGCAGGTCACGGCGCAGGACGACGTGAGTGATCCCGGCCCGGGCCAGCTGACCAACCAGCGCCTCGGTGGCCCGGCCGGTCGCGATCTGCTGGTCAAGCGCGGAGAGGTAGCGGATCGACTCACCCGGGATGAGCGGGACCTGGCTGCGGCTGACCATCGGCGTACCGCCGAGGATCCCGAGCGGCTCGTCGAGGGTCCACCCCCACTCGTGCTGGGCGAACCGGGAGCCCGGTACGACGAGGGCCCGGCCGCCCTCAGCACCACCTGGCGCGTGCTCGGCCAGGTAGGACCGGGTCTGCTGCCAGTACGGCGGGATCTCGTCCCAGCCCGGCGTCCGGGCGTCACCCTGCAGGAACGGACGCCCCAGGACCAGGACCAGGAGCAGGGGCGCGAGCAGGATCAGCTTCTCTCCCGGCTGGAGCCGCGGGGCTCGCTCGACCAGCCACCCGGCGCCCCGCACCACGGCGCAGCCGAACCCGATCGCGAGCGGCAGCCGCACCACGGGATCGATCTTGTGCACGTTGCGGAAGATCTGGAGCGCGCCGTCGAGCAGGTCGCGCAGCACACCGGCGCTCGGAGCGCCCGCGACTCCGCCGTGCGCGACGGTCAGACACCCGAGGCCGATCACCACGGCGAGCATCAGGGGTCGCTTGATGGCGCTGCCGAGAACGACCAGCCCGGCCAGGCCGATGCCCGCGACGACGGCCGCGACCGCGACCAGCACCGGGTCCGTGGCCAGGTGGAACGCGGCCGGCCACCACGGCTGGTCCCCCGACAGCAGGTACGCGATCCACGACGAGTCTCCTCGCGTCGACTCGGACCAGCCGACCAGTGCGGTCGTGTCCCGCGCGCTCTCGACGTACTGGTAGAACGGCGGCGCGTAGCGCGCGAGCAGGAGCAGCGGGAGCGCCCACCACAGGCACCCGGCACCGACCGCGACGAACCAGCCGGCCGCCGAGCGCACGGTCGTGAGCTTCCGGGTCACGCCCCAGACGACCAGGATCATCGCCAGCGGCAGGCACGCGGCGGTCTCGACGGCGTTGACGCCGCCCATGCAGACGACCGCGGCGCCACTCAGCACCGCGGTGCGCAGCGGGGACAACCGGCCCCGCAGGTGGAGCACGACGACGAGCACCAGCCAGGGCATCACCGCACCCGGCAGCGATTCCCCGGTCTGAACGGCAACGGTGCCGAGCAGCCGCGGGGAGAACGCGAACACCACGCCCGCCAGCAGCGCCGCGATGTCGCCGAGGCCGATCGCCCGGGCGGCCCGGCGCGCGCCTTCGCACGCCACGATGAGCAGGAGGGTCGACCAGAGCCGCTGGTTCACCCATCCCGGCATCCCGAGCGCGTCGGCCAGCACGAACCAGGTGCCTTGCGGGAAGAGGTAGCCGTAGGCCTGATTCTGGAACTCTCCGAAGTTCGAGTCCGGGTGCCACAGCGTGAACGCTCCCGAGAGGAAGCTCCCCGGTCGCTCGGTCAGCTCGGCACGGGTGTCGTACGTCGTCGCGCCGGGTTGCTGGATGAGCATGACGACGGCGACGACGGCATAGAGGCACGACGCGATCGCCGCACCGATTCCGGTGCCGTCTTTCGTCTCCCCCATCGGACCCTCCACAGGCGGTCACTGTATTGGCCGCGTGGGCGGCGTCTACGCTCGGAGCGTGACGAGCACGGTCGATCGCAGACAGCCCGGGGACGCCGAATCCCCCTCGGCTGACCGATCGCGGCTGCTCCGCCTGATGCGCACCAGCGCCGGCATCGCGATCGCGATGGCGGTCATGAACGTCGGCACCTACGCGTTCCAGATGGTCGCCGCGCGCCTCCTCGGCCCGAGCCAGTACGGCGCGGTCGCGGGCATGATGGCGCTGCTCATGGTGCTGTCGGTGGTACAGCTGGGCCTCCAGGCAACGGCGGCCCGCCGCATCGCCGCCGCACCCGAGGACGTCGCCGCGATCGAGCAGACGATCCTCACCACCACCTGGCGTGCCGCGTTCCTCCTAGGTGCGGTGGCGCTCGCCGCCGCACCGGCGGTCTGGTGGCTGCTCCGGCTCGACGGCCTGCTGCCCGCGGTGCTGCTCGGGCTGTGCGTGGTGCCGGTGACGGTCATGGGCGGCCAGGCGGGCGTCCTCCAGGGTGAACGGCGCTGGCTCTCACTGAGCCTGATGTACCTCTCGGTCGGCGTCCCCCGGGTGCTGCTCGGGGGCGCCGCACTTGCCATCTCCCCGACCGAGACGAGCGCGATGGTCGGCGTGCTCGCGGCCTCGTGGCTGCCCGTGCTGATCGGAAGCTGGGCGCTCCGCAACCGGGTCCACGACGCGATCGTCACGGCGCACGACCGCGAGGTCCGTCGCGACGTACGCCGCGAGACCTACGCCAGCTCGGCCGCGCTGCTCGCGTTCGTCGCCCTCTCGAACCTCGACATCGTCGTCGCCCGCAACGTCCTCGACGGTCACCAGGCCGGCCTCTACGCAGGCGGCCTGATCGTGACCAAGGCAGTCCTGTTCCTCCCGCAGTTCGCCATCGTGATCCTCTTCCCGTCGATGTCGACGGCCGGCGAGAGCCGTGCGGCCGTGCTGCGCGGCCTGGCCTTCCTGAGCGGCCTCGGCGCCCTCTGCGTCGCCGGCGCCTACCTGCTCAGCGGTCTGGCGCTCGTGTTCATCGGCGGCGACGACTACGGCGACGTTCAGGACCGGCTGTGGCTCTTCGCGTGCCTCGGCGGTCTCTTGTCGGTACTGCAGCTGCTGGTCTACGCCGGTCTCGCCAAGCGCGGCCGCTGGACGAAGTACCTCGTCTCCGCCGGAGTGCTGGCCCTCGTCGTCGCCGGTGCCCTGAGCAGCTCGGTGACCGCGCTTGCCGTGACAGTCGCCATCGTCGACCTCGCCGTCGTGGTTCTGCTCGTTGCGCTCCAGGTCTTCCGGACCAGGAAGGGCTCCGAGACACTCCCTGCATAGGCGCTGCGTCTGCGCTGCGCGGGCTGGGTGTGGCTGCGCCTCACGGGTGTGTCGGACGTTGCCAGTTATGTCCGGCGCTGCGAGTGGGACTCGCTTCGGGACAAGAGCGGGGACCCCCACCGACGGCCCCATGAGGCACCGGGGTCGTCGGTCCCTTCGAGCTCGTTAAAGACCGCCACCACCTAGCCCCTCGATTCGCGATGTGCTCGAGCGTCCGCGCGACTAGCCTGGAGCCCGTGAGCACCGGCCAGATCGGTCCCTACGAGCTGCTGGACCAGGTCACGGCGTCCGACGGGACGGTCTGGCGCGCGCGCGATCAGGCCACCGGGGCCCTCGTCGCGATCCGGCCGCACCCGGCCGCACCCGAGGGCACCTACGTGGTCCAGGACTGGCTGACCGGCGCCGGCATCGGGACGCTCGCCATCGCCGTGCCGACCGTCGGCGCGATCGTCGCCGGCGGCCTGGCCCCGGGTGCCGGTGCCGCTGGCGCGGCCGGGTCCGCCGCCGGCGCTGCCGGGTTGTCGGGCGGAGCTGCCGGCGCCGGCGCATCCGGTGGCGCCGGACTTGCGGCGGGCGCTGGCGCACCGACGGCCGCTGCGGTCGGCAGCCCGACCGCAGCAGCGGCCGGCGCGACCCCCGGCCCGGTGGCGGCCAGCGGCGCCTCCGGGACGGCCGCGCACGCGGGAGGCGGCGGAGCCAGCGTCGGCGTGGGCCAAGGGCTCCCAGGACCGGCCGCCCACGCCGGGGTGTCAGCGAGCAGGGGCGTCGTCGGGCACATCGTGGCGCACAAGGCCGTCGCGGCCGTCGCGGCCGTCGTCGTTGCCGGCGGCGTCATCGGTGCTGCGGTCCTTGTTGCCGCGGGCGCGGGCGACGAGCCGGACCGCCGCACCGCGACCGACCGGAGCGTGGCCGCCTCCGCGACCCCGACGACGACCGGGCCAACGGTGCCGACGGATCGCAGCCCGTCGGCACCGACCTCCGAGGCATCGGCGACACCCACCATGCGGGATGACGAGGTGGCGGCCGCCGAGATCGAGGGGCGATACAACGCCACCTCAGCCGGCGGCACTGTCGGAGGCACGTCCATCCCCGCCGGCTCGGGCGGGGCACTCGTCCTCCGGGTCGTGTCCGACTGCACGAGCGGTCCCTGCACGGTCCGCGTGACGGACGGCAAGGACTCTCTCTCCGGCACCGGGTCCTATGACGACGGCGCGTGGTCCGGGGGCGGCACCTACACCGCTAGCGACATCGATTGCACCTCGCCGTTCCAGATGACCCTGACCCCTTCCGGGCGCGATCTCACCTTGCGGTTCGTCGCCGACGACTTCTGTGGGTACGGCGCGGCCGACCTGCGGTGGACGATGAGTCCGATCCGCTAGGAAAACAGGCGCTCAGTGCGCCGCCTCGTGCCACGAGCGGCCCGTGCCGACGGACACGTCGAGCGGGACCGCCAGGTCGGCCGCACCGCCCATGCGCTCCCGAACGACGGCCTCGAGCGCGTCCCGCTCCCCTGAGGCCACCTCGAACACGAGCTCGTCGTGGACCTGGAGCAGCATCCGCGACTGCAGGCCCTGCTCGTCGATGGCTTGCTGGGTCTGCAGCATCGCGACCTTGATGAGGTCGGCTGCCGAACCCTGGATCGGCGCGTTCAACGCCATCCGCTCGGCCATCTCGCGGCGCATCCGGTTGTCGCTGGTGAGGTCGGGGAGGTAGCGCCGCCGGCCCATGATGGTCTCGGTGAAACCGGTGCGTCGCGCCTCGTCGACGACCCCGCCCAGGTAGTCGCGAATGCCGCCGAACGTCTCGAAGTACTCGTCCATCAGGCCGCGGGCCTCGCCCGGCTCGATGCCGAGCTGCTGCGAGAGCCCGAAGGCGGACAGGCCGTAGGCGAGGCCGTAGTTCATCGCCTTGATCTTCGCGCGCATCTCGGATGTGACGTCATCGGCAGCGACGTCGAAGACCCGCGACGCCGTGATCGAGTGGAAGTCGCGACCCGATCGGAACGCCTCGATCAGCAGCTTGTCCTCGGACAGGTGGGCCATGATCCGCATCTCGATCTGGCTGTAGTCGGCCGTCATCAGCGACTCGTAGCCGGCTCCGACGACGAAGCCCTCACGGATCCGGCGCCCCTCCTCTGTGCGGACCGGGATGTTCTGGAGGTTCGGCTCGGTACTGGAGAGCCGCCCGGTGGCCGCGATCATCTGGTTGAACGTCGTGTGGATGCGGCCGTCGGGCTGCACCGTCTTGAGCAGGCCCTCGATGGTCTGCCGCAGCCGGCTGACGTCGCGGTGACGCAGCAGGTGCAGCAGGAACGGGTGCTCGGTCTTGACGTAGAGACCCTGCAGCGCGTCGGCGTCGGTCGTGTAGCCGGTCTTGGTGCGTTTGGTCTTCGGCATGCCGAGCTCGTCGAAGAGCACGACCTGGAGCTGCTTGGGCGAGCCGAGGTTGATCTCCTTGCCGATGACGGCGAATGCCTCTTCGGCCGCGTTGCGCACCTCGTCGCCGAAGTGCTCCTCCAGTGACGTGAGGTGGTCGAGGTCGACGGCGATGCCGGTCTGCTCCATCCGCGCGAGCAGGTGCACCAAGGGCAGCTCGACCTCGGTCAGCAGCCGGGAGCCACCCGCGCGCTCGAGCTCACCCTCCAGGGCGGTCGACAGGTCGATCACCGCCCGGGCGCAGAGCATCGCGGTCGAGGCGGCATCGGCTGCGCCCGCCCCGAGATCCGACTCCGTGAACAGGGCGCCCTGGTCGGTCTCGGTCTCCCCCTTCAGCTCGCGCCGCAGGTAGCGCAAGGTCAGGTCAGCCAGGTCGTAGGAGCGCTGGTCCGGCCTGGCGAGGTAGGCGGTCAGCGCGGTGTCGCTGACGACGCCCGTGAGCACCCACCCGTGAGCGGCGAGCGCGAGCTCAGGACCCTTGGCGTCGTGCAGGATCTTCGGCCGGGTCGGAGCGGCCAGCCAGGATGCCAAGGCGGCCTCGTCTTCAGGACCCAGTCCCTCGAGGGCGACGTAGGCCGCCTGCCCGTCGGCCACCGCGAACCCGATGCCGTCGGTCGCGCCGGTGCCGGCCGCCCAGCTGCCGCGCACGTGCAGGCCGACGACCTGGTCGCCCAGGTCACCGAAGAAGTCCGCGACCTCGCCGTCGCCGAGGGTGCGGCCGGCCAGCTCGAATCCGCCCTCCTCGATCGGCTCCTCGCCCGCCAGGGTCTCGATGGTGCGGGTGCGGAGCTCTCCGCGGAACTCGAGCTCGTCGAACAGGGCCAGCGCCGCCTGCCGGTCCCACGCCTGCAGTGCCATCTCCGCCGGCCGCACACCCAGGTCGAGGTCGGTCACGAGTGCGTTGAGCCGCCGGTTGCGGATCACGTCGCCCAGGTGCTCGCGCAGCGCCTCGCCCTTCTTGCCGGTGATCTCGTCGGCATGCGCGATGACGTTGTCGAGACCGTCGTAGGTGTTGATCCACTTCGCGGCGAAGCCCTGGCCGACGCCGGGCACGCCCGGAAGGTTGTCGGAGGTCTCGCCCACGATCGCGGCCAGCTCCGGATAGCGATGGGGTGGTACGCCGTACTTGTCCTCGACGGCCCGGGGCGTCATCCGGGCCAGGTCGGAGACCCCGCGCATCGGATAGAGCACGGTGGAGCGCTCGGTCACCAGCTGCAACGAGTCACGGTCGCCGGTGAGGATGAGGACCTCCATCTCGGCGGTCTCGTCCGCCAGCGCCTGGGTCACCAGCGTCGCGATGATGTCATCGGCCTCGAAGCCCTCGGCGGTGATGTGGGGGATCGCGAAGGTGTCGAGGACACGCTCGATCAGGGGCAGCTGGCTGCTGAACTCCGTAGGGGTCTTGTTGCGCTTGGCCTTGTACTCGGGGTACTCGGCCAACCGGAAGGTCTTCCGCGAGAGGTCGAAGGCGACCGCGACGTGAGTCGGCTGCTCGTCGCGCAGCACGTTGACCAGCATCGAGGTGAATCCGTAGACAGCGTTGGTGTGCTGGCCCTCGGCCGTCGAGAAGTTCTCCACCGGGAGCGCGAAGAACGCGCGGTACGCGAGCGAGTGGCCGTCGAGGAGGAGCAGGCGGGGGCGGGACTCAGGCACCCGCCGACTCTATCCACTGCCGCCGACAGGAGAATGACTCCATGACCTCCGAGGACAGAGCGTACGACATGAGCCACATGGGCGCCCTCAACGAGAAGCTCGGCGTCCGTCTCATCGAGATGACCGCGGAACGCCTCGTCGCCACGATGCCGGTCGAGGGCAACACCCAGCCCTACGGGCTGCTCCACGGCGGCGCGTCGGTCGCACTCGCCGAGACGCTGGGTTCGATGGGATCCGCGATCCATGCCGAGCAGTACGGGAAGGTCCCGGTCGGCGTCGACATCAACGCCACGCACCACCGGGCCGCGACCGCGGGCATCGTCACCGGTACGGCGACCGCGATCCACCTCGGTCGCACCAGCGCGGCCTACGAGATCGTGATCGTGGACGAGCGCGGCAAGCGGGTCTGCACCTCGCGCATCACCTGCGCCCTGATCGACCCGCGCTAGCCGGAGTCGCAGCGCCGGCTCAGTCCGGCAGCTGCACGTCCGACGCTGCGGCCCGCGCGCGACGCAGGTTGCGGCGCGCGACCAGCACCCGGGGCGTGGCCCGGCCCGACCCGGCGGGCGCCGGCGGCGTGATCCGGCTGCGCACCGCCGATGTCGGCGCGATCCGCAGAGTGGCGGCCGGCGCGAGGGCGAGCCTCGCCATGAACCTGTTGGCGTCACGCGCCGTCGCCGGCACCGCCGTCGCGACGTGCAGGACGCCGTTCTCCTCGGCGAAGGTGACAGCGGCGTCCATGAGGGTCCGGCCGACCCCACGGTGGCGGTACATGTCGAACACGCGCGGCTGGATCGACTGGACGCAGGGCTCGAGGTTGATGGGCGACACCGTGCCCAGCCGCAGGACGACGGCGCCTGCGAGCTGGTCGTCGTACTCGACCACGACGAAGCGCTGCTCGGGCGAGGCAGCCGCAGCCTTGATCACAAGCTCGAGATCGGCGATCTGCTCCGAGCGGTCGACCCGCCGCAGCACGTCGCTCCAGAGCTCGGCGAGCACCGGCGCGTCCTCACGACTGGCGATCCTGGGCGTCAGGCTGAACCTGCTCAATGCGCGCTCTCCTCCTGGTCGGGCATCACCCTACGCCCGGCCTCGTCCGGGCGACACCCGGTCGGTCGACGTGAACGATCCCGACGTAACGGTTTGGTCAAAACCCTGGTTCCTCCCGCTCTCTCGCATCCAAGCGGCCTACGGTGTCCGAAGCCACCCCTGCCTGAACAGCCGGGAGTAGCCCCCTGTGCACGTCGCTGCACATGACAGAAAGGTTCGCAGAGTGATTCGATCCAACAACCGTCCCTGGCTCAGGCTCATCGCCGGTGGCGCCGTACTCGGCCTGGCGCTCACCGCGTGTGGCGACGACAGCGACGACAACGGCGGCGACGCCGGCGGCGACGACCCCAGCAACAGCGCCGACACTGCGCCGCTGACCAACTCGAAGTGCGACGGCAGGGCGTCCTCCGCCGATGCCTTCTACGCCGGCGGCATCCTGCCGCTCACCGGTTCCCTGGCCTTCCTCGGCCCGCCGGAGATCGCCGGGGTCGGCCTCGCCGTCTCCGACATCAACGCGGCAGGCGGCGTCAACGGCGTCGATGCCTGCCACAACATCCTCGACTCGGGCGACTCCAACGACCTCTCGGTCTCGCGCCAGAGCGCGCGTCAGCTGGTCGGCAAGGACCCGTCGGTCGTCATCGGCGCCGCGTCGTCGAGCGTCTCCCTCGGATTCGTCGACACCCTCACTGAAGCGCAGATCACCCAGATCTCGCCGGCCAACACGGCCGCCGAGCTGAGTGGCTACAGCGACTTCTACTTCCGCACCGCGCCCGAGGACAGCGTCCAGGGCAGCGCCCTCGGCTCCCTGATCGCTCAGGACGGCCACCAGAAGATCGCGTTCCTCGTCTTCAACGACGCCTACGGCACCGGCCTTCGGGACTTCGTTGAGGCTGCCTACACAGGAGCCGGTGGCGAGGTCGTCTACGGCGCCAAGGGCGAGGGCCAGGAGTTCCCGCCCGGACAGACGACGTTCTCCTCCGAGGTGACCTCGGCGCTCGCGGCCAACCCGGACGCGATCGTGATCCTCGCGTTCGACGAGACCGGTGCGATCGTGCCCGAGCTCGCCGCGCAGGGTTGGGACATGTCGAAGGTCTACATGACCGACGGCAACACCTCCGACTGGGGCGACGCGTTCGACCCGGGCACCCTCGAAGGCGCCAAGGGCACCATTCCCGGAGCTGACGCGCCGGGTGACTTCAAGGACCGGGCCAGCTCGTGGTCCGACGAGTTCGAGGGTTCCACGCTCAGCGACTTCTCGTACGCCGCGGAGTCCTACGACGCCGTTGTCCTGGCCGCCCTCGCGGCAGCCAAGGGCGGTTCCAACGACTCGGTGACGGTCCAGGAGAACCTGGCCGCCGTATCGGGTGCCACGGACGGCACGGAGTGCACGACCTACTCCGAGTGCCTCGAGCTGATCGAGGCGGGCGACGAGATCGCCTACCAGGGTCCGTCGGGCATCGGTCCCATCAACGAGGACCACGACCCGTCGTCGGCCTTCGTCGGGATCTATCAGTACAACGGTGAGAACGCACCGGAGCTCATCGACTCGGTCGAGGGCGTCAGCGGCAGCTGACGGTCTGATCCGCCGAACGACGGTGCCCCGGGCCTGAGGCCCGGGGCACTGTTGGGTTTTGAGGGTTGTCGAGGTTGTTGAGGGTTGTTGAGGGTCTTTGGTCCGTCCGAGGTCAGGCCGACTCGCCCTCGACATCCTGGGCCAGCGTGCCCAGGTAGAGCTGGATGACCTTCGGGTCCTTCGCGAGCTCGTGGCCGGTGCCGGTGTAGGCGTCACGACCCTGGTCGAGCACATAACCGCGGTCGCAGATCTGCAGGCAACGACGGGCGTTCTGCTCGACCATCACCACGCTCACGCCGGAGATCTTGTTGATCCGCCGCACCCGGATGAAGGTCTCGTCCTGGCGCACCGGCGACAGGCCCGCGGAGGGCTCGTCGAGCAGCAGCACCGACGGGTCCATCATCAGCGCCCGGGCCATCGCCAACGACTGACGCTCACCGCCGGACAGGGCGCCCGCGCGCTGGTTGCGGCGGTCCTTCAGCACCGGGAACAGCTCGTAGTTCTTGGACAGCTGGGCCGCGAGGGCCTTCGGCCGCAGGAAGAGCCCCATCCGCAGGTTCTCCTCCACCGACAAGGTCGGGAAGACGTTGTTGTTCTGGGGGACGAACCCGACGCCGAGCTCGACCAGTCGGTTGGCCCGGGTACCGGTGATGTCCTCATCACGCAACCGCACCGTTCCCGAGTGGACCCGTACCAGGCCGAAGATCGCCTTCAGCAGCGTCGACTTCCCGGCGCCGTTGGGACCGATGATGCCGACGATCTCGCCGGTGCGCGCGACGAGACTGCACCCGTTGAGGATGTTGACGCCCGGCAGGTAGCCGGCGACGACGTCCTTGGCCTCGAGGACCGGCGACTCGGTAGCACCGCTGGTCATGACCGGCCCTCGCTCTCAACCTCTGCCTCGATGGCGGCGAACTGTTCGTCCTCGAGCAACGAGTCGTCGCCGAGGTCCGTGTCGTGGTGGGCGCCGAGGTAGGCGTCGATCACGGCATCCTGCGCCATCACGCTGCTGGCGGTGCCCTCGGCGACGATCTTGCCCTCCGCCATCACCACGACCCAGTCGGAGATATGGCGGACGACGTGCATGTCGTGCTCGACGAAGAGCACCGTCATCCCGTCGTCGCGCAGTCCCTCGATATGGCCCAGCAGCGACTGGGTGAGCGCGGGGTTCACCCCGGCCATCGGCTCGTCGAGCATGATCATCGTCGGGTCGGTCATCAGCGAACGCGCCATCTCGAGCAGCTTGCGCTGCCCGCCGGACAGGCTCCCGGCGAAGTCGTCCTTCTTCTCCAGCAACTTGAACCGATCGAGCAGGTTGAGTGCCTTCTCCTGGATCTCGCGCTCCTGTCGAGACCAGATCGGCTGCAACCAGCTGGTCAGGATGCGCTCGCCGCTCTGGCCGGGCGCGCCCAGCATCATGTTGTCGAGGACCGTCATCCGGTTGAGAGCCTTCGTCAGCTGGAAGGTCCGCACCATGCCGGCCCGAGCGACCCGCGACGCCGACGTACGGCTGATGGCTTGGCCGTCGAACGTCCAGGACGCCCCCGATGAGGGTTTGTCGAAGCCTGTGATCAGGTTGAAGAAGGTGGTCTTGCCCGCCCCGTTGGGACCGATGAGCGCGGTGATGATGCCGCGCTGCACCTCGAGGTGGCCAACGTCGACGGCGGTGATGCCGCCGAACTGACGCACGACGTTGTCGACCGTGAGGATCGGGTCGGGCTTGGCGGCTCCCGGCTCCTCCGCCACGCCGGACATCAGTGCGACGCGAGCCGCCTTGTCGGAGAGGTCAGCCGCGACGGCGGACCCGGACACTGGCTCAGACATTGAAACGCAACTCCCTCTTGTCGCCCAGGACGCCTTGTGGTCTGAAGATCACCAGCAACATCAGCGCGACGCCGATGACGATCCAGCCGAACTGGCCGGCCTGCTGCGTGTTGAGGTAGGAGTCGGGAATCGTGTTGTCGGCAACGCCGGTGACCAGGATGCGTACCACGAAGAACAGGATGGAGCCCAGCACCGGGCCGAAGACGGTGGCTGCACCGCCGAGCAGGAGTGCCGTCCAGCAGTAGAAGGTGAGCGTCCTCCCGATGGAGTCGGGGACGACCGAGGACGGCAGGACGTAGAGCATCCCCGCTATTGCTCCGAACAGACCGCCGAGCACGAGCGCCTGCATCTTGATGGCGAACACGTTCTTGCCGAGGCTGCGGATCGCGTCCTCGTCCTCCCGGACGCCTCGGAGCAGCCGCCCCCACGGGCTACGTACCAGTAGCCAGACAACCAGGACGCACAGGAGCACGACCGTCCAGGCGACGGCCCGCATCCACCAGCTGTTGGCCCCGGTCAGGATGTAGTTGAGCGAGCCGATGTCGAGGGTTCCGGAGCCGAAGAAGGAAAGATCGGTGACCGGACCGCGGAACCGCTGGCCCTCGATGCCCTGTGGGCCGCCGGTGTGCTCGTTGAACGCGGTCGCCCGGCCGACGTAGCGCACGATCTCCGCGGCCGAGATGGTCACGATCGCCAGGTAGTCACCACGCAGCTGCAACGTTGGGACGCCGAGGACCACCGCGAACAAGCCGGCTGCGGCGAGCCCGATGACGATCGCGAACACCAACGGGACGCCCTCGACGATCGAGATCGCGAAGCCGTAGGCGCCGAGCAGCATGAAACCGGCCTGCCCCATGTTGAGCAGCCCGGTGTAGCCGAAGTGGATGTTGAGCCCGATCACCGCGACCGCCACTGCAGCGGTCTGCGGGTCGAGTGCCTGGTCGAGCATGCTGTCCCCGAGCCGGGTCGGCCACCCCAGGTCGACGCCGAAGAACGCCAGCAGCATGTCGATCAGGATCAGTGCCGCGATCACCCACGCCACGTAGCCGGCGATCTCCCGCGCGGTGGCACTGAGCATCGGCCCACCTGCCCCGGAGACGTCCTCGTCATGGTCGGCCGGTGTGTCGGTCTTCTTCTTGTTGAACACGTCGTCCTCCTAGCCGATCCGCTCGGGTCGCCCGAGCAGTCCCTGCGGTCGGACCAGCAGCAACAGGATCAGGATCACCAGTGCGGTGGCGTACTTGAAGTCGCTCGGCATCCCGAACACCGGGGACACCTCGACGACGTATCCGATGATGAGCGATCCGAGCAGAGCACCGAACGCCGTGCCGAGACCCCCCAGGGTGACAGCGGCGAACAGCAGCAACAGGATCTGCAGGCCGGAGTCCCACTTCACGCCGTTGGTGACCAGCGCGTAGAGCACGCCCGCCAGCCCGGCGAAGGCCGCGGCAACCGTCCAGACCAGGCGGATCACCCGGTCGACGTCGATCCCCGACGCCGCTGCCAGGGCCGGGTTGTCGGCGACGGCGCGGGTCGCCTGGCCGATCCGGGTCCGGAGCAGCACGAAGCCGACCCCGATCAGAAGCACGATCGAGATCACCATCGCGATGATCGACTGCCAGGTGATACCGACCGGACCGATCTGGACGCCGTCCGGGATGCCGGTGACGACCCGGACGGTCTCGGTGTCGATCAGCTGGAAGACGTACTGCAGCGCGAGCGACAGGCCGATAGTGACGATCATCATCTGGGTGAGCCCCAGCCCTCTTCGTCGCAGTGGTTGCCACATGCCGCGGTCCTGGACCCACCCGAACGCTCCGCAGATCACCGTCACCAGCGCCACCGCGGGCCAGAGGGGTATCCCGACGTTCTGGACGAGCAGGTAGCCGGTGAAGCCGCCCATCGTCAGCAGCTCCGCGTGCGCGAAGTTCGAGAGGCCGGTCGTTCCGTAGATCAGCGAGAGGCCGATCGAGGCCAGGGCCAGCAGGAGACCGAGCCGGATGCCGTTGACCGAGCTCTGGACGAAGTAGTCCCAGTCGCTGGTGTCGGGTTTGTAGTCCTCCGACCGCACGCCGAGGATGACGGCCTGGCCGCTGGCGAGGCCGCCGAGCGTGGCGTTGACGACCACCGAGTTACCGGGGCCCTTCAGCAGCTTGCTCTTCGACGGCAGCGCCTCGACCCCCTCCGGCAGCGAGTCCTCGACGATCTCGACCTGGAACCTGCCCGGCTCGGCGAAGGCGAAGCTCCACCGCCCGTCCTCGTCCGTGGTCGCCGTCGCCGGCTCCTGGCCGACGATCGGGTCGCCCTTGTCGTCGACGGGTGTGATCAGCACGTCGATGCCCTCGAGCTGCACCTCGCCGGTGTCGAGCGTGCCGGTGAGGCATCCTTGCTCGGCGCTGGCTCGACATGGCTCTTCCTCAGCGTGGGCTGCTGTCGGTATCGCCAGGACCAACCCGACGAACAGCAGCGCGAACCAGCGCAGTCCCACTCGCAGCTCCCTCTGAATCTTTGCGCGAGGTGCTGACACCTCACGGAGCAGGCAGCACTATATGCACCAACAGGACATGCGGTCCTCAACCCGGGCGGTCCGACACACAATCGTGACGGCGCGCGACCGCCCGGAAACGTCCGTACGGCGACCTGGGAGCGCGGTCAGGAGGCTGGGCCGCCCGGCACTCCGTGGGCCACGACCCCCTCCGCGACCTGCCGCATCGACATCCGCAGATCCATCGCCGTCTTCTGGATCCACCGGAACGCGTCCGGCTCCGTGAGCGAGAGCTGGTCCTGCAGGATGCTCTTCGCCCGCTCGACGGCCTTGCGCGTCTCGAGCCGGTCCTCGAGGTCGGTCACCTGCGCCTCGAGCTCGGCGATCTCGGCGAACCGGCTGACCGCCATCTCGATCGCCGGCACCAGGTCGGACTGCGTGAACGGCTTGACCAGGTAGGACATCGCACCGGCGTCCCGGGCGCGCTCGACCAGGTCGCGCTGCGAGAACGCCGTGAGCATCACGACCGGCGCGATCCGCTGGCCGGCGATCGCCTCCGCAGCGGCGATCCCGTCGAGCACCGGCATCTTCACGTCGAGGATCACGAGGTCGGGCCGCAGCCCCTCGGCGAGCTCGATCGCCTTCTGCCCGTCACCCGCCTGGCCGACGACGTCGTAGCCCTCCTCCGCCAGCATCTCGGCGAGATCCATCCGGATCAGGGTCTCGTCCTCGGCGATGACGACGGTGCGGGGCGCGGGCGTCTCGGTCACGGCGCAAGGCTATCGGCACCTGCGTAGGCCTCGAGCGCGCGCATCCGTTACGTTTTCGTGCACTTGCCCCGGTATCCCAACCGGCAGAGGAAGCGGTCTCAAACACCGTCCAGTGTGGGTTCGAATCCCACCCGGGGCACTCGATCGGACGCGCGTGGTCGCCTAGGCTGAGCCGATGGGCATGCGGACCGAGCGCAGCGACAAGTGGGTGCGCGGCTACGTCGGCGAGACGGCGGTCGTGGACACCCGCGACGCCCTCCTGTTCTGGGAGGAGAAGTTCCCGGTGCCGGGCTACGCCTTCCCGCGGGCCGACGTGCGCACCGACCTGCTGCGGCCGTCGCCGGCCCCGCCGAAGGGGCGCTCGTTCTACACGGCCAAGGGCCCGGTGGTGGAGTGGTACGACGTCGTCGTCGACGATCGCGTGATCGAGCACGCGGCCTGGGTCCGCGACGACCCGGCGATCGACGACCGGATCGTCGTGAACTGGCAGCCCGGCGTCATCGACCGGTGGCTCGAGGAGGACGACGAGGTCATCTCGCATCCGCGGGACCCTCACAAGCGCGTCGAGGCGCTGCCGAGCTCGCGGCACGTCGAGGTCTCGCTGGACGGCACAGTCCTGGCGGACAGCCACTCCCCTGTGCTCCTCTTCGAGACCGACCTGCCCACCCGGTTCTACCTGCCGCGCGAGGACGTCCGGCTCGACCTGCTCGCCCCGACGTCGAACAGGAGCGAGTGTCCCTACAAGGGGTTCGCCGAGGAGTACTGGAGCCTGCCCGGAGCGGCCGACGGCGACAACATCGCGTGGTCGTACGCCGCGCCGTTCCCCGCCGTCGCACGGATCGTGGATCGGATCGCGTTCTACAACGAGCTGGTCGACATCGTCGTCGACGGGGTGCCGCTGGAGCGGCCGGTGTCGCTCTTCAGCAAGCGCGGCAACCGACCGGTCGAGTGACCTCGCTGCGGGCGTTCCTCATCGTCGGCGGTAGGCGGGCGCGACTTCGTTGATGGCGTCGCCCATCCGGTGGATCCGCAGCGCGTTGGTCGAGCCGGGGATGCCGGGCGGGCTGCCGGCGACGATCACGACCAGGTCGCCCTCGGTGACCCGGCCGATCCGCAGCAGCTCTTCGTCGACCTGACGGACCATCTCGTCGGTGTGCTCGACGGTCACGGTCTGGAACGCCTCGACACCCCAGGAGAGCGAGAGCTGTGACCGGGCGCGCGACTCGGGGGTGAACGCGAGCACGGGGATCGAGCTCCGCAGCCGGGCGAGCCTGCGGGCCGAGTCGCCGGACTGGGTGAACGCCACGACGTACTTCGCATCGATCCGCTGCGCGACCTCCTCGGCGGCCTTGGTGATGATGCCGGCGCGGGTGCGGGGGTCCCAGTCGATGCGGCCGAACCGGCTGAACAGGGGGTCGACCAGAGCGTGGTTCTCGGTCGCGGAGATGATCCGCGCCATCGTCTCCACCGTGTGGATCGGGTGCTCACCGACACTCGTCTCACCCGAGAGCATCACCGCGTCCGCGCCGTCGAGCACCGCGTTGGCGACGTCGCTCGCCTCGGCGCGGGTCGGCGCGGGGCTGGTGATCATCGACTCGAGCATCTGGGTGGCGACGATGACCGGCTTGGCGTTGCGCCGCGCGGCGACGATGACCTTCTTCTGGAGGAAGGGCACCTCCTCCAACGGGCACTCGACCCCGAGGTCACCGCGAGCGACCATGAGCCCGTCGAACGCCTCGACGACCTCGTCGAGGTTGTCGATCGCCTGCGGCTTCTCGATCTTCGCGATCACCGGAAGGAGCACGCCCTCCTCGCGCATGATGACGCGAACATCCTCGGCGTCGGCCGCGCTGCGGACGAAGCTGAGCGCGATGTAGTCGACACCCAGCCGCAGCGCGAAGCGCAGGTCCGCGGCGTCCTTCTCCGACAAGGCAGGCACCGACACCGCGACGCCCGGCAGGTTGATGCCCTTGTTGTTGCTGACTGTGCCGCCGACCAGGACCTCGGTCTCGACGTCGGTGTCGGTGACCGACACGACGCGCAGCCGGACCTTGCCGTCGTCGATGAGGATCGGGTCGCCGGGTTTGACGTCGCCGGGCAGGCCCTTGAACGTCGTGCCGCTGATCGTGGCGTCGCCGTCGACGTCGCGGGTGGTGATCGTCCAGCGCTGGCTGCGGTGCAGCAGCACCGGACCGCCGGAGAACCGCTCGAGCCGGATCTTTGGCCCTTGGAGGTCGGCGAGGATCGCCACCCCGTGACCGCTCGCGTCCGACGCCTCCCGCACCAGCCGGTAGACCTCGGCGTGGTCGGCGTGACTGCCGTGGCTCATGTTGAGCCGGGCGACATCCATCCCGGCATAGACGAGCTCACGGATCCGGCGTTCCGAATTGGTCGCCGGCCCCAGGGTGCACACGATCTTGGCTCTTCGCACGTGTGCACCCTATCGGGGGAATTGGAACGTTCAGACGACGCTCAAACGGCGAGCGGGCGCTCTGTCGGCGGGATCGGCACCGGCAGCGTGGTCGAGCCGGTGAGGTACTGGTCGACGGCCGCGGCGGCGGCCCGGCCCTCGGCGATCGCCCACACGATCAGCGACTGCCCGCGACCGGCGTCACCGGCCACGAAGACACCCGGCACCGAGGACATGTAGCCCGCATCGCGGACCACGTTGCTCCGGTTGTCGAGCTCGACCCCCAGCTGCTCGACCAGGCCGGTCCCCTCAGGACCCAGGAAGCCCATCGCGAACAGGACCAGGTCGGCCGGGATCTCGCGCTCGGTGCCCTCGATCTCGACGAGCTGACCGCCCTCGAACCTCACGTCGACCAGCTGCAGCGCCCGGACGTTGCCCTCGTCGTCGCCGAGGAACTGCTTGGTCGAGACCGAGTAGACCCGGTCACCCGCCTCCTCGTGCGCCGAGGAGATCCGGAAGGTCATCGGGTACGTCGGCCACGGCTGACTCTCCGGCCGGTCGCTCGGCGGCTCGGGCAGGATCTCGAGCTGGGTGATGGAGGCCGCGCCCTGCCGGGTCGACGTGCCGAGGCAGTCGGCGCCGGTGTCACCGCCGCCGATGATCACGACGTGCTTGCCGTCCGCACGGATCTGGTCCTCGACGGTCTCGCCGAGCGACACCCGGTTGGACTGCGGCAGGAACTCCATCGCCTGGTGGATGCCGTTGAGCTCACGCCCGGGCACCGGCAGGTCGCGCGGCACGGTCGCGCCGATCGCGAGCACCACGGCGTCGTACCGGTCCTTGAGCGCGCGCCCGGTCAGGGCACCGGCGCCGACCTCGACACCGGAGCGGAACACGGTGCCCTCGCGCTTCATCTGCTCGAGTCGGCGGTCGAGGTGCTGCTTCTCCATCTTGAACTCGGGGATGCCGTAGCGGAGCAGTCCGCCCGGCTTGTCCTCGCGCTCGTAGACGGCGACGGTGTGACCGGCGCGGGTCAGCTGCTGAGCGGCCGCGAGGCCCGCGGGGCCGGACCCGACGACGGCGACCGTCCGTCCCGACAACCACTCGGGCGGCTGCGGGGAGACGTAGCCCGACTCCCACGCCTTGTCGATGATCGAGACCTCGACGTTCTTGATCGTCACCGCCGGCTGGTTGATCCCGAGCACGCACGCCGTCTCGCAGGGAGCCGGGCACAGGCGGCCGGTGAACTCCGGGAAGTTGTTGGTCGCGTGCAGCCGCTCTATCGCCGCCTGCCAGTCGTTGCGCCAGACCAGGTCGTTCCACTCCGGGATGATGTTGCCCAGCGGGCAGCCCTGGTGGCAGAACGGGATGCCGCAGTCCATGCAGCGCCCGGCCTGCTCGACGATGATCGGCAAAAGTGCGCGGCCCGCCCCGCCGGGGTAGACCTCCTGCCAGTCGTCGACCCGCTCGTCCACGGGACGACGCTCCGCGACCTCACGGTCATGCT
The DNA here is from genome assembly GCA_963846535.1 of uncultured Actinomycetota bacterium. Taxonomy (GTDB): domain Bacteria; phylum Actinomycetota; class Actinomycetes; order Propionibacteriales; family Nocardioidaceae; genus Nocardioides. The sequence continues at coordinate 856,113 of CAWJWK010000003.1, forward strand.
TCAGAAATCCCTTGGGGTCAGCCATGCAGACTCTCCATCATCGCGTTGGCCACGCCGTCCTCGTCGAGCCCGTCGGCCTCGGCCTTCGCCTTCGCCTCGAGCACGATCCGGTAGTCGCGCGGCATGACCTCGGTGAACCGGGTGAGCGCGGTCGGCCAGTCGGCCAGCAGCTCCTCGGCGACCTCCGAGCCGGTCTCCTCGAAGTGGCGCTGCACCATGCCGTGGAGCTCGTCCTCGTGGACCTCGCCGACCGGGCCGAGCTCGACGAGCTCGCGGTTGACGCGGAACTCCTTGAGGTCGAGCACCCAGGCGACACCGCCCGACATGCCGGCCGCGAAGTTTCGACCGATCTTCCCGAGCACGGCGACCTTGCCGCCGGTCATGTACTCGCACCCATGGTCGCCGACGCCCTCCGTGACGACAGTGGCGCCCGAGTTGCGCACGCAGCAGCGCTCGCCGACCCCGCCGCGGATCAGGATCTCGCCCGAGGTGGCGCCGTAGGCGATCGTGTTGCCGGCGATGATGTGCTCGTCGGCCTTGAACGACGCGGAGCGATCCGGCCGGATCGCGATCCGGCCGCCGGAGAGGCCCTTGCCGACGTAGTCGTTGGCATCGCCCTCGAGCCGCAGCGTGATCCCGCGCGGGACGAACGCCCCGAAGGACTGGCCGGCCGACCCCACGAAGGTGATGTCGATGGTGTCGTCAGGCAGGCCCTCGCCGCCGTACTTCTTGGTCACCTCGTGGCCGAGGATGGTGCCGACCGTCCGGTTGACGTTGCGGATCGCGAGCTGCGCCCGCACCGGCTCGCCGGTCTCGATGGCCGCGGCCGCGATCGGGAGCAGCTCGGTGACGTCGAGCGACTTCTCCAGACCGTGGTCCTGCGTCCCGGTGTTGCGGACATCCTGGTCGGGGAAGTGCGTGTCGGCGACGTGGACCTTGTGCAGGATCGGCGACAGGTCGAGCCCGGACGCCTTCCAGTGGCGCTCGGCGTCGACGGTGTCGAGCGCCTGCACCTGACCGATCGCCTCGTCGAGGCCGCGGTAGCCCAGCGACGCGAGCAGCTCACGCACCTCCTCGGCGATGAACTCGAAGAAGTTCACGACGTGGTCGGCCTTGCCGGTGTAGCGCGAGCGCAGGACCGGGTTCTGGGTGGCGACGCCGACCGGACAGGTGTCGAGGTGGCAGACGCGCATCAGGATGCAGCCCGACACGACAAGCGGTGCGGTGGCGAAGCCGAACTCCTCGGCGCCGAGCAACGCGGCGACGACGACGTCGCGGCCGGTCTTGAGCTGACCGTCGGTCTGCACCACGATCCGGTCGCGCAGGCCGTTGAGCAGCAACGTCTGCTGGGTCTCGGCGAGGCCGAGCTCCCAGGGACCGCCGGCGTGCTTGAGCGACGTCAGCGGGGACGCTCCGGTGCCGCCGTCGTGCCCGGAGATGAGTACGACGTCCGCGTGCGCCTTCGAGACGCCCGCGGCAACCGTGCCGACGCCGACCTCGGACACCAGCTTCACGTGGACGCGCGCGCTCGGGTTGGCGTTCTTGAGGTCGTGGATCAGCTGCGCCAGATCCTCGATCGAGTAGATGTCGTGGTGCGGCGGAGGGCTGATGAGACCCACCCCCGGCGTGGAGTGCCGGGTCTTGGCGACCCACGGGTAGACCTTGTTGCCCGGCAGCTGGCCGCCCTCACCGGGCTTCGCGCCCTGCGCCATCTTGATCTGGATGTCGTCGGAGTTGGTGAGGTACTCCGACGTCACGCCGAAGCGGCCGGACGCCACCTGCTTGATCGAGCTGCGGCGCTCCGGGTCGTAGAGGCGGTCGGCATCCTCGCCGCCCTCACCGGTGTTGGACTTCGCGCCCAGCCTGTTCATGGCGATGGCGAGGGTCTCGTGCGCCTCGCGGCTGATCGAGCCGTAGGACATGGCTCCGGTCGAGAACCGCTTGACGATCTCGGAGACCGGCTCGACCTCGTCGATCGAGATCGGCGCCCGGCCGAGGTCCGCCGGGTCCTTGAACCGGAAGAGCCCGCGCAGGGTCATCAGCTTCTCGGACTGGTCGTCGACGGACTGCGTGTACTGCTTGAAGATGTCGTAGCGACCGGTGCGGGTCGCGTGCTGCAGTCGGAACACCGTCTCCGGGTTGAAGAGGTGCGGCTCACCCTCGCGACGCCACTGGTACTCGCCACCGATCTCGAGCTCGCGGTGCGCGGGCGCGATGCCACCGCGGGGGTAGGCCGTGGCGTGCCGCCGGGCCACCTCCTGCGCGACCGTGTCGAGCTCGACGCCGCCGAGCTTCGAGGTGGTGCCGGTGAAGTACTTGTCGACCACGGACTGTGACAGGCCGATGCACTCGAAGATCTGGGCACCCGTGTAGGAGGCGACCGTCGAGACGCCGATCTTGCTCATCACCTTCAGGACGCCCTTGCCGAGCCCCTTGATCAGGTTGGCGACGGCCGTCTCCTGGTCGACCTTGACGTAGTAGCCCTCCCTGGCGAGGTCCTCGACCGACTCCATCGCGAGGTAGGGGTTGATCGCGGCCGCGCCGTAGCCGACGAGCAGCGCGACGTGGTGCACCTCGCGGACGTCGCCGGCCTCGATCAGCAGGCCGACCTGGGTGCGGGTCTTCTCGCGCACCAGGTGGTGGTGGACCGCACCGGTCAGCAGCAGCGACGGGATCGGCGCCAGGTCGGCGGTCGAGTGGCGGTCGGACAGCACGATGATGCGAGCGCCGCCTGCGATCGCCTCGCTGACCTCCTGGCAGATCTCGTCGAGCCGCTTCGCCATCGCCGCTCCCCCGCCGTCGACGGGGTAGAGGCCGCGCGACACGTGGGTGATGAAGCCCGGCATGTCGCCGTCGCGGTTGATGTGGCGGATCTTGGCCAGGTCGTCGTTGGAGATGACCGGGAACGGCAGCACGACCTGGCGGCACGACGCGGGCGTCGGCTCGAGCAGGTTGGCCTCGGGACCGATCGTGCCGTTGAGGCTGGTGACCAGCTCCTCGCGGATCGCGTCGAGCGGCGGGTTGGTCACCTGGGCGAACAGCTGGCTGAAGTAGTCGAAGAGCAGCCGCGGCTTGTCGCTGAGCGCGGCGATGGGCGTGTCCGTGCCCATCGAGCCGAGCGCCTCACCACCGGTGTTGGCCATCGGCGTGAGCAGGATGCGCAGCTCCTCCTCGGTGTAGCCGAAGACCTGCTGGCGTCGGGTGACCGATGCGTGCGTGTGCACGATGTGCTCGCGGTCGGGGATGTCGTCGAGGTGGATCAGGCCGGCGTGCAGCCACTCGCCGTAGGGGTGCTCCTCCGCGAGCTCCGCCTTGATCTCCTCGTCCTCGATGATCCGGTGGTCGTCGGTGTCGACGAGGAACATCTTCCCGGGCTGGAGCCGTCCCTTGCGTACGACGGTGGCGGGGTCGATGTCGAGGACGCCGACCTCGGACGCCAGGACGACGAGGCCGTCGTCGGTCACCCAGAACCGCGACGGGCGCAGGCCGTTGCGGTCGAGGACGGCGCCGATCTGGGTGCCGTCGGTGAACACGACGCACGCCGGGCCGTCCCAGGGCTCCATGAGGGCGGAGTGGAAGCGGTAGAAGTCGCGCCGCTTCTCCTCCATCTCGGTGTGGTTCTCCCACGCCTCGGGGATCATCATCAGCACCGAGTGCGGCAGGCTGCGCCCGCCCATGTGCAACAGCTCGAGCACCTCGTCGAAGGACGCCGAGTCGGAGGCGCCCGGCGTGCAGATCGGGTAGAGCCGCTCCAGGTCGCCGGGAATCACGTCGTTGGTGAGCAACGCCTCCCGGGCCCGCATCCAGTTGCGGTTGCCCATGACGGTGTTGATCTCGCCGTTGTGGGCGATGAAGCGGAACGGGTGCGAGAGCGGCCAGCTCGGGAAGGTGTTGGTCGAGAAGCGCGAGTGCACGACCGCGAGCGCCGAGGCCATCCGCTCGTCGACCAGGTCGGGGAAGAAGTTGTCGAGCTGGTCGGTCGTGAGCATGCCCTTGTAGATCAGGGTACGCGCCGACAGGGACGGGAAGTAGACGTCGGTCTCGTGCTCGGCGCGCTTGCGCAGGCAGAAGGCGCGGCGCTCCAGCGCCATGCCGGTCAGCCGCTGGCCGGCGCCCTGGACGAAGACCTGGCTGAACGTCGGCATCACGCTCGCCGCCATGGTGCCGAGGATGTCGGGGTTGACCGGGACATCTCGCCAGCCGACGACGTCGAGGCCCTCCTCGGCCGCGATCTCCTCGATCCGGCGACGGGTCTTGGCGACCTCGTCCTCGTCGCCGGGCAGGAACGCGGTTCCGACCGCGTAGCACCGGCGCTCGGGCAGCTCGAAGCCCGCCTCGCTGACGACCTCGCGCAGGAAGGCGTCGGGGACCTGCATCAGGATGCCGGCGCCGTCGCCCGAGTTGACCTCGGCTCCGGCTGCACCCCGGTGGTCCAGGTTGCGCAGTGCGGTCAGCGCCTTGGCCACGATGTCGTGGCTGGCCTCTCCCGTCATCGTCGCTACGAAGGCAACGCCACAGGCGTCGTGCTCGTTGCGCGGGTCGTAGAGACCCTCGGGCGGCGGGAACGCGTGCGAGTAGGGCACCAGTGTTCTCCCGTCGTCTTCGTCTGGGGGTCTGCCCCGAGGCAGGTCCACAGAAGGTGGGGCGCAAGGGACGTCTCTGGCCCACGCGGCGGAGCCCTCAGGTTACCACCGGGTGACATGCCGACGACACGCGTCAGTCGTCGGTGGACACCTTCCCGGCGACAGGGTCGTCGGCGCTGGAATCGTCCTGCTCAGGCGTGTCTGACGCGGGATCGGTCCCGTCGCCGTCGACTGCTGCGGCGTCTTCCTCGGCGTCCTCCGGGGCGTCCTCGGCCTCCACCTCGGCGGCGGCCTCAGCCGCGGGGCCCGGCTCCCGGCCGGGCCGGTAGACGGCCTCCTCCCGACCCGGGTGCCGTCGGAGGGAGAGGAAGAAGTAGATCGCCGCCGCGACGAACAGCACGATCGACGTCCAGACGTTGAACCGGAGTCCCAGCACGTTCTCGAGCTGGACGTCGTCGATCCGGAGGTACTCGATCCAGCCCCGCCCGGCGGTGTAGGCCATGACGTAGACGGCCATGACCCGGCCGTAGCCGAGTCGGAAGCGGCGCTCGAGCCAGATCACCAGGACGAAGGCCGCGAGGTTCCACAGGCACTCGTAGAGGAACGTGGGATGGAACGTCGTACCGGCCTCGAACGTGCAGGTGCCGGAGCCCTCCGGGTAGTCGCAGTCGGTCGGCCAGTGGCTGCGGTCGATCTCCAGGCCCCACGGCAGGTCGGTCGGGCGACCGTAGAGCTCCTGGTTGAACCAGTTGCCCCACCGTCCGATGGCCTGCGCGACGAGGACACCGGGCGCCAACGCGTCGACGAGCGGAAGGAACTTGATGCCCTTGAGCCGGCACCCGACGTAGGCCCCGACCGCGCCGAGCGCGACGCCTCCCCAGATGCCGAGACCACCGCGCCAGACGTACAGGGCGGTGATCGGGTTCTCCCCGTCGCCGAAGTAGCGCTGCCAGTCGGTGGCCACGTGGTAGAGCCGGGCGCCGATGATGCCGAACGGCACCGCCCAGATCGCGATGTCCTGGACGTCGCCGGGCTGACCGCCGCGGCTCACCCAGCGACGCTCGCCGATCCAGATGGCGGCGACGATGCCGAGGATGATGCAGAGCGCGTAGCCGCGGATCGGCACGGGGCCCAGCTCCCACACCCCGTCGGACGGGCTGGGGATCGTGAGGATCACGACGGGGTCGAACAGAGCAGCAAGCAAGATCAGTCCCAGTCATTCCGTCAGCAGGATGTGGATGTCGGTGGCGAGCTCTGGCGCCGATGTCTCCTGGTTCCAGACCACCACGGCTTCGTCGTTCTCGTCGATACCGAGCACGAAGGTGGAGTGCCCGCCGAGATCGTAGCCACCGGTGGGGAGCTTCTTCCCGTCGCTCACGTAGAGGTGCAGCGGGTCGCCGGCCGCGACGATGTCGTTCAGGTCCCCGGTGAGGCCGATGAACCCCTCCCCGTAGCCGTCGAGGTAGTCGCGCAGCGCGGCCTCGTCGTCCCGTTCCGGGTCGGTGGTCACAAACACCATGTCGACCTGCTCGCGGTCCTCGTCGTCGAGCCGGTTGAGGCCGGCCGCGATGTTGCTCATCACCAGCGGGCAGATGTCCGGACAGTGGGTGTAGCCGAAGAAGACGACCGTCATCGGCTTGTCCGTGTCGGCCGCGAGCGAGTACGGCTCGCCCTCGGTGTCGGTGAGCTCGACCGTCGGCGCGGCGTAGGGCTGGTCGAGCCGGGCACCGGTGAACTCCTCGGGACCGCCGCAGGCGGAGAGGAGGACGATCAGCGCGACGGCAGCACCGCCCAGTGCTCGGGCGTTGACGGTCAGGACCGCACTCCTTGGGCCAGGTCCTCGGTCAACGTGATCAGCGCGCGCCGCGCCGCGTCGAGGTCGCCCGGGTGGTCGAGCAACGCACGCACGAACGCAGATCCGACGATCACGCCGTCGGCGTACGACGCCACCTCGGCCGCCTGACTGCCGTTGCTCACCCCGATGCCGACACCAACGGGCAGGCCCGGCGAGGCCGACTCGATCGCCAGCTTGGTGCGAGCCACGAGCGGTCCGGCGAGGTCGCTGGTCGCGTCGCGGGCGCCGGTGACGCCCATGACCGCGGTGGCGTAGACGAAACCCCGGCACGCTCCGGTGGTCATGGCGATCCGCTCGTCGGTGGACGACGGGGCGACCAGGAAGACCTTGTCGAGGCCCCGGGCGTCGGCCGCGGCGATCCAGTCCGGCGCGAAGTCGGGGGTCAGGTCCGGCGTGATCAGGCCGGCCCCGCCGGCGTCGTACAGGTCCTGCGCGAAGCGGTCGACGCCGTATCGCTCGATCGGGTTCCAGTACGTCATCACCAGGGTCGGGACGCCGGTCGCCGCGACCGCCTCGACGGTGCGGAGCACGTCAGTGGTGCGGACGCCGGCCTCGAGGGCCTGCTGGGCCGCCGCCTGGATGGTCGGGCCGTCCATCACCGGGTCGCTGTAGGGCAGCCCGATCTCGATGATGTCGCAGCCGGCCTCGACCATCGTGCGCAGCGCGGCGATGCCACCGTCGACCGTCGGGAAGCCGGCGGGCAGGTAGCCGACCAGCGCGGCGCGGCCGTCGGCGCGCGCCTTCTCGTAGGCAACGGTGACGCCGGTGCTCACGCGCGCTCTCCTGCCGTGCCGAGCCCGAAGTACTCCAGTGCGGTGCCCATGTCCTTGTCACCGCGTCCGGAGAGGTTGATCAGGATGGTCTGCCCCTGCCGCTCCTTCGCGACCTCGACCGCGCCGGCGATCGCGTGGGCCGACTCGATGGCCGGGATGATGCCTTCGGTGCGGGCGAGCAGTGCCATGGCGTCCATCGCCTCGGCATCGGTCACCGGGAGGTACGTCGCCCGCCCGCTCGCCGCGAGCGCCGAGTGCTGAGGACCGACGCCCGGGTAGTCGAGGCCGGCCGAGATCGAGTGCGACTCGACGGTCTGTCCGTCGTCGTCCTGGAGCACGTAGGTGCGCGCGCCGTGGAGCACGCCGATGCTGCCCGCGAAGATCGTCGCCGCGTGCCGGCCGGTGTCGACGCCGTCTCCGCCGGCCTCGAAGCCGTAGATCGCGACCTCCGGGTCGTCGAGGAAGCCGGCGAACAGGCCGATCGCGTTGGAGCCACCGCCGACGCAGGCCGCGATCGCGTCGGGCAGCTGGCCGGTGAGGTCGAGGCACTGCCGGCGGGCCTCGTCGCCGATGCTCCGGACGAAGCTCATGACCAGGCTCGGGAACGGGTGCGGCCCGGCCGCGGTGCCGAACAGGTAGGCGGTGTGGTCGACGCTGGCCACCCAGTCGCGAAGCGCCTCGTTGATGGCGTCCTTGAGCGTGCGCGAGCCGCTCCTGACCGGGATCACCTCCGCTCCCAGCAGCTGCATGCGGGCGACGTTGAGCGCCTGGCGCTCGGTGTCGACCTCACCCATGTAGACGGTGCAGTCGAGCCCGAGGTAGGCCGCCGCGGTCGCCGACGCGACGCCGTGCTGCCCGGCGCCGGTCTCGGCGATGACCCGGGTCTTGCCCATCCGCTTGGTGAGCAGGGCCTGGCCGAGCACGTTGCGGATCTTGTGGGCGCCGGTGTGATTGAGGTCCTCGCGCTTGAGCAGGATCCGGGCACCGGCATGGTCCGACAGCCGGTGCGCCTCGTAGAGCATGCTCGGGACGCCCGCGTAGTTCTGCAGCAGTCCCTCGAACTCGTGGACGAACGTCGGGTCGACCATGGCCTTCTGCCAAGCGACCTCGAGCTCGTCGAGAGCGGCGATCAGCGCCTCCGGCATGAACCGGCCGCCGAAGCTGCCCGCTCCGCCGTACCAGCCGTGCACGTCAGCGTCGTAGGTCGTCATGCCTCGACTCCTGTCATCGCCGCAACCGCCTCGCGCGGCGCGCCGTCCTTCACCAGCGCCTCACCCACGAGGACGACACGTGCGCCCTCGGCGACGTAGCGCTTCACGTCGGTCGGCCCGCTGATGCCCGACTCGGCTACCAGCACCCGATCCTCCGGCACGAGCGGTGCGAGCCGGGCGAACGCGTCGGGATCGACCTCGAGCGTCCTGAGGTTGCGGGCGTTGACGCCGATCAGCTCAGCGCCGAGGGTGACGGCCCGCTCGGTCTCGGCCTCGTCGTGCACCTCGACCAGCACGGTCAGGCCGAGCTCCCGGGCGGTGTCGTGGAGACGCCTCAGCTCGTCGTCGGCCAGGGCGGCGACGATCAACAGCGCGAGATCGGCGCCGGCCGCCCGCGCCTCCAGCAGCTGGTAGTCGGTGACGATGAAGTCCTTGCGCAGCAGCGGTACGTCGACCGCGGCCCGCACCGCGTGCAGGTCGTCGAGGCTGCCTCCGAACCGGCGCTGCTCGGTCAGCACGCTGATCGCGGCTGCGCCGCCGGCGGCGTACTCCGTCGCCAGCGCGGCGGGGTCGGGGATGTCGGCGAGGTCCCCCTTGCTGGGACTGCGCCGCTTCACCTCGGCGATCACGCTCGATCCGCGGCCACGGAAGTGCGGCATCGCGTCGCGGGGTGCGGGAGCCTCGGCCAGGAGCGCACGCAGGTCGACCGCCGGGACCGCCGCTTCGCGGGCCGCGAGGTCCTCGCGGACACCGGCGACGATGGCGTCGAGCACCGACATTGCCCCTCCGTGTGGTGGTGTGACCCGCCGCAAATCCATCCGTTCGACGGGTTTCCAGTGTCCCACGGGGTGGATAGGGTCTCGACACTGCCCGGGATCTGACCGGGCCCGACGAAGGGTGTTGTCGTGAGTTACAACCAGCCTCCCCCGCCGCCCGGAGGCGGCTACGGCGCCCCGCAACCCGCCTATGGCGGAGGCGGCGGCCAGGCCGAGCACCCCCAAGGCACGACGATTCTGGTCCTGGGCATCGTCGGCCTCGTGTGCTGCGGCATCGCCGCCGTCGTCGCCTGGATCATGGGCAACAAGGCGCAGGCGGAGATCGACGCCGGACAGTATGCGCCGACGACGGGCGTCAAGGTCGGGCGGATCCTCGGCATGATCGGCACGATCCTCACGGCCCTCGGCATCGTGTTCTACCTGCTTTTCTTCGTGCTCCTGGCATCCAGCTGAACGGCTGACGGATCGACGGCGCGTCGCCGCGGGTTCGCCGCGGTGGACGCGCCGTCGTCGCATCTGGGCGGAGCCGCAGGGCTAGGCTCTGCACCTCGCCCGGGAGGTGCCCGGGCATGTGCCGAAGGGTCAACACGTGAGCTACGAACCTCCCGCATACGGCAGTCCGCCGCCCCCGCCCCCCGGTGGTGGGTACGGCGCTCCTCCGCCCGCCGGCGGTGGAGGATACGGCGCTCCGCCGCCTGGTGGCGGGTACGGCGCTCCTCCGGGATACGGCGGCGCTCAGCCGCAGAGCACGTCGGTCATGGCGATCATCTCGCTGGTCACCGGCATCCTCAGCATCGTCTGCTGCGGAAGCTTCATCTTCGGCATCGCCGCCCTGATCCTGGGCTTCCTCGGTCGCAAGGAGATCAACGAGTCCAACGGCACCAAGAAGGGCGGCGGGCTCGCGATGGCCGGCCTGATCCTGGGCGCGGTCGGCGTGGTGTTCTCCGCGCTGTACTGGATCCTGATCGTGGCGAGCGGCTTCGACGGCTACTACTGAGCGACCTGAGCACGTCGGCCGGGCGGCCGGTCGCCTCAGGGCGCCAACCAAACCCCGGCCGGCGTGTTCCGCAGCACGGTGAAGACAACCAGGACCGCCAGGATCGTCACGGCCGACCAGGACATGGCCCAGTCCGGCGGATCCCACGAGCGGCCGCGCCACCGGCCGAGGCTCCACCGGGCGAACACGTAGGCGATCAGCGGCAGGGCCGCCACGAACAGCAGGTTGCTCGACGCGGCGTCGACGACCTGGAGGTTGGTCAGGTCGTTGACCGCCCGGAGCCCTCCGCACCCGGGACACTCGATCCCGAACAACGCCTTGGTCGGGCACACGCCCCAGGTGCCCTGCTCGTGCGGGTCACGCAGGTTCAGAGCCAGGGTCGCCGCCCCGATGCCGCCGACCGCCAGCGTCGGCGGCAGCATGCGCCGCCAGCGCGAGCTGCTGCCGGCCCTGGTAGCGACGGCGGTGGACACGACCTGCTGCCTCAGTGACTGCTCTGGTGGAGGCCGGCCTTGTCCATCGCGACGAACACGGGGCCGGCGGCAACCACGATGACGGTCCCGACCCAGAACAGAACCATGCTGATCGGGCTGAGCATGAGACCCACCCCGCCGACGACGAAGCCGAGCAGAGCCACAATGACGGCGGTCCAAGCCGCAGGGGTGTTGCCGTGGTTGTCAGACATGGCGGGAATCCTATCGGGCTACCTGGTCGGGTCCTTCTACTTGGTCGGGTCTTCGCCCTCGTCCATGGACTTCCAGAGGTCGAGGCTGGTGCGCTCCTCGGCCGGAGCGTCGGAGCTGTGGCCGGACGCCGTGTCGCGGGCCGAGGGGGCGTCGTACCTGCTGCCCATCTCGGGCCACTCCGGCGCCCGCCGAATGGCGGCCAGGGCCGCGAGCAACGCCGGGACCGACGCGGCGAGCGCCAACCAGAACCAGCCGGTGTACTCGATCGGCGCCCGGAGCTCGATCACGACGTCGTCGCGCTTGGCGAACCCCTCGACGACCAGGGTGATCATCACCCCGGTGGCCGCGGCCGCGGCGCCTGCCGACACGATCCGACGGACGATCCGTCCGGTGACGAGGACGATCCCCCAGCAGGCGAGCATGACCAGCCCGAGGGCGCCGGCCAGCGGGAGTTCCTTGACGTTGTCGCCCTGCAAGACGGCGCCGGCACCGAGCTGCTCGAGGTGCTGCGCCTTGACCTGCATCAGCGGGCGGTGCCCGGCGAGCGCGACCAGGCTGCTCGCCGCGATGCCGATGAGGACGACCGGCCAGAACGTGCGGCCGCGCTGCGGATCGGGCCCGGTCATCCGACCAGCCCGTCGTCGAAGCAGGTGCGGGTGCCGGTGTGGCACGCCGGGCCTTCCTGGTCGACCTTCACGAGCAGCGTGTCACCGTCGCAGTCCACCCGGATCTCCTTCACGTGCTGCCGGTTGCCGGAGGTCTCCCCCTTGACCCAGTACTCCTGGCGCGAGCGGCTCCAGTACGTCGCCCGGCCGGTCGCGAGACTGCGGTGCAGCGCCTCGTCGTCCATCCACGCGAGCATCAGCACCTCACCGGTGTCGTGCTGCTGCACGATCGCCGGCACCAGGCCGGCCTGGTTGCGCGAGAGCCGGGAGGCGATGGCGGGGTCGAGGGAGGTCACCCGGCCATTATCCGGGCTGGCTGGTCAGCCCTGCTGCGCCATCCAGGACGCGTGCAGTGCTGCGTAGACCGAACCGGCCTCACGGACCAGGTCTCCGTGGGCGACCACGCTGCACGATCCGGCCGCGGTCGACGACGACGACCTCGTCCGCAGCCTCGGCCGTGGACATCCGGTGCGCGATGGTGACCGAGGTCCGGCCGGACATCAGCCGGTCGAGTGCCCGGCCGATGCGCGTCTCGAGCTCGGGGTCGACCGCGCTGGTGGCCTCGTCGAGGACCAGCAGATCGGGATCGGCGAGCTGGGCGCGCAGCAGGGCGACCAGCTGCCGCTCCCCCGCCGACAAGGACTCGCCACGCTGGCCGACCCGGGTAGCCAGCCCGTCGGGAAGGCCCGCGAGCCAGTCGCCCAGGCCCAGCTCTCCGGCCGCGGCGACGATCTGGTCGTCGGTCGCGGCGAGCTTGCCGTAGCGAGCATTCGCGGCGAGCGTGTCGTCGAAGAGGAAACCCTTCCTGCGGCACCAGCACCACGCTCGAGCGCAGCGAGGTCTCGGTGATGTCGCGCACGTCGACCCCGTCGAGCAGCACCCGCCCCTCCGTGGGGTCCATCAGCCTGGTCAGCAGCTTGGCCAGCGTCGACTTGCCCGAACCGGTCTCGCCGACGAATGCCATCCGCCGGCCGGCCGGGATGTCGAGATCGATGTCGCTCAGTGCCGGGGGTCCGCCCGGGTAGGCGAAGCCGACGCCCTCGAACGCGACGTCCAACGCTCCCGCCGGCAGCACCTGGCCGGCCTCGCCGGGGTCGACCAGGTCGGCCGGGGTGTCGAGGATGCCGATGACCCGGCGCCACCCGGCGATCGCGTTCTGGGCGTCGGTGAGGACCTGGGTGCCGAACTGCACCGGGCCGACGAACAGGGTCACGATGAACGCGAACGCGAGCACCTCTCCGGCGCTGATGTCCGCGGCCCAGAGCCGCCCCTGGCCGAGCCAGATGCCGACGATCAGCACGCCGGCGTTGGCCAGCCCGGCGGAAATGCCGCCGAGCGAGAACGAGAACGCCGTGAACCCCTGGGCCCGGGTCGAGGCCGCCTGATGGGCGGCGACGGCCGTGTCGATCCGTTCCTGGGTCCGCGCCTCGACCGCGTAGGAGCGCACCACCGCGGCACCGACCACGGGCTCGGAGATGGCGGAGAGCAGGGCGCCGACCTGGCGTCGTACGGTCGCGTATGCGGCCGACAGCTTGCGCTGGAAGTAGCGAAGGCTGAGGAAGAGCGGCGCGAAGCAGATCCACACGACCAGCGCCAGCTGCCAGCTGTAGACCACCATCAGCACCGTCGCGACCAGGATCTGCCCGATGCTGACGATGAACAGCAGGCCGCCGAACACCAGGAACTGACTGACCTGGTCGACGTCGCTCGTCACCCGCGAGACCAGCGCCCCGCGACGCTCCGTGTTCTGGGTCAGCAGCGGCAGGTCGTGGACGTGGCGGAACGCCTTGACCCGCAACGTCGCGAGGCCGCGCTCGGACGTCGAGAAGAGGCGCACTGTCATGGCGTACGACGCCCAGCTGGTCAGGACGATCGCGACTGCGGCAGCCAGGGCCAGCCAGGTGGTGAAGGTCGCGTCCGGGCCGTCGGGTCCGCGCAGGCCCCGGTCGATCGTCTGCTGCACCGCAATGGGTACGACGATCTGGCCGACCGAGGCGATGACGGCGAGCACCAGCGTCTTGCCGATGCCCTCGACGAGCTCGGGCGAGTGCCCGACGCCGCGGCGGATCGTCTCCCAGGCGCCGATGTCCTCGCCGGTGTCCATCTGGGTCATTGCGCCATCACCTCCCCCGCCTGCTCGTAGGCGTTGACCAACCGGGCGTAGTCGTCGTTGCGGGCGACCAGCTCACCGTGGGGACCGCGATCGACGATCGCTCCGTCGGACAGGTAGAGGACCTCGTCGGCTAGGCCGATGGTCGCCTTGCGGTAGGCGACCACCACCAGCGTCGTGTCCCCACCGGTCCCCTTGAGCCCGGCGAGGATCCTCGCCTCGACCTCGGGATCGACGGCGGACGTGGCGTCGTCCAGAACGAGCAGGCGCGGCCGGCGTACGAGCGCGCGGGCCAGGGATATCCGCTGCCGCTGACCCCCCGAGAGGGATGTGCCCCGCTCACCGAGCCGGGCGTCGAGACCGTCGGGGAGGGCGGCGACGAACCCGTCGGCCTGTGCGGTGCGGAGCGCGGCCCACACGTCCGCGTCGGACACGTCGGCACCCAGCGTGACGTTGCCACGCACGGTGTCGTCGAAGAGGAACGCCGACTGCGGGACCACCGACGTCACGTTGGCCAGCTCGCCGCGGGCCAGGTCGCGCAGATCGGTGCCGTCCACCCGGATCGCGCCGTGGTCGACGTCGACGAGGCGGGTCAACAGGTTGGTGAGGGTGCTCTTGCCGGACGCCGTGGCGCCGACGAGGGCGACCGTGCGGCCCGGCTCGACGGTGAACGTGACGTCACGCAGCAGCGGACGGTCCGGCCGATAGCCGTAGCGCAGGCCGTCGACGTCGAGCCGCGCCCCGCCAGCGCCGGTCGGGGCGGGTGCGTCGCCGTAGGCCATCGCGCCGCGGGCGCGCAGCACCGACTCGACCCGCCGGTAGCCGACGACGCTGCGCGGGAACTCCCCGAGCAGCCAGCCGATCGAGCGGATCGGGAACGACACGATGGTCAACAGGTAGGCGACCGTCACCACGTCGCCCGCGACGGTGGCGCCGGACAGGACCCGGTGCACACCGAGCACCAGCACGATCAGGACCGCGAGGTTGGGAAGCGCGGCAAGGGTCGGGTCGAAGGCGGCGCGGATCCGGCCGACCCGGATGTTGACGTCACGCAGCTCGGTCGCCTTCGCCCGGAACCGAGCGGTCTCCTCGGGCTCCCGGCCGAGGGTCTTGACCACCATCGCGCCGTCGAACGACTCGTGGGCGATCTCGCTGAGCTCGCCACGCAGCTGTTGCGCCCGGGTGGCCCAGCCCTGCGCCAGCCGCTGGTAGACGACGTTGGTCGCGATCACCAGCGGGAAGACGAGCAGCCCGACGACGGCCAGGACCAGGTCGGCGAACAGCATCTGGACGACCGCGATCACCATCATCGCGACCGTGCCGACGGCCATCGGTAGCGGCGCGATCGGCCCCCACGCGGCCTCGACGTCGGAGTTGGCGTTGGACAGCAGCTCGCCGGTGGGATGCCGCTGGTGCCACTCCATCGGGAGCGAGAGGTACTGCCGGGTCACGGCGCGGCGGGTGCTCGCCTGCATCCGGTACTGCATGATTCCGGCGCCGAGCCGGCGGGCCACGATGCCGACCGCGCGCAGGATCGCGACGCCCATGAACAGCGCGAGGACCGCCCACAGCATCCCGCTGTCGATCTCGCCGTCGCGGAACGCCGGCAGCACGACGTTGTCCGTGGACCAGCCGAGCACCCAGGCGTCGGCGACGGTCAGGGCGCCGAAGAGCAGGCTGCCGATCGTCGAGATCCCGAAGATCCACGGCTCGCGCTTGATCGCGATCCAGAGTACGGCGAAGCCGGCGCCCGTCGTACCGGCGCCACTCTGCCGCTCGTCCGTCACTTCGGTCCTGCTCCTGTCCGTCGCCCGTCGCAACCGGGCCGAAGGGGCAGCGTATTCCCGGCATGCCATCCTGCGGCCATGACGTCCTTCGCCCGAGCCGAACGCACCCGCCTCTGCGACCTCGCTCTCGAGGCCGGGCCCGACGCGCCGACCCTGTGCGGCGACTGGACCGTCCGGGAGCTCGTCGCACACCTGGTCATCCGCGAGAACAGCCCGCTATCGGCCGGCATCGTCGTGCCACCGCTCGCCGGAATGACGGACCGGGCGACCACGCGCACCGCCGAGAAGAAGTCGTTCGAGAAGCTCGTCGACCGGGTCCGCAAGGCCCGCAACCCGATGGCCCTGCCGGGAGTCGACGCGGCCCTCAACACGGCGGAGTACTTCGTGC
The DNA here is from genome assembly GCA_963846535.1 of uncultured Actinomycetota bacterium. GTDB lineage: Bacteria > Actinomycetota > Actinomycetes > Propionibacteriales > Nocardioidaceae > Nocardioides. The sequence continues at coordinate 871,944 of CAWJWK010000003.1, forward strand.
ACCACGAGGACATCCGCCGCGCGGCACCCGGCTGGGTGCCGCGGACGCTCACCGCCGGAGAACAGGACGCGCTGTGGCGCATCGTCCGGGTGTCCGGCAAGGGACTGGTGCGTCCCGCGGGCGTCCCGGTCATGGCGCGACGCTCGGACAGCGGGGTCACCACGACCCTCAAGGCCGGCGCCGATCCCGTCACCGTGATCGGTGAGCCGCAGGAGCTGGTGCTGTTCGTCTACGGCCGACGCGAGACCCGCGCGCTTGAGTTCGAGGGACCTGAGGCGAGCATCGCGAAGCTGCGCGAGGCTCGGCTGGGCATCTGAGATCGGCCTCGGGACGGACCGAAGGCGCCCGCAGTTGCCGATTGGCGGGCACGCTCGTGTCAATCCGTGGTGGCCGTCCGTCCATCAGAGGTACGTCTCAGGGACGGGGCCAAGCACGTCCATGTGGTTCCGCTGGGCGATCTGATCAAGCAGGTCGGGGTCAGCCGTGCCAGAGGCCTCCGCATCAGCAAGTTCCTCGAAGAAGCCGACCATGGCCGCTGGCGCAAAGAGATTGAGCTTCTTGCCCGGGTTAGAGGAAGTGACCTTGAAGGTATGCGGAGTCGCGCGCGGAACGTACACGAAGGTCCCGGCAGGGCAGGACCGCTCCTCATCCTCAAGGATCATCAAGTATTCGCCCTCTAGGACGAAGAAGGCCTCCGCGGAGTCGAGGTGGCGGTGCAAGGGCGGGCCGAAGCCTGGGGGCTCACTCTGCGTCAGCAAGAGTGAGAAGGCATCGTCTGTTTGCTCTGCTGAGGCGAGGACTTCAGCCTGGAAGGTGCCTAACTCCAAGAGCCGACCATGGCCTGGCAGAACGATCAGCGGCGCAGTCATCGACAAAGCGTGGCTCAACCTGCCCGAGCCTGGCAACGGCGAAAGCCAGCCGTCCGCTACTGCCGCCCTACGCGCCCCTGCCGAATTGAGTGCGCTGATCGCGCAGGCTCAGCTGCCGAGTCTCGCGGTCGACGGTCGGCCGCTTGCGATGAGGGTCAGTCGGTGATGTCGCCGGAATAGCCGTACTTGTTGTCGTGCCAGCTGCCGTTGGTTGCACTGGTGACGTGAAATTCATGCCAAGTGCCAACGACGTTGGTGATGGGCGAGAAGTACATGCCGGGCGATGGCGTCGGCCCGGTGCAGGCGCCGTCTGCCCCGCACTGCCAGTCGAAGTCTGCGACGTGGCCGCTGAGCGGATACTGCGGGTTGAACTCGCCGGTCAACCGGAGGATCCGCACGCCGTGGAATGTGCCGGTGAGGCCCTCGCTGATCGTTCCGGTGCCGCCCGGGCTGACGCCCGCGAAGCTGGTCCAGGTGCCGTCGTACTCGATGAGGAAGCAGTAGTGCTTCTGACCGATCTTCCACACCTGGACGTGCTGGAGGTAGTCGTCAAGAGCCCAGACGTGCCCATCGGTGGCTATGTCCGCCACGTTCCTATTGCCGATGGTCACGTCGTACAAAGTCGGTCTGTCCGTCGGGCACAGGTTCGAAGCGGCAGGGCGCGCCGACGCGTGGGTGGCGCCGGCGGCCAGGAGTCCGACGCAGAGAGTCAAAGCCATGAGAATCCGGCGCATGGCGCCACCTGCGCCTACTGCGTGTGTCAGGCGCAGGAGGCCGTTCGCGGCTGCGGCAAGGGCTCGCTGCTGCGCGGGCTTGGACAGCTTCATGACGCCTCCTGGTGTGCTGCGGCCGAAGACTCTGGGTGCCGAGATCCACCGGACAGCCACTCCAAATCATGCGCCTGGCTGCCCAAAATGTGGATCGTTCCGGGGTAAAGATTCGCCCGCTACTGGCGCCCCTCTGTGTCAAGACGCGGCCGGGAGATCTGGCTTAGGCTTGTGTTTGGCGGGTCCGGGAAGTGGCTTGTCCGAAGAGCCGGTGTGGGGTTGTGAGCCGGTCGCGCTGGAGTCAGAGTCGTTGCCCCGTTGCCCTCCCGGGCCCGTCGCCTGCGTAGCGACGAGGTCGTCGAGCATGGTCTTGTAGACCAGGTCGGACAGCCTGCGTTTGAGGCAGCGCATCGCTTCCATGTTGCTCTTGCCGGCCGCGGTCTTGCGGTCGAAGTAGGTGCGCCCTTCGCTGGGTCGGCGCAGTTGCACGGTGGCCATGATGTGCAGGGTCCGGTTGATCTGTCGGTTCCCCTGGCGCGATAGCCGGTGCCGGACGTGGTCGCCGGAGGAGGCATCGAAGGGCGCGGTGCCGTTCCAGGACGCGAAGTGCCCGCGGTCAGGGAACCGGGTGATGTCCTCGACGTCGACCAGCAGCCGAGCGGCACCAGAGGGCCCGATCCCGTGCAGGTCCAGCAGCGTGCTGCCGGTGGTGCGGACCAGGTCGGTCAGCTCCTTGTCCGCGGCCTTCTTGCGCTGGTAGATCCGCTCGAGGTCGGCGACAAGCTCGGCGGCCACGCGGCGGCGTGCCTTGCCTGCGGCGTCGCGGGGGCGGACCTTGGCCAGCAGGGCTTTGGCCTGGGCGGCGGAGAGGTTCTTCTTCGCTCCACCGGGGATCAGCTCCAGCAGCAGGTGGTGCAGCTGGGCGACCTTGCGGGTGTGCTCCTCACCCAGCCAGCCGCGGCGGTCGACCAGGACCCGCAGCTCCTCGCGCTGCTCGTTGCCACCACGGGCCGCAGGCCGGTCATCCGGGTGCCGACCAGCGCCACGGAGTGGGCGTCGGTGGCGTCGGTCTTGCGGCCCTGGCCGGTGGAGAACACCCGCGCGCGGGCGCTGAGCTTGGGCGGGACATCGAGGACTTCCTCCCCAAAGCGACGAGTCGGACCGCGACGTGCCGGCCGATCCCGTTGCATCCTTCGATCGCCCAGACCCGGTCGCCGAACCGGCTGACGTAATCCACCATCGCGGCGAAACCGGCCTCATCGGTGCCGAACCGGCCACCATCCAGCACCACTTCGTCGGCGTCCATCACCTCGATCGTGACCGACCGCTTGTGCGGATCCATCCCGATCACCACACGACTCGTCGTCTCGCTCACTGCTTCCTCCGTTGCTCGATCCACTGGTGTTGTCGAGCCGGGAGGGCAGCGCTACTTAGAGCTGGGCAGTCCCCTCTCGAGCCTCTCCTGGCCCTGGCGACGTCCGGCCCGCGCATGCCAGTAGTGAGCCACACGACGGATCGTGGGCAGCCGCGCTGAGAGCCACGGACCGGACGCCTGGACCGAGCCTCGCCAGGCACCGATCCTGGGTCAAGACAACAAGTAGCCGCCCTGCGTGCTCGGTTCAGCCTCGTTCGAGGTTGCTCGTGCCCGGGGATGTGTCGGAGGTCGTTGCGAGGATGGCGTCATGATCTCGGAGCCGCTCGACCTCGACCCCAACGCGGTGCTGTCCGCGACGGAGTCGCTCGTCGCAGAGCAGCGCGAGCGGGAGGTCGACGGTCTGCGCCTGGTCCTCCAGTGGGCCGACCTCCACTCCACCGATCCCGGCGAGGGCAGGGTCCTCGGCGCCGACCAATTGATCGACCTCGGCGGGGAGGGCACGCCATTGGTCCAGGAGCTGTGCTGGGCCGAGCTCGCGATCGCCCGCGAGGCCGGGTTGATCACCACCAAACGACTCGCCGCCGACGCGCTCGACGTGCGCCACCGCCTCCCGCTGACGTGGGAAGCGGTCCAGCTCCACAAACTGCCGGTCTGGGTGGCCCGCAAGGTCGCCTCGATGTCGCGGAGCCTCTCGAAGGATGCGGCGGGGCTGGTCGACGTGGCGGTCGCGGCAGCCGTCGACCAAGCGCCGAACCGCATCCTCTCGATAGCCGAGGCAAAGGTGATCGAGGCTGACCTCGAGGCCCATCGCGCGCGGCTCGCCGACGATGCGGCCCAGGTCGGCGTCCGCGTCTCAAAGCCGCGACCGGGCGATGCGGTCGACGGCGTCGACGGCGAGCCCGCCACCCTCCGGGTCACCCTCAAGCTCCAGCCGGGCACGGCTCTCGGTTTCGGCGACACGGTCGATGAGGTCGCCGACATGCTCTTCGACCAACTCAGCGGGGACGAGCGGCGCGAGGTCACCCGCGGCGAGCTCCAGGCCAAGGCTGTCGAGCTCCTCAGCGACCCCCATGAGGCAGCCGCCTTCCTCGACCGGGCTCACTCCCCCGACGCCCAGCCCGACGACGACACTCTGCCGGCCCCGAAACGCAAGCGTCTTCCCGCGATCGTCTACGTCCACCTCAGCGACCTCGTCCTCGGTGGCCGGGTCGACGGCGTAGCCCGCGTGGAGGGCATCGGCCCGATGGTGCTCGAACAGCTCGCGGAGCTGCTGAGCCATCGCGACATCACCCTCCAGCCAGTGATCGACCTCAACGACGCCCACTCGGTCAACGGCTACGAGCACCCGACCCTGGTCAAGTCCCGCACCCTGCTCCGAATGCTCGGCGACGCCTTCCCGCACTCCACGAACGCCGGCTACCGCCGACTCGACCACGACCACGCGACGCCGTACGTCCCTCCCGATCGCGGCGGACCACCCGGCCAGACCGGCGACCACAACGACGCACCGCTCACGCGGACTCACCACCGGGTCAAGACCCACAAGCCCGGATACGAGCTCCACCAGCTCGGCCTCGGCGCGTACCGCTGGGCGACTCCCCACGGCCTGGCCCGCCTCGTCACCACCACCGGCACGCGCAAGATCGAGTTGATCCGCGGCGCCGACGGCGACATCGTCGGCGAGATCTACTACCCCGACAATCCGGGCCCGTCGTAGCGGGGCGGCCCCGTGCCTCAGGCGTCGGCCTCGATCGCGAAGGTGTTGCCGTCCGGGTCCTGGATCCAGGCGATCCGGCCACCACCCGCCCGGGCAGTGATGCCGACGCTGTCGTGCTCGAACGCGTCGTAGCGAACCAGGTCGACGCCGGCCGCGGCGAGCTCGCGCGCGACCTGGTCGATGTCGTCGACGTACCACGTGGCCATCGTCGCCTCGGACTTGCCGGCGGTGACCGACTCGAAGACGTTGAGCGCCGGTCCCCCGCCCGAGCCGTAGACGCGGCTGCCGTCAGGGATCTCGGCGCTCGGCCCGGACTCCAGTGCCTCGAGACCGAGCTTGCCTTCGTAGAACTCGATCGCGCGACCGATGTCGGACACGGCCACCGACGCCCGAAGAGGAAAGTCGTTCAGAGGCATCTCTCAACCTTGCGACGCGGTCGGCTAGGCCGCAACCTCGCCGGCCTGCCAGTCGTCGAAGACGCTGAGATAGGTCGCGGGATCCTCCATCATCAGCGCGTGCCGCCGGTCGTCGAGGACGTGTCCCTCCCAGTCGGGACGCACGGCGAGCACCGCGCGCAGGACCTTCGCTGGGACCAGCGCGTCCTGGGTGCCGCCCAGGAGCAGGGTCGGCGCCTGGACCTTCCGTACGGCGCGCCAGGTGCGGCGGGGAGCGGCCCACATCGGCGAGATCGAGCAGATAGCGGCCAGCAGGGCGCGCCGCCGGTCGATCCCCTCGACGTCCTCGGCGAAGTCCGCCGCCATCAGGTCGAGCACCGCGCGGTCCACGCCGTCCGGGTCGGGATAGATCAGCTTGAGCAGCGCCCGGTTGCGGCGCGCGTCCAGCTCGGGACCTGCCAGTCCGACGACACCGAGGGCCAGCGCGGTGAGGGACGAGACCGCGATCGGCAGCATCCCGTCGATGGTCGCGCGGCTGGGCCGGAGAAACCCGAGTGGTGAGCGAGGCGGCAGGGCCGGCGACACGAGGACGAGCCGGTCGACGCGGTGGGGGTGATCCGCGGCGAGGAGGGTGCCGACCAGGCCGCCCATCGAGTTGCCGTGCAACGTGAACGTCGCCCAGCCCAGCGCGTCGGCGACGGCGAGCACGAAGTCGACGTAGCCCTGCATGGTGAGCTGATCGCCGTCGTCGATAGGAGTGCGCCCGAAGCCGGGGAGGTCGACAGCGACGACCGGTCCGTGCTCGGACAGGCCTTCCATCACCTCCACCCAGGTGACCGACGATCCACCCAGGCCGTGGACGAGCAGCTGGGGTTCGCCGCCAGCCCGCCGGCCGGGCGCCCTCAGGACCCGCGCGCGACGCCCGTTCACGTCGAGGAAGGTGTCGGTCACGCACGGCCAGGCGGCGAGTTGCTTGCTCACAGCAACCAAGGTTCCCCCTGGCGCGGCAACCATTCAGGTGCCACGCCGGGCCGGGTCAGGTCCGGTCGCGCGCGTGCGGCGTGCGCCACGCTGCAGGATCGGGGCCCTGAGGGACGATGCCGTTCGGGTTGATGTCCTCGTGCACGACGTAGTAGTGACGCTTGCTCTGGTCGAAGTCGATGGTCTCGCCGGAGCCGGCAGTCTGGAACAGGTCGCGCGCACAGCCCCACAGCGCGGGCATCTCGGTCAGCTTGTTGCGGTTGCACTACCGGCCTCAGCGCACCGGATAGCCGGCTCCGCCCAGGGTCTGCTTGACGTCGGCGATCCGCAGGGTGCCGAAGTGGAACACGGTGGCGGCGAGCACGGCGTCCGCGCCCGCCTCGACGGCGGGCGGGAAGTGCTCGACGGCGCCCGCGCCGCCGGACGCGACGACCGGGATCGAGACCTCGCGTCGCACTGCCCGGATCAGCTCCAGGTCGAAGCCCGCGGTGGTGCCGTCCGCGTCCATCGCGTTGAGCAGGATCTCCCCAGCGCCGAGCTCCGCGGCCTGGACCGCCCAGGCGATCGCGTCGAGGCCCGCAGACTTGCGGCCACCGTGGGTAGTCACCTCGAAGCCGGAGTCCGTGCCTTCGGCCCGGCGCGCGTCGACCGAGAGGACCAGCACCTGGTTGCCGAACCGGTCGGCGATCTCGGCGACCAGGTCCGGACGGTCGATCGCTGCCGTGTTGACCGCGATCTTGTCCGCACCGGCGCGCAGCATGGTGTCGACGTCGTCGACACTGCGGATGCCGCCGCCGACCGTGAGCGGGATGAAGACCTGCTCGGCCGTCGCGGACACCATGTCCAGCGTCGTCGCTCGACCCTCGTGGGAGGCGGAGATGTCGAGGAACGTGAGCTCGTCGGCACCCTCGGCGTCGTAGGTCCGCGCCAGCTCGACCGGGTCACCTGCGTCGCGCAGCTCCCTGAAGTTGATGCCCTTGACCACCCGCCCTGCGTCGACGTCGAGACACGGGATCACCCGGACCGCGAGGCTCATGCGCGCGCGCCAAGGGTCAGTGCCAGCGCGTCCTCGAGGGTGAACTGCCCGGTGTAGAGGGCGGTGCCGGCGATCGCACCTTCCACGCCCATGGGCACCAGCTCCGACAACGCCCGGATGTCGTCGAGCGTCGTCACTCCGCCGGAAGCGACGATCGGTCGGTCGGTCGCCGCGCAGACATCGCGCAGCAGCTGGAGGTTGGGGCCCTGGAGCATGCCGTCCTTGTTGACGTCGGTGACGACGTAACGGGCGCAGCCCTCAGCGTCGAGCCGGGCCAGCGCCTCGTAGAGGTCGCCCCCCTCCTGGGTCCACCCGCGCGCCGCCAGGGTGCGGCCACGGACGTCGAGCCCGACCGCCACCCGGTCGCCGTACGTCGCGATGGCCTCGGCGCACCACTCCGGCTGCTCGAGCGCGGCCGTGCCGATGTTGACCCGACGACAGCCGGTCGCCATGGCCGCCTCCAGCGACTCGTCATCGCGGATGCCGCCACTCATCTCGACCCGGATGTCGAGCCTGCCGACGATCTCGGCCTGCAGCTCGCGGTTGTTGCCGTGTCCGAAGGCCGCGTCGAGGTCGACCAGGTGGATCCACTCGGCGCCGGCCTCCTGCCACCGCAGCGCGGCCTCGATCGGGTCGCCGAAGCGCTTCTCGGACCCGTCGACGCCCTGGACCAGCTGGACGGCCTGGCCCCCCTTGATGTCGACGGCGGGCAGGAGCTCGAGGTAGGCACTCACCCTGGAATCCTAAGGACTCCGGGTCACCGCCACACGGGCGCGATCCTGCGGTGATACGACATCCCCAGGCCACGGCCGAGGATCAGAAGCACCGGCGCCGGGATGATCGACCGCAGGGCGGCGAGCACATCCGGGTCGGCGCCGTCCTGCAGCCACGCAAAGAACTGGCCGGCCGTGGTGGGGCTGGCCTTGCGCAGCTCCTTCTCGACCGTCTTCCACTCCGGCGTCTCCACGCGCTCCTTGATGAAGGGCGTTACGGCGGTCTCCTCGTGGTCGAGGTGGGTGCCTGTCACCCTCGCTGCAGCCGCGACCGCATCGGCGGCCGCGGTCGCGTTGGCCTTCGTCGGCGCCGCCGCAACGGCGCCGATCGCCGTCGTCGCGGACTCGCACGCAGCACCCATGTCGTGGTGCTCGGCCTCCATCGCGTCTACGACCGACGCGTCCACGACCCCTAGCCCGCGGAGGTACGGCCAGATATGGGTGTCTTCACCCTCGTGGTGCCGGCGCAGCTCTGACCACAGGTACCCCCAGGCGCGCTGGATGTCGGCAGCGCGATTCGCATCGCCGTCGGGCATCGCGCGGAGCGCACCCTCCGTCCGCGCCAGGTCGCGTCGTACGGCGGCGTGGATGATCTGGTTCATGTCGAGGTCGGTCACCCGACCAACCTAAATACTCTTCACCCAGTTGCGCAGCAGCTGGGCCCCGGCATCGCCGGACTTCTCGGGGTGGAACTGCGTCGCGCACAGTGGGCCGTTCTCCACGGCGGCGACGAACCGGTCGCCACCGTGCTCGGACCAGACCACCCGTGGCTGGTACGCGTCCGGCGTGCGGTCGTTGGTGACCAGCGCCCAGTCACGCACGCCGTAGGAGTGCACGAAGTAGAACCGCTCGTACTCGATGCCGGCGAACAGCCGTGACCCCTCCGGTACCTCGACCGTGTTCCAGCCCATGTGCGGCACGATCGGAGCCTGGATCCGTTCGACGACCCCTGGCCACTCGCCGCAGCCCTCGCTCTCGACGCCATGCTCGATGCCGCGCTCGAACAGGATCTGCATGCCGACACAGATGCCGAGCACCGGCCGGCCACCCGCGAGCCGGCGCGCGATCACCCGCTCACCGCGGATCGCGCGGAGCCCCTGCATGCAGGCCGCGTACGCACCCACGCCCGGCACCAGCAGGCCGTCCGCCTGCTGCGCCAGATCCAGGTCGGACGTCAGCGTGACCGCCGCGCCTGCCCGCTCGACGGCGCGCACGGCGGAACGCAGGTTGCCCGAGCCGTAGTCGAGTACGACAACGGAGGGTTGGGTCACAGAGCGCCTTTGGTGGACGGGATTCCCGTCTCCCGCGGGTCGATCGCGACCGCGTCGCGGAACGCCCGGGCGAACGCCTTGAACTGGGTCTCGACGATGTGGTGCGGCTCGCGGCCGGCCAGCACCCGCACGTGGAGCGCGAGGTGCGCGTGGAACGCGACGGTCTCGAAGACGTGGCGGGTCAACGAGCCCAGGTAGGGCACGTTGTCGCCGCCGCCGCCCAGCGCGACGTACTCCTGGCCCTCGGGCTCACCGGTGTGCACGCAATAGGGACGGCCGGACACGTCGACGACCGCCTGGACGAGGGCCTCGTCGAGGGGCACGGTGGCGTCGCCGAAGCGGCGGATGCCGGCCTTGTCGCCGAGCGCCTCACGCAGTGCCTGACCGAGGACGATCGCCGTGTCCTCGACGGTGTGGTGGGCGTCGATGTGGGTGTCGCCTGAGGTCTGCACGGTCAGGTCGACCAGCGAGTGCCGGGCGAACGAGATGAGCATGTGGTCGTAGAAGCCGACCCCGGTGGAGACGTCGTGACGCCCCGTGCCGTCGAGATTGACCTCGACCACGACCTTGGACTCGCTCGTCTGCCGCTCGATGCGGGCGATCCGACTCATGCCATCTCCTTCATCACTTCGACGAGGGCGTCCTCGAACGCCGCCATCTCCTCGGGGGTCCCGATGGACACCCGCAGCCAGCCCTCGGGGCCGGTCTCCCGGATCAGCACGCCCCGGTCGAGCAGCCCCTGCCAGACAGCATGACGATCCCGGAAGGTCCCGAACAAGCAGAAATTGGCGTCGCTGTCGGCGACCCGGTGTCCCTGGTCGCGCAACCAGGCCACCGTCTTGTCCCGTTGGGCACGCAGCTGGTCGACGTTGCCGAGCAGCTCGGGCGCGTGCCGGAGCGCCGCCAGCGCAGCCGCCTGGGTGACCGCCGACAGGTGATAGGGCAGCCGCACCACCCGGATCGCGTCGCAGATCGCCGGGTCGGCCGCGAGGTAGCCGAGCCGCATCCCGGCCGCCGCGAACGCCTTGCTCATCGTGCGGGTGACCACGAGGTTGCGGTGCGCGGGCAGCAGCTCGAGTGCGCTCGGGACCCCGGCCCGGCGGAACTCGCCGTACGCCTCGTCGACGACCACCACACCGCGATCCCCCGTCGCCTCGCACAGGGCGGTGATCGCCTCCGGCGGTAGCGCGGTCCCGGTCGGGTTGTTGGGGCTCGGCAGCAGCACGACGTGCGGTCGGACCTCCTCGATGAGCCCGGCGGCGCGGTCGAGGTCGAGCGAGAAGTCGTCCTCGCGTCGGCCCGCGACCCACTCGGTCATCGTGTCGCGGGCGTACTCCGGATACATCGAGTACGTCGGCGCAAAGCTCAGCGCGGTGCGGCCCGGACCGCCGAACGCCTGCAGCAGCTGCAGCATGACCTCGTTGGACCCGTTGGCCGCCCAGACCTGCTCCGGGGTGATCTGGCCCGGCACGTCCCGCGCCAGGTAGGTCGCCAGTGCGGTCCGTAGCTCGACGAACTCCCGGTCGGGGTAGCGGTTGAGCGTCCGCGCCGCGTCCGCCGCGGACGCAGCGATGTCGGCGACACACTCCTCGGAGGGCCCGTAGGGGTTCTCGTTTACGTTCAGCTGGACGGCCACGTCCAGCTGCGGCGCCCCGTACGGCTCGATCCCGGCGAGCTCGGGGCGGATCGGCGGGAAGCTCACTCGCTGAACCTCACCGAGACCGCCGCACCGTGGCCCGGCAGGTCCTCGGCCCCGGCCAGCGTCACGACGTGGTCGGCCACGTCGGCGAGCCCGGCACGCGAGTAGTCCACGACGTGCACCGACTTGGTGAACGCGCGGACCGACAGGCCCGAGGAGTGGCAGGCGCAGCCGCCCGTGGGCAGCACGTGGTTGGAGCCCGCACAGTAGTCACCGAGGCTGACCGGCGCGTAGGGCCCGACGAAGATCGCGCCGGCGTTGCGCACGCGGGCGGCGTACGACGCCGCGTCCGCCGTGTGGATCTCGAGGTGCTCGGCGGCGTACGCATCGACGACCGCGAGGCCCTGCTCCAGGTCGCGCACGAGGACGATCCCCGACTGGGGTCCGCTCAGCGAGGTGCGGATCCGGGCGACGTGCTTCGTCGCGGAGACCTGCTTGTCGAGCTCGGCGTCCACGTCGTCGGCGAGCGCTTCGGACGTGGTCACGAGCACCGCCGCCGCGAGCGGATCGTGCTCGGCCTGGCTGATCAGGTCGGCGGCGACGTAGGCCGGGTCGGCGGTCTCGTCGGCGAGGATCGCGATCTCGGTCGGTCCGGCTTCGGAGTCGATGCCGACCACGCCCTTGAGGATCCGCTTGGCGGTGACGACGTAGATGTTGCCCGGCCCGGTCACCAGATCCACCTTCGCGCACGGTCCGACGCCGTAGGCGAACATCGCGATCGCCTGGGCGCCTCCGACGGCGTAGACCTCCTCGACGCCGAGCAGCGCGCACGCCGCGAGGATCGTCGGGTGCACATCGCCACCACGGGAGCCATCGAAAGGGGCCTTCTGCGGCGGGCTGGCCAGCGCGATCGACTCGACCCCCGCGATCTGCGCGGGAACGACGTTCATCAGCACGCTCGACACCAGCGGGGCCAACCCGCCGGGCACATAGAGCCCGACCCTGCCCACCGGCACCTTGCGGTGGGTCACGCGGGCGCCGGGGCCGAACTCGGTGACCACGTCCTTCTCGAGCTCCGCGGTACAGGTCGCGCGCAGCCGGCGGATGGACTCCTCGAGGCCCGCCCGGATGTCCGGATCGAGCTGGTCGAGTGCCGTGGCCAGCGCCTCCGGGGTGACCCGGATGTCCTCGACCCGCACCCCGTCGAAACGCTCGCCGAGGTCCCGGATCGCGTCGATCCCGCCCGTTCGGACCTCCTCGCAGATCTCATGCACCGCCGGCACCGCGGCTTCGACGTCGAAGTCGGCGCGGGGCACGGCTGCGCGGTAGTCGGCCGCTGACGATGCAGCGTCCGCCTCGCGCAGGTCGATGCGACGGATGAGGGACATGCGTCCGATTCTACGGTCGCATCCTCCTCACTCCGGCGTCCCCGACGTCAGGCGGACGGCTCCAGCCGCACGCAGATCGCCACCGCGAGCATCCAGACCGGCAGCAGCACGAAGCCGAAGAAGACGAGAGGTCCGAGGGGCGCGATCGCACCAATCACGAGGGAGGCGATCGAGAGCCACTTCGGGAGCGCTCCGTCGCCGTCCTGGTCGGAGCACTCGAGACGGTCGCCGGAGGCGGGACCGTCATGGATCCGGATCTGATCGCGCACCTTCTCGGCCGGCAGTCGCTGGCCGGCCAGCTCGAACGGCTCAGTGCCCGGGAGCGCACCGTTCTCGAGCTGATGGCCCAGGGCTACTCCAACGCGGGCATCGGGGAGCGGCTGGTGATCGAGACCAAGACCGTCGAGAGCCACGTGGCACGGATCATGGCCAAGCTCGACCTGCACCAGGCGCCCGACGAGCACCGACGGGTCCGCGCGGTTCTCGCCTGGCTCCGCGGCTGAGCGGTGTCGGGCGGCTAGGTTGGAAGTGTGACGGACCGGCTCCCGATGTTCCCGCTGAACAGCGTGGTGTTCCCGGGCGTCACGGTGCCGTTGCACGTGTTCGAGGACCGCTACCGCGCGCTCATGCACCACCTGTTGCGCATCGAGGACCCGGCAGATCGCCTGTTCGGGTCCGTCGCGATCCGCGAGGGCTACGAGGTCGGCGACCACGGTGCGCAATCGCTGTTCCGCGTCGGCGTCCGGCTCCAGCTCGCCGAGGCCGAGGCGCACCCGGACGGCACCTTCGACATCGTGGCCGTCGGTCGCGACCGGATCCGGCTCGACCGGCTCGAACGCGGCGACCTGTTCCCCGTGGGCGAGGTCGACGAGATGCCGGAGCCCACCGTTACGGTGTCCGACGAGCTGGCCAGCCTGGCCCGAGCCACCTTCACGGCCTACCGCCACGCACTCAGCGAGATCTCCGCCGACCCCTTCACCGGCTCGTTGCCCACCGACCCGGCGTACCTCTCGTGGGTCCTCGCCGCCTGCGCGCCGCTGCCCATGGCCGAGCGCCAGCAGCTGCTCGAGGCGTCCGACGCCGAGGAACGGCTGGTGCTGGTCACCGAGCTGCTGCGCTCGGAGCTGCGGACGATGAACGTGATCACCTCGTTGCCCGCAACCGAGGTCGCCCGCACCCGTTGGTCCCCCAACTGACACTGGCCTGACCGCGATGCCGAAGAAGCAACGTGCCGGCGGCACTCCCGCGACCACGGCCCTGGCCGCCGCCGGGGTGGTGTTCACGGTGCACGAATACGACCACGACCCGCGCTCCGAGTCGTACGGCGGGAAGGCGGCGGCTGCGCTGGGCATCGCCGCCGACCGGGTGTTCAAGACGCTGCTAGTGGACGTCGACGGCACCCTCACGGTCGCCGTGGTCCCCGTGTCCGGACAGCTGGACCTCAAGGCGCTCGCCCGCGCGGTCGGCGGCCGCAAGGCAGCGATGGCCGACCCCAAGGCGGCCGAACGTTCGACCGGCTACGTCGTGGGTGGCATCTCGCCGCTCGGTCAGAAGCGCCCGCACCCGACCGTGGTCGACACGGCCGCCCTCGACCACGCAACGGTCTACGTCTCGGCCGGGCGGCGCGGGCTCGAGGTCGAGCTCGCGCCCGCGGACCTGGTGCGGCTGACCACCGCGATCACGGCGCCGGTTGGTCGTCCGGTTCCTTGACGGGCGAGGGTTTCGCCACGAGCGGAGGGAGCTCGTCGAGCTTCGTCCGCGTCGTCCCCAACCAGGACATCGCGAGCACGGCGACCGAGTAGGCGCCCAGCGCCCCGAGCGGCCAGCAGAGGAACGGGGTCCACCCGCTGACCTCGATCGCGGCGGGATACTCCTTGTCGACGTTGGCCGACGTGGCGTACTGCTGCGGGTCGGGCGGGCTCTGCGCCGTGCCGACGACGTAGGACAGGTACGCCGCGAGAGCGGTGCCCACGATCAGGCCGGCGACGGCCGCGAGCGCGTGGCGCCGGCCGACGATGACCGCGACGACCCCGAGCGCGATGCCGAGCAGCAGGCCGATCAGGGCGTACTGACCCGGGCCGGCGAACTGGTGCGCCACCCCTTGGTCGGTGAGGTCGTACCACTTCGGCCCGTCCACGGTGTCGTAGATCGTGCCGGTGTTGGCAGGTGCCCACCACTGGTACCAGAGCCAGCCACCGAGCGCACCGAGGGCCGCCCCAGCAGCGGCGAGGGAGCCGCCGACCAGCACGATCGCCCGCCACGGCAGGGCCCGGCGCTCGACGGCCGGCGCGGGTGGAGGGGGCAGGGTCTGCTGGTCGGTCACCCCGTCATCCTGCCAGGCACCCGGGGCCGAGCAGCTGCTTGAGGTCGGCGAACAGAGCGGGGCTCGGGGTGACCCGGAGCCCGTCGTCGAGGCGCATCAGCTTGGTGGCGTCGCGCGTCAGCAGCCGGAGCCGGACCTCGGTGAGGCCCGGGTGGGTGCGGAGCACCTCCTTGAGCTGCGCGATGACCGGCGCGGTGCAGCGGGTCGACGGAAGACTGATCACGACGGGCCCGTCGCTGCGCGTGTCGAGATCGGGGACGGTCACCTCCAGGGCGTGCAGCTCGGGTTGCTCCTTGCTGCGTGACACCCGGCCCTTGACGGTGATGATGGCGTCGGGGACCAGGAGCGTGCTCGCGAGCTGGTAGGCGCTCGGGAAGAGCAACACTTCGATCGCGCCTTCGAGGTCCTCGAGGGTGACCATCGCCCACGGGTCGCCCTTCTTGGTGATCTTGCGCTGGACCGAGGTGACCAGACCGCTCACCAGGACCGTGGCGCCGTCCTGCCGTTCCTCGTCGGTCAGCAGGTCGCCGATGGTGCAGTCGGCGCTGTTCGCGAGCACGTGCTCGAGGCCGAGCAACGGGTGGTCGGAGACGTAGAGACCGAGCATGTCGCGCTCGTGGCCGAGCAGGGTGGTCTTGTCCCACTCGTCGAGGTCGGGGACGGTCACGCTCACCCCGAAGCCGCCGTAGTCGCTGTCGTCGTCCATGAGGCCTGCGAAGAGTGAGTCCTGGCCGATCGCCTCGTTGCGCTTGATGTCGATGTACTGGTCAACCGCGACCTCGTGGATGGCGACCAGCGCGCGCCGGCGGTGCTTGAGGTCGTCGAACGCGCCCGCCTTGATCAGCGACTCGATCACTCGCTTGTTGCAGACCAGCGCGGGCACCTTGTCGAGGAAGTCGTTGAACGACTCGTAGCGGCCCTTGCTCTCCCGCGCGCCCACGACCTGCTCCACGACGTTGGCACCTACGTTGCGAACCGCGGTCATGCCGAACCGGATGTCGGTGCCGACCGCGGTGAAGTCGTGGGCGGACTCGTTGACGTCGGGAGGCAGCACGGCGATCTTCATCCGGCGACACTCGTTGAGGTAGATCGCCATCTTGTCCTTGTCGTTCTTCACCGACGTGAGGAGCGCGGCCATGTATTCAGTCGGGTAGTTGGCCTTGAGGTAGGCGGTCCAGTAGGTGATGACGCCGTAGGCTGCGGAGTGCGACTTGTTGAACGCGTAGTCGGCGAACGGGACGAGGATCTCCCAGAGCTTCCTTATCGCGTCCTGGGGGTAGCCGCGCTCGAGCATGCCGGCCTCGAAGCCGTCGTACTCCTTGGCGAGCTTCGCGGCGTCCTTCTTGCCCATCGCGCGCCGCATGTTGTCGGCGGCGCCGAGGGAAAAGCCGGCGAGCGCCTGCGCGATCGCCATCACCTGCTCCTGGTAGACGATCAGGCCGTAGGTCTCCCCCAGCACCGACTCGAGCGCGTCGGCGAGGGCCGGGTGGATCGGCACATTCGGCTCGCGGCCGTTCTTGCGGCGGGCGTACTTGTTGTGCGAGTCGGCGCCCATCGGCCCCGGACGGTAGAGCGCAGAGACGGCGGTTATGTCCGCGAACTGGTCCGGAAGCATGGACCGCAGCAACGCCCGCATGCCGCCGCCATCGAGCTGGAAGACGCCCAGGGTGTCGCCGCGGCCCATCAGCTCGTAGGTCGCCCGGTCGTCGAAAGGCAGCTCCTCCAGGACGACGTCCTCGTCACGGTTGGCCTTGATGTTGACCAGCGCGTCCTCGAGGGTGTGCAGGTTGGACAGCCCGAGGAAGTCCATCTTCACCAGCCCGAGCGCCTCGCACATCGGGTAGTCGAACTGGGTAATGACCGCGCCATCCTGCGGGCGAGCCATGATCGGCACCACGTCGACGATCGGCTCGCTGGACATGATCACGCCCGCCGCGTGCACGCCCCAGTTGCGGATCTGACCCTCGAGGCCGAGCGCCGTCTGGTAGATCGTGCGGACATCGACGTCCTGCTCGTGGAGCGCCCGGAACTCGGCGCCGTCGGAGTAGCGCTTGTGGTCCTCGTTGAAGATGTCGCGGAGCGTCACCCCCTTGCCCATCACGTCGGGCGGCAGCGCCTTCGTGATCCGGTCGCTGACGGCGAAGCCGAAGTCGAGAACCCGGGCGGCATCCTTGATCGCCGCCTTGGACTTGAGCCGGCCGAAGGTCGCGATCTGGGCCACGCGGTCGGCGCCGTACTTCTCGGTGACGTACTGGATCACCTCACCGCGGCGGTGGTCGTCGAAGTCGATGTCGAAGTCGGGCATCGACGGGCGCTCGGGGTTGAGGAAGCGCTCGAAGAACAGCCCGTGCTCGAGCGGGCAGAGGTCGGTGATCCGCAGCGCGAACGCCGCGATGGACCCCGCACCGGAGCCGCGGCCCGGCCCCACCCGGATGCCGTTGTCCTTCGCCCAGTTGATGAAGTCGGCGACCACCAGGTAGTAGCCGCAGTAGCCCTTCTGGGAGATGATCCCGAGCTCCATGTCGACCCGCGCCTTGACGTCGGGGGTCAGCCGCTCGCCTGGGTAGCGCGACTCGATGCCCCGCCAGACCTCCTTGACGAACCAGGACTCCTCGGTCTCGCCGGCCGGCACATCGGCCCGCGCCATGTAGCCACCGGTGGACTCGGTGAACTCGACCACGCAGCGCTCGGCGATGAGCAGCGTGTTGTCGCACGCCTCGGGCATCCCGAACCGGTCGTCCCAGAGCGCCCGCATCTCCGTCGCGGACTTGATGTAGTAGCCGCCGCCGTCGAACTTGAGCCGGTTGGTGTCGGAGAGCCGTTTGCCCGACGCGACGCAGATCAGGGCGTCGTGCGCGGCGGCGTCCTCGGGATTGTTGTAGTGCGAGTCGTTGGTGGCGACCGGCGGGATGCCGAGGTCCTTGCCGAGCCGCAGCAGGTCGTCACGGACCCGCTTCTCGATGTCGATCCCGTGGTCCATCAGCTCGAGGAAGAAGCTGTCCTTGCCGAAGATGTCCTGGAACTCGGCCGCTGAGCGCCGGGCCTCGTCGTACTGCCCGAGGCGCAGCCGGGTCTGGATCTCGCCCGAGGGGCAACCGGTGGTGGCGATCAGGCCCTTGGCGTACTGGTGCAGCAGGTCGCGATCGGCGCGCGGCTTGTAGAAGAAGCCCTCGAGGCTGGACCGGGACGAGAGCCGGAACAGGTTGTGCATGCCCTCGGTCGTCTCGGACCACATCGTCATGTGGGTGTAGGCGCCGCCGCCGGCGACGTCGTCGCCGCCCTCCTCGGCCACGTCGCCCTTGCCCCACTTCACCCGGCGGCGCTCGGAGCGGTCGGTCTGCGGCGTGAGGTAGGCCTCGATGCCGATGATCGGCCGGATGTCGTGCTGCTTGGCCTTGGAGTAGAAGTCGTAGGCGCCGTGCAGGTTGCCGTGGTCGGTCATCGCGATCGCGGACATGCCGAGGTCGCTCACCCGGGCGAAGAGGCCGTCGAGCAGCGACGCGCCGTCCAGCATCGAGTACTCGGTGTGGACGTGCAGGTGCACGAAATCGGATCGGTCCCCGGCGGCTGCCATCGGTGCGGAGAGCTCCTCAGACGATCGTGGACGAAGGTCCGTGAACAAGGATGGTGTCGGGGAAGGACATCAGCCTACGCGACCGACGGGAGCAGATTAGAGAGACCCACCGACAGATTCCGGCGGCGCCCACGCCATCCGGATGTCCGGCGCCTTCTCCTCGTTACCGGAGCCGTCGGTGAGCTCCCGCTCGACGAGGCCGTGCCGCGCGTAGAAGGCGCGCGCGGGCGTGTTGGACTCGAACACCCACAGCGAGAAACCCCTGGGGCGGAGCGACTTCGCCACGTCGAGCAGCGCGGCGCCGATGCCCTCACCTTGCGCGTCCGGGCGGACATAGAGGGCGTCGAGCCAGTCGCTCTTGAGCTCGGCGAAGGCAACGATGCCGCGACCGTCCTCGGCCACCCAGCCCTCTCGTTCGCCCGCGACCAGGTCCAGGCCCGCGTAGAACGCGTGCACCTCGTGCGGCGGATGGACCGAGGGTGGCATCGACGGCACCGCGGCCGCGCGGGTGACGATGAACACGTCGGCCATCGCCGGCAGGTCGTCGGTGGTGGCCGGCCGGATGGTGAGCGCGGCGTCAGTCGCTGGCACGGATCACGTCGAGTGCGTGCTGGAGGTCGTCGGGATACCCCGCCTCGTACTCGACGTACTCGCCGGTGCCGGGGTGCTCGAAACCGAGGCGTACGGCGTGCAGCCACTGCCGGGTGAGACCGAGCCGGCGGGCGAGGGCGGGATCAGCGCCGTACGTCAGGTCGCCGGCACAGGGATGCCGCAGCGCTGCCATGTGCACGCGGATCTGATGGGTGCGGCCCGTCTCGAGATGCACCTCGAGCAGGCTGGCGAAGCGGTGCGCCTCGAGGGTCTCGTAATGGGTGACGCTCGCCCGGCCGCCGTCCATGACCGCGAACTTGTAGTCGGCTCCCGGATGCCGGCCGATCGGCGCGTCCACGGTGCCCGACAGCGGGTCCGGATGACCCTGCACGAGCGCATGGTAGGTCTTGTCGACCGTCCGGTGCCGGAAGGCGTTCTTGAGGATGGAGTAGGCCTGCTCGGACTTCGCGATGACCATGACGCCCGACGTGCCGACATCGAGACGTTGCACGATGCCCTCGCGTTCCTTGGCGCCGGACGTCGAGATCCGGAACCCGGCGCCGGCCAGGTGCCCGACGACGGTCGGGCCACGCCACCCGGGCGAGGGGTGGACGGCGACGCCGACCGGCTTGTCGATCACCACGATGGAGGGGTCGTCGTGGACGATCTTGATGCCCTCGACGATCTCGGGGACGATCGCGAGCGGGTCCGACTCGACGGGGATCTCGACGTCGAGCACCGCACCATGCAGCACTCGCTCGCTCTTGCTGACGTCGGCACCGTCGAGCCGCACCCGGCCGTCGGCTATCAGCTCGGCCGCCCGCGAACGCGACAGGCCGAACAGCTGGGCCATCGCGACGTCGATCCGCTCGCCGTCGAGGCCGTCCGGAACCCGCAGCGTCCGGTGGTCGACGTTGTTCACCCGTCGTGCTCCGCGTCGTTCTCCGGGTCGTGCTCCGGGTCGTGCTCCGGGTCGTGCTCCGCGTCATCAGCGTCACCGTGGCGGGTGCCGTCCAGCCGGATGCCGCGGAACACCTGGAGCAGGATCAGGCCGGCGCCCACGTTGATCGAGACGTCGGCGACGTTGAAGATCGGCCAGTTCGGCAGTTGGAGGAAGTCGACGACGTGCCCGCGGAACGGTCCCGGCTCGCGAAGCATCCGGTCGGTGAGGTTGCCCGTGATGCCGGCCAGGATCGCCCCCATGCCCGCCGCCCAGACGCGGTCGGCGACCTTGCGGCTCACGACCAGCACGACGGCGGTCGCGCCGATGGCCAGGAAGGTCAGGACCATCGTGAAGTCGGTGCCGAGGGAGAAGGCAGCACCCGGGTTGCGGGTCAGGTGAAGCTGCAGGAGATCGCCGACGACACGGATGTCCTCACGGCCGGTCAGGTGCTCGACCGCGGCGCGCTTCGACAGCTGGTCGCCGACGTAGAGCGTGATCGCGACGACCGCGAACACGGCCCACGCGCGGCGGCTGGTGAGCACGGTCCCCCGTTGGTCGGCGGGTCCGCTGTCGCTGCCTACCGACGTTCCTCGCGCTGCTTGCATGGCATGCACAGTGTGGCACGCGGAAACGCCATCAACCGCATCTTCCCGATGGCATTGCCGCACGACTCACACACGCCGTAGGTGCCGTCGTCGATGCGTGCGAGCGCGCGGTCGATCTGGGCCAGCTTCTCCCGCTCGTGGTTGAGCACAGTGAGCTCGTGATCACGCTCGAAGCTGGTCGCGCCCAGGTCTGCCTGGTCCTGCCCGGCCCCGTCGCCGGCGTCGCGCAGCAGCCCGGACAGGTCTGCCTCCTGCTCGGCGACGATCTGGCCGCTGTGAGCGCGCTGCTCGTGCAGTTCGGCGAGCACCTCGGCCAGCTCCGACTTCGACCACGCCTCCTCGCCCTCGAGGACGACCAGCTTCGCGGGAGCAGACCGCTTGGCCGGCGCCTTCTTGGCGGGTGCGGCCTTCTTCGCGGGTGCGGCCTTCTTCGCGGGTGCGGCCTTCTTCGCGGGTGCGGCCTTCTTCGCGGGTGCGGCCTTCTTCGCGGGTGCGGCCTTCTTCGCGGGTGCGGCCTTCTTCGCGGGTGCGGCCTTCTTCGCGGGTGCGGCCTTCTTCGCGGGTGCGGCCTTCTTGGCCGGTGCGGCCTTCTTGGCCGGTGCGGCCTTCTTGGCCGGTGCGGCCTTCTTGGCCGGTGCGGCCTTCTTGGCCGGTGCGGCCTTCTTGGCCGGTGCGGCCTTCTTCGCCGGTGCGGCCTTCTTCGCCGGTGCGGCCTTCTTCGCCGGTGCGGCCTTCTTCGCCGGTGCGGCCTTCTTCGCCGGTGCGGCCTTCTTCGCCGGTGCGGCCTTCTTCGCCGGCGCCTTCTTCGCCGGCGCAGCCTTCTTCGCCGGCGCAGCCTTCTTCGCCGGCGCAGCCTTCTTGGCGGCCGCTTCCGGGCGCCGGCGGGTGATGATCTTCCCGGCCGCGGACACCGTGCGCCCAGCCAACGACTTCTTCGTGGTGCGGGCCATGCTCGGGCCTCCTCCGGACCGTGTCACCCGCGGCAGAAGCCACAGGCTGCACGGAGGGTAGCCGCTGCCGGGGTCCCGTCCAAGGTGCCACTCCGATGACCGAGACCAGGGGCCCACAAATGACGCCGGCCGACCCGCGATGCGGGTCGGCCGGGCGTTGATGTCAGCGAACGACGATCAGCGCTCTTCCTCGCCGAGGATCGAGCGGAGCCGCTTGGGCGCCGGCGACTCGTCGGACGGGGCGACCGTGTCGCCCGGCGTCTGCAGTGCCTCGAGCTGCTGGTTGAAGTAGCTCTTGAGGCGGGACCGGTACTCGCGCTCGAACGAGCGCAGGTTCTCGACCTCGACGCTGAGCTTGTCGCGCTCCTTCTCCAGGTCGGCGAAGAGCTGCGTGCGGCGCTCGGCCGTCTCGGCGTCGAGCATCTCGGAGCGGGTGCGCGCGTCGGACTCCATGCGGTCCGCCTTGCCCTTCGACTCGTTCTCGAGCCGCTCGGCCTTGGTGCGGGCCTCGCCGACGATGCGGTCTGCCTCGTTCTTCGCGTCCTCGACGAGCTCGTCGGCGTTGCGGGTGGCGATCTCGAGCAGGCGGGCTGCTGCGTTCGACGCCTCCGGGACCGTCTCGACCCGGATGGTCTCGACGGGAGCGGGGGTCTCGACCGGGGCGGTAGCTGCAGGGACCTCGGCGACGGGCGCCGGCTTCTCGGGTACGACGGGGGCGGGCGCCTCGCGCACCGCGGTCAGCTGCGTCGGCGCGGGCTCGAACGACGGCGCGCCCGATTGGGCTGCAGCAAGCTTCGCCCGAAGTTCGTCGTTCTCGGTGGTCAGTCGAGCGAGCTCGGCCTCCACCTCGTCGAGGAACTGGTCGACCTCACCCATGTCGTAGCCCTCGCGAAGGCGGACGGGGGTAAAGCGCTTGTTGCTCACGTCCTCGGGCGTCAGCGGCATGACCTCACCTATCTCTAAGACTGGGACTAATCGGGGGTTATCGGGGACAAACTATCCCGGCGAACAATAGCGCCTGACCAGCGACAACTAAGACTCGGCGGCTCACGCCAAGAAGATCGAGCGGTTAACTGCCAGTGCCACGTAGGCCAAGATCAGCACCAGGATGAAGCTCAGGTCGAGCGCGAAGTTGCCGATCCGGATCGGCTTGACCACACGACCGAGTGCCTTGATCGGTGGATCGGTGATCGAGTAGACGATCTCGAGGATCACCAGCAGCACGCCACGAGGCTCCCAGGCCCTGGCGAAGATCTGGACCCAGTCGATGATGAACCGGATCCAGAGCAGCCCGATGAAGGTCCACAGGACACCCTCGATGATCTGACCTGTGATCGACAACGACTGTTCCTAAGGGCGACTGGGAAGGGACTGCCGCGATCCTAGGCGGTCGCCCCCAAGGCGGACCCTCCGGCTCAGCTTTGGTTGAAAAAGCCGGCGTCGGCGATCCGCTGCTTGTCGGCCGCGGCCACCGTGACGTTCGGCGGGGACAGCAAGAACACCTTGCTGGTCACCCGCTCGATGCTGCCGCGGGTAGCGAAGATCAGGCCGGCGGCGAAGTCGACGAGCCGCTTGGCGTCGGCGTCGTCCATCTCGGTGAGGTTCATGATCACCGGGGTGCCGTCGCGGTACTGCTCTCCGACGGCGCGTGCCTCGTTGTAGGTGCGCGGGTGCAGCGTCGTGATCCGGGACAGCTCGGCGACCACGCCGACGGCCGGCGCGGCGGCGGGGCGGCGACGTTCGTTGATGTCGGCGACGGACGCCGAACGCACCCGGGGTGCGCCATCGGTTCGAGCCTCGCGATCAGGCGCCGCCTCCTGGGCGTCGTAGCCGTCAACGTCGAACTCGTCGTACCCGGTGTCCTCGAGCAGGCCGAGGTACTCACCGATCCTGCGCATCGCACCGCTCATGGCTGTTGCCTCCGCCTCGTCATTTCAGCTGTGCGCCCCCTCCGGGGCACCGCTTGGCTTGTTGTGGACATTACTGGACCGAAGGCCTCGATCTGAGGACCCGCGGCGCCGACGCGCGCGTGTGTCGCGACGGGGATTCATGCGATCCACACCAACCCGGCGAACCGTCCGGCATTGCTGCCATCGCGCCGGTAGGAGTGGAGGCGTTCGTCCTCGAGCGTGCACCGGCCGACGCTCACGACGGGCACGCCAGCTGCCCCCAGTTGGGCCTCCACACCGGCCCCGAGATCGAGAGCCGGAGTGCCCCAGGACGTCTCGGACATCGTGGCGGGGACGGCGGCAGCGACCTCGCTGCGCATCGACTCCGGCACCTCGTAGCAGCGACCGCACACGTAGGGCCCGATCCAGGCCCGGACCTGCTCGGCGCCGAGCGATCTCATCTGCTCGACGGCGCGGCTCACGACGTCGAGCGTCACGCCGAGCCGGCCGGCGTGCACCGCGCCGACGACGCCGGCCACCGGATCGGCCAGCAGCACCGGGACGCAGTCGGCCACCCGGACCATCAGTCCGACGCCACGTCGCGTGGTGACCAGAGCGTCCGCGACCGGCACCTCGTCGGTCGGGCCGACCGGCGGGGAGTCGACGACGTGCACCACGTCGCCGTGGACCTGGACCAGTCGCGCGAACGGCACGCCCGTCGCCTCGACGACCGCAGCGAGCGAGCCCGCGAAGCCGACGGTCTGGTCCTGGAGGTCGAGGGTGCGGTCCGTGAACGCCACTTCGACCCGGACCCCGTCAACGGGGTCCGGGCCGAGTGTGCAGGTGTCACGGAAGGCGAACACGCTCTACTTCAGGAAGTCCGGCACATCCAGGTCGTCGTCGAACTCCATGGGCGCCGCGGTCGACCGCGCCCCCACGGGTACGGCGGCAGGTTGCTCGGCCGGAGCCTCCTCCTGCGCCTGTGCCGGCTCCGACGGTGGCGGCTCGGTCTCCCGGCGCGTCGCGACCGCGGCCCGGATGTCCTCCTGGGACTGCTGGGGACGGGCGTCGGGGCGACGGAGCGCGCTGCCGGCCTCACGCTTCCTCGGCGGCGTGCCGCCGTCGAAACCCGCGGCGATGACCGTGATCCGGACCTCGTCACCGAGTGCGTCGTCGATGATTGCACCGAAGATGATGTTGGCCTCGGGGTGAACGGCGTCCGCCACCATTCCGGCAGCCTGGCTGATCTCGAAGATGCCCAGGTCGGAGCCACCAGCGACCGAGAGCAGCACACCGTGGGCACCGTCGATCGAGGCCTCGAGCAGCGGGCTGCTCACGGCCATCTCGGCCGCCGCGATCGCCCGGTCCTCACCACGCGCGGAGCCGATCCCCATCAGCGCCGAGCCGGCGTTGCTCATGACGGCCTTCACATCGGCGAAGTCGACGTTGATGAGGCCCGGGGTGGTGATCAGGTCGGTGATGCCCGAGACACCCTGGAGGAGCACCTGGTCGGCCTGGCGGAACGCATCCATCACCGACACGTTGCGGTCGGAGATCTGGAGGAGCCGGTCGTTCGGGATGACGATGAGGGTGTCGACCTCCTCGCGGAGCCGCTCGATGCCCTCGTCAGCCGCCTTCTTCCGGCGAGCGCCCTCGAAGGAGAACGGCCGGGTCACGACGCCGATGGTCAGGGCGCCCAGCGAGCGGGCGATCCGCGCGACGACCGGCGCTCCGCCGGTGCCGGTGCCGCCGCCCTCGCCGGCGGTCACGAAGACCATGTCGGCCCCCTTGAGGACCTCCTCGATCTCCTCGGCGTGGTCCTCGGCCGCCCGGCCACCCACGTCGGGGTTGGCGCCGGCGCCGAGGCCACGGGTGAGCTCACGACCGATGTCGAGCTTGACGTCGGCGTCGCTCATCAGCAGCGCCTGCGCGTCGGTGTTGATCGCGATGAACTCGACACCCTTGAGGCCGACCTCGATCATCCGGTTGACGGCATTGACGCCACCGCCACCGATGCCTACGACCTTGATGATGGCCAGGTAGTTCTGTGCAGCAGCCACGCCGTCTTCCTTCCCCTTCACAATGTGGACCGAGAATGTTCTAGAACCCTTACCCTCATGCTGAGGGTTATAGTTATGTCAACCTCGTGATGTCCATGACATTAGGGACGGCGGACCTCCCCATCGCGGAGACACGCCGTGACGGGAGCGACTCAGATCGCGCGGGTCACGGGGTGGTGGCCGGCAGCGACGGCACGCTGACGTCGTAGGCCAGCGCATCGGGCTCGGCGTCGAGCAACGTGAGCAGCACCTCGGCCTTCTGGTCGGACTGGTCCGCACTCCCCCACGTGACCTCGCTGCCGTCGTCCAGCAGGAGCAGGATCCTGTCCGCAGTCTCGACCCTGACGTGGTCGACCAGTCGGCTCACCGCCTCGTCCAGGGCGGTCACGACCGCGGCTGCCTCCTCGAGGGCCAGCCGGTCGGCTCCGGATCCGACCACCACCTGCGGCAGCGACGCCGGCGGCTTCTTCGGCATCGCCGAGAACGTGAAGGTGTCGCCGCTCTCGGCGAGGAACGTGTAGGCCGTGCCTTCGGTGACGACCGCGAGCGGCTGCCACTCCTCGACCTCGATACGGATGTCGTGCGGCCACTGGCGCGTCGCGTCGACGGACCTCACCGCGGTGAGCCTGGCTTCGAGCCGCGACTCGATCGCGCCGAGGTCGACCCGCACCAGGGCGTCGTCGACGGGCAGTTCGGCGGCATCGAGCACCTCGCCCTCAGAGAGCTGCGAGGTGCCGCTGACCTCACCGCCCTCGACCCGCAGCCATGGCGAGAAGTAGAGCCCGTAGATGCCGAACCCGATCAGTCCGACGAACAGGGCGACGACCAGGACGTAGCGCACCGTCACCCAGCGCCGCGCCCACTGCCGCCGTACGAACCGGCGCCGGGTGCGGTCCTGCGTGGCGCGATCAGCCACCGGACCGCTCCTCCAGCGCGGCGAGGACCTGTGGCGCCAGGGCGGTCACGTCACCGGCCCCGAGGGTCAGTACGACGTCGCCGGGCCGGACCCTGTCGAGCAGCGCGTCGAGCGCCTCCTCCCGGGTCGCGGCGAAACGCACCTGCTCCGCAGGAAGGGGTACGGCGTCGGCCACGAGCGCGCCGGTGACGTCAGGGTCCGGATCCTCGCGCGCGACGTAGATGTCGAGCACCACGACCTCGTCGGCCGCGCCGAGCGCGGCCCCCATCTCGGCGCCGAAGATCCGGGTCCGGGAGACCAGGTGCGGCTGGAAGCAGACCACCAGCCGCCCGCCTTCGACGGTCTCGGCGATCGAGCGCGCGGCCTCGAGGTCGCCCCGGATCTCGCTGGGGTGGTGCGCATAGCTGTCGTAGACCCGCACGCCCGCGGCCTCGCCGATCGGCTCCATCCGCCGCTTCGCGCCGCGGTGCCTGGCCAGGCCGCGGATCAGGTCGGCCGGGTCGCCGTCCAGCTCGAGCCCGACCGCAAGGGCATACAACGCGTCGTGCGCGTAGTGCCGACCCGGCACGGCCAGCTCGACCCAGCCCAGGTCCGCGCCGTGTGCCGTGACCCGGAACCGGGTGCCTGCACCGTCGATCGAGAGGTCGAGACCGCGGACCGACGCACCTTCGAAGAAACCCGCCGTCACGTCGGCCAGATCGGGCCGGTCCGCGATCGTCACCCGGGCGCCCCGCGCGAACTCCCGGAAGGCCGCCTCGTAGGCCGCCTCGGTCCCCCAGTGGTCGAGGTGGTCGGCGTCGACGTTGGTGACGACGGCGATGTCCGGCGTGTAGACGAGGAACGCGCCATCGGACTCGTCGGCCTCGACCACGGCGACGTCGCCGGAGCCGAGCCGCGCGTTGGTCCCGAGCGACTCCACTTCTGCGCCGATGGCGAAGGTCAGGTCGAAGCCGGCCTCCTGGAGGGCGACAGTCGTCATCGCCGTGGTCGTGGTCTTGCCGTGGGTGCCGGCGATCGCGACCACCCTCCGGCCCACCAGCACTGCCTGCAGCCCCGCCGACCGCGGCCACAGCCGCAGCCCGCGCTCGATCGCCGCGACGATCTCCGGGTTGTCCTCGCGCGCGGCGGTGGTCGCCACGACCGTGTCGACGCCGTCGAGATGCGCCGCGTCGTGGCCGACGTGCACCTCGATGCCCTCGTCGCCGAGCGCCCGGACGACCGTCGAGTCATTGGCATCGCTCCCGCTGACGGTGACACCGGACTGGTGCATCAGCCGGGCGATGCCGGAGAGACCGGCGCCGCCGATCCCGACGAAGTGGACCCGGCCGAGCCGGTCCGCGGCCGGGATCTCCTCGGGGACGGCAATTCTCATCGGGTCGTCCTCACCGGGCTCGCCCCGAAAGTCCAGCACAGTCGGCGACGATCC
Source organism: uncultured Actinomycetota bacterium (assembly GCA_963846535.1). Taxonomy (GTDB): domain Bacteria; phylum Actinomycetota; class Actinomycetes; order Propionibacteriales; family Nocardioidaceae; genus Nocardioides. The sequence continues at coordinate 899,432 of CAWJWK010000003.1, forward strand.
GGGCCAGCTTGTCGTCGGCGTCGGACGGGACGAGCCCGGCCGCCGCCGCGCCCATCGCCGCCAGCCGCGCGGGGTCGTTGGCGAGCCCGGGCACCGTGTCGGCGACGTAGTCGGCGGTGAACCGGCTCTCGTCGACCATGAGGGCTCCCCCGGCGTCGACGACCGGGCGGGCGTTGTGCTCCTGCTCGCCGTTGCCGTAGCCGAGCGGCACGAAGACAGCGGGCACCCCGCTCGCTGCGGCCTCCACCACGCTGGAGGCACCAGCCCGGCACACCATCAGGTCGGCGGCCGCCAGGGCGTAGTCCATCCGCTCGACGAACGTCAGGACGACGTACGGCATGCCGGTGTCGGCCGGCTCCACCCACTCCGGGTCCTGCTTGCCGCGCGCGCCGATCACGTGGAGCACCTGGACGCCGCCGGCGCCGAGCGCCGCCGATGCGCGGGTGATCGCGCGGTTGAGCTTCCACGCACCCTGCGAGCCCCCGGTGACCACGAGGGTCGGGAGGTCGGGGTCGAGACCGAAGAAGGACCGGGCCTCGGCCCGGAGTGCCGCCCGGTCGAGCTGGGAGATCATCCGCCGGATCGGGAGTCCGACGTACTCGGCGTTCTTCAGCGGCGTGTCCGGGAAGCTCACCGCAACCCGGTCGGCCAGCCGCGCCCCCGCCTTGTTGGCGATGCCGGGCTTCGCGTTCTGCTCGTGGATCACCAGCGGCAGCTTGCGCCGCCGAGCGGCGAGGTAGGCAGGCATCGAGACGTAGCCGCCGTAGCCCACGATCACGTCGGGCCGCACCCGGTCGATCACGTCGTAGGTCGCCTTGACCGCCCCGCGCAGTCGGGAGGGCACCATCGCCAGGTCCTTGTTGGGGCGCCGCGGCAACGGGACCGGCGGGATCAGCTCGAGTGGGTAGCCGGCGGCCGGGACCACGGTGGTCTCCAACCCGCGCGGTGTGCCGAGGCAGGTGATCTCGGCGGCCGGGTCGAGCCGCACCAGAGCATCGGCCGTGGCCAGGAGCGGCGACGTGTGCCCGGCGGTGCCTCCGCCGGCCAGAAGGACTCGCATTCGTCGAACGCTACCGACGCGCCGACAGTCCGGCCGAACGAGTCCGGCGCCGCTGCGCCAGCGCGCGGGCGGCGGCGGGCTCACGGCGGGCGAACCCGACGACCAGACCCAGCGCGATCAGCGTCGGCAGCAGGCTCGACCCACCGTAGGAGACCAGGGGCAATGGAATGCCGATGACCGGCAGCAGCGCCAGCACCATGCCGACGTTGATCATCATCTGGCCGAGCAGCCAGATCACGATGCCGAAGCTGCAGTAGCGGACGAACGGGTCCTTGGTCTGGAGTGCGATCCGCAGCGTCGCGTAGGCGATCGCCAGGAAGAGGCCGATCACCAGCAGGGTGCCGACGAGGCCGAGCTCCTCGCCCAGCACGGCGAAGATGAAGTCGGTGTGAGCCTCGGGCAGGGTGCCCCACTTCTGCCGGCTGGCGCCGATGCCCTCACCGAAGATGCCGCCGCTCGCCATCGCGTAGAGGCCGTGGGCGGGCTGCCAGCCGGTGCCGTGGTAGTCCTTGAACGGATCGACGAAGGTCGTGATCCGGTCGAGTCGCTCGGGCGACGTCGCGGCCAGGCCGAGGGCGAGCACACTGACCACGCTGAGGCACATCACGAACAGCCGAGCCGGCGCGCCGACCACCCACAGCATGCCGACCAGGATCGCGAAGAACACCAACGCGGTGCCGAGGTCGTGCCCGACGACGACCAGGCCCGTCGCGAGCAACATGCCCGGGACGACGGGAACCATCATCTGGTGCAGGTTGCCGAGCCGGCGGTCCTTGTTGGCGTAGATGTGTGCCGCCCAGATGATGATCGCAAGCTTGGCGATTTCGGACGGCTGGATCTGGACCGGCCCGAGGGCCAGCCAGTTCTTGTTTCCGTAGACCTCCACGCCGAACCTGGCCGTCGCCAGCAGCAGGATCAGCGACACCGAGAACGCAGGGAAGGCGAGGCTGCGGACCCACTTGAGCGACACCCGGGACGCCAGCCAGGCGAGCGGAACGCCGATGGCGACCCACATCAGCTGGCGCTTGACGATGGCGTAGGAGTCGCCGTACTTCTCGTAGGCCTCGACGCTGGAGGAGCTCAGCACCATCAACAGGCCGATGGTGAGCAGCAGCGCGATCGAGCCGAGCAGCAGGTAGTAGTTGGTCAGCGGGCGTGCCATCGCGTCGCGCACGGCCGACAGGTAGGTCGTGCCGCGACCGTTCCGGAGGAACGACAACCGGGATCCATTGCGGGAATCGGGGAGCGCGGCGGTGATGGCGACCCTCCCCCTTCGTCCGGCTGAGTCTCTGCGGCTAGTCCTCGGCTATTGCCGCTCGGACCGCTGCTGCGAAGGCGTCACCCCGTGCGGCGTAGTCGGTGAACTGGTCCATCGAGGCGCATCCCGGCGCCAACAGCACGGTGTCTCCGGGTTGTGCGGCCGCGGCCGCCGCCCCGACGACGCGTCCCATCAGGTCAGCCCCGTCTACCGGGCCAGTCTCTCCGGCGGTCACCTCGATCACCGGCACATCCGGTGCGTGTCGCGCAAGCGCCTCCGCGATGACCGCGCGGTCGCGTCCGATGAGGACGACGCTCCGCAGCCGCCCGCCGACCTGCTGCACGAGCTCGTCGAACTTTGCGCCCTTCGCCAGGCCGCCCGCCACCCACACCACCGGGTCGTAGGCCGCCAGCGACGACTGGGCGGCATGCGGGTTGGTGGCCTTGGAGTCGTCGACCCAGGTGACACCCGCGTGCTCGGCGACCAGGGCGATCCGGTGCCCGTCCGGGCGGAACGCCCGCAGGCCGTCGCGTACGGCGGACCGGCTGATCCCGTGCGCCCGGGCGAGCGCCGCGGCGGCGAGCGCGTTGGCGACGAAGTGCGGGGCCGGCGAGGCGAGGTCGGAGATCGCGCAGAGCTCGGCGGCGCTGGTCTGCCGCTCGTCGATGAACGCCCGGTCGACCAGGATGTCCTCGACCACGCCGACCATGCCGACCGAAGGGACGCCGACGGTGAAGCCGATCGCCCGGGCTCCCTCGGCGACGTCGGCCTCGCGGACCAGGCGCTCGGTCGTCGGGTCGGCGACGTTGTAGACGCAGGCCCTCTCCACCCGTTCGTAGACGCGGCCCTTGTCGTTGGCGTAGTCGGCCATGCCGGACTCGCCGGCGTACCAGTCGAGATGGTCCTCGGCGAAGTTGAGCACCGCGGCCGACTCGGCAGCCACGGTCGACACGTAGTGCAGCTGGAAGCTCGAGAGCTCGACCGCGATCACGTCGTACGCCTCCGGGTCCATGACGGCCTCGGTCAGCGGCAGTCCGACGTTGCCGGCCGCGACGCTGCGCAGCCCGGCCGCACGGAGGATCGAGTCGAGCATCTGCGCGGTCGTGGTCTTGCCGTTGGTGCCGGTGACGCACAGCCAGGGCGCCGGGTGCTCGGGGTCGCGCAACCGCCACGCGAGCTCGACCTCGCCCCAGACCGGGACGCCGCGCTGGCGTGCCGCGACCAGCAGCGCGGCGTCGGGGCGGAAGCCCGGTGACACGACCAGCAGGTCCACGTCGTCGGGCAGCGTCGCGGTCGCGTCCGGACCCACCCGGAACCCCGCGCCTAGTGCCTCGAGCAGCTCGGCGCGCGGCTGGAGCCTCGCGCTGATCGCGTCGGCGACCGCGGTCACCTCGGCGTCGAGGTGCAGGAGGTTGTCGACCGCCGCCGCACCGCTCGCCCCGAAGCCCGCGACGACCGCCCGCACGCCACGCCAGGAGTCCTTGCGGCCGAGAGTGAGTACGTCGGGGTGCGTCATGTGGCTGCCCCCTGTAGCGCGCCGTCCCCCCACCGGCCGGGTACGCGCGCGGCCGCCCACATCAACCCGAACCTCAAAGCCTGGCCACCCACTCGGCGTAGAACACGCCCAGCCCGGTCGCGACGCACAGGCCGGTGATGATCCAGAAGCGGATCACCACGGTGACCTGCTCCCAACCGAGCATCTCGAAGTGGTGGTGGATCGGCGCGATCCGGAAGACCCGCCGCCCCACGCCGGTGAACCTCTTGGTCGCCTTGAACCAGCTGACCTGCAGCATCACCGATGCGGTCTCCAGCACGAACAGGCCGCCGAGCACGATCAGCAGCAGCTCGGTGCGGGTCAGGATCGCCAGACCCGCGAGTGCGCCGCCGAGGGCGAGCGAGCCGGTGTCGCCCATGAAGATCTTGGCCGGCGACGCGTTCCACCAGAGGAAGCCGAAGCAGGCCCCGGTGATAGCCGCTGCGATGATCGCCAGGTCGAGCGGATCTCGAACGTTGTAGCAGCTGGCACTCGGCTCGTCCTGGCAGAACTGGTTGTTCTGCCAGATGTTCACGAGCGTGTAGGCGCCGAAGACCATCACGCTCGCGCCGGCGGCGAGGCCGTCGAGCCCGTCGGCGAGATTGACCGCGTTGCTGAAGCCGGTGACGAGCAGCCAGACCAGCAGGAGCGCGAGCACCATCGGGAGACCGAGCCAGTCGATCTCGCGAAGGAACGAGATCTTCTCCGACGCCGGCGTCCGGCCGTGCTCGTCCTCGAACCACGGGGCAAGGGCGAGGGCGCCGAAGACCAGAGCGATGACGGTCTGGCCGATCATCTTGGCCTTGCTCCGGAGGCCGAGGCTGCGCTGCTTGGAGATCTTGATGAAGTCGTCGAGGAAGCCGACCAACCCCATGCCGACGAAGAGGAACATCAGGAGCAGCGCCGAGGCGCTCGGCGCGTCCGTCGTGAGCAGCTTCGCGAATCCGTAGCCGAACACCACGCTGGCGATGATGACGACGCCGCCCATCGTCGGCGTGCCGCGCTTGGTGTGGTGGCTGGTGGGTCCGTCGTCGCGGATCTCCTGGCCGTAGCCCCACTTGGTGAAGTAGCGGATCGCGACCCGGGTGCCGAGCAACGAGATCAGCAGGGAGATGCCCCCGCCGAGCAGGATCGCTAGCACGCTGCTGTCCTTTCACGCACGGTCCACGTCACCGAAGGTCACCCAGCAGCCGCTCGGCGACCCATTCGAGCGCCGCCCCCCGTGACGCCTTCACGAGGACGACGTCCTCAGGACCGGCATTCTGCCGCACCCAGGCGAGTGCTTCGTCGCGCCCCTCGGTAGTGATAACGACCGGGCTGTCACCCGACCCGATCGCGTCCGCGATCGGCGTAGCCGGCCCACCGACCACCACCACGACGTCGACACCGAGCCGGACGGCGTCGGCGCCGACCGCACGATGACCGGCCTCGTGCTCGGACCCGAGCTCCATCATCTGTCCGAGCACGGCGACGGTACGGCGCCCGCGCCCCCGCCCGATCGCGACCAGCGCCTCGAGCGCGGCCCGCACCGAGTCGGGGTTGGCGTTGTAGGCGTCGTTGACGACGACCATCCCGTCCGGGCGCTCGCGCACCTCCATCCGCCACCGGGAGGCCGCAGTGGCGAGCGACAGCGCCGACGCGACGTCGGCGAGCGGGAACCCGGCGGCGACCGCCATCGCGGCTGCGGCGGTCGCGTTCTGCGCCTGGTGTGCTCCGGCCTGCAACAGTTGGACGGTGTGGGCCGACTCCCCGTCGGTGAGCGTGAACCCGGGACGCCCGGCCTCGTCGAGCACCATTGCCTCCCACCGCACCGCGCCGGCAGCGCCGAAGGTCACCACCCGAGCCGTCGTGCGCGACGCCATCGCGGCGACCAGGGGGTCGTCGGCATTGATTACCGCGGCGCCGTCGGCCGGCAATGCCTCGATGATCTCGCCCTTGGCCGACGCGATCTGCTCGCGGCCACCGAACTCACCGACGTGGGCGGTGCCGACGTTCAGCACAGCCGCGATCCGCGGCGGCGCAATGTCGCACAGGTAGGCGATGTGACCGATCCCGCGGGCGCCCATCTCGACGACCAGGTAGTCGGTGGCGGCGCCGGCCCGCAGAGCCGTCAGTGGCACGCCGATCTCGTTGTTGCCGTTCCCCTCGGTCGCCACGACCCGGTCGTCGCCCGCGAGCCGCCTCAGCACGCTCGCGAGGTAGTCCTTGGTGCCGGTCTTGCCCTGCGACCCGGTCAGCGCGAGAACGGTGGCGGGCGTCCGGTTGACGACGTGACGAGCCAGCCGGCCCAGCGCCACCACGGGGTCGGCCACCACCACAGTGGGCGCGTCCGTCGGCCGGCTGCCGAGCACGGCATGCGCGCCCGTGGCGTAGTCATGGCCGTCGACCCGCTCGCCGACGATCGCGACGAACAGTCCGGCGGGCGCCGGCGTGCGGTTGTCGACGTACGCCGGACCGGTCACCATCAGGTCGGGGTCGCCGTGCACGTCGCCGCCGACGACAGCGGCGATCTCGTCGAGCCGCAGCGGGATCATCGGGCGCCTCGCGCGAGCAGCTCGCGGACGACGTCGCGATCGTCGAACGGATGGACGACGCCGGCGACCTCCTGGCCGGTCTCGTGCCCCTTGCCGGCGATGAGTACGACGTCGCCCGGCCCGGCCGCGTCCAGCGCGGCGGCGATGGCTGCCCGCCGGTCGCCGATCTCGCGCACCGCGGCGCTCCGACTGGCCTCGACCTCGTCTGCTCCCGCCAGCACCTCCGCCCGGATCGCAGCCGGGTCCTCGCTCCGCGGGTTGTCGTCGGTCACGATCACTAGGTCCGCCTCGGCAGCCGCGATCGCACCCATAACCGGCCGCTTGCCGCGGTCGCGGTCGCCTCCCGCACCGATGACGGCGATCAGCCGCCCGGCGGTCACCGGCCGCAGCGTGCCGAGCACCGCGGTCAGCGCGTCCGGCTTGTGGGCGTAGTCGACGTAGACGGCGAATCCCGGGTCGGCGCTGACGTCGGAGACGCGCTCGAGCCGACCGGGCACTCCCCCGGCGGCGGCGATGCCCGCGTCGACCGCGTCAGGGTCGAGCCCGGCCTCGACCCCGGCAGCGACAGCAGACAAGGCATTGGCCACGTTGAAGTCACCTGGCAGCTCGACCGCTGCGGGGAGCGTCAAGCCGTCCGGGCCGAGGATCGTGAAGGTGGACCCGCCGGGACCGAGGTCGAGGTCGACCGCCGACCAGTCCGCGTCGCGACCCCGGATCGACATGGTGCGCACCGGGATCCCGGCCGACCCCACGAGCCGGCGGCCCCACTCGTCGTCGATGTTGACCAGCCCCGACCGCGCGCGCTCGGGAGTGAACAGCGTCGCCTTCGCCGCGAAATAGTCGTCCACGTCGGTGTGGAAGTCGAGGTGGTCGCGCCCGAGGTTCGTGAAGACGGCGACGTCGAAGACCACGCCGTCGACGCGCCCGAGCACCAAGGCATGGCTCGACACCTCGATCGCACAGCACTCGACCTCCTGCTCCACCATCAGTGCGAACAGCGCGTGCAGGTCCGGAGCCTCCGGCGTGGTGAGCGTCGTCTTGAGATCGGTGCCGGCGATCCGGGTGCCAACGGTGCCGATCACGGCCGACCCGATGCCGGCGGCGCCGAGGCCGCCGTCGAGCAGCCGGGTCACGGTGGTCTTGCCCTGGGTGCCGGTGACGCCGATCATCCGCATCGCTCTGGCCGGATGTCCGTAGATGGCGGCGGACACGGCGCCAAGCATCGCTCGCGGCCGCGCCACCACGATCGCCGGCAGGCCCGCAGGTACGGCGGCCGCTCCGGCCTCGTCCGTCAGCACGACGGTGGCGCCGGCCGACGCCGCGTCCGCCACGAAGTCGATGCCGTGCGCGCGGGCACCGGGGAGGGCGGCGTAGACGTCACCGGGCAGGACCCGCCGCGAGTCGAGGGTGATGCCGGTGACCGTCGCGCCGGTGTCCGCGCCCTCCACGCGCGCCTCGGTCTGCTCGCGGACCAGCGCCACGACGGCGTCGAAGGACAACGCCGCCGGATGACGAGGACGGGTGGTGGTGGCGTCCATCACCACTCGACGGGCAGCTGCGAGGGGCGCGTCCCGGTCGGGGCGACGCCGTACCTCCGGAGGGCGAAGCTCATCAGCTTCGCGAACGCCGGCCCGGCGACCGCGCCACCGCCGCCGGTGCGGGAGTCGTGGACCACGACGTAGACGGTGAACCGCGGGTCGTCGGTGGGACCGAAACCGACGAACGACGCGGTGTGGCTGCCGTCGTAGCAGCCACAGCTTTCCACGACCCGCTGTGCCGTGCCGGTCTTGCCGGCGATCCGGTAGCCCGGCACCGCGGCCAACGGCGCGACGCCGTCGACCGGGTCGAGCACCCGCTCCATCATGAGAGCAGTCTGCCGCGCGGCCTGGGTGCTGATCACCCGTCGGATGCCGGTCTCGTCGGTGCCGACCTCCGTGCCGTCGTCAAGGGTCGCGCTGCCCTTGACCAGGCTCGGCGCGATGCGGATGCCGTCATTGGCGATGGCGTTGGCCGCGGCGATCATCTGCACGGCGTTGACCGAGAGGGACTGACCGAACGCGATCCGGTCGTCGACCTGGTCGGTCCACGCCTCGCCCTTGGGCAGCAGCCCCTTGGTCTCGCCGTGGAGGCCGACGCCGGTCTGCTCGCCGAAGCCGAACGCCGTCAAGTAGGAACGCAGCTCGCCGGGCGCGAACTCGTCGGCGGCGAGCACGGTGCCGATGTTGGAGGACTTCGCGAGGATCCCGGCCAGGGTGAGGTGCTCGATGTCGTGCACCCAGTGGTCGTGGATCGGCCGGTCCTGCCGGTTCAGGACACCTGGCACGACGTACTGCTGACGCGGCCGGCCGAGACCCGCATCGATGACTGCGCTCAGCGTGAGCACCTTCTCCGTGGAGCCGGGCTCGTAGACGTCGGTCAGTGCGCTCGACCTGTAGCGCGACTTCGGCCATTCCTGCGGCGCGCTGGCGTCGTACGTCGGATAGTCGGCCAGGGCGAGGAGCTCGCCGGTGCGGCTGTCCATGATGATCGCGATGCCGGACTCCGCGTTGGATCCCTCGACGGTCTGTTGGAGGACCCGCTGCGTGTAGAACTGCAGGTCGGCATCCAGGGTGAGGGTGAGGTCCGAACCGTCGACGGCCGGGGTCACAGCGCTGTCGCCGAGCGGGATCTGGGCGCCGGCGCCCACCTCGTAGCGGGCCGCGCCGTCGACCCCGGAGAGATAGTCGTTGAACGAGTCCTCCAGCCCGGCAAGGGCCCGGGCGGACCCGTTCTTCTTCGGCGTGCCGAGGAAGCCGACGATGTTCGCCGCGATGTCGTTCAAGGGGTAGTCCCGCACCGGGTCGCGCTGCATGAAGAGGCCGACGAAGCCCTCCGCCTCCGCCTCGGCGACGACGTCGGAGGCGAGCCCGGCGGGGACCTGGCGCGCGACGTACTGGAACCGACTGCCCTCGACCCGAAGCCGTTCCAGCACCTGGAAGTAGTCGATGTCGAGCCGCTTGGCTAGGAAGGACGCGAGCTGCGGTGCGTCATCGGCGGTCAGTGTCGGGTCGGCCACGATCATCCGGCCGTCGACGGACACCGCGAGCGCCTCGCCGTTGCGATCCAGGATCTCGCCGCGCGTCGCCGGGAGGACCACGTCGACCGAGCCCTCGGCGGCCGCCATGGCGGCGTACTGGTCGGGGTCGACGCCCTGCAGCTGCACCAGCCGGGCGGCGAACACCGACAGCACCATCGCGATCACGATGAAGCCGACCTTGAGTCGCAGCTGCGGCGACGCGCGCCGCGGGGCGCGTGCCGGTGCGGTGCGGCTCGGTCCGGTCAACGCTTCCGTCCTGGTCGGTGGTTCGGTCACCCAAACCTAGGTGGCTAGCGGCGTCGATCCCGACTGGGCGCGCCGTGGCGGTCGCCATTGGGCACGCCGTTGCGCTCCCTCACGATCACCGGGTCGGGATCGAGCGCGGCGGGCCTGGTCGGGCCGGGCGTGGTCACCGGGATCGTATTGCTCGGCTGGGCCGGTAGGGCCGGCTGGCCGGCGCCGGAGACCTCGCCGGTCCCGAGGTTCATCACGTTCGGCGGGCCCGCGATGACCATGCCCGCGTCCTGCGCCTCGTCCGCCACCCGGGCAGGGTCGTCCAGCGCCTGGACCTCCATCCGGAGCGATTCCTCCTGCGCGGCCAGGTCGGCTGCCTGCTGCTCCAGCGCGGTGGCTCGGAACGACGCCTGCTGCATCGAGGTGTTGAAGAGGAGCAGCCCGACGACACCGCCGAGCAGGAGCAGGCTGACCAGGGTCACGAACGGCACCCGCGGCGCCCGCGGGCGGGTGCGCGGTCGCGGCACGACGGTCAGCCGGGCCCGCTGGACCGCGGCCTCGGCGATGCGCGGCAGGCGGGAGCGGAGCTGGGGTGCAGTGCTGCTCATGGCTTTTCGGGGTCCCCTCGGAGTTGTTCGCCGGAGGAGCGCAGCGGGGGAGGCGAAGAACTCCGTGGGGTGTTCATCTCTACGCTGCTCCCTTGTCGTGCGTGCGCGGACGGACTCGCTCGATGGCGCGTAGTCGCACGGAGGCGGCCCGCGGGTTGGCGGCGATCTCGTCGGCGTTCGCCTGCTCCGCGCCGCGGGTGACGAGCCGCAGCGCCGGCTCGTGCCCCTCGGGCACGAACGGCAGGTCCTCAGGGACGTCGCTGCGGCTGGCGGCCGTGAACGCGCGCTTGACCAGCCGGTCCTCGAGGGAGTGGTAGGACTCCACGACGACCCGGCCGCCCACGCCGATCGCGTCGATCGCGGCTGGCATCGCGCGCTCGAGCACCCGCAGCTCGTCGTTGACCTCCATCCGCAGCGCCTGGAAGGTGCGCTTGGCGGGGTGGCCTCCGGTACGGCGCGCGGGGGCCGGGATGGCGTCGTACAGCAGGGCGACCAGCCGGCCCGAGCTGGTGAACGGCTCCTTCGCCCGCTCGCGCACGATCGCGGCCACGATCCGCTTCGCCAGCCGCTCCTCGCCGTAGTCCCTCAGCACGCGGACGAGGTCGGGCGCGTCGTAGGTGTTGAGGACGTCGGCCGCGGTCGGCCCGCGCTGCGAGTCCATCCGCATGTCGAGCGGCGCGTCGACGGAGTAGGCGAAGCCCCGCTCGGGGAGGTCGAGCTGCATCGACGACACACCCAGGTCGAAGAGCACGCCGTCGACCTCGGCCAGGCCGAGGTCCGCGAGCACGTCAGGGATCTCGTCGTAGACGGCGTGCACGGCGGTGAAGCGATCGCCGTACGGTGCGAGCCGCTCGCGGCTGAGCTCGAGCGCCGCGGGGTCCCGGTCGATGCCGATCACCCGCGCGAGCTCGCATCGAGCGAGCACCGCCTCGCTGTGGCCACCGAGGCCGAGGGTGGCGTCGACCAGGACGGCGTCGGAGTGCTCGAGGGCGGGAGTCAGGAGCGCCACGACCCGGTCGAGGAGGACCGGGACGTGTCGTGGGGAAGTCATCGCCCGTCGGCCCTCAGTGACCGATCCCGTAGGCGATCAGGAGGGCCAGGGCCATCGCGACCGAGACCGCGGCCGAGAACAGCATCAGTGCCAGTGCCTCGCGGGCCAGCTCCCGGACCCGCGGCTCTCCGGCTTCGATCATGGCGCCTGCCTGTGCGGCAGCGCTCGCGTTCATCACGCTCATCGGTTCGACCCCCTTGGTCGCGATCCGCAGGGCCAGGTCCCCCGCCCGCCCCCGATGGGGAAGCCGTCTGGAACCGGGGAAGGTGCCCCAGATGGCAGCGGGAGCGGGCCAGAGACCTCGTCCTGCGGATCGCTGTTGAATTGATGTGTCTCGGCTGTGGCTGAGCGACGGCCGAGTGACTCAGTCGTCGTCCTCGTCGAGGTCGACGAAGTCGCCCATCGCGTCCGCCTGGAACTCCCGCCAACGATCGGGATTCCAGATCTCCAGTCGGTCGCGCACGCCGATCACGACGACGTCACGCTCGAGGGCGGCGTACTCCCGCAGGTGGGCCGGAATGCCGATCCGGCCTTGCTTGTCGGGCTTGCCGTCATCGCCACCCGCGAACAGCACCCGTGCGTAACGGCGGGCCGCGCGGTTGGTCATCGGCCGGGCGGCTGCCCGCTCGGCCTCGTCGGCGAAGACGTCGGAGGGCCAGACAACCAGGCAGTTCTCCTGACCCTGCGTCACCACGAGCCCCTCCGCCAGTCGATCTCTGAACTTCGCCGGGAGGAAGAGGCGCCCCTTGTCATCCAGCTTCGGGGTGTAGGTGCCCATGAAGAGCATCGGGCACCTCCTGCTTCCTCCACTTTCCCCCACACTACTCCACTTTTCCCCACCGTCAACCACATTCGGGGGCGTTTTCCTCCAACATCGGGTCGATGCGAACGCGTGACCGCTCCGTGACCTCGCGAGCGGTTCCCGCGGGTTAGGTTGCTCCGGCGCCGTACCTTTGCCGTTACCGCGGGCCTACGCTTGAGCCGCGTGACCGGGCGCGCCAGAGAAGGGGAGACACGACGTGGAGTCGCCGACCGAGCAGCCGCACCCCACCACCGGAGCCGACGTGGCCACCGTCGCCCGCGTGGCCGGCCGGATCCGCGCCAACATCGAGCGCGTCATCGAGGGCAAGAGCGAGGTCGTCTCGGCCTCACTGGTCGTGCTCCTGGCCGAGGGCCACCTGCTGCTCGAGGACGTGCCGGGCGTCGGCAAGACGATGCTGAGCAAGGCACTGGCCCGCAGCATCGACTCCACGGTGCGCCGGATCCAGTTCACGCCCGACCTGCTGCCGTCCGACGTCACCGGCGTCTCGGTCTACAACCAGCAGACCCGCGAGTTCGAGTTCCGGCCCGGTGGCGTCTTCGCCAACATCGTGATCGGCGACGAGATCAATCGGGCCTCCCCCAAGACCCAGTCGGCGCTGCTGGAGTGCATGGAGGAGCAGCAGGTCACCGTCGACAACGTCACCTACCACCTCGAGTCGCCGTTCATGGTGATCGCGACCCAGAACCCGGTCGAGATGGAGGGCACCTACGCGCTGCCCGAGGCGCAGCGCGACCGGTTCATGGCCCGGGTGTCGATCGGCTACCCGGTGCCGGCGGCCGAGATCGCGATGCTGAACTCGCACACCGAGTACAACCCGCTCGACGATCTGGAGCCGGTGACCGACGCGGCCGAGCTGCGCAAGCTGTGCGGGATCGTCCACCACGTGCACGTGTCCGAGGCCGTCCAGAGGTACGCCGTCTCGTTGACCGCCGCCACGCGTGAGAACCCCGAGCTCCTGCTGGGCGCGTCGCCGCGCGCGACGCTGCACCTGGTGCGGGCCGCCAAGGCCTACGCCGCTCTGCACCAGCGCGACTACGTGCTGCCCGACGACGTCCGCGCCCTGGTCCATCCCGTCATCGCGCACCGGCTGCTGCCGAGCGCCGAGGCGGCGGTGGGCGGCCGCGGCACCAGCGCCATTCTCGAGGGGATCGTGGCCCAGGTGCCGGTCCCCGAGATTCGTTCCTGACGGCGGGGCATGGGACGCGGCGCGACATGAGACACGGCGATGCGTGACGGGCTCAGAGGACTGACCCTCCGCGGACGGGCTTTCCTCGCAGCAGGTACGACAGCGATCTGCTGCGCCGTGCTCCTCGGGCAGACGTCGCTGACCCGGATCGGCGTGCTCGTGGTCGTGCTTCCCCTCGTGGCGGCGTTCGTCATCGGGCGAAGGCGCTACGCGCTCACCGGGGTGCGCTCGGTGCACCCGCGCCTGGTCGCCGCCGGTCAGCCCGCGCGCATCGACCTGCTCCTGTCCAACGAGGGCCGCGCGACCGCCGGGGCGATCCTGGTCGAGGACCAGGTTCCCTACGCCCTCGGCACCCGTCCCCGGTTCGTGCTCCAGGGCATCGCCCGCAAGTGGCACCGGCGGGTGAGCTACCAGGTGCGGTCCGACGTCCGCGGGAGGTTCGAGATCGGGCCGCTCACGATCCGGATCGCCGACCCCTTCGGGCTGATCGAGCTGCGCCGGATGGTGCCCGGCACGATCCCCCTCGTCGTGACGCCGCGGACGGTCGCGCTGCCTCCGATCCCGGTGATGGGCGGCTGGAGCGGATCGGGCGAGCACCGGCCGCAGGCGTTCGCCGCGGGCTCGGCCGAGGACGTCAGCGTCCGCGAGTACCGCCGGGGCGACGAGCTGCGGCGCGTGCACTGGCGCAGCTCAGCGCGGATGGGCGACCTGATGGTCCGGCGCGAGGAGCAGCCGTGGGAGGCCCGGGCGACGGTGCTGCTCGACAACCGGCTGCGCGCCCACCGCGGGCAGGGACTCGGGTCGAGCTTCGAGTTCGCGGTCGTGGCCGCCGCCTCCCTGGTGCTCCACCTCGATCAGCACGGCTACGCCGTACGGCTGGTCATGGCCGACGGCACCGGCGCGGACGAGACGTCGACGGCCGTGCTCGAGCGGCTGGCGCTGGTGACGACGACCATGAAGGCCGGCATCGACATCAAGTGGACCGGTGACCAGACGCGGGGCGGTCTGGTCGTGGCGGTCCTCGGCGGGCTCGAGCAGACGGACACGATGGCGCTGCGCCAGATCCGGCACGACGCCGGTACGGCGCTGGCGATGGTGCTCGACGTCGACCAGTGGGCGGGTCGGCTGGTGCAGCCGTCGGGCGTCCAGGCACCAGCGGTCGCCGGCCTCGGCTGGCGAACGGTCACCCTCGGTCCCCGCGACCGGATCGACTCGGCGTGGCGCGACCTCGGGCGCGCCTCGGGGAGGACAGCGGCAGCGGCCGGGCTGGCCGGCGACAGGTTCAGCCGATGAAAGGGCGGCCGGCATTCGGCTACGCCCTCCTGGTCGCGCTCGTCGCCGCCGGCACCTCCTGGTCCGCGCTGATGGCGTGGCGCGGCTTCATCGTGCACTCCAGTGACTACCTTGCGCCGCTCCTGCTGACGGGCATCGTCGTCGCCGCGTCCGGCGCGCTGCTCCGGTGGCTCGGCACTCCAGCGATCGCGACGATCGCGGTCCAGACGGCACTCGCGATCGCCATGGTCAGTGGCGAGCTGGGTGGAAGTCCGATCCCGTTCGGCGACGCCGGCAGCCAGATCCTGCGGTCGCTCGAGCAGGCCGTGGAGTCGGCGCGGACGTACGCCGCCCCCGTGCAGTCCGACGTGCCACCGGTCGCGCCATTGCTGTTGGTCGGTGGCGCCTTCTTCATCCTGGTCTTCGACCTTCTCGCCTGCACCTTGCGTCGGGTGCCGGTGGCCGGGCTCGCGCTGCTGGCGATCTACTCGGTCCCGGCGGGACTCGTGCAGTCCGGGCCCGGGCTGATCGCCTTCCTCATGGCGTCCGCCGGGTTCCTGGCGCTGCTCCACCTCGACAGCCGCGAGCAGCTCCTCAAGTGGGGACGGCCGCTCGGTCCGGACGACGCCAACCCCTGGCTGGACGCCAACCCGGTCGCCGACGCGGTACGCGTCGGTGCCGGCCGGATCGGGGTCACGGCGACCGTCCTCGCCGTCTTCCTGCCGCCGTTCGTCCCCGTGCTCGACCTCGACGTCTTCGGTTTCGGTCCGGGTGACGGCGACGACGACATCCAGATCCACAACCCGCGCACCGACCTTCGCCGCGACCTGGAGCGCGACGAGGACATACCGCTGATCCGGTTCCACACCGACGACCCGTCGCCGGACTACCTCCGGGTGGCGGCGCTCGCCCGCTTCACTGGGGTGGAGTGGAGCAGCGGTGACCGCGGAGTCGCGGACGACAACACCGCGACCGGCGACCTCCCTCAGCCGCTCGGCCTCGCCCCCGACGTACCCCGGTCGACCTACGACTACCAGTTCGAGGCGAACGACTCCTTCGACTCGTCGTGGCTGCCGACCCAGTTCCCCGCCTCGTCGGTGGTGGCCGACGGCGACTGGCGCTTCGACGAGGACACGATGGACTTCCTCGCGGTCCCGAACGACTTGGACACCAAGGACCTCGAGTGGTCGGTGGAGGGGATCGACCCTGACTACGGGGTCAGCGGGGACTTCTTCCGGGACGCCGCGATCAACGCCGTCGACGACGAGTTCCTCGAGATCCCGGGCGGCCTGCCTCCCATCGTGCGCAGAGAGTCCGACGGCGTCGCCGGCGAAGCCCGCAACGACTACGAGGCGGCCCTGCTGCTGCAGCACTACTTCCGCGAGTCCGGCGGCTTCAGGTACAGCCTCGAGAAGGCACCTCCGGGCACCGGCGGCAACGCGTTCGAGACATTCCTCGACGAGGACGCCGAGGACGGCCGGATCGGCTACTGCGAGCAGTTCGCCTCCGCGATGGCGATCATGGCGCGCATGCAGGGCATCCCCGCCCGGGTGGCCGTCGGCTTCCTCGCGCCCGACAGCCTGGGCAACGGTGACTGGGAGTACAGCTCGTGGGACCTGCACGCCTGGCCCGAGCTCTTCTTCGAAGGGGCTGGCTGGGTGCGCTTCGAGCCGACGCCCCAGGGCCGGGCCGAGACCGTGCCCGATTACAGCACGGTGCCCGTGGTCGGGCCCGACCCCACAGCGACCGCGAGCGGGCCGACGACGTCCGAGTCGACCCGGGATCCCGTGGAGACCGAGTCCGTCGCGACGACAACGGTCGAGCCGGAGGACGAGGCCGCCGGCGACGGCGGCGGCGCTGACGATGGTGTCGACTGGTCGGTCGTGCTGATCCGCGTCGCGGTGGGGTTGCTGGTGCTGGCCGTCCTTGCCACCCTCGCCCACACGCCCCGGTTGCTCCGACAGCGGGTCCGGAGCCGGCGGCTCGCGGGCACGCCGGAAGATGTCTGGGACGAGCTCGCGGCGACCGCGCTCGACCTCGCGCTCCCGTGGCCGTCCGGCCGCTCACCCCAGGAGGTCGGCCGGGTGATCGTCGACCACTTCGGCGACCGGGACGACACCGACCGACCTGAGCGGCCGCGCACGGGTCCCGACGCCGATCCTGGGGCGACGGCGGCGTTGGAGCGCCTGATCGCGTCCCTCGAGCTCGCTCGCTACGCGCGCCCCGGGTCGGCGGTCCCGCCCGCCGGCCTGGCCGACGACTCGCGGATCTGTGCCGCGTCGCTGGAGGCTGGGGTCACCCGGCGCGTCCTGTTGCGGGCGCGGTGGCTGCCGGCGTCGCTGTGGCAACGCCCCACCCGGAACAAGGTCAAGCGGAACGACCTGGTCGAGGTCTGACCGGCAGCAAGCCAACTCAACGTCAACGCCGTCGGCGGCGCCACCGCTCCTCGACGCGCTCCATGAAGGAGCCGGAGGCCTTGGCCTTGGGCCGGTGCTGGTGCCGGCGGCTGCGCGAGCGACCGCCGTCGATGACGCCGAGCCCGGACGGGTGAGCCATTGCAGTGGGCTCGGTGCCGGCACCCTGGTGGCCGCCGCTCATCTGCTGACCGCGCAGCGCGCCGAGGCCCATGGTCGCCGAGCCGAGCATGATCACGAATCCGAGGAGCCCGACGAACCACAAGTTCTTGATCGCGCCGCCCATGAGCGCCACGATGCCGATCGCGAACACGAATCCGGCGAGGATGGCCCTGCGGCGAGCAGCCTGGCGCAACGTGGTGCCGCGCAGGGTGGAGGCGAGCTTCGGGTCCTCTTCGACGAGCGCGCGCTCCATCTGCTCGAGCAGTCGCAACTCCTCTTCGGAGAGTGGCACCGGGTCCTCCACGCGTGCGGTCGACGTCTTGTCATCGATGGTTCGAATCTCAAGTGTAGGCAGGCGCTGCGCCGACCGGTAGGCCGACCGGGCAATTCCTCAACGTCTATCCGATCGGATGGTTACCCGTTGTCAGCTCGGCCACACCCAGGGCGTGTCCTACCGGTTGCGCCACCCGTCTCAGAGCAGGCTGCCGCGTCGTACGGCGGAGCTCCCGAAGCGGGCCGTGGCTCGGTCCACCGCCCGGTCGGCGTCCGGCCAACCCGGGTCGGGCTCGCCGATGGACAGCTGCCGGCCACCCACGTCGCGACGGGGACGGAGGCCCTGGACGCGCACCCCGACCAGGCGCACCGCCATCCGCAACGGGAAGACCGTGTCGAGCAGGAGCAGGGCTGCCGCGTAGACGTCGTGGGTGACGTCGGTCGGCTCCGGCAGGGTCCGCGACCGGGTGATCGTGCGGAAGTCGCTCCACCGGATCGTGATCGCCACCGTGCGGCCGACCTTGTCCGCATCACGAAGGCGAGCGGCCACCCGTGCCGAGAGGCGGAGCAGCTCTCGCGCGAGCTGGTCGTGACTGCGGGTATCGACAGCGAGCGTGTGCTGGGAGCCCATGCTGCCCTCGGGCACACCTTCGCCGAAGCCGAAGGTGCCGGCGCCACCGGGCGAGAGCTCGCTCCGGTCGGCCCCCCAGGCGAGAGCGTGGAGGTGGCCGCCGAGGTGCCCGCCGACCATCCGGCGCAGCTCGGCCACCGGGATGCCGGCGACGTCGCCGACGGTGAGCAGACCCAGCCGGTGCAGCCGTTGGCGGGTGGCTTCGCCGACGCCGTAGAGCTCGCCGACGTCGAGCGGATGGACGATCGCCACGAATCTCTCCGGCGAGATCGCGAGCACCCCGTCGGGCTTGGCCCGGCGGCTCGCCAGCTTGGCGACGGAGATGGCCGCGGCGATGCCGACCGAGCAGGTGATGCCGTGCTCGGCCCGGACCCGGGACCTGATCCGCTCGGCGATCAGCTCCGGCGGCCCGAACAGCTTGGCCGCTCCGCGCACGTCGAGGAACGCCTCGTCGAGGGACATCACCTCGACCAATGGGGTGAATCCGCGGAACGTCTCCATGATCGCCTTCGAGACCGGCCGCAGGGTGTCGAAGTCGGGCGGCACCTCCACCAGGCGTGGACAGAGCCGACGCGCTTCGCCTCCCGACATCCCGGAACGGATGCCGTAGCGCCGGGCCGGGTAGTTGGCCGAGAGCACGACACCGCGGTGCCCGCCCCCGACGACCACCGGCTGGTGCTGCAGCTCCGGTCGATCGCGGATCGCCACCGACGCGTAGAACGCGTCCATGTCGACGTGGAGCAGGTGCGGCGCGGTCACCGCCACGCTCGCGCCGTCGAACTACCGTGCGAGCAGATGGACCTGCGTGGCGAGCGGGAGGTATTCAGCCCGCTCGGCGACCGCTCGCTCGAGATCGGCGAGCGCGGCTGCGGCACCCGGCTCCTGGTCGAGCAGCGACCCCGGCACGAGATCGGTGAACACCCGCACGGCGTGGATGCCCGACACGGCGAACCCGGCCTCCTCGACCAGCGACGTGATCTCACCGGCAGTGAACCGTCGCGCCGGGCGAGCGGACCGCCCCGACGGGCGCTCCGCGTGGTCGTCGCCGTCGAGCATCGCGAGTGCCTGGTGGAGGTGGCCCGCCATCGCCCGGGCGACGACGGCGGCGTGCCGTTGGGCGACCAGGATGCTGACCGTGCCGCCGGGACGCAGCACCTTGCGGATGGTCGCCAACGCGTCGCCGGCGTCGACGACCTCCAGCAGCCCGTGGCACAGCACGAGGTCGGCGCTCTCCGGGCCCACGACGTCGAGCAGGCCGGAGACGTCGCCCTGGTGTGCGGCCACGTCGACGCCGACCTCTCGCGCCCGCCGGGCGAGCGCGGCCAACGCGTCGGGGCTCGGGTCGACGACGGTGACCCGGTGCCCGGCTTCGGCGACGCGGACGGCAAATCCCCCCGTGCCGCCGCCGATGTCGACGACGTCGCACGGTGCGCCGGACAGCACCGGGCCGAGAGCGTCCCAGACCACGGCGGTGCGCACCGAGCCCGGACGCTCTCCGGGCCGCTCACGGGAGACCATGGCGAGAACACTATCCGGCAGCGCACCTGACCAGCTGGTCGCCGAGCGGCAGGTGCGGCGTGAGGCCGAGCGCCTGCTCGACGACAGCGAGGAAGCGGTCGGCGTCGCGCACGAGATCGTCTGCCTCGCGCTCACTGACAGCGCGCGTCGACCCGGACTCGGCGGCCGCGCGCTTGGCTGCACCGGAGGCGAAGAACGACGCCCACTCCCCCAGCTCGGGCGCGACCTCGGTCAGCAGCACCCACGCGTTCTTCTGCTGGCGTCGGCGCGCCGGAGTGGGTCGCGCTCGCGCGGCCAGCAGCGCCGCTGCGGCACGCAGCGCGGCGACGTGGGCGCAGGCGTAGCGCTCGGCGATGTCGCTGGCCGCGACCGCCTCGCTCAGGGACGCCGCCGAGCGGAGCAGGTAGGAGTGCGTCGTCGCGGGCAGGTGATCGGGATGCAGAAGCAGGTGCTGCTCGCTGGGCATGGACGACTCCTTGATCTGTTCGAACGCGTGTTCGAATACGACCAAGGTACACCGCTCCCCCGACACAAGGTCAAGGGTTGCGGGCGGGTCGGGCGGCTACGACGTCGCGTCGTCGGCGACCTCGGCCTCCTCCGCGGCCCCTGCGTCATCCCCTGCGTCCGCCGCTGGGTCCTCCGCTTCGTCCGCTTCGTCGGTCAGCTCGCGGCAGTGCCTCCGGGAGTCCGGATGCCACACGAAAACAAGCGTGACTGCGGCCAGCACGGCCGCGACGATGATCAGCCCGCGGAACACGGCCGGAGGCATCGTCCGCACGGTCGCGATCGTCGCGAGCAGGATGCTGATGTCGATCAGCCCCAACGCGTGCCGCGCCCAGTTGTGGCCGGCCCGCATCATCGGGATCAGGGTCAGTGTCGTGATCGCGATGACGGCGTAGAGCACCAGGATCACCGGCACGAAGTCCAGCGGCTGGACGGTGCTGTCGCCGCTCCGCCCGGGCGACCACGCCTCCTCGAGGTCGTCCCGGAAGAACACGACGAGCACCGAGACCACGAGGCCGGCAAGCACCTGGATCCACAGCAGCCACGACGCCAGGTCGATCGCCGCCGGTCGCTTGCCCATCCGTCCTCCTCGACTCCCCGATCCCGGGCTAACCGCGTTGGTGCGGTGCCCTAGGGTCACACCCATGTCGGCCGACCATCCCTCGATCAGCCGGTTCCGCGCCGAGCACGCCCGACGCGGCGGAGCTGGCGAGATCGTCATTCTGCCCGATGCCGTGCACACGGCCGCACTCGCGGCCGAAGCGCTCGGGTGCGAGGTGGGGGCGATCGCGAACAGTCTGCTCTTCGACGCCGGTGGCTCACCGGTGCTGATCCTGACCTCGGGCGCCCACCGGGTCGACACGCAGAAGACCGCTGCCGGCGTCGGCGTCGACAAGCTGCGACGGGCGTCGCCGGACTTCGTGCGCGAGCACACCGGCCAGGTGATCGGCGGGGTCTCGCCCATCGGCCACCCGGCGCCAGTGCCGACGTACCTCGACGCCTGGCTCCAGCGCTACGACGTCGTGTGGGCGGCGGCGGGGCACCCGGCCGCGGTGTTCTCAACGACGTACGACGAGCTCCTGCTCCTGACCGGCGCCAGCCCGATCGACGTCGAGTGAGCCGGGGGTTGCGGCGCGGATGAGGATCGTCGTCATCGGAGGCGGGCTCGCGGGCCTGGCGTCCGCGGCCCGGCTCGCGAAGTCCGGTCACCAGGTCGTGCTCGTCGAGGCCTCTCCCACCCTGGGCGGTGCTCTCGGCCTCGTCAGCGAGGGCGGCTACACGTGGGACGGGTCGGCGACCTCGACGCTGGTGCCCGCGGCCCTGCGCGACCTCTTCCGCAAGTCCGGTCGGCCGCTCGAGACCGAGCTCGGCGGCGAGCTCGAGCCGCTCGAGGTGATCACCGAGCACCGGTTCGAGGACCGCACCTCGGTGCGCGTCCCGGGCGGCTCACGGGCTGCCCAGATCGCGGCGTTCGACGAGCTCGGGCCCGGTCTGGGCGAGGCCTGGGTGCGCCACGTCGAGACCTACGAGCCGGTGTGGGAGGTTTTGCGCAAGGAGTACGTCGAAGCGCCGTGGGACCAGAGAGACGTTCCGAAGGACCTCAACTCGCTCTTCAACACCCGCGAGACCCTGCACAAGCGGCTGCGCCGGGACTTCCGCGACGACCGGCTCGCCCTGGTCGCCGGGCACCGGGCGGTGGCCGAGGGGCACGACCTGCGCAACGTGCCGGCCTGGGTGGGCGTCACCAACTACCTCGAGCAGTGCTTCGGCGCGTGGAAGATCCCCGGCGGAATGTCCCGGTTGGTCGACCTGCTGGCCGCTCGGCTCGAGACCCGCGGCGTCACCGTCCTCACCGGTACGGCGGCGCGCGACCTCGTCGTGCGCGAAGGCCGGGTCGCGGGCGTCGCGGTCGAGAGCGGCGAGATCGACGTCGACGCGGTGGTCGTGGCGATCGACCCCCGGCGGCTGCCCGCCCTGGCGTCGATCGTCGAGCGCACCATGCCGGCTCTGCCACCGGTCGTCGCCCACATCGGCCTGGTCGGCGAGGTGCCCGAGATGCCGGCCGAGCTCGTGCTCCACGCCGACCCCCTCGTCATCATCCGGACCGGAGGTACCGCGCCCGAGGGCGGCACGGCGTGGACCTTGCACGGTCGGGGCAAGCTCGCCGAGGACATCCTCGAGGCACTCGCCCGGCACCGGATCGACATCCGCGAGCAGGTCGTCGCCCGTGTCGACCTCTCGCCGCGTGACCTCGTCGAGCAGTGGCACGGCTCACCCTGTGGCGTGCTCTGGCAGGGCCGCGGGACCGTCCGCTACCGGCTCGGGCCGACGACACCGATCAAGGGTGTCTACGCCGCCGGCGCGCATGCCGCGCCCGGTGCGGGCATCCCGTTCGTGACCCAGTCGGCAGCGCTGGTCGCGCAGGTGATCGGGCCGGCGTCGTAAGGGTCTGCCCGGTTCAGACCGTGATCTGAAGGGCTTCGAAGATCTCGAGCGTGGCCTTCGAGCGGTTCAGCGTGTAGAAGTGCAGGCCCGGCGCGCCACCCTCGAGCAGCTCCTCGCAGAGCTCGGCGGCCAGCTTGATGCCCTCGGCGCGGACCGCCGTCGGCTCCGGCCCGGCGGCACTGATCCGGGCAACGATCTCCTCGGGCACCGACGTGCCGATGAGCTCGCCCTGCCGACGGATCGCGTTGAGGTTCAGGATCGGCATGATGCCCGGGAGGATCGGGATGTCGACGCCGCGAGCCCGGACCCGGTCGACCAGCCCGAAGTAGTCGGAGGCCCGGAAGAACATCTGGGTGACCGCGAACTCGGCACCGGCGTTGGCCTTCGCCACCAGCCGATCGGCGTCGACGTCGAGCGACTCGGCGCTGGGGTGTCCCTCCGGGAACGCGGCGACGCCGATCCGGAAGTCGCCGCGGGTGCGGGCCAGCTCGACGAGGTCGAGCGCGTAGTTGAGGCCGCCGGAGGTCGGCGTCCAGTGGGCCCGTGGCCCCTCCTGCGGGTCGCCCCGCAGCGCCATCAGGTGGAAGACGCCCTCGGCCACGTAAGCATCGAGGATGCCCTCGAGCTCCTCGCGGGTGTGACCGACGCAGGTCAGGTGCGCGATCGGCACCAGCGACGTCTCGCGCGCGATCCGACCGGTGATGGCCACCGTCTTGTCACGCGTGCTGCCGCCGGCGCCGTACGTCACGGAGACGAAGGTGGGCCGGTAGGGCTCGAGCGCGCGGATGGCGCTCCAAAGCTGCTCTTCACCCGCCTCGTCCTTCGGCGGGAAGAACTCGAACGAGAAGGAGTGATCGCCCTCACGGATGATGTCGCCGAGGGAGCGGCCACGACCAGTAGTCATGTGCCGGAGTGTAAAGGTCGCCACGGCGCCCGGCTGCGGCCACCCGTCAGGCGGTCAATAGAGTCGGGGCCGTGACCGGGCAGGCGTGGGACCAGGGCGACCAGGAGAAGTTCCGCGCCGAGCTGCAGGCGACCATCGACTCCTTCCTGGACGGGCAGGCCGAGCGGCTTTCTCCCCTCGGCGACGACGCCGCGCGGCTGGTCGCGGAAGGCCGCGCCGCGGTCACCGGTGGCAAGCGGTTCCGCGCCGCGTTCTGCTACTGGGGGTTCCGCGCTGCCGCGCGCGAGGAGTACGACGACCGCGCCGTCCTTCGCGCCGCCGCGTCGTTGGAGCTCCTCCACGCCAGCGCGCTCGTCCATGACGACCTGATGGACGCGTCCGACACCCGCCGCGGGCGACCCGCCACGCACCGCGGCTTCGCGGCGCTCCACCAGGAGGAGGCGTGGCCCGGCGATCCGGAGCAGTACGGCGCGGCCGCCGCGATCCTGCTCGGCGACCTCCTGCTGTCCTGGTCAGACGAGCTGCTCCGCCGGTGCGGCATGCCCTGGGACAGGATCGGCCCGGCGCTCGACGTCCTCGACACCTGCCGGTCCGAGGTCATTGCCGGCCAGTTCCTCGACGTGTCGGCCCAGGCGCGCGGTCGGGCCACTGTGGACGAGGCGATGACGGTGCTGCGGTACAAGTCGGCGAAGTACTCCATCGAGCGGCCGCTCCACATCGGCGCCGCGCTCGCGGGAGCCGACCCGGAGACGTTGGCGGCCCTCACGTCGTACGGTCTCCCGCTGGGCGAGGCGTTCCAGCTGCGGGACGACCTGCTCGGCGTGTTCGGCGACCCGGCGACGACCGGCAAGCCCGCGGGGGACGACCTGGTCGAGGGCAAGCGCACGGTGCTGATCGCGCTGGCGCTCGAGTCCGCCACGGACGCCGAGGCGGCCCGGCTCGACGCTGCGCTCGGCACCGCTTTGTCCGCGGACGAGGTCGCCGAGCTCCGCGGCATCATCGACCGCGCCGGCGCGCACTCGCGGGTCGAGGCGATGATCGACGACCTCGCCCAGCGTGCGGTCGGAGCGCTCGACGCTGCCCGGACCGCCGGGGGCCTCGACGAGCACGCGTGCGCCGTGCTCGACGGCCTCGCGGCGTCGGCCACCCGCCGCGTGCTCTGACTCAGTCGAGCGACTCGAGCCCGTCGACCGGTCCCGGGCCCCGCAGCAGCACCTCGAGCGTCGCCTCGCCGTCGTCGCGACGCCCGAGGACACGACAGACCTTCTCGAACGCGTTCGGCTCGGCCCGGGCCAGGCTGCCCCAGCCCTCCCACAGCAGGACCGTGGGGGTCTTCAGGTCACGGAGGCAGTCGCGCAGCGCGTCGAGGTTGCCGCCGTAGTGGTCGGGGAAGTCGAGCGCGTCACCGATGGCGCCGAGCACCTCCTTCTTGCTCTCCAGCGCGACGCCGTCTACGTACCCGAACTGCCAGCCCGCGTGCTCGACCGCGTGCTGGACATCGGGGACGTGGAGTGCGTTGTGCCAGAGATGGACGCCGGCGTCGTGCCGGTGGGCGAGCACGGCGGCCAGGCCGCTCATGCCCGTTTCGATTCTGTGTCGGTCATCTCCAGATCACCTCGAACGACTCGTAATGGTCCTCGGTCCAATAGAGCTCACCCTCGGCGCCGCCGACGATCCGACGGGCACCACGGTCGTACGACCCGGGCGTCTCCACCGTGTACTCCCGGTAATAGCCGGGATCATGGTCCGGAAGCAACCCCTCGTAGTTACCGAATGTGCTTCCGTCCTTGTCGTACGGGAACGGACCGCCCTGGTCGATGAGCGCGACGACGTCGGCCGCCTCGGCCGGCAGGTCGCCCAACGCGATGTACGGAAGGCCACTCGCCTCGTCAATCTCCGCCGAAGTCGCAGGGTTCGACGGCGAGGGAGCGGTGTCGTTGTCCGAGCCCGCCTGGATCCACCACACGACCCCGGCCAGTACGGCGACGAGCGCCGTGGAGATCAGGCTGGTCGTCGTGCGCCTGGTCCCCGAGAGCGCCACGTCGTGAGCCTCAGAACGCCATGGCTTGCGCGCGGCGCCGGACCTCGCGGCCGCGGTTCTCCCGCAGCGCGTCGATCGGCCGGCCCGGCAGATCGGCGTCGAGGAAGATCCACGCGATGCACTCGCGGTCGTCGAATCCGGAGTCGTGCATGAGGGTCAGCAGGCCGGGCAGGCCCTTGACCGGAAGCCCTTCGTCGTCGATGAACAACGCCGGGACCATCGGCGCCCTGCCCGGCGCCGGCACGGCCGAGGCCAGCTCGTGGTCGCGCACCATCGTTCGCACCTTCGCCGGAGTCACGCCGATGACCGCTGCGGCAGCGTCCCAGTCGAGCCATTCGTCGACGAGCGCCGCCAGGTCGTGGTCGGCCAGCCGAGGTGCGGATTCGCTCATGGCGCCCATCATTCCGAGCCGCGCCGGAGACCGCCAGTTGCGGCGTGGTTGCGGAGGGCGATGAGACCCGCCACGTATCCTGTGGGCTCCGGTTCTTCCCCGCCGGGACCCGCACGGACTGCACAGGAGGGTCGCTGTGCACGAGGACACGTACGACCGCGGCAGCAGCCCGCGCGGCTCGTCGTCCCCGACGCCCGGCGACAAAGACCCGCAGACCGGACGGCTCCTCGACGGCCGCTATCGGATCGGCCCGCGGATCGCGCGCGGCGGGATGGCCTCGGTCTACGAGGCCCACGACATCCGGCTCGATCGTGCCGTGGCTATCAAGATCATGCACGCCGGGCTCGGCGACGCGACCAGCGGCGACGAGGAGTTCGCCGCCCGCTTCGTGCGGGAGGCCCGGGCAGCCGCACGGCTGTCGCACCCCAACGTGGTCGCGGTCTACGACCAGGGCGAGGACGCCGGGACGGTCTACCTTGCGATGGAACTGGTGCCGGGGCACACCCTCCGCGACACGATCACCAAGGAAGCGCCGATGTCGCCAGAGCGGGCGCTGGCGATCCTCGACCCGGTGCTCTCCGCCCTCGCGTCCGCGCATCGCAGTGGACTGATCCACCGCGACGTGAAGCCCGAGAACGTCCTCATCGCCGACGACGGGCGGATCAAGGTCGCCGACTTCGGCCTCGCCCGGGCAGTGAGCGCCGAGACGCAGCACACGGCGACGGGCGGCGTCCTCATCGGCACCGTGTCCTACCTCGCTCCCGAGCTGGTCGTCGACGGCAGGGCCGACGCGCGCGCCGACGTCTACGCGGCCGGCGTGATCCTCTACGAGCTCCTGACCGGTCACAAGCCGCACCAGGGCGAGTCGCCGATCGCCGTCGCCTACAAGCACGTCCACGAGGACGTCCCGGCGCCGTCGGCGCAAGTGCCCGGCCTGCCGGCGTACGTCGACGCGCTGGTCGCGCGGGCGACGACCCGCGACCGCTCGCTGCGGCCGTCTGATGCCGGAGTGCTGCTCCACCACGCCCACCGGGTCACCCACGCACTGCACGAGGGCGTGCGCGAGGACGACGAGCTGGTGGCCGACCTGCTGCCCGCTGTCGCCCGCACCGACACGACGGACACGATGCCCGAGCCGATCAGCGAGCTCTGGGACGAGTCCAGAACCACGCCTCTCGAGACCGTGCTCCCTCCGCCGCCGAGGCGAACCCCGCCGCCTCCGCCCCGGCCGGACGTCGGTCGGGACCCTGTCCCGCCCCGGCCGCGGCGGCGACGCAACGGCCTCGTCCTTCTCCTGGTCGCGGCCTTCGTCGTGGCAGTCACCGGCGGAGGTGCCTACTGGTTCGGCTGGGCCCGCTACACGACCGCGCCCAGTGTCGCGGGGTTGCCCCAGGCGGACGCCGAGCAGAAGATCGAGGACGCCGGCCTCGAGGTCGACTACGCCGACGCGGTCTACTCGACGACCGTCGACGCGGGCGACGTGATCGGCAGCGATCCCGGCCCCGGCGAGCGGATCCTGCCGGGCGACGAGGTCACCCTCACCCTCTCCCTGGGCGAGGAGGTGCATGACCTCCCGGACCTGCGGGGGAAGACCGTCGACGAAGCGACCGAGGCACTCGAGGACCTCAAGCTAGTGGTGGGCAAGATCGAGGAGGCCTACTCGGAGCGGGTACCCAAGGGTCGAGTCATCAGCAGCGACCCGGAGTTCGGGACGAAGAAGGCCAAGGCCATGCCGGTCAACGCCGTGGTCAAGCTGGTCGTGAGCCAGGGGCGGCAGCCGCTGCAGGTCGGCGACTGGGTCGGCAAGAGCTTCGCGGCCGCCGAGGCGAAGCTCGAGGACCGCGGACTGGTCGTCGACGTCGTCGGTCATGAGAACAGCGACACGATCGCCGAGGGCAACGTCATCAGCCACGAGCCGACGGGAGGCACCCTGTTCAAGGGCGACAAGGTCGACTTCGTGGTGTCCGACGGTCCCGAGCTGATCGAGGTCCCGCGGGTCTTCTACGAGCCGACCGAGGACGCCGTCGCCGAGCTCGAGGACCTCGGGTTCGAGGTGAGCATCGAGCACGCTCCCGTGTACTTCACCGGCGAGCGCGCCTACAGCACCGACCCGCCGGCCGGGACGATGGCGCCGAAGGGCAGCAGGATCACTCTCTACGTGGTCTGATCCCACCGGCTCGGGTCCGGTCTCCCTGGATTTCCACGCTGGTGCAGGAGCACCATGGGAGGGCTGGGGGCCGAGAAGGGGGAAGAAAGGGCCACCCGAAATGGCCGGTCACATCATCTATCTCAACAAGACGCTTCCGGCGCCGCCCCAGCTGGTCTGGGACGTGCTGACCGACGTCGCCAACGCCGACCAGGTCTTCCGCAGCATCAGCGACAGCAGGCTGCTGACGGACGGACCGTACGACGTCGGCACCACGTGGCACGAGAAGCGCACCATGTTCGGACATCACGGCGAGGAAGAGCTGCACGTGGTCGAGTGCGAGGCGCCGAGGAAGGCGCTCGTCGAGACCCGGCTCGGGCACGACACCGTGCGCACGTCGTACCGACTCACTCCGATGGGCAGCGAGTCCGACCACACCCGGGTCGCGATGACGACCACCGTGGCGACGGACGACCGGACCATCACCGAGAAGCTGGCGTGGAACTTCTTCGGCGGCTTCAACCACGACCGGACCCGCCGGATGCTGGAGCACGATCTGGAGGACCTGGAGGCCGAGGTCAAGAGACGGGCGCTGACCGGCTGACCGACACGTGACCGAACTGTGACTCGCGCCCCACGTCCGGATCGTGAATCCGGGAGGGGCGTCGGGGTGCCGCGCCTACTCTCGACATCATGGTCGTGGTCATGGCGCCGGACGCAACGCCGGAGGACGTTGCGCACGTCGTCGAGAAGGTCGAGGCCGTCGGCGGCAAGGCCTTCGTGTCCCAGGGCGTCGACCGCACGATCATCGGTCTGGTCGGTGATGTCGACAGCTTCCACGGGCTGAACCTGCGCACCCTGCGGGGAGTCGCGGCCGTGCACCGGATCTCCGATCCCTACAAGCTGGTCAGCCGTCAGCACCACCCGGACCGTTCTACGGTGTGGGTCGGCAAGCGCGGTCGGCAGGTCCCGATCGGCCCCGCGACCTTCACCTTCATCGCCGGACCATGCGCGGTCGAGTCGCCCGAGCAGACGCTCGAGGCCGCCACCATGGCCAGGGCGGCGGGCGCAACCGTGCTGCGCGGCGGCGCCTACAAGCCACGGACGTCGCCGTACGCATTCCAGGGTCTCGGCCGCCTTGGCCTCGACATCCTCGCCGCCGTCGGCGAGGCGACCGGCCTGCCGATCGTCACCGAGGTCGTCGACGCCCGCGACGTCGCCGAGGTCGCCGAGCAGGCCGACATGCTGCAGATCGGCACCCGCAACATGGCCAACTTCGGCCTGCTGCAGGCAGTCGGCGAGGCCGGCAAGCCGGTGCTCCTCAAGCGGGGCATGACGGCGACGATCGAGGAGTGGCTGATGGCGGCTGAGTACGTCGCGCAGCGGGGCAACCTCGACATCGTGCTCTGCGAACGTGGCATCCGGACGTTCGAGCCGTCGACGCGCAACACCCTCGACATCTCGGCAATACCGATCGTCCAGGCGACGAGCCACCTGCCGATCATCGTCGACCCGTCGCACGCCTCCGGGCGCAAGGACCTCGTCGTACCGCTGTCGCGGGCGGCGATCGGGGTCGGTGCCGACGGCATCATCGTGGACGTCCACCCCGACCCCGAGGTGGCCCTCTGCGACGGTCCGCAAGCGCTGCACGGGCCGGACCTACGGGCCCTCGCCCAGGCCGTCCGCCAGATCCCGCCCATCATCGGACGGGGTCCCGCGGAAGCGGTGACTCCGATTCAGCCGGGTTAGGCTCGACCGGCCGAGGACGAGGGGGTCGCTGGAATTGGTCTCGAGGTTCTGTACGAACTGCGGTCATCAACTCGGCATCGGCCGGTACTGCACGAACTGTGGCGCCCGCGTGGCGACACCGCCCGACGCCGAGTCGGACCAGTTGACCATCGTCCGGTCGGCCGACCTGCCGTCGGTCCCCACGCGCACGCCGACCGACCGGCCGGCGACTCCTCCGCCCCCTCCTGATCCAGGGCCGGCGCCGTCGTCCGCGCGCTACCCGCTCTTCGCCGACGCCGCGCAGGCGCCCGCCGCGGGCCCGATGCCGACGCCGGCCCCGGCGGCGTCGTACGACGTCGGCGGCGGACGCAAGCCGCGGCGGTCGATGATGCCCTGGCTGATCGCGTTGCTGGTGATCGCCGCGTTCGCCACCGCCGGCGTCGCGCTGCTGCTGCTGGCGCCGTCCGGCGACGACGACGCCGACGATCGAACCGAGCGCGCCCGCGATGCTGCCCAACAGGTCGACAGCGAGGCACCGGCCGATGCCGCCTCACCACTGGCGCCGGTCGACGTCCGGGTGCCGGACACCGCACCGCCGAGCGTCGACAGCGACGGCGACCGAGTCAGCTACACGGCCGCGAACCTGTTCGACGCCGATCCCACGACGAGCTGGCGGATGGCCGGAGACGGCACCGGCGCGGTCGTCACCTTCTCGTTCGCCGAGGCCGTCACCGTGACCGAGGTCGGCCTCGTCAACGGCTATGCCAAGGTCGATCCGCCGAACGACTGGTACGCCGGGAACCGCCGGATCATGGAGGTCGCCTGGGTGTTCGACGACGGCACCGAGGTCGAGCAGCAGCTGGAAGAGGACCACGAGCTCCAGACGACCACCGTCGATCCGGTCCGGACGACGACGGTCGAGCTGCGGCTGGTCCAGGTGACGGAGCCCGGCGACGGTCCGGATGCGCGCGACTACACCGCGATCAGCGAGGTGGCGATCAGCGCAGGCTAATTGGTCGGACAACCCGGCGGTTGTCCACGGCGTGGCGCAGGACGGCTGATCGACCTGCCCTCGGGCATCCTCGCGATCGAGCCCACCTGCTATGGCGATCCCACCAACGCGGCGCTCGCCGAGCTGTCCCGGGACGGCGCCGCCGCAGCCGTGGTGCGGTCCAACATCCAGGCACACGAACGGTTCGGCTGCGCACGTGACGGTCAGCTGCTCTACGACAACGACGAGTACGTCCATGAGGAGAACCCGGAGGTCGTCCCGACCGAGCTACGTTCACTCTTCGACCTGGCCCGGATCGCTCTTGACGAAGATGACGACGACGACGGATCCGACCCGTTCGCCGTCGGCCTGGCTATGGCCGAGGTGATCACCGGGATCGAACTGACAGCGGCCCAGGTCGCGGAGGTCGACGCCGGCGGCTTCTTCTCGGCCCCCGGACTTGTCTACGCGAAGTCGCTCTGATCCGTCGTCAGGCACTCCCGGGCATGCCGATGGCCCCGCCGGTGGGTCTCAGGTGGCGGGGTTCGGGGCGGGGTGGCTAGTGGTCGTGGGTGCCGGTGGGGTCGACCAGGTAGCGGCGGGTGCCGATGGTCCATAGGTAGGTGCTGGGGGCGAGGATCCGGTAGCCGGCGTTGCCGGCGGTCTTCATCCGGTGGTGGCCACGGCATGTCGGGGCGAGGTTGCCCGCACTTGTTTCGCCGCCCTCGGCGTAGGGGACGACGTGGTCCAGGTCGCAGGACTCGGCTGGTCGGGTGCAGTGCGGGTAGACGCAGTGGTGGTCACGGAGCTCGACTTGGCGGCGGATCCGGTCGGGGATCTCATAGGAGTCGACCGGCTGGCTTCCGGCCAGGTCGAGGACCGGTCGGACGGTCACGCTGGTGTTGGGCAGGGTGAGCCATTCCTTGATCTGCTCCACGCAGATCGGGGTGCGGGTGTTGCCCAGCCGGCCGACGGTGTGGTCGGTCGGCGTTGATGTGGAGGGTGAGCTCGGTCTTGCGGCCGGGGATGGTGCGGGTGATCTCCCCGGTGTCGGGGTCGGCGACCTCGAGGTCGAGGGCGAGGTCCTCGCGGGCGATCTCACCGAGGGCTTTGGCGCGGCGTACGTCGAGGGAGTCTTCGTCGCCGAGCTGGCCGTAGAGCTTGGCGCGGCGGGCGAGGGCTTGTTCGAGGTCGAGGGCGTCGGCGATGTCGAGGGTGGCGCTGATGTCGGCGATACCGTCGTAGCCGACCTGGTCCAGGCCGGTGTTCGACGTGCCGGTGCTCCTGCGCGGCCTCACGGCGACGTTCTCCTCGGCAGCGGCGGGGTCGAACCGGACCAGTGCGGTCTCCACCAGCCGGTCGATCTGCGCCCAGGTGCACCCGTCGGCGAACGGCGCCAGCTGGGCATCGATGAACGAGGCTGCATCTAGGGGCAGGAGGCGGGTGGAGTCGGCGATCCGTAGTGCCTTCCACACCGGCACCTCACCTGTCAGGACCCGGGCCCAGGTCTTGGGGAGGCGGTAGGCGAGCTCGACGACCTGACCGACGTAGTTGCGGCCCGAGTCCAAGGAGCGGCCCAACAGCGCACTGAGCTCCATCACCGCGAAGTCGCTGATCAGCGGGGCACCGGGTCCGGCGACCGGGAGCCCGGTGTCCAGACCCCGTTCGGTCAACGTCGCTGCGTTCGCTTCGTCGTCCACGACATGCTCGGCGGCCCACTCCGCGATCTCTCGGACTAGTCGCGATCTCGCGCTCGGCGATCGCGGCCCGGTGGTCGCGGATCTCGGTCAGCAGCTCTCGGACCTCGAGCGCACGACAGGCTCGTCGGCCTCGACCGCGGTGGCGGTGAGGTCGAAGAGCGGTGCGGTCCCGAGATCCATGAGACCTATTCAACATGGAACCTCCGACACAACCAAAGAGCTCAGACCCCGCTGTGGACAACGCGATTCGCGATCACAGCCTGTGCACGACAAGTGGTCTGGAGTCTGGTGCCGCAACCACAGCGAGCACCTCAAGCAACGTCGCGCCCGGGCAGGGCCCGGGGAACCGCGCCGCAACCGAAGCGGCGCGCAACCACGTAACTTTCGGTAAGTCCTTGCCAGCAACCACCCACGGCCCGCAAGCCGCCGACGCCGCTCAACCAGCGTCGGGCGCACCTCAACCAGCAGCGAGGTCAGATCGCCGAGAGCACCTTCGCCGCCACCTCGGCGTCGGCCCGGCTGATGTCGAGGTGGGTGACCAACCGCACCGTCCGCGCCCCGACCGCGCCCGCCAGCACCCCGGAATCCCGCGCCGCGGCGATGAACGCGGCGGCGTCGGGCCGCTCGAAGGCGACGATGTTGGTGTCGACGGTAGCGGGGTCGACCCCGCATGCCTCCGCCAGCAGCCGGGCGTGCACGTGGTCGTCGGCGAGCCGCTCGACGTGGTGGTCGAGCGCGTAGAGGCCGGCGGCAGCGAGGACGCCGACCTGTCGCATGCCCCCGCCGAGCCGCTTCCGACGCACTCGCGCCTCGACCATCAGCGCGGCGGGACCGACGACCAGCGACCCGACGGGCGCACCCAGCCCCTTCGACAGGCACACGCCCACCACGTCGGCCGTGGCGCCGTACGCCTCGAGCGGGACACCGGTCGCGACGTGGGCGTTCCAGATCCTGGCGCCGTCCAGATGCACCGCGGCGCGGTGCTCGTCGGCGAACGCCCGCAGCGCCTTCAGGTCGGCGAGCGGCAACACCGCTCCCCCGGCGAAGTTGTGGGTGTTCTCGACCGAGATCGCTGCGGTCGGCACGAAGAACGGACCCAGGTCGGGCGCGAACAGCTCCTCGATGGCCGGCAGGTCGAGCTGACCACGGGGATGCGACCAGGTGCGCATGGTCACGCCGCTGATCGCTCCGTGCGCGCCCAGCTCGGCCCGGGCGATGTGGGCGCGCGCCTCGCACAGCACCTCCTGGCCCGGCGACACGACCAGCCCTACCGCGAGGACGTTGGCCATCGAGCCGGTTGGCGTGAACAGCGCCGCCTCGTGCTCGAGCAGCCCCGCGACCCGCTCCTCGAGCGCCCGGACCGTCGGATCCTCGCCGTACACGTCATCGCCGACCTCGGCCCGCGCCATGGCGGCGCGCATCGCCTCGCTGGGCCGGGTGACCGTGTCGGAGCGGAGGTCGATCACGAGATCTGTTTGGTGAGCACCGGCGACCAGCCGGACTCCTTGCCGGCGGCGGTGTTCGAGGTGCGCGCGCGCAGCTGGTAGGTCGCGGAACGCGCGGGGTTGAAGAGCCCGGTCGCGGCCGGCGTGTTGTTGCGGAACGACTGCCAGGCCGTCGTGCCGCGCCGGCGGAACTGGACGTCGAACGCCCTACCGGCACCCGCTGCCGACGCCGACCAGCGCAGGGTCCAGCCGCTGCCGGCCGACCCGCTCGCCTTGAGGGGTACGGCGATGCTGCCCTTCATCCCTGCGTGGACTGTGCAGTGGTAGGGGAACTTCCCGGACGAGGGCAGTACCTGGTTGAAGGTGCCGGACGATCGCTCGCCACTGTTCCAAAAGTTCTGGTTCGACGTGGTCGAGTGGGTGCCCTGGAACGACCACGTCACCGACGTCCCCTGGCCGACCTTGGTCTTCGAGGGCGAGAAGCTCGTGCCCGAGGCAGTGATCGTCGATCCGCCCCCGACGGCCGCCGGGGCACTCGCGAGAGCTGCGAGCAACGCTGTGGTGCCGATCCCGGTCAGCGTGAGAGGCGAACGGATGCGCACCCGGTCACCATATGCCTTCAGGCCCGACGCAGCATTCCTGCGACGAGGAATGCCATCTCCAGCGACTGCACGCGGTTGAGCCGAGGGTCGACGACCGACTCGTAGCGGTGCGCGAGGCCGAGCTCGTCCAGCTCCTCACCGCCGCCGATGATCTCCGTCACGTCGTCGCCGGTGTTCTCCACCAGGATGCCGGCGGGAGTCGTGCCGAGCGCCCGGTGCACGTCGAAGAAGCCCTGCACCTCGTCGAGGACGTCCTCGAACCGCCGCGTCTTGTAGCCGTTGGAGGTCTCGAAGGTGTTGCCGTGCATGGCGTCGCAGACCCACGCCACGTCGACACCCTCGGCAGTGACCTTCTCGACCAGCTGCGGAAGACCGTCCCTGATCCGGGCGGCGCCGAAGCGGGTGATGAACGTCAGCCGCCCGGGCTCGTTGGTCGGGTTGACCTTCGCCGCGATCGCAAGTGCGTCGTCGGCGGTCGCCGTCGGGCCGAGCTTGCAGCCGATCGGGTTCCGGATGTGCCGGAAGTACTCCACGTGCGCGCCGTCGAGCTGCCGGGTGCGCTCGCCGATCCACACCATGTGGGCGGACACGTTGTAGGGCAGCTCGGTCCGGGAGTCGATGCGAGTCATCGCGTGCTCGTACTCCAGCAGCAGCGCCTCGTGGGAGGAGTAGAAGTCGACCCGGTGGAACTCGTCGGGGTTGGCTCCGATCGCCTGCATGAAGGTGAGGGCGCGGTCGATCTCGGCGGCCATCGCCTCGTAGTGCTGACCGACCGGGCTGTTGCGGACGAACTCGGAGTTCCAGGTGTGGACCTGGCGCAGGTCGGCGTAACCACCGGTGGTGAAGGCACGCACCAGGTTCAGCGTCGACGCCGACGAGTGGTAGACGTCCAGCAGCCGCTGCGGATCGGGGCGGCGCGACTCGGGCGTGAACTCGAAGCCGTTGACAGCGTCGCCTCGGTAGGCCGGCAGCGTCACGCCATCGCGGGTCTCGTCGTTGGACGACCGGGGCTTGGCGTACTGCCCGGCCAGACGTCCGACCTTGACCACCGGCACCGAGGCGGCGTAGGTCAGCACGACCGCCATCTGCAGCAGCACCCGGAGCTTGTTGCGGACGTTGTCGGCCGTCGCGTCGACGAACGTCTCCGCGCAGTCCCCGCCCTGCAGGATGAACGCCTCGCCACGGCTCGCCGCCGCGACCTTCGCCTTCAGCTCGTCGCACTCGCCCGCAAACACCAGCGGCGGAAGCGTCCGCAGCCGCGCGACGGCCGCGGCGAGCGCCACGGGGTCGTCGTAGGTCGGCTGCTGCGCCGCGCCGAGGGCGTGCAACTGCTCGAGGGAAGGGAGATCGGTCACCGCTCTAGGGTACGGCGCGCGGAGCGCCGCGGTGCTATCGCGGGTCGTCCGTGGGATCGATGTCCATGTGGTCGATGTCGGCGAACCCCAGGGGCTCGTCGTCCTTGTTGACCACGCGGTTGATGAGCCAGGTCACGACCCAGAGTCCGATTCCGATCACCATCAGACCACCGGCGATCTTGTAGACGATCCCGTCGCGGTCGACCCAGGGCCCGGCCAGGTAGACGCACAGGACCGCCGCCACTGGGGGCACCGCCATCGGAGCGGTGAAGAACGCCTTCTCGTGGTCGGCTTGCTTCTTCTTCAGGACGAGACAGGCGACGTTGACGAGGGCGAACACGCAGAGCAGCAGCAGCGCGGTGGTGCTGCTCAGGTTCGCGACGATGTTGCTGTCCGGGTCGCTGGTGACGTACCAGATCAACAGCAGCGCGAGGAGCGTCGAGGCCAGGATCGCTGCCCAAGGGGTACGCCTGCCGGGCAGCACACTGCCGAGCTGCCTCGGAAGCACCCGCTGCCTGGCCATCCCGTAGATGAGCCGGCTCGCCATCAGCATGTTGATCAGCGCGGTGTTGGCAACAGCGAAGACCGCGAGGAAGGGGAAGATCTTGTCGATCGGGAAGTCGGGCGAGCCGATGTGGACCACCTCGACCAGCGCCGCACCCTCGGACTCGTAGATGTTCTCGAGCTGCGACTCCGAGAGGACGCTCACGACCGAGATGGCCACCAGGATGTAGAGGAGCGCGGCGATGCCGAGACCGATGAACATCGTCCGCGGGAAGATCCGCTCCGGCTCCTTGGTCTCCTCGACCATGTTCACCGAGTCCTCGAAGCCGACCATGGCGAAGAACGCGATCGAGGTGGCCGCCGTGACCGCGAACAGGAGTCCCATGTCCTGGTAGTCGTCGAACCGCACCAGCTCGCCCATGTCCGCATCACCCTGGGCGACAACCGCGAACCCGACACCGATCACGATCGTCAGCGCGGTCATCTCGACGATGGTCAGGACCACGTTGAACTTCACGCTCTCGCCCACGCCCCGAAGGTTGATCAGCGCGAGCAGGACCAGGAAGCCCATCGCGACTGCTGTCTTGACCCCGGTCCCCGGGACATCCATCCAGCCATTGATCTCCAGGCCGGAGAAGAAGTTCTGGGCGAGGGTGGCCGAGGACGTCGACGCGCTCGTGATGCCCGAGCAGGCGACGGCGAACGTCACGATGAACGTGAGGAAGTGGATCCCGAAAGCCTTGTGCGTGTAGAGCGCGGCCCCGGCAGCGGCCGGGTACTTGGTGACGAGCTCGAGGTAGGAGAAGGCGGTCAGGACGGCGACCACGAAGGCGAGGAGGAACGGCAGCCACAACACGCCGCCGACGTAGCCGGCCATCTGACCCGTCACGGCGTAGACGCCGGCGCCGAGGATGTCGCCGACGATGAACAGCAGCAGGAGCCACGGCCCCATCACCCGTTTCAGCTGGGGTTGCTGCTCACTGGCCGGCGCTTGTTCGTCCGAGGTCGAGACGGTCATCCGAGAACCCTCCAGGGCCGAGCCCGCACCATCGCAGGACGAGTACCCGGATACTGCCCGATGCCGGGCGGTTCAGACCAGGACCCCCCGGACCAGCACGGCCTGCCGCCGGCCCAGACCGGACGGATCGGCGGCCAGGTCGCCGTCGGCGACCAGCAGGTCGGCGTCGTACCCCACGGCCAGCCGGCCCGTCACGTCGCCGACGCCGCACGCGTCGGCCGCGCCGGAGGTACCGGCGGCCAGCGCCTCGCCGACCGGCCAGCCCCCCGTGACCAGGTCGGTGACCGCGATCCAGGCGTTGCCGTGCGCCTTCAGCGGCATCGCACCGGAGTCGACACCTGGT
Organism: uncultured Actinomycetota bacterium; assembly: GCA_963846535.1. Taxonomy (GTDB): domain Bacteria; phylum Actinomycetota; class Actinomycetes; order Propionibacteriales; family Nocardioidaceae; genus Nocardioides. The sequence goes on from CAWJWK010000003.1 coordinate 937,183, forward strand.
ACGACGCGCACCCCGCGCTCCCGCATCCGGCCGACGTCCACGTAGCGCTGCGCCAGCATCGCCGGCATGTCCATGCCCAGAGCCGCCATGGTCTCGGCGACCTGCGGCGGAGGCGGCGGCATCCGAGCCATCAGCGTGGCGTCGAACCCCATCGTCGGGTCGACCACGACACCGGCTGCGGCGACGCGGTCGAGCAGGTCGTCGGTGAGCCCGGGCCCGCCCGGGGCGATGCCGCTGAAGTGCTCGATCCCGTCCACCCCACCCGCCAGTGCTGCCTCGATCCCGGCCACGGAGTGCGCGTGCGCCAGGACCCGCAGGCCGAGCTCGTGCGCCGCGTCGACGATCACCCGAAGGTCCTCGGCGGGGTACTGGGCGCCGAACATGTCGGTGCCGGCTGTCAGGAAGCCGCCGCTCGCCATCACCTTGATCACGTCGACGCCGCGCTCTTGATGGTGCGCGACTGCCGCCCGCAGCTCGTCGTGGGTCGCCGCCGTGCTGCCCAGAAAGTGGCAGTGTCCGCCAGGGGTCGTAATCGGCGGTCCGGCGGCGACGATCCGCGGCTCTCCGGGTGTGGCGCGGTCGCGGAACGCCAGGGTCCGGTAGTCGAGGTCTCCGAGGTCCATCACCGTCGTGACCCCGTGCGCTGCCTGCACCGCCAGCGACCGCGCGATCTGACCGTCGACCTCCTCAGGTGGGACCGAACCGACCCGTTCGAGCGAGCCGGGGCTCGCGTCGGCGACCAGGTGGACATGAGCGTCGACGAGCCCGGGCATCAGCGTGCCGTCGTACGACGCCACCTCGCACCCATCGGGCACCGGGAAGTCAGCGGGCTCGACGCCCACGATCCGGCCTTCGTCGACCAGGACGGTCGCGCCGCCCTCGAGGAAGCGGGAACCGTCGAACGCATGGAGAGCACGCACCGCGAACACAAGCCGAGTGTGGACCGCAGCCGGACTCCTGTCATCCGTCGCGCGAGTGACTTATCCGAAGAAGACCTGGGCTTCGGCGTACTCCTCTGGGCTGACCAGCTTGAGCTCGGCCGTGCCTTCGCTCAACGGCACCCGGACGATGTCCTTGCCGCGCAGCGCGACCATCACGCCGTAGTCGCCGTCGGCGACGGCGCCGATGGCCTGCAGCCCGAACCTGGTGGCGAGCCAACGGTCGAACGCGGTCGGCGTGCCTCCCCGCTGCACGTGACCGAGGACGACCGCGCGCGCCTCGGCGCCCGTGCGATCCTCGATCTCCTTCGCGACCCGGTCGCCGATCCCGCCGAGCCGGACGTGGCCGAACGCGTCGAGCTCGCCGCTCGCCAGCGTCATCCCGGTGCCGTCGCGCGGCACTGCGCCCTCGGAGACGACGAGGATCGGAGCGAACTTGGACTCGAAGCGCTTCTGCACCAGCGCGCAGACTTCGTCGATGTCGAACGGCTGCTCGGGGATCAGCACCGTGCTCGCGCCGCCCGCGATGCCGCAGTGCAGTGCGATCCAGCCGGCGTGCCGGCCCATCACCTCGACGACGAGCACCCGGTGGTGCGACTCGGCAGTCGTGTGCAGCCGATCGATCGCCTCCGTCGCGATGTTGACCGCGGTGTCGAACCCGAAGGTGAAGTCGGTGCCGGACAGGTCGTTGTCGATGGTCTTCGGTACCCCGACGACGTTGACGCCGAGGTCGGAGAGCTTGGTGGCCACGCCGAGGGTGTCCTCGCCGCCGATCGCGACCAGGGCGTCGACACCCGTGGCGGCGAGGTTGTCCTTGATGCGCTGCACGCCGTCGTCGACCTTGAACGGATTGGTGCGGGACGACCCGAGGATGGTGCCGCCGCGCGGCAGGATCCCCCGACACTGCTCGATGCCGAGCGGCATCGTGATGCCTTCCAGCGGACCCTTCCAGCCGTCCCGGAAGCCCACGAACTCGAAACCGTGCTGCTTCACGCCCTTGCGCACGACCGCGCGGATCACCGCGTTCAGGCCGGGGCAGTCGCCCCCGCCGGTCAGGACTCCCACGCGCATGCCGCACTCCTCTGGTTGGAACGATCCACCGTCCCCAACCCTAGGGCAGGTCCGTGACCCGGGTCATCCGCCATCTCTCGATACGGTGCCGCCATGACCTTCTCGATCGTGGCCCGGTCCGCTGACGGCGAGTCGTGGGGGGTGGCCGTCGCCTCCAAGTTCCTCGCCGTCGGCTCGGTAGTGCCGGCGGCGGTCGCCGGTGTCGGTGCCGTCGCGACCCAGGCCTGGGCCAACGTGGCCTACAAGGGTCTCGCCCTCGCCCACCTCGACGAGGGTGCGACTGCGTCCGTGACGGTCCAACGGCTGATCGAGGAGGACAACGGCCGCGACCACCGCCAGGTCGGCATCGTCGACGTCGAGGGTGGTGCGGCGACCTTCACGGGACCGGCGTGCCTGGAGTGGGCAGGCGGACTCACCGGAGACGGATTCGCGGTCCAGGGCAACATCCTCGTCGGTCCGGAGGTCGTGGAGGCGATGCGGGACGCGTTCGAGGACAGCGACCCCGAGGCCCCCCTCGCCCGCCGACTCCTGGCCGCGCTCGCCGCCGGAGACGTCACGGGCGGGGACAGCCGCGGCCGTCAGTCCGCAGCCCTGCTGGTGGTGAAGGAGGCAGCCGGGTACGGCGGCTTCGACGACGTCGCCGTCGACCTCCGCATCGACGACCACGAGGACCCCGTTCCCGAGCTCGATCGGCTGCTCGGGCTGCACGAGGCACTCAGCCCCGACGTCCCGGAGGACGAGCAGATCCCCGACAGCCCGGAGCTGATGGCAGAGCTCGATGGGCGTGCCCAGTCGCTGGGGCACCTCCACTTCGCCGCCTGGCTGGGCACCAACAACCTCGAGGCTTTGGGCGGCGACGGCTGGACGGCGGCCCAGGTCATCGACGCGCTGCGGTCGGCCACACCGGACTGGAAGCCATAGGGCTGCTACCCCCTGGTCAGCTTGTCCAAGGCGGCCTGCGCGGCGTCCCGCTCCTTGGTGGCCGTCCGCAGCGCGGCCGAGGACTCGTCACGCACGTCCTCCGCATCGCCGAGCTCGTCGTCGACCTCGTCGAGCTCGGACTCGAGGTCGGCCACCCGGCGCCGCAGCTCGTCGAGCTCTGCCTGCAGCTGGAGCGACCGCGCCGACAACCGGTCGACGTCGGCCACGGACTCGGCATGCGCGGCAGCGGCTTCGTCGTACGCCGTCGCGGCCTGGTCACGGCGCTCGCGGGCAGCCGACTTCGCCTTGGCAGCCGCATCGGGGTCGGGAACGACCCGGAGGTCAGGCGGCCCGGGCTCGGGAGCCACCCGGGCGGTCGCCGCGAAGCCGAGCGCCTCCGGCAGCGCGAGGGCAGCGGCGAGCTCCGCCTCGCCGACCGCGTCGACACCCGTGGTGTGCAGTGGCGCCACCAGCATCCCGCTGCGCACCGCGCGCCCACACTCCGCGTCGACCATCGCGGCGGTCAGTGTCGCCTCGACCTGGTCGGCGACCGCCTGGGTCACCCTGTGGCCGGATTCGGCCGCCAGGGACCGGGCCTGTTGCGTGACCGCGGCCGTGACCTGGCGCCGCTGCTTGGTGAGCGTCCGGAGCTCGCCCGCCGACATCGCGGCCTGCGCGTCCCTCAGGGCGGCGCCGACATTGAGCAGCTGGTCGACCTGGCCGGCCTCGCGGCGGACCAGCAGGTTGATCACCCATGCGGCGATGCCGGGCTTCTTCAGGGCCTTCACCGACTGTGCGAGGTCGGTGCCCTTGCACTCCTTGGCCCGGGCGTCGCGGGCCGCGGTGAACTCTCCGGGCGTCAGTGCGTAGAGCTCGTCGGCGATGTCGAGCAGGGAGTCAGTCATCGTCGAGTCCCTGCTCGATCGCGTAGCGGGTCAGCTCGACCCGGTTGTGGAGCTGGAGCTTGCGCAACGTGTTCTGCACGTGGTTCTGGACGGTGCGGTGCGAGAGCACCAGCCGTTCGGCGACCTGCTTGTAGGACATGCCCTTGGCGACCATCTTGAGCACCTCCGTCTCGCGATCGGTGAGCTGCTCCCCCGGCGGGGTCGCCGGGCCGGGATCCTGCGCCATCCGGCGGAACTCCCCCAGCACCAGTCCGGCGAGGCCGGGCGTGAAGACGCTGTCGCCGACGCTGACCCGCTTGACGGCGGCGATCAGCTCTGCCCGCGAGGCGGACTTGACGAGATAGCCGGTGGCACCGGCCTTGACGGCTTCCAGCACGTCGTCCTGCTCGCCCGACGCGGACAGGATCAAGACGCGTGCCGACGAGTCCTCCTGCAGGACGGTCGCGGTCACCTCGACGCCGCCCGGCGGCGGGATCTGCAGGTCCAGCACGACGACCTGGGGCCGGGTCGCACGGAACCGGGTGATCGCCTCGGTGCCGGTCGCTGCGGTCGCGACGACCGCGACGCCGGCGGCCTCTAGGTCCGCGACAACGGCTTCGCGCCACATCGGGTGGTCGTCGACGACCATCACCCGCAGCCGAGGCTCCTCGTCCATGGACGGTGACCCTACTCAGGGAGCGGGTGGAACCGACCACGGCGGTGCACCAGCGGCCGGTCGCCGTCGTCGCCGACCGTGACCTCCTCCAGCGTCGCGGAGACCTCGATCGACCACCCCACCTCTCGCTCACCAGCGAGGCCGACGAAGGCGTGCGTGCCCGCTCCCGTCAGCAGCGGTCCGTACGGCGTCGCGGTGAACTCCGCCTGCCGGAACGGCCCACCGGGTGCGGGTGCGGTGCCGGCGAAGGCCTCGGCGAGCTGCCGATCGCGCCAGGTCAGCAGGTGCACGACGGCCCGTCCGGATCCGCGCAACCCGACGAGCAGGTCGCTGTCGGGATCGAGCAACGCCAGCAGGCTCGGTGTCGGGCCGAGGGCAACCATCATCGACGTGACGGTCAGGCCGGTGCGGCTCCCCTCACCGCCGGCGGTCCACAGCGTCACGCCGCCGCCGATCCGGCCGCGCAGCCGACGGGCGGGGTCCGGCTCGGCATCGGCGAACGGATGGCCGGTGTGGATCGTCATGAGGCTCCCGCCTTCCGGGGTACGACGAGCTCCCACTCCGTGCCGAACGACCCGGTGCTGAGCGTCGCCGTACCTCCGATGTCGCGGAGGCGTCCCTCGATGGACTCGCTGACGCCGAGCCGGCCCTCGGCCTGGGCGTCTGCCAGCCGGCCCTCGGGGATGCCGTCGCCCTCGTCGCGCACCGAGATCGAGACCTCGTCGCCGAGATCCTCGAGCAGCACCCAGGCGCGCGCGTCCGCGCCGACGTGCCGGTCCACGTTGTCGAGACACGCACGGACGACGGCGACCAGCTCGCCGACAACGGGCCTCGGCAGCTCGACCGGACCACCCGGAAGGGCGATCTCCAGTCCCGGCCGCGGCGCCAGGGCGCTGAGTGCTGCGGCGAGGTCCTCGGTGCCGGCGCGATCGTCCGCCGTCACCCGGTCCTGGGTGCGGATCAGGGTCCGCAGCGCCAGCTCCTGCTCACCGGCCAGCCGACCGAGCTCCGCGGCGTCTCCCCCGAGCTCGGTCCCGCGGCGTTGGACCAGCGCCAGCACCTGGAGGACCCCGTCGTGGACGACCCGGGCCAGCCGGGCGCGCTCGCTCGCCGCCGCCGCCTCTCGCTCGGCCCGGTCGCGCTCGGCCGCCATCTGCTGAAGCGACTCGGCGAGGAAGCCGACGATCGGCCCGCCGATCGCGATGAGGAACAGGTTCGCGTAGGTGCCCTGGTCGTGGTCGGCGCGGATCAGCCAGTCCGTCGCGGCCAGCAGCAGCGACGCCACCAGTCCACCGCGCCAGCCGTAGCGCACCGCCCACGCGAGCAGGGCGCCCATGATCCAGAACCCAGGGATGGTCGCGTTGAACCACTCGCCCTTCACCACCGGCGTCACCGCCATCAGCGCGACCGCCACGCCGAGGTCGGCGACCAGCAGGCGCACGGTCCGGCGGATCGGCTTGGCGTAGGTGACGATTGCGTGGGCGGTCCACAGCACCATCACCCCGACGCAGATCCAACCGGCGGTCGGCCGGTCGAAGTTGTTGCGGACGATGCTCAGCACGACCGTGTTGACGAGCACCACGACCCGCAACACCGCCAGGGCACGGAACATCTGGTTCTCGACCGCGACCACGGCGCGGATCGACGTGGCGGTCATGGCCCCGTCATACGTCAGGCGGCGGGCTTGCGCTGCTCGCCGGCCTTCGCGGAGTCGCCCTTCTTGGACTCGTCCTTGGCGCGGGATGCGTACGTGTCGACGTACTCCTGGCCCGACAGCCGCATGATCTCGTACATGATCTCGTCGGTGATCGACCGGAGGATGAAGCGGTCGTTCTCCATGCCTGCGTAGCGGGAGAAATCGAGCGGCTTGCCGAACCGGACCGTCGGGCGGGTGATGCGCCCGAACTTCTTGCCGGGAGGCGCCACCACGTCGGTGCCGACCACGGCGGTCGGCACCACGAGCACGCCGGTCTCGAGCGCCAGCCGGGCGATGCCGGTCTTGCCGCGGTAGAGCCGGCCGTCGTGCGACCGGGTGCCCTCGGGATAGATGCCGAAGAGCTCACCGTCGCCCAGGACGCGCTTCGCCGACATCAGCGCGCCGGAAGCGGCGTCGGCACCGGCGCGGTCGATCGGGATGTTGCCCGTGCCGCTGAAGAACGTCTTCTGGAGCCAGCCCTTGATGCCGGGGCTGGTGAAGTACTCAGCCTTCGCGACGAAGCGCACCATCCGCGGGATGACCAGCGGCATGAACAGCCAGTCGGCGTAGGAGAGGTGGTTGCTGGCGAGGATCGCGGGGCCGTGCGCCGGGACATTCTCGAGGCCCTCGGAGCGCGGCCGGAACACGATCTTCAGCATCGGGCCGAGCGCGATGAACTTGAGGAACCAGTAGAACACCCCACGCACCCTTTCCCCGAGAGACCGACGGTTTCCTAGCGTAGTGCCTCGACCGAAGCCCCCCACAATGCAGACACTGGTGCAGAATCGCGCCATGACCCGGAACCCCGAGTACGAGCCGCTGACGATCGCCGCCCGCCCCGAGCTGACCGGCGGGCGCCGGATCGGGGTGTTGCTCAGCCACGGCTTCACGGGATCGCCGGTGTCCATCCGGCCGTGGGGCCGGTCGCTGGCCGAGCAGGGGTACGGCGTACGAGTGCCGCTGCTCCCCGGGCACGCGACGACGTGGCAGGACCTCAACACGAAGACCTGGGACGACTGGTACGGCGCCCTCAGCGCGGAGTTCGACACGATCGCGGCCGAGCACGAGGTGGTCGTGATCGGTGGACTGTCGATGGGCGGCGCGCTGGTGTTGCGGCTCGCCGAGGACCGGGGCGACCAGGTGTCCGGCGTGATGCTGGTGAACCCCGCCGTCGCGACGAAACGGCTCGACGTCAAGGCGCTGGTGGTCCTGAAGCACCTGCTCCCCTCGCTCCCGGGGCTGGCCAACGACATCAAGCTGCCCGGCGCCGAGGAGCACGGATACACCCGCACGCCGCTCAAGGCGATCCACTCCCTGATCCGGTCGTGGAGTCCGCTCGTCGCCGACCTTCCGAAGATCAAAGCTCCGCTGATCTACTTCCGCTCGGCCGTCGATCACGTCGTCGACGAGGCGTCGCAGCCGATCATCCTCGGGGGGATCTCCTCCACCGACGTCGAGGTGGTGCCGTTGCCGGAGTCCTACCACGTCGCCACTCTCGACAACGACGCCCCGACCATCTTCGAGCGCTCCGCAGAGTTCGTCGCCAGGGTCACCGCCTCCTGACTGGGTGTATCGGCGCGCGCGTACATTGGGGACATGGCCCGCGAGGACGACCCGGAGTCGGCTGACCTGGCTCGCGAACGCGAGCTGGAGTGGCAGCAGATCATCGACAACTTCGGTGACCGCGCCGTCCTCGAACCCGGCGACGAGGCGCTGACCGACCCCGGGCCCGCGAAGGCGGATCGGGCCGCTGCGGACGACGACGAGCCCGCTCAGGCCCGGGACCAGATCCACCTCGACGACGAGTTCGTGCCACCCACGCCGCCGCCGATCCCGCGTCCTCCACTGGACCGGCTGCTGGCCTGGCTGGGGGTCTTCGGCGTCCCCACCCTGGTGCTGATCTGCATCGTGCTGGGGATCAGCGTGCCGCCCTGGTTCGGGCTGCTGCTCGCTGCCGGCTTCGTCGGCGGATTCGGCTACCTGGTGGTCCGGATGTCCGACGAGCCGCGGGACCCCTGGGACGACGGCGCGGTCCTCTGACGAGCCTTGGTTTCGAGGCTCGCTTCGCTCGCACCTCAACCAGCGGCAGCCAGGAGGGCGGCGCCGACGGCACCGGCTTCCGGTCCGAACCGGGTCTGGACCAGCGAGGGGACGTTGCGGAAGGCGGTGCCCTGGAGTGAGTCCAGGAGTCCGCGACGGGCGGGCTCGAGGAGCAGGTCCCCGACCGCGGAGACACCGCCGCCGATCACCACCGTCTCGGGGTCGAAGGTTGAGACCAGCCCGGCGATCCCGACGCCGAGCCAGGTCCCGACGGTCACGAACGCCTGTTGCGCGGCCGGGTGTCCGTCGCGGGCCAGGGCCGCCACCTCCGGGCCGTCGAGGTGCGACCCGAGCGCGACCCGCGTCACCCGCTCGAGGGCGCGGCCACTGCAGTACTGCTCCCAGCAACCGCGCAGACCGCACTCGCAGGCGAGCCCGTCCGGCACCACCTGGATGTGCCCGAACTCGCCGGCCAGCCCGTTGGCCCCCCGCACGACCCGGCCGTCGATCACCACCGCACCGCCGATGCCGGTGCCGACCGTGATCAGGAGCGCCGACGAGATCCCGCGGAGGGCACCCGCGACCAGCTCGGCGTAGGCGGCACAGTTCGCGTCGTTGTCGAGCACGACGGGCGCGCCGATCCGCTCCGCGAGCAGCGCCCGCACCGGAGCGTCCCGCCACGGCAGGTGGGCGGCGAACAGCACCCGACCGCCGTCGCGATCGACCAGCCCGGCCGCGGAGACCCCGACACCGGACAGCGGCCGACCGGCCGCGACATCGAGCACCGCCCGGACGATGGCCTCTTCCGCCTGTGCGGCGGGCGCCGACCGGCCGGGCATCGGCACCTGCGCGGACGCGGCGACCGCGATGTCGGCGCCCACGCCGGACAGCTCCACGGCGAGCACCTTGGTCCCACCGACGTCGACCCCGACGTGCATCAGGCCGTCCCTAGGACCGCGCCAGGTCGGCGGCGCCGATCACCCCGGCCCGGGTGCCGAGCTCGGCGCGGCGGACCTCCGCCTGGGGGCGGTAGCCCCGCCCCGTCAGGTTGCGGGCGAACGATTCGCGGATCGGGTCGAGCAACAGTGCCCCGGCTTCGCTGACGCCGCCACCGATCACGATCACCGCCGGGTCGAGGACCGCGACCAACGAGGCGATCCCGTGACCCAGCCAGTCACCGAGCGACCGGAGCTGCTCGATCGCGAACCGGTCGCCCTGCTGCGCCGCCGCAGTGATGAGCGGGCCGGTGATCGCCGCCGGGTCGCCACCGGCCCGGTCGAGCAGGTCCCGGGCCAGCAAGGACGTCCCGACCGCCGCCTCGCGGGTCTCGCGGACCAGCGCCGAGCCGGACCCGTACTGCTCGAAGCAGCCGCGGTTGCCACATCCGCACTGCCGCCCGTCCGGCACCAGGCAGAGGTGCCCGATCTCGCCGGCGACGCCGTACCCTCCGCGGAGCAGGTGCCCCGCGGCGATCACACCACCGCCGACGCCGGTGCCGACGGTGACCATCAGCTGGTCGTCGACGTCGCGCCCGGCGCCGTAGCGGAACTCGCCCCAGGCCGCGGCGTTCGCGTCGTTCTCGATCGTGACCGGAAGTCCGGTCAGCCGGCGCAGCTCCGACCCCAGCGGCTCGTCGCGCCACGCGATGTTGGGCGCGAACAGCACCGTGGATCGGTCGGCGTCGATGTAGCCGGCCGCGCCGACGCCCACGGCGGTGACCGCGTGCGTCGCGGCGAGTCCCGCGACAAGAGCTGCCACCGTCGACTCGATCGCCTCGGGGTCCGTCGCCGGCGACTCGACGCGCGCTTCCTCCAGGATCACACCTTCGATGTCGACCACGGCACCAGCGATCTTGGTGCCACCGATGTCGATGCCGCAGGTGATGCCGTCGACTCGGGTCGTAGGAGCGGTCACGGGAGCTCCACTACCCGTCGGCCGGGTCGTCGGCATCATCGGCGTCGTCGGCGTCGTCGAGGTCGATGCGCTCGACGGCCGGACCCCGGTGCGGGGCGCCCTGGTCCGTCGGCGGCACCGTCTCGAGGACCCCCGCCGCGGCCTGCAGCAACGAGGTCGCGGCCGTGAGCAGGTGGTTCCGGACCTCGGGCGAGGTCTCGCGCACGGCATGCACCACCCGGCACACAGGGCAGTACCGGCACTCGGCGCTGCCCGTAGCGATGTGCTCGTTGACCTCCTGGGCGAGGGACGCGGCCTGGTCGGCGAGACCACCGATGCCGCCGCCGACGTCCGCACCCTGCTGGCGGGCGATGTCAGCAAGCGCGCCGAAGAGCTTCGCTGCCTCCTCGCCGACCGAACCGACCTCGGGCCTCGCGTGGTGCTGAGGGTTCTGTGGGTCCTGCGGATCCTGTGGTTCGCTCACCTCACCCCTCCTCCGTCGTCGTGGTCGTCGCCGGCTCCGGATCCGGCTCCGGGTCCCGGAATCGCACCCGGAGCTCGCCGTCCTCCACCCGGGCACCGGCGACCCTGAGGCGCGCGAGCCCGGCGGGAAGCGTCAACAGCCGGCGGGAGGAGCCTACGGTGACGACGAGCTCGTCCCCGTTCCGGGCAAGGTCGACCTCGGCCCGCGTGACGAACGGCAGCGCCAGGTGGACCACCGGGGCGCCGGAGCCGTCGCGCGTCACCCGGAAGGGTCCGTCGCCCTCGGGCGTGGCCAACGGGTCGTCGCCGCCGTACAGCCGGGTCGCCAGGTCCGTCAGCGCTGGTACGCCGACGGGCTCGCCGGAGCGGTACTCCGAGCGCCACACCGGCAGCCCGGCGAAGGACTGGTCGACCTCCTTGAGCACCGTCTGCTGGGCGTCGACCCAGCCCGCGCGCCAGGCGTCACCGTCCCCGGCCGGGAACACCCGGTTGGCGACCACGCCGTCGACGCGGTAGCCGAAGAGCGACAGGCTGGTATAGGCGCGCCGCGCCTCGGCGAGCACGACGTTCTCCGGGGTGAGCACCAGCCGGACCGAGGCGTCCGGGCCCGCCAGGAGGTCGTGCACCTCGTCCAGCTCGGCGTGCAGGCGGGTGATCGCGTCGAAGACCGTGTCGCCCGGCATCGGCACCCCGGCCGCGCGGTTGAGCACCGGCCGCAGCGCCTTCACCAGCCGGCGCTGGATCGGCAGCAGGCGCTCCATGTACCAGCCGAGCGCCTCGGGGAGGGCGAGCAACCGGAGGGTCTCGGCGGTGGGCGCGCAGTCGACGACGATCACGTCCCAGCGGCCCGAGCGGACGTGCAACCGCAGCTCGAGGAGCGCGAGCACCTCCTCGGCGCCGGGGATCACCGTCATCTCCTCGGCGGCGACCGGGTCCATCCCGGCGGCGTCGAGCACGGACAGCAGGTAGCGCTGAATGTCGGCCCACGACTGCTGGAACCGCAGCTGCGCGTCGACCTGGTGGACGAACAGCCGGTCCGCGATCTCGGTCGGCTCCGCGTGTACCCGTCCGGGAGCGCCGTACGCGTCGGCGAGCGAGTGCGCCGCGTCGGTGGACAGGACGAGCGTCCGAAGCCCGCTGGCGGCCGCCAAGGCGGCCGTGCCCGCCGCCACGGTCGACTTGCCGACACCGCCCTTGCCGGTGAAGAGCACGATGCGCACGCCAGAGCTCCCCTGCAGGGCGATCAGGAGCCCGACTCGACGCGCTTCTTGAGACCCTTCAACGCGGTGTCGATCAGGATCTTCTCGCCCTTGCGCTTCAACATGCCGATCAGCGGGATGGAGACGTCGAGGGCGAGCCGGTAGGTCACCTCGGTCTGTCCCGGCGAGACCTCGTCGAGGACGTAGGCGCCGTCGAGCGAGCGGAGCATCTTCCCCTGGGCGAGGGTCCAGGTCACCTGTCGGTCGCCAGTCCACTCGTAGGAGAGCGTGTACTCGTCCTTGATGGGCGCCACGTCCAGTGCGAAGTAGACCTCCTTGGCACGGCCGCGCGCCTCCGGGTCATCGGCATCGAAGGTGGCCACGACGTCGGCAACGGTCACGCCCTTGGCCCACTCGGGGTAAGCCGGAAAGTCGGAGATGACCGCCATCACGTCCGCCGCTGGGGCGTCGACGACGATCGACGAGGACGTCTGCTCGGCCATGGGCGGCAGGCTACCGGATCAGCGGGCCACCCCTGCGCGGCGGTAACCTGCCGTGCGGTCTCTGTCACCTTCCCTTACGGAGGATCCAGCTTGCGCGAGTACTCCACCCCGAAGTCTCACCGCGTTCCGACCAGTGGGAACCTCACCGACGACGTGGTCCGGAACGCCGCGGAGGCGCCCGACGCCGTCGTGTTCGGCCGTCCGGCGGCGGATGGCGACGGCTGGGACGAGGTGACCGCGGCCGCGTTCCTCGACGAGGTCAGCGGTGTGGCGAAGGGGCTGGTCGCAGCGGGGATCGAGCCCGGGGACCGGGTCGCGATCATCTCGCGCACCCGTTACGAGTGGACCCTGCTCGACTACGCGATCTGGTTCGCGGGCGCCGTCACGGTGCCGATCTACGAGAGCTCCTCGGAGGAGCAGATCGCGTGGATCCTCGGCGACTCCGGTGCCAAGGGCGTGGTCGCCGAGGACGCCGGACACGTCGCGAAGGTCACAGCCATCCGGGGCCGCCTCGAGGAGCTCCACCATCTCTGGTCGTTCGGCGACAACGCGGTCGACGTCCTCACCCGTCTCGGCGCCGACGTCGGAGACGACGAGCTGGAGGAGCGTCGTACGACGGCGCAGCCCGCCGATCTCGCCACGCTGATCTACACCTCCGGCACGACGGGCCGCCCCAAGGGCTGCATGCTCACCCACGACAACTTCCAGATCGAGCTGACGGTCGCTGTCGCCGAGCTGGATCGGCTCTTCGAGGCCGAGGGCGCCTCGACCCTGCTCTTCCTCCCGCTCGCCCACGTCTTCGCGCGGATCATCCAGATCGGCGCCGTGAAAGCGCGCGCCCGGCTCGGCCACAGTGCCGACGTCAAGGGCCTGCTCCCGCAGCTCCAGAGCTTCCAGCCGACCTTCATCCTGGCCGTGCCGCGGGTGTTCGAGAAGGTCTTCAACACCGCATCGCAGAACGCCACGGCAGACGGCAGGGGCCGGATCTTCGACCGGGCCGCCGACGTCGCGATCTCCTACTCCCGCGGGCTGGAGGCCGGCCGGGTCCCGCTCCGGGTGCGGGCACAGCACGCGGCGTTCTCGCGTCTCGTCTACGGCAGGCTCCGCGACGCGCTCGGCGGCAGGTGTGAGTTCGCGATCTCCGGTGGCGCTCCCCTGGGCGATCGCCTCGGCCACTTCTACCGCGGCATCGGGCTCACCGTGCTCGAGGGCTACGGACTCACCGAGACCACCGCGGCGCTGACCGTGAACCTCCCCGACGCGCTCAAGATCGGCACGGTCGGCCGACCGCTCCCCGGCACCGCCGTGCGGGTGACCGACGACGGCGAGCTGGTGTTCACGGGCGGCCAGGTCTTCTCCGGCTACTGGGCCAATCCTGGGGCGACGGCGGAGGTCATCGACGCCGACGGCTGGTTCCACACCGGTGACGTCGGCGAGGTCGATGACGAAGGCTTCGTCCGGATCACCGGCCGCAAGAAGGAGATCCTGGTGACCGCCGGCGGCAAGAACGTCGCGCCCGCCGTACTCGAGGACCGGGTGCGCGCGCACGCCCTGGTGAGCCAGTGCCTCGTCGTCGGCGACGGCCAGCCGTTCATCTCCGCGTTGGTCACGATCGACAGCGATGCGCTGCCCGCGTGGGCCGAGCAGCACGGCAAGCGCGGCAAGGTCGCCGACCTCGTCGACGACGCCGATCTCCGGCAGGCGATCCAGGACGCCGTCGACGACGCCAACCAGTCGGTGTCGAAGGCCGAGGCGATCCGCAAGTTCGAGATCCTCCCCTACGACTGGACCGAGGAGGGTGGTCAGCTGACCCCCAGCCTCAAGCTGAAGCGCAACCTGGTCATGCGCGAGTGCCGGGACGAGATCGCCGCCCTCTACGAGGTCTGATCCGGCGTCGAGTGGTTCGATCGGATCAGTCCCTGACCCGATGTGACTAGGACCCTCGAACGTTCGGTTTGAGTCTCCGATTTCGCTCACAGGGCCCGCTTTTTTCCGGATAGCCTCCGATCGCTCGGTGCTGCCAGATGGAGGGGTGCACGCCGGGTTGGGACAGAGCAAAGACCGGGGAGCGGGCTGCGCAGTTGGCGTAGCCCAGCCGTCCCCGGCATGGGGAGCGGGAGGGCTCTTAGATGGACCGACGCAAACTACTTCTGGTCGTCGCCGCGGTCATTGCGGTGCTCGGCGTGGCACTCGTGTTCGTCTACGCGAAGGGCGCTGACAAGCGCGCCGCGGATGAGTACGACACGACCGAGGTGCTCGTCGCCAAGGTGAAGATCAACCCTGGCGAGAGCTTCGACGACGCCCTGGAGAGCGGAAAGTTCGAGCTCGCCGACGTCACGCAGGGCCAGGTGCTCGAGGGGGCCGGCGACGAGTCGCACGACTACGAGGGCTCCGTCGCTCTGACGACGATCTATCCCAATGAGCAGCTGATCGTCGACAAGTTCGGCGGGTCCGACGAGGTCGAGGCCGACGTCACGCTCCCGATCCCCGACGGCAAGATCGCGATCTCGATCGCGGTCGAGGACGCGGGACGCGTGGGCTACTTCGTCCGGCCGGGCGCCGAGGTCGCCGTCATCTCGACCTTGATCGACCGGGCCACGCAGTCGCCGATCGTCACCCGCACCCTGCTGGAGCGGGTCACCGTCCTCGCCGCGGGTGACACCTCCAGCATCACCGACACGACGTCCGGCGACGAGGAGGCGGAGACGGGCATCAAGCAGCTGCTCACAATCGCCGTCACCCAGCGTCAGGCCGAGCAGGTCCGGTTCGCGGAGAAGGCGGGCGAGCTGTCGGCTGCGCTTCTCAACACCGCCAGCGTGGTCAAGACCGACGAAGGTGTCGACGTCGAGAACCTGTACAAGGACTGAGGGGACCGACAATGCCTGTCCTTGTCGAGACCGACGGCTCGGTCGTCCCGTCCCTGCTCCGGGCGATGCCCGCCGGCTCCCACGCCGTTGCGGCCGCGGACCGGATGTACGTGTGGCTGGACCAGCACAACGACGAGTACGTCGTAGCGCTCGGTCCGTCACTCCAGCTCGATCTCGCCCTCTCCTACGCCGAAGACCTCCGAATCGCAAAGCCCACCGTCAGCGTGGTCCTGCTCCGGAACGCCTTCGACACCGACGCGCTCACCCGCGCGATGCACGCCGGCGTGCGTGACGTCATCGCCGCCGACGACGAGAAGGGACTGACCAAGGCTGTCGAGCGGGCACACCAGCTCCACCTCGCGCTGCGGGGTCCCGGCGGAGCCCGGCAGATGGGGCGGATCGTCACGGTCTTCTCCCCCAAGGGTGGCGTGGGCAAGACCACGTCGTCGGTCAACCTGGCGCTCGCACTCGCCGATAAGGGCTCGCGCAAGGTGTGCCTGGTCGACCTCGACCTCGCGTTCGGCGACGTCGCGATCACCATGCAGCTCTTCCCGACCCACTCGATCGAGCAGGCGGTGGGTTCGGAGGAGGCGATCGACCTGGCGATGCTCGAGGGCCTGCTCACCCGCCACGAGGACTCGCTCCTCGTGCTGGCTGCACCCGCCCATCCCGACGTCCGCGAGCGGGTCACGCCGCTGCTGATCTCCCGCATCCTCCGCGCGCTGCGGGACGGCTTCGACTACGTCGTCGTCGACACGTCGCCGTCCTTCGACGACGCCACCCTGACCGCGCTCGACGAGACCGACGAGTGCGTGGTCGTCGCGACGCTCGACGTACCGACGCTCAAGAACGTCAAGGTCGCGCTCGAGACGATGGACATGCTCAACATCGCCCGCGGACACCGGCATCTGCTGCTCAACCGTGCGGATGCCGAGGTCGGCATCGGCGTCGACAAGGTCGAGAGCATCCTCGGCATGCCGGTCTCCGCCGAGGTCCAGAGCGCGATGGACATCGTCGCCATGACCAACGCGGGCACGCCGATCGTGACCGCGCAGCCCAATCACCCGGCGAGCCGCGCCTTCAGCGAGCTCGCGGCGACCGTCACTGGTGAACCCGTCTCGGTCCCCGGCGCTGTGCTCGATCGCGTCGATTCCGTCGCCGCGCCGTCGCGCAGCCTGTTCCGTCGCGGAAGGAGCTGATCATGGCCAGCCTCTCCGAACGTCTCGAGGCCGCCCGTCGCGAATCCGGCAAGCACGCCGGCGAAGCCGACCCGACCGACCCGAAGCGTCCCGAAGGCCCGACCCTGGCCGCCGGACTGGCCCAGGCTGCTCCGGCAGCTCCGGCAGCTCCGGCAGCTCCGGCAGCACCGGCAGCACCGGCCGTGCCCGCCGCACCGGCGTCGGCCAAGCCGGCTGCCGGCCCGTTGACGCAGCGCACTGCGGCGTCCGCAGCCGCGCCCGACAACCGCGCGGCGCAACGGCGGGCCCTCGTCAACCAGGAGTCCGACCGGATCGAGGAGCTCAAGACGAGCGTCCACGCCGAGCTGCTCAAAGAGCTCGGGCCGCACCTCTACGAAGCGGACATGGACCAGGCCGAGCTCGAGCAGCGCGTCCGCACGGTCCTGGCCGAGGTCCTGGGCGCCCAGGACCGCCCGCTCAGCAACAGCGACCGGGCTCGCGTCACCCAGGAGATCAGCGACGACATCCTGGGCTACGGTCCGATCGACCCCTACCTCCGAGACCCCGAGGTCTCCGAGGTCATGGTCAACGGCTACTCCGATGTCTGGCTCGAGAAGAGCGGCCGGCTCACCAAGGCCGAGGCTCACTTCACCGACGAGGCCCACCTGAGGCGCACGATCGACAAGATCGTGTCCCGCATCGGCCGCCGCGTCGACGAGTCCAGCCCGATGGTCGACGCGCGGCTCCCTGACGGTAGCCGGGTCAACGCCATCGTGCCGCCGCTGTCGATCGACGGTTCGGCGTTGACGATCCGGAAGTTCGCGACCGATCCGCTGACGATCGGCGACCTGATCACCTTCGGGTCGCTCAGCCAGCAGACGGCAGACTTCCTCGAGGCGTGCGTCCGTGGCCGGCTCAACATCATCGTGTCGGGCGGCACCGGCGCCGGGAAGACGACGACGCTCAACGTGCTGTCGTCGTTCATCCCGTCCGACGAGCGGATCGTCACCATCGAGGACGCAGCCGAGCTGCAGCTGCACCAGGACCACGTGGTACGACTCGAGTCCCGGCCGGCGAACATCGAGGGCAAGGGCGAAGTTTCGATCCGCGACCTGGTGAAGAACAGCCTCCGCATGCGACCGGACCGGATCGTCGTCGGCGAGGTCCGCGACGCCTCGGCCCTCGACATGCTCCAGGCGATGAACACCGGCCACGACGGCTCGATCTGCACCCTGCACTCCAACGGGCCTCGCGACACGCTCGCGCGCATGGAGACCATGGTCCTGATGGCGGGCATGGACCTGCCGATGCGGGCCATCCGGGAGCAGGTGTCCTCGGCAGTCGACCTGATCGTCCACCAGTCGCGCTTCAAGGACGGGTCCCGGCGGATCACGCACGTCACCGAGGTCGAGCGGATGGAGGGTGACGTGATCACCCTTCAGGACGTCTTTGTGTTCGACAACTCCGCCGGCTTCGACGACAACGGCCGGGTCCTCGGCCGGCTCCGGAGCACCGGCCTGCGTCCGAAGTTCATCGAGAAGCTGGCCTACGCCAACGTGGCGGTGGACCCGGCCCTCTTCCGGCTGGATCGGCCATGAGGCGCTTCCTCCTCGCGCTGTTCGCGGTGCTGGCAGCGGTTGTCGTCGTGGCCCTCGCGCCCTCGACGGCGTGGGCGGCTGATGAGGAGACGACGATCGACCACGTCGAGGCCACCGACAGCGGCCTCCGCGTCCTGGTGAGCGTGCCCGGCGGTGCCGACGTCGACCTCGCCGGAGTGACCGGCACTCTCAACGGCGACAGGCTCGACACCAACGCGACGTCGACCGGCACGGACACCACCGTCCAGCGCACGACGGTGCTCGCGATCGACACCAGCGACTCCATGGCCAGGAACGGTCGGTTCAAGGCGGCGAAGGCGGCCGCGACGACCTTCCTCGAGACGGTTCCCGACGACGTCGCCGTCGGGATCGTCACCTTCGACGGCTCGGTGACCTTGGCCCTCGAACCGACGAAGGACCGCGCCGCTGCTCAGCTCGTCGTCAACGACCTCGAGCTGAGCAAGGGCACGCTGCTCTACGACGGCATCGTGGCGGCGGTGGAGCTGGCGGGAGTGGACGGCCAGCGGTCGATCCTGGTGCTCTCCGACGGTGCCGACACCGGTGACACCGTTCTCGCCGACGTGGCGGCCGATATCGAGGAGACCGCGACCCTCGTCGACGTCGTCTCGCTCGACCAGCAGAACAAGCCGAAGGCCGTGGCGGCGCTGACCGAGCTGGCGACGGCCGGCCAGGGCAGGGTGATCGAGTCGAGCGGCGCTGCCCTCGCCGACGCCTTCGCTGCTGAGGCCGCGGTGCTGGCCCACCAGATCCTGGTGACCGCTCCCCTGCCGGACGGCTTCGACGCCGAGGAGGCGACGGTCGCCATCACGCTGCCGACGCCCGACGGCGACCTCTCCGTCAGCGCGTTCGCGAAGATCCTGGATGCCCCCGACAGCGGATCCGGCCCCTCGGCAGAGCCGCTCAACCCGGACGAGGGCTGGCAGGCCCCGGCCTGGGCGCTGTACGCAGGGATCCTGGTGTTCGGGCTCGGCCTGGTCTCGGCGGCCGTGCTGCTGGTTCCGGCCAAGGCCCAGCCGATGACGATCGCCGAGCGCCTGACCGCCTACACCGGCACCTCGGCGCAGAACGACAAGCAGGCATCGGACCCGATGCTCGACCAGGCCAAGGCAGCGGCCGCAGGTCTGCTGGACCGCAACGAGGGGCTCGAGGAGAAGCTGGCCATTCGGCTCGCGGCCGCTGGAAGCGGGTTCAAGCCATCGGAGTGGTTGCTGCTCCACGTGGGCGTCGTCATCGCAACGGGGCTGCTGGGACTGCTGGTGGGCCGCGGCAACATCGTCATCGGGATCGTGTTCCTGATCGGCGGGTACTTCCTCCCGCGTATCTACCTGATGATCAAGGCGGGCCGACGCAAGCGAGCCTTCAACGCCGCCCTGCCCGACACCCTGCAGATGATGGCCGGCTCCCTCTCGGCGGGCCTGTCGCTCGCTCAGGCGGTCGACACCATCACGCGCGAAGGCCAGGAGCCGATCGCCTCCGAGTTCAAGCGGGTGCTCGTCGAGTCCCGGATCGGTGTCGCCATCGAGGATGCCTTCGACGGAGTGTCGACGCGGTTCGGCAGCCAGGACTTCGCCTGGGTCGTCATGGCGATCCGGATCCAGCGCCAGGTCGGCGGCAACCTGTCCGAGCTGCTCACCACTGTTGCCGCAACCATGCGGGAGCGTCAGTACCTGCGCCGGCAGGTCAACACCCTCGCTGCGGAGGGCAAGTTGTCCGCAATGGTCCTCAGCGCGCTCCCACCCTGCGTCTTCCTCTTCGTGATGGTGACGCAACCGGAGTACATGGAGCCCTTGTACAGCGATGCGCGCGGCATTTTGATCTTCGGCGGAGCGATCGCGTGGCTGCTGGTCGGGGTCTTCTGGATGAGCCGCATCATCAAGGTGGAGGTCTGACATGACACTCGTTCTCGCGGCCGCCCTGCTCATCGGAGCAGTTGCGATCCTCGGTCGTGCCATGGTCAGGGACGACGCGCCTGTCGGGGTCGCTCGCTCGCTGGCCTCCCTCGAGCGGATGGGTTCGTCGGGCGCCGAGGAGCTCGTCGCCGAAGCAGAACCGGCATTCTCCGAGCGGGTGGTCGCGCCGATGCAGGAGCGGGCCCTCTCGATCGGTCGTCGGATCACCGGTGCGGACAAGGCCGAGCTCATCCGGCATCGCCTGGACCTTGCCGGCAATCCCGCCGGGTGGACGGTTGACCGGGTCGTCGGGCTGAAGGTCCTCGCCGCCGTCGTGGTGCCCGTCGTCGGCCTCGTCTACACCCGCCTGATCGGCCTCGGTGCGATCACATCGGTGCTCGCTGTCATCGTGCTCGCAGCAGTCGGGTTCTTCGGGCCTGACCTCTACCTGTACAACAAGGCGGCGCACCGGGGCGAGGAGATCCGACGGGGTCTCGCGGACGCGGTCGACCTGCTCACCATCAGCGTCGAGGCCGGCCTCGGTTTCGACGCCGCACTCCAACAGGTGGCCCGCAACACCGGCGGACCGGTCTCCGACGAGTTCTCACGAGTACTTCGCGAGATCCAGCTCGGCAAGGGTCGCTCAGAAGCGCTCAAGGCACTCGGGGAGCGCACCAACGTGGACGACCTCAAGTCGTTCGTCGGGTCGATGGTGCAGGCCGAGGCCTTCGGAATCTCGATCGCCCAGGTGCTGCGCGTGCAGACGGCCGAGATCCGGGTGAAGCGCCGTCAGCACGCCGAGGCGAAGGCGCAGCAGGTCCCGGTCAAGATCATGATCCCGGTCATCCTCTGCGTTCTGCCCTGCCTGTTCGCGGTCGTCATGGGACCGGCCGTTCTGAGCGCGATCGACTCGTTCTCGGGCAGGTAGTCTCGACCTCTCATGCCCAGTAGTCAGGCCTTCGCCGTCGTCGCTGCGTCTCGCCTCTTCGCCTTGCTCGCCATCGGCGCTCCCTCGCTGTGGTACCGGGAAGAGGGAGCGCTGTTCGCGCTGCTCGCGCTCTCCGTCCTGTGGCTCTATCAGGTCGTCACCATCACCCGGCGCGAGCTGGAGCTGACGCTTACGCCTGCGGTCGAGGCCAGCGCGGTCGGGGTGATCTGCGGCGTCGCGATGCAGGCGTCACCAGCGATCCTGGCGGCGCTCGTCGTACCTCCGCTCTACGCGACCGCGATCGCGGGTCTGCGCACGATGGTCCGGACCGTCGTCTACCAGCTCGTTGCCGTCGTGAGCCTCGGGCTCATGTGGTACGGCCGCAATCCGGCCGAGGGCGACTGGACGCAGTGGGGCGTCTCGATCTTCACGTGGTCGATGGCGGCCGTCGGGCTCAGCCTGGTCTCGAGCGTCACGTTCTCCTCCGACCGCGGGGTGCTCGACCCGTTGTCGCCGTACCGCGATGCACAGCACCTGATCAAGCAGCTGATCGAGCTGTCCGGCGATCTCAGCTCCGGCCTCGACGTCGCCGCGCTGGGTGGGGAGATGCTGGGGGTCGTCGGCGATCGGGTCCCCAGCCGAGCCCTGGCGCTGTACGTGCCGCGCGGTGACGCGCTGGCACCCATCGCTACCAGCACCGAGCTCGAGCCCGCCGACGCCGACGCCTGCGAGAAGCTCGCGACCGATGCCTGGGCGCGGGGCGAGCCGGTGACCGCCGGCGGTGGCTTCGCGTTCGGCGCCGGCGACACCGCGATCATCGCCGGGCTCGGCACTGGCACGGGCAACGGCAACGGCTCCAGCAACGGCACCGCCGACAAGGCGGAGCTGCCGTTCGACGAGCTGACCAATGCGCTGTCGACGAGCGTGGTGAAGTTCGACACCGCCCTGCTGTTCTCCCACTTCCGGGATGTCGCGACCGCGGACGAGCGCCAGCGACTCGCGCGCGAGATGCACGACGGTGTCGCCCAGGACATCGCATCGCTGGGCTACCTGGTCGACGCACTTGCAGCGCGGCCTGCCGACGAGACCCAGGAGAAGCAGTTCGCGATGCTGCGGGAGCGGGTGACCAAGGTCGTCGCCGAGGTGCGCCGGTCGGTGATGAACCTGCGCACGAGCATCGGCGAGAACGAGAGCCTCGGCGCTGCGATCAGCGCGGTGGCGCGTCACCTGTCCGAGGCCTCGGGCATCCCGATCAGGGTGCGCCTCGACGAGCAACCGGCACGGCTCCGGCCCGAGGTGGAGGCCGAGCTGTTCCGGATCGCCCAGGAAGCGATGAACAACGCGGTCAAGCATGCGCGTGCCACGGCGATCGACGTGCGCTGCCAGGTCTACGCGCCCGACGCGCGGATCACGATCGCCGACGACGGAGTCGGACTGCAGGGAGGCCGTGCCGACTCACACGGACTGAAGATCATGCGCGAACGCGCGAAGCTGATCGGTGCGCAGCTCACGGTGCGCGACAACGCGAGCCGTGGGCTCACCGTCTCGGTCGTGCTACGCGCTCCGGGTGGCCAATCGAGCGCGCCCGAACGGACTCTGAGCAAGGAGACTCGACAATGAGCGACAACATTTCCATCCTCTTGGTGGATGACCACGAGCTGATCCGCAGCGGCCTCGGGGCGGTGCTGGACCTCGAGCCCGACATGGACGTCGTCGGCACCGCGGGCAGCGTGGCGGAGGCGATCGTCGCCTACGACCGCTTGCAACCGCAGGTCGTCGTCGCCGACTTGCAGCTCCAGGACGGCACCGGCCTGGACATCGTGCGGACGGTCCGCAAGAAGAGCGACAGCACCGGTCTGATCGTCCTCACCATGCACTCCGGGGACGACCAGATCTTCGCCGCGATGCAGGCGGGGGCGTCGGGCTTCGTGGGGAAGGACGCGCCGGCGACCGAGGTCATCAAGGCCGCCCGGCACGCGGCGGTCTCGCCGAAGGCGTTCGTGTGTGCCGGCCTCGTGGGGGCGATGATGCGTCGCCGCTCCGGCGAGATGACCTCGCTGACCGAGCGTGAGCACGACGTGCTCCTGCTGTTGGCGGAGGGGCTCAACGCGGCCGCCATCGGGGCGAAGCTGTACCTGTCGGAGTCGACGACCAAGTCGCACATCGCCCGCATCTACCAGAAGCTCGGGGCCGCCAACCGCGCCCAGGCGTTGGTCACGGCCATGCGGATCGGCCTGCTGTCGACCGTGCAGCCGTCCGCGCGCTAGACGCCCACCTGCGGTAGTCACAAGGGACTACCCCGGATGAGACGAACTCCCGATCCGCCGGGGGATGCCGCCGCGGCATGATTTTCACATCGGGGATCACTCCCCGGGGACACACTTCAATCTGAGGGAGAAATACAATGATCCAGTACCTGCAGCTTCTGCTCAACGCGCGCCGCGACGACGAGCGGGGCGCGACCGCCGTCGAGTACGGCCTGCTCGTGGCTCTGATCGCCGCCGTGATCGTGGCGGTCGTCGTCACTCTCGGCACGCAGATCCAGGGCGCGTTCCAGACCGTCAGCGACTCGCTCTGACGGAGCGAGCACCAGCGGCACAAGCGTCATGAAGTCGGCCGCGTGTCCCAGTCACCTGGGACACGCGGCCGTCGTCGTATCCAGGAGGGGTGAGCGCGATGCAGTTCGATGATCGAAACTCGGGACCTTCCGAGCGGGGCGCGACCGCGGTTGAGTACGCACTGTTCGTCGCTCTGATCGCCGGCGTGATCGTCGCGACCGTCGTCGCGCTCGGGCCGGTGATCGTCGGTCTCTACACCGCTGCGAGCCAGGGCTGGTGACATCGCATTCACCTGCTGAGCGATGGCAATCCGCTCGAGGACGGTGGGATGCGAGCCGAACCACCACTGCGACCATGCGGGGGGCGTGGGATCGGCGAGGGACTTGATCGCGAGGCGACGCTGGAGGGCGACGAACGGCTGGGGGGCTTTCGTCGCCGCCAGGGCCTCGACATCGGCGCGGGCCTCGATCTGCCTGCTGATGGCGTTCTGGACCGGACCCGCCAGCACCGTGGCGATGGCCGCCAGCGCCAGGATCATCGGCACTGCGCCTACCTCCCCCACCCGGGGCCGCCCGCGCCGCTCGGCCACTCCGGCCAGCAGGCCGAGCAGACCGACGCCGACCAGGACTCCAGCGGCGCCGAGGGACGTGCCGATGAGCACGTCGTCGTTGCGGGCGTGGGCCAGCTCGTGGGCCACGACGGACAGGGTCTGGTCGTCCGGCCGGTCATCGACGAGCGTGTCGTAGACGACGACCCGCCGGGTGCTCCCGAAACCCGAGACATAGGCGTTCAAAGTCGACGTACGACGAGAGGCGTCGGCCACCAGCACGTCGTCGACCTCGACGCCTTCCTCCTCGGCGAGCTCGAGGATCTGGGTCCGCAACGGACCGTCCTCGAGCGGGGTGAAGGAGTTGAAGAGCGGCTCCACCAGCAGCGGGTAGCCGAACGACGCGACGACGACGAACGCTGCGAGCGCTCCCCCGGCGACGACCGGCCAGGCGCGCCGCCACCGGCGAGCGATGCCGACCAGGGCGACGAGGGCGATCGACGTCGCGACGATGTCGACCAGCTCGCCCTTGACCAGGTCAAGCGCCCAGGCCGGCCAGGACGACGTGCTGAGCCCCGCGTCGAGCTGAAGGCGCCGATACGCGATCGCGAACGGCAAGGTCGCCAGCCGGCCGATGACCGTCAGCGCGGCGATCACGATCACGACCTGCACCCACCACGGCGGACCGGACGTGCGGTCGACCAGTCGCCGACCGGCCTTCCCGAAACCGAGCCAACACGCCACGGCGAGAGCGAGCACGAGCGAGCTCCAGCTCCAGGCGCGTGCCCACCGCGTGTAGTCCTCGGCCCGCTGAATCTGCTCGGCGCTGAAGACGGTGTCGGCCGCGACCGGGTCGGGCATCCCGCCCGGCACCGGGTCCCACGGCACCAGCCAGGCGGCGATCAGCACGAACGCCAACGCACCGACGATCGTCGCGCCGAGCGCGACGCGGCTCTCACGCACGGCGGTTCGCGAGATTCTGGAGCTTCTCCTGCCAAGCCCGGGTGAGGTCGACGATCGACCAGCCGAAACGGGATCGCAGCTCGTCCTCGAGGTCGGCGCCGTCGAGCACCGCGTCGTAGAACGCCACCAAGGCCTCCTCCCCTCCGTGCTCTGCCAGTGTCACGCACACCAGCCACGCCGACTCGTAGGCGGCACCGAGGTGTGCCGCCTGGCTGTCGAGGTCGACCCGGCTGGGCAACGCGTCGGGGACGCCGTCCTCCCTTGTCTGGGCGATGATCTGGCCCGCCGTGCGCGTGAGCGGGAGGCGGACGTCGCGGAGGGCGACGTAGTCGGCGAACCCCTCGAGCAGCCACGCCGCGGCACCGGACTCCGGCGCCTGGGTCACTGCGTGGACCGCCTCGTGACTGATCACGACCTGCGCTGCCAGCGGACCGAGCCGGCCGAAGACGTCGGGGTTGATGAAGATGTGGATCGGTGTGCCCGGCACGTTGCCGCCGTCGGCCGACGTCGTGACCGCGGCCACGGCGTCGTACGTCCCGGGCGGCAGCCCGAGAGCGGAGTGCAGGGCGTCGGCGGTGGGCGGGACCTCGACCACCAGTCGGCCGACACTGCCGCCGAGCACCCGCCGGGCGACGTCCAGCGCCTGCTCGGCCTCGGCAACGAGCGGCCGGACCGGGAGGACACCGTCGGCGACGAGCACGACGACATCACCGGTACGTCGGACCGTCGCCGCACCGGTGAGCCAGACCGGGCTGCGGTTCACGCCCCCGCCGATCGCGTCGATGTGACCACCACCGTCGGCGAAGGCGAACTCGACCTCGGCCCGCGCCGGGGTCTCCTCGAACCCGGCGATCCGCCACGTCGTCGTGACTGCGGCCGTCCAGGTGCCGTCGGGCGAGATCCGCCCGTTCTCGGTCAGGTAGCTGAAGGTCACGTCCGAGAGGTCGAGGGCCATCGCGGTCCCGGCGATCGCGCGCAGCTGCGAGCTCGCCCCGTCGTCGGCACCGAGCGCGGCAGCGGCGTCGGCGTCGCCGCGCCGCAGGGCGCGCTCCAGCCGGTCGAGGGTGGCCGCCGCCGCGGACGGCTCGACCGCGTCGGAGGACTCGGTGGGCGCCGGAGCGACGTAGGGCTCGTCGGCCTGGCAGCCGGTGAGCAGACCGAGCGTGAGCAGGGCTCCCGCCACCCGAGCGAAGCGATGGGTCGTGCGGCAAGCCACCTGGGCGACGCGCTCGGCCGATTCGGAACTAGCCAGGGCGGACCGCGCCGACGTACGGCATCGAGTGGAGATCGGCCACCCGGACACCAGCACCGGGGTTCGCGGCGCCCGCGATCAGACCGTTACCGATGTACATCTCGACGTGGCTGATCGGGCTGTAGTAGAACACCAGGTCGCCGGGCTGCAGCGCGCTCTCGGCGATGTGCGCGCCCATGCCGTACTGGGCGCTCGACGAGTGCGGCAGCGAGACGCCGGCCTGTGCCCAGGCCATCATCGTCAGACCCGAGCAGTCGAAGGCGCTCGGGCCCGCGGCGCCGTAGACGTAGGCGTCGCCGACCTGGGCCATGACGTACTGGACAGCCGCGGCGGCCCGACCTGTGGCCGGCACCGACGAGGGCGCCCGGACGTCGCTGTCGCGGGAGAGGATCGCCTCACGCTCTTCTGCCTCGAGCTCGTCGAGGAGGTCCTCTGCTTCCTCCAGCTTGGCGTCGACGGTCGCCTTCTCGTCCTCGAGGTCGGCCTCGATATCGGCGACCTGGTCGCGTCGCTCGGAGGTCTCCTTGCGGCGGATGGCGTAGGCCTTGAGCTCGTCGCCGTAGTCGGAGAGCAGGGAGTCCTGCAGATCGCTGACAGTGTTGAACGTCGACAGCTCGTTGAGGAACGCGTCTTCGTCAGCATTGAGGAGCTCGGCCGCCGGGCCCATGGTCTGGCCCTGGAACTGGCGGATCACGGAGTCGCGGACGTCGGAGCGTACGTCGGAGACCCGGTCGCCCTGCCGCACCTCGTCGGACTCGAGGGAGCCCAGCTCCTCGTTGAGCTCGGTGAGCTCGAGCTTCGCGTCGTGGTAGCGCTCCTGGGCCTGCTCGGCCTCTTCGAACAGCCGGTCGACGCGGGCCCGGACATCGTCGATGTCGGGCTCGGCCTGGGCAGGAGCAGAGCCGTTGACCGTAAGAGCGACGGATCCGGCGAGCGCGAGGGCGCTCAGAACAGTGGTCAAGCGTTTGCGGCCGTTCAGCACGTGCTGGCGGTCCCCTCTGGTTGTCGTACGCCTACCGGGTGAGCTGACGGGTTCGGGCACGACTTGCCCTACCCGCGCTCCTCGCCACCGCTCGCGCGGCCGCGCCTTGCACGGGATTCACCCCAGGATGGTGTGGGTCCCCGGCTCCGGTGCACCCAAGGCTTCAGGCGACACCGAACTCGACGCGGTGCCCGCGCGGGTCGGTCGACCCACTTCCACGGACACCTGAGCGAGAAGCCTAGACGCCGCCGGTGGCCTCGCCAAACCCCGGCACGCCGCGATTCTGGTTAAGAACCACGAGGTGAACGTCACTCCAGTCACACCCGCCTCAGGCGGACTCAACCTCCGGACCGTCGACCGGCTGCACCAGCCGCAGCCGGGGCACCAGCCCCTCGGCAGCCAGCACGTCGAGCGCCCGCAGCTCCTCGTCGTCGATGATGAGCTCCGGCGGCGGTCCGAGCAGGACGGTGACCACGCAGTCGTGGCACGCCAAGCCGCGGACCAGGCAGGTGTCGCAGTCGATCCTCGTCGTCATGTGCGAACGGTGGCAGGAGCGTCCGACACATCCTTGATCTCGAGACTCGCGTAGATGTGGGTTGAGGAGGCGCGGTACGAGCCGTCTCGAAACCTCGCACCTCAACCAGCGGATGAGTCGGAGCGGGCGACGAGCTCAATGGCATCTTCGCGGCCGCACCAGCGGCACCGCACCGACTCGACGGCCTCGGCGAGCAGCTCGGTGTCCTCGACGGAGTGCTCGCCGGCGAGGTCGAGGTGCCAGTACTCCGTGGTCCGGCGACTCCGGGTCACGTCGAACCGGGTGAGGTTGCCGCAACCGCCGCAGCGCCAGCGCTGGGTCGGGTCCGGGAGCTCGATCACGCCCAGATCCTAGGAGGCGCGCCTCCCGGTTCTCGTCGGAGGTTCCTCCTACGGTCCTTGACATGACCACCGCACCCGCCCGGAGCCGCTGGGAGGAGCAGCGCAGCTTCGACGAGCTGGGGCGGCTGCTCCGGGACGTGACGTTCTGCGTGGTCGACCTCGAGACGACCGGCGGGTCGGTCGGCGACGGCGACATGATCACCGAGATCGGCGCGGTCAAGGTCCGGGGCGGCGAGGTGCTCGGCGAGTTCCAGACCCTGGTCAACCCCCACACCGCCATCCCGGCGTTCATCGCGGTGCTCACCGGCATCACCAACAACATGGTCGCCGACGCACCGCCGATCAGCTCCGCGCTCCCGGCGTTCCTCGAGTTCGCGCGCGGATCGGTGCTGGTCGCGCACAACGCGCGCTTCGACGTCGGCTTCCTGCGCCACTTCGCGCAGCAGCAGGACATCCCGTGGCCCGACTTCGAGGTCGTCGACACCGTCAAGGTGGCCCGCCGGGTGGTCACCCGCGACGAGGCGCCCAACCACAAGCTGTCGTCTCTGGCGCGGGTCTTCCGCTCGGGCACGACTCCCAACCACCGCGCGCTCGCCGACGCACGCGCGACGGTCGACGTGCTGCATGGGCTCATGGAACGGCTCGGCAGCCTGGGGGTGCACACGCTCGAAGAGCTGCAGACCTACTCCTCGAAGGTGCACTCCGCCCAGCGGCGCAAGCGGCACCTCGCCGACCGGCTCCCGCACGCGCCGGGCGTCTACCTGTTCTGCGACGAGCAGTCGCGCGTGCTCTACGTCGGCACGTCGAAGGACCTGCGTAGACGGGTGCGGTCCTACTTCACCGCGTCGGAGACGCGCTCCCGGATCGGCGAGATGGTCCGCCTTGCCTCGTCGGTCACCGGCATCGAGTGCGCTACGCCGCTCGAGGCCGAGGTCCGGGAGCTGCGCCTGATCGCCGAGCACAAGCCGAGCTACAACCGGAGGTCGCGCTTTCCGGAGAAGGTCACCTTCGTGAAGCTCACCCGCGAGCCGTGGCCGCGGTTGTCCCTGGTCAAACGGGTGCTCGACGACGACGCCGACTACCTCGGCCCGTTCTCCTCGCGCTCCGCCGCGGAGAACTGCCTGGCCGCACTGCACGAGACGTTCCCGATCCGCCAGTGCTCGGACAAGTTCGGCCGACAGCCGTCCCGGTCGGCCTGCGTCCTCGCCGAGCTCGGTCGCTGCCTGTCGCCGTGCGACGGCAGTGTCGACGCAGGCACCTACGCCGCGGTGGTCCGGCAGCTGCGCGACGCCCTGCTGCGGCACCCGGACGACGTCGTCGAGCTCGTCAACGAGAAGATGGCGGCACTCGCCGAGCAGGAGCGGTTCGAGGAGGCCGGCGTCCATCGCGATCGGCTGGCCTCGTTCGTCCGGGCAGCCGCCCGCACCCAGCGGCTGACGTCACTCACCCGGTGCCCGGAGGTCGTCGCGACGCGACGTGACGAGAGTGGCCAGTGGTCGGTCCACGTGATCCGGCACGGCCGGCTGGCCGCCGCGGGCGTCATCCCCAACGGCGCCGACGCGCCGTCGTACGTCGCGCAGCTCCGCGCCTCGGCCGAGACGGTCGTGCCGAGCGTGGGCCCGATCCCGGCGGCCACCGCCGAGGAGTCCGAGCGGATCCTGCACTGGCTCGAGCTGCCCGGTGTCCGCCTGGTCGAGATCGACGGCGAGTGGACGTGCCCGGTCCGCGGGGCCGCCCGATCCGCGTAGGCGCTCCACCTATTCTTGGCCAATGATCACCGCCATCGTGTTCGTGAAGGCCGACGTCGCCCGGATCCCCGAGATCGCCGAGGCGATCGCCGCACTCGACGGGGTCAGCGAGGTCTACTCCGTGACCGGCCAGATCGACCTGATCGCCCTGGTGCGGGTGCGCCAGCACGAGGAGGTCGCCGCCGTGGTCGCGGACCAGCTCAACAAGGTGGCCGGCGTCACCGACACCGAGACCCACATCGCCTTCCGGGCCTACTCCCGCCACGACCTGGAGTCGGCGTTCTCCCTCGGCCTCGACTAGATGACCGGGTCACGGGTGCGCCCGCCCAGGATTCGGGTCTGACCGCCCCGCGGCCGTAAAATCCGTGGGTGAACACACTGCTCGCCGACGTCTGGCTCAGCGCTCTCGGTTGGGGCGGCAGTGCACTCCTCGTCTACTCGCTGCTCCAGCAGCGGGTGCTCCGCTTCCGCACGCTCAACCTGGTCGCCGGCCTCGTGCTGATCGTCTTCAACACGATCCTCGGCGTGTGGCCGATGGTCGCGCTGAACGTCGTCACCAGCGCGATCAACATCTGGTTCATCGTCCAGCTGCGGCGGCAGCGGCACGACGCGGCGTCGTTCGAGGTGATCGAGGTCGGCCTCGATGACCAGTACCTCCGGCACGTGCTCGACACGCACGCCGACGACATCAAGCAGCACCAGCCGTCCTTCGCCGGGCGGGCGCTCCCCGGACAGGAAGCGTTCGTCATCGCCAAGGGCGACGAGACGGTCGGCGTGGTAGTCGTCGAGGGCGACGGCGACACGGCTCACGTGCGGCTCGACTACGTAACGCCGAGGTACCGCGACTTCACCCCGGGCGAGTTCGTCTGGAGGCGCAGCGACCAGCTCCGCCGCCGCGGCTACCGACGCGTCATGACGTCACCGGAGATCGTGTCACCGTACTACGACCGGATCGGCTTCCGGCCGAATGGCGCGGTCTTCGTCCTCGACCTCGACGATCAGGACGACGCGGCCGCGACCCAGTGCCCCAACGTCGTCTGAGCGGCACCGGAGTCGATGGCCTCCGCGGCCCGGGCGATGCCTGCGGCCAATGCCTCGTGCAGGTCGGCGTCCGGCGCGTCGTAGACCGCCAGCGCCGCCCCCGCGTTGAGGACTACGGCGTCGCGCACGGCACCGGTCTCCCCCGCCAGCAGCCGGCGTACGACGTCCGCGTTGTGGTCGGCGTCCCCACCCCGCAGCGCGTCCCGGTCGGCGAGGGGCAGTCCGAACGCGGCCGGATCGACCGATGTGGTCGTGACCTCCCCCCCGCGCGCCACCCACACGGCCGAGGTCGTGGTCGTGGTGAGCTCGTCGAGGCCGTCGTCACCGCGGAAGACCCAGGCGTCGATGTCACGAGCCGCGAGCACGCCCGCCATGACGGGGGCGATCCGCGAGTCGGCACACCCGACCGCTCTCGCCTGCGCGTGAGCCGGGTTCGTCAGCGGGCCCAGCATGTTGAAGGTCGTGCCGATGCCGAGCTCGCTGCGGGCCGGACCGGCGAAGCGGAGGGCCGGGTGGAACGTCTTGGCGAAGCAGAACGTGATGCCCGCCTCCTCGGCGACCGCGGCAACCCGCTCGGCCGGGAGGTCGAGCCGGATGCCGAGCGCGCGCAGCACGTCGGCCGACCCCGACTGGGAGCTCGCCGACACGTTGCCGTGCTTGACCACTTTGGCCCCGGCACCCGCGGCCACGATGGCGGCCATCGTCGAGATGTTGACCGACATCGAGCGGTCACCGCCGGTGCCGACCACGTCAAGCAGCCGACCGGCGACCTTGATCGGCGTCGCGGCGGCGTACATCGCGTCGACCAGGCCGGTGACCTCCTCGACGGTCTCGCCCTTCGCGCGCAGGGCGACCGCGAAGCCGGCGATCTGCGCATCGGTTGCCTGGCCCGCCAGGATCTCGCCCGTCGCCCAGGCGACCTGCCCGGCAGTCAGCTCGGTGCCGTCAACCAGTGCACTGAGGACCTCCGGCCAGCTGTGACCGGTCACGCTGTTGACGCGGGGACGCGCGACCGCAGCAGCGAGATGACCGCGTCGGCGAGCTGGATGGGGTCGATCGGGTGTGGGACCGCGGCGTCGGCCCGCGACCAGGTCGCCAGCCAGGCGTCCTGCGGCCGGCCGGTCAAGACGAGCAGCGGCGGGCACTCGTAGATCTCGTCCTTGAGCTGCTTGGCGATGCCCATGCCGCCCGCCGGGACCGCCTCGCCGTCGAGGATTGCGAGGTCGATGTGCCCGGCGTCCATGTTTTGGATGACGACCGGCTCCGTCGCGACCTCGACGTACTCCACCTCGGGCAGGTCCGGGTGGGGACGGCGCCCCAGCGCGAGGATCACCTGCTCGCGGATGTGGACGTCATCGCTGTAGACGAGGACCTTGAGTGCCCCGTTGACTGCATGGGAGTCGGTCACGGGCCGCATGCTACTCGGGGTTTCGAGGCTGGCTGCGCCGGCACCTCAACCGCCGCCTTGTCGTTCGAGCAGATCGAGCCTTCGGTCCTCCCGCTCCGCCTCCTTCATCGACGCCCGCACCCACTGCACGAAGAGGATCACGAAGAACACCACGCCGACCAGGTCGCCCGCGCCCCACAGGATGCCGCCGGCCAGCTCCTGGTCGGCCCGCGGATCCGGCAGCCACGCCCCCATCGGACCGGCATGGAGCGAGGGGTAGTGGTCGCCGCCGATGAGCGCGCTCTGACCCATGATCGTGACGCCGAGGAAGGCATGGAACGGCAGCGTGAGCACGGTCAGCAGCACCCGGAACGGATGCGCCACCCGGCCGGGAAGGGGATCGATCCCGACGATCGGCCAGAAGAACAGGGCACCGACAACGACCAGGTGTACGTGCATCATCTCGTGCACGTAGGCATTCGTCAGGGAGGCGTCGTACCAGCCGCTGAAGTAGAGGGCCCACGGCGAGATGACGTAGAGCAGGAATGTCAGCGGCGGGAACGAGAGGACCTTGGCCACCCGCGAGTGGAGGACGGCGAGCAGCCAGCGGCGAGGCTTCTTCGGCAGCGTCCGCAGCGCCAGGGTGACCGGCGCGCCCAGGGCGAGCGCCAGCGGCACCACCATCGAGAGCACCATGTGCTGCGCCATGTGCACGCTCAGGAGCACAGTGTCGTAGGCGGCGATCCCGGAGGACGTCGCCAGGTAGAAGGCCAGCATCCCGAGACCCCAGGCGAGCGACCGGCCGACCGGCCAGCGGTCGCCCCGCTTGTGCAAGGCACGCACTCCGAGCGCGTACAGCCCCACCGACCACACCGTCACCACGAGGGGCAGGGGGGCGAGCGTCCACTCGGTGACGAGGGTCGCCCAGGAGAGACGGTCCACGCCCTGACGGTACGTCGTCGCGACACCCCGTCCGTTTCCTGGGGGTCGGGGAGACGTCGGGGCCTCCTATCGACATAATGGCCCCGTGGCGACCACAGCAACGGCATCTCTCCCGGCCTCGCGACTGCATGGCCAGCACGACCGACCCAGCATGGTCGCCGTCGGCACCATCATCTGGCTGTCCAGCGAGCTGATGTTCTTCGCGGCCCTGTTCGCGTCGTACTTCACCATCCGGTCGGTGAGCGCGGACATGTGGGCGGCCAACACCGACCTGCTCAACGTGCCGTTCGCGTCGATCAACACCACGATCCTGGTGCTGTCGTCCTTCACCTGCCAGCTCGGCGTCTTCGCCGCCGAGCGCGGTCAGGTGGGCCGCAAGGGCTCGCTGTTCGACGTCGGCGGGTGGGGCCTGCGCGAGTGGTTCATCCTCACCTACATCATGGGCGCCATCTTCATCGGCGGCCAGGCGCTGGAGTACGCCGAGCTCATCCACGAGGGCGTCACCATCCCCCACGACGGCTACGGCACGATGTTCTACCTGACCACCGGCTTCCACGGCATCCACGTGACCGGCGGCCTGATCGCCTTCCTGTTCGTTCTCGGCCGCACCTACCTGGCCAGGCGCTTCACCCACGAGCAAGCGGTCAGCGCGATCGTAGTCTCCTACTACTGGCACTTCGTCGACGTGGTCTGGATCGGCCTGTTCGCGACGATCTATCTCGTGAAGTGATGGCGGTGACACCCACGTCGTCGCCCGCGAAGAACAATTGTCCGTCCCGGATCTGCAAGGACTGAATGTGCGCCTCCTGAACCGCTCCGCCGGCCGCCTCTCGCGGCACCGCCGCGGACCGATCGCCGGCCTCGTCGTGCTGCTGCTCGGACTGCTCCTGACCGGCGGGCTCTATGCCGCGTTCGCGCCGGCCCAGGCCGACACCACCCAGAGCCAGGAGGACCTCGTCAAGGAGGGGCGTGAGCTCTTCATCGTCGGTTGTGCCTTCTGCCACGGCCAGAACGGCGAGGGCGTGCTCACCCAGGGCGGCGACCAGTACGGTCCCGCGCTGACCGACGTCGGCGCCGCTGCGGTCGACTTCCAGGTCGGCACCGGTCGGATGCCGATGGCGACGCCGGGCAACCAGGCCCCGCGCAAGGAGGTCGTCTACACCGACGGCGAGATCGCCGCGCTCGCGGCGTACGTCGCCACCCTCGGCACCGGCCCGGGGATCCCTGACGCCGCGTTGTACGACCCCGACACGCTGTCGGACGAGGAGTACGACGAGTACGTCACCCGCGGCGGCCAGATCTTCCTCGCCAACTGCACTGCGTGCCACAACTTCGAGGGCTCGGGCGGCGCCATGCCGCGCGGCGGCTACGCCCCGAAGATCCGTGGCGTCGACCCCAAGCACGTCTACGAGGCCATGCTGACCGGCCCCCAGTCGATGGACACGTTCTCCGACGGCAACATCCCGCCGGACGACAAGTTGGCCGTCATCGCCTACCTCAACACGCTCGATGAGGCGCCCAACTACGGCGGGTTCACACTCGGCGGCCTGGGCCCCGTCAGCGACGGCTTGATCGCGTGGCTGGTCGGCATGGGCGGCCTGGTCGGGTTCGCGGTCTGGATCGCGGCCCAGACGACGCGCACGAGCAAGAAGAAGGACGGGGCAGACGCGTGACCGACTCTCACGGCAACATCGAGCCGGCCGACGACCACCACGGCGAGCTCGTCCCCTCCGAGCCGATCGCCAACCCCGGGATGCCGGAGCACCTCCCCCGACCGACGGACGTCGATCCGGCGAAGGAGAAGCGCGCCGAGCGTCAGGTCGCTGGGTTCTTCGCCCTCTCGGCGATCTGCACGATCCTGTTCGCGGTCTCCTACTTCACGTTCGACGTCGGCGACAACTGGCACGTCGTCGGCGGCCTCGGCGCGTCCAACGTGGCGCTCGGCGGCACGCTCGGCCTCTCGCTCCTCTTCATCGGTGCCGCGATCATCCACTGGTCGCGCAAGCTGATGGGCGACCACGAGCTGGTCGAGATGCGGCACCCCGCCTACTCCGAGGAGGTCGACCGGGTCCGTGCGCTCGACGACCTCAAGATCGGCTTCGAGGAGACCGGCATCGCGCGCCGACCGCTGATCGTCCGGTCGGCCCTCGGCTCCCTTGCCCTGCTCGGCATCCCTGCCGTGATCCTGCTCCGCGACCTCGGCACGCTGCCCGGCGACAAGCTCGAGCACACGATCTGGGGCCAGGGCGGTCGCAAGATCAAGGTCGTGGAGGACGGCAAGGAGGTCGAGGTCGTCGTCCCGCTCATGCGGATCTCGCGCGACGCCATCGGCACCCCGATCCTCGCCTCGGACCTGGAGATCGGCGACCTGGTCAACGCCCAGCCCGAGGTGCTGTTCAACCCTGAGCGCTACCACGTCGAGCACGCCGAGGTGGAGGGCTCCGCACTACAGACCCACAAGAGCAAGGCGTCCCTGATCCTGCTCCGGATGGAGCCGGCAGACATCACGCCGGGCAAGGGTCGCGAGGACTGGACCGTCAACGGCATCGTGGCCTACTCGAAGATCTGCACGCACGTGGGCTGCCCGATCTCCCTCAACGAGCGCACCACGCACCACCTGCTCTGCCCGTGCCATCAGTCGACGTTTGACATGACCAACTCCGGCAAGGTCGTCTTCGGGCCGGCCGGCCGGCCGCTGCCGCAACTGCCGATCACGGTCGACGAGCAGGGCTACCTGGTCGCCCAGAGCGACTTCACCGAGCCGGTTGGGCCGAGCTACTGGGAGCGCGACTACGAACGTGACCGCTTTGGGGAAGGTGACTGACCATGAAGAGCGCTGACGTCGCAACGACGAACGGCACCGAGCCGGCGACCCCGAAACGTGGTGCCAAGGCAGCAGGCGCCGTCGCCACCTGGGCCGACGACCGGCTCGGCCTGGCAAAGGCGACCAAGGGTATGTCGCTCCGCAAGGTCTTCCCCGACCACTGGTCGTTCATGCTGGGCGAGATCGCCCTGTGGAGCTTCGTCGTCCTGCTGCTCACCGGCGTGTTCCTGACCCTGTTCTTCGACCCGAGCATGACCGAGGTCGCCTACAACGGGTCCTACGATCCCCTGCGCGGCGTCCACATGTCGCGGGCGATGGCGTCCACCCTCGAGATCTCCTTCGACGTCCGGGGTGGCCTGCTCATGCGGCAGATGCACCACTGGGCCGCGATGATCTTCATCGCCGCGATGATGATCCACCTGCTCCGCGTCTACCTCACCGGCGCGTTCCGCAAGCCGCGCGAGGTCAACTGGATCATCGGCTGCACGCTGCTGCTGCTCGGCACGATCGAGGGCTTCACTGGCTACTCGCTCCCCGACGACCTGCTCTCCGGCACCGGCGTCCGGGCCGCGGACGGGTTCATGAAGGCCAGCCCGGTCGTGGGCAGCTACATGTCGTTCTTCCTGTTCGGCGGCGAGTTCCCGGGTGACCAGATCATCCCGCGGTTCTATGCCATGCACATCCTGCTGATCCCCGGCATCCTGCTGGCCCTGATCACGCTGCACCTGATCCTGGTCGTCTACCACAAGCACACCCAGTGGCCCGGACCAGGCAAGACCGAGGCCAACGTGGTCGGACCCCCGCTGATGCCGATCTACATGGCCAAGGCGGGCGGCTTCTTCTTCATCGTGTTCGGCATGACCGCCCTCCTCGGCGGTCTGTTCACCCTCAACCCGGTGTGGAAGTACGGGCCCTACGACCCGTCCAAGGTGACCGCGGGCTCACAGCCTGACTGGTACATGGGCTGGCCCGACGGCCTGCTGCGGATCATCCCGGCGTGGGAGACCCACATCTGGGGCATCACGCTCTCCTGGAACGTCATGCTGCCCATCCTGATCGCGCCGCCACTGTTGCTGATGGTGCTGATCGCCCTCCCCTTCCTCGAGGCATGGATCACGGGTGACAAGCGCGAGCACCACCTGCTCCAGCGCCCGCGCGACGCTCCGACGCGGACCGCGGTCATGGCCGCCCTGGTGACCTTCTACGGCCTGTCCTGGGCCGCCGGAGGCAACGACATCATCGCGATCAGGTTCGACCTGAGCATCAACCAGATCACCTACTTCCTGCGCGGAGCCGTGATCATCGGGCCGATCATCGCCTTCATCATCGCGCGCCGTTGGTGCATATCGCTCCAACGGCACGACGAGGCCAAGCTGCTGCACGGCTACGAGACAGGTGTCATCGTCCGGTCGCCCGACGGCGGGTACGCCGAGAAGCACCTGCCGATCAGCGAGTCGGCGGCCTACGTCCTCACCGCTCGCGACCGGGAGGAGGTCTACTCCCCCAACGGCTCGGCCGACGAGGCGGGCGTGGCCGCTCCGGGCGGCAAGGTTGCCGAGGTGGCCAACAAGGCGCGCGGCAAGCTGTCGGAGCTCATGTTCGCCGACAATATCCAAAAGCCGACCGCCGAGGAGCTGCACGAGGCGCAGCACCACTCGGAGCACGAGCTGCACGAGCTGGAGAACCAGATCAGCTCGGGCCCGAACAAGCACGGGCCGATCTCCGACCACTGATCCCGTACGACGCGAGCCCCGTCCCCTGTTTACCAAGGGCGGGGCTCGCGTCTTGTGTCAGGCGGGGCCGGCGGCGAACCGACTGGTCAGGTTGCGGAGCCGGTCTTGTAGGTCGACCAGTCGATGTTCCAGTCCCCGTAGCCGTTGTCGGGCTCCATCGGCCGGTCGGTGCCGGTGTACTCGACCACGTCGCCGCGCACCGTCATCGCGTAGAGCCAGGCTGCGTTCTCGGTGCTCAGCCCGGTGCAGCCGTGGGAAACGTTGGCGTAGCCCTGGGAGCCGACCGACCACGGAGCGGCGTGGATGAACTCACCGGAGTTTGTCACCCGCATCGCCCACTGCACGTTGTCGATGTCGTAGGCCTCGGCGCCGGTGATGCCGACGGTCTCGGAGTTCATCCGCTTGGACTCGAACTTCTCCATGATCACCTTGATGCCCGAGCGGGTGGTGAAGGCGGGCTGCTCGCCGGTCGTGATCGGGATCGTCCGGATCAGCGAGCCGTTGGAGTAGACCTTCATCTGGTGGGTCTGGGCATTGACCTTGTAGACGTGCGCGTCGCCGATGCTGAAGTCGAGCCGACGGTCCTCCTGACCGTAGATCCCGCCGCCGGCGTCGACGCCGTTGACGTCGAGGTTGACGCTGACCTCGGTGCCGGCCTGCCAGTACCTCTTCGGCCGGAAGTGCGCCTCGGTGGAGCTCACCCAGTGCCAGGTGCCCGGTTGCTCGGGGGTGGTGGTCACGTGCATGTTCCGCTCGAACGCCGCCTGGTCGGTGACCGGGATGTCGAACGTCACGACCACCGGCATGCCGACGCCGACGGTCTCACCGTCGAGCGGGGCGACCGACGGATAGGTCTGCTGGTCGAGGGTCAGCGCCTCGGTCGTGAAGCTCGACGTGCTCCGCACGGTGTCGCCGTCGTCGCCGGTGCCGACGGACTTCACCGTGTAGGTGACTCCGGGCTCCAACCGGTCGTCGGCGATCCAGTGCTTGCTGTCCGCGGACAGGGTGCCGGCCAGCGCACCGGTCGGCGTACTGACGGTGACCTTCTGCAGCGTGGCGTGCTTGGCCGTGACCGACAGCACGCTGGAGACCGGTACGTCGGAGGCACCCTTCTTCACGCTCGTCTTCAGGATCGGCTCGGCGAACGAGGCGCTCGTGGTCTTGTCGTCGGGGCTGGAGCCGTCGCCGTCACCGACACCGACCTCGGACATGGCGTCCTTGGCAGCACTGCAGCCGCTCAACAGCACAGCAGAGACGGCCAAGCCGGCGAGGCCGCGACGGGTCGCGGATCGGGCGCAGCGGGCGCGGGTCAGCAGGGCAGGCATGCGAGTGTTGTTCTCCTCCGGGATCGCGGCAAAGAAGGCCGCCAAAAGAGGGTAACCCGAGCCCCAACCCACAAACGCCATTCGCGGCGTTGGCTAAATCACGCGCCGCCGAGGCAACCAGACCGCGCTTACCCGCGTCCCCCGGGCCGCCAGCCTGGGGTCCCGCCGACGTCACCTCTGCGAGCGGCGGCAGCGTGGCGCGCTGCGGCGCAACACGCTCGCGCAGTTCAACTCAGTGCGCGTGCTCGCCCCGGTAGTACTCGAAGATCCAGCCACTGAGGGCCAGGACGCCGAGGGCCATGCCGAGGACCATCAGCCACCACTGGAGCATCGCCGTTGCGAGCACGATGAGGCCGAGGGTGCAGGCCGCCCAGAACGGCCACCAGGAGTACGGCGGGAAGAAGCCGAGCTCGCCCGCTCCTTCGGCGATCTCGCCCTCGGGACGGTCCTCCGGGCGGGCATCCATGCGCTTGGCGTGGAAGCCGAGGTAGAGGGTGACCATCGCCGTGAGCAGGGTCGTCATGACCAACGCGGAGGTGCCGGTCCAGTCCGCGCAGGACACGCCCGGGTCCGCGTTGCAGTCGCTGGCCGCGTCCGTGATGAACCAGTACGCCGGCGTCACCAGCACCAGAAAGATGGTGGTGATGCCGAAGAGCCAAGCTTCGACCTTCATCAGGCGTCATCCTCCGTGGCGTCGTGCTTGTAGCTGTGGCTCTCGGGATCGCCCGCGTCCTTCTTCGCCTGTTGCTGGGCGATGTGCTCCTCCCGACCGCGCGCGTCCGGCGCGTCGACCGCCTCTGACGTGGCCTCCTTCGGGTTGGCGTCGACCTCGATCGCGGCGATCTCGGGGTGGTGCAGGTCGAACGCCGGCGACTCGGAGCGGATCCGCGGCAGGGACACGAAGTTGTGGCGCGGCGGCGGGCAGCTGGTGGCCCACTCGAGGGAGCGGCCCCAGCCCCACGGGTCGTCGACGCCCACCTCGGGTGAGCTGCGGGTGATCCAGACGTTGTAGAAGAACGGCAGCATGGACGACGCCAGGATGAACGCGCCGATCGTGGACACCTGGTTGAGG
This sequence comes from uncultured Actinomycetota bacterium, assembly GCA_963846535.1. Classification (GTDB taxonomy): domain Bacteria; phylum Actinomycetota; class Actinomycetes; order Propionibacteriales; family Nocardioidaceae; genus Nocardioides. The sequence goes on from CAWJWK010000003.1 coordinate 977,218, forward strand.
ACGGTGAACCCGTCGCCGGGGAGGTAGTCGGCGTAACGACGCGGCATGCCCTCGATGCCCAGCCAGTGCTGGACGAGGAAGGTGGTGTGGAAGCCGATGAAGAGCAGCCAGAAGTGGATCTTGCCGAGCCGCTCGTCGAGCATCTTGCCGGTGAGCTTGGGCCACCAGAAGTAGAACCCGGCGAACATCGCGAACACGACGGTCCCGAAGACGACGTAGTGGAAGTGCGCCACCACGAAGTAGGAGTCGGAGACGTGGAAGTCCAGCGGCGGACTGGCGAGGATGACGCCGGTCAGCCCACCGAAGAGGAACGTCGTGAGGAAGCCGACCGACCACAGCATCGGTGTGTCCATCCGGACGGATCCGCCCCACATGGTGCCGATCCAGTTGAAGAATTTCACGCCTGTCGGGACCGCGATCAGGAAGGTCATGCCCGAGAAGAAGGGCAGATTGACCGCCCCCGTGACGAACATGTGGTGCGCCCACACCGCCACCGACAGGATCGCGATGCCCATCGTCGCGCCGACCAGGCCGATGTAGCCGAAGATCGGCTTACGGCTGAAGACCGGCAGGATCTCGGAGATGATGCCGAAGAAGGGCAGCGCGATGATGTAGACCTCGGGGTGCCCGAAGAACCAGAACAGGTGTTGCCACAGCACAGCGCCGCCGTGCGACGCGTCGAAGACGTGAGCACCGATCTGCCGGTCGGCCTCGAGCGACAGCAGTGCGCCGGCGAGGACCGGGAAGGCGATGAGCACCAGCAGGCTGGTGATCAGCACCGTCCAGGTGAAGATCGACATCCGGAACATGGTCATGCCCGGGGCACGCATGCAGATGATCGTGGTGATGAAGTTGACGGCGCCGAGGATGGTGCCGAGGCCGGCCATCCAGAGGCCCATGATCCAGAGGTCTCCGCCGACGCCGGGGCTGTTGACCGAGTCGGACAGCGGCGTGTAGGCGAACCAGCCGAACGATGCCGCACCGTCCGGGGTCAGGAAGCCGGCACCGGCGATCAGGCCGCCGAAGAGGTAGAGCCAGTAGCTGAACATGTTGAGCCGCGGGAACGCGACGTCGGGCGAGCCGATCTGGAGCGGCATGATCGCGTTGCCGAAGGCGAAGAACAGCGGCGTCGCGAACAGCAGCAGCATGATCGTGCCGTGCATCGTGAACAGCTGGTTGAACGTCTCCTCGTTGACCACCTGGCTGCCCGGGTAGGCCAGCTCGGAGCGCATGAGCAGCGCCATGATGCCCGCGGCGATGAACCACACCATCGCGGTCGTGAAGTAGAGGTTCCCGATGATCTTGTGGTCGGTGGTCGTCATGACCTTGACCAGCATCTGGCCGAGCGGCTTGCGCTCGGCGAGGTCCGCGGAACGCGCGACGGTGGCGGTCACTCGCTCTCTCCCTCAGTCTCGTTCAGGTCTTCGAGGACCGGAGTCTCGGAGTAGGCGCCTCCGACGACCGGCTCCTCGCTGACGTGGTCCGGATCGGTGGCCAGCTCGGCGAGATAGGCGTCGTAGTCGTCCTGGCTGACGATCTCTACCTCGAACAGCATCCGCGAGTGGTAGGCGCCGCACAGCTCGTAGCACTTGCCCGCGAAGGTGCCGGTCTCGGTGGTGGTCACCTGGAACTTGTTGTCTCGCCCCGGAACGACGTCCATGCGCATCGCGAACGCCGGGACGCCGAAGTCGTGGATGACGTCGGGGCTGTAGAGGTCGAACTGGACGGTCGAGTCGACCGGGAGCACCAGGGTGGGGATGTCATCGCCCGTGCCGGCGACGTAGACGTTGGTGCCGTCGGGCGTTTCGACCGAGTCGGGGTAGTTGAACGTCCACTGCCACTTCTGGCCGACGACCTTGATGGTCACGTCGGGGTTGGGGTCCATCTCGAGCATGACGTTCTGCACCCGCACGGTGTGCGAGAAGAACACGATGACCATGATGATCGGGAAGATCGTGTAGAAGATCTCGACCGGCAGGTTGTAGCGGGTCTGGATCGGGATCTCGTCGTCGCTGCGGCGACGGAAGTACCAGGCCGCGCCGAGGATGAACGCCCAGGTGACGACGCCGGTGGCAAGAGCCGCGATCCACGCGCCCTGCCACAGGTGCAGGTTGTCCACCCCCTGCTCGGTCACCGGCGTGGGCATGCCGAGGCGACCCGCCTCGGAATCGTCTGAGCAGCCGGTCAGGGCCAGCGCGAGTACGACGACGCCGGCCAGTACGGCCGCTCGGCGCAGGCGCCGGGCCGATCCACCCGTGCGCTCGGGGTGCCTCAAGCCCACGAACAGGCCTTCCTCTCGAGGGACACAACTCCAGCGAACATTAGCGGACCCGGGCGGTCCGGAGACCGCAGGGTCTGAAACGTGGCGATGACTAGATTGTCCGCGTGACCAGCGCTCGTGGCTACCTCGACACGGCATCGGCGGAGCCGCTCCACCCGGCCGCGCGCGAGACACTGCTCGCGGCCCTCGACCGGGGCTACGGCGACCCGCGGCGACTCCACCGCGCCGGGCGGGAGGCGCGCCTGCTGTTCGACAACGCCCGGGCGGTGGTTGGTGAGTGCCTCGGCGTGCATGCCGACGAGGTCGGGTTCGCCGCGTCGGGCACCGACGCCGTCCAGCGCGGCCTGCTGGGGCTGGTCCGGGCCCGATCCGGTGACGGCGTCGTGCACAGCGCCGTGGAGCACTCCTCGGTGCTCCACGCGGTCGAGTGGCAACCGTCCACCGCCCACGCCTCGGTGCGGGTCGACGCCTCCGGTCGGGTCGACCCGGCCGCGATGGCGGCCGCCGCGCGGCAACCCGGCGTCGCGGTGGTCGCCCTGCAGTCGGCGAACCAGGAGGTCGGCACCCGCCAGCCGGTCGACGAGCTCGACCTGCCCGACGGGGTGCCGCTGTTCGTCGACGCGGCGGCGTCGGTTGGCCGGCTCCCCCTGCCGAGCCGCTGGTCCGCGCTGGCGGCGTCCGCGCACAAGTGGGGTGGCCCGGGCGGCGTCGGCGTCCTCGCCGTACGCCGCTCAGCGCGCTGGACCACCCCGTGGCCCGGCGACGACGGCCTCGACCAGCTCGGCACGACGTGGGTGCCCGGCGCCCTCGCTGCTGCCGCCGCCCTGCAAGCGGTGCTGGCCGAGCGCGACGAGACCGCGGCGCGCCAGCACGGTCAGGTCGACCGGATCCGGGCGTGCGCGGCTGCCCTCACCGACACCGAGGTCGTCGGTGACCCGGTAGAGCGGTTGCCGCACCTGGTGACGTTCTCGTGCCTCTATGTCAGCGGCGACGAGCTCGTGTCCGGCCTCGACCGTCGCGGTTTCGGGGTGGCCAGCGGCTCGGCCTGCACCGCCTCGACACTCGAGCCGAGCCACGTCCTGGCCGCCATGGGCGCGCTCACGCACGGCAACGTGCGGGTGTCGCTGCGCCGCGACTCCACCGACGACGAGGTCGACGAGTTCTGCGCGGCGCTGACGGCCGTCGTCGCCGACATCCGAGCCGGGATCGACTTGTGAGCGTCGAGATCGACTGCCGCGGGGTCGTGTGCCCGCGGCCGATCATCGAGCTGGCCAGGGCGCTGCCCGAGGTCGCCGTGGGTGAGACGCTCGCGGTGGTCGCCGACGACTCGGCCGCCCGGCACGACATCCCGGCGTGGTGCCGGATGCGCGGCCAGGAGTACGTCGGCGAGGAGGTCGCCGACGACGGCGTGCCCCGCTACGTCGTACGACGCCTCAGCTGATGGCTCAGCAAACGTGCGCTGCGACCTGGTCGGCCGCTTCGTCGCCGTAGGACTCCCGGAGCCGCGCCACAAACTCGGCTGGGGTGAACGAGTACTCCTGCGGCCCCACGGTCTCGACGACGTAAGCCGCCAGCACGCAGCCCACCTGCGCAGCCCGCTCGAGACCGAGCTCCCAGCCCAGGGCGGCCAGGAAGCCGGCGCGGAAAGCGTCCCCGACGCCGGTCGGCTCGACGGGGCTGACGTTCTTGCACGCCGGCACCTCGATCAGCGGCTGGTCGGTGCCGCAGATCCGCACGCCGTCGGCGCCGAGGGTCGTGACCTGGAGGCGGACCCGCTCCTGGACGTCGTCGCCGTTCCAGCCCGTCTTCTTCTCGATGACGTGCGACTCGTACTCGTTGGTGACCAGGATGTCGGCGCCGTCGATGAGCTCGCGGATCAGGTCGCCGTCGCCGAACGCGAGCTGCTGCGACGGGTCCGCGACGAACTTGTAGCCGCGCTGACGGCACTCCTCGGTGTGCCGGAGCATCGCCTCCGGGTCGTCGGGCCCGATCAGGACGTAGGCCGGGTCACCGACGGTGTCGACGATGGGCTTCAGCTCGATCTCGCGGGCCTCACTCATGGCTCCGGGATAGAAGGACGCGATCTGGGCGTGGGTCGAGTCGTTGGTGCAGACGAACCTGGCGGTGTGCCGGGTCGGCGACACGTGGATGTGCTCGCAGTCGACGCCGTGCCGCTCGAGCCACGACTGGTAGTCGGCGAAGTCCTCGCCGACGGCGCCGACGAGCACCGGGCGGACGCCCAGCACGCCGAGACCGAAGGAGATGTTTCCGGCGCAGCCGCCGCGGCGTACCTCGAGGTCGTTGACGAGGAAGCTCACCGAGAGCTTGTCGAGCTGGTCGACGACGAGCGAGTCGGAGAACTTGCCCTCGAAAGTCATCAGGTGGTCGGTGGCGATCGAACCCGCGATGAGCAGGGAGCCGCTGGCGTCAGTCACGACACGGAAGACTACCGGCCGGTAGACCTGGGTCTACGTCTCGGTAGGCCGTACCGTTGATGTCATGACTCCGTACGAGGAGATCGAGTCCCCCTCACAGCTGCACGCCGACTGTGAGGAGGTCAACCGCCGCCTGGACCGAGCCGCGCGCCAGGTCGTCGAGACCCCGCCGAGCATCCACTTCGACGAGTTCCCTCGTGAGGTCCAGAAGAAGGACATCGAGATCTCCGAGGCCGCCAAGCAGCTGGCGAACGCCTTACATCTCCATCTGGACTGATATCGAATCGAGCCTTGTGGCTCGTTGAAACGCGAAACGCCGGCGGACATCCGCCGGCGTTTCGAACTCAACGAGCCACAAGGCTCGATTCAACATCAGTGGAAAGAATCGCCACAGGCGCAGGATCCGGTCGCGTTGGGGTTGTCGATCGTAAAGCCCTGCTTCTCGATGCTGTCGACGAAGTCGATCATCGCGCCGTTGAGGTAGGGGACGCTCATCCGGTCGACGACCACCGCAACGCCGTCGAAGTCGGTGACGACGTCGCCGTCGAGGCTGCGCTCGTCGAAGAAGAGCTGGTAGCGCAGGCCGCTGCAGCCGCCGGGCTGGACGGAGATCCGCAGCGAGAGGTCGTCGCGTCCCTCCTGCTCGAGGAGGCTCTTGACCTTGCTCGCGGCAACCGGGCTGAGGTTGATCTGGTCCTCACGACGGTCAACGGCAACAGGGGCGGCAACCGTAGCGGTCGCCGTGCTCGTCGCGGTGCTCGTCGCGGGGGCTGCCTCAGCACCGTGGCTGTGGCCGTGCCCGCCGCATCCGCACTGGTCGCTCATGCTCACTCCAGACAAAATCGGGTCGGTGTCGACAGGTCCAATGGTCGCACATCCGCGGTTATTCCCCATGTTGCCGTGGTCACCAGGTGAGGACCGCCTTCACGACCTTCCCCGCCAGGGTGTCGGCGATCGCGACCGCCATCCGCTCGAAGGGATAGGTGGCGACGAGGTGGTCGACGGCAAAGCTGCCCTCGGCCCGGCGCCGGATCAGCTCGGGGACCATCTGTTTCGGGTCGGCGTCGCCCTCGATCGAGGACCGGATGACCTTGCCCGACGAGAGCAGGTCGATCGCGTCGATCGTGTATTCCGGGGCGCCGAGCCCGAGCGCCACCAGGGTCCCGCGGGACCGCAGTGCGTGCTGCGCCTGGAGCACCACGGCCGGCAGCGCCGTCGTGTCGATTGCGTACGACGCGCCGCCGCCGGTGAGCTCCTTGACCCGGTCGACGACCGGGGCGTCCTCGAGCGTGGGGTCGAGCGTGGGGTCGAGCGCGACGGCGCCGTACTCCTCGGCGAGCCGGCGACGCTCGGCGACCGGGTCGACCGCGACCACGGTGCCCACCCCCGACCCGCAGGCGGCGGCGACCGCGGCGAGACCGACCGCCCCCGCTCCGAACACGACCAGGCTCTCGTCCCCCGTGGGGCGGAGCACCTCGAGCACGGTGGCGGCGCCGGTCTGGAACCCGCAGCCGTAGGGAGCCAGCAGCGCCAGGTCGAGGTCCTTCGGCACGACGACACAGTTGTCGGCGTAGGCCAGGGAGTGCCGGGCGAAGCTGGACTGCCCGAAGAAGTTCCCGAAGACGGTCTCGTCGCCCCGCCGCATCGTCGTCGACCCGTCGGGACGCATGCCCATGTAGTTCAGCAGGATGTTCTGCTCGCAGTAGCCGACGTCGCCCGTCTGGCAGGGGCCACAACCGCCGCACGACCGGAAGCTCATGACGACGTGGTCACCGACGGCGATGCCCTTCACCTCGGCCCCGACCGCCTCGACGACGCCGGCGCCCTCGTGTCCCAGCACCGTGGGGAACATCTCCGCCGGGAGCATGGTCGGCACCGTCAGGTCGGTGTGGCACAAGCCGGTCGCGACGACCCGGACCAGCACCTCGTCGGGCCGCGGGTCGTCGAGCTCCACCTCGGCGAAGGTGAACTCGTGGTCGGTCGCGGTGAAGGGTGCCGCAGCGAGGGCGACGGTCGTCTGCATGCCAGCGAATCTAGAACATGTTCCAGTTTTCGTCACTTGTCACGGGCGGCGGACCTCGCCCGACCAGGTTCGGGCGACCCGCTGCGCGAGCAGGGCCAGAGATCCCCCGGCATCGGCGAACGCCTCTTCCTCGCCCACGAGGTCGACGAGGGAGTACGCCGCGTCCATCCCGAGCGCCCGCGTCTCCCGGGAACCGACCAGCACCTGACCGGCCAGCGTGACGCAAGGTCGCAGCGCCTCGGACGCGATGGCGGCAACGCCCGCCGGCACCTTCCCGGCCCGGCTGCTGAAGTCGAAGGCGCCCTCGCCGGTGACGACGACGTCCGCCTGCCGGGCGCGGTCCGCCAGCCCGACGGCCCGCGCGATCAGGTCGATCCCTGCTGCCCGTTCGGCGCCGAGGAGGAGCAGGCCGAACCCGAGTCCACCCGCGGCTCCGGCGCCCTTCGCCAGCGAGGTCTTGAAGTCGGTGACCGCGGCGAACCCCTCGAGCAACCCGTCGACCAGCGGCATCCGCTCCTCGAGGATCCCCTTCTGTGCCCCGAAGGTGCGGGTCGCACCGAACAGCCCGGTCAGCGGGTTGTCGACGTCCGTGGCGACCACCAGGCGCACTCCCGCCGTTCGCTGACGGGCAGGCGCGAGCTCGACGTGGCGCACCCCGTTGACGCCGAACACCCCGTCGTCCAGGGGTGCGTCGGCGACCGCGCCCAGGGCACCGAGCAGACCGGCACCCCCGTCGTTGGTGCCGCTGCCGCCCAGGCCGACGATGACCGTGCTGGCACCGGCATCGATGGCGGCGGAGACCAGCTCACCGACGCCGGCGGTGCTGGCGTGCTCGGCGCGCTCGCGACCGGTCAGGTGGACGCCGCACGCCTGCGCACTCTCGACGTACGCGGTGTCGTCGACGAGCAGCACGGTCGCCGGGACTGGCTGACCGAACGGGCCGGCGACCGCCTCGACGAGCAGCTCGCCACCGAGCGCGGCGTACAGCACGTCGACGAAGCCGGGGCCCCCGTCCGACATCGGTGCCAGGTCGATCACGTCGTCCGGCGCGTGCCTCCGCCAGCCCTCGGCGATCGCCTCTGCGGCCTCCACCGCGGTCAGGGTGCCGGCGAACTTGTCGGGCGCCACCAATATCCGCATGCGGGTCATCCTCGCCGATGCCTTCGCTCGTTCCGTGGCCGCCGTCGAGATCGAGATCCGACCGATGCAGGCCCGCGATGTAGCCGTCGCGGAGCGGATCAGCGACGAGGCGTTCTTCGAGCTGGACCGGCGGACCCTGCCGCGCGACTGGCCGGGGCCGGCCCCGAGTACCGGGTGCCGCACGCGACCGCGGCGAACCGGTGGGCGGTCGACATCGGGCTGACGGCCGGCCTCACCCTCAGCCAGTCCGGATATCTCGCCGTCCGCGGAATGCTGCCGCCGGCGCCGTACGTTCACAACGGAGCGCGGCTGTAGCAGTGCACCGAGCCTCGACTGTGCCAGCGAATGGGCTCCGACCCGGACGCGGAATAGGATTCGACCATGACCACCGTCGATCTCCCGCTGCTGCCGCTCGGCCGCGGCAAGGATGCGCTCTCGGAGCGTGGCGTCGAGTGCCCGGGTGACCTCCCCGCGGCCTCGGACCCCGACCTGGTGGCGCGGGCGCGCGCCGCCAAGGACGCGCTCGGCGAGAAGGTGTTCGTGCTCGGGCACCACTACCAGCGCGACGAGGTGATCCAGTTCGCCGACGTGACCGGCGACTCGTTCAAGCTGGCACGTGACGCCGCAGCGCGTCCGGACGCCGAATACATCGTCTTCTGCGGCGTGCACTTCATGGCCGAGTCCGCCGACATCCTCACCGGCCCGCACCAGCAGGTGATCCTCCCCGACCTGGCCGCGGGTTGCTCGATGGCCGACATGGCCCGCATCGCCCAAGTCGAGACCGCGTGGGAGGCGATGGCCGCCGCGGGCGTCCAGGAGCAGGTCGTCCCGGTCACCTACATGAACTCCACCGCCGCGATCAAGGCCTTCTGCGGCCGCAACGGCGGCATCGTCTGCACGTCGTCCAACGCCGAGGTGGCGCTGGACTGGGCGTTCGCGCAGAAGGGCGCCAACGCCGACACCAAGGTCCTGTTCCTCCCCGACCAGCACCTCGGCCGCAACACCGCCGTGCTCCAGCTCGGCCTCGGCCTCGGCGACTGCGTGCTGTGGAATCCCCACAAGCCGAACGGCGGGCTCACCGCCGAGCAGCTCCGTGACGCGAAGATGATCCTCTGGAAGGGCCACTGCTCGGTCCACGGCCGGTTCACTGCCGACGTCATCGACGACCTGCGGGCGAAGGTCCCCGACCTCAATGTCATCGTGCACCCGGAGTGCCAGCACGAGGTCGTGCTCAAGGCCGACTTCGTCGGGTCGACGGAATACATCATCAAGACCATCGAGGCCGCGCCAGCCGGCTCGAGCTGGGCCATCGGCACCGAGCTCAACCTGGTGCAGCGGCTGGCCAACGCCCACCCGGACAAGAACATCATGTTCCTCGACCGCAACGTCTGCTACTGCTCGACCATGAACCGGATCGACCTCCCCCACTTCGTGTGGGCGATGGAGTCGCTGGTCGAGGGCGTGGTCGTCAACCGGATCGAGGTCGACCCGCAGACCGAGCAGGAAGCACTCGTCGCCCTGCAGCGGATGCTCGACCTGCCGGGCAAGAGCCACCGCGACTGACCCCAGTACCCAGCCAAAGAAGAAGGCATGAGCGTTTTCCGCCGTACCAAGTCCGAGCCCGAACCCGTCGTCGAGCCCAAGCCCGGCGGCAAGGGCCGTCCGACGCCGACCCGCAAGGAGGCCGAGGCGCTCGCCAAGGCCAAGGCGCGTACGCCGCGCACTCGCAAGGAGCTCGCCGCGCGCGCCCGGGAGGTCCGCACCGAGGACAGCCGGAAGATCCGCGCAGCGATGAAGACCGGCGACGAGAAGTACCTGCTCCCCCGCGACAAGGGGCCCGAACGACGGTTCATCCGCGACTACATCGACAGCCGGTTCTCGATCGTGGAGCTGCTGATCCCGCTGCTCGTCCTCACGCTGATCCTCGGCTACTCCGGATCGCCGACCCTCATGCAGGCGAGCCAGGTGGTCATGATGGCGACCTTCCTGTTCGTGCTCGTCGACATGCTCATCCTCCGGTTCCGGCTCCGGAGGGAGCTCACCCGGCGCTTCCCGGAGGAGTCCCACCGGGGCACGACCTGGTACGCCATGATGCGCTCGCTCCAGATGAAGTTCATGCGGATGCCTAAGGCGAAGGTCAAGATCGGGCAGGACCTGCCCGACGACTACCGCTGACCCGCGGTCAGAGGCGTGGCGACCGGGTGAGCGCGGGGTCCGCGGTCACCACCGGCCCGACGACGTCGTCGATGGCCTTCAGGGTGGCCTCGTCCAGCGTGACCCCGGCCGCCTTGACGTTCTCGGTGACCTGCTCAGGCCGCGAGGCCCCGATGATCGCGGCGGACACGTTGTCGTTCTGCAGCACCCAGGCCACAGCGAGCTGAGCGAGGCTGAGGTCGACGCCTTCGGCGATGGGCTGCAGCTGCTGGACCCGCTCGAGGACGTCGTCCTCGAGCCACCGCGAGATCATGTCGGCGCCACCCTTGTCGTCGGTCGCGCGCGACCCCGCCGGCGGCGCCTGGCCCGGGAGGTACTTGCCGGTCAGCACGCCCTGGGCGATCGGCGACCAGACGATCTGACCCATGCCGAGCTCGCGGCAGGTCGGGACGACCTCGGGCTCGATCACCCGCCAGAGCATCGAGTACTGCGGCTGGTTGGAGACCAGCGGCACCCGCAGCTCGCGAGCCAGCTCGGCGGCCGCCCGGATCTCCTCGGCCCGCCACTCCGACACCCCGATGTAGAGCGCCTTCCCGCTGCGGACGACGTCGGCGAACGCGACCATCGTCTCCTCCAGTGGGGTCCCGTGGTCGTAGCGGTGCGCCTGGTAGAGATCGACGTAGTCGGTTTCGAGGCGACGCAACGAGCCGTCGATCGACTCGAGGATGTGCTTGCGCCCGAGACCCTTGTCGTTGTGGGCGCCGGGACCGGTCGGCCAGAAGACCTTGGTGAAGATCTCCAGGCCCTCGCGCCGCTCCCCCGCCAGTGCCTTGCCCAGCACGCTCTCGGCGGCGGTATTGGCGTAGACATCGGCGGTGTCGAAGGTGGTGATGCCCTCCTCGAGAGCCTGCCGGACGCACGCGACGGCGGCTTCCTCCTCGACCTGCGAGCCGTGGGTGAGCCAGTTTCCGTAGGCGATGGCCGAGATCTTCAGGCCGCTCGCGCCGAGGTTGCGGATTTCCATGTCATCGACCCTAGTCGGGCGCCGAAGGGGCGCGGACGAGCGGCTGCAAGGATGTTCCGGTGACGACTGCCGACGTTTCCGTGCGGGTGGCGTGGGCCCAGGACGCCGCGGCCATCGCTGCGGTCCAGCTCCGCGCCTGGCAGGAGCGGTACGACGCACTGCTGCCGGACCTCCTCGCCGAGCGCGGCCTCGATCCCGAGACCCACGCGGACGCCTGGCAGGCGTCGCTCGCCCGCCCGCCCGAGGCGCGGCACCGGGCACTGGTGGCACTCGAGCGCGTCACCGTGGTCGGCTTCGCACTGACCGGGCCGGCCACCGACCCGGACGCCGATCCGGTGACCGACGGCGCGCTCGGGGAGTTCACCATCGACCCCCGTCACCTGCGCCAAGGCCACGGCTCCCGACTGCTCCAGGCCGCGGTCGACACCCTCGTGGCCGACGGGTTCACCCGGGTCACGACGTGGGTCGACAGCACCGACGACGACACCCGAGCGTTCCTCACTGGTGCCGGCTGGGCACCCGACGGCGCCAGCCGCGAGCTCGAGTCGGAGTCGGGCGCCGGCACGGTCAAGCAAGTGCGGCTGCACACCGCGATCGCCTGACCGCCCGGCCCGGTCCCCCGAATCGTCAGGCAGGCTGCGCCGCCCCCAGGATCGCGGTCACCTCGTCCGGAGATGTGGCTGCCTCGAGCCTGGCGATCTGCTCCTGGTCCACGAAGATCTCAGCGATCCGCCGCAACAGCTTGAGGTGGTCGTCGCCCACGGCCGCGACACCGATCACGAACCGCACCGGCTTGCCGTTCCAGTCGACGGGCTCGGCGTACCGCACGAACGACACCGCGGTCCGCCGGATCGAGGCCTTGGCCTCGTTGGTCCCGTGCGGCAGCGCGAGCAGGTTGCCCATGAAGGTCGAGACAGATTGCTCACGAGCGTGCATCGCCGCTACGTACGACGAGTCCACGGCCTCTGACGCGACGAGGAGCTCGCCCGCGCGGGTGATCGCAGCGTCCCGGGACTCCGCCGTGGCGTCGAGCACGATCGCGTCTGCCGACAGCAGAGTGCCGCCCAGGTCCTGGTCCTCCGGCACGGCGGCCGCACCCGTGGCAGCGCCGTTGCGCTGCCGCACCAGCTCCACGATCTCGTCGTACGCCGGACTGTCCATGAAGTTCTCGACCGAGACGTGCACCGCCGACTGTGAGCGCATCGAAGCGCGCTCCGTCAGGTCCTGGTGGCTGACGACCAGGTCGAAGTCGTCGGTCAGGTTGGCGATCGCCTTGTTGACCACGGTGACGTCGCTGAATCCGGCGCCGTGGACCTTCCTCCGCAGTACCGACGCGCCCATCGCGGAGGAGCCCATGCCGGCGTCGCAGGCGAACACGATGTTGCGGATCGGGCTCGAACCCGCAGTGGCTGCGCCGGCGAGCGCGGTCGACGCGATCGACGACCGTCCTTTCATCGCCTCCATGGCGTGAGTGGCGCTCACCAGCCCGTCCTCCGCCTCGACCGTCTTGTCGGTCTTGAGGAGCAGCGCGGCCACGATGAAGGACGCGGCCGCACCTCCGATGATGGACAGCGAGACCCCGACGAGACTGTCGCCGGGCGTCTGCGCGTAGACGGCGATCACCGATCCCGGCGCGGCCGGCGCCCGCAGTCCGGTGTCGAACACGACGTTGATGAAGACCTGGGTCATGCCGCCGGCCATCATCGCCAGGATCAGCTTCGGCTTCATCAGCACGTAGGGGAAGTAGATCTCGTGGATGCCGCCGAAGAAGTGAATGATCGCGGCGCCCGGCGCGGAGGCCTTGGCCAGGCCCTTGCCGAAGATCGAGTAGGCCAGCAGCAGACCGAGTCCGGCGGCCGGGTTGGCCTCGAGCAGGAACAAGACCGACTTGCCGTGCTCCAGCGCCTCGGTGCCGCCCAGAGGCGTGAGCACGCCGTGGTTGATCGCGTTGTTGAGGAACAGCACCTTGGCCGGCTCTATGAGGAGCGACGTGAACGGCAACAGATCGTTGTCGACCAGCCACTTCACGCCGTCTCCGGCGACGTCACTGACCCGGGTCAGGACCGGGCTCATCCCGAAGAAGCCGAACGTTGCCAGCAGCGTCCCCCAGATACCGGCCGAGAAGTTGTTGACGAGCATCTCGAAGCCGGGCCTGATCTTCCCGTCCCAGATCGCGTCGATGTGCTTCATCGTCCAGCCGCCGAGCGGGCCCATGATCATCGCGCCCATGAACATCGGGATCTCGGTGCCGGCGATCACCCCGAACGTCGCGATCGCCCCGACCACGCCGCCGCGAGCTTCATAGATCATCTTGCCGCCGGTGTAGCCGATGAGGATCGGCAGTAGGTAGGTGATCATCGGCCCGACGATCCCGCCACCGGCGAACTCGCCCCAGCCGCCGATCTCGGCGACCCAGCTGTCCGGGCTGTCGCCGATGCCGAGCTCGGCCAGCCAGCCGACCTCGATGAAGAGGGCGGTGATCAGCCCCCACGCGATGAACGCTCCGATGTTGGGCATCACCATGTTCGACAAGAAGGTGCCGAACCGCTGGACCCGGACGCGGACACCACCCTGCGGTGCTGGTTGAGAAGTCATCGTGGCCATTGCTCTGCTCTGCCTCCTGCCGGGCCGGACGGACGATGTGATGGCCGTCACGACAATCTGTGAATACCTTTGTATCTCGCCCCTTTTCCTGCCGTCAACCCCCAATAACCACAAATTCACAGATTAAACGCAGCCAAATGCGGTATGGTCGTGCCAGAATCAGCCCAGTCGGACCCAGGAGGCACACCATGAAAGCTCTTCGCTTCTACGCACCGGAGGACGTGCGCGTCGAGGAGGTGCCCGAGCCGGTCTGCGGCCCCGACGAGGTCAAGCTCAAGGTCCGTAACTGCTCGACCTGCGGCACCGACGTGAAGATCCTCCACAACGGCCACCAGAACCTCACTCCCCCGCGGATCACCGGTCACGAGATCGCCGGCGAGGTCGTCGAGGTCGGCGCGGACGTGGCGTCGACGTACGGCGCCTCGTGGTCGGTCGGCGATCGGGCACAGGTGATCGCGGCGGTGCCATGCGGCGAGTGCTACGAGTGCCGGAAGGGCTGGATGGCTGTGTGCCAGAACCAGACGTCGGTCGGCTACCAGTACGACGGTGGGTTCGCCGAGTACATGGTCGTTCCCCGCCAGGTACTCGCCGTGGACGGGCTGAACCGGATCCCCGAGAACGTCGGCTTCGCCGAGGCTTCGGCCGCTGAGCCGCTCGCGTGTGCGATCAACGCCCAAGAGCTGCTCGGGATCGAGGAGGGCGACACCGTCGTGGTCTTCGGCGCCGGCCCGATCGGGTGCATGCACATCCGCCTGGCACGCGGCGTGCACGGAGCGGGGGCCGTTTACCTCGTCGACGTCAACGCCGAGCGGCTCGCGATGTCCGCCGAGGCCGTGCACCCCGACGAGGTCATCGACGGCTCGCAGGTCGACGTCGTCGAGCGGGTCCTCGAGCTGACGGGCGGCCGCGGCGCCGACGTCGTGATCACCGCGACCGCCGCCAACGTCACCCAGGAGCAGGCCATCGCGATGGCCGCCCGCAACGGCCGCATCTCCTTCTTCGGCGGCCTTCCCAAGACCGATCCGTTCATCCGGTGCGACTCCAACCTCGTGCACTACCGCCAGCTCCACATCCACGGCGCGAACGGCTCGGCGCCGGAGCACAACAAGCGCGCGCTCGACTACATCGCGAGCGGCCAGGTCCCGGTGGCCGATCTGATCACCGAGCGGGTGCCGCTCGAGCGGGTGCTCGACGCGTTCGCGATCGTCGAGAAGGGCGCGGCGATCAAGGTCACCGTCGAGCCGTAGCACCCGTGGTAGGACAAGCCCTGTGTATGCCGAGGAGCGTCAGCAGGCGATCGCCCAGTTGGTGACCAAGACCGGCCGGTGGTCCGTCAACGACCTGGCGTCGCGGTTCCAGGTCACGACCGAGACCGTACGTCGGGACTTGTCGTCGTTGGAGACCATCGGTCTGGTCCGACGGGTCCACGGCGGCGCCGTTGCCGGTGACCGGCTCGCGGTGATCGACACCGCGATCGGCGAGCGCGATGTCGCTCACGCCGACGAGAAGGACCGGATCGCGTTCGCCGCGATCGGGCAGCTGCCCGTCGCCGGCGGGTCCGTCCTCCTCGACGCCGGCACGACGACGTCACGGTTCGCCGCTGCCTTGCCCTCCGACCTGTCGATCGTGGTCATCACCCACGCCGTGCCCGTTGCCGCCCGGTTGGCGCCGCGCAGCAACGTCGACCTGCACCTGCTCCCGGGCCGGGTCCGGCCGACAACGCAGGCCGCGGTCGGCGCCGACACCGTCGCCGCGCTCGGCGAGGTCCGGGCCGACGTCGCGGTCGTCGGCACCAACGGCCTGACCCTCGAGCACGGCCTCTCGACCCCGGACATCGAGGAGGCGGCCGTGAAGCGCGCGATGGTACGCAGCGCCCGCCGCGTGGTCGTGCTCGTCGACTCCTCCAAGCTGGGGGTGGAGAGCCCGGTGCGGTTCGCGACCATCGATCAGCTCGATGTGGTCGTTACCGACACGGGCATCGACGCCGGCGATCGGAGTGCGCTCGAAAGGGCCGGCATCGAGGTCATCGTCGCCTGACGCCCGAGCTTTGTGGGGTGGTGAGACGCCAAGCAGCCGCAATCCGCGCCCACGTCAACTGCGGCGCGGCACCGCCGCGAAGCCGCATCGTGCGGCGCCCCGGACCGAGCTTGCGAGGGTCCGGGAGGCGCCGCACGACATGCGACACGCTCGCGCTAGTCGACGCCGACGGCGCTCCAGGCGGCGGCCACCACGGCCCGCTGGTTGCTGCCGGCGCCGAACAGGTCGGTGGCAGCGTTGAGCGTCGCGGTGCGCGCCTGCGCGTAGGTGGTGCCGGAGGTCATGTAGACCGTCAGCGCCCGGAACCAGATCCTCTCCGCGTCGGAGCGCCCGATGCCGGTGATCGTCGAGCTGTTGCAGGTCGGCGAGTTGTGGACCTTGTCACCGATCGTCTTCTGGCCCGACCCCTCGGCGAGCAGGTAGAAGAAGTGGTTCCCCACGCCTGAGGAGTAGTGCACGTCGACGTTCTTGGTGCTCGTGCTCCAGCAGGAGTGCGAGCTGCCGTCGAGAGCCGGGTTGTCCATCCGCCGGAAGCCGTCGTGCTGGGCGAGGTCGAACTCCTCACCGATGTAGTAGTCGGCGGGGTCGTTGCCGTTGGCGGCGTAGAACTCGACCATCGTCCCGAAGATGTCGGAGGTCGCCTCGTTGATGCCGCCGGACTCTCCGGAGTAGGTCAGGCCGGCGGTGTTCTCGGTGACGCCGTGCGACATCTCGTGGCCCGCGACGTCGAGCGACACCAGCGGGCCGAAGTTGACGCCGTCGCCGTCCCCGTACGTCATCTTGGTGCCGTCCCAGAACGCGTTGGCGTAGTTCTTGCCGTAGTGGACCCGGTTGAACGAGCCGCTGCCATTGCCGAAGATGCCGTTCCGGGCGTGGACGTTCTTGAAGTAGTCCCAGGTGACGTTGGTCCCGTACTGGGCGTCGACCCCGGCGGACTCACGGTGGCTGTTCGAGCCGTTGCCGAAGGACGTGTCGGTGCTGCTGTAGGTCGTGCCGGGCTGGCAGCCGGACCCGAAGAGCTGGCAGAGCAAGCTGTCGGTCTTGTTGCCGAAGTCGGTGGTGTAGGTGCCGCCTCGGGTCGGGTCCTTGAGGAGGTACGACGAGCCGGACGGGGTGACCTGGAGCGGAACCGTGCCGCTGTAGAGCGAGTGGCCGTCGCCGTCGGCTGTCTGGATGCGCTCCTCGCGGCGGATGACGTCGCCCGTCCGCGCGTCGACGTAGGTCAGCAGCCGGCTCGGGGTGCCGTCGGAGTAACGGCCACCGGAGGTGACCTCCCACGCCAACCGCGGCGAGCCGCCGATCGCATCGATGACGAGCCGCGGGGCGCCCTCGACCCGCAGCTTGCGGATCTCGCGGGTGACCCTGTCCCTGGTGGTGACCGCGCGCTCGGCCCAGGCCCGCCCGACGGTGGGTCGGACCGAGACCTGCACGGGAGCAGCGAGGGTCTGGCTGACGCCTGCCCACTTCGCCTCCGGGCCCTGGTGGACGACGAGGTCGCCGCCGATGACCGGCAGGCCTCGGTAGGTCCGGTGGAGGCGGACATGGGTGCTGCCGTTCGCGTCGCGGAGAGTGGCGACGGAGCGGAACTCCTGGCCCTTGGTTGCGCGGGCTGCGCGCGGGTGCTGCGCTAGCGCGACGACTGCCCGCTCGGCGACGCGGTCGTCGCTGGGCTTGGCGGCGGCCGGCGTGGGTGCGCTGGCAGCGCCCGACGGAGGGCCGAGGGTGAGCGTGGCAAAGGCGGCAATTGCGGCGGTGGCCACAGCCAGATGGGTCCGGGATCGAGGCCCGAGGTTCGACACGATTCTGCTCCTTGCTGGTGCGGTGCCCGAGCGCGACAGTTCGCGGGGCGAGCAGACTGTCCCACCACCACGCGCCTACGACCAAGCAGAGCCGCGGTGCAGGTTCATGCACCGCACGAACCTGCAAGATATCGCTCTCAGCGGTCCAGGAAGTGCTCCAGGCCGACCGTGATGCCGGGGTGGTCGGCGATCTTCCGGACGCCGGTAAGGACGCCCGGCGTGAACGAAGTCCGGTCGAGCGAGTCGTGGCGGATGGTCAACGTCTCCCCGACGCCGCCCAGGACGACCTCCTGGTGGGCAACCAGACCGCGGATCCGCAGGCCGTGGACGTGGATGCCGTCGACGACCGCGCCGCGTGCGCCGTCGAGGCCGGTGGACGTCGCGTCGGGGACCGGCGGGCAGCCGGCCTCGCGGCGCGCGGCGGCCACCAGTTCCGCCGTGCGGCGCGCGGTGCCGCTCGGCGCGTCGGCCTTGTCGGGGTGGTGGAGCTCGACGATCTCGACCGACTCGTAGTAGGGCGCTGCCTGCGCGGCGAACCGCATCATCAGGATCGCGCCGATCGAGAAGTTCGGCGCGATGAGGACACCGGTCTCCGGGTGCTTGGACAGCCAGCCGCCGAGGATGTCGAGCCGGTTCTGGTCGAACCCGGTCGTGCCGACCACCGCGTGGATCCCGTGGTCGACGCAGAACTCGAGGTTGTCCATGACCACGTCCGGATGGGTGAAGTCGACGACGACCTGGGCACCGGAGCTCACCAACGCGTCGATCGGGTCGTCCTGGTCGACTGCCGCCACGAGCGCGAGGTCGGTTGCTTCTTCGACGGCCCGGCACACCTCGGACCCCACCTTGCCGCGGGCACCCAGCACACCGACCCGGATCTGACTGCTCTCCACGGGCTCCAACCTAGACGACTGCCTGGTGCTCGATGGTCTCGGAACCCCGTCGGTCCCGCGCTTCGACCGCAGGTTCTGGCAGGCTGGCCCCATGGCGGTGCAGACGATCCCGGCCCGGCTCCGCTGGGCGGTGGACTTCATCGATGTGCAGCCCCAGGACCACATCCTCGAGATCGGCTGCGGCTCCGGGCAGGCTGCGGACCTGATGTGCCGACGACTCGAGGGTCGCGGCAAGGTGTTCGCGATCGACCGCTCCGAGGCCGGCGTCGACCGCACCAAGAAGCGGTGCGCCGCGCACATCGCGGCCGGCAAGCTCACCGTGCGCCAGATCGACCTGGCGACGTTGCGGGTGCCGGTGAAGCGGTTGACCAAGGTGTTCGCCTTCGACGTCAACCTGTTCTGGGTGCGCGACTGCAAGGACGAGGTCGCGTTGCTGCACGAACGGGTGCTCCCCGGCGGCTCGGTCAACCTGTTCTTCGACACCACTCGCCCCGAGCAGGTGCCCGAGATCATCGCCAAGAGCGCCGAGGCACTGACCAGCGGCGGCTTCCGGGTCTACATCGCGACGTCCGACAAGCCACCCGTCGTCGGCATCATCGGTAGACGGTGAGCCGCAAGCCCATCGCCGACTCGGCGTGCTATGGCCCGACGATCGCCAGCAGCTCCGGTCGCGCGAAGACGTCCCGCGCGAGGGTCTGTACGTCCTCGAGGGTGACGGCCTCGATCCGCGCCATCACCTGGTCGATCCCCAGCACGTCGGCATAGACCAGCTCGGCCTTGCCGAGGCGCATCATCCGGGACGCGCTGTCCTCGAGCCCGAGGACCAGACCGCCGATCAGCTGACCCTTGCCGCGGGACAGCTCCTCGGCCGTGATGCCGTGTGCCGCGATCCGGGACAGCTCGATCCGCACCACCTCGAGCACCTCCTCGAGCCGGTCGGGCAGGCAGCCGACCGCGACACCCACCAGGCCGGAGTCGGCGTAGTGGCTGGCGAAGGAGTAGACCGAGTAGGCGAGGCCGCGGTGTTCGCGCACCTCCTGGAACAGCCGGCTCGACGTGCCGCCACCGAGCGCGGTGTTGAGGACGCCTAGCGCGAAGCGCCGGTCGTCGTCGCGGGTGACGCCCTCGGCCGCCACGACGACGTTGACCTGCTCGAACGGCCGCGAGACCCGGCCCTCTCGGCCCCGGATCCGTGGGTGCCGGCGGCTGGCGCGTGGCCCGACCGGCTCCGCGGCATCGCCCAGGAAGTCGTGGCGGGAGAAGTGGCGGCGGACCGCTCTCACGACCTCGGCATGGTCGACCGCACCGGCCACCGATACGACCATGTTCTCCGGCCGGTAGTGCTTGCGGTAGAAGCGCTGGATCTGGGCCTGTGTCATCGCCTCGATCGACTCGGTGGTGCCGGCGATCGGGCGCCCGAGCGGGCCGCTCCCCCACGCCAGCTCCGCGAGCAGGTTCTGTACGACGTCGTCGGGGTCGTCCTCGTGCATCGCGATCTCGTCGAGGATCACGTCGCGCTCCGCGTCGACGTCGTGCAGCTCGAGCAGCGAGCCGGTGATCATGTCGCCGAGCACGTCGACCGCGAGCGGGAGGTCCTCGCCGAGGACCCGCGCGTGGAAGCAGGTGTACTCCTTCGCGGTGAACGCGTTGAACTCGCCGCCGACGGCGTCGAGCGCGATCGAGATATCGAGCGCGGAGCGCTCGTCGGTGCCCTTGAAGAGCAGGTGCTCGAGGAAGTGCGACGCACCGTGGGTGGTCGAGGTCTCGTCCCGGGAGCCGACGCCGATCCAGACGCCGATCGAAGCCGACCGGGCGCCGGCCATCTGCTCGGTGACGATCCGGAGTCCGGACGGCAGCACCGTACGTCGTACCTGCGAGGTCATGTGGCCGTCGGCGTCCCGCACCGTCTCGAGGGTGCTGGTCGAAGCGCGGCCGGCCGCCGGACCGGCCGGGAGTGCCGACGGCCGGCCAGCGTGACGCTGGCCGGCCGTCGGAACGGACTTGGTCACGGAGTGGTCACTCCGCGTCCTCGGCGGTCTCGGACTCGGCCTCGGCCGACTCCTCCACCACCGGAACCAGCGAGAGCTTGCCGCGGTCGTCGATCTCGGCGATCTGCACCTGGATCTTCTGGCCGACCGAGACGACGTCCTCGACGCTCTCGACCCGCTTGCCGCCGGCGAGATCGCGCAGCTTGCTGATGTGCAGCAGGCCGTCCTTGCCGGGCATGAGCGAGACGAACGCACCGAAGTTGGTCGTCTTGACGACCGTGCCGAGGTAGCGTTCGCCGACCTCGGGCATGGTCGGGTTGGCGATGGCGTTGACCGCGGCCTTGGCCGCCTCAGCGGCCTCACCGTTGGTCGCACCGATGTAGACGGTGCCGTCGTCCTCGATGGACAGCGTCGCGCCGGTGTCGTCCTGGATCTGGTTGATCACCTTGCCCTTGGGCCCGATGACCTCGCCGATCTTGTCGACCGGCACCTTGATCGTGATGATCCGCGGAGCGTAGAGCGACATCTCCTCGGGCTCGTCGATGGCCTCGGCCATGACGTCGAGGATCGCGAGCCGCGCGTCCTTGGCCTGGGTCAGGGCGGCCCCGAGGATCTCGGCCGGGATGCCGTCCAGCTTCGTGTCGAGCTGGAGCGCCGTGACGAACTCGCGGGTGCCGGCGACCTTGAAGTCCATGTCGCCGAACGCGTCCTCGGCGCCGAGGATGTCGGTGAGTGCGACGTACTGCGTCTCACCGTCCAGGTCACCGGAGACCAGGCCCATCGCGATACCGGCGACGGCGGCCTTCAGCGGGACACCCGCCTGCAGCAGCGACATCGTCGAGGCGCAGACCGAGCCCATCGAGGTCGAGCCGTTGGAGCTCATCGCCTCCGACAGCTGGCGGATGGCGTAGGGGAACTCCTCGCGCGACGGCAGCACGGGGAGCAGGGCTCGACGGGCCAGTGCGCCGTGGCCGACCTCGCGCCGCTTCGGCGAGCCGACGCGGCCGGTCTCACCGGTGGAGAACGGCGGGAAGACGTACTTGTGCATGTAGCGACGGTGCTTCTCCGGGGAGAGCGTGTCGAGCTGCTGCTCCATCTTCAGCATGTCCAGCGTGGTGACACCCAGGATCTGGGTCTCGCCACGCTCGAACAGCGCCGAGCCGTGCACGCGGGGCAGGATGCCGACCTCGGCGTGCAGCGGCCGGATGTCGGCGAGCCCACGGCCGTCGATGCGGATCTTGTCGCGCAGGATGCTCTCGCGGACCAGCGACTTGTTGACCGAGCGGAACGCCGCGCCGATCTCCTTCTCGCGACCCTCGAACTGCGGACCGAGGTCGGCCAGCACCTGGTCCTTGAGCTCGTCGGTGCGGTCGTTGCGCTCCTGCTTGTCCGCGATCTTCATCGCGGCGGCGAGGTCGGTCCTGATCGCGGACTCGACGGCGGCGAAGACGTCGTCCTCGTAGTCGAGGAAGACCGGGAACTCCTGGACCGGCTTCGCGGCCTCCTTGGCGAGCTCCGCCTGGGCCTCGACCAGCTGCTTGATGAACGGCTTGGCCGCGTCGAGACCCCCGGCGACGACCTCCTCGGTCGGTGCCTGGACGCCGTCCTGGACCAGGGTCCAGGTCTGCTCGGTGGCCTCGGCCTCGACCATCATGATCGCGACGTCGCCGGAGTCGGTGACCCGGCCGGCGACGACCATGTCGAAGACGGCCTTCTCGAGCTGGCTGTGGGTCGGGAAGGCAACCCACTGCCCGTCGATCAGCGCGACCCGGACACCGCCGACCGGGCCGGAGAACGGCAGGCCGGAGAGCTGGGTCGACAGCGACGCGGCGTTGATCGCGAGCACGTCGTAGGGGACGTCCGGGTTGAGGGCCAGGACGGTGATGACGACCTGGACCTCGTTGCGCAGGCCCTTCTTGAAGGTCGGGCGCAGGGGCCGGTCGATGAGGCGGCAGGTGAGGATCGCGTCCTCGCCCGGCCGGCCCTCGGACCGGAAGAACGAGCCGGGGATCTGGCCCGCGGCGTACATCCGCTCCTCGACGTCGATAGTCAGGGGGAAGAAGTCGAAGTGGTCCTTGGGGTGCTTGCCGGCCGTAGTGGCCGACAGCAGCATGGTGTCGTCGTCGAGGTAGGCGGTCACCGAACCGGCGGCCTGCCGGGCGAGCAGCCCGGTCTCGAACTTGACGGTACGGGTGCCGAACTTGCCGTTGTCGATAACGGTCTCGACGGCGGAGATAACGGGGTCAGTCAACGTTTGACTCTCTCGTTCGCGGTGCGATCCGCGACGCCCGCGTCTTTCGATCCGATCTTCGATCGAGGCATGCAGGACGGTGATTGCTCTTTGAGGAACAGGCCCTGAGTGCCACTACCGAGGATCGGGATCGTGGTTGACGCGAATCGCTCCTGTGGTTTGTTTGTTCAGTTGTTCGATCAGGGTATCCCTCGCCCGCCACGACTGAGCGGCGCCCAGACGTGGCCTGGCAAGGCGAAGGAGCGAAGGCGACCTTGAGGGCGAAGCGGTCGTCGAGCGACGACAACGCCGCCAGGCCGCGTCTGGGCGTTGCTCAGCGGCGGAGGCCGAGGCGCTCCACGATAGAGCGGTAGCGCTCGATCTCGGTCTTCTTCAGGTAGTTGAGCAGCCGGCGGCGCTGGCCCACGAGGAGCAGCAGCCCACGGCGGCTGTGGTGGTCGTGCTTGTGCTGCTTGAGGTGGTCGGTCAGGTGGCTGATCCGGTGGCTCAGCAGCGCGATCTGCACCTCGGGCGAACCGGTGTCGCCCTCGGTCGTGGCGTACTCGGAGATGATCTTCTTCTTGGTCTCCGCGTCGGTACCAATAGCCATGCTTCTTAGGGGTCCTTCCGGTTCGTTGCGCGGCGCGCCCGGGCATTTCCACCGGGGCACTCTGGATCCGCGGCCGTCAGACGGCAACGCTCAAGGCTAACAGCGGTGGTGAACATCACCCAATCCCGATGCCACTGCGGGCCGTCGAGCCCCTGCGGTCCCTGGGCGCCCGCCGCGATCGCCGTCCGCAAGCAGCGACCGGGATTCCCGGTGATGGTGCTCTCTCAGTACGTCGAGAGCACCTCTACGCCCGGGAACTGCTCGCCAGTGGCGAAGGAGCCGTGGGATACCTGCTCAAGAACCGGGTGTCCGACGTGACCGAGTTCGTCGAGGGCCTTCGCCGGGTCGTGGCCGGCGGCACCGTGCTCGACCCCGAGGTGGTCGCGGCCGTGATGGCCCGGCAGCAGCCGGTGGACCGCCTGAGCGCCCGCGAGCGCGAGGTGCTGGCCCTCATGGCCGAAGGCCGCTCCAACGCCTCCATCGCGAAGCGGCTGGTCGTCACCGAGAAGGCGGTCGCCAAGCACATCAACAACATCTTCACCACGCTCGACCTCCCGCTCGGCAGCGACGACCACCGCCGCGTGCCGGCGGTGCTCACCTGGCTGCGGCGGCCGCGGCACACATCACCCCCGAGGTGGTGGCGTCGATCGACGAGGCGCGCGAGGATGCCCGCATGGAGAAGCGCCTGGCCGTCTGCAACCTGTGCGAGGCGATCTGCGGCCTCGAGCTCACGATCGAGGACGGGCGGGTCACCGGCGTCCGGGGCAACCCGGACGATCCGCTCTCGCGCGGTCACATCTGCCCGAAGGGCGTGGCGATCGGCGACATCCACTCCGACCCGGACCGGTTGCGCCGCCCGGTACGACGCGACCGGGTGACCGGCGAGTGGACCGAGATCGGTTGGGACGAGGCGTTCGACCTGGTCGCCGACGGCTTCGCGCGGGTGATGAACGAGCACGGACGGGACGCTCTCGGCATCTACCTAGGCAACCCCAACGTCCACAGCCTCGGCTCGATGACGCACGGCAGCGCCCTGGTCAAGGCGCTGCGGACGCCCAACACGTTCAGCGCCACCTCGGTCGACCAGCTCCCCCACCAGCTGCTCGCGCACCTGATGTTCGGGCACCAGCTGATGCTGCCCGTGCCCGACATCGACCGGACGTCGTACTTCCTCGTGTTCGGCGGCAACCCGATGGCGTCGAACGGCTCCCTGATGACGGTGCCCGACTTCCCCGGGCGGCTCCGCGAGCTCAAGGCACGCGGCGGCCGGATGGTCGTCTTCGACCCGCGCCGCACGGAGACCGCGAAAGTCGCCGACGAGCACCACTTCCTGCGACCGGGCTCGGATCCGTGGGTGCTCCTGGCGATGGTGCGCCAGCTGTTCGTCGACGGCGTGGCGGCGGCGCCGTCGTACGCCCTCGGCATCGACGCGGTCGAGGAGGCGGTGGCGTCCTTCACCCCTGACCTCGCCGAGCAGCACAGCGGCGTCCCGGCGGCCGAGATCGTGCGGATCATCCGCGAGCTGGTGGCCGCGGACGGCGCGGTGGCCTACGGCCGGATCGGCGTCTCCACGGCCGAGTTCGGGTCCGTCTGCCAGTGGGCGATCAACCTGATCAACGTGTTGTCGGGCAACCTCGACCAAGAGGGAGGGTCGATGTTCACCTCGCCCGCCATCGACGTCGTCGGCACCGGACTCGTCGGGCGCGGCGGCCACGCGCGCAGGCACTCTCGCGTCCGGGGGCTGCCGGAGACCGCGAGCGAGCTGCCGGTGGCGGCGCTCCGCGAGGAGATCGAGACTCCCGGCAAGGGCCAGATCCGCGCGATGCTCACCCTCTCCGGCAATCCGGTCCTCTCCACGCCCGACGGCGGCAGCCTCGATCGGGCGCTCGAAGGCCTGGAGTTCATGGCTGCCGTCGACATCTACATCAACGAGACGACCCGGCACGCCGACGTCATCCTGCCGCCGACGACCGCGCTCGAGCGCGACCACTACGACCTGATCTTCCACGTCCTGGCGGTGCGCAACACCTCCCGGTTCACGCCCGCGGTGTTCTCGAAGGACCGCGGCGCCCGGCACGACTGGCAGATCTACCGTGACGTCGCGCTCCGGGTGACCGATCGGCTCCGTCCCCGTCGCTCGCTCGGCGACCGCGTCAAGCTCCGGATCCGGATGGCGGTCAGCCCGACCCGGATGATCCAGGTGCTGCTGGCCCGCGGCTCGGGCACCACCATCACCGAGCTCCGCCGCAAGCCCGAGGGCGTCGACCTCGGACCGCTCCGGGCCGGCCAGCTGCCCGGCCGGCTCCGCACCCGCGATCAGAGCCTCGACCTGGCGCCCACCCTGGTGCTCGAGGACCTGCGCCGCCTCGGCGAGGTCGCCCCGCCGGCCGACGGCGAGCTCGTGCTGATCGGCCGCCGGCACAAGCAGGACTGCAACTCGTGGATGCACAACAGCGAGCGGCTCACGAAGGGCCGCCCGCGCCACCAGCTCCTCATGCACCCCGACGACCTCGCGGCCCGCGGTCTGCTCGACGGCGCGACGGTCACCGTGTCGTCGCGGGTCGGGTCGGTGAAGGTCGACGTCCAGGCGACCGAAGACGTGATGCCCGGGGTGGTCTCCCTCCCCCACGGCTACGGTCACCAGGCCCGCGGCACCCGCCAGGCACGGGCGAGCGTCGTCCCTGGTGTGTCCATCAACGACCTGACCGACCCCGAACGCCTTGACGTGTCCGGCAACGCCGCGCTGTCCGGCGTACCGGTGACCGTGCAGTAGGTCAGGCGTCGTCGGGCGCGGACGTGTCGTCGAGCATCCGGTAGATCACCCGCATGCTCACCGCCCGGGCGAGCTCGTCGACGATCACCGTGAAGAACTCCTTGCGGTAGAGCTCGTCGGTGATCGCCACGACCGTGAAGTACAAGCCCGAGAAGCCGGCGAGGAACAGCGATACGTGCAGCAGCTCGATGCTCACCAGGTGCGGGCCGGGCGGGTAGTCGGGATGGCCGTCGCCGACCCAGGAGGTGATGACCGACTCATCGATCGCCAGAGCGCCGAATCCGAGGAAGAACGCGAACACGGCCAGGACCAGCAGGAAGACCTGCACGGCCTGGGCGATGACCAGCACCAGCACCAGGTTGACCATCTGGAGGCCGGTGACCTGCGCCTGGTCGGGTAGGTCCACCTCGTCCTCGGTAACCCGACGCGCGGCCTCGGCAAGCGGGCTGTTGGCCGTGCCGGCGAGCACCTCGTCGATCTGCACCTGGTCGTCGAACTGGTCGAGCTCCTGGGCCAGCCGGGGAACGAGGAAGAACGCCGCCACCGCGGCGAAGCAGAGCACCGCTCCCCAGAGGACACCACCGTGCAGCGCCGATGCGACCTGCCAGACCTCGGTGTTGATGAACAGGAAGGTGATGAACAGCATCAGGATCGGCAGCGCCCGCGTCGCCAACGGCAGCAGCAACCCCAGGCTTCGCAGGGCGCGTCGCAGCGCCCAACGGGCGATCGGGGTCGCGTGCAGCGCGGCCATCGCATAGACGACCAGGGTCAACGCCGACGCGGTGATGCCCGCGACGGCGGCGAACGACGGCTCGGGGGTCTCGTTCACCGCAAACCCGGTCGCCACACCGATCCCCACCGCGACCAGTCCGACGACCGCGACCCGCAGCCTGGTCAGTCGTGCAGCGACGTCCTCGCGGACGTCGTCCACGAACCACGGGAGCCCGTGGTGGGCGAACCACTGCTCGGCCGCCGCTCGTTCCTGCGCCCCGACCGAATCCGTCGTCATAGGCCGAGGATCTCGCGAGTCCGCTCGACATCGTCGGCAATTGCGACGAGCAGCGCGTCGATGCCGTCGAACCGGACCATCCCGCGGATCCGCTCGATGAACTCGACCTCGACCTCGACGCCGTAGAGATCGAGGTCAGCACGGTCGAGCACATAGCCCTCGACCCTGCGGTCGCGTTGTCCGTCGAACGTCGGGTTCGTGCCGACACTGATGGCCGTGGGGTGCCTGACCCCACCGTCGGCGCAGTCGAGGCGGCGCAGCCAACCCGCGTAGACGCCGTCGGCCGGCGCCGCCGCGCCAGGAACCACGGGCACGTTGGCCGTCGGGAAGCCGAGGTCGCGACCGCGCTTGTCGCCCTCGATCACGACACCCCGGGCCACGAACGGACGGCCGAGTGCCTCCGCGGCGCCGGCGACATCACCGGCTGCAAGACACGTGCGGACGTACGTCGACGACCACACCTGGGGTCCGCCGTCGAGCTGGACCGCCTCGACCAGGAAGTCGTGCTCGGAGCCCGCTTCGCGCAGGGTCTCCCGGTCGCCGGCGGCCCGGTTTCCGAAGCGGAAGTTCGCACCGACCACGACCGCCTTGGCGTGCAGGGCGTCGACGAGGACGCGGTCGATGAACCCCTCGGGTGACCAGGCGGCGATCTCCCGGGAGAACGGGATGACCAGCACCGCGTCGACTCCGGCGTCACCGAGCAACCGGAGCCGCTCGTCGATGGTCGTCAGCGTGGGCGGCGCGTGCTCGGGCCGGAGGACCGCGATGGGGTGCGGGTCGAAAGTGACCGCGACGACGGTGTCGACCCCGACCTCCTGAGCGACCTCACGGGCCCGCTGCACGACGTGCTGGTGCCCGAGATGCATCCCGTCGAAGTTGCCGACGGTCACCACCGTCCGTCCGAGGTCGTCGGGTACCTCTACGAACGAGCGCCACACAGCCACGGCGAGCAGACTACTGACCACCGGGCCGGAGGAGTCAGTCCCCGTCGACCAGCCTCTTCGCGACACGTTCGGTTAGCGACGGACGGAGCCGGTCGAAGTTCCATCCGCCGGACGCGCTGCGGAACTGGTTGGTGACCCAGAAGATCCCCGCGTTGCTGCCGGACAGCCGGGCGAGCTCGGCGTAGGACCAGCCGTTGCCGCCGTTGTGCCAGTCCACCGTCCCGAGCGGCGTCTCCGCGACCACCCAGCCGAAGGCGTAACGGGTGTCGCCTCCGGGTTCCTCCCGCACCCGCGGGCGGAACAGCTCGGCCCTCGCGGCCTCGTCCAGGACATGGTCGCCCTCCAGCGCCACGAGCCATCGGCCCATGTCGCGGGCGGTGGAGAGGATCCCGCCGTTGCCGCGGAGGTTCCAGTACGGCCCGTCCGCCGCCCAGGGGTGGTCGAACGGCCGGCCCTGGGCGCGATCCTCGTCGTCGTACTCGACGGCCACATCGGCCGCATCCCAGTCCGGCAACACGTAGCCGGTCTGCGACATCCCCGCCGGCGTGAACAGCTCCTTCACCAGGTACTCCTCGTAGCCCATGCCGGAGGCTTCCTCGATGATCGCCGCCAACAGGCTGTAGCCGAGGTTCGAGTAGTGGTAGCGAGCACCGGGCTTCGTCCTCAGCTCGGACGACAGTGCGGCAGTGATCATGGCCCGCCGGGTCAACGGCTCGTAGTCGTCGCCGATCGCGTCCACCAGCCCTGCGGTGTGGGTGAGCAGGTGGCGCACGGTGATGCCCCGCTTGTCCCTCGGCACCCCTGCGAGGTAGTCACCGAGTCCGTCAGCCACCCGCAGGCGACCCTGCATCCCCAGCCTGACCACAGCCGCGGCGGTGAACTGCTTGGTCACCGACCCGATGTCGTAGACGGTGTCGCATCCGGCCGGGGTGTCGGTCTCGTGCTCGGACGCGCCCCAGCCGCGGCAAGCCGCGACCTCACCGTCGGCGACGGCAACCAGGCTGCCGCTCGATCCGTCGGGTAGGTCGGACGCGTGGAGCACGGCGGCGCGCTCCGCCTTCTTCTCGGCCGGCGGCTCGTCGGACCCGCACGACGAGAGGATCAGGGTCGCCACGACAGCCGCGGCGGCCGACGTCAGTCGCGCGTGCATCGCCAGCTGACGGCGGCCGGCTCGCGGTGCTCCGCGCAGGTCCAGCCGTCCCGGATCCTGGATCCGACCTCGGCCTCGGTCGCGGCGCACTGGGCCGCACAGGAGAACAGGTCCTCCTCGACACGGCCGCCCTGGGCCGTCGCGGTCCACGTCAGTGCGGCCAGGACGAACGCGGTGCCGGCGACCACCGCGGCCACCGCGCGCCGGGTCCGGCCGTGCCTGCGCCGCGCGGCCAGCCCGCCACGCAGCAGGCCGAACACCTCTCGGACGGAGCCGTGGCTGTCAGCCAGCTCGAGCGCGAGGCCGAGGAGATGCTCGCCGTCGCGAAGGCGGGCCTGCCGAGGGTAGGCGAGCAGCGCCACCTCGAGGGCGCGCCGCCTCACGCCAGCCCCGGAGCGGTGCGCTTGGGCGACAGGCGGGCGCCGAGGACGGCGGCGGTCGAGCGCAACCGCTCCACCTCCTCGGCGAGCGCCACCTCACCGGCCGCGGTCAGCCGGTAGTAGCGGCGACGTCGGCCCTGGACCTCCTGCTCCCCCGCCGGCTCGACGAGGCCGTCTGCGGTGAGCCGGTTGAGGGCGCCGTAGAGCGTGCCGGCCGTGAGCCGGACGCGGCAGTCGGACAGCTGCTCGGCGTCGCGTGCGATGCCGTAGCCGTGGCACTCGCCCCGCGCCAGGCTGGCCAGGATGTACAACGCCTGCTCGGTCACGTCGGCAGGATACATCGTCACTCGATGTATCGGTAGCGGAGAGGTCAGCCGACGAAGACCGCCGCCGGTCGCGCGCGGCCGTCCTCGGGCCGGTAGAGGGCCAGGAACTCGCCGTCGGGCGCGAAAACCGCAGTCAGGTCGTCGATCTCGAGCGGGAGCGCGCGGCCGAAGCGCACCTCCTGCGCCTGCTCCGCGTCCAGGTCGTACGACGGGAACGCGGCGCGGGCCGCGTCGGCGATCGAGGTCACGAACAGGTGGTCGAGATCGGTGTTCGCATCCTCGAGAGTGAACGGGCCGACCGAGTGGCGACGCAACGCGGTGAGGTGCCCGCCGACGCCCAGGGCGGCGCCCAGGTCCCGCCCGATCGCTCTGATGTAGGTGCCGCTGGAGCAGGCAACCCGGATCTCGAGGTCGAGGAAGTCGCCGTCCACCCGGAAGTTGCCCGCCTCGATGGCACGGATCGTCACCCTCCGCGGCTCGAGCGCCACCTCTTCGCCGGCACGAGCCCGCGCGTACGCTCGCTTGCCGTCGACCTTGATCGCAGAGACCGTCGACGGGACCTGCTCGATCTCGCCGCGGAAGGCGGTCAGCGCGGCGCGGACGTCGTCCTCGGCGAGGTGCGCGGCCGGCGCGGTCGACATGACCTCACCCTCGGCGTCGTCGGTCGTCGTCGCAGCGCCCAGTCGGACGGTGGCCGAATAGGTCTTCTCGGCCAGCATCAGGTGGCCGAGCAGCCGGGTGGCGCGCTCGACGCCCAGCACCAGCACCCCGGTCGCCATCGGATCGAGGGTCCCGGCGTGCCCGACCTTGCGGGTGCCCATCGTGCGACGTACCCGAGCGACGACGTCGTGGGACGTCATCCCAGCCGGCTTGTCGACGACGACCAGGCACGACTCGGCCACTACGCGTCGTCGTCCTCATCGAGGTCATCGACGATCTCGCGCGGCTTCTTGTACGGGTCGGGCTCACCGGCTGGCTGGGCGCCCTCGCGAGCGGCGGCGACAGCGGCATCGGCTTCGCGGGCCTTCGCCAGCACCTCGTCGAGGTGTCGGGCGCTCTCCGGGAGGACGTCCGGCTGGAATGCCAGGGTCGGCACCAGGCGCATCCCGAGCTGCTTGCCGACCTCGGACCGCAGCACGCCCTTGGCGGACTCGAGCGCGATCGCCGTCGCCTCGCGCTCCTCGTCCTCGCCGAGGACGGTGTAGTAGATCGTGGCGTGCTGGCTGTCGCCCGAGAGCCGGACGTCGGTGATCGTGATGAACCCGAGCCGCGGGTCCTTGATCCGCCGCTCGAGCATCTCGGCGACGATCACCTGGATCCGGTCGGCGATCTTCCGCACCCGCGGGTTGGTCATTCTCAGTTCCTATCAGACGGCTGCGCCGCCCGACCCTTGACGGGCCGGGCGGCGTCGCGACGCGGTCCAGCAAGCGACGCGGGGCAACTAGCTCCGCGGGATCTCCTTCATCTCGAAGGCTTCGACGATGTCGCCTTCCTTGATGTCCTGGTAGTTCTTGAGCACGAGACCGCACTCGAAGCCCTCCCGGACCTCCGACGCGTCGTCCTTCTCCCGCTTGAGCGAGGCCAGGTCGAGGTTGTCGGCGACCACGGCGCCGTCGCGGAGCAGGCGCACCTTGGCGTTGCGTCGGATGACGCCGCCGGTGACCATGCAGCCCGCGATGTTGCCGAGCTTCGACGAGCGGAAGATCGCACGGATCTCCGCCTGGCCGAGGGTCGACTCCTCGAACTCGGGCTTGAGCATGCCCTTGAGTGCCGCCTCGATCTCGTCGATGGCCTGGTAGATGATCGAGTAGTACTTGATCTCCACGCCCTCGCGATCGGCGAGCTCGGTGGCCTTGCCCTGGGCCCGGACGTTGAAGCCGATGATGATCGCGTCCGACGCGGCCGCCAGGTTGACGTTGGCCTCCGTGATCGCACCGACACCGCGGTCGATGACCCGCAGCGAGACCTCGTCGCCGACCTCCAGCGCAGCGAGAGCATCCTCGAGCGCCTCGACCGAACCGGACACGTCGCCCTTGAGGATGAGGTTGAGGTCTTGGCTTTCGCCCTTCTCCATGGAGGCCATGAAGTCCTCGAGCGTACGACGGACGCGCCGCTTGGCCTGCAGAGCGGCACGCTCGCGCGCCTCCCGCTTCTCCGCGATCTGACGTGCCATCCGGTCGTCCTCGACCACGATGAAGTTCTGACCCGCGCCGGGCACCGAGGAGAGTCCGAGGACCATCGCCGGGCAGCCCGGGTCTGCCTCCGTCATCTCGTCGCCGTGCTCGTCGAGCAGTGCCCGCACCCGGCCGTAGGCCGGACCGGCCACGATCGAGTCACCGACGCGCAGGGTGCCGCGCTGGACCAGGATCGTCGCCACCGGACCGCGACCGCGGTCGAGGTGAGCCTCGACCACGAGGCCCTGGGCGTCCTGGACCGGGTTCGCCCGCAGGTCGAGCGAGGCGTCCGCGGTGAGCACGATCGACTCGAGCAGCTTGTCGAGGTTGAGCCCGGCCTTGGCCGAGACGTCGACGAACATCGCCTCGCCGCCGTACTCCTCGGGCACCAGGCCGTACTCGGTCAGCTGGCCACGGACCTTGGTCGGGTCCGCATCCGGCTTGTCGATCTTGTTGACCGCGACCACGATCGGCACGCCGGCGGCGTTGGCGTGGTTGAGCGCCTCGACCGTCTGCGGCATCACGCCGTCGTCTGCCGCCACCACGAGCACCGCGATGTCGGTCGACTGGGCACCACGGGCACGCATGGCGGTGAACGCCTCGTGACCTGGGGTGTCGATGAAGGTGATCCGGCGGTCAGCGCCGTCGACCTCGGTGTGGACCTGGTAGGCACCGATGTGCTGGGTGATGCCACCGGCCTCCTTGTCGACCACGTTGGCGTCGCGGAGGGCGTCGAGCAGCTTGGTCTTTCCGTGGTCGACGTGACCCATCACGGTCACGACCGGCGGCCGGATGACGAGATCGCTCTCGTCGCCCTCGTCCGCGCCGAACTCGAGGTCGAAGGACTCGAGCAGCTCGCGGTCCTCGTCCTCCGGCGAGACGATCTCGACGGTGTAGTTGAGCTCCTCAGCGAGCAGCTCCAGCGTCGCGTCGTTGACCGACTCGGTCGCCGTCACCATCTCGCCGAGGTGGAAGAGCATCTGCACGAGTGCAGCCGCGTCGACGCCGATCTTGTCGGCGAAGTCGGTCAGCGAGGCCCCTCGGGCGAGACGAACGGTCTCACCGCTGCCCTTGCGGACCCGCATACCGCCGATCGTCGGGGCCTCCATGGCCTCGAACTCCTGGCGACGCGCGCGCTTCGACTTGCGGCCACGACGGGCGGGACCGCCCGGACGACCGAACGCACCCTGGGTCTGGCCACGCTGGCCGGGGCGACCGCCACCGGGGCGACCACCGCCACTGGGACCGAAGCCGCCAGGTCCACCACCGGGACCGCCACGACCGGGCGCGCCACCGGGGCCGCCACGACCGGGCGCACCGGCGCCGACGCCACCGCGGTTCGGCGGACCACCACGGGCACCGCCGGGGCCGCCACCGGGGCCGCCACCCGGACCGCCACGGGCCGGCCCGCGGTTGCTGGGAGCACCGAAAGCATTCGGGTTCTTCGGCATCATCGCCGGGTTGGGCCGCGGCATGCCCGGGCGACCCGGACCGGCCGGCGGACGCGGGCCGGCAGGCCCGGCGTCACCCTCACGCGGCGGCGGCGCGGGGCGACGCCCCATGCCCTGGCTGGGGGCGAACGGGTTGTTGCCCGGACGCGGAGTGCCGCTCGGCTTTCCGACCGGCCGGGGCGCGGGCGCCTTCGGCGTCGGAGCGCCACCAGGCTTCGGGGCCGCCGGCGTTGCCGTCGGCTCCGTCCCCGCGGGCTGCTCGGGCGCCTCGGGGGCCTCGATCTCGGGCTCGGCTGGTGGCGCGGGTGCCGGCGCGGGAGCGGCCGCGGCCGGCTCCTCGACGGGAGCGGGAGGCTCCGGCTCAGCAGCCTTCGGCTTGGGACCGGGCCTGGGGGCCGCGGCCTTCTTCGCAGGTGCCTCAGCAGTCTCAGCAGCGGGCTTCATCCGCGCCTGAAGCTCGGCGCCGAAGGCGTCCTCGAACTTCTTGACGGCGGGCGGTTCGATGCTGGACGAGGCAGTCTTGGCGAACTCGCCGATAGAGCCGAGCTTCTCCAGCGCCTCCTTGCTGGGGATGCCGTACTTTTTCGCGAGTTCGGAAACTCGGGTCTTGGCCACGTTTCTCCTTCTGGCCCAAGACCCTCGTTCGGGGAAGTCTCAGACCGTATTTGGATGCTGCAGAACGAACTGGCTCATCGCGAAGTACTCATCGAGTGCTCATGAGCTGCTGCTCCAGTCTCTTTCGGTCGGTCACTGCTTGATCTGGTTGATCTGGCGCGAGTCGAGGTAGTCGCTCACCGGTGCGCTGGACAGCCCACCCTCGACCCTGAGAGCGCGGGAGAAGGCTTTCCGGCGTACCGCGAGGTCGTAACACCCGGGATCGGGGTGCAGGTGCGCACCCCGGCCCGCTGCGGTGGCGTCGGGATCGGGTACGACGACCGGGAGGCCGTGCGCATCCGAGCCGGCGATCACTCGCAACAACTCGCGTTTGGTGGCCCGCTTCCGGCATCCGATGCAGGTCCGGACCGGCCCCTCGAGGAGGGAATCGTCCGGCGGCGTCGAGATATTCCGTTGGCCAGCCACCAACAGACAACCTTACCTGTTGTGCGGCACGGAATCCGAACCGGCAGCGCCCGTGGCGAAGCTCGAGGTCTCCGAGATCTCGTCCTGAGCCGTTCGTCAGCCGTTCGCGGGTGCTTCCTCGTCCGAGTGGATGTCGATCCGCCAACCGGTCAGCCGGGCGGCCAGGCGGGCGTTCTGGCCCTCCTTGCCGATCGCGAGCGAGAGCTGGAAGTCCGGGACGACGACGCGGGCCGACTTCGCCTCCTGGTCGACGACGGTCACCGAGCTGACCTGGGCCGGCGACAGCGCGTGAGCCACCAGCTCCGACGGGTCGTCGGACCAGTCGACGATGTCGATCTTCTCGCCGTGAAGCTCGGACATCACCGAGCGCACCCGCTGCCCCATCGGCCCGATGCAGGCGCCCTTCGCGTTGACCCCGCTGACCGTCGACTTGACGGCCATCTTGGTGCGGTGGCCGGCCTCGCGCGCGATCGCCGCGATCTCGACGGTGCCGTCGGCGATCTCGGGGACCTCGAGGGCGAACAGCTTCTTGACCAGGTTGGGGTGCGACCGGGACAGGGTGATCTGGGGACCGCGCATTCCCTTGCGGACGGAGACGACGAGGCACTTGATGCGGGTGCCGTGGCGGTAGTCCTCCCCGGGCACCCGTTCGCTCGTGGGCAGCAACGCCTCGAGCTTACCCAGGTCGACGAGCACGTCATCGGGATTGCGGCCCTGCTGGATGACGCCGGAGATGATGTCGCCCTCCTTGCCGGAGAACTCGCCGTACTTGATCTCGTCCTCGGCGTCGCGAAGTCGCTGGAGCATGATCTGCTTCGCCGTGGTCGCGGCGATCCTGCCGAAGCCGTCGGGGGTGTCGTCGTACTCCCCGACCGTGTTGCCCTCCTCGTCGGTCTCGGCGGCGAGCACCGTGACGTGGCCGGACTTGCGGTCGAGCTCCACGCGGGCGCGCTCCTGCGCGCCGGGCGTCTTGTGGTAGGCCGTGAGCAGGGCCTGCTCGATGGCCTCGACGAGGACCTCGAACTTGATCTCCTTCTCGCGCTCCAGCATCCGCAGGATGCTCAGGTCGATGTCCATCAGTCACGGTCCTTTTTCCGGTTGAACTCGATCTGCACGAGGGCTTTCTTGATGTCGCCGTAGGGCACCGCGCGGCCGCTGCCGTCGACGTCGAGCGAGACCTGCTCGTCGTCGGACTCGCCGATCCGGCCGCTGATCACCGTGCCGTCAGCCAGGGTCACCTTCACCAGCCGGGTCTGGTTACGCCGCC
The DNA here is from genome assembly GCA_963846535.1 of uncultured Actinomycetota bacterium. Taxonomy (GTDB): domain Bacteria; phylum Actinomycetota; class Actinomycetes; order Propionibacteriales; family Nocardioidaceae; genus Nocardioides. The sequence continues at coordinate 1,012,990 of CAWJWK010000003.1, forward strand.
AGTGGCGCGGTTCGGTGAGCGGTCGGTCGACACCGCGGGAGGTCACCTCGAGGGTGAACGGCTGCTCCCCCATGACGTCAGAGGCATCGATCACCTCGTTGATCGCTCGGGTCGCGGCTGCGACCTCGTCGAGCGACACCCCGCCGTCCTTGTCGACGGCGATCCGCAGCACCCGCCGCTTGCCCGCCGGGGTCAGCTCCACGTTCTCCAGGTCGAGGCCCAGCTCCTCCAGCCGGCTGGTCACGGCCGTCGACACGGCCGTGACAGTCGCGTCTGCTCCGGGGCGATGGCTCGCGCTCATGTGGGTGAGACCCCCGTGTCCTGTTGTGGCGGTGCTAATTGTGACTGGCTCTGGTGCTGCTGGCCGAACTGGATAACTCCGGCCACGATACCGGCTGTAACCTCACCCGGTGCCCAGCAGAGCCCCACTCACGTCCCGGCGAGCCGTCCTGACCGGCGGCGGGGTCGCGGGTGCCGCCCTGGTCGCCTCGACAATGGCCGGCTGCGGAAGCGCCCGCTCCGACGAGAACGAACGCGCCGGCGCTGTAGACCCGACGGAACCGGCGGTCGACGCCGACAGTGATCTCGTGGAGAGCGTGAGCAAGCAGCTCGCGAGCGCGTTGTCACTGGCACTCGCAACCGCGACCTCCGTCCCCGCCCTCCGGCCGCTCGCGCGGCGCTTGGCCTCCCTGCACCGTTCGCACCTCGATGAGCTGAGCGAGCCCGACGAGGCGGACGGTGGAAAGGTCACGGGCAGCGTGGAGACGGCACGCGCGCGGCTGCTGCGCTCGGAGGAGAAGCTCCAGCACCAGCTCGTCGAGTCGGCCCTCAGTGCCGAGAGCGGAGCGCTGGCACAGGTGTTCGCGTCCATGGCCGCCGCCGTCGCCCAGGAACGAGCCGTGGCGTCATGACTTTCGACATGAGCCGGGCTGCAGCTCCCGACGCGCTCCAGACCGCGCTCGCCGCCGAGCACGCCGCTGTCTTCGTGTACGGCGCACTGGGCGGGCAGACCTCCCAGTCGACCGATCCCAGCCTGTACGCCGAGGTCACCGACGCCTACGTCACGCACCGCACGCGTCGCGACGACCTGATCGAGCTGATCGAGGGCGGTGACCACGAGCCGGTCGCCGCCGAGCCGGGCTACGAGCTGCCCACAGACCTGTCGACGCCGGTCGCCGTCGCCGACCGGGCGCTCGAGATCGAGCGGTCCTGCGCGGCGACGTACGCCTATGTCGTGGGGTCCACCAATGACGACGAGCGGAAATGGGCCCTTGAGGCGCTCCTCGACGCCGCGGTCCGCGAGCTGGCCTTCGGCGGGAAGCCGGAGCGGCTGCCCGGGCTCTGAGCGCAGGAACTGTCCAAAAATGCGTCACGGTCCGCGACTCCCGACCTCGGGGAACTCCCGAGACGTCCCCCGAAGCTCGGGGTCGCGGACCGTTCATGACCGGGGACAAACGGCCATCGCAGGCGCCGAAGAGGTGGGGCTCATCGACCGCTGTGCACGATCATGCAACGAACAGAGGCCGAGCGCCCGATCCTGCGATCCTCATAAATCTGCAGTGCAGAAACCTGCAGTCGCTGAGGGCCGCCTAACCCCGGCTTCAGGCGCAATTTGCCGCCCGCGGAAGGGCCGTCAGCCGGACATCCAGTCGCGGACCACGTCCTTGATGTCGGACAGCCGGTGCGCGACAGCGTCCGGCTCGCCCTCGGCGTGGCCGATCTGATCCACCGGGATCACGGAGTGCGGGATGTGGATCGCTCGCATGCCGGCGTTCTGGGCGCCCCAGACGTCGTCGTACAGCCGGTCTCCGACGTAGACGCACCGCGCCGGGTCACTCGCACCGACCGCCTCCATCGCGGCGGCGAACGCGTGAGGTGACGGCTTCGTCCACGGGACCTCGCTCGTGTAGACGTCGCCGTCCAGGAGATGGGCGACACCGTCGCGCTCGAAGAACCCGGCGTGCCACTCACGGGGCCACACGGTGTTGGACAGGACGCCGACCTTGACGCCCTCGGAGCGCAGCCACTCCCACAACGGCCGCACCTCGGGGTCGGTCTCGGTGTGCGGCACCCAGAACTCGTAATAGGCCGTGAGCAGCGCGGGATCGTGTGTGAGCCCCGCCTCCGTGAACAGGTCGGCGATGGTCGCGCTCTGCTGATGGTCACGGCTCCTCCCCCACACGGCCGCGCCGGCCTCGTGAAGCGACCGCGCATGGAGGTGCTGGTCGTCCTCCTGGTCCGGCGTGGCGACGACGGCGGCGGCCAGCGCCAGCGACTCGGCGTGGAAGTCGATGTCGTGCCAGCGGGTGAGCGTCCCGCCCCAGTCAAAGATGACGGCGTCGATGGTCATGGGTTTGCTCACCCGTTGACGACCTCCGAGAGGTGGTCGACCGCGCTGCCCACCGGTACGGCGGTGCGCTCGCCCGTGCGGCGGTCCTTGACCTCGACCATCCCGTCCGCCAGTCCACGCCCGACGGTGACGATGGTCGGCACTCCGATCAACTCGGCGTCCTTGAACTTCACGCCGGGACTGACCTTGGGCCGGTCGTCGTAGAGCACGGCGACGCCCGCCGCATCGAGGTCGGTGGCGAGCTCTGCCGCCGCCTCGAAGATCGCGTCGTCCTTGCCCGTGGCGATCACGTGCACGTCGAACGGTGCGACATCGCGCGGCCAGCACAGCCCGATCTCGTCGAGCGTGTTCTCCGCGATCGCGGCGACCGCGCGCGACGGCCCGATGCCGTAGGAGCCCATGGTGACGGTCACGAGCTTGCCGTTCTCGTCGAGCACCTGCAGGTCGAGCGCCTCGGCGTACTTCCGGCCGAGCTGGAAGATGTGGCCCATCTCGATGCCGCGCGCCGACGCGAGGGTGCCGTCGCACTTCGGGCACGGGTCGCCGTCCTTGACCTCGGCGACCTCGATGCAGCCGTCAGGGGTGAAGTCGCGGCCGGCGACCAGGTCCAGGACGTGGCTGCCGGACACGTCGGCGCCGGTCACCCACCGGGTGCCGTCCACGACCCGCGGGTCGACGAGGTAGCGCACGCCCGCCTCGGCCTTCTCCCCCAGCGCGCCCGGACCGATGTAGCCCTTGGCGAGGCTGGGACGGGCGGCGAAGTCGGCCTCGCCGAACGGCTCGAAGACCACTCCCTCGCCGAGCACGGCCTCGAGTCGCTTCATGTCCACTTCGCGGTCGCCCGGCAGGCCGACGGCCAGCGCCTCGGTGGTGCCGTCGGGGTGACGGACGCTGAACACCACGTTCTTGAGCGTGTCAGCCGCGGTCCACGGCCGGTCCTCCCGGGCGAACTTCTCGTTGAGGTGGTCGACCAGGGTCCCGATGGTGGGCGTGTCCGGCGTCTGCTCGGCGTGCGCCGCCGGGGCCCCGCCCCAGCTGTCCGCCTCGGAGGCGACCGCCGCAAGCGGCCGGGTCTCGACGGCCTCCACGTTGGCGGCGTAGTCGCAGTTGGTGCACCGGACGTAGGTGTCCTCGCCGACCTCGGCCTTCGCGAGGAACTCCTCGGAACCCGAGCCGCCCATCGCACCGGACATCGCCTTGACGATGACGTAGTCGAAGCCGAGCCGGTCGAAGATCTTGATGTAGGCCTCGCGGTGCTTCTGGTACGACGCCTCCAGCCCGGCGTCGTCGACGTCGAACGAGTAGGAGTCCTTCATCGTGAACTCGCGGCCGCGCAGGATGCCCGCGCGCGGACGCGCCTCGTCGCGATACTTGGTCTGGATCTGGTAGATCGACAGCGGCAGGTCCTTGTAGGAGCCGTAGAGGTCCTTGACGAGGAGGGTGAACATCTCCTCGTGGGTCGGCCCGAGAAGGTAGTCGGCACCCTTGCGGTCCTGGAGACGGAACAACCCGTCGCCGTACTCGGTCCACCGGCCGGTTGCCTCGTAGGGCTCGCGGGGCAGCAGCGCGGGGAAGGAGACCTCCTGCGCTCCGATCGCGTCCATCTCCTCGCGGATGATCCCCTCGATCCGGCGGAGCACCCGCAGGCCGAGCGGGAGCCAGGTGTAGATGCCAGGGGCGGCGCGACGGATGTAGCCGGCCCGGACCAGCAGCCGGTGGCTCGGCACCTCGGCGTCCGCAGGGTCCTCGCGAAGAGTGCGGACGAACAAGGTCGACATCCGGGAGATCATGCGCACAGGGTAGGCGGGGCCCTCCGGCGCCGGGAAACCAGTTCCGGAGGGCGCGCCCCCGGCCGACGCCTCAGGCCCGTCCGGCCCGCCAGGCGCCGCGGATCAACGGCACCTGGAGCGGCAGCCGCGCCAGCGTGACCGCCTGGAGCGGGCGGTTGGACCCGTTCAACGCGTCGACCGCCATCTTGACGTTGCCCGGGAACACCCCGACGAGGAGCGCGGCGCTTGCGATTCCGGCCGCGCGCCGGGTGGTCGGGATCAGCAGGCCGATCGCGCAGAGCAGCTCGGCGACACCTGATCCGAGGATGACCTCCTTGTGGGCCGGGACCCACGAGGGCATCAGCGGCTCGAACACCTCTGGCTTGACGAGGTGCACCGTGCCCGATGCGACGAAGGCACCCACGACGATCTTGGCGTCGGGGCGGAGTGATGCGGTCAACGTGGGTCTCCTCCTAGAACATGACGGTGGCGAACCGGGAGGTCTCTCGGAAGCCGACGCCCTCGTAGGCCCGGCGGGCCGGCTCGTTCCACTCGTTGACGTACAGCGATACCGCGGGCGAGATCCGATCGCGCACCAGCGCGACGACCGCGGCCATCCCGGCCGATGCCAAGCCCTCGCCGCGCCGGTGCGGCGGCACCCACACGCCCTGGATCTGCGCGGCGTCCCGGGTCGCGCACGCCACCTCCGCCTTGAAGACCAGCTCTCCCCGCTCGAACCGGGCGAAGGACCAACCACGGCTGATCAGCTGCACCACCCGGGTGCGGTAGAGCTCGGAGCCGCCCCCGGTCTCGGGTGAGACCCCCACCTCTTCCGTGTACATCGCCACGCACGCCGGGTAGAGCGCGTCGAGGTCCGTGCGCGCGGTCACCCGGACGGCCGGGTCCGGCTCCACGTCGGGGTCGCGATCGATGACCAGGTGCCGCTGGTCCCACCGCGCGTCGCGCGGATGGCCCCACGCGCCGTTGATCGCGTTCCAGAACGGCAGCACGGCGTCCTGCGGGCCGACGATCGTCGATGCCGTACGACGGCGCGCCAGCGCGCGCTCGGCGAACACGACCGCGTCATTGGGGCCCGCCTGGATCGGCACCAGGTTGGCGGCCACGTGGCAGGCGGCGACGAGCTGGCCGCCCTCGAACCGACCCCACATCTCGCCGCCCAGCCAGCGCGGCTCCAGGCTCGTCGTCTGCGCCCGGTGGATCGCGAACACGTTGACGACAGGGTCCCGGTCAGCGAGCGCCAGGAACTCGTCCAGGTCGGCCGCCGCGAGGACACGCACACCGTGGCGGGTCGTCAGCACGGGGCGAGCCTACGACGTGTGAACCGGTAACAGGACGGACCGGCGCCTGAATGAGTCATCTGAGCAGCGAGTCGACCAACCTGCGCAGGACGGCGAGCTGACGCCTCATCTGGCCGGGGTCCCCCGTCGTCCTCGCGAGGAGGAACGTCCCCTCGAACGTGACGAACACGTGGTCCGACAAAGCCGCGACGTCGATGTCGGTCCGGTCGCCGACCGCCGCGGCGAGGAGCTCGACGTACCGCTCGCGCCAGGCGGTGACCGCCTTGGTGATCGGGTCCGACGTCGCGGCATCGACCAGCTCCATCTCCGCGAGCACCGACGTGTACAGACAGCCGGTCGTCCCGGACATGATCTCGTCGGCCATGTCCTCGTAGAACCGCAGGAAGCCGACCGCCCGGTCGACCGGGTCTTCGCCGGCGTCGTACGCCGCCGCCATTCCCAGCTCGAGCATGGCGAGGTCGTCCGCGACGTACTGCGTGACCAGCGCGTCAGCAAGGTCCCGCTTCGAGGAGAAGTGGTGGAAGAACGCGCCCTTCGACGTACCGGACGCCGCGATGACGGCCTCTAGGGTCGTCGCCCGGAAACCGTTGTCGATCACGAGTCCGCGCGCGGCCGTCAGGATCCGGTCGCGGGTAAAGGTTCCGTCGCGGGGCACGTCGGCCATTGTTCCAGACCGTTTGGTCTGATACAAACAGTTGTACCAGACCAAACGGTCTGAAACGAGAATGGACAGCTTCATGCCCCAGCGCCTGCTGACCGACGGCGGCATCGAGACCGACCTGATCTTCAACCGCGGGATCGACCTGCCCGAGTTCGCCGCGTTCCCGTTGGTCGATTCCGAAGACGGCCGGGCCGTGCTTCGCGACTACTACTCCGCGTACGTCGACCTCGCCGCCCGCGCCGGAGCCACCGTGCTGCTCGAGACCCCCACGTGGCGGGCGAACCCCGACCACGGCGCGACCGTGGGCTACGGCCCGGCCGCCCTCGACCGGGTCAACCGCGCCTCGGTCGAGCTGCTGACCGAGGTCGCCGGCGCCCGTTCCCAAGACCTGGTCGGCTGGCAGGTCGGCGGGATCCTCGGACCGCGCGGCGACGGCTACCAGGCCGCCGGTGGCGTCGACCCGGCCAAGGCCGCCGCCTACCACCGGCCGCAGCTGGCGGCGTTCGCGGCGGCCGGCGCCAACCGCGCAACCGTTCTGACCCTCACCGACGTCGGCGAGGGCATCGGGATCGCGCAGGCAGCGGCGGACGTGGGGCTGCCGATAGCGATCGGGTTCACGGTCGAGACCGACGGCCGCCTCCCGGACGGCAGCACCCTCGAGACCGCTTTCGCCGCGGTCGACGAGGCCGCCACCCCGTCGTACTTCTTGATCAACTGCGCGCATCCCACCCACATCAGCCACACCCTCGACGGCGGCGCCTGGCAGGACCGCGTCGGCGGCCTGCGGGTCAACGCCTCGACCATGAGCCACGCCGAGCTGGACGAGGCGGAGGAGCTGGACGAGGGCGACCCGGTGCAGCTCGCAGCGGACCAGCAGCCGTTGCTCGCCGCGTTCCCGAACATCGAGGTGCTCGGCGGCTGCTGCGGCACCGACGTCCGCCACGTCGCGGCGATGTGGGGCGCGGCCGGCCGGTGACGATCTCCGTGACAGCGACCGAGGGGACGGACGCGATCGCCCCGGCACGGGGAACGCCGCGCAAGGACCGCTGAGGCAAGGTCATGCTCAAGCGCAACGGAAAGCGCTGGCGGTGCAGCTTCATGGACAGATTCAGTGGCCGGACCCCCTCAACCGCTCGAAGTGGACCGTCCTGACAACACGCGAGTCCGGGTTCTTCACCCGGGGGCCACCTGCTACAGGGCGAACAGGAGAAACGTCGCGGTCCGCCACGGAAAACTGCTGACGGCCGACACCGGACGCGGCCCGCAGGTCGACTCGGGCCTCCGTTGCGAGCTTCGGAACCTCACCGCGTTCCACACGTATCGGCTCGACCGGTTGGCCAGATCAGGAGACGGTGACCGAGGGCCCCGACTGCCCAGGGCCCTCGACCGGCTCCATCGACTCGGCGATCCGCAGCGCTTCCTCGATCAGGGTCTCCACGATCTGCGACTCCGGGACGGTCTTGATGACCTCGCCCTTGACGAAGATCTGACCCTTGCCGTTGCCGGATGCCACGCCGAGGTCGGCCTCGCGAGCCTCCCCCGGACCGTTGACGACACAGCCCATCACCGCGACGCGCAACGGCACCTCCATGCCTTCGAGCCCCGCGGTCACCTGCTCGGCCAGCGTGTAGACGTCGACTTGGGCGCGACCGCAGCTCGGGCAGGAGACGATCTCGAGCTTGCGCTCGCGCAGGTTCAGCGACTGCAGGATCTGGAGGCCGACCTTTACCTCCTCGACCGGCGGCGCGGACAGCGAGACCCGGATCGTGTCGCCGATGCCCTGCGACAGCAGCGCGCCGAACGCGGTCGCCGACTTGATCGTGCCCTGGAACGCGGGCCCGGCCTCGGTGACGCCAAGGTGCAACGGCCAGTCACCCTGCTCGGCAAGCAGCTCGTAGGCCCGCACCATGACGACCGGGTCGTTGTGCTTGACCGAGATCTTGAAGTCGTGGAAATCGTGCTCCTCGAAGAGGCTCGCCTCCCAGACGGCCGACTCGACGAGGGCCTCGGGCGTGGCCTTGCCGTACTTCTCCAGGATTCGCTTGTCGAGCGAGCCGGCGTTGACCCCGATCCGGATGCTCGTGCCGCGGTCGTTCGCGGCGCGCGCGATCTCCTTGATCTGGTCGTCGAACCTCTTGATGTTGCCGGGGTTGACGCGAACTGCGGCGCAGCCGGCGTCGATAGCGGCGAAGACGTACTTCGGCTGGAAGTGGATGTCGGCGATGACCGGGATCTGGCTGTGCTGGGCGATCTCGGCGAGCGCGTCGGCGTCGTCCTGGCTGGGGCAGGCGATGCGCACGATGTCGCAGCCCGCGGCGGTCAGCTCGGCAATCTGCTGGAGGGTGCTGTTGACGTCGGAGGTCAGGGTCGTGGTCATCGACTGGACCGAGATCTGGTGATCGCTGCCGACGCCGACCTTGCCGACCTGGATCTGCCGGGTCTTGCGGCGGGGAGCCAGCACCGGCGGGGGTGCAGTGGGCATGCCGAGGCCAATCGCGGTCATGGGTCCAGGGTACGTCCGGGGAGCCCCGGATCAGGATTCGAGGTGCACGGGTACGACCAGGTCGCCCACGATCAGCACGACGCCCATGACGAGCAGGGCCGACGCCACGACGTAGGCCACCGGCAGCAGCTTCGCCGCGTCGACGTAGCCGGGGTCGGGACGGCCGCGCAGCCGCGCCAGTCCGCGTCGCAGCGCCTCCCACAGGGCGCTGGCGATGTGGCCACCGTCGAGCGGCAGCAGCGGGATGAAGTTGAACATCCCGATGAAGAAGTTGAAGCCGGCGAGGAGGCCGGTGAAGAACACGACCTTGTCCTGCATCGAGGACTCGTCGTGGGCCGCGACCTCGCCCGCGAGGCGACCGCCGCCGACGATGCTGACCGGGCCCTCGGGGTCTCGGTCCTCGAGCCCGAAGACGGCCTGGCCGACGTCGAAGACCTTCACGGGCAGGGTGCCGAGAGCCTTGACGACGTCGATCGTCATGCCGCCCATCTGCTCGATCGTGTAGAGCGGTCCGCCGGTGGTGGTCTCCTGAGTCGGCCGGACGCCGAGGAAGCCGACCTCGACCGTCTCCTCGGAGTTCTCGTCGAGGAACCGCGGGGTGACGGTGGTCTTGGTTGTCTTCGTGATCAGCAGGCCGTCGCGCTCGATGACAATCGTGGCCGTGTCGTTGTCGTTGGCGCGGATCAGCTGCTGAACCTGCGCCCAGCTGTCGGCCTCGACGCCGTTGAAGGAGACGATCCGGTCGCCCACCTCGAGGCCGACCTGGTACGCCGGGGTCGGCTGCTCGCGGATCTCCTCCTCGGTGCAGACCCGGCCGGACTCCTCAGCGGGGACGATGCAGGCCTGGACCTCCTCGAGGGTGGTCGTCGTCTTGAGGTCCTGGGGGTTGCCGTAGGTCCAGAACAGTGCCGAGAACAGGAAGAACGCGATCAAGATGTTGACCGACGGGCCGCCGGCCATGACGACGACCTTCTTCCACGACGACATCTTGTAGAAGAGGCGGTCGGAGTCCTCCGGCCCGATCTGCTCCCACTCGGCGGCTCGCGCATCGGAGATCAGCTGCGTGAACATGCCCGTGTTGGACTTGCGCACCCGCGTGACCTGGCGGCCCTGCTCGTCGTAGGTCACCTCGTCGGCGAGCTCCTCCGCACCGGGCGGAAGCATCCCGACGATCTTGACGTAGCCGCCGAGCGGGATCGCCTTGACGCCGTACTCGGTCTCGCCGATCTGCCTGCTCCACACCGTCGGCCCGAAGCCGATGAAGTACTGCGTGACCTTCCCGCCGAACCGCTTCGCCGGGATCATGTGGCCGAACTCGTGGAGCCCGATCGAGACCAGGATGCCGAGGAAGAACAGCGTGAAGCCGATGGTGTACTGAAGGGCGTCCACGGTCGGTCAGATTCCTCGCTTCGTGGCGATGGTGCGGGCGGCGGCGTCGCGGGCCCAGGCGTCGGCGGCGAGGACGTCGTCGAGCGTGAGCTGCTCCCCTGAGGATACGTCGTGGTCGGCTAGCACCGTGCCGATCACGTCGACGATCTCCGGGAATGCGAGCCGGCCGTCGTGGAAGGCGTCGACGCACACCTCGTTGGCCGCGTTGTAGACCGCAGGGGCGGTGCCGCCCCGGCTCCCCGCGTCACGGGCCAGGGCGACCGCCGGGAAGGCCACGTCGTCGAGCGGCTCGAACCGCCAGTCCGCCGCCTTGGTCCAGTCGACCGGCGTCTCGGCGTCGGCGACGCGGTCGGGCCACGCCATCCCGAGGGCGATCGGCACCAGCATGGTCGGCAGACCGATCTGGGCCACGACGGCGCCGTCGGTGAACTCGACCATCGAGTGGATGAGTTGCTGGGGGTGGACGACCACGTCGATCCGGTCGAACGGTACGTCGAACAGGAGGTGCGCCTCGATCACCTCGAGACCCTTGTTGACGAGCGTCGCCGAGTTGGTAGTGATCACCCGGCCCATCGCGAAGTTGGGATGGGCCAGCGCCTGCTCGGGCGTGACGTCGGCGAGCTCGGCACGGGTGCGCCCGCGGAACGGGCCGCCGCTGGCGGTGAGCACGAGGCGTCGTACCTCCTCGTGGCTGCCGCCGCGCATGCTCTGCGCGATCGCGCTGTGCTCGCTGTCGACCGGGACGATCTGGCCGGGCTGCGCGCGGTCCTTGACCAACGGCCCCCCGATGATGAGCGACTCCTTGTTGGCGAGGGCCAGCGTGCGCCCAGACTCGAGTGCGGCCAGGGTCGGCCGGAGGCCGACGGCGCCCGTGATGCCGTTGAGCACGACGTCGCAGGGCAGCTGGGCCGCCTCGACCGATGCCTCCTCACCGAGGCCGGAGTAGACACCAGGGTGCCGGTCAGAGACCTCCGTCACCTGCCGTTCGAACAGGTCCGGGTTGCCACCGCCCGCGGTGAGGCCGACGACCCGGAACCGGTCGGGATTGGCGCGCACCAGGTCGAGCGCCTGGGTGCCGATCGACCCGGTCGAGCCGAGGATGACGACGTCTCTCACCTGGGCCATCTTGTCAGTCATCGAGCCTCTCGGTCGTCGAGGAGGACGTCCGCGGCCGCGTAGGGGTCCGACTCGCCCGCGATCACCGCGCTCGCGAGCTCGTCGAGCCGATTGCCCTCGTCGACGCCGCCCCAGCGCTCCCGGAGCGCGGTCAGCGCGATCGCCTCGATCTCGTCGCGAGCACGTCGTACCCGACGACGGGCGAGCTCGCCGCTCCCGTCGGCCCAGCTGCGGTGCTCGTCGATCGCGTCGACGACCTCGGCAGCGCCCCCGCCCTCCGACGCGACGGTCTTCAGCACCGGCGGGCGCCACGCACCCTCGCGGCGCTCGGCCAGGGAGAGCATGGACCGCAGGTCACGGCGGACCCGGTCGGCACCGTCACGATCCGCCTTGTTGACGACGTAGACGTCACCGATCTCGAGGATCCCCGCCTTCGCGGCCTGGATGCCGTCGCCCATGCCGGGCGCGAGCAGTACGACTGTGGTGTCGGCGAGGCGGGCGATCTCGACCTCGCTCTGCCCGACGCCGACGGTCTCCACGAGGATCACGTCGCAACCGGCGGCGTCGAGCACCCGCAGCGCCTGCGGCGTCGCTCGTGACACACCACCGAGGTGCCCTCGTGCCGCCATCGACCGGATGAAGACGGCAGGGTCGGTGGCGTGCTCGGACATCCGGATCCGGTCGCCGAGCAGGGCACCGCCGGAGTACGGCGACGACGGGTCGATGGCGAGCACCCCGACCCGCAGCTCGCGGCGGCGCAGCTCGGTCACGAGGGCGTTCGTCGACGTCGACTTGCCGACGCCCGGAGAGCCGGTCAGGCCGACGATGTGCGCTCGACCGGCGTGGGGCGTCAGCGCCGACATCACCTCGCGAAGCTGCGGTGAGCCGTCCTCGACCAGCGAGATCAAACGGCCGATCGCCCGGGCCTCGCCTTCGCGGGCCCGGGCGACCAGCTCGTCAGGAGATTCAGCCCTGCGGGACACGGACGATCAGGGCGTCGCCCTGGCCGCCACCGCCGCACAGCGCGGCCGCGCCGACGCCGCCACCGCGGCGCTGGAGCTCGAGCGCGAGGTGCAGGACCACGCGGGTGCCGGACATGCCGACCGGGTGGCCGAGCGCGATGGCGCCACCGTTGACGTTGACCTTGTCGTCGGTGATGCCGAGCTCGCGAGCCGACGCGATGCCGACGGCCGCGAACGCCTCGTTGAACTCCACGAGGTCGAGGTCGGCGGCGGCGATGCCCTCCTTCTCGAGGGCCTTGGTGGTCGCGGCGGCGGGCTGCAGCTGCAGGCTGGAGTCGGGGCCGGCGACCATGCCGTGCGCACCGATCTCGGCGAGGTAGGTCAGGCCGAGTTCCTCCGCCTTGGCCTTGCTCATCACGACCACCGCGGCGGCGCCGTCGGAGATCTGCGAGGCGGAGCCCGCGGTGATGGTGCCGTCCTTGGTGACCGGGCGGAGACCGGCGAGCGACTCGGTCGTCGTGTCGGCACGGACACCCTCGTCCTCGCTCACGACGACGTCGCCGCGGCGGGAGGGGATGGTGACCGGCACGATCTCGTCGTCGAAGACACCGTTCTTCTGCGCGGCGGCGGCACGCTGGTGCGACTGCGCGGCGAAGGCGTCCTGCTCCTCGCGGGTGAAGTTGTCCAACGTCTGGTTGCAGGCGTCGGTGAGGTTGATCATCGCCTGCTTGGTGAACTGGTCGTAGAGCGCGTCGTAGGCCATCGAGTCGACCAGCGTGGTGTCGCCGTACTTGAAGCCCGCGCGGGACTTGGGCAGCAGGTGCGGGGCGTTGGTCATCGACTCCATGCCGCCCGCTACCACGATGTCGACCTCGCCCGCGCGGACCAGCTGATCGGCGAGCGCGATCGCGTTGAGGCCGGAGAGGCACACCTTGTTGATGGTGATGGTCGGGACGTTCATCGGGATGCCTGCGCCGGTGCTCGCGCCGCGGGCGGGGTTCTGGCCGGCGCCGGCCAGGATGACCTGGCCCATGATCACGTAGTCGACCTGGTCGCCCGAGACTCCGGCCTTCTCGAGGGCACCCTTGATGGCGATCGCGCCGAGGTCGGCAGCGGAGAGCGATGTCAGACCGCCGAGAAGGCGGCCGATCGGGGTGCGGGCGCCGGCGACGATGACGCTGGGGTTGTCGGACATTCTTCCTCCGTGACGACGAAATGGTGAGCCTTCGTGACTGTACCCGCGGGCGCTGAGCCCTCGCGAGTGATCTCAACCGGCGTGGGACGAGTCACGCGTCACACCCGTCGATCGGCAGAATGAGGACATGAGCCTGAACGACGTGCAGCATCTCTTCACCGCCATCGACCACGTCGGCATCGCGGTGCCCGACCTCGACGAGGCGATCGCGTTCTACACCGACGCGTACGGCATGACGGTGGTGCACGAGGAGACCAACGAGGAGCAGGGCGTCCGCGAGGCGATGGTCGCCATCAACGCAGCCGGCGACAACGCTGGACCCATGATCCAGCTGCTCGCGCCCCTCTCGCCGGAGTCAACGATCGGCAAGTTCCTGGACCGCAGCGGCCCCGGCCTGCAGCAGCTGGCCTACCGCGTCGCCGACATCGACGCGGTCTGCGCCACGCTCCGTGAGCGCGGGCTCCGGCTGCTGTACGACGAGCCGAAGCGCGGCACGTCGAACAGCAGGGTCAACTTCATCCACCCCAAGGACGCGGGCGGGGTGCTGGTCGAGCTGGTGGAGCCCGCTCAGGGCACGTCAGCGCACTGACTCCAGGCGAACCTGAGCTGCTCCCCCGGCCGCAGCTGGGCCAGCCGGTCGGTGTCGGCGTCGACGACGACCGCAACCACGGGGTAGCCACCCGTCACCGGGTGGTCCGGGCCGAACACCACTGGCTCACCCCCGGGCGGGACCTGGATGGCACCGCGTACCGCCCCCTCGCTCGGCAGCTGGCGGCTCTCGTCCACCAGCTCCAGCCGGCCGGCGGCCAGGCGCACCCCGACGCGATCGGAGTCCGGCGCGACGGTCCAGGTGATGGTCGTCAGCATGTCGGCATCGCGAAGCCAGGCGTCGTGTGGCCCACGGATCACGCGCAGCACGGGGCGGACGTCGTACGTCTGCGCCGGGACGGCATCGACCCGGATGTCGTCGACGACGTCCGTTCCGACCGGAAGCACGTCGCCCTCGGCGAGCGGCGCCGGGCCGAGGGCGGCGAGCGTGTCGCGCGACCGCGAGCCGAGCACTGCCGGCACCGCGACGCCGCCCCGGACCGCGACGTACGAGCGGAGACCTGCCGCCGGCGGGCCCACGGCGAGCCGCCCGCCCGGGCGCAAGGCGAGCACGGCCCCGGTCGGCTCGGGACGGCTGTCGAGCAGCAGCGGTGCCGGCGCACCGGTCACCGCGACCCAGGCGGTGCCGTCGACGGCCTCGACCTCCAGCCCTCCGAGCGCGAGCTCCAGCGCGGCGGCCCTGCCACCGTTGCCGACCAGCCGGTTCGCGAGGTCGTACGACGACCGGTCGGCCGCGCCCGAGCGGCCCACGCCGATCGCCGCCTGTCCCGGTCGGCCGGCGTCCTGGACCAGGGCGAGACCCGCGCGGCGTACGACCAGGGCCGTCATGCGACGGACGAACCGGACGGTCGCGCCGGCGTGGAGCAGCGCGGGCGGATCGCGGTCGAGGTCCCACATCGCGACCTGGGTGCGTCCGATGAGCTGCCAGCCGCCCGGGGAGTCGCGCGGGTAGACGCCGCTGAACTCCCCCGCCAACCCGACCGACCCCGACGGCACCCGGGGCCGCGGGCTGTCCCGCCGCGGCACGGTCAACCGCTGGTCGCCGCCGACCAGGTAGGCGAATCCCGGCGCGAACCCCCCGAATGCGACCCGCCAGGGCGTCTCCGTGTGCGCCGCGACCACGTCGTCCTCGGAGAGTCCGGTCAGTCGGGACACCTCAGCCAGGTCGGGCCCGTCGTAGGTCACCGGGATGTCGATGCTGATGGTGGTTTCGAGGCTCTTCGCTGGCGCTCCTCGCACCTCGACCACCGGGCGGTCGCCGGCCTCGACCATCGACCGCAGGGCCGCCAGGCTCGCACCGGGCCGGGCTCGCAGGAGGACGGTGCGAGCACCGGGGACGAGGTCGTCAACCAGGGCGTCGAGGTCGGAGTCGCCGCGGAGCGCGTCGAGGCACGCCACGACCGCGGCGGTGTCGGGGAGCTCGAGCAGGAGGGCGCGGTCGCCGTACGGCAGGACGTTCACAGGAACGGTCGGACGCTGAAGCCGGCTTCGTGCAGGGCACCGCGGACGGCGGCCGCGATGGCGAGGGCGCCCGGGGAGTCGCCGTGCAGGCACAACGACTGGACGTCGCCGTCCTGGGCCAGCCGGACCGCCTGTGCGGCCGCCTCCTCCGGGTCCTCCAGGACCGCACCCGCCTCGTCCCGAGGGACGAGGGCGCCGTCGTCGCGGTAGCGGCGATCGACGAAGCCCTCGGCGAAGGTCCGCAAACCCTCCTGCGCGGCGATCTCCAGGAAGCGGGAGCCGGGGAAGCCCAGCACCGGCAGCATGTCGAGGTCGCCGGCCGCGTCGACGACTGCCCTCGCCTGTCGTTCGACCCGGTTCACAGCGTGGTAGAGCGCGCCGTGCGGCTTGAGGTAGGCCACGGCGCGGCCCGGCGCCGCGAGCGCGCGCAGCGCACCCACCTGGTAGACCACGTCGGCGTGGAGGTCCTCGGGAGCGATGTCGACGAACCGACGACCGAAGCCCGCGAGGTCGCGGTAGCCGACCTGGGCGCCGACGGTGACGCCGTGCATCGCCGCGTCCTCACACGTCGTGAGGATCGTGCGCGGGTCGCCCGCGTGGAACCCGCAGGCAACGTTGGCGCTGCTCAAGTAGGGCATCAACGCGGCGTCGTCGCCCAGGGTCCACCGCCCGAACGACTCGCCTACGTCGGCGTTGAGATCGGTCACCAGCACGTCGCCCACGCCCTTATCCTCGCTGAGACGCCTGCCACACTGGCGTCATCTGAAGGTTACCGACGGGTATCTTTCGCCTCGGCCTGCCCAAAAGACCAAAACCTTGACCACGAACACACAGGAGCCATCCCGTGCAGCACATCCTCGACGCCATCCTCGCCGAAGGAACCTCCGCGGAGGACTTCGCGAACCTCGCTCTGCCCGAGTCGTACCGGGCCGTGACGGTGCACAAGGACGAGGTCGACATGTTCGAGGGCCTGTCCGCCAAGGACAAGGACCCGCGCAAGTCGCTGCACATCGAAGACGTGCCGCTCCCCGAGCTCGGCCCGGGCGAGGCGTTCGTGGCCGTGATGGCCTCGGCGATCAACTACAACACCGTGTGGACCTCGATCTTCGAGCCGGTCTCGACCTTCGGGTTCCTCGAGCGCTACGGCCGTGAATCCGACCTGGGTGCACGCCACAACCTCGACTACCACGTCGTCGGCTCGGACTTGTCCGGCGTCGTGCTCAAGGTCGGTGCCGGCGTGACCAAGTGGAAGCCGGGCGACCGCGTCGTCGCCCACTGCCTCTCGGTCGAGCTCGAGGCTCCCGACGGTCACAACGACACGATGCTCGACCCCTCGCAGCGGATCTGGGGCTTCGAGACCAACTTCGGCGGCCTGGCCGACGTCGCGATGGTCAAGGCCAACCAGCTGATGCCCAAGCCCGAGCACCTCACCTGGGAAGAGGCCGCCTCCCCCGGCCTGGTCAACTGCACCGCCTACCGCCAGCTCGTCTCCGCCAACGCCGGCAACATGAAGCAGGGCGACAACATCCTGATCTGGGGCGCGTCCGGCGGCCTCGGCGGCTTCGCGACGCAGTACGCCCTCAACGGCGGCGCCAACCCCATCTGCGTCGTCTCCAACGAGGAGAAGGCCCAGATCGTGCGCAACATGGGCGCCGACAAGGTCATCAACCGATCCGAGATGGACTTCAAGTTCTGGAACGACGAGGGCACCCAGCAGAACCCGAAGGAGTGGCTGCGCCTCGGCAAGGCCATCCGCGAGCTCACCGGCGGCGAGGACATCGACATCGTCTTCGAGCACCCGGGCCGCGAAACCTTCGGCGCCTCGGTCTTCGTCACCCGCAAGGGCGGCACCATCACGACCTGCGCGTCGACCTCGGGCTACATGCACGAGTACGACAACCGCTACCTGTGGATGAACCTCAAGAAGATCATCTCCAGCCACTTCGCCAACTACCGCGAGTCGTGGGAGGCCAACCGCCTCATCGCGCAGGGCAAGATCCACCCGACCCTGTCGCGCACCTACCGGCTCGAGGACGTCGGCCAGGCGGCGCTCGACGTGCACCACAACCTCCACCAGGGCAAGGTCGGCGTCCTTGCCCTCGCTCCTCAGGAGGGTCTCGGCGTCGTGAACACCGAGATGCGCGAACAGCACATCGACAAGATCAACCTGTTCCGCGGCGTCTGACGCACAAATCCAACTAGATTGCGGTCGTGATCGACCGCTGGGCCGGCATTGTCGGGCGCCATGCCCGGCTGGTCCTGGCTGTCGCGGTGCTGGTGGTCGTCGGGGCGGCAGTGTACGGCGCGGGCGTGTTCGACTCGCTCGGGCGAGGCGGCTTCGAGGACCCTGACTCCGAGGCCTACCACGCGGTCGAGGCCGAGCGGTCGCTGTTCGGCAACTACACGCCCGACGTCGTCGCGATCTACTCCAGTGACAACCTCACCGCCGACGAGCCGGAGTTCCGGGCCGCGGTCGAGGCGGTGGTGGCGGACCTCGCCGTACCCGAGGTCGTGCGGACAGTCCCCTACTACGCGGTGCCGGCCGACGCCGGCCTGGTCACCCCCGACGGCCATGCCGTACAGGTCCACATCTCCCTCGACGGGAACACGCTCAACGAGCAGCTCATCAACTACGACGAGATCGAGCCGCTGCTCCACGCCGAAGGACTCGAGACCGACCTGGCCGGCCTCTATCCCGCGCACGCCGACGTCAACGTCATCACCGAGGAGGACCTCAAGCGGGCCGAGCTGCTCTCCCTCCCCCTCGTGGTGCTGCTCGCCCTCCTCATCTTCGGCAGCCTGACCGCTTCGGCGATGCCGGCACTGCTCGGCATCGTCGCCCTGCTCACGTCGATCGCGGTGATGCGGCTGCTCACCCTCTTCACCGACGTGTCGATGTTCTCGATCAACGTCATCTCGCTGCTGGGCATCGGCCTCGCGGTCGACTACTCGCTCTTCATCGTCAGCCGGTTCCGGGAGGAGCTCGCGCTGCTGCCACCCGACGATCCGGCGTCACCGCGGACCGCCGTCGCGCGCACCCTCGCGACGGCCGGACGGACCGTCATGTTCTCCGGGCTGGTGGTCGCGGCCTCGATGTCGAGCCTCTTGGTCTTCCCCCAGGTCTTCCTCAAGAGCATGGGGTACGGCGGCATCGCGGCGGTCCTGATCGCGATGCTGGCCGCGCTCACGGTGCTCCCCGCGATCCTGGTGCTGCTCGGACGCCGGATCGACGCCGGCCGGCTCCCCTGGCGCCGGAAGTGGGACATGCCCGAGCCTGCGGGCGACCACGGTCGCTGGGCCAGCCTCGCCCGGGCAGTCATGCGCCACCCGATCGCCGTGCTCACCGTGACCGCGGTCATCCTGCTGGCCATCGCCTCGCCGTTCCTCGGCGCGAAATGGGGCGGCATCGACCACCGGATCCTGCCGGAGGACGCGCCATCCCGCATCGCGTCCGAGAAGCTGCTCGAGTTCGGGCCCGAGACCTCGATCGCGACGGCGGTCCTGCAGGACGCCGATGCGGACGCGATCGCGTCGTACGTCGGGGGCGCTGCGGACGTGGCCGGCGTGCGCCAGGCGGTGGTGCTCGCCGAGGAGGGTGACGCGGCGCTCGTGCGGGTCGTCTGGGACGGCAACAGCCAGTCGGAGGACTCGCAGGAGATCGTCAAGGACCTGCGGGACCTCGAGCCGGAGAACGGCAGCGCCCTCGTGGGCGGCCTGACCGCCGACACGGTCGACCTGATCGCCTCCGTGCACGGCCACCTGCCGCTGATGGGCGGGATCGTCCTCGCGGTGATGATGGTGCTGCTCTTCATCGCGTTCGGCTCGCTGGTGCTGCCAATCAAGGCGATCGTCATGAACGCCTTCTCGGTCACCGCGTCCTTCGGTGTCGTTACCTGGATCTTCCAGGACGGCCACCTGTCCGGGTTGCTGGGCTTCACCTCGCCCGGCTTCCTCGAGGCGACCAACCCGATCCTGATGCTGGCGATCCTGTTCGGGCTGTCGATGGACTACGAGGTGTTCCTGCTGTCCCGGGTGCGGGAACGGTGGGACGCGACCGGAGACCACGGGCTCGCCGTCGCCAGCGGCGTCCAGTCGACCGGCCGGATCATCACTTCCGCCGCGCTGCTGCTGGGTGTCGTGATCGGCGCGTTCGCGACCGGCGACATCGTGCTGATGAAGATGCTCGGCGTCGGCATGGTCGTCGCGCTGATCGTCGACGCGACCATCGTCAGGGCGCTGATGGTGCCGGCGACGATGGCGCTGCTCGGTCGCTCGAACTGGTGGGCGCCCGGGCCGATGCGACGCTGGTGGGAGGCCCACGGCTTCCGCGAAGGTACGGCGCACCTCGCGCCCGCCGGTCCGCCCTTGCCAGGTGCGCTGCCGCCCCTGCCGCCTCCCCCGCCCCCGGCGCCTCCTCCGCCGCCGGGCACGCCCGCCCCGGCCGGCGGCAGCGACCTCGGCCAGCGGCTCCGGGCCCTGGGTCCGCTCCGACTGCGAACGGCGGTCGAAGCGGTCGCCGACATCGCCCGGTCCCTCTCCGACCACCCGCCGGCCGGCGGCGCGCACGGCGAGATCCGTCCGGGCGCCGTCATGATCCAGGACGGCGTCACCCCGCGCGCCGTCCTGACCCCGCCCACCCGGGCGATCGGGCCGGACCCGGCGTACGCACCGCCGGAGCCGCTCCTGGGTCCGACCCCTGCGGCCGACGTGTATGCCCTCGGCTGTCTGCTGTGGACCGCCGCGACGGGCGACGCACCGTTCAGCGGCACCTCTCTCGAAGCCGTGCGGGAGGCCCATCGGACCCAGCGCGTGCCCCAGCTGCCCGGCCGCGAGCCGCTGACCCTCGCCACCAACCGGGTGCTGCGCCTGGCGCTCAGCAAGGACCCCATGCGTCGCTACTCCGGCGCCGAGGCCCTGCACGCGGACCTCGTCGTGGCCCTGGGCCTGCCGGACGCTGCCCCACCTGCGGCGATTTCCGTGACGTGACCTGTTCGAAAAGGGTGGGTCGGGGGTGGGGAATCGGGATGGGATCAGGGATCATGGAGCAGACCTCGTTCCACCCGACCGCAAAGGGAGCTTCCCCCGCATGAGCGACCAAGGTCTTTCCATCTTCGACAACGAGCCCGGCCAAGCACCGGCCGAGCCCGCGCCGAAGAGCCCCCCACCCGATAACGAGACGACCCAGGTGATGCCCGTGACCCCGTCCGCCCCCACGACGTCCGCGACGACTGCGCCGGCAGCGCCGCCCCCGAGGCCGGCGCCACCCAGCGCCCCCGGGGCGTCGACGGCATCGCTGCCGGTGGTCCGCCGCGGTGGCTACGACCAAGCGGCGGTCGACGCACAGATCCGCCAGCTGGCGAGCGACAAGGCTGCGCTGGGGGCCAGCCTGACCGAGTCGGAGCAGCGGGTCATCGACCTCGAGGCAGCGCTCAAGGCCGCGAAGGCCGATCTCGCGGAGACGGACAACCCGTCGTACGCCGGCCTGGGGGGCCGGGCGAGCGCGATGCTGCGACTGGCCGAGGAGGAGGCCGACGAGATCCGTGGTTTCGCCGAGCGTGACGCTGCCGAGATCCTCGACCAGGCCACCCGCGACGCCAAGGCGATCCGCGCCGAGGCCTCCCGCGAGGCCCAGGACATGCGGGCGGTGCAGCTCCGTGAGCTGGAGGAGAACCGCACCCGCCTGCTCGCGGACGCCGAGCAGGAGCTCGCGCTCGCGCGCAGCACGGCCAGCGACGAGCGGGCCGGCGCGAAGCGCGAGGCGGACCAGCTCCGCCTGGCCTCGCAGCAGGAGGCCAGCGAGCAGCGCAGCGCCGTCCAGCGCGAGGTCGAGCAGGCCCGCGCCGCCGCCGACCGTGAGGTCCAGGAGGCCCGGCGGATGCTGGCGGTGGAGAAGGAGCGGCTGGCCCGCGAGGCGACCGACCACCACAACACCGCGGTCGCCGAGACCCGGCGTCTCGTCGAGGAGGCCGAGGAGCGCGCCGCCGGTGCCGAGCAGCGCGCGGCCGAGGCCGCCCGCCAGGCAGCCGAGGCCCGCAGCGCCGCGCAGACCGAGTCCGAGGCACTGCTCAGCCGGGCCCGTCGCGAGGCCGAGCAGATCGTCGCCTCGGCACGCACCCAGGCCGACTCGATCACCGCGAGCGGAGAGGCCGACGCCCAGCGCCAGCTGGCATCGACCCGCGCGGAGCTGGAGCGCGTCACGAAGCGCCGGGCAGCGATCACCGCTCAGCTGTCCTCGCTCGCCGATCTCGTCGCCGGCTTCGACGCGAACGACTCCGAGGACGGGAGTTGAGCTTCGGCCGGCGGCGGACAGCCGCCCAGGGGGAGGGTGAGACGTCCACCGCCGGCCAACCGGTCGGCGAGGAGAGCCTCGTCGACGGAGCGGCCGCCGTACCGGTGACAGCACTACCGTACGGCGCGCCGGGCGTGCCGTTCGACCGCAGGTCGCCGTTCTACATCGGCTTCGTCGGCGGCCTCGGCCTCCTGTTGGCGTACTGGCTGTTCGAGGCGCTGATCGGCATCGGCTCGGTGCTGCTGCTGGTCGTCGTGTCGTTCTTCCTGGCCGCCGGCCTCAACCCGTCCGTGGAGTTCCTCGAGCGGCGCGGGGTCCGCCGCGCGTTTGCATGCGCGCTGGTCATCGTGGCCGCGATCGGGATGCTCGCGCTGTTCATCGTCGCGATCGTGCCGGTCATCGCCGACCAGATCCGGTTGCTGACCGACAACGCCCCGATGTGGCTCGACCAGCTCCAGGAGAACCAGAAGGTCCAGGAGCTCAACGACGAGTACCAGATCGTCGACAAGGCCAAGGACTTCGTCGCCGACGGCGACTTCATCTCCACCCTGTTCGGCGGCGCACTGGGCTTCGGCCTGAAGATCGTCTCGGCGCTCTTCAACGCGTTCATCATCCTGGTCCTGACGCTCTACTTCCTCGCGTCGCTCAACACCACCACCCACGCGATCTACCGACTGGCGCCGGCCTCTCGCCGGGAGCGGGTCGCCAAGCTCGGCGACAAGGTCATCCACAACATCGGCGGCTACGTGTCCGGTGCGTTCGTGGTCGCCCTCTGCGCCGGGTTCTCCTCGCTGATCTTCCTGTACTTCACCGAGGTCAGGGAGTATGCCGTTGCGCTGGCCTTCGTGGTGGCCGTGCTCGACGTGATCCCGATGATCGGCGCGACCCTCGGTGCCGTCGTGGTCTGTGCGATCGCGTTCGCCACCGACGTCAAGAGCGGCATCGCGGCCGTGATCTTCTACATCGTCTACCAGCAGATCGAGAACTACGTGATCTATCCGCGGGTGATGGGGCGCACCGTCGACCTACCCGGCGCGGTGATCGTGATCGCCGCGCTGGTCGGCACCGCCCTGCTCGGCGTGATCGGCGCCCTGCTGGCGATCCCGGCTGCTGCCGCGGTGCTGCTGGTGATCAGAGAAGTCGTCATCAAGCAGCAGGACCTGCGCTGAAGTCGGCCCCAACCCGACCACGTCAACCTTTCGGCGCGAAGCACCAGCCGGACGTTGGCGAGACGCGCAGGGCCCGCCGTACCGGCTGGGCATTGGTCACCGGCGTGGTCGCCATGGCGATCGGGCTGGCCGGCGCCGGCCGCCCGACCATCTGGTACGACGAAGCAGTAACGCTCAACCTCCTCCACCGGCCGTTCGGCGACACCTGGACGGTGCTGCGCGAGGTCGACGCCGTCCACGGCGGCTACTACGTGGTGCTCCGCGGGTGGACCTGGCTCGCGGGTGACTCGATCGAGGCCGTGCGGGCGTTCAGCGCGCTCGGGGTCGGCGTCACCGCCGCGGCGACCGTGCTGCTCGTGGCGCGGCACCAGCGACTGCGCACCGCCGTGGCCGCCGGACTCGTCACGGGCATCGCCCCCGGGCTGGCCTGGACTGCACTCGACGGGCGCAGCTATGCCTGGTCGGCCGCGTTCGCCGTGCTCGCCACACTGGCGCTGGAGAACGCGTGCCGGCACCGCAAGCGGCCGCGGGACTGGGTCCTCTACGGCATCGTCTGCGTGCTCGCCTGCTGCTGGCACCTCTACCTGGTGCTCCTCGTCCTCGGCCACGGCGCCGCGGTCATGGTCGGCTTCCCGAAGGGGCGCATCCCATGGACCCTCACCGCGATCGGTACGGCGATCGCGGGCGTGCCGCTGGGCCTGATCGCGTGGAGCCAGCGGGACCAGGTGGCGTGGCTGACCGACACGAACTACTCCTGGGACCGGATGCTGCTCAACCAGCTGACGAGCGGTCAGACCGCGGATCCGAACTGGGTCCGCTGGGTCTTCCTCGGCGGCCTCCTCGTGTTCTTCGCGCTCGGCATCCGGCAGCTCTGGAGGAAGGGCCGCCGCTGGCTGCCTTCGGTGCTCGCGCTCTGGGCGGGGCTCCCGACGGTCGTCGCCGTCGTGTGCGCCGCTGTCGCCGACGGCGGGATGCACCCGCGCTACGTCACGTTCGCCGTCCCGGCGTTCGCCATCGCCTCGACCATCGGCGCGTTCTCGCTGCCGAGGTGGACGCCGGCCGCCGCCGCAGTCGCCGGCCTGGCGGTCGTCGCTCCGATCCTGCTCGCCCAACGCGCTGAGCACGCCAAGCCCGACGACCTGCGCCGGCTGGCCGCCACCGCCGAGGACGATCACGCCGACGCGGTCTACTTCACCGTGCCGAAGGCACGCGCCATTGCCGCCGCCTATCCCGAGCCGTTCGAGGGCAAGGTCGACATCTCTGCACCCCTCGATCCGGAGCTGGATCCGTTCTTCCCGGGCATCCGGGATCCGGAGACGATCAAGGGCATCGACGTCGCCGGGCTGGAGGTCCTCGTCTACGGCACCCGCAACGACCGCTCCGCCGGCCGGCTGCGCGAGCTCGGCTGCCGCTCGGAGCTGGTCACCACCGATCGCCACTTCATCGTCACCAGGTACACGTGCCCGGAGATCACCCGATCGGTCCGATGAAGTAGCCGACCGACGCGGTCAGGCAGGGATCTGTTGCACCCCGATGGCAGATTTCTCGCCGAGCTTGACCCCGACCACGCCGGCCAGGACGAGCAGGCCGCCGATGAGCTGCCACACGCCGGGCAGCTGACCGAGGAGCAACCAGGCCCACAGCACCCCGGCCACGACCTCCGACAGCGCCACGAACGACGCCAGCCGCGAGCCGAGCATCCGGGCGGCGGCGATGCCGGCGACGTAGGAAAGTGCGGCGGTCACCAGGCCGAGCAGCACCAGCGGCACCCACCAGTCCACGTCGACGCCGGCGTACTCCACCGACGCGCGCTCGGCCTCCATCGGAAGGACGCCGAGCACCCCCAGCGTCGCGAGCGCGACTCCGCCGACCACGAGCCCCCCGGCCGCTAGCGTCATCGGCGGCAGCCCGGTCGTGTCGTCGGCGGACACGACGAAGTAGGTCGCGCACCCGACCATGGCGCCGAGGGCCCAGGCGACGCCACCCGCGTGCAGGCCGAACCCGGCGAAGACGTCGAGGACGAGCAGCAGACCGAACCCGGCGACCGCGGCACCCGCAAGCGTCAACCTGCCCGGGCGTTGGCCGTGCCGGATCCACAGCCAGACCACCACGACCGCGGGGGCGGTGTACTCGATGAGCAGCGCCGGGCCCACGTCGAGGTGCTGCACGGCAGAGAAGTAGCAGAACTGGGCGCCGGCGACCGCGATGAGTCCGTACATCAGCACCATCGGGAGGTTGCGCCACAGCAGGCCCCACTGGCCGCGCAGCGCCACGATGCCGAACGGAAGCACGACGAGCGCACCGGCGCCGATCCGGACCAGGACCACGGCACCGGCGTTCCAGCCGGCATCGAGCAGCGGCGAGGCGAGAGCCCCGGAGAGGGCGAACGAGACGGCTGACAGCAGCGCGACCGTGATGCCGGTCGCGCTCCGGGGCGGGACCGCCACCGATGCGTCATGAGTCATCGTTGCCATGACTCATGACACTAGTCCCGGGTGCGGTAACCTGTCAATGTGGTTTTCGCTCATGACACCGCGATGGCGCTCCAGGCGGCAGTGACGCTGGTCAACTCCGCCGTGGAGCCCGCCACGCTCACCACCCCGGCCGAGCTCGACGAGTTCCTCTCGGACTTCGGCTACACCGGGCGCCACGACGGCGACCAGGACGAGGTCGACGCCGTCCGCGCGATCCTGCCGCAGCTCCGCGAGCTGTTGACCGGCGACCGCGACCGCGCTGCCGAGCTGGTCAACGAGATGCTCTTCCAAGCCAAGGCACTCCCCCAGCTCGAGCGCCACGACGGCTACGACTGGCACCTGCACGCAGTTGCCCCCGACCGGCCGCTCGCCGACCGGATCATCGTCGAGACCGCCATGGCGATGGTCGACGTGATCAGGGCCGACGAGCTGACCCGGCTCGGTATCTGCGCCGACGACGACTGCGGGGGTCTGGTGCTCGACCTGTCCCGCAACCGGTCCCGTCGGTTCTGCTCGACCGCGTGCGGCAACCGAAATGCAGTGGCGGCCTACCGTGCTCGGCAGGCCGCGAACTGAGTCTCGTAGGGGTCAGCGGGTCGTGCAGGTCCAGGCGAGGATCTTCTTCGGCGCGCTCAACCGGCGCAGGGCCTTGCGCTTCGCGGCAGCCTTGGAGCGCGCGAAGCCGGAGGCGTAGCGGGTGACGAAGCCGTCCTGGTCGACCTTGACCGCGGTCGCGGCACAGCCGTTGCGCACCCACACGGAGTCCACGCAGCGCCCCGGGTAGTCCGAGTTGGCCCGGCACTTCTGCTTGGCGTGCGACTTCGCGGCGCGCTTGGTGCGGTAGTCATAGCTGACGCTCTCAAGCGACGAAACGCCGCAGCACCTCGAGGAACACCTTCGGCTGCTCGGAGTGCACCCAGTGGCCGGCGCCCTTCACCGTGACCCGGCGGACCCGCGGGAAGTAGCGCTCCATGGCGCCGGCGTAGTCGTCCTGCACGTAACGCGACTCAGAGCCGCCGATCCACAGTGCGGGGCCTTCGTACGGCGGCGTGCCGTCGAGCGCGGCCTCCGGCCAGCCGCCGATCTGGTCGATCTCGTCGCGCAGAAGCTCGAGGTTCGGCTGCCAGTGCCAGGCGTCCCCGTCGCGACGGAGGTTCTGCAGCAGGAAACCCCGGACACCGTCGTCCGGCACCGCCTCCTTGAGGGCGGCGTCGGCCTGGGACCGGTCGCTGAGCGTGGCCAGCTCGATCGCCAGCATTGCGTCGATGTAGCGGACGAACTCCGCCGCGTGCTGATAGGCCACGGGCGCGACGTCGACCACACACAGCCGCTCGACCAGCTGGGGGTGACGCAGCGCGAGCACCATCGCGGTCTTGCCTCCCATGGAGTGCCCCACCAGCGCGACGGGGTCGTCGGCCGTCAGCAGCTCAGCGACTTGGTCGGCGGCCGCCACGAAGTCGAACCGCTCGCTCCAGGGCGACCGGCCGTGATCCGGCATGTCGACCAGCAGCACCCGGTGCTCGGCCGCCAACGCCTTCGCGTGCTGGGTCCAGTTCCGCCCCTGGCCGAACAAGCCGTGGCAGAAGACGATCCGGCTGCCGTGGTCGCCGTACGACGTCGTGTGGAGCGGCACGAGCGCCAGTCTCTCAGGCGTCGATCGACAGTCAGCCACTGGACACACCACCCCTCTTCCTGCGGAGACGGCCGCCATGAGTCAAGATGGAGCCTCAGGTCATGCACCCGACCCTGGGGAGAAGTCTTGCGATCCGCTCTGTTCGTCCGCGCGATGCTCGCGCTCGCCGCTGCGTTCCTGCTCGGCGGCACCCTGCTTGCCGCGCCCGCGACCTCGATGCCGCCCGAGCGCGCCGCGGCCGAGGTGACCGCTCGCGCCGCGCCGGGCTGCATGCCCTACAAGTGCTGGGCCGCGATCTCGTTCAACACCGAAACCCTGCGTAGCGGCTGGACCCAGAAGAACCAGTGGGGCACCAAGGCGCGCGCCATCCAGTCCGCCGTCGGACACTGCAAGAACCGCGAGGTGAACGTGGGCCACCGGGAAGCCTGCGTGTCGCCGACCGGACGGAAGGCCTACAACCAGGGCGGCTGTGTCGCCGTCGCCTGGCGGGTCCGGGACGGCGCGCTGGCCCAGTGGGCCGTCGGCAAGTCGCTGGGTCCGATCGTCGCGCAGCGCAAGGCACGAAAGGCAGTGCGTGGCAAGGGCACCGTCGACTCCGGCTATGCCTGCCCGCCGCGACGCGGCCGGTAGCAAACCCTGACCAACGGCAGCGGCCCCGTACCCATCCGGGTGCGGGGCCGCTTCGTTGCACCTGTGCTCAGTTGTAGTCGTGGAAGCCCTTGCCGGTCTTGCGGCCCAGGGCGCCCTCGGCGACCTTCTGCTCGAGCAGCGCGGCCGGGGCGAAGCCCGGCTCCTTGAACTCCGCGAAGAGCTCCTGCTGGATCGCGAGCGAGACGTCGTTGCCCACCACGTCGAGCAGCTGGAACGGACCCATCGGGAAGCCGGCCTGTTCCTTGATGGCGTCGTTGATCTCGTCCATCGTCGCGGCGCCTGACTCGAGGAGGGTCACCGCGTCGTTGAGGTAGGGGAAGAGCAGGCAGTTCACGATGAAGCCGGACCGGTCGCTGCAGGAGACGGCGACCTTGCCTACGTTGGCGCACAGCGCGAGGACCGTCTCGTTGACGTCAGCGGCGGTGTCGGCCGTGGTGACGACCTCGACCAGCTTCATGATCGTGGCCGGGTTGAAGAAGTGCATGCCGATGACCGACTCGGGGCGGTTGGTGGCCTCGCCGAGCCGGGTGATCGGTAGCGACGAGGTGGTCGTCGCCAGGATCGCGCCAGGCTTGCAGATCCGGTCGAGGTCCTTGAAGAGCTCGGTCTTGATGGCGACGTCCTCGGCGATCGCCTCCACCACGATGTCGACGTCGCCGAGCGCCTCGCGCTCCGTCGAGCCGGTCAGACGGTCCAGCACGTCGGACTTGCGGTCCTCGTCGAGCTTGCCCTTCTCGACCAGCTTCGAGAGGCCCTTGTCGATGAAGGCGAGGACGCCGGCGATCTTGTCCTCGCCTCGGCCGACGAACACGACGTCATAACCGGCCTGCGCGAAGACCTGGGCGATGCCCGACGCCATGGTTCCAGTGCCGACCACGCCGACCTTGCGGATGTCCTGCTTGAACTCCGGCGCGGCGGTGTCGTAGCCCGCACTCTCCTCCGCGAAGGTCCGGCCCTCGTCGGCCAGCTTCTCGAGGAGCTCAGCCGGCTGGTGGAGCCGGTCGCCGGTCTCGGCGTACCTCGCAGCGAGCTGGTCACGCACTGCGGCGGCGCCGAGCTCGTCGATGACGGTCAGCGGGCCCACGGGGTAGCCACAGCCGAACCGCATCCCGGCGTCGATGTCGGCGCTGGAGGCGTACGACGCCTCGTACATGCGCACCGCGTGGTTCAGGTACGGCAGCACCAAGGTGCCGAAGATCTGCTCGTTGGTCAGCGTCATGAAGGCAGTGTCGCAAAAGGAAGCCGGGTTTGTACCCGCTGGTAACTATGCGAGACGGCTGGCCCAGTCCCTGTAGGTTGGGCGACCGTGAGACTCGTCGTCGCGCGCTGCCAGGTGGACTACGCCGGCCGCCTCACCGCCCATCTCCCGATGGCCACCCGGGTGCTGATGATCAAGGCCGACGGATCGGTGCTGGTCCACTCCGACGGCGGCTCCTACAAGCCCCTCAACTGGATGTCGCCCCCGTGCACCGTGCGGGAGGGCACCAACGAGGACGGCGCCGTCGAATGGACGGTCACGGCCAGAGCCCCGAAGGGCGCCACCCCCGACACCTTGCGGATCCTCATCGAGGAGATCCACCACGACTCGCAGCACGAGCTCGGCATCGACCCCGGCCTCCAGAAGGACGGCGTAGAGAAGCACCTGCAGGAGCTGCTCGCGGACCACCCCGGCTCGCTGATGCCCGGCCTCTCGCTGATCCGACGCGAGTACCCCACCGCGATCGGTCCGGTCGACCTGATGTGCCGGGACGTCGACGGCGTCAGCGTGGCGGTCGAGATCAAGCGCCGGGGCGAGATCGACGGCGTCGAACAGCTGACCCGCTATCTCGAGCTCCTCAACCGCGATCCGCTCCTCGCGCCCGTCCGCGGGATCTTCGCCGCGCAGGAGATCAAGCCGCAGGCGCGGGTCCTCGCCGGCGACCGGGGGATCACCTGCGCCCTCGTCGACTACGACGCACTGCGCGGCCTCGACGACCCGACCGACCGGCTCTTCTAGTCCGGACGCCGGCAATCAGAAGCGCCTGGGCGGTGCGGGCGACCAGCCCGCGCCCGTCGTACACCGACGACGTCGCGAGGCCCACGCTCCCCGAGGCCAACGCGGTCTCGGCATCCAGGCACAGCCACTCGCCGACGGGCGGCCGCAGCACGTGCACCGTCAGCTCGGTGTTGAGGAACTGCCACTGAGCGGGATCCAGCGCCTAGGACCTCAACCAGCGGCGGCGCGCCTCAACCAGCGGCGCGACGCGGACGCCGTGAGCCGGCCGCGGCGCGCCCCACCGCCCTCTCCTCCCCGCCCAAAGCCTGTCGGTCGCAACCACCCACGGCCCGCAACCGGCCGACGCAGGAGTACGAACCGCTAGCCTCGGCCGCACCATGGCCACGATCTTCCACCTCGCCCTCGCCTCGGACTGGGCGGCGGCGAACGATGCGGGGGCCTACACGATGTCGACCCGTGGCCGCACCCTCGCCGAGGAAGGCTTCATCCACGCCAGCCGCGGCGACCAGTGGCCGAAGGTGCGTGAGCTGTTCTACCGCGACGTGACCGAGCCGCTGCTCCTGCTGCAGATCGACACTGACCGGCTCGACGTACCGGTCATCGACGAGCCGGCCGTGCCCGGCGCGAACGAGACGTTCCCGCACATCTACGGGCCGATCGCGCTCGACGCGGTGGTGAAGGCGATGCCGGTCCCCGCCCGCGGGGACGATGTGGTGACAGCCGACCCGACGGCCCATGCGACGGCTCCGGTCGGCGACTCGTTCGGCCGGACCTTCCTGCGCGAGATGCTCGTCAACATGGCGCTGGTGACCCTGATCATGGTGACCTCCGCGATCGGCATGACCGTGGGCGACGCCTTCGGCGACGAGCTCGCGCCACTGGTCGGTCTCGCGGCCGGCTTGCTGGTCGGCGGCGCGCTCGCGCGCTGGATCTACGTACGTCGACACAGCTGACGCCTTGGTTTCGAGGCTCGCTGCGCTCGCACCTCAACCAGAGGCGGCGCCGACGAGGGCGACGACGTCGTCCGCACACCCCCAGCTGAGGGTCACCCCCGCACCACCGAGCCCGTAGCAGTGCACGACGTCGCCCTCGCGCTCGAGCCGGATCGACGGGCGGGCGGGGCGGAGGCCGACGCGGTGCCGCAGCACCTTCGCTTCGGCGAGCGCCGGCACCAGTACGGTCGCGCGCTCGAGGATGTCCCGCGCGGCGTCGGGATCCGGCGTCCGACTCCACTCACCGCGCTCCTCGGTGCCGCCGACGACGATCTCGGAGGTGCGCGGGACGACGTACGTCGGCTGCTCGCCGTCGCTGGCCAGCCACCACTCGGTCAGGCCGATCTGCTCGACCACCACGACCTGCCCGCGGACCGGCTCCACGGTGTGGTCGTCGGCCAGGAGCCGAGCACCGAGGCCGGCGCAGTCGACCACGATCTCGGCCCCGGCGCCCGCTCCGACGTCGTCGAGGTCCGGCAGCCCGCCGAGGTTGAGACGGGTCACCGTGCCGCCGAGCTCGCCGAGCCGGCCGACCAGCCAGTCGAGGTAGACCGGCATGTCGATCACGGGCGCGTGGAACGACCAGCCGTCGACGTACCCGGCGGGCAGACCGTCGGTGGGGGTGACCCGGCGGAGTGACGGCACCGCGTCGCGCCACCAGGGATCGCGGGTGGTCGCGCGGAAGATCTCCGTGCCGGGAAGCATCCGTACGCCGGTCGCAGGGTCGACGGCGAGCTCGGCGAACCTGCCGTACGACTTCGCCGCCCAGGCCGTGACGAGGTCCTGCGGGAGAGCGAGGTAGGGGTACCAGAGGGCAGCGGCCACCGCCGACGTCGTCTCGCGCGGCAGGTCCCGGGCGACCACGTCGACCCGGTGGCCGGCCTCGGCCAGCCGCACCGCGCTGGTCAGGCCGGCAACGCCGGCCCCGACGACGATGACCCTGGCCATGACCGGGCTGCGATCAGGCGCCGGCTATCGGAGGCGCGGTCGGGTCCGCGCCCGCTGACCTCTGCTCCCGGGCGACGTACTCCTCGATGTCGTTGAGGTCGTCCTGGCTGCGGGTGACGACGGCCAGCAGGTCGCTCATGGTGGCGACCTCCTCGACCTGCTCCTTGATGAACCACTGCATGAACTGCTCGGAGGCGAAGTCGCTCTCCTCGCGGGCAATGCGGAGCAGGCTGTTGATCTGCTCGGTCACCCGCTTCTCCTGGTCGAGGGCGAGCTTGATGGGGGCGATCACGTCGGCGAAGTCGGAGACCGGTGCCTCCACGCCCGGGATCAGCACCGCGGCGTCGGTATCGAGGAGGTACTGCACCATCATCATGGCGTGCTCGCGCTCCTCGAGCGCCTGGTTGTAGAAGAAGGTCGCCATCTGCGGCATCGTCAGGGCGTCGTAGTAGATGGCACAGGCGAGGTACTGGTTGTGCGCAGCGAACTCGTTGCCGATCTGGGCGTTGAGCTGGTCGGTGAACCGGGTTGCAACCATGGCCGAAGCGTAGTGGGAGCGGCAGACGCGACCGTCAGGCAGCCTTCTGCAGCTCCTTCTTGGAGACCTTCTTGCCGTTCTTGGCCTTCACCAGGACCCGTTTCTTGACGGCGTAGCCGTCGGGCAGCGTGCCCTCCTTGAGCATGCGCAGCGGGCAGCGGCCGCACTTCGACTTCGACACGCAGCACTTCGTCTTCGGCAGCGTGCGCGCCTTCGACTTCTTGCTCTTGCCCATATCGGCGATCGTACGGCCTGAAGGTGAGGCTTGCCTATGTCGGTTCCATCACACGGACCGGGAGGCGTTGGCCGATCGCACCTGACCCGGGTCGTAGGCTGCCCGCGTGATCGAGATCTGGTTGAACCCCGCCTGCTCGAAGTGCCGCACGGCCGTCCGCGAGGTCGAGGCAGCCGGCAAGGAGTACGTCGTCCGCCGCTACCTCGACGAGCCGCCGACCGTCGCCGAGCTGGAGGACGTGCTGGCGCGGCTCGGACTGGAGCCGTGGGACATCGCGCGGACGGCCGACGCTCGCAAGCTCGGCGTCACGCTGCCGGCGAAGGAGCCGGCGCAACACCACGCATGGCTCGAGGCCATGGTCGACCACCCGGCGCTGATCCAGCGCCCCATCGTCACCGCGTCGGACGGCACGACCGTCGTCGCCCGCGACCCCGAATCACTGGCGCGGGTGATCGACGCCGGCTGAGCACGGGGGCACATCCCGGTGTCCGACAGCTGATCGTGACCGCGACCGACCCCGACAGACAGGTGTCCGTGCCGGTCACCGTCGCGCAGGCCACCTCGCCGCTGCGACTGCCGACGACGGCCGCGAGATCGAGGCCGGCGGCAGCCTCGAGCTGTCATCGCGTCCCGACGCCATCGCGTCCGCACGGTTGCACGTCCAACCCGCCCACCTGCGGACCACCGGACGCAAGGGCACGTTCGCCGTCGACGTCGACAACCGGCAGGGGCCGAGCCGCTGCACGTGCAGATGTCGGGCTCGGACGAGTTCGGCCAGGCTCGGATCACCTTCAAGCCGACCGCACTGGCCGTGCCACCCGGGCAGGTGGGGCGGGCGATCGCCGTCATCGAGGCCTCCCGGCCCGAAGGAGGCACCTCGTCGTCGCGCAAGGTGCAGTTCGCCGCGACGTCGGCGGCCGGCGTGATCGGCGGGGAGGCGACCTTCACCCAGCAGGCCGCTGCCAGTAACCGCCGGCTCTGGGCGGTGCTGCTGGTGCTGCTCGGCGGGATGCTGATCGGGCTTGGAGCCGTTCTGTGGTCGAACGACGACGACCTCGGCGGCCGCACCCGCATCCAGGATGCCGTCGAGAACGTGGTCGATGGCGCTCAGCATGCTGCTGATGGCGGCCCGGATGTCGTCTTTGCAACCCCGGTCGGCCTGATCATCGAAAGCTTGGACACCTCGTTCCTGCTCGACGCGGGGGTGCTCGCAATCGTCCTACCCGGCGCCGTTCTCGCGTTCATCGGCGGGGTGCTGCTGAAACGCTGACGCTCAGTCGAGGCCGTTGGCCTTCCGGATCACCTGGACGATGCCTCCCATGATCTCGGTGAGGCCGTAGTCCTTAGGCGTGTAGACCGCGGCCACCCCCAGTTCGATCAGCCGCTTGCCGTCGGAGTCGGGGATGATGCCGCCGACGATCACCGGCACGTCGCCCATCCCGGCGTCCTTGAGACCTTCGAGGACGCTCGGCACCAGCTCCATGTGCGAGCCGGACAGGATCGAGATGCCGACGCAGTGCACGTCCTCGGCCACCGCGGCGGCGACGATCTGCTCCGGCGTGAGCCGGATGCCCTGGTAGATGACCTCGAACCCCGCATCGCGCGCTCGTACCGCGACCTGCTCGGCGCCGTTCGAGTGCCCGTCGAGGCCGGGCTTGCCGATGAGCAGCCGCAGCCGGCCGCCGCCGTGGCCCGCGAGCTCCTCACCCGTGCGCTTGACGGCGTCGCGGACCGCCGTGAGCTCCGCTCCGGCCTCCGCGACCCCCACGGCGCCGCTCACGCCGGTCGGAGCCCGGAACTCGCCGAAGACCTCGCGCAAGGTGCCCGCCCACTCCCCCGTGGTCGCGCCCGCGCGGGCGGCGACAAGGGTGGCGGACATCAGGTTGGTGCCGCTCTTGGCGTCCGCGGCGAGCGTGGCGAGCGCGTCCGCGACCTCGGCCTCGTCGCGCTCCTCCTTCCACGCCTCGACGGAAGACAGCGCGGACTTCTCGGCCTCGGGGTCCGCGGCCATGATCGCGCCGTCGAGGTCCGCGGTCAGCGGGCTCGGCTCCGTGGTCTCGAACCTGTTGACGCCGACGATGACCTCGTCACCGGCCTCGATCCGCCCGCGCCGCGCGGCGTGAGCGGAGACCAGCTCCTGCTTCATGTAGCCGGAGTCGACCGCGGCGATGGCGCCGCCCATCGCCTGAACCCGATCGATCTCGGCCTTGGCACCCTCGACCAGCTCGGCGACCTTGGCCTCGATGACGTGCGACCCCTCGAAGATGTCGTCGTACTCCAGGAGGTCCGACTCGAACGCCAGTACCTGCTGCAGCCGCAGGGACCACTGCTGGTCCCAAGGACGCGGCAGGCCGAGCGCCTCGTTCCAGGCGGGCAGCTGTACGGCGCGGGCCCGGGCGTTCTTCGACAGGGTCACACCGAGCATCTCGAGCACGATCCGCTGCACGTTGTTCTCGGGCTGGGCCTCGGTGAGGCCGAGCGAGTTGACCTGCACGCCGTAGCGGAACCGGCGCATCTTGGCGTCCTCGACGCCGTACCGCTCGCGGGTGATCTCGTCCCAGAGCTGGTTGAAGGCGCGCATCTTGCACGTCTCCTCGATGAACCGGACCCCCGCGTTGACGAAGAAGGAGACCCGGCCGACGACCTTCTCGAAGTCCCCTTCGTCCACCTGGCCAGAGTCCCGCACCTGGTCGAGCACCGCGATGGCGGTGCACAGGGCATAGGCGAGCTCCTGCGTGGGAGTCGCGCCGGCCTCCTGCAGGTGGTAGCTGCAGATGTTGATCGGGTTCCACTTCGGGATCTGGTGGACCGTGTAGGCGATCATGTCGGCGATCAGCCGGAGCGAGTGCTCTGGCGGGAACACATAGGTGCCCCGCGAGAGGTACTCCTTGATGATGTCGTTCTGGGTGGTGCCGGCGAGCAGCGCGGCCACCTCATCGGGCGACAGGTCGGGGTTCTGCTCCTCGGCGACCACCTGGTACATCGCGAGCAGCCACATGGCGGTCGCGTTGATCGTCATCGAGGTGTTCATCTCGGTGAGCGGGATGTCCTTGAAGAGCTTCCGCATCTCACCGAGGTGCGGCACCGGTACGCCGACCTTGCCGACCTCACCACGCGCGAGCGGGCTGTCAGGGTCGTAGCCGGTCTGCGTCGGGAGGTCGAACGCCACAGACAGGCCGGTCTGGCCCTTGGCCAGGTTGCTGCGGTACAGCGCGTTGGACGCCTCGGCCGTGGAGTGGCCGGCGTAGGTGCGCATCACCCAGGGGCGGTCCTTCTGGGGGTGGGCGCTCTGCGACTCGGTCATACCGCGAAGCCTAGGGCGCTCGCTACCCCTAGGTAACGCCCCGGACATGTGGGGTTTCCGACACCCACCGCCGGTTGAGGTGCGAGCGAAGCGAGCCTCGAAACCAGGCCTCAGGCGGGAACGGCGGTCCGCTCGATCTCGAAGAACCTGATCAGGTGGCTCAGGTGCAACATCCGGAGCACCGCCGGACACGCGCCCCGCAGGACGATGCGTTGCCCGTCGCGCAGCGCGAACCGGCTGGCCACGGCCAACACCTTCAGCGCCGTGAGGTCGACGGTCTCGACCGCCGCTATGTCGATGACGATCGCGCCGGCGTCGTGGTCTCGCAGATGGTCGTAGACCGCGTTGCGGACCTCACCCGTGCTCCTGACGTCGAGGTCTCCGCTCAGCACCAGCGTCGGGCCGTCGGTCATGATCTGCATGTCCTACCCCTCCCGCGTCGAGTGCGTCCTCCCGAGAACGCTTGGTGTCTCTACCCACCATGACGCCGGGCAGACCGATTCGGTTGCATCCGGGCCTCGGATCAGTCCGGTGTGTCGTCGGTCACATCAGTCCTGAGGATGACTTTCGCGGCGTTTTCGACCGCGGCGGACCCATCGCGGGCGAAGATTCGATTTCTCTGTCCTCAACATCGAAAGGACCAGCCATGTCTCCCGTTCGCCACCGTGCCGGCCGAGCCTTCGCACTGGTGCCGGCCCTCGCACTGTCCGTTGCCCTGGCCGCGTGCGGTGACGACGAGCCGGAGGGGTCCGACGCTGCCGAGACTGTCACCGTGCAGGAGTCGGCGACGCCCACAGAGACCGCCGCACCGACCGAACCGGACCCCACCACCACGTCCGCCGCTGGGACCCCCGCGGCGCCGAGCGGGAAGTGCAAGACCGCGCCGCCGAGGGGCGATCTGGTCACACCGGCGGGGCAGGTCACCTACCCGACGGGCGCCGGCGGTCTGACGATCGAGCTGTCCGACGGCACGACCGGCTGCGTAGCGTTCGAGGCGACCGACGCCGAAGCCGGAGAGTGGGACCCCGACTCGACCGAGCTCGAGATCGAAATGGGCTCGACCGCGGCCGGTCTCTACCTCACCCTCAGCGACTACAGCGACGACGAGGTCGACGACATCGCCGCGAACGAGGGCGAACCCTTCACCGGGATCCAGTACGACGGCTGGTACTGGGTCGACTCCTTTCACACCGCGTGCACGGTCGACCTGCTCGCGTTCGACGAGACGTCCTCGGCGGGCACCTTCGAGTGCGGCAGCGACCTGGCGCCATGGACGGGAGGCCCGTGGAACGCCACCGAGACCGAGGTCACCATCGTCAGCGCCTCCGGATGGTGGGCGACCGGCGCCTGACCGCCGCCACTCGACCGGCGGGGCTGGTCGTAGGCTCGGGCCATGGTCAACCTCACCCGTATCTACACGCGCACCGGCGATGCCGGTGAGACCCGGCTCGGCGACATGAGCGTGACGTCGAAGACCGATCCGCGGCTGGTGGCCTACGCCGACGTCGACGAGGCGAACGCCCATCTCGGCGTCGCGCTCGCGAGCGGCGGACTCGACGACGACGTCGTGCAGGTGCTGACCCACGTCCAGAACGACCTCTTCGACGTAGGGGCCGACTTCTGCAACCCGGTCAGTGACAACCCGGAGTACCCGCCCCTGCGGATCGAGCAGGAGTACGTCGACCGGCTGGAGACGTGGTGCGACCACTACAACGCCCTGGTCCCGAACCTGCGCTCCTTCATCCTCAACGGCGGCACCCCGGCCGCGGCACACCTGCACGTCGCCCGCACCGTGATCCGGCGGGCGGAGCGGGCCGCCTGGGCGGCATACTCCGTCCATGGCGACACGATGAACACGCTGGCGATCACCTATCTGAACCGGCTCTCCGACCTGGTGTTCATCCTCGCCCGCTACGCCAACCGCCAGAACGGCGACGTGCTCTGGGTTCCCGGCGGTGAGCGCGGCGAGTGAGGGCCCTCCTCTCGGCTCTCGTCGCCGGTGTGGTCCTTGCCGGCACGACCGCGTGCAGCGAGGACCACGCCGAGCCG
Source organism: uncultured Actinomycetota bacterium (assembly GCA_963846535.1). Taxonomy (GTDB): domain Bacteria; phylum Actinomycetota; class Actinomycetes; order Propionibacteriales; family Nocardioidaceae; genus Nocardioides. Next base: position 1,050,602 of record CAWJWK010000003.1, read on the forward strand.
CGAATGCCGACGACCTCCGACGTCACGATCAAGGATCGGCCTGACAAGCAGCCGTCCGAGGGCCCGGTGGTCGAGGCTCCGCCGCTCACCAAGCGGTTCACGCCGGCGCGCAGCGCCCGCGAGCTCGCGGAACGGCTCGTCGTTGCAGAGGATCTCAGCCGGGCGCGGAGCACGGACGAGGACGTACGCCGGGCCGCGGCGTTCGCGACGCAGCTGCTCTACCGACAGCTCGCGCGGACCGAGGCGTGGGTGGAGCCGGTGCGCACCGCCGTACCGAAGCGCTACCGCGCCCACCTGACCGCCCACCTCACGGCCCGCCACTCCCTGCGGAGCGTGCTCACGACCCTGTCCGACGAGCTGCCCGCGTGGGAGATCATCGACCCGGCGCCGACCGCCGACCTGCTGCGGTTCTACCGCGAAGGCGAGCGGACGTACGGCGTCCGGTGGCAGGTGCTGGCCGCGATCAACCTGGTCGAGACCGGCTTCGGCAAGATCCGGGGCCTCTCGACCGCCGGGGCGCAGGGACCCATGCAGTTCATCCCGTCGACCTGGGCTGCGTACGGCGAGGGCGACATCAACGATCCCCACGACGCCATCCTCGCCGCGGCCCGCTACCTCGCCGCCAACGGTGGCGACAATGGCGCGGGCATCGAGGCCGCGCTCTACCGCTACAACAACCACGCGGGGTACGTCGCCGGGATCCTCGCCTATGCGTCGATCCTCGACCGGGATCCGCAGGCGCTGCACGGCCTGGTCCGGTGGCAGATCGTCTACCTGTCGACGATCGGCGACCTGTGGCTGCCGGTCGGCTACTTCGAGACCGCGCCCGTCCCCGTCCGTCAGTACGTCCGCCAGCACCCCGAGCGTCGACTGAGCACCGCGACGAACTAGGCCTGTCGCACGGGTTGTGCGTCCGGAAGGATCGCCGCCATGGGTCTCTTCGACAAGCTGCTCAAGGGCGCGGACAAGGTGTACGGCGCCAAGACCACCCTGGAGACCGAGGCCGTCAAGGATGCGCGGGTGCTCGAACGGACCGCCGTCGCCGCGGCACCTGGCGGGACGACACGCCTCGGGCAGCATCGCGGAGGCCCTGCTCGCAAGGAGCTGAAGGAGCGCTAGCAGCGAGTGCCGTGCGGCCGGTCGCGCCGGCCTGGGGATGAAGAACTGAGATGTCGTGGTCGCGTGCCACGATGGTCGGGCCGTGGACGTCCTTGCCGCACTCACCGACGACTTCCTCGAGGAGCACTTCGCCCCCGAGATGCTCGAGCGCGCGCACGGTTATCTCGACCGGCTCGACGGGCCTCCCCAGCTGCAGCAGCTGAGCACCGGGTCGGTCACGGCGACGGCCTACGTCCTCGGCAGCGCCCCGGCCGCCTACCACGTCCAGCTGCACTGCGAGATCGGTCGGCCCAGCGGGCGCAGTCGAGCGCACACACGAGGCTGGATCTTCAGTCTCTGCACCTGTCCCGTGCGCAACATGTGCAAGCACGGCGCGGCCGTCGCGCTCAGCATCCGCGAGGGGCACACCGTGGGCGAGCGGATGCCCGAGTGGGAGCGGCGGCTCGGCTCCCTGGTCGAGGACCTGTCGCGGACCGCCGACCGGGAGGTCGAGCGGTTCCCGCTCGCCCTCCAGTTCACGCTCGACGAGCGGACCGTCTATTCCTATCGCCAGGAGGGCCCGCGACTCGGCATCCGGCCGATGCGACCCGGCGCGAAGCAGGCGTGGATCAAATCGGGCGCCGACTGGTCCGACATCCCCGGGGCGGTGCTGGCGCGGAACCTGCTGCCCGAGCAGGCCGACGCGATCGGCGCCCTGCACACCGAGCTGACCCGGCACCGCGGCTATCACGTCGCCGGCACCATCCCCTCGCTCGCGCAGTTCGGTCCGCACCTGCCCCGCCTGCTGCGCGCGGCCGAGGCGGCGGGCATCGAGCTGATGCCGGTGTCGCCGCTGACCGAGGTCACCATCCTCGAGAAGCCGCTGGGTCTGGCGGCCGAGATCGTCCGCGACGGCGAGCTGGCGCGGCTGACCCTAGGCATCGACGTCGACGGCGAGCTGTGGCGCGGCGAGCGGGTGCGGCTGACCGACCACAACCGCTTGGTCGCCCTGCTCGATGCCGGCCACCTGCGCATCGCCGAGCTCGAGCGCGACGTCCCCACCGTCGCGCGCCGGCTCATCGAGGACGATCCGCTCGAGGTGCCGGCGAGCGATCTCGACGCCCTCAGTGGTCGGCTCGCGGCGCTCCTCCGGCACCTGTCGATCCGCTCCCCCGACGGGTCGGTAGAGGTGCCCGCCCCGATCCGTCCCACCCTGCTGGTCTCGGTCGTCTGGCGCAGCGCAACGGCAGCAGACCTGACCTGGGAGTGGCGCTACGACGACGCGCACCGGTGCGCGCTCGACGCCCACGACCTCCTCGAGGGACTGCGCGACCGGCAGGCCGAGACCGCTGTCCGGGCGACCGTCTCGCCTGAGCTCCTCGGTCGCCGCTCCGTGCGCGACGGCGACGCGCTGTCGCTCGCCATCCACGATCTGCCGCACCTGCGGGAGCTTCCCGACGTCGCGGTCGCCGAGCAGCACCGTCCCGACTTCCGTGAAGCGACCTCGGCACCCGAGATCAGCTTCGAGGTCGTGGAGGGCGACGACGAGGGCGATCGGCACACCGACTGGCTCGACCTCGAGGTGACGGTCAACGTCGAGGGCGAGCGGATCCCGCTGCCCGACGTGATCGCCGCGCTGACCCTCGGCCACGAGTTCCTGGTGCTGTCGAGCGGCCTCTTCATCACCACCGACCGACCGGAGTTCGACCGGCTGCGCGAGGTCGTGGCGGCCGCCGCGGAGCTCCGGGAGCGCGAGGGCGACCGGATCGGCGTGGGCACCCACGACCTCGGGCTGTGGGCTCAGCTCGCCGAGACCGGCATTGTCGATGCTCAGGCCGCGGAGTGGGTCGCGCGGGCCCAGGCGCTCCGCGACCTGGTCGAGATCCCGCGGCCCGAGCCGCACGGACTGACGACCGAGCTGCGGTCCTACCAGCGAGAGGGCTTCTGGTGGCTGGCGTTCCTCTGGGAGCACGGCCTCGGCGGGATCCTCGCCGACGACATGGGGCTCGGCAAGACGCTCCAGGTGCTCGCCCTGATCCACCACGCGCGCGATCGACGGCCCGACGACGGCCCGTTCCTCGTGGTCGCGCCGACCAGTGTGGTCACCGCCTGGGCACACGAGGCCGCGCAGCACGCCCCGGGCCTCCAGATCGGCGTGTGCAGCCGCCGCACCGACGACGTGGCGGCCATCGCCGCCGAGAGCGACCTGGTGGTGACGACCTACACCGTCCTCCGCCTGGCGCACGCCCGTTACGCCGCGGTGCGGTGGGGCGGGCTCGTGCTCGACGAGGCGCAGCAGGTCAAGAACCACCAGAGCAAGACCTACGGCGCCGTCCGCACGATCGCGGCGCCGTTCAAGGTCGCGGTCACCGGCACGCCGTTCGAGAACCGGCTGATGGAGCTGTGGGCGCTCTTGTCCATCACGGTGCCCGGGCTCTATCCCTGGCCGCGCCTCTTCAACGAGCGGGTCGCCCGGCCGGTCGAGAAGGGCGGCGACGCGGAGGCGCTCGGCAGGTTCCGGGCCCGGATCCGGCCGTTCCTGCTCCGACGGACGAAGGAGCTGGTGGCCGCCGACCTGCCGCCCAAGCAGGAGCAGGTGCTCGACGTCGTGCTCGAGCCGAAGCACCGCAAGATCTACGACACCCACCTGGCCAAGGAGCGCCAGCGGATCCTCGGGCTGGTCGAGGAGGACTTCGATCGCAACCGGATCGCGATCTTCAGCGCGCTCACCAAGCTGCGCCAGCTCGCCCTCGACCCGGCCCTGGTCGACCCTGCCCACGACGCCGTCGGTTCCGCCAAGCTCGACCTGCTCGTCGACCACCTCGACGAGATCACCGCCGAGGGACACCGCGCGCTGGTGTTCAGCCAGTTCACGTCCTTCCTCAGCCGGGTCCGTGCCCGGTTGGTCGCCGAAGACATCGGTGCGACGTACCTCGACGGCTCCACCCGCGACCGTGCGGCCGTGATCGACGAGTTCCGCTCGGGAGGCGCGCCGGTCTTCCTGATCTCGCTCAAGGCCGGCGGTGTCGGGCTCACGCTGACCGAGGCCGACTACGTCTTCGTGCTCGATCCTTGGTGGAACCCGGCCGCCGAAGCGCAGGCGGTCGACCGCGCGCACCGGATAGGGCAAACGGCCCACGTGCACGTCTACCGGATGGTCGCCACCGACACCATCGAGGAGAAGGTGATGGAGCTCAAGGGTCGCAAGGCCGAGCTCTTCGCCCAGGTCATCGACGGCGAGGGGGTCATGAGCTCCGCGCTCGATGCCGACGACATCCGGGGTTTGTTCGACGAATGACAGGCTCGATACGCCCTCGCCTAGCCGGTCGGGCTACTCGACGACCGAACCTAGCGGTTCCAGTCGGCGCCGGGGGGCTTGGCCTCGAGCCAGGCCTGGAAGCCGGTGAGCGAGGCCAGGCTCATGGCCAGCTCGACCTCACCCGCGCGTGACGCGCACCGGATCACGACGTGATCGGGGTAGAGCGAGGCCTGCTCGGCGCCCAGGGTCTCCCGGCGGCCGTCGTACGTCAGCTGCTCGCGGTACCAGACCCGCTTCGGCTTGGGCCACAGCGTGAAGATCCGGAACCACTCGAGCTTCTCACCGGAGTAGCGCCCCATGCCGAGCACCCAGCCGCGGCCGGGTGCGCCGGCCTCCAGCCGGTGGCTCAGCTCGAACGTCCCGCCATGGCGGGCCAGCAGCCGCCGCCGGACGACCAGGCCGATGCCGTAGACGACCAGCAGGAGCAGCACGATGCCCGAGACGTCGAGCAGCCACTCCCACCACGCCATCGACGTATCAGCCGTGGCCTACGACTGCCGAACCTTCTCGGCAGCGCGGAGCCGTGCTTCGGCGTGCCTGACCCGACTCTCGGCCTCGTCGTTGCGGCTGAGCACTACGCGGGCCTCCTCGAGGTCGGACTGCGCCTTCTCGACGTGGATCTCCTCGCCGAGCTCGATGTGCTCGGCCAGGATCGACACCCGGTCCAGTGCGACCGAGATGAAGCCACCGTCGACCGCGGCCACGACGACATCATCGGTGTCGGCCACCTGGATCTCCACCACCGACTCGCTCAACAGCGACAGCACCGGCGCGTGGCCCCGGAGTACGCCGAGGTCGCCCTCTACGGTGCGCGCGATCACCATCGCAGCGTCACCGGACCACACGGTCCGGTCCGCTGCGACGAGCTCGACGTGCAGGGCGTCTGCCATCAGAGGCTCTTCTGGATCTGCGCCCACTTGGCCTCGACGTCGTCGAGACCACCGCACATGAAGAACGCCTGCTCTGCGACGTGGTCGTACTCACCGTCGGCGATCTTGTTGAACGCCTCGACGGTGTCACCGATGGAGACCGTCGAGCCCTCCAGACCGGTGAACTGCTTGGCGACGTAGGTGTTCTGGGACAGGAACCGCTGGATGCGGCGCGCGCGGCTGACGATGATCTTGTCCTCCTCGGACAGCTCGTCGACACCGAGGATCGCGATGATGTCCTGCAGCTCCTTGTTGCGCTGGAGAATCTGCTTGATCCGGATCGCGCAGTCGTAGTGCGCCTGACCGATGTACTGCGGGTCGAGGATCCGCGACGTCGAGGTCAGCGGGTCCACGGCCGGGTAGATACCGAGGGAGGCGATCTCACGCGAGAGCTCGGTGGTCGCGTCGAGGTGGGCGAAGGTCGCCGCCGGCGCCGGGTCGGTGTAGTCATCGGCCGGCACGTAGATCGCCTGCATCGAGGTGATCGAGTGACCGCGGGTCGACGTGATCCGCTCCTGGAGCGTGCCCATCTCGTCGGCGAGGTTCGGCTGGTAGCCCACTGCGGACGGCATCCGGCCGAGCAGCGTCGAGACCTCGGAACCGGCCTGCGTGAACCGGAAGATGTTGTCGATGAAGAGCAGCACGTCCTGCTTCTGGACGTCACGGAAGTACTCCGCCATCGTCAGCGCGGACAGCGCGACCCGCAGCCGGGTGCCCGGCGGCTCGTCCATCTGACCGAAGACCAGGGCGGTCTGGCCGATGACGCCGGCCTCCTCCATCTCGACGATGAGGTCGTTGCCCTCACGGGTGCGCTCGCCGACGCCGGCGAACACGGAAACACCACCATGGTCGCGCGCAACACGCGCGATCATCTCCTGGATCAGCACGGTCTTGCCCACGCCCGCACCACCGAACAGACCGATCTTGCCGCCGAGGACGTACGGCGCGAGCAGGTCGATGACCTTGATGCCGGTCTCGAACATCTGGGTCTTCGACTCGAGCTGGTCGAACGCCGGTGCCTTGCGGTGGATGCCCCACCGCTCCTTGACCTCCAGGGTCTCGCCCTCTTCGAGGTTGAGGCAGTCACCGGTCGTGTTGAACACCTTGCCGAGGGTCGCGTCGCCCACGGGGACGGTGATCGGGCCACCGGTGTCGCGCACCTCGGAGCCGCGGACCAGGCCGTCGGTCGGCTTCAGCGAGATGGCGCGCACCAGGCCGTCACCGATGTGCTGGGCCACCTCGAGCGGGAGGATCGTGGTCTCGCCCGCGAGGGTGACCTCGACCTCGAGCTTGTTGTACATCTCCGGCATCGAGTCAGCGGGGTACTCGATGTCGACGACCGGGCCGATGACCCGCGCGATCCGACCGACGGTCGTCGTCTCTTCAGCGGTTGCACTCATTGTGTTCTCCCAAAACTCTGTGGGTCAGTAATTCGTGGTCGGTCGGTGGTCAGTCGTTGGCAGCGGCCTGAGCGTCGGCCAGCGCGTTCACGCCACCCACGATCTCGCTGATTTCCTGGGTGATGCCAGCCTGGCGGGCCTGGTTGGCGATCCGCGTGAACTTCTTGATGAGCTCCTCCGCGTTGTCCGTCGCGGACTTCATCGCCTTCTGCCGGGCGGCCAGCTCGGACGCGGCCGCCTGGAGCAGGCTGTAGAAGATCCGACTCTGGACGTACTGCGGCAGCAGCCCGTCGAGGACGGCCTCGGCCGACGGCTCGAACTCGTAGAGCGGAAGCAGCTCGTCGTCCTCGGGAGCCTCCTCCCCTTCCACGACCTCCAGCGGCAGCAGTCGGATGGCGGTCGGCTCCTGCACCAGCATCGAGCGGAACCGCGTGTAGACGATGTGGACCTCGTCGACATCCTCGTAGCGGGCCTCCTCGCCCTGCTTCAGCTCCGTCGAATCCACGAGGAAGGCCTCGATCAGCGCACTCCCAATCGCCGCTGCGTCGTCATAGTTCGGCTGGTCGGAGAACCCGCTCCAGGACTCGATGAACGGCCGCTGGCGGAACTTGAAGTACGCCTCCGCCTTGCGCCCGGCGAGGAAGTAGTCGATCTCCTTGCCCTCCTCGCGCAGCCGCTCGGCGAGCCGCTCGACCTCCTTGAGCAAGCCGGACGAGTAGCCACCTGCGAGTCCGCGGTCGCTGGTGATGACCAGCACCGCTGCCCGCTTGGGGTCCTCTTCCTCCTTGGTCAACGGGTGATCGACGTTGGAGAACGTCGCCACGGCCGACACCGCTCGGGTGAGCTCGCGAGCGTACGGCGCGGCGTGCTGTGCCCGCTGCTGCGCCTTGATGATCCGGGACGCAGCGATGAGCTCCATGGCACGCGTGATCTTCTTCATCGACTCTGTCGACTTGATCCGCGCGCGGTACTCGCGCAGCGATACGGCCATCTGGGTCAGCCCCGCTTCTGCTTGACGATCTTTTCCTGCTCGAGCTCGTCGTCAGCCATCGCCTCGGCCTCGGGCTCGTGGCCGACCTTGATGCTGCCGCCCTCGGAGGTCTCGAACTGGTCGAGGAAGGAGTCGTACGCCGCTGTGATTCCGTCCTCGTCCTCGAACTTCAGGCTCTCCCGGATCGCCGAGAGGATGCCCTCGTGCGAACGGCGGAGGTAGTCGAGGAACTCGCGCTCGAACCGCAGCACGTCCTCGGTCGGGACCTTGTCGAGCTTGCCGGAGGTGCCGAGCCAGAGCGAGACGGTCATCTCTTCCAGCGGGTACGGCGAGTACGCCGGCTGCTTCAGCAGGGCCATGAGGCGCTGGCCACGGTCGAGCTGCTGGCGCGAGGCCGCATCAAGGTCGGACGCGAACATCGCGAACGCCTCCATCGCGCGGTACTGCGCGAGGTCAACCTTCAGCGAACCGGTGACGGTCTTCATGGCCTTCGTCATGGCCGCACCGCCGACGCGCGACACCGAGATGCCGACGTCGATCGCGGGCCGCTGGTTGGCGGCGAAGAGGTCGGACTGCAGGAAGATCTGACCGTCGGTGATCGAGATGACGTTGGTCGGGATGTACGCCGACACGTCGTTGGCCTTGGTCTCGATGATCGGCAGGCCGGTCATCGAGCCGGCACCGAGGTCATCGGACAGCTTCGCGCAGCGCTCGAGCAGCCGCGAGTGCAGGTAGAAGACGTCACCCGGGTAGGCCTCGCGGCCCGGCGGACGGCGCAGCAGCAGCGACACGGCGCGGTAGGCCTCGGCCTGCTTGGTCAGGTCGTCGAACACGATGAGGACGTGCTTGCCGTCGTACATCCAGTGCTGGCCGATGGCCGAACCGGTGTAAGGGGCGAGGTACTTGAAGCCCGCCGAGTCGGACGCCGGCGAGGCGACGATCGTCGTGTACTCCAGCGCGCCGGCCTCCTCGAGCGCGCCACGCACGGCGGCGACGGTCGAGCCCTTCTGGCCGATCGCGACGTAGATGCAGCGCACCTGCTTGGTCGGATCGCCCGAGTCCCAGTTCTGCTTCTGGTTGATGATCGTGTCGATCGCGACCGTGGTCTTGCCGGTGGAGCGGTCGCCGATGATCAGCTGGCGCTGGCCGCGGCCGATCGGCGTCATGGCGTCGATCGCCTTGATGCCGGTCGCGAGCGGCTCGTGGACCGACTTTCGCGCCATCACGCCGGGCGCCTGGAGCTCGAGGATGCGGCGACCCTCGGCCTCGATCTCGCCCAGTCCGTCGATCGGGTTGCCGAGCGGGTCGATCACGCGGCCCAGGAAGTTGCTGCCGACCGGGACCGACAGCACCTCGCCGGTACGACGGACCGACTGGCCCTCCTCGATCTTGTCGAAGTCACCGAGGATGACGACACCGATCTCGCGCTCCTCGAGGTTCAGGGCGAGGCCGCGGGTGCCGTCCTCGAACTCGAGCAGCTCGTTGGCCATCGCCGACGGCAGGCCGCTCACGCGGGCGATGCCGTCACCGGCGGAGGCGACGGTGCCGACCTCCTCCTTGCTCGCCGCATCGGGCTTGTAGTCCGCGACGTACTTGGCGAGGGCGTCGCGGATCTCGTCCGGGCGGATGGAGAGTTCCGTCATCTCTGGTGCCTTCTCTCTTCTCTGCTGAAAGTCTCGGGTAGCCGATTGGCTGTTGTTCAGGGGTGGCGGTGCGGTCAGCCGGCGATCTTGCGGCGGGCGTCGTCGAGGCGACTGGCGATGGTGCCGTCGATGACGTCGCCACCGATCGCGACCTTGATGCCGCCGATAACGTCGGGGTCGACGACGACGTTGAGGTGGACCGGACGGCCGTAATGAGCGGCCAGCGCTGCGGTCAGCCGCTGCTCGTCACTGTCGTTGAGCGGCCGGGCCACCTGGACCGTCGCGACATCGCGACCGTGGACGTCGGCTGCGACCTTCTCGTAGTCCTCCAGCGCCACGGCGACGCTGCGGGCACTCCCTGCCAGCGCCTGCTTGACCAGGATGACCGTCGCCGGGAGGACCTTGCCGCCGAGGAGCGTGTCGACCAAGGCTGCCTTGTCCGCCGTGCTGCGGGCGTGGTCGGCCAGGGCGGCGCGCAGGTCCTTGTTCCCGTCGACGAGGGTGCGTACCGAGAACAGCTCGTCCACGAGCTGCTGGGCGTCGGCACCCGAGGACCGGACCGCCGCCACGACGCCGACGTACTCCAGCGCGTCGGCGAGGTCACGGGAGCGCGTCCACCGACGCGCGACCGCATCCTTGAGCAGTCCGAGCGTGGTCGGGTCGACCTTGCCGTCGTAGAGCTCCGATACCAGGCCCGCCTTGGCCTCAGCCGCCAGGGCGGAGTCGGTGGCGAACCGCCGGAGGGCGGGCTCGGAGCGCAACGTCGACGCGACCGAGAACAGGTCGTCGGCAACGGTGGCCGAGCCGCTGACCTGGTCGACCAGAGCGTCCACGGCCTCCTTGGACGCCGCTCGGAACGACAGCATCAGTTGGCCCCCGCGGTCCCGGACTCGAGGTCGGCGAGGAAGCGCTCAACGACGCGACCCTGGCGGGCGTCGTCGTCGAGGGACTCGCCCACGATCCGACCCGCGAGGTTCGTCGCCAGGCTGCCGACCTCGGTGCGCAGGGAGGCGACCGCCGCCTGGCGCTCGGCCTCGATCTGCGCCTTGCCGTGCTCGACGATGCGGGCGGCCTCGGACTGAGCGGTCTCGCGCATCTCGGCGATGATGGCCGCACCTTGCTCGCGGGCATCCTCACGGATGCGAGCGGCCTCGTGCCGTGCCTCCTCGATCTGCGACTGGAACTCGTCCTTGGCGGAGTTGGCCTCCTCCTTGGCCTGGTCCAGCTCAGCGAACTGCTGACGGATCGCCTCCTGGCGGTTCGTCATCGCGCGGTTGATCGGCGGCACGATGTAACGCGCGATGATGAAGAACATGATCGCGAACGCGATCAACTCCACGAAGAACGTGCCGTTGGGCACGAGGAAGTTGCTCTCGAGCGGGATCAGGTGCGGTGTGTTCATCTAGGTCCGGATCCTTAGGCCTGGTGCGGATGAAGCGGTCCCCGCGGGGACCGGCTCACGCGAGGACGAATACGAACAGGGCCATGAAGGCGAGGTTGATGAAGAACATCGCCTCGACCAGACCCACGGTCAGGAAGAAGATCGTCTGCAGGCGACCCTGGGCCTCCGGCTGACGGGCCACACCCTGGATGTACGACGAACCGGCAAGACCGTCACCGACACCGGCGCCGATCGCGCCACCGGCGAGGGCGAGGCCTCCGCCGATGAAGGCGCCCGCGAGGGAAATGGCCTGCTCTGTGTTCTCGACTGCCATGATTCTCCTTGATATCCGCGCCGAGTCTGGCCGGCGCTCGTTGCTTACCTCTGGGGCGACGTGAGCGGGCGCTCAGGTCGCGAGCTCGGGGGTCTTCTCTTTGTTCTCTGCGTGCTTCTCGTGCTCCTCGTGGTCGCCGTGACCGCCGCTCGCCATCGCGAAGTACAGCACGGTCAGCAGGGCGAAGATGAATGCCTGGAGTCCGCCGATGAACAGCTCGAACATCTTCCAGAGGATGTTCGCGACCGGCATGCCCGCGTACCACGGGATGGCGGCGATCAGGGCGAGCATGATGCCGCCGGCGAAGATGTTGCCGAAGAGCCGCAGCGCCAGCGTGATCGGCTTGACGAGCTCCTCGAGGATGTTGAGCGGGAGCAGCACGGGGAACGGCTGCACGAAGTGCTTGAAGTAGCCGAGCCCGTTCTGCCGGATGCCGTAGACCCAGACGCTGCCGACGGCGAGGAACGCCATCGCGTAGGTCAGGTTCGTGTCGGCGGTCGGCGGCGGCAGCAGGTGCGCGTCGTGGTTGAGGTGGGTCGGGACGACCTCGAGCCAGTTCGCGATGAGGATGAAGAAGAAGAGGGAGACCGCGAGCGGCGCGACGAACGGGTGCACCTTGCCGAGGTTGTCCTCGACCTGCCTGTTGACCTCTCCGATGACCGACTCCCAGATGATCTGGAGCTTCGTCGGCACGTGGTCATCTGTCTTCTTGGTGAGCGAGCGCCGCACGAGGAACCCGAGCAGGAGCACGATCGCGCCCGCCACCAGCGTGCTGATGATCGTGTCGATGTTGAAGGTGAGACCGAACAGGTGACGCTCGGGGTGCTCACCAGGGGTGATCTCGATCGCGAGAGGCATCAGCCCGCTCATTGGCTCTTCAGCTCCTTCAACAACGGAATTGTCGTCATGACCAGCGCGACGAGGCGGAAGACGGCGAGGCCGAGCAGCAGGCCGACGCCGTCGGGCCAGAAGGCTACAGCGCCTCCGATTGCCACGACGCTGAGGACGCTCAGGCGGACAAGGGTGAACCGGGTGAGCTGGCCGCGCGTCGGCGAGCCACCTCCGGCGATCACCTTCAGCAGCCAGTACTCGGTGACGAGATGGTTCACGAGGCCGAGCAGCACGCCGACCGCGATGGCCGCGGTGACGAGCCAGCCGGCGAGGAAGCCGAACCAGATGCTGAAGATCATCATCCCGAGCGCAAGCAGCTCGGTCTTCTTCTGGTCGGCGATGACCCGCGACAGGCTGACCGTGGTCGGGACGGCGGACGCGCCGGGATCGATGGTCACCATGTCACCTCACCTGTCCGGGTCCGGGTCGCGGAGTGCGCGGAGCGCGCGCAGAACGAAAGCGGTCGCGGCGAGGCCGATGCCAACGCCGACGCCGACAATGGCGCCAACGGGCGACGACCCCGCAAGTTCATCGACGACGAGGCCGAGGACGGTGCAACCCACGACACAGCCGGCAAGCATGCCGCCCAGGCCGAGGAGGTCGCGCCCACCCATCGGGTTCCCTTCGGATCGACGTTCGGCCGGAAACTATCACAGCGCCGAGGGCCCTCCTGAGCCCACCCGGAGGACGGGATCAAGGCCGTCGATCCGGTCGTCACCATTGCCGTCCCTGCCGTTCGTCACCAGGCGCCCCGAAGGGGAGCCTTAACACTCGTGAAAGTTATCACAAAGTCTGGGAGGCCCTGGAACCGGGGTCCGGATCGACCCCTTCTCCCCCGTTGCGGGCGTGCCCCCACCGCGGGAGGAACGGCACCAGGAAGGTCAGTCCGACAGCGACCGCGAACGCCGCGCCGATGCCGATCCAGACCAACGGGTCGTCGTACAGGCTCGCGAAGACGGTGCCGAAACCGATCCATCCCGCCCACATCCACATGATCAGCACCGCACGCCGGTGGGAGTGCCCGATCTCGAGGAGTCGATGGTGCAGGTGCTGCTTGTCGGGTGCGAAGGGCGACCGGCCGGCGGCGGTGCGGCGCACGACGGCGAGGACCAGGTCGGCGAGGGGGACGATCAGGATCAGGATCGGTACGGCGACCGGGAGGAGCATCGGCAGCAGGCTGGCCCGCGCTCCGGCAGCGCCGTCTGCGATCTTCAGGTCGGTGGGGACGAACTGCGTCGTCACGGTCATCGCCGCGGCTGACAGCACCAGACCGATCAGCATCGAGCCGCTGTCGCCCATGAACACCCGCGCCGGGTGGAAGTTGTGCACCAGGAATCCGATGCAGACACCGGCCAGCGCGGCGGTCAGCAGCGCCCCGGTCGTCGCCCGCTGCGCCTCGTTGATGACGGTCAGCTGGTAGCAGAAGAAGAAGAACGCCAGGGCGCTGATCCCGATCACGCCCGCTGCCAGTCCGTCGAGGCCGTCGATGAAGTTCACGGCGTTGACCGTCGACAGCACGATCAACGCCGTCAGTAGCGCGCCCTGCGTCGCGTCGAGGGACAGCACGCTGCCGTCCGGTTGGTAGAACCACCGGAACTGGATGCCGGAGTAGATGAGCGCGCCGACCGCGATCACCTGGCCTCCGAACTTGCTGAGCGCGTCGAGGTCGAAGATGTCGTCGAGGACTCCGACTGCGCAGACCACCGCACCGGCAACCAGGACCGCCATCGAGTCCTCGAAGACCCAGGGCGGGCTCGCGGAGAGGAAGGGGAGCTCGCGGGCGACCAGGAACGCCGCGAACAGGCCGCCGAGCATCGCCATGCCGCCGAGGTAAGGGACCGGCTCGGCGTGCACGTCGCGGTCCCGCACCTTGGCGACGGCGCCGGTGCGGACCGCGATCTCGCGCGCGACGACGGTCAACAGATAGGTCACCGCGGCGGCGACGAGGAAGACGACGAGGTACTCGCGCATCGATCAGCTGTCGTCCGACGCGGCGGTGTCTGGTTCGGTCTCGGGCTCGTCGGTCTCGGGCTCGTCGGTCTCGACGGTCAGGCCGGACTCCGCGAGCGCCTCGTCGAGCTGGGCGACGGTGATGACCCCGAGGCGCAGCAACCGCGGCCGGTCTGCGGTCACGTCGACGATCGTGGAGGGTACGGCGCCCGCGGTGGCGCCGCCGTCGACGACGACGGCCACGCGGTCGCCGAGCATCGCGACCGCCTCGGCGGCGTCGGTGGCGGCCGGCTGGCCGGTGAGGTTGGCCGAGCTGACGGCGAGTGGGCCGGTGCGGTCGAGGATGTCGCGGGTGAGGTCGTTGTCGGGCATCCGGACGGCGACGGTGCCCCGGGTCTCTCCCAGATCCCACCGCAGGGAGGGCTGCTCGTGACAGACCAGGGTGAGCGGGCCGGGCCAGAACGCGGCGGTGAGTGTGCGGGCGTATTCGGGCACCTTGGTCGCGAGCGCGTCGAGCGTGGTCGCAGTGCTGACCAGCACCGGAGGCGGCATCTCGCGGCCCCGGCCCTTCGCGTCCAGCAGCCGGGAGACGGCGTCCGGGTCGAATGCGTCGGCTGCGACGCCGTAGACGGTGTCGGTGGGAAGCACGACCAACCGGCCCCGCTGGATCGCCAGCGCGGCGGCGTCGACCGCTGCTCCGCGCTCCTCGTCCGACGCAGAGCCGCTCGCGTCATAGACCTGTGCCGAACCGGACTGACTCACGGCGCCCATCCTGTCACTCCCCCGCGGGCCCGGCGCGGACCGCCCGTCGTGCCGTGACGAACCGCGGGCGGTCGTTGAGGTCGCGGCGGTCGCGGACCTCGTCCCAGCTGCCCTCGGCCGCGAAGAGCGCCGGCGCGGACTCGCCCTGCACGTCCGCGTGCTCGACCCCGACCACCCCGCCGGGGCGGAGCAGCACTGCGGCGCGGACCGCGAGGGCCCGGATCGCGTCGAGTCCGTCGTCACCCGAGAAGAGCGCGACATGCGGGTCGTGATCGCGGGCCTCGACCGCCACCGACTCCCACGCCTCGAGCGGGACGTACGGCGGGTTGCAGACCACGACGTCGACGGTGCCGACCAGGTCCTCGAACGCCGTGCGGAAGTCGCCCTGACGGAGGTCGACACCGGTACCCAGGAGGTTCTGCTGGGCCCAGGCGTGCGCGGGCTGGTCGAGCTCGACGGCGTGCACCCGCGCCTCCGGCACCTCGTGCGCGATCGCCTTCGCGATCGCCCCCGATCCGGTGCAGAGGTCGACCACGACGCAGCGGCTGGTTGAGGGGCGAGCACCAGCGAGCCTCGAGACCAAGGCTGCCGCGTGCTCGATCGCCCAGCCGGCGAGCAGCTCGGTCTCGGGGCGCGGCACGAACACGCCCGGACCGACAGCAAGCTCGACGTGGCGGAAGAAGGCGACTCCCGTGAGGTGCTGCAGCGGCTCCCTCGCGGCCCGCCGCTCGACGAGCGCGTCGAACCTCGCGGCGCACTCCGCGGGCACGTCGGCAACCAACGGCAACCGGGAGCGCGTGGTGTCCAGCGCGTGTGCGAGGAGCTCCGCGGCGTCGTAGGCAGGACTGGCGACGCCGGCCGCGCGCAGCCGCGCGGCCGCCACCGCGATCAGGTCGCGCGGGCTCACTGCTCCAGGGCCTCGAGCCGGCCGGCCATGTCGGCGTCGACGCACGAGTCGAGGACCGGCTGGAGGTCGCCGTCGAGCACCTGGTCGAGGTTGTAGGACTTGTAACCGGTGCGGTGGTCGGAGATCCGGTTCTCCGCGAAGTTGTAGGTGCGGATCCGCTCCGAGCGGTCAACGGTGCGAACCTGGCTGCGGCGGGCGGCGCTGGCCTCCGCGTCGGCCGTCTCCTGGGCGGCGGCGAGCAGCCGGGCCCGCAGGATCCGGAGCGCCTGCTCCTTGTTCTGCAGCTGGCTCTTCTCGTTCTGGCAGCTGACGACGATGCCGGTCGGGAGGTGCGTGATCCGGACGGCGGAGTCGGTGGTGTTGACGCTCTGCCCGCCGGGGCCGCTGCTGCGGAAGACGTCGATCCGCAGGTCGTTGTCGTGGATCTCGATGTCGACGGCTTCGGCCTCCGGCACGACGAGCACGCCGGCCGCGCTGGTGTGGATCCGCCCCTGCGACTCCGTCACGGGCACCCGCTGCACACGGTGCACGCCGCCCTCGAACTTCAGCAGGCCGTACGGCGCCTGGCCGGGCTCTGTGCTGGCAGTGGACCCGCCCTTCACCGCCATGGTCACCGACTTGTAGCCCCCGAGGTCGGACTCGGCGGCGTCGAGGATCTCGGTCTTCCACCCGCGCCGCTCGGCGTAGCGGGTGTACATCCGGAGCAGGTCGCCGGCGAAGAGCGCGCTCTCGTCGCCGCCCTCCCCGGACTTCACCTCGAGGATCGCGTCCTTGTCGTCGGTCGGGTCGCGCGGCACCAGCAACCTGCGGAGCCGCTCCGCGGCAGCTTCCTCCTTGGCCCGCAACTCGATGACCTCGTCGGCGAAGGTGGGATCGTCCGCGGCCAGCTCCTCGGCGGCGCCGGCGTCGTCGCCGTACTGCTGCCACTCGCGCCAGGCGCCGATGATCCCGCCGAGCTCGGCGTACCGCCTGTTCAGCGTGCGAGCGAGACGCGCGTCGGCATGGGTCTCGGGCAGGCCGAGCCGGCCCTCGAGCTCGGCATGCTCGGCGAGCATGCCCTCCACTGCTTCAAACACGTTGCCTCCATCGGCTGCGGCAGGAATCCCCGGTCAACCGGGGATTCCTTTACCCCGGGGCCGTTGCAATGCCCACGAAGTGTCAAGAAACCTCCGGCAGTTGATCACAAAACGAAGCGCCGGTCCCCGCGGTGCGGGAACCGGCGCTTGGAGGAAGCTACTTGGCGTCAGCCTGCTCGGCGTCGGCCTTCGGGGCGTCAGCCTTCTTGGCGTAGCGGGCCTCGAAGCGGGCGACGCGGCCGCCGGTGTCTAGGATCTTCTGCTTGCCGGTGTAGAACGGGTGGCACTGCGAGCACACATCGGCGTGGAGCTTGCCGGAGGTCGCGGTGCTGCGGGTCGTGAAGGTGTTCCCGCAAGTGCAGGTCACCTCGGTCACGACGTAGTCCGGGTGGATGTCCTTCTTCATGGTGTCCTCATCTCTAGGTGCTCCGGGTCGCCGTGCTTGTGCTGGCGTGAACCGGAGCCGACAGGTCAGTGTAGGAGCGCATTTCGGCGCATGCCTATTCCCCGCGTCAGTCCTCCTGGCCGGGGGCCGGGGTGGTCTTCTGCACCTGCATCAGGAAGTCGATGTTGGTCGGCGACTTCTTCAGCTTCTCGAGCAGCACCTCGAGCGCCTGCTGCCCGTCGAGCGCGGAGAGCACGCGACGCAGCTTCCAGATGATCGCCATCTCCTCCTTGCTCAGGAGCAGCTCCTCGCGGCGGGTGCCGGACTGGATGACATCGATG
The DNA here is from genome assembly GCA_963846535.1 of uncultured Actinomycetota bacterium. Classification (GTDB taxonomy): domain Bacteria; phylum Actinomycetota; class Actinomycetes; order Propionibacteriales; family Nocardioidaceae; genus Nocardioides. The sequence continues at coordinate 1,068,009 of CAWJWK010000003.1, forward strand.
GCGGGGAAGATCCGCTTGTCGGCGAAGTCGCGGCGGAGCCGGATCTCCATGTTGCCGGTGCCCTTGAACTCCTCGAAGATCACCTCGTCCATCTTCGAGCCGCTGTCGATGAGCGCGGTCGCGAGGATGGTCAGCGAGCCGCCGTTCTCGATGTTGCGCGCAGCCCCGAAGAACTTCTTCGGCGGGTAGAGCGCCGCGGAGTCGACGCCACCGGACAGGATCCTTCCCGAAGCGGGCGCAGCCAAGTTGTACGCCCTCCCCAACCGGGTGATGCCGTCCAAAAGAACGACGACATCGTGACCAAGCTCGACGAGCCGCTTCGCTCGCTCGATGGCGAGCTCGGCGACGGTGGTGTGGTCGCCGGCCGGGCGGTCGAACGTGGAGGAGATGACCTCACCCTTGACCGAGCGCTCGAAGTCGGTGACCTCCTCGGGCCGCTCGTCGACCAGCACCACCATCAGATGGCACTCGGGGTTGTTGGCGGTGATCGAATTGGCGATCGACTGCATGATCATCGTCTTGCCGGCCTTGGCGGGAGACACGATGAGTCCACGCTGGCCCTTGCCGATCGGCGAGGCGATGTCGATGACCCGGCCGATCATGTTGGTCGGCTCCGTCTCGAGGCGGAGCCGCTCGCTCGGGTAGAGCGGTGTCAGCTTCGCGAAGTCGACGCGGTGCCGGGCCTGCTCGGGATCGACGCCGTTGACGTTGTCGATGCGCACCATCGGGTTGAACTTCTCCCGGCGCTCACCGTCGCGCGGCTGGCGCACCTGGCCGACGATCGCGTCGCCACGGCGCAGGCCGTACTTCCGCACCATCGACAGCGAGAGATAGACGTCGTCGGGACCCGCGAGATAGCCACTGGTCCGCACGAACGCATAGTTGTCGAGCACGTCGAGGATGCCGGCCGCCGGCACCAGGACGTCGTCCTCGAGGATCGTCGTGTCGGGCTCGTTGCGACCGCCGGCCACCGGCCGATTGCGGTCGCGACCGCGGCGGCGGCGGTTGCGGCGGCTGCCACCCTCGCCGTCATCACCGGCCTGGCCCTGCTGGTCCTGGTCCTGGTCCTTCGACTGGCCCTGGTCCTTCGACAGCGCCTGGTCCTTGGACTGGGCCTGGCCGCCCTGCTTGTTCTGCTGGCCCTGCTTGTTCTGCTGGCCCTGGTTCTTCTGCTGGCCCTGGTTCTTCAGCTGGCCCTGGCCCTTGGACTTGTCCTCGCTCCTGGGCTTGTCCTCGCCCTTGGGCTTGTCCTCGCCCTTGGGCTTGTCCTCGCCCTTGGGCTTGTCCTCGCCCTTGGGCTTGTCCTCGGCCTTCGACCTGTCGTCCGCCTTGGCGGTGCCCTGGCCCTTCGGCTGGGACTGGGCCGCCTTGATGGCAGCAACCAGTTCGGCCTTCTTCATGCTGCCGGCGCCGGCGATGCCCATGCCGCCCGCCATCGCCTTGAGGTCGGCGAGAAGCATGGTGTTGAGCCCACCACTGCGCTTCTTCGGCGCAGCCGGGGGGCTCTCGAGAGTGTCTGTCACGTGAGGTCCTTCCCACGTAATACGGCCGCTCCGCTCCGCCAGGGAGGGAGGGCATTGGTCAGATCTTCCGCACGCGGACCCGATGCACACACAGGGCAGTTGATGCGAGAAAGGAGATGCGCGCGAGGCTGTGCTTCTTGTCTGGCGCGGCGCCGAGAACCGAAGGGTCGAGTAACTACGACGCGCCGTCAATGTACCACCGCCGCACCGGGCGGGAGGCATTACCAGGCGACGGCACCACGCGAGTCGACCCCGAGGTGGAGCGCCGTCCAACCGTCGGGGCACCGGGCCATCAGGCCGTCGGTCGTGTCGGTGAACGCGAGCACCGTGGGTCCGGCGCCGGACACGATGGCGGGCACCCGGTCGGCCCGCAGTGCGTCGACCAGGTCGAGGCTGGCCGGCATCGCCGACCGACGGTAGTCCTGGTGCAGTCGGTCGGCAGTCGCCCTCAACAGCTGCTCGGGACGACCGCCGAGCGCCGCGACCAAGAGCGCCGCACGGCCGGCGTTGATGGCGGCGTCGGCGTGCGACACCTCCTTCGGCAGCAGGCCACGGGCGAGCTCGGTCGACACCGGGTCCGGTGGGATGAAGACGACGGTGCCGATCCGCGGGTCGACCTCGGAAGGTACGGCGTAGAACGACCCGTCTGAGTCCTGACCGGCGATCACGAGACCGCCGAGCAGAGCCGGCGCCACGTTGTCGGGGTGACCCTCGATCCGCGCGGCGAGGTTGAGCAGGCCCTCGTCGCCGATCAGCAGCCGACCACCGGCGATGAGCTCGCGGGCGAGCCACACTCCCGCGACGATCGCGGCCGACGACGACCCGAGTCCCCGGCCGTGCGGGATCACGTTGACGCAGCTCAGCCGGAGCCCCGGTGGCTGCACGCCGAGCTCGTCGAACGCGGCTCGCATCGCCGTGACGACCAGATGGCGCTCGTCGAGGGGCACCTCGTCGCTGCCGACGCCGGCGACCGCGACCACCAGGCCGTCGTCGACGACCTCCGCCTCGAGCCGGTCGCGCAGGTCGAGGGCCAGCCCCAGTGCGTCGAACCCCGGTCCGAGGTTGGCTGACGTGGCCGGCACCGACACCCGCACCGGCCCGGTGGCGAACGTCGTCACAGCCCGGCAGCCTCGGCGACCGCGGCGACCTCGGGGACGACGACATCGTCGACGACCGTTCCGCCGGACTCGGCGAAGCCCTCCAGCGCGGTCGCGGTGTCCTTGAGCCCGTGCCCGGTCACGGTGATCACGAGCGTCGACCCCGTGTAGCTCCCGCCCTGCTCCAGCTCCTGCAGCAGGCCGGCGACCCCGGTCGCGCTGGCCGGCTCGACGAAGAGGCCGTCCTTGCGGGCGAGGTCCTGCTGGGCGGAGAGGATCCGGTCGTCGGACACCGACGCGAACCGACCGCCCGACTCCGCGGCGGCGTCCTCGGCCAGCTGCCACGACGCCGGGTTGCCGATCCGGATCGCCGTTGCCCGGGTCTCCGGGTGCGGGAACGGCTCTCCGGTGACCAGCGGGCTGGCCCCGGCGGCCTGGAAGCCGCGCATCACCGGCTTGCGAGTGATCAGCCCCAGGTCGGCGTACTGCTGGTAGCCGAGCCAGTACGCCGAGATGTTGCCCGCGTTGCCGACGGGCAGCAGGTGGAACTCGGGGGCGTCGCCGAGGAAGTCGGCGATCTCGAACGCCGCCGTCTTCTGACCCTGCAGGCGCACCGGGTTGACCGAGTTGACGAGAGCGACGGGGTACGACGACGCCAGCTCTTTCGCGAGCCGGAGGCAGTCGTCGAAGTTGCCCTTGACCATGATCACCTGGGCACCGTGCAGGATCGCCTGCGCCATCTTGCCGGCGGCGATCTTGCCCTCGGGGACCAGCACGATCGGCGCCAGTCCCGCCTTCGCGGCGTAGGCCGCCATCGAGGCCGAAGTGTTGCCGGTCGATGCGCAGACCACGGCTTGTGCGCCTTCGTGCTTCGCCACCGAGATCGCGGCGGTCATGCCGCGGTCCTTGAAGGAGCCGGTCGGGTTGTCACCCTCGACCTTGAGGTGCACCTGGGCGCCGGTGAGGTCGGAGAGCCACTCCGAGTGCACCAGCGGCGTGCCGCCCTCACGCAGGGTGACCGCGGGGGTGTCGGCCGGGATGTCGAGGAGGTCGCGGTACTCCTCGATCACGCCGCGCCACTGGCGCGTCCGGACGGCGATGTCGCTCATTCGTCGGTCCCTTCGACGCGCATCACCGAGGTGACGTCGCGGACGATGTCCATCTCGCGCAGCTCCGCGACCGTCGCCGACAGCTGCGCGTCGGTCGCCTCGTGCGAGACGACGACCAGCTGCGCGTCGTCGCCGCGCCCTTCCTGGCGAACCGTCTGGATCGACACCCCGTGCGTCGCGAACGCGGTCGCAACCGCCGCGAGCACGCCGGCGCGGTCGTCGACGTCGATCGCGACGTGGTAGCGGGTGCGGGTCTCCCCCATCGGCAGGACCGTCCGGTCGGCGTACGCGGACTCGCCGACGCCGCGAGTGCCCTGCCGGTGGTTGCGCGCGACCGTGACCAGGTCGCCGAGCACGGCGCTGGCCGTGGGTGCGCCGCCGGCCCCGGGGCCGTAGAACATCAGCTGGCCGGCTGCCTCGGACTCGACGAACACCGCGTTGAACGCTTCGCGGACGCTGGCCAGCGGGTGGCTCCGCGGGATCATCGCCGGGTGCACCCGCACACTGACGGCTTCCTCGCCCGAATCGCTGATGTTGAGCTCGGCGATCGCGAGCAGCTTCACGACACTGCCCATGTCGGCGGCCGAGCGCACGTCACCCGAGGTGACGTCGCTGATGCCCTCGCGGTGCACGTCGGCCGCGGTGACCCGCGAGTGGAACGCGAGGCTGGCGAGGATCGCGGCCTTGGCCGCGGCGTCGAAGCCCTCGACGTCGGCGGTCGGGTCGGCCTCGGCGTAGCCGAGTGCCTGGGCCTCCTCGAGCGCCTCTTCGAAGCCCGCGCCCTGGGTGTCCATCTTGTCGAGGATGAAGTTCGTGGTGCCGTTGACGATGCCGAGCACCCGGGTGACCTTGTCGCCCGCGAGCGACTCGCGCAGCGGCCGCAGGATCGGGATCGCGCCGGCGACGGCGGCCTCGTAGTAAAGGTCCCGGCCCGCCTTCTCGGCCGCCTCGTAGAGGGTCGGCCCGTCCTCGGCGAGCAGCGCCTTGTTGGCGGTGACGACCGAGGCGCCGTTCTCCAGCGCGGCCAGGATCAGGGTGCGGGCCGGCTCGATGCCGCCGATCACCTCGACCACGACGTCGACGTCACCGCGGGTCACGAGCCCGAGCGCGTCGGTGGTCAGCAGTCCGGCGGGGACCTCCACGTCACGCGGCGCGTCCAGACGTCGTACGGCGACGCCGGCAAGCTCGACCGGAGCGCCGACGCGGGCCGCGAGGTCGCCGGCCTGTTCAGCCAGCAGTCGTACGACCTGCGAGCCGACCACGCCGCAGCCGAGCACCGCCACCTTGAGGGGCTTGTCACCCTCCGCATTCACAACACTCACCCGACATCCGTCGCCAACAGGTCGTCCTCAGTCTCCCGCCGGACGACGACGCGCGCGACTCCGTCCCGTACCGCGATCACTGGCGGTCGGAGCGCGTGGTTGTAGTTGGAGGCCATCGAGCGACAGTAGGCACCGGTGCCCGGGACCGCCAGCAGATCGCCGGGGGCGACGTCGCCGGGGAGGAACTCGTCGCGGACGACGATGTCGCCGGCCTCGCAGTGCTTGCCGACCACCCGTGCGAGCACCGGCACCGCGTCGGAGCCGCGGGCGGCGAGCGTGCAGGAGTAGTCGGCGTCGTAGAGCGCGGTGCGGATGTTGTCGCTCATCCCGCCGTCGACGCTGACGTAGGTGCGGATCGCGCCGGCGTCGAGCGTCACCGGCTTCACCGTGCCGACGGTGTAGACCGTGCACATCGCCGGGCCCACGATCGCGCGACCGGGCTCGATCGAGAGGCGCGGCTCCTCGATGCCGAGCGCCCGGCACTCGTGCTCGACGATCTTGCCCATCTCGGTCGCGAGCTGCGCGGGGTCCGACGGGTCGTCCTGGGTCGTGTACGCGATGCCGAAGCCGCCGCCGAGGTCCATCTCCGGCATCGTGACGCCGAGCTCCCCGGAGATCCGGGTGTGCAGGGCGAGCACCCGACGCGCCGCCACCTCGAACCCGGAGGAGTCGAAGATCTGGCTGCCGATGTGGGAGTGCAGGCCCAGGAGGTCGATGCCGGGAGCGGCCTCGAGTCGTCGTACGGCCTCGAAGGCGTCGCCCGACGTGATCGAGAACCCGAACTTCTGGTCCTCGTGGGCCGTGGCGATGTACTCGTGGGTGTGCGCCTCGACGCCGGCGGTGACCCGGACCATCACCCGTGCGCGCAAGCCGGTGTCCTCGGTGACCATCGCGAGCCGCTCGATCTCCTGGAAGGAGTCGACGATGATCCGGCCGACGCCCTCGGCGACCGCTCGGCGCAGCTCGGCCACCGACTTGTTGTTGCCGTGGTAGCCGATCAGCGCCGGGTCGAACCCCGCGCGGAGGGCGACCTCGAGCTCACCTCCCGAGCAGACGTCGAGGCACAGGCCCTCCTCCGCGATCCAGCGGGCGACCGCCGTGCAGAGGAACGCCTTGCCCGCGTAGTAGACGTCCCAGCCGGCGAAGGCGTCGCGGAACGCCCGGGCTCGGTCCCGGAAGTCCTCCTCGTCGAGGACGTAGGCCGGGGTGTTGTGCTCGGCCACCAGATCGGCGACAGGCACGCCACCGACCACCAGGTCGCCGGCGTCTGTCTTGTGCGCGGTGCCGGACCAGAGCTGCGGCACCAGCGCGTTGACGTCACCGGGCGCCTGCAGCCAGGCCGGTCCGCGGAGGGCGCCCGGCGCGTGCGCCCAACCTGCTTCGTGGGTCATGGCCCGACTACATCCGCTCCGGGGCAGAGACGCCGAGCAGGCCGAGGCCGTTGGCGAGCACGGTGCGGGTCGCCTCGACGAGCAACAGTCGAGCGCGGTGGAGGTCGCCGACCTCCTCGTCACCCCTGGGGAGCACGCGGCAGCTGTCGTAGAAGCGGTGGTAGACGCCCGCGAGCTCCTCGAGGTAGCGAGCCACCCGGTGCGGCTCACGCAGCTCGGCGGCGGCCTTCACGACCCGCGGGAGCTCGCCGAGGGTCCTGAGCAGCTCGCCCTCCTTCTCGTGGGTGAGCAGCTCGGGATGGCTCTCGGCCGAGACACCGAGGTCGGCTGCGTTGCGGAGGAGGCTCGCGACCCGGGCGTGGGCGTACTGCACGGTGAAGACCGGGTTGTCGTTCGTCGCGCGCGCCCACAGGTCGAGGTCGATGTCGATCGGGCTGTCACTGCTGTAGCGGGCCAGGGCGTAGCGGCCGGCGTCGACCCCGATCGCCTCGACCAGGTCATCGATCGTCACCACGGTGCCGGCCCGCTTGGACATCCGTAGCGGCTCACCTTCCCGGACCAGGTTGACCAGTTGACCGATCAGGATCTCGAGGTTCACGTGCGGCTCGTCGCCGAAGGCCGCGCACATCGCCATCATCCGGCCGACGTAGCCGTGGTGGTCGGCGCCGAGCATGATGAAGCAGCGGTCGAAGCCACGCTCCCGCTTGTCGAGGTAGTAGGCGAGGTCACCGGAGAGATAGGCGCCGTTGCCGTCCGACTTGATGACGACCCGGTCCTTGTCGTCGCCGAACTTCTCGGTGGCGAGCCACAGCGCGCCGTCCTTCTCGTAGATGTTGCCGAGCTCGCGCAGCCGATCCACCGCGCGCTGCACCGCACCGCTCTTGTGCAGCTCGTCCTCGTGGAAGTAGACGTCGAAGTCGACCCCGAAGTCGTGGAGCGACTGCTTGATCTCGGCGAACATCATGTCGACGCCGATCGCGCGGAAGACCTCCTGCGCCTCCGCGTCGGGCATCGACAGCACCTCCGGACGGTCGGCGACGACGGCCGACGCGATCTCGTGGATGTAGTCGCCGCCGTAGCCGTCTTCCGGAGCAGCCTCGCCCTTCGCGCTCGCGAGCAGGGACCGGGCGAACCGGTCGATCTGGGCGCCGTGGTCGTTGAAGTAGTACTCCCGGCTGACCTCAGCCCCGGTCATCGTGAAGATCCGGCCCAGCGCATCGCCGACCGCGGCCCACCGGACGCCGCCGATGTGGAGCGGGCCGGTCGGGTTGGCGGAGACGAACTCGAGGTTGATCTTTTCGCCGGCGAACGCGTTGGACGAGCCGTACGTCGCGCCCGCGGCGACGATCTCCGCCGCCAGCTGGCCCTGCGCCCCGGCCTCGACCGTGATGTTGAGGAAGCCCGGCCCGGCGACCTCGACGCCCGCGATGCCGTCGGCCGTCAGCAGCTGGGCGGCGAGCAGCTCGCCGAACGCCCGCGGATTGACGCCGGCCCGCTTCGCCAGCTGCAGCGCCACGTTGGTGGCGTAGTCGCCGTGCCCCTTCTGACGCGGCCGCTCGACCGTCACCTCGGTCGGGACGCCGTCGGGCAGGGTGAGCGCACCCTGGTCGACGAGCGCCGACAAACCGTCGACGATCGTGGCGGAGAGCTGCTCAGGAGTCACCGGGCAAGGGTATCGGCGGCCTCCGGTTTCTCTTGCACGGATATCGACCGGTAAGGTCCACACCGCGCCGAGAGCCCTCACGGGACCGGCGCATGCCTCCGTAGCTCAGGGGATAGAGCACTGGTTTCCGGTACCAGGTGCCGCAGGTTCGAATCCTGCCGGAGGCGCCCCCGGTTTTGAATTGGCCGGATCAGCCGACCCGGCCGTAGAAGACACTGCCGGTCCAGATCGGCTCGAGGCTGACGACCGCACCGCTGTGCGGGGCGTGCCAGATCATGCCGTCACCGGCGTAGATGGCGACGTGGTAGACGCCACCGGAGCCCGTGAAGAACACCAGGTCGCCCGGCTGCGGGTCGGTGATCCGCTGCGCCGTCGCGGCCTGCGCCGACGAGGAGTGGGGCAGGGCGATGCCGACCTGGGCGAAGACGTACTGGGTGTAGCCCGAGCAGTCGAACGCGTCCGGACCGGCCGCGCCGTAGACGTAGGGGTCGCCGGCCTCGTTGGCGGCGAGGGCGAGGATTCCGTCGCCGCTGGCCTGCGTTTCCTGCTCGGCCTCGCGCTCGGCGCGAAGCTCCGCCTCCCGCTCGGCGCGGAGCTCGGCCTGGCGCGCGACCCGGCGCGGGTGGGCGCGCGGCGTGTCGGAGAGCTCGGCTGTCTCCTGGTGGACCGCGCGGGGCGCGGGCATCGCAGCTGCCGGCGTCGGCGCGACGATCGGGGTCGTGGCGAGTGCTGCGATCGTCGCGGCGAGGGCGGTACGGCGCGCGACAGCGCGCACGGTGGACGTGTGCATCGAAGAGGTCCTTCATCAGCGACGCCTGCGAGGATGAACCTGTCGGATTCGGGCTGCTGTTGCCCGGGCCGGCGATGCCGGCCTTCACCCCTAGCCGGCGAAGCCGGCGTGGTGCTTGGTGTCCCCGTGCCCGTCATCTCCAACGAAATCGACGTCTCCCCGTGTCGTGACGGGCCTCGGCGCGGCACGGGCGGCCCTGGCCGGTGCTGGCCAAGGACAAGGCCGTGCTTCCACGACCAGCCAGCAACGCTAGCTGGCAGCAAGCACCTCTCGCCGTGGTCCGCGCCACATCGGCACCGTGACGCTCCCCACCCCGCTGTATCTGCCTTCAGCAGTGCTTGATCGTGGCGTCGTTGCGGGCGTCGTCGCCGTACCGCTGAGCCGTCGTGGTGCTGGGGATCACGACGCTGGCTCCCCCGATGTTGCCGATCCCGCCCGGCAGGACGCAGTCGGTGATCTTCTTCGGATCGACCTGGGCGACCGCCTGGGCGATCGCGAACAGCTCGGCAGGGTTCACGTTGGTGTGCACGTTGTCGATCACCGAGAGCACCCCGCGCTCGATCCAGCCCGGCTTGTCGGCGTTCTCCCGCACCTTGGCGTGGAAGCCCCTGAGCACCCGCTGCTGGTTGGCCGACCGGTCGAAGTCGCCGCCGGCGAGGTTCTTGCGGATGCGGGCGAAGGAGACCACGTTGTAGCCGCTGAGGACGACCTTGCCCGCCTTGAAACCCTGCGGCTTGAGGTAGGGGTCGGAGAAGGAGACCGGGTTGTCGATGGTGATCGGGCCGATGTCCTTGGCGACCTGCTCGACACCCCAGAACGACGCCACGAAGACGTAGTCGGGCTCGATCCCGATCAGCTCCGCGACGGTCTCACCGAGCAGCTGCGGACCGCCGAAGTAGAGCGCGGCGTTCACCCGGTTCGAGCCGTAGCCGGGGATCGAGACCCAGCTGTCGCGGGGGATGCCGATGGCGGTCGCCGCGCCGGTGCGGGTGTCCATCCCGACCAGCTGGAGCGTGTCGCCCCGGCTGCGCAGCGGATCCTGTCCGGGCCGGGCGTCCGACCCGACGGCCAGGATCCAGATGACGTCGGGATCGGTGTCGACGCCCGCGGCGTGCTCGAACTTCACCAGCGAGAAGTACGTCGGCGCGACGCCGCTGTTGGGTACGACGAGCGCCACGACCGCCAGCATGATCGCCAGCACGCCGGTCCGCAGGACCCGCCGGGTCATCCCCTCACCTCGCCGCGCTCGATGTCGAAGCCGAAGACCTGCCACCCGTTCTTGACCGGCGTCAGCAGCAGCCGGCCCCGGATCTGGTCGGTCCGCTCGATGTTGCCGGTCAGGTCGATCACCAGGTTGACGTGGGCGGTCGCGCCGGCCGGCTCGCCCCTGGGTGCGAGCAGGTCGACCCGGACCACCCGCCTGGTCGCGGTGACGCCGTCCACGCGATCACCGACCGCCTTGTTGCTCATCAGCGAACGCTGGCGCGCGGCAAGCTTGGCGGCGCCTTCGGTGAATCCCGGGAACGCGTCGTCGAAGTTCGATCGCGAGTAGTCGCCGACGTACGCCGCGTCCAGCCAGCGGTCGACGACCTTCGCCACGTCCAGGGCGGCGTCGCGCGCGGGACCCTTGGCGAGCTTCCCGGCCACCTCGCCGACCTCGACCCGGGAGTCGATCCCCGGCGACGTCGCGGAGCTGCCGCGTTCCGAGGTGCTCGCGTCCGGTTCCTCGTCGTCGCCACTGCAACCGGAGAGACTGAGCACCAGGATCAGCACGGCTGCGGGCGTTCGGCGCACGACTCGCGACTCCTCTGCTCGGACTGACACCCCATAACTTTCGCCGTGGGTCTAGCCTTGACTCCGGTCTTGGTCCAGGTCGGACAGACCCTACGCCAGCAGCTCACCGGAAGAGGCGAAGCACGTCGTGTCGCAATCGACAGGCCAGGAGTCGAACACCCCTGATTTCGGAGCCAACGAGTGGCTCGTTGAGGAGATGAAGGAGCGGTTCGACGCAGATCCTTCGAGCGTCGATCCCGCCTGGGCGGCGTACTTCGGCGGCGCGGCCGCCACGTCGGACGGCAACGGCAAGCCGGCCTCCGCCCCGGCCAAGACCGACCCGGCTCCGGCTGCGACCACCAAGCCCGCCGAAGCCTCCGAGGCCGCGCCCGCCGCCCGCCCGGCGCCGCGGGCGACGCCCGCGCCGCAGGTGAGCCCCGCGTCGAAGACCACGCCGACCCCCTCGACCGACACGAAGCCGACCCCGAAGGACGCGCCGCGCCCCGCGCCGGCCGCCGCCAAGGACGAGCCGACCTTCACCGTGCTCCGCGGCATCCCCGCCGCGACCGCGAAGAACATGGAGGTCTCGCTCACCGTCCCGACCGCGACGTCGGTGCGCAGTGTCCCGGTGAAGCTGTTGTGGGACAACCGGATCGTCATCAACAGCCACCTCGCTCGCGCTCGCGGCGGCAAGGTCTCCTTCACGCACATCATCGGCTACGCGCTCGTGCGGGCGCTCAAGGCGATGCCGGAGATGAACAACTCCTACAGCGAGACCGACGGCAAGCCGACCCAGGTGAGCCCGGCGCACATCAACCTCGGGCTCGCGATCGACCAGCAGAAGCCCGACGGCACCCGCCAGCTCGTGGCGCCGTCGATCAAGGCCTGCGAGACCATGGACTTCGCGGCGTTCTGGACCGCCTACGAGGTGATGATCCGCAAGGCTCGCGACAACAAGCTGACGATGGACGACTACACCGGCACGACGGTCAGCCTGACCAACGTCGGCGGCCTCGGCACCGTCCACTCCGTCCCCCGGCTGATGGCCGGCCAGGCCGCGATCATCGGCGTCGGCGCGATGGAGTACCCCGCCGAGTGGCAGGGCGCCTCGGAGGTCGCGCTCGCCCGCAACGGCATCGGCAAGGTCATGACGATCACGTCGACGTACGACCACCGGGTCATCCAGGGCGCCCAGTCGGGCGAGTTCCTCAAGCACGTCCACCAGCTGCTGCTCGGCCAGGACGGCTTCTACGACGACATCTTCCGCGCGCTCCGGATCCCCTACGAGCCGATCCGCTGGAACTCCGACATCGCGACGTCCCACGACGACGAGATCGACAAGCAGGCCCGGATCCTCGAGCTGATCCACGCCTACCGGGTGCGCGGTCACCTGATGGCCGACACCGACCCGCTGGAGTACAAGCAGCGCAGCCACCCCGACCTGCGCATCGAGTCGCACGGCCTCACTCTCTGGGACCTGGACCGCGAGTTCCCGACCGGCGAGTTCGGCGGCTCCGGGCGGCGCTTCATGAAGCTGCGCCACATCCTCGGCATCCTGCGCGACTCCTACTGCCGCACGACCGGCATCGAGTACATGCACATCATGGATCCCGAGCAGCGCCGCTGGATCCAGGAGCGGGTCGAGCGCCCGCACACCAAGGAGCCGCGCGAGGAGCAGCTGCGGATCCTGCAGAAGCTCAACCAGGCCGAGGCGTTCGAGACCTTCCTGCAGACCAAGTTCGTCGGTCAGAAGCGGTTCTCCCTCGAGGGCGGCGAGACAACGGTCCCCGTCGTCGACGAGATCTGCGAGGCCGCAGCGCAGGCCGGGCTCGACGAGGTCACGATCGGCATGGCCCACCGTGGCCGGCTCAACATGCTCGCCAACATCGTCGGCAAGTCCTACAACCAGATCTTCCGCGAATTCGAGGGCAACATCGACCCGCGCACGGTCCAGGGCTCCGGCGACGTCAAGTACCACCTCGGCGCCGAGGGCGACTTCTCTGCAGGCACCGGCGAGAACATCAAGGTGTCGCTCGCCGCGAACCCGAGCCACCTCGAGACCGTCGACCCGGTCCTGGAGGGCATCGCCCGCGCGAAGCAGGACGTCCTCGACCAGGGCGAGGCGTTCCCGGTCCTCCCGCTGCTGCTGCACGGTGACGCCGCGTTCGCCGGCCAAGGTGTCGTAGCCGAGACACTCAACCTCTCCCAGCTGCGTGGTTACCGCACCGGCGGCACCGTGCACCTGGTCATCAACAACCAGGTCGGCTTCACGACCTCGCCCGGCTCCTCGCGCTCGTCGCTCTACTGCACCGACATCGCGCGGATGGTCCAGGCGCCGATCTTCCACGTCAACGGTGACGACCCGGAGGCCTGTATCCGGGTGGCCCGGCTGGCGTTCGAGTACCGCCAGGCCTTCCACAGCGATGTCGTGATCGACCTGGTCTGCTACCGCCGTCGCGGTCACAACGAGGGCGACGACCCGTCGTACACGCAGCCGCTGATGTACGACCTGATCGAGCAGAAGCGCTCGGTCCGCAAGCTCTACACCGAGTCGCTGATCGGTCGTGGCGACATCACGATCGAGGAGGCCGAGCAGGTCATCCGCGACTACCAGGCTCAGCTGGAGCGGGTCTTCACCGAGGTCCGCGAGGCCGACAGCACCCCCACGTCGTGGACGACGGTGCCGGACTACCCGGACAAGCCGGTCGGCGAGACGCAGACCGCGGTGCCGTTCGAGACGCTCAAGGCGATCGCGGACGCTTACGTCACCCCGCCGGACGGCTTCACGGTCCACCCGAAGGTGATGCCGCAGCTGCAGCGCCGAGCGGCAGCGATCACCGACGGCCCGATCGACTGGGGCACTGGCGAGATCCTCGCTTTCGGCGCGCTGCTGATGGACGGACGCCCGGTGCGGCTGGCCGGCCAGGACTCGCGTCGCGGCACCTTCGTCCAGCGGTTCGCGACGATCATCGACCGGATCAACGCCGATGAGTGGACGCCGCTGGGCCACCTCACCCAGGACCAGGCCAAGTTCCACGTCTACGACTCGCTGCTGTCGGAGTACGCCGCGCTCGGGTTCGAGTACGGCTACTCGGTCGCCCGGCCCGAGGCGCTGGTGCTGTGGGAGGCGCAGTTCGGTGACTTCGTCAACGGTGCCCAGACGATCATCGACGAGTACATCTCGGCCGGAAAGACCAAGTGGGGCCAGGACTCGGGTGTCGTGCTGCTGCTGCCGCACGGCTACGAGGGCCAGGGGGCCGACCACTCCTCGGCGCGCATCGAGCGGTTCCTGACGCTGTGCGCGGACGAGGCGATGGTGATCGCCCAGCCGTCCACGCCGGCGTCCCACTTCCACCTGCTGCGGATGCACTCGCTCGGCGGTGAGCACAAGCCGCTCATCATCTTCACGCCGAAGTCGATGCTAAAGCGCAAGGAAGCCGCGTCGCAGCCGGCGGACTTCACCTCGGGCTCCTTCCGTCCGGTCATGGGCGACGCCAAGTTCGATTCCGGGGAGGCCGACGCGGCGAAGGTCAAGACGGTGCTGCTGGTGTCGGGCCGCCTCACCTGGGACCTGATGGTCGAGCGCACGAAGAGCGAGCGCGAGGACGTCGCGATCGTCCGCGTCGAGCGGCTCTACCCGTGGCCGGTCGAGGAGCTGAAGGCGGAGCTGGACAAGTACCCGGACGCGACGGTCAGGTGGGTCCAGGACGAGCCGTTCAACCAAGGACCGTGGCCGTCGTACGCACTCAACGTGGTGCCCCAGCTCGACCGTCCGATCACACCGATCACCCGCAAGGCCTCGTCGACCACCGCGGTCGGCACCGCCAAGCGGCACCTCGAAGAGGCCAAGATCCTCATCGCCGCGGCCTTCGAGTGATCGCGGGCGCGCAGCGACTGCGATCGTTGGTGGTTGAACAGCACGCACGCCTGAGGCACGAAGGCGTGACCGTGCGTGTCGAAACCCGGGGAGACGAAAGGCCTGAACGTGTACTTCACCGATCGCGGGATCGAGGAGCTCGAGCAGCGGCGGGGTGACGAGGAAGTCACCCTGGCCTGGCTGGCCGAGCGGCTCCAGGAGTTCACCGACGTCCACCCCGAGTTCGAGACCGCCGTCGAGCGGTTCGCGACCTGGCTGGCCCGGTTGGACGATCCCGACGACTGAGACCGCGCTAGGTTTCTTGCCGTGACGGACGAGCTGATCGACTACCGCGCCTGGGGCGTCGAGTTCTTCCATCGGGCGGTCACCGCGGAGCGGGTGCTGCGCGGGGTCAACGTCTTGTCGGGCCGCCCCATCGACGTGGGCCCGATGGGGGTCGGACCGGGGCGCTTGGTCAAGGTCACCGCCAAGGGCCAGATCGGTACGGCGACCGGGCAGCGGGTCGGCGACGACCCGGTGTCCTTCCACGTCACGCTGCCGGTGCCCCTGGAGTTCGTGATCGACCTCGGCATGGACAAGCACCGCTTCAACGCCCTGATCGAGCTGCCGCTCGTGATCGCGGCGCGCGCCCGTGACGACCTCGCGATCGTCATCGAGATCACGCCGCCGTCGGCGTCGCAGGTGAAGGTCGACCTCCAGGCCCGGGGTCTGCGTGCCCAGCTGATGCAGATGGCGGCCGGTGTCGAGGGCGAGCTGAAGCGCTTCGTCGCGAAGTACGTGTCGAAGGAGCTTGCGAAGACCTACGTGAAGGACGCCACCGTCATCAACGTGGCCGCCGCGATCGAGAAGGCGGCGAAGGGCGTCGGCCCCAAGGACGACCGTGCAGTGGCCGACGAGCTGACCGAGGACCTCTCCCCTGCCCTCGAGGCGGAGATCCTCGAGAATGCCGACCTGTTCGTGCCGGACGAGCCCGCCAAGGACTCGTCCGACTAGTCGGCGTCCAGGTCCTGCTCGACGAGGGCGGCGATCGCGGCGACGTCCGCCTCGTCGTCGCCGGAGACCTCGACGGTCGCACCGTTGCCGGCACCGAGCGTCATGATCATCAGCGACGAGCTGGCGTCGACCGGCTCGTCGCCCGGGACGCCGATCAGCACCTCGGAGTCGAGCTCCATCGCGGCTTCGGAGATGATCGCGGCGGGTCGGGCATGGAGGCCGACGGCGGAGCCGACGACGACGGACCTGGTGGGCATGAGTTCCTCGTTTCGATGTGGTGGGTCGGTTGACTGGTCGACGGACGATCAGACAGTGACGAGCTCGCGGTCGTCGACGCTCGCGGTCTTGCCGAGCGACTTCAGGACGATCACACTGACGGCCGCGACGGCCACGCCGGCCACCAGGGCGATGACGAACCCCAGGACGCCGTCAACGGCGAAGAGCACGAACACACCGCCGTGCGGCGCTCGGAGGCCGACGTCGAACGCCTGGGACAGGCCACCGGTGACGGCGGAGCCGAGCATGATCGACGGGATCACCCGCAACGGGTCCGCCGCTGCGAACGGGATCGCGCCCTCGGTGATGAACGACGCCCCGAGCAGCCAGGCCGCCTTGCCGTTCTCGCGCTCGGCGGGATCGAACAGACCGGGCCGGACGACCGTCGCCACGGCCAGCGCGAGCGGCGGCACCATCCCGGCGAGCATCACGGCGGCCATGATCTTCAGCTCCGGAGCATCGCCAGCCAGGGCTGCTGCCGATCCGACTCCAGCGGCCGCGAACGAGTACGCCACCTTGTTGAGCGGCCCACCCATGTCGAACGCCATCATCAGGCCGAGGACCACTCCGAGGATCACGGCGTTGGACCCGCTCATGTCGCTGAGTCCGTCCTCGAGCGCCTGCGTCAGCTCGCTGATCGGCTTGCCGAACACGGTCAGCATCAAGGTGCCGGCGATGAGCGCGGTGAGCAGCGGGATCACCAGCACGGGCATCAGGCCACGGGCCCACTTGGCGACGGGCCAACCGGTGATCCAGTGTGCGATCAGGCCGGCGAGCACGCCGCCGGCGATGGCGCCGAGGAACCCCGTCTGCGGCGTGCCGAACTGCAGGATGTCGGTCGCCAGGCCGCCCATGATGAACCCGGGGGCGATGCCCGGCCGGTCCGCGATCGCGTAGGCGATGTAACCGGCCAGGGCCGGCACGAAGAACGCGAAAGCGGTCTTGCCGATGATGAACAGGATCGCCGCGATGTAGGCGAGCAGACCCGAGTCGAACGGGACGTGTTCGAGCCCGAGTGCGTTGACGTCCGGGAGATTGGTCAGCGAGTTGTTGGCGACGACATCGGCGAACACGTTGGTGATGTCGTAGCCCCCGAGCAAGAAGCTCAGCGCGATGAGCAGGCCGCCGGCCGCGACGAACGGGATCATGTAGGAGACGCCGGTCATCAGGACCCGCCGGACCCGTCCGCCCCACGACTCCCCCGCAGTCGCCGTACTGCCGCCGTCGGAGGCGCCACCGCCGTCGACCCTCGGCGGGTTCGGGTCGTCGGCGTAGCGGATCGCCTCGGCGATCATCGCGTCACCGTCGTCGATCGGCCGCTTCACGCCGGACGTGACCAACGGCTTGCCGGCGAACCGACCGCGGTCGCGCACGCCCACGTCGGCGGCGAAGATGACCGCGTCGGCGGCGTCGATCGTGGCCTTCGGGAGCGGCTTCGACCCCGCCGAGCCCTGAGTCTCGACGGCGATATCGACGTCGGCGCGGCCGGCGGCTGCCTCGAGCGCCTCGGCCGCCATGTAGGTGTGCGCGATGCCGGTCGGGCACGAGGTGACCGCGACCAGGCGTCGTCGGCCGCCTTCAGCGGAAGGCGCATGGGAGGACGCCGGGGCCGGTGACGAAGCCGGGGCCGGTGAGCCGTCGACGGCCCCACCTACGGCGGCAACGACCTCCTCCGGCGTGTCGGCCGCACGCAGGGAGTCGGTGAACTCCGACTTCACCAGCGCGCGGGCCAGCTTGGCGAGGATCTGCAGGTGGGCGTTGCCGCCACCCTCGGGAGCTGCGATCAGGAACACCAGGTCGGCCGGACCGTCCTTGGCCCCGAAGTCGACGGCGGGCGCCAGTCGGGCGAAGGCGACGGTCGGTACCACGACCGAGGCGGTGCGACAGTGCGGGATCGCGATCCCGTCCTTCATGCCGGTGGCCGACTTCGCCTCGCGGGCAAGCAGGTCGCGCTCGAGGATCTCGACGTCGTCGGCTCGGCCGGCTCCGGTGACCACGGCGGCGAGCGCCGCGATCACGTCCTCCTTGGCGGTGCCGAGGTCGGCGTCGAGCCGGACCAGGTCGGTCGTCATCAGTTCAGTCACGACGGATTCCTTCGGTGGTGGGGCTCGGCATCATGTCGAGCGCTCGGACCCGGACCTCGGCGGTCCGGACATCGGTGGGGGTCGGCGCAGTCGTGCCGGGGAGAGAAGCCGCGGCGGCGCCGTACGCCACGGCCGAGGCGAGCCGGTCGGCGGCGCTCTTGCCCCGCAGGTCGGCCAGCAGGTAACCGCACAGGCTGGCGTCACCGGCACCGACGGTGCTGACCACCGTGATCGGCGGCGGTGCGGCGTGCCAGGCGCCGGAGGCGTTGACGAGCACGGCACCGGCCGCCCCCAGCGTGGCCAGGACCGCACCCGCCGACGTACCGACCAGGGTCGTCGCAGCCGCAGCCGCCCGCTCCGGGTCGGCCTCGATCGCCTCCGGGTCGCCGCCCGTCGCCGAGGCCAGCTCCTCGGCGTTCGGCTTGATCAGGTCGGGCATCGCCGCGCCACCGGCGCCGAGCAGCGCGATGAGTGGCTCCTCGCTGGTGTCGACCGCCACCCGGTGGCCAGCCGACCGCAGGTCGGCGACCAGCAGGGCGTACCAGTCGGCAGGGGCACCCGGCGGCAGCGAACCGGCGAGCACGACCCAACCGGGACGCGACGCGGTAGCGACATCGAGGACCACCTCGGCGAGTCGGCGCAGCTCGTCGGAACCGACGGTCGCACCGGCGGTGTTGATCTTGGTCGTGGTGCCGTCGGGCTCGCTGACGGTCAGGTTGATGCGCATGGGTCCGGCGGGCGGCACCGGGCGTACGGCGACGCCGGTCCGCTCCAGCTCCGCCACGACGTCGGCGTCGGGCGCGACCGGAAGAACGGCGACGGTGCCCATACCGGCAGCGACGCAGGCGCGCGAGATGTTGACGCCCTTCCCACCCGGCTGGAACAGCACCGCGTCAGCGCGGTGCACGGCTCCGCGTCGCAATGTCGTCGAGAGCACGACCGTGCGATCGATGCTCGGGTTGGGGGTGACGGTGACAATCACGCGACCACGACCTCGAGACCCGCCGCGACCAGCTCCTTGCGCTGCCGGCCGTCGATCGCCCGATCCGTGAGCAGCACGTCGACCTCGTAGACCGCGGCGAATCGCACCGTCGCCTCGACGCCTACCTTGGTCGCGTCGGCGAGCACGACGACGCGGCGGGATGCCCCGACGATCGCGCGCTTGGTGGCCGCCTCGGTCGAGTCGGGCGTCGAGAAGCCGTGGTCGACGGTCACGCCGTTCGTTCCCAGAAACGCCAGGTCCACCCGCACCCGGGCGAGGGCGGCCACCGTCTCGGGACCGACCGCGGCCTGGGTGGCCTGTCGGACCGTGCCCGGGAGCAGGCGCAGCTCGACCGCGGGATTGACCGCGACTCGGGCCGCGACCGGCACCGAGTGGGTGTAGATGACCAGCCGCCGGTCCCACGGGAGCGTCTCGGCGAACCGGACGGTCGTGCTGCCGGCGTCGAGCAGAATCGAGCCGCCGGCGGGCGGCAGCAGGTCGAGGGCCGCGCGGGCGATCGACTCCTTCTCGGTGACCTGGGAGGCATCGCGCTCGGCGAGGCCGTACTCCAGCGAGGTCAGCGCGGTCGCCGGCACCGCGCCGCCGTGCACCCGCCGTACCAGGCCGAGCGCCTCGAGGGCGGACAGGTCCCGACGCACGGTCTCGGTCGTGACGTCGTAGTCGCTCGCGAGCTCCGTGACGGACATCCGGCCGCGGGCGGCGACGGCTCGTGCCATGGCCAGCTGCCGTTCCTCTGCATACACCGCAGGACCTCCGATTCGGATTCTGTGTTTGTGTTGTTTTATGCCCGAATCTGTTGCATGTCAAGCCCTTCACGCTTAAAGTCGTGACCATGGTCACTTCGATCCACGGCACGCCGGTCGTCCCCGGTCTCGCCTACGGGCCGGTCCTCGTCGCCACCTCCGGAGTCGCCGCCGGCGCCGTCGCGGCCTACGGCGACGGCGGACATGCCGATGAGCAAGCGGCCCTGGCTGCCTACGACGACGCAGCGGCCCGGGTGGCCGACAGCTTCCGCGCCAAGGCCGGCGCTGCAACCGGTGCGACCGCCGAGGTGCTGACCGCCAGTGCCGGCCTGGCCACCGATCGCGGGCTCCGAGCCGCGGTCCGCAAGAATCTCAGGACCGGCCAGCCACTGCTGCCCGCCGTGGAGGGGGCCGTCGAGCAGTTCGTGACCGTCTTCGCCGGGATGGGCGGGCTGATGGCCGAGCGGGTCACCGACCTCCGCGACATTCACGCGCGACTCCTCGCGCGGCTCGTCGGTGCACCCGAACCCGGCGTGCCGGTCCCGACCTCGCCATCGGTGCTCGTCGCGGCCGACCTCGCGCCCGCGGACACCGCCGGGCTCGATCCGGCTCTTGTCGTAGCGATCGTGACGGAGCGCGGCGGGCCGACCAGCCACACCGCGATCATCGCCCGGCAGCTCGGCATCCCGTGCGTGGTCGGAGCCACCGGTGCGATCGCGATGCTCGAAGGTCACACTGCTCTCGTCGACGGCCAGTCCGGCACCGTCGAGGCCGACCCCGAGCAGGACAAGGCAACCGCGCGCGTCGCCGAGGACCGGGCCGAGCGCGCCGAGCTGGCGTCGTGGTCGGGTCCTGGCCGGACCGCGGACGACCGACCGGTCAAGCTGCTCGCCAACGTCGCCGACGCGGCCTCGGCGGTCGCCGCGAGCGCCGAACCGGTCACCGGGATCGGTCTGTTCCGCACCGAGCTGTGCTTCCTCGACCGCGAGACCGAGCCGAGTGTCGACGAGCAGGCCGAGATCTACACGCGTGTCCTCGAACCGTTCACGAGCGAGGGGCAGTACGTCGTCGTCCGCACCCTGGATGCCGGTTCCGACAAGCCGATCGCGTTCGCGACCCATCCCGACGAGGAGAACCCGGCCCTCGGGGTGCGGGGGCTCCGGCTGTCGTTCGCGGATCCCGGACTGCTCCATCGCCAGCTCGACGCGATCGCGATCGCCGCCGACCGCACCGGCACCGATTGCTGGGTGATGGCCCCGATGGTGGCGACCGTCGCCGAGGCGCGCGAGTTCGGCGATGCAGTCCGCGCGCGCGGACTGAGGCCCGGCGTGATGATCGAGGTGCCGAGCGCCGCGCTGCTCGCCCACAAGATCCTCGAAGAGGTGGACTTCCTGTCCATCGGCACCAACGACCTGACGCAGTACACGATGGCCGCCGACCGGATGGCCACCGACCTGGCACACCTGACCGATCCGTGGCAGCCGGCCGTCCTGCAACTGGTGGCGATCGCCGCCGAGGCCGGACGACAGGCGGGCAAGCCGGTCGGGGTCTGCGGAGAAGCAGCGGCGGATCCGCTGCTCGCCTGCGTGCTGGTCGGGCTCGGGGTCACCTCGCTGTCGATGGCCGCCGCCGCCGTACGGCCGGTGGGTGCGCGCGTGGCCGGCGTGACCGTCGGACGCTGCGAGGAAATGGCGGACGCGGCGCTCTCGGCGGTGGACCCGGCCACCGCGAGAGACGCCGCGCTCGCTGCCGCTACTGGTTCCTAGATCTCGCCGTCGGCAAGGTCGGGGTCGGGGTCGTCGGTCCCGGGCACGTCCGTCTCGGGAAGGTCACCGTGATCGACCATCGCCTTCTTGGATGCGTCCTTGATCTCGAACAGCTCGGTCGCCAGCCCGCCGAGCGCACCGGCGACGTCCTTGACCGCGGCGGTGATGATCGTCGCAACCTCGGCAACCGTGCCGATCGCCGCCTCGGCGCCGGACTGGACCGCGTCCTTGGAGATCTCGGCCTTGCTCAGGTGGTCCTGGCCCTCGGAAGTCATGGGAACAGTCTGACCGCTCGAGGTCACGCCGCCAACACGGTGTCGGTCACATCCGACGTCGGCGCGGGCGCGTTCTTCGGCTTCCGGTTGGGCAGTGAGAGACGGAAGATCTTGGCCGCGACGCTGCCGAGCTGCTTGTAGAGCGGGCCGGTGTTGTACTGCAGGCCGTAGCGCTGGCAGATCTCCTGGACCTCGACCGACAGCTCGGGGTAGCGGCGGGCCGGGATGTCCGGGAACAGGTGGTGCTCGATCTGGTGGCTCAGGTTGCCGCTCATCACGTGCATCAGCTTGCTGCCGGTGATGTTGGCCGAACCCAGCAGCTGGCGGTAGTACCAACCGCCACGCGACTCGTTCTCGGTCTCCTCGATCGAGAAGGTCGCCACGCCGGCCGGGAAGTGGCCGCAGAAGATGATGTTGAAGGTCCAGATGTTCCGCACCAGGTTGGCAACGGCGTTGCCGGCCAGGGTGGAGACGAAGAACGGACCGGAGAGCAGCGGGAAGACGACGTAGTCCTTGAGGACCTGCTTGCCGACCTTCTTCCGGATCCGACGCATGATCGGCGCGTTCTCACCCTTCCACAGATGGCGGCGACCGGCGAGGACCTCCTCGGTCTCCAGGTCGTGGAGCATCACGCCCCACTCGAAGAACACCATCAGCAAGAACGCGTAGACCGGGTTGCCCAGGTAGTAGGGACGCCACTCCTGCTCCTCGTCCATCCGGAGGATGCCGTAGCCCACGTCGCGGTCCTTGCCCACGATGTTGGTGTAGGTGTGGTGCATGTAGTTGTGGCCGTACTTCCAGTTCTCGGCCGGGGCCATCGTGTCCCAGTCGAACATCCGGGAGTTGAGCGCCGGGTCGCCCATCCAGTCGTACTGGCCGTGCATCACGTTGTGGCCGATCTCCATGTTGTCGAGGATCTTCGACACGGAGAGCGAAGCGACCGCAGCGGGCCACAGCGGCGGCAGGTAGAACATCACCCGGCCGGCGACCTCGAAGGCACGCTGGTACTTCACGACCTTGCGGATGTAGTTGGCGTCCACCTCGCCGAGGTCGGCTACGACCCGCTGGCGAATCGCGTCCAGCTCGTCGCCGAACGCGTCGAGCTGCTCGGCGGTGAGGGTGTACTTCGGGCTGAGCACCGTGTCGGTGCGGGTCTTGGCCGGGGGCCGCTCGATGTTGGGCTGAATGACGCTGGTCATGTCGGGTCCTTTCACAGGTCGACGGAGCAGTCGCCCTCGGGCGAGCTCACGCAGATTCGGATGTCTTCGTCGGGCAGGGAGGAGGTCTCGCCGGTCAGCACGTTGCGGACCGTCCCCTCCTTCTTGGTAGCGGTGCAGGAGAAGCAGATGCCCATCCGGCAGCCGAAGGCCGGGGTGAGTCCGGCGGCCTCGGCCTGCTCGAGCAGGGTCGCGCCGGAGTTGACGGCGGTGGCGCCGGCGCGGGTGAAGGTGACGTCGCCCTCGGCGGTGCCGTTGCTGACGGCCGGCGCCTTGAAGTACTCCACCCGGAGCGCGTCGGAACCGTCGTACGCCGCGTGCACCGCGTCGATCAGCGGGGCCGGACCGCAGGCCCAGGTGGGGAGGTCGCTGTAGCCGGGCACCAGGCGCTCGAGGTACGCCGGCGACAGCGCCGGGTCACCGAGCTCGGGGTGCAGCAGGTGCACGTCGATGCCGTAGCCGGACCGGCGCACCTCCTCGAGCTCGGCCGCGAAGATCTGGTGCTCGGGGCTCTGCGCGTAGTGCAGGAACGTGACCCGGCCCCGGTGGGTCCGACGCTGCAAGGAGCGCAGCATCGACATCGCCGGGGTGATGCCGGAGCCACCCGTGATGAACACGATGTGGTCGGGCACGTGGTCGGGCAGCACGAACTCGCCCTGCGCCTGGGACAGGTGGACCATCGTGCCGACCGCTGCCTGCTCCACCAGGAAGCGGGAGACCACACCGTCGGGGTTGGCGCGCATCGTGATGGTGAACGGGTCCCCCGGCTTCGAGTCGGGGCTGGACACCGTGAAGACGCGCGTCGTACGACGGGCGCCGTTGACCTCGACGCCCAACTGGACGTGCTGCCCGGCGCGGTGTCCGCGCCAGGTCGAGGTCGGCTGCAGGGTGATCGTGGCGACCGGCGGGTGTCCGGGGACGTCGACCTCGCGGGTGACGTCGACGATCCGGGCTCGCACCTCACTGGCGGCCCACATCGGGTTGACCAGCTCGAGATAGCGGTCCACACCGTGGGGGGTCGCAAGGGCAGCGGCAAGACGGGAGCGCAAGACCCGGGTCGTCGCGTCGGCGACAATGCTCATCGGGTTCCTCCAAAGTTTCGGTGTACGTGTGTACACCGACTACCCTGCCCGGTTCGCTGCCGCTGACGCAAGCACCACGCGACGTGAGGGTGCACACATGTTCACTCGCGGTAGACTGGAGCAATGACCGAGACCCGCGGTGAGCGCAAGGAGCGCACCCGCCGCGCGATCCTCGACGCCGCGCTGGAGCTGTGCGAGGCGCAGCCGCTGGCGGCGCTCTCGTTGCGTCAGGTCGCCCGCCAGGTCGGCATCGTGCCGACCGCGTTCTACCGCCACTTCGAGTCGATCGACGAGCTCGGCCTGGCCCTGGTCGACGAGTCCTTCTCCGCGCTCCGCGACCTGCTCCGCGCGGCGCGGACCTTCGACACCCCGCCCGCCAGTGACCGCGCCCTCTTCCTCGCGGTCGCGGACAACTCGGTCGACGCGCTGGTGTCGCACGTCCCGAAGGCCGACCGGCACTTCCGTTTCATCGCCCGCGAGCGGGTGGCCGGCCCGGCACCCGTCCGGGAGGCCGTCCGGCACCAGCTCGAGCTGATCGAGCGCGAGCTCGCGACCGACATCGCCCGCGTCCCCGGCGCGGGCAACTGGTCCGGCGACGACCTCCTGGTGCTGGCCAACCTGCTGGTCAACGCGATGCTGTTCCATGCCGAGGAGCTCGCCCTCGCCGGCGGCCGGCCGGACGTCGTGCGCCGGGTGGAACGCACAGCGCGCCGTCAGCTCCACATGGTGCTGATCGGCGCGCTGAGCTGGGACTCCTCGCGTTAGTGAGCGGTCGGAGCGCCCTCGGGAGCTTCGACCCGCGCCGGCAGCAGCAGCGACGTCAGGACGACCACGACGCCCATGACGGCGCCTGCCACGAATGCCCACTGCAGTCCGCCGACGAATGACGAGGCTTGGTTCACCCCGTCGCTGGCCAGGTGCTCCGAACGGGTCTTCATGATCACGACCAGCAGCGCCATGCCGACGGCACCGGCCACCTGCTGGGTCGTGCCGAGCAGCGAGCTGCCGTGGGAGTACAGCGACTGCGGCAACGCACCGAGGCCGAGGGTGAAGACCGGGGTGAAGATCATCGCGAGGGAGCCCATCAGGGCGACATGGACCGCCAGGATCTGCCAGTACGCCGTCGCCACGTCGACGCGGCTGAGCAGGCCGAGCGCGACGACCATGCCGATCGCACCCGGGATGACCAGCGGACGCGAGCCGAACCGGTCGTAGAGCTTGCCTACCTGGGGCCCCAGGAGTCCCATCGCCAGGCCGCCGGGCATCACCAGGAGACCGGTCTCGAGCGAGCTCAGGTCGCGCAGGTTCTGCAGGTAGATCGGCAGCAGGATCATCGAGCCGAGGAACGCCATGAAAGCGGCCGCCATCAACAGCACGGCGACGGCGTAGGTCTTGTGGGTCAGCGTGCGCAGGTCGAGCAGCGGCGAGCCGGTGCGCTGGAGGCGCAGCTGGTAGGCGACGAACGCTGCGACCAGCGCGAACCCGATCCCGGTGATCCAGAGCGGCTCGGCCAGGTCGCCCGTGCCGAACTGGGTGAGGCCGTAGACCAGGGTGCTGAAGCCGGTCGCGGCCAGCACCACGCTGAGCACACTGACGGGCGCCTTGTTGGTCTCGCCGACGTTCGGGATCTGTCGGAAGCCGGCGACTCCGACGAGCACGGCGACGACGAGGACCACCTCGAAGATCAGCCGCCACGAGCCGAACTGGAGCAGCACGCCTGAGACGGCCGGCCCGAGTGCGGGTGCCACGGAGATGGCCATCGTGACGTTGCCCATCACCCGACCGCGGTCACGCTCCGCCACGACCGTCATCAGGGTGGTCATCAGCAGCGGCATCATCACGGCGGTGCCTGCCGCCTGGATCACCCGAGCGACGAGGAGCACCTCGAAGTTGGGCGCCACGGCTCCCAGCAGGGTGCCGATGGAGAAGGTCACCATCGCCACGGCGTACGCCGAGCGGGTGCTGATGCGCTGCAGGAACCAGCCGGTGACCGGGATGACGGCGGCCATGGTGAGCATGAAGATGCTCGAGATCCACTGGCTGGTGCGCTCGTCGATGTTGAAGTCGGTCATCAGCCGGGGCACGGCGTTGATCATGATCGTCTCGTTGAGGATCACCACGAACGTGGCTGCGACCAGCAGCTTGATCACGAGCGGGGTCTTGCCGGCTTCGAACTCCCGCTCGAACTCGGCGACGTCGGCGTCCGGGCACTCCTCCGGGGTGAGGCCTCCGGCCTCGATGGGCGCAGTCATCTCTGTGTCCTGTCTCGTCTGGGGTGCGGGAGCCGGCCTTGGTGTCGGGGCCCGCTGTTCATGTAGTCCACGAACGGCGACTGGCTATTTCGACATCTCGGCGAACGACTTCTCATCGCACGTGCAGCAACGCGATGGCAGGCTCCATGCTTCCCCAGACCACCGACAGCGCGCCAAGCATTTCTTGCTCTGTCACGCCGTGGGCGTGGCGCAGTCTCAGCGGGTGAGGACGATCTTCCCGAACACGTCGCCCTTCGCCATCGCGGCGAACCCCTCGCGTGCCTCCTCCATCGGCAGCGTCCGGTCCAGGACGGGCCGCACCCCCGTCGCGTCCAGCATCGTGACCAGGGACGCGAGCTCGTCACGGGTGCCCATCGTCGAGCCGACCACGCTGAGCTGGAGGAAGAAGATGTTGGTCAGCATCGCGTCATCGAGCTTCGGCCCGGACGTCGTACCCGAGATCACGACGCGACCCCCCGGGCGCAGCGACCGGATGGAGTGCTGCCAGGTCGCCCGGCCGACCGTCTCCATGACCGCGTCGACCTTGACCGGCAGCCGCTGACCCGACTCGAAGACGTCGTGCGCACCGAGCGCGAGCGCCTTGGCCCGCTTCGACTCGTCGCGGCTGGTCGCGAGGACCTTCAGGCCGCCGGCGCGGCCGAGAGCGATCAGCGCGGTGGCGACACCGCCGCCCGCACCCTGGACGAGCACCGTGTCACCCGCCTTGAGACCGCCCTGCGTGAACAGCATCCGGTAGGCGGTCAGCCACGCGGTGGGCAAGCAGGCGGCCTCCTCGAAGGACAGCGAGGCCGGCTTGGGTACGACATTGCGACGGGGCACGGCGACCCGCTCGGCGAACGTGCCCTGGTAGCGCTCGGAGAGCAGCGAGCGCCGCGGGTCGAGGGTCTCGTCGCCGGTCCAGTCGGCGCTGCTCACCACGGCGTGGACGACGACCTCGTTGCCGTCCTCGTCGTGGCCCGCGGCGTCGCAACCGAGGATCATCGGCAGCGCGTCCTCCTTGAGGCCGATGCCACGCAGCGACCACAGGTCGTGGTGGTTGAGCGACGCCGCCTTCACCGTGACCGTGGTCCAGCCGTCGGGGACCTCCGGCTCCGGCCGCTCCCCCAGCACCAGGCCGGAGAGCGGGTCGTCGGTGCTGAAGGACTGCGCGGTGACGGCGAACATGGGGGAACGCTATCGAGCGGGTGCCGCCTCCAGCTCACCGGCCGAGGTCTCGTCGACCTTGTCGCGCTCCGTGGCGCGCTCCGCGGCGCGCTGCGCGGCGCGCTCTGCCGTCTCCGCCTGCCACGCCTTCCAGGCGACGACCGACGGGAGGACGATCGCGACGCTGAACAGGGTCCAGTCCAGCCAGAGCGGGATGCCGCCGAGGGCGGCGATGATGGTGATTCCGTTGACCAAGATGACCAGGCCGCCGACCAGGGTGCCCATCGGGCGGTGCGGGAGTCGACCGGCCAGGCGGGCGGCGATCGGAGCCATGATCACGCCGCCGATCACCAGGCCGAGGACCGGCAGCCACGGGATGCCGTGCTGGGCAGCACCGGTGAGGAACCCGGTCGAGACCGAGGCCGCGACGACGAACTCGGCCGCGTTCGTCGTACCGACGACCTTGCGGGGCTCGTGCTTGGTGACCGTCATCAGGCTGGGCGTCACGACCGGGCCCCAGCCGCCGCCGCCGGTGGCGTCGACGAAGCCGCCTACCACGCCGATGGGGGCCAGCCAACGCTTCTTGTGCCCGTTGCGGGGGGTCGGGATCAGCTTGGCGCCGAGCCCGAACCGGGCGAAGATCACCGCGCCGAAGAAGATCAGCAGGCCGGCCATCCAGCCCTTCGCCGAGGCGAGGCTGATGTTGGTGAGCACCACGGCGCCCAGGAACCCGCCGATCGCGCCGGGCACGGCGACGCGCGCCAGGATGCGTCCGTCCACGTTGCCCTCGCGCCAGTGCGACAGCCCGCTGATCAGCGTCGTCGGGAGCTTCGCGGCGTGGGTCGCCGCGCTGGCGGTGACCGGCGCGACGCCGAGATAGAGGAGGACCGTGGCCGAGGTGACGCCGAACCCCATGCCGAGGGTGCCGTCGATGAACTGGGCGACGCCGCCGGCGAGGGCGAACGCAGCGAGAATCCACATAAGAAGAACACGCCCTTTTGCAGTTAAACATACTTACTTTGTAAGTTGACAAACTCAATGTACTTTAAATGTCAGCCGGTCGGCAACAACGCGAGTGTCCACGTCGCGACGGCGCACCGCCGGACGTGCTCGTACGGCGCGGTTCCTGCGGGCCAGCGATGCGGTGCCGGCGGCAGGGTCAGCTGCGCGCGACCCCGTCGCGCCGGGCGGCCGCGGCGACCGCGGCCGCGACGGCTGGACCGACCCGGGGGTCGAACGGAGACGGGATCACCATCTCCTCGGACACCTCGTCACCCACCAGCTCGGCGAGCGCGTGGGCGGCGGCAACCTTCATGCCCTCGGTGATCGACGAGGCGTGGACGTCGAAGGCGCCGCGGAAGATGCCCGGGAACGCGAGCACGTTGTTGATCTGGTTGGGGAAGTCGGAGCGTCCGGTGGCGACGATCCGCGCGTGCCGATGGGCGACGTCGGGATGCACCTCGGGGTTGGGATTGGCCATCGCGAAGATGATGGCGTCCGCGGCCATCGTGGCCACGATCTCCTCCGGCACCGTGCCGCCGGAGACCCCGATGTAGACGTCGGCGCCGACGAACACGTCGGCGAGCGAGCCGCTGCGGCCGGTGCGGTCGGCGGTCAGCTCGGCGAGCGCCTTCTTCGACGGCGTCAGGTCGTGGCGGTCCGAGCTCACGACGCCCTTGCGGTCGGTCACGACCATGTCCTTCACGCCGGCCTCGAGCAGGATCTTCGCGATCGCGACGCCTGCGGCGCCCGCGCCCGAGATCACGACACGGGTCGACTCGGCGTTGCGGCCGGTGAGCTTGAGGGCGTTGGTGAGCGCCGCGAGCGTGACCACCGCGGTGCCGTGCTGGTCGTCGTGGAACACGGGGATGTCGAGCCGCTCCTTGAGGCGGTCCTCGATCTCGAAGCACCGGGGAGCCGAGATGTCCTCGAGGTTGATCCCGCCGAAGCTCGGCGCCAGCCGGACGACGGTCTCGATGATCTCGTCGACGTCCGTTGTCGCCAGGCAGATCGGGACGCCGTCGACGCCACCGAACTGCTTGAAGAGGACGGCCTTGCCCTCCATGACCGGCATGGCGGCGGCCGGGCCGATGTCACCGAGTCCGAGCACCGCGGTGCCGTCAGTGACGATGGCGACCGTGTTGGGCACCCAGGTGTAGTGCCGGGTCAGACCCGGGTCGGCCGCGATCGCCTCGCACACCTCGGCGACACCAGGCGTGTAGGCAAGGGACAGCTCGGCCTTGTTGGTCAGGCCGACCGTCGCGACCGTCTCCATCTTCCCGCCGAGGTGCAGGTCGAAGACCGGCTCACCCGCACGCGGGTGGGAGGAAGGGACGTCGGCGGCCACAAGTCACGATTCTGGCACAGCCGACAGGCCCGCCGGACCGGAGTCCGTCGGGGCCCGTGACCGGGCTCACAACAGGCGCGGCCACGGCCAGACCCGGCCGAGGACGACGCCGACGACGTCGTCAGCGGGTACGACGCCGCGGTGTCGGGAGTCCACGCCGTCGGCGGGGTTGTCCGACAGCAGCCACCAGCCGCCGGGGCGCCGGTCCGTTGCCCGCTTCACCGCGACGGTCCCGTCGGCGAACCGCGCCACGACGACCCGGCCGGGCCGCAGCGAGCCGCGGTGGCGCACCAGCAGTCGGTCCCCCGGCGCCAAGGTCGGCCTCATCGAGTCGCCGCGCACGATGGCGAAGCCCACCCTCCGACCTTCGTTCTCCCGCCTGATCACGACGAGTAGTGTCGCAGCGAACGGGAACCACTCCTCCCGTAACTACTACTCGACTCCGAGAGAGGACCCGCATGTTCTCGCGTCTCTTCGCCCCCACCATCGAGGTGTCCGCCCACTGCGACCTGCCCTGCGGTGTCTACGACCCGGCACAGGCCCGGATCGAGGCCGAGTCGGTCAAGGCCATCATCCAGAAGGCGCTCGACAACGACGACCCGGACTTCCGCACCCGCGCGATCCTCATCAAGGAGCAGCGCTCGGAGCTGGTCAAGCACCACCTGTGGGTCCTCTGGACCGACTACTTCAAGCCCCCGCACTTCGAGAAGTACCCCGAGCTGCACACCCTCGTCAACGAGGCCACGAAGCTCGCCGGCGCCACCGGCACCAAGGGCACCCTCGACGCGGGCAAGGCCGACGAGCTGCTGGCCAAGATCGACGAGATCGCCAAGATCTTCTGGGAGACGAAGCAGGCATGATCACCAGCGGCGTGGGCGCCCGATCCGACGTCGAGCTGCGGCTGCCGGCGGACGGCGCCTACGCCGCTGTCCTCCGCACCCTGACCGCCGGCCTCGCGGCACGACTGGACTTCACGATGGATGACATCGAGGACCTTCGGATCGCCGTCAGCGAGGCGGCGGCGATGGTCCTCGACGAGGCAGACCCCGGAGCCGACCTCACCTGCCGGTTCCGGCTCGAGCCGGGTGAGCTGCGGCTCGAGTGCGGCACCACCTCGACGGCGCCGACGGCACCCGACTACGACAGCTTCGGCTGGCAGGTGCTCACCACACTGACGACCGAGGCGAGCGTCGACCTGGCGCCCGGCCACTACGCCGTCCGGATCGCATTGCGGTCCTCGCTCGACCCGCAATGACCGACGTCGAGACGCGGGACAGCGGCCGTTCCGCTGCTCTCGAACAGACCCGGCGCGAGAACGCGCGGCTCTTCGCGATCTTCCGCGACCCCGATGTCTCCGAGGCCGAGCGCAGCAGTGCGCGCGAGGCGCTGGTCCACCTCCACCTCGCCCTTGTCGAGCACTGCGCGCGCCGGTTCCGCAACCGTGGCGAGCCCTTCGAGGACCTGGTCCAGGTCGGCACGATCGGCCTGATCAAGTCCGTCGACCGGTTCGACACCGACCGCGGCGTGGAGTTCTCCACCTACGCCACGCCGACGATCATCGGCGAGATCAAGCGCTACTTCCGGGACAAGGGATGGGCGATCCGGGTCCCACGGCGGCTCCAGGAGCTGCGGATGCTGATCAGCTCGTCCACTGCGGAGCTCACGCAGTCCCTCGGCCGCTCCCCCACGCCGCGCGAGATCGCGGAATCGATCGGATGCTCGGTGGAAGAGATCGTCGAGGGCATGGAGTCGAGCAACGCCTATGCCACCCTGTCGCTGGACGCCACCGACGACTCCGACGACGGCGGGCAGAGCATGCTCGACGCGATCGGGATCAACGACGAGGCCCTGGAGCACGTCGAGATCCGCGAGTCCGTCAAGCCGCTCCTCGAGAGCCTGCCACCCCGCGAGAAGAAGATCCTGCTGCTGCGCTTCTTCAAGAACATGACGCAGTCGGAGATCGCCGCGGAGATCGGCGTGTCCCAGATGCACGTGTCGCGACTTCTCACCCGGACGCTGGAGCAGCTGCGGGCCTCGCTCGACCGCGACTGATCCGAGAATGGCAGCGCAGGAGTCAGCTGTCGGGGTCCTCGCCGGAGAGCGTTTTGGTCGAGTCGGGGTGCAGCACCCCGGCGAGCACGATGGCCGCGACCACCGCGACAGCGACGGCGACGACCACCTGCTCGCGCAGGTTCCAGGCCAGCCCGAACCAGATCAGCTGGGTGATCAGGGCCGGCCCGCGCGACCACGGCCGCCGGCGCCAGAGGCCCCACCCGGCGACCAGCAGGAGGACGCCGTACGCCGCGAAGAAGCCGGCCGTCGAGAGTCCCATCGACCGGCGGTCGGGGTCGAGGTCCGCGAACTCGAGGATCGCCAGCGCCACCAGCACGATGCCCTGGACGGCCACCAGGGACGCCGCCACGGTCAGCGGCGGCGGTGCGGCGGGTTCGGGACGCGGGTCGGGCACGCGCGGACTCTAGGACACTCGCCCGGGCCGACCCAACGACGTGTGACCCAACAAACCGTCCGTAACCCTTGATTCGCGAGCGAATCCTTGGAACGCTGGCAGAGCGATCGTGAAACCGTTCACTTTTGCGGTCACTGTCGCGCCCGCAGGCTGGGAGCGCGTTCCGAGCTTGGTCACGGCCTGCACCCCCCTAGAAAGAGGAATTCCCCACTCATGGATTGGCGTCACCGTTCCGCATGCCTCGACGAGGATCCGGAACTGTTCTTCCCGATCGGCAACACCGGCCCTGCGATCCTCCAGATCGAGGAGGCCAAGCAGGTGTGCCGGCGCTGCGACGTGCGCGAGCAGTGCCTCGCGTGGGCGCTCGAGGCGGGACAGGATCACGGTGTCTGGGGCGGCCTCAGCGAGGACGAGCGCCGCGCGCTGAAGCGCCGCAACGCCCGCGCCCGCGTGCGTACGCCGGTCTGACCGATCCGGGACGACTCAGTCGAGGGGGATCGAGAGGTCCGCGCGGGTTCCGCCAGTCCGTGACGCCCCTAGGGTGAGGTGACCCCCGAGCTCCGACTCGACCAGGGTCTTCACGATCGAGAGCCCGAGACTGAGCGAGCCGTCGAGGTCGAAGCCCGCGGGCAGGCCGCGGCCGTCGTCATCGATGCCGACCTCCAGCTGGTGCCCGCGCCGCTGAGCCGACAGGACGATCTCGCCCGGCTCGCCCGGCTCGACCGACTCGTCCACTTCTCCCGGGTCCGCTGCCGTGCCGGCTGCCGGGTAGCCGTGCTCGACGGCGTTCTGCAGCAGCTCCATCACCACCATGGCGAGCGGCGTCGCCTGCTCGGAGACCAGCATCCCGAACCGGCCTTCCTGCCGGACCCGCACCGGGGACAGCCCGACGTCGGTGACCAGTCGGGCCAGTCGGTCGGCAATCTCGTCGAAGTCGACCATCTCCTCGACCGCCTGGCTCAGGGTCTCGTGGACGATCGCGATCGAGCCGACCCGGCGTACGGCCTCCTCCAGCGCTGCCGTTGCCTCCGCCGAGTCGATCCGCCGGGCCTGCAACCGGAGCAGCGCGGCGACCGTCTGCAGGTTGTTCTTAACCCGGTGGTGGATCTCCCGGATGGTGGTGTCCTTGGTGATCAGCTCGCGGTCGCGTCGCCGCAGGTCGGAGACGTCGCGCAGCAGGATCAGGCCACCGATGTGCTCGCCGTCGGGCCGGAGCGGGATCGCACGAACGATCAGCGCGACGTCTCCGGACCCGATCTCCGTGTCGCGGTGGTCGCGTGCGCCGAGCACCGCGCTGAGGGTCTCTTCGTCGGGCCGCTTGCGCGGCGGCACCAGCTCCCGGGTGAGGTCGGTGAGCAGGTGGCCGGCGAGGTCGCCGGCCAACCCCAGCTTGCGGTAGACCGACAGCGCGTTCGGGCTCGCATAGACCACCCGGCCGGCCTCGTCGACCCGGAGGAAGCCATCGCCGACGCGCGGCGAGTCGGCGTGGTCACTGCGCTGGCCGGGCGCCGGGAACAGCCCGGCCGCGATCATCTTGGTGAGGTCGCCGGCGGTCTGCAGGTAGTTGATCTCGAGCCGGCTGGGCGTGCGGACGCCGAGCAGGTTGGTGTTGCGCGCGATCACGGAGATCACCCGGCCCTCGCGCCGCACCGGGATCGCCTCCACCCGCACCGGCACCTCGTCGCGCCACTCGGGGTCACCCTCGCGGGCGATCCGGCCCTGGACGAAGGCGTTGTCGACGAGCGGCCGTCGCCCGACCGCGACGAAGGAGCCGACGATGTCGTCGACGTACGCCGTCGGCCCCGTCGTCGGGCGCATCTGACCGCCCGCCCAGTAGCCGCCGCCGTCCCGGTCCGGCAGCCACATGACCAGGTCGGCGAACGACAGGTCGGCGATGATCTGCCAGTCCGCGAGGATCCGCTGGAGCCACTCGATGTCGTCGTCGTCGAGATCGGTGTGGCGCCGGGCGATCGAGGGGAGGGACGGCACTGGCAAAGGTTAGTGGCTCGGGTCACGGCCCCGGTCTGGACCAGTCTTAACCATTTGGCAGGATGTGCGTTATGCCCCCCATTGTCGACTGGCGACGCGTGTCTGCAGCCGACTTCAGAGTGCCCGCCGATCGCAGGCTGTCTGACCTCACCGCCGAGCTGACCGAGCTCCTCGGCACCCCCGATTCCGAGCTCCGGGAGCTGGCCCTCGCCGTGCTCTGCACCTGGATCGAGCGCGGTGTCTACGACGACCTGCTGCCCGGGCTGGGCGACGGGATCGCCACTGGGTTGCTCGCCGGCGTCGACGAGAGTGAGACCGACAGCGTGTTCCGGCGCAGCTTCTCAGCACTCGTCGTCGCCGAGGTGATCGACCGCGACTCGCGCAGGCCGCGTGTGTCGCGGACGAAGATCCACGAGTGGGGCGACCGGCTCGCGACCTGGTTCCTGATGGAGCGCGACGAGCGCGGCTGGGTCGACGGTCAGGGGTGGGCGCACGCGATCGCCCACGGCGCCGATGCGTTCGGCGCGTTGGCCCGGTCACCGCACTGCGGCCCGGGCGAGCTGCTGGTGGTGCTCGACGTGATCGGCGACCGGGTCACCCGGACGT
Source organism: uncultured Actinomycetota bacterium (assembly GCA_963846535.1). Lineage (GTDB taxonomy): Bacteria > Actinomycetota > Actinomycetes > Propionibacteriales > Nocardioidaceae > Nocardioides. The sequence continues at coordinate 1,102,818 of CAWJWK010000003.1, forward strand.
CGAACGCCGTCTGGTACTCCGGCGAGAACGACCGACTGGCCATGACGACCTTGCACGTGCTGCGCCGCGGCCTGGTGCCCGACGAGCTGGTCGAGGCGTGGCTCCAGCGGATCACGACGGCCGCGCGGCCGCGCCGCGACGAGTCCGGCAAGGCCGACGTCTACCTCCAGACCGGCAACGCCGCGGGCTTCCTGCGAGCGCTGTACCTCCAGCTCGCGCTCGGGCCGGCAGCGCCACCACGCCGCTCCGACCTGGTCCTGCTCCTCGTGGAGCACCTGCGGCGCACGCACCCGGCGTACCTCGGTCCGTCCCGCCACCGCGGCGGCCCAGCAAGCGGCAACTGAGTCGCTCGCTCGAGACGACCAGTGGATAGGTTGCCGTCCATGACCTCGACCGAACTCTCTGGCCACGCCGGGCAACTCGCCGTCGCCGTCGCCCAGGCGCACGGCGTGGAGACCATGTTCACGCTGTCCGGCGCCCACGTGTTCCCGATGTACGACGGCGCGGTCCAGGCGACCGAGGCAGGGCAGCCGATGCGGCTGCTCGACGTCCGCCACGAGCAGACGGCGGCGTTCGCCGCGGAGGCCACCGGCAAGCTCACCCGGGTGCCCGGGCTCGCCGTGCTGACCGCCGGTCCCGGCGTCACCAACGGGGTCAGCGCGATGGCCCAGGCGCAGTTCGCCGGATCACCGATGGTCGTGGTCGGCGGCCGGGCACCCAACAATCGCTGGGGCACCGGCGCCCTGCAGGAGATCGACCACCTGCCGATCGTCAGCCCGGTCACGAAGCACGCCGCGACCCTGATGACGGCCAACGACGTCGCCGCGGGCTTCCACGACGCCTTCACGGCGGCCCGGTCGTCGCACCGCGGCCCGACGTACGTCGACGTCCCGCTGGACGAGTTCTTCAACGTCGGCACGGGGATGGTGCCCGTCGTCGGCGCGGATGCCGGTCGAGGGGCCGAGCCCGACAGCGAGGCGATCGACCGGATCGCGGGGCTGCTCGCCGCGGCGGAGCGGCCGCTGCTGATCCTCGGCACCGACGTCTGGGCCGATCGCGCCGATGAGGCTGCGCTGCGCTTCGTCGAGGCCGTCGGCGCGCCGACCATCACCAACGGCATGGGGCGCGGGCTGGTGCCGGGCGGGCACCCGTTGCTCGTGACCAAGGCACGGGGCGCGGCCATCGGCGGCGCCGACCTGGTGATCGTCGTCGGCACGCCCTTGGACTTCCGCCTCGGCTTCGGTGTCTTCGGAGGCAAGGACGGGGCGACGCCGGCGCAGGTCGTGCATATCGCCGACTCCGCGGCGCAGGTGTCGACGCACGCAGCGCTGGCCGCGTCGGTCAGCGGCGACCTCACATCGGTCTTCGACGGGATGCTGGCATCGGTCGAGCGCAGGCAGCGGACCGACTGGAGGGATTGGGTCTCGCGTCTCCAGGAGACCGTCGCCACGGCTGCTGCGCGCGACGCCGAGCTGTTGTCGGCCGAGGCCGATCCCGTGCACCCGGCCCGGATCTACGGCGAGCTGGTCCCCCGGCTCGCTGACGACGCCGTGGTGATCGGCGACGGCGGCGACTTCGTGTCGTTCGCCGGCAAGTTCGTCGAGCCGAAGCGGCCGGGCTGCTGGCTCGACCCCGGACCCTACGGTTGCCTCGGCGCCGGGCTCGGCGCCGCCATCGCCGCACGGGTCGCTCGCCCGTCCTCGCAGGTCGTGCTGCTGCTCGGCGATGGCGCGGCCGGGTTCTCGCTGATGGACGTCGACACGCTGGTCCGGCACAGCCTCCCGGTCGTCATGGTGATGGGCAACAACTCCGCCTGGGGCCTGGAGAAGGGCCCGATGCAGATGCTCTACGGCTACGACGTGGTGGCCGACCTCGCCCCGCGCACGGCCTACGACAGCGTCGTGATGGCGCTCGGCGGGGCAGGCGAGACCGTGACCGACCCCAAGGAGATCGGTCCCGCGCTGGACCGGGCCTTCGCCGCAGGCGCGCCGTACCTCCTCAACGTGATCACCGACGTCAACGCCGCCTATCCGCGCAACACCCTCGGAATCTGATGACCCAGGTCCCGTCGGCCGAGGCCGCGCTCCGTTTCACCGTCACCGACGCCGACACCGCCGCCGCGGTCGGCTCCGGGAGCCTTCCTGTCCTGGGCACGCCCCGACTGCTGGCCTGGTGCGAGGCCGCGACCTGCGCCGCGATCGATCCGCTGCTGGCCGCGGGCGAGACCAGCGTCGGCACCCGGATCCAGCTCGAGCACCTGGCGCCGAGCCCGGTCGGGCAGCTGGTCGAGGTGACCGCACGGCTGGCGTACGTCGACGGCCGGCTCCGCCGCTTCTCGGTCGCCGCGCGGAACCTCGCGCCGGAGGGCGTCGGCAAGCTGATCGGCAGCGGTGAGATCACCCGGGTGGTCGTCGACGGTGAACGGTTCCTCACCCGAATTACCGGCTGACAACCCACTCCTGAGAGACTGGGGCGTTACCGACTTCAGGAGGAACCATGGGCAAGACCGGACGCAAGCGCCGCGCACGCCGCAAGAAGGGCGCGAACCACGGTAAGCGCCCCAACGCCTGAGTGCGCTGAAGACTGAGCCCCCGGACCGAGACGGTCGCGGGGGCTTCGTCGTCCTCCAAGCCTGCCGCTGAGCGCTACTTCGGCTGGGGGAACTGCGACTTCATCGCCAGGTCCCACATCCGGTCGGGCATCATCCGGCGGCTCGCGATGGCGCCGTACGCCGATGGCGTGACCAGGTAGCGCGGCTTGGGGTGCTTCTTGGTGATGGCCTTCTCGATCGTCTTCGCCACCGCCTCCGGCGGCCCGCCCAGCTTGGCCATCGGCCCGGCGTAGACCTCGGTCGTCGACTTCAGCACCGCGGCGTTGAAGTCGGCGTAAGGTCCGTCGCCCCCGAGGTAGTCAGCCATCGCGGTCGCGGCCGCATCCTCGAAGTTGGTCGTGATCAGGCCGGGCTCCACCAGCACCACCTGGATGCCGAAGCCGGCGACCTCGAACCGGAGGGCGTCGGAGAGTGCCTCCACGGCGTACTTGCTCGCGTGGTAGGCGCCGCCACCGGGGAAGGTGAGCTTGCCGCCCATCGAGCCGATGTTCACGATCCGCCCGGAGCCCTGCTCGCGCATGGCGGGGAGCACCAGCTGCGTCAATCGGAGCAGGCCGAACACGTTCGTCTCGAACTGCCGCCGCACGTCGTCGACATCGACCGACTCCAGCGCGCCCGACTGGGAGTAGCCGGCGTTGTTGACCAGGGCGTCGATCCGACCGGCGCCCGCGAGCACGGCGTCGACGGCGGTGGTCATCGAGGACTCGTCGGTCACGTCGAGTGCGAGCGTGGTGCAGCCCGCGTCAGCCAGCGCGGACAGGGTCTCGGGTCGGCGCGCGGTCGCGTAGACGTCGCAGCCGTTGCGAACCAGCCGCGCGGCCGTCGCCTCCCCGATGCCGGAGGAGCAGCCGGTGATCAGCACGGTCCGGTCGATGGACTCAGTCATGCCCGGGATCATCGCAGACCCCGTACCGCCCGGAGTCTCGGCCGGCAGCGCGGCGGGAGGTGTCGTCGCCGGTCACAGCCTGCAAGCCGACGACGGTCGGTCACAACTCGGCGGCGGCGCCGGAGACGCGTCTCGGCCAATTCTACTGCTCGGTGATGGTGACCTGGATCTGCTGGATCTGGATCCGGACGCGGTCGCGCAGCTCGGTGGGCGCAGTCTCGGAGCAGGACCGAGCGACGAGCGCCTTGACGGTGCGCTGGAGGTCGTAGCGCTCCAGGCAGGGGTTGCAGGTGTCGATGTGAGCGCGGACGACCGCGCAGTCGCCCTCTTCGAGCTCGTTGTCGATCATCCGCATGATGCGCTCGAGGAAGTCGACACACTCCTCGTTGGTGGGCTCGTTGCCGTGCAGGTGCGCCATCAGCGGCCTCCCGGGACCGGTGCGTCGCCGCCCGAGCGGACATAGTCGGAGAGCAGGTCGCGGAGCTGTCGCCGGCCACGGTGGAGACGGGACATGACCGTCCCGATGGGCGTGCCCATGATCTCGGCGATCTCCTTGTAGGCGAAGCCTTCCACGTCGGCGAGGTAGACGGCGAGCCGGAACTCCTCGGGGAGCCGCTGCAGGGCCTCCTTCACCTGCCCGTCGGGCAGGTGCTCGAGCGCCTCCATCTCGGCGGACTTGAGGCCGCTCGAGGTGTGCGACTCCGCCCGGGCGAGCTGCCAGTCCTCGACGTCCTCGGACATCGACTGCTGCGGCTCGCGCTGCTTCTTCCGGTAGGAGTTGATGAAGGTGTTGGTGAGGATCCGGTAGAGCCAGGCCTTGAGGTTGGTGCCCGGCTTGAACTGGTGGAAGGCGGAGTACGCCTTCGCGAAGGTCTCCTGCACCAGGTCCTCGGCATCCGCGGGGTTGCGGGTCATCCGCATCGCCGCGGAGTAGAGCTGGTCCAGGAACGGCAGGGCATCTCGCTCGAAACGCGCGGCACGGTCTGCCTGCGTCTCGGTTGCCACGTCGACGTCGGCGACGTCAGGGGTCTCGGTCATTACCCCCCAGCCTACGGGGGGCCGCACCGACGGGCGCTCGAGGACCGCGTTCATGATGGGTCCAACCGGTCAGCGGGACACTCCATTCCCGACGATCTCGCGGACCACCCACTCCAGCACCGCCTCGACGACGATCCCCAGCGCGTCGTCCTGGCTGAGGTCCGCCCGCTTGGGCACGGAGAAGCTGTGGTCGCCATCGGGTACGACGGCGAGGTCGGTGCCGGGGGGCAGCGGGTCGGGGAACTCCTCGGGTCTGCCGAACGGGTCGTTGCCGCCCTGGATCACGAGTGTCGGCACGGCGGCGCCCGCGAGCTCATCGAGCCGGGACCTCTCCGGCTTCCCGGGAGGGTGGAGCGGGAACGAGAGAGCGAGGCAGCCGGCGGCACCGAGGGACCGGGCGGACCGGCAGGCGGACCGGGCGCCGGCCGAGCGGCCGCCGAGGATGATGGGCGTGCGGACCCGGATGGCGTCGACCGCGGCCCGCAGACCGACGTCGAGAGTGGCCGGCGGTGTCGCGACCTTGCGGCCGGCCCGGCGCCACGGCTGCTCGAACAGCATCACGCTGACCCCCTGCCGCGGGAGGTACGTCGCCAGCGCGGTCAGGTCGCGTGCCTCGATGCCGCCGCCGGCACCGTGGCTGAGGACCAGGGTGGCGATCGGACGTTGCGCACGCCGGGTGACCAGCCGGCCCTCCCCCACCGGGGTCGGGATGACCCGCTCCTCCACCTTCATAGGCGTGACTCCTCGAAGGAGATCGGGTCGACCAGCTCGGGGCCGTTGTTGCGGACGTTGCCGACCGCGGTCGAGACCGGGAACGCCTCGAGGCCGCCCTGCTGGGCGGGCACCAGCAGGGCGGGCAGCTGGTCCTTCGGGGTCTGCGGGTCGAGCCAGGCGTCGCGACGGTCCGGCGTGACCAGCAGCGGCATCCGGTCGTGGATCCGCCCCACCTCGTCGGTGGCCTCGGTGGTCAGCACGGTGCAGGTCCAGCGGAACCGCTCCGGATCGTCGTCGTCGCGCGTCGGGTCCTTCCAGATCTCGTAGAGGCCGGCCATCGCCAGCACCGACCCGTCCTTGGGCTTGATGAAGAAGGGCTGCTTCAGAGGCTTTCCAGATTTGCCTGTCTGCTGGGTCTCGTACCACTCGAAGTAGCCGTCCGCCGGCAGGAGGCAGCGCCGGCCGGCGAACGCGCGGCGGAACGCGGGCTTCTCGGCGACCGTCTCCATCCGGGCGTTGATCATCCTGCTGCCGATCGAGGGATCCTTCGCCCAGAACGGCACCAGACCCCACTTGAGGATGCGGAGCTGGCGTACGGGTTCGACGTCCGGGGTCTGGTTGTCCTCAGATCGCGGCAGCCGGTCGAGGACGGCGTAGACCTCCTTGGTCGGCGCGACGTTGTAGTCGGGCGGCAGCTCCTTGTCGAGCCGCGGGTCGACGATGTCGAACTCCTCGGCGAGGTCGTCCGGGCTCCGGCTGGAGGCATACCGCCCACACATAGAGGTCAACCTATCGCCGGTCGCGGACACGGTTGCCGCGCGGATGACCGGGTACCGGCTCGACATGGCCTTGACCCGACTCTTCGTCCGACCCCTGCTCGGTGCCTTCTTCGTTGCGAACGGCATCGACTCACTCCGCAACGCCGAGGCGCTGGCGCGCGAGGCGAAGCCGGTGACGGACCGGTTCGTCCCGCTCGTGGAGAAGGCCGCGCCCGACGGCACACCGGTCCCCACCGAGGCCGTGACCTGGGTGCGGATCAACGGCGCGGTCCAGATCATTGCCGCCGCCGCCCTCTCCACCGGGAAGTTCCCGCGTGTCGCCTCGGGTGTGCTCGCTGCCTCGCTGGTGCCGTCCACCGCGGCGCGCTACCGCTTCTGGGAGGCCTCGGATCCGGCCGAGCGCCGCGACCAGCTCAGCCACTTCTTCAAGAACGTCTCGCTCACCGGTGGCCTGCTCATCGCGGCCGGCGACACCGAGGGCAAGCCCGGCCTGGCCTGGCGCGCCGGCCGCGCCGCCCGAGACGCGCGGCGCGAGGCAGGGCACCTCGCTCACAACGCCAAGCGCGAAGCCAAGCTGGTCAAGGCCCAGCTGACCTGAACTCTCACGCCGCCGCCTCGACCGGGCCCAGGATCCGGGCGGCGATCCGGCCGAGCCCGGCCTCGTCCGGAGGCAGGTAGCCGGTCGGCAGGCCGTCGGCCGCGCCCCGGGCGATCCGGACCAGTCCGGCGGCCAGGCCCTGGAGGATCGGGTGCCGCAGCCCGGGTCCGGCAGCGAGCGCCCACAAGCCGGGGACATCGATGCCGTCGAGCGCGGCCACGACCTCGTCGGCTGCACCGGGCGCGGCCAACAGCGCGGTCGTCAGCGCGACCGCCGGCCCCAGCTCGTGGCCGGGCACCGCGTCGAGCGCTCGGACCTCGATGTAGTGCCCCCGCGGCCGGACCGCGGGGAACAGGGTCGAGAGGTGGGCGTCAACGCCGATGAACCGAGAGCTGAGCGGTGGCACCGAGCTCGCGTACCGCAGGTACTCCCCCACCTGGCTCGGGGACCGACCCAGCCGACCGAATGCCATCCGGGCGGGATCGGTCACCAGGCACACCGCCGTACGACCGCTGTCCGTGGCAAGCCGCCTACCCTCACACACGCGCGAGTTGGCGAAGACCGCGGCGAGGACGGGCGAGATCAGGTTCGCGGCGCGCCACTGGACGACGCCCTCGATCCCTGGACGGAGGTCCACGCAGATCTGCAGTCCCGCCGTCTGCCGCATGAAGCGTCGACCCGCCGGTCCGATCTGGTCGAAGTGTCGGTCCATGTCGAGGTAGCGGTGGTCGCCCAGCTGCAGGCCGAGACGTTGCGGGCTGCGCCACGGGTCGAGGCCGACTGCCGCCAGGTGGATCCCGACGGTGGCGAGCGCGGCCCGGGCGGCCCGCTCGCGCTCCTGGAGCACGGCGACCGCGTCGGCCGCCGTGTCCGAAGGACCCGGGTGCAGCTCGACCTGTCCCCCGGGCTCGAATCCCACGTCCGGCACGCCGGCCAATGCCTGGCGCAGGTCAGAGACGGGCACCGGTGCGGTGAGGTCCGAGTGTCGGTAGGGGATCAGCTCCCGCTCCAGGCCGACCCGTCGGCTGCCGTCCGGGGCGCCGGCGAACTGGGCTTCCACGGCCTCCTCGAGGATTACCTTGCGCGAGCGCATCCCGGACCTCATGAGACTCTCCTTCGGCTCGTTGCTTCGATCAGCTCCACGAAGTCGGCGCACAGGGTGCTGCCGAGCAGCCGGTCGCACTTGCGGAGGGCGCCGGAACTGGTCACGTTCACGTCGACCAGCAGGCCGTCGATGACGTCGAGGCCGACGAGGAACAGCCCCAGGCCGCGGAGGCCGGGGCGCAGCCGGTCGCAGATCTCGCGGTCCCGGTCGTCGATCTCCACCATCCGGGCCGGCATTCCGATCCGGAAGTCGCCGTTCTCGACCGGGAACCGCAGCGCGGCCGCGACCGGCTCGCCGTCGTGGACGAACAGCCGCTTGTTGCCGTCCCGGACCCGCTCCAGCCACGGCTGGACTACGACCTGGCGGCGCCCCCCGTGGGTGGAGAGCTCGATGATCGACGCGGCGTTGGAGTCCTGGTCGCCGAGCCGCAGCACCCCGTGGCCGCTGAAGCCGTCGATCGGCTTCACGACGCACTCCTGGTGCCAGCGCAGGAAGTCGGCGATCAGGTCGGCCGAGGCCGTCACCAGCGTCGGCGGGCAGAGGTCTGCGTGCTCGAGTGCCCACAGCTTCTCGTTGGCGATCCGCACCCCTCGCGGGTCGTTGACGAGCAGCGTGCGCGTGGGATCGACGCGGTCGAGCACCAGGGTCGCATCGAGGTAGGCACGGTCCACCGGGGGATCCGTCCGGAGGAGTACGGCGTCCGCGTCGTCCAGGTGGGTCCACCGGGTGTCGCCCCTGCGGACGTCGTACGTCCGGGCGACTGCCGCGCCGTCGACGATCGCGAGGTCGGCCGGTCCGCACGCCCGCACGTGGTGTCCGCGGGCCAGCGCGGCGGTCACGATGCCGAGCGTCGTGTCGACGGCCGGGTCGAGCCGGTCGAGCGGGTCGCCGACGATGACGATGTCCAGCGCCGCGGTGGGGCCGGCGGTGGTCATCGCCGGCCGCCGACGAGGAGAGCGATGCCGACGATCAGCTCGGCGGGCAGCAACGCGATCGGGGCGATTGGCTCGTCGAACCCGGATGTCACCAGCAGGACGACGCTGATGACCAGGTCCGCGAGGACGAGGACGGCCGCGACCGTGCACGCCACCGGGCGCCATCGGTGGCGCCGCAGCGCGAGCGCGGACAGGACGAAGGCGGAGATCCCGAGGACGGACCCGACCGACACCAGGGGGACCGTGAGCACGTCGAGGTCGCGCGTCAGCGGCGGCAGTGAGTCGGGGGCGGCGAGCAGGCCGAATGTCAGCAGCAGGTAGAACCACAGGACCGCGCCTCCGACCCACGCCAGCCGGACGCCCCACCGGTCCCCGGTGACCGTGCTCGCGCGTCGGGTGGCGACGATCAGAAGTGCGGGCACCAGGAGCAGGAACAGGCCGGTCACGTTGCTTGCCGGGTGATCGGCCGCGAGCTGGGCCAGCGTCTCTGCGGGAAGCCGGTTCACCGCGGTGTCGGTGGCCTCGGCCGCGTCATCCAGTGCGGCCTCGTAGTCGGCGGTCAGGGTGGCGATGAGCACGATGTAGACGACCCAGGAGCCTGCCGCGGCAAGGAAGGCGGCCGCGACGCGACGGCGCGCGGTCCGGTCGGTGGTCGTGCGGTCGGCGGTGAGGGTGCTCATCGCGCCACCCTCCGGCTGCTCTGGGGCCGAGCGGAGATCGGCCGGTACGGCGCGCAGGTGATCTGGGCGAGAAGACGGATCCGCCTGTCGGCGGTGATCAGGGAGAAGAGGCTCATGCCCTGAAGGCGTTCCGTCGCGACGGAACGACGTTCCGTCAGGGTGAGGTCGGGGCCTCCCAGGTCAGCGCGACCGCCGGATCGGGCTGGTAGCGGCACTGTCGCCCGGTCCGCACCGACGCCTCGAGGTGGGCCCCGAGCTCCGGCGCCAGGGCCGCGACCGCGGTGATCGCGCGCTTGATGCTGCGGGTGACGTTGACCCGCGCCCGCTCGTCGGTCGCACCTTGCGGGCGGTCCCTCCCCCCGAGTCCGACCGCGCGGCTGAGCTCCTCGAGCAGGGTGTCGAGCTCCCACCGCGCCCGGGTGGCCCGGTCGGGATCGTTCATCGCCTCGGCATCGTCGATCTCTTCCCGGAGATCGGCGATCCGGGCCCGGTACTCGCGCTTCGCCCGGCCATCGAGAGCCGGACCGAGGTCGCTCTGCACGGCGACCGCCGGGCCGGAACCAGATCCGGCGAGGTCGAGCGCGGCCACGTCACGGCCGTTGGCACGCAGCACCTCGATCAGCTGGAGCAGCCCGCGCGACTCCTCGACCGCAACGGTGCCGAGCGGCGTGGAGAAGGTCCATCGGTCCCCGGTTCGGGCAAGGGTGGCTCGGACCGGCTCAACCGTCGGTGTCGCGTGATCGGCGAGTGCCCGGCACCGCGCTACCAGCACCTCCGACTGCACCCGGTCCGCGAGCGCGATCCCCTGCCGGTGGTAGCGGACAGCGGCGTCGTGGTCGCCCTCGAGGTCGGCCAGCATCCCGATCGTGGTCGCCACCGGGAGCACGACCGACCCGCTCCCCGCCGTCAGCCGGTCGGCGAACGGCTCCAACTGCGGTCGGACGGCGCGCGCCGCGGAGACGTCGTGCAACATCCCGGCGACCACGCCACAGACGTTGACCGCGAACAGCGACTCCAGTCCCGTCGCCAGGACGTCGAGACCGGCGACAGCCAGGCCGAGATGGGTCCTCGCCCGGTCGTGCTCACCTTGGGCAAGCGTCCCCAGCGCGAGGCTGGCCTGCACGAACGGCGTCGAGAGGAGCTCGACCTCGTCCTGGTTCGCGGCCAGCCGAGCGGCGAGCACCGGGTCCGTGACGCCGTGGAGGAGGGCGGTCGCGGCCCGGAAGGTCATCCCGATGCCGGCCAGCTCCTCCGGGTGGATCCACGGTCCGGCGTTCTCGAACTCGGACTCGAGCAGGTTGAGGCACCGCTCCCGGTCGCCGGCCAGGCTCAGCAGCGTGGCGCGGCGGAGACCAGCAGCGAGCCGCCACCGGGGCCCCGAAGTCAGGCGCGCGTAGAGCTCGAGGCGCGTCAGCGCCGCCTCGGCTCCCGGAAGGTCGGCACGCCCCAGCCGCTCGCCGAACTGCCACTCGTAGCCGAGGAGGGCGACATCCGGTCGGCCAAGCCGCTCTCCGAGCGCAACGATCTCGTCGGCGGCGTCCACGCGGGCTGCCCACTCGGCCGGCGTCGCGGGCGCCAGGTGCAGGTCGGCCAGCGCCTGGCTCAACAGCGCCGGATCGCCGATCCGGCGTGCCATCGCGACCGCCTCCTCACCGGTCCGTCGACCCTGTGCGCGCGCAGCCGGATGCGCGATGCTCGCGGCAGCGAGTCGGCCCAGGAGCCGGACCCGGAGGGCTGAGTCCGCCGGGTCGAGTGCCGCCTCGGCCGCGGTCAGCCGTTCGATCGTGCCGGAGTTCAGGAGGAGCGGGTTCACGTACCAAGCGCGTCCGGTCTCGGCGCGGGCACGGAGTGTCGGGTCGACCGGCGCGATCTCGGCGGCGGCGGCGAACGAAGCGCCCGCGCCGACCCTCTCTCCGAGGTCGAAGAGTGACTCGCCGCGCTCCACATGGAGGGAAGCGATGAGGTCCGGCGCGGCGCCGTACGTCGTCAGCACGTCGATCGCAGTCTCGGCCAGGGCGGATGCCGCGGACCCCTCGTCGGCGGCGCGCAGCGCGACGACGGCCTCGAGCGCCGCGGCCGCGGCGCCCGCGGGGTCGCCGGCCGGAAGCGCGAGCAGGCGAAGCTCGGCCGCCCGCGCGCGGGCCTCTTCGCCTCCCTCCGCGTCGAGGGCCGCGGCCAGGGCGAGGCGCAGGGCCCGCTGCTCGGCGGGCGGGACGTTCTCGGCCGCCGCCTCGGCGAGCAGGGCGTGCCGGAACCGGATGCCGCCGCCGCGCTCGTCCACGACGAGCTCCTCCGCCCGGCCGATGTCGACGGCACCGGCGACCGCTTCGATCGGCCGGTCCAGGGCCCGCGCGAGCACGAGGAGGGAGGTGCCGCCCGGTGCGAGCGCGACCGTCGCGAGGACGCGAGCGGTCTCCGCGCCGAGTCGCTCGAACCTGCGTCGCAGTACCTCGGTCGCCAGCGAGGCGCCGCCGCCCTCCGCGTCGAGGACGGCTGCCTCACGGACGAATAGAGGGACTCCTCCGGTGCGCTCCCACAACCCGGATCCGTCGACGGCCGTCCCGGGCGCGGCGAGCTCGGCGAGACGGACGGTCTCGTCCAACGTCATCCCCGCGAGGCGGATGACGTGGTCGGCCGACCCGAGGAGGCCGGAGACCCGTTGCTTCCCCGGCTCGTCGGAGCGGGCGGTGACCAACAGCGCTGCAGCCACACCGTCCAGCTGCCGACCAAGCCGCTCGATGAGCCAGACAGATGATGGGTCCGCCCAGTGGAAGTCCTCGACGATCACCAGCACCGGAGCGCGGGCCGTGATCGTCGCGGCCACGGCCTCCAGCCGGTCCCATCGTGGGTCGTCGCCTCCGGGAGATCCGTCCTGACGGGTCCGCAGGCCGGCGAGAGCCGAGAAGGGTCCCGCACCGTCCTCCGCCTCCGTCCAGACCACCTCGAACCCCAGCTCGCGCGCCTCACCGGCGACCCGCGTTGCCAGGCGGGACTTGCCGATGCCGGCCTCTCCGACCACCACGCACACCGACGGTCTGCCATCGCGGGCGGACCGGACGGCTTCGATCAACCGGGCGACCTCGTCGACTCGACCGACGAACCCCGGGTCCGGGCGCGTCCCGGCCGCAGTCATGGCGCATAGCGTGCCAGAAACCGCTCCCCGGCTCGGCCGACTCCTAGACTGTCGCGCGTCATGACCACTCCCGCCGTCGCGCTCGCCGACCCCTGGCCCGCGCCTGTGGCAACGGCACCCGTCGACGCGGTGGTCTCGCTCCCCGGCAGCAAGTCGCTGACCAACCGGGCCCTGGTGCTGGCAGCGCTGGCCGACGGCCCGTCCGTCGTACGACGTGCGTTGCGGTCGCGCGACACACTGCTGATGGCGCAGGCCCTGAGCGCGCTCGGGGCGGCGATCGACACCTCCGGCGACGACTGGACGGTCACGCCCCTCGACCCGTCGGCAGCCTCGGTCGCGGCCGAGGTCGACTGCGGTCTGGCCGGCACAGTGATGCGGTTCGTGCCGCCGGTGGCCGGCCTGGTCGGCGGGACGGTCGCGTTCGACGGCGACCCCCACATGCGCAACCGGCCGGTCGGCGAGGTGCTCACCGCGCTCACCGCGCTCGGCGTCGTGATCGATGACGGAGGGCGGGGGTCGCTGCCCTTCGTGGTCGCCGGCGAAGGCCGGGTGCCCGGCGGCACGGTCGTGATCGACGCGTCGGCGTCGTCGCAGTTCGTGTCGGCGCTGCTGCTCGCGGGCGCCCGCTACGACCACGGCGTCGACGTCCGGCACGACGGCAAGCCGGTCCCGTCGCTCCCCCACATCGAGATGACGATCGCGATGTTGCGTGACCGCGGCGTCGCCGTCGACGACGCGGACGCCAACCGCTGGGCCGTCGCTCCGGGGCCGATCGCCGCGCACGACGAGACGATCGAGCCGGACCTCTCCAACGCCGCGCCGTTCCTGGCGCTGGCGGCCGTGACCGGTGGCTCCGTCACCGTGCGGGACTGGCCGAAGTCGACGACCCAACCCGGCAACGCGCTGGACGACCTGCTCGCCCGGATGGGCTGCACCGTCGACCGGGCCGACACCGGGCTCCGCGTGACCGGACCCGCGGGCGGCCATCGGGGACTGCTCGGCATCGATGCCGACCTCCACGACGTCGGCGAGCTGGCGCCGGCTGTCGCCGCGCTCTGCGCGCTCGCCACCACTCCGTCGCACCTGCGCGGGATCGCTCACATCCGCGGCCACGAGACCGACCGGCTCGCGGCCCTGACCAAGGAGCTCGGCGCCCTCGGCGCCGACGTCACCGAGCATCCCGACGGACTCTCCCTCCGGCCGGCGCCGCTGACCGGCGGTGTGTTCCACACTTACGCCGACCACCGGATGGCACACGCCGGCGTGATCATCGGTGCGGCCGTGCCCGGCATCCTGGTCGAGGACGTCGCGACCACCAGCAAGACCTTCCCCGACTTCGCCGCCTTCTGGGCCGCGCTGCTCTGAGGCCCGGATGAGCGGAACGGGCCGGTACGGCGAGCACGACGTCGAGCACTACGAGCGACCGCGCCGCCGGACCCGTCCCCGCACGAAGGACCGCCCCTCCTACGACGACGCGGTCGACGGCATGGTCGTGACGGTCGACCGCGGCAGGTTCACGCTGCTCGTCGACGGTCGCCGGGTGATGGCGATGAAGGCACGACCGCTCGGCCGCAAGGGCGTGGTGGTCGGCGACCGGGTCCGGGTCGTCGGCGACGTGTCCGGCAACGACGGCAGCCTGGCGCGGATCGTCGAGGTCGGGGAGCGGACCACCGTGCTGCGCCGGACGGCGGACGACGACGACCCCATCGAGCGGGTCATCGTCGCCAACGCTGCCCAGCTGGTCGTGGTGACCGCCCTCGCCGATCCCGAGCCGCGGACCCGATGGATCGACCGGGCGCTGGTGGCGGCCTACGACGCCGCCATGTCGCCGTTGCTCTGCCTCACCAAGGCCGACCTCGAGGATCCCGAGACGCTGCTGTCGACGTACCGCTCCCTCGGCGTGCCCTGGGTCGTGACCCACCGCGACAGCGCGAGCAGGATCGACGGGCTCGCGGACCTCCAGGAGCGACTGGTCGGCCGCACCAGCGTGATGATCGGCCAGAGCGGCGTCGGGAAGTCGACTCTGGTCAACGAGCTGGTGCCGGAGGCGCGGCGCGAGATCGGCCAGGTCAACGCGGTGACCGGCCAGGGTCGGCACACGTCCACGTCCGCGATCATGTTCGCGCTGCCCGATGAGGCCGGCTGGATCGTCGACACTCCGGGCATCCGCTCGTTCGGCCTGGCCCATGTCCAGCCGGAGCAGCTCATCGAGGCGTTCCCCGACCTGGACGAGATGACCGAGGAGTGCCCGCGCGGCTGCACCCATGGCACCGACGAGCCCGAGTGCGGCCTCGACGACGCGATCGCCGACGGCACCGCCGACCCCGAGCGGGTCGCGTCGTTCCGCAGACTCCTCGCCGCGCGATCAGTGACGGACTACTAGGACCCCTAGGTTCCCCAGACCGCCTGCGCGCCGGCGTCGCCGGTCATGATGGTGAGGACGACCGTCGCCAGGCCGAGCGCGATCACGGCGACCGAGAACAGCACCCGCGTGACGCCCGTCCGCGTGTGCAGCGCGATCGCCGCCAGCGTCACCAGCGCGAACCCGCTCGCCACCCAGCGCAGGATGCCGCCGAGGTCCTCGTGCTTGTCGAGCTTGTCTGCGAACTCACCGGTGGCGGTGGCGAACCGCGCGTCGCCGCGGAAGTCGTCGCCGGAAAGGTAGGCGACCCACACCGCTCCGACCGCCACGACCACCGCGACGACCACCGGCCAGCGCAGGTAGTCGCGCCACCGCGGCACGGCGGCGTAGCCGATCGCGGCGAGAGCAGCGATCGGCGTGAGCACCACCGCGGCATGCACCACGAGCACGTGCAGGGGAAGGCCGTTGATCTCCATGACGAAAGAATGCAGCACACGAGGCTCTACGGATGCGAGGCGCACCTGGTTCAGTCCACGGCGTCGATGGCTAGGGTGAGCCCGTGAGCACCGACTACACCGACGACCTCCGGCTGGCGCACCTGCTGGCGGACGACGCGGACTCGCTCACCCAGGCCCGCTACAAGGCCATCGACCTGCACGTGATGAGCAAGCCGGACCTGACCCCGGTGACCGACGCCGACCAGGCGGTCGAGAAGTCCATCCGCCGTACCCTCTCCAAGGCGCGCAGCCGCGACGCCGTCACCGGCGAAGAGGAGGGCACGTCGGGGCACTCGCAACGTCGCTGGATCATCGACCCGATCGACGGCACCAAGAGCTTCGTCCGCGGCGTGCCGGTCTGGGCGACGTTGATCGCTCTCGCCGTCGACGACGAGGTGGTGCTGGGCGTGGTGTCGGCGCCGCAGCTGCAGCGACGCTGGTGGGCCTCCAGCGGCCAAGGCGCATGGACCGGCAAGTCGTTGCTCAAGCCCACCCAGTGCCAGGTCTCCGACGTACGCCGCCTCGAGGACGCGTCCTTCTCCTACTCGTCGATCAGGGGCTGGGAGGACCGCGGGCTGGGCGAGGACATGCTGGCCCTGATGCGGCGGGTGTGGCGCACCCGGGCCTATGGCGACTTCTGGTCCTACATGCTGCTTGCCGAGGGCGCGGTCGACGTGGCGGCGGAACCGCAGCTCGAGGTCTACGACATGGCGGCCCTCGACATCATCGTGCGTGAGGCCGGCGGCCGGTTCACGTCGCTCGACGGCGTGGACGGGCCGTGGGGTGGCAACGCCCTCGCGTCCAACGGTCATCTGCACGACGCGGCGATGTCCTTCCTCGGCTCGGTGCCGGACGGCGAGGACGACCCGGACTGGCCGGGAAGTGGTCCCGGGACGGTTTCGGACATCTGGTCGCGGAGCCCGCGCCGCGAGTAACCTGCTTCACATGCGCATCATCGAGGTCCTCAAGACCAAGCAGCACCAGGACGTCGTCACGATCTCGCCCGCCGCCGGTGTGCGCGAACTCGTCAAGGCGCTCGCCGAGCACAACATCGGCGCCCTCATCGTCAGCTCCGACGGCACCACGATGGACGGCATCGTCAGCGAGCGCGACGTGGTCCGCCGCATGCACAGCGACGGCACCGTCATCGACAACACGGTCGGCGGGATCATGACCGAGGTCGTCCGGACCTGTGCGCCCGACGACGACCTCGACGACGTGATGATGGCCATGACCGAGGGTCGGTTCCGTCACATCCCGGTGTGCGAGGGTGACCGCCTGGTCGGCATCGTCAGCATCGGTGACCTGGTGAAGCACAAGATCGACCAGCTCCAGTTCGAGCGCGACCAGCTCGACTCCTACGTGCACCAAGGCTGACCTATCTGGCCGAGCGCGTCTCCGCGCTGCCGGCCCGCAGTTGACGGTGTTGGGTTGCGGTCGCCTGGCGTCAATCGGACTTCGCGGTGGCCCTAGGGTGGGAGCATGGAAAAGCCTGAGATCGAGTTCTTCGACCCCGAGCCGCCCGCCGACCTCGTGGTCACCGACGTCACCGTCGGCGACGGCACCGAGGCGACGTCCGGCAGCACCGTGTCGGTGCACTACGTGGGTGTCGCCCACTCGAGCGGCGAGGAGTTCGACGCGTCGTACAACCGCGGTGCGCCGCTGCAGTTCCGGCTCGGCGTCGGCCAGGTCATCGAGGGCTGGGACGCCGGCGTGCAGGGCATGAAGGTCGGCGGCCGCCGGCAGCTGGTCATCCCCCCGCACCTCGGGTACGGCGACCGCGGGGCCGGTGGCGCGATCAAGCCGGGCGAGACGCTGATCTTCGTCGTCGACCTGCTCGGCGTCAGCTGACCCAGGGTCAGCCGGTCACCAGGGCAGGTCGTCCTTCACCTCGCCGGTGACCACCCGGGCCGACTGAGCTGCGACCGCGACGACGTCGCCGTCCTGCAACTGCCGGCCGCGCCGGGTCTCGACGTCGCCGTTGACGCGCACCATCCCGGCGGCGAGCAACGGCTTGGCCTCGGAGCCGGAGTCGATCAGGTTGGCCAGCTTGAGGAACTGGCCGAGCTTGATGGCGCCGTCCGTGATCGGTACGTCGACAGGTTCAGGCATACCTGAACCCTATTGCAGCGAAGTCAGTTCGCGGCTCAGTGAACGGCCAGCGACACGGCGTGGATGATCACACCGACCAGGCCGCCGACGATGGTGCCGTTGATCCGGATGAACTGCAGGTCCCGCCCGACGTGCAGCTCGATCCGCTGCGACGCCTCCTTGCCGTCCCACCGCTCGATCGTGTGCGTGATGATCGCGGTGACCTCGCTGCCGTAGCGATCGACGGCGAAGACGGCCAGGTCGGCTGCCGCCTGGTCCAGCCGGTTGCGGAGCTCGGCGTCCTCGCGGAGCCGGGTGGCGAACACGTCGACCTCGAGCAGCAGCCGCTGGTAGACCGCACCCGTCGGGTCGTCGAGCGACTTGACCAACGCCTCCCGCAGCGCCGTCCACACAGCGATGGCGGTCCGGATCACCGCGGGGTGGTCGAGCACCCGCTCCTTGAGCCGCTCGGCGCGCTGCTGCGTGTCCGGGTCGGTCAGCAGGTCGTTCGCGAGCTGCTGCAGCATCGAGTCCAGTGCCCGTCGCGCGCGGTGCCCCGGCTGGCTCCGGATCTCGGACATCCACCGGACCATCTCCATGTGCAGGCGGTTGATGACGTAGGTGTTCACGCTGTCCGGCGCCCACCACGGCGCCCGCTCGCCGATGACCTCGTGCACCGTCTCCGGGTTGGCGATCAGCCAGTCGTGGAGCTCGGTGAGGGCGAGGTCGACCAGCCCGTGGTGCAGGTCGTCGGCGAGCGCCTCCTGGAGCAGACCACCGAGCAGCGGCGCGACCGGTTCCTCCCGGAACCGCGGCGTCAGCGCGTCGTTGACGAGCGACTCGATGTGGTCAGGACGCACCTTGGACAGGCCGATGGCCGCCAGGTCGGCGACCTCCTCCACGACGCGGGCCCCGTTGGCGGGCACGGCGAGCCAGGTCGCCACCCGCTGCGAGATCCCTACCGACAGGATCCGCTCGCGGATGATGTCCTCCTGGAGGAAGTTCTCCCCGACGAACTGCTCCAGCCCCTTGCCCAGGTCGTCCTTGCGCTTCGGGATCAGCGCGGTGTGCGGGATCGGCAGGCCGAGCGGGTGCTTGAACAGCGCCGTCACCGCGAACCAGTCGGCGATCGCGCCCACCATCGACGCCTCGGCGCCGGCGTTGACGAATCCCAGGAACCCGTCCTGGTCGAGAGTGACCACGTAGACAGCCGCGGCGAACAGCAGGAGGGACACCGCCACGGTGCGCATCCGCCGCAGTGCGCTGCGTCGGGATTCGTCCGTGGCGTCCCCCACCAATGGATCGGCTGGCAGCGTCGGCGCGGTCACGCCGTCATCCTCCCCCACCCCGGCGCGTCATCCCGGGATCGGGTGGCTTCGTCCGCGACGCTGGTGGGCGTGTCCTTCCCCGCACGCCTCGCTGTCGCCTGCCTTCTCACGGGCGTGGTCGCTGCGTTCGGCGGCCCGGTGAACGCTGACCCGCAGCAGCCGGACCCGCAGCCGACCGGCGCGCGGCACGCGAGCGACACGCCGTTCTCCACGTTGGCGATGCGCGACCTGTTCGTCGCGCGACCGACTCTCGGGCCGTTCGACTCGCTGCTCGCGAGCGCGATCCTGGCGCGACCGACCGACGGCGACCAGGATCCGGGCGGCGACGGCTATCGCGGTCCGAGCCGCAAGGTGTGCGGCAAGCGGATCTGCGTCCACTTCGCCGTCCGCGGCGCCGACGCGCCGCCGTCCCGGCGCTGGGCGCTCCGCACCCTGCGGACGCTCGGCAAGGTGTGGGACCACGAGGTCGACGAGCTCCGCTACCGGAAGCCGCCGGCCGATGGGCGCCGCGGCGGCGACAGTCGGTTCGACGTCTATCTCGCCGATCTCGGCGACCGCGGCCTGTTCGGCTACTGCACGCCGGAGCGGCGGGTCCGCGGCGAACGGTTTGCGGCGTCCAGCTACTGCGTGCTCGACGACGACTTCTCGCGCCGCCAGTTCGGGGAGCCACCCGGCGACAGCCTCCGCGTGACCGCCGCCCACGAGTTCTTCCACGCGATCCAGTTCGGCTACGACTTCCGCGAGGACCCGTGGCTGCTGGAGTCGTCGGCCACGTGGATCGAGGAGACCTTCGCCGACAAGGTCGACGACAACCGCCGCTACCTGCGCTTCGGCACCGTGCATCGCCCGGGCGTGCCCCTCGACGACTTCTCCAACGACCACTACGCCCACTACGGCAACTGGGCGTGGTGGGAGTTCCTGACCGACCGGTACGGCGACGGCCTGGTGCGATCCGTCTGGAACCGCGCCGACACCGTCGGCGACGCGCTCGACCTCTCCTCGATCGATGCGCTGGAGGCGGTGCTCGACCGGCATGCCGGACTGGCCGGAACGCTGACGTCGTACGCCGTCGCGAACCTGGCCCCGGCGGACACCTATCAGGAGGGGAGCCGGTGGCCGACGGCGCGGGTGCGCCGCGCGGCGCCGCTGGACCGCGACCGGCTCGGTGCGACTGTCCGCATGCGGATCGACCACCTCGCGGCGAAGCACGTCGCGTTCTCACCCACCCGTGAGCTCAGGAACGGATCGCGACTCCGGGTCACGATCGACGCGCCGCGCCGCAGGTCGGCCGCGCGGGTGACCGTCGTGCGGACCGACGGCCGGCGCGTCCGGCACGCCGTACGGCTCGACCGCGGGGAAGGCACCGTGACAGTGCGGTTCGACCCCAAGGTCGTGGCGCGGGTTGTCGTCACCCTCGTGAACACGTCGGCCCGTTACCGCTGCAACCGGCAGACGATGTTCGCGTGCGGCGGCGAGCCGCGCGACGACAGCGCCCGGTTCCGGGTGTCGGCACGCGCCATCAGCGCGATACGAGACTGAGACTTGTTTTTCCAAGAACGATTAACCGAGTTCGCGAGCGGGTGTGAAGATGCTCGGGTGCTGAAGACCAGATCACTCATCTCCATTCCCATTGCGTTCGCGCTCAGCCTCACCCTGGCGGGCCCGACGGCCGTCGCGAAGGACGACTTCGGCGCACCGCCGAAGATCGCGAATGACCACCAGACCAACCGCGAGATCGCCGCGGACACGCTGGCCGAGGTGGAGGCCATCGTCGACGGCGACGCGGTCTCGCGAGGCGGTCGCACGACCGATGGTCGCGACCTCACGGTCGCACTGCGCGACCTCAAGCGCGACCTGAAGTACCTGGCGGCCGCCGACCGGAAGACCGCCCAGCGGTTCTTCCTCCGGCCCGGCGATCCCGGCGACCCCTACATCCCGGGCAACCTTGCCCCTCTCCCAGTGCGGTGCCGCGAGTCATCTGCGTCCACTACACCGAGACGGGCGGCAACGCGCCCGACGGCTCCGATGGAAACGAACGTGACAGTCGCCGGCGTACGTCGACCCAGGTGCTGAACACGATCGAGCAGATCAACATCGACTACATCGCCGCGGGTTACCGCACGCCCGAGCGCGACGGCGCGATCGGCGGCGGCACCGGCACCAACAAGGTCGACATCTACCTCGGCGACATCGGCCCCAACGGTCTCTACGGATTCTGCACGTCGGACGACCCGCACGACCCGTTCGACCAGAACGACCCGGGCTACCAGGACTTCAGCTTCTGGGCCTACTGCGCGCTCGACAACGACTACGACGAGAGCGAGTTCCCGACCAACACCCCGACCGAGAACATGCAGGTGACGGCGGCGCACGAGTTCTTCCACGCCGTGCAGTACGCCTACGACGCCTACGAGGACGGCTGGGTCCTCGAATCGACCGCGACCTGGGTCGAGGACGAGATGTTCGACGCCGTCAACGACAACCGGAACTACCTCGGGACCGGTCCCCTCGCCCTTCCCCAGGTCCCGATCGACACCTTCGGCAACGGCTTCCACTACGGCACCTGGATCTTCTGGCGCTACTTGACCGAGAAGTTCTCGGCCAAGATCGGCAAGCTGCCCAAGCTCGTGCTCGACGTCTGGAAGCGGCTCGACGGCGCCAACGGCGCCGGACCGGACCGCTACTCCACCCAGGGTCTGGCCGACATCCTGAAGGGCCGTGGCACCACCATCAAGTCGGAGATCATCAAGTTCCAGGCCGCCAACCGGCGGGCGAAGCAGGTCTACGACGAGGGGAACGCCTACAAGAACGCCCCCGCCGCCGCGACGATCCGGCTCGGCGCCAACCAGTCGAACTTCGGCAGGGGCCCGGTCAATCACATGGCGTCGGCGACGGTGAGGTTCAACCCCAAGAACCTCGGCGCCCCCAGATGGAAGCTGCGACTGGCGTTCGACCTGCCGCCGACGGCTCGTGGCTCCGCCGCGGTCATCATCGTGTATCGGAAGAACGGCAAGGTCAGCCAGACCATCGTGAAGCTCAACAAGAAGGGCAACGCGACGAAGCCGGTGCCGTTCAGCTCGCGGTCGATCAAGGGGGTCGACGCGGTCCTGGTCAACTCGAGCACCCGGTTCGACTGTTGGCAGGACGGCCAGTCGCCGTACTCCTGCCTGGGCATCCCGAAGGACGACGGCCTGAACTACAAGGTCACCGGCCGCACCTTCCGGTGACCGTCACCGGGTCGGCGTAGCGGCCGCAAACCTGTCGACCGACGCCAGGTCATAGGACCCGGCGTCGGTCGACAGGCTCTGGGCAACCTGGGCCGCGGTCGCGCAGCCGAGGGTGGCGGACGCGACGAGGTCCCGGCCGTGGGCGCGGCCGAGCAGGAAGCCGGCGGAGAACGAGTCGCCACAGCCGGTCGTGTCGACCACGTCGATCTCGAACGCCGGCACCCACGTCGTGTCGTCGGCCGTGGCGACGTAGGCGCCCCGCGCACCAGCCGTCACGGCGACGCAGCCGACGCCCTTGTCGAGGAGCGCCCGCGCGCCGTCCTCGAGCGTGGTCGTCGCGGTCAGACCGAGCAGCTGCTCGTCGTTGGGGAGGAACAGGTCGACCAGCGGCACGCAGCCGGCGATGGCGTCCAACCACATCGGCTCCCCCGGCGCCAGCATGTCGATCGAGGTCGTGACTCCGGCGCTCCGCGCCGCTTCGAGTACGGCGACCGCCGCGTTGCCCAGGAACTCGGGACCACCGACGTGCACGTGGTCGGCGGCCCGCACCAGGTCGAGGTCGATGTCGTCGAGGGTGAGGGTGCCGTTGGCGCCGATGCAGTGCCAGGCCGGCCGGTCACCGCTGCCGTTGATCGGCAGCACGCTCGCGGAGGTCTGGACGCCCTCCTTGGTGACGATCTGTCCGGTGTCGACGCCGTTGGCGCGAAGCAGGCCGACCAGCGTCGTGCCGATCGGGTCGTCGCCGACGGCGGCGATGCTGGTCACCTCGGCGCCGAGCTTGCTGAGCACCACCGCGGTGCCGCCGGCCGTGCCGGCGGGCGACATCCGGATGGTGTCGACCAGCGCGCCGCTCGACCCCTCCGGGATGCTGTCGACGGTCGCGACGTGGATGTCGAGCACGTGCACGCCGACGCAGACCACCTTGGTCATGAGCTCTCCTCTGCCTTCTGGACGGTGCCGTAGTTCCGCGCGATCGCCGCGGCGATCACGTCCTCCTGCTGCTTGCGGGTGAGCGTTGCCGGCTTGCCCATCGCGACGGCGTCGCGGTAGACGGTGCACAGCCACTCCAGCAACAGCGCGTTCTCGACCGCCTTGTCGAGGGTCCCCCCGACCGCGACCGCCCCGTGGTTGGCCATCAGTGCCGCCGCCCGGTTCTCGAGGGCGGCGACCACGCGAGCGGCGAGCTCGGGCGTGCCGAACGTCGCGTACGGCGCCACCCGGACCTCCCCGCCAAGCAGCAGCTGCTGGTAGTGGATGACCGGGATCGAGCTCAGCGAGACGGACGCGGCCGTGCTGACCGGGGCATGGGTGTGCACGACAGCGGCGACGTCGTACTTCTCGTAGATCGAGAGGTGGAGGTAGACCTCGGACGTCGGCACCAGGGAACCGCCGACCTGACGGCCGCCGAGATCGACCTCGACGACCTGGTCCTCGGTCAGCTCACCGAGCACCGCCCCGGTAGCGGTGACCGCGACCCGGTCGCCGACCCGGAGACTGACGTTGCCGGCGGTGCCGATGAGCAGACCTTCGGCGGCCAGTCGACGGCAGGCCGCCACGACCTCGGCCTTGGCGTCGTCAGTGATCACGAGTAGGACGATAGACCTGATAGGTAGCGTGGGACTGTGACTCCAACATACGAACTCAATGACGGCCACACCATCCCCGCGATCGGCTTCGGGACCTATCCCCTGAACGGCTCCGCGGCGGTCGAGGCGGTGGTCAGTGCGATCGAGGTCGGCTACCAGCTGATCGACACGGCGGTGAACTACGACAACGAGGCGTCGATCGGTGAGGGCCTGAAGCGCTCTGGGGCGCCGCGCGAGGAACTGTTCGTCACCAGCAAGCTGCCGGGCCGGCATCACGCCTACGACGAGGCGATCTCGTCGGTCGAGGGGTCGCTCGAGCGGCTCGGCCTCGACTACCTCGACCTGCACCTCATCCACTGGCCCAACCCCTCGGTCGGGCTCTACCCCGAGGCCTGGCGGGCGCTGGTGGAGCTGCGCTCGCGGGGTCTGGTGCGGTCGATCGGCGTCTCCAACTTCACCCGGGCCCACCTCGACCGGATCATCGCCGACACCGGGGTAGTGCCGGCGGTCAACCAGATCGAGCTGCACCCGGCCTTCCCGCAGAACGCCGTTCGCGCCGACCACGCCGAGCTCGGCATCCTGACCGAGGCGTGGAGCCCGCTCGGCAAGCGGGCAGCGCCGTACGGCGAGCCGGCCGTCGCCGCGCCGGCGGCGCGGCTGGGCGTGACGCCGGCCCAGGTCATCCTGCGCTGGCACGTCGAGCTCGGGTCACTGCCGATCCCGAAGTCGTCGTCGGCCGCCCGGCAGGCCGAGAACCTCGACGTTTTCGGGTTCTCGCTCACGCCCGACGAGGTCGATGCGATCTCGGCGCTGGGCCGGAGCGACGGCCGGCTGTTCGGTGGCGATCCGGACGTGCACGAGGAGATGTAGCCGCCCTGTCCCTGGCGCGCCCTAGCCTGACCGGCATGACCGACGCAGAGGCCGTCCGCCGGGTGGCGTCCACGCTTCCGCGTGCCTACGAGGTGCAGGTCCGCGGCCGCTGGAGGTTCCGGGTCGGGCAGATCGTCTTCGTCGCGTTCTCGGAGGACGAGGAGCGGATGGGCTTCGGCTTCCCCAACGTGCAGCGCGATGACCTCATCGCGTCGGCGCCGGACGTCTTCTTCCTGCCGCCGACGAGCGACCTGCGTTACCAGTGGGTGTGCGGCCACCTCGCGGCGATCGACGACGACGAGATGCGCGAGCTGGTCACCGACGCGTGGCGGATGTGCGTGCCGGCGATGCTGCACGACCTCCCCGAGCAACCCGAGCCGGTCGCCGAGGTCTGGGCGCGGCTCGACGAGGCCGACTACGCCGGCGCCGCCCCGCTGCTCCACCCCCTCCTGCACTGGACCGACCGGCAGACCGCGCTCCGGGGGCGCAACCAGGTGCTGCAGCACCTGCGTCACCACCCGCGGCCCCGACCACCGCGCGAGGTAGAGGTGCGCGACGGGCAGGTCTACCGCTGGGTTCGCTAGGCATCCAAGAGCCGCACGCCACCGACGGTGCCCACACACTGCCGGCGGGCGCAGTCAAGTCAGGTACCCCATCGGGGCCCGACTTCGCCTCTAGCGCCTGCCCTTGGCCAGCCAGTGGTCGTAGGTCTCGGGCAGGATCGTGGCGCCGTCACCGGTCAGCAGTCCGCCGTCGGCGAGGCCCGTGGCCGCCTCGAAGAACTTGATGGCGGGCTTGGCGCGGAGAGCTGTCACGTTGCTGGCGTCGATCACCGCGTCGACGCCGGCCAGTGCCTCGTCCAGACCTGAGCCCGTGGTCAGGTCCACCCCCTGCGAGCGGGAGATGACGACCGGCGTGAGGTCGCGGCGTCGTACGGCGTCGACGACTTCACGGCCGAGAGCGCCGGGTTCCGCCGGCGACGGCGATCGTGGTCACGGCGGTCAGGCTAGCCCTCTCGGGTTGACCAGTCCTGCGTCCATCGCGCCGGGGACCAGCGCGATCACCGTGTTGTCGACCAGCTCCATGATCGCGATCGACAGCGTGTCCGCGGCGAGGACGACGGACAGGGCGGCGCCGATGCCCAGGCCGGCCTTCAGGGGCATATTTTCCGATCGAACGTAGCCCGTTGTCGGCGGGCACCCCTAGCGTGGTTCCACCGTTCCTCGGTTCGCCGCCCACCCGGGTGGGTATCAATAGCCGGGACGCAGTCGACGACGACAGATCGAGGTGCGCGCATGACCAGCAGCACGACCGACCTGGGGCACAGCTGGGACCCCACAGCCCTTAAGAGCAGGTACGACGAGGTGCGCGCCCACACCGAACGGCTGGCCGCGCCCCTGTCCCCTGAGGACCAGACTGTGCAGTCGATGCCGGACGTCTCCCCCACCAAGTGGCACCGGGCTCACGTGACCTGGTTCTTCGAGACCTTCGTGCTGGCGGACAACGAGCCGGAGTTCGCGCCGTTCCAGGACAAGTACTGGTTCCTCTTCAACAGCTATTACGAGGGCATCGGTCCGCGCTACAGCCGCCCCGACCGAGGTCTGATCAGCCGACCCGGCGCCCACGACGTCGGTGTCTACCGCGACAACGTCGACGAGCGGATGCGCGGCCTGCTGACCAGCCTCGACGAGGGCACGCTCACCAAGCTGGCGAGCACGATCGAGCTCGGCTTCCACCACGAGCAGCAACATCAGGAGCTGCTCCTCATGGACATCAAGCACGTGCTCTCGCGCAACCCCCTCCAGCCCGCCTACGCAGGCGCCCCGACCGCGGCATCCGAGTCCGATGCACTCGGCTGGGTCGAGGTCGACGGTGGGCTCGTCGAGATCGGGCACGACGGCAGCGCCGACGGTTCTGGGAGCGGGTTCTGCTTCGACAACGAGCTGCCGCGCCATGAGCAGTGGCTGCGGCCGTTCCGGATCGCCGACCGGCTCGTGACCAACGGCGAGTGGCTGGAGTTCATGGCCGACGGTGGCTATCGGCGCCACGAGCTCTGGCTCTCCGACGGCTGGGCCAAGGTCCAGACCGAGGAGTGGGCCGCACCGTTCTACTGGACCGAGGCCGACGGCGGCTGGTTCGAGCACACGCTGAACGGCACCTGGCCGGTCAACCCGGGCCTGCCGGTCAGCCACGTCAGCTTCTACGAGGCGGAGGCCTACGCGACCTGGGCGGGCAAGCGGTTGCCGAGCGAGGCCGAGTGGGAGCACGCCGCGCGCAACACCGAGATCTCCGGCAACCTCGCCAACACCACCAGCTGGCACCCCGAGCCGGCCGCCACGACGACTGGCAACCCTGGCGGCCCGGGGACCCTGCGGCAGATGTTCGGCGACTGCTGGGAGTGGACCTCCTCGGCCTACCACCCCTACCCCGGCTTCCGTCCCCCTGCAGGGGCGATCGGTGAGTACAACGGGAAGTTCATGAGCAACCAGATGGTTCTGAGAGGTGGATGCGCGCTGACGCCGCCCGGCCACGCGCGGGCGTCGTACCGCAACTTCTTCCCCCACCAGTCCCGCTGGGCGCTCTCGGGCGTCCGGCTCGCCGATGACGGAGCCGCCTCATGAACGCACCCAAGGTCGACGTGCTGCTCGCCGCCAACTGGGCCGAGGCCGGCCTGGTCCAGGACGTCCGCCGCGGTCTCGGCTCGATCCCGCGCACCCTGCCGCCGAAGTGGCTCTACGACGAAACCGGGTCGCGGCTCTTCGACGAGATCACCCGGCTGCCCGAGTACTACCCCACCGAGTGTGAGCGCACCATCCTGCGCGACGCGGCCGCCGACATCGCCGCGACCTCGCGGGCCACCACGGTCGTCGAGCTCGGTAGCGGCACCAGCGACAAGACCCGGCTGCTGCTCGACGCGTTCGCCGACGCCGGCCGCCTCCAGCGGTTCGTGCCGGTCGACGTGTCGGAGGAGACGCTGCGCGGGGCCGCGGACATGCTGGCGGCGCGCTATCCCGAGACCTCCGTCGAGGCGGTCGTCGGTGACTTCACCCTGCACCTCAGCCATCTGTCCCGCTACCAGCACAAGCTGATCGCGTTCCTCGGCGGCACCATCGGCAACCTCTACGTCGAGGAGCGCGGCGCCTTCCTCGGCGCCCTGGCCGACTCCATGGACGAGGGCGACGAGCTGCTTCTCGGCACCGACCTGATCAAGGCCGCCGACCGACTCATATCGGCCTACGACGACCCCGGCGGCGTCACGGAGGCGTTCGTGAAGAACAGCCTCCACGTGCTCAACCGCGAGCTCGGCGCCGACTTCGAACCCGACGCCTATTCCTACGTGCCGTTCTGGGACCGCCGGATGCAGCGGATGGACCTGCGGCTGCGCGCGGAGATGCCCCAGCACGTCACCATCCCCGGAGCCGAGCTCGAGCTCGACCTGGCCTCCGGGGAGGAGATCCGGGTCGAGATCTCCACCAAGTTCACCGAAGACCGGCTGCGGGACGAGCTGCGTGCGGCCGGCCTCGAGATCACCCGGATCTGGACCGACCCCACCGACAGCTTCGCACTCACACTGGCGCGGAAGCGCTAGCCCCTGACGCGGTGGCTAAGCCGCCGTCACGCGCCGGTTAATAACAGGGCGCGCCTTCGCAGCACGGCCGGATCCAGCCACAGCCGTCGCACCGCTCGTGCGAGGTCTCCCAGCGCAGCATGGTTCCGCAGTTGGGGCACGGCTCGGTCAGGTCAGCCATGCGGTCCAGGTTAGGGACCGGCGACTACGGGGTGTCCTCGCCACGCCAGGTGACGCCCTCGCGGATCACCTTCGCCGGGCACCCCGCGACGGCCGTCCGCGGTGGCACCTTCTGTCCACGCACCATCGCCCGGGTGCCGATCACGGCTCCGTCGCCGATCTCGCAGTGGCCGGTGACGATCGCCTCGCGCCCGAGCCAGACGTGGCGGCCGAGGCGGATGTGCGCGCCGTACGGGTTGAGGCGGGCGCTGGTCTCGACGTCCTCGAGCCGGTGCATGTCGTCGGTGGCGACGTAGACGTTGGCCGCCCAGAGCTGGTCGGTCTCGGCGATGATCGTGCCGCCGTTGCGGGCGTCGATGATCGCGCTGCGGGTCGCGATGACGTCGGCGGTCATGACGACGGTCGAGTACGCCCCGCAATAGAGGTCGGTCGCCGTGAACGCGCTGCGCGGGCCCAGGAAGACGGTCGCCCCGTCGCCGCCGAGCAGCAATGACGCCATGTTGTTGCACGGGCTGGCGACCACCAGCAGCACGTCGGAGAACGGGTACAGCGCCATGATGTCGATCAGCTTGCGCGGCAGGTCCGCCGGGTCGACGTCGTCATCGAGGTAGAGCGCGTTGTCCTGTTCGTGCCACCAGTCGGGCAGCGGCCCCGACACCAGGCGCAGCGCGGTCGACGCGAGCACGTCGGGGTCGACGCCGGCGGCGATCAGGCGGGCGCGGTGCTCATCGGCGAGCGCCGACGAACGGGTCCACGGCATGGCGGATAGTTTGCACCACCGGGCTGGGCCGCGTTGGTCACTCTTGATGTCCGGGCGGCATCACGGCGTAGGACGTCGCGCGGGCCAACCGTGCATCGAGCGTGAGCACGGACATGTCGAGGCTCGCGGCAAGTGCCACGTAGAAGGCGTCAGCAACTCGCAGTTGTGCCGACCGAGTCCAGGCGTCGGGGACCAGGTCCGCGACGTCATGGCGGATCACCGGAGCCTGGCCGAACGAGGTCAGCGCCCGCCGCGCGGCGGCCTTCGGGATCACCGATGCGCGATGAAGGCGAGCCAGGGCCGAAACCACCTCGACGTCGACGTGCGCAGGAGCGTGCAGGCGCCGGCCGGCCAAGGCATCGCGACTCGCCTCCCACGATCGACCTTTGACCACGAGGTCGACGAAGATCGATGCGTCGACCACGATTCCGTCAGCCTCCGGCACCGAACTCGTCCCTGACCTGATCGAGTACCGCAACAACGTCATCCGCCGTCAGGTCGGAACTTTCTCCACGTCCAAGCGACGCCAACCACACGTCCGTCGCGCCCGCCGCGAGGGCGGCCGCGATTGCCTGCTGGGTCAACGCGGACACGTTGAGCCCTGCCTCGCGACTTCGCGCAGCAAGGTCGTCTGGGACGTAGACGTTGAGGCGAGCCATACACACATAATACACACTGTGGCCGACCCTCAGGCCGCTTCCTCTGACGCCTTCGCAAGCCCCAGTAAGCGTCCCCGTCCGGGCTCCGGCACGAGACTTGACCAGTGGGGGCATGTCGAATGCGAGCAGGTCGCCCACCCCGCTCGGCACCAGCCGGGTCGGCTGAGCCGACCTTCGGTTAGAAGAGGGACGTTGCTTCGCGCTTCTCGAGCGCGCCGGCGAGCAGGCCGACCAGCGCCTCGAGCTGCAGGTCGAAGCCGCCGTCGCCCTCCTCGACCTCGGCGTCGAGAGCCCGCGCCGCCAGGCCGGCCTTGCTGCCGATCAGCTCGGCGACTCGGGTGTCGATGGTCTGGGTGGCGATCACCCGCCATGCCGTGACCGGCTCGGTCTGCCCGATCCGGTGCACTCGGTCGATCGCCTGGGTCTGCTCGGCGTCGGTCCACGAGAGCTCGGCGAGGATCAGGTTGGACGCGACCTGGAGGTTGATGCCGACGCCGGCCGCCGTCAGCGAGCAGACGATGATCTGCACCTCGGGGTCGTTGGTGAAGGAGTCGATCGCCTTCTCGCGGGCCGACTTGGACTGGTCGCCGCGGATCGACACCGACGGGATCCCGCGGGAGGCGAACGTCTCCTCCGCGGTGTCCATGACGTCGATGTGCTTGGCGAAGAACACGACCTTGCCGGCGTTGCGGGCGAGCTGCGCGGCGTAGTCGGCAGCGAGACCGGCCTTCGCCTGACCGATCCTGCGGAGCATCCCGAAGACGTTCTCCCCCGAATCGGTCGAGATGTCCTCGCGCTCCCACGTCGCGACCTGGCGGACCAGGTCGTGGTCGATGCCCTCGACGAGGGACTGGTTGCGCCGGGTCTCCAGCGCGCGGTCGTACCGCTCGACCAGCCGGCGGGCGAGGTCCTCCTCGGCCTTGCGGATCGAGCGTCCGGCCTCGCCCTCGAGCTCGACGGGCACGTCGGCGATCCGGCGGGCCGGGATGTCGGAGGCCACGTCGACCTTGCGGCGGCGGACGATGCCCATGTCGACGACGACCTGCCGCGCCGCCGGGTAGAACCCGCGGTCGGCCGGGGTGAGGCCGATGTCGTCGAGGTCGGCCATCAGCTCGGGGAGGGGCTTCTTGTCGTCGATCCAGCCCAGGAACTGCCAGATCGCGCGGAAGTCCTCGATGTCGTTGATCAGCGGGGTGCCGGTGAGGGCCATCAGCAGCGGCCGGGGCACCCGATTGCGGATCCGATCGGCGAGCTCGAGCACGTTCTGCGAGCGCTGCGAGGTCTTGTTCTTGATGTAGTGCGCCTCGTCGACGATCATCCCGCGGAACCCGTGCTGACCGAGCCAGCCCAGGTGCCGGTCGAGGATCTCGTAATTGACGATGAAGACGTCGGCGAAGCCGTCGACGTCGAGGGCGTCACCGTGCAGCACGGTTGCGCGACGGCTCGGTGTCCAGAGCTCGACCTCGCGGGCCCAGTTGGTCTTGACCACATTGGGCACCGCGACCAGCAGCGGATAGGCCTCGGCGGTCTGCGCGGCGAGCAGGGCCTGGGCGGTCTTGCCGAGGCCGGGTTCGTCGGCGAGCAGGAAGGTGCGGTGACCCTCGGCGGCGGCCTCGACCATCCGCGCCTGGTGCGTCATCAGCTCGCGACCCGGCGGGAGCATGACCATCCCGGGCTCCTCCGGCAGCTCCATGCAGACCGGCGCCCCGGGCGTGGTGTCCTCGAACGAGCGGAACAGCGGGCCGAGCAGCTCCCAGGTGGCGAGCCGCCCCGTTGGCTTCCTGACCTGCGTCGCCGCCTCGAAGTCGGGCACCAGGAACGGGTTGGCCAGCTGACGGGCGATCACCGACTGCGGGATGGCCCGCCGCTCGGCCAGCGCCTCGGCCAGGTCGACGACCTGCTCCGGCTCGGGGTCGGGTACGTCGTAGCCGGCCCGGCGCTGCAGGTCGCGCTTGAGGTCGAGCGCGGAGTCGGAGATCTCGGCGTCCTCGGCCAGCAGGTCGAACAGCCGCGGGTCGCTCGCCGCGGTCTGGGCCAGGATCGTCGCGATCCCGTCGAGCCGCTTGAGCTCCTCGCCGCGACGCGCGTCGGACAGGGTCTCGTCGGCCCGCACCCGGGTCCGCTCCTCACGGGCCAGCAGCGCCACCACCTGGAACTTGGTGCGCACGTCCGGCATCGCGGAGCGACGCGCGACGGCCGCCTCCACCTCCCGCACCACGCGGGCGAGCACCGGGATGATCCCGGTCTCGTCGCGCCGCACGGTCTTGGTGCCGCCGCGGCGGTTGCTCTGCGCAGGTCTGCGCTGGCTTCCTCGAGCCACTGATGTCCCTACGTTCGTGCCTACCGGGCAACCGGTCGGCAGGTCAGGTCGCGGACTGCGGTCCGCGGGGCTACGGGCCGGGCACTCAGAGGGCCGGTGTCCTGCAGCGGGTCAACGATAGCAACAACCGGTCGCGAGCAGGTCAATCGCGGTCGTCGAGCTCGGCGAGCAGTCGCTTCGGCGCCACCCGCCGGTACGACGCGTCGACCAGCTCCGCCACCTCTGCCCAGTCCACGTCGGGGTCGGCGAGGTCGAGCGCGCGGCCGCCGTACGGGCCGTAGTAGGCCGGGACGAAGAACCGGTCGTCGTCCTCGATCGCGGGGAGGTCGACCGGGTCGGGGGTGAAGATGAGCGCGCTCGGCACCTGCCGGTGATCGCCCGGGCGGAGCTTCTCGGAGCCGCCGTAGACCGCGAAGATCTTGCCTGCCCGGAACGTCGGCCGGCCGTGCGAGATGCGTTCCTCGACGCCCGGCAGTGCCATGCACACGTCGCGCAGCCGGCCCAGGATCGGGTCGTCGTCGCGGAACATGACCGGGTGGGTCACTCGGCGACCGCCATGGTGGTGCCGAGGCCGACCATCATCAGACCTCCCGTGGCACTGAGCCGGTCCAGCCGGCGCGGCCTCCGCGCGAACCATTCGCGCGCCTTGCTCGCCGCCAGCGCCCAGATGCTGTCGCTGGCGATCGCCATCGCGCCGAACACCAGGCCCAGGACCGCGAGGGCGACGCCCGGGCTGCCCGCCGACGCGTTCGTGAACTGCGGCAGGAACGCCACGAAGAACACGATCGTCTTGGGGTTCGTCGCGCCGACGATCACACCCGTGCGGATCGAGCTGACGGCGGTCGCCCGAACCTGCGCGTCGTCGGCTGCACCCTCGAGTGCCCGTCGGGCGTCACCGCGGTGACGGATCGCCTGGACGCCGAGGTAGATGACGTAGCCGGCGCCGACGAGCTTGATGACGGTGTAGGCGGAGGCCGACGCAGCGACCACGGCGCCGAGGCCGACGGCCACCAGGAACACCTGGACCATCAGCCCGAGGCCGTTGCCGACCACCGAGAGCAGGGCGTCGCGCCGGCCGACCGTCAGGGCGCGGCCGATGGTGAAGAGCAGGCTCGGGCCCGGCACCTGGATGAAGAGGATCGAGGCGACGACGAAGGCGAGCCACTGGCTTGACGACGGCACCCGGAGATCATCCCAGGACGGACCGACACCCGGCTACGCGTTATTACGGCGCTTCGCCGGCCTCGATCTGCTGTGCGAGGTACTGCTGGATGCCGACCCGGTCGATCGCGTCGAGCTGGCCCTCGAACCAGTCGGCGTGCTTCTCCTCGTCGCGGGCCATGTCCTCGAAGACCGCGGCGGAGGCGTGATCGCCGAGGTCGTGGCACTCCTTGGCCCCGGCGTTGAACTGTGCCACGGCGGCCTTCTCGCTCTCGAGCGCCAGCCGGAGCATCTCCTCAGCGGACTCACCGACGGTGATCGCGTTGAGCTTCTGCACGTTCGGGTGGCCGTCGAACATCAGGATCCGGTTGATGATGTCGTCGGCGTCCTTCATCTCGTCGATCGACAGCTCGTAGAACACCTTGCCCAGCTTGGCGAGACCCCAGTTGTCGAGCATCCGCGCGTGCAGGAAGTAGGTATTCGTGACGGTGAGCTCGAACGTCAGCGCGTCGTTGAACAGCTCGATTATGCGGGGACTAGCTGGCTGCACCGTCTACCTCCAGGAGAGCGAGTTCGTGCGCATGATGCTGGCACACCAGTGCCTTCACCGTGAAGATGCACGAACCACAGTCCTGGGCGGCGCCCGTCGTCCGGCAGACCGCGCTGACCGATCGGGCCCCGCCGACGAGCGCAGCGTCGACAGCACGGTCGGTGACGACCCGGCACTGGCAGACGATCACGCCGACTCCCTCGCATTGGTAAGGCTTGCCTGACTCCACTGAGGGTAACCTAACCTGGTGGCGCAGGGAACGTGGCCCTCGTCACGTTCGAGCGAGAACGTGTTCTAGTGTCGGGCCGTGAACACGTACGCCGTGACCGGCGCCGCCTCCGGCATGGGCCGGGCCGTCGCCGAGAAGCTGACTGCCGCCGGACACACGGTGATCGAGGTCGACATCGTCGACGCAGCCGTCCAGGCCGACCTGTCCACGCCGGCGGGCCGCCGCGAGGCAGCGGCGGCGGTGCTCGAGCGGTGCGGGGGCCGGCTGGACGGGGCGGTGATGGCTGCCGGGCTCGGCCCCGGCCGCGGGAGCGACCGCTCGCGGCTGATCGCCGAGGTCAACTACTTCGGGGTCGTCGAGCTGCTCGAGGCGTGGCGTCCCGCCCTGGCCGCGGCCGAGCGGGCCAAGGTGGTGGTCTTCGCCAGCAACTCCAGCACGACCGTGCCGATGGTCCCTGGGCGCGCGGTCCGCGGGTTTCTCGAGGGCGACCTCCCGCGCGTGCTCAGCACGCTGCGGCTCTTCGGCAAGCGAGCACCGACCTTCGCCTACGCGGCCAGCAAGGTCGCGATCAGCCGCTGGGTCCGCCGTACCGCTGTCACTCCGGAGTGGGCCGGCGCCGGCATCCGGCTCAACGCGATCGCCCCCGGCGCGGTGATGACGCCGCTGCTCGAGCAACAGCTGTCGACCCCTGGCACGGCGAAGGAGGTCCGGCGGTTCCCGGTGCCGATCGGCGGCTTCGGCGACGCCGGCCACCTGGCCGACTGGGTGGTGTTCATGCTGTCCGACTCCGCCGATTTCCTTTGTGGGAGCGTCGTCTTCGTCGATGGCGGCTCGGACGCGTGGTTCCGCGCCGACGACTGGCCCCGACCGGTGCCCGCGCGGCGGCTGCGCGGCTACCTCAACCGGATGCGGTCCTTCCGCGATCGCTGACGGGACCAAGGTCCCGCCGTACGGCGACCCTGGCCCCTGCCGCACAGATGTCGGCTGGCCTTTGCTGGTGATACCCACCGACAGAGGAGAAGCCATGACCGCCACGGAGCACTGGTTCAAGAGCCAGGTCAAGGAGCTCGACGCTGTCGAGTGCCAGCGCTTGCTGCGTACGGCGAAGGTCGGTCGGCTCGCGTTCTCCGACGACTCGGGACTCGACGTGCTGCCGGTCAACTTCTCCTTGGACGGAGACGACGTCCTGATCGCCACCAGCGCCTACGGCGCCATTGCTCGATCCGCCACCGGCGCTCGGGTCGCGTTCGAAGTGGACGAGCTCGACGCGTACAACGAGTCGGGATGGTCGGTGGTCGTGCGCGGACACGCACACCGGATGGCGCCGTTCGACCCACCAGCCGAGCCCGACAGCCGGCCGTACCCGTGGCCGGAGGGCAACCGCAGCTACCTCCTGCGGATCCACGCCGATTCGGTCACCGGGATCCGGCTGATCCCGACCTGAGCGCGCTCAGGCGCGCGGGACCGCCCACCGAACCGTCGTACCGCTGTCCGGAGCGGACTCGATCGTGAGCGTGCCGCCGCGCTCCTCGGCGCGCCACTTCATGTTCGCCAGTCCGCTCTCGTGCACGCCGGTCGCGGGAATGCCCCGGCCGTCGTCAGCGACGGTAAGCACGATCTGCTCGCCCGCGCGGAGCCGCACCTCGACCGCGGTCGCGCGGGCGTGGCGACCAACGTTCGCGAGCGCCTCGCTGAGCACGGCCAGCAGGTCAGGTGCCAGCTCGGGCGAGATCAGGGTCCGGACCGGTCCCTCGAGGTGGAGCTGGGGGTGGACCTTCATCGTCGCGGCCGCTCGCTCGACAACCCGGGTGACCTCGGCCTGGATGTCGGACGACGACGCGCGAGCCCCCAGCGCGAAGATCGTGCGCCGGATGTCCTTGATGGTTGCGTCGATGTCGGTGACCGCCCGGTCCAGGCGCTCGGCCACCTCGTCGCGGTCGGGATGGCGAGCCGCGCTCTGGATGCTGAGGCCAACGGCGAACAACCGCTGGATGACGAGGTCGTGCAGGTCGCGGCCGATGCGGTCGCGGTCCTCCAGGAGCGCGAGCCGTTGCTGGTCGTCCCGTCCCCGGGCGTTCTCGATCATCACGCCGGCGGCGGCCGCGAGCGCGACCACGATCTCCTCGTCTTCTGACGTGAAGTCCGTGCGGTCCTCCTTCTCGGTGAGGTAGAGGTTGCCGAAGACCTGGCCGCGGATCCGCACGGGCACGCCAAGGAAGGAGTGCATCGGCGGGTGATGGGCGGGAAAGCCGTACGACGCCGGGTGCTCGGCGATGTCCTGGAGGCGCAGCGGCTCTGGCGAATCAATGATCTTGCCGAGCAGCCCGTGACCGCGCGGGAGCTCGCCGATCTCGGCAGCACTCTCGGGACCGATCCCGCGGTAGATGAACGTCTGCAACCGGTCACCCTCGCCGGGGTTGAGCACCCCGAGCGCGGCGTACTGGGCATCGACGAGCCGGCTCGCGACCTCGACGATCCGCGAGAGCACGACGTCCAAGGTGGCGTCGGCCGCCATCGTGACCACGGCGTCCAACAGGAGCTGGAGCCGCGCCCTCTGGTCGATGGCGCCCTGCATGCGCGCCTCGACCTCGTGGACCAGCTCCTCGAATCCCGCCTCGCGCAGGAGGCGACGACGGTCGACGTCCGTCACCGGCCTGGTCCGGAGTGCTTGACCGAGAAGATCGCCGCCTGAGTGCGGCTGCTCAGCCCGAGCTTGGCCAACAGGGACGAGACGTAGTTCTTCACGGTCTTCTCGGCGAGGTAGAGCTCCTGCGCGATCTGACGGTTCGTCATGCCTTGACCGATCAGCTCGAGGATCCGCTGCTCCTGCTCGGTCAGCGAGGCCAACTCCTGGTCGACCGGCGGACCGCTGCGCACCCGCTCGAGCACGGCCGCGGTCACCGCTGGGTCGAGGGCAGAGTGGCCGGCGGCCACGTGGCGGATCATGTCGACAAGATCGGTCCCCCGCACCTGCTTGAGGACGTAACCAGCGGCACCGGCCATGATCGCGGCGAAGAGCGCGTCGTCGTCGTCGTACGACGTCAGGATCAGTGCCGCGATGGTCGGATCCTGGGAGCGGACCTCCCGACACACGTCGATGCCCGATCCATCGGGCAGCCGTCCGTCCAGGATCGCGACATCCGGACGCAGAGCCGGGATCCGGCTGATGGCCTCCACCGCCGAGCCGGACTCCCCGACCACCTCGAAGTCGGACTCGCTCTCGAGCAGCTCGCGCATGCCGCGACGGACGACCTCGTGGTCGTCCAGCAGAAAGATCCGGATGACCCTCTCGGAGGCACCGGTCGCGTCGCCCTCACTCACTCCGCCAACGTAGCCCCGGTGGGGCCCGCTCGCATCGGAACCAACGCCCCGCCGGTGAGGGACCTTGGTCCCTGCCTCAGGGTCATGGCCACCCCCAACACTCGAAACAACGCCCGCACGAGCCGACGAGGAGGCGAGCGCAGTGCCGCTACCGCGCACAACCGCACACCGCCTGATCCAGCTCGCGTGCCACGCTCCGAGCGTGCACAACACCCAACCGTGGCTGTGGGATGTCGAGGGTGACGAGGTCCTCCTCTACGCCGACCACGGCAGGCGGCTGCCGGTCGAGGATCCGGACGGTCGCAACCTGGCGATCAGCTGCGGCGCGGCGCTGCATCACCTGCAGTTCGCCGCCACCGCACTCGGCTGGGCATCCGACGTCACCCGAATGCCGCGACCTGAGGAGCCGGATCTGTTCGCAACCGTGGGCCTGGAGCGCGCCGAACCCTCGGCACGGCCGGTGGACGACCTGGCCGCGATCCGACAACGGTGCACGGACCGTCGACGGTTCACGTCATGGCCGGTGCCGCCTGACGTCCTCGACCGGTTGGCCGAGGAGGCCCGGCGATGGGACGTCCAGGCGACACCAGTCGTCGACCTGGTCGCGCGGTTCCGCCTCGAGCTCCTCGCGAGTGATGCGAATGCACTCCGCGAGCTGGACCGGGACGCGGTGCGCGAGCAGACGAGCTGGATCAACCGTGGTGGTGCCGACGGCGTGCCCCTCGCGGTGCTTCCGAGCAAGGATCATGTCGAGACGCTCGACCGTCCGAGCCGGTTCGGGCCGGGGCTGGTCCCCGAGAACCGTGCCGCAGTCGACAGCGGCGACGGCGTGATCGTCCTGGGCGGCGCGACCGACCGCACGAGCTGGTTGCGCACCGGCGAGGGCCTCAGCGCCTTGTGGCTGTACGCCACCCGCGAGGGGATGTCAGTGGTCCCGCTCAGCCTGCCGATCGACGTCGAGTCGATCCGGCTCCAACTGACGGAAACGGTCCTCGACGGCGCCATCATCCCGCACCTCGCTGTGCGGATCGGGTGGCAGGCGATCGGGCGCACCGGCTTGCCGCGCACTCCGCGCCGGCCCCTCGACGACGTACTCCTCAGCTGAGCCCGACGGGACCTAAGGCCCGGCCGTCCCGGCACCGAGACCCTGCCCGCGGCCCTCCCTGCGGTCGAGGCTGGTGACAGAAGCAGAGATCTAGCAGGGGGCCTGAAAGTCCTCGGATCGGAGATCATCATGACCACTCTCAAGCAGGACTCCACAATCGACGTCATGGTCGAGCAGGACGTCGTCACGCACCGCGGAGCCCGGCAGGGCATCGCCGCACTGCGGATCGGCTTCGGCCTCACCTTTCTCTGGGCGTTCTTCGACAAGCTGCTCGCCCTCGGCTTCCACACCGGCGTCAGCGAGACCGGCGCCGTCGACCGGTTCGGGCCCGACGCCTGGATCAACGGCGCCAGCCCGACCACCGGGTTCCTCAGCTTCGGCGTACCCGAGGACAACCCG
This sequence comes from uncultured Actinomycetota bacterium, assembly GCA_963846535.1. Taxonomy (GTDB): domain Bacteria; phylum Actinomycetota; class Actinomycetes; order Propionibacteriales; family Nocardioidaceae; genus Nocardioides. The sequence continues at coordinate 1,141,510 of CAWJWK010000003.1, forward strand.
ATGCGCGAGTTCTTCAGCTCGATGGCCGGCCATGCCTGGGCCGACTGGATGTTCATGCTCGGCCTGCTCGGCATCGGCCTCGCGCTGACGTTCGGCGTCGGCATCCGTGCCGCGGCGGTCGCCGGCGGCGTGCTCTACACCCTGATGTGGCTCGCCTCGCTGCCCTTGGAGAACAACCCGGTGATCGACGACCACCTGCTCGGCGCGGTCGCGCTGACGGTCTTCGCCCTCACCCTGGCCGGCGACACCTGGGGATTCGGCAAGGTCTGGGCCAAGACGCCCCTCGTCCGCAGGCTCCCCATCCTGCGCTGACCCCTACGCTTGCGGCTCCGTCGGATCCCCTTCCGGCGGGGCCGCAGCCATGTCCACGACTCGGAGTTCCGGCGGCCGTCAGCCGCGAGCGAGCGGCTCGATGATGTCGTCGCGGAACCGTCGGATCCCGTCGAGCTTCTGCTCCAGCGACGCGTCCGGGCGGAAGTAGTACATCCACGGCATCGTCATGCAGAGGGTGACGCCACCCTCGGCGGCGCGGGCGAAGTCGTCCACGGTCAGCGCGTCCGAGAGCGCCGGCACCACCTCGAACGTCTCACCCTCGCGCCCGGCTTCGGCGCGCATCGCGCGCAGCCGGCCGGCGAGGTCGATCGCCTCGTCTACTGTCGACAGGTCGCCGACCCAGCCGTCGTGGTGGGCAGCACGGCGCAGGGCGACGTCGGAGATACCGCCCACCCACACCGGGATCGGTCCCGGCTCGGGCTTCATCACCAGCCGGTCGCACGAGTAGAACTCTCCGGCGAACTCGGTCCAGCCGGGGCGCCAGAGCTCCTGCATCAGCGCGAGCGCCTCGTCGGTACGGCGACCGCGGGTGCCGAAGTCCTGCTCCAGCAGCTCGAACTCGTCGCGGCACCACCCGACGCCGACGCCCAGCGCCACCCGGCCGCCCGACAGCGCGGCTGCCGTGCCCACGGCCTTGGCGACGACGTACGGGTTGCGCATCGCGGCGACGTAGATCGAGGTGAAGAACTGCAGCTCGGTGGTGACCTGCGCGAGCGCGCCGACGGTGACCCAGGGGTCCGGCCAGTCGACATCGGGCTCCCAGCGACGCTTGCCGTCCGAGGTGTAGGGATAGGGCGTCTCGACGTGCTCGAGGTCGACGACATGGTCGGCCAGGCTGAACGCCCGGAACCCCGCCTCCTCCGCGGCGCGCGCGAGCGGGACGAGCTGCTCGACGGGCTGATAGGCGGCCACCATGGCGAAGTCCACCCGCCCAGCGTAGGGGTGGAGTAGAACAGGTTCTATGTCTGCCCAGTCGTTTCGCCACCTGCTGGCGCCCGGGCGGATCGGCTCCATGACGGTCCGCAACCGGATCGTCATGTCGCCGATGGAGACGATGTACGGCACCAGGGAGGGCCATCCGTCGGACCGGACCATCGCCTACTTCGCGGCCCGCGCTGCCGGCGGGGTCGGCCTGATCACCGTCGGCGCGACGGGCATCGACCCAGTTCACCCGGAGACGCCGGGCGGCCTCCAGATCGGGACGGACGACGCCGTCGCGTCCCATCGTCGGCTGGTCGAGGCGGTGCACGACCACGGGGCGCGGATCCAGCCGCAGATCGTGCACGCCGGCCCCGACGGCCTCGGCCCGGAGCTGCACGGGGTGACGTCGCTGGGCCCGTCGGTGATCCCGTCGTACCTCACCGGGCGGCCGTCGGCCGAGGCGACGAAGGAGCAGATCGGGGCGATCCTCGACCAGTTCCGGGCAGCGGTGGTGCGGGTCCGTGAGGCGGGGTACGACGGGCTCGAGCTCCATGCCGCGCACGGCTACATGTTCCTCGGCTCGTTCCTCGCACCGCAGCGCAACCGTCGTGGCGACCGCTACCGCGGCACGTCGGTCGAGGGCAGGATCCGGGTGGTGCTCGAGGCGCTCACAGCGATCCGGGGCGAGGTGGGCGCCGACTTTCCGATCACGCTGCGGATCTCCGGCTACGAGCGGGTGGCAGCGGGAAGGCCGGTCCACGACACGGCCGCGATCGCGCCGTTGCTGGCCGAGGCCGGGGCCGACGCGTTCCATGTGAGCGGCGGGGTGATCGACCGACTTGTCACCGGGATGGTCAACGGGGCCGACTCCGGTGACGGCTTGAACGTTGGTGCGGCGGCGGCGGTGAAGGAGGCCGTCGACATACCCGTGATCGCGGTCGGCCGGCTGCACGACCCGGCGCTCGCCGAGTCGGTGCTCGCCGACGGGCGGGCCGACTTCGTGGCCATGGGTCGGCCGCTCCTGGCCGACCCGGACCTGCCGCGCAAGCTCGCCGACGGCGAAGCCGACCGCGTACGGCGCTGCATATCGTGCGAGAACTGCATCGACACGCTCGAGGAGAAGCTGGCCACCGAGTGCGCGGTGAACCCGGTCACCGGCCACGAACGCGAGCTCGTGGTGGTCACTCCGACACGGCCGCGCCGGATCGTCGTCGTCGGCGGTGGGCCGGCCGGTCTCGAGGCGGCCTGGCGAGCGGACGCCGCCGGCCATGACGTGGTCCTGCTCGAACGCGCGGGCCGGCTGGGCGGCGCGCTGGTCGCGGCGTCCGAGGTGCATGCGGAGAACCGGCCCTACCTCGACTGGCTGCTCGCCGAGGTCGGCCGGTCGGGCGTCGACGTACGGCTGGAGGTGGAGGCGACGTCGGACGCCGTCGCCGGGCTCGCTCCCGACGTGGTCGTGGTCGCCGGCGGCGGCGAGGTCGTCCTCCCGGCCGTCCCCGGCGCGCTCCTTCCCCACGTGACCTCGGACCTCGATCCGAGCGAGCTCCCCGCCGGTCGTCGGGTCGTCGTCATCGGCGGCCGGCTGGCCGCGGTGGAGTACGCCGAGACGCTGGCCCGCGACGGCCGGCTGGTGGCGTTGCTCGAGACCGGCCCGGAGATCGCGCCGGAGTTCGGGCTCAAGCGCCGGACGGAGCACTTCGACCGGATCGACCGGCTGGGGATCACCGTTCACGTGCGGTGTGTGGTCGAGGAGATCACGGCGAGCTCGGTGCGATACACGCCCGCCCATGGCACCAGCCGGGCGCTCGCCGCGGACGCCGTCGTGCTGGCGGGCACCGTCGTACCCGACCTCCGGCTGAGCGACGCGATCGCGGCGCGGCTTCGCGGAACGGACGTTCACGTGATCGGCGACGCGGCTGTCGGCCTCGGGCTGATCCGGGGCGCCACCGCCGATGCCGTGCGGGTGGTGAGGGAGCTCGGGCGGTCCTAGGGGTCGCCGGACTGCGGCAGAGCCGGCCCATGTCAGCTGGCTGCGGGTCGCGGGTGGTTGCGACCGACAGGCTTTGGCCGGAGAGGAGAGGTCGTGGGGCTGCGTGTCGCGCCCGGCTCACGGCGCTGCTCAGGCCCGCTGGTTGAGGTGCGACGAGCGCAGCGAGGAGCCTCGAAACCAAGGCAACCCGACCACGAAAAGACGACATCGCTGTTCCATCCTGAATCGAACTGGTGTACGATAGACCTAGTCGCTCTCGGGAAGGATCTGCGATGGTCGCTCAGCTCGCACCGGCACCACACCCGATCCTGGGTGCGGTGGAGGCGGCCCGTGAGGCTCTTGTCGCTGTGCGGGATGTGCAGCCGGTGTACATGTCCCCGGGTGAGAAGAAGACCGCGATCAGCGAGCTGGCTCGCCTCGAGGCGATGACCGCGGAGCTGAGGCTGCGGGTCGTGGCCACCGCCGGCGATGCGGCGGACCTGGCGCTCTCGCGTGACACCGGTTCCTGGTTGGCGTCGGTGACCCGCGTCGATTTCGGTGCCGGGCGCGCGGACGCCCGTCTCGCCGAGGCCCTGGACCGGTCCTGGACGGGGGTGGCGGCCGCGATGGCCGACGGACAGGTCTCGATCGCTCAGGCGCGGGTGGTGGTCGAGGCCCTCGACGCCCTCCCCGACCACCTGGACGCTGCGTTGGTGGAACGGGCCCAAGCGCAGATGGTGACCTACTGCGAGCAGTTCCGGCCCAGCGAGCTGCGTCGCCTCGGCCGGCACCTGTTGGAGGTCGTGGCACCGGAGATCGCCGAGGCCGAGCTGGCCAAACGACTCGAGGACGAGGAACAACACGCGCGGGAGAAGACCAGCCTGCGGACTCGGCTGATCGGGGACGGGATGGCCCGGACCACGATCACCCACCCCGTCGTGTCCCGGGACCGGTTGCTGACCTACCTCGAAGCCTTCACCAGTCCTCGCAAACACCAGGATGCGGTGCTGGGTGAGGAAGATCGGATCCCCTACCCCCGCCGCCTCGGCCAGGCCTTCGACGCCCTGCTCGAACACCTCGACCCGGCCAAGCTCCCCCAACACGGCGGCGATGCGACCACCCTGTTGGTCACCATCGGCCTCGACTCGTTGCAGAACCAGCTCGGCACCGGGACCATCATCGGCGGCGAGGCACTGTCGGCGACCGCGGTCCGCCGGCTGGCCTGCCAAGCCGACATCATCCCCGTCGTCCTGGGCGGCAAGGGCGAGATCCTCGACCTGGGCCGCAGCCGCCGGCTGTTCTCACCGGCCCAACGCAAGGCCATGGCGCTGCGCGACCAGCAGTGCCGCGGCGAGGGCTGCACGGTTCCCGCCCGCTGGGGTGAGGCACATCATTTGAAACCCTGGGCCTCGGGCGGGAAGACCGACATCGACGACGGCGTCCTCTTCTGCACCTTCGACCACCACCGCGCCCACGACCCACGATTCACCCACGAGAAACTCCCCAACGGCGACATCCGATTCCACCGACGCACCTAAGCCGCCTCACGCGCTACGAACGCGCGCTCTTGCCGAGACCTGTATATCGGCCTGTATGGATGCGCTCGTCTTTGTTGACGCCTACCAGGTGCAATCCGGTGGCGAGCCATTCGCGGTAGGACAACCCGTGACCTGGCCCTTAGGTCACCAGCTCAACAGGCCAGCGCTCACGGAGCTTGTTGGAGCAGACACCGCCGCTCAAATCTCGATGGGGGTCGATTGGTTCGCTCGGCGAGCGGAGGACACGGTCGATCACACCGGCATCGTGACGCGCATCGAGGGCTATCGCTGTCGGCACGCCCAGGCGCACGTCGTTCGTGGAACGGTGGAGACGCATCCCGTAGTCGAAGCGGATGGCTGGGAGCCGGAGGAGGACGGTGTTGACTTCGTTGGCTACCTCGTGACTCTGACGGACATTCGGCCTGTCTGGACTTCGAACTAACGCCTGACGGCCGTCGGGTCGAGCGCCCGCTGCTGCCGCCCGGCGTGCTCGCGGACCTGCGCGCTTGTCCCTAGGTCGGGACACTAGGGTTGGACCATGGACTGGCTGAGCGACCACCTGTGGGAGGCGTGGCTCGGCGTCGCCATCGTGCTCGGTGTGGCGGAGATGCTGAGCATGGATCTTTTCCTCCTGATGCTCGCAGGCGGGGCGCTTGCCGGGATGGGCACCGCTCTGGTCACCGACAGCGTCGCTGTGCAGGTGCTGGTCGCGTCAGCTGCGTCGGTCCTGCTGCTGGCGGCGGTACGCCCGCCCCTCGTCAAGCGCCTGCACGGCGGGCCGGAGCTCGTCCTCGGCCCCGCCGGGCTCGTCGGCGCGCGCGGGCTCGTCACCGAGTCCATCGCCGCCCACAACCCGGGGCGGGTCAAGATCGGCGGCGAGAACTGGCTGGCCGTCTCGCCCGGCGCCGAAGCTGGCATCGAGGTCGGCCGCACGGTCGAGGTCATCGAGATCATCGGCGCGACCGCACACGTCCGGCCGGTCTTCGATTCCCCTTCTTGAAGGAGTTCCCCATGGCGATCCTGATCCTGCTCGGCCTACTGCTGCTGTTCGTGATCGTGGTGGTGGCCAAGGCGATCCGCGTCGTGCCTCAAGCCTACGCCGGCGTCGTCGAGCGGTTCGGCAAGTACAAGGAAACGCTCCCAGCCGGCCTCAACTTCGTGGTGCCGTTCATCGACAAGGTCCACTACATGATCGACCTGCGGGAGCAGGTGGTGAGCTTCCCGCCGCAGGGCGCGATCACCGAGGACAACCTCACCGTCGACATCGACACGGTCATCTTCTTCCAGGTGACCGACCCGATCGCAGCGACGTACGAGATCTCCAACTACATCCAGGCCATCGAGCAGCTGACGATGACGACGCTGCGCAACGTCGTCGGCGGCATGGACCTCGAGCAGACGCTCACCAGCCGCGAGACGATCAACAGCGGCCTGTCCGCCGTGCTCGACGAGACCACCGGCCGCTGGGGCATCAAGGTCAAGCGGGTCGAGATCAAGGGGATCGAGCCGCCGCCGTCCATCAAGGACGCGATGGAGAAGCAGATGCGCGCCGACCGCGACAAGCGGGCGTTCATCCTCACGGCCGAGGGCCAGCGGCAGTCCGCGATCCTCACTGCTGAGGGCAACAAGCAAGCCGCGATCCTCAACGCCGAGGGTGAGCGCGAGGCGCAGATCCTGCGTGCGCAGGCGGAGCGCGAGGCGCAGATCCTTCGCGCGCAGGGCGAGGGCAAGGCGATCCAGACGGTGTTCCAGGCGATCCACGATGGGCGTCCCGACCAGGCGCTGCTGGCCTACCAGTACCTCCAGATGATGCCTCGGATCGCGGAGGGCGACGCCAACAAGGTCTGGGTCATTCCCTCGGAGATCACCAAGGCGCTCGAGGGGCTGGGCTCCTCGATACACGAGGTCGTCGGCATCCCCAAGGAGACCGGGGGTCCCGCGCGTCGGGTCGACATGGGGCCGACTGAGCCAATGAGCGAGGGCAGGGAGCAGACCGCGGCGAATCGCGCGGTCCAGGAGGCGATCGCTGAGGCGGAGAGCGCGGCACGGCCCGGTGGGCCGGCCTCCGCTGACGAGCCCACCTCGGAGTGACGCTGGCGGGGTCCGCGCGATCGGCGGTCAACGCGGTTCGAAGTGCCCGGACGGCAGCGTCGTCACGTGCCCGACCGCCGCGAGCACGCTGGGAAGCAGTGCTTTCGCGGTCCGGCGATATCCCGCGCCCGAGGGGTGGAACCTGTCGGTCGCGAACATCTCGGTCGGCTGGGCGACGAAGAACGGTCCGGCGACCCGGTCGAGGGCGACAGCACGGGCACCCGCTTCGGTGACCACTCTGCGTTGAGCCTCGGCGAGCTGGCGCGAGCTGCGGCCCGCCAACGCCCGCAGCGGCTGAGGCACGGACGGCAGGGCCGAGAGGTCGGGGCAGGTGCCGACCACCACCTCGCAGCCGCCTTCCTGCACCGCCTGGACCACCTCGGCCAGATGAGCAACGGAGCTCGCGACACGGACCCGATGAGTGACGTCATTACCGCCGACCACGATCACGGCCACGTGGGGTCGGTACCCAGAGGGCAGGTCGGCCAGCTGGGCCCGCACCTCCGAGGTCTCCGCGCCGACCATCGCGGCGGTGTGGAGCCGCACTGCTCGTCGGGTCTTCTTCGCCAGACGTCGTGCCAGGTGCGCGCCCAGCGTCTGCCGGGGTGACTCCGCACCCAGGCCGGCGGCGATGGAGTCACCGAGGACGAGCAGCTCGATGCGGTCGCCGTACTTCTTCTTGTAGACGCGGTCTGCTCGATGTGCCTCCTCACCCAGCTCCTTGCCGATGTTCCGCCGGGCTGACGTCGCCTGGAGGCGGAGGAACTGGCGGACGGCGATCGCGCCCGATGTCAGTAGGACGGCGGCCGCGAGACCGGTCCATCTAGCTCGGTCAGCGTGCATCAGGCCGATGCGGCTGCGTCCACCGGCGCGGTGGGGACGGGGACGGTCCGCCGCGAGCGGCCGACAGCGTGCACGGTCCATCCCGCGCTCATCCATCGTTCGACGTCGAGCTTGTTGCGTCCGTCGATGATGACGGGCCGCCGAACCAGCCGCGCGGCCCAGTGGGGATCCATCGCTGCGAACTCCGGCCACTCGGTGAGGTGCAGCACGAGATCGGCGTCACGGAGAGCCGATTCCAGGCTGGCGACGTACGTCAGCTCCGGTGCGACGGAACGCGCATTCAACGAGGCCTCGGGGTCGAACACCCTCACGTCAGCGCCCCGTCGGTGCACACGGCGCGCGACGTCGAGCGCGGGCGAGTCTCTGACGTCGTCCGAGAGCGGCTTGAACGCGGCACCCAGTACGGCGACCCGCCTGCCGGCGAGGTCGTTACCGCTGAGCTCGTGGGCGAGCTCGGCGACCCTGCCGCGTGCGAGGAGATTGATCTCGTCGACCTCGCGGAGCAGCCCGGTCACGGACTCGGCTCCGAGCTCTTCGGCACGTGCGGACAACGCGCGGATGTCCTTGGGGAGGCAGCCGCCCCCGAAGCCGATGCCCGCATCAAGGAACCGCCGGCCGATCCGGGTGTCGTCACCGAGGATGTCAGCGAGCGCGACCAAGTGCACGTCGGCGACTTCGGCGGCCTCGCGGATCTCAGTGGTGAAGCGCAGCCGTCCGGACGCTACGTGCGCACCCAGCAGGTCATCGAGCCCTGGATCTGCGAACGGCGCGATGCCGGAGTTGAGGCAGGCCACCTTGGCGGGGACGTTGTCCACGCCGATCACCTCGAAGCCGAGCTCCGCCAGACATGCAGCGTGGGTCGCGCCGAGGTACCCGGTGCCGATGACGCTGATCTTGAGGTCCATGGCGCCAGCGCAGCGCCTCCATCTGTCGTGATGAGACCTCGACGGGGTATGTCGAGTGACGAGACGGTGTACAGCGAGGAGGTCTCGCGTTTGTGTCCTCGTTCGACCTCCTCCGGCGTTGCGACATTCGCCGTACCGTCATGGATCGTTCACGCTCGCGGTCGACCTTGAAGTCATGAAGGTAGCCATCGTGACCGAGTCGTTCGTGCCTCAGGTGAACGGCGTCGTCAACTCGGTTCGCCACATCGTCGACCGGCTCATCCATGAGGGGCACGAGGCCCTCATCATCGCGCCCGGCCCCGGCCTGCGGGACTACCGCGGCGTTCGGATCGTGCGCGTCCGATCCATGGCGGTGCCGATGTACAAGACGTTCCCGTTGGGCCTGCCGGACCGTCATGTCGAGGAGGCGCTCGCTGACTTCCGACCCGACGTGGTGCACCTGGCATCGCCGATCGCGCTGGGCTGGACGGGCCTGCGCGCGGCCAGGAGGCTCCAGATCCCCACCGTCGCGGTCTACCAGACCGACATCCCGGCCTTCCTGCGTCAGTACAAGATCCCCGGCGAGGCTGCCTGCGGACGCTGGGTCGGACGCATCCACAAGCGTTCCACCCGCACCCTGGTGCCATCGCGGTCGGCGTACGCCCAGCTCGAGAGCCTGGGCGTGCCCAACCTGCACCTCTGGGGACGCGGGGTCGACCTCGATCTCTTCGGCCCCCGGCACCGCTACCCCTACCTCCACGACAGCTGGGCAGGGCGCGGCGGTGACAGCGACGGGCAGGCGACTGGGCAAACCGTCGTGGGCTACGTCGGCCGGCTCGCCGCAGAGAAGCAGGTACGACGACTGACGGAGCTCGCCGAGATCCCCGGCGTCAGCCTGGTCGTGATCGGCGACGGACCCGAGACGCCCTGGCTGAAGAGGAGGCTGCCCGATGCTCGGTTCACCGGGACGCTCACCGGTGCCGACCTCGCCACCGCGTTCGCCTCCTTGGACATCTTCGTGCACACGGGGCCGAACGAGACGTTCTGCCAGACCATCCAGGAAGCGCAGGCAAGCGGTGTCCCCGTCGTGGCTCCCGCCCGGGGCGGCCCCCTGGACCTGGTGGAGCACGAGCGCACTGGTCTGCTCTACGTGCCGTCCCAGCGCAAGTCGCTGCGCGCAACGGTCCAGCGCCTCGCCGCGGACCCGGACCTCCGCGCCACCCTCGCGACCAACGCTCTTGCAAGGGTGGCGACCCGATCCTGGGCCGAGGTCGTCGACGAGCTGATCACCCAGCACTACGCGGGAGTGATCGGCCAGGGCGGCAATCTCGTCGCCGCCTGAGACCACCACGCGCCGAAACACACCCCGCCGGATCACACGCGACAGAGACGCCTGCCAACCTAGACACATGCCGAAGCCTCTGTTGGAGCCGAACGACGACCTCGGTCGCAAGGTCGCCGCGGAAACTCTCGGGACCGCGTTCCTCGTCATGGCCGTCATCGGCTCCGGGATCGCAGCCTCCCGACTCTCCCCGGATGACGTCGGCCTCCAGCTGCTCGAGAACAGTCTCGTCACCGGCGCCGCACTCGTCGCGCTGATCCTGGCGCTGCAGCCGGTCTCCGCAGCCTTCAACCCGGTCGTCACCCTGGTCGAGCGGACGCTCGGCCTGATCGACACCCGTGCCGCGGCTGTTCTCATCACCGGGCAGCTCACCGGCGGTTTCGTCGGCGCGATCCTCGCCAACCTGATGTTCGACCTCGACGCAGTCTCGATCGCTTCGACCGAGCGGTCCGGTGGCGGCCTCTGGCTCGGCGAGGTCGTCGCCACTCTCGGCCTCGTTCTCGTGATCTTCGGCTGTGTCCGCTCCGGACGCACCGACACGGTCGCCTACGCCGTGGGTGGATACATCGCCGCGGCGTACTGGTTCACCAGCAGCACCAGCTTCGCCAATCCCGCCGTCGCCGTCGCTCGGATGTTCTCCGACACCTTCGCGGGCATCGCGCCCTCCTCGGTGCCGATGTTCGTCGTGATGCAGCTGATCGGCGGCGCCATCGCCTTCGGCCTCGTCCGTCTGCTCTTCCCGACCGCAAACCCAGTCCCGATGGAGTCTCCATGAGCCACAAGCCCGACAAGCCCACCGTCCTGTTCGTCTGCGTCCACAACGCGGGCCGCTCCCAGATGGCCGCCGGCTACCTCCAGCACCTGGCCGGCGACCACATCGAAGTGCTGTCCGCCGGGTCCGAACCAGCCGACCAGATCAATCCCGTAGCCGTCGAAGCGATGCGCGAGGAAGGCATCGACATCACGACTGCGCAGCCCAAGGTGCTGACGACCGAAGCGGTGCAGCATTCCGACGTTGTGATCACGATGGGATGCGGCGACGCGTGCCCGTTCTTCCCTGGAAAGCGCTACGAGGACTGGAAGCTCGACGACCCGGCCGGGCAGGGCATCGAGGCGGTGCGCCCGATCCGCGACGAGATCCGACGACGCGTGGCGGCGCTGGTTGCTGACCTGAGCTAGGCGGCGTACGACGCCGCCCGAGCCGACTCAGACGACTCGATGCATCCAGCCGAAGGTGTCGTCGGCCCGACCGAACTGCACGTCGACGAGCGCCTGGCGGATCCCCATCGTGAGCTCGGTGCTCGCCGGCGCGGGCACATCGCCGTCCTTGGTCTTGAGCGCGCCGACCGGTGTGACCACCGCGGCGGTGCCGCAGGCGAAGATCTCGGTGATCCGGCCGCTGGCGACGCCCTCGCGCCACTCGTCGATGCCGAACTTCCGCTCGGTGACGTGGTGACCCATCTTGCCCGCGAGCTCCATCACGCTGGCGCGGGTGATGCCCTCGAGGATCGTGCCGGTCTCGGGAGTCACGATCGAGCCGTCGTCGAAGACGAAGTACATGTTCATGCCGCCGAGCTCCTCGACGTACTTGCCTTCCTGGCCGTCGAGGAAGACGACCTGGTCGCACCCGTGCGCGTAGGCCTCCCGCTGCGCGACCAGGGAGCTGGCGTAGTTGCCGCCCGTCTTGGCCGCACCCATGCCGCCGCGACCGGCGCGGGTGTACTCCTCGGTCAGCCAGAGGCTCACCGGCTTGGCGCCGCCCTTGAAGTAGGCGCCGGCCGGGCTCGCGATCACCATGAACGTCACGTGCTCGGCGGGGCGGACGCCCAGGAACTTCTCCGACGCGAACATGAACGGGCGGAGGTAGAGGCTCTTCTCGCCGCCCTCGCTGTTGCCCGGGACGAAGCGCTGGTCGACCTCGACGAGCGCCGAGACCCCTTGCACGAAGTCGGCAACCGCGAGCTCCGGCAGCGCGAGCCGCGCGCAAGAGCGCACCATCCGCTCGGCGTTGGCCTCCGGCCGGAACATCCACACCGAGCCGTCGGCGTGTCGGTAGGCCTTCATGCCCTCGAAGATCTCCTGCGCGTAGTGCAGGACCGCGGCCGCGGGATCGAGCGTGATCGGGCCGTACGGCGTGATCCGGGCGTCGTGCCAGCCGTCGGTCGGCGTCCACTCGACCGTGAACATGTGGTCGGTGAAGTTGGTGCCGAAGCCGGGGTTCTCGAGGATCTCCGCAAGCCGAGCGTCGTCGGTCGGCGTCGAGGTGAGCGTGGAGCTGATCTGCATGCCGGACAATTTAGTCGCACTTCCTAGTAGTTGGGAAAGTCAGACGTATGACCGGCGTGCTTGCCGGTCTGACTACCCAGCTACGGAGGGCCCGCTGACTCGAGCTGCGATCGCGTCGCCCACCTCGGGCGTCGACCGCTTCGTGCCCGGCACGCGGGCGGCGAGATCGTCGATCACGGCGGCCTCGATCCGGGCGGCCGCCTCGGGGTGGCCGAGGTGGTCGAGGAGCAGCGCACCACTGAGGATCGCCGCGGTCGGGTCGGCGACCTGCTGGCCGGCGATGTCGGGGGCCGAGCCGTGGACGGGCTCGAACATCGACGGCGCCGTGCGGTCGGGGTTGACGTTCCCCGAGGCCGCGAGGCCGATGCCACCGGTGATCGCGGCGGCGAGGTCGGTGACGATGTCGCCGAACAAGTTGTCGGTGACGATCACGTCGAACCGTTGCGGGTCGGTCGCGAGGTAGATCATCACCGCATCGATGTGGCAGTAGTCGGTGGTGACCTCGGGATACTCCGCCGCAACCTGCTCGAACAGCCGCCACCACAGCGACCCCGCGTTGACGAGCACGTTGGTCTTGTGGACCAGGGTGAGCTTCTTGCGGGGACGGCGCTGCGCACGGGCGAACGCGTCGCGGATGACCCGCTCGACGCCGTACGCCGTGTTGACCGACACCTCGGTCGCGATCTCGGCCGGGGTACCGACCCTGAGCGCGCCGCCGTTGCCGGTGTAGGGACCCTCGGTGCCCTCACGCACGACCACGAAGTCGACCTCGCCCTGGGCAAGAACCGCCTCGGACAGCGGCGAGACCGCGCCGGGGTAGATCCGTGACGGGCGCAGGTTGACGTAGTGGTCGAGCTCGAAGCGCAGCCGCAGCAGCAGCCCGCGCTCGAGGATCCCCGGCGGCAGGTTGGGGTCGTTCGGCTTGCCGCCGACCGCTCCGAGCAGGATCGCGTCGTGCTGCCGGATCTCGGCGAGCACGGAGTCGGGCAGCACCTCATGGGTGGCGAGGTACCGCTCGGCGCCTAGGTCGTAGCGGGTCTGTTCGAACTTCACTCCTGCCGGCGCAGCGACCTCCAGCACCTTGAGCGCTTCGGCCGTCACCTCGGGTCCGATACCGTCGCCGGGGACGACAGCCAGAGCCACGCTCCCTTCGGCGGGCGCGACTGTGGACTCGGTGGTGGGGGCGGAGGTCATGGGCGAAGACGTTAGTTGTCGTCGGGACGAACGTCGTCCTCGTCTCGCAGGGCAGTCCCTGCAGGGCGGTCCAGGGTCGCCTGCAGCGCGTCGGAGTGGTTGCGGTGCAACGGGTGGTCGGGGTCGTGCTTCGCCGGGCCCCAGTCCGGATACATGTCATACATGTTGATTTCGCCTCTCGGGAATGCGTCACCGGTTGTTAACCGGGAGCAGGGCTTCTTGTCAGTGTGAGTGAGAAGCCCATGCAGGCGAGGGATGCACGCCGCAGTCACCGCGGCGAGGTGGCCTCTCTCAGGCCCCGCCGCGGCGCACGATGAGTACGAAGAACTGCCGCATGGTGATCCGAGGGTACGACGTCCGCGGCCGGGTGTCCTCCGATTATCCATCCCTGTTCGGATGCCGAGACACGAGTTATTGGGTGAAAGACTCATTACATGAGCGCGCCCCCTGACCTGCCCCACGTGGTCCATCGCGCTTTCGACGTCTCGCGCCGGGCGGGCTACGTGTCGTTCTGTCGCAACGAGACCGGCCGGCTGCTTGCTGCCCTGGCCGCGACCCGCACCGGCACCATGGCCGAGTTCGGCACCGGCTGCGGCGTCGGGACGGCGTGGCTGCGCTCCGGGGTCCGCGGTAACCAGGCCCGGATCATCACCGCCGAGCTCGACCCCAAGTTGGCGGGTGCCGCCGCGGAGATCTTCACCGACGACCCGCTCGTCGACGTCCTCGCCGCCGACTGGTCGACCCTGATGGACAAGGGTCCGTACTCGCTGCTGTTCCTCGACTCCGAGCAGCCCAGCGAGGTGGGCGTGGAGATGATCGCCGACCTGGTCGAGCCGGGCGGGATCGTCGTCCTCGACAACTTCTGGCCGTGCGAGCAGTGGCCCCCTCTCAACGGGAACCGGGTGGACACGCTCCGCGAGCAGTGGCTGACCGATGAGCGGTTCACCGGCGTCGAGGTGATGGTCGCGAGCGACTCCGCAGTCGTGCTCGCCACCCGGCACTAGCCGCGGCGACGGTCCTCAGGTGAGTTCGCCGGCGGCGGCCTTGCGGATCACGATCCGGCTCCACGCGCCGAGGTAGACCCGCTCGTCGGGGCCGATCTCCCGCTTCTCGCCCGGCGTCAACGGCGTCGTCGGCAGCGGGCCGAGCGGGGCGCCGACGTAGGTGCCGTTGGAGGAGCCGAGGTCCTCCACCCACCAGCGAGAGCCGTCGGTCGTGAGCTGGCAGTGTCGGCGACTGATGCCGTTGTCGGTGGCCAGGTCGATGTCGGGGTGGATGTTGCGACTTCGCGACAGCCGGCCGACGAGGATCGACGTCGTCTTCAGGGGTACGACGACCGGCACCCCTGCCGAGGGCAGCGGATCGCTGGAGTCCTGGTCGGCGTACCAGTCCGGGTCGATCCAGACCTCGGCGACCCACGAGCCCGCGAGCGGGGGCGCGATCGACGCCTGCGCCTCGGCCGTGGGCGGATCACCGTCTGCCGGAGTGGGGTCGGCGGGCGTCACGGGGGTGGTCCCGACGCCGGGCGTGGCTGGTGCGTCGAGGTCGAGCGGCGACGGCGCCCGCGGCGCCTGGCCGGTCGTGAAGTCGTAGCCGCAGGCCTCGCAGAAGAGCGCGTTCTCCGGGTTGAGCGACGAGCAGTTGGGGCAGGTCGCCCCTGCCGGGGTGGCCGGCGTCGGCTCGGCGGTCTGGTCCGGGGCCGGGGCACCCGGGGCGTCGCCGGCCGGGGCGCCGCCGCCCGTTGTGGCTGGCCAGGCGTCGGTGATCGGCAGACCGCAGACGTCGCAGTAGTCGTCGGCGGTCGAGTCGTGGCCCGAGGGACAGGTAGGCAAGGTCAGCTCCCCGCGGGGTCCTTGCGGACCCGGGTCGTCTTCGTCGACGCGGTGTCGAGTGCCATCTCGTCGGCCTTGTCGACCGACCGCTTCAGCCGCACGGTGCCGTCGGCCTCGTTCTCGACGTCGACGACCTTCTTCAGCTTGGACGTCGCCTCGTCGTTGCCCGTCTCGGCGGCGAGCTGCACCGCTCGACCCAGCTTGGTCGTCGCGGTCGCCTCGTCACCGGCGGCCTTCGCGGCGAGACCTTCCTGGATCATCGCGGCAAGCTCGGTCTGCCCGGTGTAGTGGGCGACCTGCTTGTCGATCCGGGTCGTGAGCTCGGAGTTGTTGGACCAGGTCGCCTTGATCAGACCCTGGGTCACGGCGTTGTCGCCGAGCGCGAGCTGCACCCTGGCCGCAAGCTGCTCCTGGCCCAGTGCCTTGGCCGCGACACGTACGGCGACGTGGTAGTCGCGGGACTCGTCGGCCCACGCACCGGTCGGAAAGTCGCGGGTCAACGGGTTGACGGCGACACCGCGGTCGGTGAGGTCCTCGACCGTCGGCGCGACCTGGCGGACGAAGAGCACCTGCGCGCCCTGCGGCGTCCAGACCCGGAGCTTGGCGTCGGCGACACCACGGGCCATCGACGCCCGCATGATCTCCTGGAACTGCGCTCGCATCTCGTCGGGCCTCGGGATGATGTCGACGGTGCCGAGCAGCGCCTGGGCGATGCGCCGGATCTCCGCGACCTGCCAGTCGGTGCCGGCACCGCGGCAGTCGCACTGGAAGTAGCCGGTCGCGCGGTTGATCGCCTCGTCGAGGCGCCCGGGCCGCTCCCGGTTCTCGCCGTCGGTGAGCAGCAACGCGTGGCGCTGGGTCACCTGCGGGACGGACGCGAAGATCTGGCCGGCCAGGTCGAGCCAGGTGGAGATGGCCGTGCCGCCACTGCCGACGAACCGGCTGATCGCGGCGGACGCCTCCTGCCGGGTCTGCGAGCTCATCTGCACCAGGGCCGGCCCGCTCGTCACCGGCGGGAAGGCCAGCATCGCCCGGTCCGCCCCCGCGATGAGTGCGAAGTAGGTGCCGTCCACGATCTCGGCCAGTGCGGCCTGCGCCGCGTCCTTGGCGGCGGCCATCGTCGCGGGCCCCATCGAGCCCGACGTGTCGACGATGATGATCTCTCCGGCGCCGCCGGAGCCGGACTGACCGGCCGTGCCGGCGCCCTTGCAGGCGATGGTGACGATCGCGTTGACGTCGGTCCCGCCGTCCGGCAGGAACTCGTTCTGGAAGACGGCGGTGGTGAACTCAGCCATCGGTCGGGGCTCCCTCTCCTGCTGCGTCGGTCGTGGGCGCGGCCGGCGCTGCCGGCGTACCGGCATTCTGCACCGGCGGCGGTATCGGCGGTACGGCGGGCGCAGCAGGCGCGGCTGCGGGCGCGGCCGGGACGGCGGCCTCGGCCGCCGGGGGCGGGGGCGGCGGGGGTGTCGCCAACGGGCCCACCCGGGCCAGCGCGGCGGTGATGTTGTCGTGGCCGCCCGCGGCATTGGCGAACGCCACCAGCTCGAGTGCGATCCCCTCGGGGTCGGTCGCCGTCGCCGCTCGGATCTGGTCGCGGAGCGCGCCCGGCTCGGAGGCGTAGTTCCACAGCCCGTCCGAGCACGCCAGCAGCCAGCCGGGACCGGTGACGTCGAGGCCTCCGACGACGGGCACGAAGTCCTCCGAGTCGCGCCCCAACCACTTGGTGATCGCGTGCGCGAACTCGCCGGTCTCCGCGACCTCCTTGGCCACACCGGACGCGATCTGGGTCTGCGCGACCGAGTCGTCGACCGTGAGCTGCAGCGGCTCGCCCTCGTCGGGCAGCCAGTAGCAACGGGAGTCGCCGATGTTGCCATGGGTGACCCGGGTGCCCTCGAGCACGGCGACGGTGAAGGTCGCCGAAGCGGGGTTGGGCTCGTCCGGGTCGGTGATCGCGATGATCGCCGTGTTCGCCGCGGCAGCTGCATCGGTGAAGACCTTGGTCACCGCCGCGTCCTTGCTCTGCGGGGTGCCCATCCCGGCAGGCAGCGGCGTCCGCAGCACCTCGCGGGCGGCACGCGCACCGGCGAGGGAAGCGACATCGGAGTCGACCAGGTTGGACACGCCGTCGAGGACGATGAGGACGGCGCGCGAGCCCGGCTGCTCGCCGGCGAGCAACGCCATCGCGTCCTCGTTGCGGCTCTTCTTCGCACCCTTGTCGCACACGCCGGCCACCCAGGCCGCTGGTGTCTCCCGGAAGTGATCTCGCTCGCTGGGTGCCTTGGTCCCGCACGACATGCAGTAGAGGTCGGGACCGATCTCTCCCCCACAGTTGGTGCACGGCCGCCGACCTGGATCGGGCGGCGGGTCCGCCAGCGCGCCGCGCGGCCGGCGGGTCGGAGCGCTGATCGGTGCGTCGCCGAGATCGTCGGACGGAACCATCGTCGGCGGCGTCAGCGGCTCGACCGCGGCATCGGTCTGCGCGCCGCAGGACTCGCAGAAGCGGGCTCCGGCCGTGAGGCCCACCCCGCACGACGGGCACACGGTCTCCGGCGTGGTGGTCATGTAAGGCTCCAGTTCCGTACGGCGTTCGCCTGGTTGACCAGGTCCACGCGCTCGTCGAGGTCGTGGGCGTCCCGGGCGAGCAGCCGCAGCGCGTTCTCGAGGCCGGCCCTGATGTCCGGCTCGGACGCGTGGACCGACCCGATGTTGACGCCCTGGCGCGGCGGGTTCTTCGCCACCACGAGCAGCGCCTCCTTGAGGATCCGCACGGTGTAGCGCTGTCGCGTCGGTCCGTCGACGGACGAGCTCTCGATGGTCCGCAGTGCCTGGTCTAGCACCGCGAGATCCATCGCGCTGCCCGCGAGCAGCACCTCGGCGCGCTGCTGCCGGCTCTCCGTGTAGCCACGGCTGGTGGTCGGCACCAGGTCGAGCGCCGCGACGGCTCCGGCGGTGTCGCGACGGGCTGCGCGCACCCGCGCCATCCCGAACGCGGCCGGAGCGACGTACGTCGCATCGGTGGCTGCGCAGGTCTGGTAGAGGCTCTCGGCGACCTCCGGCTGCCCGCCCTTCTCGCAGGCGAACGCCAGCGCCAGCTTGGGAGCGAGCTCGCCGGGCACCTGCTGGTAGACCGCGTTGAACGTGGCCTTCGCGTCGTCCCAGCCCTCCTGCTGGACGGCGGCGAGACCCTCCATCCACAGCGCCCGCCACTCCCACGGGTCGGCGGCGAGCAGGTTGCCGGCATAGCTCTTCGCGGCCGACGACTCCTTGAGCTCGAGCGCCGCCCGGCAGCGGGCCAGCCACACCTCGGCGGTGTCCTCCGGGGCGGCGTCGAGGTCCTTGAGCCGCTGACGTGCGTCCTCGGTGCCGATCGTGGAGAGCCAACCGTGTTGGGCGTCGGTCGAGTCCTCCCGCAGCTTCGGCAGCTGGCTCCACTCGGTGATCGGGCGTGCGGTCGCGGGTGACTCGAACAGCACCGACGCCGCGGAGGTGAGCGCCGTACCCTGCCGCGCGCGTGCGACCACCTCGCGCAGGACGCCGAGCAGCTGGGTGCGCAACTCGTCGACGGATGCGAACCGGTCGGCCGGGTCGGGCGCGCAGCACTTGGCGACCAGGTGGTAAAGCGAGTCGTACTGCTGGAAGAGCGGCGTCGAGTCGACCGGCGGCAGGCTGTGGAGGTAGGTGCCCTGGTAACCGCGGAACTCCATGGTCAGCACCAGCAGGGTGCGCCCGATCGTGTAGACGTCGGACGCAACCGACACCCCGACCTCCGCCACCTCGGGCGCCTGGTAGCCGACGGTGCCGTAGATCGCGGACTCCTGGTCGTCGGCCCGGCGGACGCCACCGAGGTCGATCAGCTTCATGGCGTCGCCGACCTGGATCATGTTGTCGGGCTTGAAGTCGCAATAGATCAGGCCGAGGTCGTGCAGGTACTGGAACGCGGGCAGCAGCTCGAGGATGTAGGCCAGTGCCTGGTCGACGGGCATCGGGTCGTAGGCCCCGTTGTTGGCCCGCATCCGGTCCTTGAGGATCTGCTTGAGCGACTTGCCGCCGACGTACTCCATCACGATGTAGCCGGCGCCTTCGTGGGTCACGAAGTTGTAGATCTCGACGATCGCCGGGTGCTCGACCTGGGCCAGGAACTGCTGCTCGGCGATCGCCGCTGCGAGTGCGTCGGGGTCGCCCGAGTTGAGGAGTCCCTTGAGGACGACCCAGCGGTTCGAGACGTTGCGGTCGCGGGCGAGGTAGATCCAGCCGAGGCCACCGTGGGCGAGTGCGCCGGCGACCTCGTACTGTCCCGCGACCAGATCGCCCTGCTGCAGCTTCGGGGTGAAGGAGAATGCCTGGCCGCAGTTGGCGCAGAAGCCCTCGGGCCGACCGGGCTTGCCGTCGATGCTGCGGCCGACCTTGTTGCCGCACTTGGAGCAGTGACGCTTGTCCTCGGGCACCTGGGCGTGGGCCATGATCGCCTTGGCGGCGTCGACCGGCGGCGCCGGCGGGACGGACGTCAGCCCGGCCCCGAGCCGGGCCGCCCGCATCCGCTGAGATCCGGCGCGGGTACGGCGGGTCGAGCCGGTGCCGGTCGAGCCCGCGCGCCTGGAGCCGATCGCGGCGGACTGCACGCGGCTGGACGAGGTGGCGACAGAGCCGGCGCCGTGGGAGACCGGCTCGGCCTCCTGCGCAGCAGCGACGGGCGCGTCGGCCGCCGAGCCACAGACGTCGCAGTAGCCGTCGAGGATCTTGCCGGCGCAGGCCGGCTGGGCGCACGGGGTGCCGTTGGCGACCGGCGGCGCCGGGGCGGAGCCGGTCGCGGGGGCACCGACCGTGGCAGTCGGGATCCCGGTGGTCGAGCCTGGCACGACCGAGGCCGGTCCACCCGCGTCGCCCGGGGTGCCGCACACGTCGCAGTAGCCGTCGAGGATGCTGCCGGTGCAGCCCGGCTGGGTGCAACTGCTCATTGGGCGGTCTCCTTCTGAAGCCAGGTCTGGTAGGTCGCGACCATCTGCTGGGCGACGGACATCGGGGCCGGGGAGCGGGCGAGCACGGCGCGTGCCTGCCGCTCGCTCTCGACCAGGTCGGGACTGTCGGCCACGCCTTGAGCCCGGGCCTTCGCGACATATGCGTCGAGCAGCGCCACCAGGTCGGTGTGCTGGGCGAGCGCGTCGGCGTACTTGTGCTGCGCGAACTCCAGCGCCTGCGAGACCCGGTCGAGCTTCTGCAGGTAGCCGTCGATCTCGTCGGGCGTCACCGGCACCGGTCCGAGCGCGTCGACGTCGGGGACCGCGAACCGAGGGGCCGTGTCGACGGTGGCGACGCACTGGGCGGCCAGCTTCTCGAGCGCCTGCTCGCGGGCCTCGAGATCCGCGCGCAGCTCGCGGGCCGAGAGCACCTTCGATCGAGCGTCGCGGCGGCGGGCGTTGCCGACGATGAGGTCGCGCTCGAACGTCGTCGCCTCCACCTCGAGTGGCGCCAGCATGCCGCCCACGTCCGCGCCGCGATCTGCGCGATCGGTGATCTGCTCCATGCGCGCCATCAACCCGGCGAGCGTGTGGACGGACTTGTCGCGGGTCGTCGCGGGCTCCAGACCGACCTGGTCCCTGATCCGCTCCAGCTGCGCCCGCACCTCACGGATCCGGGCGACCTGCTCGGTCGCGTCGTACGACAGAGCGAGCTTGGTGCGCAGCTGGCCGGTGAGCGCGTCGTTGAGGCGGCAGGCCTCCGGCAGCGACACCGCGAGCCCGCCCGGCATCCCGGACGCCCCGTCGAGCCGGCCCCAGATCAGTGTGGAGATCCGCTCCCGCTCCTGCTGCAGCACCCGGCCGCCGTCCCAGGTCGCGAAGACCAGCTGGTAGCGGTCGTGGATCGCCTTCCACATCGCCAGCGTCAGCCCCATGTCGCCGGCCAGCTCCTGCCCGCGGTTGGCCGCCAGCGCCGCGCGGTCGAGCTCGGCGAGCTCGTCCTGGCGGGTGCGCAGCCAGGCGTCGAGGTCGTCGAGGTAGCGCTGGATGAGCGCCGGCTCGATGGCCTCGCCGAGCTTGCCGGGTGCGGTGGGGGCGGTCGCGGTCATGGGGGTGGCGCTCACCTGCCGTAGATCGGCGTCGGCGGGACTCCCTGTGCGCCGGGAGGGCACACGATCTCGTCACACTTGCCGAGCACCCGCGCGAGCCACCGGTCGTAGGCGTCCTCCCAACCGGTGCCGGCGCGCATGTCCTCTAGCACGAAGTTCACCAGGCGGACCAGGTCGACATCTTCCTGGTTTGCGCCGATCCCGTAGGGCTCTTCGCTGAACGAGTCCTGGTCCTCGGGAACGACGGCGTACGGGTCCTGAGCCGCGAGCCCAGCGAGGACGGTGTCATCGCCCGTGATGGCGTCCACCTCGCCTTGCTGGAACTTCACCAGGCACCCGGTGTGCGTGTTGGCCGTTGCGATGATCGCGTCGGGTGCCTCTGCCCGGATGTTGTCCAGGCTCGTGGACCCGGTCGGGGCGCAGACGCTCAGGCCGTTGAGGCTCTCCGGTGTGTCGTACTCGCCGTTGTCCGGGTCGCCGTCGTCGAGCGCGGTGTTCACGAGCACCTTCTGGGTGGCGTGGTAGTACTCGGCCGAGAACGCGATTTCCTCCCAGCGGCACGAATTGATCGTGAAGTTGCGGATGACCAGGTCGACTTCTCCGGACTGCAGGAGGGGGATGCGGTCCGCCGCCGTGATGACGCGGTACTGCAGGCTCTTGGCAACGTCGAAGTCGTCGCCGAAGATGGCAGCGCCGATCGCCTTGGCGAACTCGATGTCGAAGCCCTCGATCCGGTTGTCGTTGTTCGGGTTCTCCGAGCCCATCAAGTACGTGTCGGCCGAGACGCCCACGACCAACCGCTCTCGCTCGATGATCTCGTCGATCTTCGAGCCCGTGGGCAGCGAGTCGCCCGGGTCGTACGACGCCAGATCGGCTTCTTCCTTCGTGCAAGTGAGCCCGGTGGTTGACGGTGCCGATTCGGCGTCCGGCTTGTCGGGGAGAGGTGTGTCGTCGTAGCCGCAGCCGGCGCCGAGCGCGACGACCGCCGCGCCACAGGCGAGCCGAGAAGTCCACCGGTTCACGCGTACTCCTTCCTTCGGGCGCCGATACCTCGCGCGACTGCGATCGAGGCGGCGAAGCCGAGCAGCACGGTCAGCAGGCTGCCTACGAGCGAGAGCCACCGGCCGGCGCGAAGGTTGTCCGTCGTCGCATCGCCGTTCTCGGTGATGACGGCTTGGGCCGCAGAGTCGAACGTCTCAAACGGCTTGGTGGAGCCTTCGTCGCCGGAACCGATCGCCACCTGGACGGCAAGACCCTTCCGATCCTCATCAGCGAGGGTCACGATCTTCTGGTGCTTGGCCACGTAGCCCTCCCACTCGCCGAGGATCTGCCGGTCGGCCTGTTCCTCAACGATCTCGGCCGCCGCCTTCCACGGGTCTTCGTACTTCGCACCGGATCCGCGGTTGATGAGCAGCAGGCTCTCGTTGGCCTTGGCGTCGTTGCCCGCCGTCCGCGCGGCCGCGTTGTCGACGGCTAGCTTCAGCTCGTTCGCCAGCAGGTCGTCGTTCTGGCCGTCGCCGCGCCATGCAGCGACCGCAGCGACCAGCGTGACCACCAGGACAATCACAGCGGCGACCGCGACCCCGGTGTTGAGATAGCGCCGGAACCGACGCGCCAGGATCAGGTTGACCCAGACGAGCACAGCGACCGCCGCGATGCCGATGAGGAGCAGCCAGAACGGGTGCTGCCCGGACATAGAGTCCTCAGCGCGCTCGGTGTTGGCGTCGACCAGGTTCGCCAGGATCGGGAGCGCGTCGGTGCGCAGCGCCGCGCTGGCGCCGCTGAGGTACTCCTTGCCCACGGGGTAGCCGAGTCGCAGGTTGGCCCGCCCCGCCGCGATCGCGGTGGCGTACTCGTTGACCTGAACGTTGAGGGCCGCGAGCGCCTTCTCGTCGGCCGACTGGGCATCCGCCGCGGCCGCGATCTGCTCGAACACGCCCGCCAGGGCGGCGTCGTAGTCGGCCGCGCGCTCATTTGCGATCTCGGGATCGCCACTCCGACCGACCAGGGCGAGGTTCGTGGCCACCGCGTCCACCCGGAGCAGGGACGACTGGATCTCCTGAACCCGAACCAGCTGCTCGGTGTCGTCCGCGGCGCGGCCGTCGGACTGGTAGGAGAGGAACTGCACCAGGCCACTGGCCAGGCCGAAGAGGAGTACGGCCGCCATGCCGATGATCTGCAGTCGGTTGAGGAGCGCGGGCGTGTTGTCTACACCGGCGCCCACCGGCTTGCCGGTGGGCGCGGGCCAGAAGCCCTTCTTCGTCGCGGCCGGTGCCGGTGGAGCCGGCGCCGGCTGGACCGCCGGAGGCGGAGGCGCCGCGGCGGGCTGGCTCATGAGCTCTCCTCTTCCTCAACCTTGTCAACGGACTTGTCAACGGACTTGTCGACGGACTTGTCGACCTCGACCGTAGGCTCCGGCGCTTCGGTCGGCGACAGCGCGTCGACCGGTTCGGCAGGTGGGGCGTCGGCGGGCGGCAGCAGCGTGCCGTCCTCGGCGACGGCCGGATCCTCGGACTCCTCGTCGGTCGGCGCCACCAGGTCGTCGGCCTCGAGCGAGCGCAGCTGCTCGAGCGTCGGTTCGGGGATGTCGCGCAGCCGCCAGGCGTGGTGGCCGATGGCGGCTTCGAGCGTGTTGCGGACGAAGCGCGCGTTGCCGAAGGACGGCCCGCGCGGCGCCTCGGCGAGGAGCTCGCGGAGCCGGGCGACGACGGGTTCTCCGGCGTCGTAGTCGGCACCCTCCGCCATCTGCGCGAAGATCGCGGCCAGCTCGTCGTCGGTGTAGTTCGGGAACTCGATCATGGTCCGGAACCGGCTCTCGAGGCCTGGGTTCTCGGAGATGAAGATCGCCATCGGCAGCGGGTAGCCGGCGACGATCACGACCAGGTCGTCGCGCTTGTCCTCCATCTCCTTGACCAGGGTGTCGATGGCCTCCTTGCCGTACTGGTCGCCGGAGAGCGAGTAGGCCTCGTCGATGAACAGCACCCCACCCTCGGCTGACTTCACGAGGTCGGCGGTCTTCTGCGCGGTCTGACCGAGGTAGCCGGCGACCAGCTCCGACCGGTCGCACTCGACCAGCTGCCCCTTCGAGAGCAGCCCGAGCGCGCGGTAGATGCCGGCGACGAGACGCGCGACGGTGGTCTTGCCGGTGCCGGGGTTGCCGTTGAAGACCAGGTGCCGGGTGATGGTGGGGCTCTCGAGCCCGGCCTTCTTGCGCAGCCCCTCGACCCGGAGCACGGCGGCCTGCCGGTGGATCTCCGCCTTGACGTTGGTCAGCCCGATCATCGCGTCCAGCTCGGCCAGCAGCTCTTCGACAGTCTTCGTCGGCTCCTCCTGTGCGGGGGCCGCATCGCCCTGAGGATCAGCCGACTCGGCGGCTGTTTCCCCCTCGCGAGCGAAGCGAGCCTCGTCCGAAGCTGGCCCCGTGTCGGCTTCGGCGGGCGCGCGCTCGATGCCCGAGGTGTCGGGCGTGGGCGTGTCCGTCAACGAAGGACCGACCCCGCGATTCATCGCCTCGAGCTGGCGCTGCACCTGGTCGCCCATCCGCCGTACCTGGTCGAGCAGCTCGTCGCCGACACCGGGGACCGGCTCCCGCCCCGGGAGGTCGAACCCTCCTGCCGGGGGCCGGGCCGTCGATCCCGACTGGGCAGCCAGGATCGTCGCGGCCGCTCCCCGCGCGTCCGGACCGGGTTGGCCCAGCTCCTGTGCGGCCATCGCGACGTCGGACAGTGCCGCGGCGTAGTCGGCCGAGTGCGCCGACTTCTCCAGCATCAGCTGGTTCATGAGCGGCGTGGGACCGCCGCGGAACCGGTTGCCCTGCTTCGCGGCCATGAAGAACTCCTCGGCACCGCCGGGTCGGCCCGTCTGCTGGGCCCAGTCGACGAACGCGCCCTTCGAACGCTCGGAGACGGTCGCGGCGAGGGCCTCGCCCTCGGCGCGCGCAGTGGTCTCGTCGACGCCGGCTTCGCGCGCCGCCGCGACGAGCGCGGCCAGGCAGTCGGAGAGAGTAGTCATGGGGTCCCCAGGTTGAGGTCGGGGCCACCGGTCGAGGAGTGGCCGAACTTGGCTTCGAGGAACCGCCCGTGCGCGATCAGCGCCTGGGCGTCGGCCCGGTTGGCGGCGTCGAAGATCTTGTCCATCGTCGCTCCCAGCAGCTCGAGCTGCTCGATCAGCACCATCAGCGAAGTCTTGTTGCCGTCGATCGGCCGGGTGTCCGCCCACTCCCGCGGCAGCCGGAGGTAGCCGCCCACCGCCTCCGGCAGGTAGTCGGTCGCCGTCGCCATGAGCGAGTAGCCGTCCTGGCTGCCGAGGCCGAGGTCGTTGAGACGGGGCAGCGTCTGGTGGATGGTGCGCGCGATCTTCACGACCCGGGAGATCACCACCGGCGGTGCGTTGCCCTCACGCAGCATCGCGTTGACGCGGTTGAGCGCCGCCAGGATGTCCTTGTCGGTCGGCGGCGGCGGAGCGACGTACTGCTCCACGACGCCGTCGCTCTTGCCGCGGGCCTTTCGAAACCACGACCCAAGTCCCACCCGGGAGCCCGTCAGGCCTTGATGTCGAGGGTGCCGGCAGCGTTGCGCTGGTCGTGCTTCTGGACCCGCTCGAGGTAGGACTTCGACTTCTCGACCTCGCTCTCGAGCACGCCGATCGTCGTCGACATGTTGTCGAGCGCCTTGAGCTTGAACTCGTCGATCGAGTCCATGGTCGCGTAGATGTTGGCGAAAGCGGCTTGCAGCTGCTCGATACCGATCGTCGACGAGGCCGCCTGCTCCTGGATCGCTGCGGAGTTCTCCTTGAGCATCTCCGAGGTGCGCTGGATCATCGTCGACGTCGTGGTGTTGAGCGCCGTGATCTGGTCGAGCACCAGCTTCTGATTCGTCAGTGCCTGCGCGACGATCACCGCGGTCCGCAGCGCGGACATGGTGGTCGTCGTGGCCCGGTCCACACCCTTGATGAGCTCGATGTTGTTCTTGATGATGATGTCGATCGCCAGGTAGGCCTGGATCGAGACCGCCAGCTGCGTCAGCAGGTCCTGGTGCTTCTGCCGCACGTAGAAGAGCACGTCCTGGCCGAGCGTCTTGGCGCCCTCCGGATCGGTCAGCTCCATCTCCGCGATCTTCGCCGACAGCTTCGCGTCGAGCCGCTCGGCGACGTAGATGTACTGGTTGAGCCGACCCATCACCGACCACAGGTTGGTCTTTTCGAGGTTGAGCGCGACGTTGTCCTTGGTCAGCTCGTCCTGGCCGCTTCGCAGGCTGTGCAGGATGCCGTTGAGCTGGCTCTGCGAGGACTGGTACTTGCGGAAGTAGTCCTCGATCTTGTCGTTGAACGGGAGCATGTCCCAGAACTTCTTGGCGCCCTTGGCCTGGCCCGGGTCGAGGTCCTCGACAGTGCGGCGCAGCGCGAGCAGGGTCTTGCCGACGTCGGAGCTTCCGGAGATCGCACCGTTCTTCAGGGCCGACACCGGCTTCTCGAGCATCCGGTTCGATGTCTCGGCAGCGCGCCGGATGTCGGCGTCGCCCATGGTGCGGACGTTCTCGGCCTGGGCGGCGAAGCCGGGGCTGCCGACCGCCTCGTTGGTGAGGGCGTCGAGGAAGCTGTCGACCTTGGAGTCGAGCTCGGGCACCATCTCGGCGGAGACCTGAGGCGCCATCTTGGGCGCCGCGGTCTCGGTGACGGGCTTGGGGGCCTCGGGCGCGGTGAGGGTGAGCGTGGCCTCGGGCGGAGCGAGCGGGCTCGGCTCGGGGGCGGTAGCGGAACCATCGGTGGTCATGGGGTGAGCCTATCCAGGACGTCCAGCCTCCACACTGGGGAATTGCCCTGATCCGACCACCATTCCGGAGCCTCGGCCTACGCGACGACGTTCAGCGTCGGCTCTCTGGACAGCGGCGCTACGGCCGTCGCGTTCGAGATGCGGGTCGACGGCGAGTCGACGTCGTCCGGCTAGCTGGACTCGTCTAGGCGACCCAGTGCCGGATGTCGAGGCCACGCCCGCCGTTGTCGGCCGGCGGCTGCAGGTCGGGCGGCACGAACCGCGACCGCGGGACCTCCCGCGGACGGTCCCGCAGGCCTTCGCGCACGGTGCCGAGGGCACCGAGCGCGATCAGCAGGCCGAGCAGCACCAGGAACGCGATCATGACGAGACCTCCCTGTGAGTATCGCTGATGTCGACCAGGCACCACGGCAGGAACAGCTGGGTCAGCGGGCCGATCGTGAGTGCGTAGACGACGGTGCCGGCGCCGAGCACGCCGCCGAGCGTCAGCCCGACCAGCACCACCGCGACCTCGAGCAGGGTGCGAACCAGGCGCAGTGACAGGCCGGTACGACGGTGCAGGCCCGTCATCAGCCCGTCCCGCGGACCGCGCCCGAGCTGGGCGCCGATGTAGAGCCCCGATGCGATGCCGCAGAGCACCACGCCTCCGACCATCAGCGCGATCCGGGATCCCAGCGCGGTCGGCTCGTCGAGCATCCACAGGGTCGCATCCGCCGAGAGCCCGACGAGCAGCGCGTTGGCGATGGTGCCGATGCCGGGTTGTTCCCGCAGCGGGAACCACAGCAGCAGCACGACGAAGCTCATCAGGACGACCGCCTGGCCGAGCGTGATCGGCACGTGCTGGATCAGGCCGGAGTGGAGCACGTCCCAGGGAGCCAGGCCCACGTTGCCGCGCACCATCAGGGCGAGGCTGACGCCGTACAGCACCAGACCGACCACGAGCTGCGGCAACCGCCGGCCGAGCCGACCCGCACGCAGCTGGGCGACCGGACCGAGCTCGGCGAGGGTCGCGGCGGCGGAATGCGTCATGGTCGTCATGCATCAATGATCCTTACCAGTGGCCTGGAACGAAATAGCCACTTGTGATCTACTGGCCTGCATGTCGCAGTCCATTTCTGCCAGCCGGGTGGCCACCCTCGCCGGCGACTTCAACCGCTCCCCCGCCTACGTCGGCCTCGCCGACGCACTGCGGGAGCTGATCGGCGACGGCCGCATCGGCTATGGCACCCGGCTGCCGAGCGAGCGCGACCTCACGACGGCGCTCGGGGTCTCGCGGACGACGGTGACCCGGGCTTACCTCGTACTCCGCGACACCGGGTACGCCGAGGCCAGGCACGGCTCGGGCACGTTCACGCGGCTGCCCGGCGGGCCGACCCGGGCGCTCGACCGGGCGCTGTGGCCGACCGACGTCACGCCTGGCCACATCGACCTGGTCTGCGCCGCTGCAACTGCCCCACCGGGCATCGCCGCCGCCTACGCCGAAGCTGCCGCAGCGCTGCCCGCACACCTGGGCGGCCACGGCTACTACCCCGCCGGACTCCCCGACCTGCAGGCAGCGATCGCCGCGTCGTACGACGCCCGCGGGCTGGCGACGACCCCCGACCAGATCATCGTCACGGCCGGTGCGCTCGCCGCGACCGCGGTGGTCGGCATCGCCCTGGCGGGCCCGCGCGACCGGGTGCTGATGGAGTCGCCGACCTATCCCAATGCCGTGCAGGCACTGCGCTCGGGCGGTGGTCGCCTGGTCACGATCCCGCTCGACCCTGACGGCTGGGACCTCGACGCGATCGCCGGCGTGCTGGCGAAGCGCACGCCGCGCCTGGTCCACGTGATGCCTGACCACCACAACCCGACGGGCCTGGTGATGCCGGACCGCGAGCGGGCGTCGTACGCCCGCCTCCTGGCCCGGCACGGCGCGACGGCCGTCGTCGACGAGGCGCACCACACGTTGCGCCTCGACGACGCACCGGCGCAGCGCCCGTTCGCGTCGTACGCAAAGGACGCGATCACCGTCGGCAGCGCGAGCAAGAGCGTGTGGGGCGGTCTCCGGCTCGGGTGGATCCGGGCGCCGCACCACCTGGTCGACCCGCTCACTCGGGCGCGGGTTGGTCTCGACCTCGGTGCACCGGTGCTGGAGCAGCTGGTGCTGACCCGACTGGTCACCGGCGAGTTCGACGCAGTGCTGGCGGCGCACCGAGAGCGGCTGCGGGTGCAGCGCGACGCCCTGATGGCCGCCCTCGCCACGCAGCTGCCCGACTGGACCTTCCGCAAGCCCGCGGGCGGCATGGTGCTGTGGTGCCACCTGCCGCAGGCCGGAGCGACCGCCCTCTCGATCGAGGCCGAGCGCCGCGGCGTCCTGCTCGCGCCCGGCCCCGCATTCGCCCCGGAGGGCGGCCTCGACCGCTACCTGCGCTTCCCCTACACGGTCGCGGCGCCCGAGCTCGAGGAAGCCGTCCGACGCGTCGCCGCCGCCTGGCGGGTCGTCACCGGATCGGCGTCAGCTCCCGCGCATCCCCGGGACCGCCGCGCCGGGGTGTTGGTCGCCTGACCCACGAAGTCGCAAGGTTCGTCCGCGAAGTCGCGCTCGTAGTTGGCGAAGTGTGCGACTTCGTGGACGAAGTGTGCGACTTCGTGGGTCAGATCAGATCCACCGCGCGGATCGAGGTGGCGGAGATGGCGTCCGCGATCTCGGTCAGGGTGTCGGCGGGGATCGCCGAGTCGACCGAGAGCGCGACGAGTGCCTGGCCGCCCTTGGCGTCGCGGGAGACCTGCATGCCGGCGATGTTGACCTGGGCGTCACCGAGGATCTGGCCGACGGTGCCGACCATGCCGGGGCGGTCGTCGTAGGTGAAGAACGCGAGGTGGTCGGTCGGCTCGATGTCGATGTCATAGCCGTTGACCTCGACCAGCCGCTCGCGCTGGTGGATGCCGACGAGGGTGCCGCTCACCGAGACCTGCGCGCCGTCGGCGAGGGTGCCGCGGATCGTGATCAGGTTGCGGTGGTCTGGGCTCTCAGCGTCCGTGATCAGACGTACGGCGACGCCCCGCTCCGCCGCTAGCAGCGGCGCGTTGACGTAGGACACCTGGTCCTCGACCACACTGCTGAACACGCCCTTGAGCGCCGCGAGCTCGAGCACCTTGACGTCGTGGTCGGTGATCTCACCGCGGACCTCGACGTCGAGCTGTTGCGCGACCTCGCCAGCGACGCCGGTGAAGATCTGGCCGAGCTTCTCGGTGAGCGGGATGCCGGGGCGGACGTCCTCAGCGATCACGCCGCCCTGGACGTTGACCGCGTCGGGCACGAGCTCGCCGGCGAGCGCCAGGCGCACCGACCTCGCGACCGCGATGCCGGCCTTCTCCTGGGCCTCGTCGGTCGAGGCGCCGAGGTGCGGGGTGGCAACGACGTTCTCGAGCTCGAAGAGCGGGCTGTCGGTGCACGGCTCCTTGGCGAACACGTCGAGGCCGGCGGCCGCGATCCGGCCGGTTTTGAGCGCGTCGAAGAGCGCCGCCTCGTCGACGATCCCGCCCCGCGCGGCGTTGACGAGCACCAGCGAGGACTTCGTCTTGGCGAGCTGGTCGGCACCGATCAGGCCCGCGGTCTCCGGGGTCTTCGGCAGGTGGACCGACATGAAGTCGGACTCGGCCAGCAGGGTGTCGAGGTCGACCAGACGGACGCCCATCTGGGCAGCGCGGCCGGCCTGCACGTAGGGGTCGTAGGCGATGACGTTCATGCCGAACGCGCTCAACCGCTGCGCGACGAGGACACCGATCCGGCCCAGCCCGACGATGCCGACGGTCTTCTCGTAGAGCTCGATGCCGCTGTACTTCGACCGTTTCCACTCGCCGTTCTTCAGCGCAGCGTGGGCGGGCGCGACGTTGCGGGCGGCGGCGAGCATGAGCGCGACGGCGAGCTCGGCCGCGGACACGATGTTGGACGTCGGTGCGTTGACGACCATGACGCCCGACTGGGTGGCCGCCTTCACGTCGACGTTGTCGAGGCCCACTCCGGCCCGGGCGACGACCCGCAGCCGCTTCGCCGCCGCGAGAGCCTCGGCGTCGACCTTCGTCGCAGACCGCACCAGGATCGCATCGACGTCGGCGATCGCCGGAAGCAGCTCGCCACGGTCCGCCCCGTTGCAGTGACGGATCTCGAAGTCCGGGCCCAGCGCCTCGACAGTCGCGGGGCTGAGCTCTTCGGCGATGAGAACGACAGGACGGTCAGTCACAGCGGTGGTCCTTCGAAATGCGGATCGTGCGGAGCAATGTGGGTGCACGACGCTGTGCCGGGTCTCACGGTACCGGACCACCGATCACGTCACGAACCCGTGTCAGGTCTCGAAAAGCGCCCGTGATCAGGCGCTGCGACCGCGGTCGGATGCCCGAATCCGGTGCGACGACTACCGTTTGCCCATGGGGTCTCCCTCCCCGCACACCCAACGCACCCAACGACTGAGCCCTCTTGCGCTCGGCGCTCTCGTGCTGGTGCTCTGCGCCCTCGTCGCCGCCACCTTCGACGGGCCACGGTGGACCGACCTGGAGCGCGGCGACGACGGGCGCACGGAGGGCTCGTCGCAGGAACAGGAGCGGGACAACGCCGGCGATCGGGCCGCGGACGAGTCGCAGCCGCCTCAGGACGACGACGAGCCCTGGCTGCCCTGGGTGCCGCCGCTCGACCTGCTGCTGCTGGTGCCGACCGCGCTGATCTTCGGCGTCGCGCTGCTCGTGCTGGCCAGGCTGCGACTGGTACGACGCCGCCGGCACCTCTCCCGCCGCATCGGACCCCGCACTTCGCTCGGTGCCGGCGACGAGATGCTGTCCGACGAGGACGAGCCCGGGCTCACCGAAGCGATCGACGAGGTCACCCGCACCATCGGTGAGGGCTCGCCCCGCAACGCGATCGTCGCGGCCTGGGTCCGCCTGGAGCAGGCGGTCGAAGGCGAGTGGTTCCCCCACCGGCCCGAGGAGACACCGAGCGAGCTCGTCGAGCGGGTGCTGGCGTCGTACGCCCTCGACGACGACGCGATCCGCCGGTTGGCCGCGCTCTACCGCGAGGCCCGCTTCTCGACGCATCCGGTCACCGAGGACCACCGGCTCGAGGCAGCCGAGTGCCTGCGCCGGCTGCTCGCGACGATCGGCTCGGTGGCGCGATGACGGCCGTGTGGATCGCACTGGTCCTCGCCCTGGCGGCGGTGGCCGGCTATGCCGCATTCATCAGCCGCACCGTCGTTGCAGCCCAGTGGCCCGAGGAAGCGCCGCTCCACGCGCGCGAGAACCGCGCCCACGACCAGCAGATCAACCACCTCGAGCGGTTGGTCGCCGCCGACGATCCGACTGCCGCGCACCTGGTCGTGCGCGAGGTGACCGGCCAGCTGCTGAGCATGCCGGTGCTGGCCGAGTCCCGGCTCCACCCGACGGCGGCCGCATTCGTCGTCGGTCCCCCGGCCGGCTCCGCCGACCGCTACCGACGTGAGCTCGCCCGGGCACTCACGAGGATCGAGGAGCTGTGACCGAGGTCTTGGACGCGTCCCGCAAGGCGCGCGCCGTGCTCGATGAGATCGAGCGCGCGGTGGTGGGCAAGCGCGACTCGCTGACCCTGGTGCTCAGTGCGGTGCTGGCGGGTGGGCACGTGCTGCTCGAGGACTTCCCCGGCCTCGGCAAGACCCTGGCCGCGCGGTCGTTCGCGCAGACCCTGGGGCTGGACTTCCGGAGGGCGCAGTTCACGCCCGACCTGCTGCCGGCCGACCTGACGGGGTCGTTCATCTACGACCAGGGCAGGGCGACCTTCGAGTTCCGTCCCGGCCCGCTCTTCACCGGGCTGCTCCTTGCCGACGAGATAAACCGAACGCCGCCGAAGACCCAGGCCGCGCTGCTCGAGGCGATGCAGGAGCGCCAGGTCACGGTCGAAGGCGAGACGTTCACCCTGGATCCACCGTTCCACGTACTGGCCACGGCCAACCCGATCGAGTACGAGGGCACCTACCCGCTCCCCGAGGCGCAGCTCGACCGGTTCCTGCTCCGGGTCGGCTTCGGCTATCCCGACTCCGACGAGGAGTGGGAGGTGCTGCGGCGCCGGCTCGAGCGCCAGCGCGAGGAGCAGAGCCTGGCGCAGGTGGTGACACGGGACGAGCTGCTCGAGATCCAGGGGGCGGTCGAGACGGTGACCGTCGACCCCGACATCGGCCGCTACTGCGTCGCTCTCGCTGCCGCGACCCGCCGGCACCAGCACACCCTCGTCGGGTCGTCGCCGCGCGGCGGGCTGGCACTGATGCTGGTCGCCCGCGGGTATGCCGTCATCGACGGGCGGGACTACGTCGTACCCGAGGACGTCAAGGCGGTCGCGGTGCCGGCGCTCGCACACCGGATCACGATCCGCCCCGAGCTCTGGATGACCGATATCTCCGGGCGCACGGTCGTCGAGACGGTGCTCGGGCAGGTGCCGGCGCCGACCGCCCGCGACCGGGTCTGACCAGGGTCCGGGCGGGCGACGATGACCGGCTGGCGCCCGACCCACGCGCACCTCCGGGCCGTCGTCGTCGGGCTCGTGGTGCTGATGGTGGGCGTGGTCGTCGGCCGTGCCGACGCGGTCGTCATCGCCGCTCCTCTCGTGCTCGTCACGCTGTGGTCGACGCGGCGCCCCGAGGACGAGCCGCGGGTGTCGACACCGCTCACCGCCCTCACCCTCAACGAGGGCGAGGAGGTCGCCTGGGCGGCGACGATCGACGGCCTGCCGCGCGGCGGGGTCGCCACCGTCGCCCATCCCGGCCAACGGCTGCTGGAGGTCGAGCCGGCCGAGGGCATGCTCGTCGCCGAGGGCGCGGACGGGCCCGGTCCCGGCTCGGCGGTGGCGGGGATCGGGCTGAGACCGCTGCGGTGGGGCCGCCGGAAGCTCGGCGACCCGGCGGTGGCGGTGTACGACGGGTGGTACTCGTGGCGCTGGGGCCCGGCCCGGCTCGAAGGGATGCGGATGACCGTGCTCCCCGTCACCGCGCCGCTCGCGGCGACCGCCCCCGCGCCGCACCCCCGTGGCTTGGTCGGCATGGAGCGCGCGGCCCGGCCCGGCGAGGGCACGGAGTTCGCCAAGGTCCGCCCGTTCGGGCCCGGCGACCGGCTGCGCCGCATTCACTGGCCGGTCTCGGCCCGGACCGGGCGGCTGCACGTGACCGCGACGTACGCCGACGAGGACGCCCACGTCGCGGTCCTCATCGACGCCGTCAACGACGTGGGCGAGAGCACCGGGATCGACGGCGAGAAGAGCAGCATGGACCTGGCCGTCCGCGCCGCCGCCGTACTCGCCGCACACTTCCTGCGTCGTGGCGACCGGGTCGGCGTCCGTGTCTTCGGCGACTGGGGTGTGAGCATTGTTCCGGCCTCCACCGGCCAGTTCCAGCTGCGCCGGATCCTTGACACGCTCTGCCTGATCGAGCCCGGGACCGCCCGGGGCGAGGACGCGCTCGCCGCGCGGCAGGGCCTGGGCGCCGGCACCCTCGCGCTGATGTTGTCGCCCCTCATCGACCGGGCTGCCACCCAACAGGTCGCGATCCTCAACCGGGCGGGCATCGAGGTCGTCGTGATCGACACCCTGCCGCCGGGGATGGAGGAGGAGACCGGCACCACGCCCGGTGCTCTCGCGTGGCGGATCCGGATGCTGCAGCGCCGGGTCGAGATGACCCAACTCGCCTCGCTCGGCATCCCCGTCATCCCGTGGGCGGGTGCGCACAGCCTCGACCAGGTGCTGCGTGACCTGGCGCACCGGCGATCGACGCCGAGGATGGCCGTCCGATGAGCGCCGAGGTCGGCTTCACCGGATTCGTCCTGGAGGACCGCGACAGCACCCGGCTACTGATCATCACCATCCCGGGCATCGTCCTTCGAGTCGTGACGATCTCGCCGGTCGTGACCTCGGTCGCCGCC
Organism: uncultured Actinomycetota bacterium; assembly: GCA_963846535.1. GTDB lineage: Bacteria > Actinomycetota > Actinomycetes > Propionibacteriales > Nocardioidaceae > Nocardioides. The sequence goes on from CAWJWK010000003.1 coordinate 1,176,488, forward strand.
GTCCACGTGGTCGCCCCGGGCGCGCCGTGGTGGCCGTCGGCGCTGCTGGTGCTGCTGGCCCTCGTGTCCACCGCCGTGCCCGACTCCGCCGCCGGCCTCATGACGTTGGGCGCCATGGTCGCGTGGTGGTTGATCGCGGCAGAGGATCCAACAGTCTGGTGGGGCCTGCTGGTCGCTGCCTGCGGGCTCATGTTCCACGCGGCACTCGCCCACGCGGCCGCGGGCCCGACGGGCTGCACGCCTTCCTGGGCAGCGGTCGGGCGGCTGGCCCGGCGCTGCTCGGCGGTGCTGCTGGTCACTGCCGGCCTGGCACTGGTGGTCGAGGTCGCCGAGGAGGGGGGCGAGCCGCCGGCGCTGGTCGTCGGGGTCACCCTCGCGCTGGTCGGCGCCCTCCCCTGGTACGCCGCCAGCCGCGCTCGCTGAGCACGAGCAGAGAGCGATCAGGAACCCGGTCAGATCGCGCAGCCGTCTGGCCCACAGGCCTCGGCACCGTCCGCGCCGGGCACCGTCTCCAGCACCGGCCGGCCTTCCGACCACGCCCGCTCGAGGAGCTGCGTGAAGACCTCGACGGGCTGGGAGCCGGAGCGAGGTGGAGCAGCCGGTGGGCGTCGACGGTGCCGATGTGCGGCGAGTCGCCGCTGGCTCCAGTCCATGCCCGGCTCCGTAGCGACCGCGATCACCGCGCTCCGCTTCTCGGGCGCGTCGGCCAGCATCCGTTGAAACTCCAAGCACTCCCGTCCTGTTCCCGACCGGCGCGTGCCAGGCTGGGACGGTGCCGAACCTGGAGACCGAGCGCCTGATCCTCCGGCCCTGGCAGCACGAGGAAGCGCCGAGGCTGCTCGACATGCTGAGCCGGATCGAGGTGATGAAGTGGCTCGGCGACGGCGAGCCCCAGCTCATGAAGGATCTGGACGAGGCGCATCAGCGGATCGACAGGTACGCCGAGCGGTCGGCCGAGGCGCCGCGCGGGATCTGGGCGATCGCGCCGAAGGCGGGCGGTGAGCCGCGCGGCACGCTGCTGTTGGTGACCCTGCCCAACGCCGAGGACGCCGAGGTCGAGATCGGCTGGCACCTGCACCCGGACTCGTGGGGTCACGGCTATGCCAGCGAGGCCGCGCGGGCGGTGCTCGCCCACGGCTTCGACGCCGGGCTGCCGGAGATCCTGGCGGTCACCCACCTCGGCAACCACCCGTCGATGGCCGTCTGCCGCCGGATCGGGATGACCCACCGAGGTGAGGTCCGGAAGTGGTACGACGTCCCGTCCGAGCTGTTTCGGATCACCGCGGCGGAGTGGGCCGCGGCCCAGCACCCCTAGGGCCTCGGCGTACTTCCCCTGGGTGGACTCGGGGTCGGCCCAGGGATGGTTCCGGGGGTCTGCCCGACGCGGTCGAGGGCCTCCGGCGGGAAGGCTGAGGGCCATGATCACCATCGAGTCCCTGACCAAGAGGTACGGCACCTTCACCGCCGTCAACGAGGTGTCGTTCACCGCCCAGCCGGGTCGGGTGACCGGCTTCCTCGGCCCGAACGGTGCCGGCAAGACGACCACCATGCGCGTCATGGTCGGGCTGACCGAGCCGACGTCCGGCCACGTGCACGTCCTCGGGCGCCCGTTCGCCTCGCTGCCGAACCCCGGCCGCGAGGTGGGTGTCCTCCTGGACGCCTCCGCCCAGCACGCCGGCCGGACCGGACGCGAGATCCTCACCATCGCCGCCCGAACCATGGGCCTGCCCAAGGGGCGGGTCGACGAGATGCTGGACCGGGTGAGCCTCACCGACGAGGAGTCCGCCCGCCGGGTGCGCAACTACTCCCTCGGCATGCGGCAGCGGCTCGGCATCGCCACCGCACTGCTCGGCGATCCGGAGGTGCTGATCCTCGACGAGCCGGCCAACGGCCTCGACCCGGCCGGCATCCGTTGGATGCGCGACCTGCTGCGCGAGTTCGGCGACCAGGGCGGCACCGTCCTGCTCTCCAGCCACCTGCTGCACGAGATCGAGGTCATCGCCGACGACATCGTCGTCATCGGCAACGGCCGGATCGTCGCCGGCGGCACCAAGGAGGAGCTGCTGGCCTCCACCGGCACCCTGGTCCGCGCTGCGGACCCGGCCGCCCTCGGCCACGCGCTGGAGACCGCCGGCATCGTCACCTCGGTCGCCGACGGCGCCGTGTTCGCCGACGCCGACCTCACGACGGTGGGACGGACCGCGTTCGCCGCCGGCATCGCACTCACCGAGCTCCGGACGGCCGATGGCGCCGGCCTGGAGGAGATGTTCCTCGAGCTGACCGCTGAGAGTCAGCGCGACCACGTCACGAAGTTGGAAGGAGACGCGGCATGAGCACCGCGACGATCACCCCCTCGAGCACCCCCTCGAGCGTCGAGGGAACGTCGGCCACCAGCCGGCCGCGCGAGCGCGCCGTACCGGAGCCGATCCCGTTCGGCCGGATCCTCGGCGTCGAGCTGCGCAAGATGTTCGACACCCGTTCCGGCTTCTGGCTGATGGCGAGCATCGTCATCACCTCGGCCGTGGCGACGGTGCTGACCGTCCTGCTGTCCGACCGCGACGAGCTCACCTTCGACTCGTTCGCCGCGGCCGTCGGCAGCCCGATGTCGATCATCCTCCCGATCATCGGCGTCCTGGCCGTCACCAGTGAGTGGAGCCAGCGCACGGCGTTGACCACGTTCACACTGGTGCCGAGTCGCGGCCGGGTGATCACCGCCAAGCTCGTCAACGTGCTCGTCATCGGCGCGATCTCGATGGTGATCGCCCTCGGCGTCGGTGCCGTCGGCAACCTGGCGACCTCCGCCATCACCGGCAACGACGTCGTGTGGGACATCCCGGCCTGGACGTTCGCGCAGATCGTCATGGCCAACGAGCTCGGCATGATCTTCGGCTTCACCCTCGGTCTGCTGTTCCGCAACTCGCCCGCAGGGATCGTCGGCTACTTCGTATGGGCACTGGTCCTCCCCGGCATCTCCGAGGCGCTGGCCTCGGCGCAGCAGTGGTGGGCCGACAACGCCGGCTGGTTCGACGTGAACCAGTCCCGCTTCCTGCTGTTCGACTCGAAGCTCACCTCCGAGGAGTGGCTCCAGCTCGGCCTGACGTCGTCGCTCTGGATCCTGCTGCCCTTCGCGCTCGGTCTCGCCCTGGTGATGCGCTCCGAGGTCAAGTAGTCGCACCACGCACCACGCGTCACGGCCCAGGTCGTCTAGTCCTTTCGGATCAGACGATCTGGGTCAACGCGTGATGCGGCAGTTCGCCACCTCGGGGCAGGCTGAGCTTCATCACCGATGGCGAATGGAGGACGAACCCATGCTGCTCGCATACCTGCCGACACCTGGCCTACCGGACCGGAAGTCGCCGTCCAAGCCGACGCCCACCCACACGCAGCTGAGCTGGGCGACCATCCTGCTGTTTCGCAAGCTGAGCGACGCGTTCGCACTCGCGCGTTTGGGTGAGACCATCGCCGGGTGGATCTCACCTCCGCCTGGTGGTTCTGGGCCCTCCTGTCGGCGGTCTTCGCCGCGCTGACCGCCATCTTCGCCAAGGTCGGCGTCGCTGACATCGACTCCGACGTCGCGACGTTCGTGCGCACCGTCGTGATCCTGGTGACGCTCGGACTGATCCTGTTCGGGCTCGGCAAGTTCCACTCCCCCGGCGAGGTCACCGCGACGACCTGGGTCTTCCTGATCCTGAGCGGGCTCGCCACCGGCGCTTCGTGGATCTGCTACTTCCGGGCACTCAAGCTCGGCGATGCGTCACTGGTGGCGCCGGTCGACAAGCTGAGCGTCGTGCTCGTGGCAGTCTTCGCCGTGTCGTTCCTGGGCGAGCGGCTCAACGGGGTGCAGTGGGTCGGCGTGGTCCTGGTGGGTAGCGGCGCCGTGCTCCTCGCGGTGAGTGGTTGACCGGCGGCATCGGACAAGGTTGAAGAACTGCCATATCTCGTCAGTGAGCCCTGCCCCGCCCCGACGCTCCCGACTCCGGTCATTCATCGCTGCCGGTCTGCCACTGAGGCCCGAAAGACACGCCGACCCGTCACCGAGCCGGCGACGGGTCGGCGGGAAATCAATCAGCGGGCGGCCGAGCCCTCGGTGTAGTCGTCGTCGGACTGCTTCCACGCGAAGTGGGCGCGCAGCGCCTTGCCGGTCGCCTCGATCGGGTGGCCGGCCTCCTCCTCGCGCAGCTTGTTGAACTCCACCGCGCCCGCGTCCTGGTCGCCGATGAACCGCGCGGCGAAGGAACCGTCGCGGATGTCGGAGAGGATGCCGCGCATCGACTCCTTGACCGCGCCGTCGATGACCCGCGGGCCGGACACGTAGTCGCCGTACTCGGCGGTGTCGGAGACCGACCAGCGCTGCTTGGCGATGCCGCCCTCCCACATCAGGTCGACGATGAGCTTGAGCTCGTGGAGCACCTCGAAGTAGGCGATCTCCGGCTGGTAGCCGGCCTCCATCAGCGTCTCGAAGCCGGCCTGGACCAGGTGCGAGACGCCGCCGCAGAGCACGGCCTGCTCACCGAACAGGTCGGTCTCGGTCTCCTCGGCGAAGGTGGTCTTGATGACGCCGGCGCGGGTGCCGCCGATGGCCTTCGCGTAGGACTTCGCGAGGTCCCAGGCTGACCCGGAGGCGTCCTGCTCTACCGCGATGATGTCGGGGATGCCGCGACCCGCGACGTACTCACGGCGCACCGTGTGGCCCGGCGCCTTCGGGGCGACCAGGATGACGTCGACGCCCTCGGGGGCCTCGATGTAGCCGAAGCGGATGTTGAAGCCGTGGCCGAAGACGAGCGTGTCGCCGGCGGTCAGCGCCGGCGCGATCTCGTCGCGGTAGAGGTGCCGCTGGACCTGGTCGGGCGCCAGGATGACGATGACGTCGGACTCCTCCGCCGCCTCTCGCGGGGTGAGGACCCGAAGGCCCTGCTCCTCGGCCTTCGCGCGGCTCTTGGAGCCCTCCTTCAGGCCGACGCGCACGTCGACACCGGAGTCACGGAGGTTCAGCGCATGGGCGTGGCCCTGGCTGCCATAACCGATGACAGCCACGTGCTTGCCCTGGATCAGGGCGAGGTCGGCGTCGTCGTCGTAGTAGATCTCAGCCACGGGGGGCTTCTCCTTCTGGGTTGGGGTTTGGGTCTCGATACATCCTCGCTCGTGCCTCACGACGGATCGCCTGGCGGCTCGGGCTACTCGACCAGCGAGATTCAGTTGTTGGCGGCCGGGGCCACCGGTACGGCGACCGGCTTGCCACGCTCGGAGATCGACCGCGGGCCGCGGCCGATCGCGATCGCGCCCGACTGCACGAGCTCGCGGATGCCGAAGGGCTCGAGCACCCGGAGGAAGTCGCCGATCTTGCCGGCGTTGCCGATCGTCTGGATCGTGACGGCGTCAGCGGCGACGTCGACGACCTTGGCACGGAAGAGCTGGACGGCGTCGAGCACCTGGCTGCGGGTCTCGGGCGTCGCGCCCACCTTGACCAGCACCAGCTCGCGCTGGACCGCAGAGGCGGCGTCGAGCTCGACGATCTTGATCACCTCGACCAGCTTGTTGAGCTGCTTGGTGACCTGCTCGAGCGGGCTGTCCTCGACGTTGACGACGATGGTCATCCGCGAGATCTCGGCGTGCTCGGTCGGGCCGACCGCGAGCGACTCGATGTTGAAGCCGCGCCGGCTGAACAGGGCGGCGATCCGGGCGAGGACACCGGGCTTGTTCTCGACCAGGACCGACAGGGTGTGCTTGGCCATCAGAGATCGTCCTCGTCGAACTGGGGCGCCAGGTCCCGCGCGTACTTGATGTCGTCGTTGCTGGTGCCGGCGGCGACCATCGGCCACACCATCGCGTCGCGGTGGACCCGGAAGTCGACCACGACCGGGACGTCGTTGATCTCCATCGCCTTGGCGATGGTGGCGTCGACGTCGTCGGGCGACTCGCAGGCCAGCCCGACGCAGCCGTAGGCGTCCGCGAGCTTCACGAAGTCGGGGATCCGCTTCGAGTGCAGGTCGGTGTTGCTGTAGCGCGAGTTGTAGAACAGCGTCTGCCACTGGCGCACCATGCCGAGCGACTCGTTGTTGATGACCGCGACCTTGATCGGGATGTTGTTGATCGCGCAGGTGGCCAGCTCCTGGTTGGTCATCTGGAAGCAGCCGTCGCCGTCGACGGCCCACACGACGTTGTCGGGCATGGCGACCTGGGCGCCCATCGCGGCGGGCACGGCGAAGCCCATGGTGCCGAGGCCGCCGGAGTTGATCCACTTGTTCGGCTTCTCGTAGCCGACGTAGTGCGCCGCCCACATCTGGTGCTGGCCGACACCGGCGGTGTAGATCGTCTCTGGGCCGGCGAGCGCGCCGAGCCGCTCCAGGACGTACTGCGGGGACAGACCGCCGTCGGCAGGAGTGTCGTAGCCCAGCGGGTACTTCTGCTTCACGCCCGCGAGGAACTGCACCCAGCCCTCGTAGTCGCCGGTGGCGCCCGCGTCGGCCTCGGTGCGCAGGGTCGTGATCAGGTCGATGAGCACCTCGCGCACGTCGCCCACGATCGGGACGTCGGCGTGCCGGTTCTTGCCGATCTCGGCGGGGTCGATGTCGGCGTGGATCACCTTGGCGCCGGGCGCGAACGAGTCGAGGTTGCCAGTCACCCGGTCGTCGAAGCGGGCGCCGAGGCTGATGATCAAGTCGCTCTTCTGCAGGCCGGCGACCGCGGCGACGCTGCCGTGCATGCCCGGCATCCCGAGGTGCTGCGGGTGGCTGTCCGGGAACGCGCCGCGCGCCATCAGCGTGGTCACGACCGGCATGCCGGTCAGCTCGGCCAGGGTCAGCAGCTCCTTGGACGCACCCGAACGGATGGTGCCGCCGCCGACGTAGAGGACCGGACGGCGGGCGTCCAGCATCAGTCGCGCCGCCTCGCGGATCTGCTTGGCGTGCGGCCGCGTCACCGGGCGGTAGCCGGGGAGGAAGATCTCTTTCGGCCAGCTGAACGTCGTCATCGTCTGCAGGGCGGACTTGGCGACGTCGACGAGCACCGGTCCCGGGCGGCCGGTCGCGGCGATGTGGAACGCCTCGGCGATGGTGCGCGGGATCTCGGCGGGGTCGGTGACCAGGAAGTTGTGCTTGGTGATCGGCATCGTGATGCCGCGGATGTCGGCCTCCTGGAAGGCGTCGGTGCCGATCGCGGCGGCGGGCACCTGGCCCGTGACGGCGACCATCGGGACCGAGTCCATGTGGGCGTCGGCGAGCGGCGTCACCAGGTTGGTGGCACCCGGGCCGGACGTGGCCATGCAGACGCCCACGCGGCCCGACGCCGAGGCGTACCCCTGGGCGGCGTGGCCGGCGCCCTGCTCGTGCCGCACCAGGATGTGGCGGATCGGGCTGTCCATCAGCGGGTCGTACGCCGGCAGGATCGCGCCGCCGGGGATGCCGAAGATGTCGGTCACACCCGCCGCTTCGAGGGACTTCACCAGGCTCTCGGCCCCGGTGACGGTGCCCGACCCGGTACCGGCGCCCTGCTGCTGATCACTCATCCGACTACTCGTTCCTCACATGGGTTGAACCGTCGTACTCAACAAAAAACCCCTCGGTTGCGAGGCAACGAGGGGCGGACGCGCAGGGCGATGTCAGCCGGCGCGTCCGGTGCGTACGAGGAGAAGGTCCTGGCGCATGGCCAAAGAGTACGCCGTCGCACGCCGTGACGTGGGCCCACCCTCCCTGCCGTCCCAGATGTCAAGACGCGCGTCTCAGATCCGGGGCAGGTCACGGGAGCACCAGCTGGCCGATCGGCCCGGGGTTGAACGCGATCTCCCACCGGTAGCCGTCGGGGTCGCCGAAGTAGCCGGTGTAGCCGCCCCAGTCACGCTCCACCGCATCCGAGACCGGGTCGGCGCCCGCCCGGCGGGCGGTCGCGAGCACGAGATCGACGGCCTCCTTGGTCGCGAGGTTGTGGGCGATGGTGATCGGCGCGATGCCGCTCCCTGTCGGCATCGTCGGCTCGCCGACCTCCTCCGCGAAGTGGGCGCGGTCCCACAGCGAGAGCACGAGGTGCTCTCCCGTGCGGAACATCAGGACCTCCCCCGGCACGTCGAGCTCGGCGTTCCACCCGAGCCCGTCGACGTAGAACCTCCGCGTGGCGTCGATATCGGCCACGGCGAGCGTCACGAAGCTGATCCGTTGGTCCATCACATTATTTTAATGGCGCGAGCGGATCGCATCAGGCCCTGCGCGCTCGTGCCTCCAGGTCCGCGAGCACTGCCGGCACGGCCGCGAGCGCGGCCTCCGCCACCCGCTCAGCGGCACCGATCACGGCTGCGTACGACGCCCGCGCTTCGTCGTCGTCCCCCGAACATCGGCGGACGTGGTCGGCCAACAACAGCGCGTCGCGGTGGTCGCCCAGGAACGACTGCAGTCGGGAGCCGAGCTCGCCCAGCTCCTGCGCGTCGGTGCCGAGGACGGCAGCGGGCGGGCTGGTCACCGCATCGGCGGTGTGGCGGAGCCGACGCGCCGCCTTGCGCAGCGCGTGAGCGGCATCGACGTCGCCGCGGTAATCGGCCGCGTGGTCGAGCACCCGGTCGGCCAGGGCGGCCAGCACCTCGCGGGCGACCGCGGCCGCCGGGCGGGCGGTGCCGTCGGCCAGCACGGGCATCCGCGCGCAGGCACGGAAGCCCTCCCGAAGCTGCCCGGCCTCCGGCGACCCGGACCAGGTCACGAGGGCGGCATGCGCCCGGCCGTGCTCGGTCCGCAGCGGCGCGATCAGGCGCTCCCGGAGCTCGTCGGCCAGACCGACCTCGGCGGCGACCTTCCCGCACCACTCGGCTCGCACCTCGAGATCCCGCGCCCGGCCGAGCCGGTCGCCGTAGTCGGCCAGCCGGGCGCGGAGGCCGCCCACGGCGGACGGCTCGACGTACTGCGAGAACGCGGCGAGCAGGTTCCGCAGCCGGCGGACCGCGGTGCGGAGCTGGTGGACGCCGTCGGGCTCGTCGGCGAGCGCCGCGGGGACGCGCTCATCGATGCTCGCGAACAGGTCACCGACGATGGCCGCGAGCATCTCTCCCGCGGTCGTCTCCGGCCCGGCCATGGCCACACCCTGTCACGGTCCTGCCACGCGGAGGTGTCGGGCCGACCGACTCGAAGAAAACTCGAAGCCACGTCCCTCACCCTTCCGGCGTGGGCTCACTTCAGCACCTCGCCTCCCGCCGCGCGGCCGCGCGGCCGGACCTGGCCACCCTCGCGAGCACCGTCGACGAGCGTCGCTACGTCTGCCCGGAGCAGCTCGACCGGCGCCTCGACCAGCTGCTCGGCGACGGTTCGGACGCGCGGCTGCTGCTCCTGAGCGGCACCGGCGGCTCGGGCAAGAGCGCCGCGCTACGTGAGGCAGCGCGCCGCGGTGAGCGCCTCGGCTACCACGTGATCGCCCTCGACGGCCGCCAGCTGGCCGCCGCCGGGCCGCGGCTCGCTGACGTCTTCGCGGACCTGCCGAACGGCGACCTGCTCGTCCTGGTCGACGAGCTCGGCCACATCGGCGCCCACGCGCACGCGCTGGGCCGCACCCTCGCCGCGCTCCCCGGGTCGACGCGGGTCGTCACCGCGGCCATCGAGCAGCCGCAGGCCTGGGTCCCGCCCGAGCTGGCACCGCTGGTCGCCGCCCTCCGGATGCCGACGCTCAACCCGGGCCAGTCCGACCAGGTGCTGCGCAACCACGGCGTCACCGACTCCTGTGCCCGATCCGTGATCGGCGCGTGGGCGTGCGGGCTTCCGCTCGCGCTGGTGCTCGGCGCCGCGGCGTGGGTCGAGCACGGCGCGGCCGCGATCGAACCCGGAGGCCCGGTCCTCGCCGCGACCGCGGACGACCTGGTCGGCCACCTGTCCGGCCTCGCTCTCGACCAGCTCGACCCCGAGCTGCTCGAGGTCGCGGCGGTCGCCGGCTGGGCCGACGACCGGCTGCTGGCCGACGTGCTGCCCGATCGCGACGGTCGCGACGCGCTGGCGCTGCTCGCGTCGTACTCGTTCGTGGAGCGGAGCGGAGCCGGCGTGTCCCTGCACCCGCTGGTGGCCCACGCGGTGGCCGAGCGGGCGCGGCACGACGGCGTGCGGGTCACGAACCTGGTGCTGCGGATCGCGTCGCACCTGCGGGATCGCGCGAGCAACGGCGACGCCCGGGCGCTGCACCAGCTCGCCGCGCTGTCCGAGGACCCGAGGCTCCGCGCCGGGATGTCGCCCGCCCACAGCTCGACGCTGTACGGCGACGACATCCGGGCCGGTGAGGTCGACGAGATCGGTCGCTGGGCACCCGAGGAGCTGGTGGACGCCGTACGCCCGTGGCTGCAGCAACAGCCGGCGTCGACGTGGCGGACACCGGCCCAGGTCGTTCGGCACACCGACGGCCGCGTGGTGGGTGCTGCGATCGCCATCCCGCTCAGCGAGGCCGCAGCCCTGGTGCGGACCGAGGACCCGCGCGCCGAGCTGGTCGCGCCGCTGCTCGAGTACGCCGCCCGCAACGGCATCTCGGACCGGGTCGTGATCAGCCCCTTCCAGCTGCTCGCGCCGGGCGCGGTCGAGGAGGACCCGAACGTGATGGCCCTCCGCAACGGGCACACGCTGCGCCGTTGCCGGGTGCCGAACCCGCGGTACGACCTCGTCAACGAGTTCGGCTGGACCGACTTCGAGCGCGCCGTCGTTGCCGAGTGCGGCTACGTCGAGGTGCCCGAGCTGCGACGGGAGGTCCGCGGCCGGGAGGTGCGGACGTGGATGGCCGACGTCGGCCCGTGCGGCCTGGTCGGACTGCTGTTCCGCGGGATCGCGAGCGAGCACGGCATCACGTTCCCGGAGCCCCGCACCCAGGGCGAGCTGGTCCTCGCGGCGCTCGAAGACTTCCACGACAACGGGGTGCTGGCCGCGTTGCCACCCGCTCCGCTGGGCCACGACCTGCGGCACGCCGCCGATCAGGTCCGGACCTGGGTGCGCCGGCTGATGATGAGCGCCCTGCATGACCAGCCCGACCTGGCCGCGCTGCTCGAGCAGCGCTACCTCGAGCCGGCCGCCACCCATGACCAGGTCATGCGGGCGACCTTTCTCAGTCGGGCGACGTACTTCCGCCGGCTGCGGACCGCGCGGGAGCTGGTGGCTGCGGCCGCGGATCGGGTGGGCGGGCCGCTATAGCGGCCCGCAGGAATCCCCGGTGCACCGGTGATTCCTGCACTTGGCGGCCATTGCAATCCCCGGGAAGCACCAGTTCTGCCTGGGTGCTGTGACTCTTGGGACGGATGTGGCTTCGGCCGTCCTGAGCGCTACCCGGTCAGGGAGGACAACGAAGTGCGTTGCTGACCCGCTTCGTCGAAGTTGGCCGGATCGAGCCATGCCTGGTGCGCGGCCGAGATCGCCGGCCACTCCTCGTCGGTGACCGAGAACCAGTCGGTGTCGCGGTTGCGGCCCTGCGTGACCATGTGGTTGCGGAACCGGCCCTCGTAGGCGAAGCCGAGGCGTCGGGCGGCCAGTCGCGAGGGCTCGTTGAGGCTGTCGCACTTCCACTCGAACCGGCGGTAGCCGAGGTCCTCGAACGCGTGCCGCATCAGCAGGTGGATCGCCTCGGTGGCGGCGCGGGTGCGCTGCAGCGACCGGGCGAACAGCACGCCCGCGACCTCGACCTGCCCGGTGCGTGGGTCGATCCGCGTGAAGGACGCGATGCCGCTCGGGCGGTCCGCGCGCTCCCCCTCGAGCGGGACCAGCGCGAACGTCAGGTCGGTCGGCGAAGCCACCAGTTCCGCGAGGTGCATCCACAAGGTGGCCAGTGACTCAGGTTTGGCGATCGGCCGGTAGGTCCAGAGCGGGTCGTCCTCGGGCCCGCAGACCGCAGCGAGCAGGTCGGCGTAGTGCACCGACGACAGCGGTACGACGCGCACGTAGCGGCCCGTCAACGTGACCGGCTCCGGTGCCGGCCGGGTCTCCCATCCGGGCACCTCGCTGCCGACGTACTGGCCCCACTGGTTCAGCTCCGCCACGGTTCGGAGCCTAGGAGACCCGCCCTAGTCGTCAGGCTGGGACACCAGCTCGGCGAACCGGCGGACGACCTCGATCCGCGGGTCGGCGGGTCCGGCCGCGGCACGGTGGACCACAGACAGCTCCTGCCACAGCGCGGGCTCGAGCCGGGAGACGCGGACGTCGCCGGGCGGGAGCCACCGGGAGTCCAGGCTGTGCCAGAGGCACGACGCGAGGCCGTGCAGGACGGCCTCCATCCACACGCTGCGCTCGTCGCTCTCGACGGCGACGATCGGCTCGATGTCGAGCGCCGCGAAGAACGCGTCCAGCGCCGCGCGGCGGTCAGATCCCAGCGCCGGCAGCACCAACGGCACCCGGGCGAGGTCCACGAGTGGCATCGGATCGGGCAGCTCGAGCGCGGCCGGAGAGACGAACCGCACCTCCACCCGGCCGACCGGGATCACCGCGAGATCGGTCTCGATGACCTGGTCGCAGATGCCGAGGTCGGCCCGCCCGGATCGAACGAGCTCGTGCACGGCCGTCGTGCCACCGGCTCCGAGCAGCCGGCACGACGTCTCGAGCCCGTGGTCGGCGAGCGCCCGCAGGATCGGGATCGCGAGCGCGGCCTGCAGGGTGGGTGAGGCGGCGATGGTGAACGGCGCCTGCGCCTCCGAGTCCCGCGCCCGGTGGAGGATGTCGAGGCTGCGGAGCACCCGCCGCGCCCGCGCGACCACGACCTCGCCGGCGGCGGTCAACCGCACGCCTCGGCCCGACCGGGCGAAGACCGTCACGTCGAGCTCGTGCTCGAGCGCGCGGATCGCGCGACTCAGGGCCGGTTGGGCGACGTAGAGGCTCGCCGCTGCGGCGGTCATGCTGCCCGCCTCCGCGGTCGCGACCAGGTACCTCAGCTGCTGGATGTTCATGGGCCTCGTCTGCGCGCACCTCTGGGTCATGCCGATCGGGTCTTGGACCGGGGCCTACCACTCGCCCGAGCCTGGGACGAGTCCCGATCCCGAGGAGAACCATGACATCGATCGATCTTCGACACCGCCCCCGTGTCCGGCCGAGGGGGCTGAGGCGCACCCTGCCCTCGGTCGCCGCGGCCTTCGCCCTCGCCCTCGCCGCCCTGGTGCCGGCCGCCACCGCCACTGGACCAAGTGCCCCCGAGAGCACCCCACCGCCGGCGTCCCTCGCCGGGCTCCGGGTCCTGTTGACCAACGACGACAGCGCCCGCGGCCTCGACACCAGCTTCGGCACCGACGGCAAGGGCCTCTACGAGCTTCGCAAGGCGCTCTGCGCCGCCGGTGCAGACGTGCTCACCGTCGCCCCTTACTTGCAGCAGAGCGGCGCGGGTGCCCGGATGACGACACCCGGCTTCAGCCCGGTCCCGCTCACGGTCCAGGCCGTGTCGGTTCCGGCGTCGTACGCCGGCGACTGCAGTGGAGCGCCAAGCGCCGGCGCCGTGTTCGGCGTCTGCCAGAGCGCTGGTCCGTGCTCGTCGTCGACACCTTCCGCCTCCCCCGCGGATGCCGTCAACGTCGCCCTGACCCGCTTCGCGCAGAACTACTGGGAGAAGGCTCCCGACGTGGTCCTCTCGGGCGTCAACTTCGGCCAGAACGTCGGCACCACGCTCAACCACTCCGGCACCGTCGGGGCGGCCGTCACCACCCACGAGTACGGCGTACCCGCGATCGCCCTCAGCGCCGAGGTGCCCCGCGACCTCGCCCAGATCCCGCTGGTGCCGTTCGCGGACACCGCTGCGTTCGCGGTACGCCTGCTGAAGGCTCTGATAGCCGAGCGTGCCCTCGAGGGCGACCTGGTGCTGAACGTCAACCACCCGTTCATCACCGGTGGAGGCGCCGCCGGCAGGCCGGTCGCCACCGTTGCCGGCACGTCGAGCGACTTCGGCCTCATGTTCAACGGCGATGTTCCGGCAACCGGCGGGACCTACCAGCTGGTCGTCGGTGCGCCCGAGACCGAGACCCGCAGCCGTGCTGACACCACTGCTCTCGCCGCGGACAAGATCTCGGTGAGCCGCCTCGACGGCGACTGGACCCTGGTCCAGCCCGGGCCAAAGCTCAACGTGGTGCTCTACAAGCTGCGGTAGTCCGGCCGCACTCCGGAACCGACGGTGACCGCGCGGTGTAATACCCGTACCAGCCACCTGACGGAGCCAGCGACGGACGACACCGAAGCGGTACGCCGCGCCCAGGCGGGCGACCGGGATGCGTTCGCGCACCTGGTCGCCCGGCATGGTGCTGCCGCGACCCGGGCCGCAGCCTGGTTCGGTGCCGGTGCGGACGTGGACGACGTGGTGCAGGAGGCCTTCGTGAAGGCGTGGCGATCGCTCGACCGGTTCCGGCCGGCTGCGCCCTTCCGGCCCTGGCTGCTGCGGATCGTGGTCAATCAGACCCGCAACACGGTGCGGGGTCGCGGCCGTCGCGACGCGCTGGCCGTGCGGGCGCTGGAGCTGCGGGAGGGTGCGGATCCCGCGCTCGAAGCCCTGGCGGCGGAGCGACAGCGCACGCTGATCGCCGCCGTCCGGTCGCTGCGACCCGTCGAGCGCGAGGTAGTGGTGTGCCGGTGGCTGCTCGGCCTCAGCGAGGCGGAGACCGCCACCGCGCTCGGAATCGCGACCGGCACGGCCAAGTCCCGCGCGTCCCGCGCCCTGGCCCGGCTCCGCGTCGAGCTGACCGACCTGGAGGTGAGCAATGATCGAGCTTGAGCTGGCGGCGCTGGCCGACCGGATCGCGCCCGACGAGCCCGTCGACCTGCCCGACCGGGTGCTGGCCAGGATCGGAGGGGACGCGCGGCAGGCGCCGGACAACGAGACGCGCCCTAGCTGGGTCGCCACCCACCGGCGCCGACTGGTCGCGGCCGGGGTCGCGGGTCTCGCCGCCCTGTCCTTCCTGTCCCCCCAGGTGCGCGCCGCGGCCGCGGACCTGCTCGGAGTCGCCGGCATCGAGATCTTCTCGGGCACCCCGGACGCTCCCCCGGAGCCCGCGATCCCGCTCCCCGACTCCCGGGTGCTGTCCCTCGCCGATGCCCAGGCAGAGGCGGACTTCCCGGTCGCGGTCCCCGCAGTGCTCGGCCCTCCCGAGGAGGTGACCGTCGCGGACCAGGGCCGCGTGGTGTCGATGGCGTGGCGCGGCGGCCGGGTGCTGCTCGACCAGTTCGAGGGCCGGCTCGGGCCGGTGTTCTCCAAACAGGTCGGTGGGAGCGCGATCGAGGAGATCGACATCAACGGGGCCACCGGGTGGTGGATCGCAGCCCCGCACGACCTGACCTACGTCGACCGCGACGGCAGCGAGGTGACGGCGACCGCCCGGCTGGCGGGCACCACGTTGGTGTGGGACGGGGGCGCCGGGGTGACGTTCCGGCTCGAGGGCGCGCGCCTCGATCGGGCCGAGGCCGTCACGATCGCCCGGTCGCTGCGCTGACCCGGAACCGACGGCCGTCGGGCGGGGTAGTCAGGACATGAAGACATTCGCGCGCATCACCTGCGTCGTCGTGCTCGCCGTCCTGACACTCGCCGGGATCACCTCTCCCGGCCACGCCAAGGGCCCGACCGACGTCGTCGCGTCCGGCCCCGGCGTCGACGACGTGCACCTGACCTACACCGAGCGCAGCGGCGACGTCGACACCGGCACCCTCGGCGACGCGTCGCGGCTCTACGACATGTGGAGTTCCGACCTGCTGGGAGCTGCCCCCGACCTCTCCTCGGACGAGCTGGGCCCGCGGTACGTCCTGACCTGGTCGGGAGATCCCCATGGCGCCGGCAGCGAGGACGTGGTCGTGCAGCACGCCTACCCGTTCGCAGAAGGAGGCGGGTGGGTCGAGTTCCTGCCCGATCAGGAGCTGTACGGCGCGCCGATCGCCCAGGGTTGGATCCAGGCGCCGAAGCTGGTGGCGAAGCTGGTCGAGCTCGGCGCGGTCGACGACGTGGGACCCGCCGTAGCTGAGATCGAGCCCGACGCCGTTTCGGTGGCTCCCGAGGCGCCCCCCAACAGCAACGACGCGAGCTCGTCGTACGCCGCCGTCTTGTGGACCGGTGCGGGGCTGGCGGTCGTGCTCGCGGCTGGTGTGGTCCTTCTGCGGCGGCGTCGGCTCAGCTCGTGACGGCCCCGAGGGCCGCCGACTGCACCGTCTTGGCGTACTTGCCGAGCACCCCGCGGGTGTACTTCGGCGGCAGCGGCACCCAGCCGTCCTTGCGCTTCTCCAGCTCCTCCGGCTCGACGTGCAGCTCGAGGGTCCGGTTGGCAACGTCGAGGGTGATCGGGTCGCCGTCGCGGACGAACGCGATCGGCCCGGCGTCGACCGCCTCGGGGGCGATGTGGCCGACGCAGAGGCCGGTCGTGCCGCCGGAGAAGCGACCGTCGGTGACCAGCAGCACGTCCTTGCCGAGACCGGCGCCCTTGATCGCACCGGTGATGGCGAGCATCTCCCGCATGCCGGGTCCGCCCTTGGGGCCCTCGTAGCGGATCACGACCACGTCGCGAGGCTGGATGACGCCCTGCTCGAGCGCGTCCATCGCGGCCCGCTCGCCGTCGAAGACCCGGGCGACGCCCTCAAACACGGACTCGTCGAAGCCGGCGCTCTTCACGACCGCACCCTCCGGAGCCAGGGTGCCCTTGAGGATGGTGAGCCCGCCGGTCTTGTGGATCGGCTTGTCGAGGGTCCGGATGATGTCGCCGTCCACCTCGGGCGGGGCGATGTCGGCGAGGTTCTCCGCCATCGTCTTACCGGTGACGGTCAGGCAGTCGCCGTGCAGCAGCCCGGCGTCGAGCAGCGCCTTCATCACCACCGGGATGCCGCCGACCTTGTCGACATCGTTCATCACGTAGCGACCGAACGGCTTCAGGTCGCCGAGGTGCGGGACCTTGTCGCCGATCCGGTTGAAGTCGTCGAGCTGCAGGTCGACGTCGGCCTCGCGGGCGATCGCGAGCAGGTGGAGCACGGCGTTCGTCGACCCGCCGAGCGCCATGGTGACGGCGATGGCGTTCTCGAACGCCTCCTTGGTCATGATCTGGCGCGCGGTGATGCCCTTGCGCAGCATCCCGACGACGGCCTCGCCCGACTTGTGCGCGAAGCCGTCGCGCCTTCGATCGACGGCCGGCGGCGCGGCCGAGCCGGGCAGCGACATCCCGAGGGCCTCGCCGATCGAGGCCATCGTGTTGGCGGTGTACATGCCGCCGCAGGCGCCCTCGCCCGGGCAGATGGCGCGCTCGATGCGGTCGACCTCCTCGCGGGTGATCTTCCCGGCCAGGCAGGCGCCGACCGCCTCGAAGGCGTCGATGATCGTGACGTCGCGGCCGTCGACATTGCCGGGCATGATCGAGCCGGCATAGAGGAAGACCGAGGCCAGGTCGAGCCGCGCGGCTGCCATCAGCATGCCGGGCAGCGACTTGTCGCAGCCCGCCAGCAGCACCGAGCCGTCCAGCCGCTCGGCCATCATCACGGTCTCGACGGAGTCGGCGATCACCTCGCGGCTGACCAGCGAGAAGTGCATGCCCTCGTGACCCATCGCGATGCCGTCGGACACGGAGATGGTGCCGAACTCCAGCGGATAGCCGCCGGCCGCGTGGACGCCGTTCTTCACGGCCTTCGCGAGCCGGTCGAGCGACAGGTTGCAAGGGGTGATCTCGTTCCAGCTCGACGCGACGCCGATCTGCGGCTTGGCGAAGTCGTCGTCCCCCATCCCTACCGCGCGCAGCATGCCACGGGCGGCGGCCCGCTCGAGGCCGTCGGTGACGTCGCGCGAGCGGGGCTTGATGTCGGGGGCGTCGGTCATGGATGCAATTTAGTCGGGCGCCGGCAGCACGACCCCGACCCTTCCAACAGGTGATTGAAAGTTGCGTCTTGTATCCGTAGTCACCACGGATGTACGGCGCCGCGAGCGGCGGCACGCTGAGCGTGGGACATCCGGCACAACCGAAGGTGGGGACCTCGACCGTGACAACTCTGCTGATCAGCCTCGATCTCGATCCCGACCGCGCGGACGAGGTGGTGACTCTGCTGCGGAGCGAGATGGCGCCCTGGATGCGCCAGCAGCCCGGGTTCGTGTCCAGCCACTGGCTGTTGGCCGACGACCGCCGGCACTGCACGATCACCGTCGACTTCGAGTCGGAGGCAGAGGCCGCCGACGTCGCCCGGGCGACCCTCGCCCTGCCCTCGAACGCGGCCCGGTCCTGGAACGTCGGACGGGTCGAGACCGTCGCCGACCTGGGCTTCGCCTCGGGGCCGGGGCTGCGGCTCGACCGATAGTCCCGGATTCAGGCGGTGAGGTGCGGGGCGAGCTCGCCGCGGTCCGCCGCGCCGGTGCGCTGCAGCAGCCGCGCGACATGGGTCTCGACGGTGCGGACCGACAGGAACAGCCGGTCGGCTATGGCCTTGTTGGAGAGTCCCTCGACGACGAGCTCGAGCACGTCGTACTCGCGAGCGGTGACGCCGAGCCGCTGGAGGTGGGCGGGCACCCGGTCGCTGCCCACGGCTCGGCGGGGTACGGCGATCCCGGCGTCACGCATCGCGACCCGGCAGGCCGAGGCCGCCTCGGTCTGCCCGTAGTCGACCAACCCGTCGAGGGCCTGCCGGAACCACTGCTCGGGGGCACCCCACCCGTCCGCCGCGGCCGCGCGGGCGACGAGCACCCGGGCGTGCAGCTCCATCCACGGCTCGCGGCCAGGGAACGGCCACTCGGCGTCGGCGAACACCCGCTCCGCCTGCTCCTTCTCCCCCGCGCGCCCGAGGGCGACCGCGTCGGCACACCTCAGCACGAAGCGGTTGTACGGCGCGTTGGCCTGCGGGCCGGTGCGGATCTGCTCGCGCGCCGCTTCGCCACCGTCGTCGGAAAGCTCGAGCACGGTCTCCAGCAGCGCCCACAGTCCACGGGTGGAGAAGGGGAAGGACGGATACTCGCGGGCAGCCGACACGGCGTCCGACCAGTGCTCGTACGCCTCTTCGTAGCGACCTCGAGTGAGCGCAACGGGCCCCAGGACGTGGCCCGGGACGGCGACCCCGACCATCGCCGCATCGTGCGGGACCGAGACGCACGCCTGGAGGTCGGCCGCCATTGCGTCGTCCCTGCCCATCAAGCCGTGGGTCAGGGCGCGGACCAGCAGGGCGACCGACAGGTCGGGCAGCCGGAGCTTGGTCATCATGGCGATGGCGTTCTCGATGGCCGCCATCGCGTCGTCGAGCTCGAAGTAGCGGGTGCGCAGCATGTTGAGGTCGAGCTCGACCCGCGCCGCGGTCGCGATCGCGCCCGCGGAGAGCGCCGCCTTGCGCGCAGCCACCAGGCGCTCGTCGCTGGGCCGGCGCTGGACGATGTCGAGCGCGCCCAGCGCGGCCATCAGGCGACAGCGCCACAGCACCAGACCGGCCCGGTCGGCGAGCCGGAAGCCCTCCTCGAACGCGTTCTCGGCCTCGATCACGTCGCGGCCGCGAGCCGCACTGCCGAGCACCTCCCACGCCTCGCACGCGACCTCCGGGCGATCGTCGCCGACGGCTCCGAGCGCCGCACGAGCGCGCTCGACCGCCAGCTCTTCCTGCTGCCGCCCGAGGGCGAGTCGCGCCGACAGCACGTGCACCAACGCCGGATCGCCGGCGGCCTGGTCGAGGGTCGTCTCCGCCTCTTCCCAGCGGCCACCCGCGAGCAGCGCACGCGCCAGTCGCAGCCGGAGCCGACCGAGCCGCTCCTGCTCGCCCTCCAGCGTGGCGAGCTCCTCGACCAGGGCTTCACCCGATGCCACCGCCCTCAAGATGTCGCCGGCCAGCGCGTGCATCTCGACCTCGGCCTCGCGGATGTCGAGATCGAGCCCGGCGTCGGGTTGTGCGGCAGCCCGGGTGAGCGCGTCCCGGGCGCTCGTCAGGGCACCTCGCGCGATCGCGGCCCGCGCCGCTCCCAGCCAGTGACCGGCCGCCCGCCGCGGGTCGCCGGCGGTCTCGAACAGCTCGGCGAGCGCCTGCTCGGAGCCGGCGTCGGGGTCGCCGATCCGCTCCTCCATGGCTTCGGCGAGGGTCTTCGCCAGCCGTCGGCGGTCGGGTGGCAGCACGGTCGCGAGCACTGCCTCGCGGGTCAGTGCGTGGCGGATGGCAAAGCCGTCGCCGTCGGCGACCACGAGCCGCTCGGTTCGCAGCTCACGGATCGCACCGGAGGTGGTGCGGTCGTCCAGTCCGAGCGCGGCACCGACGACCTGCCAGTCGAAGTCCGTGCCGAGCAGGACGGCAGCCTCCATCACCTCGCGCGCCGCCGGTGACAGCGCGTCGAGACGGGTCTCGACGGAGCGGGCGAAGGACGGCGGCACCGTGGCCGACAGCTCGGCCGGGATGCGCCAGCCGTCGCCGGCTGCCTGCACGAGCGCCCCGGAGGACTGCAGGTCCGCCAGCACCTCCTCGACGAGGAGGGGGAAGCCCGCCGAGAACCGCAGCACCCACTCGGCCAAGCCATCCGGAGCCGGCCCGGAGAGACAGGCGTCGAGCATCGCGCTCACCTCGTGCTCGACGAGCGGCTGCAAGGACAACACCTCCGCCGCGCGGCGGGACTGCAGCGCACCCACCAGCTCGGCGACCACCGGTGCGTCGTACGGCCGGGTGGTGGCGACGACCAGCAAGGGTACGTCGCGCACGTTGTCGGCGATGTACTCGAGCACGCTCTGGGTCTCTGGATCGGCCCAGTGGAGGTCCTCGATCACCAGTAGTGCGCCGGGCCCGCCCACTGCCGCGGCCAGCCGGAGCAGCCCCTCGCCGACGAGCATGACCGACGACCCGCCCTCCGTGGGCGCGGTGCCCAGCTGGGGCGCGAGGCGTCCCAACGCCGGGAGGTACGGCGCCAGCCGGGAGTCGTCGGGCACCGAGCCGCTCCGCAGCCACCCGAGCAGCGCCTCCCCGAGCGGTCGCAGCGGCATCGGCGCCGCCGAACGGACCGCTCGGCCGGCAAGGACGGCCATTCCGGCCTGCTCCGCCTCCGCGACCACCGACGCGGCCAGCCGGGACTTGCCCACGCCCGGATCGCCCTGCAGCACCCAGACCCCGCCGCGGCCGGCAGGGGGAAGTGCCAGCGCGTCCCGGAGCCGCGCCATCTCATCCGCCCGGGAGACGAGGACCGGACAGCGCACGGAGTGATCGTAGAGGTCAGTGCCTGGACGGGCGGCCGACAGCCGGTCAGCTGCTCTCGGCTGCGGCCTTCAGGGACGCCAGGCCCTTGTCGAAGTCCTTCTGGATCGCCTTGTCGAAGAACAGCTTGCCCATCAGGGCGAACACCACGCCGCGCTCGCCCGACATGGACCAGACGACCTCGGTCCGCTCGCCGCTCGGCCTGAGCTCGAAGACGACCTTGTTGCTCGCCTTGAACGGCTTCTCGAAGACCAGGTCGACGTCGACCTGCTCCGGGGTGATCGCGGTCATCGTCATCGATCCCTGACCGGCCTTGCTGTTGCCGGACCAGGCGTAGTGCGCGCCCTCACCCGCGCCGGTGTAGGTGCGCTTGAGATCGGGGTCGAGTCCCTCCCATGGCGACCACTGGGTCCAGGCCTTGAAGTCGGTGAGCAACGGCGTGATGGCCGACGGCGGCGTGTCGATGACGATCGAGCGGGAGCTGGAGAAGGCGGGCATGACTGCAATCTAGGCGACCACACCGACCTTGACGCTCATCACGTCAGGGAGGTTGTTGGCGATCTCGCGCCAGGTCGCGCCGTCGTCGGCAGACGCCCAGACCGACCCGTTGCGGGCACCGAAGTAGATCCCGGCCGGGTCGTGGGAGTCGGCGCACATCGCGTCGCGCATGACGCCGACGTAGAAGGCATCGGGCAGGCCCTTGTTGCGCGGGGTCCACGACTCCCCCGCGTCGTCGGACTGCCAGACCGTGGCCTGAGCATCCGGCGGGTAGCGGTTGTCGCCCGCGCCCAGCGGAAACACGTAGACCGTGTCCGGACGGTGCGGGTGGACGACGATCGCGAACCCGAAGTCGCTGGGCAGGTCGTCGCCGATCGACGTCCACGACCCGCCCTCGTCATCGGACCGGTAGACACCGCCGTGGTTCTGGAGGAAGAGACGCTCGGGTCGGCTCGGGTGCCGGGTCACCTTGTGCACGCACTGGCCGAACTCCGGGTAGCGCTGGTCCTCCGGCAGGAAGTCCGCCCGGATGCCCTGGTTGCGCGGCGTCCAGGAGGCGCCGCCGTCGGTGGTCTGGTAGACGCCACCGGTCGAGATGGCGACGGTGACCGAGTCGGCGTCGGTCGGGTGCGGGAGGATCGTGTGGAACGCTTGGCCGCCGAACCCGGCACCCCACTCGGGCTTCTGCGGATGGTTCCAGAGCGCCTCCTCGAGGGCGAACGTCGCGCCACCGTCGACGGACTTCCAGACGGCGCCCGGCTCGGTGCCGGCGTACAGGACTCCGTCGTCAGCACCCGGCACCAGCTGCCAGATCCGCTCCACGGTGGCCCCGCTCCCCTCCGGGAACCGGATCCCGCCGCCTGGGGTCTCCTGCCAGGTCTCGCCGAGGTCGTCGGACCAGCGCACCTGCGGCCCCAGCCAGCTCGACGACGCGCCCGAGAACAGTCTCGGCGCAGCCCCCCGGGTGTCGACCAGGGAGGAGTAGACCTCCTCCATGTCGTGGTGCGGTCCACTCCACGACCAGTCCTCCCGCTGATCGTCGGACTGACCGATCCAGAGGCCCTTGCGGGTCCCGACCATCAACACGGTGCTCATCGCGTCCTCCTCGTTGGCAGGGCCGAACCGCGATGTCCGGCCCCCTACTCCTACATTGACCGAGTGACGCCCACGATGTCATCGGTCACCGACAGCCGACTTCCCACAAGAGGTACGGCGATCGGGCTGGTGCTCATCGGGATCCTGTCGGTCCAGTTCGGCGCCGGCGTGGCGAAGACCCTCTTCGACGAGGTGTCGCCGACCGGACTGGTGTGGCTGCGGCTCGCCTCGAGCTCGCTGGTGCTGATGCTCATCGCGCGTCCACGACTACGCGGGCGGGATCGGATCGACTGGGCCACCGTGCTCGGCTTCGGCTTGACCCTGGCGGTGATGAACTGGGCGTTCTACCAGTCGTTCAGCCGGATCCCGATCGGCATCGCGGTGACCATCGAGTTCATCGGACCGCTGAGCGTCGCGGTCTTCGGCTCGCGGCGCCGTCGGGACCTGGCGTGGGTCGGGCTCGCGGCGGCTGGCGTGCTGCTGCTCGGCGCCGAGCGCGCCGACCTCGACCCGCTCGGCGTCGCCTACGCACTGCTCGCCGGTGCGTCCTGGGCCGCCTACATCCTGCTCAGCGCGCACACCGGCCGGCGCTGGGAGGGCATCGACGGCCTTGCGGTCGCCAGTGCCCTCGCCGTCCTTCTCCTGACTCCGGCTCTCGCCGGTACCGACCGGGGCCCACTCTCCGACCCGCGCATCATCGCGTTCGGTGCCGCGGTCGGCCTGCTGAGCTCGGTCGTCCCCTACAGCTGCGAGCTCGCGGCGCTGCGACGGTTGCGGCCCGCCCAGTTCGGCGTGCTGATGAGCCTGGAGCCGGCGGCAGCGGCGCTGGCCGGCCTACTCGTCGTCGGCGAGCGGCTCAGCCTGGTCCAGCTGCTGGCCATCGGGTGCGTGGTCGTGGCCAGCGTCGGTGCCACCAGGTCGGCCCCGAGGACCGGGCCTACCGGGCCGACGTCTCCCCCGCCACTTGGCTGAGCCTGACACTCAGGATCATTTCACCGATATGTAACGCGCCGCTGATGTTCACGACAAGCAACCGGCAGTACGTTGAGTGGCACCCGCCGATCTTCCCCCCCATCGGAGCGATGCCATGTTCACCCCCATGAACCAGCTCGTCCGGCTCGGCCAGGCCGTCTACGAATGGCCGGTCGCGTCGCAGCAGCAGGCGCGCCGCAACGCCATGGTCGCCCTCACCGCCTGCGCGCGCCGTCGCGCCGAGCGCGAGGAGGTGGCGTCGTACTTCGCCGACCGGTCCGGCCAGCGCGACGAGCCGGCCGTGGTGACCACCGCCGATCCCGGGGTCGCCGCGCACGCGTGACGCCGTAGACACGCTCGGTCAATCAGCAAGTCGGCAGGGGACACCCAGAAACGACCGTGGCTCGGGCACAATCTGGGCATGCCCACTTCGACGCCCGACACCACCGAGATGGCGACGGTGTCGTTCCACGACATCTTGTCCGACGACGGGACCCACGTCCGGGCGTGGACCAACGACCCCGAAGGCCTGATCGACGGCCCGACCGTCGTGCTGTGCAACGGGCTCGGGACCAACGCCTACATGTGGCCCGCGCTTCTCGACCCCGACTGCGGCGTCCGGGTCGTCTCGTGGAACCACCGCGGCGTCGGCGGCTCCGAGCGGCCGGCCGACAAGCGGCACGTCGAGATCGAGCACTTCGTCGAGGACGGCCTGTCCGTCATGGATCACTTCGGCATCGATCGCGCGGTGCTGATGGGCTGGTCGATGGGCGTCAACACCATGTTCGAGCTCGCCGTCCGCAACCCCGAGCGGGTGGCCGGGCTGTTCGCGGTCGCCGGCGTCCCCGGCGACACGTTCCGCACCATGCTGGCGCCGTTCCGGCTCCCGCATCCCGTCGGGCGGCTGATCACCATCAGCGTCTGCCGGCTGGGCAAGCTCACCGGCTGGGCGATCAGCCCGATCACGACCCGGCTGCCGATCGGACCGAAGACGATCGCGGTGCTCACCCACAGCGGCTTCATGTTCCCGGTCGCCGACCCCGAGCTCGCGGCCATCGGCATCGAGGAGTTCATCAAGACCCCGGTGCAGTGGTACGCCCACATCGCGCTCGGCACCTCCAAGCACGCCCGGGTCTCGCTGAGCGGCATCGAGGTGCCCGCCCGGTTCGTCGCGGCCACCTACGACATCCTCGCGGGCGCACGAGACATGTGGACCGCGGCCGAACGGCTCCGCGACGCCGACTACATCGAGCTGCGCGGGTCGCACTTCATCCAGCTCGAGCAGCCCGACCGGGTCCACGAGCTGCTGCTCGAGTTCCTCCAGAAGGTCGGGGTCACCGCGAAGGCGGTCTAGCCGGATGAACGTCCGTCGTACCGCCGTGGTTCTGGCGGCGACCGCGGCGCTCCTGGTCGCCTGTGGCGAGGATGACGACGACCGCACGTCCACGGACAGCGCGACCACCTCCGACCCGGCCCAGCAGGATCCGGACGCACCGACCGTCGCCAGCACGGTCGCGAGCGGGCTGGCCGTTCCGTGGGGCCTCGACTTCCTGCCCGACGGTCGCGCCGTGGTGACCGAGCGCGACAGTGCCCGGGTGCTGGTGATCACCCCGCCCGACGAAGCCAGCGAAGCCGACGATGGCGGCGAGGGCGGGGTCATCGAGGTCGGCCGGGTCCCCGAGACCGCGCCGCAAGGTGAGGCCGGGCTGCTCGGAGTGGCCGTCTCCCCCGACTTCGACAGCGACCACCTCCTCTACTTCTACGTCTGCACCGACGACGAGAACCAGGTCGTGCGGGCCGAGCTCGTCGATGACACGCTCGGGCCGACCGAGCCGATCCTCACCGGCATCCCCAACGGATCCATCCACGACGGTGGCCGGCTGGAGTTCGGACCGGACGGGTTTCTCTACGTCTCCACCGGCGAGACCGGCGAGGATCAGCTGGCCAGGGTCCGGGACAGCTACGCCGGCAAGATCCTGCGCATCACCATCAACGGCGAGCCGGCTCCCGGCAACCCGTTCGGCGACGCGGTGTGGTCGTGGGGCCATCGCAACGTGCAGGGTCTCGCCTTCGACGCCGACGGGCGGCTCTGGGCGAGTGAGTTCGGCGCCAACGCCTACGACGAGCTCAACCTGATCGAGGCCGGCGGCGACTACGGCTGGCCGACGGTCGAGGGCACCGGCGGCGAGCCCGATTTCCACGACCCCGAGCTCACCTGGCCCGTCGACGAGGCCTCGCCTTCTGGTCTCGCCTACCTCGACGGCGAGCTCTGGATGGCCGCCCTTCGCGGCGAGCGGCTCTGGCGGATCCCCCTCGACGGGGCGAGCGCCGGCGACCCGACGTCGCACTTCGCCGGTGAGTACGGTCGGCTCCGCACCGTCGAGGTCGCTCCCGACGGCCGGTTGTGGCTCACCACCAGCAACGAGGACGGGCGGGGGGACCCGGCTCCCGAGGACGACCGGATCCTGGTGGTCGAGCCCTAGACGACTAGCCGGCTACAGGTCGGTCAGCGGGTCGCGAGCACCGGAACCGGTGTTGAAGTCCGAGTCCTTGCGGCTGATGATCTCGCGCCGCTCCTCGGGCGAGAGCGCGTCGACCAGCTCCCGCACGGCCGCGGGCTGGCCGCTCACCTCAGGCGCCTCGTAGAGCGGGATGACCGTGTGCACGATGCGGTCGTCGTAGACGTGCACCGTGTTGAACGCCTGGTGGCCGTCGACACCGGAGATCAGCCGGTCGAGGGGCGCCGGGTCGGTCGTGTAGCAGCTCGCCGAGGCGACCGAGACGGGCACGCCGGCGAAGATCGAGTGCGAGGTGTAGTGGAAGTGGCCGCCGAGGACCTGCCGGACGTCGCTGCCGCGCACCACTTCCGCGAGCCGGCGCTGGTCGAGCAGCTCGAGGATCGCGCCCACCTCGATGGTCGGCACCGGGATGGGCGGGTGGTGCATCGCGAGGATGGTGCCGTGCCCGGCCGGGGTGGCCAGCAGGTCGCGCAGCCAGTCGAGCTGGTCGTCGGTCAGGGCACCGTGGTGGTACCCCGGCACGCTGGTGTCGAGCGCGACGATCCGCAGCCCACCCAGGTCGTGCACCCGGTCCTGCGGCCCGTCATCGTCGGAGTCGAAGAGCCCCCGGGCGTACGGCGCCCGCTCGTCGTGGTTGCCGATCACCCACACGACCTGGGCACCCATCGCCGCGGCGGCCGGCTCGACGAGCTCACGCAACCGGGCGTACGCGTCCGGCTCCGCCTGGTCCGCGAGGTCACCGGTGAACACCAGGGCCTGCGGCACCGGGTCGAGCCGGCGCAGCCGCTCGAGGGCGAGCACCAGCCCGCTCTCCGGCACGACGGCGCCGTACTGCTTCGCGCCGTCCGCGAGCAGGTGGACGTCGCTGAGGTGGGCGACGGTGAACCGGGGCGGGGGGTACTGGCCGTACTGCACGATCAGACGCTAGCGGGCAGCTTCCACGACTGCGAGGATCGCATCGATCACCAACTGGGGGTCGGCCTCCTCGACCGCGTGGCCGGTGTGGACCACGACCTGGGTCGCCCGTGGGCTCAGAACGAACCAGCCGCGTTGTTCGGCCACGTTGGCGCGGAGAAGTGGCCGCTCGGGCCTGGGGGCGGCTGCGATCTCCTCGCGGCTGGGCCGGTTGCTGATGACGGTGACCGGGATGTTGCCGATCTCGCGGCGGGCCCGCCACGCGTCCCGCTCCACCTGCAGGTAGTCCCTGTTCTCGACGTTGCCGGGTGCATCGCACTGCGTTGCGGCCACGAGATCCGCGGGAGGATGCCAATACGGCGGTGGAACTTCGACGAAGACCATGCCGGCGATCTTGGGGGCGTGCTCGACCGCGTAGCCGGCAGAGATGTAGCCGCCACCCGACGTGCCGACGAGTACGTACGGACCGGGGACCTTGCCAGCGCTGAGCACCTGCTGGAAGTCACTCACCAGCTCGCGGAGGCCGCGACACCGGGGATCCGGGTCGCTCTGGCCGAGATTCGCCCGATCGTAGGCGCAGGTCGTCGTCACGGCGGCGAGTTGTTCGAACGCGAAGTCGTAGGACTGGCTGGTGTCGTCGTCACCGCCTTCCAGGATCACCGTCGGTGAACCAGTGCCCGAGCACCGGAGGTGCCCGAACCGGTGGCCGAGACAGTGGCCGAGGCGGACGACGAGGCGGACGCGCTGCGCGAGGTCACGGTCGAGTCATTGGACTGGTCGTCGGGCGAGTCCGAACACGAGCTGAGGAGTCCGACCCGCTGACTGCATCGGTCCGGCGCTCCACCCGCGCCCGCCGCGCCGCGCGCCTCAGCGTGGTCAGGACGGCGGGGCCGAGGAATGCGATGGCGAGGGCGTTGGTGATCGCGCGGCCGGTG
Organism: uncultured Actinomycetota bacterium; assembly: GCA_963846535.1. Lineage (GTDB taxonomy): Bacteria > Actinomycetota > Actinomycetes > Propionibacteriales > Nocardioidaceae > Nocardioides. The sequence continues at coordinate 1,204,481 of CAWJWK010000003.1, forward strand.
TCCCAACCGCCGGTCGAGGTCAGCACGGTGTAGACGAGGAACCGGTGCAGGTTCTCGAACAATGGTGCTCCCGGGACGTAGGACAGGTCGGTCGAGTCCTGGCCCGGCACCTGGACGCCGAGGATGAACGGCCAGCCCCACAGGTTCATCAGCAGCCCGTAGACGTAGGCCGCGAGCACGCCGTACCCGATCAGCATGAGGATCTCGCCACGCCCGGTGACGCGTCGCGGCAGCAGTCCCGCGAACATCCCGACCCAGCCGGCGACGAGCATCTGGAAGGGCAACCACGGGCCGACGCCCGCGGTCATCAGGGCCGACGCGAACAGCGACGTGCAGCCCAGCACGAAACCGAAGCCGGGGCCGAACACCCGACCGCCGAGGATCAGCAGGAAGAACACCAGCTCCAGCCCGGCGGTGCCGGCGCTGACGCCGCGGAGGACGGCGTTGACGGCGCTGAGCACGCCGAGGATCGCCAGCACCCGGGCATCCATGCCGCCCTCACTGATCTCGGCGAGCACCACGGCCAGGATCAACGGCAACAGGCCGAGGAAGAGGAACGGAGGGTCCACGCGCTGGGTGGGATCGGCTTCGAGCAGCAACGGCCAACCGATCATCATCAGCCCGATGACCGACGTCAGGCCGAGGACGACGACCGACCGCAGGCGGAGAGGTACGGCGACCCGACGTCCGTCAACGACGGCGCTCATGACGTGATCTCGGCGTTCGTCCGCTCGGCGGCGGCGAGCGCGGCAGCCACTTCGTCGACACGCAGCCAGCCCGGACCGAGCACCTTCGTGACCTGGGGCGCGAACGCCGGTGACTCGGCGATGACCTGACGGACCGGCCCGCTGGACACGACCTCGCCCTCGGCGAGCACCACGACCTCGTCGGCGACCTGGGCGGCGAACTCGACGTCGTGGGTGGCGACCATGATCGCCCGTCCGTCGGCCGCGAGGCTGCGCAGGATCTCGGCCAACGTGTGCTTGCCCGGGTAGTCGAGGCCCCGGGTCGGCTCGTCGAGCAGCAGCACGGGCGGTCCCGCAGTGAGCACGATCGCGACGGCGAGCGCCAGCCGCTGGCCCTCGGACAGGTCGCGCGGATGACCGACGGGGACGATGCCGGGCGCCAGCCGCTCGAGGAGGGCGGCACAGGTGCCGGCAGCCGTGCCCGCCGTCCGGTCGGCCGTCGCGCACTCCTCTGCCACAGTCTCCAGGTAGAGCAGGTCGGCGGGGCTCTGCGGCACCAGCCCGGTCAGCCCGCGGCGCCCGTCCGGTTTGAGCCGGTGCGGGTCGTCGCCGGCGACGCGGACGGTGCCACGGGTCGCGGAGTGGCGTCCCTGGAGCGTCCAGAGCAGCGTCGACTTGCCCGCGCCGTTGCGCCCCATCAGCGCGGTCACCGTGCCCGGCCGCAGGTCGAGGTCGACGTCCTGCAGAGCCGCCACCGACCCGTGCGCCACCACGAGCTTCCGCACCTCGACCGCGGGCTCCCCCGTCGGTGCTGCCGCTGGTTGAGGTGCGAGACTTCGAGACGGCTCGTCCCTCGCCTCCTCAATCCGAGTCTTCGCGAGCCTCGAAACCAAGGCGCTGGCACGACGCCGCGCGTCCCGGACTGTGAGCGGAAGCGGCGACCAGCCCGCGAGCCGGCCGAGCTCGACCAACGGCGGGGCGATCGGGGAGTCGACCAGTAGCTCGGCGGGATCGCCCACGCGCACGTTGCCGCCCGATCCCAGCAGGCAGAGCCGGTCGGCGAACGGGACCACCCGCTCGAGCCGGTGCTCGGCGACGAGGACCGAGACCCCGAGGTCGTGGACCAGCCGGGTCAGGGTGGCGAGCACGTCCTCGGCCGCCGTCGGGTCGAGCGCGGACGTCGGCTCGTCCAGCACCAGCAGCCGGGGGTGCGTGGTGAGCACCGAGCCGATCGCGACCCGTTGCTGCTGTCCTCCGGACAGGGTGCGCAGGTCGCGGTGGCGCAGGTCGGCGATCCCGAGCAGGTCGAGGGTCTCCTCGACCCGGCGGCGCATGGTGGGGGCAGCCAGTCCCAGCTGCTCCATCCCGAAGGCGAGCTCCTCCTCGACGCTGTCGGTGACGAACCAGGCAGGCGGGTTCTGGCCGACGTAGCCGACCATGTGCGCCCGCTCCCGGGCCGGGACATCGAGCACGCTCTCTCCGTCGATCACGACGTCCCCGGTCAGGGTGCCGCCGGTGAACGCCGGCACCAGTCCGGCCATCACCCCGAGCAGCGTCGACTTGCCGACACCGGTCGGACCCGCGAGCAGCACCAGCTCGCCGTGGTCGATGGCCAGGTCGACGTGATCGAGGACCGGCTGCTCGCCATAGCTGAAGGTCACGTCGCGCAGCTCGAACACGTCAGACCACCACCTTCGCGCGCTCGTCGGGGACGGGTCCGGGTGCGAGCGGAGCACGGTTCTGCGCGGTCAGCGGCGGCGGTGCGATGAAAACCGGAGCAACCCCGATGAGCACGACGACGACCGCAACCAGGCCCAGATCCGGTACGGCGAACACGCTCGGGTGGGCCAACGCGTAGTCCGAGCGCTGCACCAGCCACAGCCCCACGCCGACCGCGACACCGGAGAGGGCGACCAGCACCTCGGCGGTGCGCCATCGCTCGGGCCGGTAGACGGTCCGGCGGACCCGGCGGCCGGCGAGCACGAAGCCTCCCAGCGCCGCCGTCACACCGAGCGCGAGCATCGGCCACGCCAGCAGCCGCGGTGCGGTCGAGTCGAGGAACGCGTAGACGCCCACGCAGATGCCGATCAGCCCGAGGATCATCAGCGCGCCGGTGCTGCGGCGCTGACCGGCGGTCGCCGTACCGCAGCGACCGTAGCCGCGGGCGTCCATGCCCGCCGCCAGGGCCAACGACCGCTCGAAGGCGTCCTCGAGGATCGGCACCAGCAGCCGGCGCAGGCCGCGCACCCGCCCCCGCTCACCGCCGCGCAGCTGCTGCGCGGCGCGGACCCGGCGAGCACTGTCGGCCAGCTGCGGGAGGACCGTGATGGCCACGACCATCGCCGTACCGATCTCGTAGAGCGCCGGAGGCAGCGACCGCATCAGCCGCTTCGGGTTGGCGAGGGCGTTGGCCGCGCCGACCGCGATGAGCAGCGTCGCGAGCCGGAGGCCTTCGTAGACCGCGGCCAGCAGCTCCTCGCGGCTGAACGGGCCCAGCAGGCTGATGCCCGCGACCCAGCCGGGCAGCGGGATCTCGGGGAGTGACACCAGGAGGTGGCCGGCGTCGTTGCCACCGACCAGGACCCGGAAGAGAATCCGGACCAGCAGCACGACCAGACCGAGCCACAGGTAGAGCCGGAACGACCGGGCCCACGGCTGGTCGCCGCGGCAGGCGTAGACGGTGATCGTGGCGACCGCCAGCAACATCGCGAGCAGGAACGGGTTCGTGGTGCACGAGGCCCCCACCGCGAGACCGACCGCCCAGCACCACCAGGCGACCGGATGGAGGTCGCGCGCCACACTCATCCCGCGCGCCGCCGCAGCACGGTCACCAGGCCCGCGGCGCCGAGCACGAGTACGGCGAGCGCCAGGCCGATCCAGGTCGGCAGGGCTCCCCCGTCGTCCTCGCCGCTCTCGGTCCCGAGGTCGCTCGGCGGCGGGCCGGCCGTGATCTCGGCGGCGCCCGGCACCGTGCTCTCGGAGGAGTCCGAGGTCGGGTCGGTGGCCTCCGTGTCCCGGGACCTGTCCGGGCCGTCCGGCATCGCCGCACCCGACGTCGACTCGCTCGCCGTGGCGCCGGTCGCCGTGGTCGCGGCATCGGTCGGCGCAGTGCTGGTCGCACCGCCGTCCTGGTCGCCGTCGTCGTTGCCGCCGTTGCCCGTGTCCTCGCCGTCGGTGTCGGAGGGCTGCTCCGACGGCTCGACCGGGGCCTGGTGCGATGTCGGTGCAAAGTCCGGCGGGTCGGCTCGGCCCCCACCCTCGTGCCAGGAGAACGCCAAGTAGCCGCCGTCCGGGACGGTCAGTCCGCCGACACCCTGGTTGGCGAACCGCCACTCCCCGGACGTGCCGTCGGACCACCACAGGCTCCAGAACGAGTCGTTCTCGAGGCACGGCCGGTCATCCGGCAGTCCGGTGACCAGGCAGACGTAGCCGGGCTGGCGCGGGTGGTACCCCAACGAGAACCCGGCGTCGGGGAACACCTGGGACGCGGAGTCGCCTGCACCGTCCGGTGCGCAGCCCGCCCTGGTGGGACCGCCGACCTCGTTGTAGTCGACGACCACGGTCACCCCGGTCGCACCGGGGCAGACGGCAGCGGCGGCGGCCGACGCCGACGCGGCGGCACCCGGGAGCACAACACCGGTCACCGCGGTCAGGAGGACCGCGGTGGCCGCCGGGAGTGTCGATGCAGCCATCGGTGAATCGTCAGCCCACGCGGAACGACGCCGAGCCGTTGCGGTCGGCGAACCTGCCCTGGACCCTGACCTGGTGGGCTCCACGCTCCCGCCCGACCTTCACCAGGGCGACGTAGCGCCCGGAGTCACCGGCCGAGCCGCGCTGGACGACCTTGCCGTCGATCTTGATGACGACCGGCTCGGCGGCGTACAGACCACGGATGTCGACGCGTTGGGTGCCGCCGCGTGCGACGCGGGCGCGCACGCCGACGCGGAACCTCTTGTCGGACAGCGCGACGGCCGGGGTGCCGACCGCCTCGTCGAGGAGGTACGCGGCCACCGTCACCTGCCGGGTGCGGTCCGGAACGGGAACCCGCACCCGGATGATGCCGTCGCCGTCGCCCACGAATGCACGCTTGCTGGCGCCGATGCTGGCGCAACCGCGCTCGCCCGGCGCGATGCCGGTGACCTTGATCCGCAGGGTGCCGCCTCCGTTGATGAAGTTCGGCACCCGTCCGAGATCGATCTCCCCCGCCTCGGAAGCCGGGGTGGAGAGCAGCGCGGGAAGCGCCTGGATCGCCGCGAAGTCCCACTGACCGGACGCGGCGACGGTGATGCCGTCGGCGACGCCGGCGGCGTAGGCCGCGTCGTCATAAGCGATCGCACCCTGCTCGGTGGCGAGCTCGCTGTCGCAGCTCAGACCGACCACCTGGCGGGCGCGCAGCCAGGTCGCGGCGGCCTCGGCCGACTCGTGCTCACCATGGAGCGCGAGCGCCTGACCGGCCAGGCCGGTGCTGTTGGCGTTGGCCCCCTCGGTCTCGGTGCCGCCGCTGAACGAACCGTCCGCTGCCTGCTGGGAGGCGATCCACGCGATCGCGTCGTCGAGCGCGGCATCGAGCGCGGTCTGGTCATCCCCGACGTCGACGCCGGACAACAGGTTCACCACGACCGCCGCGGTGTCGGTCGGAGGCACCGGGCCGGTGCACGGCTCGGAGAAGTTGAGGTTGAAGAAGCCTGCGTCGCACTGCAGCCCGAGCAGGAAGTCCAGCGCGGCCGGCGCCTCGGACGACCCCGCGAGCGTCAGGCCGCGGACGGCGTACGCCTGGCCGAACACGTTGGCGAAGTCGCCGAACGCGCTGACGTCCTCGATCCGGCCGGACTCCGTGGTCACGCCCTCCATCTGGGTCACCAGGTTGAGTCCGCCGAACGTGGTCGGATCGGCGGTGGTGAGGTCCTCCACGAACGACAGCAGCTTGCCGGTGGAGCCCGAGTAGATGTCGTCGCCTGGCGACGTGTAGCTCTCGGCGTTGGCCTGGAGCGCGGCGGTGATCGCCGGCAGCTGGTCCGAGCGGTCGACAGCGTTGAGCGCGTACGCCGCTTCGACCGTCGCGCCGAAGTCGTCGAAGTCGAACTGGTCGTTGTGGATTACCCCGGCGGTGAGCCGGCTCTCGAGCCAGGCGGCGCCGATCTGCGCCGGCACCGGGTCGGACTCGTGGGCGTGCGCGGCCGGCGTCGGTCCGCCGATGGCGACCCCCGCAGCGATCAGTGATCCGCCGAGAACCGCGAATCCGCCCTCGCGCAGGGCGGCCTTGATCGAGCTGGACATGGTTTCCTTCCCGCTGCAGCGCGGGACGGGGCCGATCGCGGCCCCCGCCCGCTGCTTCTCCGCGACAGCGTTGCGTCAGGACGCGCCGTGCCAGGTGCTCCGGCTCGCCGTACTCCCGAGAAGTGCGGCCCACGGTTGCGGGTCAGCGCCGGATTCGGACCGGCTTCCCCCGCCACGGGCGTAGTTGAGTGATGGCGGCAGCCTAGCCCCTCGCGCCCGCCTCACTCTCCTCAGGTCAGGTCAGCTTCTCCAGGATCAGCTCACGCACCCGACCGGCGTCCGCCTGGCCGCGCATCTCCTTCATCACCGCGCCGATGAGGGCCCCGGCCGCGGCCACCTTGCCGTCGCGGATCTTGTCGGCGACGTCGGGATTGGCCGCGATGGCGTTGTCGACGGCGGTCGACAGTGCGCCCTCGTCGGACACGACCGCGAGGCCCCGCTTCTCCACGATCTCCTCGGGGGTCCCCTCGCCGGCGTACAAGCCCTCGAAGACGGACCGGGCCAGCTTGTCGTTGATGGTCTTCGCGTCGACCAGGCGCTGGACCGCGGCAACATCGGCCGGACTCACGCCGAGCGCGTCGATCGCGCTGCCGGTGTCGTTGGCACGACGGGCCAGTTCACCGAGCCACCACTTCCTCGCCGTCTGCGGGCTGGCGCCGGCGGTGACCGTCTCCTCGACGAGCAGCAGGGCTCCGGCTCCGACGGTGTCGCGCATCTCGAGGTCGGAGAAGCCCCAATCGGCCTGCAGCCGGGCCCGCGTCACCGTGGGGTTCTCCGGCAACGTGCCGCGCAGCTCCTCGACCCACTCCCGGGACGGGGCGACCGGCACCAGGTCGGGTTCCGGGAAGTAGCGGTAGTCCTCGGCGTCGGACTTCTCCCGACCCGAGGTGGTCACGCCGGTGTCCTCGTGCCAGTGCCGGGTCTCCTGCAGGATCCGCTCCCCCGCGTCGAGGATCGCGGCGTGCCGCGACATCTCGTAGCGGACGGCCCGCTCGACCGAGCGCAGCGAGTTGACGTTCTTGGTCTCCGTGCGGGTCCCGAGCACGCCAGAGCCCTTCGACGCGAGCGACAGGTTGACGTCGGCGCGGATCGAGCCCTGTTCCATCCGGGCATCGGACACCCCGAGCGCGACGATCAGGTCGCGGAGCTGGGCCACGTAGGCGCGGGCGACGTCCGGCGCCTTCGCGCCGGCCCCGGTGATCGGCTTGGTGACGATCTCGATGAGAGGGATGCCGGCCCGGTTGTAGTCGACGAGCGAGTAGTCCGCGCCGTGGATCCGGCCGGTCGCACCACCCACGTGGAGCGACTTGCCGGTGTCCTCCTCCATGTGGGCGCGCTCGATCTCGACCCGGAACGACTCACCATCCACGTCGACGTCCAGGTAGCCCTCGAAGCAGATCGGCTCGTCGTACTGGGACGTCTGGAAGTTCTTCGGCATGTCCGGGTAGAAGTAGTTCTTCCGCGCGAACCGGCACCACTCCGCGATCTCGCAGTTCAGCGCCAGCCCGATCCGGATCGCCGACTCCACGGCCTTGCCGTTGACGACCGGCATCGAGCCCGGCAGGCCCAGGCAGGTCGGGCAGACCTGGGTGTTGGGCTCCGCGCCGAACTCGGTCGGACAGCCACAGAACATCTTGGTAACGGTGTTGAGCTCGACGTGGACCTCGAGGCCCAGCGCCGGGTCGTACGACGTCAGCACGTCGTCGAAGGGGACCAGCTGTGTCGTTCCTTGGCTAGTCATCGGATCTCCTCCACGGCGGGCGCCTGGGCCAGCAACGGCCCGCCCCACTCGGTGGCCAGCAGGGACTCGAGCGCTGCGCCGACCCGGTAGCACCGGTCGTCGGCGAGCGCCGGGGCGAGGATCTGGAAGCCGACCGGCAGGCCGTCCTCCTCGGCGAGACCGGCCGGCACCGAGATGCCGGGCACGCCGGCCAGGTTGGCGGGGATGGTGGCGAGGTCGTTGAGGTACATCGCGAGCGGGTCGTCGAGCTTCTCGCCCAGCTCGAACGCGGTCGTCGGCGCCGTCGGGGACACCAGGACGTCGACCTGCTCGAACGCCGCCTCGAAGTCGCGGCTGATCAGCGTCCGCACCTTCTGCGCCTGGCCGTAGTAGGCGTCGTAGTAGCCGCTCGACAGGGCGTAGGTGCCGAGGATGATCCGGCGCTTCACCTCGTCGCCGAAGCCCGCGTCGCGGGTGGCCTTCATGACGTCCTCGGCGCTGGGGTCGCCGTCCGGTACGACGCGCAGGCCGTAGCGCATGGCGTCGAACTTCGCGAGGTTGGAGGAGCACTCCGCCGGCAGGATCAGGTAGTAAGCCGCCAGCGCGTGCACGAAGCTCGGGCACGACACCTCGGCGACCTCGGCTCCCGCCTTGACCAGCAGGTCGACCGACTCCTGGAACCGGGCCATCACGCCCGGCTGCCAGCCACTGTCGCTTGCTCCTTGGCCAGACATCTCGGTGATGACGCCGATCCGGACGCCGGACAGGTCTCCGGTCGCACCCTGCCGGACCGCGTCGACGAGCGACGGCAGCGGCTGGTCGACGGAGGTCGAGTCGAGCGGGTCGTGGCCGCCGATCAGCTCCTGGAGCAGCGCGGCGTCGAGCACCGACCGGGTGACCGGACCCGCCTGGTCGAGGCTGTTGGCGAGCGCGATCAGGCCGTAGCGCGACACGGCGCCGTACGTCGGCTTCACGCCGACCGTGCCTGTCACCGCACCCGGCTGGCGGATCGAGCCGCCGGTGTCGGTGCCGATCGCGAACGGCGCCTCGAAGGAGGCCACCGCCGCTGCCGAGCCGCCGCCGGAGCCGCCCGGGATCCGGGTCTGGTCCCACGGGTTTCGGGTCGGACCGTAGGCGGAGTGCTCGGTCGAGCTGCCCATGGCGAACTCGTCCATGTTGGTCTTGCCGAGGATCGGCAGGCCGGCCGCCCTGAGCTTGCGTACGACGGTCGCGTCGTACGGCGGGATCCAGCCCTCGAGGATCTTGGACCCACAGGTCGTGGGCAAGCCCTGCGTCGTCAGCACGTCCTTGACCGCGATCGGCACCCCGTCGAGCGGGTGCAGCGGGTCGCCCGCCGCGCGGCGCTCGTCGGAGGCTGCCGCCTGCGCGAGGGCGCCGTCGGTGTCGACGTGGAGGAAGGCGTGGATGCCGGCGGTCGCGTCGCCGTCGACGGCCGCGATCCGGTCGAGGTGGGCCTGGGTCAGCTCGACCGAGGTCACCTCACCCTCGGCGAGGGCCTCGGCCAGCTCCGCTGCGGTCTTCCGCGTCCAGTCGCTCACTGCTCGTCACCCAGGATCCGCGGCACGGAGAACCGGCCGCCCTCGCTCGCGGGCGCTCCGGACAGTGCCTGCTCGGCGGTCAGGGATGCCACGACCACGTCCTCACGGAAGACGTTGGTGAGCGGGATCGGGTGCGACGTCGGGGGGATGTCGTCCCCCGCGACCCCGCGGATGGACGCGACCGACTCGAGGATCACGGCGAGCTGGGGCGCCAGGTGGTCCAGCTCGGCGTCGTCGAGGTCGATCCGGGCGAGGTCGGCCAGGTGGGCCACCTCGTCACGGGTGATGTCAGGCATGCGCGCCAGTCTAGGGATGGGGTCTGATAGGGAGGGGTATCGGGCTCGGGACCGAAGGAGACAGCCATGAACCTGCTCGGAAGCCTGCTGCGCACCAAGACCGTCGAGCAGTCGATCGCGGAGACCGACGAACCGGAGCACCAGCTCAAGAAGGACCTCGGAGTCGTCGACCTGATCGTGTTCGGCGTCGGTGTGATCATCGGTGCGGGCATCTTCGTGATCACCGGGACGGTCGCCAAGACCAACGCCGGGCCCGCGATCACGATCTCCTTCGCGATCGCAGGCCTCGCCTGTGCGCTCGCGGCCCTCTGCTACGCCGAGTTCGCCTCGACGGTGCCGGTCGCCGGGAGCGCCTACACCTTCAGCTACGCGACCTTCGGCGAGCTGATCGCGTGGATCATCGGCTGGGACCTGGCGCTGGAGTTCACCATCGGCTCGGCGGCGCTGGCGACCAGCTTCTCCGGCTACTTCCAGGAGGTCGTCGAGGGCGGCCCGTTCGAGGTGCCGGCACAGCTCGGGTCGGCGGCCGAAGGCACCGTCGACCTGCCCGCCGTGCTCATCGCGCTGCTCGTCACCGGCGTCCTCATCGCCGGCATCAAGCTCTCGAGCAAGCTGAACCAGTTCATCGTCGCGGTGAAGCTGCTCGTGATCGCCGCGGTCATCCTGTTCGGCGTCTCCCACATCAAGCTCGGCAACTACACACCGTTCGTCCCGGAGTCGAAGCCCGCGGCCGAGGGCGCCGGTGGGTTCATGGACAGCACGCTGATCAGCACGATCTTCGGCCTCGATCCCGCGGTCTACGGCATTGCCGGCGTCATCTCGGCCGCGTCGATCGTGTTCTTCGCGTTCATCGGCTTCGACATCGTGGCGACCACCGCCGAGGAGACCCGCAACCCGCAGCGCGACGTACCCCGCGGGATCCTCGGCTCGCTGGCGATCGTGACCGTCCTCTACATCGTGGTCAGCCTGGTGATCACCGGCATGCAGAACTACGCCGACATCGGGGCCAAGGACGCCGCGCCCCTGGCCACCGCGTTCGACGCGGTCGGCATGGACTGGATGGGTCGGCTGATCGCGATCGGCGCCTGCATCGGTCTGATCGTGGTCGTGATGATCCTGATGCTCGGCCAGACCCGGGTCGCGTTCGCGATGGCGCGGGACGGACTGTTGCCGCCCGCGCTGGCCAAGGTGCACCCGACGTTCCGCACGCCGTGGGTGATCACCGCGATCACCGGGGTCGCGGTCGCGATCATCGGCGGCCTGGTGGACCTCCAGACGCTGGTGCACCTGGTCAGCATCGGCACGCTGTTCGCGTTCGTGCTCGTCAGCCTCGGCGTCGTGGTGCTGCGTCGTACCCGTCCCGACCTGCCGCGTGCGTTCCGGACACCGGCCGTCTGGTTCGTGGCGGTCTCCTCGGCGCTGCTGTGCCTCTACCTGATGCTCAACCTCACCGGCGGCACTTGGGTGCGGTTCCTCGTATGGATGGCGATCGGGATCGTGGTCTACGCCGTCTACGGCCGGACGCACAGCCGTCTGGGTCGGCGGGACTCGGAGACAAAGACCACTCCGGTTGCTTGACGGCCCCGCCCGCCGCGACGAGGATCCGTCGTGCTGTCCGACGGTGGGCAGTTGTCCAACAACTCGGGGGCGGACAGTGGTGGTAATCCCGTCGGTTCCGCCCCTCTCGGAAGGCAGGATCGACAATGAAGTCGTCATCTCCATCGCGGCGCAGAGCGTTGGCTCTCGTCGCAACCGCAGGTCTCTTGGCAGGCGGCTTGCTCACGTCCGGTCCGGCCACCATGGCCGAGCCCGCCGACCCCTCCTCGGCACCTGGCAGTCGCAAGGTCGTCGACACCGGCCACGTGCCGAAGCACCCCCTCGAGATCAAGGCGAAGCGCGACGCGCAACGTCAGGCCGCGCTGCAGGCGAAGCTGACGGGCGAGAAGGTCCGCACCCGAGGTAAGGGCCAGGAGGTGCCGCTCGAACTGGAGGGCACCGACCGGATCTTCGTCGTGCTCGCCGAGTTCGGCGACCAGCGCTACGAGACGGCGACCGACAAGCGGTTCACCGACAGCCCTGGGTTCACGCTGCCGAACCCGCAGCCGCAGCGGTACGACGGACCCCTGCACAACCAGATCCCTGAGCCCAACCGCAAGGTCGACAACACCACGCTGTGGCAGCCGGACTTCGACCGGGCCCACTTCGAGGACATGTACTTCAACCGGATGGCGGAGTACTACGAGGAGCAGTCGTCCGGCCGGTACTCCGTCGACGGTGACGTCACCGAATGGGTCAAGGTGCCCTACAACCAGGCCCTGTACGGACGCGGCTACTGCGGCACGCCGCCGGGCGCTCCCGTGACCACGTGCGCGTCCACCAAGGCCCTGGTGCGTGACGCGCTGGCCATCTGGGTGCAGAACCAGCTCGACGCCGGACAGTCGATGGGCCAGATCCAGGCGTATCTGCAGACGTTCGACAAGCAGGACCGCTACGACGTCGACCTCGACGGCAACTTCGACGAGCCCGACGGCTTCATCGACCACTTCCAGATCGTCCACGCGGGCGGCGACGAAGCGGCCGGCGACCCGACCTACGGGTCGGACGCCATCTGGAGCCACCGCTGGTACAGCAACCTCCAGGCCGGCGGCCCCGGTGGCCTGACCGGTGTGAACATCGGCTCCAACGGCGGTGCGTTCGGACTGGGCAGCAACCCGGCCAACCCGGTCCCCAACAACCCGACCGGTGTGTGGGTCGGCGACTACACCATCCAGCCCGAGAACGGCGGACTCGGCGTCTTCGCGCACGAGTTCGGCCACGACCTCGGCCTGCCCGACCTCTACGACACGTCCGGAAACACCGGCGGTGCCGAGAACTCGACCGGATTCTGGACGCTGATGTCCAGCGGCGCCAACATCGGTGACGGCGGACCCGACGGCATCGGCGACGCTCCGACCGACCTCGGCGCCTGGGAGCTGTTCCAGCTCGGTTGGCTGAACGCTCAGGGCGCCAACGGTCCGTTCTACGACGTCGCGTTCGCAGGCGAGGCGTCGCAGCACACGCTGTCGGACAACGCACCGGCGATGAACAACGGGGCGCAGGCCCTGTTCACCGTGCTGCCGGACAAGGAGGTGCCGACGACCATCGGCAAGCCGTACGCCGGCACGCAGATGTTCTGGTCGACCCAGGGCGACGATCTCAACACCTCCATGACCAAGGCCGGCATCAGCGGCACGGCCCTGACCGCGCAGGTCAACTACGAGATCGAGGACGACTGGGACTACGCCTTCCTGGAGGCCTCGACGGACGGCGGAACCAGCTGGACGCCGGTCGTCACCAACCTCTCCGACACCGCGCGTGACGGCCAAAGCGGGTTCAACACCAGCCGGACCGGGTTGACCGGCAACTCGGGCGGCTGGTCTGCCCTGACCGCAACGCTGCCGGCGGGCACCAATGCGGTCCGGTTCCGCTACCAGACGGATGGCGCCGTCGCCGAGCAGGGTCTACGGGTCGACAACATCGCCGTCGACGGCACGATCATCGGCAATGCCGAGTCGGACGAGGGCTGGACGTTCAACGGGTTCAAGCGCACGACCGGCACCGAGGTGACGACGTACTTCAACGCCTACGTGGCGGAGAACCGGCAGTACGACGGCTACGACACCTCGTTGAAGACCGCCTACAACTTCGGGTTCCTGAACACCCGGCCTGACTGGGTCGAGTCGTACAAGTACCAGGACGGCCTGCTCATCTCCTACTGGGACAACTCGTACGCGGACAACAACGTGGGTGACCATCCCGGCCACGGCCTGATCCTGCCGGTGGACGCCCATCCGGAGTTCAACCACTGGCCGGACGGGACGCTGATGCGTCCGCGCATCCTGACTGCCGACTCGACCTTCGGCCTCAAGGCGACCGACCCGATCAACCTCCACCTCAATGGTGTCTCCGGGAAGATCGGCAAGAAGCCGGCGGTCCGGACGTTCGACGACACGCTGTCGTGGTGGTCGGGAACCGACGGTCACGAGGTCGGCGGAACCCACCCCGGCCGCTACCAGGCCGGCTGGTACGGCGTCGACGTGCCGAACACCGGCACGACGATCCGGGTCGTCTCCGACAAGAAGGGCATCGTGACGGTGGCGGTCGCACCGAAGTGACGCGCGGCTGACTGCACCAGCCGGACCCTCGAGGTGGAGGGGATCCTTGGACGACAAGGATCCCCTCCACCTCCGTGCTTTTGCCGACCCGCACGGCGCCGTCCGGGCGAGGCACCTCGCGGATGCGCCCAACCTCTTTCGCACCCCGCGGCATCTGTCAGGGTGACCGACAACGGGGCGACGAGAGAGTGATCGAATGACGCGACCACCGACCGATGAGGAGTTCGCCGAGCTCGTGCATGCGTGCTGGGCGAGCCTCTACCGCACGGCGTACCTGATGCTCGGCGACCCCGCCGACGCGGAGGACCTCGTCCAGACGGCGCTGGCCAAGACCTACGCGAACTGGCGCAAGGTGCGCAACATCGAGGCAGCGCCAGGCTACGCACGGACCACGCTGGTCAACACTGCGGCCTCCTGGTTCCGCAAGAAGGGCTGGCGCAACGAGCGTCCGACCGAGGTGCTGCCCGAGTCGGCGCACGCCTCCCGGCTCGAGACCGACCTCAGCGACCGGCACACGGTGATCGACGCGCTCGGCACCCTTCCCCCGCGGCAGCGGGCGGTCGTCGTACTCCGTTACTACGAGGACCTCAGCGTCGCCCAGGTCGCCCACGCCCTCGGCATCACGGAAGGCACCGTGAAGTCCCAGACCTCCGAAGCGCTGTCCAAGCTTCGTGCGCTGCTCGGTGACAGCGTCATCCCGGCAGGAGCGAACAATGACTGAACGACTCAAGCAGCTTCTCGTCGGCGAGGCCCACGACCTCTCCGTCCCCCCTCCGGCCGCCAACGCGGTCATTCGTCAGGGCCGTGGCCTGCGCCGCCGCAACCGGGTGACCGTGGCCGCGGGTGCCGTCGCCGCCGCGGTCGTCGTCGGTGGCTCGGTCGTCGCCCTCGCCGGAGGCGACTCCTCCCCGGGACGGGATGCCTCCGACACGGCCGCGACGACCGTGAGCGGAAATCCGGTCTTCTCCTACGACAACCACGTGTTCTACGACGGTCCGGACCACGAGGCCCAGATCGACGACAAGTCGGTGAAGTCGCTGTATTACACGTCGGCCGGAGTCCTCGTGCGCCACGGCAACAACCCCTACAGCGACGGCGGCGGACCGCAGCGGTTCTCGCTGATCACGCCCGAGGGTGACGTGCAACGGCTCGGCCTCGAGACGGAGGAGACGGTTCACGCGAGCGACGTCGACCAGCCGTACGTCACGTACGCCGAGGCCGTCGACGGGGAGCTCCAGGTCGTCGTCTACGACGTGAGGGCAGACGCCGAGGCCGCACGGGTCACCGTCGGGCCCACCGGCGAGACCTGGTTCCCGGTGTCGATCGACGGGGACATGGTGTACGTCGAGGACCGATCCGCCGACGAGACCTTCGACGTTGACTGGCAGGCCGGGACTGCGGAGCCGTCCGACGCTCCGAGCGCCTTGAACGTCGTCAACGGGCGGGTCGCCACCGAGGTCGATGATCAGCCGGCCGTCGTCGACGTCGCGACCGGCGACGTGATCTTCACCGTCGACGAAGACGGGTACTTCAACCTCTCCCCCGACGGCCAGTACGCCGAGCTCTTCAACGACGAGGATCTGGCTTCCGGGGACGAGTCGGAGTTCAAGGTGTACGACGTCGACGCAGGCTCGTCCGTCTCCTACCCCGGTCCGGCGTACGACTGGGGCTGGACCGCCGATGGCGATCGGTTCCACGTGGGCGAGGGTCAAGTCCGCACCTGCGACTCGACGACGGGCGAGTGCCGAGTGGAGTCCTACGAGATGCCCGCTGACGTCAGCAAGCAGCCCGAGCTCAAGCTCGGCGGCCGGACCTACGAGTCCTGACCGACCTCAGCGGAGGTGCTGTCGCAGGTAGCGGCCGGTGCGCTCCATCGAGGCGAAGAACTGCGGGCCGAAGGCGTGGCCCTCGCCGGGGTACTCGGTGAGGGTCACGTCGACGCCGTCGCGCTCCATGAGCCGCGCGGTCTCACGGCTCCACCGGATCGGGCAGGTGTCGTCGGCGGTGCCGTGGTGGATGAGCACCGGCTCCGCTACCTGGTCGAAGTAGGTGCGGGCGCTGATGCCGGCCCAGAACTCGGGGTTGTCCTTCGGTAGGCCGTACAGCTGGTCGAGCGCGGTGACGACGTCGCTGCGCGCGGGATCGCTCCCGATCCAGCGGTCGTAGTTGTCGACCTGGTCGGAGCTGACCGGTGCCCAGACGACGCCGGCGTCGACCAGCCCCGGCTGCGCGACCAGCACGTTGTAGACGACACCGCCACCCATCGACCGCCCGCCGACGGCCATCCGGTCATCGTCGACCGGGCCGTCCCACGCCCGCAGGGCGAGCACGGCGTTGATGACGTCCTCGGTGTAGCCCATTCGGAGGTCGGCCTCGCCCACTCCCTGCCTCGCCAGTGCGGTGTCGTCGGAGCCGGCGTGGTTGCGATAGTCGACGTGCAGGGCGATGTAGCCGTGGGCGGCGAACCACTCCCGCTCGCGGGTCATGCCCTGGCCGTTCACGTAGTAGGCCGGGTCGATGTAGCCGTGGGCGAGCACGATCGCGGGGAACGGCCCCTCTCCCTCGGGGATGGCGATCCGCCCCGAGATGGTGAGGCCGCCGCCGCGGTAGGTCACCTCGTACTGGCGCTGGGTCGAGGTGGCGTACACCTCGGTGCCGAGCGTGAGCCGGCGCCCGTCGTACTCCTCGTCCGCGAGCGCGGGCAGCGAGACCGGGTGCGGCTCCTCCGACGGCTGGTCGGACGGCTGGTCGGACGGCGCCGTGGTCGGGGTCTGCTCGTCGGTCCGCGCGTCCGGAGAAGGCGCTGGGTTGGGAGTCGCCTCGGTCGGCCGCTCGTCCGGGTTGGTGCACCCGACGAGGACGAACACGCAACAAGCCATCGCTGCCAGCAGCCGCTTCACAACCCCAGTCTGCAAACCCGCACAAGAAGATCCCGGACGGCTGTCGATTTCATGGGGCGAGCGGCGACGAACAGGTGAAGGATCCACCCCAAGAGGAAAGGAACTCAGAAGATGAAGTACGTGCTGATGTTCACCAGTGACCCGGCCCAGCTCGCCAACGTGAGCGAGGAGGACACGCAGGCGGTCTACGGCAAGGTCTACGCCTGGTTCCAGGAGAACGCCGCGGTGTTCGCCGACACCGGCGCCGAGCTGCAGTCGATCGAGACCGCCACGACCGTGAAGCACGGTGGGGTCGTCGTCGACGGTCCGTTCAACGAGGCCAAGGAGGTCGTCGGCGGGTTCAGCGTGATCGACGTCGCCGACATGGACGCCGCGATCGAGATCGTCAAGACCTGGCCGCAGCTCGTTTTCCCTGGCGTGGCGATCGAGATCCGGCCGATGGTCGAGGACTACAGCCAGTTCGAATGACCGGTCGATGACGGCGAGCGATGCGCTGCTGGCAGCCACGATCCGCGAGGAGTCGGGCCGCCTGGTCACCGCCCTGTACCGCCGCTTCGGCGACTTCGACGTCGCAGAGGAGGCGGTGCAGGGCGCCGTGGTGGAGGCACTCACCGCGTGGCGACGGGACGGTACGCCGCGCCGCCCGGGTGCGTGGCTCACGACAGCCGCGCAGCGCAACGCCTCCGACCTGCTGCGCTCCCGCGGCCGTCAGGCACGCGCCGTCGGGCGGCTCGCCGACGGCCAGCCGGACATCGCGCCGGCCGCTGACCACCGGGCCGACCAGGACGCCGACGACCGGCTCCCGCTGCTCTTCGCTTGCTGCCACCCGGCGCTGGCGCCCGAGGCCCGGCTGGCGCTGACGCTGCGCGCGGTCATCGGCCTCACGACACCTCAGATCGCCCGCGCATTCCTGGTCAACGAGCAGACCCTTGCGCAGCGGATCGTCCGCGCCAAGCGAAAGATCGTCGCCACCGGCATCGACCTCAAGGTGCCCGACGCGCTCGACGAGCGGCTTCCCGACGTACTGGCCGTGGTCTACCTCGCCTACAACGAGGCGTTCGTCGCCTCCACCGGCAGCACGCCCGATCGCGACCTCGGGGCCGACGCGGTCTGGCTCGCCGAGGTCGTCGCCGACAGCCTGCCAGCGCACGCCGAGGCGTGGGGCCTGGCCGCGCTGCTGCGGATCCAGCACGGCCGCGCCGCCGCCCGGTTCACCCCGACCGGCGACCTGGTGCTGCTCCGCGAGCAGGACCGCTCGCTCTGGGACGCCGCCGCGATCAAGCGCGCGGGCGAGCACCTCGAGCGCGCCGCGTCCCTGCACTCCCCCGGCCGCTACCAGCTCCAGGCCGCGATCGCGATGTGTCATGCCGAGGCGCCGTCGTGGGCAGACACCGACTGGCTGCAGATCGTGACCCTGTACAGCTTCCTGATCCGCGAGGATCCGTCTCCTGTGGTCCGGCTCAACGGCGCGATCGCGCTGGCCCAGCTCGGCCCCCGCCAGACCGAGATCGCGCTCGCCGACCTCGAGCGGCTCGGGGACGACCTGGCCGGCTATCACCTCTGGCACGCCGCCCGGGCCGAGCTGCTCCGACTGACCGGCCGGGACGACGACGCCGCCACGGCGGACCGGCGCGCACTCGAGCTGACCACCAACGATGCCGAGCGCCGCCTGCTCCTGACCCGGCTGCGCCGGCATCCGCTCACGGACGGTTCGTGAGCCACTCGGTGGTCGAGTAGGCCGAGCGCCTGGCGCGAGGCCGTATCGAGACCCCGTACGTCTGGCTGCGGCCTGCGGGCAGTGGGTGGTTACGACCGAAAGCGGCTTTGGACGGGGACGAGCAGGGCTGGGGTTGCGCGCCACCGCCGGGCTGCGGGTTGCGGGTTGCGGGTTGCGGGTTGCGGGTTGCGGGTTGCAAAGATACTCGAGAAGGAATCGCGCCCGTGCCTTGCTATTCGAACAGGTGTTCGATAGACTGAGCGCATGACTTCTCCCGGGGCGCTCGAGGCGGCAACCACCGCCCTGCAGCACGCCCGGGAGCTCACCGAGGTGGACTGGGACGGTCTCGATGGTCCCGACGCCGTGGCGACCGCCGCCGAGCTCGGCCGGCTGAAGGCGATCGTCGACGGCGCGCTGGTCGCCGCGGCCGAAAGGCTCGAGGAGACCGGTGGCGCCGAGGCGCTCGGGTGGGCCTCGACCAAGGACTTCCTCACCCACGTGCTCGGCGGCCGCAAGGGAGCCGGCGGAACGGTGGTGCGGGTCGCCGCCAAGACCGCCGCTCTGCAGGCGGTCCGGGCGGCGCTGTCGGCTGGTGAGATCTCCCTCGCCCAGGCCGGGGTGATCGCTGGTCGGGTCGCCACGTTGCCGCAGGTCCCCGAGCTGCGCGAGCAGGCCGCGGACAAGCTGCTCGGCCTGGTCGCCGACCACGGATACGACGCCACCGACCTCGACCGGGCGTTCCCCGCCGTGGTCCGAGAGCTCGACCCCGACGGGTCGCTACTGTCCGCAGACCTGGACAAGGACAAGGCCGAGCGCGGCGCCCACCACGCCCGGTTCCTCTCCGGCACCGCCGACACCCTCGGCGGCGTCCGGATCAAGGGCTACTCCACCGTGGAGGAATGGGAGCTGGTCAAGTCCGTCCTGATGCCCCTGGCCGCGCCGGTCCTCACCGAGCCCGGCGCCTGCGGCGGCGACCCCGACCAGAGGTTCGAGCTCGACGAGCACGGCCACCACGTCGGACGAGGATGTCCGGCCCCCGGCTGCGGCCACACCGGCAAGGACCCCCGCGACCACGGCGCGCGGATGTGGGACGCGCTCGTCGAGGCGTGCCGCCGCCTCCAGGCCACCGACTCCGTGCCGCACGCCCACGGCACCACCGCACGGATCACCGTCACGATCCCGTTGCAGCAGCTCCTCGACCAGCCCGATGGCCACCTCGACGACGGCGGACACCTGCCCACCGGGGACCGGCTATCGGTCGCCGCCGTCCGCCGGCTGGCCTGCGACGCCGAGATCATCCCCGCCGTCCTCGGCGCTGAGTCCCAGGTCCTCGACGTCGGCCGCAGTCAGCGGCTGGTCACCACCGGCATCTGGAACGCCCTGGTGCTCCGCGACCGGCACTGCGCCTTCCCCGGCTGCACCCGGCTCCCCATCGCCTGCGACGCCCACCACATCCACCACTGGGCCGACGGCGGTCCCACGTCGCTCGACAACCTCATCCTGCTCTGCAGGAAGCACCACACCCTCACTCATCAGACGCCTTGGCAGGTCCAGATCGATCCCGGTTCTCGGAGACCTGTCTGGATCCCACCACCCAAGGTCGACCTCCGCGGAAGATTCAGCTACCACCCAGCCAGCCGACCACCACCGCTGGTCGCCTGAGCCGTCGACTGCGCAGCAGTTCCTCAATAGGGAACCAGTGCGGCGGTCCACCTCGTCGGTCAGAGTGAAGCCCTCTGACGGAGGATCCATGGACGACGCGGAGTACGACGCCTATGTGCTCGCGCGTTGGCCTGCCCTGGTCCGTCGGCGCGGTCTGGCCGGCGCAGCCGCAGTGGCGCTCGTCGGCGGGGTCGTCGTGGGGCAGGAAGCCTCGAGCGGCAGTGGTGACCGCGCCGGCGACCCGACGGCGCGCCGCCGGCGGACACCACCATTGATCCGCCGGCGGGCACCCGGTGGGCAGGAATCGGGCGGGTCGTGATGGCGGTGCCGAAGGCGTGGTCCGACGGGGCAGTTCGATGCGGGCAGGCCACGGACGACACGGTCTACTTCCGGCTCGATGGGCCCATCCAGCGATGCGCGGTCGTCGGCCGCCACTCCTCGCTGCAATGGAGGAGCTAGGCCCCGACCCCACGATCGAGGAGGGTTGCGACTACGCGAGCAACTGCATCCTGCCGCCGTGGACCGATCCGCCGGCGGGACGTGTGGTCTCGGTCGGCACTCCCGGCACGATCTACGTGGTCGGGTGGGGCGACGCCACGAACCCCTGACCACCTCGAGCGCCTGCATCCGCTCATGCAGGTCCGGCGACCACCCTGCGCATGACGGTGTTGCCCTTGCCCTTGGGCCGCACGAACGTGAATCCGGCCCGTTCGTAGACGGCGCGGGTGCCGTTGTAGAGGAACGACGAGGACTTCCGCTTCTGGCCCGCTGTGTCGTGGGGATAGCCCTCGACGACACCGCCTCCGGCGGTCGCGATCAGGTCGAGGGCACCCTGCAGCGCGATCGAAACGACGCCGCGACGCCGGTGATCGCGGTCGACGAAGATGCAGGTGATCCGGTAATCGGGCGGTGCGTCGCCAACGGCGTCGTGCTCCTTGCGGTGATGGATGTTGGGCAGCTCCTCGGGGGTGCCGTACTCCGCCCAGGCAACGGCGGCGCCGTCGTCGAAGACCAGCGCGGCATGGGTCCTGCCCTCCCGGACGAGCTGTTCCTTCGCCGCACGGTTGCCCTCGTAGCTCTCCCCCAGTCCCTCGCACATCCCGCGGTGGAACCAGGTGCACCAGCAGCCGCCGAAGACGCCGTTGTGCTTGGCGACGAGCGCGGCGAACGCGTCCCAGGTCTCCGGGCTCAGCGCGCGAATCTCATAGGCCACGCGGTTCTCCTTGGTCCTGGGGGCCGTTCTCCAACAAAGCCTTGAAGCCGTCCTCGTCGAGGATCGGGACGCCGAGCTGCTCGGCCTTCTCCGCCTTGGAGCCGGCGTTGTCGCCGATCACGACATAGTCGGTGCTCTTCGACACCGATCCAGCAGCCTTGCCGCCACGGGCGATGATCGCCTCCTTCGCCGAGTCGCGGCTGAACTCCTGGAGCGAACCGGTGACGACGACGGTGAGCCCCTCGAGCGTGCGCGCGACCGTCTCGTCGCGTTCGTCGGCCAGCTTGACATCTGCATCGGCCCACTTGTCGACGATCTCGCGGTGCCAGTCGACGGCGAACCACTCGATCACCGCCTCGGCGATCGTCGGTCCGACACCCTCGGCCGCGGCGAGCTGCGCCTCGGTGGCCGCGCGGATCGCATCCATGCTGCCGAACTCGGTCGCCAGAGCCCGGGCCGCTGTGGGTCCGACGTGGCGGATCGACAGCGCGACGAGCACCCGCCACAGCGGCCCCGATCTGCGGGCCTGCAGGTTCCTCAGCAGCGCCTCGCCGTTGGCGCTGAGCTGCGGCCCCTCCTCCCCCTTCTTCGGCGCGCGGGTGAAGAGCGCGGTCTGCAGCAGCTTGTCTCGGTCGAGCGCGAACACGTCGCCCTCGTTGTCGACGACGCCGGCCTCGACCAGGGCGTACGCCGCCTCGGAGCCGAGGCCCTCGATGTCGAACGCACCGCGGCTGGCCACGTGGTAGACCCGCTCATAGACCTGCGCCCGGCACAACCGGGAGTTGGGACAGCGCAGGTCCTTGTCGCCCTCCTTCTGCTCCGCCAGCGTGGTGCCGCACGACGGGCACTCGGTCGGCATCTCCCACTCGGCCAACCCCTCCGGCCGCAGCGCCAGCACCGGGCCGAGGATCTCGGGGATCACGTCGCCGGCCTTGCGCAGAATCACCGTGTCGCCCGGGCGGACGTCCTTGCGCTTGACCTCGTAGGCGTTGTGGAGGGTCGCCCGCTCCACGGTCGAGCCGGCGACCTTGGTGGGCTCCATGACGCCGTACGGCGTGACCCGGCCGGTGCGACCGACATTGACGCGGATCTCGAGGAGCTTGGTGTTGACCTCCTCGGGCGGGTACTTGAACGCGATCGCCCACCGCGGCGCCCGGCTGGTCGAGCCGAGCCGCCGCTGCAGCCCGACGTTGTCGACCTTGATCACCACGCCGTCGATCTCGTGCTCGGTGACGTCGTGGCGGTGCTCGCCGAAGTGGCTGATGAACTCCTTGACCTCGTCGAGCGTGGCCAGCACCCGCACCCGATTGCTGGTCGGCAGGCCCCATGCCTTGAGCGCGGCATAGGCCTCGGACTGGGCCGTCGGCTCAAAGCCCTGGCGGGCGCCGATGCCGTGGCACACCATCCCGAGGTCGCGGCTCGCGGTCACGCGCGGGTCCTTCTGGCGCAGCGAGCCGGCCGCGGAGTTGCGGGGGTTGGCAAACATCGGCTTGCCGACGTCGACCAGGGAGGCGTTGAGCTTGTCGAAGGCGGCGATCGACAAGAACACCTCGCCGCGGACCTCGACCCGGTCGGGCACGGGGTAGTCGTCGGTCGCCGTCAGCTCGTTGGGGATGTCGGCGATGGTCCGCACGTTGGGAGTGACGTCCTCCCCGGTGCGCCCGTCGCCGCGGGTGAGCGCCCGCACCAGGCGCCCCTTCTCGTAGAGCAGGTTGATCGCGAGCCCGTCGACCTTGAGCTCACACAGCATCGCCGCCTCGCCGGCGCCGTCGCGAGCGATCCGCGCGTGCCACGACTCGAGCTCCTCGAAGGAGAACGCGTTGTCGAGACTCTCCATCGGCTGCAGGTGGTCGACGGCGGTGAACTCGGTCGAGAACGTGCCGCCGACCTTCTGGGTGGGGCTGTCCGGCGTCTGCAGCTCGGGGTACTGCTCCTCGAGCTCGTTGATCCGGCGCCACCTCTTGTCGTAGTCGGCGTCGGACAGCGTCGGCTCGTCGAGCACGAAGTAGCGCCACCGCGCGTCCTCGATCTCCTGTGCCAGAGTGTGATGTTCGTCGCGGTCTGCGTCGGAGGGTTCCGTCACGGCGGTCACCGAGTCGCTCATGGGCACATCTTGCCGTGTGGCACCGACACGGCGGTCCCCGAGCCGCCGTTGCCATCCGATCGGCGGCCGACGACGAAGGACCTGAGGAAGGCAGGTGGATCGTGGGCCAACCCAGCATCACGCGTATCGACGCGAAGGGTCGCGCCCGCGCAGTCGTCCTCGTGCTCCACGGCGGTACCCAGCACTCGCAGGCGCCGGTTCTCGACCGCAACCTGAGCTGGCGACGTGCCCGCGGGATCCAGCGTGCGCTCGGTCGGCGCGTGGCGGACGACGGGCTCGCGGTCTGGCTGCTGCGCTACGGCCAGCGCGGCTGGAACGACGTGGCCGCACCGGCGCCGGTGGCTGACGCCCGATGGGCACTCGACGAGATTCGCGAGACCCTCGACGTCCCTGTCGTGATCGTCGGTCACTCGATGGGAGCCCGCACCGGTGCCCGGGTCGCCGACGATCCCTCGGTGAGAGGCCTCGTCGCGCTGGCCCCCTGGTTCCCCTCGGGCGAGCCGGTGGCGACGCTGCGAGGCAAGGACCTGGTGGTCGCGCACGGCCGGTGGGACCGGATCACGTCGTACGCCGCGTCGCGCGAGTTCGCACTGCGCTGCCACGGTGTCGCCCGGAGCGCGTCGTTCACCGACATGGGCCTCGTCGGCCACTACCTCCTGCGCCGGGTCACTGCCTGGAACGAGCTGGCCGCCTCGAGCGCTCTCGGGATGCTTCCCGCCTGATCGCCCACGAGTGTCACAAGCGGGCTCCGGCCGGTGTCTCCTGGGTGTCCCAAAGATCCCTTGAAAATCGACTTGCACGAAACGAAACCGTTCCGTACTCTCTATTGAAACGAAACTGTTCCGTTCCATCTGCGAGGTGCTCTCGATGTCCCCCACTCAAGCCGCCCAGGCCGCCGAGGCCCAGACGCGTCCGCGCGTCGAGGGCGAACGAGAGCAGGAGATCCTCGACGCGACGATCGACACCCTGGCCGAGGTCGGCTACGACCGGCTCACCATGGACGCCGTCGCCTCACGGGCCAAGGCGTCGAAGGCGACGCTCTACCGCCGATGGAACAGCAAGGCCCAGTTGGTCATCGACGCGCTGATCTCGGAGAAGGAGCCGATGACGGCACCAGACACCGGCAGCCTCCGCAGCGACCTGCTCGGGGCCTTCTGCGGCATGGGCGGCCTGACCGACGGTCGCCAGATCGCGATCCTCGGCAGCGTCATCACCGCGATGGCCCGAGACGCCGAGTTCGCCGAGGCGTTCCGTCGCGACTTCATCGGCCCCAAGAAGGCACTCTCGACCGACATGTTCCGCCGGGCCCAGGAGCGTGGCGAGATCCGCGACGACCTCGACCTCGAGCTGGTCGCCGCCGCCCTACCCGGCATCTGCCTCCACCGCACGTTCCTCCTGGGCGAGCCGCCCACGGACGAGCTGGTCGCCAAGGTGGTCGACCAGATCATCCTCCCTGCCGTTACCCGCGGCTGACTTCAACACGACAACCCCACATCCCCACAACACCTTCAAGGAAATCCAACTCATGACCCACACCGATTCCGTCGGCGCCACGGGGACGATCTCCCCCGACGCGCCGCTGGAGCAGGGGAATGCCAAGGTCCCGCACGCGGGTCTCGCCCTCGTGCTCATCCTGACCGCGCAGCTGATGGTCGTGCTCGACTCGACGATCGCGAACATCGCGCTGCCCTACATCGGCTCGGACCTCGGCATCTCCCAGGCCAACCTGACCTGGATCGTGACCGGCTACGCGCTCGCCTTCGGCGGCCTGCTGCTCCTCGGCGGCCGACTCGGCGACCTCTACGGACGGCGCCTGCTGTTCATCACCGGTCTGACCGTCTTCTCGGTCGGATCGCTGCTCGGCGGACTCGCGCAGAGCGAAGCGCTGCTGCTCGGCTCGCGTGGCCTGCAGGGGGTGGGCGCCGCGCTCGCCGCGCCTGCCGCACTCGCCCTGATCACCACGACGTTCCCTGCCGGTCCCCAGCGCAATCGCGCGATGGCGGGGTACGCCACCATGTCCGGCATCGGGGCGGCCATCGGCCTGATCCTCGGTGGCTGGCTCACCGGGCTCGACCAGCCTCTCGGCGTCGACGGCTGGCGGCTGACCTTCCTCATCAACGTCCCGATCGGCCTGCTCGCTGCCGTCGCGGCTCCGCGCGTGCTGAAAGAGTCGGAGCGGCACACCGGCTGGCTCGACATCCCGGGCGCCATCACCGGCACCGTCGGCCTGCTCGGCATCGTGTTCGGCTTGTCCCGCGCCGGCGAAGAGGCCTACGGCTGGGACCACGTGCAGACGATCGGCTCGCTCGCAGCGGGCTTCGCCCTGCTGGTCGCGTTCCTCGTCGTCGAGTCGCGGGTCGACCACCCGCTGCTGCCGATGCGGATCTTCGCCAACCGCACCCGGGCCACGAGCTTCGTGGCGATGATGATCGCGCCGGCCGCGATGTTCGCGATGTTCTTCTACCTGAGCCTGTTCATCCAGCAGATCATGGGCTTCAGCCCGCTTGAGGCCGGCTTCGCGTTCCTGCCGTTCTCGTTCGGCATCGTGATCGGCGCAGCTGTCTCGTCCAACCTGGTCGGCCGGATCCAACCGCGCTTCCTGTCCGGGACCGGAACGCTGCTCGCAGCGATCGCGCTGTTCATGTTCTCGCGGATCAACGTCGACGACAGCACGGCGGCCATCCTCGGCCTCGGCGCCGGCGACACGATCGGATCCGACGTGAACTACTGGACCAGCCTGTTCCCCTACATCCTCCTGATGGCGATCGGCATGGGCATGGTGTTCGTCCCGCTGACACTGACCGCCGTGCACCACGTCAAGTCCGAGGACTCGGGCATCGGCTCCGGCGTGCTCAACACGATGCAGCAGGTCGGCGGTGCGCTCGGGCTGGCGATCCTGAGCACGGTGGCGCTGCACTTCTCCAACAGCCGCGGCGACGAGATCGCCGGTCCGCTGAAGGACGGGTTCGGCCAGGCCGGGAGCGGCACGGTGCCGGGCACCGACGTGACGGTGCTCGATCTCGGGATCTTCCAGGGCACCTTCACCTCCGGCGCCCAGGCTGCATTCCTGGTCGGCGCGGTGATGATGCTCGCCGCGTCCGCGGTGATCTGGATCTTCCTCAACGTCAAGCACACCGAGCTTGCGACGGACGCCGCTGAAGGCCCTGTTCACGTCGGCTGATCCCGACTGGCAGGAAGGCCGGATCGACTCACCACGAGTCGGTCCGGCCTTTCCGGTTTTCTAGGAGTCCTCCGGCCGAGCGTCGGACCCTTCGAGGGCGCGAGCCACAGCGCTGCAGAGCTCGAGCGCCCGGCGAGCCCAGGCAGGGTCGGCGCCGGCCAGACCGCAGGTCGGGGAGACGACCAGCTGGGCGCCGACCTCTGCCGGGTCCAGGCCGACCACGTCCAACCAGCGGAGCACCTGCTCGACGAGGGCCGTCACGCTCACCTCGGAGGAAGGCGCCTGTGCCGGCACGACGCCCAGCGCGACGGTCTCACCCGCGTCCAGCGCCTCGGCGAGGGCGTCGTGGGCGTCGGCCCCCATCAAGGACAGGTCCACGGCCAGTCCCACGGCACCGGCGCCGCGGATGAGCGCGAGGGGTGCGTCCGCTGCGCAGCAGTGCACCCACGGCTCGGCGCCCGCGTCGCGAACGGCACCCAGGACCCAGCCGAGCGCGTCGCTCGCCTCGGGCGGGTGCACGGTGCGGTGCCGGCCGAATCCCGACGCGGTGGGCACCGCTCCAGCGAGTACGGCGGGGAGGGCCGGCTCGTCGACCTGGACGACGATCCGGGTGGCACGCGACAACCGGCGACGTACGTCGGCGACGTGGTCGGCCACGCCCGCCGCCAGTGCCTGTGCCAGCTCACGCCGGGCGCCGTGGTCGGCCAGCACCTTGTCGCCGCGCGGCCGTTCGACAGTGGCGGACAGCGTCCACGGTCCGGCGACCTGCACCTTGAACGCTCCGGCGTGGTCGGCGGCCTGCTCCTCGAGCGCATCGAGGTCCTGGGAGAGGAGGCTGCGGGCGCGCCGCTGGTCTACGGCCGGTGCGCCAGATGTCCCGGTCAGCCGCCAGCCGGCGGGCTGGAGGTCGGCGTCGAGCTCGGTCACCAGTCCCAGGGTGCGACCGACCATCCCCGCCGGCGCGACGCCCCGGCCCGGGACCTCGGGCAGGAACGGGAGGTCGAGCTCGCCGAGCACCAGCCGCACGCCCTCGTCGAAGTCACGCTGGTCGGTCCCCGGGAAGGAGCCGACGCCGGTTGCGAGAGTCACGCAGGAATCCGCTCGGTGGCGTCGATGGTCGCCGAGCCGACCACCCGGCTGCCCTGGTAGATCACGGCGGCCTGCCCGGGCGCGATGCCGAAGGCCGGGTCGATCAGCTCGATGTCGACCGCGGTGCCGGTCTCGTCGACGCGCACCACCACCCGGTGCTCGTCACCGTGGGCGCGCAGCTGCACGGTGGCCTCGGACGTCGATCCGGGCGCGAGTGGCGCTCCGCACCAGCGCGGCGCGCCGGCGCGGATCCGCTCGACCGCGAGCCGCTCGTGCGGGCCGACGGTCACCGTCCCCGAGACGGGCTCGATGTCGAGCACGTAGCGCGGCTTGCCGTCGGCGGCGGGTCGGCCGATCCGCAGGCCCTTGCGCTGACCGATTGTGAACCCGAAGGTTCCGTCGTGCTCACCGAGCTGCTCGCCCGCCTCGTCGACGATCCGGCCACCGTGGTTGGGGGCCCGGTCGCCGAGCTTCTCGCGCAGCCACCCGGTGTTGTCGCCGTCGGCCACGAAGCAGATGTCGTGGCTGTCGGGCTTGTCGGCGACCAGGAGCCCGCGCGCGGCGGCCTCTCGTCGTACGGCGGTCTTCGGGGTGTCCCCGAGCGGGAACAGCGAGTGCTGCAGCTGCCGGTCGTCGAGCACGCCGAGCACGTAGGACTGGTCCTTGCCGTGGTCGACGGCGCGGTGCAGCTCCACTCCCCCGCCGGCTGTCGGCTCGAGCCGGGCGTAGTGACCCGTCACCACCGCGTCGAACCCGAGCGCCATCGCTCGGTCGAGCACCGCGGCGAACTTGATCTTCTCGTTGCACCGCAGGCACGGGTTGGGCGTACGTCCGGCGGCGTAGGTGTCCATGAAGTCCTCGACCACGTCCTCGTGGAACCGGTCGGACAGGTCCCACACGTAGAACGGGATGCCGATCACGTCCGCCGCGCGGCGGGCGTCGTTGCTGTCCTCGATCGTGCAGCAGCCGCGGGCGCCCGAGCGGTAGGACTGCGGGTTTCGGGACAGCGCGAGGTGGATGCCGGTGACCTCGTGCCCCGCTTCGACGGCGCGCGCGGCGGCGACGGCGGAGTCTACCCCGCCGGACATGGCTGCGACGACCTTCATCGCGGGCTCAAGCGCGTGCCGCGCGGGCACGCTCGACACAGGGGCCGAGCGCTTCGACGACGGCATCGATGTCGGCCCGGGCGCTCGTGTGGCCGAGGGAGAAGCGGAGTGAGCTGCGGGCCGTGTCCGGGTCGCGGCCCATCGCGAGGAGCACGTGCGACGGCTGCGGCACGCCGGCCGAGCAGGCCGACCCGGTCGAGCACTCGATGCCCCGGGCGTCGAGCAGCATGAGCAGCGAGTCGCCCTCGCAGCCGGGGAAGCTGAAGTGGACGTTGCCGGGCAGCCGGTCGACCGGGTCACCGTTGAGGACGGCGTCGGGCACCTCGCGGCGTACGGCGTCGACCAGCCGCTCGCGCAGCGCCGTCAGCCGCGCGGCGTTGTCGGCCTGCTCCTTGACCGCGATCTCGACGGCGGCGGCGAAGCCGGCGACGGCCGGCACGTCGAGCGTGCCGCTCCGCACGTCGCGCTCCTGGCCTCCGCCGTGGACGAGCGCGGTGAGCTCGATCTCGCGGCGTACGACGAGCGCGCCCACGCCGTGCGGACCGCCGACCTTGTGACCGGAGATCGTCATGGCGTCGACGCCCGACGCCGCGAACTCGACCGGCACCGCGCCGAGCGCCTGGACCGCGTCGCTGTGGACCGGGATCCCGTGCTCAGCCGCGATCGTGACGACCTCGGCGATCGGCTGGACCGTGCCGACCTCGTTGTTGGCCCACATCACGCTGACCAGGGCGACGGAAGCGGGGTCGCGCGCGATGCTCGCGGCGAGGGCCCCGACATC
The DNA here is from genome assembly GCA_963846535.1 of uncultured Actinomycetota bacterium. Lineage (GTDB taxonomy): Bacteria > Actinomycetota > Actinomycetes > Propionibacteriales > Nocardioidaceae > Nocardioides. The sequence continues at coordinate 1,233,926 of CAWJWK010000003.1, forward strand.
GAGCCGGCCGTTCTTGTCAACGGGCAGCAGCTCGAGGTCCGCGTCCTCGTGCTCCGCGAGCCAGTGCAGCGGGTCGAGCACGGCATGGTGCTCGACCGCGCTGACGAGGATTCGTCGGCGTGGGGAGTCGGCGGCGCGACGCGACCAGTAGAGGCCCTTGACGGCGAGGTTGTCGCCCTCGGTGCCGCCCGAGGTGAAGACCACCTCGCCGGGCCGGCATCCGAGCACCCGCGCGATGGTCTCGCGTGACTCCTCGACCACCCGGCGGGCCCGCCGGCCGGATGCGTGCAGCGAGCTCGCGTTGCCGACGTCGGCGAGGTGGGCTGTCATCGCCTCGACGGCCGCGGGAACCATCGGCGTGGTCGCGGCGTGGTCGAGGTAGACCGTAGGGGCGTCGTGCATGGCGCCTCCAAGGGTACGGCGGGACGCGCCCTGCGCCGAACCAGAGCCGTCTCCCGAACCGCGACCATCACCGGCGGTGCGGAGTGATCCAGCGTAACGTCGAACTCATGCTTCCACTGATCTGCCGAGCCGCCGTCTCCCTCGTGACCGCTCTCGCTCTCGTTGCCCCTTTCGGTGGGACCGGCGTCGCCGTCGCCGGCGACCGCGCCCCCAGCCCACGATGGGCTGAGATCAGCCGGGTCGACGGAGAGCTGCGCTACGTGGCTTCGAGGCACGACAACAAGGTGTCGATCACCCGGGTCGGCGATCGGGTCGTCTTCCGCGACCCGGCGGCACGGCGGTTCCGCAAGGCCCTGCCGACTGGCTGTCGGCAGATCACGGCCGCGAAGGGCATCGCCGCCAGCTGCCGGATCCCGGCCGCTGCGACCGGCGCCAATCCCTTGGTCCTCGAGATCTCGCCCCAGGGCGGCAACGACCGGGTCGACGGCTCCTCCCTCGGCCCGGAGATCGCGTTGCACGTGCACCCCGACGCCGGTGACGACACCGTGCTCGGCGGTGCAGCCGACGACCAGCTCAGCGGCGCCGTCGGGCTCGACAACGTGACCGGAGGCGAGGGCGACGACACGATCATCCTCGGCGACGGCAACGACATCGCCTCGGGCGGACCGGGCGAGGACCGGGTGGTCGGCGGAGGCGGCAACGACGAGCTGTCGGGCGGCGACGGCGAAGACCAGCTCGAGGGCGGGCCCGGCAACGACCTGCTGCTCGGCGGCGCCGGGGCGGACGCCCTCCTCTGCGGCACCGGCACCGACACGACCGACGACGACGGCGAGACCGACGGTCCCCGCCATTGCGAGGAAGTCCTGCCCTAGATGACCACGTCCAAGGGGTCGCACGCTACGCGACGCTCTGCATCCGCCGTGGCTGCGTTGCGGCCGCTCGGTGATGGACCAACAGCGCCGTCGCGTCCGCGCCTTGCCACGGCGGCGCCGAGCGCCGCTCGCTCGCACGACCCCTGGGACGTGGTCATCTAGTGGCGCAGCCGCTCGTCATCGCCGGCGCCGGCATCGCCGGTCTCGCACTCGCCGCGGGCCTGCAACGCACCGACAGCGCGCCGTACCTCCTCCTCGACGAGCGGCCCGAGCTCGGCAGCGCCGGCGGCGCGATCACGTTGTGGCCCAACGCAATGGTCGCGCTCGAGGAGATCGGCGTCGCCGACGACGTCCGACGAGCCGGGCATCCGCTGTCCGCGGGCACCATCCGCGACCGCTTCGGCCGGGAGCTGCGCTCCTTCGACCCCGAGCGGACGGTCGCCGCCCTCGGCGGTCCCCTCGTGGCGGTCCGTCGCAGCGACCTGGTCGAGATCCTGCACGGCCGGATCAAGGCGGACAGCGTCCTCCTCGGGAGGGCCGTCCGCGGCTACGAGCAGGCGCACCTGGGCGTCCGGGTGCTCACCGACGGCGAGCCGCTCGACGCCGCCGCGCTGGTCGGGGCCGACGGCTACCGCTCCGAGGTCGCGCGGGCGCTGCATTCCGACCTGCGGGAGACATATGCCGGCTACCCCGCCTGGCGCGGCATCGCCGGGGTCGGCGGGCTGGAACCGGGCCAGTTCTGGGGGTCGCACCAGGAGTTCGGCGTCGTACCGCTGAGCGACGACGCGACCTACTGGTTCGCCACCGTCCGTGAGCCGGCCGGCGGGATCGTCGACGACGAGCTGGCCCACCTCAGGACCGCGTTCGCCGGGTGGCCCGACCCGGTGCAGCAGGTCCTGGATGCGACCGATCCCGAGGCCGTGACCCGCAACGACGTCATGGACCGCGCCGTCCCCCGCCGGTGGACGGACGGGCCGGTCGTGATCATCGGCGACGCGGCGCATTCCATGCGGCCCCACCTCGGCCAGGGTGGTTGCCAGGCCCTCATCGACGCTGCGGTGCTGGCCCGGATGCTCGCGCGCGCCGACCCGCCGGCGGCAGCGTTCCCGGCGTTCGAGCGGCGGCGCCGCGGTCCGACCCGCCGGGTGGTCGCGCTCTCCAGGACGGCCGGACGCTCGATCAACGCCCCCGACCACCTGCACCGGCTCAGCCGGCTCCTGCCCGACGCCGTGATGCTGCGCAACATGGCCCGGGTCGGCGGCACGGGCGCCTACCCCTGGTGAGACGCCAAGCAAACCTCTACCGAAGACCGCGTCGACTGCGGGCCGGCAGCGTGTCGCGCCGCGGCGAAGCCGCACGGTGCGCGGCCCGTGTGCCCGAGCTTGCGAGGGCCCGGGGCGGCAAGCACCGTTTGCGACACGCTCGGCCAATTCAAAGCAGGACCAGGTCGTCGCGGTGGATCACCTCGCGTTCGTACGCCGCGCCGAGCTCGCGCTTGAGGTCCTTCGTCGAGCGGCCGAGCAGGTCGGGCAGCTCGGTGGCGTCGAAGTTGACCAGCCCGCGGGCGACGATCGCACCGTCCGGGCCGACGACATCGACCGGGTCGCCGGCCACGAAACCACCGGACACCGATGTGATGCCCGCGGCCAGCAGGGAGGCGTGGCGCTCGACGACCGCGCGCACAGCACCGGCATCGAGCACGACCGTGCCCTTCGCCTCGGTCGCGTGTCGGAGCCACAGCTGCCGGGTCGGGCGGCGCCGGCCGCTGGCGTGGAAGAGAGTGCCGACGGCTTCACCGGCGAGCGCGGCGCCGGCGTGGTCGGCCGACGTCAGGACGACGGGAATCCCCGAACCGGTCGCGATGCTGGCGGCGTCGAGCTTGGTCGCCATGCCGCCGGTGCCGACACCGGCCGCGCCGGCAGCGCCGACCAGGACGCCGACGAGGTCGGCCTCGGACCGGACCTCGGGGATCAGGTTCGTGCCGGGGCGGTGCGGCGGTCCGTCGTACAGGCCGTCGACGTCGGACAGCAGGAGCAACAGGTCGGCATGGACCAGGTGCGCGACGAGTGCCGCGAGCCGGTCGTTGTCGCCGAACCGGATCTCGGTGGTGGCGACCGTGTCGTTCTCGTTGACGATCGGGATCACGCCGAGCTCGAGCAGCTTGGTGAAGGTCTGGTGCGCGTTGCGGAAGTGCGACCGGCGGGTCACGTCGTCGAGCGTCAGCAACACCTGTCCGGCGGTGAGCCCGTGGCGCGCCAGCTCCTCGGTGTAGCGGTGCACCAGCAGACCCTGGCCGACCGACGCCGCGGCCTGCTGCGCGGCCAGGCCGCGGGGCCGCTTCCGCAGACCGAGAGGCGCCAGGCCCGCCGCGATGGCACCGGACGACACCAGCACGACCTCCGCGCCGACACTGCGCGCAGACGCAAGTACGTCGACGAGCGCGCTCACGCGCCGGGGATCGATGCCGCCTTCGGCCGTGGTCAGCGAGGACGAGCCGACCTTGACCACGACCCTGCGAGCCGCGGTCACGACCGTCCGGTCAGTCACCGCGGTCCTCCTCGAGCCAGGCTTCCTCGTCGCTGATGTCGGGATCCTCGTCCGAGCCGATCTCGTAGGACACCGGGCCGTACTCCTCGGGCCGGTCGAGGCGGCGGGCGACGTCGGCCCGGGTCTCCGTCTCACCGCGTTCGGGCATGCTCTCCTGGATGTCGCGGCGACGCTGGTGGGCCGGGCGCTCCTCCTGGAACCGCTCGTCCTGGCCGCGACGCGAGAGATTCTCGGCACCGGCGTCGATGCCCGGCTTGAAGTCGAAGACGACCGCGTTGTCGGGGTGGCCGATCAGCACGGCGTCGCCCTCCTCGGCACCCAGGGCGAGCAGCTTGGCCTCGACACCGAGCCGGTTGAGCCGGTCGGCGAGGAAGCCGACCGCCTCGTCGTTGCTGAAGTCGGTCTGGCGCACCCAGCGTTCGGGCTTCACGCCACGCACCCGCCAGCCGGCGCCGGTCTTGCGGATCGTGAACTCCTCGCCGTCGACGCCCTTGGGGCGCAGCACGATCCGTTCGACCACCTCGGACGCCTTCGCCGCACGTGCGGCGAGCACGATCTCGGCCATCGCGTAGACCAGCTCGCGAGTGCCCTCACCGGACGCGGCAGAGATCTCGAAGACCTGCAGGCCCCGCTCACGGAGCTCGTCGCGCACCATCCCGGAGATCTCCCGGCCGTCGGGCACGTCGACCTTGTTGAGCGCGACCAGGCGCGGCCGGTCATCGAGACCGCCGTAACGGGCCAGCTCGGCCTCGATGACGTCGAGGTCGTCGACCGGGTTGCGACCGGGCTCCAGGGTCGCGGCGTCGAGCACGTGCACCAGCGCAGCACATCGTTCGATGTGGCGGAGGAAGTCGTGGCCGAGGCCCCGGCCGTCGGCCGCGCCCTCGATCAGGCCGGGTACGTCGGCGACGGTGAAGACCGTGTCGCCGGCGCTGACAACGCCGAGGTTGGGCACCAGGGTCGTGAAGGGGTAGTCGGCGATCTTGGGCCGGGCCCGCGAGATCGCAGCGATCAGGCTGGACTTGCCGGCGCTCGGAAAGCCGACCAGACCGACGTCGGCGACGATCTTCAGCTCGAGCGTGACGTCGAGCTCTTCGCCGGGCTCGCCCAGGAGCGCGAATCCGGGCGCCTTGCGTGTTGCCGACGCGAGTGCGGAGTTGCCGAGCCCACCACGTCCGCCCTGCGCGATCACCAGCTCGGTCCCGGCGCCCACCAGGTCGGCGATGACCTCGCCGTCGGCGTGGCTGACGACCGTGCCGTCGGGCACCGGGAGCACCAGGTCGCTGCCGTGCGTGCCGTTCTTGCGGTCGCCGGCACCGTGACCGCCGTGCTCCGCCATCCGCTTCGAGCTGTGGTGGTAGTCGAGGAGCGTGGTGACGTCGGGGTCGACCCGAAGGATCACCGAGCCGCCCGGACCGCCGTTGCCACCATCGGGGCCGCCGAGAGGCTTGAACTTCTCGCGGTGCACCGAGGCGACGCCGTTGCCCCCGCGGCCCGCGGCGATGTGCAGCGTCACCCGGTCGACGAACGTGGGAACGGCCATGGGGATCAGTCTTTCAGTTGAAATGAGGAGAGGGCGTCCCCGGAACCGGGACGCCCTCTCGAAGAAGCCTCAGTGCGGCAGCGTCACTCCGCTGCCGGGACGATGTTGACGACCTTGCGGCCGCGCCTGCGACCGAACTCCACCGCGCCCGCGGCCAGCGCGAACAGGGTGTCGTCGCCACCGCGGCCCACGTTGGAGCCGGGGTGGAAGTGGGTGCCGCGCTGGCGGACGATGATCTCGCCGGCGCTGACGACCTGGCCGCCGTAGCGCTTGACACCGAGCCGCTGAGAGTTGGAGTCGCGGCCGTTCTTGGTGGACGCCGCGCCCTTCTTGTGAGCCATCTGTTCAGTCCTTCAGGTGACGAGTCGCGGAACGACTCAGAGCTTGATGTCGGTGACCTTGACCTGCGTGTACTTCTGGCGGTGACCCTGCCGCTTCTTGTACCCAGTCTTGTTCTTGTACTTCTGGATGACGATCTTCGGGCCCTTGGCGGCGCCGAGGACCTCGACGGTAACGGCGGCCTTGTCGAGACCGGTGGTGGTGACGGTCTCGCCGTCGACCGCCATGACCACGGGCAGCGTCAGGGTCTCGCCGACGGGCGTGGAGATCTTGTCGATCTCGATGACGTCGCCAACGACGACCTTCTGCTGCTTCGCGCCTGCGCGCACGATCGCGTACACCGCGGTCTCCTTCGTCTGAACCTCGTCGTCTGGGTCTGCGGCACACCACGACCTCGACCCGTGAGGGCAAAGAGCGGGATGCCAAGCAGAGAGGCACGCAAGGCGCGCCGACGCTCAATAGTACGGATCGGCCAGGGTCGCGGCAAAACGCGGGCGACGCCGGCCCACGGTCAGCGCTTCCGCGCGCCCTTCTGCTTGATCGGCACGTGCTCGACCTGGGGCTTCTCGACCGGCGACTCGACCACCGTCCCGCGGCCCGGGTCGACCATGGCCTCGGCGACCGCAGCACCGGCCGGTGGGCCGGCTGGGCGGGTCGCTGCGCGCCGGCGGGTGCGCGTCACGACCTTCGGCGCCACGGGCTCCACCGGTGCGGCCTCGGCCACGGGCTCCTCGGCCACGGGCTCCTCGGCCACGGGCTCCTCGGCTGCAGGCTCCTCGGCTGCAGGCTCCTCAGGGGCCTCTGCGACGGGCTCCGCCTCGGTCTCCGGCGCGGCTGCGGCCTCGTCGGCCGTGGCGACCTCGATCGCCTCCGTCGTCGTCGGCTCGTCGACCTCGTCGACCTCGTCGACCTCGTCGACCTCGTCCGCAGCCGAGTCCTCCGCGTCGGGCGCCGGAGGCTTCGCCATCGCGGCGACGTCCTTCGGCGACGGCACGGCCTTGGTTGTCGAGTCCTCGGTCGACCCACCGTTGCGACCTCGGCGCCGGCGGGTGTTGCCACCGCGGCGCGACTCGTCGTCGCCACCACCGCGGCGCGCCTCGACCGGCAGGTCGTGCACGACGATCCCGCGGCCCTGGCAGTGGTCGCACGTCTCGCTGAACGCCTCGAGCAGACCGGTGCCGATCCGCTTCCGGGTCATCTGGACCAGACCGAGCGACGTCACCTCGGCCACCTGGTGGCGGGTGCGGTCACGGCCGAGACACTCGACGAGCCGACGCAGGACGAGGTCGCGGTTGGACTCGAGCACCATGTCGATGAAGTCGACGACGATGATGCCGCCGATGTCACGCAGCCGGAGCTGCCGGACGATCTCCTCGGCGGCTTCCAGGTTGTTCTTGGTGACCGTCTCCTCGAGGTTGCCGCCCGACCCGGTGAACTTGCCGGTGTTGACGTCGACGACGGTCATCGCCTCGGTGCGGTCGATGACCAGGGACCCGCCGGACGGGAGCCACACCTTGCGGTCGAGGCCCTTGGCGATCTGCTCGTCGATCCGGTACGTCGCGAAGACGTCCGGCTTGTCGGGCGCCCCCTCGACCGAGGTCTTGTAGTGCTCGAGCCGCTCGGTGAGGTCGGGGGCGATGTGCTCGACGTAGTCGCTGACGGTCTCCCACGCGTCCTCGCCCTGGACGACCAGCTTGGCGAAGTCCTCGGTGAAGAGGTCGCGCACCACCTTCAGCGTGAGGTCCGGCTCGCCGTACAGCAGCTGCGGTGAGTTGCCCTTGCCCGCCTTGGCCTCGACGTCCTCCCACCGGGCCTTGAGCCGCTCGACGTCGCGGGTCAGCTCCTCCTCGGAGGCGCCCTCGGCCGCCGTGCGCACGATGACGCCTGCCGTGTCCGGGACGATCTCCTTGAGCAACGCCTTGAGGCGGCCGCGCTCGGTGTCGGGCAGCTTGCGCGAGATGCCGGACGTCGTGCCGTCCGGGACGTAGACGAGGAAGCGGCCGGCGAGGCTGACCTGGCTGGTGAGCCGGGCGCCCTTGTGGCCGATCGGGTCCTTGGTGACCTGGACCAGCACGGTCTGGCCCGAGGTGAGGACCGACTCGATCTTGCGGGCCGTGCCCTCCTTGTGGCCGAGTGCCGACCAGTTGACCTCGCCGGCGTAGAGCACGGCGTTGCGGCCCTTGCCGATGTCGATGAATGCCGCCTCCATGGAGGGCAGCACGTTCTGCACGCGGCCGAGGTAGACGTTGCCGATCAGCGAGGTCTGGGACTCACGGGCCACGTAGTGCTCCACGAGCACCTTGTCCTCGATGACCGCGATCTGGGTCAGGTCCTTGCGCTGCCGGACCACCATGACCCGCTCGACGGCCTCCCGGCGCGCGAGGAACTCCGCCTCGCTGACGATCGAGGCGCGGCGTCGCCCGGCATCACGACCGTCGCGACGACGCTGCTTCTTGGCTTCCAGACGCGTGGACCCGGAGATCGAGGTGATCTCGTCCTCGGGCGACCGCGGCTTGCGCACCCTCGTGACGGTGTTCGCGTCGTCGGTCGAGTCTCCGCCGCCCTCGCCCTCGCGGCGACGGCGCCGCCGGCGGCGCGACGACGGGGAACCATCGTCGCCCTCGGCGTCTCCGTCGGCTGCGTCAGATGCGTCAGATGCGTCAGATGCGTCAGCGTCACCGGCTGCGGGCTTGGCATCGGTCTTTGGCCTACCGCCGCTCTTCGACTGGCCGCTCTTCGACTGGCCGCTCTTCGACTGGCCGCTCTTCGACTGGGCAGCGGTCTTGGGCTTGCCCTGGGTCCGCGGCTCTTCGTCAGCCGACTCGGCGGACTCGTCGTCCGCGTCGTCGTCCTCGCCGGCACCCGCCGGGCCCCCACCCGAACCGCCGGGCTTGCGCCGGCGCCGGCCGCCACGGCGGCGACGGCGGCGGGAGGCGGACGACGTGCCGCCTTCGCCCCCCTCGCCCTCGGTGGCGTCCTCGGTCTCGTCGGTGTCGTCGGTGCCGTCGGCGTCCTGGTCCGGGACGTCGGTCTCGACCTTGGCTGCGGCTTTCTTGGCCGCCGTCTTCTTCGCCGGGGCCTTCTTGGCCGGAGTCTTCTTGGCCGGTGCCTTCTTTGCGGCCGGCTTGTCAGCGCCGTCAGCGCCGTCAGCGCCGTCAGCGCCGTCAGCGCCGTCAGCGCCGTCAGCCCCGTCAGCGCCGTCGGCGGTCTCAGTCCTGTCCTCGGCGGTCTCGGCCTTCGGCTTGGCGGCCGCCTTGGCCCTGGGCTTCTTGGGCGGGGACGCTACGTCAGGGGCCTTGAACAACACGGCAGTGCCGGACCCGGCCGAGGTCTCCTCGGCGGTCTCTGCGGCAGCAGCCTTTTTGGCCGGGCCCTTCTTCGCCGGGACTTTCTTGGCCGGAGTCTTCTTGGCCGGGGCCTTCTTGGCCGGAGTCTTCTTGGCCGGGGCCTTCTTGGCCACCGCCTTCTTCGCCGGCTTCTCCCCGGCGGGCGTTGCTTCGGTCTGGGGCGCGTCGACGTTGTCGACAGGGGTGTCAGCCATGCGCTGCTCCTCCGCCCGCCGCCAGCAGCGGTCCGGGCGTGTCATCGCCGCTCGCTCCCCCGCGAGGGGGCCCGGCGGCGTAAGCCTTCGGTGGGACGACACCCTCCGCGGAGCGTCACTGGCGGCTGTGGCCTGCCTGCCGCGGTCGCGCGGTCCGGGCTCACCCGGTTATCAGATCGCTGTCACCGATCCGGATCCCTGCGTCGCGGTCTAGCGAGGTTTTCGGCCTCCACCGTGCCGGGCCCGTCTGACTGCTACGGAACCGGCGAGAACGTCGTCGAATCGGTCCGTTGGGTTCCTCGTCGGAGGTGCGCCGTCGGGGGCCGATCTGTGGCGAGTATCGCACACAGCCGCTGAACGGGAGGTATCCCGGCGCGGCTAGACGACTCCTAGGTGACCAGCGGGTCGCCGACCGCGCCGGTGCTCTCGTCCAGCGGCCCCTGAGCGACCCGGGTGAGCAACGCGGTCGCGGTCGCCGTGAATCCGGTGACCTCGCCCAGGCCGGAGAGCACGTCATCGGGGCGTACGGCGGGCACGGTGTGGCGTAGCACGAGCGAGAGCGCCGGCTCTCCGTCGGCGTCGGTGACGGCCAGGCTGACGACCGCAGCCCGGCAGTCGAAGGTGCGCAGGCCCTTCTTGGTCATCCGCTCGACCAGCACGGCCTCGGTGCCGAGGAAGCCGGCGACCGCCGCCGCGACCTGGGTCGGGTCGGCACTTCGCAGCTCCACGAGCCACGCGCTGGCCACCAGCAGGTCGGCGAGCGATCCTCCGGGCGACTCCGCGATCGCGGCCACGTCGAGTCCGTCGGGCAGCGCATCGTCGAGCGCGCGCCGTACGTCCTCCGGCTCGCGCCGCTCGGCGAGCCCCAGCTCGAGGTACTCCGCCTCGCTGGCCGCTCCCGTCGGCGACGCTCCGGCGTAGGAGATCCGCGGGTGCGGGTGGAAGCCGGACGAGTAGGCCATCGGGATCTGCGCACGGACGACCGCCCGCTCGACTGCCCGGCTCACGTCGCGGTGGCTGGTGAACCGCAGCCGGCCGCGCTTGGCGTAGCGGATCCGCAGCCGCTGGACGGGCGGTGCCTGCTGCTCCGGCTGCTGACGACTCACGGGGGTTGATCGTAGGTCAGGCCAGCTCAGGGCAGCTCTGCGCCCTTCATCTGCGGAGAGGCGTAGACGTTGACGATGCGCACGCCGTCGAGCCAGGCCGTGAGCCGCTCGGCCTGGGCGTCGAGCGCGGCCACGCCGACGGCGCCGATGTCGTGGCGCAGGACGATCCGGACCACCGCTTCGTCGTCCTGGACCCAACAGCCGACGATCCGGCCGTCCCACCAGGCCGTGTTGCCGCCGTTCCCGTTGCTGTCGAAGAGGTACGGCGCGTCGACCGGGTCGAGGTAGAACGCCCGCTCCTTCCAGCCCATCACCGTCGGGTCGAGGGTCGGGAGGAGCGCCGCCCACGGCGTGACCGGCTGCTCCGGCTCGACGTCGTCGGGCAGCACCCAGCCGGTGGCACCCCGGTCGAGCCCCACCTCCACGGCACCGATGTCCGCGAGCGCCCGCCGGACGATCGTCTTCGTGGCGCCGAGCCACCAGACGATGTCGGTCTCGGTGCCGGGGCCGAAGGTCGCCAGCCAGCGTCGCACCAGCTCGGCGTACCCCTTCTCCTCCGGCCACCTGGCCGGCGTCCCGTCGGCGTCGTCGAGCCAGCGGTCAGTCCGCACCCAGGTGGGCTTGTTGAGCCGCCAATGACCCGCGTTGGTGCCGCGCAGCACCCGGCCCTCGGCACCGAGGGTGGTCATCACCCACGCGCCGATCGGGAAATCGCCGCCCCACTTCTTCTCCGGCGTGCCGATCGTGAATCGCCCCTCGAGCGCCGGCACCAGGCCGCGGAGCTCGCGGGTGGTGCGCGGCACCCCGTCGGCCATGGCATCGAGGACGTCGGCACACACGAGGTCGATCCAGGCGTCCGCGTCCAGGGCGAGACCGGCCTCGACGACCCATTTGGCGAGCTGCTTGCGCTGCTGGACCGCCACCCGGGCCGCGGCACTCCCCCACGCCGCCGGCAGCAGGTCCCGCGGGAAGACGAAGAGCGTGCGCCGCATGGCGAGCTGCTTGACCAGCGCGCGGTCGTCGTACAGCGCGGCATCGACGTCGGCCAGGCCGACCCCGGGCACCCGCGCCCACAGCGCCAGGTGCACGGTGGCCGCCTCGGTGGCGTGCAGGACCGTCATCGCGCGAGTCGCGCTGACCACGTCCGGCAGGCCATCGACCAGGCCGTGCCGGCGAGCCAGCCGCGTCCGGCGCTCGCGGTCATCGATGTGACGCATCCGGACATCGTCACCAATAGGCGGCAAGATCTCCACGACTGGCCCTAGGCTGCTCGCCGTGAGCAACCCTTACGGCAACGACCCTTACGGCCAGCAGCCCCAGAACCCCTACGGCGGAGGCGCTGGTGGCGCCTCGTTCAACGCGCCGGGAAGCGGTGGGTTCGAGCAACCGAAGACCGATGGCGTCTCGATCGCATCCCTCGTGCTGAGCCTGATCTGCTGCGCGCCCGTCGGCTTGATCCTCGGTTTCGTCGGCATCAGTCGCACAAAGGGTGGCCGGCGCAAGGGTCGTGGGCTTGCCATCACGGGCATCGTCCTCGGGCTGCTCGGGCTCTTGGCGTGGGTCGGCATCGCCATCGCCGCGGCCGCCGGGGTCGCCTGGTTCGACTCGATCCTCGAGGCCGACGAGGCGGAGGTCGGTCAGTGCATCGACGTCGACGACGACGACAACGACGCCGTCCTTCTCTACGAGGCCGAGTGCTCCGACGCTCACGACGGTGAGGTCGTCGCCGTTGCCAAGGTCAACGATGAGAACCGCGAGGAGATCAGCTCCGCGATGGCCGACTTCTGCGCCACGCTGATCAGCCCGGAGGACCTGGTGACGTTGGCCGGGGTCGAGGGCCTGGAGTACAGCGCGGTCATCGAGGACCCCGACGACGTCAGCAACGGCGACACACTAGTCTGCTACGTCACGGGTGACGACCTCGACGAGCCGATCCTCTGACCCTTCGATGAGCGAGCCCGGCGAGCAGTCGCCGTACCAGCCCTACGGCAGCCAACCGTACGGCGGCAACCCGTACGGCGTCGCGCCCGCCGGGCCCTCGACCGACCCCGTCTCGATCACCGGCTTCGTCCTGAGCCTGCTCTGCTGCACGAGCGTGGTGGGCCTGATCCTGGGGATCGTCGGACTCAACCGGACCAAGAACGGCGTCCGAAAGGGCCGGTGGGCGGCCGTGTCGGCGATCGCGATCGGCATCGCCGGAACGCTGGCGTTCGTGGTGACCATCGGGTTCTTCACGTGGTTCGGCACCAGCACCGTGCTCCTCAGCAGCGCCGACGTCGGCCAGTGCCTGAACGTCGACGACTTCTCGGGGAGCCACGACGCCACGCTTTGGAAGAAGGACTGCGACGAGGAGCACGACGCCGAGGTGGTGGTGGCGGACAGCTTCGATCGCGACCAGCTGACGGCACTCGAGGACGACGGGGACGTCGCGTTCTGCTCGGCGCTGCTGAGCGACAAGTACGCCGCGGCGTTCGACAGCGGCGACTACGACCTCGACCTGGTCTACGAGGCGTCCGACCCGGAGGCCGACGACGACTTCATCTGCTACCTCGAGCGGGCCGACGGGGACAAGCTCGACGAGCCGATCGGCGGCTGACGTGACCCACGATCCCAACGGCGGTTCGGACGGCTTCACGCCGTACGAGCCGGACCCGACCCCCGATCCGGAACCCGCGGAGGGCCTGCCTGCCGGTGGCGAGCAGCCCTACGTCCCGTACGGGCAGGAGTCAGCCGTCCCACCGGTCCCCTACACCGGGAGCGCGGCGGCGCACCTCTACGCGCCGGTCGCGACGACGACCCGGAACCGGGCGCTGCCGTGGATCATCGCCGTGATCGCGCTGGTCGCCGTGTGCGGAGGCGGCGTCGCGGCTCTCGTGGGTGCCATTGCCGGGTCCGGCGGCTCGAGCTCTCAAGAGAGTGTGAGCGACGTGGTCTACACCAACGACCTCAAGGAGGACCAGTGCCTGATCGGCGCCGGCCTCGACCCCGGGAACGACGACGGGGTGTCCAACCTCGAGGTCGTCGACTGCTCGACCGCGCACGACGCCGAGGTGATCGCGGTGAAGGTCCTCGACTCGAACGAGGCCGCGGCCTACGACTTCGAGGACGACAACGGTGCGGTCAAGACCTGCCGAGACCTGTTCTCGCCGGCCGAGATGAACCTGCTCAACCGCCCCGACCTCTACCTCATCGCGCTGACCGAGTCGGCAGAGCCGGCCACCGGCGACAAGGTGGCCTGCCTCCTCGTACTCGAGGACGGCGGAACGCTGCGCGGATCCCTGAGCGAGGCGCGCTAGAAGGCCCTACGCTGCGTGTCGTGGGACAGGACCAGGGACCGTACGGCGATGCGGGCGGCGGCTTCACGCCGTACCAGCCGGATGCGACGCCCGACGCCGAGCCGGCCGACCCCGGCACACCCGCGCCGTTCGTCCCGTACGGCAGCGCGCCGGGCGTGCCGAACGTCCCGTACGGCGGCGTCCCGAACGTGCCGTACGGCGGTTCGATCGGCACACCGTTCGCCGTCACCGCGAGCAGAGGCCCGCGGTGGGTGGGCTGGATCGTAGGCATCGGGATCACGGCTCTCACCTGTGGTGGATCGGCGATCGGCCTCCTGGCCGGGTTGTTCGACAACGACCCCAGCACCAGCACGACCGGCACGAACCCGGAGTACGAGGTGCCGCCCATCGAGATCCCGAGCTTCGAGATCCCCAGCATCAACATCCCGTCTGTACCGGCGCAGGTCTTCGCGAACGACCTCCGGCGCGACCAGTGCCTCATCGGTGTCGGGTTCGAGCCGGGCAGCAACCAGGGGATCTCGAACCTCGAGGTCACCGAGTGCGCGGGCCCCCACAACGCGCAGGTCCTCGAGGTCCGGGTGCTCAGCGGGCGCGAGGCCTCCGAGTACGACTTCACCGACCAGGACCAGGGCAACCGCAGCTGCTTCCCGCTGTTCTCGCCGGCCCAGAAGGCGCTGTTCCAGGGGGACAAGCACACCCTGCTCTCGTTCACCGAGACCGCCGACCCGCAGCAGGGGGACAAGGTGGCCTGTCTCGTGGTCCGCACCGATGGCTCGCTCTACCGCGGCTTCCTCCCGAAGAGCCGGTGACCGAGGACCGCCGCGCTCAGAGCGGGCCGTAGGGACTCCGGGTTCCTGACCGTGCCATCGAGCTCGTCGGCTCATCCGGCGCAACGAGCATCGCAGTCGATACGAGCCAAGGTCGTCCCACGTACGGGTGCGCTCAACGGACTCGTAGAGCTCCCGCGCTGGATCACGAACGCGCGTCGGCCCCCGGTCCCGGCCCGAGTAGAGCGGGTCGCCGTACTCGACCTCGATCGTCGGCGTGATGTCCCGCTCGATCCCGAGGATCTCCCAGGTGTAGATCAGAGGGGGCATTCCCTCCTGGGTTGCCAAGCGATCCATGTCGTACCGGGCCATTCGCTCCGCCCTGAGGATCGGAGCGGATTCCGTGAACCAGGCTCACGCGATCCGCTCCGTTCCCGCCGAAATCCGTGCACGGTGCACGGTTGTCGCAGCCCTACGCCCGTCCCGGGCGTCCGAACCGTGCACGGAGCACGGTCGTGCCGGCAGTCGAGGCTCCCTCAGACCACGCTGAGCGGGAGGAGCGTCTGCCCCGTCGGCCCGATCTGGATCTCCGTGCCCATCTCGGGGCAGACGGATACGTCCCTAGAAGCGCTGGGGAACCATTCGGACGAGCCCGGGGCGAACTGCCGACCGGTCCGATCACGAACGAACAAACGACTCCAGGTCGCCGTACTGGCCGATGTCTGCCATGACGAGAGCTTCGATGTATCTGCGTCTCGTCTCACTCGACTCAAAGAGGTTCGCACTGCCCCAAGTGAACGGTTGCGAACCAATCGCGAGCAAGAGGAGGTCCGTTAGCTCACGCGCGTGACGACCGTTGCCGTTCGGGAACGGGTGGATCTCCACCAACTTGTGATGAAACCGGGCGGCGGCCTGATCAACCGGCATCGGCTGCGATCCGCGGAACCAATACAGAGCATCCGCGAGGAGGTCGCTGGTTGCAACCGGTACGCGGTGCCAACCGATGCCGATGTTGGTATCAGTCGTCCGGTACGAACCCGCCCAAGACCAGACATCGCCGTACATGTCTCGATGGAGATCGCGTACGACGATGTGGTCTAGGAGGCGCTCGACCGTGAGCCGCCGACTACCCCGAACTCGCACTCGTGGCCTCCACGACAGGCGAGCTTTCAAGATGTTGTCGGCTTCTGCCTCATTCAGATCGGCCCGCGTCGCGATCCATGCGGGCAGGAGTCCCTCCCGCTGTTCATATGTGATTGGCGTTGACCCTTCGGGGTCACCCCCGAAGTCGATTGCAGGAGGCTTGGGTCCACTCACTTAGGTCACGACCTCGGGGAAGCCGAGCCAATCGGTTCGGGCGATCTCTTCATGGTCTTCGTGATCGTCATGCTGATCCTGATCATGACGGTTGCCGCCCTCACTCCTGCCAGAGACCGGGACGCGCCTTGAGTTGCTCGGCCAACTCGTCAACTCGCTCTTTGAGGCGCTCAGATCCGAGGCCCTGAGCCTCTAGGTCCATGGTGTGACCCAGCGCAGCCAACTCGCGTTTCGCCAGTTCGTGCGCTTGTTCGTCGACGATCTCCTGCAACGGCCTACGAGGAACCAGGGCATAGACCAAGTCACAGTTGAGCGCGTCTGCGACTCGGCGCAGACTGTCGACCTGGATCCGCTCGCTCTGCTCCGAAACCTCGAGACGGTGAACGGTCGAAGGGGCTACGTTCATGCGATCCGCGAGGTCGGTAACCGACATCCCAAGGGCTTCTCTGATCGCTCGCGCCCAGCCACCGGCGGGCCGCGCACCTGCAGCTTGGAGTTTCCGTAGTTCCGCTCCACGTCGGTCGAGCGCTCGTCGTGCCGGCTTCGCACGAGACGCCACCACAGCCATACCGCACCTCCCAGTTTGCGTTCTGATGCAAAATCATAGCATATTCTGTTGCGCTAGAACGCAAACTAGTCTGCCAGTTGCTTGCGCTACGACGCACAAGATTACGAACGAAAGATGCATTGGAACGCAAAAGACTCACAGAGAGGTAGGCCCATGCGGCATCGGTGAGCAGCGACACGCGCACGGGTCTCGGAAACTGCGGACGCACGGGGCCTCAGAAAGGTCCTGAACCTTTGAGTGTGCTGGCACGCAAGCCTCCTGGTGACCCAACTTTGACGATCACAAGTTTGACGAACGCCAGTTCAGCTCGGGTCAACGCGTTTCCGCTGGTCAGACCACGGAAAGCGGGAGGAGCGTCTGCCCCGTCGGCCCGATCTGGATCTCCGTGCCCATCTCGGGGCACACGCCGCAGTCGTAGCAGGGGGTCCAGCGGCAGTCCTCGACCTCGACGTCGGACGAACCGTCGGCGACGGCGAGGGCGTCTTCCCAGTCCGACCAGAGCCAGTCCTTGTCGAGGCCCGAGTCGAGGTGGTCCCAGGGCAGGACCTCGTCGTACTCGCGGTCGCGCGTGGTGAACCACTCCAGGTCGACCCCGGTGCGCGCGAGCGCGGTCTCCGCGGCGGCGACCCAACGGTCGTAGGAGAAGTGCTCGCTCCACCCGTCGAAGCGACCGCCGTCACGCCAGACCTGTTCGATGACCGCGCCGACCCGACGGTCCCCGCGGGACAGCAGTCCCTCGATGATGCCGGGCTGTCCGTCGTGGTAGCGGAAGCCGATCGCCCGGCCGTAGCGCTTGTCGGCGCGGACGACCTCACGCAGCTCCCGAAGACGACGGTCGGTGGTCTCTACGTCCAGCTGCGCGGCCCACTGGAACGGCGTGTGCGGCTTCGGCACGAAGCCACCGATCGACACCGTGCAGCGGATGTCGTTGCGGCCGGAGACCTCGCGGCCCTTGGCGATCACCTTCTTGGCCAGCTCGGCGATCTGCAGCACGTCCTCGTCGGTCTCGGTGGGGAGGCCGCACATGAAGTAGAGCTTCACCTGGCGCCAGCCGTGGGAGTACGCCGTGGCGACGGTACGGATCAGGTCCTCCTCGGTGACCATCTTGTTGATCACCTTCCGCATCCGCTCGCTGCCGCCCTCGGGCGCGAACGTCAGGCCGGATCGCCGGCCATTGCGGGAGAACTCGTTGGCCAGCGTGATGTTGAACGCGTCGACCCGGGTCGACGGGAGCGACAGCGAGACGTTGGAACCCTCGTAACGGTCGGCCAGCCCCTTGGCCACGTCGCCGATCTCGGTGTGGTCGGCGCTCGACAGCGACAGCAGTCCGACCTCCTCGAACCCGGTCTTCTTCACACCGTTGTCGACCATCGCGCCGATGGTCTCGATCGAGCGCTCGCGCACCGGCCGGGTGATCATCCCGGCCTGGCAGAACCGGCAGCCGCGGGTGCAGCCGCGGAAGATCTCGACGCTGAACCGCTCGTGCACGGTCTCCGCGAGCGGCACCAGGGGGTTGGCCGGATAGGGCCACGCGTCGAGGTCCATCAAGGTGTGCTTGCGGACCCGGTCGGGCGCCCACGGCCGGTTCGGTACGACGCTCGCGATCTGCCCGGCGTCGTCGTACGAGACGTCGTAGAACTGCGGCACGTAGACGTTGCCGCTGACCGCTAGCCGGCGCAGCAGTTCCTCGCGCCCGCTTCCCATCGATCCGGCAGGGCAGCCCTCGCCCTTCCACTCGCGCACGACCTCCGAGATCGCGAGCACGACCTCTTCGCCGTCACCGAGGACAGCGGCGTCGACGAAGTCGGCGATCGGTTCGGGGTTGAAGGCCGCGTGGCCACCCGCGATCACGATCGGGTGCTCGTCGGTCCGGTCGACCGCGCGGATCGGGATGCCGGCGAGGTCGAGGGCGTTGAGCATGTTGGTGTAGCCGAGCTCGGTCGAGAAGCTCACCCCGAAGACATCGAACGCACCGACCGGGCGGTGGCCGTCGACGGTGAACTGTGGGATGTCCTCCGTCCGCATCACCGCCTCCATGTCCGGCCACACCGCGTAGGTGCGCTCGGCGAGGATCCACGGCCGCTCGTTGAGTACTTCGTAGAGGATCTGCACGCCCTGGTTGGGCAGGCCGACCTCGTAGGCGTCGGGGTACATGAGCGCCCACCGGACGACCGGCTCGACGGCGTCGTCGCCCCACTCCTTGACCACCGAGTTGAGCTCGCCGCCGACGTACTGGATCGGCTTCGAAACCGAGAGCAGGTGGGGCTCGAGGCGGGAGAAGAGGGACGCGACGGACATGGGGATCGAGTCTACGGCGGGAACTTGCTTCTCACCGACTCGACGAGGCCGCCTAACTAGGAGGTCCAGCCGGGGTCGCGACCGAACGAGGCGATCAGGTCGTCCTGCGGGTCGCCGGTCTTCTCTGCGGCCGGACCGATCGCCCCAGCCCCGCGATACAGCTCCTCGCGATCTGCGAACCAGGCGGCGATCGCGGCCACCACCTCCGGGTCGAACCGCCGGTCGCCACCGGTGGCGGCGGCCAGGTCCCATCCGTGGACAAGGTGATCGGCGGCGATCTGGGTGACGTACTCCTCGACCGGGGTGTCTCCGAACGACAGGGCCACCGTTCCGCCCTCCGGGATCCGCGTCGCGGCCGCGGCCACGGCGTCCTCCGCCGCCGCGAGCGATGCCGCCCCGGGGTCGTCGCCAAGCAGGTCGCCCTCGAACTGGTCGCCGACCTCAGCGACCGTCGAGCCCGCGAACAGGGGGATCGCCCACTTGTTCTCGTAGGTCACGTGGTTGACCAGTTCGCGCACCGACCAGTCCTGGCACGGTGTCGGGTCCGACCAGGCGCCGGCGGGCACCGCGGCCACCCGGTCGTTCCAGGCCTGGACCGTACGGCGGTACAGCTCTTCGGAATCCATCAGACTTCTCCTGTCTCGAGGGCCAGCCGGGCCTGCCCCAGCCACCATTGGAGTCCCGCGCGCTCCCGGGCGCGGATCGCTTCGTCCTCCTGCTCGACGATGTCGAGCGCCTTGTTCCAGCCGAGCCAGACGATGCCGCCGAGCAGGGCCAGCCGGAGAGTCGTCTCGTCATGGTCGGGCCCTGCGACCTCCCGCTGAAGGTCGAGGAAGTCGTCGAACGACATGTCGAACAGGTGACCACAGCCGGCGAGCAGCCGGGCGACGTCGCTCTCGCCCGGGCCGACGTGGACCATGCCCCAGTCGATGAGGGTCAGCCCGTGGGCCTCGGGCGCGATGTTCACCGTCGACAGGTCGCCGTGCAGGAGCGTCTGCGGCCGGACTCCGAGAGCCCGCACCAGCGGAGCAACGTCCTGCGCAAGAGCCAGCACCCGTTGGCCCACCTCGTCGGGCGCGACCTCCGCGAAGTACTCCCACCCCTGCAACGCCGCGTCGACCAGGCCGGCACCTGCGAATCTCTTGAGCCGCCTCGGCTCGAAGATCCCGACGACCGCGTCGAGCGTGGTAGGCGCGATCACGCCCCGGTCGAGGTACGCGGCGTGCAGGTCCGCAAGGGCTTCGAGAACCTGGCGGGTCCGCGCCGGATTCACCCGGTCCTCCCAGGAGAGCACCGCGTCGCCGAGGTCGCGCATGACGACGACGCCGCGTCCGTCGTCGTCGTACCAGGCGCCGAGGATCGAATGGCGAACCGTGGGCGGCAGGTCGTCCAGGAGACCGGACAGGAAGATCTCGACCTCGCGGCCGCGCTCGTCCCCGCACACCTGCATGACCACGTCGGTCCGGGCGTCGTAGTGCTTGACGACGACCTGTCGGCCATCGGCCAGGGTCGCCCGTTGGAGCGCGGCCCCCGACCGCCCGTCCTCACCCATAGCTCCGTGCACGGTCGCCGAGCCGAGCGCGGCCCGGTCGATCAGCGCCGCCATGCACACCATGGTGCTCCTGATCGACCGGGCCCGCATCCTCTTCCGGGCTAGTCGGTCAGCTCACCGACGTGTCGTCGATGACGAAGCTCGTCTGCAAGCTGGAGTCCTCGGCACCGGTGAACTTCACCGTGACCGTCCGCCCCGCGTAGGCGGCGAGGCTGAAGGACTTCAGGACGTAGGACGAGCTCTTGTTGAGGTTGGAGTACGTCGCAAGGGTGGTCGTCGCACCGCCCGAGACGACCTGGACCTTGAGCGTGTCGTACGCCGTCGACGTGGTGGTCTCGGCCGAGTCGATCCGGACGTAGAACGCCAGCGTCTTGGTGCCGCTCGCCGGCAGGGTGACGCTCTGGCTGAGCGTGTCCGTGGTGCTCGAGCCGTAGCCGTTGAGCCACGCCTTCCAGGAGCCGGTGCGGGCCGGACGGCTGGCCGAGCTGGTGATCACGCCGGGGGTCGAGCTCCAGCCGGTGTTGCCGGACTCGAAGCCCGGGTTGACCAGCAGGTTGCCCGACGGCGGGGGCTCGGTGGTGCCGCCCTCGAGGGTGTAGAGCAGCCGGTTCGGAGATCCGGAGCCGGGGTTGGTGACCTTGCCCGTGGTCGCGTTGGAGGTCAGCCAGGACGAGACCGCCGACGGTGAGGCGCTGGCGTGGGTCTGCAAGTAGAGCGCCGCTGCACCGGCGACGTGCGGCGTCGCCATCGAGGTGCCGCTGATGGTGTTGGTCGCGGTGCTCGAGGTGTACCAGGCCGACTTGATGCTCGAGCCCGGTGCGAAGATGTCGAGGCAGGACCCGACGTTGGAGAAGTCCGAGCGTGCGTCGGTGCTGGTCGTCGAGCCGACTGTGACCGCGGCAGCGACCCGCGACGGCGAACCGTTGCAGGCGTTGGCGCCGTAGTCGTTGCCGGCCGCCACGGCGTAGAAGACGCCGTCGTTGATCGAGTTGTTGACCGCGGTGTCGAGCGCCGAGGACACGCCTCCGCCGAGGCTCATGTTGGCGACCGCGGGGCCGCTGGTGTGGTTGGACGTGACCCAGTCGATTCCGGCGATCACGCCAGAGTCGGTGCCGTTGCCGCTGCAGTCGAGCACCCGGACGGGGATGATCGTGACGCTCTTGGCGACGCCGTACGTCGACCCGCCGACGGTGCCGGCCACGTGGGTGCCGTGACCGTTGCAGTCGGTGGGCGTGCCGCCGATCGCGGAGAAGCCCGCGGCGGTGCGGCCGGTGAACTCGCTGTGGGTCGTGAGCACACCAGTGTCGATGATGTAGGCCTTCACGCCCGAGCCCGTGGCGTCGTAGTGGTAGTTCGAGTTGAGCGGCAGGTTGCGCTGGTCGACGCGGTCGAGACCCCAGGTGGCGCCGGCCTGGTCACCGTCGATGGAGACGCGCCGATCGGCCTCGATGTAGGCGACAGCCGGGTTGGCGCGGAGCGCCCGCACCGCGCGGTCCGGCAGTTTCGCCGCGAAGCCTTTGAGCGCGGTCCCGTACTGGTGCGTGATCCGACCGCCCTTGTCGACGGCGACACTCCGAGCGTCCGCTGCGACCGCGCGAGACGACTGCTGGTTGAGCACGACGATGTAGCGACCGTCGATCGCACCGGGCGCAGAGCGGCCCACGACCGGGGCCAGGTCGTCGTTCTGGGCGCTGAGGCGGGTTGCCGGTTCCCCTGAGACGGCGCCGGAAGGGGTGGCGGCACCGACGAGGGCACCTCCGGTTGCGAGCGCCACGGCGGCCGTGGCGATCGCCCGCGCAATGACGCGGGGTGTTGCTGTTGACATGTGAGTCACCTTGGTGTTCGGGCGGCCCGGGTAGGGGCCGCGTTAACGGGCGCCCGATCGGGCGCACGGGCGGAACCTAGTGACGCCGTGGCGCCCCGCCTACGCTCAACTTCTTGCACTGCACGTTCCTGCACCTCTGAAGACCTTCCGGGAATTGCGATGTGATCCCGCAAGGCCTCCCGACGGCGGTCCTCCCCGACCGACGTTGACGGACCACTCCCTAGACTCGGTCGCGAGATGAACACGACGACCGCCGGCCGCCTGTCCTGGACGGTCGTCACCCTCGCGGTCCTCGTGGCGCTGGTCCTGCCCGCGGCGGCCTGCGGCGGCGACGACGAACCGAGGGCCGACCGGGACCGGATCGTGCTCACCCCACCGTCGGACGGCGCCGGACACACCCACGCGCCCGGCGAAGGCGATCCGGTGCCGGTCGGGGACGGCACCCGGGCGGCTGCGGGCGGCTACCGCCTGGCCGACCTCCGGCTGCCCCGCGGCACCGACGGACCGGGCGACCTCACCTTCCGGATCGTCGACCAGGACGACGAGCCGGTCGTCGACTTCACCGAGCAGCAGACAGAGCTGCTGCACCTCTACGTCGTCCGCACCGACTATGCGATCTACCGCCACGTGCACCCGACGCTCGGGAAGGACGGCAGGTGGAGCGCGCCGGTCGACCTCGGCGACCCGGGTGACTACCGCGTGATCGCCGACTTCCAGCCGACCGGCGCCGACGAGCCGGTCGTGCTGGGCGACACCGGCGCCGTACCGGGGCGATGGACACCGGCCGGCTTGACCGAGGGCGGCGACGACGGTGTGGTCAGGGTCGAGGTCGACGGCGCAGCTGCTGTCGGCACGGACGGCCGGCTCCATCTCGTCGTCACCACCCTCGACGGCGCGCCGGTCACCCTCGGGACCTACCTCGGCACGTCCGCCCACGTCTCGGGGTTCCGGGTCGGTGGTCCTCCCTCCGACGGGGTGTTCGTGCACGTGCACCCGTATGGCGAGCCCGAGGTGGCCGACGACGGCACACGGCTGACCTTCCACACGACCTTCGAGCGCGCCGGCGACTACCGGTTGTTCGTGCAGGTGCGGGTGGACGGGCTGCTGCACACGGTGCCGGTGACAGCGACCGTCGAGCCCTGATCGCCCTCCTAGGAGACGTCGATCGTCAACGAGGTGACCGGGTTCTCGAACTCGTCGACCCGCAGGCTGACCTGGACCTCCCACTCCCCCGCGGTCGGGAATGTGATCTCGGCGACGTAGGTTCCCGCGCCGGTCGGGACGATCGGGACGGTGCCGAGGTCGACGTCGGCGCTCCGGAGCGAGACCTCCGGCCGGGCGCGGAGGTCGACGGGTTCGCCGCTCAGGTCCTGCACCTGCACCAGCAGCTGTCGCTGGCGACCCTCCGAGGCGTCCAGCGTCGCCAGCACCTGCAGCTCGTCCGCGACGGTCCGCGCGACAACGGACGTCGGCGCCGCCTGCGCGGCTGCGGGCTCTGCGCGGGGCGGCTGCTCGACGAGGAAGCCGGTGACCCCCAGGAGGCCGACCAGGAGCGCTCCCTCGAGGAGGATCACCCGGCGCACGGCGTACGTCGCCCGTCGGCGGGCCTCGTGCGGACCGTCGCTCACCCGCGGGAGGAGGCCGAAGCGGTTCCACGCCGCCACCGCGGAGACGATCAGCGCGATGGCGATCTTGACGAGCAGCAGACGTCCGTAGGTGGTGTCGACCAGACCGCTCCAGGAGCCGAGGATCCGCCACCCGAGCAGGGCTCCGGCTCCGGCCAGCACCGCGAGCAGGCCGGCCGCGATGGTCGAGAAGCGACTCAACACCAGCGCGGAGTCGCGCTCGCGGCCCGCGAGCGAGGGAAGGACGACGGCCAGTCCGGTCAGGCCCCCGAGCCAGACAGCGCCGGCACTCAGGTGCAGGGCGTCGGTGAGGACGAGCAGTGACACCGGCTCGTAGGCACGGGTGTGGCCCACCAGCGCGGGTGACCACACCGCGAGCGCGGCGCCGAGGTCGCCGGTCAGCGGCGGCGTCGACCGGCCGGCCAGGACCGTGGCCAGCCCGAGTCCGATCGCCTGCAGGACGAGGACGGTGAGGTCGGCACCGATCAGGGACGGGTCGAGCGACGCGGTCTCGGCCAGACCACCGAGGCCGGCTCCTCGCTGGTAGGCGCCCGAGACCAACACCCCGAGCGCGGCGACCACGACCGCGGCGGCCGCCGATCCGCGTTGGAACCGGAGCAGGCGTCGTCGTACGTCGTCGTGCAGCCGGAGGCCACGGGTCGTCCAGGACAGGAAGAGAGTCAGCCCTCCGGCGATCAGCAACGCGATGTACGACAGCGCCTGGACGATGCTCGCGACGTCCCGCATCGCCGAGTCGTCGGTCGCCGGGCCAACGCGAGGCGGGGTCACGGCCTCGCTCGGCGTGCCGACGTGGAACGTCAGGGAGCCGGCGATCGGGTGGCCGTCGGAGGAGACCACCCGCCACGCGACGACGTAGGTCCCGTCGGCCAGGTCGTCGGGCAGGTCGGCGGAGACGATCTCGTCCCGCGCGCGGGCGTCGTCGATGTCCACCGGCTCGCCGCCCGCGTCGTAGGCCTTGATCCCGTCCTCGACGACGGCGACCGGCTCGTCGAAGGTCAGCGTCACGACGTCGGGAGCCTGGGGCAGGACCTCGCCCTCGGCGGGGTCCGACGACACCAGCGAGGCGTGCGCCGACGCCGGCGCCGCCGCCGAGCCCACGAGGAGCCCGGCGAGCAACACTGCCGTCAGCGCACGCCCCAGCATCGGCGGTCCGTCCTCAGGCCCTCCGGCTCCGGGCCAACGCGAGACCACCGATCACGATGCCGAGGATCCCGGTGCCGAGACCGGCCAGCGCGAGGCCGTTGCCGTCGTCCGTCTCGTCCTCGGTCGCCGCTGCGGGAGCGTCCTCCGCATCGTCGGCTCCGTGGCCGTCACTACCAGCCTCCGCCGCGGTGATCGTCACCAGTGGCGCCGGGAACTCGAGCTCTTCGGGACCCTGACCGTCGGCGGCCGTCTCGGTCCAAGGGTTCTCACCCTGCTCGCAGGTCTGTACGACCGGGAAGGCAAGCGTCTCGCCCTCCGCGTCCGGCAGCTGCAACGAGAGCTCGAACGTGTCCCGAGTGCCGTCGGGCAGCGGCGAGCGGGCTGTGTAGACGACCTGGTCGACGCGCTCGGTGACCTCGTTGCCGTGAGCGTCGGTGATCGGCTCGTCGAGCTGCGCCATCACCTTCTCCACGACCCAGAAGGGGTTGCGGGTCGGCGTGACGGCATGGATCTCCTCCGGCATGTCGATGGCGATCGTGGTCGTCGGCGAGCCGTCGCAGCCGTGGCCGGCGCTGAACGTCAGCACGGCGTAGGAGCCGGCCGCTGTCGTGGTGGGGGTGATGGTCACATGGGCGGCGGCCGGAGCGACCGCGAGGGCGAGTGCGCCGGCCGCGCCGGCGGCGGGCAGGGCGATACGTCTGATGTGCATGAGCTTCCTTGTCTGGAGGTTCGGTCGGTTCAGGCAGGCGCAGCCGACCGGCCGATCCGGGCGATCCAGCCAGGAGCTCGGTCAGGCGGCTGCAGGCAGGGCCTGCGGAGGGCCGCGCGTCGGACCGGCCGCCAGGTAGTGACGCTGGGGCCTCGGCGCGATGCGCCGGGGCGCCACCCGCCCCCGGTGCGGGATGTCGGGCGTCGGTGCGGCCGACCAGCCGAGCAGTACGTCGACCGCCCGTCGCCGGAGCACCCACGCGGTCGCTGCGACCAGCCCGGCCGCGACGTGCGCGAGCAACATCGGCCAGGTCAGGCCGAGCAGCGCGTCGGACCCGGGTCCGTGCGGGTGCGTGCCCGACGTCAGGATGGCCAGCCAGGCGTGCAGGAGCACCTGGCAGCCGACGAGCGCGGGCAGCACCACGCGGACCGGCAGCCGACCGCGCAGCACCAGCAGGCTCGCGCCGTACACCGTCGCGGCGACCGCGATCACCCAGCCGGCCGACGGCAGCGTGCCCCCGGCGGCCGTGTGCGCGAGCGCGAGCGCTGTGGTCGTCTCCGCCGCCGTGAGTCCTGCGGACAGCCGGACCCCGGAGCGGGGCACCTCACGCAGGATCAGCACCTGCACAATTATGCCGGAGCCGTCAGCCGACCTCGGCCTCGGCCCGCGCGATGAGGTCCTTGACGACGTCGATCGCACGGATTCGGCCGCTGGTCACCCCGGAGCCGCTCGGGTCGAACTCGAGCGCCGTCGGGAGTCCGATCAGCACCCCCTCGTTGTCGACGGCCATGCCGCCGGAGTTGCCCGGCGCGATCCGGGCGTCGGTGTCGAACTCCGAGCGAGGTCCGAGGTTGGGGTCGTTGATCACCGTGGAGATCAGCCCGTTCGTCACGGTGATGGAGTCGCCCGAGTCCGCGACCGCCGGGAACCCCAGCACGGTCACGTCGTCCCCGGCCCGGAGCGGGTCGGAGTCCCCGATCTGCACGGTCGGGAGCGCGAGCTCACCGTCGAGTTCGGTCCCGTCGGCGTTGGCGAAGATCTGGATCACGGCGGCGTCGAGGAACCCGTCCGCCTCGACGACGCGGGCACGGTAGGCCGGCGGCGCGTTGGTGTCGGTGGCGCCATCGGTCAGCGAGATCAGCAGGTACTCCGGGTTCGCGATCGCGGCCTCGGGACCGTAGGTCTCGACGATGCCCGGCGACTCGGGCGCGGCGACGTGGGCGTTGGTGAGGATCAGGCCGTCGGACCGGATGATCGATCCCGACCCGGCGTAGGCGAACTCCTGGGTCGGGTCCTCCAGCGAGTGGCTCTCGGCGATGATCTTGACGGTCGCCGCCTTCGCGGCATCGAGCTCCGTGTCCGTCAGCTCGTCGGGCGACCCGGGGTCGGTCGGCTGGTCCGAGCTGCCGGTCGTGGGCGCCGAGCCGGACACCCGGTCATCGGCAGTGGGGTCGCCCCCGTCGTCGTCCCGGCCGAGGATCACGATGACCGCCGCGATACCGAGGATGAGCACCAGCACGCCGGCGATGATGCCGCCGATCAACAGGTTCCGCCCGAGTCGGCGGCGCGCGATCCGCTTCTCCTCCTCCACCGCGGACAGGATCGGCACCAACGTGAGCTCGGGGCCGGCGACCGGGTGGCCGAGCCGCAGCTCCGTGCGCTCGTCGAACTTCGTGTTGGTGACCCTGCGCCCCTTGAGGAAGGTGCCCTCGTTGGACTGGTTCGTGTAGGTCCATCCGCCGGGGATGCCCGAGACGGTCCCGTGCATGCGGGAGGCGGCGGGATCGGTGAGCACCACGGTGCAGTCGGGCAGCCGGCCGATCGAGATCTGCGCCGGGTGGCGGAACCGGTGTTCCTTGCCCTCCGCGATCAGCAGCAGGTCGGGTCCGGTGCGGACCGGCGGCGGTGCTCCGGGTGCGGCCGGCGCGGCGGCCTGCGCAGCCAGCACCTGGGTCTGGTCGAGCCCGGCCGGGATCACCGGCGGAGACAGCGGCACGGACGGCCGCGCGACCTGGGTGCCCGACGGTCCGGGCACGGGTGGCGGCGGGGGCGGCGCGAACCTCGACTGGGCGGTCGGTCGGGATCCGGGAGCCGGGGGCATCGTCGGCACGTCGAAGGACTCGGATGGCGTCGGCGGCGGCGGTACGGCGGGCGCGTGCCCGATCCCGTCGCCGCTCGTCTGCTCGGCGGGCGTGATGGTCAGCTCCGACCCGGTCGCGACCGGGCCGCACCGCACCAGCGTGCGGTCCCGGATGGTGTGCTCGACCACCCGGACCCCGTTGACGTAGGTCCCGAACTGGCTGCCCGCGTCGACCAGCACCCACAGGCCGTCGACGGGCCGGAGCTCGGCGTGCTGCCGGGAGACCGATCCGGCCGTGAGGACGACCTCGGCATCGATGGCCCGGCCGATCCGGATCACGGAGTTCCCCTCGAGGCGGAGGACCCGACCGTCCACCTCGACCACCAACGGAGACATGTTCGCCAGCCTAAGCCGGGGCGCCCGGCGGTCCCGCAGCCGGCTTCCGCACCTGGACGGTGGCGTTGCGGATCTGGATCCGCGCACCGGTGACCAGCTCGATGGTGCGGTCGGGCTCGAGGACGAAGCTCTGGCCCCCGGGGTAGGCGACGGGCCACGCGAAGTCGGACGCGTTGTGGAGGCCCCACCTGTCGAGGGCCTGGGGGTGCTGCCGCAGGTCACCCAGCACCACGGGGTGATCGACCCCGGAGGCCAGGTGGTCGGAGCGGATCGCGGCCTGCGGGCCGACGGCCACCGTGCGGCGACCGACGTGCAGGAGGTACGGCGGGCTCACCACGGTGCCGTCCTGCCAGCAGACCGGGTCGGGCTCTCCGCTGCTCCAGAAGTTCGTGGTGCCGCAGTTCGGGCACGCGAGCAGCCCGTCACGCAGCCGGTCCATGGCCTTGATCCACTGGCCCTCGGTCACCCGCGCGCCTGGCTTGTCCATGCCGTCGACGAACGCCTGGACGAAGAGGTCGCGGAGGAACTGCGGGTAGATCTTCCAGTACTGCTGGACGATCTCGGCCGGCCGGTTGGCGTCGTCGGTCGGGTGCATGCAGAACAACGGCTCGCTGCCGAAGTGGTTCATCAGCCAGTGCGCATCACGCACGCCGGCGTCGGTCCGCTGGCCCTCGAGCGGATGGCCGAGGAACAGCGAGTAGAACAGCAGCACCGCCAGCGAGTGGCGGTCGGTGTCGGTGTTGGGCAGGGTGCGATAGGTCGTGTCGCGGACCACCTCGGGCGCCATGAAGTACGGCGTACCGAGCACCCGGCCGGTGCCGTTGTCGATGCCGACGTTGTCGTTGTCGCAGATGAGGACGTCGCCACCCGTCGGCTCGAAGAACACGTTGCCGAAGGAGATGTCGCGGTAGCACAGGCCGCGAGCGTGCAGCCGAAGGAAGCTGTAGCTCAGCTGACGGCACAGCTCGATGATCGAGGAGAACGAGACGTCGAGCGGGTTGCCGTCGCGATCGGCGTTGAGCAGCAGGTAGCTCAGTTCAAGGAACCGCGGGTCGCGCAGGTGCATGACGTAGCCGAAGCTCGGCTGGCTGTGCACCCGGGCCATGCTCAGCGGCCACAGGAAGCGACGGTGCGGCGAGCCGATCTCGACCAGCTGCTGCATCTCCTGGTACTGCTCGGTCGTGGCGCTCTCCGGCTTGTACCACTTCAGGGCGAGCGGCTCGCCGGTGTCGCGTCGTACCTCGAAGACGTAGCCCTGGCCACCCTGGCCGAGGAGGGACGTCACCCGGGCGCGACCCAGCGGCCCGAGGTCGACCTCGACGCCCTCTGCCAGCACCATGGGTGTCGCCGACCTCCGTGCCTCTCGTTCCGCCGCCGGAACCCCACCAGAACGGGGGTCCGTGTGTGACAATCTATAGCCTGAGCAGCGACAGCGGCGTCCAAACCTCGGTAACAGGAGATGGCATGAGTGACCGCTTGGGCGGCGCCCTGGCGCGCAAGCCCCTCCACTTCATTTTCGTGCTGGACGTGTCCGGCTCGATGATGCGAGGCGGGCGCATCCAGGCGCTCAACAACGCGATCTCCGAGGTGCTTCCGCACCTGAAGGACGAGGCGCGCGCCAACCCCCACGCCGAGATGCTGATCCGCGTGCTCGCATTTGCCAACGAGCCCCGCTGGGTCATCGAGGCGCCGACGCCGGTCGACCAGATCCACTGGGAGCGGCTGGAGGCCGTGCCCCGGGGGTTCACCGAGCTCGGCAGCGCCCTCCTGACACTGACCGACGCGCTCGCCCAGCTAGACGAGGGCACGAGTGCCTATCCCCCGGCGATCATCCTGGTGTCCGACGGCCGGCCGACGCAGAGCAGCGGCACCACCTTCGCCGAGGGCCTCCAGGCCCTCCTCAACAACCGCTGGGGTGCCACCGCGGTTCGGCTCGCGCTGGGCGTGGGTCGTGATGCCGACATGCACTCGTTGCGTCGCTTCATCGGCGACGAGGACATCCCGCTGCTGCGCGCCGACAACCCCGAGCAGCTGGTCGAGTACATCGTCTGGGCGTCCAAGGCCGCCAGCAAGGTCGCTTCTCGGCCGGTGGTGGGCGGGGGCGGTCTCTCCGCTGTGCCGCCGAGCCCGATCGGCGACCCGATCTGGAGCACTCTCGGGTGAGCCAGGAGCAGCA
Organism: uncultured Actinomycetota bacterium; assembly: GCA_963846535.1. Classification (GTDB taxonomy): domain Bacteria; phylum Actinomycetota; class Actinomycetes; order Propionibacteriales; family Nocardioidaceae; genus Nocardioides. The sequence goes on from CAWJWK010000003.1 coordinate 1,264,049, forward strand.
CCAGCCGGGCTGGACGGTCCTCTCCGCTTCCCGGATCGGATCGGTGCACCTGCGTGACGAGCTGCCGTTGCAGGACGCCGTGCTGACCTGGACCGATGGCCGCCAGGCAGTCGCCGCCGTCGCCGACGGCCACGGTCACAAGGCCCACTTCCGCAGCGACATCGGTTCCGCACTCGCAGCCGTCAGCGCCGTCGAGGAGATGCGCCGAGTGGTCGGCGACCTGGGCGACCCCGAGGTCGCCGGTGACCTCGTGACGTCAGCGGCGACGGCGATCGTCGACAGCTGGATCACGAAGGTCCGCCACCACATCGAGGCCAACCCCTTCGACCTCGGCGACGAACGCGAAGCCGCCGCCACCAACGACCCGCTGCGGCCCTACGGCACTACGCTGCTCGCGGCCGCCGTGTCCGGCGACCTGCTCGTCGTGCTCCAGATCGGCGACGGCGACGCGGTGCTCGTCACCGACCAGGGCGAGGCCATGCGGGCCGTGGCGGACGACCCCGACCTCGACGGCATGCACACCAGCTCGCTGTGTGAGCCGGAGCCGCTGCGGGCCCTTCGTACGGCGGTGATCGACACCCGCGTCGAGGACGTCGCCCTTGCGTTCCTCTGCACCGACGGCTTCGGTACGTCGCGCGTCGACGCCGGTGGATGGTGGCGGCAGACCGGCGAACAACTGGTCGACTTCGGTCGCACCCGCGGACTCGACTGGATCCGCGAACAGCTGCCCTCATGGCTGGAGGAGCCGGCCCAGATCGGCGGCGACGACACCTCCATGGTGATCATCGCCCGCAGCGACCTCGGCGCCGGCGCGAGCGAGCGCCCCGTCGATCCCGAGCGCACCCTTCTCCCCGAGCTCGCCGACACCCTCGACGTTCCCTAGGCGGCTCCGGCTACTCGACGACCGGTCAGCCGAAGATGAGGTCGTAGAGCTTCTGGGGGTCGCCCTTGCCCTTGTCGTACATCTGCAGGTAGCAGCGGCAGTCGAGGTCGTCGATGTAGAGGACCCCGAAGTCGCCGGTGTCCTGCTCCTCGATGTAGCCGAAGATCTTGCCCTGCTCGGGCTCGTCGGAGTCCTGCTGACCGTTGCTGTTGGCGTCGGTGTACCAGTAGTCGACGACGATGTCGCCGTCCTGATCCGCGAGGGTCTTGGCGTTGCTGCGGTAGCGGCGCAGGTCGGCGACCTTGTGGAACTTCCCGACCCAGGTCCGTCGCCCGGACCGCCGGCACTCGCTCTCCTCGCTCTCGCCGTCGGTCTCCGTCGGGATCCGGGTGCAGTTGATGATGGTAAAGGTGCTGTTGAAGTCATCGACCGCGACATCGCTCGGGCCGTCGGGCGGGGTGACCGTCGCCGACACAGCTTCGAAGGCGGGATCGAGCTGGTCGGCGTTGATGCCGGTGCCGCCGGTGAGCTCCGCGGACTGGATGCCGGCCTGGCTGTCCCAGTAGATGATCGGAGACGCAGTGCTCTCCGGATCGGCCGTCGTCGGGTCGAAGCGGTAGTAGGCGCCCGACTCGACGTTGGCCACGATCGTGCCCTCCTTGTCGTTGAGACGCCGCTGGCGGGCAGCGGTCAGCTCGGCGCCGGAGGAGTACGTCGTCAGCACGAGCGTGCCCTGCGGGAAGGTGCACTGGATCTTCTCGGTCTGGCCCGACTGGAGACCGCCGGCCGCGCAGCTGTCCATCCCGGAGGTCACGAGCGCCCCGAGGCTCTGGTAGCGCTCGTTGAGCGCCTCGAACGAGACGTCCGGGCCCTCGGGGGTCGTCGGCTCGGTCGGACCGTCGCTCGACGCCTGGGGGTCGTTGGGCTTCTTGTCGTCGTCGTCGGACAAGAAGACCACCGGGATCAGGACGGCGAGGACCACCAGCACCACGAGGACACCGACGATGCCGAGGAGGAGGGGCAGCCGGCTCTTCTTGGGCGGGGCGGCGTGGCTGTAGCCGCCGTAGGACGGCGGCGGGGCGCCGTACGACGACGCAGCGGCCGGTGCCGGGGCAACCGATCCCGGGACGCCCGGGTTCGGCCCGGAGCTCGGCCAGACCGGCGTCGTCGGGGGTGGCGAGCTCACCACCGGCGGTGGCGCGCTCACGCCTGGCGGCGGTGCGCTGACGCCCGGCGGCGGCGCGGGCGCGCTGCCAGGAGCAGCAGGAGGGAGCATGGTGGGAGGACCGGCCGGCGGCGGGGTCGGAGCCGAGGCGTGCTGAGTGCGGTAGCTGCGGACCTGGACGTCGGACACCTTGCCGGTCGCGTAGCCGAGCACCGCCAGGGCCCACTTCGCGCCGCCGACGTCCGCGCTGCCGCGGTCGCGGGCGAGCCGGCTCCCCGCCTCGGAGACCGCGCGGTCGGCGTCGGCGCCGCTGTCGAGCATGGTCATCATGGCCTGGAAGGCGCCCAGACGAACCGCGTCCACGAGAAGGTTGATGTCGCCGGTGCTGGCGCTGTCCTCGTCGAGGTAGTCGTCGAGGGCACCACGGAAGCTTTCGGCGTCGCTGAACAGCTCCCGGCCCTGGCTCCTGCCCAGGGCGTACAGGCTCTCGTGCAGTTCCATGAATCTCCCCAAATGGTGATGTCGCCAGCCGGCCTGAGAAATCCTAGTTTCCCGGCACCCTCACGCGCGGCACCGGACCCGGTCCGTCGGTCAGACCCCCGCGCCGAGCCCGACAGCGATGCCGGAAGCGCGCTCGGCCACTTCGGCGGCCGTCCGCGGACGAGCGGTGACGTCGGAGGCGAGGCAGGCACCGATCAGCTCGGCGGCCGCCGGCGGCAGGTCTGCGGCGAGCGTCGGCTGCGAGGCCAGGATCGAGCGAACGAGCAGGAGCGGCTCGGTGCTGCGCAGGTCGCCGTAGACCCCGCTGCCGCTGAGCGCGTAGTGGAGGCACGCGCCGAGCGACCAGATGTCGCTCGCCCGCGACGCCGCGGCACCCAGCATGATCGACGGGTCGGTGAACTCGAGCCCGATCTGACCGAGTCCGGTCATCACCATGCCGGGAGAGAGCAGCTGTGAAAGGCCGAGGTCGGAGAGCCGGCCGCCGTCGTCGGCGATCAGGATGTTGTCAGGCTTGATATCGCGGTGCGCGATGCCGCGCTCGTGGAGCGCGTGGGCAGCCAGGGCGGCGTCACGTACGGCGGCGACGGCGCGGCCGGGATCGAGCGCGAGGTTCGGCTTGGCGAGCGACCCGAGTGGCAGGTACTCCATCGCGTAGTAGAACGCGCCGCCGTGCCGGCCTGCGTCGTAGACCGCGACCAGTCGGTCGGAGTCGGCGACGCTGAAGTGCTTCAGCTCGCGGGTCGCTCGGCGGAACGCGTCGTCGGACGTCGGGCCCGCGATGACCTTGACGACGACCTCTTCGGCAGTGATGCCCAGGCGAGCCGGCGCGTTGGCCAGGTAGTTGGTGCCGTAGTTCGACTCGCCCAGCGCCCGGATGAACTCATAGTCCGCGATGCCCTGCACGCGATCCTCCGATGGCTGTAGTCCGGCGCGAACGCCACGTCCCGCAAGCGCGCGGGGGGCAGCGTCGCATGTTGTCGTCAACAGCATGGCATGTGCCACGGATCGCGCCAGCCAAAACCGCGATGCCGGTTTCGGATTCATCCTCGCGAACGGTTTTCGCCCAGTTGCTTCCCCGCTTCAGGATTCGGACGCACAGTGGCGGGTAGCCGGTGTAGCGTTCCGGACGCACCTGAGGCGGAACCTCCCAACGACCAAGGAGGCACGTTGATCGAGCCCACTGCAGCTTCGGTGGTACCGACCACGGACCCGAACACGTACCTGCCGGCTCAGCCGATGCCTGCCGGTGACCTGACCGACGAGATGCTCGCGACGGACTTCTGGACCGACGAGCTCGTCGCCGGCGCCGGCATCCCGATCGTCGACGTCCCGTTCGTCACCGTGGGTTCGGGGATCGGCAGCTTCGTGACAGTCGACTATCTGCGGATCGCCGGCGTGCCGACGTCGCAGATGCGGGTCCTCGGCACCCTCGACCACCCGTGGCAGACCTACGAGTACCTCACCCGTGTCTCCCAGATCCCTCGTGGCGAGCGGCTCCGCTCCGACTCGGCCTCGCGCCCGGACAACATCTGGGGCTTCCCGTCGTACGGCTTCAGCGAGGGCGTGCGCAACTTCAACCTGAAGGTGTTGCTGGGCCTCTTCACCGAGCCGATCTTCGCCGACTACTACACGCCGAAGGCCGGGCAGGCCTTCGAGACGATGGAGCGCGAGAAGAACCGCATCGACTACGACGAGATGCTGGTCAAGGGCTTGGTCCGCATCGTCCGCCGTCGCTATGGCGGCGGGTACTTCACGATCCTGACTCCTCCCGAGGGCCAGTCCGCGACGAAGCGGGTCGCGTTCCGCTCGCAGTACGTCCACCTAGCCGTCGGCTATCCCGGCCTGAAGTTCCTGCCGGAGCTCCAGCGCTACCGAACGGATCACAACGACTACCGCCACATCGTCAACGCCTACGAGGCGCACGAGCACGTCTACGAGCGGCTCATGCAGCAGCCCAGCACCGTCATGGTGCGCGGCGGCGGCATCGTGGCCTCCCGGGTGCTCCAGCGGCTGATGGACGACCGGCTCCTGCACGGGGCGCAGACCAACATCGTCCATCTGTTCCGCACCTACTACCACGGCACCAACGACGGCTACGGCAACGAGTCCGACGCCAGGCCCGGTGGCGGGAAGACCCGGATCTTCATGCGCCGGCGGGGCGAGAACGGTTGGGCCTACCAGGGCTTCAACTACCCCAAGTCGGTGTGGGGCGGTCAGCTCAAGAAGCAGGTCCGCGGTCTCGAGGGCGAGCAGCGCGCCGAGATCTACAAGCGGATGGGCGGCACGAACACCCCCTGGCGCAAGCTCTGGCAGAAGCAGATGAACCAGGGCCGGCGTGAGGGCTGGTACCAACCGCTCGTCGGCACCGTCGACGACATGCAGCCCAACGGCGAGCGGATCGTCAACCAGGTCCGTACGGCGCAGGGCACGGTGCCGGTCGAGGTCGACTTCGTCATCGACTGCACGGGTCTCGAAGCGGACATCGCCGAGCACCGGTTGCTCAAGGACCTGCTCGAGCACGGCGGTGCCAGTCGCAACCCGTCCGGCCGGCTGAACGTCGATCGGAATTTCGAGCTGATCGGCACCCGCTCGGGCAATGGCGCGATGTATGCCTCCGGCGCCACCACCCTCGGCGGCTACTTCCCGGGCGTGGACACGTTCCTGGGGCTGCAGGTCGCGGCGCAGGAGATCTACCAGGACCTCGCCAAGCGGAAGTTCGCCAAGCGGCTCGGCCCGGTGCGCTCGACGATCCAGTGGTGGAAGTGGCTGTTCGGGAGCAAGCCGTGACCTGTCATCCCGCCAGCGCGACCGTTCCCCCGACCTGCCGAGGAGTCCACTGATGTTGCCCACCCTGAACGGGCGGTTGCAGACCCGGATCTTCATGCTCGTCGTCTTCGGCGGCATCATCACGTTCCTGATCACCCCGATCCTGCCGGACGGCGCTCCCGGGGTTCCCGGGTTCAACGGTGACTTCTACCAGGTCACCTACGTCATCCTGGCCACGGTGCTGGTGCTCGGCATCGTGTGGGAGCTGATCTACCACGTCATCCAGCAGTTCCGGTGGGAGAAGGACTGGCCGACCTTGTTCGGCTTCATCACCGCGATCAACGAAGGTGCGCTGGTATGGCTGCTCCTCGAGCTCGGCCTCGTGCCCGGGTTGCCCCCGGGGTTCGGCGACGGGAACCTCCCGACGTGGTTCTTCTGGGCGTTCTTCATCGACTTCACGGTGATCTGGTACATCATCTGGCTCTGGACGAACGGACCCATGCGCGTGCCGCTCATCCGGTGGCGCTTCTTCGGCGGAAGGATCGTGTGACGTGAAGCAGTCAGCGGAGGACTGGACCCGCGCGACGATCGTGCCCGGCGCGGGCGACGGCACCCTCGCCCGGATCGGACCGGTCGTCCTCCTGGTCGGTTCGACCGATCCGGACGTCGTCCGGCCGTACGTCGACCACGCCCAGATGGTGGCGTCCAACGGCGGGCAGGGTCGCCAGCTCGTGCGCGGTTACGCGCTGATGCTGTCGACCGCCGTCGACCAGTCACCCGGCTTCGCGGCGCTCGCGCCGCATGCGACGGGACTGGCCGTGTTCGTCGACGGCGACGTCGTCGTCACCATCGGCGACGAGCGGATCTCAGGAGCCGACTCCCTCGCGTGGGTCGAGCGGCTGATCCCCTGGCCCGTCGACCAGGTGAGCGTGACTCTCCCGGGTGCGAGCCCGGCCGACGCCCGGTCGACGTACCGCCTCGATGGCGGGGTCATCCAGGCCGGGGCGCTCGTCGTACCGGCAGGCGATGCGGCCAGTGCCTCGATGTTGATGACGCCGGCCATGGGCGACACGATGGGCGTGCCCGCCGACGAGCTGTTGGCCGACGCCGCCACCGGTGGGTCGACCAGCGAGATGTCGGTCGCGCCAGCTGCCGCAGAGCCGGGCGTCTGGCCAGAGGCCCCGGGAGCGCCTGCCGCCCCGGAACCGCCGGCCGCCCCGGCAGCGCCCGCTCCGCCGGCACCCCCCGCACCCGAGCCCGCGATGGCCGACGACCACGCGGGCCACGATCACGCTGGTCACGACCACCCGCACCCAGCCGCGGCGGCCGCACCTCCTGCGGGCCGTCCGTTGCCGCCGCCCCAGGTCGACGAGCACGTCGGTTTCCAGTCGGTGCTCATCGGCGACCTCGACGACGACGAGTTCGAGCCGCTGCCGCTGGTCGACGACCCGAGCGTGATCGAGGCAGCAGGTCCGGCCAAGGAGGAGGTGCGCGGGGTCTACTGCAAGAACCGCCACTTCAACGACCCGCGCCAGCTCTTCTGCGCTGTCTGTGGCATCAACATGGTGCAGCAGACGCCGGTGCTGGTGAACGGCGTCCGGCCGCCGCTCGGCGTCGTCGTGCTCGACGACGGCTCGGTCTTCCAGCTCGACACGCCCTACCTGCTCGGACGTGACCCCAACGCCGACGAGCGGGTGCAGGACGGCGGCTACCGCGGACTGCCGATCATCGACCAGTCCAACCAGGTGTCACGCGTCCACGCCCGACTCGAGCTGCGCAGCTGGGACGTCGTGCTGGTCGACAACAACTCCACCAACGGCACCTTCGTGCACGTGCCGAAGACGCCCGACTGGCAGCGGATGCCTCCGGGCGCCGAGCACATCCTGGTGCAGGGCACCCGGATCCGGATCGGCCACCGCACGCTCGCGTACAACACGCACGCCGGCGGCGCCTGACCCCTTGACCGTATCGACCGAGGTCTCGATACATCCTCGCTCGTCCCTCACGGCGGGTCGCCTAGCGGCTCGGGCTACTCGACCATCGAAGGGGCGCCGAGCGATACGGCGGCGAAGTCGACGGGTACGGCGTCCGGCTCGCTCCGAGCGCCCACGGTGGGAAGGGGCTCGGCGCCAACCGCAGCGACATCGATGACGGCCGCGGTGAGGCCCGAGTCTGGGTCGGGCTTGGACGGCTCGGTGATCCGAAGGCCGCGCTCCTTGAGCGCGGCAGTGATCGTGCCCAGTCGGCGGCCGCCCTCGACGGGCAGCTGGAGTGCCACTCCCCGGGCCAGGGCCAGCCGCGCCCCGAGCACGACGGCCGCGTCACCGCTGCTGTCGGCGCTCCAGGCAACGGAGACCGGCGCCCCGTCCGGGAACGCCTCGGTCCCGTCGGCGACAACTGCGGACGGGCAGTCGATGACGGCGAGCACGGCGTCGAGCGACGGGTCGTCCGACCACGCGACAACGCCCTGGGGGGCGAGCACCTGCACGAGCTCGACGAGGTCCTGCTCCACATCTGCGCTCGGGTGCGCGATGACGCGGACCGGGACGCCGAGCTCGTCGCCGCGTTTGATCAGCACCTGCTGGCTCTCCATGGCGGCCGCCATCTCGGCGAGCTCGCCGGACAGACCACTGCCCAGGTCGAGCAGCCGGCCCTGCGGCTGGAGGTCGGCGATGACGATCTCGGCCGGTCGGGCTCCGGCGAGCATGGTGACCGCGATCTCCAGGGGCACCTGGTTGTCGGCAACCGGTCGGCTCAGCACCAGGATCCGGTCGACCGCCTCGACGCCGAGGGCCAACCGTTCGGCCTCCGCGATGTCCCGGGCGACCCGGCGCTTCGGATAGGCGAACCCGAGCAGCGGACCGGTCATGACCGTGGTGACCAGGGCCATGATGACCATCATCGTGAACAGCTCGTCGCTGAGCAGGCCGAGATCCTTGCCGACCTTGAGGATGACCAACTCGGTCAGGCCTCGCGTGTTCATCAAGATGCCGAGGGAATTGGCCTGCCAGTGCGGCACCTTCGCCGACCGGGCCCCGACATAGGCGCCGACGTACTTACCGGTGATCGCGACAGCGAGGATCGCGACGAGTTGGACCAAGTTCTCGGCGCTCAGGCCGCGTACGTTCACTTCGAGTCCGGCGACCAGGAAGAACACCGGGAGCAACAAGAGGACCGACAGCTGCTCCAGGCGCACCAGGATCTCGTGCCTGAGGGCGGCGGCGCCCTCGTGCGGGATGATCGCGCCGAAGAGGAACGCTCCGAAGATGTAGTGGACGCCGAGGTACTCGGTCGCCGCCGAGAACAGCAGCAATCCCACCAGCACGATCGACATGATCGCGGGCGTCAGCTCGCCCTTGCGTAGATACATCCGGGTCAGCACGGACAACGCCGGACGAACCACCAACAACGCGAACAGCGCGAACGGCACGGCGAGCGCGATGATCCAGTCCGGGCCGTGGCCGTGGCCCTGGCCGCCGGCGATGGCGATCACTACCGCGAGGATGGTCCACGCCAGCACGTCGTCGACCGCGGCACAGGCGAGCGCGAGGCCACCCGTCTCGGTGCGGTGCATCCGCCGGTCCGTGAGGATCCGGGCGAGGACCGGGAAGGCCGTGATGGACATGGCTGCGCCCATGAAAAGGGCGAACGGCAGGAAATCCTCGCCCTCCGGGCGCAGGTCGTCGAGGAAGTGCGCCAGCGCGATGCCCATGCTGAACGGCATCAGGATCGACAGTACGGACACCGAGCCAGCAACGCGGCCACGGCCCTTGACCAGCGACACGTCGAGCTCGAGGCCCACCACGAACATGAACAGGACCAGTCCGATGCTGGCGAGCAGCGAGAGGAATGGGCGGGTGTCCATCGGGAACAGGTAGTCGCTGACATCAGGCCCGAGCAGGCTGGGGCCGAGCAGCACGCCCGCGAAGATCTCGCCCACGACCGGCGGGATGCCGATCCGCCCCACGGCCGCCCCGGCAAACCGGGCGACGACGATGATCAGGGCCAGCTGAGCCAGGATCACGGTGATGTCGTACAACGGGGGCTCCTAGGTGAGGTGGCTGCGCCAGCCTATTGGGTTTCGTCGCCCAGGCACCTCAAACAGGGAGATCAGGCCAGGGAGTCGAGCCAGGCCTGGTGGAGGTCCGAGAACCTGCCGTGACCACCCGCGACCAGCTCCTCGGGAGCGCCGTCCTCGACGATCCGGCCGTGCTCCATGACGATCACCCGGTCGGCGATCTCGACCGTGGACAGTCGGTGGGCGATGATCACGGCCGTCCGGCCGGCGAGCACCGTGCGCAGCGCCTGCTGGACCAGCCGCTCGGAGGGTACGTCCAGCGACGACGTGGCCTCGTCGAGGATCAGCACAGCGGGGTCGGCGAGGAAGGCCCGCGCGAACGCCACCAGCTGCCGCTGGCCCGCGCTGAGCCGGCCGCCCTGGTTGGCGACCTGGGTGTCGTAGCCGTCGGGCAGTGCGGAGATGAAGTCGTGCGCACCCAGCGCCTTGGTCGCCGCCTCGACCTGCTCCATCGTGGCGTCGGGTCGGCCGAACCTGATGTTGTCGGCGATGGTGCCCGAGAACAGGTAGTTCTCCTGGGTGACCATCACCACCGCGCGGCGGAGCACGTCGGAGGTGAGGGATCGCAGGTCGACGCCGTCGAGCAGCACACGACCAGCGATCGGGTCGTAGAACCTGGTCGCGAGCTTGGCCACGGTGGTCTTTCCGGCACCGGTGGCGCCGACGACGGCCAGGGTCTGGCCGGCCGGCACCCGGAGGTCGAGATCGTGCAGCACCGGCCGGCCGTCGACGTACGCGAACTCGACGCCGTCGAAGTGCACCTCCCCGTGGGCGTCGGGCAGCGCTTCCGGCCTCGTCGGCTCGGGCACGCCGGGCTCCTCCCGCAGCACGCCGGCGAGCTTGTCGAGCGCGGCGGAGGCCGACTGGAAGGTGTTGTAGAACTGGCTGATCTCCATCATCGGCTCGAAGAACTGCCGCAGGTAGAGCAGGAACGCCGCGAGGACGCCGACGGTGACCTCGCCGTGGTAGGCGAGGTAGCCGCCGTAGATCAGAACCACAGCGATGGTGACGTTGCCGATCAGCCGGATGCCGGGCATGAACCACGCGACGAGCCGGAACGCGGTCAGGTTGGCTGCGCGGTACTGGTCGTTGACGTCGTCGAAGATCTCCTGGTTGCGCGGCTCGCGGCGGAACGCCTGGACCGCGCGGATCCCGCCCATCGACTCAACGAAGTGGACGATGACGAGCGCGACCTTCTCGCGGGTCAGCCGGTAGGTCTTGGCGGACGACTTCCGGAACCAGTTGGTGATCCAGAACAGGAATGGCCCGCAGCACAGCGCGACCAGCCCGAGCTCCACGTCGAGGAAGAGCAGCAGGCCCGCGGTGCCCACGAGGGTCAGCGCGGCGGTCACGAGCCCGTCGAAGCCGGTCTCGAGCATCTCGTAGATCGCGTCGACGTCGGACGTCTGCCGCGAGATCACCCGCCCCGACGTGTACTCGTCGTGGAAGGCGGGGCTCAACGCCTGGAAGTGGCGGAAGACCCGACGGCGCACCTCGAACAGGACGTCCTGGCCGACCTTGCCCGAGCGGACGAGGAACAGGTTGCGCGCGACCGCCTGGGTCAGGGTCGCGCACAGCACGATCCCGACGATGACGAAGAGCGGATCGAGGTTGTTGTCGGCGCGGATCGGCGGGATGCCGGTGTCGATGCCCTCCTTGACCAGGTAAGGGATCGAGAGGCGCGCGGCGTTCTCAACAAGGACGATCGCGACCAGCCCCCAGATGGCCCACTTGTAGGGGCGCAGCAGCTCACGCAACAGCGTGCCGGAGCCGCCGACGAACCTCCGCTCGATGCGCTCGTTGCGCTCGTCGTCGTCGGCCTTCGCGACGCCGCGCCAGTCGGTGGCGGTCACCGGACGGCGTCCTCGAGCGAGGGGTCGGCGGCGAGCAGCTCGCGGTAGGCGGGCACCGTCGCCAGCAGCTCGCGGTGCTCGCCGATGTGGGTGATCGTGCCGCCTTGGAGCAGGGCGACCCGGTCGGCGAGCAGCACCGTCGATGCGCGATGGGCCACGATCACGCCCGTCGTGTCGACGAGCACCCGGCGCAACGCCTCCTCTACGAGGGCCTCGGTGTGGACGTCCAGTGCCGAGAGGGTGTCGTCGAGCACGAGGACGGCGGGACGCGACAGCACTGCACGGGCGAGCGCGAGCCGCTGCCGCTGTCCGCCCGACAGCGCCATCCCCTGCTCGCCGATCCTGGTGTCGAGACCCCACGGCAGGTCGCGGGCGAAGCCGGCCTGGGCGACGTCGAGCGCCTCCTCGATCTCGGCGTCGGTGGCGTCGGCGCGACCGAGGGTGAGGTTCTCGCGCGCGCTCATCGAGAAGAGCGTCGGGTCGTCGAACGCGGTCGCGACCAGCTGGCGAAGATGCGCCAGCTCGAGGTCCCGCACGTCGACACCGTCGATCGTGACCGCGCCGCCGGTCACGTCGAAGAGCCGCGGCACAAGGGCAGTCAGGCTGGACTTGCCGGACCCGGTCGCACCCACCACGGCGACCGTCTCGCCGGGCTGCATGTCGAGGTTGACGTCGCGCAGCACCGGCTCGTCGAGCGCACCGGGATAGGCGAAGTCGACGTGCTCGAAACGGAGGTGACCGCGAGGCCGGCTGATGGTGCGGGTGCCGCTCACGATGTCGGACTCGGTGTCGAAGATCTCGAGGATCCGGGCGGCAGACGTCATCGCCTCCTGAGCCATCGCGAGGATGATGCCGAGAGACGAGACCGGCCACACCAGCGACAGCATCAGGGTGATGAACGCGACCAGCTCACCGGGCGTGAGCGCGCCGCGACCGACACCGATCGCCCCGAACAGCAGGACGACGACCACCGCGAAGTTGGGGATCACCTCAAGGAAGGTCCAGAAGCGGGCGGAGAGGCGGACCTTGTCCATCGACGTGGCGTGCAGCTGCCTCGCGGCCGTTTCGTACTGGTCGCTGATGTAGCGGCTCCGGCCGAACGACTTGATCACCCGGATGGCGACCGCGGCCTCCTCGGCCCGGGTCGCCAGGTCGCCCTGCTCGTCCTGCACCCGCCGCGAGACGACGACGTACTCCTTCTCGAAACGCATCGAGAGCCACACGATCGGCGCTGCGGTGCACGCGACCACCAGTCCGAGCGGCCAGTACATCAGGAGCAGCACGACGGTCACGGCGGTGACCTGGAGGATGTTGATGAACAGGAACAGCATCCCGAAACCGAAGAACCGCCGGATCGAGGACAGGTCGGTGGTGGCGCGCGAGAGCAGCTGCCCGGACTGCCACCGGCTGTGGAAGCTCATCGGCAGTGCCTGTAGGTGCGCGTACAGGTCGCCTCGCATCGCAGTCTCGACGTTGAGCACGGCGTTGGACTGGATCCACCGCCGCCACCAGGTGAGGAAGGCCTCGAGCACACCGAGGGCGAGCACCAGCAGGCCCAGCGGGAGTACCGGATCGACCTCGCCGTTCGTGATCGGGCCGTCTATGAGCGACTTGATCACCAGCGGGATCGCGATCGCGACGCCGATGCCGGCGAGAGCGGTCGTCACCATGATCACCAGCGCCGCGCGGTGCGGGCGGAGGTAGGACCGCAGGCGCCACAAGGAGTGGACGCCTGCGGGAGGCGGATTGTCCGGGTCGGGACCGAGCGGGTCGCGCGCGGGGCGATCAGGACGAGGCGTGGTGGTCGTCATCGGTGTCCTCGACAATAGGTCGGGGCACCGACGCTCCGCGAATCAATAAGGACCGACCACCGGCCGGTCAGGAGCACGATCTAGGTCTGCCCGTGCTCGGCCATCCACTGGGCCTTGAGGGCCTCGAACTTGGTGCCCTCGACCTGCGCGTGGCGGGCGCCGAAGAGGAGCCGCCCGACCCGAACCATGGTGGAGCCCTCCTCGATCGCGACCTCGAAGTCGTCGGTCGTGCCCATCGACAGGCCCCCCGGCACCCCGAGCCGCTCGCCCAGCTCACGAATGCCCGCGAAGAACTGTCGGTTGTCCTCGGGGCGCTCCGGCGTCGGCGGCATGCACATCAGGCCGGCGACCTTGAGGGACGGGTGCTTCTCGGCGGCGGCGATCACCTCGGGCGCTTCGGCAACGGTGGCGCCGGACTTCGTGGACTCGTCCGCGATGTTGACCTGGATGAACACGTTCAGCGGATCGGCCGGATCACGACGGGTGCCGAGAGCGTCGGCGATCGCCGGGTTGTCGAGTGCGTGGAAGTACGACGCGACCCGGGCGACGATGCCGGCCTTGTTGCGTTGCAGGGGACCGATCTGGTGCCATCGCGCCCCGAGGTCGGGCATGGCCTCGGCCCGGTCGCGCATGGCCTGCGGGTAGTTCTCCGCCAGGTCCACGACGCCGACCTCCACGGCCGCCCGCAGGAGCGGCTCGGGCTGGAACTTCGACACGCCGATCAAGGTCACGTCCGCCGGGTCGCGCCCTGCCCGGGCGCAGGCGGCGGCGATCCGCTCCCTCACCTCGGCGATGCCGCGGTGTACTTCTTCACGGATCTCGGATTCGACGTCCACAACTCAGCATCGTGGCACAGGGCGGATCCCTGAGAAATCCGTCGAACGGCGGATGTCGGCCCGAACGTGAGCGGAACACACTGGAAGCCTCCCAACCGCACCGGGGGCGACGCGATGGCGCCCCGCCAAGGAGGCACGATCGATCATGGGGCTCACCCGAATCACCCGAGGACTTGGCGCGATCGCTCTGGCGGCCGTGTTCCTGACAGGCTGCGGCGACGACGACAGCGACAGCAACAGCGACGACACGTCGTCGGAGGCGTCGGACACCCCGACCGAGGACACGACGACGGAGGCGAGCACCGAGACGACGACCGAGGCGGAGGAGTCGGAGTCGGTCGACCCCAACGCCGTGACGGAGCCGACGTGGATCGACAGCCAGGTGGGGTCCTACACGGCGACGGACATCGCTCAGGCAGATCCCGCTGACGACGCCGCCGGCCTGTACATCGTGGCCATCCAGGGCGACGACGAGGCCCAGGGCCCCAAGGAGCCCGGCACGGGACCGCACGACCACGTCATCGCGCTGCTCGCGGAGCCCACGCCGTGCGCCCTGTACAAGCTCAAGCCGGCCAAGGACATCCCGAAAGAGGTCGTCACGACCGACAAGCAGGGACTCGCGTTCCAGATCAACCTGGGAAGCGGCTTCGTGCCGATCGACAACAGTGCCGTCATCGACCAGGCCCTCGCTGCGGGCCTCCTCAAGGTGGAGTTCCAAGGCATCACCGGCATGTGCACGTCCGTAATCGGCTGACATCACGACCGGAGGCGATCCATGACCACGAAGGCGACGGGAGAACCGGTCGAGGCAGGAGAGGAGACGCCTGTCGAGACGGCGGCGTTGTACGACCTGTTTGACGCCGCCGTTGCCATGGACCGGCTCACGCTCGCCGACCGGCTGCGCGTCGGTTCCGAGCGATCGCGAGCGCTGACCAGCCGCGGCCAGGGGCTCATGCGCCGTCAGCTCGACGGCGCCGACGGCCGGACCGGTCAGGTGATCGGACCGGACGGCAGCTCGCAGTCGGTGCTCAACTTCGGGTCGAACGACTACCTCGGCCTCTCCCACCACCCGAAGGTGGTCGAAGCGGCCCGTGAAGCGGTGCGCCTCCACGGTGCCGGCACCCCTGGGAGCCCGCTGTTCAACGGCTTCACCGCCATGCACGGCGAGCTCGAGGAGCGACTCTCGGCGCTCAAGGGCGCCGAGGCCTCGGTCATCTTCTCGAGCGGGTACGCCGCCAACGTCGGCCTCATGAGTGCGCTCCCGTCCCGGCACGACGTGGCGTTCCTCGACCGCGGCGCGCACGGGTCGCTGTGGGACGGGTTCCGCCTGTCTGGCGCGCGGTCTCGGCTGTTCCGTCACAACGACGCCGAGGACCTCGCGGCCGTCATCGAGGAGGAGGACAAGGCGCGCGACAAGTTCATCATCGTCGACGGCGTCTACTCCATGGACGGCGACGCGGCGCCCCTGGACGAGCTGCTGGCGGTCAGCCGTCGGACCGGCTCCTTCCTCATCGTCGACGACGCCCACGGCACGGGGGTGGTGGGCGAGACCGGGCGTGGCACGCTCGAGGCGTACGGGATCGAGGGCCAGGTCGACGCGACCGTCGGGACCCTGGGCAAGTCCTTGGGCGCCATCGGCGGCTGGGTCTCGGGGTCGCAGGACCTGATCGACTACCTCCGGGTCTTCGGCAGGTCGTACCTGTTCTCGACGTCCTTGCCGCCGGCGGTCGTCGGCGCGGCCCTCGCCTCGCTCGAGGTGATGGCGGCCGAGCCGGAGCGTCGCCACCACCTGCGCGCGATGGTCGCCCGCGCCGCGGACGGGCTGCGCCCCCTGGGGCTGTCGTGCGAGCCCGCGGCCGCGATCATCTCGGTGCCATTGCCGTCCGACATCGACATCAAGGCCGCGGTGACGATGATGGAGACCGCGGGCATCTTCGTGAACTACGCCGTCTTCCCAGCCGTCCCGCGGCACCAGCAGCGGTTCCGGGTGAGCCTCACCGCTGAGCATCAGCCGGAGGATGTCGACCGGTTGATCGAGGTGTTCCACGCGGTCTTCGAAGCGCACGCGCACCGGGAGCCGACCTGATGTCGGCGGGCCCCCAGGGCAACATCGTCGAGCGGCTCGAGCGGCTCGTCGAGACCGACCCCGACAGGGTCGTCTACATCGAGCTGCCGGACGGCAACATCGAGACCCGGCGGATCACGGCGCTGGAGCTGCGGGACCGGGCGGCGGCGGTCGCGGACGAGTTGGACCGGTCCGGTGTGCATCACGGCGATGTCGTCCTGCTGCTGGCGGTCTCGCCGATCGAGCTGCTCGCGGGCCTCTTCGGCTGCATGCGCATGGGTGCGATCGCGGCGCCGCTGCCGGCACCGCGTCGCGTCTCGCACCTCAAGAGCAGGATCGCGCCCGTGCGGGAGAACGCAGGCGCGGTGGCGGTCGTCGCCGGCCCCGGCATCGCCCTCGGCGAACCGGAGCTGCTGACGCTGCTGGCGGAGGGCGACCTGCCCGTCATCCGGACCGATGCCGCCACCCTGGTCAACCCGATGCCGGAGCCCGACGTGCACCGGGTGGCCTACCTCCAGTACACGTCCGGGTCGACCAGCGACCCGAAGGGCGTCGTCATCACCCACGACTGCCTGGTGGCGAACATCGACGCCGGTGCCGACCACCTCGCCATCGACGAGTCGTCGGTCACCGTCATCTGGATCCCCTTGAGTCACGACATGGGCCTGGTCCTCGGCGCCCTCGCCGCGGTCGGGACCGGCAGCACGTCGGTGATCCTGCCGCCGCTCGCCTTCATCCGTGACCCCTCCTGCTGGCTGCGGGCGATGCACCGTTATCGGGGCACCCACACCTACGCGCCCAACTTCGCCTACGAGCTCTGCGTCGAACGGACGACGCCCGGGCAGCGCGCGGCGCTCGACCTCGCGTCGGTCAAGGTGTGGCTGAACGGCGCCGAGCCGGTCCGGGTGCGCACCGGGCCAGCCTTCACTGCCGCCTTCGCCGACAGCGGCGCCGACCCGATGGCATGGTGCCCGGGCTACGGTCTCGCCGAGGCCACCGTCTTCATCGCAGCAACGAAGCCCGGCCGGGCCGAGGTCGTCTGGATCGATGCCGCGGCGATGGAGAAGGGCGAGGTGGTGCTCCGCGAAGCCGACGGCGACGGCGCGCGGGCGCTCGCCACCGACGGCTCCCTGGCCGCGAAGCACGAGGCGATCACGGTCGACCCGATCACCCTTGCCCGGTGCGGACCGGACAGGGTCGGGGAGCTCTGGCTCCGCGGCCCGAGCGTCGGGCGTGGCTACTGGCGTCGAGCGAAGATGTCGGCCGAGCTCTTCGAGGCGCGCACTGCCGACGGCGACGGTCCCTGGCTCCGCACCGGCGACCTAGCGTTCATCCACGAGGACCAGATCGTGATCTGCGGCCGGGCCAAGGACGTCATCATCATCCGCGGCCGCAACCTTTACCCGCAGGACATCGAGCTCGTGGCCGAGGAGTCCCACCCGGCCGTGCGGCCCGGTGGCGTCGCCTCCTTCCGCATCGACGACGACGGGACGGACGCGGTCGTCGTCGTGACCGAGACCGACGAGCCGGAAGCAGAGCCCGAGATCATGAAGGCGGTCAAGCGAGCCGTCCTCCAGACCTTCGAGATTCCCGTTGCCGACGTGTACGTCGTCGGGCCGCGATGGGTGCCGAAGACCACAAGTGGGAAGACCCAGCGCACGGCCAGCCATGATCGCTGGCGCGAGGAGAGGGGAATCGGGTGACGTCATCGCCATCCTTGGAGGCACCGGCAATCGAGGCGGTCCTGGTCGAGGCGCTCAGCAAACGGCTGCGACTGCCCGCGTCGGAGCTCGACCTCGACGCCGACCTCGTCGACCTCGGCATGGACTCGTTGCAGGCCGTCGAGCTCGCCGCCGAGCTCGAGCCGCTGCTCGGCCGAGCGGTCGACCACGTGATCTTCTTCGACTTCCCGACCGTGCGATCCGTCGCCGCGGAGCTCGCCGGCGGCGGATGATGGGCGATTCCGACCTGGACGGTCGATCCGTCCTCGTCGTCGGCGCCGGATCGGGTATCGGGCGCGCGGTCGCCGAGGCGTGTGCCCGGCGCGGAGCCGGGCTGGTCCTCGTCGGGCGTTCGGCCGCGCCACTGCAGGACACGGCCGACGCCATCACCGCGGCGGGAGGCCGCGCGGTCGCCGTAACGGCCGACATCACGGTCGAGGCAGACGTGCAGCGCGCAGTGGCGGGCGCCGTCGACGCGTACGACCGCCTCGACGGCTTGGTCTGCGGAGGCGCCGGCGAGATGCCGCGGGTGCCGCTGGACCAGATCGACGACGCGACGTGGCAGGACAACCTCGACCTCCACGTCACCGCAGCCATGCGGTGCGTCCGGGCCGCGATTCCCGTCATGACCCGGTCGGGCGGCGGGTCCATCGTCGCGCTCTCGTCCGCCTCCGGAGTGTCCGCACTGCCGAACGTCGGAATTCCGGCGTACGCCGTCGCGAAGGCCGCCCTGAACCACCTCATGCGGGTCACTGCGGTCGCCTACGCCGACCGCGGCATCCGGGCGAACGCCGTGATCGCTGGGGCCGTCGCCACTCGCAGCCTGGCCGACCCGGCCGCCGCGGCGCGGGTCGCGCCGATGCACCCGCTCGGCCGGATCGCGACCGCGGAAGAGGTCGCCAACGCCGTCGTGTGGCTCCTCTCCGACGCCGCCTCGTTCGTCACGGGCGCACTGCTCCCGGTCGACGGCGGCGTCGGCGCCTGACTCCGACGTCACTCAGGCCAGGTCAGGCCAGCAGGCCACGCACGACTCGCAACGCCACGGACACCCGGGCGAGGTCGGTGCCCTCGTCGGCGCAGATGGTGCCGAGCGTCTCGACCGCGCGATCGACGACGCCGCCGGCGGAGCCCTCCCACTCGGACACCCGCCGCGCCGCCTCCTCGCGAAGCTCCTCAGCGTCCGCCCGCGCGACGACCTCGTCGTCGGCGGACGTGCTGGACAGCACCTCGGCGGTGAGCTGCGCGTGCACGGCGTGCAGGTCGTCGCGAAGCGCCGCCCGTGCCATGGTCTGCCACTGGTCGGCGCGCGGCAGGCTGACGATCCGCAGCTGGAGCACGGAGATGCCGAGGCGCTCGCCGAGCGCGAAGTGGACTCGCGCGACGTCGCTCGGCTCGAGGTCGTCACGCTTGGCGATCTCGACGACGTTCAGCAGTGCGTAGGCGACGTCGTACGACGCCACCCGGGCGGCGAGCTCGTCCGGCACCCCCTGGCCCTCCAGTGCCGAGCGCCGCTCGTTGTAGGCGGCCAGCTCACGCCCTACCAGCAGGTCGGGCAGGGCCAGCATCGTCGCCTGCACGGGATCGGCGAACAGGTCGACCGTTGCCTGGCTGTCCAGGGGTGGCCGGCGGTTGGTCACGAGCCACCGCGAGGCGCGCTCGACCAGGGTGCGCATGTCGACGCGCATCCGGGTCTGCACCGCCGCGTCGATCTTGTTGTCGTAGGTGGCGAGCTCCTCGCGCAGCGGCAGCGACCCGTAGATCTCCCGCGCGACGAAGTTGGCCCGGGTCAGCTCGGCGGGCGACGCTCCGGTCTCCCCCGCCAATCGCGGCCAGTACGTCATGCCGGCGCCGTTGACCAGGTCGCCGACGACCTGGGTCACGATGATCTCGCGGCGCAGCGGGTGCTCCTCGATCTGCGAGGTGAAGCCGTCGCGAACCGCCTTCGGGAAGTAGGAGACCAGGTCGAGCAGCAGGTAGGGGTCCTCGGGCAGGTCGGAGGCGAGCAGCTCCTCGGCCAGCACGATCT
Source organism: uncultured Actinomycetota bacterium (assembly GCA_963846535.1). Classification (GTDB taxonomy): domain Bacteria; phylum Actinomycetota; class Actinomycetes; order Propionibacteriales; family Nocardioidaceae; genus Nocardioides. The sequence goes on from CAWJWK010000003.1 coordinate 1,283,754, forward strand.
TCGTGTAGGCCATCAGCACCGACAGCTCCGGTTGCGTCAACGCGCCGCCTGCCTCGAGCCGTCGCTTGACCTCCGCCTTCGGGGGGAGCGCCTCGAGGTCGCGGTCGAGCCGACCCCGGGCCTCCAGCTCCTGCATCCACTGCTCGTGCACGTGGAGCAGCGACGGAGCGTTGCGCGCGGCGTTGGCGAGGGCGATGTTCTGCTCGTAGTTGTCGCGCAGCACCAGGTCGGCGACATCGTCGGTCATCGATGCGAGCAGCTTGTTGCGCTGCTTCTCGGTGAGGTCGCCGTCGGCCACCACCCGGTCGAGCAGGATCTTGAGGTTGACCTCGCGGTCGGAGGTGTCGACGCCGGCGGAGTTGTCGATGAAGTCGGTGTTCATCCGCCCGCCGTTGTTGGCGAACTCGATCCGACCACGCTGGGTGCAGCCCAGGTTGCCCCCCTCGCCGACCACCCGGACCTGGAGCTCGGTGCCGTTGACCCGGATCGCGTCGTTGGCCTTGTCACCCGCGTCGGCGTTGGTCTCGCTGCTCGCCTTTACGTAGGTGCCGATGCCGCCGTTCCAGAGCAGGTCGACCGGCGCTAGCAGGATCGCCTTCATCAGTTCTGCCGGCGTCATCGCATCGAGGTGACGATGGATCCCGAGCGCCGCTCGGATCTGGTGGTTGATCGGGATCGACTTGGCGGATCGGGGGAACACTCCCCCGCCCTCGGAGATGAGCGACTTGTCGTAGTCCTGCCAGCTGGACCGTGGGAGGTCGAACAGCCGCTTGCGCTCGGCGTACGACGTCGCCGCGTCGGGCTCGGGGTCGATGAAGATGTCGCGGTGGTCGAACGCGGCGACCAGGCGGATGTGCTCGGAGCAGAGCATCCCGTTGCCGAAGACGTCACCCGACATGTCACCGACCCCGACGACGGTGATGTCCTCTTCCTGGCAGTCCACGCCGAACTCACGGAAGTGGCGCCGCACCGAGACCCACGCGCCACGCGCCGTGATCCCCATCGCCTTGTGGTCGTAGCCGACCGAGCCGCCGCTCGCGAACGCGTCGCCGAGCCAGAAGCCGTAGTCGGCGGAGACGCCGTTGGCGATGTCGGAGAACGTCGCGGTGCCCTTGTCGGCGGCGACGACGAGGTAGGAGTCGTCGCTGTCGTGCCGCACCACCCGCTTCGGCGGCAGGACGTGCTCACCGGTCACCAGGTTGTCGGTCACGTCGAGGAGACCGCGGATGAAGGTCTTGTAGCACTCGACGCCCTCGGCCAGCCAGGCGTCGCGATCGGCGGCAGGGTCGGGCAGCTGCTTGGCGTAGAAGCCGCCCTTCGCACCGACGGGGACGATCACCGTGTTCTTGACCATCTGCGCCTTGACCAGGCCGAGGATCTCGGTGCGGAAGTCGTCGCGTCGGTCCGACCAGCGCAGGCCACCGCGGGCGACCGCGCCGAAGCGCAGGTGCACGCCCTCGACCCGTGGCGAGTAGACGAAGATCTCGAACTTCGGCCGGGGCTCCGGGAGGTCCGGGATCGCCGACGGCTCCAGCTTGAGCGAGAGGTAGGGCTTCGGGTGCTGCCCGCCGGCCTCGTGCTGGAAGTAGTTGGTGCGCAGGGTCGCCCGGATGTGGATCAGGTAGGAGCGCAGGATCCGGTCGTGGTCGAGGCTCACCACCGCGTCGAGCGCCTTCTTGATGCGCGCCTCGAGGTCGGCCTGCGCCTGGTCGCGCGCGTCGTCGTCGAAGTCCGGGTCGAATCGGGTCTCGAAGAGGCTGACCAGCATCCGAGCCAGCTCGACGTTGACGGCGAGCGCCCCCTCGATCGAGTCGATGGCGAACGGCGAGTTCCCCTGACGCATGTACTTCGCATAGGCGCGCAGCAGCATCGCCTGCCGCCAGGTCAGCGACGCCCGCAGCACCAGGGCGTTGAACCCGTCGGTCTCGGTGTAGCCGTCCCAGATCGCCCGCAGGGCGTCGGAGAAGAGCTCGCGCGCCTGGTCGGGCAGCGGTTCGCCGTAACGCAGGCCGAAGTCGTAGATGTGGGAGACCCGGTCGGTGACGGCCAGGCCGTAGGGTCGCTCGTCGACCACCTCGACGCCCATCGAGGACAGCATCGGGAGCACCTCGGACAGCGACAGGGGCGGGCCCACGCGGAACACCTTGAGTCGTGCCTCCCCGTCGGGGGCGTCGAGCTCGGAGTAGAGCGCCTGGTCGATGCCGGAGTCGCCCTGGATCCCCTCCAGCCGACCGAGGTCGACCGCCGCGGTGCGGGCCGGGAAGTCCTCCTTGTATGCCTCGGGGAACGCGTCGACGTAGCGGCGGCCGAGGATCGCGCCGACCTCCTCGCCGTACTCCGCCGACACGGCGGTGAGGAAGTCCTCGTGCCAGGAGCGGGACGCTTCGATGAGCCGGTGCTCGAGGTCGGTGGTGTCGACGTCGGGGATCGTCTCGCCGGCCGGCATCCGGACCACGAAGTGCACGCGCGCGGTCGTCGAAGCGCTGATGCTGACGTTGAACTCGATCGAGTCGGGGTCGATGCGGCCTTCGCCGATCACCTGGGCGAGGATCCGCACGAACTTCTGGCGGACGCTCGTGTTGTAGCGGTCGCGCGGCAGGTAGAGCAGGACGGACAGGTAGCGGCCGTAGGTGTCGCGGCGGATGAACAGGCGTACGGCGCGCCGCTCACGGGCCTGCATCGCGGCCTCGGCGATCGGCGCGAGCTCCTCGACGGGCGTGTGGAACAGCTCGTCCCGCGGGTAGCCCTCCAAGGTGTCGAGCAGCGCGTTGCCGTCGTGGCTGCGCGGGTCGAGACCCGTCAGCTCCAGCACTGCGTCGACCTTGTCGCGCACCAGGGGCACCCGAAGAACCGACTCGGTGTAGGCAGCGCTCGACAGCAGGCCGAGGAACCGGCGCTCGCCGGTGACCTCGCCGTCGGCGCCGAAGACCTTGACGCCGACGTAGTCGAGGTAGGCCGGGCGGTGCACGGTCGCCCGCGAGTTCGCCTTCGCGAGCACCAGCAGGCTCTTCTCCCTGGCCTTCGCCTTCACCGGGCCGGAGAGGCGCCCGAAGGACGACGACTTGTGCTTGTCGGCCCCCCGGTCGCGAAGGATGCCGAGCCCGCTGCCGGCCACCGGACGCAGGATGTCCTCCTGCCCGCCGTCGGCCGAGACCTGCTCCAGCTGGTACTCGCGGTAGCCGAGAAACGTGAAGTGCTCGTCGGCCAGCCAGGCGATCAGTGCCTTTCCCTCGCTGACCTCCGCGTCGGGCAGCGGCGGCGGCGACTCCTCCAGGTCCGCGACGACCGCGCGCGCCTGCCCCACCATCTCGTCCCAGTCCTCGACGGCCGCGCGCACGTCGCCGAGCACCCGCCGTACGTCGTCGGCGATCCGCTCGGCCTCGCCACCGTCGTCGGTCAGCCGGTCGATCTCGACGTGCATCCACGACTCGCGCAGCGCATCCGCGTCCGGCGTCGCCGACCCGACGGCCACCGGGTGGAGCGTCACCAGCTGGCCCGACCCGTCGCGCTCCGCGTCGAGCGTCGGGTGCAGCACCAGGTGGGCGTCGCGGTGTTGTCGCGCAAGCTCCATCGTGAGTGAGTCCACGAGGAAGGACATGTCGTCAGTGACGACCTCCACCACGGAGTGACCGCCCGCGGACCACCCGTGCTCGGCGACGGTCGGCGTGTAGACGCGGACCTTCGTCGTCCCGGGCTGGCGTTCGGCGGCGAGGTGGTGGTGCGAGGCGTAGGCGCCGTAGACGTCCACGTCCGAGCGGTCGCCGAGCTCCTCGGTGCCGACGTGCCGGTAGTAGGCCGCCAGCAGTGGCACCAGGTCGTCGCCCGGCGGCGCCGCGGTGCCCTTGCCATGGCGGGCTACCTCGGCGGCCTGCTCGAAGATCTGGTCACGGTCGGTGTGGTGCGTCGTCGTTGACACACGGTTCACATTAGGACCGCCAGATACCCCCCACAACATCTTCGGGCAGGATGTGCGTCATGAGGTTCCAGCACACGTCGACGTACGGCGCCGCGGCAGCCGATGTGTTCGCGATGTTCTCCGATCCCGAGTGGCGGAAGAAGGTCGGAAACGCTCAGGGCGTGGTGTCGTCCGACATCACGATCACTCCGGACGGCGAAGGCTGCCGGGTGGTGATCGACCAGGTCCAGAACACCGCGGGCCTGCCGTCGATCGCGAAGAAGATCGCCGGGGAGACGACGCGCGCAGTCGTGAACGAGGTCTGGGCGTCCCCGACGTCGGGCACGATCGAGATCCTCGCTCCGGGCAAGCCGACCAGGGCGGTCGGCACCGTGACGCTCCAGTCGGACGGTGCCGAGACCAAGCACGTCACCGACCTCGAGGTCACCGTGAAGGTCCCGCTCCTCGGCGGCAAGCTCGAGCAGGTGATGGCGGACAATATCGGCAAGGGACTCGACATCGAGCGGGCCGTCGGTGTCGCGTGGCTGGAAGGAGACCGCTGACGTGTCCACCCGGATCGTCCAGGAGCTGAGGTACGACGCGCCGCTGGCCGAGGTCGCGGCGATGCTTGCGGACCCCGCCTTCCGCGACCAGGTTTGTGTCGACCAGCGGGCGACCAAGCACTCGGTCTCGATCGACGGGGTCCAGGGCGACCCGATGAACGTCCACATCGAGTACTCCCAGCCGACCGACAAGGTGCCCGGCTTCGCCAGGAAGTTCGTCGGCTCCGAGACCGACATCGTGCAGTCGGAGACCTGGACCAGCGCTGAGCACGGAGACATCCACGTGACCATCCCGGGAAAGCCGGGCGAGCTGACCGGCACCGCCGTCCTCACCGAGAAGGACGGCGTCACCACCGAGACCGTCACCCTCGACGTCACGGTGCGGATCCCGCTCGTCGCCGGCAAGATCGAGGGCCTGATCGGCAAGATCTTCGGCTCCGCGATGCGATCCGAGAATCGCACCGGCGTAGCCTGGCTGGCCCGCTAGGAGTCCCGCTCCGGCGCTTCCTCGGCTTCTTCCCGCGCGTCCTTCCGGCGCTGCACGAGGATCACGGCGCCGAGCAGGACGAACGGGCCGAACGCCAGCACGATCGTCAGCACCTGCTCCACGGGGTGGAGGCTGCCGAGGTGCCAGGGAGTCACGGCTCCATGGTCTCAGGTCAGGGGCTCAGCCCATGTAGGGGTACCGGTGGTCGGTCGGGGGGCTGAGGGTCTCCTTGATGGACCGCGGCGAGGTCCAGCGGAGCAGGTTCGAGGCGGCGCCGGCCTTGTCGTTGGTGCCGGACGCGCGGCCGCCGCCGAAGGGCTGCTGGCCGACGACGGCGCCGGTCGGCTTGTCGTTGATGTAGAAGTTGCCCGCGGCGAATCGCAGCGTCTTCCGTGCCCACGCGATCGCGGCCCGGTCCTGAGCGATGATCGCCCCGGTCAGGGCGTACGGCGACGCGGACTCGGCCTGCAGCACTACCTTCTCGAAGTCGGCGTCGTCGTAGACGTGGAGGGCGAGGATCGGGCCGAAGTACTCGGTCGAGAACATCTCGTCGGCCGGGTCCTCACCGACCACGATCGTGGGTCGCACGAAGTAGCCGACCGAGTCGTCCGTCGTACCGCCCGCGACGACCTGGAGGCCCGGGGTTGCCTTGGCCCGCTCGATCGCCGCGGTGTGCTTCTTGAACGCCCGGTCGTCGATCACCGCGCCGAGGAAGTGGGAGAAGTCGGTCGGGTCGCCCATCGAGAGCGCGTCGGTCTTGGCGATCAGGTCGTCGCCCATCCGCTCCCACACGGACCGCGGCACGTAGGCCCGGGAGGCGGCGGAGCACTTCTGTCCGCTGTACTCGAACGCGCCTCGGATCAGGGCGGTGGTCACCACGGCCGGGTCCGCGCTCGGGTGGGCGATGACGAAGTCCTTGCCCCCGGTCTCGCCGACCAGCCGCGGATAGGTCTTGTATGACGGCAGGTTGCTGCCGACGGTCTGCCAGAGGTGCTGGAAGGTAGGGGTGGAGCCGGTGAAGTGGATGCCGGCCAGGTCGGGGTGGGCGAGCGCCACCTCTGAGACCGGGATCCCGTGGCCGGGCAGCATGTTGATCACGCCCGGCGGCATGCCGGCCTCGACCAGGAGCTGCATGATGAGGCTGGCCGAGTGCTGCTGGGACGGGCTCGGCTTCCAGACGACGGTGTTGCCCATCAGCGCCGGGGCGGTCGGCAGGTTGCCCGCGATCGCGGTGAAGTTGAACGGCGTGATCGCGTAGACGAAGCCCTCGAGCGGACGGTGGTCGGTGCGGTTCCAGATGCCCGGGCTGTTGGCGATCGGCTGCTCGGCCAGGATCTGCCGGGCGTAGTGGACGTTGAACCGCCAGAAGTCGATCAGCTCGCACGCCGCGTCGATCTCTGCCTGGAACGCCGTCTTCGACTGGCCGAGCACGGTCGCAGCATTGAGCCGCTGCCGCCACGGCCCTGCGAGCAGCTCGGCGGCCTTGAGGATGATCGCGCACCGCTCGTCGAACTGCATCGCGCGCCAGTCGGGAGCCGCCTCGGTCGCCGCATCGATCGCCCGCTGGGCGTCGGCCGGGGTCGCGTTCTTGAGCACGCCCAGCGTGTGTGCATGGTCGTGCGGCTGGACCACGGCGATCTCGGCCCCGCCGCCGGCCACCCATTCGCCACCGATGTAGGCATCCATCGAATGCTCGGTCGCCTCCTGCCGGAGGAGCTCGGCAGCCAGCGCATCGCGCTCGGCGCTTCCGGGCGCGTAGGTCAGGTTCGGCTCGTTGATCGGGGCCGGAGGCAACGTGATGGCGTCCATGGTTCCGATGTTGTCAGACAATGACGCGGCGGCCCAACCGGCGATGGCTGGACGCGCCTCAGTCCTTGCGCTTGGCCCGGGACGACGGCGTACGACGACCACGCGGCGCGCGCTGCCGGCCGGCGGAGGACACCTCGAGGAGCTCGTCGAGCGCCTCGCGCAGGCAGATGCCGAGCAGGTCGGCATCGGGGACCAGGTCGCGGTCGGCGGTGATGCCGTAGAAGACGCCGCCGTTGTAGGAGGTCACGCTGAGGACCAGCGGATGGCCCGGCACCAGCGGCGCGACGGGATAGCTCGCCAGCATCTCCGCACCCGCGGCGTAGAGCGGCGCCTGCGGGCCGGGCACGTTGGTGACCGACAGCTGGTAGCCGCGCCGCAGCTCGTCGGCCGCGACCCGCGAACCGATGGCGTGGAACGTCGTGGGCGCGAAGCCGGCGACACCGGCGAGCCGGTTGGCCGCGACGGACCGACCGGTCTCCTTGTGGGCCTGGAACGAGTACGACACCTGGTGCAGCCGGACGACCGGGCTCGCCTCGCCGATCGGCAGGTCGACGAAGTGCGCGGCGATCTGGCTGCCGAGGGAGGTGGCCTCGAGCTCCTCGTCGATGACCGACACCGGCACGACCGCGCGCACCTGGCGGAGGCCGCCCATCGACTCCGCCCGGGTCATCAGCCAGGCCCGGAGGCCGCCGGTGACGGTCGCGAGGATCACGTCGTTGACCGTGCCGTCGTGCGCCTGGCGCACCTTGCGATAGTCGCTCAGGCAGGTCTCGACGATCACGACGCGGCGCTGCTGCGAGAGCTCGCCTGCGAACACGCCGCGCGACTTGGGGCGGCGTCCGGTCAGAGCGCCGACGACGCTGCGCACCCGGCGGGTGCGGGCGTCGACCTCGCTCACGACGGCCTTGGACGTGCCGCGCAACGTGTTGACGACCGTCTGGCCGTCCGTGATGGCGTCGCGCACCGCGCCGGCCACGAGCGCGCCGGGCGCCGGCGCCCGGTGCGGGGTCCAGTCGTCGGGCTCGAACTCGCGCGGCGTCGGCTGGGCGTCGAGCAGCAGCTGCCCGAGGTCGACGGTGTGGACACCGTCGACGAGCGCCTGGTGGGTCTTGGAGAGCACCGCGACCCGGCCGCCCTCGAGCCCTTCGACGAAGTAGATCTCCCAGAGCGGGCGAGTGCGGTCGAGCGGACGCGACACGATCCGCGACGCGAGCTCCAACAGCTGGCTCGACGTACCGGGACGCGGCAGCGCGGAGCGCCGTACGTGGAACGCGAGGTCGAAGCTCTGGTCGTCGACCCACAGCGGGGCGGCGAGGTGGCCCGGCACGGCCTGGACGCGCTGGCGGTAACGCGGCACGAACGCGATCCGGTCCCGGATCAGCTCGACCAGCCGCGGGTAGTCGAAGCCGGAGTCGCCCGGATCGAAGATCTCGATCGTCGCGTTGTGGAGCGGCGCCTCTGGCGTCTCAGCGGTCAGGAAGGCCAGGTCGCGTGCGCGAACCCGATCGACCACGGCTGATCCCCACCTTCTGGTTCCCGCCCCCCGGTCAAGCCCCCCATGACTTGTTGCGTGAGATTCTGGCAGAGGACGGCGGCCACGCCCGCATTTGTCCGTTGTGCGACGCTGGGTGGCGCATCGGCAGGAGGATGACGTTGAGACGTACGGCGGCGCGGTGGATCGCGCTCACGGTCGTGGCGGGAGCGGCATTTTCCGCGTGTGGCACCGACAACGAGGACAAGGGGTCGGACAACTCCGAGGATCCGGTCGTGGTCGAGATCACCTTCGAGAGCGGCGAGGTCACTCCCAACGGTGACCGGATCGAGGTCGACGCCGGCCAGCCGATCGACCTCGAGGTCACCGCGGACGAACCGGGCGAGATCCACGTCCACTCGGACCCGGAGCAGGAGTTCGAGTACGTCGCGGGCAACACCACGCTCGAGATGCAGTTCGACCGGCCGGGCGTCGTGACCGTCGAGTCCCACGACCTCGACCAGGTGATCGTCCAGCTCGAGGTGAAGTGATCGGCACGGTCATCGAGGCCCACGGCATCGGTGGTCAGGCCGACCTGCCGATCTCGCTCGGTCTCGCGATCTCGGGCGCCGTGGCGGCGCTCGTCGTCTCCTTCACCGTCCTCGTCGTCGCGTGGCGCGCCCCCCGCTACCCGACCGGACTCGACGACGCGGATGCCGCGGTCGTCGAGACCGAGCCCGACGAGGAGACGCCCCCCGCTCGGGTGTCATACGGACTCGTCGCGCTCCGCCTGATCGGCATGATCGGGTTCCTCTTCGCCGCCTTCACGGCGGTGCTCGGCGAGGACCAGCTGACCAACCCGTTCTTCGGCATCGTCTACGTCTGGCTGTGGGTCGGCGTCATCTTCGCGTCCCTCCTCTTCGGCCCCGTGTGGCGGGTGATCAGCCCGATGCGCACCATCAACGCCGGCCTGGCGCGGCTCTCCGGAGGCGACCCGGCGAAGGGCGTCCTCGACTACCCCGCCTGGCTCGGTCACTGGCCGGCCGCCATCGGGCTCTACTCGTTCGTGTGGATGGAGCTCGTCAACCGAACGCCCACCGACCTCGGCGTCGTCCGCCTGTGGTGCGCGATCTACGTCGCCGTGATGCTCGTCGGCGGCGCCGTCTTCGGTTCGAGGTTCTACGAGAACGCCGACCCGTTCGAGGTCTACTCGACACTGGTCGGGTCGCTGTCCGTCCTCGGCCGCGACGAGGAGGGCAAGCTCGTCCTGCGCAGCCCGCTCGCCGGCTGCGCGACCATCCCGTCCCGGGCCGGCCTCGTCGCCGTGGTGGCCGTGCTGTTCGGCAGTACGGCGTTCGACTCGTTCCGCGAGTCGTCGTACTGGATCCGGACGATCCAGGAAGCCTCGGTCACCGGCTACACGCTCAACAACCTGGGTCTGCTGGGGTTCTGCCTGGTCGCCGGCCTGATCTTCGCCGGCGGATCGGCGTTCGCCGGCCTCCTGTTCCGGCCTTCGTGGCTGCCGTGGCGCTGGCTGACGTTCGAGCCGCTGACAACGTCGCGGACCGAGCTCCCGCGCCGTCTGGCGCACTCGCTCGTGCCGATCGTCGCGGCCTACATCATCGCCCACTACCTGACGCTCTTCATCGACGTCGGCACCCAGACCCTGGCCCGCGCGAGCGACCCGTTGGGCAAGGGCTGGGACATCCTGGGGACCGCGGCGGTCCAGCCGTCGTACTGGTTCTCCTACCACCCGACGGTGCTCGCGACGGTCAAGGTGTCGGCCGTTGTGATCGGCCACGTCGCCGCCGCCGTGGTCGCGCACGACCGGGCGATCGCACTCCTCCCCCGCAGGCACCAGATCACCGGCCAGCTGCCGCTGCTGGCAGCGATGGTCACCTTCACCGCGGGCGGTCTGTACCTGCTGTTCAGCGCCTGACGCTGCCGACGCCGGCCATGACGTCCACGAGCGCAGCGACGGCTCGGGTCAACGGTGACTCGCCGGACTCGAGCAGGGTGCGGCCGGCGACCAACGCCCGGTCCACAGCGGGCTGGTCGTCGGGCAGGAAGTGCACGCCGACGTTGCGGCCGAACCCGGCGAGCATCCCCACGACGTCGGCCTCGCGCCATCCGAGCGTGGGCCGCATCCGGTTGACCACCAGCCGCAGGACCGGGGCCGGCAGCACCTCGTGCGCCTCCGCGACGGCGCGGGCGAGCCGGGTCAGCCCGACCGGGTCGGCGGAGCCGACCAGCAGGATCTCGTCGGCCGCCGCGAGCGCCTCGACGGTCAGGCCGTTGCGCTCGGGCCGCATCCCGACATCGGCGGCCGGGTCCTGCTCGAGGCTGAATCCGGTGTCGAGCACCACCTGGGCCGAGCTGCGCGCCCGATCCACGATGGCGGCCAACGCACCCGGTCGGACCTCGACCCAGCGATCGGGACGCGGGAGGCCGGTGATGACCAGCAGGTGGTCGGAGAGCCGGCGCTGGGCGGTCGCGAGCCGCTCCTCGATCGACCCGCCGGCAACAAGGCGCGCGGCGGAGAGCAGCCCGGACACCTCGTCGAGCACACCCCATTGCTGCGCGACCGCGCCACCGTAGGGGTCGGCGTCGATGAGCACCGTGGTGAGTCGGCGGCGAGCGAGCTCGGCCGCGAGAGCGGTGGCCACCGTGGTCCGTCCCGGCGCTCCGCCTGGGCCCCACACCGCGATCACGCGGCCGAGCTCCTGGGTCCGGCCGGTCGGCGGGCCGGGTGTGGTGGCCGGCGCGAGCGTGGGCACCGCGGTCAGCACCGGGCCGGGGTCGGTGAGGACGGCCCCGGCGAGATCCTCGATGCGGTCGACGGCGACGACGGCGTCGATCCCGATCCGGTGGGCGTGGGCGCGCACGACATCGTCGTCGGGTGCAACGGTCACCGCGCGGACGCCGTACTGCCGCAGCTGCGCGACGACCGGGCCGTCGAGACCGGGCAGCTCCGCGCCGATCACCGCGACCTGCGCCTGGCCCGCACTCCCGGCCGCCAGCAGGTCGTCGAGGTCGACGCAGCGCTTCAGTACGACGATGCCGGGGTGCTCGTTGAGCGAGGTGAGTGCCGGGCCCTCCCACGCCGCGCCGGTCGACACGAGCAGGGTGACGATCACCGGTCAGTGCCTGTTCAGCACCCGGACGACCGGGTCGTCCAGGCTGTCGAGCGCGGTCAGGAAGGTGGTGACGTCCGCCTCGTCGACAGCGAGCACGAGCTGGCGGGTGCCGGTGACGGCGAAGCTCTCCTCGACAGGTGGCGCCGCGATCACGGTGACCGACGACAGCGCCACCTCGCCCGCCACCTGGTTGCGCCGCGCTCCCCTGCCGCCGATCCACACGTCGACCACCGAGCCGGCATCGACGGACGGGGGCACCCGGCTCGGCTCCAGGTCCAGTGGCACCTGGACCGTGTCCTCGTCCGGGTCGGTGTCGATCGCCGCCCGGGGCAGCAGCTCGCCGTTGCCGATTGCTCGCGCGAGGACGATGCCGTCGGGCAGCGGGTCCTCGGCGGACAGGTAGTGCTCGAGATCCGCGTCGTCCGCGAACCGCACCCGCACCGCGACGACGTCGTCGCTGCCGACCGGCGAGCCGGCGCCGTGGTCGCTCACGACGGCCCACACCGAGACCGAGTCGTCCGCCGCAGCGAGCAGCCGCGCTCCGAGCACCACCGACCCGGCCACGATCAGCAGGCCGATCCACAACCGCGGGTCACGCCACCCCGCCCGGGTCACGCGCGTGGCGACCGCAGGCATTGGCGTGCCCGGTTTCCCGAGACTGGACACCCGCCCATGATGCAGTCCCGCGGCCGCTACGTCACGTGCTCGTCCACAGATCCGCGGGGCGGTGCTGCGATCGCGCGGGGGTCGGTGCAACGATGGTGGCCATGGCCGGGGCCCCCCGATTCCTCACGCTCACCGACGTCGCCGAGACGCTCAACACCTCGAGCGCGCAGGTCTACGCGTTGGTCCGCCGCGGCGAGCTGCCCGCGATCAAGCTCGGCGGCCGCGGCCAGTGGCGGGTCGAGGCGGAGAAGCTCGAGGAATACATCAGCGGCCTCTACCGAGCGACCGAGGAGTACGTCGAGACGCACCCCTTCGTCGACTCCGACCAGGCCGAGCAGGGTGGCGGCTAGGGCGTGTCTCCTTGTCCGGCGGCGTCGCGAGCGGTGTTTCCGGCCGATCTGGCAAGGCGGCGGAGCGAAGTCGTGCTCGCCCGCCCATCGAGCGACGCCAACGCACCCAGATCGAGTCGGAAGACGCGGCGCAGCAGGCGCGGGATAGGGAGACGCGCCCTGCGACCAGCCCTAACCGACCTCGCCGTCGAGCGTCACCGCGATCTTCTGCTCGTTGCCGTCGCGGGTGACGGTGAACTCGATGGTCTCACCCGGCAGGTGGGTGCGGATCGCGACGATCAGCCCGATGCCGTCGGTGACGCGGACGCCGTTGACGTGCGTGATCAGGTCGCCGTTCTCGAGGCCGGCATCCTGGGCCGGTGAGTCGTTGAGCACTTCGTCGACCGTCGCGCCGTCGAACTCTGCCGGTCTGCCGGTCTGCACCCGGGCACCGATCACGGGGTACTGCGCCTCACCGGAATCCAGGATCTGGTCGGCCGTGGTGACGACCTGCTCGACCGGGATCGCGAAGCCGACGCCGATGTTGCCGGCCTCGTCGTCGAAGCTGCCGCCGCCGTTGGTCGCGATCGCGGAGTTCACGCCCACGACCTGACCCTGCAGGTTGACGAGAGGTCCGCCCGAGTTGCCCGGATTGATGGCGGCGTCGGTCTGGATCGCGTTGATGTATGACGAGTCGTCCGCGGTGCTGCCGGTCGTCACCGGCCGGTTGAGGGCGCTGACGATGCCCGACGTCACGGTGGAGCTCAGCCCGAGCGGTGCGCCGATCGCGACGACGGGCTCACCCACCCGCAGCGCCCGGGACCGGCCGAGCGAGGCCGGCTTGAGGTCCTCGGCGCCCGCCACGTGGAGCACGGCGAGGTCGTAGACAGGGCTGCGGCCGACGACGGTCGCGTTCTGCCGGTTGCCGTCCTGGTCGACGATCTCGATCGGACCGTCGTTCTCGGCCGCGTCGGCGACGACGTGGTTGTTGGTGACGATGTGACCCTGGTCGTCGAGCACGAAGCCCGACCCGGTCGCCCCCGCCTCGACGCCCTCGAACTCGGCGATGATCTGCACGGTGCTGGGCAGCACCTCCTGGGCGACCCGCGCCACCGTGCCGGGCTTCTCCAGCGGCGGCTGGGTGTCGAGGTTCGAGTAGTCGACGCCGGCGGGCGTCGATGCCCGCGCGTCGTCGGCGGGGTCGTCGCTCCACTCCGAGTAGCCGATGCCGCCGAGCACGCCGCCGACGGTTCCGACGACGAGTGCCGTTGCCGCGAACATCGGCCACACCCACCCGGACACCCGACGATGCGCCGCTGAGGCCGGCGGGGTGAGCTGGCCGGGCGGCGGAGGCGGGTAGGTGGCCCGGTGTGCGCCGGGCCCGGGGGCAGAACCTGGGTCTCGACCGGGGCGGGCTCGACCGGGGCGGGCTCGACCGTCGGGGCGGGCGTGCTCTCGCCGTCGCCCGGTGGCGCCCAGCGCACCTCAGGGTCGTGGTCGGGTCCGTCGTTCACAGACCCATCATCGCCGATGGACACCAGACCGCTGCGCCCGGCTACTTCGGGAGCAGCTGGAGAACCCAGGCCGGCACCGTCGTGCTGCCGGGCCAGTCGCCGCCGCCGATCGCGGCGACGGTGCCGACCGGCGAGCCGACGTGCGGGGGGATGATCGGGTCTGCCGATGCCTCGCTCGCCGCACCCTCGCTCACCGCCGGCGTCTCGACTCTCGAAGCCGGCGGGCGACGATCGTTGGACGGCGGGGAGCCCGGCGCGAAGCCGAGCGCGAGAACCCCGACCATCGCGGCGCCGAGCGCGCCGCCGCCGAGGACCGCCACCCCGATGCCGCGGCGGGCACCGCCCCGGTTCCGTGCCTCCATCAGGAAGCGCTCGCCGGGCGTCAGGCTCAGGAGCGAGCCCTTCAGGTCGGGCGACGCGCAGCCGACGCCGCCGGAGAGGCCGGCCAGCCGGGTCTTGACCCAGCCCTCGCGCTCGACGAGGTCACGGCACGCGTGGCAGGAGTAGACGTGCGCCCACGCCTCCTCCGACTCTGCCTGTGACAGCTGACCGTCGAGAAGCGCGCTGACGCGGGCGCCCAGATGACCGATCACGAACGCCCCGCCTCGGAGACGGCCGGCGCGGGACCGGCGTAGCGGGTGCGGTCGCCCTGCGGAGCGCGGTGCGCCAGCGCGGCGCGCAGCATGGCGCGACCACGGTGGATCCGCGACCGGACGGTGCCAAGCTTGGCGCCGAGGATCTGAGCGATCTCCTCGTAGGCGAGGCCCTCGATGTCACAGAGCACGACGGCGGCGCGGAACTCCGGCGGGAGTGCCGCCAGCGCGGCCTCGACATCGTCGTCGAACGTGCGGTCGGCGTAGGCGGCGTCGGGGCCGGCCAGAGCGCTGGCGAGCCTCGCCGCGCGCTCGTCGGACAGCGCGTCGAAGCGGATCCGCTGCTTGCGGCGGGCCTGGTCGAGGAAGAGGTTGGTCGTGATCCGGTGCAGCCAGCCCTCGAACGTGCCGGGCTGGTAGGTGTGCAGCGAGCGGAACACCCGCACGAAGACCTCTTGGGTGAGGTCCTCGGCGTCGTGCCGGTTGCCGGTCAGCCGCAACGCCAGGCGGAAGACGCGGTCGGAGTGCTGCTCGACGATCGACTCCCAGTCGAGCGCCGGCTCAGCGACCGGCCGTTCGGCACTCATGTTTCCTGCCCTTCTCCGCACCTGGGTGCTGCCTCCCTCTAGTCCGATGACCGTATCCCCGTGGCCTGAGGAAACCCTGTGAATGCAGGCACGGGTCCCTGAGACGCTCTGCTGCCTTCAACGACCGGCGTCATCGCAATGTTCCGACTCGGGTCCGACTCGGGTCCGACTCGGGTCCGACTCGGGTCCGACTCGGGTCCGACTCGGGTCACGCCGCCCGGGCTCCCCGGAACCAGGCCCGCGGACCGTTATCTTGGCCCCGTGGCCGCCTCTCCGCTCAGTCCGATCAGCCCGACCAGCTGGACCTTCGCCGAGACCTACGTCGTCGAGGACGACGTGCTCCTCGCCGCTCGGGCTCGGGCCGAGGAGGTCGGCGCCGTCGCGGTGGGCTCCGGTGTCGGCGCCACCCTCCGCTTCCTGGCCGCTGTGCTCGAGGCGCGGGCCGTCGTCGAGATCGGTACCGGGGCCGGAGTCTCCGGGCTGTGGCTGCTGCGCGGCATGCGCCCCGACGGGGTGCTGACGACGGTCGACGTCGAGGCCGAGCACCAGCGGCTGGCCCGGGAGTCGTTCAAGGACGAGGGCGTCGCGCCGCAGCGGGTGCGCACGATCGCGGGCCGGGCCCTCGACGTGCTGCCCCGGCTGACCGACGCCCACTACGACATCGTGTTCGCCGACGGCGACAAGCGGGAGTACGGCGCCTACCTCTCCGAGGCGCTCCGCCTGCTGCGCCCGGGCGGCGTGGTCGCGTTCGACAACGCGCTTTGGCACGACCGGGTCGCCGACCCGGCCGTGCGCGACGACGAGACGGTCGCCATCCGGGCGCTGACCCAGGAGATCACCGCCACCGACGGCCTGGTGCCGCTCCTGCTGCCGGTCGGCGACGGGCTACTGCTCGCGAAGAAGGAATGGGTGCCCGAAGCGGACGCCTGACCGGTCCCCCTGAGCAGCCTGGCGGCTCAGGCGTTGACCGACGACATGTCGCCGTACCGGTCGCCGACCACCTCATCGCGCGGCACCGCCTTCTCGAGGGCGACGACGTCGTCGGCGGTCAGCTCCACGGCGGCCGCTGCAGCGTTCTCCTCGACGTAGCGGATCCGCTTGGTGCCCGGGATCGGCGCAACGTCCTTGCCCTGTGCGAGGACCCACGCGAGGGCGACCTGTCCGGGCGTGACCCCCTTCTCGTCGGCGATCGCCCGCACGTTGTCGACGAGCGAGAGGTTCGCGGCGAGGGCCTCGCCCTGGAACCGCGGGAAGTACGCCGACCGCCGGAAGTCACCGGCTCCGGCGGCGCCGCCCGCCTCGGTGATGGTGCCGGTCAGCAGGCCGCGGCCGAGGGGCGAGTACGGGACGAGCCCGATCCCGAGCTCGCGGATCGTGGGCAGGATCTCGTCCTCGATGTCGCGGGTGAAGAGGGAGTACTCGGTCTGCAGCGCGGTGATCGGGTGGACCGCGTGCGCGCGCCGGATCGTCGTCGCGGACGCCTCGGACAGGCCGAGGTGGCGGACCTTGCCGGCCGCGACCAGCTCGGCCATGGCACCGACGGTCTCCTCGATGGGCACCGTCTTGTCGACCCGGTGCTGGTAGTAGAGGTCGATCACGTCGACACCGAGCCGTGCCAGTGATGCATCACAGGCGGCCCGGACGTACTCGGGTCGGCCGTTGATGCCGACCCTGGTGCCGTCGGGCAGCCGCTCGTTGCCGAACTTGGTGGCGAGCTGCACCTCGTCCCGGCTGTGCTTGCTGCCGGCAATGGCGCGGCCGACCAGCTGCTCGTTCGTGAACGGGCCGTACATGTCAGCCGTGTCGAGGAAGGTGATGCCGAGCTCGAGCGCGCGGTGGATGGTGCCGATCGCCTCGCCCTCGTCCGCGGTGCCGTAGAACTCCGACATGCCCATGCAGCCGAGACCGAGGGCGGGCACGGCCAGGGGTGAGTCGTTACCGAGAGTGCGGGTGCTGAGTGTCATGACAACCACTCAACGTCTTCGAGCGCGCTCCAAGTCAAGACGCTTGCTCGACCTTGCCCTCGTAGATGCCGATCTTGTGGTCGATCGCCCGTAGGTGCGAGGTCACCTCGGCCAGCTGCGCCTCGACCCGCTCGCGGTGCGCCACCAGCAGGGCCAGCCGCTCGGCCTCGTTGCCGTCGCCGGACCGCACCAGCTCGGCGTACCTGCGCACCTCACGGATGGGCATTCCGGTGGCGCGCAGCCGGGTGATCAGCTCGATCCAGGCCAGGTCGCGCGCCGTGTAGCGACGGTGGCCGGAGGCCGAGCGGCCGACACCGGTCAGCAGCAGACCGTCGCGCTCGTAGTAGCGCAGCGTGTGGGCAGTGAGTCCTGACCGCTCCGCGGCTTCGGCGATCGGGTAGCTCATCCGACCAGTGTCGGACTTGGAGTGCACTCCAAGTCAAGCGCGCGGCGCGCCGGCGAAACCGGTGTCGCCCTCGGCGATCGCCACGATCTCGCACGGCTCGATCAGCACCGGGGCGCTGCCGATGATCTGAGACCCGGGCGACTCGCCCGCGCCGGCCGTGAACGTCTCCTGGAACGCCGAGCGGGCAGCGTCGTCCGCGAAGACGTAGCAGCCCTCGAACCACTCGCCCGGCACCATCCGCCAGGTCTTGTAGGCCAGGCCGGCCATGCCGGTGAAACGGGCGTGCGACGTGTCGGCGACGTACGACGCCAACTGCTCCTCGGCCCCGTCGGGTGCGTCGGCGAGCGACCAGCGGACGGTCAGACCCTTCACTTCTTCTCCTTGCTGGCGATGCCTGCGAGCGGCTGGGCCTGCCCCAGCCAGGTGAGCAGCAACCGGGCGCCGAACCCGGACGGCCCGACGGTCCACTCGTGCAGCTCCTTCTCGACGTCACCGACCGACGCGATGTCGAGATGCGCCCACGGCCGGCCGCCGGTGAAGTGCTGGAGGAACAGCGCGGCGGTGATCGCCTGAGGCGGGCCCGCGCTGTTGTCGGCGTCGGCGACCTTGGACGCGAGCCGCTCCTCGTAACCGGCGTAGAGCGGGAACCGCCACACCGGCTCGCCCGAGGTCTCCCCCGCGACGCGAATCGAGTCGGCCAGCGATTCGTCGGTGGCGAAGAAGCCACCCATCTGCTGGCCCAGCGCGATCTTCATGCCGCCGGTGAGGGTGGCGATGTCGACGAGGACGGACGGGTCGAGCTCGGCGGCGGCGTACGCGAGTGCGTCGGCCAGCACCAGCCGACCTTCGGCATCGGTGTTGGTGACCTCGGAGGTGCGACCGCCCCAGTGCCGGATGACGTCGCCCGGTCGGAGCGCCGACCCGGAGATCGCGTTCTCGGCGGCAGGCACCAGGCCGGTGACGCGGACGGGGCAGCCGACGTCGGCGAGTGCTTCCATCGTGGCGATCACGACCGCGCCGCCGGTCATGTCGCGCTTCATCGACACCATGGCCTGCCCTGGCTTGATCGAGAGGCCACCGGTGTCGAACGTGATGCCCTTGCCGACCAGCACCAGGTGCGGCAGCTTCTTCGCGGCCCGCGGGGAGACGCCCTCCGGCGTGTAGTCGAGCCGGATCAGCCGCGGCGGGGCTGCGGACGCCTGACCGACGCCGATGATGCCGCCGAAGCCCTCCCGGGCGAGGTCCACCTCGTCCCAGATGCGGACGTCGAGACCCGACGCAGCGGCGATCGCCTCGGCCTGCGCGGCGAGCCAGGCGGGGTTCTTGAGGTTGCTCGGCACCGTCGCCAGCGTGCGGGCCCGCCAACCAGCACCACCGATCGCGACGGCTCGGTCGAGCGCGGGCTGGTTGGAGTCGTCGAGCGAGCCGGGCCGGGTGGCGATGACGACCTGACGCAGCGGCTGGTGCTCCGGGCCGGTCGAACGCCAGTGGAAGGCGAACGCGCCGAGCATGGTGCCGGCGACGAAGGCTTCGAGCGCGACGTTGCCGTCGGGCGCCACCGTGGGGATCGACGTGGCGACGGCCGACCGGTTGCGAGCCGCGCGGGCGAGTGCGGCGCCCGCGCGTCGGAGGTCGACGGGACGCGCCTCCCCGACGCCCACGAGCAGCACCAGCCGCAGCGAGGGGTTGTCGGCGGTGCCGAGCGGCACCGGCACCTCGACGACCTCGCCGACGGCGCCGGTCATTCGCTGCAGCTCGGCGACGCCGAGCAGGTCGATCCCTATCGCCTCGATCAGATCGGCCGCACCGGGGCCGAGCAGGATGTTCGGCTCGCCTTCAGAGGGGCCGGGCAGGACCGGCAGCGCCACGGTGTCGACTCCGACGATGGCGGCCGGCAGGAGGTCGCTCAGTGCGAACTCCGGGGGTGAAGCCTGGTTAGGAAGAACGGGCTCGGTCACCCGACAACGTTCTTGAGAGCATCGCCGAGCGCACCCGCCTCCTCGGCGTTCAGCTCGACAACCAGGCGGCCACCGCCTTCGAGCGGGACCCGCATGACAATGCCCCGACCCTCCTTGGTGACCTCCAGCGGACCGTCACCGGTCCGAGGCTTCATCGCCGCCATGCGGCACCCCTCTTCCCATCAGTACTGTCACCCAGCTCTTCGCGGGTTCGCCTCACCATTATCGCCCATGCCCCCTTCGCCGCGCAGCAGCGGCACTCATCTCAGTCGTCCGGGGGGGCCATGTGCCGACCGGGCCGGGCATGATCGGAGGGGGCACGATCGGCGGGGGCGTCGCCCCGCTGCTCCTGCTCGTGCGCCAGCCTGGCGAGCAGCGCGTCCACCTCGGACATCCGGTAGCCGCGCAGGGCGAGCGAGAAGCGCACCCGTCGCAGGTCCTCCGGCAGTGATTGGCCGATCCAGCGGGACCCGGGCGTCGGGGCGGTCGTCGTAGGCCGGCTTCATGGGCTCGCCGCGGCCCGCGGCGACCATGGCGATGCCGCCCATCGCGAGCACGATGAGTACGGCGAAGACCCACATCATCGCTTGCGGCACGGATGGCTCCTCGACATCGTCGCGGTCAGGCGTGCCGGTCGCGGGCGGCGACCATCAGCGCCACGGCCTCGTCGACGTCGTCGGTCAGGGTGAGCATGTCGAGGTCGGACTGCTTGATCCGCGCGTCGCTGAGCATCGAGCCCTGCATCCACTCGATCAGGCCGGTCCAGTGCTCGACCCCCATCAGGACGATGGGGAACGTCGTGATCTTGAGGGTCTGGGACAGGGTCATCGCCTCGAACATCTCGTCGAGGGTGCCGATGCCGCCGGGGAGCACGACGTAGCCCTGGGAGTACTTCACGAACATCATCTTGCGGACGAAGAAGTAGCGGAAGTTGAGCCCGAACGTCACGTAGTCGTTGAGCTTCGCCTCCCACGGCAGCTCGATGCCGAGGCCGACACTCTCGCCGCCGGCCTCCGTCGCTCCCTTGTTGGCGGCCTCCATCGCCCCCGGGCCGCCGCCGGTGATCACGGTGAACCCGGCGTCGACCAGGGCGCCGCCCACCTTGACGCCGAGCTGGTAGGCCGGGTGCTCGGCGGGGATCCGCGCGGAGCCGAACACCGCGATCGCGGGCCCGAGCTCGGCGAGGTCGTTGAAGCCCTCGACGAACTCGGCCTGGATCTTGAGCACCCGCCACGGGTCCATGTGGACCCAGTCGCTGTCGCCCGTACTGTCGAGCAGCCGCTGGTCGGTGGTCGAGCCCTCGGGGCGCCCTTTGCTCGGGCGCGGGCCGGGGCCGATTCGTTTCGTCACTGCTGGGTCTCCTCACCCTGGAGCCAGGCGCGCAGCTCTCGCTCGCAGCGCTCGATGTGCGCCACAGGAACATGCTCCTCCTGCTTGTGCGCCAGCATCGGGTCACCCGGCCCGAAGTTCACTGCCGGCACGCCGAGCGCGGTGAACCGGGCGACGTCGGTCCACCCGAACTTCGGGTTCACGGCGCCGTCGACGCCACCGACCGCGTCGATGAAGGCCTTCGCCGCCGGCCTGTCGAGACCCGGGAGGGCGCCGGGCGCGGAGTCGGTGAGGGTGATGTCGTACGGCGCGAAGAACTCGGTCACGAACGCCAGTGCCTCCTCCTCCGAGCGGTCGGGGGCGAACCGGTAGTTGACCGACACGACGCACTCGTCGGGGATCACGTTGCCGGCCACGCCCCCGCTGATGCCGACGGCATTGAGGCCCTCGTGATACTCGAGGCCGTCGATGACGGGCTTGCGTGCGTCGTACGCCTGCAGGCGCTGGAGCACGTCGGTCGCGGCGTGGATCGCGTTGACCCCCCGCCAGCTGCGCGCTGAGTGCGCGCGCTCCCCCCGGGTGCGGACGTCGACGCGCAGCGTGCCCTGGCACCCGGCCTCGACCACGGCGTTGGACGGCTCCATCAGCACGGCGAAGTCGGCGGCGAGCAGGTCGGGGTCCGACTCGCTGAGCAGCCGCAGCCCGTTGAACTCGGACTCGATCTCCTCGGCCTCGTAGAGGACGAAGGTGATGTCGTGCACCGGCTCGGTCACCGTCGCCGCGAGCCGCAGGATGACAGCGTCGCCGCCCTTCATGTCGCAGGTGCCGAGGCCGTGCAGGATGCCCGTCGTCTCGTCGAGTCGGCTCGGCAGGTTCGCGTTGACCGGCACCGTGTCGAGGTGCCCGGCGATCACGACCCGGCTCGACCGCCCCAGCGACGTACGGGCCACGACGGTGTGGCCGCGCCGGACGACGGTGAGGTGGGGCAGCGCCCGCAACGCCGCCTCGACCAGGTCCGCGATCGCCTGCTCGTTGCGCGACACCGATTCGATGTCGACAAGCTGACGAGTGAGCGTGACGGCGTCAGCGGTCAGGTCGAGCCCGGACGGTGCGGTCATGCACTCATCCAACCAGCCCGGCCCAGACCGCGACTCACGCTCTGCTGACGACCACGGTCGCCGTCTCCCCGTCACCGACCGTCGTCTCGGTGCCGCTGGCCTTGCCCTGCTCGTCGACGTCGATCGTCGTGGCCAGGGTCTCGCCGCCGATCAGTCGCGAGTGGTTCCACGCTGCCTGCCGCACGGCGGCCGAGCCGCCGATGGTGAGCGCGATCCGGTCCGTCACGTCGAGCCCGGCATCGCGGCGGGCCTGCTGGACCGCGCGCACGAGGTCGCGGGCCAGTCCCTCCTCGGCCAGCTCGGGCGTGACAGCGGTGTCGAGCACGACGAACCCACCGCCGGCGAGCATGCCGGTGGCCGAGTCCGCGGCGTCGGAGCCGACGACGGTCTCGAGCGTGTACTCGCCCTCGGCCAGCGTCAGGCCGCCCGCGGTCACCGTGCCGTCGTCCGCCACGCTCCAGTCACCGGCCTTGGACGCCTTGATCGCGGTCTGCACGTCCTTGCCGAGCCTAGGACCGGCAGCCCGTGCGTTCACTGTCAACCTCTGGGACACCCCGAACGAAGCGGCATCCGGCCCGTGCGCGGGCAGTATGCGGACCTGCTTCACGTTGACCTCGTCGGCCACGATCGACGCGAACGCCTCGAGCGACGCCGGGTCGTCGACGACGACGGTCAGGGTAGCGAGCGGTAGCCGGTTGCGGAGACCGCCCGCCTTCCGCAGCGCCGACGTCGCCGAGCAGACTTCGCGGACCTGGTCCATGGCGGCCACCAGCCCGTCGTCCGCCGGGAGGGTGGCGGCATCGGGCCAGTCGGCAAGGTGCACGGACCGACCGCCGGTCAGGCCGCGCCAGACCTCCTCGGTCGTCAGCGGGAGCAGCGGCGCGATGGCACGGCACACGACGTCGAGGACCGCGGCCAGGGTCTCGAACGGCTCGGCCCGGCCCTCCCAGAAGCGCTCCCGCGAGCGCCGGACGTACCAGTTCGTCAGCACGTCCAGGAAGCCGCGCGTGGTCTCGCACGCGTCGGCGATGGCGTAGTCGTCGAGCTCGCCGGTGAGCTGCTCGACGTACTGCCTCGTCTTGGCCAGCAGGTAGCGGTCGAGCGGGTCGCTGGAGTCCGTTCGGCCCTGCGCGTCGTAGCTTTCGGCGTTGGCGTAGAGCGAGAAGAAGTACCAGGTGTTCCAGAGCGGGATCATCACCTGCCGGACGGAGTCGCGGATGCCCTGCTCGGTGACGATCAGGTTGCCGCCGCGCAGGATCGGGCTCGCCATCAGGAACCAGCGCATCGCGTCGGCACCGTCGCGGTCGAAGACCTCGCGCACGTCGGGGTAGTTGCGCAGCGACTTCGACATCTTGTTGCCGTCGGAGCCGAGCACGATGCCGTGGCTGATGCAGGACTGGAACGCGGGCCGGTCGAACAGAGCCGTGGCCAGGACGTGCATCGTGTAGAACCAGCCGCGGGTCTGGCCGATGTACTCGACGATGAAGTCGCCCGGGAAGTGATGCTCGAACCAGTCGGCGTTCTCGAACGGGTAGTGCACCTGGGCGAAGCTCATCGACCCGGAGTCGAACCACACGTCGAGCACGTCGGCGACCCGGCGCATCGTCGACTGCCCGGTCGGGTCGTCCGGGTTGGGCCGGGTCAGGTCGTCGACCCACGGCCGGTGCAGGTCGGCCTCGCCGTCGCGGTTGCGCGGCAGCGTGCCGAAGTCGCGCTCGATCTCCTCGAACGAGCCGTAGACGTCCACCCGCGGATACGCCGGGTCGTCGCTCTTCCAGACCGGCACCGGACTGCCCCAGAACCGGTTGCGGGTGATGGACCAGTCCCGGGCGTTGGCCAGCCACTTGCCGAACTGGCCGTCCTTGATGTGGTCCGGCACCCACCGGATCTGCTCGTTGAGCTCGAGCATCCGCTGCTTGAACTTGGTGACCTCGACGAACCACGACTCGACGCCCTTGTAGATCAGAGGCTCGCGGCAGCGCCAACAGTGCGGGTAGGAGTGGTTGTAGGTCTCACGCCGCAGCAGCACGGTGCCGGGCGTGACCGCTCCCCCGGTGGCCTTGAGGTGGTCGATGATGTGCAGGTTCGCGTCGAAGACCAGCATCCCGGCGTACTCGTCGACCGGTGCGGTGAACCGCCCGTCCTTGCCGACCGGCATCACCGGCTCGATCTTCTCGCGGTCGGTGACCTCCTTGTCGACCTCACCGAACGCACCGGCGCTGTGCACCAGGCCGGTGCCGTCCGTGGTCGTGACGGCCTCGTCGGCGGGTACGACGCGGAAGGCGTTCTGGTGGCCGGCGAAGTAGGAGAACGGCGGTGTGTAGCTGAGCCCCACGAGGTCGGCGCCCGTGCCGCGCCAGACGACGTTGGGCTCCTCGCCCAGCTCGCGCGCGTAGGCCATCAGCCGGGCCTCGGCGATCAGGTACCGGTCGACGCGGCCAGTGCCTGCAGAGTTGGGCTCGACCATGACGTAGTCGATGGCCGAGCCCACCATGACGGCGAGGTTGCTCGGCAGCGTCCACGGGGTCGTGGTCCAGATCAGCAGCTTGGCGCCGACGAAGTCCCCTTCGGTCTGCACCTCGAAGCCCACGGTGACCGACGGGTCCTGGCGGTCCTGGTAGACGTCGTCGTCCATCCGCAGCTCGTGGTTGGACAGCGGGGTCTCGTCGTTCCAGCAGTAGGGCAGCACCCGGAAGCCCTCGTAGACCAGGCCCTTGTCGTAAAGGCTCTTGAAGGCCCAGAGCACCGACTCCATGAACTCGGGGTTCATGGTCCGGTAGTCGTTGTCGAAGTCGACCCAGCGGGCCTGGCGGGTGACGTAGTCGCGCCACTCCCCCGTGTACTTCAGCACCGACGCCCGGCAGGCGTCGTTGAACTTGTCGATGCCCATCTCGACGATCTCGTCGGTCGTCTTGATGCCGTTGAGCCGCATCGCCTCGAGCTCGGCCGGGAGACCGTGGGTGTCCCAGCCGAACCGGCGCTCGACACGCTTGCCGCGCATCGTCTCGTAGCGCGGCACGATGTCCTTCACGTAGCCGGTCAGCAGGTGGCCGTAGTGCGGAAGCCCGTTGGCGAACGGCGGGCCGTCGTAGAACACGAACTCGTTGGAGCCGTCCTCACCCGGATCGCGCTGCTCGACACTCGCCCGGAAGGTGTCGTCCTCGGCCCAGTAGGCCAGCACCCGCTCCTCGATCTGGGGAAAGCGGGGCGAAGACGGGACGCCCGAGTTGGTGTCGGCGTCGTTGTTGACCTTGGGATAGGTCATCGGCGGTGCTCCTGCGGTCGGTCTCATCGGGGCCACAGGGACGACTCTCGCCGCGGTACCACCCTGCTTGCCGCCCACTCCGATGAGGGAGTCGCCGACCACTCAACCTTGGCTGTGACGGGCCTACCCGCCGGGTTCTACTTGCCTCCCCAGCCGCTGGAGGCTTTCTTCCCGGGGCTCACCGCTGATGACGGCTCGAACGCCTGTGCTCACAGGGTACGGCGCGGCCGGGTCCGGCGGCCAATCAGTTCGCCTCCGCGGTGATCAGCGTGATCGGGCCGGCGAGCGGAGCGTGTCCGACGAACGTCCAACCCGTCGCGGCTAGCCAGTCCCGGCACTCCTCGACGCTGTAGACGTCGCCCTCGTCGAGGTGCATCGCGAACTCGCCCGCCATCATCGCCGCCGGCACCGGAGACGAGTGGGTCGCGTCGGTCCAGAAGTCCGCGATGTGCAAGCGCGTGCCGGGCACCGCGCCGGCGCGAAGACTCCGCAGCAGCTGCCGGTTGCGCTCGGGTCCCCAGTAGTGGACGACGTTCGCGACGAGGAAGGCGTCATATCCGGTCGGGACCTCGCCCTGCGCGTCACCGACGACGACGTCCACCCGCGGAGCGAGAGGGGTGGCCGCGATCCGCTCGCGGGCAACTGCTGCGACCTCCTCGAGCTCGAGAATGGTCGCGCTGACTGTCGTGTCGTACGCAGCCAGGGCGAGCGACCACGAGCCCGTGCCGCCGCCGACGTCAAGTAGACGACCTCCGGGGGGCACCGGGGCCGACTGCGCGAACGCCGCCGCCGCGCCGGCGGTCGCTGCCTCGATGCCCGCCGACATGATCGGCACCAGCTCCGGGTCGATGTCGAAGATCTGGTGGTCCGGGTGGCCACGCCCGAGGGCGCCCGCTAGGTCGGTCCAGGTCGGGAAGCTGACCCGGTCCCAGAACTTCAGGAGCGGCCGCATGTCGGCAGGCGTCGGGCCCGAGAGGAAGGCGTCGGCAGTGGGCGAGTTGGTGTAGTCGTCACCGTTCCGCTCGATCAGACCGAGCGCGACCATGGCGTCGGCAGCGATGCGTGCGCAACGGCGGGTGAGACCGGTCCGGCCAGCGAGCCCCTCGAGGTCGGTCGGGCCGGCGGCGAGCGCCTCGAACACGCCGAGCTCGCTCGCGGCGAACAGAAACTTGCTGGCCATGAAGCCGGACGCCAGTTGGAAGATCGCCTGCGGGTCGGGTCCAGTGGGCGTGGTCGGGGATGCGTCGGAAGCGGTGGTGCGAGAGGTGATGGTGTCCATGCCGCCAGCGTCGGTCGCCGTGACCGTCGCCGAACATCCCGCGATCCTGGGTGAACCACGAATATGCCCCCCATGTTCATGGGGGGTCCGCTTTGGTCCCCGACGGCCTAGCCTCGATGCATGGGGCAGGTTCCGGCCCTCCGGGCGCGCCAGGAGATCGACACGCTCGGCGGCGAGGGTCACCACTGGGTCGACTACGTCGTCGACGTCGCAGGCGTTGTCGCGCACCTGATCCCCCACCACGCGTACTGCTTCCACACCGTGGACCCCGGGACGATCATGTTCACCGGCAGCGTCAACCACAACGTCGGCTGCTCCGGCTCGTGGTTGGCCCACCACGAGTACGTCGTCGAGGACGTCAACAAGTGGGCTTTCCTCGCGCACTCCGGACGCGTCGCCGGCGCCACCAGCATCGCCACCCACGGCGACCTGTCCCGGTCCGAGCGACATCGCGCCCACGAGTCCATCGGTTATGGCGACGAACTCCGGGTCTCGTTCGTCAGCGATGGCGTCTACTGGGGCGCCGCAGCGTTCCTGCGGGCCGCCGACGAACCGTTGTTCACCGGGGCCGACGTCGAGGCGGTGAGGTCTCTCTCGGCGTCGATCGCGACCGGTCTTCGACGCTCGATGATCGCGGCGCCAGCCGTCGCCGCCATGCCCCTCGAGCACGGACCCGGGGTGGTCGTCTTCGACGCATCGGGCTTCCCGGAGTCGATCTCGCCTGCGGCTGAACGATGGATCGCCGAGCTCGACGAGCACCCACCGCCCGATCCGCCGACCGATTCGAAGGTGGTGCAGTCGGTCGCTGCGCGGGCGCGGACGATTCCTCCCGGCAGCGACCCGCTGGAGCTGGCCGCACGGGTCCGGGTGCGCACGCGGACCGGCCGATGGTTGCTGCTCTACGGCACCCGGCTCAGCGGAGGTCAGGACGGCCGCACAGCCGTCGTGATCCACCCGGCATCACCGCACGACATCGCCCCTGTGGTCACCATGTCGTACGGCCTTACCGGGCGTGAGTGCGCTGTTGCGATGCAGTGCGTACAGGGTCGCGCGACCAAGGAGATCGCCAAGGAGCTGGCGCTGTCGCCGTACACGGTCCAGGACCACCTGAAGTCGATCTTCGCCAAGACGGGTGTGCGCAGCCGCGGCGAGCTCGTCGGCCAGGTGTTCCTCGACCATTACGTACCGCGGTGGGAGGCGCCGGAGTCCGCTCCACCCGGGCTGCTGGTCCGCACGATCGACCAATAGACGTCGGGCCTAGAATCACCCACCGTGACTGCTGCTTGGGGCTTCGGCCTGACGACCTACGCCTCCGACGACTCCGTCCTCGACACCTGGTTCCCGAGCCCCGCCCTCGGCGCGAAGCCTGATGACCCCGCCGCTCCGGACGAGCTGGTCACGCTCCAGGGCAGCGACAAGGTCCGGGCCGTCGAGAAGCGCGTGGTGCTCGTCGAGATCGCCGATCTCGCTGCGGCGCCGGTGTCTACCACGGACGCCTGGCTCCGGCTGCACCTCCTCTCGCACCGCCTGGTCGCTCCCCACGGGATCAACCTCGACGGCCTCTTCGGCCTGCTGACGAACGTGGTGTGGACCAGCGCCGGCCCGTGCTCGGTCGACGGCTTCGAGCTGACCCGGGCCCGGCTGCGCGCCGCGGGCGAGATGGTCGCGGTCTACGGCGTCGACAAGTTCCCCCGGATGGTCGACTACGTGATGCCGTACGGCGTGCGGATCGCCGACGCCGACCGGGTGCGGCTCGGCGCCCACCTGGCCGCGGGCACCACCGTCATGCACGAGGGCTTCGTGAACTTCAACGCCGGCACGCTCGGCGCATCGATGGTCGAGGGCCGGATCTCGGCCGGGGTCGTGGTCGGTGACGGCTCCGATGTCGGTGGCGGCGCGTCGATCATGGGCACCCTGTCCGGTGGCGGCAAGGAGGTCATCTCGGTCGGCCAGCGCTGCCTGATCGGCGCCAACGCCGGCGTCGGTATCTCGCTCGGCGACGACTGCGTGGTCGAGGCGGGCTGCTACGTCACGGCCGGCACCAAGGTGCTGGTCCACCTGCCCGGCGCCGAGCCGAGGGTGATGAAGGCCCGCGAGCTGTCCGGCGCCACCAACGTGCTCTTCCGCCGCAACAGCCAGACAGGGGCGGTCGAAGCGGTGCCGTGGCACGGCGAGGGGATCGCGCTCAACGCCGCGCTGCACGCAAACTGACCTTGGGCTCGCGCAACCACTCGTCCCGGACACTCTAGGCATGAAGGGGCGTGTCGCAGCGATCGTGATCGGTCTGACGGCGCTCGCGATCGTCGCCGTCGTCGGCATCGCGATCCTCACGGCGGTGGACCGCTTCTCCGGCCCCGACGGCGACTGCTCGGCCGCTGTCGGCGCCCACGAGGTCGAGATCACGGGCGAGCAGGCCGAGAACGCCACCCTGATCGCGGCGATCGGGATCGAGCGCGGACTGCCGGGCCGCGCGGTGTCGATCGCGCTCGCCACCGCGTTCCAGGAATCGAAGCTCATCAACGTCGACTACGGCGACCGCGACTCGCTCGGCCTCTTCCAGCAGCGGCCCTCGCAGGGCTGGGGCACCGAGGAACAGATCCTCGACCGGGTCTACTCGACCAACGCGTTCTACGACGCCCTCGTGGAGATCGACGGCTACGAGGACATGGCGATCACCGAGGCGGCGCAGCTCGTGCAACGGTCGGCGTTCCCCGACGCGTACGCCGACCACGAGGACGACGCCCGGGCGCTGGCATCGGCGCTGACCGGCTTCTCCCCTGCGGCGTTCAGCTGCGACCTCGACGGGGGCGCCCCGTCCGCGGACGAGGACCTCCTCGACTCCGGGCTGACGGGACGTGCGGACGCCGTACGCGAAGACCTGCTGGACCGGTTCGGCGACCTCGACCTCGGCGGTTTCGCCCCGGGCGGGGTGTCGACGGGCCACATGGAGGGCTCCGCGCACTACGAGGGCCGCGCGATCGACGTGTTCTTCCGGCCGATCACCGAGACCAACCAGACCCGGGGCTGGGCAGTCGCGCAGTACCTCGTCGGCAATGCGGCTCGGCTCGACATCCGCACCGTCATCTTCGACGACCGGATCTGGACCGCCGGCCGGGACGGCTGGCGCGACTACGACCCGCCCGACAGCTCCGGCTCGCAGGCGATTCTCGAGCACCGCGACCACGTGCACGTCGACGTGTTCGGGTAGTCGGAAAAGAAAATCGGAACTTCTGGGAACTAGGTCGGCTCGGCGGTGCATCCACACCCCAGAAGCGCGATCAACAAGATCGCTACCCGATCCCGAAGGACTACTCCAATGAACCTCTTCACCCGCACCGCTGCTGTCTCGCTCATCGGCCTCGCCTCCGCGGCCGGCCTGGCAATCGGCACCGCCGTCACCGCGTCGGCCGCACCCACGGTGGGTTCCACGGTCACGATCCAGGCCGAGGGCACCGACCTGTTCGGCACCGTCAGCAGCTCGAACGACGTCTGCGAGGCCAACCGCAAGGTCACCGTCTTCAAGCAGGTCGGCGCCCGCGGCGGCGGCAACGACATCCGGTTCGCCTCGGACACCTCGGACGACGACGGCGACTGGAACACCGGCAACACCGGCACGGAGGGCAAGTTCTACGCCAAGGTCAAGAAGACCAGCCTGTGCAAGTCGGACCTGAGTCCGACCATCATCGCCCAGCGCTGATCGCGGCGCGCGAACCCCCTGGTGCCGATCCCCGGCGCCAGGGGTTTCATGCGTTCCGGGCGAGGTCACAATCCTGGACCAGCCAAAAAGCGCCTGGTGCCCGATCCTGGACCACATGAACACATCCACTCACCCGCTCCGTGGGATCGCCATCGGCATGACCGCAGCCGCCGCTGCCGTCGGCCTGGTCCTCCTCGTCCCTGCCGTCGGCGCCGTCGCTCCGGCGTCGTCCACCGTGACCATCCAGGCCGAGGGCACAGACCTCTTCGGCGCCGTCAGCAGCCCGCGCGCCCTCTGCAAGAGCGACCGCAAGGTCGTCGTCTACAAGCAGATCGGTGAGCGAGGGGGCGGCAACGACCAGCGACTCGCCTCCGACACCACCGATTCCGACGGCGACTGGAGCACCGGCAACACCGGCATCGCGGGCAAGTTCTACGCCAAGGTCAAGAAGACCGACCAGTGCAAGGCCGACTTCAGCCCGACCATCCGCGCGACGCGCTGACCGGGCGACGAACTCCTGGTTCCGGTTCACGGCGCCAGGGGCTTGTGTTGTCCCGAGGATCCGTGGCGACTCGCCGTCGGCATTGGGTTGCGGTCAAGGATTGCCGAAGACACGTGGTTGCGCGCCGCCTGGGTTGCGGCGCGGTTCCCCGGGCCCTGCCCGGGCGTCACGCTGCTTGAGGTGCTCCCTGAGTTGCGGCCGTGAACGCGAGCACGGTGGCCGGGGCATGTCGATGGCCCCGCCGGTGGGTCTCAGGTGGCGGGGTTCGGGGCGGGGTAGCTAGAGGTCGTGGGTGCCGGTGGGGTCGACCAGGTAGCGGCGGGTGCCGATGGTCCATAGGTAGGTGCCGGGGGCGAGGATCCGGTAGCCGGCTTTGCCGGCGGTCTTCATCCGGTGGTGGCCACGGCATGTCGGGGCGAGGTTGCCCGCGGAGGTTTCACCGCCCTCGGCGTAGGGGACGACGTGGTCCAGGTCGCAGGACTCGGTTGGTCGGGTGCAGTGCGGGTAGACGCAGTGGTGGTCCCGGAGCTCGACTTGGCGGCGGATCCGGTCGGGGATCTCATAGGAGTCGACCGGCTGGGAGCCGGCCAGGTCGATGACCGGTCGGACGGTCACGCTGGTGTTGGGCAGGGTGAGCCATTCCTTGATCTGCTCCACCGAGATCGGGGTGCGGGTGTTGCCGAACCGGCCGACGGTCGTGGTCGGTGGCGTCGATGTGGAGGGTGAGCTCGGTCTTGCGGCCGGGGATGGTGCGGGTGATCTCCCCGGTCTCGGGGTCGACGACCTCGAGGTCGAGGGCGAGGTCCTCGCGGGCGATCTCACCGAGGGCTTTGGCGCGGCGTACGTCGAGGGAGTCTTCGTCGCCGAGCTGGCCGTAGAGCTTGGCGCGGCGGGCGAGGGCTTGTTCGAGGTCGAGGGCGTCGGCGATGTCGAGGGTGGCGCTGATGTCGGCGACACCGTCGTAGCCGACCTGGTCCAGGCCGGTGTTCACGTGCCGGTGCTCCTGCGCGGCCTGCCGACGTCTCCTCCGCAGCGGCGGGGTCGAACCGGACCAGTGCGGTCTCCACCAGCCGGTCGATCTGCGCCCAGGTGCACCCGTCGGCGAACGGCGCCAGCTGGGCATCGACGAACGAGGCTGCATCTAGGGGCAGGAGGCGGGTGGAGTCGGCGATCCGTAGTGCCTTCCACACCGGCACCTCACCTGTCAGGACCCGGGCCCAGGTCTTGGGGAGGCGGTAGGCGAGCTCGACGACCTGACCGACGTAGCTGCGGCCCGAGTCCAAGGAGCGGCCCAACAGAGCACTGAGCTCCATCACCGCGAAGTCGGAGATCAGCGGGGCACCGGGTCCGGCGACCGGGAGCCCGGTGTCCAGACCTCGTTCGGTCAACGTCGCTGCGTTCGCTTCGTCGTCCACGACATGCTCGGCGGCCCACTCAGCGATCTCTCGGACTAACCCGATTTCGTGATCAGCGATCGCGGCCCGGCGGTCGCGAATCGACACAAGCAACTGCTCGGACCGCGTGGCTGCACCAGTCTCGTCGGCCTCGACCGCCGGGGCGGTGAGGTCGAAGAGCGGTGCGGTCCCGAGATCCATGAGACCTATTCAACATGGAACCTCCGACACAACCAAAGAGCTCAGACCCCGCTGTGGACAAGCGGATTCACGATCACAGCCTGTGCACGACAAGTGGTCCTTGTGCTAGTGCCGCAACCACAGCGAGCACCTCAAGCAACGTCGCGCCCGGGCAGCGCCCGGGGAACCGCGCCGCAACCAAGACGGCACGCAACTACCTAGCTTTCGGTAGGTCCTTGCCAGCAACCACCCACGGCCCGCAAGCCGCCGACGCCTCGGTTGCGAGGCTCGGTGCCGGCCCGGCACGTGGCAACCGAACGACGGGTGGGGTGGCCGGCGAAGGTCAGGGCAGCCGTGACCGGTCGGTCGCAGCCGAAGTCGCGCGACCACGTCGAGTTCACCCTCGGGAACGCCGACGCGAGCTGGTCCTCGGTGCCTTGGAAGGCGATCAGCGACGTCGGATCACCTGGTGGCAGGTCGTAGGAGACGCCGCTGACGGGCGCGAACGCTGCGATCCGGTCGGCCATCTCGGTCGCGAGCAGATAGGTGGTCGACGCTCCTCAGTGAGAACCCGGTGACGTAGATCCGTCCCAGGTCGACCGCGACGCGGTCGGCGACGTCGTCGATGAGCGCACCGATATCAGTGCCGTTGTCGAAACCGTCGGGGTAGGAGACGAGGAAGCTCTCCTCGTCGGCAATGGCGTTGAAGCCGGTGGCGCGCACGATCTCCTGCGGTGTCCCGGGCGCACCGTGGAGGACGAGCACGAGCGGCAGCTTGCCGTCGGAGCCGAGCGACGCCGGCGCGTGCAGGAGGTAGCCGGCATCAGTGCCGTTGGGCAGCGTGAACTCGACCCGCTGGTTGCCGGGGTGGATCTTGACCGACCGGGTCGGCGCCGGCTCCGGTTCGTCGGCCTGAAGGCACGAAGGTCTGCTCCCCCGCGCATCCGGTGAGGAGGACCAACATCCCGAGCAGCCACAGCCGACGCATGCGGCCGACCGTGTCCCGCTAAGCCAGCGTCGCCAGCCGAGCGGCCGCGGCCGCTACCCGCTCGTCGGTGGCCGTGAAGGCAACCCGCACGTGGTGGGAGCCGGCGGCACCATAGAACGTGCCCGGCGCGACCAGGATCCCGAGGTCGGCCAGCTCGGCGACGGTCTCCCAGCAGTCGGGTCCGTCCGGGCCACGCGTCGTCCACAGGTAGAGCGACGCCTCGGAGTGGTCGATGGCGAAGCCCGCGGACTCGAGCGCGGTCCGGAGCACGGCCCGACGGGCGGCGTACCGCTCGTGCTGCTCCGCGCTGTGCCGGTCGTCATCGAGTACGGCGGCGAGCACCCGCTGCTGCGGACCCGGCATCTGGAGCCCCAGGTTCTTGCGCACGGCGAGCAGCTCCCCCACGACCGACCCGTCGCCGGCGACGAAGGCACACCGGTAGCCGGCCAGGTTCGAGCGCTTCGACATCGAGTGCACCGCGAGGATGCCGTCGTGGCTACCTCCGCAGACGTCCGGGTGCAGGACGGAGTACGCAGCGCCCTCCCAGCTGCACTCGATGTAGCACTCGTCGGAGACGAGCAGCACATCGCGCTCGCGGCACCAGTCCACAACCTTCTTCAGGTGCTCCTTGGGGAGCACCCGGCCGGTCGGGTTCGACGGCGAGTTGAGCCACAGCAGACGCGGGGTCTCCGGGCCGAGCGCGGTCAGGGAGTCGGTCGCGAGGGTGCGGGCTCCGGCCAGGGCGGCGCCGACCTCGTAGGTCGGGTACGCCAGCTCGGGACAGACGACCAGGTCGCCGGGCCCGACCCCGAGGTGCAGCGCCATCGACGCGATCAGCTCCTTGGAGCCGACCACCGGCAGCACCTGGTCGATCTCCAGCCCGGTGACCCCGTGAGCGCGCGCGAGCCAGTCGACGGCCGCCTGGCGGGTCTCGGGCAGGCCGACCGTCAGCGGGTAGCCCGGCGAGTCCGTGGCAGCGCGGAGCGCGGCCTGGGCGACCTCAGGCGTCGGGTCGACCGGTGTGCCGACCGAGAGGTCGACGATCCCGTCAGGGTGGGCGCGGGCCGTAGCGGCGTACGCCGTCAGCTTGTCCCAGGGGAAGTCCGGGAGCTGTTCGGAGACCCTTGGTTTCGAGGCTCGCTGCGCTCGCACCTCAACCAGCAGGTCGGTCAGTGGTCAGTGCTCTGGGGCGGGAGCGCCGCGATGAACGGGTGGTCCTTGTCGATCTCACCCATCTTGGCAGCACCACCGGGCGAGCCGAGATCCGAGAAGAACTCGACGTTCGCGGTGTAGTACTCCTTCCACTCCTCCGGGGTGTCGTCCTCGTAGAAGATCGCCTCGACCGGGCAGACCGGCTCGCAGGCGCCGCAGTCGACGCACTCGTCGGGGTGGATGTAGAGCATCCGCTTGCCCTCGTAGATGCAGTCGACAGGGCACTCGTCGACGCAGGCGCGGTCCTTGAGGTCGACGCACGGCTGAGAGATGACGTAGGTCACCGGGGTCCTCCTGGAAACGGCAGAGCGGAATGCGAAGACGAAACAGGTTCGTGTTCGCGGCCAGCCTAGTATCCCCTGGGTGACGACGGCGCACGACCCACGTGATTCGGGACACCACCTCCTCGGTCCGCACGTAGTCGGCGGTCGCGTGGTCATCCGACGACTGCTCCGCGGCGAGACCGGACCGAGCGGCGGACCGGCGATGACCGACCTGCTGGGCGTCTGCCTGGCCTGGGGTGACGGCGTGTGCGTCGTCCAGCCCGAGAGCGGCGATCCGGTGGAGATCGCGATCGCCGACATCGTCTCGGGGAAGCCGGTGCCGCCCCGGCCGTCGGTGCGGATGCGGGTGTCGGCGCGTGACGCCGAGATGCACACCGCGTCCCTGTGGCCGACGATCCACACCGAGGCGCTGGGCGAGTGGGTCCTCCGCACGGACACCGCGCCGGTCGGTCGGCTCCGGCGGCGCGGCAACTCCTGCCTGGCGATGGGTGAGCCCGGAATGCCGGTCGAGGAGGCGGCCGCCGAGATCCGTCGGTTCTACGACGAGCGCGGGCGGCCGTCGTACGTCCAGGTCGAGGCGGACTCTCCGGTGGGGGAGGCACTCGTCGCGGCCGGGTGGGTGCTCGACGCATCCGGAGAGGCGGAGCACCGGCTCGCTTCGCTGACCCAGGTACGCCGGCGCCTGCGCGGGGTGCTCGACCTGGCGGAGCTGGCGACAACCGGCCCGCGGGCGGTCGCCACCATCGATGACCGGGCCCGCGGCGAGGCAGCGCTCGACGGCGACTGGATCGGCGTGCACGGCATCGAGGTAGATCCGGCCCACCGCCGACAGGGCCTGGCGACCGCCGTCCTCGCCGAGCTCCTCGAGTGGGGGGCCGAGCAGGGGGCGACCACGGTCTGGTTGCACGTCGAGACCGACAACGCTCCCGGGCTCGCCTGGTACGACGCGCTGGGACTGGCGGTCCACCACACCTGTTGTTACTACACCGTGTAGCGCTAACCTCGGAGGATGGACCGCCCGGCCCGCGAGCTCCCTGTCCGCCGGATCCGATTCCGCTACCCGACCGGATCCCTGCGGCACCACTACGTCGCCGACGACCTGATCATGAGCCATGTCGTGGCCGTCCTGTCCGCGACGTTCCCGCCCGGCGAGGACTTCTTCGTCCGCTCGGTGCGGCACTACTCCGACCAGGTCAAGGACCCGGTCCTGAGGGAGCAGGTCCGCGGCTTCATCGGCCAGGAGGTCACCCACGGCCGCGAGCACCGCGAGCTCAACCGGCGACTCCAGGAGATGGGCTATCCCACCCACCGGGTCGCCCGCTTCGTGAAGTGGGCGCTGGCCGACGCCACGAGGCGAGCGCCAGCGAAGCTCTGTCTCTCCTACACCGCGGCGCTGGAGCACTACACCGCGACGCTGGCCGAGTGCCTGCTCACCAAGCCAGCGGCACAAGAGCTCCTCGGCGACACCGAGGTGCGCAACATCCTGCTGTGGCACGCACTCGAGGAGACCGAGCACAAGGCGGTGGCCTTCGACGTGTACCGGACCGTGGGCGGGTCCGAGCTCACCCGTCGTCTCGGTTTCGTCATCCAGTCGTTCGGCCTCATCGGCCTGGTCGTGATCGCGACTATCCTGTCGATGCTCGGCGACCGCGCGGCCTACAACCCCGTCCGGTTGGTGCGCAGCGTCTGGCGGCTACGGAAGTCACCGTTCCTCGAGGCCGACGTGGCTCGCAGCCTCACCGACTACCTGCGTCGCGGGTTCCATCCTTCCGACCACGACAACGACGAGCTGCTCCGCACCTGGACAGAGCGGCTCTTCGGCCCGGAGGGCAAGCTCGCCGACCACCTGCACTGACCGGGCACTGACGGGTCAGGGACCGGCCAGCACGGCGAGCTGCTCGCCGGCGACCCGGTAGGTCGTCCACTCCTTCATCGGCCGGCCGCCGAGCGACTCGTAGAACTCGATCGCCGGCGTGTTCCAGTCGAGCACGACCCATTCGAACCGCGCGTAGCCGCGGTCGCGGGCGACCCCGGCCAGCGCCACCAGGAGCGCCTTCCCGAGACCGTGCCCCCGGGCGTCGGGCTCGACGAACAGGTCCTCGAGGTAGACCCCCGGCGCTCCGGTCCACGTGGAGTAGCTGCGGTACCAGACCGCGACGCCGACGATCCGCCCGTCGAGCTCGGCGACAAGCGCGGACGCGACGGCGTCGGACCCGAACAGCCACTGCTCGATGAGGACGGTCGTGTTCACTACGGCGCCAGGGTCGCGCTCGTAGTCGGCGAGCGCTTGGATCAGCCGCAGGATCTCTGACGCGTCCGCGGCGGTGGCCTCCCTGATCACGCGGTCAGCCACGGGCCAGGAACGTCAGCAGGTCCTGGCGCGTGAGCACGCCCACCGGCTTGCCGTCCTCCTGCACGAGCACCGCGTCGGCGGACTCCAGGAGCGTGACCGCATCGGTCGCCTCCTCGGTGGACCCGACTGCCGGCAACGGCGGGGACATGTGCTGCTCGACGGAGTCGGTCAGCCGGGCGCGGCCGGCGTACAGCGCATCCATCAGGGCCCGGTCCGACACCGAGCCGGCGACCTCGGCCGCCACGATCGGCGGCTCCGCGCGAACCACGGGCATCTGCGAGACGCCGTACTCCTGCAGGATCGCGACCGCCTCGGCAATGGTCTCGTTCGGGTGGGTGTGCACGAGATCCGGCAGTCCGCCGGACTTCTGGCGCAGCACCTCGCCGACCGTCCGCGTCGTCTGCGCGTGCCCGGTGCTGAACCCGTACTGCGCGAGCCACTCGTCGTTGAAGACCTTGGTCAGGTAGCCGCGCCCCGAGTCCGGCAGGAGCACGACGACGACGGCACCGTCGCCCTCGGGTGTGCCGGCGAGCTCCTTGGCGAGCTGGGCAGCCGCGAACGCCGCCATGCCCGACGACCCGCCGACCAGCATGGCTTCCTCGCGGGCCAGCCGCCTGGTGAACGCGAACGAGTCCGCGTCGGATACCTCGATCACCCGGTCGGCGATGGTGCGGTCGTAGGTGTCCGGCCAGAAGTCCTCGCCGACGCCCTCGACCAGGTAGGGCCGGCCGGTGCCGCCGGAGTAGACCGAGCCGGCCGGGTCGGCGCCGATCACCTTGATCGCAGGGTTCTGCTCCTTGAGGTAGCGACCGACCCCGCTGATGGTGCCGCCGGTGCCCATGCCGCACACGAAGTGGGTGATCCTCCCCTCCGTCTGCCGCCAGATCTCCGGGCCGGTGTCCTCGTAGTGGGAGCGCGGGTTGTGCGGGTTGGAGTACTGATCGGGCTTCCACGCGCCCGGCTGCGAGGCCAGCCGGTCGGAGACGTTGTAGTAGGAGTCGGGGTGCTCGGGCGCCACCGCGGTCGGACAGACGACCACCTCGGCGCCGTACGCCTTGAGCACGTTGCGCTTGTCCTCGCTGACCTTGTCGGGGCAGACGAAGGTGCACTGGTAGCCCTTCTGCTGGGCGACCATCGCCAGCCCGACGCCGGTGTTGCCGGAGGTGGGCTCGACGATGGTGCCGCCGGGCTGCAGCGCGCCCGATGCCTCGGCCGCCTCGATCATCCGGCTCGCGATCCGGTCCTTCACCGAGCCACCGGGGTTGAGGTACTCGACCTTGGCCAGCACGAGCGGGCCGGCATCCTCGCTGCCGCCGGCGCCGTCGAGCGAGGTGCTCAGCCGGACGAGAGGGGTGTTCCCGATGAGGTCCAGCAGGGACTCGACGTACTCCATGCGCTCAACCTAACTCGACCCGCCGAGCAGACGAGCAGCACCGCCCTCGGCAAACCGGTTCGGGTCTCGCTCCGAACCACGTGTGGCGCCGATCACACGGACCGATGCCGAGGGAAGGGAAACACTCATGGAACTCCGCACCAAGGCTGGCCGGTCCCGGACCGCGTTGGCACTGACCGGGCTGGGAGGCGTGCTGCTGGCAACCGGCGTGGCGGGCCTCGGCCCCGTCGCGGCCAACAGCTCCAGCCACCGCGAGGCGCCGCTCATCGCGGGCCTGCCGCAGTACGACACGACCGACCTCTATGCGTTCCGCAGCCCGGAGGCACAGAACAAGGTCACCCTGATCGCGAACTGGATCCCGTTCGAGGAGCCGGGTGGCGGGCCGAACTTCTACTCGTTCGCGACCGACGCGCGCTACAACATCAAGGTCGACAACGACGGCGACGCCAAGCCGGACGTCACGTTCCGCTGGACGTTCAAGGACCACTACGTCAGTGATGAGACGTTCCTGTACGCCACCGGCCCGGTGACGTCTCTCAAGGACGAGAACCTGAACTTCTACCAGACCTATCGCCTCGAGCGGATCGCCAACGGCAAGACCAACGTCCTCGTCAAGAGCCGTCGCGTCGCGCCCTCGAACGTCGGGCAGGCATCCATGCCCGACTACTCCGCCCTGCGCGACGCCGCGGTGACCAACGCCGGCCGGGGCGGCGCGTACCAGTCGTTCGCCGGCCAGGCCGAGGACCCGTTCTTCGTCGATCTGCGCGTCTTCGACCTCCTCTACGGCGGCGACTTCTCCGAGGCCGGCGACGACACCCTCGCCGGCTTCAACGTGAACTCGGTGGCGCTCCAGGTGCCGCGTCAGGCCCTCGCCGACAAGCGCAACGTCAGGGCCAACCCGGTCATCGGCACCTGGTCCACCACGGACCGGCGCGGCGTCGACGGCAAGTACCGCCAGGTCTCGCGACTCGGCATGCCGCTGGTCAACGAGGTGGTCATCCCGCTCAAGGACAAGAACAAGTTCAACGCCTCCGCACCCCGCAACGACGGTCAGTTCCTCGACTACGTGACGAAGCCCGAGCTTCCGAAGCTGGTCGAAGCCGTCTACGGCATCGAGGCGCCCGCCGAGCCGCGCAACGACCTGGTCTCGGTGTTCCTCACCGGCGTCGAGGGCCTCAACCAGCCGGCCGGGGTGACCCCCAGTGAACAGCTGCGTCTCAACATGAGGACGCCGATCACGGAGAATCCGGACTCGCTCGGCGTCATCGGCGGCGACACCCAGGGCTTCCCGAACGGACGACGTCTTGCCGACGACGTGCTGGACATCGCCCTGCAGGTCGTCGAGGGCGAGCTCGTGGGCAGCCCGAACGACCTTGCTGACGGGGTCGACGCAAACGACGCTGAGTTCCTGGACGTGTTCCCCTACCTGGCTCTGCCTGCCAGCGGCAGCGACGCTGCGCCGCACCCGGCGACGAGCCCGTCGTCGAAGGAGCAGCAAGAGGCCCAGGGCTTCGTGGAGGACCTGAAGGAGAGCGGCGCGCTGTCGCTCGTCCTGATGGGCATCGGTGGCGGCGGCTTGTTCGCCGGTGCCGTGCTCATGGCGCGGACGTCCCGCCGGCCCCGGCTGCAGCCGACCGGCTGATCCAACCCGGTCCGGCCGCGCGGGTTCACCGCGCGGCCGGGCCCCCACCGTCAGGGATCCCATGCGTAGATACGTCCTCGTCCTGCTCGTCTCCCTCGGCCTCGCCGTCGCCGGCGGGATCGGTGTCGCGACCCGCTCCGAACCCCGACCGGCGTCGGTGGCGGGTCCAGACGTCCGAATCAACCCGGGCGATGGCCGCGACCTCACTGCGGTCATCTCGAACCTCGAGGAGACCCTGCGTCGGGTTCCCGACGACTACGTCAGCTGGGCCACGCTCGCCCTGGCCTACGTCGAGCAGGTGAGGGTCAGCGGAGAGGTCGACCTCTACGACCTTGCCGAGGACGCTGTGGCCCGTTCACTGAAGATCCAGCCCGACGACAACGTCCCAGCGTTCACGTCCACCAGCGCGCTCCACGGGGTGAAGCACGAGTTCAACGAGGCCTTGGCCTACGCCGACCGGGCACTGGCCATCGACCCCTACAACCCGGCGGCGCTGTCCCTGCGCGTCGACGCTCTCACCGAGCTCGGGCGGTACGGCGACCAGCTCGCCGCGCTCCGGGTGGCGGACCGACGCCAACCGGCGGTCGGGGTAGCCACTCGGTATGCGTATGCGTACGAGCTGCGCGGCAACGTCTCAAGGGCCGACGCGATCCTGCGCCGGAGCCTGGAATCCGCGACCGCCGGCGACCGCGCGCACGTGCTGACGTTGCTGGCCGACCTCGAACGCCGTCGCGGCCGGCTCGAGGCCTCGGCAGCCCACCTCCAGGACGTACGCCGGGTCGACCCGGACTACCTGCCGGCGCTGATCTCCCAGGCCCGGCTGGCAGTGGCGACCGGCGGTCTCGACCGCGCCGCTCGGCTGTGGGAGCTGGTGGTCGGGCGAGCTCCGCACCCCGAGCACCTGGTCGAGCTCGGCGAGATCTACACCGTGCTCGGCCGGGATGCCGAGGCCCGCGAGCACTTCGAGTTCCTCGAGGCCTACGCCACCGAGCTCGACAGTGTGTCGCTCGGCCGCGAGCTCGACGTCGCGCTGTTCATGGCCGACCACGCGGACCCGCGAATCGGTCTCGCCGCGGCGCGGGCGGAGTGGCGGAGCCGCAAGGGCGTCCCGGCAGCCGACGCACTCGGATGGACCCTGCACCGAGCGGGGCAGAGCCGCGCAGGGTTGAGGTACGCGCGGCTCGCCACTCGCCTCGGAACGCCGGACTCCCTGTTCTGGATCCATCGTGGTCGGATCGAGGCCGCCCTGGGGCTCGACCGGGCAGCACGCCGGCACCTCGGCTACGCGTTGCGCCTCGACCCCGGCATCTCGCCCTGGCAGCGCGAGCAGGCCGAAAGGGCATCCGTACAGTAGGGCCGTGAACAGGGCCGCCGCCGCGAAGAAGCTGGGCGCCGCCGCGCTCAAGGGTGGCGGCGGCGTCGGCGCTCTCGGAGCCGGGTTCTACGGCGTGATGGTCGCCGAGGCGAAGCTCGCCAGGCGAATCATCGGCGAAGCCAATGACGAGCCACCCAACTCGACCGGCTGGTACGGCCGCGGACGCCCGGGCCCCGCGATCCGGGTCGCACTGCTCGGCGACTCGAGCGCCGCGGGCTACGGCGTGCAGCGGGTCGAGGAGACGCCCGGTGCGCACCTGGCCAGCGGGGTGGCCCGGCACGCGCAGCGACGGGTCTACCTCAAGGAGTTCGCCGTCGTGGGGGCCCGATCGGCGGACCTCAAGGCCCAGGTGGATCGCGCTCTCCCGATCGAGCCGGAGGTCGCCGTCATCCTGATCGGCGGCAACGATGTCACCGGCACCGTGCTGCCGAAGCAATCGGTGGGATACCTCTCCGAGGCCGTACGCCGCCTCACGGCCGCCGGCGCGAAGGTCGTCGTCGGCACCTGTCCCGACCTCGGCACGATCCAGCCGATCGCTCCGCCACTGCGCCAGGTCGCCCGGCTCTGGTCGCGTCGGATCGCGGCCGCGCA
Organism: uncultured Actinomycetota bacterium; assembly: GCA_963846535.1. Classification (GTDB taxonomy): domain Bacteria; phylum Actinomycetota; class Actinomycetes; order Propionibacteriales; family Nocardioidaceae; genus Nocardioides. The sequence continues at coordinate 1,325,735 of CAWJWK010000003.1, forward strand.
GACGATCGCCACCGTCAAGATGGGCGGCCGCAGCGTGTCGCTCGGTGACGTGCTCGGGCCCGAGTTCGCCGCCGCGCCCGCGCTCCTGTTCGGGCCGGACCGGTTCCACCCGTCCGCCGAGGGCTACCGAGCCCTCGCCAACGTGCTGCTCCCCTCCGTGCTCGCCGCCATCGACGAGGCGCCGGCGGAGGAAAGCGCCCTCGAGACCTACCGCGGAGAGGGCGTGCTGTCGATCTCCCGGGCCGCCTTCAAGGCCGTCAACCAGCCCGGCACCGAGATCGACGGCACCGATGCCGGCAAACCCGGAGGGGTCCGCGGGCGGTTGGTCGAGCTGCGACACCGCCGCCGCCGGCCGCAGACCCTCGCGGAGGCGCCGGAGCAGCACGAGTCGACCGCGCCGGCCGGCCTCGAGGGCGCCCAGCAAGACGGGGTCTAGGCCTCCCCCGGGCCCTCGGCTTGTCGCCCGGGAAAGACCGAAGGCCCCCGGATCGCTCCGAGGGCCTTCGATACGTTCGGTGGTCGAGTAGCCCGAGCCGCCAGGCGAGGGCGTATCGAGACCTCAGTCCTGCTGCAGGATGGCCAGGATGCGCAGCAGGTTGGTGTAGATCCAGACCAGGCTCACGGTCAGCGCGAACGCGGCCCGCCAAGACTCCTGGGCGGGGATGCCGTTGCGCACGCCTTGCTCGATGAAGTCGAAGTCCAGGATCAGCATGAAGATGCCGAGCACCAGGCCGACGACCGAGAAGAGCAGGCCGATCCCGCCGAAGCCGAAGAGACCGAGCTGGCTGCCGAACAGACCGAGCACCAGCTCCATCATGCTCAGCGCGATCATGCCGAACATCGCAGCGATCACGAACGTCCGGAACTTCTGGCCGACCTTGATGTTGAAGAACTTGTACGCCGCCAGCGTGCCCGCGAACGCCGCGAACGTGCCGAGGACGGCCTGGACGACGATGCCGCCGTACTGCTCGCTCGGGAACATCGCGTCGTAGAACTTGCTGAGTGCACCCAGGGCAACGCCCTCGAGTGCGGCGAAGGCCAGCACCAGCGGGGGGCTCACCACGCGCTTGAACGAGTTGACCATCGACAGGGCGAAGGCGCCCAGCGAGCCGATCAGCAGAGCGGCCATCAGGGTGCCGACAGCGGCCTCGTCCTCGATCGCGGGCGTCAGCACCCACGTCGCGGCGGCGGTCAGAAGGACGACTCCGAGCGTGATCGCGCTGGACTGCACGACGGAGTCGATCGTCATCCGGCCCGCGGTCGGCGGGGCGGTGGGCGGGGCGTAACCCGGCTCGCCGCCGTGGCCCTGCGGCGACGGCGCGTATCCCGGGTACGACGTCTGGCCGTACGGGGAGGACTGGTTGAACTCCTCCGACCGACGGAACACGGGGTTGTTGCTCTGCATGGTCTCCTCCGAAGGGATTCCTGGTAGGTAGCTGCCAGTCTAGGCAGTTACATACCAAGGGAACGACCAGCGGGGCCCCTACGTTCCCGCAATCAGTTCCCCGAGATGGTGACCTTGACCGCACCGGTTCCGGTCGGCTGCACGTCCAGCATGCCTCCTGGGCGCCGTTCGGCCGTGCCGCCGACGACCTGGACCGTGTAGCCGTCCGGGTAGTGCAGCGGGCTGACGAAGATCTCGGTCGGCTCGGTGATCGCCGGCTTCGGGAGGTAGCGGAGCCGGAACGCGCCGGTCGCGGCGTCGAACGACATCGCGGTCGGGGTGCCGGCCACCGCCTGGGCGTAGGTGCGCACCAACCGCCGCAGCTTCTCGGTCTTGACGCTCGTGAGGTCGGCGTCGTCGGCGAACATGCCCTGCGCGTCGTCGGCGGTGGTCGGGTCGTCCCAGCGCTTGTAGGCCCAGTGCAGCCAGCCCATCAGGTGCTCGTCGGCGACCGCGGCGTCGATCTCGACGGCGCGGACGTTGTCGGTCGCGCCCCACTCGCTCATCAGCGGCACCGCGTTCATCGTGGCGGCCTGCCGGAGCGCGTGCTGGTTGCGGTTGCGGGCGAACGACCAGCAGTTCTCGACGTTGCCGCCCGGGATGCCCTGCGACTCCAGGAACACGTCCTGGCAGTAGTTGTGCCAGGACAGACCGAGCCCGGTCTCCCCCGCCATCGGACGGAGGTAGGTCGGGATCTTCTGCCCGCCGGCGAACTGCTGCGGCTCCCACCACACGATGTTCTGGTCGTCGATCGCCCGGATCGCCCGAGTTGCCTTCTCGAAGGCCGGCTGCAGCTCCGTGGTGTACGACGCCTTGCAGCCCGCCCGCAGGCAGGCGAGCCACTCCAGGCCCATCCAGGGCTCGTTGATGAGGTCGTAGCCCATCAGGTAGGGCTGCGTCTGCCACCAACGGGCCGCGACCTCCCAGGCGGATACCCAGCCGTCGAGCAGACCGTGCTTGTTGGCCCAGAACTGGTCGAACACGGTCGACGTCTCGGGCGTCCAGTAGCCGAGCGGGAACGGCAGGTTGATCGGCGGGAACAGGTTGAACGGCGCGGGTCGGATCATCGCCCAGTCCGGCACTCCCTCGCCGCCGTACGTCTCGTGCCACATGTCCTGGTGTGCGTCGAGCTGCATCCAGATGCCCTGGTCGGCCAGCAGGTCCATCAACCGCTGCCACCGGTCGCGGTAGCCGGTGTCGCCCACGCCGGGCTGCTCGGGGGTGATGCCCGCCCACAAGGTGCCGAGGCGCACGCCGTTGAAGCCGTAGCGCTTGAGCCACAGCGCGTCGGCGTTGGTGAAGCCGGCAGCCGTGGCCGGCGGGGCGTATGGCGCCCGCTTCCAGACCAGGTTGAAGCCGTGCACGATGACTACCCGGCCGTGCTGGTCGACCAGCCACCGGCCCTGGCGTCGCAGTTGGGGCGACTCGGGCTCGGCGGCGGCTGCGGCCGTCCTGGTCACGGTCGCCGGGCGACTGTCTCGAACCGCGTCGGCGCCGGGCGTGATGCCGACCAGGCAGGCGGCAATGACCAGCGCGATAGAACACGTTCTACGGCGGCTCACGACTGGGACAACGACGCGACCCGTGGAAGGTGACTCACCGGGTCGATCGGCGGCGGAGCCGGACCACCGTGTCGCGCACCTTCATCGGACCGTCGTCCATCTGCTGCTCCCGCGTGGGCGCGTCCGCGACCTCGATCTCCCAGTCGTCGGAGGACCCACCCTCGACGCCCATCGTGGCGAGCAGCTGCTCGGGCGGGAACAGCAACCCCGGTCCGTGCGGCCGGCGGGCGCCGCTGTCGACGTCCTCGGGATGGTGCGCCACGACGAGCAACCGCCCGCCGGGTGCCACGGCCGCTGCGATCCGGCGGTACACCTCGTCGAAGTCCTCGCGGGGCACGTGCATGAAGTGCGCCGACACCAGGTCGAACCCGTCCGTGTGGCGAGGCTTGCGCGGCGCGTGACCGGCGAGCACGTCGTACTCACCCACCTTGACCCGGGCGTCGACGCCGCGCTCGATCGCGTGCTGCGCCGTCCGGTCGAGCGCGACGCGGGAGACGTCGAGGGCCGTGACCTTCCAGCCCTGCTCGGCGAGCCAGATCGCGTCGGCGCCCTCGCCGCAGCCGATGTCGCAGGCGAGACCGGGCGTCAGGTCAGCGGTCTGCTCGACCAGGCGCTGGTTGGGCCGGCCGCTCCAGACCCGCCCGCTGCCGCCGTACCGCTCGTCCCAGAACTCGCGGGTCAGCGCCTGGCGCAGCTCGTCCAGCGTTGCGTCGTCGTGGTGATGGTGCTCGTGCTTCATGACGACCACTCTGCCGCTTCATGTCGACCTGAAGGCAAGCCCTCGCTGGTTGGTGTGCCCCCGCTGGGGTTCGAACCCAGACTGAATCGCTTTTAAGGCGACTTCCTCTAGCCGGTTGGGATACAGGGGCCGGTACGACGTCAACCAGTCTGGTTCATAAGTAGGTCTGACGGGGGTGGACCGCGTTGGCGCCGGCGACGCGGTCGAGGAAGAGCAGGCCCTGGCAGTGGTCCATCTCGTGTTGGAGCGCCCGGGCCTCGAAGGCGTCGGTCGTGATCGTGACCTGCTCACCGGTGCCCGGCAGCTGGCCGGTGACGACCAGTCGGCTCGCGCGCTTCACGTCGCCGGTGAAGTCCGGGACGCTCATGCATCCCTCGCGAGCCCGGTCGTTGCGGCTCGCCTCGACGACCTCGGCGTTGCAGAGCACGAAGGTGCCGTGGTGGGTGCGGGTCTTGGGGTGCGTCGAGACGTCGACGCAGAAGATCTGTGCGGCGACGCCGACCTGCTGGGCAGCGAGGCCGACACACCCGGGACTGACGCGCATCGTCGCAACCAGGTCCGCAGCCAGCTGCACCCACTCCGGTTCGGCCGGGTCGACCCGCTGGCCCGCCGTGGCGAGCACCGGGTCGGGCGCCCGTACGACCTCGAGCACGCGTCCCTCGACGCCGAGCTCTGCCTCGGTCCACGCCGCGAGCTGACTACTCACAGGTCGTCGGCCTCGACCGCCCGCAGGGTGGCCGTGACGCCGACCGCCTGGGCTGCGGCCTTGATCGCGGACTCGACGGCCGCGACGTCGGCATCGGCGGGGAGGTCGAGCTCGGCGACCAGCAGGTAGAGGTCTCCGGAGAGACGGGTGGTCAGGTCGGTGATGTTGCCGCCGGCGGCGGCCACCTCGCGGACGACAGCGGAGACGATGCCCGGGCGGTCGCCGCCGTGCACGGTCAGGACCCAGGAGCTTCCGCCGGTAGCGGGCGTCGGCTCGTCGGTCACCGTCCGCACGGACACCTCGAGGTCGCCGTCGACGGTGAGGGGGGACAACGCGCTCTCGATCTCGCTGGGCGCCACTCGCGCGCCGGCTCCCTCGTCCGAGCAGAGCAGCATCATGGCGAAGTGCCCCCGGAGCAGGGTCATCGTCGAGTCCTCGATGTTGAGGCCGAGCCTCGCGAGCCCGTCGGTCGTCGCGGCGATGATGCCCGGCCGGTCGTGGCCGAGAACGGTGACGGCGAACAAGGAGGTCATGCCGACCATCCTCCCAGCAGCGATCAGTCGATCGTGACCTCGATGTCCACCGTGCCGTGGTTGTCGCCGTACGCCCCGGGCGATCCCACGAAGCCGAAGGCGTCGGCGAAGCCGAGGTAGAGGGAGGTGGCGTCGTCGGGTACGACGATCTCCTGCAGGTCTCCGTCGGCCGTCTCGCCGTCGCCGATGAAGAAGGGCTCACCCAGGCCCGGCTTCTGCTCGGCTTCCTCATCGGCATCGGTCAGGTCGACGACGGCATCGCCTGCCTGGGACGGGTTGTCCTCGCCGACGAAGACCCCGACCACGAAGAGCGTCCGGTTGGCATGCGTCACCCCCGCGATCCCGTTGAACGCGGTGATGGCAGTCGAGCCGAACGACAGGCTGCTGCCGTCGGGCGTATCGGGCTCGCACCCGCTGCAGGCGCCGACATCGCCGTCGACTGACGGGAACGACACCGTGCCGGCGCCGTCGACGTCGATCTTGATCGGCTTGCTGCCGGGGTCGGCCAACGCGGCTTCGGTCTCTGCCGAGGCCCCGATCAGGTAGATGTCGGCCGTGGCCGGCACCTCGACCTTCTTCGTCTCTCCCCCCGTCAGCAGGACGACCGCCGCAGCAGCACCGGCGACCCCGACGCCGCCCGCGGCCACGGCCGCGCCGACCTTGAGCGCGACTCCCTTGGAGAGGCCCGCGCCTGCGGCGTGCGAGCTGTGCCCGGCCGCCTGGGCGGCGCTGCCGGCACCTGCGACGCCCTGTCCCGTCCCGGCCGCGGTCGAGGCCGCGCCGCCGGCAGCGGGCGCGCCGACACCGGGAGCCACGACACCGCCGAGGAGCCCACCCTGCGGGAGGACCGCGCCGCTCGCGACTGCGGCCTGGCCGCCCGCGCCGGTGCCCAGGACGGCAGCGCCCCCAGCCGCTCCGCCTGCTGCTCCTCCGGCCGCTCCTCCAGCGGCTCCCGCCGCTCCGGCGGCCGCACCCCCGGCGGCCCCACCTGCAGCGGCGCCTCCGGCGGCGAGCCCGCCTGCCGCACCCGCCAGGCCGGCCGCGCCACCGGCTGCGGCCGCCCCACCGGCGGCGCTCGCCGCACCTCCCGCGGCGAGGACGAGCACCGGCACCGCGCCGGCGACACCCACCGCGCCGGCGAACCCCGTGGCCACTCGCCACTCGCGGCCGTGCCGTTGCTCGGCGAGCTGGTCGAGAGCCGTCACCATGCCCGCCGCGGAGCCCGGTCGGGACGCCGGGTCCGCGACGAGGACCGGGCCGAGCAGCCACGCGACACCCGGGTCGAGGTCGGCAACGGTGGGAGGCAGCGTGGCCCGGCCGCGGAACAGATGCGCCAGCAGGGCCGCCGCCGAGTAGAGGTCGCTGCTGGGCGTCGGGGGTTGGCCGGTCAGGACCTCCGGGCTGGCGTACGCCTGGTCCACCGGCCCGTCGACGAGGCGCACCCCGCCCGCCTCGTCGACCAGCACCGTCGACGGTCCGACAGCGCCGTTCACCCTCCCGGACTCGTGCAGCCCGGCAAGCTCGGTCAGCAGTGCGCGGCCGATGGCGAGGACCTGCTGCTCCGACAGACCTCCGGGGACCGTCATGATCGCGAAACTACGCGCGACACGCGTCCATCGCAGGCGTTTCGGAGAGTCAGCCGACGAGGGACCAGGCGATGCCGTCGAGGATGTCGGTCTCAGCGACGGTCACCGCCGACATCCTCGCCCGGCGCAGCACCCGCGACACGATCAGCGCGCCCGCGTCGATCACGTCGGCGCGACCGGGGTGCACGTAGCCCAGGGCGAGGCGCTCGTCGCGGGTCGCGCGGACCAGGGCGTCGACCTTGTCGTGGACCGCCTCGATCTCGAGCACCTGCCCGTGGATCAGGTCGCGGTCGTAGGTCGACAGGCCGAGCACGCCGGCGGCGACCGTCGTGACGGTTCCGGCGATGCCGATCACGGCCGCGGCCGACGCGGGGTCGACCGGGCAGTCGTCAAGAGCAGCATCAATCGCCGCCACGCAGGCGGCGATCTGGTCGGCTGTCGCTGGGTCGCCGCCGAGGCAGCGCTCGTGGAGGCGGACCGACCCGATGTCCATCGAGTACGACGCCCACGGCCCGGTCGAGCGCCCGCCCAGGATCAGCTCGGTGGAGCCACCGCCGACGTCGAACACCAGCACCGGTTCCGGGGTCGGATCGATCCCGCGCAACGCGCCGTCGAAGGCGAGCCGCGCCTCCTGGTCGCCGGAGAGCACTTCCGGGTCGATCCCGAGCCGGGCCCGCACCCCGGCGGTGAACTCGGCGGCGTTCTCGGCGTCGCGGGTCGCCGATGTCGCACAGAACCGGATCCGCTCCGCCCCGTGCTGGGAGATGAGGGCCGCGTACTCGTCGATGGCGGCGAACGTGCGCTCCAGCGCCTCGGGCGCGAGCCGGCCGGTGGCGTCGACGCCCTGCCCCAGCCGCACCATCCGGTTCTCCCGCACCGCGACCTCGGGAAGGTCGCCGATCAGCAGCTTGACGGTGTTGGTGCCGCAGTCGATGGCGGCTACCGGTCGACGCACGGCCCGGGCTTCCACCAGGCGCCGAGGAGCTCCAGCACCTCGTCACCGAACGGGTTGACCCCCGGCCCTGCGACGAGCGCGTGAGCGGCGAGCACGTGGAGGCACTTCACCCGGTCCGGCATGCCGCCGGCGGAGATGCCCTCGATCTCCGGCACGTCCAGGGCCGCAGCCGCGCCGACGGCAGCGCGGTCGGCGAGGTAGCGCTCGTGGGCGCGCTGGTAGGCCGCAGCGAGCTCGGGGTCGGCGCCCAGACGGTCCTGCATCTCCCGCATCAGCCCGGAGGCTTCGAGGGTGCCGATCCGTGAGTTCACCCGCGGGCAGGTCAGGTAGTAGGTGGTCGGGAACGGCGTGCCGTTGGGGAGTCGCGGCTCGGTGGTGACGACGTCGGGGTTGCCGCACGGGCAGCGGTGCCCGATCGCGTGGATGCCGCGGGGCGGTCGGCCGAGCTGCGCGGCGATGATCGCCTCGTCTGTCATCAGGGCGAGTCTCCCAATTCCGCGCCTGCTGCGCGAAGTTTCCGACTCGATCTGGCTGCGTTGGCGTCGCTCGATGGGCGGACGAGCACAACTTCGCTCCGCCGCCTTGCCAGATCGACCGGAAGCTCCGCTCGCGACGGCGCTGGATTGAGAGACACGACGCCCTACTCCTCCGACCCCACGATCCGCTTCGGTGGCTGGGGCTGGATCTTGGTCGGCGGGTTGCCGGCGATCTGGACCGAGGACCACACGCCGTCGTACCACGCACGTGACTCGCCCTCCCCGGCCGACGACCGGTCGTCGAGCTCGGCGTCGGTCAGCGGCTCACCGTCGGCGTCGACGACGACGAACGGGGTCTCGCCGGGCATCACATAGCCGCGCTTGCGCGCCTCCTGCATCAGGTAAGCCGGGTCCTCCCATCGGTCCTTCTCGCGCTCGAGGTCGCCGATGGACGACTCCCGCTCCGCGATCTGGGCCTCCAGGGCATCGATCTGGCTGCGCTGCTCGAGGTAGGCGCGCAGCGACGACGCGTAGGACACCGCGAGCACGGCGAGCACCAGCACCAAGATCGCCGCGCGGCCGGTCAGCCGGGACCGCTGACGCTCCTCTGCGCGCGCCAGCGCGACCGACGCCACCCGGTCCCGCTCCGCGCGCTTGCGCTCCGGCCGGCGGGCCGCACCCGGCCCGGACCGGGGCTGGCCCGGGCCACGGGGGGTACGACGACGGTCGCCTGGTGTGGCAGCCATCCGTGTCCCCCTTCGGTCCGGCGTGTGCGGCGGTGGTCGGTCCGGTCAGCCCTGGTAGCGCGGGAACGCGCCGGCGCCGGCGTAGCGCGCCGCGTCGCCGAGCTCGTCCTCGATCCGGAGCAGCTGGTTGTACTTCGCCACCCGCTCCGACCGGGCCGGAGCGCCGGTCTTGATCTGGCCGCAGTTGGTCGCCACCGCGAGGTCGGCGATCGTGGTGTCCTCGGTCTCGCCGGAGCGATGGCTCATCATGCAGCGGAACCCGCTGCGGTGCGCCAGGTCGACGGAGTCGAGCGTCTCGGTGAGCGAGCCGATCTGGTTGACCTTCACCAGCAGCGCGTTGGCCTGGCCGCCCGTGATGCCGCGCTGGAGTCGCTCGACGTTGGTGACGAAGAGGTCGTCGCCCACGATCTGGGTCTTGCCGCCGAGGGTGTCGGTCATGGCCTTCCAGCCGTCCCAGTCGTCCTCGTTGAGCGGGTCCTCGATGCTGACGATCGGGTAGGCCGAAACGAGCTCGCTGTAGTAGGCGATCAGCTCGTCGGACGACTTCTTGGCACCCTCGAACGTGTAGGCGCCGTCGTCGTAGAACTCGCTGGCGGCGACGTCGAGCGCCAGCCCGAAGTCCTTGCCGAGCTGGTAGCCGGCCTTGTCGATCGCCTCGGCGATCAGGTCGAGGGCCGCCCGGTTGGACTCGAGGTCGGGGGCGAAGCCGCCCTCGTCGCCGACACCCGTGGCGAGGCCGCGGGTCTTCAGCACCGACTTGAGTGCGTGGTAGACCTCGGCGCCGGTGCGCAGCGCATCGCGGAACGTCGGGGCTCCGATCGGCGCGATCATGAACTCCTGCACGTCGACGTTGGTGTCCGCGTGCGCGCCGCCGTTGAGGATGTTCATCATCGGGACGGGCAGCAGGTGGGCGTTGGGGCCGCCGACGTACCGGTAGAGCGGGAGGTCCGCGGAGTCGGCCGCGGCGCGGGCGACCGCGAGCGAGACGCCCAGGATCGCGTTGGCGCCGACCTTGGCCTTGTTGGGAGTGGCGTCGACCTCGATCATCGTCTGGTCGATCAACCGCTGGTCGGCGGCGTCGAGGCCCTCGACCGCGGGGCCGAGAGACTTGATGACGGCCTCGACCGCGTTCTGCACTCCCTTGCCGAGATAGCGGTCGCCGCCGTCACGCAGCTCGACCGCCTCGAAGGCACCGGTGGACGCGCCGCTGGGGACCGCCGCCCGGGCGAACGATCCGTCATCGAGGAGCACCTCCACCTCGACAGTGGGGTTGCCGCGCGAGTCAAGGATCTCGCGGGCGCCGACGGCTTCGATCGCTGCCACGTGTGTTGCTCCTGGGTAGTCCGGTTCGTTCGTCGTACGTCGTCTGAGCCTAGTCCCGGCCACGGGTTGGTTCCGGCACCACCCACCGGGCGAGCCGCTTACCATGCTGGAGTGCAGGACCTGCTCGACCCGTGGAAGAACCCGGTGACCTACGCGGTCCCGTTCTTCCTGCTCACCATCGCGATCGAGCTCGCCGCACTCAAGTGGCTCGACCATGACGACGAGGAGCACCGGCCGCCGACCGGCTACCAGGGCCGCGACGCCCGGACGAGCATGGGCATGGGCGCGATCTCGCTCTTCTTCAGCCTGGCGCTGAAGGTCGGGTCGTTCTTCGTCTACATCGCCGTCTTCGAGTACCTGACGCCCGACGCGCTCAAGATGCCGACCGACACCTGGTGGTACTGGGTCCTGTTGATCGCGGCAGTCGATCTCTCGTTCTACCTCTCGCACCGGTTCGTGCACCGGGTCAACATCGGCTGGGCCGCCCACCAGGCGCACCACTCCAGCGAGTACATGAACTTCGCGACCGCGCTGCGGCAGAAGTGGAACCCGTGGTTCGAGTTCGTCTTCTGGCTGCCTCTGCCGTTCCTCGGCTTCGCGCCGTGGACGATCTACGTCGCGTTCGGGTTCAACCTGATCTACCAGTTCTTCACGCACACCGAGATGATCGGCAAGCTGCCGCGCCCGATCGAGTTCGTGATGAACACGCCGTCGCACCACCGGGTGCACCACGGCTCCGACCCGGAGTACCTCGACAAGAACTACGCGGGGATCCTGATCATCTGGGACCGGATGTTCGGCTCGTTCGTCGAGGAGAAGCAGCGGCCGAAGTACGGCCTCACCAAGCCGGTCGGCACCTACAACATGATCAAGCTGCAGTACGGCGACTACGCGAAGATCGTCCGCAACGTCCGCGCCGCGCGGACCTGGCGGGAGCGGATGGGCTACCTGTTCGGGCCGCCCGGGTGGGAGCCGCAGGCGCGCGAGGTCAACCCGGCAGGTGTCGACTGAGGTCGCCGGTCAGGTCGGACACCATCGTCCGGGAGGCGAAGCACCAGGTCCCGCCGCTGCGGTGGAACGTGTCGCGGTAGCGACCGGTGATGATCGCGTGCAGCGGCAGCGCTTCGGTCGCTTGGAAGGGCCGGGTACGACGAGCGACTGGTCGGGCGATGATCGCGTTGGTCGTCAGGTGGCGGGTCCGCGGCGTGCCGTCGTCGCGCAACCGGACCAGCGCGCGGTAGAGCAGGTGCTCGACCTCGCGGTCGGGGTCGGTCACGCGTCGAGGCCCAGCTCGGCCATCCGTTCGGCGTGACGCTCGGTCAGCCGGGTGAACATCCGGCCGAGCGCGGCCAGGTCGAGACCGGGCCGGTCGACGCCGCCGACGAGGAGCGCGGTCAGGGCGTCGCGGTCGGCCGCGACCCGCTGGGCCTGGATGAGCGCCTCGCCCATCAGCCGGCGACCCCAGAGCGCGAGCCGGCCGCCGAGCGGCGGGTCGGCCGCGATCGCGTGGCGCACCCGGTCGACCGCGAACGCCGAGTGCTGGCCCTCGACGACCGAGGACACGACCAGGTCGCGGGTGTCGGGGTCCAGGAACGCCGCGATCTCGCGGTAGAAGTCGCGAGCGAGGCTGTCGCCGACGAAGGCCTTCACCAGGCCTTCATGCCAGTCGGCGGGCGCCGTGTGGGCGTGGAACTCGTCGAGCGCCTCGTGGAACGGGGCCATCGCCGCGAACGGGTCGCCCCCCAGCTTGGCGATCCGGTCGATCAGGGGCTGCACCTTCGCCAGCTCGGCACCGGCCATCTGTGCCAGGGCCAGCTTGTCCTCCAGCGTCGGCGCCAGCTTGGCGTCCTCGACGAGCCGCTCGAAAGCGGAGAGCTCGCCGTACGCGATGACCGCGAGCAGGTCGACGACTGCCTCCCGGTAGGCGGGGTCGGCCAGTGCGACGGGGAGCTCGTCGGGCACCATCACGTCGGATTCAGCCATGCGGGCAGGGTACCGATACCATGGAGCCAGCGAGCCAATGCTCCGGGCGCCCCACCACGCGGCGGCGCCACGTATGTGCGCGGCTGAGTGTGAATCAGCCGCATCCGAAATGAACTCGGCCCCGGCTGATCTCACTCACGAAAGCGAAAAGTCCCCTGACTACCGAAACCACCCCTGAAACGGCTGCGCCGGCAATCACGTTCCGCGACCTCGGCGTCCAGGCCGAGATCTGCGACTCGCTCGCCGAGGCCGGCATCGTCCACCCGTTCGCGATCCAGGAGATGACCCTCTCCGTCGCGCTGCTCGGCACCGACCTCATCGGACAGGCCCGCACCGGCACCGGCAAGACGCTGGCGTTCGGCATCCCGGTCATCCAGCGCAGCGTCGCCCCCGGCGATCCCGACTACACCGAGATCCCGCAGGGCAAGCCCCAGGCGCTCGTCGTCGCCCCGACCCGCGAGCTCGCCATCCAGGTCTCCAACGACCTCCACCTCGCTTCCCGTGGCCGCGGCATGCGGGTCCTCACCATCTACGGCGGCGTCGGCTACGAGCCGCAGCTCGAGGCGCTCGAGACCGGTGTCGACATCGTCGTCGGTACGCCGGGCCGGCTGATCGACCTCGCCAACCGCAGGGCCCTCGACCTCTCCCACGTGCACGCGCTCGTGCTCGACGAGGCCGACGAGATGCTCGACCTGGGCTTCCTGCCCGACGTCGAGAAGCTGCTCCGGATGACGCCGGAGACCCGGCAGACCATGCTCTTCTCGGCGACCATGCCGGCCGCGATCGTGGCTCTGGCCCGCACCCACATGCGGCACCCGATGAACATCCGCGCCGAGTCGTCGTACGAGAACGCGACGGTCCCGGCGACCGCGCAGTTCATCTATCAGGCCCACGACCTCGACAAGCCGGAGATCATCGGCCGCATCCTGCAGGCCGAGGACGCCGACAAGATGATCGTCTTCACCCGCACCAAGCGGCAGGCGCAGCGGATCGCCGAGGACCTCGCCGAGCGTGGCTTCAAGGCCAGCCCGCTGCACGGCGACATGGCGCAGGTGGCGCGCGAGAAGGCGCTGACGAAGTTCCGCGAGGACAAGATGAAGGTCCTCGTCGCCACCGACGTCGCCGCCCGCGGCATCGATGTCTCGGGCGTCAGCCACGTCATCAACTACACCTGCCCCGAGGACGACAAGACCTACATCCACCGGATCGGCCGCACCGGCCGGGCCGGCGCCTCCGGCATCGCGATCACGCTGGTGGACGCCACCGACGTGCACCGTTGGAAGATGATCAACAAGGCGCTCGACCTGCCGTTCGACGAGCCGACCGAGACCTACTCGACGTCCGAGCACCTGTTCCACGACCAGGGCATCCCGCCGGGCACCAAGGGCCGGATCGTTCCGCCCGCGCCGGTCGAGCGCAAGCCGCGCGAGGACCGCGAGCGTCCCCCGCGCAACCAGAACCGCGACCGCAGCCGCACCCGCACCCGCAGCGGCCAGCCCTCGGGCACCGGCGGCGAGAAGTCGACGTCCGGCGTGGCGTCCGAGTCCGCCCCGACCTCCGGCGACCGTCCGGCCGGCAGCGGCAACCGCAACCGCCGTCGCCGCCGCAGCCGCTCGGGCGGATCCGGCGGGGCGTCCCAGCCCGCCGCCACGACCGAGGGCTGACCTACGACTCCCCCACCGCGGCACGGGACTCGCGCTCGGCGATCGCGTGCTCGTCGGTGCGGTCGTCGTACGACCAGAAGTCGCGCAGCAGCAGTGCCGTGACCGCGACGCTGCCGATGCAGGCGATGCCACCGCTGGTGATCGCACCGCGCACCGACCAGAGGTCGGCGGTGATCCCGGCCCGGACCTGGCCGCCGAGCGGGCCGACGGAGTAGGACAGCATCTCGATGCCGGCCAACCTGCCGCGCATCGACTCGGGGATCGTCTGGCTCCACACGGTGCCGCGGAAGATCCCCGAGATCATGTCGGAGCCGCCGGCGAACGCGAGCATGACGACGACCAGCCAGAAGGACGGCATCAGGCCGGCGATCGCCACGAAGGCGCCGTACGACGCCGCGGCGACCACGATCGCCCGGCCGTGGTGGTGGAAGCGGGTCGTCCAGCCCGACAGCAGGGTCGCCACGACCGCGCCGACGGTCTCGGCCGAGTAGAGCAACCCGAGCAGCTCCGGTCGCTCGAAGACCTCCTTGGCCAGGGCTGGGAACAGCACCACCGGGAGCGCCATCAGCATGCAGGCGATGTCGACGAAGTAGGTGCCGAGCAGGTCGCGCCGACTGAAGGCATAGCGCATGCCCTCGCCGATGGCGGCGAGGCTCGGCGGCGTGGTCTCGGCACGATGGGGGTAGTGCCGCATCAGCCGGTAGAGCACCGTCGCGATGGCGAGTCCGACCACGTCGACGACGAAGCACCAGCCGATGCCGACGTACGCCACCAACAGGCCGCCGAGCATCGGTCCGGCGAGCACGCCGATCTGGATACCGAAGCTTCCGAGCGCGTTGGCCGCCGTCAGCTGGTCGTGCGCCACTGTCCGCGGGAGCAGCGCCTCACGGGACGGCCGCTGCATCGCGGAGGCGCTCACCAGGAACCCGGCGACCATGAAGATCAACCAGACACTGGGGTCGTCGCGAAACGCGTTCCAGCCGAGTACGGCGGTCAGCAGCGCCTGTGCGACGCCGAGCGCCACCAGCAGCCGGCGCCGGTCGACGTGGTCGGCGAGCGCGCCGCCGTACAGGCCGAAGACGACGAGCGGCACCAGCTCCACCAGACCGATCGCGCCGACCGCGAAGTTCGAGCCGGTCAGCGTGTAGATCTGGTAGGGGATCGCGACGTAGCTGACCATCGCCCCGAAGTAGAAGACGGTGCCGGCGACAAGCAGCAGCCGGAAGTCGCGCGAGGAGCGCCACGGAGTCAGGTCCATCCGCAGCGCGCGCAGGCGGTCCGCCCAGCTCATCGTCCGATCACAACTGGCAACGATGACACCGAACCGACCGGGTCACGACCGATTTTCGGCAGGGTCAGGCAGTGACGACGACCGTCGTACCGATCGGCGCGAAGTCCCACAGCGCGATGGCGTCGGCCGTGCGTTGGCGCACGCAGCCGTGCGACAGCGGGGTGCCGAGCTGGTCGACGGTCTGCACCGGCGCACCGTCGTCGACGGGGATGGTGTGGAAGCCGATCGCGGCCCCCGCATCGCCCTGGGTGAAGCGGACGAAATACTGCATCGTCCCGGAATTGTCGATGCCGACGGCCCAACGCGACCGCGAGTAGACGTCGTAGGTGCCGGGGTCGAGGTTGTCGGTCGCGCTCCCGGAGACCAGATAGCTGCGCAGCACGTCGCCGGATCCGTCGACCAGCCAGACCCGCTGCTGCCCCTCGCTGAACACGATCCTGTGGCCACTGCCCGATCCGGCCGGCAGCGCGGGCTCGTTGCCGGCCGGCGAGGTCGCGCGTCGGTCGACGGTGAGTGCCGGGATCACTTGGCGCTGCCGTCCCTGCTTGGTCTGGTTGCTCTTCTTGCCCTGCTTGTCCTTGACGACGGACGGCACGTAGGCGCCCGACGCGGCGCCGGCGTCCTCGGGTCCGGACGGCAACAGCCCGAAGCCGCCGAGCACCGTGATCGCGGTGACGGTCGCGGACGCGGTGAACACCGCGATCCGGCCGTGGCGCGGCTGGACGTCGGCCCGGCGCTTCCCCGGGGGCGTGGATCGGGGGCGCGCGGGCTGCGCCCGGTGCTGGCCCGGCTCCTTGGGGTGACTCACGGTCAGCGAGCCGCTCTCTTCACCAGGTTGCCGGCCACCTCGCGGTAAGCCTGCGCGCCCTTGCTGCTGCGGCTCGTGGACAGGATGGACCGGCCGGCGGCCGGCGCCTCGGCGAACTTGATGGTCTTCGGGATCGGCGGCTCGACGACCTCGAGGTCGTAGGTGTCGGCAATCGTGTCGAGGACGGCGCGGGCGTGGTTGGTGCGCCCGTCGTACAAGGTCGGCAGCACGCCCCACACCTCGAGTTCACGATTGGTGAAGCGTCGTACATCGTGAACGGTGTCGAGCAGCTGGCCGACGCCGCGGTGGGACAGCGTCTCGCACTGCAGTGGCACCAGGACCCCGGTCGCGGCGGTCAGGGCCGCGACGGTCAGCACGCCCAGCGACGGCGGGCAGTCGAGCAGGATCCAGTCGTAGTGGGTGTCGGACCCGGCGAGGTCGTCGACCACGCCACGGATGACGTGCTCGCGTCCGGTGCGGGTGAGCAGGTCGGCCTCGGCCCGCGCCAGCTCGATCGTCGCCGGCATCAGGTCGACACCGTCCTCGGTCGGGAGGATCACCTCGGTCGGGTCGACGCCCTTCGTCAGCACGTGGTGGATCGAGATCTCGAGGTCCTCGGGATCGATGCCGAGCGAGAACGTCAGGCAGGACTGGGGGTCGAGGTCGACGAGCAGGACCTTGTGACCGAGCTCGGCGAGCGCAGCGCCGATCGACGCGACGCTCGTCGTCTTCGCGACGCCGCCCTTCTGGTTGGCGACGGCGAGGACGGTGGGGTGGGGGGCCCTTGTGCTCATCGGGTGACATCATGCCGGACACCCGGCTGCTCGTGGGTCACCGACCTGTGAGACTGGACGGCATGTCGACCTCCCTCGTCACCGGCGCCACCGCCGGGATCGGCCACGAGTTCGCCTGTCAGCTCGCCGCGCGCGGCAACGACCTGGTCCTCGTCGCGCGGGACACCGCCCGGTTGGAGGAGGTCGCGGCCGACCTGGCGTCGTCGTACGGCGTCGCGACCGAGGTACTCCCCGCCGACCTCACCGACCCCGCCCAGCTCGCCGCGGTCGAGGCCCGGCTCGCCGACCGCGGACGGCCGGTCGACCTGCTCGTCAACAACGCCGGGTTCGGCCTCAAGGGAAGCTTCCTCGACAACGACATCGAGACCGAGCAGGCGCAGCAGGACGTCCTGGTGCGGGCGGTCCTGCGCCTGACGCACGCGGCTCTCGGCGGGATGGTCGAGCGAGGGTCCGGGGGCGTCATCAACGTCTCCAGCGTCGCCGCGTTCCTGCCGCGCGGCACCTACAGCGCCGCGAAGGCGTGGGTCAACAGCTTCAGCACCTGGGCCCACAACGAGTACGGCGACCGCGGGGTCACCGTGATGGCGCTCTGCCCCGGTTTCGTGAAGACCGAGTTCCACGAGCGGCTCGGTGTCGATCCCGACGCCAGCGCACCGAAGGCACTGTGGCTCGAAGCAGACCGGCTGGTGCGCGACGCCCTCGCCGACTTCGACAGCGGCAAGGCCATGTCGATCCCGAGCAAGCGCTACAAGGCGATCGTCACCACCACCCGCGTCGTACCCCGGCCCCTCCTGCAGCGGTTCCAGTCCATGGGCCGCAAGTAGCCCACGACGTAGCAGGGTTCGTCCGCGAAGTAGCAGGGTTCGTGTGCGACTTCGTGGGTCAGCCTTCGCCCGCGATGAACGCACGCACGGAGTTCGCGATCAGCTGGACCGCGATCGCCGACAGCAGAAGGCCGGCGATGCGGGTCACCAGCAGCACGCCGCCCTCCCGGATCACCTTGAGGATCGGCAGCGAGTAGCGCATCGCGGCCCAGAGCGCGAGGTGGACGCCGACGATCCCGAGCGCGACCGCGGTGAGTTCCTGGGTGTCATCGATGCCCTTGACGAACAGCATCGTCGCCACGATGGCTCCCGGCCCGGCCAGCAGCGGGGTACCCAGTGGGACCAGCGCGACGTTGACGTCCTGGTTGGCCTTCGGCTCAGCCTCGTTGCCGGTGAGAAGCTCGAGCGCGACCAGTAGCAGGAGGAGCCCACCGGCGCCTTGCAGGGCAGGCAGCGAGATGTGCAGATAGCTGAGGATCTGCTGCCCGAAGAACGCGAACGCCGTGATCACGAGGAACGAGACCCCGACCGCCTGCCAGGCGTACCTGCGTGAGGTCGACGCGCTCCGGCCGCTGGTGAGCGTCAGGAAGATCGGCACGGTGCCGACCGGGTCCATGATCACGAAGAGGGTCACGAAGACCTCGACCAGGAGCACGCCGTCGACGATGTTCATGCCGCGCCCACCAGTGCGGTCGGCGAGCCCAGTTCGGCGGCGCGGGCGAGGATCAGTGCCAGCTGGTCCGGTGCGGTCGTCTCGACACCGAGGTGGTGGTCGACCTTGCCGGTGCCGTGGTGGTCGCTGGAGCCGGTGACGGCCAGTCCTAGCCGCTCGGCGATCGCGCGCAGCCGCGCCCGCTGGTCGGCGTCGTGGTCGAGGTGGTCGACCTCGATGCCGAACAACCCGGCCGAAGCGAGCTTCGCGAACGCATCCTCGTCGAGCACGTCCGAGCTGCCCCTTCCCCACGGGTGCGCGACGACGGGCACGCCCCGGGCCGCGGTCACGATCCCGATCATGGTGACGAGCTCGGCGGCGTACCGGTTGACGTAGGCAGAGCGACCCAGCGATAGATACTCCGTGAACGCCTGGTCGCGATCCGCGACGACGCCGAGGCGCACCAGCAGATCGGCCACGTGCGGGCGGCCGGTCGCGCCGGCGTCGACCGTGATCTCGGCCAGAGCCTCCTCGGTCGCGCCGTCGATCCCGAGGCCGCGCAACAGCGCGAGCATCGTCGGGATCCGGGCGTCACGCCCGTCGAGGATCCGCCGCAGCTCGGTCACCAGGGCGTCGTCCGTCGGATCCGGCAAGTAGGCCAACAGGTGCACGCCGCGGCTCCGGAAGCGCGTGCTGATCTCGATCCCGCGCACCAGCGCTATACCCGCCGCCTCGGCGGCGACAGCCGCCTCGTCCCAGCCTGCGGTGATGTCGTGATCGGTGAGGGCGACCACGTCCAGGCCCGCCGCCGCGGCGGCCCGCACCAGGTCGGCCGGCGCCTGGGTGCCGTCGCTGATTCGGGAGTGGGTATGGAGGTCGATCCGCACCTCCGCAATCTAGTGCCGAGCTGGCGCATCCCGGCAGTCGGCGAAATTAGAACCTGTTCTTGTTTCTCGGTCGCACCGGTGGTTCCCCCGGCCCATGACGAACGACACCGCGCGCCCCCTGCGGGTCATCCAGTGGACCACCGGCGACGTGGGGCGCCGGTCGCTGCACGCGATCAGCCGCACCAGCTCGTCGATCGACGACCAGAGCGTCACCAGGAGGGGGCCGGACCGCCGAACGGGAGCGCGACCAGCTGCGGCCCGGTCTCCGAGACGTCGCGCAGGATCCAGTCGTCCCGGAGCAGCAGGATCGCCGACGCAGGACGCAGGACGAGCCACAACCACCGTCCCTCTGCCTCACCGGCGACGACGGATCGGTCCCACTCGCCGTCGGCAGCGCTCACCGACACCGGCCAGAGGCCCACCGGGAAGCTGCCGATCCGCACCTTGACCGTCGGCGGCCCTTCCCCGACCTCGTCCCCCGGATCGACCCGGCCGGTCGGTGAGACGCCGGCGATCCGCGCACCGAGCCCGGTGCCGGGCTCCTCGCTGACCACGATCACGTCGACCGGGCCGTCGAGGGCGCTCGTCCCCGACACACAGGTCATCGTCGCGCGCGGCTCACGCCCGTCGGCGGCGACCGACGCGAAGTCGGTGACGGACCAACCGGGTCCCAGCGGCCACGGGAGGTAGGTCGGGAACTGGCCCGCGTGTCCGAGATGGCCCGCGAAGTCGTCGTACGACGCCGCGTCGGTGTGCCACAGCGGCGCGACAAGCCCGTGCTCGGGGCAGTTCCAGCTGCCGTCGCCGGTCTCAGCCACCGGCGCCGGACAGCGGGGGCAGCCGACGCGCAGAGACATGCGTCACACCGTGCTGTGCGGCGGCGGGATCGTCAAGCGTTCGAGCGGAGGACGACCGGCGTCTCCCGTGCCCGCCCGCTTCCGTCGTGCGGCCCAGCCTGCCAGCGGAACCGTGGCTGCGTCGCTACCGTCGTACCACCATGAGGATCCTGCTCTGCGCGGCCGCCACGGCCCTCGCCATCTCCGCTCTCGCCGGCTGCAGTGGCGACGACGACTCCCCGACCGCCGAGGACCCGGCGAGCACGCCCACCAGCGAGGCGTCCGACGAGCCCACCGAGGAGCCGACCGTGGGGACCTATCCCGAGTTCGACGAGCCCGACTACACCTTCGTGCTGGAGCAGTTCTGCTTCTGCCCGATCACGGGTCCGGTGAAGGTGACCGTCGAGGACGGCGAGGTCACCTCGGCCGTTGTCCTCGAGGGCGTCAGGGGCGGCGTGAAGGCGGGCACCGAGGCGCCCGAGTACCTCCGAAAGACGATCAACGACGTGATCGCCCAGGCCAACAACACCGAGGCGGCCGAGGTCATCGTGGACTGGCCGGCCGACCAGGACTGGCCCAACGGCGTGGCCGTCGACCAGATCGAGAACGCCGTCGACGACGAGGTCAGCTACGCCATCAGCGGCGTCAGCGTGGGATGAGCGCCCAGAGGTCGAGGTCGAGCAGCACGCGGTCGGCGTACCTTCCTTCCGCGGTGCGCAGGGTCGTCGACTCGTCACGGCCCTTGGTCGCGACCAGGCGCAGTCGCAGGGCGCCCACGCTGTCGCTGATCTCGGCGCGGTCGAGCACCTCGGACCACGCGTAGACGGTGTCGCCGGCGAACGCCGGCGCAACGTGGGAGCCACCATTGATGGCCGCGATGAGCTGGGCGTTGGCGAGCCCGTTGAACGACAGCGCGCGGGCCATCGAGATCACGTGGCCGCCGTAGATCAGCCGGTTGCCGTCCGGGCGGGCCTCGGCGTTGAAGTGCACCTTGGCGGTGTTCTGCCACAGCCGGGTGGCCATCATGTGCTCCGCGTCCGTGAACGTGACGCCGTCGACGTGGTCGATCTTCTCGCCGACCGCGTAGTCGTCCAATCGGTGCGGCTCCCCCGCCGCAGCGAAGTCGTACGACGAGAAGTCGAGCCCCGCTGGGATCACCAGGTCCTCGGCGGCGAGGGTCTGCTTCAGCTCGGGCAGCACCGCCTCCGGCGCCGGTGCTTCGGCGTCCCGCTTGTGGACCATGACCCACCGGCACCAGTCCATTGCGACCTCGCCGTCCTGGTTGGTCGCGGTAGATCGCACGTAGACGACGCCGGACTTGCCGTTGGAGTTCTGCTTGAGTCCGATGACCTCCGACCTCGTCGCGAGCGTGTCGCCGGAAAGCACCGGCCGGTGGAACCGGAGCTCGGCGTAGCCGAGGTTCGCCACCGCGTTGAGCGAGATGTCGGGGACGGTCTTGCCGAAGGCGATGTGGAAGGCGATCAGGTCCTCGACCGGGTGGGGCGCCAGCCCGACCGATGCGGCGAACGCCGCGGACGAAGGGACGGCGAACCGGGTCGGGTAGAGCGCGCCGTACAACGCTCGATCGCCCTCGGTGACCGTGCGCGGAGTCGCGTGCCCAATCACCTGGCCGACAGTGAAGTCCTCGAAGAAGTTGCCCCCGCTTGTTTTGGACACAGTGGTCTTGCTCACGGGCGGCATTCTGCCGGTACTGCTAGCTGCCGCCGCCTCCGGCCTTGCGTCGGTGCATCTTCGGAGCGCCGCCGACGACCTCGGAACCGTGCGCCTTCTCCGGGGTCGGGCCGTCCTCGTGGACGCCCTTCTCCTTGTTGTTCTTGCGGTCCAGCGCTTCTCGCATCTTCGCCTTGAGATCCTCGTTCGGTCCGCCGTCAGCCATCCGGAGTCTCCTTCTTGTCTCCCCGACGGCTCTTGCCGAACGGGTTTGGTCCGTGTCCTACCTCGAGGGTGCCACGCAGGGCATCGAGGAGCGCGTCGTCGCAGCTGCCGAGGACGAACTCCGCAAGCTCGGTGAGCGCCGCGTCCGACGCGGTCTTGTCGTCGCCGGTGATGATCTCGTACCTGGTCTCCAGGACCCGGTCGGCGCGCGTGGCTCGGAGGTGGTCCTGGATCTCGATGACCCGGTTGATCGCGGCCAGCGCCTCGTCTGTCTCCTGACGCTGCCAGAATCCGGAGCCGAGGACCTGTTCGACGTCGCGGGTGTTCAGGATGTACGTCGCGTCCGGGCACACCTCCTCCAGCCACGCGAAGAACGGGTCGGTCTCCTCGGAGGAGATCTGGTGCCAGTCGACCTCCTTGAACCCGATCCGGTCGAAGTCCTTCTCGTCCTCGCTGCCGAGGATCCCGCCGACGACCAGTCGGTGCGCGCTGCGCACGAACCGCGCGCGGGTGAGCGCATTGATGCCGTAGAACGCGTTGGTCGGCTTGCGGGCCGGCGGCCCCTTGCGCTTTTGGCGGATCTCGTCCGTCGCCTGCCAGGCCCGGAAGAGGTGCTGCACGTAGAGGCCGTTCTCACCTCGGACGAGAGTCCGCGGCATCGTGTTGAGCATGCCTTGCACGAGGGTCGAGCCGGACCGGCCGTAGGTCACGACGAAGACGTAATCCACCCGTCGATCCTCGCACAGCGGTTCGGGCGACCAGGTCCGGCTACAGCGTGCCGACCAACCGCTTCGGGATCAGCGTCAGGGGCTGCTTGCGCAGCGCCGCGATCTGGCCCTGCTTCGGCGTCCGGTGCCGCCCGTTGTGGAAGATCACCATCTCGTCGAGGTCCGCGGCGGCAGGGTCGAACTCGGGTACGCCGGCTGCGTCGACGTCGGCGACGACCTCGTCGAAGATCGCGAGCACCTGGTCCGCCTCCTTGCCCCAGCTCGCCTCCTCGGCCCGGCCGTCGGCCTTGCTGACGGCGTTGCGGAGTGCGGCGACCTCGGCGAGCCGGGTCCGGTCGGCGAACTTGAGGTGGAGCATGAACAGCTCGGGGTCGATCGTGTACGGCGCCTTCAGCGCGTGCGACGAGATCGCCCAGCCGGCGTTGATCCGCTTGACCGACGGCTTGCACATGAGCGGGGTGAACTTGGCGAAGCTGCGCTGCTCCAGCAACGGCCGGGTGAGGTCCAGGGCGTCCGGCTCCGCGCTCGGGACGTGCACGACATTCAGACCCACCACGCCGAGCGCCTCGGGTCGGCCGCGATCCTGGAGGAGGTCGGGCAGGGTCGGGTAGACGGCCGGATCGGTCACGAGGAACTCATCGACGTCGACGAACACGACGTAGTCGTAGGCCGCGAGCAGACCGTTGGCGATGCCGTTCATCAGTCGCATCCGCACCGGCTCGAAGTCGAGCCCGCCCTTGAGCGGCGGCACCTTGTGGACGGTGCACCCGAGTCCGTCGGTCGAACCGTCGACGGAGTTGTCGTCGAGCACGATCAGGTTGTCGATGCCGACCTGCCGCGCGTAGTGCGACACCCACAACCGCAACAGGTCGCCCTCGTCGCGTGCCATCGTGAGCACCGCGACCTCCGGCCGGCCGGACGTCGAGCCTGTCGAGACCATCCCGGACTCCTCTCGTACCTGTCGTGCCTCTCGTTCGCGGTCGAGAGTCTGGCACGCTAGCCCGCGTGACCGACCACCGCCGACCGCTCTTCCTCCACGTCGGCTGCAGCAAGACCGGCACGTCCTCGCTGCAGGCCGGGTTGTGGATGTCGGTCGAGGCGCTCGCCGCCGAGGGAGTCGGACTGCCGTACGTCGGCCGGCCCGCCCATGTCGGCGGACTGCTGCGTCCGCTGGGCTGGCGCCCGGTCGCCGGGTTCGCCGGTGAGCACCGGACCAAGGCGCTCCAGCAGGTCCCGGGGACGATCCGCGACACCGCGGGCGCGACGCTGCTCGCGAGCAACGAGGACCTCGCCGAGGTGCGCCCGGAGGACGTCGACGCCATCGCGTCCCTGTGCGAGGCGGCCGGCGTCGACCTCCACCTGGTCCTGACCGTGCGCGACTGGGCGCAGCAGCTGCCGTCGGACTACCAGCAGTTCCTCAAGCACCGCCTCGCCGATGCCTACCCGGACTTCCTCGATGCCGTCCGCGATCGCCGGGGCGACTGGGCGGAGCAGTTCTGGCGGCGCCAGGACCCGGTCGACATCCTCGACCGCTGGGGCCGCGCCGCCGAACCGTCCCGGACGCACCTCATCGTGGTGCCGTCGTACTCCCAGGACCCGGACGGCGTCTTCAACCTGATGGGCAGCGTCGTCGGCTTCGACAGCGCTGCGGTGACCCGGCCGAGGGGGTCGGTCAACGCGTCGTTCGGCGTGGTGGAGTCCGAGGTGTTCCGGCGCGTCAACGCGGCGCTCGGCGACCGGCTGCCGGACTACAAGCGGGACTACACCGATGCCGTGCGCTGGCCGTTCGCGCACGGTGTCCTCACCCGCAGCGCCAGCCCCAGGCTCACCCTGCCTCCGGAGCACCTCGGCTGGGTGCAGCAGGTCGCCCGGCGGACGGTCAGCACGATCCGGGACCGCGGCTACCGCGTCCACGGCCACCTCGACGCGCTGGTCCCGGACGACAGCAGCGCCCGCCCGCTGCCGGCGTACGACGAAGCCGCCGTGGCTGAGGCGTCGATCACAGCGCTGGCCAACTACGCCGCCTACGCGGGGCGCCGCAAGCCTTTGTGAACGTCTCGCGGACGGCCCTGGAAGCGGTTGCGGGCGCTACCCGCCGGTAGAGTTCGATGGGTTGTCGTGGTCGGTTGCGGCCCTGCCGGAGCGACTGGCCAACCGAGAAAAGGGGAACCGATGCCACGCCTGTGTGAGACCGACGGCCTGACCGAGGACCAGACCGAGATCCTCAAGGCCGTCAAGGTGTTCGTCGACGAGCAGATCATCCCTGTCGCCCAGGAGCTCGAGCACGCCGACGAGTACCCCACCGAGATCGTCAACGGCCTCAAGGAGCTCGGCGTCTTCGGCCTGATGATCCCCGAGGAGTACGGCGGTCTCGGCGAGTCGCTGCTCACCTACGCCCTGTGCGTGGAGGAGATCGCCCGCGGCTGGATGAGCGTCTCCGGCGTCATCAACACCCACTTCATCGTGGCCTACATGGTGATGCAGCACGGCACCGAGGAGCAGAAACAGAAGTACCTGCCCCAGATGGCCACCGGCGAGATGCGCGGTGCGTTCTCGATGTCCGAGCCGGGTCTCGGGTCGGACGTGTCGGCGGTGTCGACGAAGGCGGTGAAGCAGGATGACGGCAGCTACTCGATCACCGGCACCAAGATGTGGCTGACCAACGGCGCCGAGTCGCGCCTGGTCGCCACGCTGTGCAAGACCGACGAGGGCGCCGACTCGGTCTACAAGAACATGACGACCTTCCTCATCGAGAAGGAAGCAGGCTTCGGCGAGACCGCTCCCGGCCTCAGCATCCCCGGCAAGATCGACAAGATGGGCTACAAGGGCGTCGAGACCACCGAGATGGTCCTGGACAACCACGTGGTCCGTGCCGACCAGATCCTCGGTGGGGAGACCGGCAAGGGCTTCTACCAGATGATGGACGGTGTCGAGGTCGGTCGCGTCAACGTCGCCGCCCGCGCGTGCGGCCTGGCCTGGCGGGGCTTCGAGCTCGGCGTGGCCTATGCCCAGCAGCGCCAGACCTTCGGCAAGCCGATCGCCGCCCACCAGGCGATCCTCTTCCGCATCGCGGAGATGGCCACCAAGGTCGAGGTCGCCCACACGATGATGGTCAAGGCAGCTCGGATGAAGGACAGCGGCCAGCGCATGGACGTCGAGGCCGGCATGGCCAAGATGGTCGCGTCCGAGTACGCCCACGAGGTCGTCGAGGCGTCGTTCCGCATCCACGGCGGCTACGGCTACTCCAAGGAGTACGAGATCGAGCGCCTCTATCGCGAGGTCGCCTTCATGCTCATCGGCGAGGGCACCACCGACATCCAGAAGATGATCATCGGCCGCGCCATGCTCGAGGACTACCGCATCAAATAGGCCGAACGTGTCTCCGGGGCATCGACGCAGTTTTGACCGACCGCTGCAGCCTCACGGTCCGCGACGCGTCGACGCCCCTCACGCCACGCTGCCGGCCGGCAAGAGCTGAGCCTCCACCCCGACATCCGAAGGAGCCGGTGACCCGTCAGGGTCACCGGCTCCTTGCTCTAGTGCCTAGGGTGCGCGGACCACCCATTGGCCGTCGGCATAGTTGCCCGACGTGTTGACGTTCCAGTAGATGCGGACGCCATGGTCAGCCGTGGCGAAGCTGTTGTACTGCCGGTCGTAGATGCAACAGATGTCCACACCCGAGGCCTGCCCCTCGTAGAAGCACATCCAGTTCCGCTTGGCTCTGTTGAGGCCGGGGCATTTCGTCGTGAACGGGTCCCCGCTCTCGATGTACTGGACGTGGCTGTTGTTGAAGCCCGGAGGCAGCTTCGCGGGGAAGGTGATCCCTTCGCCGATGTAGCCGCTGTTGCCGCTGGCGCCGCCAGCGGTGTAGTACCCGATCATCGTCTTGCCCGGCCCGAGCACCGGCTGCGGTGGGCCGCCGGCGTGCTGTGCCGCGGGCACGCTGTCGTTCCCGAACCGCGCCGCGGCGTACCCGGTCCCGCCTGTTGCAACGACCAGCGCAAGGATCGCGACCGCCATCGTCGGTGAGAGAGACTCTTTGAAGAAGCGTTTCATCCAGCTCATCCGTTCCTCCCGCGGCCGGCTCTGTAACCGACCGTCGGCTTCGATGTCTACTCCGGTCGCTCCCCGGTGGCAACGGGCAACGGCGAGCGTCGGCGACGCACCTTCGGGGAATCGCCTGCCGCGACCGATAACCTCGGATCGTGAGCACCCCCTCCCGCGTCTATGCCGCCAGGCTGGTGGGGCTGCCGATCTTCGATCCGCAGGGTGACCAGGTCGGCAAGGTGCGTGACCTCGTCGTGGCGATGCGGGCGGAGGGCGTGCAGCCGCGGGTGCTGGGCATGGTCGCGGAGGTGTTGGGGCGCAGGCGGGTGTTCCTGCCGATGACGCGAGTGACCACGATCGACAGCGGCCAGGTCTACACGACCGGGCTGCTCAACATGCGCCGTTTCGAGCAGCGTTCGACCGAGACCCTCGTCATGGGACAGATGCTCGACCGCACGGTCACCGTCACCAGCAGTGGCGTCACCGGCACCGTCTACGACGTGGCGATGGAGCGGGGCCGCACCCGTGACTGGGTGCTCAGCCGGGTCGCCATCCGCGAGCCGAGCAAGGGCCTGCGCCGACGCGGGCAGACGCACGTCGTCGAGTGGCACGAGGTCACGGGCCTGTCCCGCACCGACGATCGGCAGGGCGCGACGCATCTGGTCGCCGCGATCAACGAGATGCGCCCGGCCGACGCAGCGAGCATGCTGCACGACCTGCCCCTCGAGCGCCGGACCGCGGTCGCGATGGCGCTGGACGACGAGCGCCTCGCTGACGTGCTCGAGGAGCTGCCCGAGGAGGACCAGGTCGGCATCCTGGAGCGGCTCGGCGCCGAACGCGCTGCCGATGTCCTCGAGGAGATGTCCGCCGACGACGCTGCCGACCTGATCGCCGACCTGCCGCCCGAGACGGCGGAGATCCTGCTTCAGCTGATGGAGCCGGAAGAGGCCGAGGACGTCCGCCGGCTGATGAAGTACGTCGAGAACACCGCCGGCGGCATGATGACCCCGGAGCCGGTGATCCTCGGCCCGGACGCCACCGTCGCCGATGCGCTCGCCCACGTCCGCAACCCCGAGCTGACGCCGGCCCTGGCGTCCCTGGTCTACGTTTGCCGCCAGCCGCTCGAGTGCCCGACCGGCAAGCTGCTCGGGGTCGCGCACATCCAGCGGCTGCTGCGGGAGCCTCCTTCGACGCTCGTCGCCGGAGCCCTCGACGACTCGCTCGAGTCCCTGCGCCCCGAGGCGACCATCGACGAAGTCGCGGCGCACCTCGCCACCTACAACCTGGTGGCGGCGCCCGTGGTCGACGAGAACCGCCGCCTGCTCGGTGCGGTCACCGTCGACGACCTGCTCGACCACATGCTGCCGCCGAGGTGGCGCGAACGAGCGGCAGAGCGTCATGAGTGACCAGCGCCGGACCAGGGACCGGCTCGACACCCCGCGGGCTCTGGGCCGCCAGATCACCTGGCGTCCGTCGTACGACACCGACGCGTTCGGCATCTTCGCCGAGCGGTTCGCGCGGTTCATGGGCACCGCGAGGTTCCTGATGTGGATGACGCTGTTCGTCATCGCCTGGGTGCTGTGGAACACGCTCGGGCCCGAAGAGCTGACCTTCGACAAGTACCCACTCATCTTCCTGACGCTGATCCTCAGCCTGCAGGCGTCGTACGCAGCTCCGCTGATCCTGCTCGCCCAGAACCGGCAGGAGGACCGGGACCGGGTGATCGCCACCCAGGACCGCGAGGCGGCGACCCGGTCGCACGCCGACATGGAGTTCCTGGCCCGCGAGGTGGCGTCGCTCCGGATGGCGATGGGCGAGGTCGCCACCCGCGACTACCTGCGCTCCGAGCTGCGCGCGCTGCTCGGCGAGCTCGAGGAGCGCGACGACACCTCCGAGGGTGGGGCGTCTCACGGAGGCGGCGAGTAACAGAGGGCAACGGTCGCTCCGTAGACTCGTGCCGATGAGTGCCACGCCGACCCTCCCCACGCTCGACCAGGTGCAAGCTGCCCTGGCTACGGTCAACGACCCCGAGATCAAGCGCCCGATCACCGATCTCGGCATGGTCGACGCGGTCTCCGTCGAGGACGACGGCGTGGTCAAGGTGCGGGTGCTGCTCACGGTCGCCGGCTGTCCGCTCAAGGACACCATCAACCGTGACGTGACCGGGGCCGTCAGCGCGCTGGACGGCGTCACCCGGGTCGACCTCGACCTCGGCGTGATGACCTCCGAGCAGCGCGGCAGCCTCCACGACACGCTCCGCGGCGGCCAGGCGCAGCGCGAGATCGTGTTCGCACAGCCCGGCTCGCTGACCAAGGTCTACGCGATCGCGAGCGGCAAGGGTGGGGTCGGCAAGTCCTCGGTGACCGTCAACCTCGCGATCGCACTCGCCCGCGCCGGCCGCAAGGTCGGCATCGTCGACGCCGACATCTACGGACACTCGGTGCCGGCGATGCTGGGCATCGCCGACTCCAAGCCGACCCAGGTCGACGACCTGATCATGCCGGTGCCGACGGCCAGCGGCGTCTCGGCGATCTCGATCGGCATGCTCAAGCCGCAGCGCGAGCAGGTGGTCGCCTGGCGCGGCCCGATGCTCGACCGGGCGCTGGTGCAGATGCTCTCCGACGTCTACTGGGGCGACCTCGACGTGCTCCTCCTCGACCTGCCGCCCGGCACCGGCGACGTCGCGATCTCGCTCGGCCAGCACCTGCCGAACGCCGAGGTCGTCGTCGTGACCACGCCGCAGGAGGCAGCGGCCGAGGTGGCCGAGCGGGCCGGAACGATGGCGTCGATGATGCACCAGCGGGTCGTGGGCGTCATCGAGAACATGAGCTACCTCCCGTGCCCGCACTGCACCGCGGAGGGCAAGGACCACCGGCTCGACATCTTCGGCTCGGGCGGTGGCGATCGGGTGGCGACCACGTTGTCGGCGCGGTTCGGCTACGACGTTCCGGTGCTCGGCAGCATCCCGCTCGACACCTCCCTCCGCGAGGGCGGCGACTCCGGCAAGCCGGTCGTCGAGGCCGACCCCACGTCGCTCGCCGCTGCCGCACTGACCGCGATCGCCGAGCGGCTCGACGGCCGCGGCCGCGGCCTGGCCGGGCTGCAGCTGGGCCTCACCCCGAGCAACAAGTTCTGACCGGGTAGCTAAGGGCCGGGGCGGGGCGAGCGGGCGTGTTCGGGATCGGATTCGGCGAGCTCGTCGTCATCGCGTTCCTGGCCATCCTCGTCTTCGGCCCCGACAAGCTGCCGGAGCTGGCCAAGCAGGCCGGGCAGCTCGCACGCAAGGTCCGCACCTTCGCCACCAATGCCCGCGACGAGCTGCGCACCGAGCTCGGCCCCGACTTCGCCGACCTCGAGCTGCGCGACCTCGACCCGCGCACGATCGTGCGCAAGCACATCGCGGAGGCACTCGCCGACGACGACGAGGACCTGGCCACCGGCGCGAGGCCGGAGGGCCGCCGGCTCGAGGCCGGCGAACGGCCGCCGTACGACCTCGAGGCGACCTGAGGGTCGGTAGGTTCGGTCAGCTCTCGACGCGCGACTGAGCGGCCGCGAGGGACTCGAAGGGCACCAGGATCATCCGGCGGTCGTCACCGACGACCAGCTCGCAGAAGTCGGCGCCCACCCGGCGCAGCGTGCCCTCGTGGCGCGAACCGTCGCGCAGGTGCAGCAGGCACAGCTCGCCGGCCTCGGCGATCCGGCGCAGGGCGGAGCCGAGGCCCAGCCGCGTGAGCGGCGACCAGGCGATCTCCGGGATCGACCGGACGGAGGCCTGCTCGACGGTCGTCACGGCAGCGGCGTTGATCACCCAGTCGTGCCGGCCGGCCGAGAGGAGCAGCCAGTCGGTGGCGACCCGGTCAACGGTGCCGGAGAGAGCGCCGATGCCGACGATCCCGAGCGTGATCTCGGTCCCGGACGACGCCATCAGGCGGCTGGCGAGAGTGACCGTCTGGTACTCGGCGCGACTGCGGTCGGCGTGCTCGGCCCCGCGTTCGGCGGCGGCCAGCGCGCCGGCCTGTCCCTCGAGATCGTCGAAGACCGCGAAGAGCTCGTCCTCCCAACCCATGGGCTCCACCCCACCACAACCTGCCTGTGGAGAGCACCTTGACGCACCACGGTGAACGGGATCAGACTGAATCAAACGTAAGCAAACACAAAGGTTCTCGGGATGCTGGTTGCTGCGATTGGTCGAGTGCGCCTCCGGGCCGTCGCGCTGTGGTGCGCGGTGACGGTGACGGCTGGCGCGATGGTGCTGGTCACCGCCCCCTCGCTGGCTGTCGGCCGCACGCTCATCGCCGGCCGACCGGCCTTCGCCGACCTGCTGGTCACCTGCTGTGCCGCGGCGACGCTGGCGGCCGCGGCGTCGCTATGGGTCATCACGACCGACGTGGTCCTCGGCCTCTTCCGAGCCGGTGGCTCCGGCGTACGACGCCCCGGGCCGGTGCGGCTGATCCTGCTGGCGGCCTGCGGGGTGGTCGCGCTCGGTGCGACCGCCGCTCCGGCGTCCGCCGACGACCGCCGCCCGGTCGCGCCCGACTCGTTGTCCGGCCTGCCCCTGCCCGACCGACCGACCGGCGCCGCGACTCCCCCGCCCGACCGCGCGGCACTGGTGCGGGTCCGGCCGGGCGACTCGCTCTGGGCGATCGCCGAGGAACGGCTCGGCCCGCGGGCCGCGGTCGCCGACATCGTCGACTACTGGCACCGGATCTACGCCCGCAACACCGCCGTCATCGGTCCGGACCCGGACCTGATCCTGCCCGGCCAGCTGCTGGAGCTGCCACCCACCGACTGAAGCCGTCAACCATCAGCACAGTCCGCTCGAGGAGGACAACGATGACCACCACCCTGCACCCGCTCATGGACGTCCGGCTGCCCGTCCCGGTCGCCACGACCCAAGGGACGCTCGCCCTCGCGCTGCTGCCGCGCAGCGATCCTCCCGATCCGGGCGGCGGTTCTCACCCCGGCGCCACCGTCGTGGCGATCGACCATCGCCAGCGGGCGGTCGTCGAGGAGTGGACCCGCCGGTTCGTCCAAGCCGCGGTCGAGATCGTCGGCGGCGATCGGCCGATGTCCCAGCTGCTTCGCTGGACCCTGCCCGAGGTCTACGACGACCTGCGGCGGCGCACCATGCTCGTGGCGCGTGCGGGCGGTCACCAACCCGGCCTGGCGCGGGTCCAGCCGGTGCGTCCGCGGGTACTGAGCGTCCACACCTGCTTCATCCGCCCCGACGCCGTCGAGGCGGCCGCGCACGTGAAGTACGGCGAGCGCTCCCGCGCCCTCGCCGCCCGCTTCGAACGGATCGAGCAGCGCTGGGTGTGCGCGGCACTCGACTTTTCGTGACCCACGTCACCATCGTCCGGCAGTGCGTCACCGACTGGCTGACGTCACTGTCGTGGTGGCCCGACTACTGCAGGGACGACAGCAGCGTCACCAGCCACTTCACGAGAAGCAACATCGCGACCGTGAAGTCGCGCATCGCCACCGCCCTGACGGATGTGCGCACCGCCATGAGGAACGCCGGCTACGCCGACACCCGGTGGACGATGCTCGCGCAGACCAGGCACCGGTCTCCTCACCGGTGAGCCGACGATGACGCTCCGGTAGTAGTCAGCTGATCCGGGCGGTGAGACCGGTCGGGCCTCCCGGCGCGCCGTGGCAACGCTTGAACTTCTTGCCCGAGCCGCAGGGGCAGAGCTGGTTGCGCCCGACGTCGCTGAACTCGTCGTCGGTGGCGGCCGAGGAGCCGCGAACCTCGGGCTCACCGGTCACATCGCTCGGCGCGGAGTAGGAGAGGAACTGCGGCTGCTTGGGAGCCTCGAGCCCCTTCGCCTTGATCAGCGGCGCATGGGCAGGCTGAGACGGCAGCGAACGGCGCATCGGCTCTTCCTCGTCGCCCTCGCCGGAGGCCGCCTTGAGCGCGGCGGAGATCTGGCCGAGATCGGGACCCCGGGCACCCGCGCCGACCGGCGGCTCCGCGAGCGCGCCCTCGTGCATCGGGCCCTCGTGGCGGGAACCGTCGGCGTGGTAGTGGAACTCCGGCTCGTCGTCCTCGACCTGGACCTCCAGGTTGAAGAGGAAGCCGATCGTCTCCTCCTTGATGCCGTCCATCATCGCGGCGAACATGTCGTAGCCCTCGCGCTGGTACTCGACGAGGGGGTCGCGCTGGGAGTACGCACGGAGGTAGATGCCCTCGCGGAGGTAGTCCATCTCGTAGAGGTGCTCGCGCCACTTGCGGTCGAGGACCGACAGCAGGACGCGGCGCTCGAGCTCACGCATGACCTCCTCGCCGACCTCCTCCTCGCGGGCGTCGTAGGCGGCATGCGCGTCGGCCTTGAGCTTCTCGATCAGTTCGTCCCGGTGGAGCACGGCGTGAGCGCCGATCTCCTCCCTGGTCTCCTCGAGCGAGAGCGACACCGGCCAGAACTGCTTGAGGTCGGTCCACAGCTGCTCGAGGTCCCACTCCTCGGAGAACTGGTCGAGGGAGCCACCGACGTAGCCCTCGACGACATCGTTGAGGAAGGTGCGGATCTGTTCCTCGAGGTTGACACCCTCGAGCACCTCGCGGCGCTCGCCGTAGATGACCTTGCGCTGCCGGTCCATCACGTCGTCGTACTTGAGGACGTTCTTGCGGGACTCGAAGTTCTGCGACTCGACCTGGCCCTGGGCATTGGCGATCGCGCTGGTGACCCGCTTGTTCTCGATCGGGACGTCGTCCGGGATCTTGAGCATGAGCAGCACGCGGTCGACCCAGTCGGACTTGAAGAGCCGCATGAGCTCGTCCTGCAGCGACAGGTAGAAGCGGGATTCGCCCGGGTCGCCCTGGCGGCCGGAGCGACCGCGGAGCTGGTTGTCGATCCGTCGGGACTCGTGCCTCTCGGTGCCGATGACATAGAGACCGCCGAGCTCGCGGACCTCGTCGTGCTGGGTCGCGACCTGCTCCTTGATCTTCTCGATCATCGCGGGCCAAGCCGCGTCGTACTCGTCGGCGGTCTCGCCGGTCGGCTCGAGGCCCTGGCTGCGCAGCTCCTGGTCGGCGAGGAACTCGACCGAGCCGCCGAGCATGATGTCGGTGCCACGACCCGCCATGTTCGTGGCGACCGTGACCGCACCCTTGTGGCCGGCGAGCGCCACGATCTTGGCCTCGTCGGCGTGCACCTTCGCGTTGAGGACCGAGTGAGGGACGCCGCGCTTGGTGAGCTGCTGGTGGAGGTACTCCGACTTCTCGACCGACACGGTGCCGACCAGGACCGGCTGCCCCTTCTCGTTGCGCTCGACGATGTCGTCGACGACCGCGTCGTACTTCGCCTCCTCGGTCCGGTAGACCAGGTCGGGCATGTCGTTGCGCACCATCGACTTGTTGGTGGGGATCGGGACCACACCAAGGCCGTAGATCTTGTCGAACTCCGAGGCCTCGGTGAGCGCGGTGCCGGTCATGCCGGAGAGCTTCTCGTAGAGGCGGAAGTAGTTCTGGAGGGTGACCGTGGCGAGCGTCTGGTACTCCTCGCGGACCTTCACGCCCTCCTTGGCCTCGATCGCCTGGTGAAGGCCGTCGTTGTAGCGGCGGCCGGCCAGCATGCGACCGGTGTGCTCGTCGACGATGAGCACCTCGCCGTTCATGACGACGTACTCCTTGTCGTTGCGGAACAGCTCCTTGGCCTTGATGGAGTTGTGCAGGAAGGAGATCAGCGGGGTGTTGGCCGACTCGTAGAGGTTCTCGATGCCCAGGTGGTCCTCGACGACGGTGATGCCCGGCTCGAGCACCGAGATGGTGCGCTTCTTCTCGTCGACCTCGTAGTCGGTGTCCTTGGTGAGCTTCTGCGCGATCTTGGCGAACTCGCCGTACCACTTCACCTCGTCCTGGGTGGGACCGCTGATGATGAGCGGCGTCCGCGCCTCGTCGATGAGGATCGAGTCGACCTCGTCGACCACGGCGAAGAAGTGCTTGCGCTGCACGCAGTCCTCGATCGACCCGGCCATGTTGTCGCGCAGGTAGTCGAAGCCGAGCTCGTTGTTGGTGCCGTACGTGATGTCGCAGGCGTAGGCCTCGCGTCGCTGCGCGGGACGCATCTGCGGCAGGATCACGCCCGTGGTGAGGCCGAGGAAGTGGTGGATCCGGCCCATCCACTCCGCGTGGTACTTCGCCAGGTAGTCGTTGACCGTGACGACGTGGACGCCCTCGCCCGCGAGTGCGTTGAGGTAGGACGGGAGGGTGGCGACCAGGGTCTTGCCCTCACCGGTCTTCATCTCCGCGATGTTGCCCATGTGGAGCGCCGCGCCACCCATGATCTGGACGTCGAAGTGCCGCTGTCCGATGACCCGGTTGGCCGCCTCACGCACCGTCGCGAACGCCTCGGGCATGAGGTCGTCGAGAGTCTCGCCATCGGCGAGCCGCAACTTGTACTCGTCGGTCATCCCGCGGAGCTCGTCGTCGGACATCGCCACGAAGTCGTCCTCGATGGCGTTGACGGCCTTCGCGATCGACTCGAGCTGGCGGAGGATCTTGCCCTCTCCGATACGGAGGAGCTTGTCGATGATCACTGGCACGGCGGCAACTCTACCTAGGGATTGTTAGGAGTCCGATTCGCGATCCACGGCGGCGTACGCCTCGGCCCGCTCACGCTCGATCGTGCCGCCGACCCGGTAGGCGACGCCCCAGAGGAGGGCGAAGATCGGCCCGAGCACGAACATGAGGGGTACGACGAAGCCAAGCCCGACCGCGGCCACCTGGATCGCGTGCCCGAGCCGGTAGGCCCACGTGGCGCGGAGCAGCCCCGCAGCAAGCAGGCACGCGACGGCGAGCCCGATGCCGACCGCGAGCGCGGTGCCCCTCGGCACGTCGGCGAGCGTGATCATCACGGGCGTGGTGAGCCCGAGCGTGATCGCCTCGCAGAAGAGGACGGTCGCGCACAGCGAGCGCCGGGCCGAGGTCACTTCCGACCGCCCAGCAGCAGACGTGCCTCCCCGACGGTGACGATCGAGCCGGTGACCAGCACCGCGCCCGAGGAGAGCGCGTCGCCGGCATCGGCCTCGGCGAGGCCGGCCGCCACGTCGAGCGCGTCCGCGAGCCGGGGCACCACGGTGACCCGGTCATCGCCGAAGACTTCGACGGCGGTGGCGGCGAGATCGTCGACGGGCATCGCCCGGGCGGTCGAGTTCTGCGTGACGACGACCTGCGCGAGATGCGGCTCGAAGGCCGCGAGCAGGCCCTCGGCGTCCTTGTCGCCCATAACGCCGATGACACCGATCAGCGGGTTGAAGCGGAAGGAGTCGTCGAGCGCGGCCGCGGTCGCCTCGGCGCCCGCCGGGTTGTGGGCGGCATCGAGCACGATGGTGGGGCTACGGCGCACGATCTCCAGCCGGCCCGGTGACGTGGCGCCGGCGAAGGCCTCGCGGACCACCTCGTCGGCGAGCGGGCCGTCATGGCCGATCAGTGCCTCTACCGCGGCGAGCGCGGCCGCGGCGTTCTGCGCCTGATGGGCGCCGTACAGCGGGAGGAAGAGCTCGTCGTACTGCCCGCGGAGGCCGCGGAGCGACACCGACTGTCCGCCGACGGCCGGCACCCGGGTCACGACACCGAACTCGATGCCCTCACGCACGACGGTCGCGCCGACCTCGGCCGCGCGGCGCAGCAGCACCTCGGCGACCTCGACCGACTGCTCGGCCAGCACCGCGGTGGCGCCGGGCTTGATGATCCCGGCCTTCTCCTGCGCGATCGCGGCCGCGGTCGTGCCGAGGTAGCTGGCGTGGTCGATCGCGATCGGCGTGACGACGGCGACGTCGCCGTCGATCACGTTGGTCGCGTCCCACGAGCCGCCCATCCCGACCTCGACCACCGCCACGTCGACCGGGGCGTCGGCGAAGGCGGCGTACGCCATGCCGACGACCGTCTCGAAGAACGACAGCGGGAAGGGTTCGGCGGCGTCGACCACGTGGGTGTACGGCGCGATCTCGTTGAAGGCGCGGACGAACGCGTCGTCGTCGAGCGGTTCGCCGTCGATGCTGATCCGCTCGCTCATCTTCTCGATGTGAGGGCTCGTGAACCGACCGGTCCTCAGCTCGTGCGCGCGCAGCAGGCTGTCGATCATCCGGGCCGTGGAGGTCTTGCCGTTGGTGCCGGTGAGGTGGATCGAGCGGTAGGTGCGCTGCGGGTCGCCCAGCAGCTCGGTGAAGGCAAGGATCCGGTCGAGGGACGGCTCGAGCCGGGTCTCGGGCCAGCGACTGAGCAGCGCGTCCTCTGCCTCGTCGAACGTTTCGGCGGGTCGTGCTTCGGCGTCAGGGATGTCGGTCATCGCGGTCGGAGTCTACGGATGCCCAGCCGTCGCGGCTCAGCCGACCGTCAGCTCCACCATGTCGATGACGGGCTCGAAGCCGAGCGCGACGTAGATCCGGTTGGAGGTCGGGTTCGCCTGGTCGGTGAACAGGGTGACCCGGGCGCCCTCGGCCAGCAGGTGGCGGGACACCTCGGCCACCGCGGCGCTGGCATAGCCGCGGCCGCGGTGCTCCTTGGGCGTGAAGACCGGCCCGATCCGCGCGACGCCGAAGGCCGGCGGGTTGGCTCCGGTCAGGTGTCGCGGGGTGTCGCCGTCGTCGACCCACATCCAGACCCGGCCGCGCCGGATCCGGTCCTGCACGTCGTCCATCGAGGCTGCCTCGCCGCGATCGGCGTGGCCCGCGTGGCCGGCCTGCTCGTCGGCGTCGAGGTGGAACCGGCGGAACCACTCGAGCGCGAGCGGCGCCTCGTCGTCGTACGCCGGGCGCAGCCGTCCGCGCGCCGGGGCCGGGTCGACGAGGGTGCCGAGCTCGAACAGCCGGGTGTGCATGCTGATCGTGACCTCGCCACCGAAGCGCTGGGCGATCCGCTCGGCGAACACCCGGGTCGCCGGCAGCGCACCGTTGACGCCGCCGACGTCCTCCCCGCGGTCGACGAGTGCGTCCGCGAGCGCCACCGCGGCGGCGTCAGGCATCGCCAGCAGGTAGGGCGGGTACGGCACGAACGGCGCGGTGCGCATGGCGACGCCGACGGTGTCGCCCGCGGGATCCGTGACGACCGCGAACCACGAGTACGGCGCCAGCGGCACGTTCGGTGCGGCCCGGACCATGCGTTCGGCGACCGTCGCGACGACCGTCGAGACAACCGCGTCCGCGGCCAACCGCTCCCCCGCCATCTCGAGGAAGCGGCCGGGTTCGTCGAAGAAGGTGACCTTCATGCCGCTGTCCATCCCCCGACGATCTCAGCGAGCCTCCCGCCGCTTCAACTCGTTTCTGCGGTCAGTTGTCCAGGTCCGCCGGGGTGAGGTCGAGCTTGATGACGCTCGTGCCCAGCGCCGGCCCGAGCTCCGCGAGTTCCTGAGCCGTCGGGTCGTGGCCGGCGACGGACCGGATCCCCATCCGCTTCGCGGACCCTCCCGCGTCCAGGGACTTGCGAACGGCCCAGCCCATCTCCTGCGGGCTCATGGCGATCAGGGTCCCTCGCGTGTCATGGACGCGTCCGAGGCAGGTCACCCGGACCTCGGCACCGCCGGTGAAGTTGTGACGCCAGGCGGCGTCGGTGAACGCCATCACCACGCCGTCGACGTTGTGCACGTTCACCGGCACCCGGATCCGCCGCCCGGTGCGGCGACCGCGGACCTCGAGGAGCATCACGCCCTGCATCCGGCGCCCGAGCCGGGAGGCCAGCAGCGGCCGGGTCAGGACGTTGGCGGCCCGGAGCACTGCCGGGGGTGGTGGCGGAGCGAGCCAGACGGCCCGCTCGTCCTGGGAGGCGGCCATGTCAACGCACGTCCCAGTCGTCGTTGCTCATCCGGAGAATGGCCAGCGACACAGCGGCGAACCCGACCGCATTGGCTCCCCAGGCGACCAGGTCGAGCTCGTGTGATCCCAGGATGACGGCGGCGACGAAGTGCAACGGCTGGGCGACGATGACCAGCCACGCTGCCGCGGCCGGCATGACGTGGCCCCGCAGCAGGGCGATGCCCAGCAGGACCGTGCCCAGCACGTGACCCACCACGAAGACGCCCGTGGACACCAGGATCGCCGGGTGGCCGCCGTTGTAGAGGTCGATCACGGCGCTCTCCGGCAGGCCGTGGGTCACGCCGTACCAGGTGACGGCGTCGCCGGCGAC
The DNA here is from genome assembly GCA_963846535.1 of uncultured Actinomycetota bacterium. Lineage (GTDB taxonomy): Bacteria > Actinomycetota > Actinomycetes > Propionibacteriales > Nocardioidaceae > Nocardioides. The sequence continues at coordinate 1,364,336 of CAWJWK010000003.1, forward strand.
CAGCAGACCGAACGCCGTGTAGCCCGGCATCAGCAGCAGGACCGCAGCGGCGGTCAACCGCGGGGCGTTGCGCCGGGCGACCCGGGCGACGAAGAGGACGCCGGGCAGCAGGGTCAGCATCGCCAGCAAGCCGAGCCACACCACCACCGACTGGCGGTCCGGATCGGCGGCGACCGCGCGTACGGCGGCCGACGCCTCGTCGCTGGTCTGGTAGGGCAGCACGTAGCGGAGCGCTGCCACGAGCGCGGGGCCGAGCGGCACGATGAGTGCGGCGAAGATCCGCGTCGCCCGCCGAAGGTCGGCGGGAGTGGCAGTGGTGTCGTGGACGGTGGTGGCCATCTGAGGTCCTCTCGTTCGGGTGGGAGTACCTCTACCGTCGGTCCGAGCCGTTCCCGAGCGCCCGGGGCGACGTCCACCGCCATCCGGGAGCTTTCCCGGCGGACCGGGAACCGCTTCCCTTCCCGCGCCCACGCCGAAGCCGCACACTGATGCCGTGAGTCGGCGCACGCTTGCAGCGAGTACGGCGACCGCAGTCGCCGGCGCGGCGCTGGGTGCGGTCGGGTTCACGCTTGCCGCCGGCTGGTCGTTCGACCAGGCGCTGGACGCGTTCGTCGTGAGCAACGTGGTGCTCGGACTCTCGTTCGGGTTGTGCGGCTCGTTCGTCGCCTGGCACCGACCGACCAACCCCATCGGCTGGCTGCTCGCCGTCGCGGGGCTCCTGCACACGCTGACCGCCCTGGCGGCTCCGCTCGACCAAGTCCTCATCGACGCGGATGCGCCCACGTGGGTCGCCCGGTCGGTCGCCACGATGGCGGCGGGCGCCTGGCCGTGGTCCATCGGACTTCTCGTGCCGTTGTTCCTCCTCGTGTTTCCCGACGGCCGGCTCGTCTCTCCCGCGTGGCGGTGGGTCGCCGGGGCGGTTGCCCTGACCTCCCCGCTGTTCGTCGCCAACGAGCTCGCGCCCGAGCCCCTGGCCGACGGCCTCGCGACCGCCTACCTGACGATCGCCAACCACGACGACCTGGGAGCGGTGTGGGCCGCCGCCGAGGTGCGTACGCTCGCCGCCTTCCTGCTGGGGTTGACCGCGCTCTGGCTGCGCTACCGGCGCGGGGACGAGCAGCAGCGGCAGCAGATCCTCTGGCTCCTCCTCGCCGGCGCGATCGTGCTCGCGTTCATCACGCCGTGGAGCCTCGTCGCCGGGACGCCGGTGGTCGTCCTGTTCTCCATCCCGCTCATCCCCGTGGCGGTGGCCATCGCCGTCGTACGCCACCAGCTGCTGGACATCCGCCTCGTCGTCGCACGGGTCGCCGTCTGGGTGGCCCTGTCCGCGGTCGTCGTGGTGACCTATGTCGCCCTCGTGGCCCTCCTCGACGCGTTCGTGTCCGAACGGCTGGGCCGCTCGGCCGTCGCGACCGTCCTGATCGCACTGGCGGCGGCCGGGGTCCTCCCTCGCCTGCAGCGAACGGTCGACCGGCACGTGTACGGCGACCGCCGCGATCCCGCGCGGGTCATCTCCAAGGTCGGCGAGCACCTGTCGTCGGACTCCGAGGCCGGCCTGCCGGCCGTGGTCGCGTCGGTCGGTGAAGCCTTGCGGCTCCCGTACGTGGCGCTCCGCGCCGAGGGCGGGCTCCTCGCCGTGGCCGGTGCCGAGACCGCCACCACGGACGTCGTACCGCTCAGCTACCACGGGAACCAGTTGGGCGAGCTGGTCGTCGGCCTGCGACCCGGCGAGAAGACGCTGGCCGCCGCCGACCGCAGCGTGCTGCGGCTGGTCGCTGCATCCCTGGCCGTCGCCGTGCACGCGACCGCGCTGTCGGCAGAGGTGCAGGCGTCCCGCGATCGGCTGGCCGCGGCCCGCGAAGGCGAGCGGAGCCGGCTGCGGCGCGACCTCCACGACGGGCTGGGGCCGCACCTGACGGGGGTTGCGATGAAGGCGGACGCGGCGAGGAACCTCGTCGGCCACGACCCGGACCTGGCCGCACAGACGCTGGCCGACCTGGCGAGCGACACCCGGACCGCGATCGCCGAGGTCCGCCGTGTGATCGACGGGCTCCGGCCCGCCGCCCTCGAGGACCTCGGCCTGGTCGAAGCGCTGCGGGCCCATGTCGAGGGCTTGGCGACGGTCTCCCCGGTCCGCGTCGAGCTGGACAGCCCGGTGCTGCTCCCCGCGCTGCCCCGCGTCGTCGAGGTCGCGGCGTACCGCGTCGCCACGGAGGCCCTCAACAACGTCATCCGTCACGCGCGGGCGAGCGTCGCGACGGTTCGCCTCCATGCCGACGACCGGCTCGACGTCGAGGTCATCGACAACGGCACGCAGACGGACCGTTGGATTCCCGGTGTCGGCCTCCAGGCGATGGCGGCACGCGCTGACGAGCTCGGCGGCTCGTTCGAGGCGGGTCCGCTCCCGCACGGCGGTCGCGTGCTCGCGACGTTCCCCTTGGGTGCGCCATGAACGACATCAAGGTCCTGGTCGCCGACGACCACCCGATCGTCCGCGAGGGCCTCACCGCGCTGCTCGGATCGATCGAAGGATTCACGGTCGTGGGACAGGCGGCCGACGGCAAGGCCGCTGTCCGCGAGGTGGTGCTCTCCAAGCCGGACGTGGTCGTGATCGACCTGGAGATGCCCGGCCTCGACGGGATCGGGGCCACCCGGCAGATCCAGCAGGTGGCGCCCCAGGTCGCGGTGCTCGTGCTGACCATGCACGACCGCGACGACGCCGTGCTCGCGGCGATGCGGGCCGGTGCCCGCGGCTACCTCGTCAAGGGCGCCGAGCAGGAGGAGATCACCCGGGCGATCCGTGCCGTCGCCGCCGGCGAGGCGATCTTCGGTCCGGGTGTGGCGACAAGGGTCCTGGAGCTGGTGACCCGCGGGCCGCAGCACGACGACCCGTTCCCGACGCTGTCGGCGCGCGAGCGCGACGTGCTCGATCTCCTCGCGCGCGGGCTGTCGAACGCGGCGATCGGCGATCGTCTCGGCCTGGCCGCGAAGACCGTGGCGAACCACATCACCTCGATCTTCGGCAAGCTCCAGGTCTCCGACCGCGGCGGCGCCATCGTCCGGGCGCGCGACGCGGGAATCGGCGATTCGTCCGCGTGAGTCGCCGGCGATCGACGGACAGCAAAGTCAAAGCAACGATTTCCGCCCCTGGGCCCGATTCACCGGTCTAGTCTCCTAGGCGTTCCCTCTCGAGGATGGACGGTGTCGTGTCCGGAGCCAGCTCCAACGGCGGCGCCGCGGCAGCGGCGAACGCCGCTGCCGCGCTCGTGCTCGCGCACGGCGACGAACTGGTCGGAGGAACCCGCCGCGACCTCCTCGACCGAGCCGCCGTGCTGCTGGACGAGGTCCTGGCCGGCTGCCATGTCCTGCCGATGGCCGCGGGGTGGCGGCTGGGGACGGCTCATCACTACCGCGGCGAGTACCCGGCCGCCCTTGCCTACTTCGAAGCGTCCCTCGCAGATCCCGATCCCGATCCCGTCGACAGGGCTCGGTTCCTCGCCGGCCACGCCTCGGTGCTGTGGGCCCAGGGCAATGCCGAGGTCGGCCGCCGGATCGCCGAGCAGGCGATGGCTGCCGCCTGCGACTGCGGCGATGACGGCGCCCTCGGCGCGGCCTGGGTGGCCAACGGACTGGTCCAGGCACACGCCGGAGATCGCAGCGCCAACCTGCATGCCTACGAGAAGGCGCTCGCCCACGCGGAGCTCGGCGGCGACGCGATCACCGTCGTCCGGGTGCGCAACAACCTGGGCTCGCGCCACGTCGAGGCCGGACGGTTCCGCCAGGCACTCGAAGAGCTCGATCACGCGGTCGCGGTCAGTGAGGACCACGCGGTCGGCCTGGCCAGCGCGATGGTCAGCATCAACCGCGCCGAGGCACTGCTCGGACTGGGGCGGCTCGAGGAGGCCGTCGGGGAGATCGCGATCGCGACCGACCAGTTCCGCGGTGCGGAGGCCGAGCACCTGCTCGCCTTCGCGCTCCTGCTCGAGGCAGACACGCACCGCGTTCGCGGCAACGCGACCCGGGCGCACGCGAAGTATCGCGAGGCGGTCGAGCGGGCCGAGGCGTCGGGCAACGCGCAGGTGCTCGGGCCGGCGTTCGCCGGGCTCGCCGAGACGATCGTGGCCGACGACCCGGCCAACGCCCGCGCGCACGCCAAGCGGGCCGTCGACCAACCGCACACCGTCGGCGACGTGATCCCACTTCGTGCCGCGGGCTGGATCGCGCTCGGCCAGGGAGACCTCGAGGCCGCGGAGATGTGGGCCAACCGGGCGCTCGAAGAAGCCGGCCGCCGCGACCAGCTCTGCGAGCTGGCCGATGCCCTCGAGCTGCGCGCGCTCACGCGCTGGTCGAGCACGGGCGACGCGCGCGACGCGCTGGGACAGCTCGCCGAGGCGGCCGGCGCCTGGCACGAGGCAGGCGGCGCGATCCGGAGCGCAGTCAACCGGATCATCACCGCTCGCCTGTCCGGCGACCGCGGCGCCGAGGAGGCAGGGCGACAGGCACTCCAGGCCATCGGCGTCCGGGCGGACGCCGACCGGATCGCCGGTCCTCTCCACGTCCTGGGAGCGGCCGCCGCTCCCGAGGTGGCGATCCGCACGTTCGGCACCTTCGCCGTCTCGGTGGCGGGCGCACCGGTCGCAGCGTCCGAGTGGCCGTCGCGCAAGAGCCGGCAGCTGGTGCAGGTGCTCGCGGCGCGGCGCGGCCGGGCCATGAGCCGGGGCGCGTTGGCCGAGCTGTTATGGCCCGGCGTGCGCGACACCTCCGGTCGGCTCTCGGTGGCGCTGTCGACGGCCCGCGCCGTGCTCGACCCCGGTCGGCGCCACGACGCCGACCGCTACCTGGCCTCGGACCGCAGCCACGCGCGGCTGGACCCGGCAACGGTCAGCATCGACATCGTCGAGTTCGAGCGGCTCGCGCGCGCCGCGCTCGACGCCGCACGAACGGGATCGGCGGACGCCGTACCCCTGCTGCAGGCGGCGGCCTCGCTGCACCCCGCGCCGTTCCTCGCGGACGAGGGCGCCGACGACTGGGCCGACGACACCCGCGACGAGCTGCTGCGGCTCGCGGTCGAGGTCAAGCGGACCCTCGCCGCCCGCCTGGTCGGGGCCGGCGAGACGGAGCAGGCGGTCGGCTGGCTGATGGCCGTGATCGCCGACGACCCGTACGACGAGCCGACCCACCATGAGCTGATCCGGGTGCTGGCCGACGCCCGGCGGCACGGCGAGGCGCGCCGTGCCTACCGCGCCTACACGGCACGGATGGTGGAGCTCGAGGTCGAGACGGCGCCGTACGACCTGATCGTGGGCTGAGTGCGGCGGCTCAGGGTTCGAGGCGGGCGAGCTCCTCATCGACGACCGAGGGGTCGAGCTTGGTGAAGATCGGCGTCGGCTTATCCACCTTCGCGCCGACCTCGACCGGCCGCGATGCCCAGCGCGGGGTGTCAGAGTAGTCGCCGGTGATCACCGTGTAGAAGCTCAGACCGGCGCCATTGTCCGGATCGAGCTCCTCGACGGTCTGGATCCGCGGCATCGGCATGAAGGTGCCCTCACCACCGAGCGCGAGGTGCACCTTGTTCGACGAGTGCGGAAGGAACGGCGAGAGCAGCGTGTTGCAGTCGACCACGCACTGCGCGGCGACGTGCAGCACGGTGCCGAGTCGTTCGCGCTGCGACTCGTCCTTCATCTTGTAGGGCTCGGTCACGGTGAGGTACTTGTTCACCTCGCCGACGACCTTCATCGCCTCGGCGATGCCCTGCCGGAGCCGCTGCCGGCCGATCTGGTCACCGACCGTCTCGAAACCGGTGCGGACCGCGGCCAGCACGTTGTCGTCGACCTCCTCGAGAGGCCCGGCCTCCGGGATCTCACCGAAGCTCTTGGCGATCATCGTCGCGGTGCGGTTGACCAGGTTGCCCCAGCCGGCCACCAGCTCGGAGTTGGTGCGGAGCACGAAGTCGGCCCACGTGAAGTCCGCGTCCGAGGTCTCCGGGCCCGCCGCGCAGATGTAATAGCGCAGCGCATCGGGCTGGTAGCGCGACAGCATGTCGCTGACCAGGATCACGTGACCACGGCTGGTGGAGAACTGCTTGCTCTCCATGGTCATGAACTCCGAGCTCACCACCTCGGTGGGAAGGTTGAGGACGCCGTATCCCCCCGGTTCTCCTCCCCGCTCGCCCTTGCCGTTGTAGCCGAGCAGCTCCGCCGGCCAGATGACCGAGTGGAAGACGATGTTGTCCTTGCCCATGAAGTAGTAGGACAGCGCCTCGGGGTCGTTCCACCAGTCGCGCCACTTCTCCGGCTCACCCAGCCGGCGCGCCCACTCGACGGAGGCCGACAGATATCCGATCACCGCGTCGAACCACACGTAGAGCCGTTTGGTCTGCTGCTCGGACCAACCCTCGACCGGCACCGGGATGCCCCAGTCGATGTCCCGTGTCATCGCCCGGGGCCTCAGGTCCTCGGTGAGGTTCATCGAGAACTTGATGACGTTGGGCCGCCAGGTCCCGCTCGCCTCCCGCCCCCGGAGGTACTCCCGCAGGGCCGAAGCCAGCGCCGGGAGGTCCAGGAAGAAGTGCTGGGTCTCCACGAACTCCGGTGTCTCGCCGTTGATCTTCGAGCGCGGGTTGATCAGGTCGATCGGGTCGAGCTGGTTGGTGCAGTTGTCGCACTGGTCGCCCCGCGCATCGGGGTACCCGCAGATCGGGCAGGTGCCCTCGATGTAGCGGTCCGGCAGGGTGCGGCCGGTGGACGGCGAGATGGCCCCGTGCGCCGTCTGCTCGATCAGGTAGCCGTTCGTGTGCACGCCGCGGAACAGCTCCTGCACCACGTTGTAGTGGTTGCCGGTGGTGGTGCGGGTGAACAGGTCGTAGGAGAGCCCGAGGTCGACGAGGTCGTTGACGATCAGGGTGTTGTTCTTGTCGGCCAGCTCTCGTGCGCTCACACCCTCGCTGTCCGCCGCCACCAGGATCGGCGTCCCGTGCTCATCGGTGCCCGACACCATCAGCACGTCGTGGCCGGCCATCCGCATGTAGCGCGAGAACACGTCGGACGGCACGCCGAAACCGGCGACGTGGCCGATGTGGCGCGGGCCGTTGGCGTAGGGCCAGGCGACGGCGGAGAGGACTCGACTCATGGGTTGATCGTAGAGATTGATCCCGCGCGCCGACGAACGGGTTAGCGAGCGCGGAACTCGCGCATCCGTCGGGCCGTCCGCCGCCGTATGACCGGGAGCGCGTCGTACAGGTGCTCGCCGGGGCAGGCCGTCTCGTTCGTGTCCCGGTGGCCGTCGATCGTCGGGAGCTCGACCAGCCTGCCGTCGCCGAAGCGGTCGCTCCCGTCGGACCGGATCCAGACCGTACGGCGCGGGTGGCCGCCGTCGGCGTCGAGCTTCCAGGCCGCGACCCGCACCAGGGCCCGGATGATGGGCTTGCCGACCCTTCCCGCCTCGAAGTTGCCGATCACGGCGACGCCGACCGACGCGTGGTTGAAGCCGAGCGTGTGCGCGCCGTGAACTGCCCGGCGCGGTCCGCCGGCCCGGCCCTCCCACAGCCGACCGAAGCGGTCGACGAGGAAGTTGTAGCCGAGGTCGGACCAGCCGAGGTTCTTGGTGTGGTAGCGGTACATCGCGCGGAGCATCGCGGGCACCTCGGCCCGCCGGTAGTCGTTGGTGTTCACCGTGTGGTGGACGTGCACCTGCCGGATCCGGTCGTTGTAGCGCGGCCGGCCGTTGCGCAGCCGCGGGTCGGGGCTCCACGCCTTGCGGTAGAGCAGGCCGGGCATGGGTACGACGCCCTTCTTGCGCGCGGTCATCTCGGCGGTCTCGGTCGGGGCGTGGCGACCGGCCGTCCTGTCCGCGGCGAGCCGACGCGGGCGAAGGAGCGCGAGGACCGGGTCGCGTTGGTCGCCGGTGACCTCGACCTGGATGGCGTCGCTCGGCCCGGTCCATATCAGATCTGTCGCCGGTCGCGCGTCGACGCCCTCGGGCGAGCCGGGGTTCGGCCCGTGCGTCAGCCGCGGGAGCCGCCGCCACTCGGTCCACCCGCCCGACTCGCGGCGCCAACGGGCGCGCACCCCTCCGTCACCACGGCGCCAGGTGACGCCCAGCGCCGTGAAGCGGGTGGTCTCGATGACCGGTGTCCGGAAGCCGTCGGAGCGCCGGGCGAGGCCCGCGAGCAGTCCCAGCGGGAGATCCAGGGCGTCGACGCCGTCCGGTTGGGTGCGGAGACGATGGCGGCGCCCGGTGACCGCCACGGCACTCGTGCGAGTGACGCCGACGATCCCGGCCGCTCCAACCGCGCCTACCCCGCCTGTCGCAAGGCGCGTGACAGCACGACGACTGAGTGCCAGGTCCGAGAGCCGCATGGCAATTCAGCATGCGGCATGACCGGCCCGAAGCCCGGCACCCGCCCGTCCCTGGTGTGTCCGACTCGGACTGTCAGGAACTGGGGACCTGGCGACCTGCGAACGCCGCGAGCGCGTCGTACGGACCCGCGCCTGCGGGTGCTTCCACCTCGGGCCCGAAGGCGTCGCCGCGCCGATCGGCCGTCGAGCGACGTTACCCACTCGCGAGAAGTCCAGGTCGCCGGTCCGGGTGCGCTTGAGCTCGTAGAAGTAGGGGAACGAGGCCAGGGCGACGCAGCCGTCCCAGAGCCGGCCGGCGTCCTCGCCCCGCGGGATCTGGGAGAGGACCGGGCCGAAGAAGGCCGTGCCGTGGACTGAGCCCGTCACCGTGTCAGCGAAGCACCCGCACGGTGCCCGAGGCCTTCCCGGGACGGATCGCCCCGCTGCCGGCGTACCAGGCCCGGACCGCCCGCTCTCCGGGCTCCAGCCCGGTGACGACGACCTTCGCCCGGCCGCCCTCGAGGGTCGCGGTGACGACCTGGCGGCCGATCTTGACCGTGATGTCGCCGTCGACCGAGACGTCGGGCACGGTGACCTGCACCCGGACGACCGCCCTACGCGAGCGACCGTCGGCATTGACCGCGACCGTGGGCTGGGCGAAGACCCTCCCCTCGACCCGGACGATCTCGACCAGATCGGCGTAGTTCGGGCGGGACCGGGTGACCTCGACCGAGATCGCGGCACCAAGATCGGCGGCAGTGAGGGCGTAAGTCTCGACGGTGGCGCCGTCGACCGCCGTCCCGTCGCGGAGCCACTGGTAGGCAACGGCCGCGTCGGCCGGCCGGACTGCGCCGGCGTGCGCCGTCAGGACCTGGCCGAGTCGGTTGCGGCCGGTGACGCCGGGGGGTGTGTCCGCCACGATCTGGCCGATGACGACAGGGCCGACGAGATCCGAGACCACCGGCGAGTTCTTGTAGCCGGGCGCCCGGCCATGCGTCGCAACCACGATCGTCTTGCCGAGCAGCTCGCGGGTCAGGGTGAGGCGCGGGCCGTTCGCACCCTCGATGAGCACGCCGTCGGCCTTCCACCGGTAGAGCGGGTCCTCCGACGCCGGCGACCAGGTGGCCGGCGTGGCGGTGAGCACCTCGTCGACAGTGGGCTCGCCGGCGATGGTCGGCGGCGTGAGCACGGTGAACATGCCGCGCGCGACCGGAGCGGTCGGCGCCGTCGTCACCGTTGCCGAGGCATAGCCGTCGCGGGTCGCCGTCGTGGCGACCGTGATCGGCAGGCCCTTCTCGGCGGCCGTGGGCGTGAAGATCCGGCCGGTGGCGCCCTTGATCGGTACGGCGTCGGCGTACCACTGCCGGGCGACCTCCGTGCCCGGACCGGGCGACCAACTGCCACGTGAGACCTGGAGCTCGACACCCACCTGCGGCGTACCGGTGATGACCGGGGACTCGGTGTTCTGGATCGCCTTGTCGACGAAGTGGATGAAGCCGGTCGGCCACCGACCACTGTCGCGAGTGATGCGGCGCCAGTGGAAGTCACCGCTCCACGAGTCCTCGCTGATGATGATCTCGTCGGCCGAGACCACCCGCTCGACGTACGCCACGTGACCGCTCGACCCGGTGCCGTTGTCGTAACGGTCCCACCACGCCACGGCCCCCACAGCCGGACGTGAATTCGTGAGGTGAGCCATCGCGTGGCCCCAGTTGTAGGCCATGCCGGAACCGCTCCACGGTCGCTCGCTCGACAGGCCGGCCTGGATCATCCGGTACGCGGCGTAGTTGGTGCAGTTGTGGCCGCTGTACATGCGCCAGTACATCTGGCTGTTGACCGCGCCGTAGCCGGCGTCGGAGTAGCCAGCGTTGCGGCAGCCCGCGTAACCGGTGCAGAGGTACGTCGACCCGGACGCCAGCTCCGGGGCCTCGGACGCGATCGGCGCGGTCGCCTGCTGCTGCACCCCGACGGCGACGAGCAGGGTCGCCAACAGCGTGCTCGTGAGCAGCGCGGTTCCCCCGCGCCAAAGCAGTCGTCTGCGGCGCATGGCGACCACTCTGGGTCACTTTCGCCCCATAAAGCAACAAAAACCCGTAAAAACACATAAGCACCAGGCGTGTCGCGCTTGACATTTGAAAGTTACACCGCTGTGGTTCCGGCCGGCTCGCTCGCTCAGATGTGACACACGTCGCTCCCCCGATGTCTGACAATCCTGGGTCCGGTGCGAGGATGGCGAGCATGCCCGGAACCAACCTCACGCGCGACGAGGCCACCGCCCGTGCCGCGCTGATCGACGTCTCGTCGTACACCGTCGACCTCGACCTCACCAGGGCAGAGGACGACGGCATCCAGACCTTCGGGTCGACCTCCACGATCGCCTTCACCTGCGGCGAGCCCGGAGCGGAGACCTGGGTCGACCTGGTGGACGCGACCGTCCACGAGATCGTCCTCAACGGAAGTCCGATCGACCTCGCGTCGTACGTCGACAGCCGGATCGCGCTGACCGGGCTGCAGGCCGACAACACGCTCGTCGTGCGTGCCGACTGCACCTATTCGCACACCGGCGAGGGACTCCACCACTTCGTCGACCCGGCCGACGGCAAGGTCTACCTCTACTCGCAGTTCGAGGTCCCGGACGCGCGCCGGGTGTTCGCCTGCTTCGAGCAGCCCGACCTCAAGTCGGTCTTCAACTTCAACGTGACGGCGCCGGCACACTGGAAGGTCGTCTCCACCGCCGCGACGCCCGCGCCGGTCCCGGCCGGCGCCGGGATCGCGCTGTGGTCGTTCCCGACCACGAAGAAGATGTCCACCTACATCACGGCAGTCGTCGCCGGTGAGTACTACGAGGTGCTCGACGCCTACGAGGGTCCCAACGGCGTCATCCCGATGGGCCACTACTCGCGGCAGTCGCTCAAGGCCGAGCTGGACCGCGACCTCGAGGAGCTGGTGCTCCTCACCAAGCAGGGGTTCGAGTTCTTCGAGGAGGCCTTCGGCTTCCCCTACCCGTTCGTGAAGTACGACCAGCTCTACGTGCCCGAATACAACATGGGCGCGATGGAGAACGCCGGCTGCGTCACCCTGCGCGACGAGTACATCCCGCGCTCACGCCAGCCGCGCTCGTTCTACGAGTTCCGCGCCTCGGTGATCCTCCACGAGATGGCGCACATGTGGTTCGGCAACCTGGTGACGATGCGCTGGTGGGACGACCTCTGGCTCAACGAGTCGTTCGCCGAGTGGGCCTGCTACCACGCCGAGACCGAGGCCACGTCGTACACCGACGCCTGGACCGGCTTCGCCAACATGCGCAAGCAGCGCGGCTACCGTGCCGACCAGCTGCCGAGCACGCACCCGATCGCCACCGACATGGTCGACCTGCACGCGGTCGAGGTGAACTTCGACATGATCACCTACGCCAAGGGCGCGGCGGTGCTCAAGCAGCTGGTGGCCTGGGTCGGGCTCGAGCCGTTCCTGTCCGGCCTGCGGGAGTACTTCCGTGACCACGCCTACGACAACACCGAGTTCATCGACCTGCTGACCGCGCTCGAGAAGGCGTCGGGTCGCGAGCTCAGCGGCTGGGCCCAGGAGTGGCTGCAGACAGCGGGCGTCAACACGATCTCGCCGGTGTTCGAGCTGGCCCCCGACGGGTCGTACTCGTCGTTCGCCGTCCGTCAGACCGCGGTCGACGAGCAGCCCACGCTGCGGCGGCACCGGATCGGCATCGGCTTCTACAACACGGTGTCCGATTCCGGGGAGGCCGACGGCTCGCTGGTGCGCAGCGAGTACGTCGAGGTCGACATCACCGGCGCCCTCACCGAGATCGACGAGCTCGTCGGCAAGGCCCAGCCCGACCTGCTCCTGCTCAACGACGGCGACCTGACCTTCGCCAAGGTGCGTCTCGACGAGCGATCGCTCACCACCGCGGTCGCGAACCTGTCGGCCTGCGACGACTCCCTGGCCCGGGCGCTGATCTGGAGTGCGGCGTGGGACATGACCCGCGACGCGGAGATGACGGCAACCGACTTCCTCGCCCTGGTCCTCGGCAACATCGGCTCCGAGAGCGACTCGTGGGGCCTGACCGCGTTCCCGGCGTGCGCCAACCAGGCGGTCAACCAGTTCTCCGCCCCGGCCAACCGGGCCGCGCTGCGCGCGCAGTGGGAGCAGGGCCTGCGGGCGCTGCTCGAGGCTGCCGAGCCCGGCACCGACCACCAACTGACCTTCGCCCGCTACTTCGCCGGCACCGCCCACAGCGACGCGGCGATCGCCGACCTCGAGGCGTTGTTCGACGGCTCGCTCGCGTTCGAGGGTCTCGTCGTCGACCAGGACCTGCGCTGGGCGCTGCTCAACAACCTCGCCCGGCTCGGCCGGGCCGACGACGCGCGGGTCGACGCCGAGCTGGCCGCGGACAACACCATCTCCGGGCAGGAGAACGCCGCCGCAGCACGCGCGGCGATGCCGACGGTCGAGGCCAAGGAGCGCGCCTGGCAGCAGGCGATGGTCGACGGCTCGGTGCCCAACGAGACGGCCAAGCAGGTCGTGCTGTCCTTCATGCGCGCCGGCCAGGAGGACCTCCTGGCGCCGTACGTCGACCGCTACCTCGCCGACGCGCCGCTCGCCTGGGACCGGCTCGGCGCCCACCGGGCGGCGGTCTCGCTCGAGTACATCTTCCCGAAGGTGCTGGCCTCCGCCGAGGCACTCGCCAAGGTCGACGCCTGGCTGGCGACCGAGGCCGACGGCGTCAACCCGGGTGCCCTGCGGTTCGTGCAGGAAGGCCGGTCCGACATGGCCCGCGCCATCGAGGCCCAGGCCAAGGACGCCCAGGGGTAAGCGTCAGCTACGGGCGTGTTCGGCGAGCACCCGGATGCCCCGGGTCAGACCACCGGCGAGGTCGCCGTCGGCGAACGAGCGGGTCATCTCCTCGACCGCCAGCGCGGCCTCCGCGTCGGTGAGGGTACGTCGGACGTGTCCGCCGGTGACGACCTCGACCGCGCGCAGCGTCGGGTCGACCATCACCAGGACGCTGCGGGAAGGCAGCACCAGGGTGTTGTGGAGGCTGGTCGCGAACGCATGGGGGTCGTGACCCTCGATCGGGCCGACGAAGACCGAGAACTCAGCCCGGCACGCCTGCTCCGCCGCCCGGATCGTCGCGTCGAGGGCGGCCTGCTCAGCGCTGGAGAGTGACGCCGCGGACATCGTGGGCTACCAGGAACCGGCGGCGCCGCCGGCTTTCGAGTCGTCCGAGTCCGGGGCGGCGAGCTCGCCCGCCGACTTGCGCGGGCCGCCGAGCCACTGGGTCTCCAGCGGCGTCCCGCCGGGCCTGATGGACTCGCCGCGGGCAAGGGGCGGGCCGAGGATGAAGGCGAGGACAGCGAGGAACACGAGGACCGGGATACCGCCGAGCAGCAGCAGCATCTCGACGATGTCGACCGATTCCTCGTTCGGCCAGCCCTCCGGGGTGTCGGCCGACGCGGGTCCGGCGGTGACGAGGATCGCTGCCATCGCAAGCCCCGCGGCAGCGGTGGCGGCGAGCAGTCGGCGTACGGCTGTGCTGGTCACGAGCGTGAGGATATCGGCTCCGGCCCCGGGGCCGACAGTGGCCGGGTTCGATCCGGACGGCGGACTTTGGAACACTCGGGGGATGCTCTCCCTCCCGTTGGATGTTCCGATGGCCGCTGCGCCCTGCACCGATGGCGAGCAGGTGTGCGATCTCGTCTACGACTGGACCGGGAGCGCACGGTTCGCCGACTGGGCCGACGTGCTCATCGGTGTCCCGCTGGCGGTCATCGGGCTGATCCTGCTCGGCCTGGTCGTGCGTTGGGTGCTGCACCGGGTCGTCACCCGGATCGCGCGGCGGGCGGAGAAGGGCGTCCTGCCCGAGCGCCTCGACGCCGTGAACGCGGCCCGACGGGCGCAACGTGCCGAGACGATGGCAGGGGTCTTCCAGAGCGTGATCACGGTGGTCGTGATCGCCGTCGTCGGAACCATGATCCTCAGCGAGATCGGCGTCAACATCGCACCGATCATCGCCAGCGCCGGCATCATCGGCATCGCCCTCGGCTTCGGCGCGCAGTCACTCGTCCGCGACTTCCTCGCCGGCATCTTCATCTTCATGGAGGACCAGTACGGCGTCGGCGACGTCGTCGATCTCGGCGAGGCGACCGGGTCGGTCGAGGCGGTGACGCTGCGGATGACGCGCCTCCGCGACGTCAACGGCATCGTGTGGTTCGTCCCGAACGGCGAGATCGTGCGGGTCGGCAACCAGAGCAAGAACTGGTCGCGCGCGGTCATCGACGTCGGTGTCGGCTACAGCGAGGACCTGGCGCGGGTGCAGCAGGTGCTCCGCGAGATCGCCCACGACATGTGGGAGGACGAGGACTACAAGGGGATCATCATCGAGGAGCCCGAGGTGACGGGCGTGGAGATGCTCGCGGCGGACTCCGTGACGATCCGGGTGATGGTCAAGACCGCGCCGCTCCAGCAGTGGGCGGTCGCGCGCACGCTCCGCCAACGGATCAAGGCCAGGTTCGACCACGAAGGCATCGAGATCCCGTTCGCCCAACGCGTGGTGTGGCACCGCGACGACCGTCGTACCCCCGGTGGCGCCTCGACCGGCCCAGGGACCCAGGGGCCCGACGCCGACCCATCCACCGGCGCGGGATGATTGCCTCGTGACTGAAGCAGAGACGTTCTACGAGGAGATCGGCGGGTTCGAGACCTTCCGTCAGATCGTCGCGAAGTTCTACGAGGGCGTAGCCGGCGACGAGGTGCTCCGGCCGCTCTATCCTGAGGCGGACCTGGGCCCGGCCGAGGAGCGCTTCCTGCTCTTCCTGGTGCAGTACTGGGGCGGCCCGACGACCTACTCCGAGCGCCGCGGCCATCCGCGGCTCCGGATGCGGCACGCACCGTTCCCGGTCGACCAGCAGGCGCGCGACCGGTGGCTGACCCACTTCCGGGCGGCCCTCGACTCCGTGGGGCTCACGCCCGAGCAGGATGCGCAGTTCTGGGCCTACGTCACCCACGCGGCGACGTTCATGATCAACACCCCCGGCTAGAGCGTGTCCGGGGCCAGGGCCGCGCGCAAGCGCTCCTGGTAGTCCGCCGGCGGCTCGGTCGGCCGCTGCGTCTGCGGGTCGAAGAACACCAGTACCACCCGGGCCCGGGCGAGGGTGCGGTCGCCGTCGGCGATCTCGGACTCGATGACGAGGGACGTCCGCCCGACGTGCGCGACCTGCGACCGGCAGTCGTAGGGATCGGACCGGAGCAGGATCGGGGCGCGGTAGTCGACATCGGCCCGCGCGACGACCACCTGGAGCGCCTGGGCCCGCGGCAGGTCGCGGCCCAGCTCCATGAACATCCGGATCCGAGCCTCCTGGAAGTACTCGAAGTAGACGACGTTGTTGACGTGCCGGTAGACGTCGACGTCGCTGAACCGCACCTGCACCGGGTAGTGCACGGCCCGGTCGTGGTCGACGACCACCCGCTCCGGGCGACTGCGCTCGACGGGCTCGAGGTACACCTCCAGAGCGGCACGCTCCTCGGCCGTGAGGCGGCGCGGGCTCTCCGTATCGAATCGGTACGGCGCCAGCACGGTGCTGGCCTCGAGGTAGACAGTCCGTTCTCCGGCCTGGTCCTCGTGGAAGACCTCGTAGGCGAGCGTGAACGAGCCGGCCCCGAGACCGGTGACCCAGCAATCGATGAGCACGGGGCCCGTGCCGAACAGCAGCGGGGCCCGGTAGGTCACCTCGTGCCGGCTGACGATGATCGCGTCGACCAGGTCGTCGGTCGCGTCGTCGCCGGCCGACCCGGACCACCGGTGGGCGCGCAGCAGGTCGACCCGGGCCTCCTGGAGGTAGTCGACGTAGCGCACGTTGTTGACGTGCCCGAGCTGGTCGAGGTCGGCCCAACGGATCGGGCAGGCATAGCGGTGCCGCACGCCTCGCATGGTGCCACGCCACTGGATCACGTCTCAGTCGGCCCCACTACGCTGGTACGGATACGTCATCGTTCAACTGAGGAGTCCCCATGCCCGAGGCCGTCATCGTTTCTGCAGCTCGCACGCCGATCGGCCGGGCCAACAAGGGTTCCTTGAAGGACTTCCGGCCCGACGACCTCACCGCCCTGATCACCCGGGCCGCGCTGGACAAGATCCCCGCCCTCGACCCCAACGACATCGACGACTTCTACCTCGGCTGCGGACTGCCTGGCGGCGAGTCCGGCAACAACATGGCGCGGATCGTGACGTCGCTGCTCGGATACGAGATCCCCGGCGCCACCATCACCCGCTACTGCTCCTCCTCGGTGCAGACCTCGCGGATGGCGTTCCACGCCATCAAGGCCGGCGAGGGTGACGTGTTCATCTCCGCGGGTGTCGAGACCGTCTCCCGCTTCCAGTTCGGCACTTCGGACCACATCCCCAACACCAAGAACCCGCTCTTCGCCGATGCGCAGCAGCGCACCGAGGAGTACGCCCAGGGCGGCAAGGACTGGCACGACCCGCGTGAGGACGGCCAGATCCCCGACATCTACATCGCCATGGGCCAGACCGCCGAGAACGTCGCCCGACTGCGGGGCCTCGACCGCAAGGAGCTCGACGAGTTCGGCGTACGGTCGCAGAACCTGGCGGAGAAGGCGATCGCCGACGGCTTCTGGGAGCGGGAGATCACGCCGGTGACCCTCGCCGACGGCACGGTCGTGTCGAAGGACGACGGCCCGCGGGCCGGCGTCACCTATGACGCGATCTCGCAGCTCGACCCGGTGTTCCGACCCGACGGCGTCGTCACCGCCGGCAACTGCTGCGCGCTCAACGACGGCGCCGCCGCGGTCGTGATCATGTCCGACACCAAGGCCGGTGAGCTCGGCCTCACGCCCCTGGCGCGGATCGTCTCCACCGGCGTCAGCGGCCTCTCCCCCGAGATCATGGGCCTCGGCCCGGTCGAGGCCACCAAGAAGGCGCTCGCCAACGCGAACATGTCGATCGGCGACATCGACCTGGTCGAGATCAACGAGGCGTTCGCGGCCCAGGTGGTGCCGTCGTACCAGGAGCTCGGCATCGACCTCGACCGGCTCAACATCAACGGCGGCGCGATCGCGGTCGGCCACCCGTTCGGCATGACCGGCGCCCGGCTGCAGAACACGATGCTGAACTCGCTCGACTGGCACGACAAGTCCACCGGGCTGATCACCATGTGCGTCGGCGGCGGCCAGGGCATGGCAATGATCGTGGAGCGCCTGAGCTGACCACAGCACCTCGATGACATGAGCATCGACGTCCGCCCGGCCACCGTCCTCGACGACGTCCGCGCCGTCGTCGGTCCGAAGTCCGGGTCCGACCCGGCCACCGCGGCCGGGGCGTCTCGCACGCGCTGATCGAAGGGGCGGTGGAGTTCGCTCGCAGCCGTCAGGCGCCGGTGGTCGGGGCCCACCCGCTCGACAACTAGGGCGCAAAGGTCGACCTCACGATGGCCTACCGGGTCTGCGGAAGAACTTCGGGGCCGCCGGACTCCGGGTCGCGGCCGAGACCACGTCGGTGTTGGCCGGCTTCCCACGGTGCTGATGCGCCGCGCCCTTCGGTGAGCCGGACCACGGGACGCCCGAGCGGACTTAAACTGCGCAGGTGACCGAGCCTGATCTGCAGTCGACGCGCGAGGCGTGGCAGCGGCGCGAACCGCGCTGGCTCGACGCTCACCAGCAACGGGCCTGGCGCGCACTGGTGCTCGGCACGACCCTGCTCTTCGACCGGCTCGACGACGACCTGCGCCAGCAGCACGGGATCTCGCTGGTGGAGTACGAGATCCTGGTCCGGCTGTCCGAGTCGGACGGACGCGCCCTGCGGATGGCCCGGCTCGCCGACTCGCTCGCCCACAGCCGCAGCCGGGTGACCCACACGGTCAAGCGGATGGAGGCCAACGGCCTGGTGTCGCGCTGCGGGTCGACGGAGGACGGCCGCGGCGTGGTGTGCCAGCTGACCGACCGGGGCGACCTGCTGCTGCGCAACGTCGCGCCGACCCACGTGATGGGCGTGCGCGACTACCTCGTCGACCTGGTCGCCGCCGAGGAGTTCGACACCCTCGGCAAGGTCATGGACGCCGTCGCCGATCGGCTGATCAGCGACCACCCCGAGCGGGAGATGCGCGACCCCACCTGAGCAAGACGCCAGCCGGCCGTCACCACTGACGACGTCAACTGCGGGCGCGGCAGCGTGGCGCACCGCGGCGAAGCCGCATCGTGCGGCGCCCGCGGGCCGAGCTTGCGAGCGCCCGGGCGGTGCCGCACGATCTGCGACACGCTCGCGCCATCAGGCTCAGTCCCTGGTGAGGCGGCGGTGGGTGACCCGGTGGGGGCGGGCGGCCTCGATGCCGAGGCGCTCGACCTTGTTGTCCTCGTACGAGGCGAAGTTGCCCTCGAACCAGAACCACTTGCCCTCGTCCTCCTCGTCACCCTCCCAGGCGAGGATGTGGGTGGCAATCCGGTCGAGGAACCACCGATCGTGCGACGTGACCACCGCACAGCCGGGGAAGTCGAGCAGCGCGTCCTCGAGGGCCGACAGGGTCTCGACGTCGAGGTCGTTGGTCGGCTCGTCGAGCAGCAGCACGTTGCCACCCTGCTTCAGGGTGAGCGCCAGGTTGAGCCGGTTGCGCTCACCACCGGAGAGCACCCCTGCCTTCTTCTGCTGGTCGGGGCCCTTGAAGCCGAACGACGCGACGTAGGCGCGGGAGTTCATCTCGAAGTTGGCGACCTTGATGAAGTCCAGGCCGTCCGACACGACCTCCCAGACGTTCTTCTGCGGGTCGATGCCGCCGCGGCTCTGGTCGACGTAGGACAGCTTCACGGTCTGGCCGACCACGAGCTCACCCGAGTCGGGCTTCTCGGAGCCGGTGATCATCCGGAACAAGGTGGTCTTGCCGACGCCGTTGGGGCCGACGATGCCGACGATGCCGGCGCGCGGCAGGGTGAACGAGATGTCGTTCCAGAGCTGGCGGTCGTCGTAGCCCTTGCCCAGCTTGCGGCCTTCGAGGACGACGTCACCGAGGCGCGGGCCCGGCGGGATGTTGATGTCGGCGGTGTCGATCTTGCGGGCTTTGTCGGCCTCCGCGGCGAGCTCCTCGTAGCGGGCCAGCCGCGACTTCGACTTGGTTTGGCGGGCCTTGGCGTTGGACCGCACCCACTCGAGCTCTTTCTCGAGCATCCGGGCGCGCTTCGCGTCCTTCTGACCCTCGATCTTGAGACGGTCCTTCTTGGTCTCGAGATAGGTCGAGTAGTTGCCCTCGTAGGGGTGCGTCTTGCCTCGGTCGAGCTCGAGGATCCACTCGGCGACGTTGTCGAGGAAGTAGCGGTCGTGGGTGATCGCCAGCACGGCGCCCGGGTAGCTCTTCAGGTGGCCTTCGAGCCACTGGACGGACTCGGCGTCCAAGTGGTTGGTGGGCTCGTCGAGGAGAAGAAGGTCGGGCTGCTGGAGGAGCAGCTTGCACAGCGCCACCCGGCGCCGCTCTCCACCTGAGAGGTTGTCGACGATCGCCTCGGGCGGGGGGCAGCGTAGCGCGTCCATCGCCTGGTCGAGCCGGCTGTCGAGGTCCCACGCGCTGGCGTGGTCGAGGTCGGTCTGCAGGTCGCCCATCTCTGCGAGCAGGGTGTCGTAGTCGGCGTCGGGGTCGCCGAGCTCCTCGGAGATCTTGTTGAAACGGTCGAGCTTGCCCTTGATCTCACCGACCGCTTCCTCGACGTTCTCGAGGACGGTCTTGCCCTCGGTCAGCGGCGGCTCCTGCTGGAGCATGCCGACCGTCGCGTCGGGGTCGCGGATGGCGTCGCCGTTGTTGGCGTGCTCCAACCCGGCCATGATCTTGAGCAGCGTCGACTTGCCCGCGCCGTTGGGGCCGACGACGCCGATCTTGGCGCCGTGAAGGAACGACAAGGTCACGTTGTCGAGGACAACCTTGTCGCCATGGGCCTTACGGACGTTGCGCAGGGTGAAGACATACTCAGCCACGTTGCCCGAGCCTACGTGCCGAGCGGGGCCGGGACCGGCGCGGGGTCGCCGAACCGGTCCCGGTGCCCGCCGGGCGGATCACGCGGCGCCGGCCACCACCTCCGGGACCTCGGACGACCCGACCGCCGAGACGGCCCACGGGTCCTGCTCGGCGCTCGCAACAGCAGTCGGCTCCAGCGGGCGGTCGTCGCGCCGCGGCGCAGCGACCGTCTTGCTGAACGAGCTGATCCCGCGGGTCAGGTCGTGGCCGACGCCGATCGCCTCGATGTCGAGCACGGTCACCTCGACCCCGTCACGGTCGTAGCTGCGCTGGTTGAGTCGGCCGTGCACGATCACCGGGTCGCCCAGGTGCAGGGACCGCTTGCAGTGCTCGCCGAGCACCCGCCACGCGCTCACGCCGTACCACTGCGTCGGGCCGTTGACCCACTCCTGTCGGCCGCGATGGAACCTCCGCGGCGTGCAGCCGAGACGGAAGTTGGTCACGGTCGTGCCGGCGACCTGCCGCTGCTGCGGCTCGTTTCCCAGCCAGCCCTGGACGGTCACCATCGTGTCGTTCGTCATGTCCTGCCTCCGATATCCCCGGCTGCGCTCGCGACCGGTCGGCTCGGAGTCCACGCGGGGCCGCCGACAGACGGGCCGCGATCAGCGCCGGACCTGTGGAGAGGGACGGCAGGAACGGCGGCCTGTGAACGCTTGGTGGCTCGCGCTCAGCTACTGCAGAGCGTTATTGATGCCGGCGCGGAAGGCGGCGTACGACGCGAGCACGCGGTTGGTCGGCGCGACCACCTGCTTCGTCATGACGTCGGCGACGACCTCGCGCAGGGCCTGGTCGGCGTCGTCCCCCAGGGTGCGGGCGGCGCCGCCGGCCAGTGGGCGGAAGATCACCCACAGGAGCAGTCCGAGGACGAGGCCGGCTGCTAGCACGAGCATCGGGACCGGCAAGCCGGCGACCTCGGGCGCGTCGTCGAGCGTGCCCTGGACGGCGAGCACCGCCCACCACGCGCCGCCACCGACCGCGCCGAGGAACAGGATCCACTGCAGAGCCCGGACCAGGCCGACCCAGCCGGGGACCCGATCGGCTCGCAGGTCGACCGACGTCAACCCGCGGTCGAGCAGGTCGTCGGTCTCCTCGAGCCGCCCGGTCGCTGCGTCGCGGACTACGGCGGCCCACGGCCCCGCGAGACCTTGGGCGGTCTCGTCGGCCAGTTCACGCACGCTGTTGTCGACGGCCGCGCGCTGCACGGCCACCGCCTGCGGCCGCGAACCGGCGCGGTAGTCGGACAGCAGGTCGTCGGAACCTCGGCGACCGAGAGCAGAGATCGCGGCGACCGGCGGCCAGGCCACGGCTCGGGCGGCGCCGCTCCGGACGGTCCGCTCCACGGCGCCGGCGACCGTCGGCACGCCGGCTGCCTCGGCAACCCGGTCGACGAGAGCATGCGCGCGCTGGTCGGCGATCTGGCGGGCCGGCGCGTTGCCACCGGCGCTGTCGAGTCGCGCAGCCGCGGCAGCGACATCGGCCTCGACGCGCGCGGTCGTGCTGCGCTTCTGCTCGACGCGGGACGCGATCTCCTGGCGGAGCTCGTCCACGCCGATGCCCTCGCGGGCACTGATCGGGATCACCTTGACCGCTGCCAGCCCGTCGTTCGCGAGCAGCCGCTTCACGTCGTCGACCATCCCCTGCCGCTTCTCCGGGGCGATGGTGTCGATGTGGTTGAGCACGACCAGCATGACGCCGGCGTGGGTCTGGTACGGCGCCAGGTAGCGGTCGTGGAGCGCCGCGTCGGCGTACTTCTGCGGGTCGACCACCCACACCAGCAGGTCGGCGAGCTCGACCAGGCGGTCGACCTCGAGGTGGTGGGACACCTCGGTGGAGTCGTGGTCCGGCAGGTCCATGAGCACGACGCCCGCCAACGCCCGGTCACCGTGCTGGGTGTCGAGCATCGAGTCGCGCATCGTCTGGTGCCGCGGCGGGATGCCCAGCCAGTCGAGCACCTCCTCGGCGCCCTCGCTCCCCCACACGCACGCGGTCGCCCACGACGTCGTCGGCCGGCGGACGCCGGTCGAGGACAGCTCGAGCCCGGTCAAGGCGTTGTAGGTCGACGACTTGCCGGATCCGGTGGCCCCGGCGATCGCCACCACGGTGTGGTGGGCCGACAGCCGCAGCCGCCCCGTCGCACGATCGACCGTCGCCACGGTCTCGTCGAGCAATGCGTCGTCAATGACCCCGCGCCCCGCCGTCACCGCCTGCTCGAGTCCTTGCAGGCGGGTGCCGATGGAGGTGCCGCGGGTGGCGAGGTCGCGCAGGGCGCGCGTCTCTCCATCCGTCCGAGTCACAGGTGTCCTCCGTAGTGGGCAGAGCCCTTCTGCATCGAGGCGGCGTAGCGCAGGTCATCGACCCGCCGTGCGGCCACCCGCAGCTGCTCCCCCGCGTCCGGGGCCAGCTGCCACTGATCTGCCGGTGCAACGTAACGGGTCTGTTCGCCGACGAGCAAAGCGCGGATCCGGTCCTCCAGCGACACCCGGGCCTTGTGCCGGAGCATGCCGGCGGTGCCCGGCCCGACGACCGTCTCGAGGAGGCGGGCCCCCAGCCGGAGCGACTCGGCGGCCGCGGCCGGAGGCTGCTCACCTCCCAGGACGACGACCGCCAACGTCACGGCGAGCCCACGAACGCCGACCGCGAGGAACCGCGCGGAGGCGCGGGCGTCGCCGCTCTCGCTGCGGACCAGCTCCTGGAGATCCGCCTGCCAGGCCTGGATCTCGGTGACGGTGCGACGGCGCAGGTCCCGCGTCGCGCGGGAAAGGTCCTCGGCCGCCACGTCGATCAGCTGAGCGCCGTACGGCGTCGCCCGCCAGGCGGCAGCGGCTCGGGCTGCGGCCTGCTCGCCGTGCTCGACGATCAGCGTCTCGAGCCCGGACTCGATCGCAACGGCGACCCGTTCGGCCTGTTGTGGCTTGCCCTTGATCGCGTTGACGAGGCGCTCACGGACGAAGCCCACCTTGGCCTCGAGCGAGCGGATCAGCTCACCGCTGCCGACGAACTCCTGCCAGCGCGTGAGCAGGTCGCCCCGCAGCAAGGTGCCGTCGTCGACGGCCGTGACCAGCTGCTTGCCGACGATGTCGTACTGCCGCTGGACGAGGGTGGCGAGATCGCCGATGGCGACCAGCTGCTCCTCGGCTGCGTCGGCGATCGGGTAGATCCGGCGGGTCAGGATGCGGATCGAGCCGCCGACGGTCTGGTGCACGATCGCGCCGCGGGCGACCGCGTCGGCAGCAAGCGCCTCGAGCCAGGCGCGGATATCCGCGGTGTGGTCGGCCGGCAGCAGGCCGTCCTCGCTCACCGGGCCCTCGGGCACGCCGAACAGCGGTGAGTCCTTGAGCCCGCGGGCGGCCATCATCCGGGCGAGGTGCCCGGCGACGGTGTCGAAGGACTCCGCCGGGGTGCGGTCGAGCACCATCGCGACCGAGGTGGAGCGGTCGGCGGCCTGCTTGAGGTAGTCCCACGGGACCTGGTCGCTGTAGCGCGCGGCCGAGGTCACGAAAAGCCAGAGATCGGCGGCCGACAGCAGCTGGCCGGCGAGGATCCGGTTGCGCTCCTCCACCGAGTCGACGTCGGGAGCGTCGAGGATCGCGATGCCCTTCGGCACCGAGGTGGTGGGGACCAGCTGGATGCAGTCGTGGTCGTTCGTCGGGTGGTCGACGCGCTTGAGGTCCGGCAGCAGCCGGTCCTGACCGAACCACTTGCCGTCGTCAGGATGGTGCGCCAGGACGGGCGAGCGGGTGGTCGGGCGCAGCACGCCCGAGGTGGTCACGTGGTGGCCGACCAGGGTGTTGACGAGCGTCGACTTGCCGGCGCCGGTCGAGCCACCCACCACGGTGAGCAGCGGAGCCTCGAGGGACATCAGCCGCGGGATCACGTAGTCCTCGAGTTGGTCGATCACCTCCTGGCGGTGCTCACGCAGCCCGCCGACGCCCGCGAGATCGAGAGGCAGAGCCGCGGCCTGCAGGGCTCCGCGAAGACGGATCATGCCGGTCAACATCTGGTTGCCGGTGATCTCGTCGCCGCTCAAGTCCCTGTGGGACGTGCTCATCGTTGGGGTACCACCTGTCCGGGGAAGGCGACTCCGGGACGGGTCGCCTGAATGCGCTCCAAGAAGTCCTGGCCGCGCGCCTGCCAGTCCTTGGGTGCGGTGCCGCGCAGCAGGCGATGGTGCAGGAACCCGAGCTCGACCGCGGCCTGTTGATAGTCCCTCATCGCCTTCGCTGCCTGCTCACCGCCCTCGGATCGGGCGTGTCGGCGCGCGATCCGCCGGGCGCGCAGGTCGACCAGCCAGCCGATGTCGGTGGCGGGGATCAGGCCCCGCGCGGCGGCGTCGTCGAGGGCGGTGGTGAGCATCTGCCGCTCACGCGTGCGGGCCCAGACGGCGAGGCAGATCATCCCGACGAAGGCCGGGACCATCAGGACGACGTAGGCGATCACGAAGCTGCCGAAGCCGTAGACGGTCGAGCCGTTCCACAACCCGTGCGCGAGAACAGCACAGAGGTAGCCGCCGACCGGCGCGAGGATCCGGACCGCCGGGGTGCGGGACATGACGGCGATGCCGAGGCCGACGCCGATGAACGCCGTGAACAGCGGGTGCGCGAACGGGCTGAAGACGCAGCGGAGCACGAAGATCGTGGTCACGCCGGCGACGCCGCCGGGACCGGTGCCGTCGGTGCCGCCATAGGCCGCAGCCAGGTAGAGGATGTTCTCGGTGAACGCGAAGCCGACGCCCACCAGACCGGCGTAGACGAGCCCGTCGAGCACCCCGTCGAGCTCGGCCCTGCGCCACCAGAGCAGGAGCAGCAGGAAGAGCCCCTTGCTCGCCTCCTCGGTCACCGGCGCCACCACCGCGAGCGAGAGCGTGTCGGTGATGCCGACGACGAAGCCGCCGACGCCCTGGACGACCAGGGCGGCGATGGTGGCCACGAACGCGCCCCAGAGCAGGGCGTAGGCGAGGAGCAGCTTGGGTTCGGGCTCGTAACGGTCCAGCCAGAGGTAGACGGCGACCACCGGGCCGACCGGCAGCGCGGCGAGCGCCGTGGCCAGCAGCATGATCCCCGGAGCGCCCGAGAGAGCGAGGATCAGGAGCATCAGCAGGGCGCCGACGACCACCGCCACGGTCACGACGACCGTGAACGCGAGGCTGTCGCGACGTGCTGCGGGCATGGGCGGAAGCCTATCGGGGCGGCACCTTTACGCCCGATCCCGCACTGGGCCGCGGAAGTTACAGTGGAGACGTGAATCACGCTGAGAAGGAGCTCAAGACCGAGTCACACGACCCGCCGGTGCCCGAGGCCTACGCCGCGTTCATGCGCACCGGCTGGGACGACCGCGAGCAGGACGTCCCGCCGCACGCCATCACGCCGTACGCCGCCGAGCGGCGCGCTCGGTTGGCCGCGGCGTTCCCCGGCGAGCGCCTGGTGCTGCCGGCCGGGACCTACAAGGTCCGCGCGGGGGACACCGACTACCGGTTCCGTCCCGACACCGCCCATGCCTACTTCTCCGGCAACCAGACCACGGACGCCGTGCTCGTCCTCGAGCCGGACGGGTCCTCGGTGCTCTTCGCCCGGCCGCGGTCGGGGCGCGACAGCGACGAGTTCTTCCGCGACCGGCAATACGGCGCGCTCTGGGCCGGTCGCCGCGCGTCGCTCGGCGAGCTCGAGGCGTCCCTCGGGCTTCCCGTGCGGCACATCGACGACCTCCCGGCCGCGCTCACGCCCTCCGCGAAGACCCGGGTCCACCGCGGGGTCTCGGCGGAGGTCGACGCCCTGGTCTCGGCCGACGAGTCGCACGACAGCGACCTGGCGCGGGTCATCTCGGAGATGCGGCTGATCAAGGACGAGTGGGAGGTCGGCGAGCTGCAGGCCGCGTGCGACGCCACCACGCTCGGGTTCGAGGACTCGGTCGCCGAGTGGGACCGGGTGCTGGAACACGGCGAGCGCTGGCTCGAGGGCACCTTCTTCCGGCGCGCCCGCACGATGGGCAACGACATCGGCTACGACTCGATCGTCGCCGGCGGCGCACACGCGACCACGCTGCACTGGATCGAGAACTCCGGACCGATCGTCCCCGGGCAGCTGGCCCTCCTCGACATGGGCGTCGAGGGCCACAACCTCTACACCGCCGACGTGACCCGCACGCTGCCGGTCACCGGCGCCTACACGCCGTTGCAGCGTGACCTCTACACGCTGGTGCTGCGCGCCCAGGAGGCCGGCATCGCCGCGCTCCGCCCGGGCGTGCCGTTCCTCGCCGGTCACGACGCGGCCATGTCGGTGCTGACGCACGGGCTCGGCGACCTCGGGCTGCTGCCGGTGTCCGTCGAGGAGGCGCTCGACCCCGAGTCGAAGCTCTACTCCCGGTGGACGCTCCACGGCACCAGCCACATGCTCGGCATGGACGTGCACGACTGCGGCCGGGCCGCCCCGGAGTCCTACCGCGACGGCACCCTCGCCGAGGGCATGGTCCTCACCGTCGAGCCCGGTCTGTACTTCCAGCAGGACGACCTGCTCGTCCCCGCGGAGCTGCGGGGCATCGGCATCCGCATCGAGGACGACGTCATCGTCACCGCCAACGGGGTCCGCAACCTGTCCGAGGCGCTCCCGAGAGAGCCCGACGCCGTCGAGGAGTGGATGGCCCGGCTGCGCGGCTGAGCCCGCCGCCGGATGCGATACTTTCCGGCGGCATCAAGCCCCCGTAGCTCAACGGATAGAGCACCGGCCTTCTAATTCGGTTGTTGCAGGTTCGAGTCCTGCCGGGGGCACTCGGCGCTCGGCGCGCCTCCACGGATGAAGCCCCTCCCCGGGCTGCAGGCTGGTTGCGCGGGTTCGACTCCTACCGAAGGCGCTGGACGCGACAGGGACGAGGCGCGCGCCATGCGCCTCGTCCCTGTGCGGCGGCTCAGGGTCCGCTGGCTACTGCAGGTTCCCCTTCAGACCCTGTTCCATGACCTTCTCGACGACCTCGGCGAACTCCTCGGTCGGCAGTGCCTTGACGTACTCCTCGAGGAGATTCTCGATGCGCTCCCGACGATCGGCGTCCCAGTTCTGCCCGCTCTTGGCCGGGTTGGACGTGGGGCCGGTGGGGGCGTACCTCTTGGTGTAGACGTCGATGAACGCCTTGCGTATGTCGTCCCGGTTGCCGACCAGCTCCAGCTCGCCGGCCACGGAGATGTCGGGATTCTGGTCGCGGTAGACCCCGGCCGGTAGCGAGTTGAGGCTGTTGCCGCGGTAGAGCCGGCCCTCGTACTTGAAGCCGTTCTGGATGCCGACGCCATGCGCCTGCTGGGAGATGATGATCCGCTTCGCCCCCAGCACCTTCTCGGGCGTGAACGAGACGCCGTGACCGGAGTAGACGCCGTAGACGACCGTTGACTGGTCGATGCTGCCGACGTCCACCTTCTGGTGGCGCTCGGGCTCCATGGGCCCGGGAACCGGATCGACCTGCGTCAGCTCGACCGTCGCGTCCGGGAACTCCTCCTTCAAGCCGTTGGCGACGTGTCCCGCTGCCACAGCGCCCCGGCTGTGACCCTTGATCAGGATCACCACGGGCTGCTTGATGCCGAGCGACCGGGTGACGGCCTGGGCCTCGCGAACGGCCGTAGCGACGACCTTCCTTGCGTTCTCCACGATCGCGTTGATGCTGTTCGACCCTCGATCCTCCATCCCACCGAAGCTGCCCGTCGTGCCGCTGGCCCCCGGGCCCGCGAAGTTCCAGTCGTGCGTCTTGGTTCCCGTGTAGTAGACGGTCTTGGCGTCCCCGGTCGTGTGCTTCTCCAGCTTGGCCTTGTCTGCCACGGTCATCGCGCCCTTGATGTCGCAGTGGGTTCGCCACGCGGCGTCGCCCGAGCCCCCGATGGCGAGCCGGACCACCAGCGGCTCCACCGGCCGCTCGCCCTTCTCCCCCTCCTTGGACTCCCACTCCTGGAGCTGCCTCGTGTACTCCTCCTTGATGTCCTTCCGGCGTCCCTGGGACTTGAGACCCGCCTCGTTCTCCAGCACCTGCACCTTGACGTCGTCAGGCAGCGCCTTGAACTCGTCCGTCTCGGTCAGGCCGTGCTTGACCATGCGGCGCGCCTCGACCACCTGGTGTGCCCGCGCCGCGTGCTCGTCGCCCTTGCTGAGGCCCAGCTCCCACGCGACTGACCCTGCGTCCTTGGCACCTTGGACGGTCGCGTCCTTGGCGTACACGGCTCCCTCGTAGGTGGTCTCGGCGACGTACTTGGCGCCTTGGACAGTCACGTCCTTGGCGTACACGGCGCCCTCGGCCACATACTTGGCGCCTTGGACGGTCGCGTCCTTGGCGTACACCGCGCCCTCGTAGGTGGTCTCGGCGACATACTTGGTGCCGTCCCAGACAACGCTGAGCTTCTGGCCGAGCCACTCACCCCAACCTGGGATGATCTTCTCGCCGGTCTCCTCGGACGCGACTTCGGTGGTTCCTTCGGACATGACTCAAGTTCCTTCCTCTTCGATGGGGTCTGGCTAGCTCGCTGCGCTCGAGCTGGCACTCTGGGAGGCGTCGGCGGCGACCTGAAGCTCGTGCTTCAGCTCGTCCTGCAGCTGGGCGCGCAATTTGTCCAGCTCCGCTCCGACGAAGAGGTGGGGCTGGCTCTCGGCAACCGACTCGAGCTTCTCCTGCAGCAGCGGCTTGATGCTGCCGGCCATCTGCGGATCGAAGTTCACCGCGGCGAGCGCCTCGTCGATGATCTCCCCGATGTCGCTGTTGACGAGTTCGTCGACCGTCGCCTGCGCCTCCTGCTGTTTCCCTGCCAAGGCGTCACTTCCGCCCGGGACAGTGAAACCGCTCTGCTGCAGGAAGGCGACCCGGTCCGCGAGAGAACCCTGCTCCATCGGCTCGAACCGCTCGCGGGCCAGCGCTTCGTCCGCCTCGCCGCGGCTGGCGGCCACCGCGAAGAAGTAGTCCCGCCACTGGGTATAGCCGTCCTCGCTGCCGTCCCAGTCCGACCAGTCGCCGCCGTCGCCGATCAGCTCGGCCCAGACCTCATCGGGCTTCCGCTCCGCGGTCCCGTCGGCGGCGGCACGAGCGGTGTCGGAGATCGTGAAGCCCAGCCCTTCCAGGCCGGCGATCCTCTCCGACACCCCCAAGTCGTCCAGCGCGCCCAGCTGCTCGCGCGCCATCGCGTCGGCGGTCTCGCTCTGGCCCGCCGCGACGTCGTAGAGCCAGTCCCGCCATTGCGCGTAGCCCTCGTCGCTGCCGTCCCAGTCCGACCAGTCGCCGCCCTCGGCGAGGACCGCGTTCCAGCCGGCTCCCTCGGCTCGCTCGGCGGCGTCGCCAGCGGAGACTGCCTCCTCCATCGCCTCGTGATAGGCAGTCACCAGGTCCGGCACGCTCTCCTGAGTGAGCTGCTCAGCGACGCTGGGCCAGGCCGAGGTGTCCTTTGCCATTTCCTCGGTGAAGATCTCCACCGCCTGGCTGAACGAGCCCGCCTCGGGCGAGTTCTTCACCGCGTCAGCGAACTCGTCCCAGGAACGCGGACTCCCGGCGTCGTCCGCCAAGTGGTCCGCGACGAACTGGAACCACGCTTCGTCCTGGCCGCCCAGAGCGTCCTGTGGAACCAACATGAGTGCTGCGCGCGCGTCTTCGTCCAACATGAAAGTCCCCTTCGTGCCACCAGGTGGGATGGGCCGAACTGGTCTAGAACGGCGCATTCGAGGCTAGAAAGAGAGGGGTCGGGCCACAGCGGCGACCGGTGCACCAACGCGGGCAGCGGTTCTGCCCCTCCGCCCGCCCTCTCCGGGCAGCCCTCAAAGCAGGTTCCGGCAACGGCACCGACCGACACGCCCGACGGGCGCGCCTCCACGGATGAAGTCCCTCCCCGGGCGAGGATTGGTCTGGCCCCGGGAGGTATGAGCTCCCGGGGCCAAGGGATTTTTCCGGCGGTTGCCGCGAGCGGTCAGCCGACGCTGTCGGGATCGATCCCGCAGGACTCCAGGATCCGCTCCCCGGCCTCGTCGACGCCCGGCTGGCTGGCGCTGAACGCCTTGTTGAAGGCGCGATCGATCGCCTTCTTGTCCGTGGGGTCGAGGGCCGCGACCTCGCGGGCGAGGTCGAGGATGGGGGTCACCGCGGTCGCGGCGTCGGCCGCCTGGTCGGCCGGGGCGGTCTCGATGACCGCCTTGCCTAGCGTCACGAACGACTGGGCCCAGGCGACGTACGCCGGGTAGTCGTCGGCCTCGAGGGTGCCGAAGAGGCCATCGAGGGTGTCGAGCATCCCCCGCACGTTGGTACAGAAGTCGTCCGAGACCTGACCACCCGCGTCCGTCGTCGTCGCGTCGGTCGGCTCCGTCGGCCCCGACGTCGCGTCGGTCCCGTCGGTCCCGTCGGTCGCGTCGGGGGCGCCGCCGGCGTCGATCACGGCCTGGGCGATCTCCTCGAGCACCTCGATGGCGAGCGGCTCCCCCGCGTCGTCCTCGCCCTCGACGGCGTACGCCGTGTCGCCGGACTTGAAGTACAGCGAGGTCCGGTACCGGACCGCCGAGTCTCCGATGTCGTCGACCCTGACCTTGTCGTTGCCGCCGGACGGGTCGGTGCGGGCGACGAGCTGGTCGTAGACCTCAGGATCGGCGCTGTAACCGACCTCCAGGTCCCACGACACCCCGTCCGGGCCGCCGATGAAGATCGCGAACCGGCAGGTGATGAAGTCGATGGTCCCGTCACTGGTCGTCCCGGTGCCGACGTTGTCCTGCGGGAGGTAGCCGACGGGCACCTGCCCCGGGAGGCTCTCGCAGTCCGACTCGGACCCGCCGGCCTCGAGCACCCCGAGCGCGATCGCCTCGAGGTCCTCGGGTGGCGGGTCTCCCGCGTCGGAGTTTATGAGCGAGAAGTGCAGGGTGCTGTCGGCGGTCTGGACGTAGAGGCCGCCGTTGAGGTCGAAGAACGAGCCCTCGCCGATCTGGGTGTCGCCGCCCGGGCCGGCGTCGTCGCTCTCGAGGGCGTCCGTCTCGAAAGTGTCGTACGACGCCACGTCGGGCTCGCCGTTCTCGTCGACGATGATCGCGAGCTCGACCGTCGCGTCACCGTCGGTCTCGTACTCGCAGCCTTCCCAGGTCAGCGTCCCGTGGCTGCCGCCGATCGTCCCGCCGTCCGGCTCGACGCCGGTGAAGGTGAAGCCAGTGATGTCCCCCATCTCGGACGAGGAGAGGATGCAGTCGTAGGCGTCGGGGCTCTCCAGGTCCGACGACTCCGAGGAGGCATCGGCGTCGTCGTCACCGTCCCCGGACGAGTCGTCCGAGCAGCCGGCCGTCACCAACAGCAGTGCCGAGCCGGCGACCAACGTCGACGTCCTGATCCACCGGGTCACGCGCATGGGAGCCTCCTGGTCGCGATTCCTAACCGGCAGTGTAGGAGTCGATCTCCTCGAGGATCCGGTCCTGGACGTCCGCCGGCGCCCACGAGGCCCGGACGGCCGCCCGCGCGAGATCTGCGACCCCTGCCTCGTCGAGCCCCAGCAGGTCGGCGGCTACGTCGTACTCCTTGTTGAGCGTGGTGCCGAACATCGGCGGGTCGTCGGAGTTGATCGTCACCACGACCCCGGCCTCGACGAACGTCGGCAGCGGGTGCTCGGCCAGCGACGGAACGGCGCGGGTCGCGACGTTGGACGACGGGCACACCTCGAGCGGGATGCCCTCGGCCGCCAGGTGTGCGAGCAGCGCGGGATCCCCGGCGGCGGAGGTGCCGTGGCCGATGCGCTCGGCGCCCAGGTCGCGCAGCGAGGTCCAGATCGTCTCGGGACCGGTGGTCTCGCCGGCGTGCGGCACCGAGTGCAGCCCCGCCGCGCGGGCGGCGTCGAAGTGGGGCTTGAACTGCGCGCGGTCGACGCCGACCTCCGGACCGCCCAGGCCGAAGCCGACCAGGCCCTCCGGAGCGTGGTCGAGCGCGAACCGCAACGTCGCGTCGGCGGCCGGCAGGCCCGACTCGCCGGGGATGTCGTAGATCCAGCGCAGCACCAGCCCGAAGTCGCGCTCGGCCGCGAGACGCGCGTCCTCGATCGCCTCGGTGTAGGCCTCGATCGGCATTCCGAGCCCGGGATCGTCCGGCAGCACCGACGTGTACGGCGTGCACGTGAGCTCCGCGTAGCGGACCGACTGCGCTTCGGCGAGCTCCCGACCCACCTCGTAGGTGAGGTAGCGGATGTCCTCCGGCGTCTTCACCAGCCCGACGACCGCGAGGTAGACCTCGATGAAGTGGGCGAAGTCCCGGAACTCGAAGAACGCCTTCAGCTCCTCCAGGTCGGTCGGCACGGTGCCCGGGTGGCGGGCAGCGAGCTCGCTGACCATCCGCGGCGACGCGGACCCGACGTGGTGGACGTGGAGCTCGGCCTTCGGCAGCCCCGCGACGAAGCCATCGGGCAGCCGGCTCACTCGACGGCCTCGAGGAGGTCCTCGGGTCCTCCGTCGAACAGCTTCCCGTCGAGAAGGACCGTGGGCGTAGAGGACACTCCCGCGTCGCGGGCCTCGGCCGTGGCGTCGTCGACCCAAGCTTCGCCGGCGCCGTCTTCGATCCCAGGGCGCACGTCGTCCTCGGCGGCTCCCGCCTCGACGGCGAGCTCCACCAGCCGGTCTGCGTCGGGCTCCTCCTCGAAGAAGGAGCTCTGCTCGGCGAACAACAGGTCGTGGTAGGCCTTGGCCACCGTGGCGCCGGACTCCGCGAGCACCACCGCGAACGCGCTCGGGATCGACGTGTTGCCCAACAGGTTGAACGGCCGGTAATCGACCTGAACCCGGCCTTCGTCCGCGAGGCCGTCGAGCTCCTCGTGGGTCTCCGCTTCGAAGTCGCCGCAGTGGGAGCACACGTAGTCCTCGTAGACGACGACCTTGTGGTCGGCGTCATCCGGACCGATGACGATCCCGAACTCGCTGTCGTTGCTGGCGGCCGCCGCGAGCTTCTCGTCATTCTCGTTCTGCTGCCAGGCCGAGAACCCGATGATGCTGCCGAGGACGAGCAGGAGGAGCCCGCCGATGCCGCCGATCATGAGGAACCGGCGCCGCTTCTCGGCGCGCTCCTGCGCGGCCCGGAGCTCGGCGGCCTTCGCGGCGCGAGCGGCCGTCTTGGACGGGTTAGTGGACTTCGAGGACATCAGCTTCCTTGGTGGACGGGGACGGGAACAGCACGTTGTCGACGGCCAGGCGGGTGCGCCGTACGGCCATCAGATAGCCGGAGGCGGCGAGCAGGGCGACGTCGCGCGCGATCTCCCAGGGGTACGACGACGCGGCGTCGGCCTTCGGACCGCCGCCGCCGAAGCAGCCGCAGTCGATCTCGATCCCGCGCGCCCACACCGACGCGATGCCGATGATGAACGCGGCGAACAGCACTCCGGAGACCAGCGCAGCGCCGCGGGTGAACACGCCCACGACCAGCGCGAGACCGACGACCAGCTCGACCGCGGGCAGCGCGAGACCGATCGGCTCGACCAGCGATCCGGGCAGCAGCTCGTAGGCGCGGACGGCGGCGATGCTGGCTGAAGGGTCGGTGACCTTGAGCGCTCCGGCCACGATCCAGACACCGCCCGTGACCAGGCGCGCGATCAGCCCCAGCCATGCGTGCGCCCTGCCTTCCATGGCTCGTGAGCGTAGGCCACGCTCCTGAGCAGCACCTGAGGAGCGGCGGTGGTTCGGCGTAGGGTGCCCTTCGTGAACGAGCGACTGGTCTGGATCGACTGCGAGATGACCGGCCTCGACCTGGGCGCCGACGCGCTGATCGAGGTCGCGGCCTTGGTCACCGATTTCGATCTCAACGTGCTCGGCGAGGGAATCGACATCATCATCAAGCCGCCGGCCGAGGCCCTCGACCAGATGATCGACTTCGTGCGCAACATGCACGAGGTGTCCGGCCTGCTCGACGAGCTCGAGGGCGGCGTCACCCTCGCCGAGGCCGAGGAGCGGGTGATGGCCTACCTCGCCGAGCACTGCCCGCGCGACAGCCGGCCCCCGCTGGCGGGCAACTCGGTCGCGACCGACCGCGCCTTCCTCTCCCGGGACATGCCCGACCTCGACGCGTTCCTCCACTACCGGATCGTCGACGTCAGCTCGATCAAGGAGCTCTCCCGGCGGTGGTACCCGCGGGCCTACTTCGGCGCTCCGACCAAGCGCGGCAACCACCGTGCGCTCGCCGACATCCAGGAGAGCATCGAGGAGCTGCGCTACTACCGCGACACCGTCTTCGTTCCCCTCCCCGGCCCCGACAGCGAGGCCACCAGGGTCGCCGCCGAACGGCACGGCGGGTCGATCACCGGCATCGGCGGCTAGTCCCGACTCGCAACCGGATACCGATTCTGCTGGGACGGCCTGAGCCACTACACTCGTCCCCGACCGAGAGGTCCATGGTGGGTATAGCTCAGCTGGTAGAGCGCCGCCTTGTGGTGGCGGATGTCGCGGGTTCAAGTCCCGTTACTCACCCCAGACGTGAACGAGAGCCGGATCCCCGCGGATCCGGCTCTCGCCATCTAGCCTCGATGGGATGACGCGACGGGTGTGGTACGCCGCGTACGGGTCCAACACCGACGCGGCGCGGTTCGACTGCTACCTGCGCGGTGGCTGCCCGGAGGGCGCCGCCCGCGCCCATCCCGGTTGCCGCGACACCAGCCCACCCACCGCCACCAAGGCGCTCTGGCTGCCGGGCAGCGTCTACTTCGCGGGCACGTCGACGGTCTGGGGCGGCGGGATGGCGTTCTACGACCCCGAGACCCCCGGTCCGGCGCCCGGCCGGGGCTGGCTGATCACCGTGCAGCAGTTCGCCGACCTGATCACCCAGGAGATGCACCACGAGCCCGGCTGCCGACCCGACCTCGAGCGCCGGGTTCTCGCCATCGCCGGGCGATCGGGCGAAGACAGCCACCGGCTCGGCAGCGGCCGCTACGAGACGCTGGTGGCCACTCGCAGCCTGGACGGCACCCCGGTCGTCACCTTCACCGGCAGCGGCGCTCATCCCGACCACGAGCGGACGCGGCCGGCCGCTCGCTACCTCGCGACGATCGCGGCCGGACTGGCCCAGGTTCACACCGGTCAGTTCTCTGACTACAGTCAGACATTGTGAGTACGACGGCAGTCCTGCGCCGGTTCAACCGGACCTACACCCAGCGGATCGGCGTGCTCGAGGAGTCGTTCCTCGGCACCGGGCGACCGCTCGCGGTCAGCCGGCTGCTGTTCGAGATCGGCGCCGCCGAGGGCAGCACCGCGCGCGACCTCCGGGAGCGGCTCGACCTCGACAGCGGCCACCTCTCCCGCATGCTCCGCCGGCTGGAGGCGGAGGGACTGGTGTCGACCAGGCCCGACCCGGCCGACCAGCGCCGACGCGTCGTACTCCTGACGGACTCGGGACGAACCGCCTGCCAGGAGCTGGACGACCGCTCCGAGGAGCTGGCCGCACGGATCGTCGCCCCGCTCACCGACCGCCAGCGCGAACGGCTGACCGAGGCGCTCGCGGCCGCCGACCTGCTCGTCCGGGCGGCGACGGTCCGGCTCCGCGAGGTCCCGCCGGACGACCCCGGTGCCCGGCACGCCCTGGGTCGCTACCTGGCAGAGATCGACGATCGGTTCCCGACCGGCTACCGGGTCGAAGGCCCGGTCGCGACCGCGGCGGGGCCGGGGTCGACGTACGTCCTCGCCACCAGCGACGGCGAGCCGGTCGCGTACGGCGGCATCCGTCCCGCGCCGGCCGTCGACGACCACGCCATCGAGATCAAGCGGATGTGGGTGCACCCCGACTGGCGCGGCGCCGGCCTCGGCTCCCGGATGCTGCGACACCTCGAGGCCCTCGCCCAGGATCGGGGCTGCTCACGGCTGGTGCTCGACACCAACGGGGTGCTCGCCGAGGCGATCGCGATGTACGAACGAGCCGGGTACCGCCGGATCGACTGCTATCCCGGCAGTGATCCCCACGCCACGCACTTCTTCGAGAAGATCGTCAGCCGCTGACCTCGGTGAGCGCGTCCCAGTCCGTCACGATGGGGGCCAGGTCACCAGCCGCCCACAGCGGGAGCTGGTCGTGGTGGTGGGCGTCATCGGGCAGCCCGTGGGCACCCGTGGGCACGACCCAACCGCCGGCGGTGCGGTCGGCGAGGTCCCATACGTAGCGGGCAACCGGGCCGCGACTGCAGTCGTCGGCGATGCCCGGGTAGGACACGCAGCACCGCACGCAGTCCGCGTCGCCCGAGACCGGGAGCCGCGGGAGGTCGTCGTAGTCATGGTCGGTGAGGTAGCCGAACCAGTGCACCGGGTCGGTCAGGTGCGTCTCGCCCCACGTCGCCGGGGCGCCGGCCTCCTCGACCTCGGCCAACGCGGCCCGCGCGTGGGCGAGGAGATCGACGCCGAACGGCCGATGGCCCGCCGTGGTCTCGTTGGCGAGCCGCGGCAGCGACAGCGCGATCCGGTAGGTCGGACTGAGCCAGGGCGCGAAGATCTCCTCGTGCCGATGTTCGGCCGGCGGGTCGAAGAGGCGGGCGAACACCGGCTCCTCGCAGAGCCGCCGGACCAGCGCACTGCGGAACGCCGCATAGCGGGCGGCCTCGGCCGAGCCGGCGTCCATCACCCCGTCGAAGTTGTCGAACGCACCCGGCACCAGGGCGGTCAGCATCGGCACCGTCTGCAGCAGCGCGTCGTTGTGGAACGCCACGAAGTCGTCCCGGGTGAGGTCGGTTCGGCCGTCCAGCAGGGCGTGCAGCCGGTCGGCGCGGTACGGC
This sequence comes from uncultured Actinomycetota bacterium, assembly GCA_963846535.1. Classification (GTDB taxonomy): domain Bacteria; phylum Actinomycetota; class Actinomycetes; order Propionibacteriales; family Nocardioidaceae; genus Nocardioides. The sequence continues at coordinate 1,401,388 of CAWJWK010000003.1, forward strand.
GCCGCGAACACGGTGCCGACCGACTTGGACTCGGGACCGCGACGCTCGTTGGCCGTCACCACGTGGCCGTCGGCGGGGATCTCGGCCCGGTTCGGCTCCGCGAGCCAGTCGACCCAGGCCCCGGCGCCGTCGCGGACCGGCACCCGGCCGGCGATCCGGTAGCGCACCGCCCCGCCCCGGTCGGCGATGACGGCGTTGTTGACGGGCTCGACCCACGCGTCGAGCGCCCGGTCGACGTCGTCGACGGTCCGCGCCCGGAGCAGCCCGAGGATGGCGTCGAAGCCGAGGTCACCGAGCTCCCAGGAGGTCGTGCGCACGGCCAGGCCGTCCTCGAAGACCAACCCGCGGGCGGTCTCGACGATGTCGACCTCCACGGGGTCGCCACCGAGCACCTGGACCGTCTCGGTGTGCCGCTCGACGACGTCCGACCCGTCGTCCTCGGTGACGTCCTGGTAGTCGGCGCACGCATTGGTGATCGCCCAAGCCACGTCGCCCGCGTGCGCGAAGTGCTGCACGCCGGGCACACCGACGAAGGTGTAGCCGACCACGTCGAAGGGGTCGGCAGGGTCCTCGCAGGCGAGCCGCACCTGCTGGTAGACGCCGGGCTGCTCGATGATCCGGTGCGGATCGCCGCCGATCAACGGGAACCCGCTCGACGTCCGGCCTCCGGCTGCCGCCCACGCGTTGCTGCCCGAAGCGGTCGGGTCCTGGTGCGACAGGAAGCGGACCTCGTCGCCGAGCAGGTCGGTGGCCATCCGCTTCCAGAGCAGCCCGCCGATGTTGGCGAACAGCAGGTGCTGGGCGAGGAACGTCGCCAGCGGCATCCACGGCTCCCACTCCCCCGGCGCACTCTGCCCGATCTTTTGGCCGACGTTGCGCAGCTCGGGCACGGTCCGAGGGTCCACCTCCGCGAGCGCCGCGTTGACCCCGTCGACGTACGACGTCACGAACCGCTGCGTCTCCTCCGAGCACGCCGCGAACGCGCGCTGCGCGGTCTCGACCGTCCGCATCCGGCGCGAGAACCGGTCCCACGAGAGGCCGGGCTCGCCCGCGACCTCGGCCGTCGTCCCGTTCGCGCGGCGGCGCAGCCACTCGAGCTGCCAGGTCCGGTCCGCGACCGTGACCCGCCCCTGGGCGTGCGCGAGGTCGAGGATCGAGTCCGCCCTCAGGTGCGGGATGCCGTGTGCGTCGCGGTAGAGGCGGGCCATGCCGTGGGAGCGTAGTTGCCTTGGTCTCGAGGCTCGGCCGCGGGCGGCCTCGCACCTCGACCAGCGGCGGGCTCAGGCGGGAATGTGCCCGAACCGGCCCTTCTGGAAGTCGGTGTAAGCCTCCATCACCTCGGACTTGGTGTTCATGACGAACGGACCCGCCCAGGCGATCGGCTCCCTGATCGGGCGCCCACCGACGACGATCACGTCGAGCTTCGGAGAGCGTCCCTCCTGGGTGCCGTCCGCGGCGACGGTCAGGTAGTCACCGGCGCCGAGGACCGCGGACTGACCCAGGTGGATCGGCCGGCCCACCACGCCCACGGTGCCGCGTCCGTTGAGGACGTAGACGAGCGCGTTGTAGTCGACGTTCCACGGCAGGTCGAGCCGGGCACCGGGCTCGATGGTCGCGTGCACCAGCGACATCGGGGTGAAGGTCGAGCCGGGGCCGTCGTGTCCGTCGACCGAGCCGGCGATCACCCGCACCAGGGCGCCGGCGTCGGGTGTGGTCAGCAACGCGACCTGGCCGGACCGGATGTCCTGGTAGCGCGGGTCGTGCATCTTGGCGTCCCGGGGCAGGTTGACCCAGAGCTGGATGCCGTGGAAGAGACCACCCTTCTCCACCAACCACTCCGGCGGCGCCTCGATGTGGAGGAGTCCGCTGCCGGCGGTCATCCACTGGGTGTCGCCGTTGGTGATCGTGCCGCCACCACCGTGCGAGTCCTGGTGGTCGAAGACGCCGTCGATGATGTAGGTGACGGTCTCGAACCCCCGGTGCGGGTGCCACGACGTACCCTTCGGCTCGCCCGGGGCGTAGTCGACCTCGCCCATCTGGTCCATCATCACGAACGGGTCGAGCTCGCGGAGGTCGATGCCGGCGAACGCGCGGCGAACCGGGAAGCCCTCACCCTCATAACCCTCGGGGGCGGTGGTGACCTGCCAGACCGGACGCGGCTGGTCGCCGAGCCCGGGCTCCTTCACGCGCTCGAGAACGGTGAGGTCGTCGACGGTGATTGCGGGCATCTCGCCCACCTCCCAGGGTTGCAACGGGTAGTTGCCAAGTCAACTATATCGCGTCGTCGGGCATTCCCGAAGCACCCGATACTGTCAGCAGGTGACCACCCGGACCGGGTACGACGTCGCGATCGTCGGCGCCGGACACAACGGTCTGACCGCGGCGGCGCGCCCGGCGGTCTTCTCGTCGAGCGACTGGAGGGCGACGCGACGCGCGAGTCCTTCCGCCGGTTCACCGGCTCCGACGACGAGTACGACGCCTGCCGCATCTTCGACACCGACGTGGCGCGCCTCGGCTGGGTCGTCGCCCCGACCCTCCTCCGACCGCAGGCTCGCTGACCGTCACCCGTCTCGATTTCACCGCGGGGGCCGAAGGCGGTAATCTAGGTGTCGCTTCGCAGCGCTCACGCAGTACTGCAGAGCCGAGCGCCATTAGCTCAATTGGCAGAGCAGCTGACTCTTAATCAGCGGGTTCGGGGTTCGAGTCCCTGATGGCGTACCGATCGGAAGCCCGGGTGGTCACACCCGGGCGTTCATCATTTCGGCGGTCGTGCGGTTTTGCGATTGCGGCTCGCTCGGCAAAATCTTGGCCGGTCCGGCTGGAACCTGATGACAACAGGGCGCTCGACGTGCAGAATTCTGCCAACGCCCGCAGGTGACCCGAGACGCCTGCGGGCGGCTAGCGTTTTGAAGGTCCGAGCGCCGCTATCCCGCGACCGCCTCTGAGTCGACCACGGCGACCCGCGGGGTCGGGCCGTAGAAGCCGAAAGGCCACAGGTCCTCGGGCATCGGCAGCACCCGTGCCGGCGTCAGTTTGATGGTGCGGCCGTAGCGCACCCGGAACAACCGCCGGGCGCCGGCGGCGACGAGCCACAGGTACGGCGAGCGGGTGGCCCAGAGCTGGTAGGCGAGCAGCTGCGCCTCGCGACCCGGGACGATCCGGACCGTCCGCACCCGGTCACCCTCGAAGGTCGGGACCAGCGCCTCCAGCTTGGCGAGCTCCAACGGCTCGGCCCGCGCGACGCCGAGCAGCAGGACCTGCCCGTCGTCGTTGACCGCCGCGAGGTCCAGCCCCAGCTCGTTGTCCGGGGTCGAGAAGCGCACGGCCGTCTCCGGGAAGCCGGCTCGGATCAGCTCGACGTACGCCGCCATCTGAGGCAGCGCCTCCCAGCGCGGCCGCGTCGGGTCGCTGGTGATGATCGTGGCCGTGGGCTGCCGGGGGTCGAGGGTGCGCACGCGGCCGGCCGACAACATGGTCAGCAGGCCGTCGCCGAACCCCTCCTCCACGGTTCGCGCGTCGCGCTCGACCAGGCGGACCGCCCGATCCCGATCGCTGATCTCCGCGAGCTCACTTCCCATCCGGCCGGCGCATCCGCGCAGCCGGGTGAGATACGCCTCTGCCCAGGTCCCCACAACCGTGCCCCTCGTCGCCGCTGTTTCGACGAACGTAGCCCTTCGGCACTCGCCGCGGCACCCGTCACGAGGGAGGTCGGACCGGACGGATTTTCGGCGTAGTCAGAAGGGACCAGGACCGTGCGTCAGGATACGGTTCCGGGGTGCCTCGGCCCCTCGAGAAGATGGACAAGCAGGCGCGACGTGAGGCGCGTGATGCGGCGCTCGCCGTGGGTCGGTGGACCGCGCAGGCGCAGGCGCTCCGGGCGTGGCACGACGCCACCCACGAGGATGTACGACGCCGACTCGCCGAGCTCGATGCTCGAGCCGTGCCGGTGGAGCGCGCGGGCGACGTGGCCTGGCGGGTCGCGCTGCTGTCCCGGGACGGTGCCGACGCGTTGCTGCGCGCCCTGGTGGCCCGGGCGAACCTCCCCCGGCCCGGCGCGCAGGAGACCGCGGCGCTCGACCAGCTCACCGGCCGCGCGCCGGCATCGCTGAGCGCCGCGCGGGTGCTCTCCCCGGTGCGCTGGGCGTTGTCCGTACCGGGTCGACGCAAGCGGGCGATCCCCCACGCGACCTACCTGCTGGAACTCTTCGCGTGGGGACTTCAGTCGGGGCTCAGCGACGTCCTCGAGCGACTGGCGACACCGACCGGCGAGATCGACCCCACCCGGCTCTCAGCCGCCCTGCCGGGCGACCTGCTCGATCCGCGGCTCGGGCTCGGGCAGGCGTTGGGCAGCGCGCCCGGCGTCCTGGACGGCTCCCATTTCGGAGAGCTGCCGCGCGCGATCGCCGACCTCCGGGCAGCGACGACCGAGGAAGGTGCGGCACGGGAGGCCGTCCTGCGAGCAGTTGCGGCGTTCCGGGCGCCGGGCGTGCGCGCCGCGCTCGAGGTGATGCCGATCGAGACCCTCAAGGAAGCCAGCACGGACCTGCTCCGGTTCCCTCCCCTGGCTGGTGCCGGCATCACGACGGTCCAGTCGGTCCTGGACCGGCGGCGCGAGCTGAGTCAGCTCCCGGGCATCGGGCCCGGCATCCGCGACAACCTCGTCGTGGCTGCCGCGACCCTGGCGCGGATCACCGAGGAGGAGCACCCGGTGCGGCTGGGCGACCAGCCCACCCCGGCATCCGCGGCCGTGGTCACCGCGCTCGCCGGATGGGACGGCGTACGCCGTACCCGGGGCGCCGGAGGCGACCTCGCGGTCGCCGACGACCTGCGCCCGCTCTCCGCCGTGCTCGACGACCGGGTCGCGCTGCTGCTGGTGCGGCCCACCCGGAGCGTGCCGGCGTCCGCTCTCGCCGATGCGATAGCGATCGTCGTCCGGCGTGCGGACGTGGTCGCCGGGACGACTGCACGCGGGCCGATCGCCGATCCGTGGGCGGACTTCGCGAGCCGGCCGGCGGACTACTACGCGATGCTCGGGGAGCTCTGCTACCTGGTCGAGGACGAGGAGGCCAGCCACGGCGACCTCCCGCGCGGACTCGTCGAGGCGGTGGGCGAGCAGGCGCTCCGGACGGAAGCGCTGACCGTCGCGCTGCGCGGCTACCAGAGCTTCGGCGCCCGGTTCGCGCTCGTGCAGCGCAAGGTGATCCTCGGCGACGAGATGGGCCTGGGAAAGACCATCGAGGCGCTGGCGGTGCTCGCACACCTGTGGGCGACCGGAGCGACGCACTTCCTCGTGGTCTGCCCGCCGGGGGTCCTGGTGAACTGGCTGCGCGAGATCGGCGCCCGGTCGACGCTCACCGCGCATCGCATCCACGGCGACGAGTGGCGGGAGGCTGCGGCAGCCTGGGTCGGCGACGGCGGCGTCGCCGTGACGACGTACGACACGACGTGGATGGAGTCCGGCGCCTGGGCGCAGGGACCGACGATCGCCTGTGTCGTGGTCGACGAGGCGCAGTACGTCAAGAACCCGGCGGCGCAGCGGTCGCGACGAACGGCCGCGCTGGTCGCCGGCGTCGATCGCGCGATCCTCCTCACGGGGACGCCGATGCAGAACCACGTCGGCGAGTTCCGGACGCTCGTGTCCTACCTGCAGCCCGGGCTGCTCGCCGGCGAGGAGGAGCTCGCGCCGCGGCTGTTCCGACGAGCGGTTGCTCCGGCCTACCTCCGCCGCAACCAGGAGGACGTGCTCGGCGAGCTGCCGGACCTGGTGGAGGTCGAGGAGTGGCTGCCGCTCGGACCGCTGGACGCCGTGACCTATCGCGCCGGGGTCGAAGCCGGGAACCTGATGCAGATGCGGCGCGCCGCGATGCTGCACGGTCTCGCGTCCCCGAAGGTCGACCGGCTCGTCGAGATCGTCGAGGAGGCCGAGGACAACGGCCGGCGGGTGATCGTCTACTCGTTCTTCAACGAGGTGCTCGCCGGCTTGCAGGAGCCGCTCCCCGGGAAGGTCTTCGGACCGCTCGACGGCTCGACCGCCGCCGGCGCCCGGCAACGGCTGGTCGACGACTTCTCCGCCGCCGAGGGCGGGGCGGTGCTGCTGGCCCAGATCACCACGGGTGGCGTCGGCCTCAACATCCAGGCCGCCTCGGTCGTCGTACTCTGCGAGCCGCAGCTCAACCCGGCCCTCGAGGCGCAGGCCGTCGCCCGCGCCCACCGGATGGGTCAGCTGCAGTCGGTCCAGGTGCACCGGCTCCTGTCGGAGGACACGGTCGACGAGCGGATCACCGAGCTGCTCGCGCACAAGCGGCAGCTGTTCGAGGAGTACGCCGCGACCAGCGCCACCGCTGACGCCGCCCCCGAGGCGACCGATGCCGAGATCGCCCGTCAGGTCATCGCCGCGGAGCGGGAGCGGCTGCTCTACCGGCCACCGCCGGTACCGGCCCCGGACGATGCGTGAGCCGGCCGACGGCGTTGTCCACAGGCCCCGCGCGGCATGGCGCGACTTGTCGGTCCCACCGGGCAAACTCGGGGGCATGACGTCATCGACGAGAGACCCCGACCAGCGCGCGGTCTACGCCGCCGAGGACCGGCTCGCCGCGTGGCTCGACTCGACGACGCCCGACCGGACGACGCTGACGGTCGACGGGCAGACCTACGAGCCGGGGCCCGACCTGAGGTTCACCGAGCCGGCCGCCGCTGCGACCTACCTCGACACCGTCCTGGCCCGGCTCCGCTCCACCGGCAAGGACTACGACGGCCGTGAGCTGCAGCACGTGACGGTGCGGCCGCGGGCCGGGGCCCGGATGGCAGTCTACGAAGCCGACACCCGCACGATCGCGCTGCCGCCGTTCGAGGTGGGTGGTCGCTGGGCGCTGCGCGCGACCGTCGTGCTCCACGAGCTCACCCACCACCTCTCCGGCGAACCCCACCACGGCCCCTCGTGGCGCGCGACGTTCCTGAGGCTGCTCGAGGACGCCGGCCTGCCCGTGACCGCCCAGCTGCTGCAGCTCGCCTACGCGGCGGAGGGGCTGGAGCAGGTCACCCACTCGGTCGACGACGGCACCCTCGCCCGACTGGCGAAGCTGTTGCGACAGGCTGAGCGGGCGAGCAACGAGCACGAGCGCGCGGCCTATCTGTCGAAGGCGCAGGCACTCGCTACCCGGCACTCGGTGGCCCTCGCGATCGCCCGTGCCCACACCGCCAAGGAGGAGGGCCGCGAAGAGCCCGTCGCGGAGAACTACCGCATCGGCCAGCGCGGCAAGAGGGGCCTCGCGCGCTACGTGCGGCTGCTGCTCAACATCGCGCACGCCAACGACATCCGCTGCACGATCAGCCACGACTCGACCGCGCTGACGATGCACGGGTTCCCGTCCGACATCGCGGTGACGAAAGCGATCTACGAGTCGCTCCTCGTCCAGATGGTCGCCGACTGCGAGCGCCACCTCCGGTCCGGCCTTCGCGACGAGCAGACGGTGTGGGACTCCACCTGCCGGCGCTACGTGCCGCGCCCGGTCGCCACCATCACCGCCCGGCTGGCCTTCTACGAGGCCTACGCCTGGCGGATCGGCGAGCGCCTCGACGAAGCCCGCCAAGCGACGCTCGACGCGGTCGGCGGTGACGCACCGGGCGAGTCCACCGAGACCGCGCTCGCGCTCCGCCAGAAGGAGCTCGACGTCCACGACTTCTTCGCCGAGGCGCTACGGCGCAACAACATCCGCGGAACCTGGGCGGCCGACCGGCGCACCAAGGTCAACGACGCGCCCCGCGCGGCCGAGGAGGGCCTGCGCGCGGCCGACCGCGCCCGGCTCAGCGACGAGAAGGCGCTGGGCGAGACTGGCTAGTGACGCGCTTCACCGACGACCGCGGGCCATCCGGAACATCCCCCGCACGGTGCCACCGAGGACGTTGGTCCAGCTGAAGTAGTCGTGCCAGAGCGTGATCCGGCCGTCTCGGAGCTCGAAAGTGCCGCACACCCAGAAGTCGATCTCGAGCGGCCCCACGCGCAGGTAGTCGGTGCGCTCGGTCATCACCACGTCGCCGGTCGCCGTGATGTTGTGGAAGTCGGCCCGGAAGCCCATCCAGTCCTTGTCCATGCCCTTCAGCAGCCGGCCGACCATCTTGCCCTTCACCGTGGGCAACGAGGTGTTGCGCCAGACGATCTTGTCGTCCGCGAGCGCGAGCGCCTGCGCCACGGCGCGGTCCTCGAGCGCGGCGAAGAACGCCTGCACCGTCCTGGCCGGGTCAGTCGTGATCATCTGCGATGGCGCGGTCATGCGTACGACGATAGCCCCGCCACGAAGTCGCACTCCTGGTCGTGCGACTTCGTGGGGTCAGCGGATTCCGTGGTGGATGAGGAGCTCCTCGGCGAGGACGGCGCCGGCACCCTCGAGGTCGGGGGGTTCGAGCACGAAGGCGCCGGATCCGGCGGCGAGGAGGAGCATGCCGACCCGGTCGGCGATCGGTGGCAGCAGCTCCAGCTCAAGCTCCGCGTCATCCTCGTCGGCGCGGAGCACCGTGACCGTCTCGGAGTACATGTCGGCAGCCCACCGCGAGCTGTGCGGCAGCACCATCCGCACGGTCGTCGTGGCGCGTTGGGCGTCGAGCATCGCCGCCAGTCCGTCGGGCAGCTCGAACGGCTGCTCCAGGCTCTCGACCTCCCGGATGCCCGAGAGCAGGAACGTCCGCAACCGGCCCGCCGAGTCGGGCGGGCCGGCATCGACCTCCCAGCCGCGCCGGGTCTGTATCAGGCGATAGGGGTGGATGACCCTCGTCGAGACGCCGTGCTGCCAGGTGCGGGAGTAGACGATCTTCACCGCGAGCCGCTGCCGCTGGGCCTCCTGGAGCGGGCGCAGCGGCTGGTTCCACGCGGGCAGCTCGGGCTGGCCGCCGGGAGTGCCGACCATCGTCTCCGTGAGGACGTCGATCGCCGCCGCGAGGTCCGCGTCGGGCTCGACGTCGTGCAGCGCGACCGCGGCGGTGTGGACCAGCGCGAGCTCGGACGCGTCGACGTACTCGACGCCGAGCTCCTCGGTGGGGCGGTCGTTGACGGCGCGGACGATCTCGGCCTCGCCGGGCTCCACCTCCGGATCACCGTCGGGGCCGAGGAACTCCAGCACGGGAGGCCGCCACAAGCCCAGCATCCGGTCGTTCTCGAGCGGGTCGGCGGTGTAGAAGGCCAACAGGTCCTCGCGCAGCTCGTCGGCGGGGACGCCGACCTCCTCGGCGAGGGTGGCCAGCGGGACACCGTCGGGATGGGCGAGCAGCAGCTCGAACACCGCCGGCAACCGACCGAACCGGGCGGCGTACTTCGGGGTGACGATCTCAGTCGCCTCCCTTCAGCTGGTGCAGCTCGTCGATCAGCTCGCGGCGGATCTCGTCGGGTCCGACGAGCACCACCCGCCGGCCGAGCTCGTAGAGCCGTTGGCGGAGCGCGGCGCGGTTGGTCACGACGTACCGCATCGTCACCTGCTCACCCGCGACCTCCTCGGCGGCGGGCTCACCGAGCCAGCGGCGTACGTCGGGCTGGTGGTCGGTCGAGGTTCGCAGCGTGACGTCCACCGGCGGGTCGATCTCCCAGCTCATGGGATGCAGCTCGGGGTGCCGCGTGGGCCGCACCGGTCGGGCGGTGCGTGGTGGGTCGGCGGTGACGTCACTCATCCGAGCGACCACGAACGCCTTGACCGGAGCGGTGTCCCCATCGGCAGGGCCGTCCTCCTGGCCGCGGAGGTACCAGGTGCCGTTCTGGGACCGGACCGACTCGGGGTGCACGAGCCGCGGCGCGCCCTTGTAGGTGAACCGCAGCATGCTGCCCATCCGGACGGCCCGCAACACTGTTGCGAGCAAGGCGTCGTGGCCGGCGGTGGGGACGCCGGCCACGACGCCGGTCCGGTGGGGTGCCCCTGTGGGGTCGCCGAGGCCGAGCCGGACGACGAGGTCGTCGCGATCGGCAAGGAGCACGGCGCGCTGCAGGGCGCGTTGCTGGGGCGGCGTCAGCCGCACCCGGAGCCGGTTGTCGACGGTGCGCATCCGGTAGCGGGAGGGCTCGCCCGGGCCCGCGAGGTTGTCGATCTGCCAGCCCTGCTCGGTCAGCGAGCGGATGTCGCGCTTGAGCTGGTCCATCGCCCGCTCGCCGTCGAAGCCGGCGATCTCCGCGAGCCGCTCCCCGGTCTCACCGACCACACCCCGCTCACGCAGGGTGGCGGCGATCCGGACCAGTCGCTCCATCGGGGCACGCTGGTCCCGTCCCGGCGTGTTGGCCACCGTCACCACCTCCCGGCGGAACGGTACAACGAACCAGGGTCAGGGACTGGTCAGATCGATCGTCTCCACCAACTCGTCCTCGATCTGCTGGTGACCGGCTTGCGGCGGTCGGTGGTCGCGAGCGGAGAGCGCGACGCCAGCGCGTTCGCGTTGCCGGCGAGGTCGCCGTCGCCACCGCCGAGCGGCAGCGACGGCGAACCCCGGTCCCCGGACACCTGGAGGCTTCCCCAGGTCGCATCGAAGGGCACGCGCGGGGTCAGGCACTCTTAGAGGTACAACCCCGCTGCCGCGACATCGTCCCCGAGCCGACCCGCCGCGACCGCGTGCACGTCGCGCTCGCGCATGACGACGTAGACCTCGCCCGAGACCTCGACCTCGGCCTTGTCCTCGGGGTCGTAGAGGACCTGGTCACCGGCCTCGACCGCGCGGGCGTGCGGCCCGACGGCCACGACCCGCGACCAGGCCAGCCGACGGGCGCCCATCGCGGCCGTCGCCGGGATGACGATCCCTCCCGACGATCGCCGCTCCCCCGCCTCGGTGTCCGACTCGCACAGGATGCGGTCGTGGAGCATCTTGATCGGGGTCTTGTCCGACCCCTTCTTCATCGGACGAGCTTGCGGATCACGACGAAGAGCGCAACCACGCCGACGACCGCACCGGCCGTCTTGAGGATGTTGTCGGTGCGCGGCTCGCCCGTCCCGGCGTCGACGAAGTGCGCCTTCACCTGAGCGATCTCGCGGCTGACGATCGTCTTCGGGCTGGAGCGGTACAGGAGCTGGTCGATCGTGCCGGCGAGGCGCTCGCGCGCCTCTTCGATCTCGCGCTCGATGTCAGACGGGTGCTGGCTCACCGGGGCAGGTTATCAATGGGCGCCGGCGGCGGTGCGACCGTCCGGGGGTCGAAGCCGAACGGCAGCTCCAACCGGTGCGCTCGCATGAGGCGATCGTCGGTGAGAACGTCGCGAGTGGTGCCGTCTGCGACGACCTTGCCGGCGCTCAGCACCAGCGAACGCGGGCACAGCTCGAGCGCGTAGGGCAGGTCATGGGTGACCATCAGCACGGTGACGTCGAGGCTCCGCAGGATGTCGGCGAGCTCGCGGCGCGATGCGGGGTCGAGGTTCGAGGACGGCTCGTCGAGGACCAGGATCTCGGGCTCCATCGCGAGGACGGTCGCGACCGCGACCCGGCGGCGCTGACCGAAGGAGAGGTGGTGCGGCGGGCGGTCCGCGAAGTCGGCCATGCCGACCAGGTCGAGAGCGTGCATGACCCGGCGCTCGAGCGCCGCGCCCTTGAGACCCAGGTTGGCCGGCCCGAACGCGACGTCCTGCCGGACAGTGCCCATGAACAGCTGGTCGTCCGGGTCCTGGAAGACGATGCCGACCCGGCGCCGAACCTCCTTGAGATTGGCCTTGGTGACGTCGAGGCCACTGACGGCGACCGTCCCCGAACCGGTGCCGCCACCGCCGCTGCCCAGGATGCCGTTGAGGTGCAGGACCAAGGTGGTCTTCCCGGCGCCGTTGGGCCCGAGGAGCGCGACCCGCTCGCCGCGGTGGACGTGCAGGTCGACGCCGGCCAGCGCTGCGTGTCCGTCGGGATAGGAGAAGGACAGACCACGGACGTCGAGGACCGGTGTGCTCATCGCGGCAGGCTCCCGTCGTACCCGCGCGAGAGCATCGCCAGGTGCACGCGCTCGCCCCGCTCGTAGGACCGCACGAACAGCGCGCCCAGGGTTCGGGCCAGCGCCGGCCAGTGCCGGGGTGCCCGCGGGTCGACTCCGCGGCTGCGCATCGCCGTGATCATCCGGCCCAGGTCGGAGGTGACCACGTCGAGGTAACGGATCATGAAGCCCATGATCTGCACGAGCAGGTCCGGCATCCGCAGCCGCTCAAGGCCCTTGACGACGTCGACAGGCTCCGTGGTCGCGGCGAGGGTGAGCGACGCGAGCACACCGAGGGTGCCCTTGACGACGATCCCCCACGCCGCGAGCAGGCCCGTCTCCGAGACGGTTATGTCGAGGAACGGCAGCGGTACGGCGACGCGGGGCCCCTCGGCGATGAACGGGATGGTCACGGCGAAGACGAGGAACGGCACCTCGATGACCAGCCGCCGGAGCAGGAAGAGCACCGGGACGCGGGCGATCAGGACGACGCCGAGCAGCGCCGCCAGGTGCCCGGCGAACGCGACGTACCAGTCCCGCGGTGTCGCCACCACCACCAGCATGAACATCACCAGCGCGATGATCTTGAGGTGAGCAGGCGCCCGGTGGATCCGGCTGTGGCCGTGGAAGTGCAGCCGATGACCGTGGCCCGCGCCCATGTCAGCCGCCGTCTGCCGCGGGAGCGCTGCGGCGGCGCAGCCCGAAGAACAGCGCACCCCCGATGCTGAGCGTGAGAGCGACACCGGCCACTCCGGCAAGGCCCCCGCTGAGCCGATCGTCCCCGACGCCCTCGGTCGAGTAGTCCGACAGCGGACTGCCCGTGCTGGGTGCGTCGTCGTCCGCACTGTCGAGGAACCCGGTCTTGCCGGCGACGTACTCCAGGCCGTCCGGGTGGCTGCTGGCGTAGAAGCTGGCCACTCCGGCGATCAGGAGCGCAGCGAGGAGCAGGACGGCGAAGAACCGCCGGTTCGAGCGCGGCGTGCTCATGCGGTCACCTCCTGGCGGTACCCGGGGGCCGACCGGCCGAGGATGCGTCGCGCCCCGTGGACGAGGTCGGGGCGAGCGGCCACGATCGAGCTCACCACCAAGCCGGTGATGACGGCCTCGCCGATCCCGATGACCGCGTGCCAGCCGACCATCGCTGCGAGCACCCTGCCCGTGGCGATGTCGGCGTTGCCACCGATCGCGAACAGCACGGTGAACACGGTGGCCGCGACGGGCACCGAGACCAGCGCGCCGACAGCTGCGGCCACCGGTACCGACTGGATCCGCCGGGGCAGCACGAAGCGGACCAGCACGAAGACGCCGTAGCCCGTGAAGGTGCCGGCCAGTGCCATCAAGGTGATGTTGGTGCCGAGCGCGGTGATGCCGCCGTCGGCGAAGAACAGGCTCTGGACGAACAGCACCACGCTGATGCACAGGGCTCCGGTCCACGGCCCCACCAGTACCGCGGCCAGCGCGCCACCGAGCAGATGGCCGCTGGTGCCGGCGCCCACCGGGAAGTTGATCATCTGGCCCGCGAAGACGAAGGCGGCCACGAGGCCCGCCATCGGCGCAGTGCGGTCGTCGAGCTCGTCGCGTGCCTTTGCCAGCGCCACTCCGACGCCCACCACCGCTACTGCGCCTGTCGCTATCGATGTCGGTGCATCGAGGAATCCGTCAGGCACGTGCACGGGTGACTCCCGTCTTGGACGATGAGGTTGGATGGGTCGCGAACGATCCCAATGTTATTGCAACTCAATTGCGATAGCGCAACCTAGGTCAGAACCAGGAGAACCCGCGTGCCCGAAACCCCGCGTCTCGCCGTCGGTGATGCCGCCCCCGACTTCACCCTCGCCACCGACAGCGAAGGTGAGGTCAACCTCTACCGGCTGCTCGAGGAGGGACGGAAGGTCATCGTCTACTTCTACCCAGCCGCGATGACGCCCGGGTGCTCGACGCAGGCCTGCGACTTCACGGACTCGCTCGACTCGCTGCAGGCGTCGGGCTACACGGTGCTCGGGATCTCGAAGGACGGCCCGGCCAAGCTGGCGAAGTTCCGCGAGCGCGACGGGTTGACGATCACGCTCCTGTCCGACCCGGATCTCGACGTGCACGAGGCGTACGGGACTTACGGCGAGAAGAAGCTGTACGGCAAACTCGTGCAAGGCGTGATTCGCTCGACGTTCGTTGTTGGCCAGGACGGGAAGATCGAGGTCGCGCAGTACAACGTGAAGGCGACCGGACACGTCGCCAAGCTGCGCAGGGAGCTGGACGTCGCCTGAACGGCGACGAGAGCAACGAAGGGACACCGATGGAGCTGCACGAGAGTCTCGCCCAACTGGCGCGGGACCACGGTGAGTCGCTCTTCGCCGAGGCCGACGCGTTCCGCGGGGCGCTCGACGACTACCTCGACGAGGGCAGCGCATCGACCGGCACCATCAACCTCCTGACCGACGCGGTCCGCCTGGGCGCCCTCCAGGCGATGTTGACGATGCTCGAGAGCGGAGCCGGCGTCGAGGACGCCGTCGAGACAGCCGGCCAGCGACTCTCGCGCGACCGCGGCAGCGCCGACGTGACCGGCTCCCAGTGGGCGTGCGCCGTCCTCGGCTATGCGCTCGGCAAGGTCCCGGTGGGCCTGGCGACCAGCCTCCGTCCCGACGCCTACACCGCCGAGACGCCCGCGACCTCGTCCGACAGCTCTACCTCCGCGCGTCCCGCGGTGTCCCCCGGCTACGACCCGAGCGAGCCGACGAGCATCGCCGGCCCGGGGTACTCACCCGCCCAGCAGTGGCCGGCGCCCACCGGGCAGTTGCCCGGCTCCCCAGCGTCCCAGGCGCCGAGCGAGCACCCGGTGGCACCCTCCGCGCAGCCCCAGTCCGCCCAGCCCCAGTCCGCCCAGTACTCCGCCGCGCAGCCCCAGTCCGTGCAGCACGGCGGGCCGGCGTCGCCGTACGCCTACACCGCGACCCCGGGCTACAGCTCGCCACCGCCGAAGAAGTCGTCGAACGGCCTCATCATCGGCGCCATCGCGGCGGTCGTGGTGCTCGGAGTGGTCGCGATCATCCTGATCATCGCGCTGTCAGGCGGCGGTGACGACCCGACGGCCGACGACCCGAACGACCCGAGCGACAGCACCAGCACGTCGGAAACGGTCGAGACCAGCAGCACGGTCACGACCAACCCGGCGCTGACGCTGCAGGGCAGCGGCTACACCTACCAGTTCCCCAACAACGACTGGAAGGACCTGACTGCCGACACCCCAGACACCACGGGGACGATCGACTCGATCGCCGCTCCGGGCAACTCGCTGAACACGGCGCGCGGCAACATCCTGGTCGAGACGTCCTCCGCGTTCGGCACCACCGACGTCAACGACCTGGTCGATGACTGGAAGGGACAGTTGACCGGGTCGACCGGCGCGACCCCGGCCGACCTCGGCACCCGGCAGATCGGCGGCAAGGAAGCCTTCGGTGTCGAGCTCAAGTGGACCAACGCCAACGACTTCGACGTCCATCAGATCGCTTACCTGGTGATCTCCGGCGACGAGCAGTACTCGATCACCGCGAGCTTCCGGCAGGGCGACTCGGGCTTCAAGGACACCTACGACGCCGTGCTCGCCACGTGGGTCTGGGAAGAGTGATATCCGGCTCTCCTGACCCTTCCGTGGGTCGCGGACGGGTGGTCTGAGTTCGCGGCCGCGTGTTCCGGGCCGTGGGTGGTTGCGACCGAAAGGCATCGACGCAGAGGCAGGCGGAGGGTTGCGGCAGGCTGTCGACTCGCCGGGGCGGCTACCGCCTGATCGTCGGGGGTTCGTCCTAACGTCGACTTGTGGTCCGGCGCAAGTACACGAACGCCATGCTGGAACCGCTCGTCGCGGAGGCGACGTCGGTTGCCGGGGTTCTTCGCCGGCTCGGCCTGCCGCTCACGCTCGAGGTCGATCACATCGACGGCGACTTCAACAACAATGAGCCACTGAACCTGCGCTTCTTGTGCCCGAACTGCCACAGGCTGACGCCAAACTTCGCGGGGCGAAGTAGGGGTCGGTTCTCGGGCGACGCCGGTCAAGCGGATACCGGTCGTCCGTCCGCCTAGAATCGGCCCGCACGGCCGGAGTGGTGGAACTGGCAGACACGCGGCATTTAGGATGCCGTGCCCTTGGGTGTGCGGGTTCGAGTCCCGCCTCCGGCACCTTGGTTTGGTTACCGCAGCAGGTCTGCGACGACCGGCGCGATCTCACGGAGCGCCGTGCCGCGGTGCGAGATCGCGTCCTTGTCGGCCGGCGTCAGCTCGGCGGTGGTGACACCGGGGATGTCGTCGGCTTCGAAGACCACGTCGTAGCCGAAGCCGCCGCTCCCCCGCACCTCGCGGACGATGCGCCCGTCCATCCGGCCCTCGACGACCCGGACCGCGCCCCCTGGCAGGACCAGAGCGACGGCGCAGGCGAAGTGGGCCGTACGACGTTCGTCGGGCACGTCGGCCAGCTGCGCGAGCAGCAGCTCGTTGTTGCGGTCATCAGACTTCGGAGGGCCGCTCCAGCGCGCGGACAACACGCCCGGCATTCCGTTGAGGGCGTCGACGCACAGACCCGAGTCGTCGGCGAGCGTGGGCAGGCCGGAAGCGGCGAGGCCGGCGCGCGCCTTCAGCAACGCGTTGCCCTCGAAGGTGGGCTGGTCCTCGACCGGCTCGTCGTACGGCGCGACGTCGTCGAGCCCGAGCACCTCGACCTCGGTGAGGTGCTCGCGGAGGATCCGCTGCATCTCCTCGAGCTTCTTCGCGTTGCGGGACGCGACGAGGATCTTGACCGGCTCCATGACCGGGCTACTCCGCGAGGGCCGCGAGCTGCATCCGGGTCAGGTCGGCGCAACCCTTCTCGGCCAGCCCGAGCAGCGCGTCGAGCTCGGCGCGGGAGAACGTGGCACCTTCCGCCGTGCCCTGCACCTCCACGAAGCTGCCGGTGCCCGTCATCACGACGTTCATGTCGGTCTCGGCGCGGACGTCCTCGACGTAGGGCAGGTCGAGGCGCGGAGTCCCGTCGATGATGCCGACGCTGACGGCCGCGACCGAGCCCGTGAGGGCGGGGCTGACGCCGAGGTGCGCGCAGGCGTCGGCCAGCGCGATGTAGGCACCGGTGATCGCCGCCGTGCGGGTGCCGCCGTCGGCCTGGAGCACGTCGCAGTCGAGCTGGATGGTGTTCTCCCCCAGCACCTTGTAGTCGATCACCGCGCGCAGCGAGCGCCCGATCAACCGGCTGATCTCGTGGGTACGGCCACCGATCCGTCCCTTGACCGACTCGCGGTCGGAGCGGGTGTTCGTCGAGGCCGGCAGCATGGCGTACTCGGCGGTGACCCAGCCGAGGCCGCTGCCCTTGCGCCACCGCGGCACTCCTACGGACGCGGACGCGGCACAGAGCACCCGGGTCTTGCCGAACTCGATCAGCACCGACCCCGCCGGGTGGTCGAGCCAGTTGCGGGTGATCTTGATCGGGCGCAGCTCGTCGTCGGAGCGGCCGTCCTCGCGTGCGGTCATGGCTGGCGAGCCTAGTGGGGAGGTCGGCGCTACTTCACTTCGGCGTTGACGATCCGCCACAGGCCGAGTCCGAGCGGCAGCACGATCCAGAGTCCGGCCGAGACCAACAGCTGGCCCCATTCCTCGCCGGTCTCCATCGACCACTCCCACACCGGCTCCAGCGCCGCCTGGAAGTTGATCCACGGTGCGATGTCGTTGAAACCGGAGATCAGGTCGGCGATGACGAACAGCACGATCGCGAGGGCGTACCAGTAGAGGAAGAACACGACGATCGCCGCCGGGGTGTTGAGCAGCAGCGACGCCATCGAGAACCCGACGGTCATCGTGAGCGTCATCGTCACGATGAACGCCAGCGGCAACCACCACTCCATCTCCCACAGGGTCAGGTCGGGCTGCAGGACCTCGCAGACCGCGGTGCAGACGAGGCCGATCACCAACATCACCCCGACAGTGGCCACCGAGGCGACCGCTCCGACGACGAGCTTCGCGAGCACGACCCGCGACCTGCGCGGTTCGATGGCGAAGGTGACCATCGCGGTGCGCTGTCCCCACTCGCTGGTCACCAGGATGATGCCGAGCACCGGCAGCAGGATCGAGGCGATCCCGCCGGCGGTGGCGGCGAAGTCCTCGTAGAAGACCACGTCGTCGTTGACCAGCGTGCTGATCATGATGACGGCCTCGACGATTGCGACCAGGATGGCGATCGTCGCGAGCAGCCAGAAGCCGGCGCGAGTGTCGTAGGACTTGCGCAGCTCGACCAGTACCAGTCGCCAGAACGGGATCGGCCGGGTGCCGGAGATGTCGAGTGTGGGAGCGGTGGTCGCGGTACTCATCGGTGTCCTCCGGGAGGCGTGAGGGGCGAGTCGACGGGCGGCATCGAGGCGATGTTCGGCACGTGCGCGCCATGGGATGACGGTGGCGGCGGAGGTACGGCGCCCTCACCGTCCCGAGCCGTGGCCGAGGTGAGCTCGAGGAACAGGTCCTCCAGACCCACGCCCCCGACGCGGAGGTCGGTGAGCACGATCCCGGCAGCGAGCGCGGCGCGTCCGACCTCTTCGGTCGAGGCGGTCACCTTCAGCCCGTCACCCATCGGGTCGACGAGGTGGCCGCGCTGGGCCAGCTCGGTCGCGAGGCCGGTGTTGTCGAGCGACATCACCAGCGATGTGGCCGCGCCCTGCGCCCCGGCGAGGAGCGACTTCTTGTCGCCCTGGGCGACGATCCGGCCATGGCCGATGAGGATCATCTCGTCGGCGATCAGCTCGACCTCGTTGAGCAGGTGGCTGGAGAGGCACACCGTGCCGCCACGGTCGGCGTACGACTTCAGCAGGCCACGCATCCACCGGATGCCGGCGGGGTCGAGGCCGTTGGCGGGCTCGTCGAGGATCAGCACCTCGGGATCGCCGAGCAGCGCGTGCGCAATGCCGAGCCGTTGCTTCATGCCGAGGGAGTAGTTGCGGAGCCGGCGCTTGGCCTCGGTCTCGCTCAGTCCGACGAGCTCGAGCATCTCGTCGACGCGGGACGAGGGCAGGCCCATGGCCAGCGCGCCCAGCGAGAGGATCTCGCGACCGGTGCGACCGCCGTGCTGCGCGGAGGCGTCGAGCAGCACGCCGACGTGCCGACCCGCGTTGGGGATCGCGCTGTAGTCGAGGCCGCCGATGGTGACGCGCCCGCTCGTCGCTGAAGTCAGCCCGACCATGACCCGCATGGTGGTGGTCTTGCCGGCGCCGTTGGGGCCGAGGAAGCCGGTCACCCGGCCCTGCTGGCAGGCGAAGCTGACGTCGTCGACGGCCCGGAAGGTGCCGTAGGCCTTGGTGAGGCGATCAACAGTGATCATGGGCCCCAGCCTGCCCGAACGGGCCAACGCTGCGCATCGGACGCGCGTAGGGACGTGTGATCGCCGTGAGCAGCCCGGTCGCGACGGCGATGGCGAACGCGTCGGTCGGGGCCAGCCTGCTGCCGTTCGTACTACGAGGTGCAGCCGGTGCAGGAGACCGACCCGGCGTGGCTCACCATCTTCTTCGCCATCGCGATCACTGCCGTCGCCGCGCGGGTTGGGGCATGTTCATCGGCTCGCGACGGGAGCTCGGCGGTGAGGTCCTGACGGCGCATGAGGCGCTGACCGACCTGCGTGGCGTCCTCCCGCTCGCGCCTCAGATGTCGTAGACAGCGCCCTGCTTGGCGAGCTCGGTCGGCCCGTCGTAGACCGCGACCGCCTCGGCCAACATCTCCTCGGCGTCGTGCCACGGTGGCACGTGGGTGAGTACCAGGCGCCGTACCTTGCACTTCGCGGCCGTCTCGCCGGACTCGGTACCGGTGAGGTGCAGGCTGGGCGGGTTGTCGTCGCCGTGCCGGAACGATGCCTCGCAGAGGAACAGGTCGGCGTCGCCGGCGATGTCGAGCAGGGCCGGGGTCGGCCCGGTGTCACCGCTGTAGGCGAAAGTACGACGACCCGCGTCGGTCTCGACCCAGATCCGCATGCCGTAGGCCTCGACCGGGTGGTCGACGGCGAAGGCGTGGATCACGAACGGGCCGACCGAGAACGGCTCGTCGTAGGTGTGGAACTCGAACTCCTCGCTCATGCCCGGCCCCGTCGGCAGGTCGTAGGCCTTGGCGAGCCGCTCGTCGGTGCCGCTCGGACCCCAGACCGGGATCTTCGGCTGGGTGCCGGCCGGGTGGTACTTCCTGACCACGTAGTAGCTGGTCATGTCCACGCAGTGGTCGGCATGGAGGTGGCTCAGCAGCACGGCGTCGACCGCGAGCGGATCGACGTACCGCTGCAGGGCTCCGAGCGCCCCGTTGCCGAGGTCGACGACCAGGCTCCACGTGCGCCCGTCCTGGTCTGCCTGGAGCAGGTAGCAGCTAGCGGGTGAGTCCGGGCCCGGGAAGGAGCCAGCGCAACCCACCACCGTCAGCCGGAACGACCCCGTCATTGCGCTCCCCATCTGCCGATCATGCCAGTCCACCGACGAACTGGTCAGCACCTGCGAGCTCCGGACCGAGGAATCGTCGGCCGATGGTCTCGAACTCGGCAGGCGATCCAGTCGTCACGAACGAGTACGACGGCACGCCGCTCTCGCGCATCAGCCCGGTGTCGGCGAGCATCCGGTAGACGTCCTTGGCGCACTCCTCCGCGCTGCTGACCAGGGTCACGCCGTCGCCCATCACGTAGGAGATGACGCCCGTGAGCAACGGGTAGTGCGTGCAGCCCAGGATCAGGGTGTCGACGCCTTCCGCGGTCAGGGGGTCGAGGTACTCGTGCGCGACCGCCAGCAGCTCCTCGCCCCCGGTCACGCCCTCCTCGACGAAGTCGACGAAGCGCGGGCAGGCATGGGTCGTCAGGTGGACCTGCGGCGCCGCGGCGAACGCGTCGTCGTAGGCCAGCGACTCCGCGGTCGACCGGGTGCAGATGACGCCGATCCGGCCGGTCTTGGTCGCGGCCACCGCGCGCCGCGCCGCCGGGAGGATCACCTCGACCACCGGTACGTCGTACCGCTCGCGCGCGTCGCGGAGCATCGCCGCACTCGCCGAGTTGCAGGCGATCACGAGCGCCTTGACGCCTTGGTGGACCAGGTGGTCGAGGCACTCCAGCGCGTACTCGCGGACCTCGCCGATCGGCTTCGGCCCGTAGGGCTGGCGGGCGGTGTCGCCGACGTACAGCAGCGACTCGTGCGGGAGCTGGTCGATCACCGAACGGGCGACGGTGAGACCTCCGAACCCGGAGTCGAAGATGCCGATCGGTGCGACCAGCAGCTCGGGGTCGCGGAGGTTCGGCGGCGGCACGACTCACAGGGTAGGCGTTGGCCAGAGATTCTCGCCGGATTGGCGATGGAGATCACGTCGCGGGAGTAGCGTGCTGGGGTGACTACGACCTCCCGCTCCAGGGGTCGCCGAACCGTTCTCGTCTCGGTCGGCCTCGTTCTTGCTGCTTCTGCCTTCACGGCCACTGCCGCACCCGCCGACAACTCGTCGGTCCGGTCCGAGTCCGCTCCCGCCGGCGCGATCCCCGGCCAGGTGCTCGCGATCTCGCTCGACGGCTTCAATCCGGACCTGGTCAAGAAGCTCGGGCGCAGGGGTGCGCCCAACCTGACCCGACTGTTCCGCAACGGCGCGAGCACGAAGAACGCCCGCGCCCAGGTCGAGCTGACGGTCACCCTGCCCAACCACACGAGCCAGCTGACCGGCCGCCGGATCGACGCGGCTGAGGGCGGTCACGGCGTGACGTGGAACGACGACAACCCCAGCCGCCCCGACACCATCCAGGAGGCCGCGGGCGAGGACGTCGCCTCGATCTTCACCCAGGCTCACGACGCCGGCCTCAGCACGGCGCTCTTCGCGACCGAGTCGAAGTTCGCCCTCTACAAGGCGTCGTGGCCCGATGCCATCCACCGGGCGACGGTGCGGGACAACAAGGACCTCACGATCACCACGGCGATCCGCCGCGACCTGGTCCAGAACGACCGGGACTTCACGTTCCTCCACCTCGGCCAGCTCGACAACACCGGCCACGAGCACGGCTGGTTCAGCCCGAAGTACCTCCGCGCCGGCCGGAGGATCGACGAGCTGCTCGGGCAGATCCTGAAGACGATCAGGGACAACGAGCATCTCCACGACCTCGTCATCGTGCTCACCGCCGACCACGGCGGCAAGCGGGGCGAGAAGGGTCACGCGGACGAGGAGCTCCTGGAGAACTACCGGGTCCCGTTCCTGATCTGGGGTCCGGGCGTGGACAGGGGCAACCTCTACAACATGAACCCGACCTACGCCGACCCCGGCACGTCACGGCCGCTGTTCGACGGCACCCAGCCGATCCGCAACGGCGACCTCGCCAACGTGTGCGCCAGCCTGCTCGGTCTGGCGGCGGTCCCGGGCAGCCTCTGGGGTTCCGATCAGAGCCTGACGTGGCACAACTGAACGGCGGGAACTAGGGCCCGGCGATAACCACCCTGAGGTCGATGACGTCGCCGTCGTCGATCGCCTCGGCACGTCGTACCTTGTCCTTGAGCGGCACCAGGTAGCACCCGTCCTTGGGGAAGAGCGACGTCGTCCAGACCGTGTCGCCGATCGTGACCTCCACCGGGATGACGCCCCAGCCGTAGGTCACCGCGGTCGCGATGTCGCGGATGTCCTCGCTCTCGTCGTCGGGGACGGCGACGTAGTAGTACGGAGCCGGGCCGCGCCACTGGAACACCGAGCCACTGAACTCCAGGTCCATGCCGCAGACCCTAGAACGGCACGACGACAGTCGGGCCTCGGTTCAGGCCCAGAGCTGGCCCTCGAGCCGGTCCTCGGCCTCGTCGATGGTGCCTTCGTAGGCGCCGGTGGACAGGTACTTCCAGCCGCCGTCGGCGACGATGAACGCGATGTCGGCGGACTCGCCGGCCTTGACCGCCTTCGCCGCCTGGCCGAGCGCGGCGTGCAGGATCGCGCCGGTCGAGATGCCGGCGAAGATGCCCTCGAGCCCGAGCAGCTCACGCACCCGGCGTACGGCGTCGCGCGGTCCGACCGAGAACCGGGAGTCGATGAGCTTCTCGTCGTAGAGCTCGGGGACGAAGCCCTCGTCGAGGTTGCGCAGGCCGTAGACGAGCTCGCCGTAGCGCGGCTCGGCCGCGACGATCCTGACGTCGGGCTTGGCCTTGCGGAAGAACCGGGAGACGCCCATCAGGGTGCCGGTGGTGCCGAGGCCGGCGACGAAGTGCGTGATCGACGGGAGGTCGGCGAGGATCTCGGGCCCGGTGCCTTCTTCGTGGGCGAGCGCGTTGCCGTCGTTGCCGTACTGGTAGAGCATCACCCAGTCGGGATGCTCGGCGGAGATCTGCTTCGCGACGCGCACCGCCTCGTTGGAGCCACCGGCGGCGGGGCTGGAGACGATCTCGGCGCCCCACATCCGCAGCAGCTGCCGTCGCTCGTCGCTGGTGTTCTCCGGCATCACGAAGACGCAGCGATAGCCCTTCAGCTTGGCGGCCATCGCGATCGAGATGCCGGTGTTGCCGGAGGTGGGCTCGAGGATCGTGCAGCCGGGGCTGAGGGTGCCGTCCTTCTCGGCGTCCTCGATCATCCGCAGCGCCGGGCGGTCCTTGATCGAACCGGTCGGGTTGCGGTCCTCGAGCTTCGCCCAGATCCGCACCTCAGGAGAAGGCGAGAGGTTCGGCAACCCCACCAGCGGCGTGCCGCCGACCGACGCGAGCAGGTTGTCGTAGCGGACCACGAGAGGATCAGCCTCCGGCGACGGCGGGGAGCACGACGACCTGGTCGCCGTCGCTGAGCTCGGCCTCGAGACCGCCGAGGAAGCGGACGTCCTCGTCGTTGACGTAGATGTTGATGAAGCGGCGCAGGTCGCCGTTCTCGATCAACCGCTCCTTGATGCCCGGGTGGTTGGCCTCGAGGGAGTCGATGAGCGCACTCAGGCTGCCACCGTCGGCATTGACTGCCTTCTCGCCGTCGGTGTAGCTGCGCAGGATGGTCGGGATGCGGACCTCGATGGCCATGCTTAGGACTCGCTCCTTGTGAGAGTGGGGACGACCGCGACCTCTTCCTCGGTCACGACGCCGTCGACGATGCTGTAGGACCTGAACTCCACCGGACCGTCGTTATTCCCGTGCTCGTGGGTGCTGACGAGCACATAGTGCGCGCCCGGCTCACTCGCCAGGTTGATGTCGGTGATGCTCGGATAGGCCTCGGTGGCCGTGTGCGAGTGGTAGATGACGACCGGCTCCTCGTCGAGCTTGTCCATCTCCTGGTAGAGCTCGAGCAGGTCGGTGGAGTCGTACTCGTAGAAGGTCGGGCTGCCGGCCGCGTTGACCATCTCGATGAACCGCTCCGGCCGGTCGCTGCCCTCCGGGCCGGCCACGATGCCGCACGCCTCGACGGGATGGTCCCGCTTGGCGTGGGCGACGATGGCGTCGTACGTCGCCTGGGCGATGGTCAGCACCGTTAAAGGGTAGGGGCAGTCCTCGAGGCGATCCGCTCGGGTGTCGGCCACCGGACTTCACGGACCCAGCCGCACTTCTCGAGGATCCAGATGATCCGCGCCGAGCTGTCGAGCTGCCAGCGCCTGACGCCGTGCCGAGCGCTGGTCGGGTCGGCGTGGTGGAGGTTGTGCCAGGACTCGCCACCCGAGGGGATCGCGAGCCACCACACGTTGCCGGAGCGGTCGCGGGAGCGGAACGGTCGCTCACCGACGACATGACAGATGGAGTTGATCGACCACGTGACGTGGTGGAGCAGTCCGATCCGGACGACCGTGCCCCAGAAGAACGCCGTCAGCGCGCCCTGCCAGGACCAGGTCAGCAGGAAGCCGGCGACTGGCGGCAACAGGATCGAGGCAAGCACCCACATCCAGAACATCCGCGAGATCCGGACCAGGTCGCGGTCCTTGGCGAGGTCCGGCGCGTACTTGTCGACCGGGGTCTGCTCGGAGTCGAAGAGCCAGCCCATGTGGGCCCACAGGAAACCCTTGGTCAGACCGACGAACGAGTTGCCGTAGCGCCACGGCGAGTGCGGGTCACCGTCCTTGTCGGAGAACTTGTGGTGCTTGCGGTGGTCGGCCACCCAGCGGATGACCGGGCCCTCGATCGCCATCGAGCCGAGGACGGCCAGCACGACCTTGACCGGGCGGTTGGGCTTGAACGACTTGTGCGTGAAGAGGCGGTGGTAGCCGACGGTGACCCCGTGCAGGGTGAGCGCGTACATCACCACCGTGATGGCTACGTCGCTCCAGCCGAGCCAGCCGCCCCACGCCATCGGGACGGCGACCAGGAACGCGACGAACGGCAGCCCGATGAACGACGCCAGCGCGATCCGTTCCTGGAGCGACTGCCGGTCGGCCCCGAGCGTTGCCCGCTCGAGAGGCGTCTCAGACGGATGTTCGGTCTGATCGATCGCGGTCATGGATCCAGACTACGGACGATTCGCGCCGGGTTGCCGACGGCCACCACGCCGCCCGGCAAATCCTTCGTGACGATCGCTCCTGAACCCACCACCGTGTCCGCGCCGATCGTGACGCCGGGCAGCACGATGACCCCGCCGCCGAGCCAGACGTTGTCGCCGATCGTGATCGGCAAGGCTGACTCCCATTTGTCACGCCGGGGGCCGGGCTCGACCGGATGGGCCGGCGTGAGCAGCTGGACGTTGGGCCCGATCTGGACGTCGTCACCGATCGTGATAGGGGCGACGTCGAGCGCGACCAGGCCGAAGTTGGCGAAACAACGAGTGCCGATGGTGATCCGGGAGCCGTAGTCGACGTAGAACGGCGGCCGGATCTCGGTCTCCTCGCCGATCGACCCGAGCATCGCCTCCAGCAGCCGCCGACGCAGGTGCGCGTCACCCGGTGCCGCCGAGTTGTAGGCGACCATCAGCTCCTGGGAGCGCACCTGGTCCTGGAGGATCTCGGCGTCGGTGATGTAGGGGTCGCCGGCCAGCATCCGCTCCTTGTTGGAACGGCGGTCCTGCGCGTCGTTCGTCATCTGGTCCTCCCGCCGACACGGTAGCGACGCTCCGGTCGCCCGGTCCCGCCGTACTGCAGCCGCACCTCGGCCGCCCCGGTGTCGACGAAGTGCTCGAGGTAGCGGCGCGCGGTGACTCGCGACAGCCCGACCGCCCCGGCGGCCTCCGAAGCGGAGATCTCGTTCGCCGCCCGGGCGGCGGCGAGGACCAGCTCCGCGGTCTCGGGGCTGAGGCCCTTCGGCAGCACAGGGAGTACGTCGCCGCCGGCCCGGCCCGCGCCGAACGCCTGGTCGATCGCGGCCTGGTCGACATGACCCTCGCCGTCGTCCGTCGGCAGGCTGGCCAACGCTGCCCCGACGCGGCGCAGCCGATCGGCGAGGTCGTCGTACTCGAACGGCTTGACGAGGTACTGCATCGCGCCGCCGTGCAGTGCCGCCCGGACCGCGGCGGCGCCACGCTCCGCGGTCACCATCACCACCGCGACGCCGCGCCCGTCGGCGCGGAGCCGCTCGAGAACCTCGAGCCCGGAGACGTCGGGAAGGTGCACGTCGAGGAGGACCAGGTCGGGCGCCAGGGTCGCGACGAGGTCGATCGCGTCCGCCCCGGTGTGCGCGGTGCCGACCACCTCGAAGCCGTCGGTCCGCTCCACGAAGGCGGTGTGGATCCGCGCCACCATGAAGTCGTCGTCGACAACCAGGACCCGGATCATGAGTCCTCATCCTGGTCGACGGACGTGTCCAGCGGGAGCTCGACCAGGAACTCCGCTCCGCCGGTGTCCGCGGCGTCGACGGTGACCGTCCCACCCCGCTGGGCACAGATCAGTCGCACCAGCGGGAGACCGATGCCGCGACCGCCGAGCACCTCCGGCTTGGTGGAGAAGCCGCGGACGAAGACCGCCTCGCGCAGATCCTCCGGCACGCCGGGGCCGTTGTCGCGGACCCGCATCCGCACGCGGTCGCCGTCGACGAGCACCCACAGCTCCACCAGCGGCTCGGTCGACCCGGCCGCCGCGTCGATCGCGTTGTCGACCAGGTTGCCGAGGACCGTGGTCAGGTCGGCGACCTCCGCGGGCGCGAGCGCGGGCAGCCGGGACCCCGGATCGAGCTCGAGGGTGACGCCGCGCTCCTCCGCCACCGCGTGCTTGGCCACGACCAGCGCGGCGACGGCCGGGTCGTGCAGCCGCTTCGACACCCGCTCGCTGACATCGGCCCGATGTTGCGTGAGCGTGCCCACGAGAGTCGCCACCTCGTCGTACTCCCCCAGCTGCACGAGACCCGAGATCGTGTGCAGCCGGTTGTCGAACTCGTGCGTCTGCGCGCGCAGGGTGTCCGTGATCGACAGGTTCGAGCTGAGCTGGCTCTGCAGCGACACCAGCTCGGTGCGATCGCGCAGGGTGGTGACGGTCCCGATGCCGCGACCGCCGGTCGAGGCCTGGCCGCGGTTGAAGATGACCACCCGGGTGCCCACGAGCGCCAGTGCGTCCCGCACCTCGTCACCCTCCCCGGTCAACAGGGAGACGACATGGGGGTCGAGCCCGAGGTCAGCGACCTGGAGCCCGACCGGGTCCGGGACGTGGTCGAGCCCGAGCGTGGCCCGGGCCGCGTCGTTCATGGCGGTGACCCGACCGTCGTTGCCGACGCCGACGACGCCCTCGCGGATCGCGTGCAGGAGTGCTTCGCGGTGGTCGGCGAGGTTCGCCAGCTCGGTCGTGCCCAGGCCGCGGGTCGAGCGGCGCACCACGCGGGACACGGCGTAGGTCCCGGCCAGGCCCAGCAGGGCACCGAGGCCGAGGTAGAGCGCCAGGTAGGGCAGGGCCGTGGCCACCTGATCGGCCACGGACGGATACGCCTCCTCGGCCGCCACGATGCCGAGCAAGGTGCCGTCCTTCGCGAGCACCGGCACTTGCCCCGCGACGGTGCGCTCACCGCCGGGCTCGACGTCGCCGACCCAGCTGCTGCCGCCCAGAGCGTCGCTGTCACCGAGATCGGCCGGCTCTCCCACCCGGCCCGGGTCGGTGGCGGCGAGCACCGAGCCGTCCGGCGAGACGATCATGAAGCCGGTCGCGTTCGACAGTGCCTCGCCGAGCGCGACCGACGGCGCCAGACTCCGCGCGAGGTCGCTCGCCGACTCCTCGCCGTCGCGCAGGCCCTGGAGCTGCGCGCGGACGTAGGGCAGCGTCGCGACGTACTCGGCGTTGGACCGCAGCTGGCGCCCGTTCTCCTCGGCGAAGTCGGCGTTGGACTGGCGGACGCTAAGGACGGCGACCGACACCAACAGCAGAGCGATCACCGCCAGCTGCAGCACCAGCACCTTCGCCGCCAGGGTCAGCTCGCCGCGGCGCCAGCCGACCCGGTTCCGGAGGTTGCTCATCGCTGCGACCACAACGTCCACAACCTCCTTTGCGTTCGCAAGAGTGACGGCCGCCACAGGTGGCAGACATGCTGGCACGGATCGAGCGTGACGCCGGTCACGCCATCTCCCTGGAGGTTCCCATGCACCCGAGTCGCCCGGCTCGCGCCCGTTCGTGGCGCGTACTGGTGGCGCTCCTGTCCGCGCTCGCACTGACGGTCGTCGCGAGCAGCTGCGGTGTCACCCGCGAATCCGACGACCCCAGCAACCGGCGGCTGCGGATGATGATCCCCAACAGCGCCGGCGGCGGCTACGACCTCACCGGTCGCGCCGCGGTCAGGGCGATGGAGGACAACGAGCTCACCGGCCGCTTCGAGGTCAGCAACATCATCGGCGCCAGCGGCACCGTCGCGATGCAGCGCCTCCTCAACGAGGAGGGTGCCGAGGACCTGATCATGACGATGGGCCTCGGCGTCGTCGGCGCGGTCTACACGAACAAGTCGGACGCGACGCCGACCCGGATGACCCCGATCGCCCGGCTCATCGAGGAGCAGGAGGGCGTCGTGGTGCCCGCCGACTCGCCGTACCAGACGATCGAGGACCTGGTCGAGGCCTGGCAGGCGGACCCGGGCTCGATCAACGTCGGCGGCGGTTCCAGCCCCGGAGGACCCGACCACCTGTTCCCGATGCAGCTCGCCGCCGAGCTGGAGATCGACCCCAACGACGTCAGCTACATCTCGTACGACGGCGGCGGTCCGCTCATCGCCGCGCTGCTCGGCGAGAAGATCGACGTCGGCGTGTCCGGGCTCGGCGAGTTCGCAGGCCAGATCGAGAACGGCGACCTCCGGGTCCTCGCCGTCTCCGGCGAGGAGCGCCTCGAGGGCATCGAAGCCCCGACCCTGACCGAGGCCGGTATCGACCTGGTCTTCACCAACTGGCGCGGCGTGCTCGCGCCGCCGGGCATCACCGATGAGCACCTCGACTACCTCATCGAGCTGATGACCGAGATGCACGAGTCCGACGAGTGGCAGGAAGCGCTGGCCGAGAACGGCTGGATCGACAGCTTCGCCACCGGCGAGGAGTTCGGGACGTTCCTGGAGGAACAGGACGCCCGCGTGGCCGAGACCCTTGAGGAGCTGGGACTGTCATGAGCACCACCACAACCACCCGTCGGGAACCGGGCAGCCACGCACTGGTCGACAAGGCGCAGTACGGACTGGCGGCGTTCCTCGTGGTCGCCGGCGGCTACGTCCTGTACGACGCCGTCGGTCTCGAGGACGGATTCGCGGACCAACCGGTCCAGCCCTACGCGGTGCCGTACATCGTCGGCGGCATCCTGGTGCTGCTCGGCGTGCTGCTCGCCATCGCGACCGCGCGGGGGGACCTCCCGGAGTCCGACGAGGGCGAGGACATCGATCTGACCCAGGGCACCGACGTCCGCACGGTCGGGATGCTCGCGGCGGTCCTCATCGCCAACCTGGCGCTCATCAACTTGCTGGGCTGGGCGATCACCGGCGCCCTCCTGTTCGTCGGCGCCACCCGCGCCCTCGGCAGCCGCACCCTGATCCGCGACATCGGAGTGGGCGTCGCCCTCTCCTTCGGCTCTTGGTACGTCTTCTACGTCGGGCTCGGCGTGCCGATCCCGGCCGGCATCCTGGACGGAGTGCTCTGACATGGACCTGCTGCTCGAGGGTTTCCAGCAAGCCCTGACCCCCACCAACCTCCTCTTCGCCTGCCTCGGCGTGCTCCTCGGCACCGCGGTCGGCGTGCTGCCCGGCATCGGCCCGGCGATGGCGCTGGCTCTGCTGCTGCCCGTGACCTACAGCGTCGGCGCGGACAGCGCGATCATCATGTTCGCCGGCGTCTACTACGGCGGCATGTACGGCGGCTCGACCACGTCGATCCTGCTCAACACACCCGGTGAGTCGTCGTCGGTCGTCACCGCGATCGAGGGCAACAAGATGGCGAAACGGGGCCGCGCCGCCCAGGCGCTGGCCACCGCCGCGATCGGCTCCTTCATCGCCGGGACGATCGGCACCGTTCTGCTCTGGATCCTGGTGCCGAGGGTCTCCGACGTGGTGGTCAAGCTCGGCGCTCCGTCGTACTTCGCGCTGATGCTGCTCGCCTTCCTCGCCGTCACCACCGTGCTCGGGGCGTCGAAGCTGCGCGGCTTCATCTCGCTGTTCCTCGGCCTCGCGATCGGGCTGGTCGGCACCCAGACCGGCCAGGCCAGGCTGACGTTCGGCGAGGCTAAGCTCGCCGACGGCATCGACATCGTCGTCGTCGCGGTCGCGATCTTCGCGATCGGCGAGGCGCTGTGGGTCGCCGCCCACCTGCGCCGCAAGCCGCTCGAGATCATCCCCGTCGGGCAGCCGTGGATGGGCCGCCAGGACTGGAAGCGGTCGTGGAAGCCCTGGCTGCGGGGCACCGCCTACGGGTTCCCGTTCGGCGCGCTGCCCGCGGGTGGCGCCGAGATGCCGACGTTCCTGTCCTACGTCACCGAGAAGAAGCTGACAAAGCACCCCGAGGAGTTCGGCAAGGGCGCCATCGAGGGGGTCGCCGGCCCGGAGGCTGCGAACAACGCGTCCGCCGCCGGCACCATGCTGCCGCTGCTCACGCTCGGGCTGCCGACCACGGCGACCGCGGCCATCATGCTCTACGCGATCCAGAGCTACGGGATCCAGCCCGGACCGCTGCTGCTCGACAACGAGCCGGGCCTGGTGTGGGCGCTGCTCGCCAGCCTGCTCGTCGCCAACACCCTGCTGCTCGTGATCAACCTGCCGCTGGCTCCGATCTGGGCGAAGCTGCTCCGGATCCCGCGGCCGCAGCTGTACGCCGGCATCCTCTTCTTCGCCACGCTCGGGGCCTACAGCGTCAACTTCCAGGCGTTCGACCTGGCGCTGCTGCTGGTGTTCGGGGTGCTGGGGTTCGCGATGCGGCGGTTCGGCATCCCGGTGCTGCCCCTCATCGTTGCCGTCATCCTCGGCCCGGAGCTGGAGAAGAAGCTGACCGAGGCCCTGGCCCTCTCCGGTGGTGAGGTGAGCACGCTCTGGGGTGAGCCCGTTGCCGTGGTCGTCTACGTCGTCATCGGCCTGATGCTGGCCGCGGTGGCCATCAACGGCCTGCGCCGCCCGGCGCCGGCGGAGCCGGAGCCCACTGAGGAGAAGGAGCTGGTGGAGCGATGAGCAGCCTGATGCAGCCGACCTGCGTGGTGGCGGCCTACAGCGCCGACGACTACGGACGGGCCGCGATCGAGCAAGGCGAGGCCATCGCCCGCGCATCGGGTGCCCGACTGGTGGTCGTCAACGCGACCCGCGGCGACAGGCTGGTCGATGATCGGTACGCCCACGACGACGAGATCGCGACGCTCCAGGATCGGCTGACCACCGACGGACTCGAGGTCGAGATCCGCCACGACGTCGTACCCGATGTCGCGGAAGCGGTGCTCCTGGCCGCCGAGCAGTGCTCGGCCGACGTGATCGTCGTGGGTGTCCGGCACCGGACGCCGGTCGGCAAGCTGTTGCTCGGCAGCGTGGCGCAACGGGTGATCCTCGACGCGCCGTGCCCGGTGCTGGCGGTCAAGCCCGCGCGCTGAGGTCACCCCGCGGCGGCGTGGACCAGGGTCTCCTGCAGGTAGCCGAGCCACTCGTAGATGTGGTGGGCCTGGCCACGGGGGTCTTCGTCGGAGAGGTCGTACCAGTACTCCTCGTCACCCTCCTCGACCCCGAGCCGGGTGCCGAGCGCCAGTCGTAGGTCGGTGAGGGCCCGCATCCAGACCTCGGCCGTCTCCAGGTCGAGGTCGACATCGATGGCGATCTCCTCGGATCCCGGCTCGGCGGGGAGACCGGCCTCCTCGAGGGTGTCGATGATCGTCCCGGCAGCGCGGGCCTTGCCGTCGCGCAGCGTGCCCTCCGTGTAGCGCCGGAACTCGGCGGCGGCGTCGCCGTCCTCGCGGTAGGCGTTGGGGAAGAGGCGGGCGAGCACCGGGTCGTCGGGCTCGGTCGTGGGACCGGCGAAGTCGCCGCCCTCGAACAACGCCTCGAGCGGGTCGGCGCTCTCGCTCGGCACCGCGGCCTCGTTGCGCAGCAGCTCCACCAGCTGGGCGGCGAGCGACCGCAGCAGGTCGGCCTCGAACCCGGACATGGTCGCGATGACGTGCTTGCTCCGGCGGTGCCGGACGAATCCCGCCATGATCGTCAGGCCCTCGTCACTCGCTCTTCGAGAGCGTGGCCCACAGGCCGTACTCGTGCATCGCCTGGACGTCGCGCTCCATCTCCTCGCGGGACCCGCTGCTCACCACCGACTTGCCGTCCTCGTGCACCTGGAGCATCAGCTTCTCCGACTTCTTCTTCGAGTAGCCGAAGTACTTCTGGAAGACGTAGGCGACGTACGACATCAGGTTGACCGGGTCGTTCCACACCACGGTCACCCAGGGCGTGTCGGTCAGCGTGATCGCGTCGGGAGTCAGGTCCTCCTCGACTCCCGGATCCACCTCGACAGGGCTCGCGGTCGTCACCCCGCCATCGTGGCACACGAGCCCGATCCTCCATCCGCGAGTCGGCTCTTCTGACCCGTCAACCCTCCGCGAGTCGGCTCTTCTGACCTTTCAGTCGACGCCGAGTCGGCCGTAGATCAGTGGCGCCGACTCAACGGGACGGTTTCAGGGGAGTCGGATGCCGAACCTGGCACGCGCCTCGGCGGCACCAACGCGGAGCAGGCGCTCGGCATCTTGGTGGGGGCCGAAGAGGTTCTCCTTCCGGAACGGCGTGATCAGCCACCGCGCTCGCTGCTCGCACTGCTGGCGACGCTCGCGGTCGTGCGCCTGCTGGTCGGGAGACGAGTGCCACTCCGCCCCGTCGTACTCAGCCCCCCAGCGGAGTTCTTCACTGGCGAGATCCAGTCGCGCGAGGAAGGTGTGATCCTGCCAAACCTCGAACTGAGGGATCGGCGCGAACTGGAGCGTCTCGATCCATCGCAAGCGCAGCACCGACTCGGGCGGCGACTCGGCGCGGCCGTCCGCCAACGGAGCGATCACACGCAACACACGCACCCATCGCATCCCGCGGAAACGCTCCACGCCGGCGACGAGCTCCTCCGTTCCGAACGCACCGAGTCGGAGCATCTGATCCATCGCAGCGATCGACCGGTCGGTCCATCGATTCCGGCCGAGGTCCCAGGCGGTGCGGATGGGCGTGGTCACCCGCACCCCGTTGATCTCTGTGAGGTCATCGCGGCGGAATGTCCGCTCGCCGCTGTCGGCGAGGCCGTTGCGCAGTCGCCCTCGACCGGCTGGCAAGAAGATCCGGATCGCCGCGAGGGCGAGGTGCTCTCCCGGCGCAAGCACCATCTCCGCGCCGTGCATCCAACCGGCGTGGCGGTCGCAGACGACAGCATCGGGAGGTACGACCAACAGGAGGCATGCGCAGCGGAGCTCGATCGAGTCAGGGACCTGGGCTGCGACGTACACATTCCTGATCGGTCTGCGGAGTAGCCCGTGGCCCACCAACCACGACAGATCGTTGCTGTCGATTCCCGCCTCCTTGTGTGCTGTTCGGTAGGTAAAAGGGCGATCGAGCGGGAGCGGGAAGTCGGCAGCCAGGAACGGCTGCTGGAGAAGATGCGCAAGCTTCATGGGTCGCTGTTGCCCGGCTCCTTGCAGGTCTCACACCTGGGGTCGCGCGACCTGTGGATGGAAGCGGGATCAGCGAGCTTTTCGCCTAGTCGGCACAACTGATCTTCTGCCGACTCGAGGCTTCCCGGAGGGTCAGACGGGCCGACTCGGCGTTAGCTCAGGGGTCAGAAGAGCCGACTCGCGCCGTGACAAGATCGACCCGGACTCCCCAATAACCGTTTGACAGTCCGGCGAGCTCGTGATCGACTAGCCCCGAACCGACTCCCCAACGAGCCTTTGGTAGTGGTCATGACCGACGAACAGATCTCCTCGCTCCGCGCGACGGCGCACCCGTTGCGGCTGCGGATGTTGTCGTTGCTCACCAGTAGCGCGATGAGCGCCGCGGAGGTCGCGCGGGAGCTCGGCATCACCCACGCGAACGCGTCGTACCACTTGCGCCAGCTCCATGACGCCGACCTGGTGGTCGTCGAGGGCGAGGAGCGGATCCGGGGCGGGATGGCCAAGCGCTACCGGCACCTGTTCGACCGAGGGCAGTCGCAATGGGCCGACGCGGACGTC
This sequence comes from uncultured Actinomycetota bacterium, assembly GCA_963846535.1. GTDB lineage: Bacteria > Actinomycetota > Actinomycetes > Propionibacteriales > Nocardioidaceae > Nocardioides. Next base: position 1,435,790 of record CAWJWK010000003.1, read on the forward strand.
GCGGGGCACATCGAGGCGATGTGCAGCGAGCTGCTGCGCCGCTTCCCGCACCGGCAGCCGGGCAAGGCGACGTTCACGGACGCCGAGCTCTGGGTCGAGCCGGAGACCTGGGAGCGCGCGGTCGAGATGCTCGTCGAGGCGTCGTTGCTGGTGCACCGGGAGGCGAAGCCCCCGCACGCCGCGGGCACCGTACCCGTCAACCTCACCGTGGCCGGCTTCCGGATGGCGGACGACCGATGAACGGCCCGGCCCTCGCGCCGCTCCGAGACCGGCGGTTCCGGTGGTACTTCGCCTCCCGCACCGTCGACCTGCTCGGCGACATCATGGGCGGGGTCGCGTTGGTGTTCGCCGTGCTCGAGGTCAGCGACTCCCCCAGCGCGCTCGGCATCGTGCTCGCCGCGCACAGCATCCCGCTGGTCGCGTTCCTCCTGGTCGGGGGTGTGCTGGCCGACCGGTTCGGTCGCACGCTGATCATCCAGCTCAGCAATCTCACCGCGGCCGTCACCGCGCTGGCGATCGCCGCTCTGGTTCTGAGCGGCCACGCGGAGATCTGGCAGCTGGCCGCACTCACCGCGGTCAACGGTGTCGCTGCCGCTGCCAACCAGCCCGCACTCGCCGGTCTGCTCCCCCAGCTCGCACCCAAGGGCGCGCTCCAGCAGGCGAACGCGCTCAACAGCCTGCTCCGCAACGTCTCGCTCGTGGTCGCCCCGGCCGTCGCCGGCATCCTGGTCGTCGGCGTCGGCCCGGGCTGGGCGATCGCGATCAACGGCGCGACGTACCTGCTCTCCGCAGCCCTGCTGGTCCCGATCAAGCTCCCCGCACCGCCGCCCCGCGGCGACGGCGACAGCATCATCAAGGACCTGCGCACCGGCTGGACGTTCTTCCGCCGTACGACGTGGCTCTGGGTGATCGTGCTCGCCTTCAGCTCGCTCAACGCGCTGCAGAGCGGCGGCTTCGGCACCCTCGGCCCGGCACACGCGAAGGGCAGCGAGATCGGCGTCCACGGGTGGGCGCTGATCCTGTCCTCCGGCGCCCTCGGTCTGGTGGTGACGTCGATCATCTTCCTACGGGTGCCGCTTCGCCGGCCGCTGCTCTGGGGCATGGTGGGCTGCGCCGTCTTCTCGTTCCAGATGATCGCGCTGGGTACGACGACCGAGCTGTGGCTCCTCCTCCCCGCCGCGTTCGTCGCCGGCGCCGGCATCGAGATCTTCGGCCTCGGCTGGGAGCTGGCGATGCAGGAGCACGTGCCACCGGACATGCTGTCCCGGGTCTACTCCTACGACATGCTCGGCTCGTTCGTCGCGATCCCGGTGGGCCAGCTGGCCTTCGGACCGCTCGGCGCCGCGTTCGGGATCCAGCACATGATCCTCATTGCCGGCCTGTCGTACGGCTCGATCTCGCTGCTGACGCTGCTGTCCCGCTCGGTGCGGTCGATGACCCGCGCCCCGGCTACGAGCACCATTTCCGAGCCAGTGTCGTGACCACGTTGAAGTTGCGGTTGGTGGCAACGACGCCGAGCGCCTTCTCCACACCCCACGGATCGACGCCGCCCGCCTGGTAGCCGGCGCGGTGCAACAGGTGGGCCGCCCGACCACGCACCACGACGCACTCACCGACCCCGTCCCGCGCAAGCAGTGCGTCGACACGGTCCTTCTCCGGCTCGTCCTTGAGCAGGTAGAGGTAGTGACGCTCGAGGTCGGGCCGGGTCAGCTCCTCCGCGTCCGCTGCGATCTTCGCCAGCTCGGCCGGTGGGAAAACCAGAGTCGGTACGGCGAACCCGGTCTGGGCCTCGTAGGCCTTCTCGAGAGCGGCCTCGACCTTGACCCGCGACCGCAGAGGGGTGGTCAGCAGCACGTTGCCGGTGTTGATGTAGGTCGCCACGTCGGTGCCGCCGGCGGCCTCGGTCGCGGCCACGATGTCGGCCTTCGGGAACTTGCGGTTCGGTCCGAGGTTGATCGCGCGCAGGAAGACAACGTACTTCGGCATGCCAGTCAGTCTGTCAGCCGCCGGGGACACGCTTCCGCGGCTCCCGCGCCTAGTCGGGACAGCACTGTTGCGAGTGCCCGCCGGGGCGCGTTGGCTGCCCGAAAGATCGCACGATGTCCCCTCACCGGCCCCCTGGCCTAATCACCAGGATTGGCCAGATCACGCCTGCGAGGAAGGACCGGCCATGGATGACGCGACGACTGGAGCAGCAACTGCCGTTCTGCACGCCGACGCCAACGACGCCGAGCGTTGGTTCGAGGTGCTTCGAGCAGCAGACGCGGAGTGCCAGGAAGCGGGTTCGCCGGACTGGTCCGCCTTCCGCGATGCGCTGTCCCGGCATGCGTCGAGCGAGGGGTTTCCCGCCGAGGCACCCGAGGCGTTCTTCGAGTATGCCGAGCAGGAGTCCGGCGACCCGATGGCGATGATGGCGGAGCTGGTCGATCCGGGAAACGCCGGCGAACTGATGCAGGCCTACCAGGCGGCCGTGGATGCAGCGGACAGCGGCGAGGATTTCTCGGCGTTCGACGCCCGGGATCTGACATGGGTCTCGGAAGACCAGGTTGCGGTGCTCGACGGCCTCGCGCAGGCGCGTGGCCCTTGGACCGACTGGCTTCCCGCCCAGCTGGACGAATGGTGGGCCGACTGGGCCGACTCGACAGCGGATGTGCTGGCCCCGTGGCTGGACCAGTACCTGCCGTTGCTGTCCCCCGCCGACGTGCGCCAGTTGGGCTGGGTCACCTCGGAGCAGGTCGTCGTCCTCGAGGAGCACACGGACGTACGAGGCCCCTGGACGGAGTGGCTCCCCGCCCAGCTCGACGAGTGGTGGGCCGACTGGGCCGACTCGCCCCCGGATGTGCTGGCCCCGTGGCTGGACGACTTCCTTCCGACCTTGGCCGGATCGGCAGACGACGCAGCGGCATTCGACCCGCGCGAGCTGACGTGGCTGACTCCGGAGCAGATCGCCATCTTGGACACCCTCACCGATGCTCGCGGGCCCCGAGCCGAATGGCTGCCGAGCCAGATGGACGAGTGGTGGCCCGGGTGGACGGAGTCCGACGCCGCCACGCTGGTCGACTGGCTCACCGAGGCGCTTCCGGCTCTCACTGTCGCCGACGAGCCGGAGGGGTCGGCGCAGGACGAGTCGGCACCTGAGGCGGCACCTGAGGCGGCAGCCGAGACAACGGAGGCAACTGAGGCCACCGGAGACGAGGACGAGGACGAGGACGAAGAGGTCAACGGCGACGTCGTCGCCGATCAGGTGCTCTCAACCATCGTGAATGACGCGGCGCTGGAGCTGGACGACTTCAGCGACATCTCGGACGAGGTCTTCGCAGAGCTGCTGAACTCCGTCCTCGACGACGAGCTGCAGTCCCACGACGCGGACGCATGACACCGGAACCGGTCGAAGGAGTGAACTGAAGTGGCAACCAAGGAAGAGCTCGAGGAGTACCTCCGGCAGAAGATGGCGAAGCACCTCGGAGCGCTGACCGAGGACCAGAAGACTGCGCTGAAGCAATCGATCCTGGAGGGACGCGCCAAGCACACCTCCAACGTGCGCAAGGAGTTCACCAAGTTCGCGCAGATGACCGACAACGAGCGCAAGGAAGCTGCTCACGACAGTCGGCTCGTCTGGCTTCGCGAACGCGCGCAGGCCTTCTTCAACGACGCGCCTCTCACCGTCAACATGGTCAACGCGCTCGCCGCCGAACTGGACGAGTTGAAGGAGTACGAGTTCCTGAGGAAGACCGACTCCGGCAAACGAGTCCTCCACAGCGCCGACAAGATCCGCGACGCAGCAGCGGGCCTCCAGACGGACCACATCGACCCGATCAAGGCGATCCTGCAGGTCAAGGTCCCCAAGCTCCTCGACGTCGATGTCCCGGCGGCTCAGGAGAAGGGCGACGCGGACGCGGTCGAGAAGAACCTCAAGCGGGCCGAGTCCTACCTGGAAGATGCAGACGCGAAGATCACCAAGCTCGCGTCGAGCTACTACTCGGTCGGCATGATGGCCAAGAAGGCCGCCGACGACGCCGTCGCGACGATGAACGATCAGGCCGTGAAGGCCTGGGTCAAGGAGAACCCGGACACGAGCTCCAAGGTTCTGTCGAGGCTCAACAAGACGTCGAACTCCATCCTCAAGGTCGGCGAGAAGGCCGGCAAGCCGGTCCCCGGTCTGCCGGAGGCCCTCAAGGCTTTCCGCGTCTTCAAGGAGGTCGTCGTCGACCGCCAGATCGAGGCGCAGATCGCACAGCGGCAGATGAAGAAGGAGAAGAGCAAGCACGTCGCCGGTCACGGATTCCAGATCATGGAGCTCGATCCGACGATCATGGCCAAGCGGGTCGCCCAGAAGCAGATCGCGAACTTTAAGCAGGTGCTCGTCCTGATCGGTGCGGTGGTTGAGGAGTTCTTCCCCCCGTGGGACTTCGTCGCCGAGGTGCTGGAAGGCGTCGGCGAGGCGTACTTCCAGCGGCGGGTCGAGCTGTGCGCCCTGGAGGCCAAGCTGCCCCCGCCGCCTGAGGAGGATCCCGGCAAGGAGGCGGTCAAGGCGCTGATCGACGATGCCGAGGAGGCGGTCTGGGACCTCGTCGGAGACATGGTCGAGAGCGGTGACTTCTTCGAAGTCATGGCCGATGCGCTGGAGGGGATCAATCCCGAGAACGTCGCCAAGGCCATCATGAAGAAGGTGACCAAGAAGGTGATGACGATGCTCGTGAAGTACATCGACATCCCGCCGGGTCAGCCGGTGAACGCGTCCGAGATCCGGGCCGAGGCGCTGGAGCTGAAGTCGATGGTGAAGATCTCCAGGACCGGCGATCCAGCGCTGGACCACCAGAAGCTGGAACGCCCCACAACCGACGGGCAGGGTCGGCGGATCTCGCGCTTCATGCAGAGCGACCTGGACCACGACAGCAAGGGCGGCTTCTACTGGGTGAAGATCGAGGGGAAGATCGGCAAGCTCTACAACGACGGAGGACACCAGGGCGAGTTCGTCGAGCAAGCCGGCGGCAACGTCATGTTCCCGACGCACGTCAAGGGCGTCCTGATCGACGAGATCCTGAGCACTGCCGATAAGGGCAACGAGAACAACTTCCATCTCAGGGTGCGGATCAAGGACCTCATCGGCTATATCGATGCCGGAGCCACGAAGTTCACGCCGGCCGAGCCCGCGAAGCTCGCCAACTGGTCCAACCGCAAGGTCGACGTGAACAGCTATCGAGAAGGTACGACGACGGTTACCGGCGTATGGACGCGAGTCCGGCGGAGCGATGGCCGGGCTGACGTCGAGTACTACCTCTTCACCGACGCCGGCGGCCGCCGCGAGTGGGCTGACTCCGAATCGGCCACCGGCAACAACGGCGACAAGATGATCAAGGTGTTCGCACCGACCAAGCTCGAGACCGTCTCGATCACGGAGCTCGCCGAGTAGCGCCCGCCGACTGTTCGACGACGAGCCGCCTGACCGGTCAGCGCCGCCGCCCGTTCCCGACGTAGTCGAGGTAGCGATCGTCGAACGCCGGGATCCGCCGCGTGTCGTCGTACGTCGACGTGTTCCGGCAACGTACGCCGCCTCGGCGCGTCGACCAGCTCGGTCGCTTGGGTCACGATGCCGATCTGCCGAATCCCGCTCCACAGCGAGGTCGGAGGGCGGTCGCGTCACGCGCGGGAGCGGGCCAGGAGGTAGACGAAGTACGGCGCCCCGATGAGTGCGACGACCAGGCCGGCCGGCACCTGGGCGGGTGCGATCACCGTGCGCCCGACCAGGTCCGCGGCGCCGAGCAGGGTGGCGCCGATGAGCACCGCGACCGGCACCGACCGGGCGTGGCGACCGCCGACGAGGGCGCGCGCCATGTGGGGTGCGACCAGGCCGACGAACCCGACGACACCCACCGCGGCGACGCTGGTCGCGGCCAGTAGAGCGGCGACGAGCAGCACCAGCAGTCGCACCCGCTCGAGTCCGACACCGACCAGACGCGGGGTGTCCTCGTCGAGAGCGAGCAGGTCGAGCTCGCGTCGTACCACCCAGACGAGAGGCAGCGCCACCGCCAACACGATCGCGATCGGCACCACCTGGTCGAACGTGCGGCCGTACGTCGTTCCCGACAGCCACGTGTAGATGCGCGGTGTGTCCCAGGGGTTGGAGCGGACCAGCAGGAAGGTGGTGAGGGACGCGGCGCCGTACCAGGTCGCGATGCCGATCAGCAGCAGCCGGTCGGCGCCGAGACCGTGCCGCCAGGCCAGACCGTAGACGAGCAGGAACGAGACGAGCGCCCCGAGCACGGCCCCGACGAGCACCGCGTTGTTGGAGGGCGCCACGGTGACGCTGCCGGTCACGACGATCACCGCGCCGACCCCGGCGCCGCCGGTGATGCCGAGGATGCCTGGCTCGGCGAGTGGATTGCGGCAGGTTGCCTGCACGACCGATCCGGACAGCGCGAGGGCCGCGCCGCCGAGCACTGCCGCCGCAACTCGCGGCGCCCGCTCGTCGAGCGCGAACCCGACCAGCGGCGAACCCTCGTCGTTGAACCAGAGCGTGACGTCGCCCGTGCGGAGCCAGGTGTCACCACCGAGCACGCCGAGCAGGGTGACGCCGAGGGCGGCGGCGACGGTGATCGCGAGCACCACGACGAACCGCCGCCGGCTGCGTAGCCCCACCCGCGCTGCCGGCGGTTGCTTCGCCGGTCCGGAGTCGCGGCCCCGGCGGGCCAGCACGATCATCACGATCGCGCCGACGATCGTCGTCGTGATGCCGGTCGGGATCGAGATCGCCTCGTCGGCACCGAGGAACGCGCGCAGCAGCGCGTCGGCGAGTACGACGACGAACGCGCCCATCAGGCCCGCCGCCGGGATCAGGACGACGTGCCGGTTCAGTGCCGGCACGACATTGCCGAACAGCCGCACGATCACCGGAGCGAACAGGCCGACGAAGCCGATCGGCCCGGCGAGCGTGACGCTCGCGGCCGTGAGGAGCACGGCAAGAACGGTTCCGGCGGCCCGGGTCCCCCGGACGGGCACGCCGAGCACGGCAGCGCTGTCGTCCCCCAGCGCCAGCAGGTCGAGGCGCCGGGCCAACAGCAGCGCACAGCCGGTGGCGGCGATGACGACCGGGGCCGCCTGCTGGAAGGCGTCGAGCCCGAGCTGGCTCAGTGAGCCGCTCCCCCAGGCGAACAGGCTGGTGGTCTCCTCGGCGAACAGGATGAGCAAGGTCGACGTCGCCGCCTGGAGCGCGAGCGCGACCGCCGATCCGGCGAGCACCAGCCGGGTGGTCGGGGTACCCGCTCCACCGGCGAGGCCGAGCACCAGCGCGGCCGCGGCGATGCCGCCGACGAACGCGGTCAGCCCGGACGCCCACAGCGGCACCGCCAGGCCGAACGCCGCGACGGTGGTGATGGCCAGGTAGGCACCGCCGGTGACGGCAAGCGTGTCCGGCGACGCGAGCGCGTTGCGCGCGAGGGACTGGAGGAGGGCGCCCGCGACGCCCAGCGCGAAGCCGACCGCGATCCCGGCGGCCAGCCGCGGGACGCGGGAGCCGAGCAGGATGTTGCCGGCGTCGGAGGTGCCCTCACCCACCGCCCATCGGAGCAGGTCGCCGGCACCGACCGCGGAGGTGCCCTGGGTGAGGTGCCAACCCGATACCAGGACGAGGAAGGTGGCGAGCAGCACCAGGGCACCGGTCCCGGTGAGGACGCCGACGCGTCCGAGCCCCGGCTGCCCGGCGGCAGGAGGCTCGGTCGTCCCGGCGCCCCGCAGCTGCTGCTCGACCATCACTTCTCGTCGCGGTCGTTACTGGGTCAGCAGGTCGACGTACGCGTCGAGCACCTGCTCGGCCGAGCGCGGGCCGCCGAAGGTCCAGATGCCGGCGGGGAAGGCGTAGGTCCGGCCGTCCGCGACCGCCGGGATCTCCTTCCAGACCCGGTTCTTCGCCAGCTCGGCGTTGACGTCGCCGGCCGGGTCGGTGGTACCGGTGTAGAAGAAGGTGGCGTCGCCCACCTCGCTCATGCCCTCGATGTCGGTCTGGCCGAGGCCGTACGCCGGGTCGACCTCGCCCTCCCAGGCGTTGGTCAGGCCGAGCGACTCACCGAGCTCGCCCATCAGTGAACCCTGGCCGAACGGGCGGATCGCGACGTTGCCGCCCTGGATCCAGCCGTCGAAGTAGACGAACGAGTCAGTGGCCACGTCGGCGTCGGCGATCTTTTCGCGGGCTTCCTCGAGGGCGTCGTCGAAGTCGTCGACGACGACCTCGGCCCGCTCCTCGCGGCCGGTCGCCGCGGCGATCAGCTGGAACGTGTCGATCATGTTCTGGATCGGGTCCGCCGCGTCCGCGCCCTTCGTGGCGAGCACCGGGACGTCGTACCCCTCGAGCTGCTTGATGATCTCGTCGTCGGCCGTGTAGGCCTCGACGATCACCAGGTCGGGGTTGGTGCCGAACAGGGTCTCGAGGTTGGGCTCGCCGCGGGTGCCTACGTCGGTCACTCCGTCGGGCAGGGCCTCGGCGGTGTCCCAGGTCGCGTAGCCCTCGGGGTCGGCCACGGCGACCGGGGTGAGGCACAGCGACAGCACGTCCTCGATCTGCTGCCACTCCAGCACGGCGACGCGTTCTGCCGGCTGGTCGAGCTCGACCGTGCGGCCATAGGAGTCGGTGAGGCTCACCGGACCCTCGGTGGTATCGGTCGTGTCGTCCGCGCAGTCCGCCGAGTCGTTTGCCTCCGGCGCCTCGTCGTCGCCGCTCGAGGCCTCGGTGGTGCCGCAGGCGGCCAGGAGCAGGGCGGCCGGCAGCGCCAGTGCAGTCGCGATCGATCGTGTCTTCATCTGTTCCTCATCACTGTCGGGTGCGGGCGCTCTGACCGTTTGTCATCGGCGCCGCTGGTGGTGTCTGCCCTGGGCCTCGACCCGCACGGCGCCCGTCTCCGGGTCGACCAGACAGCGGATCGGAAGTCCGTAGACCTCCGAGAGGTGCTCGTCCGTCAGTACGTCGACTGGCGTACCGACGGCGTGCACCCGGCCCTGAGAGAGCAGGACGACCCGGTCCGCCACGGTGGCGGCATGGTTCAGGTCGTGGAGGACGACACCGAGTGCCGTCCGGTGGTGGTCCGCGAGATCGCGGACCAGATCGAGGGTCTCGACCTGGTAGCGCAGGTCGAGATGATTGGTCGGCTCGTCCAGCAGAAGGACGCCCGTGTCCTGGGCGAGGCAGGTCGCCAGCCAGACCCGCTGCAGCTCGCCGCCCGACAACTGGTCGACCGAGCGCTCCGCCATCGTCGTGACCCCGGTGACCGCGAGGGCGTGGTCGATCGCGGCGCGGTCGGCGTCGGTCAGCCCGGCGAACCGGCCCCGGTGCGGGTGTCGGCCGAACGCGACGACGTCGCGGACCGACAGGCCGGACGGGTGCGGGCGGGACTGCGAGAGCAGGGTGACCAGGCGCGCGAACTCCTTCGAGCTCAGCGGAGCCGCGTCGTCGGCGCCCACGGTGACCCGGCCGGACGCCACCGGGTGCAGCCGGGCCAGCGAGCGGAGGACCGTCGACTTGCCGCTGCCGTTGGGACCGATCAGCGCGGTGACCGCGCCGGCCTCGAGCCGCACGGAGACGCCGTGCACGACCGACGTGCGCTGGTAGCCCAGCACAAGGTCGTGCCCCGTCAGGGCGCCCGCGTCCGACTCGGCTGTCTTCACAGCGGGTGAGCCTAGCCTAAGTTAGGCAAGCCTTGCCTATGAAGTGGGTCACTGCGGTCGGGATCTACGACGACTTGCGGACGGCCCACTCGCGGATCCGGTCGATCCGCGCCCGCAGCTGCTCGGCATTGGCGATCGCTGCCGCCGGCCCGCCGCACTCCTTGCGCAGCGCGGCGTGAGTGATGCCGTGCGCCTGGCCGGTCCGGTGGTTCCAGGCGGAGACCAGGCCGTTGAGCTCGCGGCGCAGCACGGCCAGCTGCTCGTGGGTCGCAACCTGGGCCACCGTGTCGGGCTCTGCCGCCGCCGGCTTACGGGCCTTGGCCCGGGAGGCCTGGCGCTGCTGCAGCAGCTCCTTCATCTGTGCCGGCTCGAGCAGACCCGGGATCCCGAGGAAGTCCATCTCCTCGTCCGAGCCCACGTGCACCTCGCCCTCGTGACCGAACGCCGCGCCGTCGTAGAGCGCGTGGTCGAACCGGGCCTGGGAGCCGAGTGCCTCGAACGGCACCGCCTGCTCCTCGGCCGATGCCGACTCCCCCGCCTGTGCCCGCGCGAGCAGGTCGTCCTCGGCGGCGAAGATGTCGTCGTCGCTGCTGATCTTGCGGCCGAGCACGTGGTCCCGCTCGACCTCCAGCTCGGCGGCGAAGCCCAGCAGCCGCGGCACCGACGGCAGGAACACCGAGGCGATCTCACCCCGGCTCCGGGCTCGCACGAACCGGCCGACGGCCTGGGCGAAGAAGAGCGGTGTGGACGTGGTCGTCGCGTAGACGCCGACCGCCAGCCGGGGCACGTCGACCCCCTCCGACACCATGCGTACGGCGACCAGCCAGCGGCTGTCGCCTGCGGTGAACTCCGCGATCCGCTTGGACGCGGCCTTCTCGTCGGAGAGCACGACGGTGGGCGCCTCGCCGCTGATCGCCTTGAGCAGCTTCGCATAGGCGCGGGCCGAGTCCTGGTCGGTCGCGATCACCATCCCTCCGGCATCGGGGACGTGGCGTCGTACCTCCGAGAGCCGCATGTCGGCGGCCCGCAGAACGGCCGGCATCCAGGATCCCTCCGGATCGAGTGCCGTCCGGAGCGCCTGGGCCGTCAGGTCCTTGGTCAACGGTTCACCCAGGCTCGCGGCAACCTCGTCGCCCGCGCGGGTGCGCCACTGCATCTCGCCGGAGTAGGCGAGGAAGAGCACCGGCCGCACGACGTGATCGGCGAGCGCCTGGGCGTAGCCGTAGGTGTAGTCGGCGGCCGATCGAGGGATGCCGTCCGCTCCCGGCACATAGGTCACGAACGGGATCGGGTTGACGTCGGACCGGAACGGCGTGCCGGTCAGCGCCAGCCGGCGCGCTGCCGGCTCGAACGCCTCACGCACCCCCTCGCCCCAGCTCAGCGCATCACCGGCGTGGTGGATCTCGTCGAGGATGACGAGGGTCTTGAACCGCTCGGTGCGGATCCGCAGCGCTAGCGGGTTCACCCCGACGCCGGCGTACGTCACGGCCACGCCGACGTAGTCGCTGCTGATCTTGCCCTTGCCGACGGAATACGTCGGATCGATCGGCAGCCCGGCCCGCGCCGCGGCCTCGGCCCACTGCAGCTTCAGGTGCTCGGTCGGCGCGACGATGATCAGCCGGTCGACCTGACGTCGCCCCAGCAGCTCGGCAGCGACGGAGAGCGCGAACGTCGTCTTGCCGGCACCCGGCGTCGCCACGGCCAGGAAGTCCCTCGGGGATCGCTCGAGGTAGTCACGCAGCGCGGCGGACTGCCACGCGCGGAGCGAGGGCGCCGTGCCCCAGGCCGCTCGTTCCGGCCAGGCCGGGGAGAGAGCAGTGAGGGGGGCGATCGGCGACTGGGGGTCGCCGCCGCTCACTCGTCGGAACCCGACGGGCCGTCCTTCAGGCCCTCCCAGATCTCCTTGCAGTCCGGGCAGACCGGGAACTTCTCGGGCGCACGGCTCGGCACCCAGACCTTCCCGCAGAGCGCCACCACCGGCGAGCCCATGACCATCGCCTCGGTGAGCTTGTCCTTGTCGACGTAGTGCGAGAAGCGCTCGTGGTCACCCTCGTCGGTCGGGACGGTACGGCGGTCCTCGCGGACGTCCGTGTCTGTCGAGAAGCCGATCTGAGTCACGGCCGCATTCTAGTTCAGGTCCGGATCGGCGGGACGGGTGGCGTGCATCGCCAGGTCGCCCGGTTGGCGCCGCATGACGTCACGCCACAGGTCGTGGGTGTCGAGCCGGAAGACGTCGTCGGGCAGGCCCGGTACGACGTACCAGCTGCCCTCGTCGATCTCGTCCTCGAGCTGGCCGGCGCCCCAGCCGGCGTAGCCCGCGAAGATCCGGAGTCGCTCGACGGTGCCGACCACGAGCTCGGTCGGCGTGTCGAGATCGAGCAGACCGAGCCGGTCGGTGACCACCCGGAAGCCGAGCGCGTCCTCGCCGCCGGGGCTGGCCAGCGCAACCGCCAGCGCCCCATCGGTCGACACCGGGCCACCCTGGAACAGCACCTCCGGCTCCTCGACGACGTCACCCCAGTCGCCCAGCACCTCCGAGACCGGCAGCGCGCTCGGCCGGTTCAGCACCACTCCGAGCGCACCCTCGTCGTTGACGTCGAGCAACAGCACCACGGTGTCGACGAAGTTGGGGTCCAGCAGGTCGGGGCTCGCGAGCAGGAGCATCCCGGCATCGAGGTCCCCCACCGTGTTGTTCACGCCTCCATCTTCCCCGATCGCGCCAGTCGGCACGCGGATGAAGACAGGCAACAGCCCCGGGGCGACACGGGAGGGAGGGAGGGAGGTGTCGGTCCCGGGGCTGCTGTCTTTGGGAGACCCCGGCTTGCGGCCGGGTTGCTGTCAGGCGGCGACTGCCGCGCGAAGACGCTCGATGAAGGGGCGCCGGGGCGTCTCCTCGACGACGTCGATCGCGGGGGGGCCGGGGCGGGTCGTCCGGGCCTGCTCCTCGATCTGGCGACCGATCGACTGGCCCTCCTCGCGACCGATGCCGGCACGGCCGGCCATCACTGCGAGGTACTGGTGCTCCTTGAGCGTGGACCGCTGGACGGCCTGGGCCATCGCGTCGTCCGTGGGGTTGGCGCGGTAGTGGTCGAGGATCATCCGGACGCCGGGCAGCTCTTCCGCGGTCCGGGCCCATCCGGTCACCACGGAGGCGCGGAGGTCCAGCGGCTGCACGGAGAGCTCGCTCTCGATGTGGCCCGCGAGACGCGTGTGCCACTTCAGCTGCAGGGCACCGAGGAGGTCCAGCTCGTCGCGGAACCGCTCGGCAACACCGGGGACGTCCATCGGGAGGATTCCGTCCCGACGATCCGCCGCGGTGGCGATCACGGCGCGAAGGGTCTCGCCGCGGTTGTGAAAGGCCTTCCAGGTCATGGTCAGCTCCTTATTGCTGTGACGGCAGCCAGCCCATGGGAGGACCCGACATACCGTTGGTACGTACTGACAGTATGCGTCTGAATCTGGGTACGCCAAACACCTGCGCACGTGATCCCGAACACCTGAATTGCCCGTAGGTACGGTGGTTTGGAGGAGTTCCCGCGCACCGTGTGGCAACCGCCACTGACGACCGTCACAGCAACGTGACGAACGACATATGCTGGCGCGATGGCCAAGGCATCCGTGTCGAAACTGGTCCCCAAGGTGCCGAAGGTGCCGAACGTCCCGGGGGCAACGCGCAGGGCGGCGTACTCCGCCTCCACCAAGCGCGCGCTGATCGACGTCGCGGAGGCCCGGTTCGCCGAGGCCGGGTACGCCGCAGCGTCCCTCGATGCCATCGTCGCGGGCGCTCGCGTGACCAAGGGCGCGCTCTACCACCACTTCTCCGGCAAGCAGGCCCTCTTCGAGGCGGTCTTCGAGCGGGTCGAGAACGACGCCTCGAGGCGGATCCAGAAGGCGCTCAAAGGCCAGAAGGATCCGTGGGTGAAGGCCCTGTCCGGGCTGCGGGCGTTCCTTGCTGTCGTCCAGGAGCCCGGCTACCGGCGGATCGTGATCCAGGAGGGCCCGGCCGTGCTCGGCTACGAGCGCTATCGCGAGCAGGAGGAGCGGTCGACGTTCGCCAACGTCCTCGACATCGTGCGCTCGGTGCTCGAGGCCGGGAAGTGGCAGCTCGACGAGCCGATGCTGCAGACCTACGCGCGGATCTTCTTCGGCGCCATGTCGTCAGCCGGGGAGTCCGTCGCGACCGCCGCCGACCCCGAGGAGGCGGCCGACCGGGTCGAAGCCGCGATCGCCTTCCTGCTCTCCGGCGTGCAGATGATGGTCGAGAACGGAGTCGAGCTGCCACTGACGCTCGCGGCCGTCCCCGACCCCGGCGCCGACGACTGACTGTCGCCGCTGATCACTTACCGAAGGTGACCGATCCACCCTTGGCGTCGATCGGGACCAGCTCGATCCAGACCCGGCCCGCCGGCACCTTCAGCTTGCCACCCTTGGTCTCGAGCTGTAGCGCGGAGCCGAGTTCCTCCTTGCTCCACGTGCCCTCGACGACCGAGCCCCCGTGGAAGAGGAACGCGTTGCCCCCGCCCTCGAAGATCGTCTCCGGAACCGGGTTGCCGGCCGGGTCGAGGTAGCCGGCGTCGCCGACGTCGACCCGCAGCACCAGCACGCTGTCGGCCGGGAACTCGTCGCCGTCGGCGGCGAACGAGTTCTGGTTGACGTAGGTGCCGTTCTGGAAGGTCCAGTTGGTCGAGTGCGACCCGAAGTCGGCCGTCAGCGTGTTGGCCGGCTTGCCAGCAGGGAGGTCCTTCTCCGCACCCCACGGCAGGTAGTCGTCCGGGCGCGCGTCCTTGTCGTCCTCCGACGCCTTGGCGACCTTCCCCATGTCGGTGAAGAGGTTGTACGGCGCGCTCCGGGTGCTCTCGCGGTAGAAGCCGGGGCTGCCCTCGTTGAAGATCCGGATGCCGGCGTCGCTGATCCGCTGGACCGTCTGCGCAGCGCCGCCGCTGGTGACCATGGCGCCGTCGACCGGGGAGACGATCCCGATGTCGCTGGCCCGCATCGAGCGGACCGGCCCGACGTCGCTCGGGATGTCGGAGTAGTAGAGCGCGGCGAGTCGGGTGATGCCGCCCTCGACCAGCTCCTCGACGACCAGGTCGGCGTGCGACAGCCCCAGCTGCGGAGCACTCGCCTCGGTGTTGTCGAGCTTGAGCACCAGGACCGGGTGGTCCTCCTCCGCCGAGCCGTTGCCGTTGACCGGGAGACCGGTCAGCGGCCAGGTCGCCGGTTCGTCCGACTTGTCGGCGACCGACTTCGGGTCGTCACTGCCGCCGTCGCCGCTCTCGTCGTCACCGCCGCAGGCGGCGAGCCCGAGGCTGAGGGCGGTCAGGAGAGCGGTGATGCGGATGAGCTGACGCGCGTCACGCACGACGTACTCCGATCGTCGTTGAGGGTTGATCGCTGCTTCAGAACTATTGGATCAGGTGCCGAGGCTGATTCCGCCGTCGACATACAGCGTCTGGCCGGTGATGTACGACGCCTCGTCACTTGCAAGGAAACACACAGCAGCGGCGATGTCCTCCGGGAAGCCCACGCGACGGACCGGGTTGGCCTCAGCGTTGAGCTTGCGGAACTCGTCGACGTCCAGCTTGAGCCGGGCGGCAGTGGCGTCGGTCATCTCGGTGGCGATGAAGCCGGGTGCGATGGCGTTGGTGTTGATGCCGAACGGGCCGAGCTCGATGCCGAGGGTGCGGGTGAATCCCTGGACACCCATCTTCGCGGCCGAGTAGTTGGCCTGTCCGCGGTTGCCGAGCGCGGAGATGCTCGAGATGTTCACGATCTTCCCGTACTTCTGCTCCACGAAGTGCTTCTGAGCAGCCTTGGCCATGAGGAACGCACCCTTGAGGTGCACGCCCATGACCAGGTCCCAGTCGTCCTCGCTCATCTTGAAGAGCAGGTTGTCGCGGGTGATGCCGGCGTTGTTGACGAGGATGTGGATCCCGCCGAGCTCCGCGACGACCCGCTCGATGGCGGCGTCGACGGAGGCGGATTGGGACACGTCGGCTCCGACACCGACGGCCTTGGCGCCGGAGACGACCGGTAGCTTGGCGGCTGCCTCGCTTGCGGCGGCTTCGTCGAGGTCGACGATCGCGACGGACGCACCCTCCTCGGCGAACCGGGTGGCGGTGCCGAACCCGATCCCGCGCGCTGATCCGGTGATGACGGCGACCCGTCCATCGAAACGACCCATGGCTGTTCCTCGCTGTTCTCTTCTCGCGCTGGCGACTCGACACCTTACGGCCCGAGCAGGTCAGCACCGATCGAGGGTCCGGCGGAGCCGGTCGGCGTACTCGGCAGCCTCGCCGTCGCGGTACTTCGTCCGCGGCCAGAAGAAGCCGCGCAACCCGTCGCCCTTCGTGCGCGGCACGACGTGGCAGTGCAGGTGCGGCACGGACTGGCTGACCACGTTGTTCATGGCCACGAAGCTCCCCTGCGCACCGAGGCCCTCGACCACAGCCGTCGCGAGCCGCTGGGCGGCCGCGAAGAAGCCGTCGCGGAGCTCGGCCGGCAGGTCGGGCATCGTCACGACGTGGACGCGCGGCACCAGCAGCACGTGACCCTTGAAGACCGGCCGACGGTCCAGGAACGCGAAGAAGTCCGGCTCATCCAGGACGACGTCGGCCGGGGTGTCGCCCGCGATGATCTCGCAGAAGACGCAGTCGGCCACGACACGACCCTAAGGGCCGCCGACGTAGGTTGGTTGCATGCTCGTCGCGATCGTCGGAGGCCATGGGCAGATCGCCCGTCTGCTGCACCCGCTCCTGGTGGCCTCCTCCCACCAACCGGTGGCGCTCGTGCGCACCGAGGACCACCGTGCCGAGCTCGAGGCGGTCGGTGCCGAGGTCCGCATTCTCGACATCGAACGGGAGGACGCCGCCGCGTTCGGCCGCGCCTTCGAGGGTTGCCACGCCGTCGTGTTCGCGGCCGGCGGCGGACCGGACGGCAACAAGGAGCGGAAGCGGACCGTCGACCTCGAAGGGTCCCTGAAGTCGATCGAAGGCGCCCGCGCGGCACGGATCCAACGGTTCATTCAGGTCTCGGCCATCGACGTCGACGAGCCGGTCGCCGACGACGTCGGCGAGGTGTGGAAGGCGTACGTCGAGGCCAAGCGTGACGCCGATGCCGCACTGCGCGCCACCGACCTCGACTGGACGATCCTCCGACCGGGCCGGCTCACCGACGAGGAACCTGCCGGGCTGGTGGCGCTCGGGGAGCACGTGCCACGGGCGTCGGTGCCGCGCGCCGACGTCGCCGCAGTGATCGCCGCCGTGCTCGAACGCCCGCAGACGACCGGACGACAGTGGAACCTGGTGGCCGGCGAGGACACGATCGGGCACGCCATCGACCGGGCGCTCACCGGTCCTTGAGGACCTGGGCCTTCAGCTGTCTTCGAGCTGCTCGACCGAGCCGACCCGGAGCACCTTGACCTCGAGCTCGTCGATCACGAGCTTCTTGATCTGACCGTCCCCGAGAGCCAGCCGGCCGATCGCGACCGCACCGACGGCAACCGCCCCGATCGCGAGCGCACCGATCGCAGCAGCACCGATGGCGCTCGCGCCGTACGCGGTCGCCCCCATCGCGAGGCTGCCCCTGATCTTGGGCACGAGATCCATCGTCGGCTCCATGGGGCGATCCTCGCAGAATCGAGCGGCTAAAGCGCCGCCAGGAATGCGAGCACCCGCTCGGTCGCCAGCCGGGCGGCCGCCTCGTCGTAGTCCGGGTGGCCGGGTTCGGCGAACAGGTGGCCCGACCCGGGATAGACGAAGAGCTCCGCGCCGGAGATGTCGGCGAGGTACTCCTCCTCCGCCTCCGGCTCGCGCCACACGTCACCTTCGGTCGTGTGCGCCTGGGTCGGGACGCCGTCGGGCCACTTGACCTCCCACCACGACGGCGCGATCGCGCCGTAGAGGAAGAAGGCGCCCTTCGCGCCCGGTCGCTCGAGCACCTGCTCGGCCGCGCGGGCCGCTCCCATCGACATGCCGCCGTAGACGAGGTCGGAGCCGAGGGGCGCCATGATCTCGGCTGCCTTGGCGGCAAAGACGTCCTCCCCCAACGACTGGGCGTGGGCGACGCCGTCGCGGACGTCGTCGAACGTCCGGCCGTCGAAGAGGTCAGGGGCGTGGACGGTGTGGCCAGCGCTCCTTAGGGTCTGGGCGAACCCGAGCACACCGTCCGTCAGCCCGCCTGCGTGGTGGAACAGCACGATTTCAGCCATTGCCCGAACGTAGAGCGGGGCACCGACAGTCGATGCGTCGTAGAGAATGGGCCGACGGCGTATGCCTCCTGGGGAAGGCACACGCCGTCGTGGTCGTGGAGCTGGCGGGAATCGAACCCGCGTCCTCGAGCGTCGAACCAGGTCTTCTCCGGGTGCAGTCAGTGATGTCGTCTTATCGGCCCCGGCGCTCGCACTGACACGTCGCCGACAGGCCTAGCCAAGATGAAGTCCCGACCGACCCTCCTGGCGGAGGTCTGGTCAGCAAGTCTCCTAGACGACGCCAGATTCAGGGACGGAGACGGATGCCCTGACTGACGCTTCGATCACCGCTCAGGCGGCGAGAGCGAAGGACTGCTTGTTGTCGGCAGTTATTGGTTTCCAGCGATCGTTTACGAGATGACGCTGGCTCCTCGACCCGCTTCCCCTGGAACTAACGTCCCAAGTCGAAACCGATCAGCCCCTTTTGAGTTGTTGGTCCATCCTACGGATTCAACCGCCGGAACACCCATCGGATTCCCGACGGCAGGTCAGTCCGTCATGCCTTTCAGCCGGCGACCGAGCTCGACCTGCTTCTCGCGATCGAACTCCCGCTCGGAGATCGACTGCCGCTTGTCCCACGACTTCTTGCCCTTCGCCACGCCGATCTCGACCTTGGCCCTGCCCTTCACGAAGTAGAGCGACAACGGGATGACGGTGTGGCCCTTCTCGCTGACCTTGCGCTCGATCTTCGCGATCTCGGCCTTGTGGAGCAGCAGCTTGCGCTTTCGCTTCGCGGCGTGGTTGGTCCACGAGCCCTGCGAGTACTCGGGGATGTTCACCCCGTGCAGCCAGGCCTCGCCGCCGTCGATGTCGACGAACCCGTCGACGAGCGTCGCCCGGCCGAGCCGCAGCGACTTCACCTCGGTGCCCTGCAGGACCAGACCGGCCTCGAAGACGTCCTCGACGTGGTAGTCGTGGCGC
Source organism: uncultured Actinomycetota bacterium (assembly GCA_963846535.1). Classification (GTDB taxonomy): domain Bacteria; phylum Actinomycetota; class Actinomycetes; order Propionibacteriales; family Nocardioidaceae; genus Nocardioides. Next base: position 1,454,613 of record CAWJWK010000003.1, read on the forward strand.
GCCCGCTTGTTGGACGCGACGATCTTGCGCTGCTCGCCAGCGTCCTTCGGTGCGCCCTTCCCCTGCTTGGCCATCAGACCATTCTCCCAGGAGGGAGCAATTGGTTTCGAGCCGGTGGCTACAGGTAGTTCATCGGGTCGACCGGCGTGCCGTTGCGCAGCACCGTGAAGTGCAGGTGGCAGCCGGTGGACCATCCCGTGGAGCCGACGTACCCGACGACGTCGCCGCGGCCGACCCGCGCACCCTCGGAGGCGTTGTAACCGGACAGGTGGTTGTAGACCAGCGTCAGGTTGGCGCCGTTGACCGTGCCGACGGAGAGGTAGAGGCGGTTGCCGTAGACCTCGTCGTAGTAGGTGTTGATGACGGTGCCGGACCTCCCGGCCCACAGCGGAGCGCCGCAGCCGGCTCCGAAGTCGGTGCCGTCGTGCAGGCCCCAGTAGCCGTAGATCGGGTGCGTGCGCCAGCCGAACGGCGAGGTCACCGGGCCGGACACCGGCATCTGCAGGAGGCCCCCGGTGCTGCCGTTGTACGTCGGAGCGTTGTTCTGCTGGGCGGCCTGCTGGGCCAGCCGGAGGATCTCGCGCTTGATCCGCGCCTCGCGCTGCTTCAGCCGCTGGAGGGCGGCCCGGTCGTGCTTGCGGGCCTTGATCGCGGCGTGGCGGGCGGAACGGGAGCGGTCGACCCAGCGGGCAATGTCCGCCCGGGTGTTGCGGGCGTCTGTGTAGAGGCCGCGGATGTCGAGCAGGTTCTGCGCCGCGGCGGCCTTCTGCTCGGCGACCTCGTCGCGAGCGGACCGCACCTCGTCCTTCCATTCCTGGAGCGCGGCCTCGGCGGTCTCGAAGGCAGAAAGCGCCTGGTCCTCGCGGCCGAGGATCATGGTGCCGGCGGTCTGCGCGACCAGGAGCTCCTCGATCGAGCCGGACGACGTGACGGCGTCCATGACTGCCAGATCGGGGTTGCCCTGGGTCTCCATCCCGAGCACGGTGCTGCGGAGCAGGGCTCGCCCTTCCGCGACGTCCGCGCGGGCGGCCCGCAGCTCGGCCGACACCCGGTCGAACCGATCCTCCGCCCGGACCAGGGCCCGGGCCAGCCGGAGCCGCTCGGCCCGGGCGTCCTGGAGGTCGGCACGGACGCGCTGGAGCCGCTCCCGTGCACTGCCGAGTCGTGCCGTCGCCTGTTGGAGCCGGCGGGTCGAACGGGCCACCGCACGGCTCGCATGTTCGAGCTCGTCGTGAGCCTGGTCGATCTGGTGCTCGACCTGCTCCCGCTTGTCGCGCAGGTCGTCCTCGTCGTCGGCGAACGCCTGCGGAGCCATCAGACTGCCAGTCGCGAGCGCGACCACTAGGGCAGCGGCGCCGGGGAAGGAGCGCACAGGTACAACCAATCGTGTCCGGGGAAGTGAACTCCTCGACCGTAACCGGGCGCGATCAGACTTTGATGTATTTGCGGGTCAGCAGGAGTGTCGGAATCAGCGTCAGTGCCGGACCCAGGATGACCACGCCCGGCGGCATGACGCCGATCAGTGACTCGACGTACTCGTCCCACCCGATCCACGGCACGAACTCGATCACGTCCGCGAGCCCGTCCATGATGGCGAACCTCGTGAAAGCCGCCAGCGCCCCGGCCGTGAACGCGACGCCGATCGCCGCCGTCACCAGGGACTCGAGGAGGAACGGGAGGGCGATGTAGAGCGTCGATGCGCCGACCAGGCGCATGATCCCGATCTCCCGCCTCCGGGCCATCGCCGCGAGCCTGATCGTGTTCGCGACGAGCAGCAATGAGGCCAGCAGCAGGAGCCCCGATCCGATCCAGGAGCCGTACTTGAGCGCATCGATGATGCCGAAGACCGGCTCGAGGTCGTCGCGCTGGTCCTTGATGGCCGACACGCCCTCGAGGCCGGTCACCGCACTCTTGACGCCCTCGGCCTCCTTCGGGTCCTCGAGCGTGATCCAGTACTGCGCCGGCCAGTCGTCGACGGTGATGATCGGGTCCGGCCCGTCGAAGTAGGGCTCGTACTGCGGGATGTCCTGCGCCTCCTCGAACCCCTCGGCCTGGGTCTGGAACTCGAAGCTCTCGACCTCGGGGCTGACGCCGAGCGCGCGCTCGATCTCCGCGCGCTGCTCACGGGTGACCGAACCGCCGGCGCAGTTGCCGTCCGGCGCCGGGTCGTCGACCACGCACAGGTTGACGAGGATCTGGAGCTCGTTGCCGAGCGCCTCCGCGGTCTTGTCCGCCTGGCGTTGCAGGAGCATGCCGCAGCCGGCGAGGGTCAGCGAGACGAAGAGGGTGAGGATGACGGCGACGTGCATCGACAGGTTGCGGCGCAGGCCGGAGCGGAGCTCGGTGAAGACGTAACGGAGCTGCATGGTGAGGTGGGCTCTCCTGGTGGTCCGGGGTCAGGTGCGGGCGGGCGACGCGGCTACGGCGCTTCTCAGTGCTGGAAGCCGTAGCTGCCGGCCGCCTCGTCGCGCACGACCTTGCCGTTCTCGAGCTCGACCACCCGCTTGCGGAACTGGTCGACGAGCCCGTGGTCGTGGGTCGCCATCACCACGGTGGTGCCTCGCTTGTTGATGTCCTCGAGGAGGTTCATGATCCCGACCGACGTCTGGGGGTCGAGGTTGCCGGTCGGCTCGTCGGCGATGATGATCATCGGCCGGTTGACGAACGCCCGCGCGATCGCAACGCGCTGCTGCTCACCGCCGGAGAGCTCGTCGGGCATCCGCTGGCCCTTGTCCTTCAGCCCGACGACCTCCAGCGTCTCCGGTACGACGCGACTGATCTCGCGCCGCGACTTGCCGATCACCTGCAGCGCGAACGCGACGTTCTCGGTGACGGTCTTGTTCGGGAGCAGCCGGAAGTCCTGGAAGACGGTGCCGAGCTGGCGGCGCAGCCGAGGCACCTTCCACCCGGCCATCCGGTTGATCTCCTTGCCGGCGACGTAGACCCGGCCGGTCGTGGGGCGCAGCTCGCGGAGCACGAGGCGGAGCGCGGTCGACTTGCCGGAGCCGGACTGGCCGACCAGGTAGACGAACTCCCCCTTGTCGATGTCGACTGTCACTTGGTCGAGCGCGGGCTCACCGGGACCGGGGTAGTTCTTGGTGACCTTTTCGAAGCGAATCACTGAAGGCACGGTACGCCAGCGCGGCAACCGCCGATCGGACGCCCATCGCCTCGGAGCGTCGGGGACGCCGGTCGTCCGAGGGCCTCAGGTCTATCGTGTGCGGGTGCTGGGCCCGTTGCGATGGATGTTGCTCGCCGTCGTTCTGACCGCGCTCCCGGTCTCGACCGGGGTCCTGGTGCTCGGGGAGGACACGCCCGAGGCGGCGCCCCAGCGCACACCTCCGGCGTACTCCTCGACGCCGCTCGCGGACTTCGACACGACCGTGGTGACACTGCAACGAGCGCCGTTCTGCGACCGGCTCGCAGACGAGGCGGTCGCCGAGGCGCTCGGCGACGACGCCGGCACGACGACGTCGTACCGCAACGGCCAGTCGGCGGAGCTGGCGCCGGGGCTGGAGGACGTCGCACACGAGTACGGCTGCCGGATCTCGGGCGCCGGCGGTGCCGAGCTCAGGGCGTGGATGTTCGCGCCACCGGTGACCCGGACCCGTGCGGCCGACCTGGTCGAGGACGCGGCCGACCGGAACGGATGCACGAGGGCGACGCCCGCTCCGGCGTACGGCGCCCCGAGCGTTGCGGTGGTCTGCCCGGCGGGCGATCGCAGCTTGGCGTCCTTCCGGGGCCTGTTCGGCGATGCCTGGCTGGCCTGCAGCCTGGCCGCGCCGTCGAGGCTGACCGAGCCGGAGCTGCTGGACCGGGCCGGCCGCTGGTGCGTCGCCGTCGCTCAGGCGGCCAGTAGTGAAGTGAGCGCCGCGCAGCAGTGACCCACCTCGTCGCTGAGCGGTGACCGCTCGACGACAGGGGTGCCCGACCAGAGCAGGGCCCGGTCCTCGACGTACGCCGTCCACCCGTGCACGACCGGGATCCCGTCCGACGGCACGCCGAGCGCCGCGACGACCCGGCGCGCCACCGTCATCCGGTGCGTCTCGACGCCCTCTCCCCCGAGCCGGATCGAGCCGCTCCCGAAGACCAGCGCAACGTAGAAGTCGCGGCGGCGGTCGATCTGGGCGTAGAAGCGCTCGACGAACTGGTGCAGCGCCGTCTCCGGATCGGCTTCCGGGTCGGGCGAGATGTTGCGGGTCACCCGCCGGAGCGCCGCACCGACCACGGCGTCGAAGTAGTCGGTCTTGGTCGGGAAGTAGTGGAACAACAGACCACGCGAGATGCCGGCCTCGGCGGCCACAGCGTCCAGGGAGAGGTCCTGGATCGGCTTCTCGACCAGCATCCGCAGGCCGATGCCGAGCAGCTGGCGGCGCCGCTCGTCCTGGCTGAGGCGGGTGCGAGACACGTTATTGAGCATTGCTCAATAGTGTGCGAGAGTCAACCCATGGACTTCGCACCCTCACCGCGCGCGGCCGAGCTGACCGCGCTCGTCAAGGACTTCACAGAGACCGAGATCGAGCCGGTCGAGGCCGACTACTTCCGCGAGATCAAGCGCAGGCGGGACGCGGGTCAGGGCGAGCAGTGGCAGGAGCTGCCGGTCATGGCCGAGCTCCGGGCCAAGGCGCGTGAGCGCGGACTGTGGAACCTCTTCCTCCCCGCCGGCCACGAGGGGCCCTACGCCGAGAAGTACGGCACCCTCGGCGGCGCGGGGCTCAGCAACGTCGACTATGCGCCGATCGCGGAGCTCACCGGCCGGTCGTTTATCGCGCCGTACGTCCTCAACTGCAACGCTCCCGACACCGGCAACATGGAGGTGCTGCTCAAGTACGGCGACCAGGCGCAGAAGGATGCCTGGCTCGACCCGCTGCTCGACGGCCGGATCCGCAGCGCATTCCTGATGACCGAGCCGGGCGTCGCGTCGTCCGACGCGACCAACATGGAGCTCAGTGCGATCGTCGACGGTGACGAGATCGTGCTCAATGGTCGCAAGTGGTTCTCGACCGGCGTCGGCCATCCCGACTGCGAGATCTTCATCGTGATGGGCCTCACCGATCCCGACGCCGACCGCCACCACCGCCACTCGATGGTGCTGGTCCCCCGCGACGCCCCGGGGGTGAAGGTCGAGCGGATGCTCACGACCATGGGCTTCTTCGACGAGCCGCACGGCCACGGCGAGGTGTCGCTGACCGACGTCCGGGTGCCGGTCGGCAACTTCGTGTCCGGGCCCGGCGAGGCGTTCGCCATCGCCCAGGGTCGGCTCGGCCCCGGCCGGGTCCACCACTGCATGCGACTGATCGGCCTGGCTGAGAAGGCCCTGGAGCTGGCCTGCCAGCGCGGCGCCGACCGGGTCGCGTTCGGGAAGCCGCTGGTCAACCTGGGCGGCAACCGCGAGCGGATCGCACAGGCGCGGATCGCCATCGAGTCGACCCGGCTGCTCGTGCTCAACGCCGCGTGGAAGCTCGACGTCGGCGGCCCGATGAACGCGATCAGCGAGGTCTCCCAGATCAAGGTGGCCGCGCCGCGGATGGCGCTCGACATCATCGACTTCGCGATGCAGATCCACGGCGGCGGCGGGCTGACCGACGACTTCCCGCTCGCGGCGGCGTGGACCGGCGCCCGCTCGCTCCGGTTCGCCGACGGCCCGGACGAGGTGCACCTGGGGCTGATCGCGCGGCTCGAGCTGATGAAGTACGGCGTCTCGCGATGAATCGTCGGGTGCTCGTCACCGGCGGGGCGTCCGGTCTCGGCGCGGCCCTGACCGACGCGTTCCTCGCGCGCGGCGACCGGGTCCTCGTTGCCGACCGGGTCGAGCCGACCACCCTGCCCGCGGGCGCGGACCACCTCCGCCTCGACGTGACCTCTGACGACGACTGGGCCGCGGCCCTCGCCTGGGTCGAGGAGCACTGGGACGGACTCGACGTGCTCGTCAACAACGCCGGGATCGCGAGCGGCGGACGCATCGACGTCGCGACGATCGCCGAGTGGCAGCAGGTGATCGACATCAACCTGCTGGGCGTCGTCCGGGGCTGCCGGACGTTCACGCCCGGGTTCAAGGCCCAGGGCTCCGGCCACATCGTCAACACGGCCTCCCTGGCGGGGCTCGTGCACCCGCCCGGCATGTCGTCGTACACGGCCGTCAAGGCGGGCGTCGTCGCCCTCAGCGAGACCCTGTCCTACGAGCTCGACCCCTACGGCATCCTGGTCACGGCGGTCTGCCCCGGGTTCTTCCGCACCAACCTCGCCAGCTCCATCGACGGCAGCGACACCACCGTCGCCCAGGTCGCGGCGCGGTTGATCGAGAAGTCGACGTACTCACCCGACCAGATCGCTGCCGAGGTGATGGCGGGCATCGACGAGGGAGCCATGGTGGTCGTGCCAGACGAGCCCGCCCAGCTGGCCGTGTGGGCGAAGACCAACGAACGTCCCCTCTACGACCAGGAACAGCGCAGCTTCGCAGCCCGCATCAAGGCTCTGGCAGAACAGTCGGAAACGGCAGAACAGACGGAAGGCAGCAGATGACCAAGGGAACGATCCTCATCACCGGCGCCAGCTCGGGTCTCGGCGAGGAGATGGCGCGGCAGTTCGCCGACCTGGGCTACGACCTCGCGCTCTGCGCGCGCCGCACCGAGCGGCTGGACGCGCTGCAGTCGGAGATCAGCGCCGTCCACCCCGATGTGACAGTCGGGATCAAGGCGCTCGACGTCAACGACGACGACGCGGTGTTCGCGGTCTTCAAGGAGTTCGTCGCCGACTTCGGCGCGATCGACCGGGTCATCATCAACGCGGGCCTCGGCAAGGGCGCGCCGCTCGGCACCGGGCGCTACGACGCCAACAAGGAGACCGCGATGACCAACTTCGTCGCGGCGCTCGCGCAGACCGAGGCGGCGATGGAGATCTTCCGCGCCCAGGGCAGCGGTCACCTGGTGATGATCTCGTCGGTCTCCGCGATGCGTGGGATGCGCAAGAACATCACGGCGTACGCCGCCACCAAGGCCGGCGTCGCCGCGCTCGCCGAGGGCCTGCTCAACGAGAACGTGAAGGCCAAGGGCATCGACGTCTCGATCATCTACCCCGGCTACATCGCGTCGGAGATGAACGAGAAGGTCAAGGAGAGGGCCAAGTTCATGGTCGACACCAAGACCGGCGTGAAGGCGATGGTCGCGGCGATCGAGAAGCGCAAGGAGAAGGCGCTGGTGCCCGCATGGCCATGGGTGCCGCTCGGCTTCGCCCTGAAGAACCTGCCGATGGGGCTCGTCCGGAGGATCACGTGAGCGGATCCGGCGTCGCAGGCGCGCAGGAGGTCCGCGAGGAGGACGCGTTCGACGTCCCCGCCGTCGAGGCGTGGCTGCAGGACCATGCCACCGGGGTCGCCGGACGGATCGCGGAGGTCCGCCAGTTCAGCGGCGGCGCGTCCAACCTGACCTACCTGCTGCGGGTCGAGCGCGAGGGAACGACGCGCGACCTGATCCTGCGCCGCCCTCCCGGCGGCACCAAGGCCAAGGGCGCGCACGACATGGGCCGCGAACACCGGATCCAGGCCGCGCTGGCGCCCGTTTTCCCGTACGTCGCCGCGATGGTCGGGTACTGCGACGACCCGTCGGTCATCGGCTCGGAGTTCTACGTCATGGACCGGGTCGCCGGTCACATCCCGCGGCGTGAGCTGGGTCTGGACCTGTCGACCGAGCAGGTCCACGAGCTGTGCACCAACGTGCTCGACCTGCTCGTCGACCTGCACTCGGTCGACCCGGCCGCGGCCGGCCTCGATTCGCTCGGCAAGGGCGACGGCTACGTCGCGCGCCAGGTGGGTGGGTGGATCTCCCGCTTCGAGAAGGCGAAGACCTGGAACGTGCCGTCGTGGGGCAAGGTCATGAAGTGGCTCGACCAGACGCAGCCCACCGATCGTCGTACCTGCCTGATCCACAACGACTTCCGCCTCGACAACGTCGTCTTCGACAGTGACGAGCCGACGAAGCCGATCGCCCTGCTGGACTGGGAGATGGCGACGCTCGGCGACCCGTTGATGGACTTCGGGTCGGTCGTCGCCTACTGGGTGGAGGCCGGCGACGCGGGTCTCTACCAACGGTTCCGGATGCAGCCCTCGAACATGCCCGGGATGCTGACCCGCAAGGAGCTGGTCGACTACTACTGCGAGCGGATGGGCTTCGAGCTCACCGACGAGGAGTGGGCGTTCTACGAGGTGTTCGGCCTGTTCCGGCTGGCGGTGATCCTGCAGCAGATCTACTACCGCTACCACCACAAGCAGACGACGAACCCGAAGTTCAGAAGCTACTGGCTCGGCTCGCACGTCCTGCACCGTCGGGCCCGCGCTCTGATGCGGCAGGTCGGCGCGTGAGGCTGATCTACCTGGTGCGGCACGGCCAGGCGTCCTTCGGCAAGCGCGACTACGACGCGCTGTCCGACCTCGGTCACGAGCAGTCCCGGATCCTCGGTCGGGCGCTCGCCGTACGCAAGATCGTGCCCGACGTGGTCATCCGCGGCGAGCTGCGGCGGCACCGCGAGACCGCCGACGGCATCGTCGCCGGCCTCTCCGACGTCGGGGTCTCAAGCGTGGTCCCGATCGAGGTCGACGCCGGGTGGGACGAGTTCGACTTCCAGCACGTCGTCGAGGTGCACAAGCCGCGGTACCGCTCGCGCACGGTGATGATCGCCGACCTCGCCCGGAGCGGTGCGCCGCGGCAGAAGTTCCAGGAGGTCTTCGAACGGGCCACCGAGCGGTGGACCGGCGGCGGGTCCGACGACGACTACCACGAGTCCTTCCCCGCGTTCTCGGCTCGGGTCCAGGCGGCCCTGCTCGCCGCGGCCGCGCACCTGCCGGAGAAGGGGACGGCGGTCGTGGTGACGTCCGGCGGGCCGATCGGGCTGGCGGTGTCGCACCTGCTCGCGGGCGACGCGTCCCTCTGGGCCCAGCTCAACCGGGTGGCGGCGAACACGGCGATGACGAAGGTGATCCAGGGACGAAGCGGGTTGACGCTCTCGTCGTACAACGACCACAGCCACGTCGAGCACGACCGCCGCCTGATCACCTACCGCTGATATTGGCAGCTACGACGCGTCGGCCTTCTCGGCCCCGCGCCGCCACCGGATGCCGGCCTCGAGGAAGTCGTCGAGGTCGCCGTCGAAGACGGCCTGCGGGTTGCCGCTCTCGAAGCCGGTGCGCAGGTCCTTGACGATCTGGTAGGGGTTCAGCACGTAGTTGCGCATCTGGTCGCCCCAGCTGGCCTGGACGTCGCCCTTGAGGTCCTTGATCTGCGCGGCTTCCTCGGCCTTCTTCAGCGCGAGCAGCTTCGCTTTGAGGACCACCATCGCGCTCGCCTTGTTCTGCAGCTGGCTCTTCTCGTTCTGGCAGCTGACGACCAGGCCGGTCGGGACGTGCGTGAGCCGGACCGCGGAGTCGGTGGTGTTGACCGACTGACCGCCCGGGCCGCCGGAGCGGAAGACATCGGTCCGGATGTCGTTCTCGTCGATCTCGATCTCGTCGGTCTGCTCGAGCACCGGCACGACCTCGACAGCGGCGAACGACGTCTGGCGGCGACCCTGGTTGTCGAACGGGCTGATCCGGACCAGCCGGTGGGTCCCGGCCTCGACCGAGAGCGTGCCGTAGCCGTAGGGCGCGTGGATCGCGAACTCCGCCGACTTGATGCCGGCCTCCTCGGCGTAGGAGACGTCGTAGACCTCGACCGGGTACTTGTTGCGCTCCGCCCAGCGGGTGTACATCCGCATCAGCATCTCGGCGAAGTCGGCGGCATCCACCCCACCCGCGCCGGAGCGGATGGTCACGATGGCCTCGCGCTCGTCGTACTCACCGGAGAGCAGGGTGCGGACCTCGAGCACCTCGACGGCCTTCTTGATCTTGCCGAGCTCCTTCTCGGACTCGGCGAGCGACTCCGCGTCGCCTTCCTCGTTGGCGAGCTCGACCATCAGCTCAAGGTCCTCGATGCGAGTTTGGAGTGCCTTGAACCGGTCGACCTCGCCCTGCAGCGCCGACAGCCGGCCGGTGACGCGGGTCGCGTTGGCCTGGTCGTCCCACAGGTCAGGCGCGGCCACCTGGACGCCGAGGTCTTCGATCTCGCGCTGCATCGCCGGGATGTCGAGCACCTGCTCGACGGTGTGCATCGTCGCAGTGAGCTGCTTGATCTCGGTGTCGTACTCGGGGCCTGCCACAAGGATCAAGATTACGGGCCCGACGGCGGGGTGGCGAAACGCGGCTCGGTGGACTTCCGGGGCGCTGGGTGACCCAGCTCGTCCCCTTGGAGGAAATATGGCCATTTTGGTTTCTCCGTCGTTGTTCAGGAGGCATCCTTGGATCCTGACCCAGACTGGAGACCGATGACCGCGCGACACCGACTCGAGCCGGTGAGATCCGGCAGCGCCGTCAGGCGCGCGGTCGTGACGTCCGTTTTGGCTGCTGTCGGGCTCGCCTCGGTCACCATCACCGCTGCCGGTGTGACCCTCACGAACTCCCCCGCGCCGCGAGAGGAGCCGACCGCCGCCGCGCCGCCGGCGACGACCTCGACCAGTGCTCCCGAGGAGGAGCCGACGCTGGCCCCGCCGGTCGAGATCGAGGACGTGCCGGTCGGCATCCCCGACATCGCGCTGGTCGCGGCCGATGGGCCGCGGCTCGACTCGATCCCGGACGCGGCGTTGGCGGCGTACCAACGCGCAGCGGCCGTGCTCCTCCAGGCCGACGAGCAGTGCTACCTCGAGTGGACGCTCCTCGCCGCGGTCGGTCAGGTGGTCACCGCGCACGGCACCACCGACGGCGGCGAGCTGAGCACCGACGGAGTGATGCAGCCGAAGTTCACCGGCAAGCCGCTCGTCGGCACCAAGGGCACGAAGATCCCCGACAGCGACGGGGGCAAGCTCGACGGTGATCGCCGGTTCGACCGCCCCGTCGGTCCGATGCAGCTCGCACCCTCCACCTGGGCCGTCGTCGGTGTCGACGGTGACGGTGACGGTCGGCGCAACCCCAACGACATCGACGACGCATCGCTCGCGGTGTCGGTGCTGCTGTGCCAGGGCGACGACGACCTGCGCAAGCGCCTCGGCCGGGTGGCCGCGGTGAAGCGGATCAACGACGACAAGACGTTCATCGAGACCGTGCTGGCGGTGGACAGGGCCTACCGCATCCAGGCGAGTGAGATGGCCGACGACGACCCGATCCTCGTGGCGAGAGCCCCGTACACGGATCTGCCCACCGACCTGCCCACCGACCTGCCCACCGACAACGGCTTCACGACGGCCGACCCGTCCGACCCGACCGACGACCCGGAGCCGACCGACCCGGTCACCTGGCCCAACCCGACGATCCCCACGGACGACCCGACCGACCCCACGGATCCGACCGACCCGACCGACCCGACCGACCCGACCGACACCCCGACGCAGTGCCCGACGGACGCGCCGTCCGACGCATCCACTGACCAGCCCTGCTCGGCTGACCCGTCGGACTCCGCCACGCCCAACCCGGAGTCGACCGACTGACCCGGATTCGTCGTACGACGGTTGGTTGACCTCACCGTCTGCGGGTTGAGGTCCCATTCACGGCTCCGGTCATCCCGGAGCAACCTCGGGATCCCGAGCACTTTCGATGTCGGCAACTCGGGCCGCCAGGACGACTACTCCGACCAGGCGCCGGCTCGGTCGTCTGCGAGGACGGCCGCACGGAGCGGACGGCCGCGGCGACTGCAAGCGACCAGGTGATCACAACTGGGAACGCCGTGTGCCTGCTTGCGCAAATTCATCCGATTGCGCGATGCGCCAGGAGCAGGTGTGCCTGACTCTGGGTCGGGGGTGGGACCCACTCGGAGATCGGACCATCACATGAACCTCGGAACCGCGCGCCGCGGCGTCGCCTTCTCTCGCCTGCTGACCGGCATCACGACTGCGGCCTTCGCCGCCGCCCTCCTCACCCTTCCCGCGAGCTCCTCATCAGCCGCACCGACGGCCCCTGCCGCCGCCAAACCTGACGATTCCCTCGTCCGCCAGACCGAGGGAGGCCGCTCGACGGTGGTGTTCGGCTCCGGGCGCTACCTGACCCAAAGGTCCGGCCGGCCGGCCGCCCAGATCGCGCTCGACTACCTCCGGCGCAACCACGACGTGTTCGACCTCAGCAACCGGGCGGCGTCCACCGTTCGGGTGAAGGCACAGGTGGTCACTGACCACGACGGGGCGACGCACCTCGAGCTCGAGCAGGTGGTGGACGGAATCGCCGTGGACAGCGCCGGACTGGTGGCGCTGGTCGATGCCGAGGGCCGCCTGGTCATGATCGGCGGACGCACCGGCGTCCTCGACACGAGTGGGACCGCGAAGATCAACGCGGGCCGCGCGATCGCTCTGTCCGCGAGGCGTGGCGGCGCCGGGGCGGTCAAGGCTCCGCCCGGCTCCAGCACCAAGAGCAGGGGGACTCACTCCTACGAGAACCCCTATGCCGACGACCTGAAGGACCCGTCGCCGCTCACTGCCGAGCTCGTGTGGCAGCTCCGCGACGACCGTAGCCTCCGCCTGGCGTGGCGCACCGAGGTGGAGACCTCGTCGGACTCCTGGCACACCTCGCTGATCGACGCCACAACCGGCGCGTTCCTGCACCACGAGAGCCTCTACCACGACGCCGGCCCTGAGGGGAACGTCTACACGACCGAGCACCCGGGGATCGCCGGAGCGACCCAGCAGATCGTGCCCTTCACCGGAGTCAACGGGTCGTGGGTGACCGGTGACAACACCTCGGGCAACAACGTCGACGCCTACCGCGACCGCGACGACAGCGACGCCAACGACGAGTACCAGCCGACCGCTGCAGACCAGCACTTCAACTACACCTTCACCAACGCCTGGCAGAACGCGACGGACGTCGCCGACGTGGGTGCCCTCGACGCCGACCAGGACCCGGCCATCACCCAGCTCTTCTACTACACCAACGACCAGCACGACTGGCTGTGGAGCTACGGGTTCGACGAGGCTTCGGGCAACTTCCAGGTGACCAACCACAGCGGAGACGGCACGGGCGGCGACCCCGTGCTGGCCGAGGCCCAGGATGGTTGGGACTTCGGCTGCGTCGATGACAAGGACACTCCCGCGCCGGGCGACGACGAGGACATCCGCTGCCTGAACAACGCCAACTTCGGCACGTCCCACGCCGACGGCAGCGCCGCCCGCATGCAGATGTACATGTGGGTCACCGGCGGCAACAACCCCAGCCGCGACGGCAGCATGGATGGCGACGTGATCGCCCATGAGGTCGGGCACGGGGTCGCGGAGCGCCTCCTCCCGAACGGCCTCACCAACAGCATCAGCCAATCCGGCTCCCTCGGTGAGGGCTGGAGCGACACCCTGTCGTTCCTCCGCTGGGGCGACGCCGTTGTCGGCTGACTACGCCACGTCCAACACCGCGACCGGCGTCCGGTCCGTCGCCTACGACACGTCGACGCGCTCCTACGGCAGCTACAGCACGGGAGTCAACTCGCCGCACTTCAACGGCGAGATCTGGGCGACCATGACCTACGACGTGCGGGAGAACCTCGGCCTCGACACCACCACCCAGCTGGTGATCGACGGGATGCGGAACACCGCGAACAGCCCGACCCCGACCTTCATCGACGCTCGGGACGGCATCCTGGCCGCCGACATGACCAACAACGGTGGCGCGAACCAGTGCGCCATCTGGTCCGCCTTCGCGGAGAACGGCCTCGGCGTCAACGCGGTCTCGGCCGGGCTCCACGCTGCGCAGACCAACAACTTCGACATGCCGCCCGCCTGCCTGCCGACCGCCGACGCCGACGGCCCGTACACCACCGACGAGGGGATCGACGTCACCCTGGACGGTTCGGGGTCGACGGGCGGCACCGATGCGTCCGCGGGCGCCATCGCGTCGTACGCCTGGGACCTCGACAACGACGGTCAGTACGACGACGCCACCGGCGTCTCCCCCACGTTCAGCGACGTCGGTCAGGACGGCAGCTTCACCGTGGGTCTCGAGGTCACCGATGAATTCGGGAACACCGATGAGGACACCTCGACGGTGACGGTCGACAACGTCGCGCCGACGGTGACCATCGACCCGATCCCGGTCGTCGACGAGCACGGGACCACGACCATCTCGGGAACGGTCACCGACCCGGGCTGGGAGGAGGACCTCGGGGCCACGATCGACTTCGACGACGGATCGGGGCCGCAGCCGTTGAGCGGCGACCTCGAGAACGTCCGACCCGACGCCACGCTGTCGTTCTCCGTGGACAAGCAGTACGGCGACAACGGCACGTTCACGGTCGAGGTCGTCGGCTCCGACGACGACACCTCCACGAGCGCGTCGTCGTCGGCAGGCGTCGACAACGTCGACCCCACCGCCGAGATCGACGGCTCGGGCGCCGAGACCTACGGCGGGCAGTCGGCCTTCGTCGTCTCGGCGGGCGAGGACCTGACGGTCCCGGTGGGCTCGGAGGATCCGGGGAGTGACGACCTCACATTCGAATGGGCGTGGGGAGACGGGGCCACCGACAGCGCGATCTCGCTCGTGAACCCGCCGGCTTCCGACCCGTCGAAGTCACCGTCGGTGCAGCCCCGCGACATCACGCTGGAGCAGACGCACGCCTATGCCGAGGCCTGCCTCTACCAGCTCGACGTGGAAGTGGGCGATGACGACGGCGGCTTGGCGACCGACGGCGCCGTGGTGGTCATCACCGGCGACGCTGACAAGTCCCGCAACGACTCGTGGTGGAAGAACCAGTTCAAGTACGTAGACAAGGAGAAGAACTACACCGCCGCGGAGCTGCAGTGCTTCCTGACGATCGTGGGGTACCTGAGCACGGTGTTCGACGAGAGCACCGACGCCTCCACCCTGGCCCTGGCCTACGACGTCCTCGAGGGCAAGAACCCGCCGAAGGGTGAGGCGCGCAAGCTCGAACAGGAGCTGCTGGCGGCGTGGCTCAACTTCGCCGCCGGGGTGTTCGACCTCGACAGCGTCGTCAAGGACAACAAGAACAAGACGCTCACCACCTTCGCCGCAGCGGTCGGCCAGGCCGAGTCGGCCCGACTGAATCCGTCGGCGACCGAGAAGGAGCTGAAGCAAGAGCGCGAGATCCTCAACCACATCAACAACCACGGACCCGAGTGACGAACCGCGGCGGGCTGGGAAGAGTCCTCAGCCCGCCGTGAGGTCGGTCCGCACGACGGCCGAACCTGTCGCGGAGACGATCGGCCTCTCGGGGCTGCCGGGCAGGGCCAGCGGGAGGTCGACGGGTGCGTCGACCTCGACGACGACCCGGTCGCCGTGGACCGCGACCGACACCTGCAGTCCGGGGTGCGCGTCGTACGCCCCGGCGGAGCGGAGGTAGTCACGCGCGGCGGCGCTCGCCACAGCCGCGGTCAGGTCGAGGTCGTCATGCCCCACACCGCCGGTGTAGACGTCCCTGCCCCCGGCGGCCGCGTCGGCGCCGTACAACGCCGCGCCGTCGGCGAGCGAGTCGAGGCTCTGCCGCTTCAGGTAGGCAGCGCCGGCGTCGACCACGACGACGACCAGCAGCAGGACGACCAAGGCGAAGCCGATGATGATCACGCTGACCTGCCCACGGTCGTCCTTTCTCCCATGAGACCTGGACCTAGTCACCGTCGACCTCCTGGTAGCGACCGATCGGCACGGTGTGGCTGGCGTCGAGCGCGAACCGCGGCGCGCCGCCGCCGAGCGCGTCCGGCAGCAGCGGCAGCTCCACACTGGATCGGATCTGGACCGTGATAACCGACGTGCCGTTGTGACAGTCGTGGGGGTACGGCGTGCACGTGACGATCACCCGCAACGGCGCATCCTGCAGGCCCTGGTCGGCGAGCGCGCGGCGAGCGACCTGCTCAGCGACGCGCGCGCCCGAGGCGTCGTCGGGAGCGAGGGCGTAGGCCCGCCCGGCGGCCCGCGCCGCGGCGGTGACGCCGAACGCGCCCTGCTGCACCTGCGAGACCGAGAGGACGATCCACAGCAACGGGACCAGGAGCAGGATGCCGAGCCAGACCAGCTCGACGATCGCGCTGCCGCGCTCCTCCCCGGCCCGGGACGTGGTCACGACGCCTCCTCGATGGCACGACCCGAGACGGAGAACCGCACCGCGGGGCCGCCGATCCCGAGGGCGGGCACCTCGGCGGTGACGGTGATGATCACGCCGGGCAGGCCGTCGACCGGCGCCTGCTCGACGGTGACCTGTTGCGCGAACCGGCCCGCGATCGCCGTGTCGATCTGGGACCGGGTGCGGGCCACGCCGTCGGCAGGCCCGCGGTCTGCGGTCGCCGCGTAGCGGGCGCCGTCCGATGCTGCAGCGGCCAGCGTGGCTCGGACGTGGAGCACCAGCGCGACCTGCAGCAGCCCGACGACGAGCGGCACCAGCACGACGAGCACCAGCACGAAGTCGACAACCGCGGAGCCGCGCTGGCCGCGCGACCTGATGGTCACCGCACCGAGTTGAGGGCGTTGCGCAGCATCCCGACCAGGGCGGGCTGGGCGAACGCGAGCAGCGCCGTGACCAGTCCGACCGACATCACGGTGACGAGCACCCAGCCCGGCACGTCACCGCGCTCGTCGCGCGGCCGCGTGCACCAGAGCCAGAGGCCGAGGAGTGAGTCCATTGTCGTTTCCTTCCCGAGGTGGATCCGATGAGGTTGAGGGTCACGGGGCGGCCAGCGACAGGCCGACCAGGCCGGGCCAGAAGGCGAAGAGCACGGTCACCGGGAGCACGATGAAGACGACGGGCACCATCATCAGGATCTCCCTGCGTGACGCCTGCTCGATGAGCTCGCGCCGGCCGGCCTCGCGGACGTCTCCGGCCTGCGCATGGAGTACGACGGTCAGCGGTGTGCCGCGCTCGACTGCGACCGCGACTCCATGGGCGAACCGCGCGACGATCGGCACGCCCGTCGTCGAGGCGAGGCGATCGAACGCGTCTGCGACCGGCTCTCCGGTGCGGATCGCACCGAGCACAGCACCGAGCTCGGCCGACAACGCGCCCTGCGACCGGCCGACGACCCGGTCGAGGGCGGACACCGGTCCCTCTCCCGCCGCCACGGCGAGCGCCAGCAGCTCCGCCACGGTCGGGAACTCCTCGACGATCGCCCGCTCGCGCTTCCGCACCTGAGCGGTCAGCCGTTGGTCCCGCGCGAGCACTCCGCTCACGAGTCCGACCGCGCAGAGCAGGACGAGGGGCAGCGGGTTCCCGGGGCGCGACAGCGCCGCCAGCACGCCGTAGGCCGCGGTGACGGCGAAGCCGGCCAGGCCCCACACCACCTGCTCGATCCGGAAGTCCTGGACGGTGCGGTCGAGTCCGGCTCGGGCGAGGCGGCGGCGTACGGACGCTTCTCCGCCGAGCACCCGTTCGACAAGGTCGGCCGCGGACTGCAGCAGGGGCGCCGTGAGCGCGACCAAGGCCGAGCGTGGCTCGCCGGACCCGGCATGGGCGGGGACGGTCGTCGTCAGGTCGCGCAGGTAGGGCAGGACCCGGGCCTCGAGCTGCGGCCGGCGGAGGGCGACAACCCGCGCCACTGCGAGCAGCAGTCCCAGCGCGGCCGTCCCGCCCAGCGCTCCGCCCCATGCGGCGGCCGTCATGACAAGATCCGCCGCTCGGTGGGGAGACGTCCGATCCGCATCATCAGCCGATAGGCGAACACGCAAGCTGCGGCGCCCGCGACGAGGACGATCGCGCCGGTCGTCGATCGGTATCGGGTGATCACCTCGGTCTGGAGCGACATCACTAGCAGCACCAGCCACGGTGCTGCGACCGCGAGCCGCGCGCCGTTGATGGTCCAGGACTGGCGCGCCTCGAGCTCGGACCTGGTGCGCAGGTCGTCGCGCAGGTAGGCGGAGAGGTTGCGCAGCAGTCGTCCGAGCTCCCCACCGCCGACCTCGCGTGCCACGCGCAGCCCCTCGATCACACGGTCGCCGACGGGGTCGGCGAGCCGGTCCTTGAGCCGGTCGAGGCAATCACCGAACCGACCGGAGACCTGGTAGTCCAGGGCGAACGCCTCGAACGCGGGGCGCAACGGCTCCGGTCCGCGCATCGCCAGCGCAGCGACGGCGTCCGGCAGCGACATCCCCGCGCGTACGGCGGAGGTGAGGTCGTCGACGGCCTCAGGCCACACCTCGGCGAACTCGCGGCGCCGGCGCCGGACCCGCCCGGAGACCAGGGCGATCGGAAGGTACGCCGCCAGCACACCGACCACCACCGCGAGCGGTGCCGTGCGGGACACGGCGAGCACCACGACACACGCGATCAACCCGGCAGCGCAGCACAACAGCGCCAGCGAGCGCGGCGTTACGCCGGCCATCCCGGCTTCCGCCAACATCCGCTCGAGCCGACCGGGCGACGCCAGCACGGATCGCGGCGGCCGTGGCGTCGCGAAGGCGGACCAGATCAGCAAGGCGCCGAGCCCCACCCCTAGACCGACCAGCGCACCCATGTCACTCGGCTTCGTGGAGGAGACGTCGTACGTCGACGCCCACCCGCTCGTAGCGCTCGGCACGCGGCGGCGTCCCGATGCTCCGCCGAAGCCGACCGTCGCGGTGCTCGAAGACCGGCTCGGTCTCGATGATGTCCTGCTCGATCCGGCCCGGCACGGCGACGATCTCGGTGACGCGGCGGGCCCCCGTGTGGTCGACCTCGAGATGGACGACGAGGTCGACCGACGACGCGACCGTCGGTACGACGAAGCGAGCGGAGATGTTCTCGCCGGCCAGCAACGGCAGGGTGCAGGCCTTGGTCAGGGCCTCGCGTGCGCTGTTGGCGTGGATCGTGCAGAGGCCGGGCAAGCCGCTGTTGAGCGCGAGCAGCAGGTCGAGCGCCTCCTCGGCCCGGACCTCGCCGACGATGATGCGGCTCGGACGCATCCGCAGCGACTCCTTGATCAGGTCCCGCAGCCGGACCTCACCCGTGCCCTCCAACCCCTCCTGCCGGGTCTGGAGGGCGACCCAGTCCGGATGGGGGAAGCGGATCTCGAAGACCTCCTCGACCGAGATCACCCGCTCCCCGCCGGGGATCGCCGCCCCCAGGCAGTTGAGCATGGTGGTCTTGCCTGCCTGCGTCCCGCCACTGATCAAGATGTTGAGCCCCGCCCGGACCGAGGCATCGAGGAACAGGGCGGCCGACGGGGTCAGGCTCTGCAGGTCGACCAGCTCGGAGAGCCGTGCCGCCCTGACGACAAACTTGCGGATGTTGACGGCGGAGAAGCCGCGGCTGATGCCTTGGAGGACTACGTGGAGCCGGTGGCCCTCCGGCAACATCGCGTCGACGAACGGACGGCTCAGATCGACCCGACGTCCGGTGGTCTTGAGCATCCGCTCGACCAGGTCCGAAACCTGGGCGTCGGTCAGCATCAGGTTGGTCAGCTCGTGCCGGCCGTTTCTCGCCACGAACACCCGGTCCGGGCTGTTGATCCAGACCTCCTCGACGGTCGGGTCGTCCAGCAGGGGCTGGAGCGGCCCGAAGCCCGAGACCCGGGCAACCAGCTCGGCGATCACACCCTCGGGATCGGCGACCGGCGCCACCATCCCGGTCAGGCTGCGCTCGTCATGGTCACGGACGAGCGACTCGGCGATCCGTCGTACGGCGCCCACCTCGCGCTGCGGGTCGAGACCGTCACGTCGTACGGCGGCGCGCAGCGCCTCGTCGAGGTGGACGACGACGTCGTCCTGGGTGCGCAACACCGCAGCGGGCGGCGGCTGGGTGGGCTGCAGCATGGCCAAGGCGACTCTCCCGAGAATGAGATCCGACGGCTCTTGCACCGTATTGGACCGCGCCGAGGAATGCGAGATGTGCGCGTGCGGATTGTGGAATGTCAGACCATGGAGCGTGCATCGCGGCTGCTTGGCAAAATGTTGCCGAAAACACGACGCAACCGACCGATAAGTCACCTGCCGGCGGACCCGACAAGTCACTGGTGCGCCAGACCGAGGGGGGACTCTCCACGGTGGTCTTCGGCCTGGACAGCGGGGTGGAGGACCACAACCGGAGCAACAGCAGGGTCGTCCGGGTCAGCGTGGACTAGGGGGCCACTCTGACCAGGACGACCCGAGCTAGTAGGACCCGTCGACCAACATCTGCTTCATCCGGGCGATCTCCACCAGCTGGTCGGACTCGATGTGATTGGCCAGCTGGAAGACGTCGGACTCCTGGCCGCCGCCCCCTGAGAGCAACTCCTCGACCATGATGACCGCACCTTGGTGGTGGCGGATCATGTAGTTCAGGAACAACCGGTCGAAGCGCCGCCCGTCAGCGGCGCGGAGCATCCCGAGCTCGGGCCTGTTCAGCATTCCCGGCATGAGCTCGGCGTGGCCCCCGTGGTGGGAGTGCTCGCCGGGCAGCTCCGCGCCGCGTTCGGTGAGCCAGGTCTCCATCTGGGCTATCTCGTCGGCCTGGGAGACCTCGATTCGCTCGCCGAGCAGCGCGATCTGCTTGGAGTCGGACCGCTCGTGCACCATCGCGGTCATCTCGAGGGCCTGCTGGTGGTGCGGGACCATGCCTTGCACGAAGGCCACGTCGGCCTCGGTGTGCCCGGGCTCCTCCAACCCCTCGACCTCTTCGGGCGACAGCGTCCGGTTGCTCTCCCCAGGGGCTCCCAGCTGGACCACCGGAGTGTCTGACGCCGAGTCGGAGTCGTCGCCGTCCGAGGAACACCCACTCAGCATCACCACGGCGGCGGAGACAGCCGTCAGCAGGCGCCGAGTCGTCCTCATGAACGTGCCTCCGGGGTCGCTCGATTCAACGAAAAACTAGGTATGGCGAATTTGCGCAAATTGCAGTTAGTTTGATCCTAAACCTGGGCTGACCCCAATGTCGCTAGGGCACTCTCGGGCCGGTCCGGCTTCCTAGGAGGCTGACCGTGACAATCCCGCACATTCGTGGCATCCGGACCAACCGGCGGCTGGTCGGCTTTACAGGAGCTGTGCTCCTCGGCGCGGTCCTCGCGCCCGCAGCTGCCTTCGCCGAGGACGATCCGCGCGTCGGCCTGGCGCCCGGCTACTTCCCTTGGTCGGAAGCCAGCAGCAACGTCGAGCTGCTCGACAACGATCCACGGGTGGCGCCGTTCGACGCCGCACCCGGCAACTTCGGGTTCGTCAACTCCGACCTCGCCTTCACCGGTGACCACGCGATCGTCGGCAGCTTCAACGGCTTCCAGGTCTACGACATCTCCGACCAGGCCAACCCGACGCTGCGCTCGTCCTTCGTCTGCCCCGGTGGTCAGGGTGACCCGTCGGTCTACGGCGACCTGCTGTTCATCTCCGTGGAGGAGTCTCGCGGGCGGATCGACTGCGGCACGCAGGGAGCGCCCGGACCGGTGAACCTCGAGCGGTTCCGCGGCGTGCGGATCTTCGACATCAGCGACCTCGACAACCCGGTGCAGCTACCCGGTGTGCAGACCTGCCGCGGCTCCCACACCCACACGATCGTCACCGACCCGGACGACCCGGAGAACATCTACATCTACAACTCCGGCACGTCGTCGGTCCGGTCAGCGGCAGAGCTGCCCGGCTGCGAGAACGCCAACACCAACTCGCAGACCCCGGTGACCACCGGCAACCCGACACCCTGGCGCATCGACGTGATCAAGGTGCCGCTGGCCAACCCGGACACGGCGCACATCGTCAGCCAGCCGCGGATCTTCACGGACCCGGTGACCGGCGCGTTCAACGGCCTGCAGAACACCCCGTCCGGCACACTGCACCCTTCGGGCACGCCGTACTCCCCGCTCCCCAACACGAACACCTGCCACGACATGACGTCCTTTGCGGCACGTGAGCTGGTTGCCGGCGCTTGCCAGGGCAACGGGATCCTGCTCGACACCGAGGACCCCGTGAACCCGGTCCGGATCGATGCGGTGTCCGACCCGAACTTCTCGTACTGGCACTCGGCGAGCTTCAACAACGACGGCACCAAGGTGATGTTCACCGACGAGTGGGGTGGCGGTACGACGGCGCGGTGCCGGGTCACCGACCAGCCCCAGTGGGGCGCGGACGCTTGGTTCGACATCGTCGACGACCAGATGGAGTTCCGCAGCTACTTCAAGATGCCCGCCGTCCAGACGACGCAAGAGAACTGCGTGGCGCACAACTCCTCGCTGGTCCCTGTGCCGGGACGCGACATCCTCGTTCAGGCCTGGTACCAGGGTGGCATGTCGGTGATCGACTTCAGCGACACGGCCAACCCCGTCGAGATCGGCTACTTCGACCGCGGTCCGATCAACGTGCCGAACCCCGCCGGCCTCAACCTCGGCGGCCTCTGGTCGACGTACTGGTACAACGGCCAGATCTACGGCACCGAGATCGCGCGCGGGTTCGACACCTTCGGCCTGCTGCCCAGTGACCAGATGTCGGAGAACGAGATCGACGCCGCGCGCGAGGTCGTGCTGGACCAGTTCAACAGCCAGCACCAGCCCATGATCGAGTGGGAACCGAGCTTCAACGTGGCCGGCGCCTACTTCGACCAGGCAGTCCGATCCGGCGAGCTGAGCGGCAAGACCCTCGACAAGGTCGGCAAGCATCTCGAGAAGGCCGAACAGCTCCAAGGCAACGGCGGGGCTGCCGTCGCCCAGCTCCGGAACGCCATCCGCCAGCTCGCCGACACCGGTGACCAGGGTGAGCTGAAGCAGGCCCTGATCGACCTCGCGGAGTCCCTCGGCTGATCAGCCTCAGCACTCGATCGGGCGCGCGTGGGTCACGTCGTCCATGTGCAGCCGCAGCGTTGCTCGGGCGGCCGGCTCGGCGAGACCAACGACGGTGAACTTGAGGAACGCGCGCTTGGCTGCGGGACGCGTCGACCCTGGGCGCGGTGCGGGCGCCGAAGCTGACCAACGGGTTGTAGTCGGCCTGATCGGGATCTACGCCAATCCTTGCCGCTGCGCCCAGAGCGCCGCTTGCGTCCGGTCGGCGACCCCGGTGCGCTGGAAGATCGACGTGAGGTGCGCCTTGACCGTCCGCTCGCTGATGCCCAGACGTACGGCGATCTGCTTGTTCAGCAATCCCTCCACGACGAGGCGGAGCACCTCCGTCTCCCGAGGCGACAGGACGACGGGCTGGTCCGTGCCGGTGTCACTCGCCCGGGACGCGAGCAGGAGTCGCGCGGCTCGGGGGTCGAGCGGCGACTCGCCGCGAGCGACGGCGCGGATGCCGTCGAGGAGGTCGGCGGGTTCCGCATCCTTGAGGAGATAGCCGACCGCGCCGGCGTCGGTCGCGGCGACGATCCGCGCGTGGTCGGAGAACGACGTCAGCACCAGCACCTCGGCGCCGAGATCCTCCGCGACGATGGCGCGGGTCGCCTCGACACCGTCGAGGCCGGGCATCTGCAGATCCATGAGTACGACGTCCGGGCGGTGCTCGCGTGCCAGCGCGATGGCCTCGTGGCCGTCGGCCGCAACGCCCACGACGGACAGGTCGTCGGTGCTGTCGAGCAGGCCCGTCAGCCCCTGCCGGACGACGGCGTGGTCATCGGCCACCACGATCCGGATCATGTCGCCACCTCGAGCCGGACCGTCGTACCGCCGCCCGGTGACGATTCGACCTCCAGGCGCGCGCCCGCGTCGGAAGCGAGGCTCCGCAGCCCGCGCAGCCCGAAACCGTCGGCCGTACGGGCAGCCTCGGTGTTGAAGCCACGACCGTCGTCGATGACCTCGAGCACCAGGAGCCGGTCCTCCCGGTGGACGGTGACCGACATCCGTTGTGCACCCGCATGCTGGGCGACGTTGCGCACCGCCTCCTGCGCCACCCGCCACACGAGCGCCACGGTGTCCTCGGAACAGCCGGACTCGCCGGTGACGTCGACGTCGAGGGCGATGCCGGCCGCCGACAGCGGGGCGGTCAGGTCGTTGAGCGCCGCCGCCAGACCCTCGACGTGCAGGTCCGGGGGGTAGATCTCGACGAGCAGGGATCGCAGCGACCTCATGCTGGTGCGCAACGACCTGCTCACCTCCTCCAGTTCGCCAGCGACCTCCGGCTGGTCATCGAGGCGGCCGACCAGCGTCGAGATCGAGTACGACGAGCCGGCGAGATCTTGCACCACGCCGTCATGGAGGTCGCGGGCGATCCGCACCCGCTCGGCGTCGGAGGCGCGCACGACAGCGCGGAGCAGCCGCACCCGCTCACGGGCCGCCCCGGCCGCGCGGCGCGTCAGCAGCAGGATGAGAGGGGTGGCGACGACCACCAGGACGAGGAGTGCACCGAGGCTGATCGGGAGGAACCGGTTGAGCACCTCCTGCCGTCGATCGGCCACCTGGTCGCTGGAGAAGTAGGCCTCGAAGAGCAGCGGCTGACCCTCGGGCGAGTGGATCTGCGTGTAGACCTCGAGCAGGTCGCCGCCGAGGTCGCGTTCGAACCTGTTCTGCGGACGGTCGAGGTCGGCGTGCTCCGCGTCGGTGCCACCGTCGACAATGACCTTCAGCTCGTCGTCGTCGAGTGTGTAGACGCTGCCGATCAGATCCGTCTTGTCGCTGTAGAGCACGGTGCCGTCGGCCGCCCAGATCTTGATCCTCAGCACGTCGCCGACCAGCAGCCGGTCGAGGACCTGGCGGTCGAGCTTGTCGATCGCGGCGGCGTCACCCTTCACCAGCCCCTTGGGCACGGCCGGTTCGGCGACCGAGCGGGCCAACACGGCGGTCAACGTCTGCGCCTCCTGGATCGCCTCGTCATCGGCGGCGCTCGTGCTGAGGGCACTCGTTGCGACGATCACGACGACCAGTGTCACGAACCCTGCGGCCAGGAACTGCACCACCGGGTTCGTGTACCAGCGCATCCCGACCTCCTGTGAGGTCAGTAGTTCACCACACCCCGACAGACCTGTCCGTCGTGCTTCGCGCGGAACACGAGGACGTCTGTCTCGCGGAGGTCGACAACCCGCCGCACCACCCGGAACGAGCCGTTCGGCGGACTTGTCCGCTTGATCCCGCGGGCACTCACGGACCCGTTGTGCCGGATGATCCAGCGCCAGCGTTGGCCCCGGCGATTGCTGTCGACCACACCCGCGACTTCCAGGCGCTTGTTCTTGGTCTGGACCGTCAACCTCCAGTCGGCACCGTCGCTGCAGGCGCCGCGTTGGGTGATCGCGTCGGGTCCGCGGTCGATTCCCGGCGTCGGCGCCTGGGCCTGGGCCTGGGCGACACCGGTCAGACTGAGGGCCGCCACCGTGGCGACCACGCAGGGCTTGATGAGTCCCATCGTTCCTCTTCTCGTGACCCCAGCGTCGTCGGGGCGGCGCGCTCCCGCGACCTGTCTGATGGTGCTAGTACCCCGGCCCCCGAGGCAACGAGGCCGCCCCTCAGCACTCGATGGGGCTGGCGTGCTCCGGGTCGAGGGCGTTGAAGGCGATCTGGGCGGCGACAGGGTCGAAGGCCATCGCGAGGTGCTCGGACCAGTTGAGCGGGCAGAGGTCCTGGAGCACGACTCGACGCCCGGCACCGCGGCGCCGCCCTCGGCGAGCTTCTTCTGCATCGGGGAGCCGTCGAGGAACTGCGGGCAGGACCCGCCGCGCTCGGCGTGCAGGACCAGTCGTTGGCCCCCTTCGGCGGTCGGTCCAGCTTGGTGATCGCCGCGGCCGGCGGTGGGGTGCCGACGTTGGTCGTCAGGCCGGTGATCAGCAGTGCGACGGCGGCGAGTAGCGACGTCAGGACCTTGCGACTCATGAGCAACCCGTTCCCGAGAGTGGACACAAGATAGGGAACCTCTGCGAAATGGTTACGGCTGATTCTCGGTTCTGCGAGCCGCCGGCTCCGGCCTCGTCCTACCGAACCAGCGCCGACCGCCACTGGTCGGGGCTGCCCACCGTCAGCCCGATCTCGCCGCGCGCCGTCTCGAGGACGAGGACCGGGTGGCCGTTCCAGTGACCCCGGAAGGACTTCTCGAGCCGGGTGCCGGTGATCTCGACCGTCGGCACCGTGAGCTCACTCCCCAGGATCGGATGTACGACGACGCCGGTCGGCGTCAGCACGATCCAGCCGGTGTTGCGGGTGCGGGGGAAGGCGCCGGTGCCGCCGCGGTACATCCCGAGCTCTGGGCCAAGCTCGGCATCCGGGAAGGTCTCGCCCAGCTCCGCCCCCCGGCGGCGGGACGCGCGCCGCAGGACGGCGAGCAGCAGTACGGCGCCGGCGATGACGGCAAGGGCACTCGCGACGACCAGGACGACAACCAGGACGACGACCTCCACCCGGACAGTCTGTCAGCCGGCGAGGAAGCCCCACGAGGTGTTCGAGAGGGTGACGTCGCCGAGCTCGACCTGCTCGCCGTCCTCGTTCTCGACGACGACGCCGGTCAGCTCGGCCTTCGCCTCGTGGACGTCGCCCTCCCAGTCGGCCGACGGGAGCTCCCCGTCGAACGTCAACGTGCCCTTGACGACCTCCCACGACTCGTGGACGTTGGCCTGGGGCTCCTCGATCACGTCGGTGCACCAGTTGGCGTCGAGGTTCGTGCCGACGATGACCCTGGCCTCCCAACCCGAGTCGGGGAAGGTCACGGTGCGGCCGATCTCCTCGAGCTCCGCCAGCGCGTAGATGCTCAGCACGGTCTCGCCGGCATCGTCCGCACGAGCGAAACCGAAACCGCAGCCGAGGTCGGTCGTCAGCTCCACGTCCGCAAGACCCGACGCGGGAGCGCCCGTGTCGGTGCCCTTGCCCGTGTCGTCGGAGCCGCACGCCCCGAGCGCGGCGACGAGGAGGGGTAGGGACGCGAGGGAGAGGAGTCGGGTGCGCATGCCAGATCGGACGCGCGGGATGCCCGGCCGGTTCCCGCCGGACTCCTTGACGTCAAGCAGGCGAGACCTACGGGAGGGGCCACGCGTCTGTGGGGGACGCGCGACCCCTCCCTGATCGGAATGGTCCTCGGCGCGCTCCGGCGTCGCAGCAGAATCGGTGAGTCCCGTTGGCTAAATTTCGCCGGTCCGGACGCGCGGGGTGAACCGGCCCGCCATCAGCGGCAGCACCGGCGCCAGCAGCAGCGGTACGACGAACATCGCGCGGGGGTCGATCAGCTCCGACACCAGTGCGATCGCGACCGCGGCGACGATGAAGCCTCCCGTCGAGCACAGGGTAGGTCGTGTCCAAGTCGCCCGACTCAGAACGAGGGAGTTACTCAGAGCACACGTCGCACGGCGTCGCGCAGCGCCTGCTCCGGGTCGACGCCGGTCTCGCGGGCCTCGGCCACCAGGGCGAGCAGCCGGTCGCCGATGTCCGCAGCTGGTTGAGGTGCGAGCGCAGCGAGCCTCGAAACCAAGGCGTCGCTGTCGGCACGCTCCAGCCGGTCGAGCACCTTGTCGGCGTACAGCAGCGCCGGCAGGCCGGGCGGGAGCCCGTCGGTCACGGCTTCACGATCCTTCTCGGTGGCCTTGATCGCCTCCCAGACCTCGGTGACCGACGCGGCGTCCGGCGGCGGGCCGCTGGTGTCTCCGGGAGGTCTGTAGACGTGCGGGTTGCGGCGGCGCATCTTCTCGGTGATGTCGCGCGCGACGTCGTCGAGGTCGAACTCCCCCGCCTGCTCGGCGATCACCGCGTGGAAGACGACCTGCAGGAGCAGGTCGCCGAGCTCCTCACGCAGATGAGGGACGTCGCCGGAGTCGATCGCCTCGAGCGTCTCGTAGGTCTCCTCGAGGAGAAAGCGCGCCAGCGACCGGTGGGTCTGCTCCTTCTTCCACGGACACTCGGCCCGCAGCCGGCGCATGACCGCAACGAACTCCGCGAGCGGGTCGTCGGCCGGCGCCTCCATGTCCGGGCCCTCAGCCAATGGGGATCGGCGACGTGGGCTCGGCGGCCGGTCGCTTGCCGCACAGCTCGTCGTCGGAGAGCTCCCGGAGCTGCTCGTTCGTCGGTGCCTCGGTGTCGACCGCCGCCTCGTCGCTGACCGGCACCGAGAGCTGCTCGTCGGCCGGCACGAACGCGTTGTCCTCGAGCATCACGTCGAACCGGGGGTTGATCGTGATGTCGTAATCGGCCGGGTCGGGAGCGGCCTCGGCGACCTGCTGGATCGCCGAGGAGTGGACGAAGGCGTCGACGTAGGCCCGAAGCGCGTCGGCGTCGTCCTCGTCGACTTCGTCCCATCCGGGCGCCTGCTCGAGGCCAGAGTCGGGTGCCGTCACGTCGAGATCCTCGTCGTCGGCGTACTGGATCGCGACGAGGGCGCCGACCCAGGCCTGCAGGATCTGGGCCTGGGCAAAGGCGCGGCTGGTGGGAGCGGCGGCCGGGTCGGCCTCCTGGAGGGTGCAGAGCCCCTCGGTGACCTCGGACAGGTCGTCCAGGGAGATCTCGGTGTCCTCGACCTGCGCCGCGACGCCCGGCTGCGGGCCGTCTGCGCCGATCAGGTTGCTCGAGCAACCGGTGACGACCACGACCAGACCGATCGTCGCCGCAGACGCCAGGGTCCGTCCGACCTTGTTCACGCTCCACTCCCCACTTTCGCTTCAGCCGGGTCGATCACCGTGTCGATGACAACGCGCGCCCATTCAAGCAGGGCGATCCCCTCCAGCGGACGGCCGGTTGCCCCCGGCGTGCCCGGCCGCGGCACCAGCACCGACTCGACCTGCGTCTTGACGATCGACCTGGGATACATCCGCTGCAGCCGGACGACCCGTGAGTCCGGCAGCGTCACCGGGGCGAACCGGAGGTTCTTGCCCAGCACGGTGATCTCCCGGAGCCCGGCCTGCCGCGCGCGGGCGCGGAACCGCGCGACCAGCGTCAGCGCGACGACGGGCATCGGCGGGTCGCCGTACCGGTCGATGAGCTCCTCGTTGATCTCGTCGACGTCGGCATCGGTCCGCACCTCGGCCAGCCGCTTGTACATCTCCAGCCGGAGCCGTTCGCTGGGGATGTAGTCGTGCGGCAGGTGGGCATCGACCG
Source organism: uncultured Actinomycetota bacterium (assembly GCA_963846535.1). Classification (GTDB taxonomy): domain Bacteria; phylum Actinomycetota; class Actinomycetes; order Propionibacteriales; family Nocardioidaceae; genus Nocardioides. Next base: position 1,483,464 of record CAWJWK010000003.1, read on the forward strand.
GTAGCTCGATCCGGATCTCGTCGAGCTGCTCCGGTGCATCGTCGCGGAAGTCGCGGACCGCCTCGCCGACCAGTCGGACGTAGAGGTCGAAGCCGACGTCGGCGATGTGGCCGGACTGCTCACCGCCGAGCAGGTTGCCGGCCCCGCGGATCTCGAGGTCCTTCATCGCGATCGCCATACCGCCACCCAGGTCGCTGTGCTGTGCGAGCGTCGCGAGCCGCTCGTGCGCGGTCTCCGTCATCGGCTTCTCGGTCGGGTAGAGGAAGTAGGCGTAGGCGCGCTCCCGGCTGCGGCCGACCCGGCCGCGGAGCTGGTGCAGCTGGCTCAGACCGAGCGTGTCCGCGCGCTCGATGATCATCGTGTTGGCGTTGGACACGTCGAGGCCGGACTCGACGATCGTGGTGCAGACGAGGACGTCGAAGCGCTTCTCCCAGAAGTCAAGCATCACCTGCTCCAGCTGGTGCTCCCCCATCTGGCCGTGCGCCGTGGCGACCCGGGCGTCCGGCACCAGCTCGCGCAGCCGGGCCGCAGCCTTCTCGATCGACTGCACCCGGTTGTGGATGTAGAAGACCTGGCCGTCGCGCAACAGCTCACGTCGTACGGCGGCGACGACCTGCCGGTCCTCGTAACCACCGACGTAGGTCAGGACCGGGTGCCGCTCCTCGGGCGGGGTGGTGATCGTCGACATCTCGCGGATGCCGGTGACCGCCATCTCGAGCGTCCGCGGGATCGGCGTGGCACTCATGCTCAGCACGTCGACCGAGGTGCGGAGCCGCTTCATCTGCTCCTTGTGCTCGACGCCGAACCGCTGCTCCTCGTCGACGACGATCAGCCCCAGATCCTTGAACCGGACGTCCGGGTTCAGCAGCCGGTGGGTGCCGACGACGACGTCGACGGTGCCGTCGGCCATGCCGGCCATCACCTCGGCCGCCTCCTTGTCGGTCTGGAACCGGCTGAGCGCCTTGATCACCAGCGGGAAGCCGCTCATCCGCTCGGTGAAGGTCGACAGGTGCTGGCTGACCAGCAGCGTGGTCGGCACCAGCACCGCCACCTGCTTGCCGTCCTGCACCGCCTTGAACGCCGCCCGCACCGCGATCTCGGTCTTGCCGTAGCCGACGTCTCCGCAGACCAGCCGGTCCATCGGCATGGTCCGCTCCATGTCGCGCTTGACCTCGTCGACCGTGGTCAGCTGGTCGGGGGTCTCGTGGAACGGGAAGGCATCCTCGAGCTCGCGCTGCCACGGGCTGTCCGGCCCGAACGCGTGGCCCTTGGTGGCCTGGCGGGCGGCGTAGAGCTTGATCAGCTCCGCCGCGATCTCGCGGACCGCCTTCTTCGCGCGGTTCTTGCGCTTGGTCCAGTCGCCGCCGCCGAGTCGGTCGAGACTGGGCTGCTCGCCGCCGACGTAGCGGGTGACCTGGTCAAGCGCGTCGGCAGGGACCATCAGCTGGTCGGGCGGACCGCCGCGTTTGCTCGCGCCGTACTCCATGATGAGGTACTCGCGGGTGATGCCCTTGATCTCGCGCTGGCGCATCTCGCGGAACCGGCCGACACCGTGCTGCTCGTGCACGACGTAGTCACCCGGCTTCAGCTCGAGGGGATCGATCTGCCGCTTGCGGCGCACGGGCATGGCGCGCATGTCGCGGGTGGAGGCCTTCTGGCCGACGATGTCCTCGCCGGTCAGGACCACGAGCCGGAGCCCGTCGTCGACGAGCCCGTGGGCGAGGTTGCCGCACGTCACGGTCACGACGTCGGCGTCCGGCGAGCTGCCGGCCGGCAGGTCGTCGACCAGGCGGGCGGGTACGTCGCGCTCCCCCAGTGCCTCGACCATCCGCTGGGCCGGCCCGTGCCCGCTGTGCACCACGGTGACCGTGTAGCCGTCGGCCCGCCACTTCGCGATGTCGGCGAACGCCCGCTCCACGTCGCCGCGGTAGGGCTCGGTCGCCCGGGCGGCCACCTTGGTGGTCGAGACCTCGTCGTCCGCGTCGAGCCCGAAGGGCGAGTAGGTCCACCAGGACTGGTCGCGGTCGAGGGCGTGGGAACGGACGTCGGCGAGCTCGCGGTACGACGCCGCCTGCAGGTCGATCGGGGCCTGGCCGCCGCCGGCGGCCGCGGCCCAGGACGCCCCGAGGAACTCCTCGCTGGTCGCGACCAGGTCGTGGGCGCGGGCGCGGGCGCGCTCGGGGTCGAGGACGAGCACCTGGGTCTCCGCCGCGAGCAGGTCGACGAGCAGCTCCAGCTCGTCGACGAGCGCCGGGATCAACGCCTCCATGCCCTCGACGGCGATGCCCTCGGCCAGCTTGTCGGTGAACTCGCGCAGCTCGGGGTGCTCGCGGCCGAGCTCGGCGGCGCGGGCGCGCACCTCGTCGGTCAGCAGCAGCTCGCGGCACGGTGGTGCCCACAGCCGCGTCAACGTGGCGATGGTGCGCTGGTCGGCGACGGCGAACGACCGGATCTCCTCGACCTCGTCACCCCAGAACTCCACGCGCACCGGGTGCTCCTCGGTGGGCGGGAAGACGTCGACGATGCCGCCACGGACGGCGAACTCGCCGCGACGCTCGACCAGGTCGACCCGTGAGTACGCCGCCCCGACCAGGCTGGCGACGACATCGTCGAGATCAGCCGACGCGCCGACGGCCAGCTCGACGGGCGTCAGGTCGCCGAGGCCCTTCACCTGGGGCTGCAGCAGCGAGCGGACCGGGGCGACCACGACGGACAGCGGTCCGGTGCCGGCCTCCGCGCCGGGGTGGCACAACCTCCGCAACACGGCCAGCCTGCGGCCGACGGTGTCACTCCGCGGGCTCAGCCGCTCGTGCGGCAGCGTCTCCCAGCTCGGGTAGTAGCCGACGGTGGCGGGGTCGATCAGGTCGCCGAGCTCGCTGACCAGCTGCTCGGCCTCGCGGGTCGTGGCGGTCACCGCGAGCACCGGCCGTCCGGTGCGGGCCAGGCCGGCGACGACGAACGGGCGGAGGGGCTCGGGTCCGGTGAGCTCTTCGGCGGGGACCCGGCCGTCCGCAGCGTCGGCCAACGCGGTGGCGAGGGCCGGGTCGGCGAGGACGGCATCGACGAGGCCGGCGAGAGCTGCAGACATAGGGCAGAGGGACTCACTTCCGAGGAGAGGGACAGCACGATCACCCCCGGTGCAGCAGCACGGGGGTACGTCGACGAGGCTACCTGGTGGCACCGGCTGGCCCCGTCCCGCTGGTGCTGCACTCTCACCGCTGTCCGATGAGCGCTGCCGAAGGATTTCCCGAGCTCGCACCCTCGCACGGGAGGCGTTGTGCGCTTAAGGTGCGATGGTCGGCGACGCCGACAGCCCGAGAGCAGGACTGATCGACGCTGGGAGGCGCGATGAACTTGTCGGCAACGCGATCGAGGGGTCGCCGTACCTGGCTGGCGGCTGGTGCCGTGGTCACGATGGCGGTCACGACCTTCGGGGTCACGTTCCCCTCGGACGGAGCAGCGCCGACCGACCGGGCGCCGGCTCGGGTGGCCGACCACTCAGGTGACCAGGACATGCTCGGCAGCTACGACGCCCGCATGCTCGGTGGCGACCGTCGCGCCAAGGCCGACAAGTTGCGGGTGCGCGCCAACGGGAAGGCGATCACGCGACTCAGCGTGAAGCTCGGGCCCGGCGCCAACATCGCCATCGATCCGCTGACCGGCACGCCGGACCAGATCGCGGCCCGCAAGCCGCTGACCGGCCCGAGCGGCCGCTCGGCAGCCTCGATCGCCCTCGGCTTCGTGCGCGCACACCTCGACGCGTTCGGTCTCGAGAGCGCCGACCTCAACACCTTGGTGAAGGTGCGCCAGTACACCGACATCAACCGGATCACCCACGTCTTCTGGGTGCAGCAGGTCGCCGGCAGCCGGGTGTTCGGCAACGGGCTCCGCGCCCACGTCGACAAGTCGGGCCAGCTGATCTCGGTGCAGGGGGCACCGATCTCGGGGCTCGGCACCCTCGCCCGGCGCGCGCCGGCCGCCAGGATCAGCCGCACGTCCGCGATCACCAAGGCGGTCGCCGACGTCAGGGCGACCCGCGCCGACCTCCGTCCCGGCGCGAGCGCCGAGCGGGTGTGGTTCCTGGCACCCGGCGGGCTCCGCGCGGGCTGGCTGACGTACTCCGAGACCGGCGCGGTGGCGGCGTACGAGCACGTCATCGATGCGGCGAGCGGCGCCACGCTCTACCGCCGCTCCACGGTCAACTTCGAGGGCTCGGGCGACGCCTACGTGCACGAGAACTACCCGGGCGCCAATGGCGACACGTCCGGCGGTCGGGCGCACCACGTCAACCTGATCAAGCGCGGCTACCTGCTCCGCAAGGCCAACTTCCCCAAGGGCAAGTACGTCACGGCCTGGCCCGACCTCAACGACGACAACAAGCGCCAGAAGGGCGAGACGACCCGGTTGCCGAAGTCGCGCAAGCAGGCCCGGCAGATGCGGCTGAAGCCGTTCAAGACCGCGTCCCCGGAAGAGCTCAAGTGCACGCGCAACTACGTCTGCAGCTGGAACCCGACCAAGGCCCGCTCCTGGCGGACCAACATGGCCCACGACGCCATCCAGGGTCTCTACCTCACCAGCAGGTTCTCCGAGTACCTCGAGAAGGCGCCGTTCGGCTTCAACCGGGCGAGCGGCAACTTCACCCGCGCGGACGGCGACCCGGTGGACCTGAACGGGATCGACGGAGCCAGCACCGATCACGGGCTCCCCGACGGTGACCACGTCAACAACGCGAACTTCAACACCCCGCCCGACGGGAAGCGGCCGCGGATGCAGATGTACCTCAACTACGCGCCGTACCTCGCTGCGAGCTCGTCCGACGACTGGCCGACGCTTGCCCACGAGTTCACCCACGGGCTATCGAACCGGCTGGTCGTGAACTCCAACAACCACTCCACGCTGAACAGCTACCAGGCCGGCGGCATGGGTGAGGGATGGAGTGACTTCTACGCGCTCGAGTACCTGATCGCCCGGGGCTACGCGACCAACACCCCCGACCCCGGTGAGCTGACCCTCGACCTCTATCTCGCCAAGAACCACGCCGGCATCACCCGCACCCAGGCCATCGACTGCGGTCTCGACGCGGTGTCGGACAACTGCGTCCAGCTCGACGGCGACCCGGGTGGGTACACCTACGACGACGTGGGCGACGGCCAGCTCGGCACCGGGGTGCACGACTCCGGCGAAGCGTGGTCGCAGACGCTGTGGGACATCCGCGAGGAGCTCGGGCACCGGGTGACGATGGGGATCGTGACCGAGGGCATGCGGCTCTCCCCGGACGACCCGTCGATGCTCGACATGCGCGACGCGATCATCGCGGCCGACGAAACCATGCACTCTGGCGACCACTACGACGTCCTGTGGGAGCTGTTCGCCGCCCGTGGGTTCGGCTTCTACGCCGGTTCCGACGACGGCTCCGACGCAGCGCCGGCAGCGGACTTCAACGTGCCGCCCCCGGCGGGCACGCCGACCGGCTCGATCGCCGGCAACGTGACCGACACCGAGGGCAACCCGCTGGCCGGAGCAGTCGTTCGGATCACCGGCCACAGCGAGTTCGCCGACGTCACCGACAGCAATGGCGACTATGAGCTCGCCAACGTGCCGTCCGGCACCTGGCCCAAGGTGATCGCGACCGCCGCCGGCTACGAGTCGGACTCGGCGCCCGTCACGGTCACGCCCAGTGCCACCGCGACGTTCGACGCGGAGCTCCGGCGCGACTGGGCATCGGCCAGCGGTGGGGGCAGCATCGCCTCGTACACCGGGCCGGACTTCAGCCCGGCGTGCGGACCGGAGGGCGCGATCGACCTGTCCGCCGGCGTCGGCTGGGGCAGTACGACGACGGCTGACGGGTCTGCCGCGGACAGCGAGGACGACGTCGACCCGAAGGAGATCGTGATCGAGCTCCCGGAGACGATCACGGTGACCGGCTTCGGGGTCAACCCGACCAACACCTGCGGCGACCCCGGCAGCTCGTCGACGGCCGGCTACGAGATCTACGTTGCCGCCACGCCAGACGGTCCCTGGGGTGCCGCGGTTGAGTCGGGCACGTTCGGCGTCCCCGACCGGGGCACGTTGGTGGACCTCCCGGTCGGGGCTCCGATCCCGAACGTCGGTGCGGTCAAGTACGTGATGCTCAGCCCGCAGGTGCCCGACTGGACCGGCTGCCCGTTCGACTTCGGCGGCTGCACCTACATGGACACCACCGAGGTCGCGGTCTACGACGACTGACTTCAGTCTTCCTCGGTCGGGTCCATGACCCGGCCGAGGAAGAGCGGGGTGCCGTGCTCGACGTCGTGGATGACGTAGAGGAACGGGCGGTCGACGTGGAACGGCTCGGTGAGTGGCGCGCTGGTGTCCTTCATGACGACCGCGGTCGCAGCCGCTGCCTCGGTGCCCTCCTCGTCGACGGCGATGAAGCCCTGGTGGAGCACCGCCGAGACGAAGAGCTGGAGGTCTTCGTCGGTCATCGCGTGGAAGTCGGCCGCGTCCGGGTCGAACGCCGTCGGCATCCCCAGCTCTTTGAGTGCTTCACCCAACGGTGCTTCGGTGCGCGACGTCCACTTCGGGAGCAGGACGCCGAGCCGGGTCTGCCGACCGCCGGACAGAAAGGCGGTCAGGTCGCCGGCCGCAACGGCGGCTTCGACGTCGGCGAGCCGCCCCTCGTCCGGGAGCACGATCGTCATCGCCAACCGGTTCCCGGCGTAGGCCAGGCTCGCGGCCTGCCAGCCGTCGCCGGACGTGAGCTGCCCGGAGAGCTCGAAGTTGCTCATCAGGTCGACGTCGACCGTGGTGCCGTCGGCGCGGTGGAACGGGCCGACCTCCGTGAGCTGCTCCTCGAACGGGGACTCCCACGGCGCCTTGAGGTAGATCGCGTTGACGAGCACCAGGCGGGTCAGCTGGTCGAGGATCCCCTCGGGGATCAGGTCCTCGATCCGGTCGTGCGTCTGCTCCTCGACCCATTCGTTGATGAGGGTCCGCGCCTCTTCAGTGGCGGCCTGGAAGTCGACGACCCGCATGCCGGCGCCGTAGTGCTCGGCCAGGACGTCGAGGAACGGCTGCTCCCAGGCGACGCCGTACTGACCGAAGAGCTGGTTGGCCGCGTCGAGCGCGATCTCGGCATCGCTGCCGTCGGCCCGCTTCTGGCGACCAGCCAGCCCCTCGACGTACGACGTCAACGCGTTCAGTCCCGCGTGGAACCGGTTGTCGGCGCCGAGCACGTCCCGCATCTCGGCGGCGGTCGTGCCGCCGGCGCCGGTGAGGGTCATCCCGAGCGCGACCGCGATGGAGTAGGGCGACAGCACCAGGTTGCCGTCGGGCGGCAGCGCGCCGTACACACCGCCGGCGAAGCGATGCATCGCGGCGACGACGTCCGGGATGGCGTCGGCGTCGCCCGCCGCGCGGTCGACGTCGGAGCTCACCAGGTCCAGCTCGCCACCCGCGTCGTCGCGGCCGCCCGGCGCGCTCTTCTCGTCACTGTCGTTGCCGCACGCCGCCAGCAGCGGGGATGCCAAGGCCGCCAGCACGGCGAGCCGGACCGCGTCTCTTCGAGTGATCACGACTGTCTGACGTGCCCGACCATGGTTGCGGTTCCCTCAGCCGGCCTCGGCCTCGGCGAGCTGCCGCTTCCAGCGGCGGAACTCCTCGTCGACGAGACCACGCTTCCAGTAGCCGGAGATCGAGGCGGCCCGGGTGTCGACGCCGCGCTCGGCGAGGTAGGGACGGATCTCCTGCATGACGGTCTGGGCCTCGCCGTGCACGAAGACGTCGACGCGGCCGTCGAGCCACGACAGCTCGCGGACGGCGCCGGCCAGCCCGGGGCGGACCCGGTCGTCGCGGTGCAGCCAGTGCACGTCGATGCCGGCCGGCGCGATCACGGGCAGCTGCTCGGCCGCGGTGCCGACCTCGACGACGGCGTAGCCGCGCGCCTCGGAAGGCAGCTCGACCAGCGCCTGGCGGATCGCGGGCAGCGCGGAGTCGTCGCCGACGAGGAGGTGCCAGTCCGCGTCGGGATCGGGCGCGTAGCCGGACCCCGGGCCCTGCACCTCGATCCGGTCGCCGGGCCGGGCGTCACCGGCCCACCGCATCGCGAAGCCGCTGCCGTGGAGCGCGAAGTCGATGGCGAACGTCCCGGCGGCGACGTCGAGCTCCAGCACGGTGTAGCTGCGCACCGCCGTGCGCTGACCCTCGGCCAACGTCGACAGGTCCGGCGAGCCGTCGGGCGTGAAGAGCAGCTTGACGTAGCGATCGGTCTGGTCGAACCCGGCGAACGCCGACAGGTCGCCCTCGAACCACACCCGCTGCATGGCTGGCCCGAGCCGCTCGGTCGCGCTGACGGTCACGGCGGTGATGGGTTTCGGCACGTGGGTGAGGCTACTGATTGGTTCCCAGGACGCCGCGCCCGCCCGTCACTAGCATCCGTCCTAGAGACACCCATGCTCCAGCGTCGGGGGACGTACCGCGGGAGGCACCGTGGAGAGTTCCGGCTACGTCGAACAAGGTGGCCGCGCCGGTGCAGGTGTCCGGCTCGCGGCGGCGATGGTCGTGCAGCGCGGCCGCTGGCGGGAGTTCCGCCGTACTCTCCTGATCGCCGCGTTCCTCGTCGTGCTGCAGTGGCCACCGCGCCAGGTGGTCGAGGGCGACCTGGACACCTCGTTCGACCTCCCGCTCGTCGTCTCCGGCCGGATCTCGCTGATCATCGACGTGCTGTTCGTCGTCGCCTACCTGTTCGTCGCCTACCGCGCGTTCGGGCTGATGCGGTCCTGCCGTCCACCCGCCTGGGCGATGCGGGCCTGCCAGATCGGCCTGATCCTCGTGTTCGTCGGCGCACTGCTCGATCTTGTGGAGGACGCCCGGCTGTGGGCGCTGCTCGGCGACGGGCAGGAGGTGCTGACGGTGGGCTTCGGCCAGCTGTTCGGCGACGGCGATCAGAGCGACGGCTACACGGTGCTGATGCGCGCCGTCGTCGGCATCGGGTTCGTCGTGCAGGCGGTCAGCTTTCTCGGCTACCGGAGGGCGCGCGACGACAACGCCCGTCCCGCGCTCGCGAAGGTCGCCGGCCCGGGAGAGGGGGGCACGGTCATCTGCTGCTCGGGGGGCGGCATCCGATCGACGGCGTTCAGCCTCGGCGGCCTGCAGGCGCTCACCGACGCGGGCATCTACGCGAACGCGCGGGCGGTGGTCGGTGTCAGCGGTGGCGGGTACATCGGCGCGGCGTACCACGTGCTCCGGTGGAACCCGGGCGACGGTGGTCCGGCGCCGGAAGGCGGCGGCACCGAGTGGGAGCCGGGAACCAGCGGCGAGCCGGCGTTCGCCCCCTCGAGCCCGGAGATGAAGTGGCTGCGCCGCCACACGGGCTATGTCCTCAACGGCATCCGGATCGCCGCCCAGGGCGCCTTGTCCCTGATGTTCGGCATCGCGGTCAACCTCCTGCTGATCGCCGTGGTGGTCGGCGGCACGGCCTGGCTGCTGGCGTGGCTGATGCTGGCCTCCGGGCGGCTGATGCCCTGGGAGGGCACGTCGATCTCCGGCACGTTCGGGTCGGACTGGACATTCCTCGAGTCGGTGTGGGTCGTGCCCGTCGCCGGAGTTGCGTTCTTCGTCGTCGAGAAGGCATGGGACCGGGTCACGACCGTGCCGTTCGCCGTCCGGTCCGCCCTCCGCGCCGTCGCCGGCTACCTGCTGGGCGGCGGCGTAGTGCTGGCCGGACTGGTCCTGGCCGTGCCGGCCCTCGTGGTGGCGCTCGGCGAGTACGCCGCCACCAGCGGCTCAATCTGGGCGGGCCTCCTCCACCAGCTCGGGCTGGTGCCGACGGAGGTCTGCCGCGCGGCACTCGAGACGACGAGCGCCTGCGGCGTCGACCGCGAGCAGAGCGTCGCCGGCACCTCGATGGCGACGGTCCCCGGCGTCTCGATCGCCACCGTGGTGGCCTCGATCCTCGCCGTGCTGGCCAGCGCCAAGAGCGCCGCCTCCGAGAGCAAGGGTGGCGGCTCCGGGTTCACCGGGTTCCTCGGGAAGATCTGGGCCAAGATCAAGGACCCGATCGTCCCGTGGGCGGCGCTCGCGGCGGTCGTCGTCATCGTCGTCGGTGTGCTGCTGCGGTGGGTGGCCGCGCTGGTGGCCGATCCGACGCTCCTCTCCGAGTGGAAGCTCGCCGGCTGGTTCGCCGTGCTCCTGCTGGCGACGAAGCTCGTGACGGACGCCAACCGCACCTCGCTGCACCACTTCTTCCGCGAGCGCATCTCCTATGCGTTCCTCGTCCGCCGGACCAGCAACGGGGTCCAGCCGGTCCCCTACCGCCGGCCGCTGCGATTCTCCGAGGCACTCCCGCCGGAAGGAAACGGACCGCGCCTCGTCGCCTGCGCCGTGGCCAACGTCAGCGACGAGGAGATCGTGCCGTCGCGGCGCGGCTGCGTGCCGTTCGTCTTCGACCACCACCAGATCGGGCTCACGGACCGGCTGCTCCCGGACGGAGCCGCCCGGCGGGTGAGCGCGACGTACGAGTTCGCGGCGGACGCGCGCTACCGCGACGCGACCATCCCGGCGGCGGTGGCGATGAGCGCGGCGGCGTTCTCACCGCTTGCCGGCCGGGAGAACGTCCGGCTCGGTCCCTACCGCGCGGTGATGGCCCTCGGCAACGCCCGCCTCGGGGTCTGGCTCCCGAACCCGCTCTGGGTCGACGAGCTGGGGCTGGTCCGGAGACTGGCGCGGCTGCGGCGGTGGGACGAGGCGACCCGCATCTACAACGGGCTCCCCGCGGAGGAGCAGGCCAGGCTGCGGGAGCAGACCAGGAAGCGGCTGGACGGCACCGCGGACCGGCCGACGGGTGGCGCCCGGATCGGCATGCTGGGCGAGCTGGCCCGCGCGTTCTTCAAGAAGCCCGGGGTCACCCGGCTCGCCAAGGAGGGCTTCGGCAAGGCGTCGGTCTACGACCGCTTCCTCTACGTCACCGACGGCGGGCACTACGACAACCTCGGCCTGATCGAGGCGCTGCGGCGCCGGCCGGAGACGATCTACGTGCTCGACGCCTCCAACGACGCCGAGGACACCTTCCGCACGCTGGGCCGCGCCATCGCCACGGCGCGGATGGACCTCGACTGCGAGGTCCACATGGATCCGCGGAGCATGCGCCGGCTGTCGCAGACCAGGTCGGGAGCGGCGTGGTGCCGCGGCAGCTATCGGTACGCCGACGGTGGCAGCGGCACGATCCTCCTGGCCAAGGCGATCCTCCTCGAGGACCTCTCCTGGGACGTCGAGGCGTACGCCGCCGACAACCTCGACTTTCCGCGGACCAGCACCGGCAACCAGCTCTACAGCGAGTTCGACTTCGAGGCGTACCGCGCGCTCGGCGTCACCGCGGTGACCAAGCTGCTCGCGTCGCCGGAGCATGCGGCAGCGGCCGACAGCGAGGAGCCTAGGAGCCGAACCGGCGCTCTCTGAGGGCATAGGCGCGGATCGCCCGGAGGAAGTCGACCCTCCGGAAGTCGGGCCAGTAGGCCTCGCAGAAGTAGAACTCCGACTTCGCGCTCTGCCAGAGCAGGAAGCCGCCGAGCCGCTGCTCACCGGAGGTGCGGATAACCAGGTCGGGATCGGGCTGGCCCTTGGTGTAGAGGTGGTCGGCGATGTGTTCGACGTCGAGGATCTGCGCCAGCTCCTCCAGCGAGGTGCCCTTGCTGGCGTGCTCGTGGAGCAGGGACCGTACGGCGTCCGCGATCTCGCGCCGGCCGCCGTACCCGACGGCGACGTTGACGATCATCCCGTCGACGTCAGCGGTCCGCTCGGCGGCGTCCTTGAGCCGGGCGGCGGTGTGATCGGGCAGCAGGTCGAGCGCGCCGACCGGGTTGAGCCGCCAGCGACGCTGGTCGGCGAGGCTGTCGACGGCCTCCTCGATGATCGCGAGCAGCTCCTGGAGCTCCGCCGCGGGGCGGTTGAGGTTGTCGGTCGACAGCAGCCAGAGCGTGACCACCTCGATGCCGATCTCCTGGCACCAGGTGAGCAGGGGCTCGATGTTGGCCGCGCCGGCACGGTGTCCGTGGGCGGTGTCGCGACCGACGGCTTTGGCCCAGCGGCGGTTGCCGTCGAGCATCACGCCCACGTGCTTGGGGAGGTTGTCGGGCATCCGGCGCAGGACGCGGTTCTCGTAGGCCGGGTAGAGAACCCTCCGCAAGCCCCGCTTCCAGTCGACCACCTGACGATGGTAGCGATTGGAGCCATTCGGTCGGGGTTCTTCCGACGCAGTTGCGGGGACTGACACGATGGGCGATGAGGACGCAGACCTGACCGCTTGAGAGGAACCGACGTATGACCGCCGCAGCCTGGCACCCGGACCCCACCGGCCGACACGAGCTCCGCTACTGGGACGGGACCCAGTGGTCCGAGCACGTCTCCGACGGGGGCGTGCAGTCGGTGTCTCCCCTGACCCCGCCGGAGGAGCCGACCGCCCAGTCGAGCCAGTACGGTGCGGGCTCCGGCGCCGCCTCGACCGAGGAGGGGACCGGCATGGACCGCCCCGACGGGGCGATGGACCAGTCCCCCACCGAGGACGCGTTCATGATGGAGACCCGGGTGGTCGGTTCGCCGCCGGCGGCTGACCAGCTGACCGGGATGCCCAGCTTGCCCGTCGCGGAGGAGCCGGCAGCCGAGGCACCCGCGGCGGAGGCGCCCGTGGCCGAGCCCTACGCCGCCGAGCCCTACGCCGCCGAGCCCTACGCCGCCGAGCCATACGCCGCCACCCCGGCCGCCGCCCCGGCCGCCGCCCCGGCCGCGGCCCCTGCGTCCCAGCCCGGCTACTCCGCCATGCCCGGCATCTCCGGTGACCTCATCGACGGCCGGTTCTCCGAGAAGGAGGCCGGCGTCGGCCCGTCCCTGCAGAACAGCAGGCTGCTGCGGGTGCGGATCGCCGAGCCGTTCATGGCCCGCCAGGGCGCGATGGTCGCCTTCCAGGGCCAGGTCAGCTTCGCCTTCCAGGGCGGTGGCGCCGGCAAGTTCCTGAAGAAGGCGTTCACCGGCGAGGGCCTCTCGCTGATGCGGGTCGAGGGTCAGGGCGACGTGTTCCTGGCGAACGCCGCCGAGCACGTGCACATCCTCCACCTCAACAACAGCGGCATCTCGATCAACGGCGCGCACGTGCTCGCCTTCTCCGCCAACCTCGACTGGAACATCGAGCGGGTGAAGGGCGGCGGCATCGCGACCGGTGGCCTCTTCAACACCACCCTGCGGGGCTCCGGCTGGGTAGCGATCACGACGGACGGCGAGCCGGTCGTGCTCAACGCCGCCGAGGCGCCGACCTTCGCCGACACCCAGGCGATCGTCGCGTGGTCGATCGAGCTCCAGACCTCGATCAACAAGTCGTTCACCGCCGGCGCGCTGATCGGCCGTGGCTCGGGCGAGGCGTTCCAGGTCGCGTTCGCCGGCCAGGGCTTCGTGATCGTGCAACCGTCCGAAGGCGCCATCGTTCCCCCGCACACTCATTAGGGCCGAGCGCGGCTCCGGTGTCGACGCAGTCTTCGGTCACGGCTGCCTGGCGTCTCCGGGGTGTTCACCGTCACGTCGACGGTAAGGACCCCGGGGCTGGGCGCGACCGCTAGCCTTTCGAACATGAACCAGGCCCTGCACCACGCCAATGAGCGCGTCCGCGCTGGTCTGGAGCAGATCGGCGACCAGGTCGCCGAGAAGGTCGCCGACGTCAAGCCCAAGCTGCGCGGCTGGCTGCATGCCGGCTCGACGCCGCTGATCCTCGCAGCCGGCGTCGTACTGATCTGTCTGTCGCCGACGGCGACCACCCGGGTCGGGTCGGCGCTGTTCGCGTTCACCGCGATCCTTCTCTTCGGGACCTCGGCGGTCTATCACCGTGGCACCTGGTCGCCCAAGGTGTGGCGGTTCCTCAACCGGTGGGACCACGCCAACATCTTTCTGTTGATCGCCGGGTCCTACACGCCGTTCAGCCTGATCCTGCTCGAAGGCACTCAGCAGGTGCTGCTGCTGTCGGTGGTGTGGACGGCGGCCGTGCTCGGCATCCTGTTCAAGGTGTTCTGGCCGACCGCGCCCCGCTGGCTTTCGGCGCCCATCTACATCGCGATGGGGTGGGCCGCGGTCTTCTTCATTCCCGCGTTCTTCGACGGCGCCGTTGCGCTCGGTCTCGGCATCGGCATCGCGATCTTCGTGCTGATCGCGGTCGGTGGGGCTCTTTACACGGTCGGTGGCCTCGTCTACGGCTTCCAATGGCCGGACCCGTCGCCTCGGGTCTTCGGGTTCCACGAGGTCTTCCACACGTTCACGATCTTCGCCTTCGCGTCGCACTACGTCGGCGTCTCGCTGGCGACGTACTCGCTGCGCTAGTCGCGCGCGAGCAGCGCGAGCACCTCGAGGTGCGCGGTCTGCGGGAACATGTCGAGCACCTGCGCGCGCACCGGCCGGTACGACGACAGCACGGCCAGGTCGCGCGCCAGCGTCTCCGGGTTGCAACTGGAGTAGAGGATCGACGCCGGACCGGACTCCTCGAGCCGGGCGGCCAGCTCGGCACCGAGACCGCGCCGCGGCGGGTTGACGACGACGAGGTCGGCGCGCTCCTCGAGCAGGTACGACGTCGCGTCCCCCGCCATGAACCGCACCCGGTCCGGCCCCAGCCCCGCGTCGTCGCGACCGCGCTCGGCAGCCGCCACGGCGTCGGCGCTGATCTCGATGCCGGTCACGCTCCGGTCAGATCCGGCGAGGTGCAGCGCGAAGCCGCCGACCCCGCAGTAGAGGTCGTGCACGGTCGCCGGCGCCAGCTCGTCCACCCAGGTCCGAGCGGTGCGGTAGAGCGCCGCCGCCACCTCGGTGTTGGTCTGGAAGAAGCTGCGCGGCCCGAGGTGCAGGGTCAGCCCGTTGACCCGCATCGGGAGCGTGTCCCGCTCGGTCAGCACCAGTTCCCGCTCCCCCTCGATCAGCGCCGCGTGCGCGGGCTGGATGTTGAGCGTCACCACCCGCAGCGTCGGGAGGACGTTCAGCAGCCACAGCAGGTGCTTGCGCACCCGGGTCGCGGCCTCGGTGGACCGCAGCACCCAGCGCACCATCAGCTCGCCGGCCGGCGACTCGGTGACCAGGACGTGCTTGAGCTCGCCGCTCCGCGTCGGCACGTCGTACGGCGCCAGCGCGGCGCGGGTCACGAACCTGGCGAGGATGGGCAGCGCGGCCACGATCCCGGGCGAGTGGAGCGCGCAGTCGCGCAGGTCGACCGAGCCCCGTGCCGGGTCCCACAACCCGAGGGTCGGCCGGTCGACGGTCCCGCCCACCACCATCTTCGCCTTGGTGCGGAACCCCTCGGGTGCACTCGCGACCGGCGGCAGCCACTCCGGCTCGGGGCGGCCGCCGAGGGCGGCCAGGACCCGCGCCTGCGTGGCCGACTGCTTGGCGGCGAGCTGCTCGTCGTACGGACGCTCGAGCCAGGTGCACGACCGGCACTCGAACCGGTCGTAGTGCCCGCACTGCAGCAGCACGCCGGTCATGGCCCCATCGTAGGCGTCGGGAACGCGGGCGAACGACCGGCATTCGCCGGGACCACGCCCTAGGCTGCGGCCGTGAGCAATTCGCTCGAGAAGCTCCGTGCCGAGCCGGTGCTCGCCACCGCTCGCCGCCTGCAGGAACGCATCGGCGCGCGGTTCCCCGACCGTGGGCTCTGCCGGGTCGCCGGCGAACTGGTCAAGCTGATCGAGGAAGTCGAGGCGAGCCCGGTGACGTCGCACCGGCGCCTCCAGCTGGTGCGGATCTGGTCGCGCGTCGTAATGGTGGCGGTTGTGCTCGCCACCGCGAGCCTCATCGCGCTCGCCATCAAGGACTCCGTGATGGACGGCCCGGACCGGAGCGTCGAGTGGCTTCCGCTGGTGGAGTCCGGCATCAACGATCTGGTGTTCGCTGCGATCGCCGTGTGGTTCCTGTGGTCGGTGCCCGAGCGCTTGCGACGCCAGGCTGCCCTCAGTCTCCTCTTCCGCACCAGGTCGCTGGCACACATCGTGGACATGCACCAGCTGACCAAGGACCCGGAGCGGCTACGGAACAGCTTCCGTCCCACCGGCAAGAGCGCGGAGCCGATCCGGCTGACCCAGGACGAGCTCGAGCACTACCTCGACTACTGCTCGGAGCTGCTGAGCCTGGTTGCGAAGGCAGCGGCACTGTGCGCCGAGGAGTCGCAGGACGCCGTCGTCCTCGACACCGTCAGCACGGTCGAGACGCTGACGGTCGGGATGTCCCGCGAGATCTGGCAGAAGATCTCGATCCTCAACGGGTTCCGGCGCTCGGCAGCCGGCCCCGGCTAGCCGTTCTTCTTGTTGCCGCGCCCGTAGAGGGCGTTGACCAGCTTGCCGACCCGCTCCTCGTCCTTCTCGGTACGGCGGAACGTGGTCATCGCGAGGGCCGGCTTGAAGCGCTGCCGGGCGATCGCGTGGGAGTAGGTGAACTCCTTGAGCCCGTCCGGACCGTGGATCCGCCCGAAGCCGGACTCGCCGATGCCTCCGAACGGCAGCGACGGCACCCCGGCGAACGACAGCACACCGTTGATCGCCGTCATCCCGGCCCGCATCCGCTCGGCGGTCTCGACGGCCCTTGCCTTGCCGAACACGGTCGAGCCCAGGGCGTAGGCCGTCGAGTTCGCCTTCGCGACCGCCTCGTCCATGTCGCGCACCTTGGTGACGGTCATGGTCGGGCCGAACGTCTCCTCGGTCATCGCCGGGCAGTCGTCCGGTACGTCGACGAGCACCGTCGGCTGCACGTAGCGGTCGCCGATCGACTCCGGGCCGCCGACGATCGCGCGGCCGCCGCACGCGATCGCGTGGTCGATGTGGCGGCGGATGATGTCGATCTGTGAGGGCATGGTGATCGGTCCGAGCTGACCGCCCGGCTCGGCGGCGAGCTCGTTGGCCTTCGCGGTGATCTCGCGGAGGAAGTCGTCGTAGACCCGCTGGTGGACGTAGACCCGCTCCACGCCGGCGCAGGTCTGGCCGGCGTTGGCGGCGGCGCCCCAGACGGCGGCGTCGGCCGCGGCGTCGAGGTCGGCGTCCTCGTCGACGATCATCGCGTCCTTGCCGCCGGCCTCCATCAGCACCGGCGTCAGCGTCTCGGCGCAGGCGGCCATCACCCGACGGGCGGTGCCCGGCGACCCGGTGAACGCGACCTTGCCGACGCCGGCCGCGCAGAGCGCACCACCGGTGTCGCCGTAGCCGGTGACGACCTGGAGCACCGGCCGCCCGACGGCCTCCTGGAACGAGCGGGCCAGCCACTCACCGATGCCGGGTGTGTGCTCGCTCGGCTTGAACACGACGGCGTTGCCGGCCGCGAGGGCGTAGGCGATCGAGCCCATCGGGGTGAAGACGGGGTAGTTCCACGGCCCGATGACGGCGACCACGCCGAGCGGGCGGTAGGCGACGCTCGCCGCTTGGTTGGCCATGACCAGGCCGGGTGCGACGCTGCGCCGCTTGAGGACCTTCGACGCGTGGGTGGCCGCCCAGTGCAGGTGGTCGATGGCGAGCGTGATCTCGAGCGCCGCGTCGCCGTACGGCTTGCCGTTCTCGCGGTGCATCAGCTCGACGAGCTCGTCGAGGTGTTTCACGATGTGCTTCTGCCAGGCGATCAGCCGCTCCTTGCGGCCGTCGAACCCGATGCCCTCCCACCAGCTCGCCTCGATCCGGGCGCGGTCGACGATGGCGTCGACGTGAGCCTGGTCGTGGATCGGGTGCGTCCCCACGACCGCGCCGGTGGCGGGGTCGAGCGAGTCGAACGTGGCGGTCGTCGGCGCAACGGTGGTCATGCCTCGAAAGTACTGCGGACGCCGATTCCGCGCATCCGACCACGGTCGGCCCCTTAGCCCGACGTCCCGACGAGCAGCACCGTCAGCAGGAAGCAGGCGGCCAGCACCACGGCGGTCGCGACCAGCCCGAAGATGGGCGTACGACGGGCCACCCGTTCGGCGAGCTGGTAGACCGCAGTGACCATGAGCAGCAGCGCCGTCACGTGGAGGAGTACGGCGAGCGCGATGCCCGTCACCGCACCGGCGATGCCGAACCGCCCCCAGGTCAGGCCGAGCAGCAGCGGCACCACGATCGCGCCGGCGAGCCCGCCGACCAGCTCGAGCGCGAAGCCGCGGTCGGCGCCCATCCACGGCAGCCAGGCGACGATGTCGAACAGGTCGAGCGTCGCAGCGATGCCGAGCCCCGCGATGAGGAGCAGGCTGCCGGCCGCGGCGAACAGGTAGCGCAGGTGCTGCGCGCGGGACCAGCTCTCGGAGCCGTGCCGGATCGTGCTCAGGCTCACCGCCGACCAGACCAGCCAGCGGCGGATCAGCGGGATGTAGCTGTCGCGCATCGCCCGTCGGAAGACGAGGTCAGCCTCGACGCGCTCGATCCTGTGGGCTGCGACGTAGTCCTCGTCGCCCACCAGCCCGTCGTGGAGTAGGACCGCCGGCAGGTGCGCACCGGTGCGAGGCACCAGCCAGGTGAGGAGAGTCGGCACCGACGCGAAGTCGGTCTCGAACGCGCCGGGGTCAGCCGGCACCAGGATCTCGCCGTACTTCTCGTCGCGGTAGGCGATCCGGCGCATCATCCGGAACGACTCGCGGGGCCTGCCGCCGGCGACCTTCTCGATCCGCTCGAGCATGATCTTGGCCGGGAGGTCGGGGCGCGGATCGCCGGGCGGCAGGCCGCCGTCGTAGAACGCCGTCGGCTGAGGGGTTGTGGGCCCGAGCTCCATGCTCCGATTCTGGCGCTCCGCGACGGGCAACGGGGTCAGGCGCACCTGCCCTTGCCGAGCTCGACCAACCCGTTGAGGTCGCCGGTGCCGAACTCCCGCTTGCCGATGTTGTCGGAGTACATCAGCTCGTCGCGGGAGTCGACGTGGTCGAGCCCCACCAGGTGCCCGAGCTCGTGCAGCAGGATCGCGCTCCCCTCGCCGCTGTCGCCGAACATCGCGTCCATGTGCTCGAACGCGTCGCTGTCGAGGGTCACCCCGCCGGTGACGTAGCGGTACCAGCCGCCGGGACTGACCTCCACCGCGACCGCACCGCCGATGCCGGCGACGTCCTCCTCGAGCTGGGGCACCTCGTCCTCGGTCGCCCAGGAGATGAGGACCGGCTCGTGCCGGCCGAGGGACGGCACGAACTTGCGATCCCACTCCGGACGGCGGTCGGTCGTGCCGTCGTACACGAACTTGAGGCCGGTCCAGTGCGACACGATCTCGACGGCGTTCTCGACGAAGTCCTTCGTCTCGTCGGTGTCGTCGGGCGCGGCGTCCGGGTTGATCTCGTAGTGGATCTCGTCGCACGGGTCCCACGCCACGGGCTCGTCCGGATCGCCGGGCTGGGTCTCGAGGAAGGCATGGGTGCCGCCGGGTGGCACGTCGGCGGGGTCGCCCAGAGGGTCCTCGCCGATGCCGAGCAGCCGGCGGAAGGCGGCCGGGCCGTCGGCCGGCGCGAACAGGAGGATCCCGCCGAACACCACGATGCTGATCAGCAGCGCCAGTCCCGAGCGCCAGCGCTCGGTCACTGGATGCCGTCCGGAGAGGTCACCGGCCGCTCGCAGACGAAGCCACGACAGACGTACGCCGCCGCGCGACCCTCCACGGGGGTCCTGCCGATGAGAAGGGGTACGTCGTCGCGCGGCCCGTCCGCCACGACTACGACCGCGCCGGGGAGCCGGCGGGCGCGGGCGGCGAGCGCGTCGCGGTCCGGGCCGGCGGGGCCGACGATCGCGACCTCGAGCGGCCCGTCCAGCATGGTGTGGGCCGCGGCGAGCGACCAGCCGGTGAAGCGCGGCGCCCGCTCGGCTAGCCCCGCGACCGTTGCCAGAGCCTGCTCGGCGGCGTCGCGGTAGCGCCCCTCCCCCGTCAGCGCGTGCGCCGTCACCAGCGCGTGGACCATGCTGCTGAACCCGCTCGGCGACGCGTTGTCGCCCGGGTCCCGCGGGCGGGCCACCAGGGTCTCCGCATCGGCGTGGGTGTCGAAGAACCCGCCGTCCGGGGCACGGAAGCCGGCGAGCGCGTGGTCGAGCAGGTCGGTCGCCAGCGTGAGCCACTTCGCGTCGCCGGTGGCCTGGACGAGCGCTAGGTAGCCGGACGCCACGCACCCGTAGTCCTCGAGCACCCCCGCGTGCGGACCGGCCGCGCCGTCACGGGAGACCCGAAGGAGTCCCCCGTCGGCTAGGTGGAGGCGGGCGATCAGGTCACCCGCGGTGATCGCGGCGTCGACGTACTCCTGATCACCGAGGTGGAGGCCGGCGTCGCAGAGGCCGCTGATGGCCAGCCCGTTCCAGGCAGCGACGACCTTGTCGTCGATGCCCGGCCGGGGGCGCGCGTCGCGTGCCGCGAGCAGGCGTTCACACACGTGCGCCAACCGGGTGCGGTCGAGGTCGCTCGTCGGGTAGTGCCGCAGCTGCAGCGTGGACGTGCCGTGCTCGAACGTGCCGGCCCCGGTCACCGAGAACAGCTCGGCCGCCCAGGCGCCATCCTCCTCGCCGAGCACCTCGACGAGCTGCCCCGGAGTCCACGCGTAGAAGGCCCCCTCGACGCTCTTACCGGTCACCGGGTCCGGGCTGTCCGCGTCGAGCGCAGACGCGAACCCACCCTCAGGCGTGCGCAGCTCGCGGATCATGAAGTCCGCGGTCTCCCGAGCGACCCGATCGCCGGCCTCGGTCCCGAGCCGCGCATAGAGCCCGACCAGCTGCGCGTTGTCGTAGAGCATCTTCTCGAAGTGCGGCACCACCCACCCCCGATCGACGGCATACCGAGCGAACCCACCCCCCAGCTGGTCGTACAGCCCCCCACCCGCCATCGCCGCAGTGGTCCGATGCAGCATGTGCGCCGCGTCGGTGGTCGAGTAGCCCGAGCCGCTTGGCGATCTGTCGCGAGGGACGAGCGAGGATGTATCGAGACCCGGTGGCCCGGCATACCGCCGCAAGAACTCCAGCACCATCGTGGGAGGAAACTTGGGCGCACTCCCAAACCCGCCCGCCATCGGATCGAATTCCTCAGCGAGCTTCGCAACAGCCCCGTCAATCAGCTCCCGCCCGACCGCCCCCGACGGCAGATCCCCCGTCATCGCCAGGTGCTCCCGCAGCTTGCCCGCTACTTGTCGGATCTCCTCGGGACGGTCGGTCCACGCCTCCGAGAGCGCGGCCAGCACCTGCCGGAACGACGGCATGCCCTGCCGCGGCTGATCCGGGAAGTAGGTACCGGCGAAGAACGGCGCGCCCTCGTGGTCGAGCACCACCGTCATCGGCCACCCCCCGTGCCCGGTCATCGTCGTCGTGGCCAGCATGTAGACCGCGTCGACGTCAGGCCGCTCCTCGCGGTCGACCTTGATGTTGACGTAGTGCTCGTTCATGTACGCCGCCGTGGCGTCATCCTCGAACGACTCGTGCGCCATCACATGGCACCAGTGGCAGGCGGCGTACCCGACGCTCAGCAGCACCGGCACGTTCCGAGCCCGCGCCTCGGCGAACGCCTCCGGGCTCCACTCCCACCAGTCGACGGGATTGTCCTTGTGCTGGAGGAGGTACGGCGACGTCGCGGTCGCCAAGCGATTGGGCACACACCCACGCTAGCCGCGGCCACAATCAACACCACAGAGGCCGCAGCGGCGGACTGGCGCAGATAGCGCCGTGCGTGAGCGTTCCCGGCTTGCACCTGATTACGGTTGGCGCCATGGCGAAGGCGAAGGGTTCGACGAGCGCTACCAGGAACGGTTGATTGTCGCCGCGCATGAGCATCTCGGAGAACACGTCGGCATCCGCTGGTCCTCGATGCTGGACGACGTGCGCCAGGAGTCTCCCGGTCCGCTTCACCAAGTCGGCGGACATCCGTACCCCGTCCAGGGACCATGCGACCCGATGACCTCGCGTCAGCGAAACTCGGGAACGCTGGGGTCACCTGGCAGTGTGAGCAAGCAAGCTTGCTCGCGTCAGATCAGGACGCCACCACGCGGCGCCATGACCCGGGTCGCGGGGGCGCGGGTCATGCGCCAGGCTCGGCGGAGTTCCGCCGAAGTCCTGAACACACAACCGATGCCCTATCGTGGGTCTTGTTGAAGGGATGGCTGGCAAGCCGTCCTGGTCGCACACGATGTCGCGGCTTGTATCTAGTACCCCTGGTTTTCGGTTCGCTGGACATCAGTACAGGTGGATGTCTTCAGCGCCTCGGGGGCACAACGCACCCGACATGTAAGCAAGGGAAAAGTTCATGGCTCAGGGAACCGTCAAGTGGTTCAACGCCGACAAGGGTTTCGGCTTCATCGCACAGGATGGCGGCGGCGAGGACGTCTTCGTCCATTTCTCCGCTATTCAGTCCAGCGGCTTCAAGTCGCTCGAAGAGAACCAGAAGGTCGAGTTCGACCTCGCCCAGGGCCCCAAGGGGCCCCAGGCTGAGAACGTCCGCGTCTCCTGATTTCACCGCGAAGAGCCCCGACCCGCGTGCGCGGTCGGGGCTCTTCGTGCGCGGGTCTGGGACCGCGCTTTCGCGGCGGGATGACGCAACCGGACCGCGGGAGGTCCGGACGGTGCGCGAGCGGCGGCCGGATGCGTGCCGCGCAACTCGCCGTACTATGGCGGCTGAGAGGAGGCGGCGATGGCCGATCCGGTCGGCGACATCATCGGGGACTATCGGGCGTTCGCCGTGCAGCAGCACGACCGCTTGCTCGACCGGGGCATCGACATCGGCCCATACCCGCTCAGCCACCTCGCCGTCCGGGTGCCGGAGTGGGACCAGTACACGCAAGTGCGGAACCTGCTCGAACGCCACGCGGTCGCCAATCGCGAGAACGTCTGGAACGGCCGGCCGATCTCCTTGATCGTTCCCGCCGAGCCGCTCGAAGTCCTCGATGGCAAGGTCGTCCCGCTCATCGAGCTCATCCCGCCCGTGCACCAGCGCGTTTACAAGATGGGGTTGGAGCACCTCGGCGTCGTGGTCGGCGACACTTTCGACGCGTTCGTTGGAGCCCACAAGCCCGTCCTGACGGGACAACAATTCCAGGGCCCGAACAGCACACCCGACCCCGTTTACATCTTGTTCGAGGACTTCACCCACGTAAAGTTCTATCGTCTTTCACTCAGAGCATCCGTCGAGGTCGATGCTGGCCCGTTCGAGGATGGGTTCCATCATGTCGACGACTGGGTGCCCCAGCGGCTCGTGACCGCGACCGGCCCGAACCCTCTGCCGCGTTGAGCGACGCCCGGAACTCGGCACGACCGCAAGCAATCCGCGGCGGTCGGTGTTGAGACACTTGCTCGCTCGGGCTCACTGCGCGGCCCGACCGGCGGGACGCGCCCTGTCTTCGGCAGATCCGGACGCCGGAAGGCGGCGGAATGACCCCTGCCGAGCGGTTTTTGATCGCCCCCGGACATGCGGCTCAGGAGGTGGTGACGCGCTGGATTGAACCTTCTGGCTCGGCGACCTGATTGCCGACAGCCTGCCGTTCGCCGACGCGATGCCGCCCGAGGAGTACTCGCTGTACGGCGTGCTCAAGGAAACCAGCCGGAACCAGATTTCGTCCCAACTCTGCCTGGGCAGAATGCACTGCAAGATCGCTGCAAACCCCGCGCATCATGCTCCTTCGCATGACCGAGAACCCTCAGCAGCCCGCCCCTGTCTACCTCTTGGTCAGAATCTAGGAGCGATCACGATGAAGCCAACCCGCTGGACCTCGCCGCTGGCGGCCGCCGCCATGACCGCGACTCTGGCCCTCTTTGCTGTAGCACCGCCTGCATCCGCGGCGAAGCCGGATCAGGCCGATGCCGTTGAGGCTTACGAGCGCGACGTGTTCGTCATTGTGGGGTCGACGCTACGGAACCCGGACGCGACGACCGATCCGTCGGCCCCACTGTTCAACGTCGCTGGTGTGAGCCTGGGGGTCACCTGGGGCGCATGGTCCGCGGCGTCGGCGACCTCGACCGTGCGCACGCTTGGCAAGTCGAACGCCCGCACGGACGTGCGATTGAAGTTCACCGGCTTGGTGCCAGGAGGGATCTACTCCGTCTTCTGGGGCACGCTCCTCCCAGACTCGGAGAATCCGTTGTGCCCCGGCGTCGAACGGACACTGCCCCTGCCCAGCGTCGACTCGCGGCAGTTTCCGGATGACTCGTCCTTCGTGGCGGACGCTACTGGCTCTGCGGCGTTCCGAGGTGGCCTCGCCGCGGACCTTCTCGCCGCGAGCCAGGCCTACTTCAGCATCGTCTACCACCACGACGGTCGGACCTGGGGATCGCTCCCCAACCATGGCGAGTTCCTAACCCAGGGCGAGAACTGCAGGAGCAGCTTTGGCGAGGACGCCATGCGCCAGCTGTTGATCCTGCAGAAGTGGTGAAGCCAGGCGACGGCTCGCAGGTCCGAGGTCGGTGAGCGAAGCAACTTCGAGGAGCGTCCTGCCGCGAGCCGCTGTTATCTGGGCGGAAAGATGCGAGCCCAGCGTGGCGACCTGTCATCTGGCGCGGGTATCCGATCCCTCGGTCCAGTTGACAAGCCATCGACTCATTCATACATTCATGCAGAACTTGTATGAATGAATGGAGCACACACATGAGCTTGGGCCGGACAGCGGTCGTCCTAGGCGGGAGCATGGCGGGGCTGTGCGCCGCGGGTGCTCTCGCACCGCACTTCGATGAGGTCCTGGTCCTCGAGCGCGACGAGTTGCCGGCCGATGCCGAGCACCGGCGCGGCGTACCGCAGAGCAAGCACCCGCACTTCCTGCTCAACTCCGGGCGGCGCGCGATCGGGGAGCTGTTCCCGGGGTTCGAGGAGGACCTGATCGCGGCGGGCGGGCTGCACCTGATGCCGTCGATGGATGCTGCTTACCTCGAGCGCACCGGGTGGGCTTCACGCAAGCGGTCGGCGATGACGATGGTCTACAGCTCGCGGATCCTGATCGAGCGGGTGCTGCGCGACAAGGTGCGCGAGCTCAGCAACGTCGTCATCCGCGAGGGCGTCTCGGTGCGCGGCATCGAGACGGCCGACGGCGGCACTGCCCGCGGCCGGGTCACCGGTGTCGCGTTCTCGACGGCGGCGGGAGGCGACGAGCGGATCGACGCCGACCTCGTCGTCGATGCGTTGGGCCGGGGCTCGTCGGTCTCCGACTGGCTTGTCGCCGCGGGTTGGGCCGAGACGCCGGTACAGACGCTCGACGCCAAGGTCACCTACACCTCGCGTTGGTACGACCTCCCGGCTCCCGAGGACCGCCCCTCGTCCTGGTGGTGGCAGCACATCGTGGTGATGCCGACCCAGGACAAGGGCGACCACCCGCCCGAGCACGAGTTCCTGGTCAACTTCTTCCCCATCGAGGGCGGCCGAACCATCGCCTGCATGGGCTCGTGGGGCATCGACATGCCGCGTACGACGGACGACTTCGTCGCGTCGGCCGCGCGGATCCGGACCCCGCTGTTCGCCGCCGCCATGGCCGAGTGCGATCCGGTCTCGGAGGTCCACCTGACGCGGTCGACCGGCAACAAATGGCGTCGGTACGACCAGCTCCCCCAGGTGCCGTCCGGCATCGTCTTCATCGGCGACGCGATCTGCGCGTTCAACCCGTTCTACGGCCAGGGCATCAGCGCCGCCTCGGGCTCTGCACTGATCCTGCGGTCGCACCTCCAAACGGCTGCTGACTCCGGAGCGCAGTTGGACCAAAGGTTCTTCAAGCGGCTCCTCGCCGAGCAGCGCAAGGGACTCAAGGTGCCGTGGGGCATGGCGATGGCACGCGACCGCGGCTACGCGTGCGCCACCGGCACCGAGACCCTGCCGACCTGGCAGCGCAAGATCCTCGCCTCGATGACCTGGCCGGCGTTCAACCTGATCACCGGCGCCGCCCGCGAGGACGCCGTCATCGACGAGCACTTCGCGAAGGTCTTCAACCTCGACGAGTCGCTCGGCGACATGATGAAGAGCCCGCGAGTGCTGGCCGGACTCCTCCGTTTCAAGGCAAAGTCGCTCGTCGGCCGCACCACGGTGCCGTTCGGCTTCGAACCGCACCAGGATCCGCCGGGGACCGACTGGACCCCTGGCGCCAAGTCGCAACCGAGCGAGACGGCAGGCACCCGATGACCGCCGTGTGCGAAGAGGCTGCCGAGCAGGTCACCCGGAGCCTCGGGTTCGACTGCCACGACGTCAGCCCGGTCATCTCGCTGCACAACCCGTTCGACCTGGCCAACGGCACGATGCCGGTGCTCGAGTTGGTCATCATCGCGGGAGCGGTGTGGGCGCTGGTGCACGCCGTACGACGGCTGCACGCGGGCGATCCGGTCGCCTTCGCGATCTGGTGCGCGTCCCTGATCTACCTCTTCGTCACCGAGCCGCCGCTGTACTTCCCCGAGTGGT
The DNA here is from genome assembly GCA_963846535.1 of uncultured Actinomycetota bacterium. Classification (GTDB taxonomy): domain Bacteria; phylum Actinomycetota; class Actinomycetes; order Propionibacteriales; family Nocardioidaceae; genus Nocardioides. The sequence goes on from CAWJWK010000003.1 coordinate 1,509,774, forward strand.
TCGGCCTGGACCAGCAGTACGGCTTCATCTTCGCCCACAACATCTTCACGGTGCAGTTCATGTGGGACCGGCTGCCGCTCTACATCATCGCGATCTACCCGGCGCTGAGTGTGCTGGTCTACGAGGTCGTTCGGGTGCTGGGGGTGTTCAAGCACCGCGGCGCGCTGGTCGGCTCGATCCTGGTCGCGTTCGTCTGCCAGGTCTTCTACGAGATCTTCGACCAGCTCGGCCCGCAGCTGAAGTGGTGGGGCTGGAACGACGCCAACGTCGAGGTCAACCATCCCGCCCTGGCCTCGGTCCCGATGAACAGCATGCTGCTGTTCGCCTCCGTGTCCTTCGGGGTGATGACCTTCCTCGCGATCAAGCTGGCCGGGTCGAAGGCCCCCGACGGCGGACCACGTCGCGGCTGGTCGCTCACCTGGCGGATCGCCGTCGCCGGCGTCCTCACCCCGCCCTCGATGGCGCTGTTCGGCATCCCGTCCGGCATCTTCGGCGGCGAGACGCCCAACATCACCGCGCAGGCGTGGGTGCTCGGCATCGAGCTCGGACTGGTCTGGGCGGTCGGCATCTGGATCCTCGTCAGCCAGGTCCGACGCCGCGACGTCGAGGAGCCGGAGCCGATGACGCCGTTCGCGCGGATCTATCCTGCCGTCTACCTCGCCACGATGGCGCTGCTCTGGATCACGGCGCTCCCCGCCTTCATCGACGCCGAGAACGGCATCACCAACGACGGCACGCCGATCGGCAGCGGCTGGTACACGCTCGCCTGCTTCGCCGGCGCGATCGCGGTCCTCGGTGTGCTCCACACCGCGCGGCGCCGTACCCCTGTCACTCCCGTCGAGGTCGGCTGAACATGGGACACCATGGCTGGCAGGGCAACCCGCCCCGGACCGAGGACGAGGCGCGGCAGCGGATCGTCGCCGCCGTCCTGACCTGCATCGAGAAGTACGGGCCGGCCAAGACCACATTGTCCGACGTCGCGAGCGAGCTGGGCGTGACCCGACAGACCGTGTATCGCTACTACGCGAATCTCGCCGAGCTGCTCGGTGCCGTCGCCCAAGCCGGTCTCGAGGACTTCGTCGGCCGCATGGAGCGCCATCTCTCGACCTTCGACACCCCGGCCGAGGCCGTGATCGAGGCCGTCGTCTTCGCCGTCGAGGCGATCCCCCATGAACGGCACATCGGTGCGCTGTTCCAGGCCGGCGAGACCGAGGTCTTCAGTCGCGACGTCACGTCGTCGATGGCCTTCGGGCTGGGCGCCGACGTCCTGCGCCAGATCCCCGTCGACTGGTCGGAGATCGGCGTCGCGGACGACGAGCTGGAGGGGCTTGCCGAGATCCTGATGCGGCTGTTCGTGTCGTTCCTGCAGTACCCGGCTGATCCGCCGCGGTCCGAGGACGAGCTGCGCGCGCTGGTACGGCGCTGGCTCGGGCCCGCTCTCCACGCCTAGGCACCGGACGTCCTACGAATCGGTCGCCATGACGACCAATTCGTAGGACGCAACGCGTGCATGCGAGCCCTAGCCGATCAGCCCGTCGCGATTGTCACCGGCGCCTCGGTCGGTGACCTCGTAGGTGAAGCCGTCTAGACCGAACGTGTTGGGATCGGGCGTGTAGACCAGTCCGGCCGACGTCTTCGCGAGGGTGCCCGGGCAGGCTGCTCGAACGTGACCGAGAAGGTCCCGGCGCCGGTCTCGGTGTCGATTGCGAGGCTGCTCAGGGAGATCGTCAGCTGCATGTCCTCCGTGGCTGGTGTCTGCCGGGCACAGGTGACGTTCGTACGTGCCGACGTACGTCGGGTCGAGGTTGCAGGCGGGATCGTCCAGCATTGCCCCCTTGGGGACGTAGACCTCGACCGACGAGCCCGGAGACTCGGCGGGCGATGAAAGCCGAGCCCGAACGCATCGCCATGTTGCAGATCTTCCTGCGTGGGGTCGCGGACGTGCTCGCCAGGGCCGCTCCGCTCAAAGCGATCGTCCGCGCCGCGGCGAACGTCGATCCCGAAGCCCAGCGAGTACAGGCGAAGCACGAGCGCATGCGCCAGCTCGTCTACCGCCAAGCAATGGAGGACCTCGCCCGCAAGAGTCGACTGCGCAAGGGCGTCAGTCTCGACAGCGGGACCGACATCCTCCTGGTCTTCGGGGGCGACGATGGCTACCAGGCGTTCCGCGAGCGCGGCTGGTCACACGAGCAGACCGTCAGGTACCTCTCGTCCGTGCTACCCGAGCTGCTGCTCGCTCCGCGCCCGTGACGTTGCCGGCGAGTACGACCGACCCCGTTCCTCCCGCTCCCAGAGCGGGTCGGCGGTCGTCGTACCCTCGGCGCGCAGCGCCCGCTTGAGCACCTTGTTCGTCGCCGTGGTGGGGACGCGGTCGGCGATGCGGACGTAGCGCGGCCACGCCTTCGGCGACAGGTCGGCCTGCTCGGCGAGGAAGGCCTCGAAGCCCCCGGCTCGAGCTCGGCGTCGTCCCGGAGCACGAGGGTCGCCATCAGCTGGTCGCCCACGAGCGCGTCGGGTACGGCGTACACGCAGGCCTGGCTGATCGCGGGGTGCCGCAGCAGCAGCGCCTCGATCGGCGCGGCGGCGAGGTTCTCGCCATCGACGCGGAGCCAGTCGTCGGTGCGGCCGGCCAGGTAGATGAAGCCGTTCTCGTCGCGGTAACCGAGGTCGCCGGACCAGTACATGCCGCCGTCGAGGCGCGCCGCGGTGGCGGCCTCGTCGTTGTAGTAGCCGCCGAAGAAGCCGGCGCCGGTCGTGTTGACCAGCTCGCCGACGCAGTCGTCCAGGTTGGCCACGGCACCGTTGTCGTCGAACACCGCGCGCGGACACTCGGTCCGGGTCTCGCGAGCGTAGACCGCGACGCCGTCGAACGGCTGGCCGATCGACCCCGGCGGAGTGTCGTCGGTGCGGGTGATGATCACCGCCGTCTCGGTCGAGCCGAAGCCGTCCCAGACCGTGCACCCGAACCGCCGGCCGAACTCCGCGATGTCGCGGTCGGACGCTTCGTTGCCGAACGCCACCCGCAACGGGTTGTCGGCGTCATCGGGCCGCTCCGGGGTGGCCAGCACGTAGGCGAGCGGCTTGCCGACGTAGTTCATGTACGTCGCGCCGTATCTCCGGATGTCGGGCAGGAAGCCGGTCGCACGGAACTTCCGCGCCAACGCGATGGTCGAGCCGCCGCAGAGCGCCGGTGCCAGCGAGGCCATGATCGCGTTGGAGTGGAACAGCGGCATCGCGCAGTAGCAGACGTCGTCCGGGGTGAGCGCGTACTTCTCCGACAGCACGCTGCCGGACATCACCACCATGAAGTTGCTGACCTGCACCGCCTTCGGGTCACCGCTGGTGCCGGACGTGAAGATCAGCATGAAGGTGTCCATCGCGCCCACCTCGTCGAACCCATCGACGCTGCGCGACGCGGCCGCGGTCAGCTCGGCCCACTCGGCGCCGTCGGTGTCGACGACCCGGGCGCCGCCGAGGTCGAGGCCGTCGAGGAGCGGCAGGTGCTCGGCATCGGTGAGGAGCACCTGACAGTCCGCACGACGTACGTCGGCCGCCAGTGCTCCGCCGCGCCGCGTCGCGTTGATGCCCGCCGTGACGTGCGCACCGATCGCGCCGGCGAGCAGTGCGCGGACCATCTCCGAGGTGTTCTCCATGAGCACGCCGACGTGGAGCGGCCGGTCGGGCGCCGCCCAGGTGCGGAGGACCCGCGCCCGTGCCGCGGCATCGCCCACCGTCTCGGCCCAGGTCCAGGTGGCGTCCTCGAACGCGAGGCCCACCCCGTCGCTGTCCGCCAGGGCGCGGACCAGCTGCTGCACGGTCTCAGGCACCGGCGGTCTCCTTCGCAGGCTCGGAGGTGGCGGCGGGCGTGAGGTGGCGGGTCAGGAACGCGACCGCGTGGTCGCGTGCCGCGTCGTGCCACGGCTTGCCCGGGAACGCGTCGAAGTGGTCGCAGGGATAGTGGCGGACCTCGGCCTTGCCCTTGAACGCCGCCCTGGCCGACGCCCGGGGCGGCGCGCTCTGGTCGAAGTCGGCGATCTGCACCAGCAGCGGGGCGGCGATCTTCGCCGCCGCGGCCGTCGGCTTGCGGGTGCCGAGCTCGAGGGTGACGTCGGCGGCGATCTCGTTGCGCCAGGTCGGCCCCGCGATCGCCAGGTAGTCCTCGAGCGCACCGGGCAGGGTCATCGCACCGGTCTCCCCCGGCCGGGCGACGATCGGCATCATCACCGGTGCTCGGCCGGCCCGGGTCACCGCCCGACCGCGGATGCCGCGAGCGGTCGCGCGCAGCAGCTGGCCAGGAGTGTGCGTCGCCGTCGCGTGCACGGCCGCGGCGACGCCGTCGACCATCGGCACCAGGGCGACGACCGCAGCGACGTCGGAGCGGTCGGCGGCCGCGCGCAGCACGTGACCGCCCGCCAGCGAGACACCCCACAGCACCAGTCGCGAAGGGTCCACGTCGGGCAGCCGAGCGGCCGCCTGCAAGGCCGCCTGATAGTCGGCGAGCTGGCCGTCGAGGCTGACCACCTGGCGCGGCTCCCCCGCGCTGGCGCCGAACCCGCGGTAGTCGAACAGGACGACGTCGAGCCCCGCGTCGGCGAACGCGCGGGCGAACGGCTCCAGGCTGGAGTCCTTGGTGCCGCCGAGGCCGTGCGCCATCACCACGACCGGTCGACCGGCCGCCGTCGCGAGCCCGTCGTGCGCGGCGACGAAGTGCCAGGCCTCGCAGGCGGTGCCCGCGGAGTCGAAGGTGATCGTCAGCTTCGTCATCGCCTGCCCCTTCCTTGGTCGGTGGTGCCGTAGATCGTGCGCAGCCAGATGCTGACCAATGCCTCGATGTGCTGCTCCCGCGGCGGTCCCGAGCCCAGCGCGTGTCGTTCGAGCGCATGGTTGTTGAGATCGAGGAGCACCGCGGCGACGGCGTTGGCGTCGGGTTCCTCGACCGCACGGCCTGCGGCCCGCTCGGTCTCGATCATCCCCGCGATGAATCCGGCGAAGTCGGCCAGCCCCGCGTCCCACATCTGCCGGACGTCCGGGTTGGAGCCCCGGGCCTCGAGCAGTGCGCGATACGTGTGGGGGCTGCTGTCGACAGTGTCGAAGAGGAGCGCGATCGCTGCACGGATCCGCTCTTCCGGGTCGCCCTCGGCCTTGACCAACACCTCGTTGGCGTCGGCCGCCGCGTCGTACAGCTCCTGCATGAGGGCCATGACCGCGAGGGCCTTGCTCTCGAAGTAGAAGTAGAACGCCGACCGGGTGACCCCGGCGCGCCGAGAGATCTCGGCGACGTTGATGTCGTCGAGCGACTGCTCGCGCAGCAGCTCGTCGAAGGCGGACAGCAGCGCGTCTCGGCGCGCGTCGCCCTTGTTGGTGCCGCGCCGGTCGACGAGGCGGTTCCACGCTCCGCTGCTCATCGGCGACCACTCGAGCCGCTCAGTGCGACGGCGCGCTTGCGGCCGGCTGGGATCTCGCGGGCGCGGATGTCGTGCTCGTAGATGAAGTAGTCGACCTGCTGGGTGTGGCGCGGGGTGTGCAGCACGTGGCCGATGTACTTCGCTTCGTCCTCCTTGATCACCCGCTCCATCTCCGCGGCACCGGGCAGCGCGTAGGCGCCGACCAGGTGCGCCGCGACCAGCCGGGCCTGGGACTCGACGAACGGGAACAGCGTCGGCGTGGCCTGGGCGAAGCCGACGAAGGTGAGGTCGTCGATGCCGGGCTTGTACATCCGCTTGAAGAGCGGGAAGTGGTTGTCCGGAGCGCTGAGGAAGTCGGGGTCGAAGAACGGGAACGTGATGTTGTAGCCGGTCGCCCACACGATGATGTCGAAGTCGTCGCTGGTGCCGTCGCTCGAAGTGCACCGTCGAGCCGTCGAGCCGCGCGATGTTCGGCTTTGGTACGACGTCGCCGGACCCCAGCCGCAGCGGCAGCTCGACCGACTGGGTCGGGTGGGCCTCGAAGAACTTGTGGTTGGGCTCCGGCAGTCCGTAGAGCGCGCCGTTGGAGCCGTTGAACGACCTGGCCCCACTGCATCATCTTGCGCTGCCACTTCAGCGGGAGGTGCGGCGTGGTGCGGTACATCGTGTCGGCCGGCTGGCCGGCGACGTACTTCGGCACGATCCAGGCGCCCGACCGGGTCGACAGCGTGACCTTGGTCTGCAGCGACTTCGACGGACAGCTCGACCGCGATGTCGGCGGCGCTGTTGCCCAGGCCGACGACGAGGATCCGCGCGCCGAAGAAGTCCATCGGCGTCTTCGGGTCGATGTAGTGGTGTGAGTGCAACGTCTGCCCCGGTGAACTCGCCCGGGAAGTCGGGATAGCGCGGGTCCCAGTGGTGGCCGTTGGCGACCACGAGGTGGTCGAAGCGTCGTACGGCGCCCACCTGGTCGAGTGATCTCCCAGCCGCCGCCCTCCGACTCGTCGAGGTGGCGCGCGTGCCGGACGCCGTTCTGGAACTCGATGTTGCTCCTTGAGGCCGAACGCCTCGGCGTAGGACTCGAGGTAGTCCTTGATCTGGGTGTGGTGCGGGAAGTCGGGATAGTCGTCGGGCATCGGGAAGTCCCGGAACGAGAGCCGCTCCTTGGAGGTGTCGATGTGCAGCGAGCGGTAGGCGCTGCTGTGCCCGTTGGGGTTGCCGAACGCCCAGTTGCCACCGATCCGGTCCGACGACTCGAAGCAGGTGTACGGCACTGCCGTAGTCGCCCAGCATCTTGCCGGTCGTGAGGCCGCTGATGCCGGCGCCGATGATCGCGGTGGTGGGGTTCACAGCAACCACCGTATGGGCTAGATTTGACATGTGTCAACTAATCCAGACAAGAGTCAGAGCCCCGTCACCGTGGTGATCGGAGGTTCCTCGGGCATCGGCGAAGCCACCGCCAACGACCTGCGGGAGCACGGGCACACGGTCGTGGTCGCCGACCTCGCCCCTCCCGCCGACGGGATCACGGTCGACGTCGCCGACGAGGCTTCGGTCGCCGCGCTCTTCGACTCCGTGGTCGAGCAGCACGGCGGGTTCACCGGGGTCGTCAACTGCGCCGGCGTCAGCACGCTGGGCCTGATCGTCGAGCACGACGCCGCGGAGTTCCGGCGGGTGGTCGACGTCTGCCTCACCGGCAGCTTCCTGGTCCTCAAGCACGGCGGCGCCCGGATCGCCGACGGCGGCACACTGGTCTCGCTGTCCTCGCTCAACGCCCGGCAGCCCGGCACCGGGATGGCGGCCTACTGCTCGGCGAAGGCCGGCCTGGTGATGCTCACGCAGGTCGCCGCGCTCGAGCTCGCGCCGCGACGGGTGCGGGTCAACGCGGTCTCCCCCGGGCTGGTGGTGACGCCGCTGACCGCGCCGGCGATGGACATCCCCGGGGTGCGCGACGCCTACCTCGACAACACCCCGCTCGGTCGCAGCGGCGAGCCCGGCGAGATCGCGGCCCTGTTGCGCTTCCTGCTCTCCGACGACGCTGCCTGGATCACCGGCGAGAACATCGACGTCAACGGTGGCGCCCACCTGCAGCGCTACCCCGACCTGCACGGCCTCGTCCTGAAGGCCTTCGCATGATTTCCCCGCAAAGACTGAGGAGGGCGAAGACGCACCCCGAGGGCTGGTACGACGGCAAGGTCGCCATCGTCACCGGCGGCGGGTCCGGCATCGGTGCCGCTCTGGTGAAGGCCCTGCGCGCGGCGGGCGCCACCGCCATCGCGGCCGACCTCGAGCCGCCCCTCGGCGGAGCCAAGCTCGACGTGATCGACGCGGGCGGCGTGCAGGCGCTCGTGGACGACGTCGTCGCCGAGCACGGCCGGCTCGACCTGATGTTCAACAACGCCGGCATCAGCCTGATCGGTGAGACCCAGGACCTGACCCTGACCCAGTGGAACTCGATCATCGACGTCAATATCCGCGGTGTCGTGCACGGGGTCGCGGCGGCCTACCCGCAGCTGATCCGCCAGGGCGGCGGCAACATCGTCAACACCGCCTCGATGGGCGGTCTGATGGCGGCGGGCCTGCTGACGTCGTACGTGATGACGAAGCATGCGGTGGTCGGCCTGTCGCTAGCGCTCCGCTCGGAGGCGGCCGCCCACGGCGTCGGCGTCACCGCGATCTGCCCGGCGGCGGTGAACACGCCGATCCTGGACAAGGGCGAGTTCGGCGCCGTCCGAGGTCGCGACTACTTCCTCAAGGGCCAGGGCGTGCGCAAGCCGGTCGACCCCGACGAGCTCGCTGCCCGGGTGCTCGCTGCGGTAGCTGCCGACGAGGCGCTCGTGATCGAGCCGGTGCAGGCGCGGATCGCCCATCGCCTCCAGCGGCTCGCGCCTGGCTTCACCCAGAAGGCGTCGATCCGGTTCGTCGACAAGCAGCGGCGCCGCGCCGCGAAGTCACCGCGCTGACCGTCGCGGGCCGAAGTCCATGTTGCGGAGGAACCGGCGCTGCTGGGCGGCATTCTTGAACGTCAGGATGTTGACGAGTTCGTGGCGGATGGCGCACTTCCCGCCGTCGTAGTAGCCCATGAGCGCACCGAGGGCGAAATAGTCGACGCAGTCGATCTCGTGCGCCACCCGGTGAGCCAGCTCGTGGTCGTGCTGAGAGGGCCCCCTGCTCCGACTCGGCCACGCTCGGGAGGTCATGAACAGAGGCAGCGACGCTCCGAGAGACGTGATGAGCGCGGACAAGATGGGGGCGACCGCCCCGAGACGGGGGGTTCATTGCCTCAATTTCCGCGGCGCCTCCCGGGCCGCCAAGATCGGCGGTGATCAGCTCCCGGAGAACGTCGGCCGCTCGCGGTTGAGGAACGCGGTGACGGCACCGAGGTGGTCCCGGGTCAGACCGCACCGGGCCTGGGCGACCGCCTCTTCGCCGAGCATCTCCGCCAGCGTCCGGTCGTGGCCGGTCGCCAGCAGCCGCTTCGACTCGGCGTAGGCGATGGTGGGACCGGCTGCGAGCCGACCGGCCGTCTTCGCGGCGGCGACGGCGACCTCCTCGACCGGCACGATCTCGCCGGTGATCCCCCAGGGTGCCGCCTCCTCAGGGGTGAAGTTGTGGCCGAGCAGCACCAGCTCGCGTGCCCGCGCTTCCCCGACGGCACGCGGGAGCATGCTTGCCAGCCCGGAGTCGCAGGTCAGCCCGATCGCGGAGAACGCCGTACCGAGGGTCGCGCCGGCGGCGAAGACCCGGAGGTCGCACGCGAGCGCGAAGCCGAGGCCGGCGCCGACGCAGGTGCCGTTGACCGCGGCCACGACCGGCTTCCGCATCGTCGCGAGCAGGCTGACGATCGGCGAGTAGTGGAGCGCGACGGTGTCGAACGCCGTCGCGGCGTCCGCCTCCAGCGCCGCGGCATGCTCGCCGAGGTCCTGCCCGACACAGAAGGAGCGCCCCGCTCCGGTCAGGACCACGGCTCGTACGTCGGTGTCGGCGGCGACGTGCTCGAGCGCGGCGACCAGCGCCTTCTTGAGCCCGACCGTCAGCGCGTTGTGGCTGTCGGGGCGGTTGAGCGTGACGGTTGCGACCGCATCGGCGCGGTCGACGAGCACGACGTCGTCGGTCATCGTTCCTCCTCCATGATGGGCCGCCCGAGCGACCTGCTGCGACCGCGGAACTCCGCGACCACCTTCTCACCGCACCGGACGGTGACGTCGTAGACACCTGACCGGCCGCGCAGCGCGACCTCGCGCGCGTCGGCGACCAGCCGGTCGCCGACCCGCGCGGACTCGAGGAGCACCACGTCGAAGCCGGCGGCGACGGTCGCCGTGCCGTGGCTGTTGCAGGCGAAGGCGAACGCGCTGTCCGCGAGCGCGGCGATCAGTCCCCCGTGGCACAGGTCGTGGCCGTTGACCATGTCGGGGCGCACCGTCATGGAGAGCCGGGCGCACCCGGGAGTGACCCTTTCCAGCGCCATGCCCAGCGACTGGCTCGCGCGATCGGACGCCCACATCAGGTCCGCGCAGGCACGAGCCAGCGCGGCGGGATCGGTCGGCTCGGTCGGTTCGCTCATCGGGTCAGGCGTCGTAGTCGACGGTGACTTCGGGACTGACGGGGAAGGTCTGGCAGGTGAGCACGAAGTCGCGGGCGACCTCGTCGGGTTCGAGGGCGTAGTTGCGCACCATGTCGACCTCACCCCCGACCACCTTGGCGCGGCAGGTGCCGCAGACCCCGCCCTTGCAGGCGAAGGGCAGGTCGCTCCGCACCTCCTGCGCGGCGTCGAGGATCGTCTTGCTGCGCTCCATCGGCGTCGTCGTCGTACGCCCGTCGATGGTGATCGTCACGTCGCTGGTGATGCCGTCGACGACGCGGTCGGGGTGCCGTAGCTGGGGCGGCGGCTCGTCGACGTAGAAGAGCTCGAAGTGCACCTTGTCGGCGGGCACGCCCAGCTCGGCGAGCACGGCACGCGCGTCGGCCAGCATGCCGAACGGCCCGCACAGCCAGACGTGGTCGAGGTCGGCCAGGGGCACCAGCTGCGTCAACAGCGCTCGCAGCCGATCGGCGTCGAGGCGTCCGGAGAACAGCTCGACGTCCCGCGGTTCGCGCGAGAGCACGTGGATGAGGTCGAAGCGGCGGTGGTGGAGGTCCTTGAGGTCGGCGAGCTCCTCCGCGAACATCACCGACGTCGTCTCGCGGTTGCCGTAGAGCAACGTCACCTGCGCCCCGGGGTGGGTCAGCACCGAGGCCACGACGGAGAGCATCGGCGTGATGCCGGAGCCGGCCGCGATGCACAGGTGGCGACCGCTCTGGGCGGGGTCGGCGCGGAAGCTCCCGCTCGGCGGCATCACCTCGACCTCGTCTCCCGGCCGGACCTGGTGCACCAGCCAGCTCGAGAAGAGGCCGCCGGGGATCTCGCGTACGCCGATGCGCGGCCGGGCGCCGACCGGCGCGCAGATCGAGTACGTGCGCCGGTGCTCGACGCCGTCGATGACGCGCCGCAGGGTGAGCGACTGGCCGGCCGCGAACCGGAAGAGCTCCTCGACGTCGGCCGGCACATCGAACGTCACGGCGGCAGCGTCGTCGGTGAGCGGCTCGACCTCGGCGACGGCCAGCTGGTGGAACACTCAGATCTCCTTCACGTGGTCAAAGGGCTCGAGGCACGCGCGGCACTGGTACATCGCCTTGCAGGCGGTCGATCCGAACTCGGACGTCAGGCGTACGTCGTCCGACCCGCACCGCGGGCACCGCACGGAACGGCGGGTCGGCGTCAGCTGGAGTGCGACCGGACCGGATCGCTCGGGCGCGGGACCGGGCGGCGAGATGCCGTGCTCGGCCAGCGCGGCCCTGCCGTCCGGGGTGATCCAGTCGGTCGTCCAGGCCGGGTCGAGCGCGACCCGGACCCGCACCTCGTCGTAGCCCGCCTCCTGCAGCGTCCGCACCAGGTCGTCGCGCATCGTCGCCATCGCCGGGCAGCCGGAGTACGTCGGCGTGATCGCCACGACCACCGCACCGCCGTCGACCTCGACCTCGCGCAGCACACCGAGGTCCTCCAACGTCAGCATCGGCAGCTCGGGGTCGACGACGGCTGCCGCGACCTCCCACGCGTGCTCCTTCCGGGTCGAGACCGTCACCACAACCCCTCCGGGTGGGCACGAGCGACCGACTGCATCTCGGCGAGCAACCGGCTCAGGTGCTCGGTGTCCCGGCCGACCGTCTCGATCGAGCGGACGTCTGGCGCGGCCATGCCGGCGGCCGCGAGCACCTGGGCCAGGACCGCGTCGGCCTCGCTGTCCTCGCCCAGCTCGTGGCGGTGGGCCCACACCTGCGCGAGTCCGGCGGCCAGCCGGCGCCGCGACTCCTTCGTCCCGCCGGCGAGGGTGACGAACCACCGGCCCGCGAAGTCGCGGTGGTAGGCCAGCTCCTTCACGCCCTTGGTGGCGACGGCGCGCAGCACCGCATCCGGGTGCGAGGTAAGTCGTTGGAACACGGCGAGGCGGTGCGTGGAGAACACCAGGATCCGGCACACCGTCTCGGCGAAGTCACCGTTGGGCAGCTCCACCAGCGGCACGTTGCGGAAGCCGGCGGCGTCGCGGAAGTACGCGAGCCGGTCCTCGTCCGGCACCGGCGAGCCGTCGGGCAGCGAAGGCACGACCGACGGATCTGCCGCCGCCGCGCGGGCCAGCAGCAGCCGTGCCTGGCCGAGCAGGTCCAGCGCGATGTTGGCCAGCGCGATGTCCTCCTCGAGGTCCGGCGCGCGACTGCACCACTCGGAAAGCCGCTGGGAAAGGATCAGCGCGTCGTCGCCAAGCGCGAGGCAGTAGGCAGCGAGCTCGCCGGCGTCGACCCCCTCAGGGACAGCGGTGTCGACGCCGGCGAGCGGGTCCTCGAAATCGGTGCCGAACGCCCAGTGGGCGTCGTTGACCAGCAGGCCGGCGTACGCGCTGTCGTGCGCGTCGGCGTCGTGGGTGTGGATGTCAGGCATGTCTTCTTCGGCCCTACATGTGCGGGACGTTGTCGGGGATGTCGTAGAACGTCGGGTGGCGATAGACCTTGTCGCCGCTCGGCGCGAACAGCGGATCCTTCTCGTCCGGGCTGGAGGCGGTGATCGCGTCGGACCGCACGACCCAGAGGCTCACGCCCTCGTTGCGGCGGGTGTAGACGTCGCGCGCGTGGCGGACGGCCATCGCGTCATCCGGCGCGTGCAGCGACCCGACGTGGACGTGGTTGAGGCCGCGCTTGCCGCGCACGAACACCTCGTAGAGGGGCCACTCGCCCTTGATCCGGCTCATGATTCGTTCCTTTCGGCGTGCGCCGTGGCCGCCTCGCGCACCCAGGCTCCGTCGTCCCACGCGGCCTTGCGATGGGCGATCCGCTGGGCGTTGCACGGCCCGTTGCCCTTGACGACGTCCCAGAAGTGGTCCCAGTCCGGCTGACCGAAGTCGTGCGCGCCACGCTCCTCGTTCCACACCAGGTCCGGGTCGGGGAGCGTCACCCCCAGCGCCTTGGCCTGCGGGACGGACATGTCGACGAACCGCTGCCGCAGCTCGTCGTTGGTGTGGGTCTTGATGCCCCACGCCAACGACTGCTCGGTGTTGGGGGACGCGTCGTCGGGCGGGCCGAACATCATCAGCGCCGGCCACCAGAACCGGTCGACCGACTCCTGCACCATCGCCCGCTGTGCTTCGGTGCCGCGCATCATCGTCATCAGCAGCTCGAAGCCCTGCCGCTGGTGGAAGGACTCCTCCTTGCAGATCCGAATCATCGCCCGGCCGTAGGGGCCGAACGACGTGCGGCACAGCGGGACCTGGTTGCAGATCGCGGCACCGTCGACCAGCCAGCCGATGGTGCCGACGTCGGCGTACGACGGCGTCGGGTAGTTGAAGATCGACGAGTACTTCTGCTTGCCGGAGATCAGCATCTCGGTCAGCTCGTCCCGGGAGACCCCGAGGGTCTCGGTGGCGGAGTAGAGATACAGCCCGTGGCCGGCCTCGTCCTGCACCTTGGCGAGCAGGATCGCTTTGCGCCGCAGCGACGGCGCTCGGCCGATCCAGTCGCCCTCGGGCTGCATCCCGATGATCTCCGAGTGGGCGTGCTGGGCGACCTGGCGGACCAGTGTCTTCCGGTAGGCGTCGGGCATCCAGTCCCGCGGCTCGATGCGGTCCTTGCGGTCGATGGTCGCTTGGAAATCGGCGGCGAGCTCCGGCTCCACGACGGCCGATGACATGGCACCTCCAGGGGCGGCGACGACTATTTACTGACCGAGCGGTCTGTATTAGCGTAGCGCAGATGAGCGCACTCTTGGAGAGCTACGTCGCGGGTCAATGGTTCCGAGCAGCGGACGAGGGCGAGCCGGTCCTCGACGCCGCGACCGGCGAGCAGGTCGCGCGGATCTCGACCCGCGGCCTCGACCTCGGCGCTGCGGTCGCGCACGCACACGAGGTCGGCGGGCCCGCCGTACGGGCGCTGACGTTCCACGAGCGCGCGGGACAGCTCAAGGCGCTGGCGAAGCACCTCGGCCAGTTCAAGGACGAGCTCTATGCGCTCTCCTTCCGCACCGGTGCCACGCGACGCGACTCCATGGTCGACATCGACGGCGGCATCGGGACCGTCTTCTCCTATGCGAGCAAGGGCACCCGGGAGCTGCCCAACGACGTCGTCGTGCTCGACGGAGCCACCGAGGCGCTGGGGCGCGGCGGCACATTCGTCGGCCAGCACATCTACGCGTCGCGCACCGGCGTCGCGGTCCAGATCAACGCCTTCAACTTCCCGGTCTGGGGGATGCTCGAGAAGCTCGCGCCGGCGTACCTCTCCGGACTGCCGACCATCGTGAAGCCGGCCAGCCAGACCGCCTACCTCACCGAGGCCGTCGTACGACGGATCGTCGAGTCGGGCATCCTCCCCGAGGGCTCGCTCCAGCTGATCTCCGGCAGCGCCGGCGACCTGCTCGACCACCTCGGCGAGCAGGACTCGGTCGCGTTCACCGGGTCCGCCCACACCGCCGAGATCCTGCGCAACCACCCCTCCGTGCAGACCGGAGGGGTGCGGCTCGGCGTCGAGGCGGACTCGCTGAACTGCTCGATCCTCGGTCCAGACGTCACGCCGGACGACCCGGAGTTCGAGCTCTTCGTCAAGGGCGTCGTCACCGAGATGACGGTCAAGGCCGGCCAGAAGTGCACCGCGATCCGCCGGGCGATCGTGCCCGAGCCCCTCGCCGACGCGGTGATCGAGGCGATCGGCGGTCGGCTGGCGAAGATCACCGTCGGCAACCCGGCCGACGAGTCAGTGCGGATGGGCGCGCTGGCCAGCCTCGGCCAGCGCGACGAGGTCCGCAAGGCGATCGAGGCGCTGCGCAGCAGCGCCGACGTGGTGTTCGGCAACCCCGACACGGTCGAGGTGGTCGGCGCCGACGCCGAGACGGGCGCCTTCCTGTCCCCCGTGCTGCTGCGTGCGCACCCCGGCGCCACCGAGCCGCACGACGTCGAGCCGTTCGGGCCGGTCTCGACGGTGCTCACCTACGCGAACGCCGACGAGGCGATCTCGCTCGCTGCCCGGGGCAAGGGCAGCCTGGTGGCGTCGGTGGTCACCCACGACCCGGCGTTCGCCCGCCAGGTGACGCTCGGCCTGGCGCCGTGGCACGGCCGGGTTCTGGTGCTGGACCGCGACGACGCCGCTGAGGCGGCACAGGCAGGAGGCCACGGCAGTCCGCTCCCCAACCTCGTGCACGGCGGCCCGGGTCGCGCCGGTGGCGGCGAGGAGCTGGGCGGCATCCGCGGCGTGCTCCACCACATGCAGCGCACCGCGATCCAGGCGTCGCCCGACATGCTCACGGCCATCACCGGCCGCTGGACCACCGGGTCGCAGCGCGCCGACAGCGGCGACAGCGGCGTCCATCCGTTCCGCAAGAGCCTGGCCGAGCTGCGCATCGGCGACAGCATCGTGTCGGCGACGCGCACGGTCTCGCTCGCCGACATCGACCACTTCGCCGAGTTCACCGGCGACACCTTCTACGCCCACACCGACCCGGAGGCGGCCGCCGCCAACCCGCTGTTCGGCGGGATCGTGGCGCACGGCTACCTGGTCGTATCCCTTGCTGCCGGCCTGTTCGTCGAGCCCAACCCAGGCCCGGTGCTCGCCAACTTCGGCGTCGACAACCTCCGGTTCCTGACCCCGGTCAAGGCCGAGGACACGATCCAGGTCACGCTCACCGTCAAGCAGATCACCCCCCGCAGCTCGGCCGACTACGGCGAGGTCCGTTGGGACGCGGTCGTCACCAACCAGGACGCCGCGCCGGTGGCGACGTACGACGTGCTCACCCTGGTCGCGAAGACCTGGCCGCAGGAGACCCCGTGACACTTGCGGCGCCCGCCCCGGAGGAGCGCCGCCCCCGCGGCCGCCCCGGCAACGACAAGGAGACGGTGCTGCGGCGGGCGATCGAGCTGTTCAACCGACAGGGCTACGACGCCACGTCGATCAGCGACCTGGCCGCCGACCTGGGGGTGTCGAAGTCGGCGCTCTACCACCACTTCCCGAGCAAGGAGGCCCTCCTCTCCGCCGCGCTCGACGAAGCGCTGGAAGGCCTCAGCTCGGCAGTCGCCGCCGCCGCGGACGCGACCCGGGACGAGCGCGCGTACGACCGGCTGCAGGCGACCGTCGCGGCGGCCGTCAGTATCCTCGCCGCCCACCTGCCTGCGGTGACCCTGTTGCTGCGGGTGCGCGGCAACAGCCCGTTGGAGCAGTCCGCGCTGGAGCGGCGGCGCCACATCGACGAGCAGCTGGCCCGGGTGGTCCGGCAGGCTGCCGACGAGGGCGACCTGAGGAGCGACGTAGATCCGGAGGTCATCAGCCGGCTCGTGTTCGGCATGGTGAACTCCCTCGTCGACTGGTACCACCCCGACGGCCCGATCGCGCCGGAGAGCATCGCCGACGCCGTGACCGGCCTCCTGTTCCATGGCCTCCACTCGTCGCGGTGACGTCGCACAATTTGTTGACCCGTCAGTAGCCAATACGGTCGATCGGGGACACAGCGAGCAGAAGAGAGATGACGATGACGCAACGGATCGGCGTAGTGGGCGGCGGACTGATGGGGTCCGGCATCGCGGAGGTGTGCGCGCGCTCCGGGCGTGACGTCATCGTCGTCGAGGCGAACGCCCTGGCGGCCGAAGCGGCCCAGACCCGCATCGAGAAGTCCGTACGACGCGCGGCCGAGCGGGGCAAGATCGACGACCCCGACGCCGTCCTGGGTCGGATCCGCTTCGCCACCGAGCTCGACGACCTCGCCGACCGCGAGCTGGTCATCGAGGCGATCGTCGAGCGCGAGGACGCCAAGACCGACCTGTTCTCCAAGCTCGACAAGATCGTCCGGCCCGACGCGATCCTGGCGTCCAACACCTCGTCGATCCCGATCATGAAGCTGGCAGTCGTCACCGAGCGGCCGCAGCAGGTGCTCGGCATCCACTTCTTCAACCCGGTCCCGGTGCTCAAGCTGGTCGAGCTGGTGCCCAGCCTGATGACGTCGGAGGAGACGACCGCGCGCTCCCGGGCGTTCGTCGAGGAGGCCCTCGGCAAGCAGGCGATCCTCTGCCAGGATCGGGCCGGCTTCGTGGTCAACGCGCTGCTGATCCCGTTCATCCTGTCGGCGATCCGGATGATGGAGTCCGGCTTCGCGACGGCCGAGGACATCGACCACGGCCTGGTGCTCGGCGCCGCGCACCCGCAGGGCCCGCTCGCGCTGGCCGACCTGATCGGCCTCGACACCACCAAGGCGGTCGCCGAGTCGCTCTACGAGGAGTTCAAGGAGCCGCTCTACGCTCCCCCGCCGCTGCTCGCCCGGATGGTAGACGCCGGCCTGCTCGGCCGGAAGACCGGCCGCGGGTTCTACACCTACAGCTGACGCCTTACGCGCCCGGCCGCTCGACCAGCTGCACGAGGCGCTGCGGCGCCTGCAGGCAGAACGAGTCGGTCAGCAGCTCGGCCAGCTCGTCCCAGTCGGTGTCGTCGTCCATCAGGATGCCGACGACGTTGCCGCCCCACTCGACCTTGAAGTACGGCGCGCCGAGGTGCTGGAACGCCAACACCTCCTCGGGCTCTGCGCGGAACGTGATGCGGAACAGCTGGTCCTCACCGCCGAAAACGTGGGCGACCGTCGCCTGGCCGACCCGCCAGCGCACCCCGGTCCACGCCGGGTCCTCGTAGCACTCCGGGAGGTCCTCGAACACGGCGCGCAGCCGCTCGACCCACGCGAGCGGGACGTCGGGGCGGTCGGGCACGGGACCGAATCTGCCACACCCCCCCGACACCCCCACGAAGTCGCAGGGTTTGTCCACGAAGTCGCACGGTTCGTCCGCGAAGTGTGCGACCTCGCGGACGAAGGATGCGACCTCGCGGGACGAAGGATGCGACCTCGCGGGGGACTCAGGCCTTGAGCTCCCCGACCGCCTGATCCTCCTCGAGGAAGTGGCTGTCGAGGATGCCCTGACTGACCCGGTCGCCCCACGCGAGGAGCCGACGCCGACCCCACGGCGTACGTCCGAGCAGGCGGTAGCGGTAGGTGTTGAGCACCGCGATGTAGAGGTGGGCCCACGGCGGTCGGAGCGGCAGCCCGAGGTCGCGCATGCTGGCCGGGCCGAGGAAGGTCGTCAGCATGCTGAGCATCCGCTCGCGCTCGTAGCGCGCCCGCACGCCCTGGAGCTGCTGCGGCCAGCCCGGGTAGCGGCGCTCCCGCTGGGCCGCGACGATCGACCGGGCGAGCTGCGGCCCGGCCCCGGAGATGTCGGACTGGGCGAGCAGCACGTGATAGCTCATCCGGTGCCGCTCCCACTCGTCGTCGACGAGGAAGTCGGGGTCGACGCCCATCAGCCAGCCGACGTACTTCCACAGGTGCATCAGCGCCCGTGACTCCTTCGCGCAGATCCGCACGCCGAGGCCGCGGCAGCCGAGGATGAGGATGCCGTCGAAGAGGAACAGCGTGGCCGCCTGGTCGGCCTGGTTGATCGGGAGGCCCCAGCGACCGGAGTCCCAGCGCGGCTCGAAGGCGGCGTTCACGAGCGCGTGCATCGCGCGGACGTGGACGGTGAGGCGCCACGCCTCGCCGGCCGGCCCGCCGGCTCCCTCATGGCCGGGCGGTCGCAGTGATCCCGGCCGGGTCAGCTCGACGACCCACTTCTGGGTCTCCCCGAGACGGCGCCGGGTGCTGTCGCCGACCAGGCCGCCGGTGGCGACAAGGAGGTCCGGCGGGCCGCCGAACCGGTAGCCGCCGATCAGCGCGAGCTGGGTGAGGGCATCGGCGGCGTTCTGGCCGAGCCGGCGGGCGACCAGCGCACCTTCGTCGAGCAGGTCCCAGTCGACCCAGTCAGGGGTGGCGTCGACCTCGGCGAAGAACGCGGTGAGCGCCGCCGGCGCATCCGGTACGGCGTCGATCCCGCCCGCGAGCGCCGTACGGAACTGCTCCATCGAGACCCGCCCGGGCTGCCCTGCTCGCGTCCGGATCGCGTCCGCGAGCCGGGCGCCGGGCTCGTCGCGCTCGCCGAACGCACGACCGATCCGGTCCAACAGGCCCTCGTCGACGCTCTTGACCCTGCCCAGCACCCGCAGCGGGACGCCGAGCCGGGCACCGCGGGCCTGTGCCTCGCGGAACCGGGAGGGATAGGCGCCCAGCGGGACGGGCTCGTTCTCCAGTGCGGTCATGGTCCATTGTTACGCGAGTTCTGGCTCGCATACCATTCGCGTCATGCGCAAGGCTCCCCAGCAGGCCCGGTCCCGCGACATGGTCGAGCGGATCGTGGCCGCGGGTCGCGAGGTGCTGGTCACCGACGGCTACGACGCGTTCTCGACCAACCGGGTCGCCGCGGCGGCCGGCATCAGCCCCGGATCGCTCTACCAGTACTTCCCCGACAAGGCCGCGATCCTCGACGTCGTCGTCGACCGGTACGTCGAGCAGACCGCCGACCGGGTCGCCGCCGCCATGACGGACCGGATCGGTGGCGCCGGCCCGGAGGTCGTGCGCGACATCGCCGACGCGCTGCTGACCGCTCTCGAGGCCGACCGGGCCCTGCTCCGCGTCGTCGCCGAGGAGCTACCGCTGTCGCGCAGCGGCGCGCGGCGCGACGCCCTCGAGCGACGGGTGGGCGAGCTCGCTGCGACGTACCTCATCGCCCGGCCCGAGCACAGCCGTCGGCCGCGGCCGACAGTGTCGGCCTGGGTGACGGTGCTCGCGATCGAGAGCCTCTCCACCCGCTGGGTGCTCGACCAGCCGCCGATCACCCGGGACGAGCTGCTCGACGAGATCGTCGCGCTGGTGGGTGGCTACCTGCTCTCGTGACCGGTGAGCGCCATGCCGACGGCGATCCCCCCAGCAAGCAGGTCGCGGCCGATCATCGGGCCCGCACTACTCGCTCTTGGGCGCTTCCGCGTCGGGCTCCGACACGACCGGGTCGCCGAAGACGCCCTCGTCGGCCGCGCGATGGGTCTTCTTGAGGTGCTTGTTGAGGCTGATGCCGAGGACCGCGACGGCGAGGCACAACGCGATGAAGATGACGAAGCCGATCGGGCCGGCCACCACGTCATCGTCCTTGGGAGCGGCGGTGATGACCCAGATCAGATCGGCATGCATGCGGTCATTCTCCCACTGGCAGATCGATGCCGGCGAAGAGGTCGTCCTCCGGCAGCTCGGACTCGACGTGGCTGGTGACCAGCTCGTAGTCCTCGGTGGGCCACACCGTCTGCTGGAGCTCGCGCGGGATGGCGAACCAGGGGCCGTCGGGGTCGATCTGGGTCGCGTGCGCCAGGAGCGCCTGGTCGCGCACGCCGAAGTACTCACCGCAGGGCACACGGGTCGTGATCCGCTTGTCCCACTCGGGGTCGAGGTCCCACTTCTCGAGTCGCTCGGCGTAGGGGGACTTCAGCCCGTGCTCGAGCATCGCCTCGTGGATCGCGAGCATCCTTGGGCGGTTGAAGCCGTGGTGGTAGTAGAGCTTGCTGACCTGCCAGGCCTCGCCCAGCTCGGGGGCGTACGACGGGTCCGCGGCCTTCTCGAACGCGTAGACCGAGACCAGGTGGCACATGATGTGGTCGGGGTGCGGATAGCCCCCGTTCTCGTCGTACGTCGTCATCACCTGCGGCCGGAAGCTCCGCACCAGCCGGATCAGTGGCACCGCCGCCTCGGCCACCGGCATCGCCGCGAAACAGTCGTCCGGGAGCGGCGGCTTCGGGTCGCCCTCCGGCCACCCGGAGTCGATGAAGCCGAGCCAGTCCTGGGTGACGCCGAGGATGTCGCGCGCCCGCTCCATCTCCTGGCGCCGGATCTCGTGGATGTTCTCGAGGATCCCCGGGCGGTCCATCTTGGGGTTGAGGATCGAGCCGCGCTCGCCGCCGGTGCAGGTCACCACGTGCACGTCGACGCCCTCGGCGACGTAGCGGGCCGTCGACGCCGCGCCCTTGCTCGACTCGTCGTCGGGATGAGCGTGCACATGCATCAGGCGGAGCCCGGCGCGGGCGGTCTCGGCGGGTGCCATGCTCCGAATGGTAGAAGCCCCGGCCATGCGAGCATGAACCGGTGACCGTGCACAGCAATTCCCTGCCACAGCGGTACGGCGCTCCGCCGCGCTGGCGCCGGTACGTCCTGATCGGATTCGTGGTGATCGTCGTGGGGGCGCTCGCGGCCGTCTGGACCTGGATCACGATCACCCACTCGGACCCGTCGGTGTCCTCGGAGCTGATCAGCTCCGAGATCGTCGACGACCACACGGCGACCGCAGTGATCCGGGTGCAGTGGGGCGACGACCCCGTCGAGGCGCAGTGCACCGTGCGCGCGCTCGCGCCCGACAAGGCGGTGGTCGGCCAGGCGACGTTCGAGCCCGATCCCGACGCCGGCCCGGATCACGACGTGCAGATCGCCACCGAGCGTCGCGCCACGGCTGTGGAGAACATCGGCTGCACGGCAGAGGATCAGCGGCGGCCCCGCTGAGGAATCGGCACGGTCGCACCGCCCTTGTTAGACTTGTCCTTCTGTCCGGCTCCGAGTCGGCGCTCTCCGAGGTGGTGACACGACCACCGGTGACGCCTCCCGACCGAACGCATCCCGACCGCACGGGGCCCGCACGACCCGCGGGCGAGACGACCGGACCACGCTCGACACGATTCGCCTATCCAGGAGTACCCGATGACGCAGACCGACCAGACGATCTGGCTGACCCAGGACGCTTTCGACAAGCTCCAGGCCGAGCTCGAGGACCTCAAGGGTCCGCAGCGCCAGGAGATCGTCGCCCGGATCAGCTCAGCCCGCGACGAGGGTGACCTGAAGGAGAACGGCGGCTACCACGCGGCCAAGGACGAGCAGGGCCGGATCGAGCTCCGGATCCGGCAGCTCGAGGACATGCTCCGCAAGGCCGAGGTCGGCGAGACCCCGCCGGACGACGGCGTCGTCGAGCCGGGGATGGTCGTGACCTTCAAGTTCAAGGACGACGCCGACGACGAGGCTGTCACCTTCCTGCTGCTCGGCGCGCGCGACGTCGAGCCCGAGGGCCTGGCCGTCTACACGCCGCAGTCGCCCCTCGGCGAGGCGATCAACGGTCACAAGAAGGGCGAGACGGTGAGCTACGAGGCCAACGGCAAGCCGCAGACCGTCGTCATCCTCGACGCCAAGCCCTATACCGGCTAGTCGGCGCGCGTCCGGCCGGCAGCGCGGCGGGAGGCGGCGCCGGCGGTTGTGGTCTGCAAGCCAGCGACGGTCGGCCAAGTCTCGGCAGCGTCGCCGTAGACGCGCTCGGCCAATTCAACTCAGCCCCGGTCGACGACTGTGTAGCCGTGCTCGCGGAGGCGGGCGATGACCGCCTCGGCGTGCGGCTCGCCGCGCGTCTCGAGCTGCAGGTGCACGTCGACCTCGTCGAGCAGCAGGCTCGGCGAGATCCGCTCGTGGGCAACCTCCATGACGTTGGCCCCGGCAGCGGCGACCTCGGCGAGCATGCGCACCAGTCCGCCGGGCACATCGGGCAGCGTGACCTGCAGGTTGAGGTAGCGCCGGGCGGCAGCCATGCCGTGCCGGATCACCTTGCCGAGCAGCAGCGGGTCGATGTTGCCGCCGGACAGGACGACGACGACCGGACCTTTGAAGCGGGTCGGCTCCACGCACAGCGCCGCCGCCGCGGCCGCACCGGCCGGCTCGACGACCAGCTTCTCGCGCTCGGCGAGCGCCAGGAGGGTGCGGGACAGGTCCTCCTCGGACACGGTGAGGATGTCGTCGACGTAGTCCTGCACCAGCCGGAAGGTCAGCTCGCCCGGCCGGCCGACCGCGATGCCGTCGGCCATCGTCGCCATCTGCGGCAGCCGGATCGGGTGCCCCTCCACCAGTGACGGCGGGAACGCCGCCGCCCCGGCTGCCTGGACGCCGACGACGCGGACGTCGGGACGCAGCGCCTTCACCGCGATGGCGACGCCGCCGAGCAGACCACCGCCACCAGTGGGTACGACGACCGTCGCCGCGTCCGGCACCTGCTCGATGACCTCGAGGCCGAGGGTGCCCTGGCCGGAGATGATGTCGGTGTGGTCGAACGGGTGGATCAGCACCGCGCCCGTCTCCGCGGCGAACTCCGTCGCGGCCGCGAGGCAGTCCTCGAGGGTGCCGGGCCGGAAGCGCACCTCGGCGCCGTAGCCGCGGGTCGCCCGTTCCTTGGGGATGGGCGCGCCCTCCGGCATGAAGACCGTGGCCTGGATGCCGTGCAGCTGCGCCGCGAGCGCCACTCCTTGCGCGTGGTTGCCGGCCGAAGCCGCGACCACGCCGCCGGCGCGCTCCGCGTCGGACAGCCGCGCGATCCGGACGGAAGCGCCGCGGGCCTTGAACGAGCCGGTGCGCTGGAGGTTCTCGCACTTGAGGTGCACCCGGGTGTCGGCGACGCCGGACAGCCAGCGCGACTCCACCATCGGCGTGCGCAGCGCCACCGCGTCGACCAGCGGTCGCGCGGCCTCGATGTCGGCGAGGGTGACGGTGTGGTGAGGGTGGTCGGGCTGGTCAGGCATTGCTCACCTCATCGGGTGGGTGGATGACGTCGTCCTCGAGCTCGTCGGCGGCTTCCTCGACGGGCATCTGGGCGAGCTCGGCCAGGTGGAGCACGACGGCGTTCGTCGCTGCCGCCAGCGGTACTGCAACGAGCGCGCCGACGACACCCGCGACGAGGACCCCGCCGGCGATCGCGAAGATCACGCCGAGCGGGTGCAGCGCCACCCACCGGCCGAGCAGGAACGGCTGCAGCACGTGACCCTCGAGCTGCTGGACGCCGATCACGACCGCGAGCATGAGGAGCGCCGTGATCGGCCCTTGGTCGACGAGCGCGACCAGCACCGCGACGACTCCGGCGATCGTCGCACCGATGAGGGGCACGAAACCGCCGAGGAAGACCAGCACCCCGATCGCCAGGACGAACGGCACGTCGAGCACCGCGGCTCCGATCATCACGCCCACCGCGTCCACGGCCGCGACGATCACCGTCGCGCGCACGAACTGCACCAGTGAGAGCCACGCGACCTTCCCCGAGCTGTCGACCCGCTCGCGCGCTACCCGCGGCGCCAGCCGGACGATCCACGACCAGATCCGGTCGCCGTCGGCAAGGAAGAAGTACGTCGCGAACAGGGTGATGAAGAAGCCCGCCACGACGTGGCCCACCGCAGACCCGACCTCGGTGACGCGACCGAGGATCTCTCCGTCCTGCGAGCGATCGCGGATCATGTCCTGCGCACTGCCGATCCAGTCGTTGATCTGGGAGTCGCTGGCGTTGACCGGCCCGTCGCGCAACCAGTCCCGGATCTCCTGGAGGCCCTGGACGGTCTGGTCGGCAAGATCCTCGGCGCCGGTCGCCACCTGTTGACCTGCGAACGTCAGCAGCGCCCCGATCGCCGCGAGACCGCCGAGGACGACCAGCAGCGCGGAAAGTCCCTTCGGGATGCCCACCCGGGTCAGCAGGTGCACCAGCGGCCAGCACAACGCACTGACGAGCAGGGCGATCGCCAGCGGGATGGTGATGACCGAGAAGTAGCTGACCAGCCGGAGCAGGAGGTACGCCGCCGCCGCGATGATCAGCAGCCGCCAGGCCCAGGCGGCGGCCAGGTCCAGCCCCCACGGGACCTGCGCGCGGTCGAGCCGTGACGGTCCGGTCGTGATCGGAGCCGGCCCGCCGCGACGCTCCTCGCGCGCCAGCGCCCACTGGTGCGCGAACCGCTGCAGCACGCTCTCGACGCTCTCGTCCCCCGCGTCGTCGTCCGGCTCGTCCGTCCGGCGGCGTCGGGAGAATCGAGGCCGCTGCCGGTGCTCGTCCGGCTCCTCGTCGACGGGCTGGTCGGCGGGCTCGTCCTCGGTCACTGGGCCACCGTAGCGAGCGACATCGCGAGTCGATAGGCAACGCCGGGATGCTTGTCGGCGAGCAGCCCGACCGCCATCAGGACGTACTGCTCGTCCACCACGATCCGGGCCCGCTCCGGCAGCTGCCAACCCTCCGGGTCGTCGGCCGTCACGACCTCGCCGAGCACCCGGTCGGCGACGCCCGGCCGGCCGTGCCGGAGCACGCCGCCGCTGCCGATCAGGAGCGCCACCTCGCGCAGGTCTACGCCGCTCCGCTCGACCACCCGACCCTCGGGCGAGAGGACGACGCGGGACCGACCCGCGTGTCGTCGTACGGCGGTCGCGGCGGCGGTGCGCGCGATCTCCTCGTCGGCGGCGTACTCCTCGTCCGTGGCCGGCACGAAGGAAGCCGGCAGGCCCGCCGACTCCCGCATGCCGAGGTCCGCCTCGACCGTGCGCGTAGCCGCGGTCGGCGCGACCACCTCGTGCGCGAGCCCGTCGTCGGAGCGCTCGGCGTCGAGAGTGACGACGGAGTAGACGTCGGTCGTGGCGCCGCCGACGTCGACGACCGCGACGTCGCCGATGCCTGGGCGCTGGTCGTCGATGCCGTAGGCCAGCATCTCGACACCCGCGAGCACGATGTCGGGCGTCGGGCCGTGGACCAGCCGTGCCAGCTCCGCGCCGCGGGCGGTGAGCCCCTTGCCCGCGATCACGTGCCGGAGGAACTGCTCGCGCACCGCAGCGCGGGCGCTGTCCGGCGCGAGCACTCCGATCCGCGGGACAGCGTTTTCGGCGAAGACGCTGGGGTGGTGGGCAAGGATCTCGGCCACCTCCTCGCGAGCATCGACGTTGCCTGCGACGACCACGGGTCCCGCGAAGTCTGACGCGGCCACGGCACGGGCGCCCCCGACCAGCGCCTCGCGGTTGCCGCCGTCAGTGCCGCCGGTCAACAGCACCAAGTCGGCGTCGGGCACGCCGCCAATGTCCGGTGCTGCCGTCGCGACAACGCCGACCACCTTGCCGCCGCTCGAGAGGGCGACCCGCCGGCCCGCTTCGGCGGTCACCAGCGCCTCGTAGCCGACGACCGCGACCCGCAGGCCCCCGCCCGCGCTCGAGCAGGCCAGCACCTCGGCGTCGGCAGCCCGTTCGTCGAGCGCTGCCAGCTCGGCCCGGCAGCCGTCCACCGCGTCGAGCACGTCCCCGGTGGCGAGCGTCGGGCGCTGCGCGCCGGCCACCACGGACGCGGTGGTGAGGTCGACCAGCAGGGCCTTCGTGTACGTCGAACCCACGTCGACGCACAGGACGGCGTCGCCGGTCGGCTCAGCCAAGAGCCCGGTCGAGATCGGCGATCAGGTCGTCGATGGTCTCGATGCCGACGCTGAGCCGCACCAGGTCGGCCGGTACCTCGAGGTCGGTGCCGGCCACGCTCGCGTGGGTCATCCGACCGGGGTGCTCGATCAGGGACTCGACGCCCCCGAGCGACTCGCCGAGCGTGAACACCTCGGTGCGGTCGCACACCTGGAGCGCGGCCTCCTCGCCGTCCGTGCACCGGAACGACACCATGCCGCCGAAGCGCTTCATCTGCCGCTGCGCGACCTCGTGCCCCGAGTGGGTCTCGAGCCCGGGGTAGATGACGTCGCCGACCTTCGGGTGGCTGGTGAGGAAGTCCGCGATCCGCTCGGCGTTGTCGCAGTGCCGGTCCATCCGGACCGCGAGCGTCTTCAGTCCGCGGTGGGTGAGGAAGCAGTCGAACGGGCCGGGCACCGCGCCCATCGCGTTCTGGTGGAAGGCGATCTTCTCGGCGACCTCGTGGTCACGCACGACGAGGGCGCCGCCCACGACGTCGGAGTGACCGCCGACGTACTTGGTCGTGCTGTGCACGACGATGTCGGCGCCGAGGCGCAGCGGCTGCTGGAGGTACGGCGACGCGAAGGTGTTGTCGACGACCAGGAGCGATCCGGCCTCGTGGGCGACGGCAGCGAGCGCCTCGATGTCGCCGATCGAGAGCAGGGGGTTGGTGGGTGTCTCGATCCAGACCACCGTGGTCTGGCCGGGCCGGATCGCGGCGCGCACCGCGTCGACGTCGTCGACGGGCGCCGGGCTGTGGTTCAGGCCCCACGGCACCGCGACCTTGTCGAAGAGCCGGAAGGTGCCGCCGTACGCGTCGTCGGGGATGACCGCGTGGTCACCGGGCTTGCAGAGCGCGCGCAGCAGGGTGTCCTCGGCAGCGAGGCCGGAAGCGAAGGCGAAGCCGCGCTCCCCCTCCTCCAGCGCCGCCAGCGCCCCTTCGAGAGCGGTCCGGGTCGGGTTGGCACTGCGGCTGTACTCATAGCCGCCGCGCAGGCCGCCCACGCCGTCCTGCTTGTAGGTCGACGTGGCATAGATGGGCGGGATCACCGCTCCGGTGGTCGGGTCCGGCTCGTAGCCCGCATGGATGGCGCGGGTCTCGAAGCCACTCTTGTCGCGATGCTCTTGGCTCACCCGGCGAGCCTAGACCTCGGGTCGCCCGAGTGCGGAGTACCCGGTCGGCCGGGTATTCCACGGGTTGTCAGCCGCTGCAACAGCGGACAACCCGCGGGACAGGCTGACAACCCATGGGACACGCGCCGGCGAGCCCTCGGCTCCGACGCCGCTCGACTTCGTAGCCGCAGTAGCGCCGCATCGTTGGACCTTGATGTGACCTCAGTGATCCGTGCTGTCCTCGGGACCCTCCTCGCCCTGGTACTCGCCGCGGTGCCGCTGACCGCGGCCGGTGCGGACGAGCCGTCGCCGGCCGACCCGGACCCGATCCGCGGCTTGGTGCTGCCGCCGCTGGACTCCCTGATAGGGCTGCTGCCGCCGCTTCCGGTGCCCGGAGCCGAGTACGCCGGCGACCTCTGCAAGTCCGGACGCGACGAGTGCATCGACAAGGTGATCGCGCGGATGGAGGTCCGCCTGGACCGCCTCGTGAGCACCTGCTCCCACAGCGCGATCTTCTCGCTCGCCTACCTCCGGGTCACCGAGAACGTCCGAGACGCCGTCCGGTCCGGCTACTTCGCCGACACGAAGTGGCTCAACCGGGTCGACACCGTGTTCGCGGATCTCTACTTCAAGACGACCAGCGGCTGGGAGGCCGGTCGCCGCGCGAACATCCCCGCCGCGTGGAAGATCGCGCTCAAGGCCGAGGACAACCGCGCGGTCAGCGGGCTCGGCAACTTCATGCTGGCGATGAACGCCCACATCAACCGCGACTTCCCCTACGTGATCGCGAAGGTCGGGCTCACCGCGCCCGACGGGACCAGCCACAAGGCCGACCACGACCGCTACAACCACCGACTCGACAGCCTCTACGCACCGGTGTTCGCCGAGGAGGCGGCGCGGTTCGACGAGACCTTCGACGACGTCAACTTCGGCACCGTCGAGGAGACCGCCGCCGGCGTGATCATGCGCGGCTGGCGCGAGATGGTCTGGCGGCACGCGGAGCTGCTCGCGCTCGCGAAGACGCCCGCCCAGCGGACTTTCGCGCAGAAGCAGATCGAGACGTACGCCGCGCTTCAGGCGCTCGCGATGCGGCAGCTGTTCCAGATCCCGAGCAGCGAGCGGCGCGACGCGTGGTGCGCAGCGCATGGCGCCGGCTGAGTGGCTCGGTTAAGAACTCGCTGAGAACGGTGTGGGGCTTGCGCTCTCGGGGAGACTAGAGGCATGTTCCTCTCCCGCAAGACCGAGATGGTCGACCCTGCGAAGGCGCTCCCGGGTCGCTCCGAGCCCGGCTTCGCTCTGCCTGAGAAGCACGCTGTGCTCAACGCCCCGATCGTCACCGACGACGTGCCCGACGGCCTGGAGGTCGCCGAGTTCGGCCTGGGCTGCTTCTGGGGCGCAGAGGAGATCTACTGGCAGATCCCCGGCGTCTGGTCGACGTCCGTGGGCTACGCGGGCGGCACCACCCCGAACCCGACGTACGAAGAGGTCTGCAGCGGCCGCACCGGCCACACCGAGGCGATCCGGGTCGTGTTCGATCCGGACCAGGTGTCGTACGCCGACCTCGTCAAGCGGTTCTTCGAGGTGCACGACCCGACCCAAGGCATGCGCCAGGGCAACGACGTCGGCACCCAGTACCGCTCGGCGATCTACTTCCACTCCCCCGAGCAGGAGCAGACCGCGCGCGAGCTGACCAAGATCTACGGCGACGAGATCACCCGCCGCGGCTACGGCGAGATCACCACCGAGATCGGCCCTGCCGGCAGCTATCACTACGCCGAGGCCCACCACCAGCAGTACCTGCACAAGAACCCCTACGGCTACCGCTGCCACGCCAACACCGGAGTGCCGTTCCCCGCGTAGATCCGGACGGCATGGCGCTGAAACTCGTCGTCCGAGGGTGTCGTATCAGGCACAGGCCGTTCGTGGTGACGGTGGAGGCGGGCATCGAGCCTGCCCCGGAGCCGAAGGAGCAGACATGCCCGACTACCTCATCTACTTCAATCAGCAGTGGGTCGGCGACCACCCCGAGGAGTGGTTCCGCGGCCGCGTCGAGCCGTCGATGTCCGTCGTCAACGAGATGAAGCGGGCCGGGGTCTGGGTGTTCGGCGGAGGCCTGGAGGAGCAGGCCCCCGTCTACGCCGCCGATGCGACCAGCGGGGAGACCGTGATCTCCGACGGTCCCTACGTCGAGACGAAGGAGTGGCTCGGCGGCTTCTGCGTGGTGTCCGTGGCCGACGACGAGGAGGCCAAGGTGTGGGCCGGCAAGGTAGCCGTGGGCTGCGGGTGGCCGCAGGAGGTACGTCGCTTCGGGGGCATGCCCGGGTAAGCCGTCGATCTGAGTACGTCGACTCAAGCGCGCGTCGCCGGTTGGATCCATCCTGACGGCATGACCAGACCGATGTCCGCGGCAGCCACCCGGTCTCGCGTGGCCACGTGGGCGGCGTACGGGCTGTTCGGCGCGGCGGTCGCGGTGCTGCTCATCACGCGCTTCGTACTGGTCGAGGAGCACGTCCGCGAGGACCGCGACGGGAGCTTCCATTACTGGACGACGTACCCGCTTGGCGAAGCCGCGGCCGATGCCGCCATCGTCGTACTGACCGTCTTGGCGATTGCCACGGTCCTGGCGCTGGTGCTCGCCGCGTTCGTCGGTCCGGCTCCTTCCTGGTGGCGGAAGCCGGACCGGCACTACCGCCCCGGCACCGGACTGCTGCTGGGCTACGTCCTGCTCGTCACGGTCGTCTACACAGCATGGTCGTTGCCCTTCATCGGGTACGACGACCGTCTGTCCACCCAGACGGCCGTCGAGCTCGCTATCGGGGTGATCGCTGCAGCGGGAGCGGTCCGCGCCTGGTCCTGGGTGCTGTCCGTGCCGCTCGGACTGATCGCCGCCGTACTCCTGAACAACTCGACGGGCGACGCGGCCCTCATCCTGCTCCACGGAGCATTGACGATCGCCCTGGGATGCCTGCTGTTCCTCGCCGTGCGGGCCACGCGCGGATGGCTCCGCGCTCTCGCGGTCGTCGCGCTCGTCGCTGGCGCAGGGTTGTGGTTGTTCCTCTTGCTGATGATCAGCTTCTTCGTCACCTGCGAGTACACCGGCGGCTGCCTCAGCTGATGCGGGCGCGGCGCTGCTGGGCGATGGCGTGGCGGCGTCCTTCGTGGGACTCTTCAGCGATGAGCCTGGATCCCGTCGAGTCGAACCCCGAGCACTACAAGGTGGTCTTCGAGAACGACCGGGTGCGGGTCCTCGAGTACACCGACCAACCCGGAGACCGGACGACGCCGCACGCCCACCCGGACAGCGTGATGCACACGCTGTCGACGTTCCGTCGGCGGCTGGTGTCTGGAGATGCCTCGCGAGAGGTCGCCATGGAGGCGGGATTCACCGGGTGGCTGCCCGCCCAGGTGCACCACGGCGAGAACATCGGCGACACCGCGACACACGTCGTCTTCGTCGAGCTCAAGGAACCACCGCCCGCCGGGGCGGATCAGGGCGGGCTCGGCCCGCAGGAGCGCTGATGCCCGTGAACGACAAGATCTCGACACTGGTCGATCTGACCGGCGACCTCGCCGGGACTTACCCCCGGACCGCCAGCAGCGGCGCGACCGTCGACGGGGCAACGGTCGAGGCCGACCTGGCGTCGGTCGCGAGAGACGGGTACGTGATCCTGCCCGACCTGCTCTCCCCTGCCGAGCTGGACGCGATCCGCACCGACGTGGCGCCCTTCCTCGACCGCGTCGGGCGCAACAGTTTCGAGGGCCACACGACGCAGCGGGTCTACAGCGTGCTCAACAAGACCCGCGCCTGCGACGTCATCGCCGACCACCCGCGGGTGCTCGCACTCCTGGACCGGCTGTTCCTGCCCAACTACCTGTTGTCGATGCTCCAGGTCATCAACATCCTGCCGGGCGAGCAGGCGCAGATGCTGCACACCGACGACGGCTTCTACCCGATCCCGCGACCACGGGCCCCGCTCGGAGCGGCGACGATCTGGGCGATCGACGACTTCACCGCCGAGAACGGCGCGACCGACATCATCCCCGGCAGCCACACGTGGGGCGACCGGATCCCTGACGGGGCCGATGAGCGCCAGCCCGTCGTCATGAGCGCCGGCTCCTGCATCTTCTTCGTCGGCACCCTCTGGCACGGCGGCGGCGCCAACCGGTCCGGCGGCCCGCGGCTCGCCCTCACCGCGCAGTACTGCGAGCCGTGGCTCCGGCCGCAGGAGGCGTTCACCCTGTCGATGACCCGCGACACCGTCCGCGCGGTCTCCGAGGACATCCGCCGGATGCTCGGCTACAGCATCCACCCGCCCTTCATCGGGCAGGTCGACGGCATGCACCCCAAGCGGCTCCTCGAGGACGGCGTCCAGCCGCTCTGACGCCGCAACCGCTGACCAAGGTTGGCAAGACCCGGGAGAATGAGGCCATGGCCGACCTCCCCCGGACCGCCGCCGCGCGCACGGCCCGACTCGCTGCGCTCCCGCTCGGGTACGCCGGCCGCACGGCGCTCGGGTTCGGGAAGCGGTTGGGTGGCGCGCCCGCCGAGGCGGTGATGACCGAGATCCAGCAGCGGACGGCCGAGCAGCTGTTCCGCACGCTCGGGGAGCTCAAGGGCGGAGCCATGAAGTTCGGCCAGGCGCTGTCGATCCTGGAGGGCGCACTGCCGGAGGAGATGGCGGCGCCGTACCGCGAGCACCTGACCAAGCTGCAGGACTCCGCGCCGCCGATGCCGACGCAGACCGTGCGCGACATCCTGTCCGCCGACCTCGGCCCCGACTGGAAGACCAAGCTGGTCTGGCTCGACGGCGGTCCGACCGCCGCCGCGTCCATCGGGCAGGTGCACAAGGGTCGCTGGCACGACGCCGAGACAGGGCTGTCGCGCGAGGTCGCGGTGAAGGTGCAGTACCCCGATGCCCGCGCCGCCATCGACTCCGACCTGAAGACGCTCGCGCGGGCGGCGCGCACGATCGCGCCACTGATCCCCGGCGTCGACATCAAGCCGCTGATCGAGGAGATCCAGGCACGGGCCAAGGAAGAGCTCGACTACCCGCTGGAGGCCGAGGCCCAGCGGGTGTTCGCGGCGGCGTTCGCCGAGGACCCGGACATCGTCGTACCCGATGTGGTCGACGTCGGGCCACGGGTGCTGATCACCGAGTGGCTGGAGACGCCGGCGTCACTGGCCACCGTCATCACGACCGGCACGCCGGAGGAGCGCGACCACTACGGCGAGCTCTACGTCCGGTTCCTGTTCTCGGGCCCTGCCCGCACAGGGCTGCTGCACGCCGACCCGCATCCCGGCAACTACCGGATCATCCCCAACGCCGACGGTTCGCCCGGCCGGCTCGGCGTGCTCGACTACGGCGCCGTCGCGCGCCTCGCGGAGGGCGGACTGCCCCGGCCGCTGGGTCGGCTGGTCCGGCTGTGCGCGGCCGGCGACGGCGATGCTCTCATCGCAGGGCTCCGCGAGGAGGGGTTCCTCAAGGAGAAGATCAACCTCGACCCACAGCTGCTGATGGACTACCTGTCTCCGTTCGTGGAGCCGGGCCGGACCGAGCGGTTCCGGTTCTCACGGGCGTGGATGCGGGAGCAGTTCCAGCGGCTCAACAACCCCAAGGACCCGACCTACACGGTCTCGATCAAGCTCAACCTGCCGCCGTCCTACCTCTTGATCCACCGCACCTGGCTCGGCGGGGTCGGGGTGATGAGCCAGCTCGAGGCCGAGGCTCCGTTCCGCGCGATCATGGAGGAGTTCCTCCCCGGATTCGCCGGCGCCGAGTGAGCCGTCAGTCGCCGGCCGCGCCGTCGATCGACTCGCGGATCAGGTCGGCGTGGCCGTTGTGCCGGGCGTACTCCTCGACCATGTGCAGCAGGATCCAGCGCAGGCTGTAGGGGTTGCCACTCCGCCGGCTCGGCCGGACCGAGAGCGTGTCGAGCCCGGCCGACGTAGCGAGCGCCTCGGCGACGACCCGGTCAGAGCGGGCGACCGCTTCGTCGAAGAGGGCGCGGATCTGCTCCGGGGTGTCGTCGACCGCCGAGTGCCAGTCCCAGTCGGGGTCCGCTTCCCAGTCGACGGCGTCGAACGGGTGCATCATCGTCTCTCCGCCCACCAGCACCACCTCGAACCAGTGCGACTCGACCAGCGCGAGGTGCTTCATCATCCCGCCGAGCGTCATCGTGCTCGGCTCCAGCCGCTGCGCGAGCTGCTCCTGGGTCAGCCCGTCGACCTTCCAGCGCAGGGTGTCGCGGTGAAAGTCGAGGTAGGCGCGGACGGTCGTGACCTCGTCACCGGCGAGCGGCGGATAGTGGCGGTCCTCAGGATCCATGACCGCGACGCTAGCCCGTCGGCAGCGGCGGCAGCATCCCGGTTTCGGGATCGCGGTCGGTGATGCAGTAGACCCGCCCGACCGGATCGACGAGGACCGTCCAACGGGAATGCGTGCCGACGACCCGCGCGCTGTGCTCCTGGTGCCGCTCGGTCTCGGCGGCACGGTCGGTGGTCGCCCAGTCGAGGTGCGCGCGGACGGCCCCGGTCTGCTCGCCGAGCCGCTGGAGCAGCAGCCGCAGCGGCTGGCCCTCGGGCCTCAGCAGCGACTGGAAGTCCGGAGACACCGCGGACGACCGCGGCTCCCAGCCGGTGAGGTCGCGCCAGAACCCGCACTCGTCGTCGTACGACGAAGCCGGGATGTCGATGCAGACCTGGTCGACCAGCGACGAGTGCCCACCGGCCCAGACGGACGGCGCCGGCCGGGTGACGCCGGGATCGGGCACGAAGCAGAACGGCAGCCCGCCCGGCGACCTCATGACCACGTAGCCGTGGTTCGCGAGCTCGGCCGCGCCGAGCCCGACGGCGTGGTCGGCTGCCGCGCGGGGGTCCGGCACGTGCAGGTCGAGATGGATCCCGTCGTCACCTTCGGCCAGCGCCTGCACCCGCAGGAACGGATCGCCGTCGCCGGGGATCAGCGTGGCGAACTCCCCGGAGCCGCCTCGGCGCGGGCTGACGTCGTACCCGGTGACGGCGGACCAGAAGCTGACTCCCTCGTCGTGGTGGTCCGCGGAGAGGTCGAGGAACGCGGTGATCCAGGTGGGTCGCACGGGAGCCAACCCTACGACCGGGCTCACCAGACCCCGAACACGTCGCCGCCGATCCGCACGATGAACGCGGACACGACGACGATGAAGAAGATGCGGACGAACTTCGCGCCCTTCTCGACCGCGGTGCGGGCGCCGAGATAGCCGCCGGCGAGGTTGCAGGCACCCATGACGAGCCCGACCTTCCAGAGCACCGCGCCGGTCGGGATGAAGAGCAGGAGCGCGCCCAGGTTGGTGGCCCAGTTCGCCAGCCGGGCCTTGGCCGAGGCCTCGAGGAAGTCGTAGCCGAGCAGCCCGACCAGCGCGAACACCAGGAAGCTGCCGGTGCCGGGACCGAGCGCGCCGTCGTAGAACCCGATGACCGCCCCGACCGCCATCGCGGCGGCGAGGTGCTGGCCGCCGGCGAACCGCAGCAGTGTCTCCTCGCCCAGCTCGGGCTGGAGGACGACGTACGTGCCGAGGACGACGAGTACCACCAGCACGATCGGCTCGAACGCCTCGCGCGGGATATGCGAGGCGACCAGCGCGCCCGCGAACGAGCCGACCAGCGCGCAGACCATCAACGGGCCGAACGTGCGAGGGTCCGGGCGGACGCGCCGGTAGTAGGTCGCCGCGGCCGCCGACGTCCCGCAGATCGAGGCGATCTTGTTGGTCGCGAGGATCTGCACCGGCGTGGCGCCTGGGAGTCCGATGAGGAGCGCCGGCAGCTGGATCAGGCCGCCACCGCCGACGACCGCGTCCACGAACCCGGCCGCCAGCGCGGCTGCGCCCAGCAGGAGGAGGACGGTCAGGGTGAGGTCGGACATCACCTCTATTGTCGGGGTCGTGCGGATCGTGTCGTTGCTGCCCTCCACCACGGAGATCCTGTTCGCGATCGGTGCGGGCGACGACGTGGTGGGGGTGACCTTCGAGTGCGACTATCCCGCGGAGGCGCGGGACCGGCAGATCGTGTCGACCTCGGCGATGCCGGAGGGGCTGACCCCGTCCGAGATCGACGAGTACGTCGCAGCCGCGATGCGGCGTGGGGACGACCTCTACCACCTCGACGCCGATGCGCTGTCCGGGCTCGATGCCGACCTGGTCGTGACCCAGGACCCGGCCACTGGATCCCCGAGATGATCGGGCTCGCCGGCGGCGACTGCGTGCTCGGGACGGCTGGCGAGAAGTCCTTCAGGATCACCTGGGACGACGTCGCCGCCGCCCGGGCAGACCTGATCGTGGTGGCGCCGTGCGGCTACGACCGTGCTGCCGCGCAAGATCTCGCCGACGACGTCGTACGACGCGGGCTGCTCCGTGCCGGCGTCCCCGTCCACGCCGTCGACGCCAACGCCTCCTGGGCTCGCCCCGGCACCCGGCTCATCGACGGCATCGAGGAGCTGGCCGGGGTGCTGCACGGGTCGTCATTGTCAGCGTGACCCATTGCCCTCGGTGGCGATGACGACCCCTCAGCCAACGAGGCTGGCCAGGCCGTGCTCCTGGTGGCCCGCAGCGATCTCACGCTCGACGCGCGCTGCAACTGCGTCGAGCCCGCCGTCGCCGAGGCGGGCGTGCTCCCGCACGTCGAGGAGCTGCCTGATCACCGGGAGGTGCTCGGCGAGAGACGCCGGGCCGGCCGGGAACTCGCCCGCCCGCACCTCCCCCACGACGTCGGACGCTGCCCGCGGGACGTGGCCGAGCTGAGCCGACACCGTGTCCGCGAAGAGATCGAGATCGACGCTGGCCCGGGATGCCCCGGCGTCGACGAGCGGGTCGGCCCTGGTGGTCGTGCGGTTCCAGACAGTGGTCGGCCTGCCTGCGGCAAGCATCGTGGTGGCGACCGCACTTCCGATTGCGC
The DNA here is from genome assembly GCA_963846535.1 of uncultured Actinomycetota bacterium. GTDB lineage: Bacteria > Actinomycetota > Actinomycetes > Propionibacteriales > Nocardioidaceae > Nocardioides. Next base: position 1,545,880 of record CAWJWK010000003.1, read on the forward strand.
CGACGCCGAGGACAGAGACGGTTTCGTGATTGCTGCCCATGTCACCACCGTGCTACTTCAACCGCACTTCAGGTCAACGGGTCGTCACTGCCAGCGTGGCACTGGGGCCTCGGTGACGATGACGACCGCTCAGGCCGCTGCGGGCACGCCCAAGTTGCGGAGATCACGAGCCACTTTCCAGGGCTCATCTCGCAGCTCGCGAGCCGTGCATCTGACGATGATCCGGCCTGACGCCGAGAGGGCGCGCTGGCGCGCCAGGTCGTCCTCCCAGTGCTCGACCTCCATGTGGAAGCCGCCATCGACCTCGAGCACGACGATCCGGCCGTCGGGTAACCGCCACTCGCAGTCGGTGAACCGCGCCCGGCCAGCACTGTCGCGCCGCTTGGTCTGACGTCGAGGAAGGGCCAGCCCGAAAGCCCGGCACATCCGCCGCACGTCCATCTCTGCGACCGATTGGGCGCCGTCGGCGATCTCACCTAGCGCCCCTTTGAGCCGCTTCGCCCAGCGGAGCGGCTGCATCCTGTCGATCCACTCAAACAACGCTTGAGGGCTGGTGAGCTGCTGTTGGACGACTGCCGCGATGACTCCTTCGGCTGTGCGCGTTGATCGCTGATAGGCAGCGAATCGGAGCACCGCCGGTTCGATCCGGGCGACCGGCAGGGCAAACCTGGTGTCCCACATGGTCCTCAGCGGACGGCGCGTCTCGACGAACTCGATGCCGGCCAGCGGTTCGTCGCCGACGTCGAGTCCGCGGCGCACCCAGACGACGACTTCGTCGCGGTGCCACTTCCTCAAGCCGTGCAGCGCGCAGGCAGAGAGATCGCCCACCAGCGATTCACCTCCAGCGTGGAGGACACCGAGCCACATCAGCTGCTCGCGTGAGAGTGAGCCGGTCGTGGTGCCCACAACAGTCGGACTCAGGTCCGCCCAGCGCTCCGTCGCGATGCGGTGGTTGACCGTCCAGCGCTCGCAACCGAGCTCTCGGAGCTGCGCGCGCGTGATCAGTCCGGCCTGACTGGCCGCAACTCGTCGCCATCGCTCGTCGCGCACCTCGGCAGGCTGCCCGAATCCCGCAGTTCCTGCTGGCCTTCTCCACAGGCAGGGGTCGTCATTGCCAGCGCGGCCTATAGCCCTCGCTGGCAATGACGACCGCAGGCGTCAGCCGACCCAGAACCCCCGGCCACCGAAGAAGTCGCCGTACGAGCCGGCGCCGAAGCGGTCCCGGGGGCCGCGGGAGCCGAGGTAGGAACCGACGACGGCGGCGCCGAGGTCGTCGGACTCGGGTGCGATGACGGTGCCGTCGGCCCGCCGGGCCATCGAGTCGATGAAGCGGGCGAGGCCCGGGTCGTCGCCAAGGCGGAAGAAGGTTGTCTGGGCACCGAGGCGGCGGGCGTTGTCGAGCTCGCGGACGGCGAGGGCGATCGTCATCGGGTGGGGCGGGTAGTCGAAGAAGATCTCGCCGTCGGGCTCGAGGTGCGACGTCGGCTCGCCGTCGGTCACGATGAGCAGCACCGGCTGGGCGTTGGGGTGCCTGCGGAAGTGGCGGTTGGCGAGCAGCAGGGCGTGGTGGAGGTTGGTGCCCTTCGCCCAGCGGGCGTCGAGGGCGGTGAGCTGCTCGATGTCCATCCGCTCCGCGTGCCGCCCGAAGCCGATCAGCTCGAGGGAGTCGCCGCGGAACCGGGTGCCGATCAAGGTGTGCAGCGCGAGGGCGGTGCGTTTCATCGGCACCCAGCGGCCGTCCATCGCCATGGAGAAGGACGTGTCGACGCAGAGCGCCACCGCAGCCTGGGTGCGGGCCTCCGTCTCGGCGACCTCGACGTCCTCGATCGAGAGCTGCGGACCCGACGGGTCACCGGCGCGACGAAGAACGCCGTTGAGCACGGTGCGCGGGATGTCCCACGGCTCGGTGTCGCCGAACTGCCACTCCCGGGTCGAGCCCGACAGGTCGCCCGCGGCGCCGGCCTGCCGCAGGTCCCGCTGTCCCTGACGACCCGACAAGCGCTGCGCGACGTCGCGGAGCAGCGCCTTGCCGAGCTGGCGCATGGCCTTGGGCGTGAGCCGGAGCTCTCCGTCGAAGCCGCGCTCCATCGTGCCGGTCTTCCGCAGCGCCCGCTCGAGCTCCTGCAGCCGACGCGCGTCGACGGCGGCCTGGTCGCCCAGCTGGCGGGCCAGCTTGTCGAGGTCGACGTCGTCGAGCCGGGCGCCGCCGTACGACTGCGAGAGCTGGTCGGCAAGGGCGTCGAGGTCGGCGAGGTCCTGGATCATCCCGGTGCCGTCGCCGAGGCCGACGCCCTGGTCGCCCTGGAAGCTCTCGGACCCGCCCCAGTCCTCGCCGGGTCGCAGGGCCTGCAGGTTGGCGTCCATCCGGGCGAGCTGCTGCATCAGCTGCGGCGAGCCGAACGCCTGCGCCGAGAGCCGCATCAGCTCCTCGCGCTGCTCGGGGCTCATCGAGTTCAGCATCCGCTGCGCTGCGGCGGACCGCTGCGCCATCGCGTCGATCAGCTCGTCGACGGATCGAGGGTTCTCGGGGAAGAAGTCCCCGTGCTTGGCCATGAAGTCGTCGAAGTCCTGCTGGGTGTCCGCAGCGGCCGCGTGCTTCTCGAGCAGCTCGTTGAGGTCCGAGAGCATCTCCTGGATCTCGGCGCGGTCCTCCTCGGTCGCACCCGCCAGCGCCTGCTTCATGCCCGCGAACCGCTGGTCCAGGAGCTCGCGCCCGAGCAGGTCCTTGATCCGCTCGTAGGCCGCGCGAGCCTCCGGCGACTGCCAGTCGTAGTCGGAGAGCTCGGTGACCGCCGCCGCGGTGGAGTCCGGCAGGTTCTCGAGCCGCATCTCCCGGAACGCCCGGTCGCCGTCGTCCATCATGGCGTCGCGGGCGAGCTGCTTGCGCTCCTCGAGTACGGCGCGCTCCAGCAGTTCACGCACCTCCTCGAGCGTGCCGTCGAGGTTGTGCCGCTGCAGGATGTCGCGCCGGCGCTCCGCCACCCGCCGGGCCAGGTCGTCGAGCCCGTCGCGGTCCTGGCCGCCGCGACGCAGGAACTCACGCATCGCCCGCTCGGGGGTGTAACCGGCCATGACGTCCTCGCCGATGGCATCGAGTGCCTCGGCGATGTCGACCGGCGGGGCGAGCGGGTCGCCGCCGTCGTACCGGCGGTAACGGCTCATCCGTAGATCGTTTCCGGTCCGTCGGTGTCCTTACCGATCTTGCGGGCGAGGAACAGGCCCTCCAGCGCGAGCTCGATCGCACAGGCCCGCTCGCCGTCGGTGGCGCCGCCGCCGGCGCCGTACAGACGCTCGCAGACGTCGTCGTAGAGCTCGGACTCGCCGAGCACCGGCAGCCCGGCGAGCACGTCGCGGGCGGAGACCCCGGAGCCGGTGATCACGGTGGCGCCCTCCTCGATCGCCTCCACGAGCAGGGCGAAGTCGAGGCCGCGGAAGTGCTCGCGCACCGTCTCGGCCGTGGCGGTCCGCAGCAGGTGGGTGAGGATCTCTGCCTCCCGACCCTCCTCCCCCGACTCGAACTCGATCTTGCCGCCCAGCACGTCGACCGCGGTCTCGAGGTCGACGACCCGCGCGACCGCTGCGTCCTCGCCGAGCAGGGTCGCGCGTCGCAGCGCCGACGCGGCGATCGTCTCGGCGCCCGCGATCGCGAACCGGGCGGAGACGCCGGAGCGCTGGTCGACGGCCGTGGACTCCCGCAGGTTGCGGGTGAAGCGGGCGAGCACCTCGAGCAGCGGTTCGGGTACGTCGGCGACCAGGTTCGACTCCTGCCGGACGACGGCCATCTCGGCGTCGAGCTCGGCAGGGTAGTGAGTCCGGATCTCCGCGCCGAACCGGTCCTTCAGGGGCGTGATGATCCGACCGCGGTTGGTGTAGTCCTCGGGGTTGGCCGACGCGACGATGAGCACGTCGAGCGGCAACCGCAGCACGTAGCCACGGATCTGGATGTCCCGCTCCTCCATCACGTTGAGCATCGCGACCTGGATCCGCTCGGCGAGGTCGGGCAGCTCGTTGATCGCGACGATGCCGCGGTGGCTGCGCGGGATCAGGCCGAAGTGGATGGTCTCCGGGTCGCCGAGCGACCTGCCCTCGGCCACCTTCATCGGGTCCACGTCGCCGATCAGGTCCGCCACCGAGGTGTCGGGGGTCGCCAGCTTCTCGGAGTAGCGCTCGGTGCGGTGCCGCCACGAGATGCGCAAGTCGTCCCCGTGTGCCGCGACGGCGGACTGCGAAGCGACGGTGATCGGCTCGTAGGGGTGCTCCCCCAGCTCGGAGCCGGAGATGACCGGCGTCCACTCGTCGAGCAGCCCCACGATCGTGCGCAGCAGCCGGGTCTTCCCCTGGCCGCGCTCGCCCAGCAGCACGACGTCGTGCCCGGCCAGCAGCGCACGCTCGAGCTGCGGGACCACGGTCGCCTCGAACCCGTGCAAGCCGGGCCACGGGTCCTCGCCGGCAGCCAGCTTCTTCAGCAGGTTGCTGCGGATCTCTTCACGGAGGGTCTTCTGGACGTGTCCCGAAGCGCGCAGATCGCCGAGGTCGAAGATCGTCGGGGCACCAAGTTCGTTGGCCACTCCCTCACGCTACTCAGGACGGCAATACAGTGACGCCGTGACGATCGTGCTGGGGATCCTGTGCGTGATCCTGCTGTGCGCGGTGGTCGGCCTGATCGTCGTCGTACGACGCCAGCGGGGGGATCTCGCTGCCCACGCGGAGCACGTCGGGCAGCTCGAGGCCGACCTCGCCACCGCCCTCCGCCCGCGGCCCGCCCAGAACCCGACCGAGCGGGCGATCAGCCGGGTCATCCGTACCGCGAGCAAGGTGCGGGAGCAGGGCATCACCGGCCTGATCCAGAGCACCATGGAGGATCTCTCGGCCTGGGCCAACGAGGAGCAGGCCGAGATCGTCCACATGGCGGCCCCCGACGGGACTGTGACCCTCTTCTTCTCCGACATCGAGAACTCCACCCAGCTCAACGCCCGGATGGGCGACAAGAACTGGGTCCGGGTGCTGGAGGCGCACGACCAGGTCCTCCGCGCCCGGATCTCCCAGTACCGCGGACAGGTCGTCAAGACTGCCGGCGACGGCTTCATGGTGGCCTTCCGCGACCCCGAGGCAGCCTGCCGCGCGGCCGTCGCGATCCAGAGCGACCTGCGCCGTCCCTCCGAGCAGCTCCGGCGGCACGGCAAGGTCCGCGTGCGGATCGGCATCCACACCGGACAGGTCGTCGCCAAGGACGGTGACTACTTCGGTGAGAACGTCGCCCTGGCCGCCCGAGTCACCGATCTGGCGTCGGGTGGCGAGGTGCTCTGCAGCGACGCCGTCCGGGCGGCTCTCGAAGACGACGCCCAGGTCGATCTGGTCGACCCGACCGACCCGATCGAGCTCAAGGGACTGCCGGGCGCCCACGTCGTCTGGCGCGTCGTGCCGCCCGCGTGAGGCGGGGTGCCACCACCTAGGCTTGTCAGCATGCGCACACGACCCATGACCCTCTCCCTGGCCAGCCTTCTCCTGTTCAGTTCGCCTCTCCTCGCCGCCTGCAGCGGTGATGACGATAAGGACAAGGACAAGGACAAGGGCTCGGAGCAGGGCACAGAATCGGGTGAGACGGCAGAGGGCGTCGGAGCCGAGCCCGGCGAGCCCGGAGTGCCGGGACCGAAGAAGCCCAGCCAGGTCGCGCCCTCGTGCCCGTTCGGCGAGAAGGCGCTGAACGGGGAGCTCGGCACCAAGTTCGAGCTCGCCAAGGGTTCGTGCACCTTCACGACCAAGAAGGGCGTGCGGATCTCGATCACCCTGAACGCTGCCGCCGAGAACAAGACCTTCAACAAGACCCGCAAGGCGATCGAGGGCACCGCGGACGAGTCCGCCGCCCTCGAGGTGCCGGGTCAGGCGTACGCCGCCTGGTCCGAGGACGAGCTCAACATCACCATCGGCTACCTCGACAACGCCGGCGAGTACCGCTTCCAGGTGAGCGCCCTCGTGCCCGGTGACGTCGGATCCGACGGCGCCGAGGACCTCGCCGAGCGTCTCGTGGCCCTCGCCGTGGCGAAGCGCGCCGAGGGGTAGATCACGCTCGCCGGCCGTGGGTCGGCGGCGCGCCCGAGTGGGGTCGGTCTGCGGCTACCGGCCAACTCGTGATGGAATATGCGCGGCACGGTCCGGACCAGTCATCTCGCAGCGACAGGAGAGTTGGCCCGGACCGTGTCCCTCTTTGCGTTCTGATCGCGGTGGAAAGGCCGGACGAGCCGGAAAACGGGGCGATCCGGACCAGATCTCTCGCAGCGACAGGAGAGTTGGCCCGGACCGCGTCCAGGTTGCACAGGGTGCAGGGGTCTAGCTCGAATCGAGCTGTGGACCCCGGGTGGGGGTCAGACGAGGGACGTGTCCCGGGTGGTCCACTGGTTCGTGGGGTCCACCCGGGACAGTTCCTTGTCGTGTGTTAGCGGCGCTTCAGGACCTGGGACACGCCCTCGAGCGAGTCGTCGGTCTCAGCCACCATCGCCTTGTAGGCGATCTTCCTCTTGTTGCCGTTGGTGTCGCGGACGGTGAAGGTCGCGAGACCGCTGGAGTTGAGGACCTTGTCCTTGCCACCGACCTGCTGGAAGACGCCGTTGACCTTCTTCCACAGGCTCACCGGGGCGCCGGTCAAAGAGACGTCCGAGGTCGCGGTGACCGTGAGGATGTCCTTCTTCTTGTTCGGCGAGTTCCGGTGCGACAGGGACACCGCGACCGGCTCCTTCTCACATTCCTCGAAGGTGATGTTGGTGACCAGAGTCTCCACGATCGGACCGTTGAAGCCGTCACGGATCACCGCGGTGACCGTGTCGTCCTCACCACACTGCTCGTCAGTGCCCTCGAACACGTACTGGGCAATGCCGTTGGCGTCGGTCTGGAACGTCTGGTCGTTGTCAGCATCCGAGGTCCGCACGAAGGTGACGAACAGGCCAGGAGCAAACGGGTTGCCCTCCTGGTCCAGCGCCTCCACCGACACGATGACCGGCGTGTCGACCGGCACCGGGGTGCCCGGGTTCAGCGGGTCGATCGAGTAGGACGCACCGTCATCCGGGTCGGTCGACGGCGTCGTACCACTCCTGCTGGAACGTGGTGGTCGGGTCCGCCGGCTGCGCGACGAGCAGGTTGTCGTAGACGAACGTGGTCGGGTTGACCGCCACGGCGCCGTACTCGAACAGCCCGGCCTCGTTGCTGATGAGAAGAGCGTCGCCACCGTTGTCGAGGTCGGACTCGGTGGTGATGACCGCGCCGGTCGGGCACAGGTCGTCATCGCCGAGCTCGAGCGTGCAATCGATGTCGACGTCGACACCCTTGGCCGGGTTACCGAACTGGTCCCAGGCGTAGACGTCGAACAGGACGCCGCCGTTGGTCGAGGCCAGCGTCGGCTCGCCCGGAGTGCGGACCACATCGATCTCGCTGACGTTCAACGGGTTGTCCGTGCTCCACACGTTGGTGTCGGAGTCGGACGCGGCGCTGATCGAACCGGACACCTGCGCGGTCTGCTTGCCGTCGCCGGCGAAACCAGCGTCGAACCCGATGCTGGTGCTGAACGCTGCCCGACCGTTCGGACCGGTGACCACCTGGATGGTGTCGCCCAGCGAGTTCGGCGTCGGAACGTAGTCACCAGCGGCAGGAGCCTTGTTCGGAGCACCGACCGGCACGAAGAACCCGTGGTCCAGCGTCAGCGTGACCAGAGCACCCACCAGGTTGTCGCCGGCCGAGTCCTCCAGCAGCAGACCACCGTCCTGAGCCGAACCAGCCGGACCCGAGGAGTCCGCGTTACCGGCATCAGTGATGGTGCCAGGAGCACCGGCGCCGTACTCGATGTTCAGCTTCGCACCCGCCGGAGCGGTCGTCGAGGCGAAGTCGACCGTCGGGTTGTCCGAGGCCGCGCCACCGTTCCAGTCACCGAAGGACGAAGGAGCCGAGCTGAACACCAGGTCGCCGCCGAGCTCGGGCTCGTTCGGGTCAGTGGAGAGGTCCTCGACCATGGGGGTGAAGTTGCCGCCCCCGTTGGTCGTGTCCGGCGTGTTCGACACCAGGACCGCGTCCGGCGTGCCGGTCGGAATACCGTGCTCGTTGTACTCGACACCGAGGTTGTAGGTCACGTTCACCTTGCGACCCGGGAGCGGCGTACCGTCCTCCAGCACCAGCTGCGAGGGCACCGAAGCCGTCGTGCCCACCGGCACGATCACGTCGTCAGCCCGAACACTGGCGTCACCGACCTTGACCGTAAGGAGCTCCTGCTCCGCGACCGAGTGGCCCGTGCCGCCATCGCTCAGCGAGGCGAACAACTTGTAGGTCCCCGGCTCCAGACCGAAGTCGAAGTCCGCACCCGCCAACGCCGGGATGTCGAAGAGGCCATTGACCTCCGCGCCCACCGTGTGGCTGTCACCGACGATCGTCTCGTCGAAGAAGAACGGCGTCTTCGTCCAGTGATAGGTCAGATCCTGACCCGCGGCCTGGACATCGAAGTTGTTGCCGTTCTGTCCACGACCTGAACCTGGATGTCATTGCCGTCCTGCTCGTCGAAGTCGAACGCAGGACCATCCGCCGAGGAAGCCTCCAGGTCGTGGCGAACGCCCGACCCAACGCTTCGCAGCTTCAGCAGGTCGTTCAGACCCGGGTCATAGGTGAACTGGTTGCCCGCCGCCACGTTGCGCGACGTACTGAACAATTCCGTCGTTCACCGACTGAGTGGTGGTCACCTGACCGTCGACATTCGTCATGCCCGTGTTCAAGAACAGGTTCGGCGCAACATCGTCGTCCAGGATCCGCACCCCAGCGATCGGCTTATTGAACTGGTCCAACGCCGTGACCGTCACCGGAACGTTCGTCGCCGGGTTCGGCGGGTTCTTCGGGTTCGCCGACACATTCAGCGTCGTCAACACCTGGTTGTAGATCGTGTACGCCTCGGTGTCGGTCGCGAACGGGCCAGTGTTGTTCACGATGCCGAACGCGACCTGGTCCGGCGCGTTGTAGCCCTCGTCGGGCCGCGCCATGTAGCCATCAATGTCCAGGACCGTCTTCCAACCGCCCGGGGCCACGGTGATGCCGACGCCACTCGGGTCGCTCGCGAAGGTGAGGAACCCGTTGGACTGGTCGACCGGACCGAGGTTCGCCAAGCCGTTGTAGGACGACCTGCCGGACAGGATCACGTTGTCGTCGCCGTTGTTCGCCTTCCACACACCGAGCTGGGTCCCCGGCGCCAGGGAAGGCGTGTCCTGGGTGCTGGTGAGGGTGAGGGTCGCGGAGGTGCCGGGGTGGTTCAGGCCATCAAGGGTCGAGTGACCGATCGCCCGGACCAGGACTCCAGCCGCGGGCAGCGCGATACCGCTGTCGGCAGTGGGGTTCCACTCGATGGTCCATGCGCCGTCGTCGTTGGGCGAAGCCAGAACACCACCGATGTTGGTATAGGTCGCGCCGGCGTCGGTGCTGAACTGGAACCGCACCGTGTCGATGTCGGAGGTGGCCGCCGCCTCGAGCGTGATGGTGGTGTTGTAGCCGTCGTTCTTCACCGTGGCCTGGGAGCTGCCCGGGTTCGGGTCGAAGATCGTCACCGTCTTGTCCGTGTGATTGAAGTCCTGCTGGTCTTCCATCGGATTTGCGTTCGCTGCGAGCGGGAGAAGCCCCACCGCAGCCATGGCGCCGACGGCAGCTACTGCCACCCCGCGCCTCATGCCGCTGCTATTCATCGCTTTCCTTTCGGTTTCCCCGTAAGAGACGCGCCGAAGCCGGGTACCACCCAGCAGCAAGGAGCGCGTCGCAGACCAAGGGGACATGAGTGTCCCGAGGGTTCGTCGCGATCCTTCGGGACGATCGGAGCTGCGGCTATTTCTTTCAAGTTTCGACAAAGACCTGAATCAATCACACGTCCTGGTGTGTCATGGGAGGGTCGTGCCCGCACAGACAACGGACAGAGAGGGCCGCGCGTGGCGTCACCCCCCAGAGCCGGCGACCGTCGTTCCCGCGGTCGGCCGCAGCGGCTCCCGAACGACGCGTCGCCGATCGCGAGCGACGAGTACGAGGGCAACAAGCGGCTCGCCTGGCTGCTCGCCACCAACCGGATGCTCGGGCCGGCGACCAGGGACAGCACCCGCTCCGACTTCGTCGCGCTGATGAAGCGCCGTGGGATGAGGATCGACTCGAGCCGGATCTCGCGCTGGGAGTCCGGCCTCGAGTACATCTCGCCCGACCTGGTCGAGGCGTACGAGGCGGTCGCCGGGCTGCAGCCCGCACAGATCGGGGCGGTCCGCCGCGTGCTGGCCCGCGACGGCCGGCTGCTGACCCGCTCCACCGAGCGACCTTCCGGGCCGGCGGACCCGGGGCGGATCGACGAGCTGATCGACGGACTGGAGTCGGGGCGGATCCGCGGTGACCAGTGGATCTGGCTGGCCGACCAGCTGCGGAGGTTCCAGACCATCTACCTGCACCGCCGAACGTGGCAGGACCTCGCCGACCAGCTGGTCGACGAGCTCGCGCGGTCTTCCAACATCGCCTACCTGGCGCGCTACGAGTCAGCGGCAGCGCTGATGAAGTCGCCGCAGGCCCAGCCCTACCTGGCCAAGAGCGTCGGCCGGTACGTCCTCGATCCGAAGACCCAGGTCATCACCCCCGTGCTGCAGGTGCTCAGCGAGGTCGCCGAACCCGGGGCGAGCGACGTGGTGCTGCGGCTGGTCGGTGCGCCGAACGTCAAGCTCCGGCGCAGTGCTGCGATCGTCGCCGCCGCCATGATCCGGCGCGGCAACCTCGCCCCGGACCACGAGGCGCTCGAGAGGCAGGTCGGGCGCGACCTGCTCGACGCCCCGGACCGGACCTCGGTCGTCACGCTGGACCTCGCCTCCCGCATGACCGATGAGCAGTTCGACCGCCTCCACCGGTCCACGACCGACGAGGGGGTGCGCTCGACGCTGCGGCAGGCCCGGGCCACGCGCGAGCTGGTCGAGCCCGACCAGGCCCGGCTGCTCGCCGATCACATCGGCCTCCATGCCGAGCTGCTCTGCGCGCGCGCCTCCGCCGATCCGGACCAGATGCTGCGGCGCCTGATCCGTGAGGCGCTTTTCCACGTGCACCGGAGCCGGCGCCACCTGGCCTCCGCCCTGCTGCTGGCCAGCCCGTACGCCGCGGCCATCGGCGAAGTGGTGCTGCGCCTCACCAGCCACGCCGACGAACGGGTGTCGCTGCCTTGCTGGTCCCTGGTTGGTCGGATGACGCCGGCGCTGAGCATGACGGCGCTCACCGAGCGGGTCGCCGCGGAGGACCGTCGCGCCCTGCAGGCCCGGGCGACCTCTGCACTCATGTGGGTCGGTGCCGACATGTCCGAGGTCGCGGTGACAACACTGGTCCAGGCGGTCGACCACGGCTGGGGCGATACGGCGTACGCCGCGGTCCTGGCTCTCGGCCTCGCCGACCGACAGGAGGAGCTCGCCAAGCTCGCCGACAGCGCACCCGACGGTCTCGAGGCGCTCGTCCGGTGGGCAGCCGCCCGCGGCCCGGCCGTGACCGAGGTCTAGCGGCGGCGTCAGCGGGCGAGGAGCACCGAGGATCCGTGCCCGAACAGGCCCTGGTTGGCGGTGATGCCGACCTTGGCGCCCTCGACCTGTCGGCCCGTCGCCTGGCCGCGCAGCTGCCAGGTGAGCTCGCAGACCTGGGCCAGCGCCTGAGCCGGCACCGCCTCGCCGAAGCAGGCGAGCCCCCCGGACGGGTTGACCGGGATCCGGCCGCCGACCGTCGTGTCGCCGGCGCGCAGCAGCACCTCGGCCTCGCCGCGCTTGGAGAGCCCGAGGTCCTCGATCCAGTCGAGCTCGAGGGCGGTCGACAGGTCGTAGACCTCCGCTACGTCGACGTCGTCGGGGCCGATGCCGGCTTCCTCGTAGGCCGCGAGGGCGAGCGACTCCTTGAACGTCCGCTCCGGTGTGCCGCCGGCGGCGTGGTCGGTCGCGAGCAGCGGCATGTCGATCACCGCGTTGGGGAAGGTCGGCGTCACCGTCGAGACGGCCTCGACCCGCACCGGGTCGGCGATCCCGTGACGCCGCGCGTAGTCGAGGCTGGTGAGCACGACCGCCGCAGCGCCGTCGGACGTCGCGCAGATGTCGAGCAGGTGCAGCGGGTCGGACACGATCGCGGAGCCGAGCACGTCGGCGACCGCGACCTCCTTGCGGTAGCGGGCGTTCGGGTTCTCCAGTCCGTGCCGGGCGTTCTTGACCTTGACCTGCGCGAAGTCCTCGCTGGTCGCGCCGTATAGGTCCATCCGGCGGCGCGCGTAGAGCGCGAAGTAGGCCGGGTTCGTCATGCCGAGCAGCTTGAAGCGCAGCCAGTCCGGGTCGGCCCACCGCTCCCCTGCGTTCGGCGCGAGGAAGCCCTTCGGGGTGGTGTCGGCGCCGACCACCAGCGCAACGTCCGACAGCCCGGCGAGGATCCGCGCCCGCGCGGTGTCGATGGCCTGGGCACCGGTCGCGCACGCGGCGTACGACGTCGCGATCCGCGCGCCGTTCCAGCCCAGTGCCGACGCGAAGGTCGAGCCGGCCACGTAGCCGGCGTAGCCGTTGCGGACGGTCTCACCGCCGACGACGAAGTCGACGTCTCTCCACGCGATGCCGGAGTCCGTGAGAGCGGCACGGGCCGCGTGGACGCCGTACTCGGTGAACGGCCGGCCCCACTTGCCCCACGGGTGCATGCCGACTCCGGCGACCGCGACCGGCGTGCTCACTGGTCCGCCTCCTCGCCGAGCTCGACGACCTGCCGCGAAATCAGAGGACGCCAGCGCCAGACTGTCCGCTCGCCGCTCTCGTCCGTGTAGAGCGTCTCCACGACCAGCTCCACCTCGGCGCCGACGGAGAGGTCGGCGACGCCATAGCCGTCAGCGACCTGGCCGAGCACGACCAGTCCCTCGGGCAGCTCGACCGCGGCGAGGGCGAACGGCTCGAACGGATCGGTGGGCGGAAGGTACGGCGCCGGTGGCTGGTACTGCGCGTCCGTGTAGGACCACACCCGACCGGCGCGGGACAGCTCGGCCGGCGCGTGCTCCTCGCCGTCGCAGACCGGGTTGCGGCAGAAGCTCGCGGCGTCCGGGGGCGGCGGCGGGAACACCAGGGTGCCGCACGAGGTGCACCGCGAGGCCAGGAGTCGCGGCTCGTCGCCGGTGGTGAACCAGCCCGCGACCGCGGGCGTGGAAGTCGTCGTCATCGCCTACCTCAGAAAACTAGAACGTGTTCTCATCCTAACGGATGCCGTCGATGCCTTACCGTGCACTCTCGTGGTTGCCGAGTCAGAGTCCGAGGTGCAACGCGCGGACCCGCCGTACCTGAAGATCCTGGTGGTCTATGCCTCGGTCCTGGTGATGGGCATGGGCCTGGCGTGGGCGTTCCTGTCGATGCGCGCCGTCGACGGTGCCGGCTCGGACGGGGCGTGGCTGATCTCGATCGCGATCCCGGCCATGCTGGTCGCGATGTTCGTCGGGTCCGGGGTCGGCTCGGCGATCGGCGCGCCGGCGCTCCTGCTGCCGATGTGGGCACTGCTCTTCGGCTCGCTCGGGTGGAACTTCCTCGAGCTCGGGTTCACCGACGGCATCGACGTCGGCTTCATCGTCTGCGGGGTCATGTTCTGGGCCCTGGCCGCGCCCGCGTGGTACGGGATGTGGGTCGCCTTGAAGAAGGGCATCCGCAGGAGCCTCCGCGTCGAGGTGGAGGAGGAGCCGCGCCGGAAGACCCGCGAGGAGAAGCTCATGGAGAAGCGGGCAGAGAAGGGACCGTGGACCGCAGCCTCGCTCGAGGGCAGCCTCTGGTGGTGGCTGATCTACGCCGTCCTCTACGCGCGGCGGGGCGCTCTTCGGGGTGGCGACGTACGCCGCCGCGGCCTGACTACTCGTCGTCCGGTTTCGGCGGCGCCCCGCACACGACGGTGTCGGCCGCGGTGTAGGCCGTGTGGAACTCCTCGGTGTGGTCGATCGCGGTCTCCCCGTGCTTCCGGAAGACCCGGGTCACGTCGACGTCGAACCCGGAGTAGCCGGTGAACGGTTCGCAGTCGGGCGTCTGGAGGTAGCGGGTTGCCGGACTCCGGTAGTTGTAGCGCGAACCGGTCTTCGACTCGATGTCCCACACTTTGGTGGAGTACATCCGGACCGTCACGACGCCCTGCGAGGAGTAGGTGCCCGGCTGGACGTTCGCATAGATGAGCACCCCGTAGTCAGTGTCGTTGCGGAAGCTCAGGTCGACCGTCGGCCAGGCGACCGTCGCCTCGCGACCCTCCGGGTAGCGGTCGATGTAGAACGAGTGCGGCTTGTGCTCGATGTCCTCGAGCCCGGCGAAGAACATCGCGTTGAACGTCGTCGTCGCCATCTGGGAGACGCCGCCGCCGTAGTCCTTGACCAGCACGCCGTTGGAGATGACGTAGCCGATGGTGAAGCCGTTCTCCGCCGTCCGCTCGCCCACGGTCTCGTTGAGCGAGAACGTCTCGCCCGGCTTCAGGATGGTGCCGTTGACGAGCTCGGCCGCGCGGCCGATGTTGACGTTGCGGTACTCGGCGTAGGGGAAGTACGTGACGAACTCGGAGACCTTCTCCTTGATCCCCAGCGCCTTGGCTTCCTTGGTGGTGAAGTCGGCCTCGCGAACCGTGGCCTCGACCTCGCCGGTCCGGTCCCCCTCGGGAGCCGCGAGCAGGTCGGTGAAGACGGCGACCACGTCGTCGGGCTCGAACTCCACGCCGGGCTTGGCGGGGATCACCTTCGGCTTGCCATTCACCAGCTCGACGCTGGCGTCCACCGGCTCGCCGCTGGTGGTCGCACTCTTGACGAGCCGGGTGATCTTCCGTGCGTCGATCTTCGGCACCAGCTCGCCGTCCTGCGGCACCATCGAGAGCGCGTCGGCGTACTCCGCCGGCTGCAGCCGGACGTTGGACTTGTCGAAGGCCAACGTCACCGACGTCGACATGGCCGGGTTGGCAAAACCGTCGAGGGCCTCCTGGACGTCGTCCTCGTCGATGTCGGGCACGGCGGCAGTTACGGTCAGCTCGGCGGAGTCCTCGTCGCCGAGGAACGCCGCGGTGATCGCGTCCGACGCGGCATCGATGTCCACCGCCTCGCCCGGCACCGGGTCGATCACGTTGACCCGCCCACCCTTGAAGTTGATCCGGCCGTCCTGCGGCGGCACCCCGAGCCCCTCCGAGAGCTCGGCGAGCCGCGCGGACAGCAGGGTCTCGTCGACCTCGACGACCGCGTCGACCTCGTCGCCACCGGTGAAGTAGTCCCACTGCCGGCGGGGGCTCCAGCTATCACCGGCACCGGCCGCGTCGACGGTCGCGGCGAAGTCGATCGCGAGTCCGATCTCGTCGGGTCGGACGTCGTCGGAGCGGCCGCCGGCGACCTCGACGCGGATCGGCTCTGCTGCCCGGGTGCCGAAGGCGGCCTCGAGCTCTGCGATCGCGTCGGCGCGGGTCAGGCCACCGATGTCGACGCCGGAGACGGACGTGCCGCGCGGCACCTTGTCGCCGGCGACCTGGTGGGCCGCGGCGTAGCCGCCGGCGACGAGGACGACGAGG
The DNA here is from genome assembly GCA_963846535.1 of uncultured Actinomycetota bacterium. GTDB lineage: Bacteria > Actinomycetota > Actinomycetes > Propionibacteriales > Nocardioidaceae > Nocardioides. The sequence goes on from CAWJWK010000003.1 coordinate 1,561,420, forward strand.
AGCGCGATCACCAGCACGACGATCTTGCCGCCCGGTCGCTCGCGCTTTTGCGGGGGCGCGGTGGGCGCCTCGGGCATGGTCACGCTGTGCATCCTAAGAAGTCGGGGCTTCGCCCGTGTTAATCGTCGGCGCGGGGACCGGGTGGCGACGGACGCCGATGATGCCACCGATGAGCACCGCGACGCCGGTGCCGAGCAGCACATAGCCACGGGCGTCCGTCGCCACCAGGTAGTCGCCCTCGGACCGTTCGGCCGACAGCGCCAGCACGGCTGCGCCCCAACCGACCGCGAACGGCAGCCGGAGCCACCAGCCGCCGGGGATCGCCACCAACCACGCCCCGGTGGTGGCGATGCCGAGCAGGAGCCCCCACCAGTAGCCGTGCAGGAGGAGCACAACAGCTCCCACGACACCACCGGCCAACAGGGCGAGTACGGCGACCGCGGCCCGCCCGGCGGTCCGGGCGTTCACTCGGCGATCACTCGGCCGGGATGCCGGCGAACAGGTCGGACTCCCAGCCGTTGTCGCCGACCGGACCGAGCTTGCCCTTGACCAGCCGGAACATCTCCCGGCCCCAGACCAGGTGTCCCTCGTTGTTGGACAGCGCGAAGAACGGACCGTCCGTTGCGATCTGGGTGGCGTGTGCGGCCAGAGCCGTCATCTTCTGCTCGATGTAGTCGGCGGCATCCACCTCGGTGGTGATGTCGTCGTCGCTGAGGAAGAACGGCGGCAGGTCGGCATCCGGCTCCATGCCCTCGAAGGAGGTCGTGTCCCCGGCTTCCCGCATCGCGCGCAGGCCGTCGCGGAAGCGGCTCAGGGACATGGCCGACCAGTAGATCTTGGTGATCTCCCAGGCCTCCCCCAGGTCGCGTCGGTACGACGGCACCGCGGCCAGCTGTGACGCGTACATCGCGACCCGGTGGGCCTGGATGTGGTCGGGGTGGCCGTAGCCGCCGAACTCGTCGTAGGTGACCATGACCTGCGGCCGGACCTCGCGGATCACGGACACCAGGTGGCTGGCCGCCTCAATCAGGTCGGCGTGCCAGAAGGCGTTGTCGTGGATGTCGTCGGCGGCGATCGCGTGGCCGTCCTCGTGCCACTTCATGCCGGAGTCGCGGTAGGTCGCGAAACCGCCGAGGAACCGGTGGTCGGTGACGCCGAGCGCGGCCATCGCCGTGTCCAGCTCGCCTCGCCGGTGCTCGCCGAGCGCCGTCCTCCTTGTCCGCGGCCAGGTGCTCGAGCTCGGGCAACAGGATCTCGCCCATCTCCCCCGCGGTGCAGGTCACCAGGGTCACGCCGCGGCCCTCGGCGGCGTACTTCGCCATCGTGGCGCCCTGGCCGATCGACTCGTCGTCGGGATGGGCGTGAACCAGGAGGAGACGGTGTGCCGCGGTGTCGCTCATGTCCAGCAGCGTAATGATGGGCACCATGCGTCCTGGTCCCCACCTCTGGGTCTGACTGATCAGCCGTCGCGCTTGATCCGCTTCGGCTGATCCGGCAGCGGCAGCGGCGCCGCGGGAGGCTCGTCCTCGAGGTCGAGCCAGCCGTCGTACATCTCAACGAGCATCTCCAGCTGGATCATCGGTGCGTCGGAGACGACCGCCCACGGGTGGTCCTCGTCGTCGTCCTCCCCGGCCAGCCGCTCGCGGGCCACGGTCGCCTGGAACCCGCCGCGTGTGAGCGCCAGCGCCGCGGCGCGCGCGTCGCCCTCGTCGAAGAAGATGCCCCTCACAGCGACCATCATCTACGTTGGGTCGCCGTGAACCAGACCGCACCGCCACCCTTCGGCGTTCACCTGACGCGATCGGACGAGAACGTCGCCGCGATCGACGCCCTCGCCGGCCTGCTGGCCGAGCACGGGGGCGGCCGGGCTGGGGTCACCGGTCTTCTCGGCAACCTGGACCGCAAGATCCGGCGTACCTATCTCCCGCACCCACGCCTGCTCGGCCGCGCCGTCGATCGGGCACTGACGTGGGAGCGACGCGACCGGCGGGACCTGTTCTGGTATCCCCAGGGCATCAGTACGTCGGTCCGCACCGATGTCGAGCAGAACGTGCTGGCCACGTCCTGGTACTCGAAGCGCAGCCACGGCTCGCGGATCAGCTTCATCGACCTGGACGCACACCGCTACCGCCACGTGCTGCTGGTCGAGCCGACCCTGGTCGACGGCGTGCCCGGCCTCAAGCCGCTCAAGGCGCACGCCGGGGGAATCGTCTGGCACGGCCCCTACCTGCACGTCGGCGCGACCGGTCGCGGCTTCCTGACCTGCCGCCTCGACGACCTGCTTCATGTGCCGGACGCCGCCGGGTTGGAGACTTTCGGTCACGAGTACGTGCTGCCGGTCCGGTTCGCCTACCGCGCCTCGAACGACGAGGGCGTCACCAAGCTCCGGTTCTCCTTCATGACCCTCGACCGCAGCACCGACCCGCCGTCCCTGGTCGTTGGCGAGTACGGCAACAGCAAGCAGACCCGGCGCCTGGCCCGCTTCCCGACCGACGCCGGGACCGGGCTGCTGGCGACGGGCGAGGACGGCGTCTCGCGCCCAGTCCTCGACGGCGAGGACCAGCTGACGAGGATGCAGGGCACGGCAGTGGTCGACGGCACCTACTTCATCACCTCGTCGCACGGTCGGACGTCGTACGGTCGGATGCACGTCGGCCGTCCCGGAGACTTCGAGACCCACCGGTGGGCCACGCCTCCCGGCCCCGAGGACCTCGTCTACTGGCCCGACACCGACCTGCTCTGGTCCGTCAGCGAGCACCCCGGCCTGCGCTGGGTGTTCGGCATGAACCGCACCCGCCTCGTCCGGTAATCACACCTGCAACGGTCGTTTCGGCGTACCTTCACTTTCCGGACCAACATTTCGGGATTGCTGCGCGCGAGGAGGGCGAGGGGTTGCGGATCGAGGAGTTCAACGGGCTGCCCGCGAGTGAGGCGGCGGCCCTGGTCCGAGCCTGCGCCGACACCGACCGGTGGGTGGAGTCGGTAGTCGACGGCCGGCCGTACGCCGACGTGCCCGCGCTGGTCGCGACCGCAGCGAAGCTGGCCGACGCATGGACCGTCGACGACGTCGACCAGGCACTGGCCGACCATGCGCGGATCGGCGAACGTCCGAGCGGGTCCGGCGCCTCCGCCTCGTCCTCGGCTCGGGAGCAGGCGGGCGTCGACCTCGCCGACACCGAGCTCGCGGCCGCGCTGCGGGACGGCAACGCCGCCTACGAGGCGAAGTTCGGGCGCATCTACCTGGTCCGGGCCAAGGGCCGCACCGGACCCCAGCTGCTGGCCCTGCTCCGCGAACGACTCACCAACGAACCCGAGACCGAAGAAGCCGTGATGACCCAACAGCTGCGAGAGATCGCCCTGCTCCGCGTGGAAGGACTCTTCGCATGAGCACCTGCTCGACCCACGTCCTCGACTCCGCACGCGGCCGCCCGGCGTCCGGAGTTTTGGTCACCCTCAGCGACGCCGAGGGCACCCAGGTCGGCGCCGCGACGACCGACGTCGGCGGCCGGGCGCGCTTCGATCCCAGCCTGGAGCCCGGCATCTACGAGCTCACCTTCGCCACGGGCCCGTGGTTCGCCGAGCAGGATCGTGAGACCTGGTATCCCGTTGTGACCCTGGCGTTCACCGTCGAGGAGGGCGAGTCCCACTACCACGTGGCGCTGCTGCTGAGCCCGTTCGCCTACACCACCTACCGAGGATCCTGATGGGCGACCACGTCCTCTCGGACCTCCAGCACGGCAAGGCCGAGTGCCGGATCGTCAAGGTCGACCGATCGAGCGCCACCCACGTGCTGCACGACCTCAACGTCACCACCCAGCTGCGCGGCGACTTCGCCACGGCCTACACCGAGGGCGACAACAGCCACGTCCACGCGACCGACACCCAGAAGAACTCGGTCTACGCGCTGGCCCGGGAGCACGGGATCGGCTCGCCCGAGGCGTTCCTGCTGGTGCTGGCCGAGCACTGGGGCGCGCAGCCCTGGGTCACCGCAACCTGGCTCGCCGCCGAGCAGTACTCCTGGGAGCGCCTTCCCGCCAACGGCCACTCGTTCGTGCGGTCGGGACAGGAGACGCGCACCGCCTGGGTGCAGACGTACGGCGACGACCGGTTCGTGCTCGGCGGGCTCCAGGACCTGGTCGTCCTCAAGAGCACCGGCAGCGAGTTCCACGGGTTCCCGCGGGACCGGTTCACCACTCTCGCCGAGACGGACGACCGGGTCCTGGCGACGAGCGTGACGGCCACCTGGCGCTACGACCGACCCGCCTCCGACTACGACGCGGCGTACGACGCCGTACGGGCCGCGATCCTCGACGGCTTCGCCCGCACCCACAGCCTGGCCCTCCAGCAGACCATCCACGCGATGGCGACCGCCGCGCTCGATGACTGCGGAGACATCGTCGAGATCCGGATCCAGTGCCCCAACAAGCACCACTTCCTCGTCGACCTCACCCCGTTCGAGCTCGACAACCCGGGCGAGGTGTTCTTCGCGGCCGATCGCCCCTACGGACTGATCTCGGCGACGGTCACCCGGGCCGGCGCAGCGGCGGAGCCACGCGCCTGGGCCGGCATCGGGTGAGGGCGACCCGGTGAACGTCGCGTCGGTCTCGGGCAGGCAGGTGCTCGTCGACGGCGAGTTCCGGCCGGCGACGATCCGCATCCACGACGACCGGATCACCGCGATCGACCCCTACGACGCCGACGCCGACGGGTGGCATGCCGCCGACCCGGCGTACGTCCTGCCGGGTGTCGTCGACACGCACGTGCACGTCAACGAGCCGGGCCGCACCGAGTGGGAGGGCTTCGTGTCGGCGACCCGGGCCGCCGCGCTCGGCGGCGTGACGACCCTCGTCGACATGCCGCTCAACTCGCTCCCGTCGACGACGACCGTCGAGGCGCTCGAGATCAAGCAGACGGCCGCCGCGGACGAGCTCGTCGTCGACGTCGGCTTCTGGGGCGGCGCGGTGCCGGAGAACCTCGGCCGCCTCGAGCCGCTGTGGGACGCCGGCGTGCTCGGGTTCAAGTGCTTCCTCGCTCCGTCGGGCGTCGACGAGTTCCCGCCGCTCGACCCGGTGCAGCTGAAGACGGCCCTGGCCGAGGTCGCCGCGCTCGACGGGCTGCTGATCGTGCACGCCGAGGACGCGGGGGTCCTGGAGCGGGCGCCGCACCCGCCGAGCCCGGCGTACGCCGACTTCGTGCTGAGCCGGCCGGACGCGGCCGAGACCGAAGCCATCCGGCGGCTGATCGACGGCGCCCGCGACACCGGCTGTCGGGTGCACGTCCTGCACCTGGCGAGCGCCCGCGCTCTCGACCTGATCAAGGACGCCCGCGACGAGGGCCTGCGACTGACCGTCGAGACCTGCCCCCACTACCTCTGCTTCGCCTCCGAGCACATCCCCGACGCCGCCCCGGAGTTCAAGTGCTGCCCTCCGATCCGCGACGAGGGCAACCGGGAAGCCCTGTGGCAGGGACTTTCCGACGGTCTCATCGACGCCGTCGTCAGCGACCACTCACCGGCAACCGCGGAGGTCAAGTTCGCCGGCGGCGGCGACCTCCAGCAAGCCTGGGGCGGGGTCTCCGGGCTCCAGGTCGGGTTCGCGGCGGTCGCGGACGAAGCCCGCAACCGGGACATCGGCGTCGCGCAGGTCAGCCGCTGGATGGCCCTCCACACCGCCGACCTCGTCGGGTTCGGTCGCAAGGGCCGGATCGAGGTCGGTGCCGACGCGGACCTCGCTGTCTACGACCCCGACGCTGCGTCTGGTCGTCGACGCGACCCGCCTCGCGCACCGCAACCCGATCTCGGCGTACGACGGACAGCGGTTCCGCGGCTCGGTCACCCATACCGTGTCCCGCGGGCGGCTGCTGGACCCGGCGGGTCCCGACCACACCTGGGGACGCATGCTCAGGAGAGAGGCCCCATGAGGATCGACGAGCGGATCGCCGACCGGCACGACGCGGCTGACGCCGCAGGAGCGACGCGCGGCCGCGACGTTGCTCGAGCACCTCGACGACCTGGCGACGTACCGCGCTGCCGAGCTCGCCGAGCTGGCGGGCGTCAGCCGCGCGACCATGAGCCGGCTGTTCCGCAGCCTCGGCTTCGAGGACTTCGACGAGGTGCGCGAGCACCTGCGGGCGTTGCGCAGCGCCGGCGAGCCGCGGCGGATCGACGGGGCCCCGAACGCGGAGGCGCTGGCCGCGACCGAGCAGACCGCGATCCTGCGGGCGATCGATCATCCGCGGATCCCCGAGGTCGCCGGCCTGCTGGCACTGGCCGGCAAGGTCTTCGTGATCGGCTGGCGGAACAGCTATCCGGTCGCGTTGCACCTCCGCGAGCAGCTGGTGCAGGCGCGGGGCGAGGTCCAGATCGGGCCGGTGCCGGGACAGACGACCGGCGAGGAGCTGGTCGGGTTCGGTCCCGCCGACGTGATCGTCGTGGTCGGCTTCCGGCGCCGGCCGAAGGGGTTCAGCGACTTCCTCAGCGAGACCGCGGCGACCGGCGCGACCGTCGTCCTGATCGGCGATCCGACCGCGGTCGCCCACGCGTCGCAGGTGTCGATCTGGCTCGAGTGCCCGCTGCAGCACTCGCTCGCGTTCGACAGCTACGCCGCACCGATGGCGCTCGTCAGCGTGCTTGCCGATGCGGTGCTGGGTGCGTGTGGACGTAGCGGCAGCCGGCGGGTGCGCTCGATCACCGAGATCTACGACCGGATGAGTGAGGTGGAGTGATGGGAACGCCCGACGGGACCGACGAGAGCTGGCTGGCCCGCGCGGTCGAGCTCGCCACCGCCAACGTGGCCGGCGGCGGCGGCCCGTTCGGCGCGGTGATCGTGCGAGGCGACGAGCTGGTGTCCAGCGGCCAGAACCGGGTCACCCGCGACCTGGACCCGACCGCGCACGCCGAGGTCGTCGCGATCCGGGCCGCCTGCACGGTCCTCGGCGACTTCAGCCTCGCCGGCTGCACGCTCTACTCGTCCTGCGAGCCGTGCCCGCTCTGCGTCTCCGCCGCGCTCTGGGCCCGCCTGGACCGCGTGGTCTACGCCGCCGACCGGGAGGACGCCGCCCGAGGCGGCTTCGACGACCGCGCGTTCTACGAGCTCTTCGAGCGTCCGCGCACCGAGTGGGACATGCGGATCGAAGGCCACGCCCTGCCCGACGGGTTCGCCCCGTTCGCCGCCTGGCTCGAGAAGGCGGACCGGGTCAGGTACTGACCCCGGGCATCACCACCGTCGCCGTCTGACCCGACGCCGAGTCGGCTCGTCTGAGGTCTCGTACGACGCCGAGTCGGCTCAACTGACCAAGCGCCGACTCGGCGCGATTCGGAGGGTCAGTAGCGCCGACTCGGCGCGATTCGGAGGGCCAGTAGCGCCGACTCGGCACCAGTCGAGCGGGGTCAGCGGGGCAGAAGGGCCAGCTGTCGCGACTGGGCGACCAGCCGGTCGGCGGAGTCCCAGACCTCGCAGTCCTCCTCGAACATGCCGCCGGCGATGTTGCGGGTGTAGTGGCGCAGCCGGAGCCAGCCCGGCGCGGGCTTGGCTCGCACGTGGGCGGTCAGCTCGACGGTGGGTGCCCAGCCGGGCAGCCCGAGGTCGAAGGTCACCGGCGGGAGGGCGTCGACGGCCATCAGCAGCGACAGCGGGTCGGGCTCGCGACCGTCGGCGAGCCGGAACCACGCGCTGATCTGTCCGCCGCCGCTCGGCTTCCCCATCGCCCAGCCGGCCTCGTCGGGGTCGAAGAGCATCTCGAACCGCTGCATGAACGGTGCCATCCGCTTGATCTCTTCGGGCGCCAGCCAGTTCGAGATGCACTGCTCGCGCGGCGGGAGCACGACCGGCTCGGCCGTCGTGCGCACGTCGTCGGTCGGGAACGCGGCGAGGTCGCCGTACGTCGCCAGCACGGTGAGCCGGACGTCGTCACCCTGGCGCAGCTCGGCGGCGACGGTCGCGGTGCGGCCACCCACCCGCTGCGGCCGTACGGCGGCGACGACGGGTCCGGCGACGGACGGCGAGATGTAGTAGGCGCTGACCGCGATCGGGTCAGGGTGGTCGGGCAACGCGGCGCGGATCGCGTTGCCGAGCACGGAGAGCTGGAAGCCGCCGTTGATGCCACCACCGACCCGCCAGCCGTCGGGCATCGTGCCGATGAACTCGTCGCCGTTCGGCGACACCGCGATGTCGCGGTCGAACTCGGAATCGGCGGATCGCTGGGTGGCGGTCAGATCGGTCGTCACCGTTCGAGCGTACTGACGCCGGACGCGGCAACCATCCTCAGCAGCTCGAGTGTGACGGACACCGCAATCGCGGCAGGCTCCTTGCTCGGAAGGCCGGACGTCGACGGGTCACCGATCGGCGTCCGCACCCGGTCGATGACGTCGCCGGCGTGCCCGAGCTCGGCGAGCTTGGCGCGGAACCGGGCCCACTTCGCCGAGGACCCGATCAGCCCGATCGTGCCCGGGACGTCGGAGCGGAGCAGGGCGTCGAGGATGGCGAGGTCCTCGGCGTGGTCGTGGGTGAGCACGAGCACGTGCGTGCCGACCGGCAGCTCGGCCACGACCAGCTCCGGCAGCACCGGGACCTGGTGCACGCGCACGTCGGCGGGCCCGGCGACGACCGACGCGAGCCGCTCGTCGGCCAGCTGGTCGGCGCGGGAGTCGACGAGGTGCACCTCGACGGGGTGCCGGCTCAGCAGCAGCGCGATCTCGTAGCCGACATGCCCCATCCCGAAGATCGCAAAGGCCGGCCGTACCGCCATCGTCTCGAGCAGCAGGGTCACCTCACCGCCGCAGCACTGCACCCCGTGCTCGACGGGCACCTTGTCCGACAACGTGTGCCGCTCGGTCACCGGCGCGGACACTCCGGTCAGCGCCAGCCCGCGGAGCAGGCCGCGCGCCCGTCGTACGGCCGCCTCCTCGAGGTTGCCACCCCCGACACTCCCCCAGGTCTCCTCCGCGGTGACCACCAGCTTGGCGCCCGCCTCGCGCGGCGCGTGGCCGCGCACGTCGGTCACCGTGACCAGCACGCACGGGACACGACGTTCCCGGCACTCCTGCACAGCCCGCAGCCAGTCCATCAGGCACGCACCTTCTCGATCGCCCAGTAGACCGCCTCCGGCGTGGCCGGCGACGGCAGCTCGACCGGGACCCGCGGAGACCCGAACGCCGCCACCGCGTCCCGCAGCGCCTCCCGCACGGAGAACGCCAGCATCAGGGGCGGCTCACCGACCGCCTTCGACCCGTAGATCGCCCCATCCTCGGTCGCCCGGTCCAGCAGGGTGACGCGCAGGTCGGCCGGCATCTCGGAGAGGCTCGGCAGCTTGTACGTCGACGCCGCCTGGGTCGCCAGTCGACCGCGATGGGGGCCGTCGGACTGGTCCCACCGCAGGTCCTCCAGGGTCAGCCAGCCGACGCCCTGGACGAAGCCGCCCTCGATCTGGCCGATGTCGACCAGCGGCGACAGGCTGTCGCCGACGTCGTGCACGATGTCGACCCGGTCGACCTGGTAGGCGCCCGTGAACCCGTCGACGGTCACCTCGGCCGCGGCGACGCCGTAGGCGAAGTACTTGAACGGCTCGCCCCGCACCTCGGCGGGGTTCCAGTGGATCCCCTCGGTCTTGTAGAAGCCGGCCGCCCAGAGCTGCACCCGGTCGAAGTAGGCGGTCCGCACGACGTCGTCCCACGTCGCCGTGGGATCGATCATCGCGCGCACCGGCTCCAGCCGGGCGAGGATCTGGTCGCACGCGTCCTTGACCGCGGCGCCGTTGAGGTCGGCACCGGAGCTCGCCGCTGTGGCCGAGGTGTTGGGCACCTTGTCGGTGCGGGTCGGCGCGAGCCGAATCCGGTCGATCGGCAGCCCGAACGCCGTCGCGGCGACCTGGAGCATCTTGGTGTGCAGGCCCTGCCCCATCTCGGTGCCGCCGTGGTTGATGAGCACCGAGCCGTCCTTGTAGACGTGCACCAGCGCACCGGCCTGGTTGAACGCCGTGAAGTTGAACGAGATGCCGAACTTCACCGGCGTGATCGCCAGACCCCGCTTGGAATGGGGGTTCTCGGCGTTCGTGCGGGCGATTTCGTCGCGCCTGCTCGCGAAGTCGCTGCTGTCGAGGACCTGCTGCCAGGCCCGGTCGAGGCGCTCGGCGTGCCGCACCGGTTGGCCGTACGGCGTCGACTGGCCCTCCTCGTAGAAGTTGCGTCGGCGCAGCTCGGCCGGGTCGATCCCGAGCACCGGGGCGCAACGCCCGAGAATGTCCTCGATCACGAGCATCCCCTGCGGCCCACCGAAGCCGCGGAACGCGGTCTGCGAGGTCTTGTGGGTCTTCGCGACGCGTCCGTCGACGCGGACGTGCGGGATCCAGTACGCGTTGTCGATGTGGCACAACGCCCTCGACAGCACCGGCTCGGACAGGTCGAGGCTCCACCCGCCGTCGGAGGTCAGGGTCGCCTCGAGCGCCTGCAGCCGGCCGTCGTCGTCGAACCCGACCTTCCAGGAGGCGTGGAAGCCGTGCCGCTTGCCGCTCATCGTCATGTCCTGCTGCCGGGTGAGCCGCACCCGCACGGGGCGACCCGTCAGCCGGGCACCGAGAGCGGCGACCGCCGCGAAGCCGTGCGGCTGCATCTCCTTGCCGCCGAAGCCACCGCCCATCCGCAGGCACTGCACGGTCACCTGGTGACTCGCGAGTCCGAGCACGTGCGCGACGATCTCCTGGGTCTCGGTCGGGTGCTGCGTGCTGGACGAGATGTTGATCTGGCCGTCGTCGTCGATCGTCGCGAGCGACGCATGGGTCTCCAGGTAGAAGTGCTCCTGGCCCGGCGAAGTCGATCTCCCCTTCGAACACCTGTGTCGCGGCGGCCAGGCCGACCGCGACGTCCCCCCGCTCGAGCCGCGGCTGGTGTCCCTGGAAGCTCCCGGCCTCGATCGCCTCGACCACCGAGATGATCGCGGGCAGCGGCTCGTAGTCGACCTCGACCGCGGCCGCGCCGACCCGCGCCGCCTCCAGGGAGTCGCCGAGCACCCAGGCGACCGCGTGACCGTGGAACATCACCTCGTTCGGGAACAACGGCTCGTCGTGCTTGGTCCCCGCGTCGTTGACGCCGGGCACGTCGTCCGCGGTCAGCACCCGCACCACGCCGGGCACGTCGTACGCCGGCTTCGGGTCGAGCCGGGTGATCGTCGCGTGCGCGTGCGGCGCGCAGACCGGGTGCGCATGCAGGAGGTACGGCGTCCGCAGCGCGATGTCGTCCGTGTAGAGCGCGCGTCCGGTGACGTGCAGCGATGCCGACTCGTGGGGGCGGGTCACTCCCACGTCGGCGGTGACGGGACGGTTCGAGAGCCGGCTCATGCCGCACCCGCTTCGACGAAGAGCTTCCGCAGCGCCTGGCCGAGCATGGCGCGGCGGAAGGCCGCGCTTGCCCGGTGGTCGTCGATCGGCGTCCCGGCGGCGGTGAGTGCCGCCGCCGCGGCGGCGATGGTCCCCTCGTTCCATGGCTGCCCGACCAGCAGCTGCTCCGCCTCGGTCGCCCTGATCGGCGTGGCCGCGACCCCGCCGAGCCCGATCGCGGCCCGCTGGACCTGGCTGTCGACGACGTCGATCGCGAACGCGACCGCCACCGACGAGATGTCGTCGAACCGGCGCTTGGCGATCTTGTGGAAGCCGGTGAGCGGAGCGAGCGGCAACGGCACGCGCACGCTCGCGATCAGCTCGCCCGGCTCCAGCACGGTCTCGCGGTAGCCCGTGAAGTAGCTGGTGAGCGGCACAACGCGCTCGCCCCCGGCCGACACCAGCACGACGGACGCGTCGAGCGCGAGCAGCGCAGGTGGCAGGTCGCCGATCGGCGAGGCGGTGCCGACGTTGCCCCCGATGGTGGCGCCGTTGCGGATCAGTCGCGACGCGAACTGCGGGAACACCGCGTCCAGCAACGGGACCGCACTCTCGAGCCGGCGCTCGATCTCGGAAAGCGACAGCGCGGCCCCGATGTCGACGTGCTCGTCGCTCCAGCCGAGCACGCGCAGCTCCGGGAGATGGTCGATCGCGACCAGCAACCCCGGCCGGGCGCCCCGCAGGTTCGCCTCCACCCCGAGGTCGGTCGCGCCGGCAAGCGGCACCGCGCCGTCCTCCGCCAGTGCGGCCAGGGCCTCCGCCAGTGTCGCCGGCCGCAGGTACCCCGGCGCCTGCACCGGGCCGAGGACGGGCGGCGGGGACGTCGTACGGAACGCCAGGTGGTCACCCTCCGGCGGCGTCCCGAGCGCCTCGGCAGCGTCCACGATCGGCCGGTAGCCGGTGCAGCGGCACAGGTTGCCCGACAGGGCGTGGTGGTCGAACACGCCAGTCTCGCACCGGCCGGGTCGGTAGTACTCCGCGGCCATGCTGCAGACGAACCCGGGTGTGCAGTAGCCGCACTGGGAGCCCCCGCGCACGGCCATCTCGCGCTGGACCGGGTGGAGTGCATCGGGCTCGCCGAGTCCTTCGGCGGTCACGACCTCCTGGTCGGCGAGCGCGGCGGCCGGGACCAGGCACGCGTTGATGGCGGTCCACTCGGTCGGGGCGTCGACCCCGGCCCGCGCCAGGAGCACGGAGCACGCCCCGCACTCGCCCTCGGCGCACCCCTCCTTGGCGCCGGTCAGCCCGATCCCGCGCAGCCAGTCCAGCGCGGTCGTCGGCGGATCGGCACCAACGAGGCTCCGGGACTCACCGTTGACGGTGACCAGCGGCTGCTCCATACGGTGAACCGTACGTCGCGCCGCTCGCCGGGGCACCCCGATACGGGGTCAGATGCGGGCGAGTCGCCGGGTCAACCAGGCGATCATGACCTTGGCGTGCTGGACGTGCGCCAGGACCACGTGGCGGGACCCTGGCAAATGAGCCTGCTTGCGCACCGCGACCTCCTCGGCCGACTGAAACTTCCCGAGATATACCCCTATGACGCTCGAGCCATCCCTGTTGGTTGCATCCGGCTCATCGAGGCTCATCGGGGCTCATCGGGCTCGGCGCTCGTTGCCCCGCCGGTAGTTGCCGGTCGCCCGGGCCAGCAGCTCCTGGTCGAGCAGGTCGTTGTCGCCGAGCTGGCCAACCAGGCGCTCCGCACGGGCTCCGGCCACCGTCACGACGAGGCGGCCACCGCGGCTGACGAGCACCTTGCCGTCCTTGGTGACCCGGTAGGAGAACGGGTCGTTGTCGAGTCCGATCGACTCGTCCCTCAGCCGGGGAGGCCGGGGAGCCAGCGCGGCACCCGGGCGCAGTAGACGTCGTACTCCTCGCCGAACAGCTCACGCAACGCCGCCTCCTCGGGCCGGATCTGTGTCAGGTCGATCACCGCGACGAACGCCGCCAGCGGCAGCGCGGTCAGCCACCCGCCGCGCACGAGCGCGTGGGCTCCGAGGAGGCCGGCCATGCCGACGTACATCGGGTTGCGGGTCAGCGCGTTCGGGCCTGCGGTCACCAGGACCTTGGCGCGTTCGGGACGGAACGGCTCGACCGTCGTCCCGCTGTCGCGGAACCGCCGGACACTGCCGGCGGCCAGCGCGGCGCTGCCGACCGCGACCACCCCGCCGGCCAGCTTGCGAACCGCACCGGCGCGACCTTTGGCGGCGAGGAGGTGCTGCGCAAGGAGGCCGGTGGCGGCATACGCGGGAGGGGGTACGACGGTCAGCACCCCCCGACGGTACCGACTCCTAGGGAACAACCGGCCGGGTCAGCGTCTGGCTCGGGCCGGAGGCGATCGTGACGGACCTGACGCACAACCGGTTACGCCCCTAGCATGTTCGCCATGTCCGCCATGGGGGACACGGCGCTGCTCCCGGCGCTGCCGGGGGGCTCGGTCGCGCTGTTCTTCTCCGACATCGAGGGATCGACCGGGCTGTTGCAAGCGCTCGGCGCCACCTACGAGTCCCTGCTCGACGATCACGACGCGATCATCCGGTCCGCGTTCGAGCGACACGGCGGGGTCGAGGTCAAGAACGAGGGCGACGCGTTCTTCGCCGCATTCGCCGACCACGGCGCCGCGGTCTCGGCCGCGGCCGATATGCAGCGTGACCTGGACGCCCACCCGTGGCCGGGCGGCTGTGTCGTCAAGGTGCGGATGGGCCTGCACGCAGGACAACCGCTCCTGCGAGGGCGCGACTACTGGGGGGTCGACGTCCACTACGCCGCGCGGCTCGCGGGAGCGGCGCACGGAGGGCAGGTGTTGATCAGCGACCTGATGCGTCGGACGGTGCCGCGGTCGGAGGCGGTGTCCCTCGGTCAGCACGGGCTCAAGGACTTCCCGGCGCCGCGCGAGCTGTTCCAGCTCGTGGTCGACGACCGCGGCCCGCACGACTTCCCGCCGCCCCGCACGCTGTCGGCGTACCGCAACAACCTGCCGACGACCTACGCCCCCCTCTTCGGGCGAGCGCCGGTGATCGATGAGCTGGTGCGCCGGCTCGCAGGCCAGGACAAGGTGGTGAGCCTGGTCGGACCCGGTGGCATGGGCAAGACGCGGGTGGCCGTGGCCGCCGCGGAGGAGCTGGCGCGGGACTTCCCGGACGGCCTCGTGTTCGTCCCGCTCGCCGCCGTCGCAGAGGACGACCGCGTGCCCGCAGCGATCGCGGACGCCGTCGGAACGGCCCGCGGTGCCGATGCCGAAGCAGCTCTGGTCCAGGGTCTCGCCGCTAGCCGAATGCTGGTGGTCCTCGACAACGCCGAGCACCTCCCGGGCGTCGCCGCGGTCATTACCCGGCTCGTGGACGCCGCCCCCGGGTGCCGTTTCCTGGTCACCACCCAGGCGCCACTGGCGGTCCGCGCTGAACGAGTCGTTGCGCTCGAGCCGCTGGACGACCCTGCTGCGGTCGCCATGTTCCGCGACCGAGCGGGCTCGCTGGACGCGGCCGACGACGAGGTGCTGGCCCTGTGCCGGAACCTGGACCGGGTCCCGCTGGCGCTCGAGATAGCGGCGGCACGGGTCGCGCTCACCGGCGTGGCAGGACTGCGCTCGGCGCTCGTGCGGGACCCTGAGCGTGCCCTCGGGTCCGGTCCGCATGACCTGCCGGAGCGCCAGCGCGGGTTGCGAGCCGCCCTCGCCTGGACCACCGGCCTGCTCACGCCGTCCGAGCGGACGGTCTTCGCCGGGCTGGGCGCCTTCGCCGAGGCGTGGACGATCGAGCAGGCGGAGGCACTGTTCGCCGCCGAGGCGGAGGTGGACACCTGGGCAGCGCTCGAGCGGCTGCTTTCACTCTCCCTCCTCGTCCGTCGGGGCGACGGCCGCCTCTCCATGCCGGAGCGGACCCGGCGGCACGCCCGAGCGGTCCTCGCCGACGCGGGCGAGGTGGACCGCCGCCGGCGGGGCCATGCCGGAGTCGTCCTCGAGGCACTGCGTCCACGGCTGATCGAGTACCTGCTCGACCATCGCCGCGGCCTGGCCAACGTCGCCGACGAGCTCGGCGAGATCGTCCACGCGTTCGACTGGGCCAGGGTGCACGACCTCGCCCTGGCGGCCCGGCTGTGCGCCGGCTCGAGCCACATGGCCGGAGCGCTCGGGGCTCGGGCTTCGGTGGGCGGTCGCGGTGGGTTCCTGGACTCCGCGGAGGAGCCCGTGACACGGGCACTGCTGCTGGCGAACCTCGCGGTCGGGACGGCGTACGGCGAAGAGATCGACCGCAGCTTCGATCAGGCACGGACGGCTGTCGGGCTGGCCGCGGCCGACCCGGTGATGCGCCTCTTCATCCTGAACCTCGTCGCGCATCCCTGGGGCGACCGCGGCCGGTCGGACGAGGCCCTCGCCGCCCTGGATGAGGCCGCCGAGATCGCGGCCCGGCTCCCCGACCGTCGGTGGCGGGAGTACGTCGAGTCGTCCCGGCTGATCACGCTGGTGCACCTTGGGCGCTACGAGGAGGCGTGGCCGGGCCTGCTCGCGGTCGCTGCCGATGAGGGCCGGACGGATTTCAACAGCCAGTGGGCGAACTCCTATCTGGGCGACTGCGCGCTGGGGTTCGGCGACTACGCGACGGCCCTGCGCTACTTCCACGTGCAGCTCGGCCTGCTGGACGAGCGGGCACTCGGCTCCCGGTTCGCACAGCTGCAAGGGGTGGCCGCCGCGCAGGCAGCCCTCGGGCAGGACGAGCAAGCGGTCGAGCTGACCAGTGCGATCCACCACCACAGCCGGCTGATCGCCGGTCCCGGGGACGACGTCGTGGTGCCGATGTACGCGATGATCGTCGCAGCGGCCGCAGCGCGGTTGGGTCCCCGCGCGGCCGCGTGCGAGGCCGCCGGTGCCCGATGGTCGCTGGACGACCTGCTCTGCATCGGCGGCGGGGCTGGCTAGCTGGCTAGCGGGCCCCTTGCTCCGCCGGCGGAATCAGACCAAGCATGCAATGATGTTCACGACCGATCGGTCGCAAAGATCATCTCAGGAGGGCTGATGGAGACGACGTACGAACCGCTGCTCGAGGACCGGATCGACATTGCCGCGCCGCCGGCGACGGTGTGGGCGCTGATCAGCGATGTCCGCCGGATGCCCGAGTGGAGCCCGCAGGTGACGTCGACCCGACTGCGCGCCGGCTTCGAGCGCTGCGAGGTGGGCACCGAGTTCACCAACCGAAACCACGAGGGCGAGCTGGAGTGGACCACCCACGGTGAGATCACCCAGTACGACGAGGATCGCGTGATCGCGTTCCGGATCGCGGAGAACTGGGTGGTCTGGTCGTTCTCGCTGGAGCCGGCCCCCGATGGAACCGGCGGCACCCTGCTCACCCAGCGCCGGGAGACCCCGGACGGGCTCTCCGACCTGTCGCAGGAGTGGACCGAGGCCTTCCTCGGCGGCCAGGGACCATTCACCGCCACGATGCGAGCCGGCATGCGCCAGACCCTGGAGCGGATCAAGGCCGCGGCCGAGGCCTGATTCAGCCGTCGCCGCGGAGCAACGGGCGGGCCAGCTTGCGGCCGTGGTGGATCTGCGCCTTGATCGTGCCGAGCGGCACACCGACCAGGCTCGCGATCTCGTCGTACGGGAGGCCGTAGACGTCGCGGAGCATCAGCGGCTCGACGTACTTCGGGTGCTCGCGTTCCAGGGTCTCCATCGCCTCGAGCAGGTCGAGGCGGGTGCCGGCGATGACGCTGGTGGTGCGCGGGTCGGGGTGCTCGAGCGGTGCGAACTCCGACGGCACGGCCTGGTTCTTCAGGCGTCGGTACGTCGACCGGGCGGCGTTGACGGCGACGACGTGCATCCAGGTGGTGAACCTGCTCTGCCCGCCCCACGACCCGATCTTGCCGGCGATGTTGATCAGCGCGTCCTGGCAGGCGTCCTCGGCGTCGGCCAGGTGCGGGAGGACTCCGCGACAGATCCGCAGCGCACGAGGGCGGATCGAGGTGAGCAGGACCTCGAGGGCGTCCCGGTCACCGGCCTGGGCCCGACGCGCCAGGTCGTCGAGCTCGTCCGGGGAGAGCGCATCGGGGGTCATGAACACCATAGGTACCACCCATAATGTGCGGGTGTCTGTCCCGGCCCGTCTCGGGCGCTACGTCGTACGCCGCAGGATCGGCTCCGGCGCGTTCGCGACCGTGTGGCTCGCATTCGACGAGCAGCTCGACTCGCCGGTCGCGGTCAAGGTCCTGGCTGACAACTGGAGCGAGGACATCCACGTCCGGCGGCGGTTCCTCGAGGAGGGCCGGTTGCTGCGCAAGGTCGAGTCACCGCACGTGGTCACCGTCTACGACGCCGGCGAGCTCGACGACGGCCGGCCCTACCTGGTGATGACCTACGCCGACCAGGGCACGCTGGCCGACCGGCTCGAGGTGGACGGCCTGACCTCGGCGCAGGCCCTCGAGGTGGTGCGACAGGTCGGGACCGGGCTGCAGTCGCTGCACGAACGGGCCGTCCTCCACCGGGACGTGAAGCCGGCCAACGTGCTCTTCCGCACCGTCGACGGCCAGATCCGGGCGATGGTCGCCGACCTCGGGCTCGGCAAGTCGCTCGACGTCTCCTCGCGGCTGACGATGATCGCCGGGACGCCGTCGTACGTCGCGCCGGAGCAGGCGAAGGGCGAGCCGCTCGACGCCCGCGCGGACCAGTACTCGCTGGCCGCGCTGACCTACCTGCTGCTCGGCGGTCGCCCGGCCTACCAGCACGCAACCCTCGCTGCCGCCGCCGCTCCGGGCGAGATCCCAGCCCTCTCCAGCAGCGAGCGGCCGGTCCCGGCCGCCGCCGAGGCGGTCGTCGCCCGCGGGTTGTCGGCCGACCGGGATAACCGGTGGCCCGATGTCGCGGCGTACGTCGACGCACTGACCGCTGCGTTGACGGTCGAGGGCGACAACGCGCTGACCGGGCCGGCCGAACCCTGGCTGCCGGTCGACCCCGAGCTCACCCAACCGGGCGCGCGACCGAGCCTGGTCGCGGCGCGAGAATCCCTCCCCCAGCCGGCGCCCCCGCGCCGGCGCTGGCGATGGGTCTTCGGAGCGGCCGTCGGCGCTGTGGCGATCGCGGGCGCCGTCGTGGCCGGCTACGCCGTGGCGGGGTCGGACGATTCGTGGACCGAGCTGACCGACGACAGCGGCTCGCTCGGCGTGACCGTGCCGCCCGAGTGGAACGAGGCCGTCGCGGCGGACGGCTGGCGGCCACCATCGGCGGACCGCGACTACCCGGCTCTTTCGGTCGGTACGTCGAGCGGCTGGACGGACGACCCCGATGGGCACGGCGTCTTCCTCGCCATCCTCCCCGGCCGCGATCTGCCCGAGCGGGTGCCCCAGCACCCCGAGTGCGGGGACCCCGGCGACCCGGTGACCGACAGCTCCGACGACGGCCCCGCGGTCACGGTCGTCTACCCGGACTGCCCCGGCGGCGTCACCGTCGAGCGCGCCGTGCAGGTGACGGACAACCAGCTGCTGTGGGTGCAGGTCCGCAGCAGCGACACCGCCACCGCGAACCGGGTGCTCGACAGCGTCGCCACCTACGGCTACCGGTAGTCCGGGCCGGGCCGCGCGGCCTCGATCAGCCGACCGAGGAGGTCGGCCATGCCCTCGCGGTCGACCTCGCGGCCCACGAGGCCGATCCAGGCGAACGCGACATCGGAGCCGGGCTCGGCGACGTACATCTCCATCGCTACCCGGCGGTGGCGCTCGTTGACGTAGTTGGCGATGAAGCCGTTCGTGCTCTGGGACTCGAGAACGAAGTCCTTCACGCCCTCGGCGCCGTCGAGGGCGTTGATCCGCGCTTCGAGCATGGTCGCAATGGGCTGGTACTGGTTACCGATCAGCCGGACGCGGAGGAAGTAGGTGTTGAGGACGTCGCCCGGGGGCGGGTACCACCGCCACTCGCTCGCCTGCGGGACGGTGCGCACCCAGCCCGCCGGCACCTGCAGCCGTAGGTCGAACGGCTCGGCACCGACCCTGGTCTCACGGAGCCCCACCCCCGGCAGGAGCGAGGGGAAGTCCGGATCCTCAAGCAGTTCCAACGGGTCGACGGGGTAGCTCGGGGACTCCGCGGCGATCGGGCTCGGCCCGTCGTACGCCGTGGGTTCCGGCTCGCTGTTGGTGCCGAGCAGGTAGCCGCCGGCCGCGCCAATGGCCATCAGGGCAACCACGAGACCCACCGCCCACGCCCGCATGCGGAAACCGTATCCGTCCGGCGAGGTCTGGCTTGGCATGGACGTGCCCGCCGCGCTCGCACCCACGGGTATGAGCGTGTCTCACCCGAAGGCGAGACTCGACGGGCACGCACCCGACCAGTACCCGTCGACGCCAGAAAAACGCACTCGAGCTCAGACCGGGTCGAGGACAGGTTCCTCCGCGCGATGTCGTGGTCGCTCGACGGTGATCACGATCGCGACCGCCGCCACGATGACGAGGCCGCCGGTCACGACAGCGCTGGTGATCGACTCGTCCAGGATCATCCAGCCGAGGAAGACCGCGACGACCGGGTTGACGTAGGCGAAGATCGCGACGATGCCGATCGGCGCGTTGGACAGCAGCCACACGTACGCGACCCCACACGACGTAGACGATCGCGAGCCCGGCGACGACCAGTCCCAGCCTGGCTCGCGCCTCCATCAGCTGACCCTCCACCGCATGGTCCGGACCCTATGAGGACGGAACAGGGCGCAGCGACAGGCTGTTGCGACCCCCGCCCGGCTTGGCGGTGGGTCGACGAATCTGGCAGTTCCGCGCGCTAGAGGGTTAGCCCGGGGTGGCGGTTGACGTCCTTGTAGAGCAGGTAGCGGAACCGCCCCGGACCGCCGGCGTAGCAGGCCTGGGGGCAGAAGGCGCGCAGCCACATGAAGTCACCCGCCTCGACCTCGACCCAGTCCTCGTTGAGCAGGTAGACGGCCTTCCCCTCGAGGACGTAGAGGCCGTGCTCCATGACGTGGGTCTCGGGGAACGGGATGGCGCCGCCCGGCTCGAAGCTGACGATGTTGACGTGCATGTCGTGGCGCAGGTCGGCCTGGTCCACGAACCTGGTCGTCGACCACGCACCGCCGGTGTCAGGCATCGGAACCGGAGGCACGTCCTGGTCCCGGGTGACGAACGGCTCCGGCAGGTCGATCCCGTCGACGCGTCGGTAGGCCTTGCGGATCCAGTGGAAGGTCGCCGTCGCGTCACTCACGTTGCGGAGCGCCCACGGGGTGCCAGGGGCGAGGTAGGCGTAGGAGCCGGCGCTCAACGCGTGCTCGCTGCCGTTGAGGTTCAGTGTCATCGACCCGTCGACGACGAACAGCACGGCCTCGGCGTCCGCCTCGTCCTCGACATCGGTGTTGCCGCCGCCTGGCGAGACCTCGACGACGTACTGGCTAAACGTCTCGGCGAAGCCCGAGAGCGGCCGCGCGAGCACCCACAGCCGGGTCTGCTCCCAGTGCGGCAGCCGGGAGGCGGTGATGTCGCTGAGGGTCCGGGCCGGGATGACGGCGTAGGCCTCGGTGAACCGCGCCCGGTCGGTCGTGAGCGCGGTCTGAGGCGGCAAGCCGCCGCGAGGGACGTGATAGCTCATGCGCTCTCCTGGGTCACCGCGATGTTAGTGCGACGTCCAGGTTGCTCCCCCGGACAGTCGGCCGCCAGCTCGTCGGGCGCGGTCACAGCTGGTCCAGCTTCTTCGCCCGCCGGCTGCGGTGCAGGATCGGCTCGGTGTAGCCCGACGGCTGCGTCCGCCCCTCGAACACGAGCGCGTGCGCTGCCCGGAAGGCCGCGCCGTCGTACGACGGGCCCATCGGCTGGTACCCGGGCTCCGCCTGCTGGTCGTCGACGACGTCGGCCATCCGGCGGAATGCCTCGTCGACCTCGTCCGCGGTCACGATGCCGTGGTGCAGCCAGTTGGCGACGTGCTGGCTGGAGATCCGGCAGGTGGCCCGGTCCTCCATCAACGCGGTGCCGCGGATGTCCGGCACCTTCGAGCAGCCGATGCCGTCGTCGACCCAGCGCTTCACGTAGCCGAGGATGCCCTGCAGGTTGTTGTCGAGCTCGGCACGACGCTCCTCCTCCGACCAGTTCGCGGGATCCGCGATCGGCACCGTCAGCAGCTGGTCGAGGGTCGTCCGCCGCCCGCCCGTGAGCTCGCGCTGGCGCGCCGAGACGTCGACCTGGTGGTAGTGGAGCGCGTGCAGGGTCGCGGCCGTCGGGGACGGCACCCAGGCACAGCTCGCGCCGGCGTTCGGGTGACCGACCTTCTGGTCGAGCATGGCGGCCATCTCGTCGGGCATCGCCCACATGCCCTTGCCGATCTGGGCGCGTCCCTGGAGGCCGCAGGCCAGGCCGATATCAACGTTCTGGTCCTCATATGCCTGGATCCACGGCTGGGTCTTCATGTCGCCCTTGCGCACCATCGCTCCACCGAGCATCGAGGTGTGGAGCTCGTCGCCGGTGCGGTCGAGGAAGCCGGTGTTGATGAACGCGACGCGGCCGCGGGCGGCATGGATGCAGGCGGCGAGGTTGGCGGACGTACGACGCTCCTCGTCCATGATGCCGAGCTTGATGGCGCCGCGGCCGAGGCCGAGCAGGTCCTCGACGCGAGCGAACAGGTCGTCGGTGAAGGCGACCTCGTCGGGACCGTGCATCTTCGGCTTCACGGCGTACATCGAGCCGGTCCGCGAGTTGCGCAGGGCTCCTCGGCCCTGCAAGTCGACCAGGCTGCACAGGGCAGTCACGACGGCGTCGAGGATCCCTTCGGGGACCTCTTGCCCGTCCCTGTCCAGGACGGCGTCGGACGTCATCAAGAGTCCGACCTGCCGGACGAACAGCAGCGAGCGACCGGGAAGGACCACCGGTCCGCCGGGGCCGTCGTACGTCCGGTCCGGCGCTAGGGTCCGGGCGAAGGACTCCCCTCCTTTGGCGACCTGGACGCTGAGCGTGCCTTGGTTCAGCGAGAGCCAGTTGCGGTAGGCGGCCACCTTGTCGCCGGTGTCGACCGCGGCGATCGAGTCCTCCAGGTCCATGATCGTGGACACCGCGGCCTCGAGCAGCAGGTCCTTGACGCCCGCGGCGTCGTCTTTGCCGATCGGGTGGTCGTGGTCGATCTGGATCTCGACGTGCAGTCCGTGGTGGACCAGCAGGACCCCGTCGGGACGCGCCGGGTCGCCGCGGTGGCCGACGTACTGGCTCGGGTCCGCCAGTCCGCTCGCGCCGACCTGGAGTGCAACCGTCAGCGCGCCGTTCTCGACGGCGTAGCCGCCCGCGTCGGCGTGACTCCCGGTGGCCAGCGGGAAGTTCTCGTCGAGGAACGCCCGCGCCCTGCTGATCACCTGGGCGCCGCGGCGCGGGTTGTACGACGTACCGCGCTCGCATCCGTCGTCCTCGGGCAGCACGTCGGTGCCGTAGAGGGCGTCGTAGAGCGATCCCCACCGCGCGTTGGCCGCGTTGGCCGCGAACCGTGCGTTCAGGACGGGGACCACGAGCTGCGGCCCGGCCTGCACCGCAACCGCATGGTCGACGTCGCGGGTCTCGATGCTGAACGGATCCGGTTCCGGCACGAGGTAGCCGATCTCGCGCAGCATCTGAACGTAGGCCGGTTGGTCGCGAACGAGACCTGGGTTGTTCGTGTGCCACGCGTCGAGAGTCTGCTGCAGCTCATCGCGCCGGGCGAGCAGCTGCCGGTTCCGGGGAGCGAAATCGTCGAGGATCGCCGCGAAGCCCAGCCAGAACGCCGCTTCCTCGATCCCCGACCCGGGCAGCGCCTCGTCGCGCACGAACGCGTGGAGCTCCTGGGCAACTTGGAGCCCCTCGACCTGGACCCGATCGGGCAGCGGCGACATCTGGACAGCCTAGGAGGTCGGGCCGCCTCAGCGAGTCGGGTGGGTCAGAGGATCAGGCAGGTCGTCGTACCGTGCGCGATCAGCTTGCCGTCGGCGGCGTACAGCTTGCCCTCCGCCGTGCCCTGCTTGCGGCCCCGGTGGATGACAGTGCCGGTCGCCCGCACGATCCCCATCCCGGGCTGCATCGCGCGCAGGTAGTGGATGTTGAGCTGCGCGGTCGTGTAGCCCTGCCCCGGCTCGAGCGTCGTGTGCACGGCGCACCCCATGCAGGAGTCCAGGATGGTCGCCGCGATGCCGCCATGGATCGAGCCGATCGGATTCATCATCCGCTCGTCGGGGGTCATCTCGAAGATCGCGAATCCCTCCCCCAGCTCCACCGGCGCCATTCCCAGCAACACCGCGATCGTCGGGGGTGGCAGCTCTCCGGCGACCACTGCTCGCATCGTCTCCAGTCCGGTCATCCGACTGAGGTCGTCCAGGGTGATGGTCATGTAGCTGGGGTCCCCGCGGCGTTGTTCGACGGAGGAACGGAGCGGGGGAGGCGAAGAACGCGCCGTGGGGTGATCATGCTGCTTCTCCGATCGGGGTGATGGTCGGTTCGAGGATCGGCGCTGGTGCGACGACGCGCTCGGCGCGGGGCAGCGCGAGTGCCGCGGCGGACGTGAGCACGCCGCAGATCACCAACATCCACCAGACGTCGCGGAAGGCGTCGAGGGCCGTGGCCGGGGTTGCGGATGCGAGCAGGGCAACGGTCAGGGCGACGCCGAAGGTCGCGCCGAGCTGGCGGATCGCCTGGTTGACGGCTGAGCCGGCGCCGAACTGGTCGGTCGGCAGGCCCTGAACCGCGGCGCTCGTCAGGTGCGGGATCACCAGCGCGACGCCGAGGCCGGCGAGGAGCGCGCCCGGCAGCAACTGGCTCGCCCAATTCGGCGTCACCCCGACCTGGCTGATGAACCAGACGCCGGAGGCCGCGTAGACGAGTCCGCCGGGCACCAGCAGGGTGCGCTGGCCGACGCGGCCGGCGAGCCGCCCGAAGTACGGCGCGAGCACCATCACCACAATCGGTCCGGGCATCATCGCCAGGCCAGTAGTGACGATGTCGTAGCCCCATACCTGAGTGAGGAACAGGACCTGCGCGAAGAACATCGCCGTGAAGCCGATGGTGAACGCAGCGGTCGCGATGTTGGCCCAGCGGAACGACTGCGACCCGAAAAGTGTGAGGTCGAGCGCCGGGTGAGGGTGGCCGAGGGTCCGGACGACGAACAGCGCCAGGACCACGAGGCCGGCAGCAAGGACGCCGATCGTTCGCGCCGAGCCCCACTGCCACTGGTCGCTCTGCACGATCCCGAGCGCGAGCAGGGTCAGCGCTCCGGTCAGCAGCAGGATGCCCACCGGGTCCGGGAACCGGGCGCGCGTCGTCTCCTTCGACTCGGGGATCACTCGGGTGGTCAGCAGCAGCACCAGCAACCCGATCGGCAAGTTGATCAGGAAGACGGACCGCCATCCCCAGCCGTCGACGAGCAGGCCGCCGACCGTCGGGCCGACCGCGGCGGCGAGTGCCGCGATCGCTCCCCAGATCGCCACCGCCGCAGGGACCTTCGCCGGCGGGAACACCGAGAGCACGATGGCCAGCGACGCCGGCACCAGCGCCGCGGCGCCGACCGCCTGGACGACCCGGAACACCACGAGCAGCAACGGCGAGCCGGCGACCGCGCACAGCAGGGACGCCAACGTGAAGGCGACCAGCCCCGCCGAGAACGTGCGCTTACGGCCGAAGCGATCGGCCAACCGGCCGGCCGGCACCAGCAGGGCCGCCAGCGCGATCGTGTACGCCGACAGCGTCCACGACATCGTCGCGAAGGACACGTCCGGGAAGGACGACCGGATGTCGTCGAACGCGACGAAGAGGACTTGAGTGTCGAGGAAGACCATGAAGGCGGCCATCGACGCGATACCGAGCACGGCGTACGGCCGGACCTCGGGGGACTCAGGTGACATGACGAGCACTCTAGGCCAAGTTGATTTAAAAAAACAACTAATAGCTACTGAATCTAAACTCACATCGCGGTAGACTGCTTGGCGTGGGAGCAAAGAGCTACGAGCAGTACTGCACGATCGCGACGGCCCTCGACCTGATCGGCGACCGCTGGTCCCTGCTGATCCTGCGCGAGCTCGCGTTCGGCGACCAACGGTTCACCGACCTGAAGACGGCGCTCCCAGGAGTCGCCACCAACCTGCTCACCGACCGGCTGCGGAGCCTGGCGGACGACGGACTGGTCGAGCGCCGCGAGCTGCCGGCGCCGGCCGCGCGCACCGTCTACGGGCTCACCCGCGCGGGCACCCGGATCCGACCCGTCCTCCGGGCCGTCGCCCAGTTCGGCATGCCCTACCTCCCGCCTCCCGACGAGGGCACGATCCGACCCTTGATGGCGGTGTTCGGCGGCGCCGGCGCCTTGTTCGATCCCGTCGCCGCTGTCGGCGTGAACCTGCAGGTGAAGTTCGTGCTCGACGGCGAGGAGCACTGGCTCGCGATCCGAGGCGGCAAGCTGCGCCGGGCCGACGTGACCCAGCCGCCCGAC
Source organism: uncultured Actinomycetota bacterium (assembly GCA_963846535.1). Taxonomy (GTDB): domain Bacteria; phylum Actinomycetota; class Actinomycetes; order Propionibacteriales; family Nocardioidaceae; genus Nocardioides. The sequence goes on from CAWJWK010000003.1 coordinate 1,587,188, forward strand.
CTGACGATCACCGGGAGCCCCGGCGCCTTGTTCGAGCTGACCCGCGGCACGGATCCGGAAGCGCTGCCCGGGCACCTGACGATCGAGGGATCCGCTGCCAGCCGTAAGACCTTCTCGCGCTGCTTCCCGCCCCCCGCGCCACTGTCTTAACCGGCCGCTTGACGCCTGCCCGACTTCGTCCAGCTCAGCGATCCGGAGCGACGAACTGGATGACGTTGCCCTCGGGATCGAAACAGTCGCGGTGCCGCAGGCCTCGGAAGGTCCAGACCTCGGCACCGGGCTTGATGCCACCGCCGTGCTCCGACGCCAGTTCGGCAACCAGGTCGAGCGACGCCACCGCAAAGGTTGGCTTGAGCGACACGTCCTCCCGGATCTCGGGCGGCTGGCTGATCACCAACGCCTGCGCGATCGCCGGAGGAACCGCGACGACGCTGACGTCGCGGACCCCGTCGGACAGCACGGCGTACCCCTCGGCCCGCTCCACCTCTTCGAGCCCGAGCACCGCCTGATAGAAGCCGGCAACGACGTCGACCCGCACGGCGTAGATCACCACGCCGACGCGAGAGTCCGACGAATCAGCTGCCACGTCGCGGGATGCTACTCCCACGGACAGGACGCCGAGCAAGGCGCGCAGGCGCTGCTCAGGGACACGGGGCTGCATCGATCCGACCGCTCCTGGGGATCCTGGCTGGCCCCGGCCGTCACCAGGGAGCCCGGCATCTACGCGCATGACGTCGTCAGGAACGTCGCCGGAAGGAGACAGCTTGCAGGTAGCCGCAGACTCAGGCCTCGACGATCTGATATCCCAACTTCGCCACAGCCGCGCGTACGGCGCCGTCGTCGGCGCTGCCGAAGATCTCGAGCGTGCCAGTCGAGACATCGACGTCCACGTCCTCGACGCCGGCGATGTCGGTCACGGCATTGGTCACCTTGTTGACGCAGCCGTTGCAGGTCATTCCGGCGACGGTGTAAGTGGTGGCGCTGGTCATTGCGGTACCTCCTGGCTTGGAAAGTTGGCGATAGAGTACCCCCGTACCGTACCGCCGCCAATCCTTTGACTACATACCGGTATGGGGTAACCTGCTCACAGTTGTCGACAATCTACGGAAGGCGGAGCGGTGCGAGAGGCTGTGATCGTCGGCGCTTCGCTGGCCGGCACCCGGACCGCAGAGGCGCTGCGACGATCCGGCTACGACGGTGGCATCACCCTGGTCGGTCGCGAGTCGCACCCGCCGTACGACCGGCCGCCGCTGACGAAGGCCGCGCTCCTCCATGGGCCCGAGCTCGCCAGCCTGACGCTCCCCTCCGCGGGCGACCTTGACGCGCGCTGGATGAGGGGCCGGTCCGCGATCGGTCTTGACCTGTCCGGTCGCCAGGTCCACCTGGACACCGGCGAGCGCCTGCGGTTCGACGGCCTGGTGGTCGCGACCGGCGCGCGAGCGCGGCGTCTCCGACCGGACGGCGTCGGACCCGTGGTGCATCACATCCGCACGTATGAGGACGCCCTCCGGCTCCACCAGGCGCTAACCACGCCCGACCGAACCGTGCTCGTGATCGGCGCCGGTCTGCTCGGCTCGGAGGTTGCTTCAGTCGCGGTCGCGCTCGGCCATCGGGTCACCCTGGTCGAGACAGCCCCGGGGCCGATGCTGGGCGCTTTCGGGCAGGAGATCTCCGACTACTGCGCACGACTCCACCGGAGCCGAGGCGTCGACCTGCGCACCTCGACGACCCTGGTGTCGTTGTCCCCCGAGACCTGGCGGGGCGAGCACGCGTTTGCCGTCCTGGCCGACCGCTCGAGCGGCGAGCGGACGGTGGTGCGCGCAGACGTGGTGGTCGCGGCCCTAGGGGCGTCGGCGGAGACGGCGTGGCTGCGAGACAGCGGCCTGGACTGCGAGGGCGGCGTCCGGACGGACCAGTCGCTCAGGGCCCTCGACATGGACGGGCTCGCCGTCAACGGCGTGGTCGCCGTCGGGGACGTCGCCCGTGCGCCACAGCCGCTGGTCGGAGGTGTGGCCCGCCGGGTCGAGCACTGGACCACGGCCGTCGGCCACGGCGACGTCGCCGCCGCCACCCTCCTGGGTCTCCAGCCGTCCACCCCGCCACCCGTGCCGTCGTTCGGGACGCAGCAGCACGGATTCCAGATCCGCGGCGTCGGCCTGCCAGGAGCAGGCGACACCACGACGATCGTGGACGGAGCACTGGAGGACAACCGGATCATCGCGACCAGGACGCTGCGTGGCCGCCTCGTCGGCGCCATCGCCATCAACGACGCCCCCGGCTTGGTGCCCTATCGGACCGAGCTCGAGGCACAGACTGTGACAGCACTGGAAGCGACACCCGGAGGACGACGCACATGACCGACCCGCTCCAGCGACCGCCGCGCCCGACCAGCGTGAAGGCGGTGCGCAACGGACCGCTCCAGCTCAAGGGGACCTTCAAGCTCCTCGACCCCGACGGTGAGGAGTACGACCTCGAGGGTCAGCGCATCGTGCTGCTGTGCCGCTGCGGACGGTCGAAGAATCAACCGTTCTGCGACTCCACGCACACCCGTGAGGGCTTCGTCACCGACGACAGTGCAGCCTGCGACCCGTCCGACGACGAGGGCGTCGCATGAGTCGTTCCGGCCCCGGTCGGAACGGACAAGTCGCTACGAGCGGACGAGACGGGCGATCGCGTCGGTGGCTTCCTTCAGCTTGACCTCGGCGTCGGCGCTACCGGCGGCCGCGGCGTCGACGACGCAGTGGCTCAGGTGCTCATCCAGTAGGCCCAGCGCGACCGACTGCAGAGCCTTCGTCACGGCGGAGATCTGGGTGAGGATGTCGATGCAGTACTTCTCCTCCTCCACCATGCGCTGCAGGCCCCGGGCCTGGCCCTCGATACGTCGGAGCCGGGTCAGGTAGTCGTCCTTGCGGTGCATGTAGCCGTGCTGGTGCGGCGTCTCAGCCATGGGTGCTCTCCATCTCGTGCCGAATGCGACCAATATACCCCGTATCGGTATCGGACCGCTTGAGCTCTCTTGAACAAGGTACCCTCCTGGGGTATGTTCGACACACAAGCCGAGTGACCGACAGGAGTTCACCACGATGAGTAGCACCCAGAACTACACCGTGACGGGGATGACCTGCGCGCACTGCGTCGCGTCGGTGACCGAGGAGGTCCAGGAGATTCCCGGTGTCGAAGACGTCGTTGTCGTCCTGGAGACCGGAGGTCTCACGGTGACGAGCGCCGAGCCCGTCGACGACGGGGCGGTCAAGACCGCCGTCGAGGACGCCGGGTACCAGCTGGTATGAGCACCACGACGAAGCTTCTCGGGTTCGTGGTCGTCGTGGCCGCGGTGCTCGCCTCCGCGATCGGCGTCGGCAAGCTGGTCGGACCGGTCGACGCCCCGGAGGCAGCCGACCACGAGTCGATGGATGAGGGCCACGAGGAAACCGGCGACGAAACCGGCGAGGAAACCGGCACGTCGTCCGACGATGGGGTGAGCACGGCCCTCGACATCCCGAAGGGCCTGATGGTCTCCCAGAACGGCTACACCCTCGAGCTCGGCCGCACTGACGCGCCGGCCGGGTCGGCGGTCCCGATCGAGTTCACCGTCGTCGGTCCCGACGGCGAGCCGGTCACCGACTACGACGTCGAGCACGAGAAGGAGCTGCACCTGATCGCCGTACGCCGTGACTTCTCCGGGTTCCAGCACGTGCACCCGGTGATGGACGCCGACGGCACCTGGCGGACGGATCTCGACCTCACCGCCGGCGAGTGGCGGGTGTTCGCCGACTTCAAGGCGACCGGCGCCGACGCCCTGACCCTTGGCAACGACCTCGCGGTGGCCGGCCGGTACCGCCCCGAACGCTCGACGGAGTCCACGACGTCGCAGGTCGGCCGCTACACCGTGACCCTGGAGGGCGACCTGACCGCGGGCACCGACGCCGAGCTGACCCTCAGCGTCACCCGCGACGGAGAGCCCGTCACCGACCTGGCGCCCTACCTGGGCGCCTACGGCCACCTGGTCGCTCTGCGGGCCGGCGACCTCGCCTACCTGCACGTCCACCCCGAGGGCACGCCTCAGGACGGCATCACCGACCCGGGTCCGGAGGTCGTGTTCTTCGCCCAGGTGCCCAGCGCCGGCCGCTACCACCTGTACCTCGACTTCAAGCACCGCGGTGTCGTGCGAACCGCCGCGTTCACCGTGACCGGGACTGCGACGTCCGAGCCGGTCGAAACGGAGGAACCCGAGGAAGCCGACGAGTCCGAAGAACCCCATTCCGAGGGACACTGATCCCTCGGACCGAGAGGACGAGAATGAGCACCGTTGCCGGCCCCGACAGCCCGCCGACGATCACCAACGAGGTCGAGCTCGCGATCACCGGGATGACCTGCGCGTCGTGCGCCAACCGGATCGAGCGCAAGCTCAACAAGCTGGAGGGTGTGACGGCGACCGTCAACTACGCCACCGAGAAGGCCAGGGTGGTGTTCTCGGGTGAGCTCGCTGCGGACGACCTGGTGCGCACGGTCGAGCAAGCGGGGTACGGCGCTAGCCTCCCCCAGCCCGAGAAGTCCGAGTCGCAGGACGGTGCCGAGGCGGCCGACCCGACCCGTTCCCTGCGTGAGCGGCTGCTGGTCTCGGCCGCACTCTCGATCCCCGTCGTCGCGCTGGCGATGGTGCCCGCATGGCAGTTCACCAACTGGCAGTGGCTCTCGCTCACGTTGGCCACGCCTGTCGTCGTCTGGGGGGCCTGGCCGTTCCACCGGGCGGCCTGGACGAACCTGCGCCACGGCACGTCGACGATGGACACCCTCGTCTCCCTCGGCACGCTGGCTGCGCTGGGTTGGTCGATCTACGCCCTGTTCTGGGGGACGGCCGGCACCCCGGGCATGACGCACCCGTTCGAGTTCACCGTCTCCCGCTCCGACGGGTCCGGCAACATCTATCTCGAGGCCGCCGCGGGGGTGACCACCTTCATCCTTGCCGGACGCTACTTCGAGGTCAGGTCCAAGCGCCGCGCCGGAGCCGCGCTGCACGCACTCCTCGAGCTGGGTGCGAAGGAAGTCGCTGTGCTGCGGGACGGTCCGGACGGACCCGTCGAGACCCGCATCCCGACCGACCAGCTGACCGTCGGCGACCGGTTCGTCGTACGCCCGGGCGAGAAGGTCGCCACCGACGGCGTGGTCGACGAGGGCAGTTCCGCTGTCGACGCGTCGATGCTGACCGGTGAGTCGGTGCCGGTCGAGGTCGGACCGGGTGACACGGTCGTCGGCGCCACCGTGAACGCGGGCGGGCGGCTGGTGGTCCGGGCCACGCGCGTGGGTTCGGACACGCAGCTCGCCCAGATGGCGCGACTGGTCGAGGACGCCCAGAACGGCAAGGCGCAGGTCCAGCGGCTCGCTGACCGGATCTCCGGCATCTTCGTGCCGATCGTGATCGTGTTGGCCGCGGCGACGCTCGGCTTCTGGATCGGCGCCGACGGGGGAACGGCCGCAGCGTTCACCGCCGCGGTCGCCGTCCTCATCATCGCCTGCCCCTGCGCGCTGGGGCTTGCCACGCCGACCGCGCTCATGGTCGGCACCGGTCGTGGGGCGCAGCTGGGCATCCTGATCAAGGGCCCGGAGGTCCTCGAGTCCACCCGCCGGATCGACACCATCGTGCTCGACAAGACCGGCACCGTCACCACCGGTCAGATGACGCTTCAGCACGTGGTCGCCGCGAAGGGCGAGAGTGCCGACCAGGTGCTGCGGCTCGCCGGAGCAGTCGAGGACGCTTCCGAGCACCCCATCGCCCGGGCGATCTCCGACGCGGGACGGGACCGGCTCGGTCCGCTCCCGGCGGTCGAGGACTTCACGAACATCGAGGGCCTCGGGGTGCAGGGCGTCGTGATCGCGGGCGACGACAGCCACGCCGTCCTCGTCGGCCGCCCCCGCCTCCTCGAGGAGTGGTCACAGCCCCTCTCCCCCGATCTCGATCAGGCGTTCACCGCAGCGCAGGACGAGGGCGCCACCGTGGTGGCGGTCGGATGGGACGGCCGCGCCCGCGGCATCCTCGTGGTGGCTGACGCCGTCAAGCCGACATCGGCGGAGGCGATTGCGCAGCTGCGTCGTCTCGGGCTGACGCCAGTACTCCTCACCGGCGACAACGAGGCCACCGCGCGGACGGTTGCGCGCGAGGTCGGCATCGACCTGTCACCCGAGACCGTGATCTCCGACGTGCTCCCTGCCGACAAGGTCGACGTCGTGAAGCGGCTGCAGGCCGAGGGCCGGGTCGTCGCCATGGTTGGCGACGGCGTGAACGACGCAGCGGCGCTGGCGCAGGCCGACCTCGGCCTGGCGATGGGCACTGGCACCGACGTCGCCATCGAGGCGAGTGACCTGACGCTGGTCCGCGGCGATCTGAGGGTTGCTGCGGACGCGATCCGCCTGTCCCGCCGTACCCTGACGACGATCAAGGGCAACCTGTTCTGGGCGTTCGCCTACAACGTCGCGGCGTTGCCGCTGGCGGCAGCGGGACTGCTCAACCCGATGCTGGCCGGCGCCGCCATGGCCTCCTCGTCGGTGTTCGTGGTGACCAACAGCCTGCGGCTGCGCGGTTTCAAGCCACTCACCGACCACGACGCGGACGTGCGGCGCGCCGCCGACACTTCGTCGCGGACGCTCTCGGCCGCACCTTCCTAGCGCGGCGCGTAGGTCAGTCGCTTGACGTGTCGACGGGTCGACCGACCGTGCCGTCGGCGGGGATGCCCGCCAGTCGCTCGGGCTTCAGCAACTCGTCGAGTGCGTCCTTTGTCAGGGAACCGGTCGCGAGCACCAACTGGCGAACGTCGACGGTGCCTGCCAGTGCGGTCTTGGCGATCTCGGCGGCAGCTCCGTAGCCGATGTAGGGAGTAAGCGCCGTGATCACGCCGACGCTGCGCGCACTCATCGCGCGGAGGTGGTCGGCGTTGACGGCGATGCCGTCGATACAGAGGTCGGCCAACTGTTCGAACCCGCGTGTCATCCAGTCGATGCTCTGTAGCAGCACATGAACGATGACCGGTTCGAACGCGTTCAGCTGAAGCTGGCCGCCCTCGGCGGCCATCGTGACGGTGACGTCGTTGCCAACGACCGCGAACGCGACCTGGTTGACCATCTCGGGGATCACGGGGTTGACCTTGCCGGGCATGATGCTGGAGCCGGCCTGGCGGGGCGGCAGCCGGAGCTCGCCGAAACCTGCTTGCGGGCCCGAGGACAACAGCCGCAGGTCGTTGCAGATCTTCGACACCTTGACGGCCGTCCGCTTCAGGACCCCGGAGAGCTGCACGAAGACGCCGGTGTCCGACGTGGCCTCGATCAGATCGGTCGCCGTGACGACGGGGAGCCCGGTGACCTGTTGGAGGTGACGGCGGGCGGCCTCGCGGTACGCCGGATCCGCGGTGATACCGGTACCGATGGCAGTGGCGCCGAGGTTGATCTCCCGGAGCAGCTGCCGCGAGTCCTGGATGCGCGCCTCTTCCTCGGCCAGCGTCGCCCCCCAGGCCGCGAACTCCTGGCCGACGGTCATCGGCACGGCGTCCTGGAGCTGGGTGCGTCCGACCTTGGGCACCGCCCAGAACTCGCCGGCCTTGCGGTGACACGCCTGGCTCAGCTGGTGCACAGCGGCGGAAAGCCCCTCCAGCGCGGTCAGCAGAGCCAACCTGACGGCGGTCGGGTAGACGTCGTTCGTGCTCTGGCTGCGGTTCACGTGGTCGAGGGGATGGACCTCCTCGTAGGTGCCGGCAGGAAGGTCGAGCAGTTCGAGAGCCCGGTTGGCGACAACCTCGTTGGCGTTCATGTTCGTCGACGTGCCGGCTCCGCCCTGGATCACGTCGACGACGAACTGGTTGTCGAGGACGCCGTCGCGGACGTCCTGGCAGGCTTGATCGATCGCCGCCACCCGCCGTACGTCGATCAGCCCCAGCTCACCGTTCGCGCGGACGGCGGCCTGCTTGACCGACCCCAGCGCGGCCACGAGGGCGCGGTGGGTGGAGACGGGCGTCCCGCTGATAGGGAAGTTCTGCATCGCACGAGCCGTGTGGACGCCCCAGTACGCGCCTTCGGGAATGGCCCATTCTCCGAGGAAGTCCCGTTCGGTGCGAGCGCGCGGGGTCACCACTGGACGAGGTTGCAGCCGGTGTGGTCGGCGGGTTCGACCTGAACGGTGGCGTGGCTGATCTTGTGCCGGTCGCGGAGGACCTCGCGTGCCTGGTCGAGCACGGAGTGCATGTCGGCCCCGGCGCGGACCTGGAGGTGGACGCTGACGGCATCCATGCCGGAGGTGATGGTCCACACATGGAGGTCGTGGGCCTCGACGACCTGGTCGAGGTCCTCGAGATCGCGGGCCAGGTGGTCGACGTCGATGTGGGACGGAGCGGACTCCACGAGGATCCGCAATGCGTCGCGGCCGAGCTTGTAGGCGCGCGGCAGGATGAAGATCCCGATGCCGACCGCGATCAGCGAGTCGACCCAGTACCAGGATGTGAAGGCGATGATCGCGGCGCCGATGAGCACACCGACCGAGCCGATGGCGTCGGCGACCACCTCGAGGTACGCGCCGCGCAGGTTGAGGCTTTCCTGGGCACCGGCTGCGAGGAGCCGGAACGCGATCAGGTTGATGATCAGGCCCATTACGGCAACGACGATCATCGGGGTCGCGGCGACCTCGTGCTCTTCGCCGAGGCGGGCGAGAGCCTCGTAGACGACGTAACCCGCGACCGCGAAGAGGAGCACGGTGTTGGCGAGGGCGGCCAGGATCTCCAGTCGGTACCAGCCGTAGGTGCGGTGGGCGGCCGCGGTGCCGCCAGTGGCGAGGGTGATCGCCGCCAGCGACATGCCCAGGCCGCCGGCGTCAGAGAGCATGTGCCCGGCGTCGGAGAGCAGGGCCAGGGATCCGGAAGCGATGCCGACGCCGGCCTCGACGGCCACGAAGGAGACCGTGATCAGGAACGCCCACATCAGCGGCCGCTTGTAGCGGGCACCGGCGTTGACCGCATCGAGCGCGTTCAGCCCGTGCCCATGGCCGTGCCCATGGCCGTGCCCACTTTCGTGGCCACTTTCGTGATCGTGGTCGTGGTTGTGGTCGTCGGTGGGGGAACTCATCGGAACACCTCTCGAGGTGACGCAGGAGTGGTTCTGGGCACAAGCAGTGCGCAGCAGCGGTGCGGCGTCATTGGTCCCAGAAGTGGCAGGTGACGGTGTGGTCGGCTCCGGGCCGACTGATCTGCGGCACGGTGGTGGCGCAGATGTCCTGGGCCACGGGGCAGCGGGGGTGGAAACGGCAGCCGGAAGGCGGGTCGATCGGGCTGGGTGGCTCGCCCCTGAGGCGGGCGACCAGCTCGTGCTCGCCGGAATCGTCGTTCTCGGCCAGCGAGGCGGCGAGCAGCACCCTGGTGTACGGGTGGCGGGGGTCGGTGAACAGGGTGTCGCGGGGGGCAACCTCCACGATCTGGCCCAGGTACATCACCGCGACCCGGTCACACAGGTAGCGCACCACGCGTAGGTCGTGGGAGATCAGGACCAGGGTGAGGTCGAGCTGATCCTTCAGCTCGACCAGCAGGTTGAGGATCTGGGCTCGGATCGAGGCGTCCAGCGCCGAGGTCGGCTCGTCGCAGATCAAGAACTTCGGCTTGAGCAGCAGCGCCCTGGCGATCACCATCCGCTGCAGCTGGCCACCCGAGCACTCCCGCGGGAAGCGGTCCAGGATCTCGGCCTCCAGGCCGACCCGCTCCAGCATCTCCGCGATCCGCGCGGCGCGCTCGGTCTTGTCCTTCATCCCGTGGTGGCGCAACGGCGCGTCCAGGCTGGTGCTCAGCCGCATCTTCGGATCGAAGGCACCGTAGGGGTCCTGGAACACGAACTGCATCGAACGCCGCAGTTCCTTGAGCTGCTTGCCCTTGACCCGGGTGATGTCGGCACCGTCGAAGGTGATGTGACCAGCGCCCAGCGAGACCGCACGCAGGATCGTCCGGGCCAGGGTGGACTTGCCGCACCCGGACTCACCGACCAGACCGAGCACCTCGCCCCTGCCGACCTCCAGGGACACCCCGTCGACGGAGTGCACGTGCTTGCCGCGACCGGCCGGGAAGTACTTGACCACGCCCTCCAGCCGCAGCATCGACTGATCGACCGGCCGGTCGACCGGCTGGTCGACGGGCAGGGCCGGCACCTGGGTGGTCATACCGCCTCCGCGTGCTCGGGCGCCGCGTGGCAGCGGCTGTTGTGGTCGTGGTCGCCGCAGGTGTGCAGGGTCGGCTCGGCGCCGCTGCACTGGTCGCTGATCCCGAGCTCGGCGGCCTTGGGGCACCGGGGCAGGAAGCGGCAGCCCTGGCCCATGGCGCGGGCCTGGGCCACGCTGCCGGGGATGGAGTACAGCTGGCCGCGGTCGGCTTCGAGCAGCGAGGCCTTCAACAACGCCTCGGTGTAGGGATGCTGGGGTGAGTTGAAGATGTCCTCGGTGGTGCCGTTCTCCACGATCCGGCCCGCATACATCACCGCTACCCGGTCCGCCATCGTCGACACGATGCCCAGGTCGTGGGTGATCAGCAGGATCGAGAGACCCAGCTCATCACGCTTGCGCTTCAACAGATCCAGGATCTGCGCCTGGACCGTGACGTCCAGCGCGGTGGTCGGCTCATCGGCGATCAGCAACTCGGGGTCGGCGGACAGTGCTGCCGCAATCATCACCCGCTGTGCCATGCCACCCGAAAGCTGGTAGGAGAACGACGAGGCACGGCGCGCAGGTTCGGGGATCCCGACGTCGCGCAGCATCTCCACCACCCGCCGCTTCGCCTCCCGGCGACCAACACCACGGTGCCGGCGCAGCGCCTCGGCCACCTGTCCACCAACTCGGGCGGTGGGGTCGAGCATCACCTTGGGCTGCTGGAACAGCATCGCGACCTTGTTGCCTCGGACCCGGTTGAGCCGCTTGCCCGACATCGCCAGCACGTCCTCGCCGTCCAGCAGCGCCGTACCCGCCTCCACCTGCGCACCCGGGGGCAACAGACCCATCATCGTCAGGGCGGTCAGGCTCTTGCCCGAACCCGACTCCCCCACCAACGCCACGATCTCCCCCCGACGAACAGTCAGGTCCATCCCATCGATCGCCGGACCATCACCGACCTCGGGGAAGTCCACCCGCAACCCACGGATGTCCAACAGCACTTCGCCGGCGGGTGCGGCAGGCATGCCGAGATCGAGGGGCATGGCGGCGGTGCTCATCCGACGTCCTCCTTGGGATCGTCCTCACGGCTCTTGATCGTGACGATCGCGTCCTCGAAGTGCTGCTTCAAGACCGCCAGTGCCTTCTCGGTCTGGTTCTTGCGGATCATCGTCGAGATCTCGCGGTGTTCACCGACGAGGTCGGTCCGAGCGTCGGCGGCGGTCACGACGCCCAGGCACAGCCGGGTCTCGGAGATGACGGTGCTGAACATCCGCTGCAGGCGCTCGCTGCCCGTCGCGGCCACCAGCGCTGCATGGAACTCCAGGTCGTACTGACCGACCGCCTCCCAGTCCTCTGCCGCTTCCGCCTCTGCCATGCGCTCGACCAGCTGGTCCAGGTCGTCTGCCGCGGCTTCGGACTTGGACGTCGCGATGATGTGCTGGACCGCAGTGGACTCGAGGGCGTCGCGGGCAAGGTAGATGTCCCGGACGTCGGACTCGGTCAGCACCGGCACGAAGACGCCGCGGTGGGGCTCGGCGCGCACCAGGCCCTCCTGGATCAGCCGCTGGAGCGCCTCCCTGACCGGCCCTCGGCTCACGCCGAACCTGGCAGCGAGATCGGCCTCGCTGAGCTGCGAGCCCGGTTTCAGGCTCCCGTTGACGATGCTGTCCCTGAGGCGCTCGGTCACCATCGACGCGTAGGTCGCCCGCGGAAGGCGCATCGGTGCTGGGTTGTCGAGGCTCATAGGGCTTCTCCCTGTTCGAGTGTGGCGCGAGCCGGCGCGGCGGCTGCCGTGCCCGTTGTCCCGGTTGTCAGTTTTCTCGCCCGGCGCTTCTTCTTGGCATCCAGACCCTGCCCGATCATGGTCACACTGAGGGCGGTGATGAAGATTGCCGCGCCGGGGAGGATGCCGACCCAGGGTGCGCGTTCCATGTAGGGCTGGGCGTCAAGGAGCATTGCTCCCCAGTCGGAGTCGGGTGGTTGCACGCCGAGACCGAGGTAGGACAGGGCGCCGACGGTGATGAGCTTGTGGCCGAAGCGCAGGAAGCTCATCGCGGCGACCGGGGGCAGCGCGTTGGGGATGACGTGGCGGAAGAGGATGAACCACTTCGGGGAGCCGAGGATCTCAGCGGCTTCGACGTACTCCTTGGCGTTGATCTCGAGTGCCAGGCCGCGCATCAGGCGGGCGAAGGGGGTCCACCCGGCAATGGTCAGGGCTGCGATCAGGGTGCCGTAGCCGGTGCCGAACAAGGCGATCAGGAACAGGGCGATGACCACGTCGGGGAAGCACACCAGCACGTCGACGCTGCGCATCACCAGCTCGTCGACCCAACCGCCGCGACGCGCGGCCAGGGCGCCCAGGATGGTGCCGAAGACCGCGCAGATGACCAGGGTGATCGCGGCGATGGTCACCGAGAACCGGCCGCCCCACATCAATCGGGACAAGACGTCACGGCCGAGGTGGTCGGTGCCCAGCCAGTGCTCGCCGGAGGGCCCGGTGAGTCTGTTGTTCAGGTCCTGGGTGGCCGGGTCGTGCGGTGCGATCCAGGGAGTGAGCAGCAGCACGAGCAGGATCAGCACGAGCAGGATCGCGCCGAAGTTGAACGTCCAGTGCCGAGAGGTCAGGCCGCGCACCGCGGCCAGGAAGAGGTTGGGTCGGTGCGAGGGGGGTCCGGTGCGGCGCCACGGCTCGGTACGAGGGGGCTGCGGGATCGTGGTCAGGTCAGGCATGGGTCACCCGGATCGCTGGGTTGAGGACACCGTAGAGCAGGTCGGTCACGGTGTTGATCACCACGGCCAGGGTGAGGATCAGCATGATGCCCCCCTGGATGACGGGCACGTCGTTGTTGATCACCGAGGTGTAGAGCAGGCGTCCCATGCCGGGGATGTTGAAGATGACCTCGACCACCACCGAACCGCCCAGCAGGCCGGCGAACCAGAAGGAGAACAAGGTCATCACCGGCAACATGCTGTTGCGCGCCCCGTGCCGGAGGAGGGTCTTGGGGAAGCTCAGACCGCGGCTGCGCGCCGCGGTGATGTAAGGCGCGGCCAGTACCTCGCTCATCGCCGCCCGCGAGACCTGGGTGAAGTAGCCCAGCGGTCGCAGCGACAACGCGAACGCCGGCATCACCATGTAGGCCGGGCCCGACCAGCCCCCGGAGGGCAGCCAGCCCAGATGGAGGGCAAAGACCAGCACCAGCACCGGCCCCACCCAGTACTCAGGAGCCGAGACCGCGCTCTGGGACACGAACGTGATGGCGTTGTCGACCTTCCCGCCCCGCCGGGTCGCGGCCAAGGTGCCCAGCGGCAACGCGAAGACCAGCGCCAGCAGCAACGCCGCCAGTGCCAGGCTGATCGAGACCGTCAACGCCGGGACGACGAGGTCGCCGACCGGGACCCGGCTGGTGTAGGAGAAGCCGAAGTCGCCGGTGACCGCCTGTTTGAGCCAGTCGAAGTACTGCACATAGATCGGCCGGTCCAGACCCAGCTCCTTGGTGAGTGCCTCGACCTGCGCCGGGTCCAGCGCCGGGTCGTTGACCCGCGCCCGCAGGATCTTCCGCGCCGGATCGCCCTCGCCGGCGTACGGGATCAAGAACGCCAGTACCGAGACGATCAACAAGGTGATCACCAGCACCAGCGACCTGCGGAACAAGAACATCAACATCCGGGACCCCCGGTGTGTGCTTGGTATGTAGACATCGCCATGACCTCGACCCAGCGCGCCCGGGGCGCTACTTGATCATGTCCTTGACCTTGTAGTAGCCGCCGGCGAACGGCAGGAACCACGGCGGCCCGAAGTGGCCCGGGATCCGCTTGAAGGTCAGGTCGCGCCAGGGGTTGGCGTCCGCGGTGCCGTTGAGGTACTCGGCCATCTGCTTGCCCATGTGGGTGGCCATCTGCACCCCGTGGCCGGAGTAGCCCATCGAGTAGAACAGGCCGTCCTTCTCGCCGGCGTGGACCATCCGGTCCATGCTCATGTCCACCAGGCCACCCCAACAATAGTCGACCCGGGCCTTGGCCAGCTGCGGGAAGACACTGGTCATCGCCTGCTGCAGGATCCGCCCGCTCTTCTCATCCGACTGCGGGTTCGACATCGCAAACCGGGCGCGGCCGCCGAACAGCAGCCGGTGGTCGGGAGTGATCCGGAAGTAGAAGAGAAGGTTCTTGGAGTCCGAGGCCATCCGCCGAGTCGGCATCAGCTGGTCGCAGACCTCCTTGCCCAGCGGCTCGGTCACGATGATGAAGCTGCCCACCGGCGCGATCCGTACCTGCTGCCAGCGGAACGGCCGGCCTGTGTAGCCACTGGTAGCGACAAGCACCTGATCGGCCCGCACCGTGCCCCGCGGCGTCACCAGCTCGTGCTTGGTGCCTTCCAGCCGCCGGACCTGCTCGACCGGCGCCTTCTCGTGGATGGTGGCACCGACGCGCGCCGCCGACTCCGCCAGACCCTTGGTGAACTTCCCCACGTGCAGGCCCGCGCCCTTCGGGTCGATCATCGCGCCGTGGTAGAAGTCCGACCCGATCTCCGAACGCAGCTCACTCTTGGAGACCATGTGCGTCTCGTAGCCCATCCGCTCGGCCAGCACCTCGTGGGTCTTGCGCAGACCGTCGAGGTGGCCCGGCTTCGCGGCCAGGTTCAGCTTCCCGGTGCGCGCGAAGTTGCAGTCGATACCCTCCTCCCCGACCAGCTTCTCCACCGTGTCTATCGCGTCGTTGTAGGCCAGCCAGTACGCACTCGCCGACGGGAACCCGTACTTCGCAATCGCGTCCCGGAAGCCGATCGACAGGCCCGTGGTCGCCATCCCGCCGTTACGACCGGACGCACCCCAGCCGACCGTCTCCCGCTCGAGGACGTGCACGTTGGCACCCTTCCGCGCCAGGTGCAGCGCGGCAGACGTCCCGGTCAGGCCGGCGCCGATGATGGCGACGTCGACATGGCCACCAATCTCGGTCCGCGACCGATCAGGTCCTGGCGGCGCGGTGTCGAGCCAGTAGGGCGTGAACTTCATCGGTGGTCTCCCGTGTCTGTCGCTGTGGTCAGTGGCCAAGACGGAGTGGTGGGCCGGTGAGCCCGCCGGCTCCGTCAGCTGCCGCCGCCGAGGCCGGCGGTGAGCACGTAGTAGTCGAGCGGGTGTGGCTGGAAGCCCTCGACGTCGGCCCGGGTGCCCCAGATCGCGCCTTCATGCAGCAGCCAGACACTCGCGGCGTCGTCCTGCAGTACCGCGGCGATCTCGCCGTACGCCTCGTTCCGCGCCTCGACGTCCTCCAGGACTGCCGCGTCCTGGATGGCCTGGTCCGTGGTGGGGTCGCAGTAGCGGGCGATGTTGTAGCCGCCCTCGCAGGTCCAGTCGGAAAGCAGGTACCCGGCCGGGTCCGCCACGTCGACCAGATATCCCCGCGAGAGGAGCGTTGCGTCGAAGTTGCCGGCCAGCATGTCGGGCTCCAGAGCCGCATACTCCCCCGGCTTGATCTCGACGTCGATCCCGATTTCGCCGAGCTGGCTCTGGAGCACTGCGGCGACGTCGGCGAACTCCGGTCGGTCGTTGTAGGCCAGCACCTCGATCGAGAGCGACTCGGGGTCGACCCCGGCCTCGTCGAAGAGCGAGCGGGCCTCATCGAGGTCCTGGGACACCGGCTCAGCACCCTCGGGTGCCCACACGGACTCGGGCGCGAACGGACCCACTGCGGGCTCTCCGACGCCTTCGTAGATGGCGTCGACCAATGCCTGAGTGTCCAAGGCGTACCGAAGGGCTTGACGGACGAGCGGGTCGTTGAACGGCGGCCGCTCGTTGTTGAGCAGCAACACCGTGCTGCGGGCGATCTGGTACTCCTCGATCGACAGGTTCGAGTCATTCTCCACTGATGCCACACTGGCCGCGGGGATGCCACGAACGATCTGGGCCTCTCCAGTCTGGAGCTGCGTTGCCCTGGTCGCCCCTTCGACGACGAACCGAACCTCGGCGGAATCCAGCGTGACGTCGCCGCCCCAGTAGTCGTCGTTTGCCTCGAGGGTCAGTGACTGGCCGGTTGCCTCCTCGGTCACCTCGAAGGGGCCGGTGCAGGTCCCGAAGATGTCAGTGTTCTTGCCCGTGTAGGCCTCGGGGGCGAGGATCCCGGTGTTCGGGTTGGCGACGCGCAGCGGCAGGAGAGGATCGGCCTTCGGGGTCTTGATCTCGACGGTCGACTCGTCGGTCGCGGTCGCTGACGAAACGACGTCCGCGTTGAATGCCCGGGCCGGAGTCTCGACCTCGAGCAAGTAGGTGAGGGCGCCGGCGACGGCCTCGGCGTCCAGGGGGGTGCCGTTCTGGAACTGGACATCGTCGCGCAGCGTGAACGTCCATGTCGTCGGGTCGACCTGCTCCCACTCGGTCGCCAGCATCGGCTCGAGCTCGGTCTCGTACCCGATCTTGAGGAGCGTCTCCAGGCAGCCGGCGCGAGTCAGCGCGTGGGCGTCGTCAGTCTCCGGGGCCCAGGCAGCGGCCGGAGGGATCTGCTCGTCGTACACGATGTGCCCGCCGTCGCCTCCTCCAGCACCGCCGGCACCGCCTGCGTCGTCCATCCCGCAGCTGGCGGCCGTGAGAGCAACGAATGCAATCCCACTCACCCAACGAAGTCGCGTCATGTCTCGGCTACTTTCTTGTTTGTGCTCGGCCCGCGCTGCCTTGCACGGATTGTGTCCTGAGTCACTACCGAACCACCAAATGTTGCCGATTGTCAACAACCTGGAGTTGACCATCTGGTTTGTTTGCGCGCATTGTTGTCTCCATGACCGACCTGTCGAACGATTGGGAACCCCCTGCGGGCGCCTTCTGGGACGGGGCATGGCAGGCAGTTGCCGCCACCTTCCCCGTGACCGATCCCGAGGACGGCCGGACCGTCGGAGACGTTGCCGACTGCTCCGTCGAGCACGTCGACGAGGCAGTCCGTGCCGTCGCCGAGGCGGTGCTCCGTGGCGAGGCGTGGCCGGTCTGGCGCCGGCGCGAGGTGCTCCAGGACGCGGCGCGTCTGCTCGCCGAGCGTCGAAGCCTGTTTGTCGGGTTGCTCTCGAGCGAGGCCTGCAAGCCGCTCCGGTACGCCGAGGCCGAGGTGCAGCGAGCCGTCGGGACCGTCCGCCTGTCGGCAGAACAAGCGCACCGGCTCGAGGGCCGCACCCTTCCGTTTGATGACACGTCCCGCGGTGCCGGCCGCATCGGCTGGTACACCCGCGAGCCGGTCGGCGTGGTCGCGGCGATCACCCCGTTCAACGACCCGCTGAATCTCGTGGCTCACAAGGTTGCCCCTGCGCTGATGGCCGGGAACGGCGTCGTACTGAAGCCCTCCGAGCAGACCCCGCTCAGCGCGCTGGCCTTCCTCGAAGTGCTTCTCGACGCAGGCGTCCCTGCCGATCGCGTCGCCGTGCTCCCGAGCCGTGGGGTCGCGGCCGGGGCCGCGCTGGTGAGCCATCCCCTCGTCGACATGGTGTCCTTCACCGGCGGTTGGACCAGCGGGAACGCCGTCGCGCGTGCGGCCGGAGCGAAGAAGACCCTGATGGAGCTCGGTGGCCTCGGCACGGTGGTCGTCCTCCGCGACGCCGCTCTCCATCAGGCGGCGGCCGCCGTCGTCGACGGCGCGTTCGGCAACTCCGGTCAGAACTGCCTGTCCGTCCAGCGCGTGTTCGTGGCACGCGAGCGCGCGGCGGAGCTGCTCGACCTGGTGGTCCGCGGTACGCGGGAGCTCGTCGTCGGCAGCAAGGCCGACAGGGGAACCGACGTCGGTCCGCTCATCGACGAAGCCGCGGCCGAGCGCGTCGGGGATTGGGTGTCGGAGGCCGCCAGCTCCGGCGCGGTCGTCCAGACCGGCGCAAAGCGCGACGGTGCCTTCTACTGGCCGACGGTCCTGACCGATGTGTCGGCCGGTTCCCGGGTCCTCACCGAGGAGGTGTTCGGCCCGGTCGTCTCGATCGAGCCCTTCGACGACCTCGACGCCACCATCGAGGAGATCAACAGCTCGGAGTACGGGCTTCAAGCGGGAGTCTTCACCAGCGACCTCGACCGCGCGATGGATGTGGCGCGTCGCCTCCGCGTCGGAGCGGTCATGGTCAACGACACCGGCGACTTCCGCATCGACGCCATGCCGTTCGGTGGCGGCAAGCGTTCGGGCGTCGGCCGGGAGGGCGTGCCGTTCGCGGTGGACGCCATGACCGAGCCCAAGATCATCGCGATCCGCACCATCGCCTGAGCCACACCCGATATCCGACCGATTCAACTCCTGGAGCCGGCCACCTTCTCGAGAGCCGCCACGAAGCGGTCGAGATCTTGCTCCTGCAGGTAGATGTGAGGCGAGACCCGCATCCCTTCGAGGTCACGAACTCTTCGGTGCTTCACATGGACCTGGTGGTTCTCTCTCAGCTCATTTTCGATCGCCCGACAGTCCAGACCGTTGATGGAGAACAGGCTCACCGCACCAAGGTCCTCGCCGTCCACAGCCGTGTGAATGGCTGCCTGCTCGACGACGAGTGGCGGCGGGCTGGCGGCCGCGTTGTTGAGGTTGAGGAGCGGGCGCTGCACGGGGTAGGCCGCACCTACTGCCCGCCAGTACGCCTCGTCGGTGGCGTCCCGTGCGCCCATGATCAGACTTTCGTCGCCGCGGCGACGGACGCGGCCCAGATCTCCAGAGCGTCCTCCACCTGCGGCTCGGTGACCACCAGTGCCGGGATCATCCGTACGACGTTGCCGAACGGGCCGCAGGTGAGCAGGAGGAGGCCCTTGCTCGCAGCCTCCTGCTGGGCGCGCAGTGCGGTCACTGCGTCCGGCTCCCCGTCCGGTGACCGGAACTCGCTGGCAAGCATCAGACCGAGACCACGCACGTCACTGATCACGGAGTGGTCCGCGGCCACCTTGTTGAGGCCGGACTCGAGGACCGCGCCGACGTCGCGCGCGTTGTCGACCAGGTTCTCCTCCGTGATGACGTCCAAGGTGGCGAGCGCCGCGGCGCACGCGACGACGTTCCCGCCGTACGTCCCGCCCTGGGATCCCGGCCAGGCCTTCGCCATCAGGTCGTTCGGCGCCGCGATCGCCGACAGCGGGAACCCGCTCGCAAGTCCCTTGGCGGTGACGATGACGTCGGGGGTGACGCCGAAGTGGTCGTGGCCCCAGAACCGGCCGGTCCGGCCCCACCCGGTCTGCACCTCGTCGACGACGAGCAGGATGCCGTACTTGTCGGCCCGCTCCCGCAGACCTGCCAGGAAGGCGGAGCTCGCAGGGACGTAGCCGCCCTCGCCCAGGACGGGTTCCACCAGGAACGCAGCGGTCTCGGCGGGCGCGCTCAACGTGGCCAGGACGTAGTCGAGCTCGCGCAGGGCGAACTCCGTCGCGGTCGCCTCGTCCCACCCGTACCGGTGCGCGGTCGGGAAGGGTGACACCACCACGCCGCTCATCAGCGGGGAGAAGCCCGCGCGGAACTTCGTGCCGGAGGTGGTCATCGACGCCGCCGCGACGGTGCGGCCGTGGAAGGAGCCGTGGAAGACCACGACGTTCGGGCGACCCGTGGCATGGCGGGCGAGGCGGAGCGCGGCCTCGACGGCCTCGCTGCCGGAGTTGGAGAAGAACACGGAGTCGAGAGGCTCGGGGAGCACCTCGCCGAGCCGTTCGGCCAGGCTCAGGAGTGGCCGGTGCATCACAGTCGTGTACTGACCGTGGATGAGCTTCGCGACCTGTTCCTGCGCCGCCGCGACCACGCGCGGATGGCAGTGCCCGGTGCTGGTCACACCGATCCCGGCGGTGAAGTCCAGGAAGCGCCGACCCTCCTCGTCGAAGAGATAGACGCCTTCGCCGCGCTCGACGACGACGGGGGTGGCCTGCTTCAGCAGCGGCGAGAGGTATGCCATTGGCCTTCTCCTTGGTAGAGTGTCAACAACATACATCTATATCACAGACAACCGAGGAGAATTCGATGGTCGACAGCGCGCAGGAGCAGAAGGTCGTCGGCGCCGTGCCGACTGGTCTGTTCATCGGCGGCGAGTGGCAGCCGGCTGAGAACGGCGCCACCTTTGCCGTCGAGGATCCCTCGACCGGGCGCACGCTCGCCGAGGTTGCCGACGCCAGCCCCGCCGACGGGCTGCGCGCCCTGGACGCCGCCGAGAAGGCGCAGCCCGGCTGGGCCGCCGTCCCGCCCCGGGAGCGCAGCGACATCCTCCGCCGCGCGTACGAGATCCTTCTGGAGCGCAAGGAGGAGCTCGCGCTCCTGATGACGCTCGAGATGGGCAAGCCGATCACCGAGGCCCGCGGGGAGATCGCCTACGCGGCTGAGTTCTTCCGCTGGTTCTCCGAGGAGGCGGTCCGCATCGACGGTGGGTACGCCGTCGCTCCCAACGGCCAGGGGCGGCTGCTGGTGATGCGGCAGCCGGTCGGTCCGTGCATCCTGATCACCCCGTGGAACTTCCCGATGGCCATGGGCACGCGCAAGATCGGTCCCGCCGTGGCGGCCGGTTGCACCATGGTGATCAAGCCCGCCGAGCAGACACCGCTGTCGATGCTCGCCCTCGCCTCGATCATGAAGGAGGCCGGCCTCCCGGACGGCGTCCTCAACCTGGTGACCACCACGGACCCCGCGGCGGTGATGGAGCCGGTGATCCGCGACGGCCGTGCGCGCAAGCTCTCGTTCACCGGCTCCACGCCGGTCGGCAAGAAGCTGCTGGAGCAGTGCGCCGAGCAGGTGATGCGCACCTCGCTGGAGCTCGGCGGCAACGCGCCGTTCCTCGTGTTCGAGGACGCCGACCTCGACGTCGCGGTCGAAGGGGCGATGCTCGCCAAGATGCGCAACATCGGGGAGGCCTGCACGGCCGCCAACCGCTTCTACGTCCAGTCGTCGGTCGCTGACGAGTTCGCCCGGCGGCTCGCGGACCGCATGCGTGCGCTGCCGATCGGCCGTGGCGTCGACGAGAGCGTTGTCGTCGGTCCGCTCATCGACGGCGACGCCCGCGACAAGGTGAGCGCCCTGGTGACGGATGCCGTGGACCGCGGCGCCCAGGTCGTCACGGGTGGCGAGCCGCTGGAGGGCGAGGGCTACTTCTACCCGCCCACGGTGCTGACCGGGGTTCCGCGCGACGCCCGGATGCGGCACGAGGAGATCTTCGGCCCCGTGGCGCCGATCACGACGTTCGAGACCGAGGAGGAGGCGATCACCGCCGCCAACGACACCGAGTTCGGGCTGGTTTCCTACATCTTCACCCGCGACTTCGACCGCGCCCTCCGGCTCAGCGAGCGCGTCGAGACCGGCATGGTCGGTCTCAACCAGGGCGTCGTCTCCAATCCCGCAGCACCGTTCGGCGGCATGAAGCAGTCCGGGCTCGGGCGAGAAGGCGGCACGTACGGCATCGACGAGTTCCTCGAGGTCAAGTACGTCGCCGTCGCGACGTCCTGAGCAGCCGACGATGGCAACCGAAACCGGACGACGCATCGCACTCATTCCCGGCGACGGCATCGGGCTCGAGGTCGCAGTCGCTGCTCGACAGGTCCTCGGACGCCTCGAGGAGCGCCACACGCTCGGCCTGACGATCGACGAGCTCGACTGGTCGTGCGAGCGCTACCTCAGCGAGGGCGCGATGATGCCCGCGGACGGGCTGGAGACCCTCCAGGAGTACGACGCCGTGCTCCTGGGAGCGGTCGGCCGGCCGGACGTCGCCGACCACGTGTCCCTGTGGGGACTGCTGATCCCGATCCGCCGAGCGTTCCAGCAGTTCGTGAACCTGCGCCCGGTGCGGTCGTTCGAGGGCGTGAAGAGCCCGCTCGCCGACCCACACGACCACCCGGTCGACCTGGTGATCGTCCGCGAGAACAACGAGGGCGAGTACAGCCAGATCGGCGGAAGGTTCAACCAGGGCCTGCCCGATGAGACCGCGGTCCAAGAGGCGGTGTTCACCCGTCGTGGAATCTCCCGCATCGCCGACTACGCGCTCGAGGTGAGCGCGGGTCGCCGACACCGGCTGACCTCGGCGACCAAGTCCAACGGCCTGGTCCACTCGATGCCGTTCTGGGACGAGGTGGTGCGCGAGCGCGCCGGGCTGCACCCCGACGTCGAGCTGACCGAGGAGCACGTCGACGCCCTGGCCGCCAAGCTGGTGCTGCGCCCGGAGTCGTTCGACGTGATCGTGGCGAGCAACCTCTTCGGCGACATCCTCAGCGACCTCGCTGCTGGTGTCACCGGCAGCATCGGCATCGCGCCGTCCGCCAACCTGGACCCGACCCGACAGCACCCGTCGATGTTCGAGCCGGTGCACGGCTCGGCGCCCGACATCGCCGGCAAGGGGATCGCCAACCCGGTCGGCATGCTGTGGTCGACGGTCCTGATGCTGGAGCACCTCGGCGCCGAGGACGCGGCAGCAGAGCTCATGGCCGCGATCGAGGACACGCTGCGCCGGCCGGACAGCCGCACGGGTGACATCGGCGGGACCGCTTCGACCGAGCAAGTGACCGCGGCCGTGCTGGAGCGGCTGTCATGACGCCGGGGCGCCCGGAACAATCGGAGCGGTTCTCGCCGCGGACGCGCCCCGTCGTACCCCCGATCCATCAGTCGGTGACCTACTTCCTCGACGAGGTCGCCTACAAGGACGTGCAGTCAGGCGGACTCGACGAGGTCTGGTACGGCAGGTTCCGCAACCCGACCGTCGACGTCGCCGCCGACGAGGTACGCCGGGCGGAGGACGCCGAGGCTGCCTTCATGACGTCGTCCGGCATGGGTGCCATCGCCACCGCGCTGATGACCCTGCTGCGCGAGGGCGACCGCGTGGTCGCCGCCCGCCAGGTGTACGGCGACACCCGCGACCTCCTCGTGCGAGACCTCCCGGCCTGGGGGTTCGACGTGGAGCAGGTGGACGCGGTCGACCTGGAGGCGTGGAAGCGCGCGATCGCCGCTGGGCCGACGCGGGTGGTCTATGTCGAGACGATGGCGAACCCGCAGCTCGAGCTGGCGGACCTCCCCGCGATCGCCGCGGTCGCCCACGAGGCAGGCGCGCTGCTGGTCGTCGACAACACGTTCGCCACTCCGTACAGCGTGCAACCGCTCAAGCACGGTGCGGACCTGGTGGTGCACTCGGCGACGAAGTTCCTCAACGGACACTCCGACGCCATCGCCGGCGTCGTCGCCGGCAACGCGGACCTCGTTCGCGAGGTGCAGCGACGCGTCATCACCCTCGGCACCTGCCTCGACCCGCACGCCGCCTACCTCGTCTGGCGCGGCATGCAGACGTTCGAGCTGCGGATGGCCCGATCCAACGCGACCGCGCGCTCCCTGGCCGAAGCGTTGTCACGGCGCGACGACGTGGTCGGCGTCCGCCATCCGTCGCTGCCGGGCTACGAGCGGGCGGAGGTCGCCGGGCGCGTCCTGCGCAGGGACGACGACCTGCTGCGCTGCGGCGCGATGGTTACCTTCACCGTCGCCGGCGGCGACGACCGGGCACTGCGGGTGATGCGTCGTCTCGAAATCGCTTGCGAGGCGACGAGCCTGGGGGGCGTCGAGACCTTGGTGAGCACACCGTTCAACTCCTCCCACTTCTCCCTGACGCCCGCGGAGCGCCGCGCCGCACGCATCGACGACGGCATGATCCGCGTCTCGTGCGGCGTCGAACCCTCCGACCTGCTGATCGACGACTTCCACCGCGCGCTCGACCAGGAAACCTGACCTGGCGGCGGGCAACGACATCTACGAGAGGACAGCACCCGAGTGGTGAGCACCATGGCGAGGCGCGCGATCGACCGCGAGATGGTCCGACTCGCCATCCCGACCCTCGGCGCGATCCTTGCCGAACCCCTGTTCCTGATCGCGGACAGTGCGATCGTCGGGCGCCTCGGCACTGCGGAGCTGGCCGGCCTGGGGGTCGCGTCGGCGGTGCTGCTCAACGCCGTGATGCTGTGCATGTTCCTCGCGTACGGCACAGCGGCGACAGTCGCTCGTCAGGCAGGATCGGGCGACGTTCGAGCTGCGCTCACGCAGGGCGTCGACGGCATCTGGCTGGCGATCGCGATCGGCGTCGGCCTCCTGGTCGTCGGGATGCCACTGGCGCCAACCCTGGTGGACCTGTTCGGGACGTCCGCCGATGCCACACCGCACGCCGTCGTCTACCTCCGGATCAGCCTGCTGGGAGTTCCGTCGATGCTGGTCCTGCTCGCCGCGACCGGCGTGCTGAGAGGCTTGAAGAACACCCGGACGCCGCTGTGGGCGACCGCGGTCGCAGCGGCGGCGAACATCGTCCTCAACCTGGTGCTCGTGTACCCCGTCGGACTCGGCATCGCCGGGTCGGCGCTGGGCACCGTGCTCGCGCAGACCGGCGCCGCCGTCTGGCTGACAGCAGTGGTTGTGCGCGACGCGCGCAGGCACGGTGCGCCGCTCCGACCGGACCGGTCCGGCGTACTGGCCGCAGCGACCGCCGGAGTCCCGTTGCTGGCCCGCACCGCGACCCTGCGTCTGACGCTGCTCTGCATGACGTTCGTGGCAGCCGCGCAGGGCGATGTCTCCCTCGCCAGTCACCAGATCGCCTACACGCTGTGGTTCTTGCTGGCCGTGTGGCCCGAGTCCTTCGCCATCGCCGGACAGGCGATGGTCGGCCACGCGCTCGGCGCCAGCGACCGCGCGGGCGCGCGGGCGATCGCAGCCCGGGCCATCTTCTGGGGCCTCGCCAGCGGGATGGCGGTCGCTGCACTGCTCGTGCTGCTCCGCTCGTTCTACATCCCGGTCTTCACGACCGACGCCGCCGTGCAGGACCTCGTCTGGTCGCTCGCCCTGGTCGTGGCCGCCACACAACCGATCGGCGCGACGGTATACGTGCTCGATGCGCTCCTCATCGCCTCGGGGGACGGCCGCTACCTCGCGTGGTCCATGTTGGTCGCCTTCCTCGTATTCCTCCCCCTCGCCGCGGTGGTCCTCGCGACCGACGCGGGCGTGACCGCCCTCTGGTGGGCGCTGGTCGCATGGTTGCTCGCGCGTCTGATCACCATCACGCTTCGGTACCGCTCGGGTTCCTGGCTGCGGGTAGGCGCGACTGTCTAGGCAGCACTTGCGCGGAGAAGCAGGGAGGGGCCCTGCGCTGTCTGCGCAGGGCCCCTCGTTCGTGAGACTTGGGTGAAGTCAGCTGACGTTGACGCCGATCGCGAGACCGACCAGGTACGTCGCGCCGGCGGCGACGACGCCGAAGAGCAGCTGACGGATGGCGCCCCACCACCACGACTGGGTGGTTGCCAGCGACGCGACGGCGCCGGCGATGAGCAGCCCGATGCCACCGACGACCAGACCGAGAGCCAGCGAGGTGAAGCCGAGCAGGAACGGGATGAGCGGAACCAGCGCTCCGAGAGAGAACGTGAGGAAGGACGAGGCCGCAGCGACGTTGGGCGAGGGCTTGTCCATCGGGTCCAGCCCGAGTTCCTGTGTCACGTGGACGAGTGCAGCGCGCTCGGGGTCGGCGTGGATCTCGTGGGCAGCCGCCATAGCGGTCTTCTCACTCATTCCCATGTCCGCCAGCATGTAGACGAGTTCGCGCTCCTCCATTTCCGAGTTCTGGCGGATTTCTTCGGTTTCACGAGCCCACTCGCGGTCGACCTGTTCATTCTGGGTCTTTATGGAGGCGTATTCGCCCATAGCCATGGAGAAGGCGCCGGCAACCAGGCCAGCCAGGCCTGTCACCACGATGAAACGAGGGCTCGCGCCCGCGGCTCCGACGCCTGCGACCAGGGCGATGTTGGTGACCAGGCCGTCCATCGCGCCGAAGACCGAAGCTCGGAGCCAACCGCCGGAAACGTCAGCGTGAACATGTCCTACCTCGGCAGGACCAGAGAGAGTGAATGCGCTTTGAGACATGCCGCTATTCTATTGTTGACAATATTCTGGCGCAACCAAGGAAAGCCTTTGATAAGCGCTCGATAAACCGATGGCAAAATAGGTTGATAAACCTATCCTTAGCTTCGACCAGAGCCACACACTCCGCTTTAGTGAGCGTTTGGTGAGCCCTCGCACCGGACCGCGGTGAGGTAGCGTCCGCGCATGCGTGCAGACACGCGACCACACGACTACCAACCCGCCGACGACCAGATCGACCTGGCCGTCGAGGTCTTCCGGATGCTCTCCGACGCCACGAGGGTGCGACTGCTGTGGGCTCTCCTCGATCGCGAGCTGTCCGTCAACGAGCTTGCAGAAATAGCGGCGAAGCCTGCAGCGAGCGTTTCGCAACATCTCGCCAAGCTTCGGATGGCCAGGTTGGTCCGCACGCGGCGCCAGGCGAACCAGGTGTTCTACCGGATCGAGAACGCACACGTGCGCCAGCTGATCGAGGACGCGATCTACCACGCGGAGCACACGAGCGGCGGCGTACCCGAGCACCACCGCACCGGTGCCGGCTGAACACCCACCGACCGCGGGCGTCGTCAGTCGTCAGACGCCGACGGCATTGCAGAGATCGCGGAGGACCTGCACGCCCACGGTGAGCATCGCCACGTCGACGTCGGAGCCTGTGCCGGAGCTCGCCGCGAGGCCGGCGTAAGCAGAGCGTGCGCGGGTCAGTGCGTTGTGGTGGTGAGCCGTCCAGTTCGCCATCCCCCCGGCCATCACCACCTCGGCGGCCAGCCCGACGGTCAGCGAGGCCAGCTCGTCGCGAAGTGCCGACTTGGCGAGCTGCACCCAGTGCGGGTCCGCCGAGCTGGTCGGGATGGTGGCATAGAGCCAGGCCAGGCCTGCGGTCTCTCCGATCCGCGGGTACACACGGTCGAGCTCCAGCACATCAAGCTCCCGCTCGGCAGCGGCCGAGGCGAGTGCCAGCGCTGCTCGCATGCCGGCTACTGCTCGGCACCGGGCCAGCAGTTCGGGTGGCGCTCCGAGCTCCGTCAGCTGACCGAGCGCCTTGCCGAGGGGCGAGCCCACGTCCATCGGCGGACGCGCCGATACCGCACGTCGAAGGTCGGTGACCTCCTTGTGGAAGAGCGCGACCTCCGTGTCGATGGCTCCGAGAGCACTTCTCCGGCGCACCAGCCAGGAGGCGTTGTGGTCCAGCGCCCGTTCCAGGGCCTGCCGGACCGGGACGGTCGGCGCGACCGGGTACGGCGCCAGCCCGTCCCACAGCTCGTCCAGACCCAGGAGCTCCTTGACGACCAGGACCGCGCGGATCGCGTCGTCGGTCGCGGCTCCGGTCCGGTCCTCGATCCGATAGACGAAACCTGGGCCGACCCGGTCGACGAGCTCGTTGGCCAGCTGGGTCGCGATGATCTCCCGACCCAGCTGGTGGGCCGGGAAGTGACGCTCGTGCTCCACCCGCAGCACATCGGGGAAGTAGCCCTTCAGCTTGTGCGCCAGCCCTGGGTCATCGGGGATGCGGCCCTCGAGGAGCAGCTCGTGCATCAGGTTCTTGGCGTGGGCGAGGATGACTGAGATCTCCGGCCGGGTGAGACCGCGTCCCTCGGCTCGTCGACGTTCGATCTCCTCCGGTTGGGGAAGGTGCTCCCGACCGCGGACCAGCCCGTGCTCCTCGAGGTTGCGGATGACTTGGTCGTGCCGGTCCAGGACGCCTACTCCGTACTCCTGCGCGACGCTGATGGCGAGGGTCTGCCGCTCGCAGTCGGCGAGCACCTCGTCTACGACATGCGGCGCGCAGTGTGCCAGAAGGTGGTTGCGCTGCTCGCGGTCGATGGCTCCGGCCTCTTCGGCAGCGCGCAGGAGGATCTTGATGTTGACCTCGCGGTCGGAGGTGTCGACCCCCGCCGCATTGTCGATGAAGTCTGCATTGACGCGGCCACCGGAGAGCGCGTACTCGATGCGGGCCGCCTGTGTCAGACCCAGGTTCCCGCCCTCACCGACGACGCGACACCGCAGCTGGTCGGCCGTGACGCGCACGCGATCGTTGCCTCGGTCGGACACGTCGACGTCCGACTCGTGGGAGGCCCGGACATAGGTGCCGATACCGCCGTTCCAGAGCAGATCGACCGGAGATCGGAGGATCGCCCTCACCAGCTCGTCGGTCGAGAGCTCGGCAGCGTCGATCCCGAGCGCCGCCTGCGCCTCTGCTGACAGTGATACCGAACGTCCCGCTCGAGGGAACACGCCACCGCCGCGTGAGATCAGGGCGGGGTCGTAGTCGGCCCATGATGACTGGGGAAGGGCCGCGAGCCGGCCGCGCTCCGCGAAGGAGGCTGCCGGATCGGGATTCGGATCCACGAAGACGTGACGGTGATCGAACGCCGCGACCAGGCGCAGGCGGTCCGACAGCAGCATCCCGTTGCCGAAGACGTCGCCGGACATGTCGCCGATCCCGGCGACTCTGATCTCGTCGCGCTCCAGGTCGACGCCCAGCTCGGTGAAGTGCCGACGCACCGCCACCCAAGCGCCACGTGCGGTCACGCCGAGCGCCTTGTGGTTGAACCCCGTCGACCCGCCGGAGGCGAATGCGTCGTCGAGCCAGAAGCCGGCGTGCGCTGCCTCCTCGTTCGCCAGGTCGGAGAAGGCGGCCGTCCCCTTGTCGGCGGCGACCACGAGGTACGGATCGTCGGAGTCGCCCACCGCCACCGCGGGCGGGTGGTGCACGCCGTCGGGCGTGACGTCGTCCGTCACGTCGAGGAGGCCCCGGACGAACAGCCGGTAGCAGCGCTGTACCTCCGCGGCCGCAGAGTCGGGCGCGCGCCCGGTCAGCCGCGCCTTCACCACGAAGGCACCCTTGGCTCCCGCCGGAACGATCAGCGAGTTCTTGACCTGCTGGGCCTTGGCGAGCGCGAGCACCTCGTCGCGGTAGTCCTCGACCCGGTCGGACCAGCGCAGCCCGCCGCGCGCAACAGGCCCGTAGCGCACATGGAGTCCCTCGACGTCCGGGTGGTGCACGAAAGTCTCGACCGCCACCTTCGGATCGGTCGGGAACGGCAACTTCCCGGGGTCGAGCTTGAGGACGATCGTCGGGTACGGCGCGCCCTCGTCGTCACGGCAGAAGTAGTTGGTGCGGGTGACCGCATCGAGCAGTCCGGCGTACCAGTCGAGCACCCGGAACTCGTCGCGGGTCGCGGCCGCCTCGGCATACTTCGCCAGCAGGTGCTCCCCCGCCAGCGCCAGAGACGGATCCAACCTCTGCTCGAACACCTCGACCCAGTGCCGGAGGAACTCCCGGTGGGCCGAAAGGATGTCCCGGACGTATGTCCGGCTGGCACCGAGTCCCGCTTGCCGGAGGTACTGGAAAGCCGTCCTGACGAGCTGCACCTGCCTCACCCGAAGGTGCGCGCTCGTCACGAGCGCAGCGAAGACGTCGCGGTCGACCGAGCCTTCCCAGGCCGCGACGAACGCCTCCGCCAGCAGCGAGAGCGTTTCGTCGGACGAGACCTGCTCGATCTCGCCGAACACGAACCGGTCGGCCGTGTCCTCGTGCTCATGGTCGGTCAGCAGCAGCCCCAGCTGCTCGAAGATCGGAAGCACTTCAGAGAGCGGCGGCCGCTCACCGGGCCAGCGCACCAGGCACCGGAGCCGGCGCCCGTCGGCCTCCCACATGACCTGCGGCCGCGCCACCGTTCTCTGCGCCTGGTCGTCGGCAACGTGCATGATGTGCCTCCGCGTCACAGGACGGTCGGACGGGCTAGATGCCGAGCATGGTGTTGAGCTCGTCCAGGGACTTCACCACGGTGAGGCCATAGCCCGGCGGGACCGGGTCGTAGCCCCGGTCCAGCAGGACCAGGTTGCGGAAGCCCATGTCGTGCATCGGCAGCGGGTCGTAGCGGGTGTGCGACGAGACGTGCACGAAGTCCTCAGGCTCGGCGTCCAGCTGCTCCAGCATGTACTCGAAAGCGCCGTAACGCGGTTTGTAGTAGCCGGCCTTCTCCGCGGTGAGGACGGCGTGGAACTCGGCGCCGAGGCGGGGCACGCTCTCGGCGAGGAAGGAGTCGTCGGCGTTGGACAGGATGACCAGCTTGTAGTGCTCGCCCATCTTCTTCAGCGGCGCGGGCACGTCCGGGTGCGGGCCCCAGCTCCTGACGCCTTCGGCGAAACGCTTACCTGCGGTGGGGTCGGACTCGATCCCCCACTTGCGGCAGACCCGGTCGAACGCGTTCTGCAGCACCTGCTCGTAGGGGTAGTACGCGTCGAGCACGGCGTCGTAGCGGTAGCCGCGGAACTCGGCGACGAACCGGTCCCATTGCTCCGCGGGGATCTGGTCGCCGACCAGCTCCTTGGTGATGGGGGTCATCGGCCAGCTGATCAACGTGCCGTAGCAGTCGAAGGAGACGTATTTGGGACGGAACTGGGGCTCGGTCATGACGGAAAGGCTAGTATCACAGATTGCTGATTGTCAACAATCTGTGGTAAACCTTGACACACGTAGTTGCGATACTTAGTATCTACGTATGCACGAAGATTCGCAGACGGAGCGCGCGTCGCCATCGGCAGAGCACGTCGAGATGGCGGTCGAGCTGTTCCGGATGCTGTCGGACGCGACCCGGGTGCGTCTGTTGTGGGCACTCCTCGACGGCGAACGGCCGGTCAACGAATTGGCGGAGGCTGTTGAGAAGGCGCCGGCCGGGGTGTCCCAGCACCTGGCCAAGCTCCGGATGGCGCGGCTCGTGCGCACCCGTCGTCAGGCGAACCAGATCTTCTACCGGCTCGACAACGACCACATCCGGCAGCTGGTCGAGGACGCGATCTATCAAGCGGAGCACAGCAGTGGCGGCGTCCCAGCGCACCACCAGGCCGATGCGCATCCCATCGCGCTCCGCAGAGCCGACTGAGTGACCAGCCATCACCAACCCAGGAATGAAGTCCGTGAGCCAAAGAGAGAGCGACATGAGCAACACAGCACACGACCACACCGATCACGACCACACCGATCACGCCCACCCCCACCCGCACGGCGCCGAGTCCCACGAGGACCACGCGCACGGCGACCACGGTCACGAGGAGCACGACGACCACGGGCACGGACATGGAGGGCACGGGCACGGGCACGGGCACGGCGACCACGGAGACCACGACCACGGGTCGGGCGTCTGGGCGAAGATCAAGCACATCGTGGTGCCGCACTCCCACGACTCGAACGAGGCGATCCAGTCGGCCGAGGAGTCCAGCAACGAGGGCATCCGGGCGGCCTGGATCGGCCTGGCCGGCATGGGCGCCACCGCGATCCTTCAGATCTTCATCGTCGCGATCTCCGGATCGATCGCCCTGCTCGCCGACACCCTGCACAACGTCGGTCACGCTGCCACCACGATCCCGCTGATCATCGCCTTCCGGATCGGACAGCGCGCCGCGTCCAAGAAGTACAGCTACGGCTACCGCCGAGCCGAGGACCTGGTCGGCCTCTTCATCTCCCTCATCATCGCCGTCTCCGCGGGGCTGATCATCTGGGAGTCCGTCAACGCACTGGTCAACCCCCACGAGATCACCAACCTGTGGTGGGTCTTCGCAGCAGGCCTGGTCGGTGCCGGCGGCAACGAGCTGGTTGCCATCTACCGGATCCGCGCCGGCAACAGGATCGGCTCCGCAGCGCTCATCGCCGAGGGACAGCACGCCCGCGCCGATGGCTTCACCTCGATCGCAGTGGTCGTCGGAGTGGTCGGTGTCTGGCTCGGGTTCGAGCAGGCCGACGCCATCATCGGGTTCTTCATCGCAGCCGCGATCTTGTGGATCCTCGTCAACTCCTTGCGGACGACGGGCCGCCGACTGATGGACGGCGTCGACGACGGCGTCATCGACCAGCTGACCGCGGTCATCGGCTCGACGCCGGGCGTCGTCAGCGTCGGACGAGTCCGTGCCCGTTGGAGCGGTCACCGTCTGGAGGCTGACGCCAATGTCGGCGTGGACTCCCGGCTCACGGTTCTGGAGAGCCACGCTGTCGCCGAAGAGATCGAGCACCAGGTGCTGCACACGGTCGCCCACGTCGAGAACGTGGTCATCCACGTCAACCCCGTCGTCGACGGAGTCGAGCCGCCGGAGCTGCACGAGCTGACCCAGCACCACACCAGCGCCCAGGCCCGGCAGGAGTACCTCAGCCGCCAGGCAGCCCACCGGTCCTGACCGATCAACGAAACCGACACAAGACAGGAGCAATCTCGCCCATGATCGACTTCCAACCGAAGTTCATCACCTTCGACTGCTACGGGACGCTGACCGCGTTCGGGATGTCCGCAATGACCCGCGAGCTGGTCGCCGACCGCATCCCCGCGGAGCGGATGGAGGACTTCCTCGATGACTTCGAGGCTTTCCGGGGCGACGAGGTACTCGGTGCCTACAAGCCCTACGACCAGCTGATCAACGACTCGCTCGCCCGTGCCGCGAAGGTCTGGGGCATCGAGCACCGCGACAGTGACGGCGTGGCCATCTACGAATCGGTGCCGTCCTGGGGCCCGCACCCCGACGTACCGGAGCCGCTGGCAGCCCTGGCGGAGCGGTATCCGCTCGTGATCCTGTCCAACGCCGCCGACGAGCAGATCCAGAGCAACGTGGACCAGCTCGGTGCACCGTTCCACGCGGTCTACACGGCCGAGCAGGCCCAGGCGTACAAGCCTCGGCTGCAGGCGTTCGAGTACATGCTCGACCAGCTCGGCGTCGGGCCGCAGGACATCCTGCACGTGTCCTCGAGCCTGCGCTACGACCTGATGCCCGCGCACGACCTGCGGGTGACCAACAAGGTCTACGTCAACCGCGGCTACGAACCGAGCACGCCGTACTACGGCTACCACGAGGTCGCCGACATCGGCGGGCTCGCCGCCCTCCTCGGCGTCCGCTAACCCCACCCTGCGGCCCCGGCCGCAACCCAACGAAAGGAAGCACATGAAGCGCCGCGACATCTTCATCAACGTCGCCAAGCCCGGCCACGGAGACGAAGCAAGGAAGTACCTGGGCGAATGGCTTCGCTCGCTCGACGGACACCCCGGATACCTCGGCGGCTCGGTGCTCGAGGAGGTGGCCGGCGAGCTGCTGCCCGACACCGTGGTGCTGATCATGGAGTTCGAGTCCACCGACGCGGCCCGCGCCTTGTGGCCCAAGATCGAGAACACCGTGAACCCGCTCTACCCCGACGACAAGAGCGACAAGACCCCCGACCAGGGCTCTGCCTTCTTCGACGGCACCAAGGACGCCGTGGCCCAAGGTGCCGAGCTCCCGCTCAAGTTCACCCGCGGTGACGGCCTGTTCGCCCGAATGCTCCACGTCCACGCAGCCGTCGTGGATGAGGTCTCCGCCTCGGCCTGAGTCAAGACGCCCTTCTCATCAGGAACCACGAGCCGCCATCGCGACGATGGCGGCTCGTGTGGTCTCAGAACGCGGTGTAACCGCCGTCGACGGGGAGCACCGCTCCGGTGATGTACGTCGACTCCGGCGACGCCATGAAGAGGACCGCATCGGCGATCTCTTCGGGTGTCGCGAGCCGTTGCAGGGGGATCTGCGCCTCGCGCTCACGGCGGTAGGCCTCGGGGTCGGCACGGCGCTGGAAGGACGCTTCGATGATCGGGGTGACCGTGAGGCCGGGTGCGACCACGTTGACGCGGATGTTCCGCGGCGCCCACTCGATCGCCGCCCCCTTGGCCAGCATGATCAGACCGCCCTTGGCCGCGGAGTACAGCACCTCCTCCGGCTTGCCGACCATTCCCAGCCGCGAACCTACGAGGACGAACGAACCGCCGGCAGCGGGCATCAGAGGCGCGAAGTGCTTCATCACCAGGAACGCGCTGAGCAGGTTGCTGTGCAGCACGTTCTTCGCGTCGTCGTACGCCATGTCCATGAGCGGGCTGCTCACCTGCAGGCCGTGGTTGATGACCACCACGTCGACAGAGCCGAAGGTGTCGGCGGCCTGCTGGGCCAGCCCGGCGACGAAAGCCTCGTCGTTGACGTCTCCGGCGACGTAGACGTCGTCGGGCTGGGCGCTGGCGAGGTGCTCCCTGCGGCCAGTGAGGAGAAGGCGCGCGCCCTCGCGGCGGAAGTGGGACGTCACCGCCTCACCGATCCCGCTGCTGGCGCCGGTGACCAGTGCGGTCAGCTTGTCGAGTCTCATCTCAGGCTTCTCCTGGTTGATCGGGTGGGCGGATCTGCGACGAATGCGGTGGATGCTCAGCTGAGCAGTCCGCGAGCGGCGACCGGCCACCGCTCCAGCATGGTGCCGTCGGTGTCGGTCACGATCAGCTCCTCGAAGCTGTTGACGACCGGGCACACGTGGTTGGGCACCACCGGGACCACGGTGCCGACGCTCGGGCCGGGTCTCACCCGCCGCCACGGCAAGGAAGCCGTGGTACTCGTTGAGCCTCGCCAGGACCGACTCCATGCCCGCGACACCGCCGTACCCGCGTTCGAGGTTCCCCTCGCGGCCCAGCGCCTTGGTGCCGACGTCGAGGATCGCCTGCTCCGGGATCCAGTCGCTGACCACGGTGGCGGCGACGAACAGCGCGATCTGGTCCTCCTCGCAGGCGCCGAGCCGGGTGTTGTCCAGGTCGCAGAAGACGTACTCGCCGGGACGGATCTCGGTGATCACGCTGCCGGTCGAGAACGCGACCGTGGGCGTGGAGCCCGCGCTGACAACCTCGGCGGTGACGCCGACGTTGGTGAAGCTGCGCACAGCGGCCGTCAGGCCGGCTTGCTGGTCATTCGCGGCCGGCTCGCGGGAACCCGGACCCGCGCTGCCGTGCCCCGGATAGGTGTAGACCCCGACTGGCACCAGCCCGCGCTTCCGTGCCGCGAGGGCAAGGTCACCCGCGGCCTCAGGCGGCGCGCCCGACCTGCGGGCGCCGCAGTCGATCTCCACGACGACCTGGAGCCGATCGGGTTCGTCACCCATCGCGTCAGCGAGGGCATCGATGGCCGCGACGTTGTCCACTCCCACCCTGAGCCGCGTGGTCTGCGCCAGACGACGGATCCGGTCGCTCTTCGTGCCCGCTGGCCAAAGGGGGTACGCGAGGAAGATGTCGTCGAACCCCGCCGCTGCGAACACCTCCGCCTCACCCACGTTGCCGGCGGTGATGCCGACCGCGCCCGCGTCGACCTGCAGCCGGCCGACCTCGACGCACTTGTGCGTCTTGACGTGGGGCCGGACGTCGAGGGCGTGCTCGGCGGCGAAGGCTTGCATCCGGTCGATGTTGCGCTGCATCACGTCCAGCAACACGATCGGTGCTGGTGTGTCCACGCGGTCGACCACTTGATCGAGAACTCGTTGGAGTCGGTGCATGGCCCTACGCCGCCGTGCAGACCATCTGGATCTCAACCGGACTGTTCCGCGGGAGACCGGCGACGCCGATGGCCGTACGCGCGTGCTGTCCGTTCTCACCGAGCACGTCGACGAGCAGGTTGCTGGCAGCGTCGGCGACCATCGACTGCCGACCGAAGTCCGGCGTGCTGGCCACGAACACCAGCATCTGCACGATGCGTACGCGGTCCAGGCCGCCGACCGCGTCCGCCGCCACCGCAAGTGCGTTCAGCGCGGCCTGGCGCGCGAGCGGCCGGGCGGTCTCGATGTCGACGTCCCGCCCGAGGATGCCCTGGCCGAGGAGCTCGCCGTCCTTGTACGGCAGCTGGCCGGCGACATGGATGCTGGAGCCGACCGCCCGGTGGTTGACGTACGGCGCGCTCGCGCTGACCGCGGGGAGGTCGAGACCGAGGGCCTGGAGCCGCTCCGATGCCGAACCATTCTGAAGATGGGTAGTCACTGATGTCTCCTGAACTTGTCGATTGTCGACCATACGATCGGTAATCGTCGATTGTCAACAACTTGTCGAGCGGGCTCGGTCTAGTCGACTCGACGGCCTCCGAGTGCCGAGCGGAAATGGCTCGCCAGCTCGCGGCGGATCGCCGTCCACGTCCCCCGTGAGTGCGGCCTCGGCCAGCCTCTCGTGCTCGACGGCGATCTCGTGCAGGTCGCCGTAGGTGCGATGGTCGACCGCGAGGTAGAGGCGGAGCTTGGTCTCCCAGCCGTTCCAGAGGTCCGCGCAGCACGCCGTTGTCCCGAGCAGCTCGTAGAAGAGCCGGTGGAACTGGAGGTGGGCGTCGATGCTCGCCGGGATGTCGGCGTCGTCCGTCGCGCGGCGAAGCTCCTCGAGGGCCTCCATGAGCCTGGGCCGTTCGGACCCGCGCAGCGCGTCAGCGGCGAGCTCGCCGGCGTACGGCTCGACCAGCAGCCGGACCGACGCGATCTCGGCGACCTCCTCATCACTGACCTCCACCACGAACGCCCCACGGAAGGGGACCCTCACGACCAAGCCCTCCTCCTCGAGCCTGGTCAGGGCCTCGCGGAGAGGGGAGCGGCTGATCCCGAGATCCGAGGAGATGTCCCTCTCGCGAAGCTGTCCGCCAGGAGGCACGGTCCCGTCGAGGATCGCGGCGCGCAGCACGCGGTAGACACCCTCCGGCGTCGTCGTCCGCTCCAGCCCCTCGAATGTCCCGCTCATGCACCGGCCTCCCTTGGTCGTTTGTCGACCATACAGCCGGCGAGCTGTCAGCGGGTCAGGGACGCGGCAGGCCGAAGAGGACGGGAAGATCGGCGATGTCGGTGATCCGCTCGTAGCCGAGCCAGTGCTCGTCCTCCTCGAAGCCGCGGTCGACGTACACCTTGTTCTTGATGCCCATGATGGCCGCGGGACGCAGGTCGTACATAGGGCTCGCCGAGACGTGCACGATCTCGTCCGGCGTCACGCCGAGCTTGTCGAACATGTACTCGAACGCACCGAGCCGCGGCTTGTAGACGCCCATCTGCTCGGCGGTGATGACCACCTCGAACGGCGCCTGGAGGTTCTCCGCGAGGCGCACGGCCTGGGCGGTGTCGCTGTTGGTGATGATGACCAGCGGAACGGCCTCGGCCAGTCGGTTCAGCGCCTCGGTGACACCAGGCCAAGGGCCCCAGGTCGGGATGTTCTCGTAGACCGCCCGTGCATCTTCTTCGCGGTACTCGAAGCCGACCCGGCGCGAGGCACGCTCCATGGAGCTGGCGACGATCTGGTGGAACGGCTTGTAGTCGCCCATGCACTCGTCGATGCGGTACGCCTTGCAGGCCGCCAGGTAGTCGTCGGCGAGCTCGGCCGGCAGCCGGTCGCCCAGCACCTCCCGGGTCGCGTCGTTGATCCGGAACCTGATCAGCGTTCCGTTCATGTCGAACGTCACGAACTTCGGCTTGACATCGAATCCCATTGGGGACCTCCAACTCTTCGGAAAACCGGTCGGCTCCGGCTCTGGTCGATTGTCGACCATATGTGTACAATGGTCGATTGTCAACAACTTTGGGCACCGAGGAGTCCGCAATGAAGTTCACGTCCTACTGGCTCGACACCGCACCGAAGGGCGCACCCGAACGATCCAGGACGACGGTGGGAGGCCGCACCGAGGTGGCCGTCATCGGCGGCGGTCTGACCGGTGTCGTGACGGCCCTGCACCTGGCTCGCAGGGGCGCCAAGGTGGACCTCTTCGAGCAGGACACCGTCGGTTTCGGCGCCTCTGGCCGCAACGGCGGCATGGCGACCACCGGCATGTCGATCGGCATCAGGGACGCGGTCGACAAGCTGGGCTTCGATACCGCGAGGCGGCTGTACGGCGCCTACTCCGACGCCATCGACCTCGTCGAGAAGCTGGTGGCGGACGAAGGAATCGACTGCCACTTCGCCCGCACCGGCAAGCTCAACCTCGCCTCCAAGCCCTCGCACTACGAGAGTTACCAGAAGACGCATGAGCTGTTGACCACTCGGCTCGGACAAGAAGCGCAGCTGGTCCCCGCAGGCGAGCTTCGTCGCGAGATCGGGTCGGACATGTTCCACGGCGGCATGGTCGAGCCCAAGAGCGCCGGCCTCCACGTCGGCAAGTACATCCGCGGTCTGGGCGAGGCAGCCGAGCGCGCCGGCGTCACGATTCATGAGCAGGCTCCGGTGGAGCGGCTGTCGAAGGTCGGCTCGAGGCACGAGCTCGAGACCCCTCGAGGCCGGATCCAGGCAGATCAGGTCCTCTTGGCGACCGGCGCCTACACGCGGCGGCCGTTCCAGTGGCACCGGGTGCGCACCGCCCCGGTCGGCAGCTTCATCATCGCCACCGAGCCGCTCGACGCGGCCGTGTGCGACGACCTCCTGCCGACTCGACGGATGGCCTCGAACTCGAAGAACCTGCTGAGCTACTTCCGCATCACCCCAGACAACCGCCTGCTCTTCGGCGGCCGCGCACGATTCACGGGGTCGAACCCAGAGTCCGACCAGAAGTGCGGAAGATTGCTGAGGGGCGCGATGGTCGAGACCTTCCCCCAGTTGGCCGACGCCGGCGTCGACTACTGCTGGGGAGGCCAGGTCGACATGAGCCTCGACCGGCTCGTCCACGCCGGCGAACGCGACGGCGTGTACTACTCCATGGGGTACTCCGGCCACGGAGTCCAGATGGCCACCTACATGGGACGTCAGATGGCCGAGTACATCTCCGGCGTCCCCCAGGCGAACATCTGGAGCGACTTCAAGTTCCGTCGCATCCCTGGGCACTTCGGCCCGCCCTGGTTCCTGCCCTTCGCCGGTGCCTACTACCAGTTCAAGGACCGCGTGAGCTGACCCGCCGGCGGCACCGAGCGTCGTGACGACGAACGAGCGCGCACGACCAGCAGGAGGGGCACGGCGATCTGGACCAGTCCAGCGATGTGCAGGGTGGTGCTCACGCCAAGCACGGCGATCATGGCGCCACCGGTGAGCATCCCGATGGACGACGCGCCCACAGCGGAGACCTGCTGGGTGGCGAAGGCGGTGCGGCGGTCCGCGCCGCTCGTGTGCTCCGTGATCAGTGCGTTGAGTGCGGCGATACCCAGGGGTGCCACGAACCCGCCGACGGCGGAGACGGCTGCCAGCGCGAGCAGCGAACCGGCGAGCCAGGGCAGGGCGACGAACGTGGCGCCGAGGACCACCCACCCGACGACCATCACCGAGACGCGTGGCAACCGCGGCATGAAGATCGTCGCCGAGACCGCACCGACGAGGGAACCGACGCCGTACCCTGCCATCCCGGCTGCGACCAGCTGACCCGGTCGTCCGGTCTCCGCGCCCAGGATGGCAAGCCCCAGGGCGAAGGCGAACCACCAGAACCAGCCGACCGCGGCCATGATGATCCCGTCGGCGACGACAGGGTGGGCGCGCAGCACCTCCCGCGCCCGGAGGGGAACGGCGTCCACCGTTCCCGACCGCCGCGCATCCTTCGCGACCGGCCACACCAGGGCGGCGGCCAGGGCGACCGCAACCGTGTCTGCCCACATCAGCGGGATCGCGCCGTGCTGGGTCACCACCAATGCGGCCACCGGTGGACTGACGATCATGCTGATCCGCTTGGCCAGGTCCTGCCAGGCCAGCGCACGAACCGCGACGCCGGGCCCGATCCGGTCCCCGACGTCGGCGATGATCGCTCGGGTCGCCGGTACGCCGACCGCCGTGGCGCCGCCGACGATCAAGCCGCTGACACACAGGTGCACGATGCCGAGGTCGCCCGTCACTGCCGCGACCGCGACTACGAGATGGCCGAGCGCCTGCACGGCGAGCACAGCGGCCAGGCCCGGCCCTCCGGTCAGCCGGTGCCGGAGCCGAGCGGCCCACCACGGGGACGTGAGCAGCGCGATGCCCGATGACCCGGCGACCAGCCCCGTAGCCCACAACGAGCCGGTCTGCTGCAACGCGATCAACGGCAGGGCGACCTCGGTGAGCCGGAGGCCGGTCCAGCTGACGAACGTGGACACCAGGATGCGTCGCAGATCCTTCCTCACCACTCCAGGATCCGATCAACTGCCCTGCAGCGGTAGCGGCGTTCCTCGGCAAGTTGTCCATAGACTGTACCTATGAGTCCATTCCCAGACGCTCAGGATCTCCGATTGGTCGTGGCCGTCGCCCGACACGGTTCGGTCGGTGCCGCCGCCCGGGAGCTGCTCGTCAGCCAACCGTCCGCCAGCCAACGACTGGCCGCCCTCGAGAGGCGGTGCGGAGTACAGCTGTTCGACAGGGACACCCGCGGGGCCCGGCCGACCGCGGCGGGCAACGAGATGGTCACGGACGCCCGGCACATCCTTGGTCATCTGGAGCGGGTGTTCGAACGCAGCCGCAGCGCCGCTCTGTCCGAGACCATCTCCGTGGGCACCATCCCTAGCCTCGCCATGCTGCTGTTCCCTGCGCTGCACTCCGCGATGCCGCACCTCCGCATCAGCCAGGTCGTCGACCACGGCCCACGGCTGGTCGAATGGGTCGCCGAAGGCTCCCTGGACGCGGTGTTCATCGCCATCGCCGGCCAGATGGACCTCCCGAAGGGAGTGACCAGTCGCTTCGTGGGCACCGACCGGCTCGCGGTCCTGTCCCCCGCCGACTGTGACCTCCGCTCCACCGAGCGACGGCACTTCGTCGGCAGGACGGTGGTCACCTACACCACCGACTACTCGGGCGAGGAGCTCGACCGCCGAGTCGTCGGCTTGGGAGCCACTCCTCACCGAGCGGCCACCGCGGAGACGGCCGTGAGGATGGGACGGTTGCTGGGCCTCCCGGTGGTGCTCCCCCGCGCTCTCCTCCGTGCCTACATCACCGACGGCGATCGGGAACTGGCCACCAATCGGTTCGGCGGTACCCGGCTCTCCCTGGTCAACCGGGTGCCGACGGCCCCGCACTGGAAGACCGCCCTGCCAGTGGTCCGCCGGGAGCTCGGGCTTTCGGCGGCCGCCTAGAAGGCCGGCGCGGCGAGCTCCACCCGCTGCCCCTGGCGGGCCTCCAGGACGGCGTCCCGCAACCGGTCCCGAGCCATCCCGAGGCCTGCAGCGACGGCTCCTCGCGCCACCGACAGCCCGAGCACCTGCGCCGGCACTGTGACCTCTGGGACCGACGTCAAGATCTTCCCGAGTCGACCACGAACCTCGGGAAGGACCTCCTCGACGAGCGGCTGCAACCGGCCCACGAGGTAGAACGACTCCGGGTCGAGGGTGACGGTGACGGCGCTGACAGCAGAGACCACTGCGGTCGCGAACGCGTCGAGCACCGCGGCGCGCGACTCGTCGTCGTGCCTGTCCTGCCACAGGTCTTCCATGCGCTCCAGGTGGAGTCCCTGCTTCCGGGCGAACTCGAAGAGACCCCGCGTGCTCAGCAGACCGTCGAGGACCTCGTCGGCCACCCCGGCGGCGAGGAGGCCGATGTCGCCGAACGACGGCGTACGACCGCGGACGAGCTCCCGGTCCGTGCAGGCTGCGAAGTCCAGCCTGCTGCTCAGGCTGAGGAGCGCGGCATTCCCCGGCGTGGGGTCATCGGCGAGGATGCCGAGCAGTGATGCGTTGGCGTCGCTGTCGAGGAGCATCGGAGCGCTGACCAGGTCTTCGAGGGTCCGGTGGAGGACCGACCCTGCGAACGCCTTCATCGACGCCGGCGGACCGAAGATCTCCGTGCCCGCCCGCACGCGGCCGGGTACCGCGGCGACGACCTGGCGCAGCGGTCCCTCTGCGGATTCGCTCGCCTCTGCGACCAGACCCGCCAGCCAGTCCGCTGCGCTGCCGACGTCGTGGTGGTGGTGCGTGGGCAGGGTCACCTGGTGGAGCTCGCGACCCCTGAGATCGGTGACCAGGACACAGGTGGTCTGGGCGCCGAAGCTGATCCCCGCGACGTGGCCCGTCGTCCGGGGGACGTCCAGATAGGTGGACCGGCGGCCGCGGCCGGTGATCTCGTCGACGCCGCTGTCGACGACGAAACCGTCCGACCGGAGCTCCTCCACGGCGCGCGACACGGTCGCCTTGCTCAGGCCTGTCAGCTGGATGAGCTCGTTCCGCGTCAGAGGCGCCCGGGAGAGGACGACATCGAGCACCGCCGCCTTGTTGTGGTCGCGCGAGGTAGGCGTGGCCGTCACCTCACGAGCCTATCGAGCCGGAGCGCGGAGGTGACCGGAGCTGCGCGACGACGTCCGCCAGGGGGACGGCCATGGAGCGCTCCACGTTGACCCAGTCGTCCTTGGCATGGGTCAGGAGGTAGTCGCGCCGATCTGGCACGCGCTCCGCGCGCCAGTTCGTGATCAGGGCACGCAGGGTGAGTCGGGCCAAGGCGGCGACCGGCAGCAGCGGCAGCTCGCTGTCCTTGATCGGCCGCGCCCTTTCGTAGCCGGCGACGAAGGTGCCGGCATCTCGCCAGGGCTGGTCGGGCACCCGGCCGAGGAGGTTCGCCAGGGACACGGCAGGATCGAAGATCACGGCACTACGCATGGTGTCGCCGAAGTCGATGACGCCGGTGACGTAGTCGTCTTTCCGCTCGTCGACGACCACGTTGTACGGGCTGAAGTCGCCGTGGATCACCTGCGACTCGAGATCACCCAGCCGCGGGACGACGGCTCCCTCGAACAGGCGGAACACCTCCTCGGCCAGTCGACGGTGCTCGGGATTCAGTGTGGCTCCCAGGAGCGCCGTCATCTCGTGGAAGTGCCGGATGTCCCACACCAGCTCTCGTCGGTCCGCCGGGTGCGCGAATGCCGCGAGCGACAGGTCGACCCGGCCCAGCATCCCGCCCACCCGGGCGAGCTGTTCGTCGTCGGGGTCCGTCTCGGCCCAGAC
This sequence comes from uncultured Actinomycetota bacterium, assembly GCA_963846535.1. Classification (GTDB taxonomy): domain Bacteria; phylum Actinomycetota; class Actinomycetes; order Propionibacteriales; family Nocardioidaceae; genus Nocardioides. The sequence goes on from CAWJWK010000003.1 coordinate 1,629,814, forward strand.
CGCACCCTTGACGAAGTCGAACACCCGGAGCACCCGGATGCTGCCGTCCACGGTGCCGATGACCACGTTGTCGTCGCCGTCGACGGTCAGCCTCACCCGCTGGACCGGCAGCTCCGGAGCGGCACCTTCGAGGAACCGCATCGCGGCGGTCTGCAGGTCGACGACCGTCCGCGCCTCGTCCGGTGACGAGACCTTCACGAGGTAGTCCGACGACTCGGTCCTGAGCCTGAAGGTGTCGTCCTTCTCGGTCGCCAGTGGCTGGAGAGGTCCGGCGAGCTGGTAGTTCTCCTGCAGGAGGCCGGCCACCACCGTCACGTCCATCGGGCGATGGGACGACTCCAACCCACTGTCGGACAGGAGCCGTCGGGCGGTACTCACGGAGGGCGCGTCGTTCACCGGGTGGTCCTTCCAGACCGCACTACAGCCGGTCTTTCGCGACCTCGGCGAAGGTCTCCAGGAACCGGGTGACATCGGCGGAATCGAAGGCGAGCGGCGGCCGGATCTTCAGCACGTTCGCCCCCCTCGCGGTGCCGCTGATGAGCACCCGACGATCGCGCATGTCGTTGATGACGTCCTCGGCCCGTGCGCGATCAGCCTCGCGCGTCTCGAGGTCCTTGACGATCTCCACACCGACGAAGAGCCCGCTGCCGCGCACCTCGGCGACGTACGGCGACTCGCGCGTGATCTCCTCCAGCCCTGCCCGAAGAGCCTTGCCGTTCACGAGGACGCGCTGCTGCACGTCCTCAGCCTCGAGCACGTCCAGCACCGCGGCAGCCGCCACGACCGGGACCGAGCTGCCGGCGAAGGTGTTGAAGTAGCGAACGCTCCGCCCGAACTCGTCGGAGACCTCGGGGCGGAACACCACGCCCGAGAGGGGCAGGCCGTTGGCCATCGGCTTCCCCATGGTCACGATGTCCGGCACCACGTCGTGGCGGCTGAACCCCCACATCGAGTCCCCGAGCCGGGCGAACCCGGCCTGCACCTCGTCCGCTACGTACACGCCCCCGGCCGCGTGGACCTCGTCAACGACTGCCCCCATGTACCCGACAACGTCGGTGAAGATGCCGTCGCTGCTGTAGGTGCTGTCGGTGACCAGGGCCGCGAGCCGGTAGCCGTGACGCTCGAGGTCGTCGATCGCGCCACGCACCTGCTCGCGCATGTGCTCGGCCAGCGTGGACCCGGGCGCGACGAGTCGCGGGTCGGGAGGATCGATGAGGCGCACGTTCGGCCCCAGCGGCGAACCCTCCCCCAGCGTCGGCGAGAAGCTGGAGACCTCCCTGGTGAGGCCGTGGTAGGCCCAGCGGGTCACGATGATGCCCTCGGCACCCGTGTGGAACCGCGCCACCCGCATCGCGAGGTCGTTGGCCTCCGACCCGCTGCACGCGAGGCTCACCTTCGACAGCTCCGCGGGGAACGTGTCAGCGAGTCGCTCGGCGTAGTCGACCAGGGGCTCCTGGACGTAGCGCGTGTTGGTGTTGAGTGCCGCGACCTGACGCGAGACCGCCTCCACCACGTAGGGGTGGCAGTGCCCGACGCACGGGACGTTGTTGTAGGCGTCGAGGTAGTCGTTGCCGTCCCGGTCGACCAGGTGGGCGCCGTGACCGGAGACGAACTCGATCGGCTCCCTGTAGATCAGTGCGTAGCCAGGACCCAGGACTGCGTCGCGCCGTCGGATGGTCTCCTGGATGTGCTCGGGCAGGTCGCCCAGCACCGCGGGGTCGAACCGGTTGGGGAAGTGGTGGATCGGTCGGCTCAGCGTCGAAGTCGTCATGACGGCACCTCGGGGTCGGGACGGACGGGCTCGGGCGTCTCACCGTAGCCTATTTTGTTTCCGTTTGAAACTAAGACTTAGTTCAGGCTGCATTGCGGGCCAATCTGCGATATCATCGCCAGGTGACGATGATTCGGTCCACGACGCTCCCTCCCGACCCTGCACCCTCGGAGCTCGCTGCCGCCACGGCTGCGGCCTGCCTGTTCCGAGGGATGAGCGACCCTTCGAGAGTCGCGATCCTGCAGCACCTGCTGCTCGGGCCGCACAACGTCACGCAGCTGACGTCCCACCTCGGACTGGCGCAGTCGACGGTGTCGAAGCACCTGGCCTGCCTGAAGGACTGTGGTCTGGTCGAGTCGCGACCGGTCGGTCGGTCCTCGGTGTTCTCGCTGAGTCACGCAGAGGCCGTCCTCGCCGTCTTCTCCGCGGCCGAGCACCTGCTCGCGGCGACCGGGGACGCGGTCGCGATCTTCCCCGTCCACGGAGAGACGGCCGGCCGGTGAGCGCTGACGCTCCCGCATCGGCGTACGTCGAGGACCCCGTCAGGTGGCGGCAGCTCGAACGCCGTGCCCGGCTGCTCGCCGGCGCCTCGGTCTCGTACAACCTGATCGAGGCCGTCATCGCGATCACTGCCGGCCTGGTCGCCGGGTCGATCGCACTCCTCGGATTCGGCCTGGACTCGATCGTCGAGGTCAGCAGCGGGCTGATCATCCTGTGGCAGTTCCGCCACCCCCTCCCCGAGTCGCGGGAGCGGCGGGCGCTGCGGTTGATGGCGCTCTCGTTCTTCGCGCTTGCCGCCTACGTGTCCATCGAATCGGTCCGCGCACTGGTCGGTGGCCACGAACCCCAGCCGTCGCCGGTCGGCATCGGGCTGGCCGCCGCCTCGCTCGCGATCATGCCGTTCCTGTCCTGGGCGCAGCGGCGCACTGGCAAGGCACTCGGCTCCAGCTCCGTCGTTGCGGACTCGACGCAGACGTTGCTGTGCACCTACCTGTCGGCCGTCCTCCTGGTCGGCCTGGTCCTCAACACGACCCTCGGGTGGTCCTGGGCCGACCCGTTGGCCGGGCTCGTGATCGCCACGATCGCCCTCAAGGAGGGCCGGGAGGCGTGGCGCGGCGAAGGATGCTGTGCGATCGGCGCTGCGCCGTCGCCCGGGGCGCTCGTGCGCAGCGACGACGACTGCGCCGACGACTGCTGCGCCACCGGCTGACGAACAGCAGGTCGCGCGATACGAGCGCCTGATAGGGGCAGCCAATGGCGCGGCGCCGTCCTCGGCCGGCCGCGAGGTCACCACGACGACAGCACCCTCGGGATCGACGTCCTCGATCTGGCGATAGTCGCTGAACGGCCGTTGCGACTGCACGCTCGTGCCCGACCAGTAGAACTCGCGCGGCCTTGCGTCGGCCCGCATCAAACGTTGAAGCGGAACGAAAACCGGGTGTTTCGGCTACCTTCGATCACCGTTGAAAACAGCCGGTAAAGTGCCTCTGACCTGCATAAACACAGTTCGCGAGCCGTGGGCGGCCGTTGGTCAGAAACGGGCTCCGCGTGACTTCTTGCGGACTGTTTGCGGACCGCAGGACGGTCAGGCTAGTCCGAGCCCCGACCTAGACCTTCGATCTTCGCGCATCGTGCGGAGAGATCGCGGATGCTCTGCCAGACAACTGCTCGGGGCGCGTCGATCTTGAGTGCTCGGATGTATTCGTCGAGACGTTGCGGGCGATCCTGGAGGTAGGTGACTGCGTTGTCGAGGCTCTCGCCGACCGTCTTGCCGTACGCATCGACCGCCTTGTGCGCGCCGGCCTTCAGGGCGGTGACGTCGGGTTTCATCATGGCCAGGTCGATGAGGTCGCGGCTGAACGTCGACGTGTCTGCCCAGCGGTCGTCATTGGCGAGCAGCTTGGTTGCGACCTGGTCTGTTCGCGTCAGGACCCGTAAGCCACAGATCTCATCGCCCAGGGAGGGAGTGTCGAGGTCGATGCGACCTTCATGGATGATCTCGAACTTGATCGCAACCCCCGCAACGAGCACCGACGTCCGGATCCCGTAGCCGTCAACAGAGGGTGTTCGACCCACGTCCAGTTCGCGTGTAGTCAGAGCGTCGAGCCCGCGGTCCCTGACCATCTGGCGCAGCGCGCGGTAGGACTGCGGGTCGGAGACCAGGAAGTCGATATCAACCGATTCGCGGAACTCACCGTTGGCGAGCACGATCGCGGTCCCGCCTCCGAACCAGCAGTTGTGCTCTGCCAGGAGCGGTGCGTCGAGCATCGACAGCACCTCGGCCACCTGTTGGTGGTGCAGCCGCCTAAACAAGGAGCCTCCCGTTGCTGTAGGTGTCCGCCAGGTGCTGGATGAACGCCTTCTCGTGGTCAGTCAGCGTCTCCTGGTTGAGGTGTCGCCAGCCGCGTTCGTAGAGGTTGAGTGCCTCCGTCTCGGTGATGGTGGTGCCGGCGTCGGTCTGCCAGGCCAGCGTGCGGAGGCCGGGGTAGTCGCCGACCGTGATCGTCGCCGGTTCTGCTGCTGGCGCGTCGAGGATCGGGACGACGAGGTGAAGTCCGAGTGCGGCGGCAACGTTGATGTAGGCGCCGATCGTGACCGAGGGGTTGCCGGCCTCGATCCTGTGCATGGTGACACGCGAAACGCCGGCAGCTTCGGCACAGGCGACTACCGTGACACCGAGGGCCTTTCGGCGTTCGCGCAGGCGGGCGCCTAGGCGTTCGAGGTCCGCCTGTTGCTCCGGGCTCGTGTACGGGCTTGCGGCTGGCACGTTTCTCATTCTAGTCATTCAGTCTGTGAACGCAACAATGAGAAACGTTTTACCTAACCCCCTATCGAGTAGACGCTTGCCGATGGGCTCGCGGAGCGACCCGGTTGCCGATCCCTCCCTGGAGCAGGTGACACAGACCTGCCTACAGCGCCCAAGACGTGTGCACACTCGGTCCTTGGAACGCCCGAATGTTGGCCGGCGTCAGGTTGACGAGGTGGTGGGGTTCTCGACGATCTCGCGCAGGGTGGCGAGATGGTCGGTGAAGGCAGTGCGGCCTGCGGGGGTGAGTTTGAGCCAGGTGCGGGGCCATTTGCCAACGTAGCCTTTGCGGATGGAGATGTAGCCGGCTTGCTCGAGGGTCGAGGCTTGGCGCGACAGCAGCGAGTCGCTGACCTGCAGGGTGTCGCGCAGGAACCGGAACTCCAGCTCGTCTGCTTGAGCCAGGCCGGCGAGTATCGAGAAGCGCACGGGCTGATGAACCAGGTCATCGAGGCGCGCGCGCGGGTGGGCGGTCACGCGCCGCGCCGGAGCCGCCGCGCCCACAGCAGTGTGGGAGCTGCCCCCACGATGGCCCCGACGGTGAAGGAGAAGCCGATGGTGCCGTCAAGCAGGCTCCCGAGAGAGAACAGGGCTGCGGCGCTCCAGAGCGCGAGCGCCCACTCCAACCACATCGGGGTTCTCCGCGCCCGCACCTGGCGCCACCGACGCAGGTAGGGGAGATTGGTCCCCACCGTGACGGCGACGGCGACCACCACGAGTGTCACTCCCAGCAGGCCGGCCACCCCGCCCGAGTTGTCGTTGAGATCAATGGCCATCCCGAAGAGCAGCAGCGTGAGACCCATCGCCACGTAGACCGGATACTCCTGCGGGTCCCGGGCCCGCACGGCGGACTCCACCTCTTCTGCGTCTGTCAGCATGGCTTCCGCCTCCTGCTTCTTCGGTTCCATCGTCATTCCCTCCGTTGAAGTACTTGACGCTAAGGAAACTACTTGTCCGGCAATCTGTCAACGTCTTGGTTCAGGGAGGACATCTCGCGAGCATGCGGCTGCGCAAACGCGTCGATTCACACGTTGAAGCGGAACTCCACCACGTCGCCGTCCTGCATGACGTAGTCCTTGCCCTCCATCCGGACCTTGCCGGCTTCGCGGGCCTTGAGCACGGTGCCCATGGCGATGAGGTCGTCGTAGGAGATGATCTCGGCCTTGATGAAGCCCTTCTGAAAGTCGGTGTGGATCACACCGGCCGCCTCCGGGGCCGTCGCGCCCTTCTTGATCTCCCAGGCGCGGACCTCCTTGGGCCCGGCGGTGAGGTAGGTCTGCAGGCCCAGGGTGTCGAAGCCGACCCGGGCGAGTACGTCGAGACCGGGCTCGGTGATGCCGACCTCCGTCAGCAGCTCGCGCGCCTCGTCGTTGTCGAGCTCGACCAGCTCCGACTCGAGCTTGGCATCGAGGAAGATGGCCTCGGCCGGCGCGACCAGCGCGCGCATCTTGTCCTTCAGCTCCTCGTCGGCGAGCTCGTCGGTGTCGCAGTTGAAGACGTAGATGTAGGGCTTGGCGGTGAGCAGGGACAGCTCCCGGATCAGGGCGCGGTCGATAGGGGTCGCGATGATCGGCGTACCTGCTTCCAGCGCCAGCTTGGCCTCCTGCGCGGCCGCCAGCACCGGCACCAGGGCCTTGTCCTTGCGCGACTCCTTCTCCAGCCGGAAGATCGCCTTCTCGACGGTCTCGAGGTCGGCGAGGATCAGCTCGGTCTGGATCGTGGAGATGTCGCTGCCGGGGTCGACCTTGCCGTCGACGTGGGTGACGTCCTCGTCGCGGAAGACCCGGGTCACCTGGCAGATCGCGGCCGCCTCGCGGATGTGCGAGAGGAACTTATTGCCCAGCCCCTCGCCCTGCGACGCGCCACGGACGATGCCGGCGATGTCGACGAACTCCACCGTGGCCGGCAGCAGCTTCTGCGAACCGTAGATCTCGGCGAGCTTCGGCAGCCGGTCGTCGGGCACGCCGACGACGCCGACGTTGGGCTCGATCGTCGCGAACGGATAGTTCGCTGCGAGCACGTCGTTCTTGGTCAGCGCGTTGAACAGGGTCGACTTGCCCGCGTTGGGGAGACCGACGATGCCGATGGTGAGAGCCACGGGCGGCAACTCTACGAGGGAGTACGGCGCGCCCGTGAATCCGCTGGCAGAGTGGGCCGCATGGCGATGATCGTGAACAACATGACGTTCGACTGCGTCGACGCCCGCAACCTCGCGAAGTTCTGGGCGGCGATGACCGGGTGGATCGTCTTCTACGACGACGACCCCGAGGTGATGGTCGCCCCCCACTTCCCGGCCACCGGACCGACGATGCTCTTCATCCCGGTGCCCGAGGGCAAGACCGCGAAGAACCGGCTGCACCTCGACCTCCAGCCGACCGACCGCACCCGAGACGAGGCCGTGACCCAGGCAATCTCGCTCGGCTCCACCCTCGTCGGCGACTTCCGCGACGACGACGGGTCGGGCTGGGTCACCCTCGCCGACCCGGAGGGCAACGAGTTCTGCGTCGAGCGCTCGGCGGCCGAACGCGAGGAGCCGATGGGGTTCCGCAGCTTCCGGATCGGCAGCTGACGACCGCGGCGATCAGCACGCATTCGAACGAATGCGGACGGATGCACGCCACCCGTTCCCCGGCTGGTCCCCCTGGAGCAAGCAGTGGAGAAACGGGCGGCGTGCCACCTGTCGGACGAACCGTCAGGCGCCGGAGATCACGCGCCGTGGATCCTGCACTACCTGCGGGATCCACACTCATGAAAGCCCGTGAGCCGCTGCAGGGACAAGCATTCATCCGCCTCAGAAACAGGCAAGACATCGTTTTGCATAGATGTGCAACCCCGTGCCGCCCAGGGCCCGGGGCCGGCGCTAGCCTGGTTGAGTGCGGATCGCGACCTGGAACGTCAACTCCCTGCGCTCGCGGATCGACCGCGTGGAAGCCCTCCTCGACCGTCATGAGATCGACGTCCTCGCACTCCAGGAGACCAAGGCCCGCGAGGAGCAGCTGCCGATCATGGGCCTCCAGGCCAGGGGGTACGACGTCGCCGCCGCCGGCGTGAACCAGTGGAACGGTGTCGCGCTGATCAGCCGGGTGGGCCTCGACGACATCCAGGTCGGGTTCCCCGACATGCCCGGCTGGGGCGAACCCGCCGAGCCCGAGGCGCGGGCGATCGGCGCGACCTGCGGCGGCGTGCGGATCTGGAGCCTCTACGTGCCCAACGGCCGCAAGCCCGACGACCCGCACTACGTCTACAAGCTCGACTGGCTGGCCCGGCTCCGCGAGGCTGCGCACGCATGGCAGGGCACGCCGACGGCACTCGTCGGCGACTGGAACATCTGCCCCACCGACGACGACGTGTTCGACGTCGCGCAGTTCAAGAACTCGACGCACGTCACGCCTGCCGAGCGCGCCGCCTTCCAGGCCCTCCTCGACGACGGCTGGGCGGAGGTGACGCGCGGCTATGCGCCGGGCTACACCTACTGGGACTACTACCGGCAGCGGTTCGAGCGCGACCGCGGGCTGAAGATCGATTTTGTCCTCGGCTCGCCGGGCTTCGCCGAGCGGGTGACCGGCGCGTTCGTCGACCGCGACGAGCGGGCCGGCCAGGGCGCGTCGGACCATGCTCCGGTGGTCGTCGACCTCAGCTGAGCACTGTGTCGAGCAAGGGTCAGAGCCCCTGCCAGGCGGGCTTGGCGTCGTAGACGTCCCGGTAGTGCTGACGCCGGGCAAGGTCGGCCGCGGCCGGCCGGTCGACCAGCACCGACACGTGCGGATGCAGCTGGACGACGGACGCGGGGCAGGACGCGGAGAGCGGGCCCTCGACCGCGGCTGCGACGGCTGCGGACTTGGCCGATCCGGTCGCGAGGAGCAGCAGGTGCCGGGCCCGCAGGATGGTGCCGAGACCCTGGGTCAGCACGTGCCGCGGCACCTCGTCGGCCGAGCCGAAGAACCGTGCGTTGTCCTGCCGGGTCTGGTCCGTGAGGGTCTTGATCCGGGTCAGCGACGCGAGCGACGACCCCGGCTCGTTGAACGCGAGGTGGCCGTCGGTCCCGATGCCGAGGACCTGGATGTCGACGCCGCCGGCCGCGACCAGCTCGGCTTCGTACCGCTCCCCCGCGGACGCGAGCTCGGTCTCGCCCGGGTCGGGCCCGTGCACGCGCTCGGGCGCGATGCCGAGCGGGTCGGTGAGCTCGCGGGCGATCGTGGCACGATAGCTCTCCCGATGGCCGGGCGGGAGCCCGACGTACTCGTCGAGCGTGAAGCACCGCACGTCGTCGTACGACGGACCGGCGCCGGCCTGGTGGCGGCGGATCAGCTCGCGGTAGGTGCGCAGGGGCGTCGACCCGGTCGCGAGGCCGAGCACTGTCTCCGGGCGGGCGCGCACCGCGGCCTCGATCGTCTCCGCCGCGAGGACGGCGACGTCGTCGGTGGACTCGAGCGGGACGATCTCCATCAACTCATCCTCTCGCGCCGGACTCGTCGCTCATCCATCGGCGCTCGCGAGCATCGCCGCGCCGAGAGCCGCGACCGGGACGTCCCCCGGGAGCAGGAGCACCCGGCCCGACAGGTCGAGCGAGCGCAGGAAGGGCGACGTCGCGGCTTGCTCGTCGAGCGCGCCGGACACAGCGACCCGAAGCCGCTCGCCGACCTGGGCGACCCCACCACCGAGGACGACGTACTCCGGGTCGACGGTGAGGCAGACCAGCCGGACGGCGTCGGCGACCCGCGCCGCGAACCGGTCCCGGATCTCCTCGGCGCGGGGATCGCCGGCCACGGCTGCGTCGAAAAGTGCCTGCGCCGGGGCGACGCCGGCGACCGGCCAAGCCTCGGCGACCGCTGACCCCGACGCCGCCGTCTCCAGGCAGCCGATCTGACCGCACTGGCAGGGACGGCCGTTCGGATCGACGGGCACGTGGCCGATCTCGCCGGCCGCGCTGCGGAACCCGCGCCGCAGCCGGCCGTCGAGGATCGACGCGGCGGCGAGGCCGGTGCCGAGGCTCAGGTAGACGAGGTCCTGGTGGCCGGTCACCTGTGCCGCCCCCAGCGCCGCGGCATTGACGTCGTTGTCGACGACGACCCGGGACCCGGTGCGCTCGGCGAGCCGGTCGGCGATGGGGAACCAGTCGTCGACGCCGAGGTTGACCGCGTACTTGACCGCGCCGCGTCCGGCGTCGACCAGGCCGGGCACGCCGACGCCGACGACTCCGTCGAGGACGTCACCGACCATGCGGCGCAGCTCGGCCACCAACGCTGCCGCCGCGGCCACGACGTCGTCGCCACCGGTGGGCGTCGTCGCCAGCACCTCCGCCAGCACCGTGCCGTCGGAGGTCGCGGCGACGCCATGCATCTTGGACGCGCCGATGTCGAGCCCGATACGCGCGTCAGCCGGGCTCACAACCGGCCTCATCGCCGCCACCCGTGCCTGCCCAGGACCTGCTCGACCGCGGTGATCATCGGCCGCGAGCTGCCGCGCGTGCAGATCCGGGCGGTCCTGCCGGCGCGAGGCACCGGCCACCCCCACTCGATCACGACGGCGGTCTCCGGCAGCCCATCGATCATCGCGAGCACTTCCGGTCGCCGGTGGGCGTCCCGGACCTGTACGACGAGCGGCCCGTCCGGGAGGTCGCCGCCGGGCGGTACGACGCAGTCGGGGTCGATGCCCCACGGGCCGTCGCCGACCGCGATGTTGGCGGGGGTTTCGATGCTGACCACTCGGGCGCCGGTCAGGTCCGGCAGGACCCCCTCGACCACCTGCGCTCCATGAGCGGCCTCCGTCATGCGGTCGTCATTGCCAACGTGGCCTATTGCCCGCGCTGGCAATGACGAGCCCTTGATCCGACCGACCCGCGCCGCCGCATCGGCGAGCCGCTCCTCGGAGAGCTCGCCGTCCCGGACCGCACCGACGATCGCGCGCTGGATCCCACGCACGAGCGACGCGTCCTTGTCGGGGCCGACGCACAGCAGGTCGGCGCCGGCGCTCAGGGCAAGGACAGCGGCGATGGGGATCCCGCGACCGGCGGAGGCACCCGCCATGTCGAGGGCGTCGCTGACGGTGGCTCCGTCGAAACCCAGCTCCTCGCGCAGCACCGCCAGGACAGGGGCGCTGAGGGTCGCGGGGAGGTCCGGGTCGAGCGCCGGCACCGAGATGTGGGAGGTCATCACCGCGGCCACACCCGCGTCGACGGCCGCTGCGAAGGGCGGCAGGTCGCGGGACCGCAGCACGTCGGCAGGCACGTCGAGCACCGGCAGGGTGAGGTGGCTGTCCTGCGCGGTCGCGCCGTGACCGGGGAAGTGCTTGACGCAGGCCGCAACGCCGCCGGCCTGGAGGCCGTCGACCCAGGCCGCGACGTGGCGGGCCACGAGCGCGGGCTCGGTCCCGAAGCTGCGGGTGCCGATCACCGGGTTGTCCGGGTTGCTGTTGACGTCGGCGACCGGGCCCAGGTCGAGGTCGATCCCTGCGGCGACCAGGTCGGCCGCGACCGCTCGGCCGGCGGCAGCGGTCAGCGCCTCGTCGTCGACCGCTCCGAGCTGGGCCGCGCCGAGCACCGGACTCCCGGTGCGCTTGTGCAGGCGGGTGACGTCGCCCCCCTCCTCGTCGACGGCCACCAGTGCATCGGGACGCCCGCGCCGTACGGCGTCCGTCAGCGCGCGGACCTCGTCCGGGCGGCCGGTCAGGTTCGAGCCGAACAGGCAGACGCCGCCGAGTCCCTCGTCGAGCAGCCGGGCCCACTCCGATGGAAGGGACGGCCCGGCGAACGACGGCAGCAGGACCCGCAGGGCGAGGGTTTCGAGACTCATCCCTTCACCGCGCCGGCGGTCAGCCCGGAGACCATCCGGCGCTGGACGATCAGGAAGAACACGATGACCGGGATCGTGATCAGCGTGGAGGCGGCCATGATCGCGCCCCAGTCCACGCCGCGGCTCCGCGACTCCGAGAAGCCGACCAGCCAGACCGGGAGGGTCTCCTTCGCGGGGTCGGTCATCACCACCAGCGCGAGCGTGAACTCGTTCCACGCCTGGATGAAGCCGAACAGGCCGGTGGCGACCAGGCCGGGCGCCAGCAGCGGCAGGGTGACGGTGAAGAACGCCCGCACCCGCGAGCAGCCGTCCATCATCGCCGCCTCCTCGAGCTCGCGCGGCACGCCGTCGACGAAGCCGCGCAGCGTCCACACCGTGAACGGCAGCACGCTTGCCACGTAGACGAAGGTCAGCCCGATCACCGAGTTGAGGAGGCTCACACCCTCGAGCATCTTGTACTGGCTGATGAACAGACCCTCGGCCGGGATCATCTGGATCAGCAGCAGGGCGAGGATGAACGTCGTGCGCCCACGGAACCGGAACCGGCTGACTGCGACCGCCGCCAGGAACGCGAACAGCAGCGCCACCACGACGGTGAGCAACGTGACCGAGAGGCTCGTCACCATCGCGTTGCGAAAGCCCTCGCCGGCGAGGATCCGGTCGTAGTTGTCGAGCGTGCCGTCGACGGGGAACCAGGTCTGCTCGTCGCTGCGGATCCGGTTGCGCGGCAGGAACGAGCGGCTGATCATCCAGTAGACCGGGAACACGCTCACCAGCAGGACGACGAGTCCGACCGCGTCGGCCGCGAGGCGCGACGTGTTGGACGGGCGGCGGGCCATCAGTCCTCCTCCTGGCGGAACATGATCCGGATGTACGGCGCCGTCAGCACCACGGTCAGCGCGAGCATGAACATCGCAGCGGCGGCCGCCGTACCGAAGTCGCCGCCCTTGATGCCGAGCGAGTAGATGTAGGTGCCGAGCAGGTTCGTGTCACGGGTGATGCCGCCCGCCTTCTGCAGCGTGTAGATCTGGGTGAAGACCCGCAGGTCCCAGATGACCTGCAGCAGCAGCACCACGAGAAGGACCGGCCGGATCGTCGGCACGACGACGTGCAGGAACCGCTGCCAGGCTCCGGCGCCGTCGATCTCAGCGGCCTCGACGACCTCGTCGGGCACCTGGGTGAGCGCGGCGTAGACCGTGAACACGACGAACGGCACGCTCATCCAGACCACGATCATCGTGGCCACCGCGAAGAACGACAACGGCTCGAGCAGCCAGGAGTGGCCGTCGTGGTCCGCCCCCAGCGAGGTCAGGACCGAGTTGACCACGCCGTACTGGGTGTCGAAGAGAAACTGCCACACGATCATCGCCGCGACAACCGGCGTCGCCCAGGTCAGCAGCAGGCCGCCTTGGACCGTGAGCCGCACCCAGCGGCTCATCCTGGTCATCAGCAGCGCGATGCCGACGCCGATGCCCATGGTCAGCGCCGCATTGACGAAGCAGAACGCGACCGTCCGGAGGACGACGGTCCACAGGTAGGAGTCGCCGATCAGGTCGCGATAGTTGCCCAGCCCGATCCACTCCGGGGGGCGCCCGAACTGCTGTGCCAGACCGAACTCCTGGAGCGACAGGATCACCTGACGCACGAGCGGGTAGCCGAGCGCGAGAGCGAGGAGCGCCGCGGCGGGTAGCACCAGGCCGGCGGGCAGCGGCAACTGCCGAGCCGTCGTACGGCGACGAGCCATTCCGCGATCTTCCTTTCCTGGTGTCGGTCGTGTCGAGGGCGCGCCAAGAAGGGACCGCGGGGCGGCGCGGGTCGCGCGCCACCCCGCAGGGTCCCCTCGGATCAGCTCAGTTCATCCGTGATTCGATCGTCGGCGTCGGACGCGAGCTCCTCGACGTCGCCGCCCTGGGCGATCTGCCCGAACAGGTCCTCGAGGATGCGGGTGCCCTCGACCGTCGCCCAGTTCGCGGCGGCCGGAGTCAGCTTGGCGTTGGCCGCCGCCTCGATCGTCGCCTGGGCGAACTCGTCGTCACCGAGCAGCGTGGACAGCGACTGCCGGGCCGGGGTCAGACCGTTCTCAGCGAGGACTCCCTGGTACTCGTCGCTCAGCATCAGCGCGACGACGTCCCGTGCCAGGTCCTGGTTCTGCGTCTGGGCGGGGATCGCGATGTCGGAGCCGCCGAGCAGCACCGGAGCCGGACCACCGTCGGAGCCGGGCAGCGCGAACACGCCGACCTTCTCGGCCAGGTCCGGGCAGCCGGCTTCCGGGTCGGTCAGCAGGCCGAGGACCCAGCCGGGCCGCGACATCATGCCGATCTGGCCGGCGCAGAACGGAGTGACCGGGTCGGCCTCGTTGGCGTCGGCCGGAGCTCCGGATGCCTGCTCGAAGAGGGTCTGGAACGTGGTCAGGCCCGCGATGCTCTCCGGCGAGGACAGCGTGCCCTCCCACTCGTCACCGTCGGCTGCCGCGAAGTCGCCGCCAGCGTCCCAGAGGAACGCGGCACCGTCGCGCCAGTCCTGACCCGGGAGCCAATAGCCCGAGAAGTTCGGATCGTCGTTGTCTGCCTTGAGCGCGACCGCGGTGGCGATGAACTCCTCCATCGTCGTCGGCACCTCGAGATTCGCCTTCTTGAAGAGGTCCTTGCGGTAGAAGACGTACGTCGAGCCGGCGTAGTAGGGCACCGCGTACGTCTTGCCGTCCACGGTCGCGCCCTCTACGAAGCCCGGCAACAGGTCGTCGCCACCCCACTCCTCGAGGTCACCGGTGAGATCGCTGAACGCACCTGCGGTCGTGAAGGTCGGGGCCTGGGTGTTGCCGACCTCGACGACGTCCGGGGTCTCGTCCTCTGACGAGAGCGCGGTGGTGAGACGCTCGACGAGGCCGTCCCATTCCTGCTCCTCGATCGTGAGCGTGGAGCCCGGGTGGTCCTCCTCGAAGGTCTCCTTGAGCCAGTCCCGAGCTTCCTGCGGGGTGTCGGCTCCGTTGAGCCAGACAACCATGTCCGCCGTCTCCGGACCGCCGTTGGAGGACGACGGGTCGTCGTCGGAGCCGCACGCGCTGGTCACGCCCAGCAGGGCGGTGATGGCCACCATGGCCAGAATCTTCTTGTTGCGCACCACTAGTTCCTCTGCTTCCTCACTGGACCCGACCCGCTGTGGGTCGCGCTGCTGGCGGCTCTCACGAGACCCCCAATTCGGCGGCGAGGACCAAACCGGTCGCGCCGACGAGGACTCCGTCGTCGCCGAGCGCGGTGGCCCGGACGACGAAATGTTCCGCGGTCACGGGCATGACCCGGTCGCGGATGAGCGGCGCGGATATCAGCGCCAGCGGCTCGACGAGATCGAGCGGTCCGCTCAGGACCAGCTCGTCGAGGTTGAGGGTGGCGACCACGGGCGACAGCGCAGCCGCGAGGTACGCCGCCGCCTCGGTCAGGACGTGGTCGGCGCCTTCGGCGCCGATCCGTCGACGAAGCCGGGGCACGGACAGGTGGGTCTCGAGGCAGCCGCGGCGCCCGCAGGCGCACTCCTCGCCGTCGGGCTCGACCTGGACGTGGCCTATCTCCCCTGCCGCCCCGCCCTGCCCGTGGAGCAGGCTGCCGCCGAGCACCAGGCCGGCGCCGACACCGGTGCTGAGCCGCATCAGCATCAGGCCGCCTTCGGCGCCCCCGCCGAAGGTGAACTCGCCCAGCACGGCAATGTTGGCGTCGTTGGCGACGTAGACCGGCTGGTCGAGCTCCTTGCCGAGGATCTCCGCGAGGGGTACGTCCCGCCAGCCGAGGTTCGGCGCATCGAGTACGACGCCGTCGGGGCTCACCACGCCCGGGCTGGCGACGCCGACGCCGAGCAGCGGCGCGGTCGAGGTCGTGATCAGGTCGGCGGCGAACGCGCGGACGGCTTCGACCGCTGCGTCGCCGCGTCGACCCCCCAGCGGTCGGGCGTCACGCGAGATCACCTCGCCGGCCAGGTTGAGCACGGCCCCGACGATCTGGTCGTCGACCGAGAGGTCGATGGCGAGGATGTGCTTCGCGGCGGGCACCAGGCCGACCAGCGTCGGCGGCTTGCCGACGCGGCTCTCCGTGGCGGACCTGGTCGGCGAGCCAAGCTCCTCGACCAGGCCCTCGGCGAGCAGTTCCGCGATGAGCTCGGACACCGTGACCCGGGTCAGACCGCTGGACCTGGCGAGATCGGCGCGACTGGCCGGACCGTGCCCGAACAGGTGCTGGAGCAGCATCGACCGGTGGTGTCGACGGGAGTCCGCACGATGAAGCTTGGTGCGGCCGCGCAGCGGGCGGTCGGTGGGGCTTCGCCAGGACATGTTTGTTAGTTCAGCATACTTACATATACGCTGTCTACCTATGACGAGCATCACGTTCGAGCGCGCACAGCGCTGGTACACCGGGACCGACCGACCCGCCGTGCCCGGCATCGACCTGGACGTCTTCGACGGCGAGTTCCTCGTCCTCGTCGGTCCGTCCGGCTGCGGGAAGACCACGACGCTGCGCATGCTGGCCGGCCTGGAGCCCGTCGACGACGGCCGGATCCTCATCGGCGACCGCGACGTGACGAAGGTGGCGCCGAAGGACCGCGACATCGCGATGGTCTTCCAGAGCTACGCGCTCTACCCCCACAAGTCGGTCCGCGACAACCTCGGGTTCGCGCTCCGGATGGCCAAGGTCCCCCGCCCAGAGCGTGACCAGCGCGTCGACGCGGTGGCCGCGATGCTGGGGCTCACCGAGCACCTCGACCGCAAGCCGAAGTCGCTCTCCGGCGGCCAGCGGCAGCGGGTCGCGATGGGCAGGGCGATCGTCCGCCAGCCCCAGGTCTTCTGCATGGACGAGCCGCTCTCGAACCTCGACGCCAAGATGCGCGTGCAGACCCGCGGCGACATCGCCCGGCTCCAGCGCGAGCTCGGCGTCACCACCGTCTACGTCACCCACGACCAGGTCGAGGCGATGACCCTGGGCGACCGGGTGGCCGTCATGAACAACGGCGAGATCCAGCAGATCGACACGCCCCTCGCGCTCTACGACCGGCCGGCGAACCTGTTCGTGGCCGGTTTCATCGGGTCTCCGCAGATGAACCTGCTCGAGGTCCGCCGGGAGGCCGGCGGGCTCCACCTCGGCACTCACCGGCTCTCCCTGAACGGCGCGGCCGCCGCTGCTGCCGAGATCACCATCGGCGTCCGCCCGGAGGCTTGGGCGGTGGTCGGCGAGGGCGCCGGCGTGCCGGTCCGCATCGACCTGGTCGAGGAGCTCGGGTCCGATAGCTTCGCCTACGGCACGGCCGACCTGGGCGACCGCACCGCGACCGTCTCCGTCCGGCTGTCCGACCGCGACTCCGCCGCCGTCGGCACCACCCTCCACATCACGGTGCCGCCCCGCGCGGCGCACCTCTTCGACTCTGCGACGGGCGACCGGCTCGACCCGTAGACAACCCACTGCGCTTCTCGCGCGTCTACCGTACGTAGACACCACGCCGACGGAGCGGAGACACCATGCGCGCGGACCGACGAGTCCCGATCCGGGTCGGAGCGGCGATCGCCACCGGAGTGACGGTGCTGGTCGCCACCGGCCCCGCGGGCGCTGCGCCCCGCGAGGTCAGCGCACCGGACTTCCCAGGCGTCGCACAGGTGGCCGAGATCCTGCCCTCCTACATGGGCGCGGACCGGCACATCGAGGCGGACCACCCGATCTGGATCTTCAGGGCGGACTGCCTGGCCTACGAGAACGGCCCGAGCGGCGAGGTCCGCAAGTGGGCCTACTACGACCCGGACACGGAGCAGTCGACCCTCCCCCGGGTGCACGTGCAGGAGTTCGCCGGCGCGGATGAGGCGAAGCAAGCGATCCGGACGATCCGCCGCAACATCGAGAGCTGCTACGGGACGATCCGCCAGCCGCAGATCGAGGGCGTCTTCATCAAGCGCCCCGCCGACGTACCGGCCCTCGGCGACGGGCGCCCCGTCGCGTGGAAGATGAACGACCACTGGGTGCAGGGTCGCGACGGCTTGCACCGCGTCTACTACAGCCGCCGGATCTGGATGCGCGAGGGCGAGACCGTGATCGGGATCGACCTGTGGGGTGACGTACCGCAGTCGCGCGCCGCGTCGATCGCGCTGGCCGAGCTGGCGCTCGAGACCGTCGACTGAGCCAGGGCCGTACGGCGTGCCGCGCCCGCCGTACGACTCCACCGACCTAGCGTGGAGGGGTGACGAGCGCCGCGCGCACGCTCTGGGAAGGGGACGAGCCCGGCCACGAGGTGGCCGCGCTCGCGATCGCGCTGTTGTTGACCGCCACCACCATCGACCTGGCGCTCGCCGACCACCTCGGCCTGCTGTTCGACCTGACGTTCGTCACCGTCTGCGCACGGGCCGCGTTCATGGTGCGGCCGGCCAACTTCTTCACCGTGGGCGTGCTCCCCCCACTCGCCATGCTCGCCGCGATCGTCCTGCTCGCCTTCGCCGAGCCGGCCGCGATCGCGCACGAGCAGGACGGCGCGGTGCAGGCAACGGTCTCCGGCCTGTCGGGGCATGCCATCGCCCTCGTGATCGGCTACCTGCTGTGCCTGGCGGTGCTGGGCGTGCGCAACCAGATTCAGGCGAACCGGTCGGGGTCGCCGGCGCCGCGACGCACCAGCTCCGGGTAGCCCTCGGACCAGTCGATGACCGTCGTCGGCTCGGCGGTCGTCTCCCCCGCCTCGACCACGATGTCGACCTCGTGGTCGAGCTCTTCCTTGATCTCCCATCCCATCGTCCGGGGCTCGGTCTCACCCGGCAGGATCAGCGAACTCGTCAGCAGCGGCTCCCCCAGCAGGTCCAGGATCGCGCGGACCACGCCGTGGTCGGGGATCCGGACGCCGACGGTCCGCTTCTTCGGGTGCATCAGCCGGCGAGGCACCTCCGGCATCGCCGGGAGGATGAACGTATAGGGCCCTGGCGTCGCCGAGCGGATCGCGCGGAACGCCGTGTTGTCGATGTGGACGAGCTGGCCGAGCTGGGAGAAGTCGCGGCACACCAGCGTCAGGTGGTGGCGGTCGTCGAGCCCGCGGATCCTGAGGATCCGGTCCCGCCCGTCGCGGTTGCCGACCCGGCACCCGAGGGCATATCCCGAGTCGGTGGGGTAGGCGATCAGCGCGTCGTCGTGGAGTGCGTCGACGATCTGCTGAAGGACCCGCGGCTGGGGGTTGTCCGGGTGGACGTCGAGATACTTCGCCATCAACAGGCAGCCATCGGTGGATCCGGGCTAAGGCCGGCCGGCGGCCTTGAGGTCGCGGTGCAGCTCCTTGGGGAGGGAGAACACCAACGACTCCTCGGCGGTCTGCACCGCGCGAGCGTCGGGGTAGCCGTGCGCGGCGAGGAAGCCGAGGACGCCCTGGACCAGGTCGTCGGGCACCGAAGCGCCGGAGGTGACGCTGACGGTGCGGACGCCGTCGAGCCAGCTCTCGTCGATCTCGGACTCGTCGTCGACGCGGTACGACGACTTCGCGCCCGCCTCGAGCGCCACCTCGACCAGCCGGACGGAGTTGGAGGAGTTGGCAGAGCCGACCACGATCACCAGGTCGGCGTCCGCGCCGATCTCCTTGACCGCCACCTGGCGGTTCTGGGTGGCGTAGCAGATGTCGTCGCTGGGCGGGTCCTCGAGCTGCGGGAACTTCGTCCGCAGGCGGCGGACCGTCTCCATGGTCTCGTCGACGCTGAGCGTGGTCTGGGAGAGCCAGGCGAGCTTGGCGTCAGCCGGGAAGTCGAGCTTGTCGACGTCGTCGGGGTGCTCGACCAGCACGGTCTGGTCGGGGGCCTCCCCGGCGGTGCCCTCGACCTCCTCGTGACCGGCGTGGCCGATCAGCAAGATCGTGTAGCCCTCCCGCGCGAAGCGCACGGCCTCGCGGTGCACCTTGGTCACCAGCGGGCAGGTGGCGTCGATGGTCTTGAGCTCGCGGTCGGCAGCCTCGCGGTGCACCGCCGGCGAGACACCGTGGGCCGAGAAGACCACGGTCGCGCCGACCGGCACCTCGTCGAGCTCCTCCACGAAGATGGCCCCGCGCTTCTCGAGGTTCGACACGACGTGCTTGTTGTGGACGATCTGCTTGCGGACGTAGACGGGTGCGCCGTACAGGTCGAGCGCCTCCTCGACCGTCACCACGGCCCGGTCGACCCCGGCGCAATAGCCCCGCGGGTCGGCCAGCAGCACCTCCCGGCCGGCGTCGTCAGGCCCCAGGACGCGCGGATTGCCTAGGTCGATCGTCATGGCCCCAGTCTACGGTCGGTCCGCTCAGGCCCGAAAAGCGCGAGTCGGCTCGGCCGACCCCGGAACACCCGCCGAGCCGGCGCTTGTGACCACGAAAAATGCGCCGAGTCGGCTCTTGGTCACAAGAGCCGACTCGGCGGGATGCAGCAAACGATCAGGCCTTCTCGTCGGTGTCCTCGACGTCGGCCCCGTCGGTGGCCTCGTCGGTGGCCTCGGCCTCAGCCGGTGCCTCCTCGACCGCGACGTCCTCGACAGCCTCGGTGGACTCGTCGGTGACGGTCTCCTCCGCCGGCTCCTCGGCTGGCTCCTCGGCGACGACCGGAGCGGCGGGCTCGGCCTTCTTCTTGGGAGTCGAGGGCTTCGGGTTGTAGGCCTCGTTCACCAGCTCGATCACGGCCATGGGGGCGTTGTCCCCGTGGCGCGGGCCGATCTTGGTGATCCGGGTGTAGCCACCCGGACGCTCGGCGTACGTCGGCGCGATCTCGGTGAAGAGGTGGTGCACGACACCCTTGTCGGTGATGGCCCGGAGCACCTCGCGACGCTGGTGCAGCGGGTTCTCACCCAGGTGCGCCTTCTTCGCCTTGGTGATCAGCTTCTCGGCGTAGGGTCGCAGGGTGCGGGCCTTCGCCTCCGTGGTCGTGATCCGGCCGTGCTCGAAGAGCGCGGTGGCCAGGTTGCGGAGGATGAGCCGCTGGTGGGCCGGGCTACCGCCGAGGCGGGGACCCTTCTTGGGCTTGGGCATTTCTGTCTCTCATTTCTCCCCGGCCGTACCAGGTACCGGGGTAGTGAATCCGGGATGATCCCGGATCGATCAGTACTGCTCGTCCTCGACGAAGGTGTCGTCGTCATCGTCGCCGTACGACGCCAGGGCGGCGTGCGGGTCGAAGCCCGGAGCGCTGTCCTTGAGGGACAGACCCATCTCGTGCAGCTTCGCCTTGACCTCGTCGATCGACTTGGCGCCGAAGTTGCGGATGTCGAGCAGGTCCTGCTCCGAGCGGCTGATGAGCTCACCCACGGTGTGGATGCCCTCGCGCTTGAGGCAGTTGTAGGACCGGACGGTGAGCTGCAGGTCCTCGACCGGCAGGGCCAGGTCGGCGGCGAGCTGCTCGTCGACGGGCGACGGGCCGATGTCGATGCCCTCCGCCTCGACGTTGAGCTCACGGGCGAGACCGAAGAGCTCGACCAGCGTCTTGCCGGCCGACGCGATGGCGTCGCGGGGCAGGATGGACGGCTTGGTCTCGACGTCGATGACGAGCTTGTCGAAGTCGGTGCGCTGCTCGACACGGGTGGCCTCGACCTTGTAGGTCACCTTGAGGACCGGGCTGTAGATCGAGTCGACGGGCATCCGGCCGATCTCGTTGTCGGCACCCTTGTTCTGGACGGCAGAGACGTAGCCACGGCCACGCTCGACGACGAGCTCCATCTCGAGCTTGCCGTTGTCGCCGAGGGTGGCGAGCTTGAGGTCGGGGTTGTGCACCTCGACACCGGCCGGGGGCGCGATGTCGGCCGCGGTGACGTCGCCGGCACCGGACTTCCGGAGGTACATGGTGACCGGCTCGTCGTGCTCCGAGGAGACGACAAGGCCCTTGAGGTTCAGGATGATCTCGGTGACGTCTTCCTTGACGCCCTCGATCGTCGAGAACTCGTGGAGCACGCTGTCGACCTTGATGCTGGTGACCGACGCGCCCGGGATGGACGACAGGAGGGTACGACGGAGCGAGTTGCCGAGCGTGTAGCCGAAGCCAGGCTCGAGGGGCTCGATGACGAACCGCGACCGGAACTGGTCGACGGTTTCCTCCGACAGGGTGGGGCGCTGTGCGATGAGCACTTTGTTCTTATCCTTTCCGGACCGACCGCTATATGAAGGCCCAGACGTGGTGCTTGGACGGATGAAGCTGAGGTTGAGGGGTGGGGCGCCCTGTCACGAGCAGCGCCCCACTCACGTCACTTCTTCGAGTAGTACTCGACGATGAGCTGTTCCTGGACCGGGATGTCGATCTGCTCCCGGACGGGCAACTGGTGCACCAGGATGCGCATCCGCGTCGGCAGCGCCTCGAGCCAGGCCGGCACGATCCGCTCGCCGTGGGTCTCGCGGGCGACGATGAACGGCGTCATCTCCAGCGACTTCTCACGGACGTCGATGATGTCGTACTGCGTCACCTGGAACGACGGAATGTCGACCTTACGGCCGTTGACCAGGAAGTGACCGTGGGCCACGAGCTGGCGGGAGTGGCGGCGGGTCCGGGCGAAGCCGGCCCGGTAGACCACGTTGTCCAGACGGCACTCGAGCAGCTGCAGCAGGTTGTCACCGGTCTTGCCCTGGCGACGAGCTGCCTCGACGTAGTACTTGTGGAACTGACGCTCGAGAACGCCGTACGTGTAACGCGCCTTCTGCTTCTCCTGCAGCTGGTTGCGGTACTCGCTCTCCTTGATCCGCGCGCGGCCGTGCTGGCCCGGCGGGTAAGGGCGCTTCTCGAAAGCGGCGTCGCCGCCGATGAGGTCGACACCGAGACGGCGCGACTTCTTGGTGATGGGGCCGGTGTAGCGGGCCATATCGTTCGCTCTCCTTCTTCAGTGTCGGGTCAGACGCGCCGGCGCTTGGGCGGGCGGCATCCGTTGTGCGGGGCAGGGGTGACGTCCTGGATGGTGCCGACCTCGAGGCCGATGGCACCCAGGGACCGGATCGCCGTCTCGCGGCCCGAACCCGGACCCTTGACGAAGACGTCGATCTTCTTCATGCCGTGCTCCATCGCCCGACGACCGGCGGCCTCGGCGGCCATCTGCGCGGCGTAGGGGGTGGACTTGCGGGAGCCCTTGAAGCCGACGGTGCCGGCCGACGCCCACGAGATCACCGCACCGGTCGGGTCGGTGATCGTCACGATCGTGTTGTTGAACGTGCTCTTGATGTGGGCCTCGCCCTGAGCGACGTTCTTCTTCTCCTTGCGGCGGACCTTCTTCGCGCCCGCGCGAGCCTTGGGAGGCATCTAGATCACTTCGCCTTCTTCTTGCCGGCAACGGTGCGCTTCGGGCCCTTGCGGGTACGAGCGTTGGTCTTGGTGCGCTGACCGCGGACCGGAAGGCCCTGACGGTGACGACGGCCCTGGTAGCTGCCGATCTCGATCTTGCGACGGATGTCGGCCTGGACCTCGCGACGGAGGTCACCCTCGATCTTGATGTCCGCGCCGTCGATCGCGTCGCGAAGCTTGACCAGCTCTTCGTCGCCCAGCTCGTGGACGCGCAGGTCGGGGCTGACCCCGGTGGCTTCCAGCAGCTTCTGAGCGCGGGTACGGCCGATGCCGTAGATGTAGGTGAGTGCGACCTCGATGCGCTTGTCGCGCGGCAGGTCGACTCCGACGAGACGTGCCATGTGCGGCGGTTCTCCTTGGATTCCACTGAGGTGTCGTGCGTGACGCGTCCGATCTTCGGATCGGCGCCGGCCTCAGTTCCGGCGGTAGCTGCGTTGTCAGGACGAGGTCATGACTAGCAGTGCGGTCACGCTGCAGAGGTTATTCAGTTGTGTGGCTCGGTGGTCGAGCCTGTCGAGACACTCAGCCCTGGCGCTGCTTGTGGCGCGGGTTCTCGCAGATCACCATGACGCGTCCGTGGCGACGGATCACCTTGCACTTGTCACAGATCGGCTTGACGCTCGGGTTGACCTTCATGTCAGCCCTTTCTTGGTTGCGGCGGCTTCGTTTACTTGTAGCGGTAGACGATGCGCCCACGGCTGAGGTCGTACGGCGAAAGCTCCACCACGACCCGGTCCTCGGGGAGGATCCGGATGTAGTGCTGGCGCATCTTTCCGCTGATGTGAGCGAGGACCTTGTGTCCGTTGCTCAGCTCCACGCGGAACATCGCGTTAGGAAGGGCCTCCACAACGGAGCCCTCCATCTCGATGACGCCTTCTTTTTTCGCCATGCCGTCCTTCAGGTTGGGATTTCGTCTTCCGGTGGCCCGGGAACCTCCTGCCCCGATGAGGGGGCCGGTGGACCTCGTGCAGCCACGTCTCCACGCTCAGACCCAGCAGGAAAATGATCCCGCCGGGCAGCCGCGAGCATGACGACGTAGACCCACGTTGGGCCGACACGCCAGTTTACGGGCAGAGGTTCACAAACTCCCAATTGAGACAGTGCTGATCATTGGGGGCACAAGAGCTCGAGAGTGCGCACCCGTGCCGGGGCGCTGCCGGGCTCCGTGCCGGCCACCGCGCCGGCGACCGGGTTGACCATCACCTCGTCGACGCCGTACGACGCCGCGAGCCGCTCGATCTCGGCCCGGGCGCCGGCTGCGTCCCCGATCACCCACCGCTCGCGCATGGCGTCGATCAGGCTCGCGTGGCTCTCCGGCAACCCGTCGGCGACGACCTTCTCAGCGTCCTCGACGGTGCGTTGCGCGGTGAGCGGCTGACCGGTGCGGAGGGAGACCATCTGCAGCAGCTGCGGGAGGGCTAGGCGGTGTGCCTCCTCGGCCGACTCCGCCGCGGCGGCGTTGACGGTCAGGAAGGTCCGTGGCGCCTCGAGCTCGGGCGATGGCCGGAAGGTGCTGCGGTAGAGGTCCAGCGCCTCGGCCGTCCCGGAGCCGGAGAAGTGGTGGGCGAACACGTAGGGCATGCCCTTCTCGGCAGCGAGGCGGGCGGAGTAGTCGGACGAGCCGAGCAACCAGATCTGCGGGACCGACCCGGCCGACGGAGTCGCCTTCAGCACGTGGTGCCGGCCGCGCAGCGCGAGACCCACGCCGCTCGGCTCCATCATCGCGAGCACGTTGTCGACGTACTCCGGGAAGCGGTTGACCGCCTCGTCGTCGACACCGCCCGCGCCGTGCCGGAGCGCCCAGCTCGTCACCGGGTCGGTGCCCGGCGCCCGGCCGATGCCGAGGTCGACCCGGCCCGGGAAGGCGGCTTCGAGGAGGGCGAACTGCTCCGCGACGACGAGCGGGGCGTGGTTGGGCAGCATCACGCCTCCGGACCCGACCCGGATCCGGGACGTCTGGCCGCCGATGAGGCCGATCAGCACGGGCGGGTTGGTCGCGGCGACCGCGGGCATGTTGTGGTGCTCGGCGACCCAGTAGCGCCGGTAGCCGAGGCGGTCCGCCGTGCGCGCGAGGTCGATCGTGGCGGCGACGGCGTCGGCGGAGGTCTGGTCCGAGCGGACCGGCACCAGGTCGAGCACGGAGAGAGCGGGAGATGACATCTCTCGTACCAAGCCGCCGGGAGCCCCGGACATTCCCCGTTCAACCGACATGAGAGTCACATGAGAGCCTCATCTTCGTGTCATCTGGCGTTCCTAACGTCGTCGACATGAACAACGTGAACGCGCTCGTGCTCGGACGAACGATGGCGCTGTCCGCCGCGACCCTGGCGCTGCTGGCCCTGGTGATCGGCAGCCAGTGGAGCCCCGTCATGGCGATCGACAACGGGATCGCCGTCGCCGGGCACCAGGCCACCGCCGGTCATGACCTGCTGATCGGTGCCTGGAGCTGGATCTCGCACTGGGGCGGCCCGGAGTACATGCGGCAGCTGATGCTCGTCGTCGCGGTCGCGCTGGTTCTGGGCCGGCGTTTCGTTGCCGGCGCGTGGCTCGCCGGGCTCTCGATCCTGGAGGGGTACGCCGCTCCGGCGGCCAAGCTGGTCCTCGAGCGTCCCCGGCCGTCGTGGACGGACCCGATCACGACCGCCGGCGCGACGTCCTTCCCCTCGGGCCACGCGACCGCCGTGGCCACCGCTGCGGTGGCGTTCGTGCTGGTGACGTTCGGCCTGGCGCGTTCGCAGCGAGTGCGGCGGGCCGTGCTCGCGCTCGCCGCGGTGGCGGTCGTCGCCGTCTGCGCCAGCCGGATCTTCCTCGGTGTCCACTACTTCTTCGACATCGTCGGCGGGATCGCGTTCGGGACCCTGCTGGTCATGTCGACGGCGTGGGCCGTCGAGCGCTTTCGACCCGGCTTCCTTTCAGTCGCCGGTGGCGCTGCGGTGCGTGAGCAGCAGGCCGACGCCCATCGCGGCCAGGAAGAGCAGCCCCAGCACGCCCAGGTCCATGACGTAATGGCCGGCGCCGTCGAGCGCGATCCAGTCCTCGTCTCCGGGCGCTAGCCCGCGACCGAGGCCCATCGCCGAGGAGGTCGCTGCGTAGGCCCAGCGCGACGGAGCCAGCCACGCGACCTGCTCGAGCACCGGCCGGCCCGCCACCGCGAACAGCGAACCGGACAGCACCAGCTGGAGCATGATCACGCCGACCAGCGTCGGCATCGTCTGCTCGCTGCTGGTCACCAGTGCCGAGATGGCCAGGCCGGCGACGGCCATGGTCAGGGCGAGGCAGGCGACCGCGATGGCTAGTCGGAGGGTCCCGAGCCGGCCGTCCGGCCCGGGCAGTCCGACCGTAGCGATGACGGTCACGAGCAGGCCCTGGAGCAGCGCCGCGGTGCCGAGCACCAGGACCTTGCTGAGGAAGTAGATGCTCGGCGACAGGCCGACGGCGTACTCACGCCGGAAGATCGGCCGCTCCCCCACCAGCTCGCGGATCGCGATCGCCGTGCCCATCAGGCACGCGGACACGAGGAGCACGATCACCCGCTGGCGGGCCTCACCCTGGTCGAAGAGCATCTTCACGACTTCGGCGCCCGGCACCGGATCCCCGTCCCGCATCAGCTGACACCGGCCCGGGCCGATCCGCTCGGTCTCGCCCGGGCAGAAGCGGGAGGAGTCGAGGGAGAAGCCGTTGGTGCCCGGCACCAGGCGGCTCAGCCCGCCGAGGACGAGCGGCAGCAGGAGCAGCAGGCCGAGGAGGAGCCGGTCCGCGACGACGACCGCGGTGTTGCGGCCGACCAGGGTCGTCAGCTGGCGGCCGAGCGACTGCCGCGGCGGCGCCGGTACGGCGGAGACCGCTGCCGGCAGCGCTCCCGTCGTCGCGGCGAGCGGCGCCTGGGCCGGGATCCGCTCCCACAGGTCCGGTGCGTCGAGCAGGTCGAAGACCTCGGGATAGCTCGCGCAGCCGAAGTGCGCGAGCACGCCGGACGGCGGGCCGAAGTAGGCGATCCGGCCGCCCGGGGCCAGCACCATCACGTTGTGGCAGACGTCGAGCGCGAGGACCGAGTGGGTGACGACCATGACCACCCGCCCGTCGTCGGCGAGCCCGCGCAGCTGCTTCATCACCTCGAGGTCGAGACCCGGGTCGAGACCCGACGTCGGTTCGTCGAGGAAGAGCAGCGGGGGGGCCGTCAGCAGCTCGGTCGCGATCGACACCCGCTTCTTCTGGCCGCCCGAGAGCTGGGTGCCGATCCGGTTGTCGAGTCGCGCGGTGAGCTGGAGCTGGTCCGCCACCTGCCGGACCCGGTTGTCCTGCTCCTGGCGGGTCGTGTCCGGAGGCAGCCGGAGCCGGGCCGCGAACCGCAGCGCCTGGCGCACCTTGAGCTGCGGGTGCTGGATGTCCTGCTGCGGCACCAACCCGATCTGGAACCGGAGCTGGTCGTAGTGCGCGTAGAGGTCGTGGCCCTGCCAGATCACCCGGCCGTGCGTCGCCGGCCGGAGCCCGGTGAGCGCGTTCAACAGGGTCGTCTTGCCGGCACCGGACGGACCGATGACAGCGGTCAGGCTGGAGGGCTGCAGCTGGAACGACGCGTTCTGGAGCAGCGGCTTTCCGCCCGGGAGCAGGGCGGTGAGACCGTCGGCGTACAGCGTGAACTCGTGGGTCGTCGCCGAGGCAAGCAGCTGGGTGCCGTCCCAGCGGAACGTCTGGTTGCCGACGATGACCTCGGAGCCGACGGCGAGCTGGACGCTTCCCTGGACCCGGTGCCCGTTGACGAAGGTCCCGTTGAAGCTCCCGAGGTCACGCAGCACGGCGGCCCGGTCGGACCCCCCGGGGTCGAGCTCCGCGTGCCGCCGGCTCACCAGCGCGTCGTCGAGCACGACGTCGTTGCCCTGCTCGCGGCCGATGGTGAGGACCCGGCCCGCCGCCACCTGCTGCGGCAGCACCACGGAGTACCCGTGCTGGAGCTGACCGGGCGGGACGACCTGCTGCGGCCGCCAGGCGTCGGCCGGTGCCGCCACAGCGGGGAGCTGCGGCGGTGGCAGGTTGCGCCACCACTCGGACGCTGCGGCCTCCGGCGCCGGTTGGTACGGCGGCGGCGCGGCCACCTGGACCAGGCTGACCACCACCGCTTCGGCCGTCGGACCGCCCAGGTGCAGGCTGAGCGGGCTCACCGGCACCACCAACCGGGTGATCCGCTGGCCCCGCACGAACGTGCCGTTGCTGCTGGTGTCGACGACGACCCACTCGTCCCCCTCGCGCTGGAGCACGGCGTGGTGGCGCGACGCCGAGCCCTCGTGG
The DNA here is from genome assembly GCA_963846535.1 of uncultured Actinomycetota bacterium. Lineage (GTDB taxonomy): Bacteria > Actinomycetota > Actinomycetes > Propionibacteriales > Nocardioidaceae > Nocardioides. Next base: position 1,657,737 of record CAWJWK010000003.1, read on the forward strand.
ACGACGACGTCGCAGTCGGCCTCGCGACCGATCACGACGCGATCACCCTCGAACGTCCGGGTCGACCCTGCCGACTCCACCTGCAGGCGGGGGTGGCCGCCAGGAGGGCTGGGTGCGCTGGTCATGTGCCTCTTCGGGATCGGGAACCGGAACTGCAGAGAGAACCCTAATCGTGCCCGAGCAGCGCCGTGGTCAGTCCTTCCAGTCCGAACCCGGAGTGTCGTCGACGTCGACCGGGGCGATCCGAGCGGCCTCGGCAGCCGTCTCGTCCCTGGACGACTTGATCAGGCTGGCTACGCCCGTGAGCACCAGGGTCGCGATGATCACGCCCAGGCTGACGAGCGAGGAGATCTCCGGCGCGGCGTCGACGTGGTGACCGCCGTTGATGAACGGCAGCTCGTTCTCGTGCAGCGCGTGCAGCACCAGCTTGACGCCGATGAAGGCGAGGATGAACGCCAGCCCCAGCGACAGGTAGACCAGCCGCTGCAAGAGCCCGCCGAGCAGGAAGTAGAGCTGGCGCAGGCCCATCAGCGCGAACACGTTGGCCGTGAAGACGAGGTACGGCTCCTGTGTGATGCCGAAGATCGCAGGAATCGAGTCGAGCGCGAACAGGATGTCGGTGAAGCCCAGCGCGATGATGACGATCAGGATCGGCGACACCAGGCGGACGCCGTTCTCGTAGTACCAGAGCTTGAGGCCGTGGTACTCGGTGCCGACGTTGAGGTGGCTCTGCGCGAACTTCACGACCGCGCTGTCCTCGGGGTGCTCCTCCTCGTGCGTGCGGTAGCTCTGGACGAGCTTGACCGCGGTGTAGACCAGGAAGGCGCCGAAGATGTAGAAGACCCAGCTGAAGTTGGCGATCAGCGTGTAGCCGAGAGCGATGAAGATGCCGCGGAACACCAGCGCCAGGATGATGCCGATCAGCAGCGCCTCCTGCTGGTACTTCCTCGGCACCTTCAGCGCCGACATCAGGATCAGGAAGACGAACAGGTTGTCGATCGACAGGCTGTACTCGGTCAGCCACCCGGCATAGAACTCGATGCCGAAGTCCTGGCCGTGGTGCAGCCAGACGAACACACCGAACGCCACTGCGGCGCCGACGTAGAAGCAGAGCGCGACGGCGCACTCCTTCATCGTGGGCTCACGCGGGTCGCGGGCGATGACGATGACATCGAAGAGCAGTACGCCGATGGTGATGGCGAAGGTGATGGTCCACTCAAGGGTGGTGACGTCCACGGAGAGCCTCTCGGTGATCGGGGTCGGCCGGTCTCCCGAGGTCTCTTCCGCCGCCCGAAGGCGACCCACGCTCCCGGACCGGCCCGGTCCAGCGGCCGATCGTGATGACGAGAACGCAGCGGAGGAATACTCCCCTCTGGTGGGGACATCGTTCCACACCCGGTGGGGATCGCCGCATCGCGGGGCTGCGCTGCGCGGGCTGGGCGTGGTGGGGCTGCGCCTGGTGGGTGTGTCGGGCGTGGTCGGTCGTGCCCGGTGTGGGGTGGAGGCCACGATGCCGGAGCAGTGAGTGGCGCGGACGCACGCTGGCGGTGACTCCGGGAGGTCTCGGGCCGGAGCGGGAGGGTCGCGCCGGTGGGGCGTGGATGGGTCTGGCTTCGTCATCCAGCACCGCGGGAGCGAAACGACCGCGCTGCTGGCGGACGGATGTGGTTGCCCCTCCCGCGCAGGCCACTTACCTCCCGGAGCCACCGCCACCCGGCACGTCCGACACACTCGACCGGCGCAGCCCCACAACCCGCCCGCGCAGCGCCTGTCTAGCTCAGACCAGCCACTTTCGTCATCGTCTCGAGCTTCGCCCCGGTCTCGCGCACCTCGGAGTCGGGGTCGGATCCGGCGACGATGCCGGCCCCGGCGAACAGCCGCATCCGGGCGCCGTCAATGACGGCGGCGCGGATCGTGATCGCGTAGACGCCGTCGCCGGAGCCGTCGACCCAGCCGACGCAGCCGGCGAAGTAGTCACGCAGGTCGCCCTCGAGGTCGGCGATCGCGTCGGCGGCAGCGGCGGCGGGCACTCCCCCAACGGCCGGGGTCGGGTGCAGCATCTGGGCGAGCCGGAGCGCACTCGGTCCGGTGGCCGGATCCTCCAGGCGGGCCGTGATCGGGGAGGCGAGGTGCCAGACGGTGTCGGTCGCCAGCAGCTCGGGTCCGGTGGGCGGCACGACGTCGACGCAGACCTCCTTGAGCGCGTGGACGATGGCGTCGACGACGAACGCGTGCTCGGCCAGGTCCTTCTCCGAGGCCCGCAACGCGGCGGCCCGGCGGGCGTCGTCGTCGGGGTCGGACGACCGCGGCACCGAGCCGGCCAGCGGCGTGCAGGAGATCTGGTCGCCGTCGCGGCTCACCAGGAGCTCGGGCGAGGCGCCGACGAGCAGCGGGCCGTCGTCCAGGGCCTCGGTCAGCGGCACCGAGAAGACGTAGCGGCCGGGACGCGTCACCAGGAGCCGGTCGATCACCTCGGCCGGCTCGAGCGGTGGATCGCTGGTCACGTCGAGACAGCGGCCGATGACGACCTTGCGAACCACGCCGGCCGCGATCTTGTCGAGCACCGCCCGGACCATGTCGGCGTATGCCTCGGCGGTGGGGAACTCCCGCACGTCGTAGGTCCGCTCGCGAAGCGGCGAGGCGGGCCGGTGCAGCGGCCGCTCGGAGCCGACGACCTGGTGCAGGATGCCCGGCGCACCCGCCGCGAACGAAAGGGCGCCGATCGCGCGCTCGCCGGGCTGCAGCGCGGCGACGACCTCCTCCGCCCAGGCGGGATCGGCCCAGTCAGGAGACGCCCAGGTGCGGTGCACCCGGTCGGCGACGTACGCGTCCTCGCCGGAGGCGAAGAGGAGCGGGCGCGCGGGCAGGGCCATGCTCGATGATAGGTCGCGGGTCTCGTCGGTCACCGGGGGCCGCCGTACGGAGCTCCGAGACGCTCGAGCTCGGCCCGGCCACCGTCGTGCGCGGTCAGCACCCAGACGCCGCCCTCGGTGAGCGCGAACGTGTGCTCGAAGTGGGCGGACAGCGACCCGTCGATCGTCACGACGGTCCAGTCGTCCTCGGCGACCACGGTCTCCTTGCTGCCCAGCGTGACCATCGGCTCGACGGCGAGGGCAAGCCCGCGCTTGAGCCGGGGACCCCGCCCGGGCCGACCGAAGTTGGGTACGTCGGGCGGCAGGTGCATCTCGGTGCCGATGCCGTGGCCGGTGTAGTCCTCGACGATGCCGTAGGACCCCTGCGACCGGATGTAGTGCTCCACCGCGTGCGAGATGTCGCCGACCCGGCCGCCGAGCCGCACCGCGGCCAGCCCCTGCCACAGCGACTCCTCGGTGACCCGCATCAGCTCGATGACGTCTTCGGGCACCCCGCCGACCGCGACCGTGATCGCCGCGTCGCCGTGCCAGCCCTGCCCGGAGTCGCCGGCCACGATCGCCCCACAGTCGATCGAGACGACATCACCCTCTGCCAGGACCTGCGGGCCCGGGATCCCGTGGACGACGGCGTCGTTGACCGACGTGCAGATCGTCGCGGGAAAGGGCGGGACGCCGTACCCGAGGAACGACGGGGTCGCCCCGCGGGAGTGGATCAGGCCCGCAGCGACCCGATCGAGCTCATCGGTCGTGACGCCCGGGCGTACGGCGTCGCGGACCGCTGCCAGTGCGTCGGCGACGACGACCCCCGCCTCCCGCATCAGCAGGATCTGGTCCGGAGACTTGATCTCCATCGTGGTGCCGAACAGCGAGCTCAGAGTTCAGCTCTGTTCGATGACGTCGAGGGCTTCGAAGATGCGCTTGGTGACGTCCTCGACCTCGCCCATGCCGTCGATCTCGTGGACCAGGCCGCGGCTCTGGTAGACGTCGATCAGCGGCTCGGTCTCGGCCCGGTAGATCTCCTGGCGCCGGCGGATGACGTCCTCGGTGTCGTCGGCCCGACCCTCGGTCTGGGCGCGCGCGAGCAGCCGCTGGACCAGCTCTTCCTGGTTGACCGTGATCACCACCGCCGCGTCGAGCTGGTGGCCGGTATCGGCGATCATCCGGTCGAGCTCCTCCACCTGGGCGAGCGTCCGCGGGTAACCGTCGAGCAGGAAGCCTGGCGCTGCGTCCGCCTCGGCGATCCGGTTGCGCACCATCTGGTTGGTGACCTCGTCCGGAACGTATTCGCCCGCGTCCATGTACTTCTTCGCCTCGACACCCAGCGGCGTGCCCTGGGAGACATTGGCGCGGAAGATGTCGCCGGTGGAGATCGCCGGGACCCCGAAGTGGTCGGCGACGAACTTGGCCTGGGTGCCCTTACCGGCGCCCGGCGGGCCCATCAGAATCAGCCTCATAAGCGTTACCGCAAGAATCCTTCGTAGTTGCGCTGCTGGAGCTGGCTCTCGATCTGCTTCACCGTGTCGAGCGCGACGCCCACCATGATCAGGATGGACGTGCCTCCGAACGGGAAGTTCTGGTTGGCCTCGATCAACACCAGCGCGATCAGCGGGATGAGTGAGATGAGGCCCAGGTAGAGAGCACCTGGCAGCGTGATGCGGGAAAGGACATAGGACAGGTAGTCCTGCGTCGGCTTGCCCGCCCGGATCCCGGGGATGAAGCCGCCGTACTTCTTCATGTTGTCGGCCACCTCTTGCGGGTTGAAGGTGATCGAAACGTAGAAGTAGGTGAAGAAGATGATGAGCAAGAAGTACGTCGCCATGTAGAACGGGTGGTCACCGACGACGAAGTAGTCGGCGACGAAGCTGACCCAGGCGGAGTCACTCGTCTGGTTGAACTGCACCGCCATCGCAGGAAGGTAGAGAAGCGACGAGGCGAAGATGACCGGGATGATGCCGGCCTGGTTGACCTTGAGTGGGATGTAGGTCGAGCTGCCGCCGAACATCTTGCGGCCGACCATTCGCCGGGCGTACTGCACCGGGATACGGCGCTGCGCCTGTTCGATGAAGATGACCGCGGCGACGATCGCCAGACCGATCACGATCACGATGCCGAACGTCCACCAGCCCTGGCTCTTCTGCACCGCCCACAGGCTGGCCGGGAAGGTCGCGACGACCTGCGTGAAGATCAGGATCGACATGCCGTTGCCGATGCCGCGCTCGGTGATGAGCTCGCCGAGCCACATGATCACCGCGGTGCCGGCGGTCATGGTCATCACCATCACCAGGAACGTGGTGGTGTTGTCCTCGTGCAGCAGCGGGTAGGTCTCGGTGTCGCAGTTCTGCAACAGGCTGCCGGTGCGCGCGAGCGCGACGATGCCGGTGGCCTGGAGCACCGCGAGGCCGAGCGTGAGGTACCGGGTGTACTGCGTGATCTTCGTCTGACCGGCCTGGCCCTCCTTCTTGAGGGCCTCGAGCCGCGGGATCACGACGACCAGCAGCTGCAGGATGATGCTCGCCGTGATGTAAGGCATGATCCCGAGCGCGAAGACGGTGAGCTGGAGGAGCGCGCCACCTGAGAACAGGTTGATCAGGTTGTAGACGCCGGTGTTGTTGGCCTCGTCGCCCAGACAGGTCTGGACGTTCGCGACGTGCACGCCGGGCGCCGGGATCTGCGAGCCGAGCCGGAAGACGAAGATGATGAACAGGACGAACAGCAGCTTCCGCCGCAGGTCCGGAGTCCGGAATGCGTTCACGAACGCGGTGAGCACTGAGGGTCCTCTTTCTTCACGGGCCTGGCGACTCAGGGGGCACCTGAGGGCCGTCGGGAAGCCTAACAGGGAGCGAGAAAGGCGCGACCGCCCTGGTGAACAGGGCGACCGCGCCTCAACTCATGGGCTGGTCACAGGACGGTGACGCTGCCGCCCGCGCTCTCGATCTTCTCCTTGGCGGAGGCCGAGAAGGCGTTGGCGCTGACAGCAACCTTGACCGACAGGCTGCCCTGGCCGAGCACCTTGACGGGCTCACCCTTGCGGACTGCGCCGCGGGCAACGAGCTGCTCGGGGGTGACGTCGCCACCATCCGGGAACAGCGTGCTGATCTTGTCGAGGTTCACGACCTGGTAGGTGACCTTGAACGGGTTCTTGAAGCCCTTGAGCTTCGGCAGCCGCATGTGGATCGGCATCTGGCCACCCTCGAAGGCCACGGGCACCTGGTAGCGAGCCTTGGTGCCCTTGGTGCCACGACCCGAGGTCTTGCCCTTCGAACCCTCACCCCGGCCGACCCGGATCTTGGCCTTCTTGGCCCCAGGCGCCGGGCGCAGGTGGTGCAGCTTGAGCGTCATATCACTTCACCTCTTCGACCGTCACCAGGTGACGGACGGTCTGGACCATGCCCCGGATCTCCGGGCGGTCCTCCTTGACGACGACGTCGCCGATCCGCTTCAGACCGAGCGAGCGCAGCGTCTCGCGCTGGTTGGCCTTGCGGCCGATCGCCGACTTCATCTGCTTGACCTTGAGCTGCGCCATCAGGAGCTCACCCCTGCGGCGGCCTTGGCAGCGGCTGCCGCCTCGGCCTCGCCCGCGGCCTTCGCCTTGAGGAGCGCCGCCGGGGCGACGTCCTCGACCGGAAGACCACGGCGCGCGGCCACGGTCTCAGGCATCTCCAGCATCTGGAGCGCAGCAACGGTCGCGTGCACGATGTTGATCTGGTTGGACGAGCCCAGCGACTTGCTGAGCACGTCGTGGATGCCGGCGCACTCGAGTACGGCGCGCACCGGGCCACCGGCGATCACACCGGTACCGGGCGCGGCCGGACGCAGGAAGACCACGCCGGCCGCCTTCTCGCCCTGAACCGGGTGCGGGATCGTGCCCTGGATGCGGGGGACGCGGAAGAAGTTCTTCTTCGCCTCCTCGACACCCTTGGCGATCGCCGCCGGCACCTCCTTGGCCTTGCCGTAGCCGACGCCGACCAGACCGTCACCGTCACCGACGACCACGAGGGCGGTGAAGCTGAAGCGACGACCACCCTTCACGACCTTGGCAACACGGTTGATCGCAACGACCCGCTCGACATACTGGCTCTTGTCCGCGCCGCCGCGTCGGTCGTCACGACCGCCGCGTCCGCCGCGGTCGCCACCAGAACGCTGTCCGCGCTGGGGTCCGCTCATGATTTCTCCTCAGTCCTTGCTATCGCGATCAGAAGGTCAGGCCGCCCTCGCGGGCGCCATCTGCTAGGGCCGCGATGCGACCGTGGTACTTGTTGCCGGCCCGGTCGAACACGACCGAGTCGACACCGAGTTCTTTCGCACGGGCAGCAACGAGCTCGCCGACCTTCTTCGCCTTGGCGGTCTTGTCGCCTTCGAACGTCCGGACGTCGCCCTCCATCGTGGAGGCGTACGCCAGCGTCTTGCCGACCAGGTCGTCGACGACCTGAACCGTGATGTGCTTGCTCGAACGAGTGACCACCAGGCGCGGACGCTCGGCGGTGCCGTTGATCTTCTTGCGGCCACGGATCTGGCGGCGCAGACGCGACTTCGCGCGCGCCGAGAGGTGCCGCTGGTGCTTGAGTGTGATCGCCATGGTCACTTACCAGCCTTTCCGACCTTGCGGCGGACATGTTCGCCGGCGTAACGGACGCCCTTGCCCTTGTAGGGCTCGGGCTTGCGGAGCTTGCGGATGTTCGCTGCGACCTCGCCGACCTGCTGCTTGTTGATGCCGAGGACGCCGAGCTTGGTCGGACCGTCGACGGTGAAGGTGATGCCCTCCGGCGCGTCGAAGACGATCGAGTGCGAGTAGCCGAGCTGGAACTCGAGCTGGGTCGGACCCTTCGGCAGGACGCGGTATCCGACGCCCACGATCTCGAGCTTCTTCTCGTAGCCCTCGGTCACACCCACGACCATGTTGTTGATCAGGGTGCGGGTGAGACCGTGGAGCGACTTGCTGATCCGCTCGTCGTCGGGACGCTTGACGTCCAGGACGCCTTCGCCCTGCTCGACGACGATCGGGGCAGCCACCGTGTGGGTGAGAGTGCCCTTCGGGCCCTTCACCGTGACGACGGGGCCCTCGATGGCCACGTTCACGCCGGCCGGGACCGGGACGGGGAGCTTGCCAATTCGCGACATTGCTGTTCCTCTCTTCCTGGTCTCGTCACCAGACGTAGGCGAGGACTTCCCCACCTACGCCCTTCTGGTTGGCCTGACGGTCGGTCAGCAGGCCCTGGCTCGTGGAGATGATCGCGACGCCGAGGCCGCCGAGCACCTTCGGGAGACCCGTGTGCTTGGCGTAGACCCGGAGGCCCGGCTTGCTGATGCGGCGCACGCCGGCGAGCGAGCGCTCACGGTTGCGGCCGTACTTCAGCGTGATGGTCAGGATCTTGCCGACGCCGTTCTCGTTGTCGGTCACGTCGAAGGAGGCGATGTAGCCCTCCTGCTTGAGGATCTCCGCGACGCCCTGCTTCAGCTTGCTGTAGGGCATCGCGACATCGTCGTGGTACGCCTGGTTGGCGTTGCGCAGACGCGTCAGCATGTCTGCGATCGGGTCGGTCATCGTCATGATGTATGTGTTCCTTCTGCTGCGGTTTCCGCCCGCGCGGGGCCGGGGGACCTTCAGCTGTTAGTGGTGATTACCAGCTCGACTTGGTGACGCCGGGAAGCTCGCCGCGGTGGGCCATCTCCCGCAGGCAGATCCGGCACAGGCCGAACTTGCGGTAGACCGACTTGGGCCGGCCGCAGCGCTGGCAGCGGGTGTAGCCGCGAACCGCGAACTTGGGCTTGCGGGCCGCCTTGACCTTCAGCGAAGTCTTCGCCATGTCAGTTCTCCTTGAACGGGAAGCCGAGCTGCTTCAGCAGCGCGCGACCCTGCTCGTCGTTGGTCGCAGTGGTGACGATCGTGATGTCCATGCCCCGGCTGCGGTCGACCTTGTCCTGGTCGATCTCGTGGAACATGACCTGCTCGGTGAGACCGAAGGTGTAGTTGCCCTGGCCGTCGAACTGCTTCGGGCTCAGGCCACGGAAGTCACGGATACGGGGCAGCGCCAGCGTCAGCAGCCGGTCGAGGAACTCCCACATCCGGTCGCCCCGCAGGGTGACGTGGGTGCCGATCGGCATGCCCTCGCGCAGCTTGAACTGGGCGATCGACTTGCGCGCCTTGGTGACGGCCGGCTTCTGACCGGTGATCAAGGTGAGGTCGCGGATCGCGCCCTCGATCAGCTTGGAGTCGCGAGCGGCCTCGCCGACACCCATGTTGACCACGATCTTGACCAGGCCGGGCACCTGCATCACGTTGGCGATCTCGAACTCCGACCGGATCGCCGGGAGGATCTCCTCGCGGTACCTGGTCTTGAGCCGCGGGGTGACCTTCTCCGAAGGCGCAGCCACGGCGGCCTCTGTTGCCTGGTCGCTCATCAGATTTCCTTCCCGGTCTTGCGGGAGACCCGGACGCTGCGCGTCGACTCGTACTCCGAGCCGTCGGGGCGACGCTTGGTCACATCGACCCGCTTGTAGGCGATGCGGGTGACGCCGTCACCCTCGACCAGCATCACGTTCGAGACGTGGATGGGGGCCTCGGTCGTGATGATGCCGCCGGTGCTACCAGCGCGACCGCCCTGGTTGACGACCTTGGTGTGCTTCTTGATCCGGTTGACGCCCTCGACGATCACCCGCTGCTCCTCGCGGAGCACCTTGATGACCTTGCCCTCGGCGCCCTTGTCCTTGCCCGCGACCACCTTGACGGTGTCGCCCTTCTTGATGGAGATCTTCGGCGTCTTCTTCGCAGCCATCACAGCACCTCCGGGGCGAGCGAGATGATCTTCATGAACTTCTTCTCACGCAGCTCACGGCCGACCGGGCCGAAGATGCGGGTACCACGCGGCTCGCCGTCGCTCTTGAGGATCACGGCGGCGTTCTCGTCGAACTTGATGTACGAACCGTCGGGACGGCGGCGCTCCTTGACGGTGCGCACGATCACGGCCTTGACGACGTCACCCTTCTTGACGTTGCCGCCGGGGATCGCGTCCTTGACGGTGGCGACGATGACGTCGCCGATCCCGGCGTAGCGACGACCCGAGCCGCCGAGAACCCGGATGCAAAGGATCTCCTTGGCACCGGTGTTGTCGGCGACCTTCAGTCGCGACTCCTGCTGAATCATCAGTTTCTCCTGGTTGTCGTGCCGGTTCTCGCCGCCTCAGCGGGTGGCGAGCCTTGCCGAACTCGATGGGTTACTTCGCGCGCTCGAGGACCCGGACGACGCGCCAGCGCTTCGTGGCGGACAGCGGACGCGTCTCCATGATCAGGACGCGGTCACCGACGCCACAGTCGTTCTGCTCGTCGTGGGCCTTCAGGCGGGTGTTGCGACGCAGGACCTTGCCGTAGAGAGCGTGCTTGACGCGGTCCTCGACCGACACGACGACGGTCTTGTCCATCTTGTCGCTCACGACCAGGCCCTCGCGGGTCTTGCGCGTGTTGCGCTCGGCGGTCTCGTTGGTCTGCTCGGTCATGCGCTCTCCTCTTCCGAACCCGGAGCGGTCCGGATGCCGAGCTCGCGCTCGCGCACCACGGTGTAGATCCGGGCGATGTCCTTCTTGACCGTGCGGAGCCGGCCGTGCGACTCCAGCTGGCCGGTGGCGGCCTGGAACCGGAGGTTGAACAGCTCCTCCTTGGCCTCGCGCAGCTTGGCCTCGAGGTCGATGTCGTTCAGCTCATCCAATTCGTGAGCGCGAGCGGCGTCGATAGCCATCAGAACTCACCAGCCTCTCGAGAGATGAAGCGGCACTTCATGGGCAGCTTGTGGATGGCACGGCGCATCGCCTCGCGGGCGACGTCCTCCGGCACACCGGACAGCTCGAACATGACGCGACCGGGCTTGACGTTGGCGACCCACCACTCGGGCGAACCCTTACCGGAACCCATGCGGGTCTCGGCCGGCTTCTTGGTGAGCGGGCGGTCCGGGTAGATGTTGATCCAGACCTTGCCGCCACGCTTGATGTGACGGGTCATGGCGATACGAGCGGACTCGATCTGCCGGTTGGTCACGTAGTGACCCTCGATCGCCTGGATCCCGAACTCACCGAACGCGAGCGAGGTGCCACCCTTGGCCGCACCCCGACGCTTCGGGTGGTGCTGCTTGCGGTGCTTGACGCGACGCGGCATCAACATGACTCAGGCCCCCGTCTCGGTGGTGGGCGGTGCGGTCGTGGGCTCGGCAGCCGGAGCCTCGGTGGCACCGGCGGGCGCCGACTCTCGGTCCGAGCGGGTCGGACGATCGGCGCGCGATCCACGGGTCGGACGCTCGCCGCCGCGCTCGCCGCCGCGGGTGGGGCGGCCACCCCGGCCGGGAACACCGGCGCGGGCAGCAGCCTGAGCCTGACGCTCGGCACGGGTGCCGGCGACCTCGCCCTTGTAGATCCAGACCTTCACGCCGATCCGGCCGAAGGTGGTGCGGGCCTCGTAGAAGCCGTAGTCGATGTCGGCGCGCAGCGTGTGCAGCGGGACGCGGCCCTCGCGGTAGAACTCGGTGCGCGACATCTCGGCGCCGTTGAGGCGGCCCGAGCACTGGATCCGGATGCCCTTGGCACCCGAGCGCATCGCGGTCTGCATGGCCTTGCGCATCGCGCGGCGGAACTGGACCCGGCCCGACAGCTGCTCGGCGACGCCCTGGGCGACCAGCTGAGCGTCGATCTCGGGGTTCTTGACCTCGAGGATGTTGAGCTGGACCTGCTTGCCGGTCAGCTTCTCGAGCTCGGTGCGGATCCGGTCGGCCTCCGCGCCGCGGCGGCCGATGACGATGCCCGGCCGGGCGGTGTGGATGTCGACGCGGACCCGGTCCCGGGTGCGCTCGATCTCGACCTTGGAGATGCCGGCCCGCTCCATGCCCTTGGAGAGCAGCTTGCGGATCGCGACGTCCTCGCCGACGTACGCCTTGTACAGCTTGTCGGCGTACCACCGCGACTTGTGGTCGGTGGAGATGCCGAGACGGAAGCCGTTCGGGTTGATCTTCTGGCCCATTACTTCTTGGCCCCCTTCTTGGACTTCGCAACGACTGCATCTGCTGGCTGGACCGCGATGGTGATGTGGCTGGTGCGCTTGTTGATCCGGGTAGCCCGGCCCTGCGCACGCGGCCGCCACCGCTTCATCGTGGGGCCCTCGTCGACGAGTGCGAGGGAGACGACCAGGTCACCGGTGGGCAGGCCCTCGGTGGTGCCGGCGTTCGCGACGGCACTGTCGAGCACCTTGCCAACGGTCTTGGCCGCGGCCTGGGGGCTGAAGGCGAGGATCGCCTGCGCCTCGTCCACGGGCAGCCCGCGGACCAGGTCGACGACCCGGCGGGCCTTCATCGGCGTGATCCGGACGTAACGCGCGCTCGCGAAGGCACCCGGCTGGTCGCCGAGGAGCGTGTCGCGGCGGGCGCTGGTGCGCCGGCGGTCGGTGGCAGTCATCGACGACGTCCCTTCCGGTCTTCCTTGACGTGCCCGCGGTACGTGCGGGTGGGGGCGAACTCGCCCAGCTTGTGACCGACCATCGAGTCGGACACGAACACCGGCACGTGCTTGCGACCGTCGTGGACGGCGATCGTGTGACCGATCATCGCCGGGACGATCATCGAGCGGCGCGACCAGGTCTTGATGACGTTGTGGGAGCCCTTCTCGTTCTCGGCGTCCACCTTCTTCATCAGGTGGTCGTCGACGAAGGGGCCCTTCTTCAGGCTACGAGGCATCTTTGGTTACTTCCTACCCTTGCCGGACTTGCGACGACGGATGATCTGGGCGTCGGAGGCCTTGCGCCGACGGGTGCGGCCCTCCGGCTTGCCCCAGGGCGATACCGGGTGGCGACCACCGGAGGTCTTGCCCTCACCACCGCCGTGCGGGTGGTCGACGGGGTTCATGACGACACCGCGGACGGTCGGGCGCTTGCCCTTCCACCGCATGCGGCCGGCCTTGCCCCAGTTGATGTTGGACTGCTCGGCGTTGCCGACCTCGCCGACCGTCGCGCGGCAGCGCACGTCGACGAAGCGCATCTCGCCCGAGGGCAGACGCAGCGTCGCGCGCGAGCCCTCACGGGCGACCAGCTGAGCACTGTTGCCGGCGGAGCGGACCATCTTGGCACCGCCACCGGGCCGCAGCTCGATGCAGTGGATGGTCGTACCGACCGGGATGTTGCGCAGCGGCAGGTTGTTGCCGGGCTTGATGTCGGCACCGACACCGGCCTCGACGGTCATGCCCTGGACCAGGTCCTTGGGCGCGATGATGTAGCGCTTCTCGCCGTCGGCGTAGTGCAGCAGCGCGATCCGAGCCGTGCGGTTCGGGTCGTACTCGATGTGCGCAACCTTGGCGGGGATGCCGTCCTTGTCGTAGCGACGGAAGTCGATGATGCGGTAGGCCCGCTTGTGGCCACCGCCCTGGTGCCGGGTGGTGATCCGGCCCTGGTTGTTGCGGCCGCCCTTCTTGGGCAGCGGACGCGTCAGCGACTTCTCCGGCGTGGTCCGGGTGATCTCGACGAAGTCGGCCACCGAGGAGCCGCGGCGGCCCGGGGTGGTCGGCTTGTACTTGCGGATTGCCATTAGTTCGGTCCTCCGAAGATGTCGATGCGGTGACCCTCGGCGAGGCTGACGATGGCGCGCTTGGTGTCCTTGCGCTTGCCAAGGCCGTACTTCGTGCGCCGGGTCTTGCCCTGGCGGTTGAGGGTGTTGACCGAGGTGACCTTGACGTTGAAGACCTTCTCGACCGCGATCTTGATCTCGGTCTTGTTGGCGTCCGGGTGCACCAGGAAGGTGTACTTGTTGGCGTCGAGGAGGCTGTAGCTCTTCTCCGACACCACGGGCGCGATCAGGACGTCGCGGTGGTCCTTGTGCAGGGTGCTCACTTGTCGGCCTCCTCAGTCTGCTTGCCGTAGGCGGCGCCGGACACGAAGGCGTCGTAGGCGCCCTTGCTGAAGACCACGTCGTCGCTCGCGAGCACGTCGTAGGTGTTCAGCTGGTCGACGGCGACCAGGTGAACCTCGGGGGCGTTGCGCAACGACAGCCAGGTGACGGAGTCGGTGCGCTCGAGGACCACGAGGTAGTTGTTGCGATCGGTCAGGTTGCCCAGTGCGGCGAGCGCGGCTTTGGTCGACGGCTTGTCGCCGGACACGAGGCCCTCGACGACGTGGATCCGGTCGTTGCGGGCCCGGTCGGTGAGGGCACCGCGCAGGGCGGCGGCCTTCATCTTCTTGGGCGTCCGCTGGCTGTAGTCACGCGGCTGCGGGCCGTGGACGACGCCACCGCCGGCGAACTGCGGCGCGCGGGTCGAGCCCTGGCGGGCGCGGCCGGTGCCCTTCTGCTTGTAGGGCTTGCGACCGCCACCGCGCACCTCGGCGCGGGTCTTGGTGGAGTGCGTGCCCTGACGCGCAGCGGCCTGCTGGGCGACGACGACCTGGTGGATCAGCGGGATGCTGACCTCGACGTCGAAGATCCCGCCCGGGAACTCCACCTTGACGCTGGTGATCTCGTTCTTGGCCGGAGCCTTGGCAGCGGTCTTCTTGGCCGCAGGCTTCTTGGCCGCGGACTTCTTGGCCGCGGGCTTCTTGGCGGCAGTCTTCTCGGCGCTGGTCTCAGCCATGTGGATCAGCCCTTCTTCGCGGAGGTCCGGAGGACGACGACGCCGCCCTTGGGTCCAGGGACGGCACCCTTGACGAGGATCAGGCCCTTGTCGACGTCGACCGCGTGAACGGTGACGTTCTGGGTGGTGACGGTGTCGCTACCCATGCGACCGGCCATCCGCATGCCCTTGAACACGCGGCCGGGGGTGGCGCAGGCGCCGATCGAGCCCGGCTTGCGGTGGTTGCGGTGAGCACCGTGGGATGCGCCGACACCGTGGAAGCCGTGGCGCTTCATGACACCGGCGAAGCCCTTGCCCTTGCTGGTGCCGGTCACGTCGATTGCCTGGCCGGGCTCGAACGTGTCGACCGGGAGCTCCTGGCCCACGGTGTAGTTCGAGGCATCGGCCGTACGGATCTCGACCACGTGACGGCGCGGGGTCGTGCCGGCCTTGGCGAAGTGACCCGCCTGCGGCTGGTTGACCTTGCGGCCCTCGATCTCGCCGAAGCCGATCTGGATGGCGTTGTAGCCGTCCGGCTCGGGCTGGCGGACCTGGGTGATGACATTGGTCGTGGCCGCGATCACGGTCACGGGGACGATGCGGTTGTTCTCGTCCCAGAGCTGGGTCATGCCGAGCTTGGTGCCCAGCAGGCCCTTTACGTTGCGTTCGATCGTCATGACAACAACCTCAGAGCTTGATCTCGATGTCGACACCGGCCGGCAGGTCGAGCCGCATCAGGCTGTCAACGGTCTTGGGGGTGGGGTCGATGATGTCGATGAGGCGCTTGTGGGTGCGCATCTCGAAGTGCTCGCGGGAGTCCTTGTACTTGTGCGGCGAGCGAATGACACAGAAGACGTTCTTCTCGGTCGGCAGCGGCACCGGGCCGGCGACCTTCGCGCCCGTACGGGTCACGGTGTCCACGATCTTCCGCGCCGAGGTGTCGATCACCTCGTGGTCATAGGCCTTGAGCCTGATGCGGATCTTCTGTCCCGCCATAGGTCTCTCTCGTCCTTCTCGTCTGAACTCACACAACCGGTCATGGTCCGCTCCGACCCCCGAGGTCGGGCGTGTCGCGCCTCTTTCGCTTTTCTTTCGGCACGCACGTCTCCCCTCGGGAAGTCGAGCCACTGTTGTCCTGAACGGATCTTCCGAGGCGTGACACACATGGCGACGCCGAGCAGGCTCACTGCGAGCAGCCATTTTCGAATCTTTGGCTGGCCCGCGGTAGGAAGACCGATTCAGGAGTCAAGATGTGCCGCGCCCCGACGTCTCCGCCGGAGCAACCTGGATATCCTGACAGAGATCCCGCCCTCGACCAAAATCTCGGAGGCCTCCGCTGTCCGAGGCACCTCCACCCTGCTGACAGGATGGCCGCGATGACCGGGACACCGCACCATTACCCGCCGCCGGGCGCGGAGCCGCCGACCGAGCCGCCAGGCCGGGGTGGGCCGCCGCCGGGACCGCCGATCGAGACCGACCAGCTTCGCGCGTCGTACCCGAGGTACGACGCGCGACCGGCCTCCCCCGGGATGCCGGTGCCCGGCATGCTCGGCGCCGCCCACAAGCCCGGCGCGATCCCGCTGCGGCCGCTGCAGCTGGGCAACATCTACGACGCCGCGTTCCGAATCATCCGGTTCAACCCGAAGGCGACCGTGGGCTCGGCGGCGCTGGTCACCGCCGTGGCGATGATCCTCCCCATCATGGTGAGCGCGGTGCTCGCGTTCACCGTCGGCACGGGGGTCGACAGCAGCGGCAACATCAACGACGACGCCAGCACGGCGGAGCTACTCGGGTTCCTCGGCTCGATCGGATCGCTGGTCCTCGGCGGCTACGCCGCGCAGCTCGGCATCGTTTTCGTCACCGGGATGGTGGCGCACGTGACGCACGCGGCGGCCGTCGGCCGGCGGCTCAGCCTGTCGGAGGCGTGGGCAGCGACGCACGGCAAGCGCTGGCGGCTCCTGGGTCAGATGCTGCTGGTCGGGCTCATCAGCATGCTCGCGATCGTGCTGGTCGTCGGGTCGATCGTCGTGGTCGCGGTGGTCACCGGCGACGTGCTGGTCACCGTGCTGCTCGCCCTGGTGCTGATCGCCGGCGCGATCCCGCTGTTCGTCTGGCTCTGGATCAAGATCGTCTTCCTCGCGACGCCGGCGCTGATGCTCGAGCCGATCGGGATCTTCGCGTCCTTCGGCCGCAACTGGCGGCTCAGCACGGGGCAGTTCTGGCGGATCCTCGGCATCGGCTTGCTCACCGTCCTGATCACCGGGGTGGCGAGCAACATCCTCAGCTTCCCGTTCGTCTTCATCGCCCAGATCGGCGGCCTCCTCGTCCCCGACTACTACTTCCTCGTCTACACGACCGGCGTCGCGATCGGCTCCGTGCTGGCCAACGCGTTCGTGGCGCCGTTCACGGCCGCGGTGGTGTCGCTGCAGTACCTCGACCAGCGGATGCGCAAGGAGGCTTACGACGTCGAGCTGATGCGAGAGGCCGGGCTGATCCCACGGTGACTGCCCTGACAGCGGCACCGGCGCGCCCCTCGGATCCTCCGCTCGACCCGAGTGGCGACGAGGCCCGCCGGTTGCTGCGTGGCGAGCTCGCCCAGCCGGAGTACAACGACTCGAACCTGATCGAGCGCATCGAGCACTGGGTAAGCCGACTGTTCGACGACAGCGTCGGCGCCGCCTCGGACCTGCCGGTGCTCGGGACCTTCGCGGCGATCCTGATCGCTCTGCTGCTCGCCGTCGGCATCGGGCTGCTGGTCTCGCGGGCCCGGCGCTCCGCCCGGGTGCGCACCGACCGCGCGCCGGCCCTGACCGGCGAGGTGGTCAGCGCTGCCGAGCTGCGGGCCCGGTCCGAGGTCGCCCTTGCCGAGGGGCGCTACGACGACGCGCTGGTCGACGCCTACCGCGCGCTGGCTCTGCGCCAGGTCGAGCGAGGACGGATCGAGGACCTGCCCCAGGCGACGGCGCACGAGCTCGCGGCCGGGCTGGCCACGGAGTTCCCGGCCCAGCGTCCGCAGGTCGAGCGGAGCGCCGACCTGTTCGATTCGGTCCTGTACGGCGACCATCCCGCCACCCACGACCAGGCGGTCGAGGTCCTCCGGCTCGACGACGAGCTGAGCGGTCGGCGGGAGCGGGTGCGATGACGACCGCGCCCACCGCGCCTACCGCTCCCCCGCCGGCCGAGCCTGTCGCGACAGAGGTCTCGACAGGCTCGCCCGGCAAGGGCGGGTTCTGGCGCCGCAACCGGCTGTGGTTCATCGTCGGCGTCGCGCTGCTCCTGGCCCTGGGCTTCTCGACGTGGGCCAACAGCGGGGACCCGCGCTTCGCTGCCCCGCTGGACCCGCAGAACCCCGATCCCGACGGCGCCCAGGCGGTCGCGCAGGTGCTGGAGGACGAAGGCGTCGAGGTCATCATCGTGCGCTCTGCGGACGAGCTCCGCGACGCCGACGTGTCCGCGGGCACGACCGTCGTGGTCACCGGCACCGCGGAGCTCGCGCCCAGCACGACCCGGCGGCTGCGCGGCGACACGGCCGGCGCCGACGTCGTACTCGTCGAGCCGCCGGCGTACGTCGTCGCGGAGCTCCAGGCGAGCGTCGGTCCCGCGCACGCCTCCGACAAGACGACGGGCGACTGCGACGACAGCCGGTTCGACGAGCTCGACCTCGCTGTCGACCAGGCGTCCGGGTACGACACCCGCACCGGCTGCTTCCCCAGCAACGACGGGTTCGTGCTGGCGGCCGGCGCAGGCGCGACGTACTTCGGCGCCGGTCAGGCGCTCAGCAACGACCAGGTCCTTCGGGTCGACAACGCCGCCGTCGCCCTGCGGCTGCTGGGTGAGCACGACCGCCTGGTCTGGTACGTCCCGACCCTCGACGATGCCGACGACGACGAGGCGATCAGCCTCTGGACGTTCGCGCCCGCCTGGATCGCGCCGTCGCTCTGGCTGGTGGGCTTCGCCGCGATCGGCCTGATCCTGTGGCGCGGCCGCCGGCTCGGCAGGCTGGCCACCGAGCCGCTGCCGGTCGTCGTCCGCGCGGTCGAGACGACCCGGAGCCGAGGCCGGATGTACCGCACCGCCGACGACCGCGGCTATGCCGCCGCGGCGCTGCGGACCGCCGCCCGGCGGCGCCTGGCAGACCATCTCCGGCTCGGTCGCGGAGCCTCGGAGGCCGACGTGGTCACAGCCGTGGCCCGCCAGACCGGTCGCCGCGAAGCGGAGGTCGGCACCCGCCTCTCCTCCCAGGGATTCGTCCCGACCACGGACCAGGGACTGGTCCAGCTCGCCCAAGATCTCACCCAGCTCGACAGAGAGGTACGACGCGGATGACCCCTGACGACCCAGACACCGCTGACAACGCCGACAACGCCGACAACGCCGACAACGCCGCACTCAGGGAGCGGCTCCTCGCCGTCCGGCACGAGGTGGGCAAGGCAGTCGTCGGCCAGGACGCCGCCGTGTCCGGCCTGCTCGTCGCCCTTCTCTGCGGCGGCCACGTGCTGATGGAGGGCGTGCCCGGTACGGCGAAGACCCTTCTCGTCCGCACCCTGGCCGCGTCGCTGTCCGTCGACACCCGCCGGGTTCAGTTCACGCCCGACCTGATGCCGGGCGACATCACGGGCTCGCTGGTGATCGACAGCACCGGTGGCCAGGGCGGCGAGCTGTCGTTCCGCGAGGGTCCGGTCTTCACCAACCTGCTGCTCGCCGACGAGATCAACCGGACGCCGCCGAAGACCCAGTCGGCGCTGCTGGAGGCGATGGAGGAGGGCCAGGTCTCCGCCGACGGCGTCACCCGCCCGCTCCCCCGGCCGTTCCTCGTCGCGGCGACCCAGAACCCGGTCGAGTACGAAGGCACCTACCCGCTGCCCGAGGCCCAGCTCGACCGGTTCCTGCTCAAGGTCGTGATGCCGGTGCCGCCGCGGGCCGACGAGATCGCGATCCTCACCCGGCACGCCGAGGGGTTCGACCCGCGCGACGTGGCGGGCGCGGGCGTCACAGCGGTCGCTTCGGGAGCCGACATCGAGGCCGCGCAGCGCGCGGTCAAAGGGGTGCAGGTCTCGCCCGAGGTGGCGACGTACATCGTCGACATCGCGCGCGCGACCCGCGAGTCGCCGTCGCTCTCGCTCGGCGTCAGCCCGCGCGGTGCCACAGCACTGCTGCGAGCCGCTCGGGCGTGGGCCTGGCTCTCCGGTCGCGACTTCGTCACGCCTGACGACGTCAAGGCGCTCGCCCACGCCACCCTGGTGCACCGGCTCGGACTGCGGCCGGAGGCCGAGCTCGAAGGGGTCGACGTCGCCAAGGTGCTCGCGTCCGCCCTCGGCTCGGTCCCGGTGCCGCGCTAGATGGCCAGCTAGCTCATGGCGATCTCCGGGCGGGTCCCGCTGCTCCTCGTGCTCGGTGTCGTGGCCGTCGGGCTGCGACCGTCGGGCGGCACGGTCGCGCTGTGGCTGCTCGCCGTCGCCCTCCTCGTCGGTGCCGACCTGCTGATGGCGCCGTCGACCGTCGCCGCCGGACTGAGCCGCCGGCCGCTCGGCACGGTGCGACTCGGCGACCCGGCCGAGTCCGCGCTCACCCTGACGAACAGTGGCTCCCGGCCGCTGCGACTCCAGGTGCGCGACGCCTGGCAGCCGACCGCCGGCGCCACCGGCAACCGGCACCAGGTCGTCCTCCCGGCGGGGGAACGCCGCGTCCTCCGTACCGCGCTGCGGCCGTGGCGGCGCGGCGACCTGCGCGCCTTCGGCGTCACGATCCGCTCGTGGGGGCCGCTGCGCCTCGCCGCGAAGCAGCGGACGTACGACGTGCCCGGCACGATCCGGTCGCTCCCGCCCTTCGAGTCGCGCAAGCACCTGCCGTCCCGGCTGGCCCAGCTCCGGGAGCTCGACGGCCGAGCGGCGGTCCGGATCCGCGGCCAGGGCACCGAGTTCGACTCGCTCCGCGAGTACGTCCGCGGTGACGACGTGCGCTCAATCGACTGGCGCGCGTCCGCACGCACGCCGAACGTGGTCGTCCGCACCTGGCAACCCGAGCGCGACCGGCGCGTGGTGCTGGTGCTCGACACCTCGCGCATCTCCGCCGGACGGGTCGGCGGCCCTGCTGAAACCGACGGGGTGCCGCGCCTCGACGCCGCGATGGACGCGGCCCTGCTGCTGGCTGCGCTGGCATCCCGGGCCGGCGACCGGGTCGACTTCGTGGCCGGCGACCGGCGGGTCCGAGCGCGGCTGCGCGCCGCCGGCGCGCGCGACATCGCCGCGCGGCTGCAGGAGTCGATGGCCGACCTCGAACCCGTCATCGTGGAGGCCGACTGGGACCTGCTGGCCGGCGCGGTGCAGGGCTTCGGCAAGCAGCGGGCTCTCGTCGTACTCCTCACGCCGGCGGAGCCGTCCTCGGTCCAGCAGGGCCTGCTGCCGATCCTGCCGACGCTCACCCACCACCACCGCGTGGTCGTCGCGTCGGTCCGGGACCCCGAGCTCAACCGCCTCGCCGACACCCGCGGCACGCTCGACGAGGTCTACGACGCCGCCGCGGCCGAGCAGGAGCTGCGCCGAAGGGAGTGGGCGTCAGAGGTCCTGAACCGGCTCGGCGTGCACGTCGTCGACGCCGACGCCGAGCGGCTCCCGCCCGCCCTGGCCGACCACTACCTGGCACTCAAGGCGCAGGGATTGCTCTAGGCCTGATCCCAGCTTTGTTGCGGGCCGCGAGTGGTTGCGACCGAAAGGGCTTTGGACGAAGAGGCGGCAGCAGGTTGACGTCAGCGGTCGGGCGGCGGCTGCTTCAGGGCTTGGGTGCGTTCATGGGTCGGCGGGCGGCACTGCAGGTGTGCGAACCGTGCACCGACCATGGTTGTTACGTCGGACCAGGCCAGCGCGGCGCCACAAGCGTGCGCCGTGCACGGTTGTAGCGCCTCGTCGATGCCTTTCCGGTCGCAACCCGCCGCTGCCCGCGCCCGCGCGCAGCGGCTCACGCTTGTGTCGCGACGCGGTCCTCGAGCAGGTCGGCGCTGATGTCGCCCGAGTGCCCCGCCGCGGCGGCCTGACGGCCGATCACGAACACGTAGGCGAAGAACGCGACCTCGGCGAGGACGCCGATGGCGATCCGTGCCCAGGTGGGCAGCGGCGAGGGAGTCACGAAACCCTCGATCAGCCCGCTCACCAGGAGCACGGCGCTGAGTCCGAGGGCGCAGCTGATGGCGGTGCGGCCGGCTTGGGCCAACGCGGCGGCGCGACTGGTCCCGCCGGGCTCGATCCAGGACCAGAACAGCCGCAGCCCGACGCCGGCGGCGACGAACACGGCGGTCAGCTCGAGGAGGCCGTGCGGGACGATCAGACCCCAGAACAGGTCGGCCCGGTCGTGTCGGGTCATGATCGAGCCGATCACGGCGAGGTTCGCCAGGTTGGTGTAGAGCAGGAAGAACACAGGTAGTCCGAGGATCCCGAGGGCGATGCAGAGTGCACACACCCAGGCGTTGTTGATCCAGACCTGGCTCGCGAAGTCCTGCGCCGGGCTCGCGCTGTAGTAGTGCTCGAAGTCGTGGTTGACCAGCGCGTCGACCTCCTCGGGCGACAGCAGGCTCTGCTCCACCTGGGGGTGCTCGACCAGCCACCACATCATGGCCGCGGTGAACACGACGCTGCCGGCCATCGTGCCGAGCCACCACCGGCGCAGCCGGTAGAGGGCGGCCGGGAACTGCTGGGTGAAGAAGCTGCCGGCGGCGCGCCAGCTCAGGACCCGGGCGCCGAGCATCGTGATCCGGGCGCGGCCGAGCAGCGACGACAGATAGGCGACGACCTCGGCGTCGGGCGCGGCGGTCCGGATCACCGACAGGTGGGTGGCGACCTGCTGGTAGCGGTCCACCAACTCGTCGCTCTGGGGCCCGGTGAGCCGGCCCGCACGGACCAGCTGCTCGAGTCGCGCCCACTCGTGCGCGTTCGCGACGACGTAGGCGTCGAGATCGATGCGCGGCACGGGGCCAGCCTACGGCGCGCAGAATAGACTCACGGCGATGGCGGAGTTCGCGACGATCACGACCGACGACCTCGTCACCGGCGAGGGCGTCGCGCTCGACCTGCCTCCGGCCAGCCTCGGTCTGCGACTCACGTCGGGTCTGATCGACTTCGTCGTGACGGTCGCGGTCTACCTGGTGAGCCTGTTCGTGCTCCTCATCGCCACGTCCAACGCCTCGCTGGCCCTGTTCCAGCTCTCGATCGTCGCGGCCACGATGATCACGTTCGCCGTCTACCCGACCGTGCTCGAGACGCTGACCCGCGGTCGTTCGCTCGGCAAGCTCGCGCTCGGACTGCGCACGGTGCGCGACGACGCCGGCCCCATCACGTTCCACCACGCGCTGGTGCGCGCGCTGATCGGATTCGTCGAGATCTACCTGCTCTCCGGAGTGCCGGCGTTCTTCTCGATGCTGATCAGCCAGCGCGGCAAGCGCCTCGGCGACTACGCCGCCGGCACCTACGTCATCCGGGACCGGGTCACGCTTCGCCTGCCGCTCCCGCCACCGATGCCGCCGCAGCTGGCGAGCTGGGCACACACCGCCGACCTGGCGAGCCTCCCGACCGGCCTCGCGCTCGGCATCCGTCAGTACCTCGGCCGGTTCCCCACCCTCGACCCGCTGTCGCGGCAACGGGTCGGCGACGACCTGGTCACCGAGGTGAGGCGGTACGTCGCTCCGGCGCCGCCGGCCGGCGCCCCTCCGGAGATGGTGCTCGGTGCTGTCATCGCGGAGCGCCGTGAGCGCGACCTGGCCCGGTTGCGGCGCGACGAGCAGTTCCGCACACGGCTCGCGGCCCGGGACTGAGGGTGTGCCGGGTGGGTAGGTTGGTGCGACCATGACCAGCACCAGGATCGCTCAGCCGAGCACCCCTCTCACCGCCGCTGACGTCGATCGCGCGACCGGCGCGATCGACCGGATCTCAGAGGCGTTCTCGAGCCGGGTCGTCGGCCAGGAGCGCATCCGCACCGCCCTGATGGTCACGCTGCTGGCCGAGGGCCACGTGCTGCTCGAGAGCGTGCCCGGACTGGCGAAGACACTCGCGGCCTCGACGCTCGCCCAGGCGGTCAGCGCCGACTTCTCGAGGATCCAGTGCACGCCCGACCTGCTGCCGAGCGACATCATCGGAACCCAGGTCTACGACCCGCGGCGCCACGAGTTCGAGACCCAGCTCGGTCCGGTGCACGCCAACTTCGTGCTCCTCGACGAGATCAACCGCGCCAGCGCCAAGACCCAGTCGGCGATGCTCGAGGCGATGCAGGAGCGGCAGACCTCGATCGCCGGCACCATCCACCCGCTTCCGAGCCCCTTCATGGTGCTCGCGACCCAGAACCCGATCGAGGAGGAAGGCACCTACGTCCTCCCCCATGCGCAGATGGACCGGTTCCTGCTCAAGGAGGTCATCGACTACCCCGAGGAGACCGACGAGCTGATGGTGCTCGACCGGATCGGCGACGGCACCCTCGGCCAGCACGCCGAGAAGGTCGAGCCCGTCGCCTCGATCGCCGACATCATCGACCTGCAGGCCCTGGTGCGCCGGGTCTACGTCGACCCGGCGATCCGCCGCTACGTCGTGACGCTCGTGCGGGCGACCCGGCACGTGGCGCAGCTGCTCGGCCCCGAGCTCGGGGCGTACGTCGAGATCGGATCCAGCCCCCGCGGCAGCATCGCCTTCTTCCAGGCCGCCCGCGCGATGGCCGTCGTACAAGGTCGGCACTACGTGATCCCTGAGGACATCCGCGAGCTGCGCCACGCCGTACTCCGTCACCGGATCCACCTCAGCTTCGAGGCGCTCGCCGACCGGGTGCAGTCCGAGAGCATCATCGACGCGGTCTTCCGCGCCGTAGCGACGCCGTGAGCGGGACCTAGACCGCACGCCGTGTCCCACCTGACCCGGGTCAAGACCCGCCTCTCCGTCCACGCACACCGCAAGGTGCGTGGATTGCTCGAGGGTGAGTACGCCGCGCTGCAGATCGGCCGCGGCATCGACTTCAACGACCTGCGTGAGTACGTCCGCGGCGACGAGGTGAAGGACATCGACTGGAAGGCGTCGGCGCGCACCCGGATGCTCCTGGTCCGCAGGTACGTCGCCGAGCGCAAGCACACCGTCGTGCTCGCCGTCTCGACGGGCCGCAGCATGGCGGCGATGAACGACGCGCAGAACTCCAAGCGGGACCTCGCGGTGTTCGTGACGGGAGTGATGGGCTACCTCGCCGTACGGCACGGCGACCTGGTGGCCCTCGTCTACGGCGACGCCCGGCGCCAGCACGCCCGCCCGCCCGACAACGGGGAGCTCTACCTCGAACGGCTCCTGGGCCTGGTCCACGACGCGACGACACCCGACGCCGGACACAGCGACCTGACCGCTGTGCTCGACTACGTCGCCCGGGCGATCCGGCGTCGCGCCATCCTGGTCGTGGTCTCCGACGAGACGACGATCTCCGACGAGCTCGCCGAGTCCCTGCGCCGGCTGACCGCCCAGCACGAGGTGCTGTTCCTGACCCTCGGCGACCTCGACCCGACGCTCGCGGCCGGCGCCGCGACGAACAGGAGTGGCGCGAGGGCGCCCCGGCGACTGGTCGACGTCGACGCCGGCGCCGAGGTGCCGGCCTGGCTGCGCGGTGATGCGCGGCTGCAGGAGGAGTACGCCGCGCTGGTCGCCGGCGAGGAGTCCCAGCTGCACCGCAGGCTCGACCAGCTCGGCGTCGTGCACGAGCAGGTCCGCGACACCGAGTCCGCGATCACCGCCGTCTTCCGGGTCCTCGAGAGGCAACGTCATGCTCGCCGCCGCTGAGCTGCAGGACGAGTTCAACGGCCCGGTGGCGTACGGCGACCGCTGGATCTGGTTCGCCCTCCTCGCGCTGGTGCTGGTGGGCGTCTACTACCTCGCGGTGCTCTGGTTCACCCGGGAGCCCCGCACCGCCAGTGGCGTCGTCTGGGACGGGGCCGACGTGCCGGTGGCGCGCCAGCAACACCTCGACCGCATCGACGAGATCGAGACCGAGGTGCGCGGCGGCCGGCTGCCTGCGCGTGACGGTCACCAGCGGCTCAGCGAGACCGTCCGCTCGTACGTCGGCACCGTGAGCGCGCTGCCGGCACCGACCATGACGCTGTCCGACTTCCGGCAGCAGGCGCCCTGGGCGCTGACCGAGGCGATCGAGCTGATGTATCCCCCGGAGTTCGCACCCGACGACGTCGGCGAGGCACGCGAGCGGTTCGACGCGGCGCTCGACAACGCCCGGCGGCTGGTGCTGTCGTGGAGGTGAAGTACCCGTGGCTGGTGGTGCTGCTCATCCTCCTGGTCGTGGCGCTGCTGGCGGTGTGGCTCCGCAGCTGGTGGGGGCGGCAACCGGCGGGTGCGTCGTACGTCGCCCACGCGACGCGGCTCCGCGCCCTCCCCCGCTACCGCGCGCTGGTGCAGCGCCGCAGGCTGCTCGGAGGCTTCGGATCGCTGGCCGCGCTGGTGGCCTGCGTCGGCGGGATCGTGCTCGGGGGCCGGGTGCAGGAGACCCAGGTCATCAACCGCGACGAAGCCACCCGCGACATCGTGCTGTGCCTCGACGCCTCCGGGTCGAGCGCCCCGTGGAACAGTGAGGTCGCCGACGAGTACCGCACGATCGTCGACGAGCTCGACGGTGACCGGGTCGGCCTGACGGTCTGGAACAACGCCGCGATCAGCAAGGTGCCGCTGACCGACGACTACGGAGTCGTGCGGGAGCAGCTCAGCGCCGCGAAGACGGCGTTCGAGGGCTTCGACGAGATCCTCCCCTCGGAGCAGTTCATCGACTACACGGCGGGGACGCTCGTCGACGACGGCGTCGACCGGTCGTCGCTGATCGGGGACGGGCTGGTGTCCTGCGTCCAGCGGTTCGACCGGCTCGACGAGGATCGCGGCCGGGCCCTGGTGCTGGCGACCGACGGAGAACAGCGTGGGGAGGGCGTCTTCGACCTCCAGGAGGCCGCGGACTACGCCGCCGATGCCGGTGTAGTGATCCACGTGATCGCCAACCCCGGTGAGTCGGACGTCGACGGTGACACCGCCGGCCTGCAGACGGCCGCGGACAAGACCGGCGGCACCCTCTCCGAGCTGGGCGCCGGCGGTTCTGCGGAGGACGTCGTCGACAGGATCAACGAGCTCGAGACCACCAGGATCCAACGCCCACCGTTGGTCCAGACCCTCGACCGGCCGCGCGCCGGCCAGGTGCTCGCCGGGATCGGGGTCGGTCTGCTCGTGCTGGTCTGGGCGGTGCAGGGATGGATCGCCCTCGCCGGACGGAGGCCGCCGCCGTGAGCCTCTCCGTGAGCCCCGCCATGAGCACCGCCCTTCTGGTCGCCCGCCGGGTCGGGATCCTCGTCACCCTCGTCGTGATCCTGGCGCAGCCGGGGTTCGGCACTCGCGCGGTCTCGACCCAGTCGGCCGACATCGAGGTCCTGGTCGTCGTCGACCGCACCCGGTCGATGGCCGCGCTCGACTACCAGGACGGACCGCGGGTCTACGGCGTGCAGCGGGACCTGGACGATCTCGCCGACGCATTGCCCGGGGCTCGCTTCGCTCTCATGACCTTCGGCAGCGAGGTGACGCTCGAGCTGCCGTTCACGACCGACACGACCACGTTCCGGACCGGCGTCGAGACGATGCGGCTCGAGGGTCCTTTCGACGGCAGCGGCTCGCTCGTCGACCGGCCGCTCGACTCGATGCGCGAGATTCTCGAGCGGGCAGGGGACGAGCATCCCGAAAGGCGGAGGCTGGTCGTCTTCGTCAGCGACGGCGAGAACACCACCGACGACGATCAGCGCTCCTTCGACGAGCTCGATGAGCTGGTCGACGGCGGCGTCGTGCTGGGCTACGGCACCGACGACGGGGCGAAGATGCCCGAAGCCGACGACCTGTCGACCGACGACGGCTTCGTCTACGACCAAGGCAGCGGCGAGGACGCCATCTCCCGGATCGACGAGGACAACCTCGAGGAAATCGCCGATGAGCTCGGCATCGGCTACCAGCACCGCACCGAGCCCGGTGGGATGCAGGCGATCGCCGACGACTTCGAGGCGTCGTACGCCTTCGACGAGCGGGACGACGCTCCGGCCCAGCACGACCTCACCTGGCTGTTCGGCCTGATCCTGCTCGCGCTGGTGCTGATCGAGCTGAGGTCGTGGTGGCAGGCCCTCTGGACCTCGCACACGACGCTCCTGCCGAGCCGGACCCTTCGACGGGATCCGGGACCTAGGGGGGCGCCATGAGCCGGCCCCAGCTGCGGATGATCCTCGTCCTGGCCGGCATCCTGCCGGCCCTGGTCGCGGTGGCGTTCGCCGGCAAGGTCATCACGATGCTCTCCCACGACCGCGACGGCCGCAGCCAGTTCGACGACACCGAGTACGTCGCGGCGGCCCGCGAGTTCTCCGACAACGGCTCGATCAACTGGTTCGAGTCGTGGATCGCCGCGTTCGACGAGGGCGCCGCGCGGCACGCCGACGACGACCTCGAGGGCGCACTCGCGCTCTACACCGTCGCGCTCGAGGACGTGCCGGCCGAGGAGGAGTGCACGGTGCGCATCAACGCCGCACTCGCGCACGAGACGCTCGGTGACGCCGCCTTCGAGGCCGACGAGGCGGAGCAAGCCACGGCACAGTGGCAGGCCGGCACCGCGGTCCTGGCCGAGGGTGACTGCCCGACCGACGCGGGGCGCGGGCAGGAGCAGACCGAGCATGCCGCCGCTGTCGACCGGCGCCTTCGCGACAAGCTCCAACAGCAGCGACAACAACAGCAACAGGACCAGCAGCAGGACCCTCAGGACCAGGAGGAGCAGCGCCGCCGCGAGCGCCAGGAGCGCGAGCTGGAGGAGCGCAACGAAGACGGGATCGAGGAACAGCAGGACTACGAGGACGACACCCGCGACCGCGACTACTCGCAGTACCAGTGGTAACGCGCCGGGTCAGCCGCCGAACGCCTCGTCGTACGCCGCCGCCATCTCCTCGCTGTGCGGCGCGCTCAGGCCACAGGTCGCGACCTCGCCGTCGATGGCGCTGACCAGGTAGCGCTCGCCCTCCTCGAAGGTGATGCCGCCCTCGAGAAGTACTGCCGGGCTGCCCGCGTTCAGGACGACGTCGTTCGCTCCGTCTCCACCGCGGTACCAGTGATCGGGGGTCAGGCGCACCGTGTCGCCCTCCACCTGATAGGCCTCGCCCGAGAAGGCGACCTCCATCGGCTCCAGCGTCTCCGGGGAGAACTCGATGCACATCTGCATCGAGTCGAACGGCGCCAGGGTCAGCGCGAGCTCCTTGCGGGGCTCGGTCGCCTCGTCCTTCCCGTTGTCGGCGTCGTCACCGTTGGTCAGCGCGAACGCCGCGCCACCGATGGCAGCAACCATGGCCGCCGCGGCGGTCACCAGCACCCAGGTACGCCGCCCGCGCGGTCGGTCGTTGCCCGTCTCCGTGTCCATCGTGGCTCCCACCAGGTCGTCGATCCACGAGTCGGCGCCCGCCGACTGACGTGCCGGATCGGCGCGCTGCAGCTGCGCCCGGAGCTCGTCGTCGTTCATCGGGACCTCCTCCCGTCATCGACTACCTGTCCGGATGTTGCGCCGCTCTTTCCGAGCTCGGCCGCCAACCGCTTCTTCGCCTTGTGCAACCGGATGCTCACTGCGTTGGCAGTGACCCCGGTGACGACCGCGATCTCGCGCGGCGCGAGCTGCTCCCACGCCCACAGCCGGACGACTTCTCGGTCGAGCTCGGGCAAGGTGGCGAGCGCCTCGAGGATGTCGCTGTCGTCGGCCGGCTCGGTCTCGTCGACCTGCGAACGGGTGATCCTCTCGACCAGGCTCTGCTGCCGCCGGGCGCTCCGGCGCGCGTTGGCGAGGCAGTTGCGGGCGACGCCGTACGACCAGGGCCGGGGGTCGTCGACCGGGACGTCGTCCAACCGCCGCCAGAGCACCAGGAAGGTATCGGCGAGCACGTCGTCGACGGCATCGGGAGCCGCCCGCCGGGCAACGTAGCGCCGGAGCGGCTCACCCACCTGATCGGCGAGCGCGGCGAAGCGTTCTCCGCGGGTCGCTCCATCGGGCACGGTGCTCACACTGGCACCTGTCCTGCTCAGCAGCGATCCTTTCCCCGCAAATGCAGGAAGCCCCCCGCCGAAGCGAGGGGCCTCCCGATGGAACAGGGACCTAGAGAGTCCTAGAAGTCCATGCCGCCCATGCCACCGGACGGGTCGCCGCCCATGGCGGGCGCCTTCTCCGGCTTGTCGGCGACAACGGCCTCGGTGGTGAGGAAGAGCGCCGCGATGGAAGCGGCGTTCTGCAGCGCGGAGCGCGTCACCTTGGCGGGGTCGATGATGCCTGCGGCGATCATGTCGACGTAGTCGCCCGTGGCGGCGTTGAGACCGTGACCGGCCTCGAGACCGCGCACCTTCTCCGCGACGACGCCACCCTCGAGACCGGCGTTGATCGCGATCTGCTTGAGCGGGGCCTCGATGGCGACCTTGACGATGTTGGCACCCGTGGCCTCGTCACCCTCGAGCTCGAGCTTGGCGAACGCCCCGAGACCAGCCTGGACCAGCGCAACGCCGCCACCGGCGACGATGCCCTCCTCGACGGCAGCCTTCGCGTTGCGAACGGCGTCCTCGATGCGGTGCTTGCGCTCCTTGAGCTCGACCTCGGTGGCCGCGCCGACCTTGATGACGGCCACGCCGCCGGCCAGCTTGGCGAGGCGCTCCTGGAGCTTCTCGCGGTCGTAGTCGGAGTCCGACTTCTCGATCTCGGCACGGATCTGGTTGACCCGACCTTCGATCTGGGCGGCGTCGCCGGCACCCTCGACGATGGTGGTCTCGTCCTTGGTGATGACCACCTTGCGGGCCTGGCCGAGCAGCTCGAGACCGGCGGACTCGAGCTTGAGGCCGACCTCCTCGGAGATGACCTGGCCGCCGGTCAGGATCGCGATGTCCTGCAGCATGGCCTTGCGGCGGTCGCCGAAGCCCGGGGCCTTGACGGCGACGGACTTGAAGGTGCCACGGATCTTGTTGACGACCAGGGTCGAGAGGGCCTCGCCGTCGACGTCCTCGGCGATGATGACGAGCGGCTTGCCCGACTGCATGACCTTCTCGAGCAGCGGCAGCAGGTCCTTGACGCTGCTGACCTTGGAGTTGGCGATGAGGACGTAGGGGTCCTCGAGCACCGTCTCCATGCGCTCCGGGTCGGTGACGAAGTAGGCCGAGATGTAGCCCTTGTCGAACCGCATGCCCTCGGTGAGCTCGAGGTCGAGGCCGAACGTGTTCGACTCCTCGACCGTGATCACGCCCTCCTTGCCGACCTTGTCCATCGCCTCGGCGATGATCTCGCCGACCGTGGTGTCAGCTGCGGAGATGGACGCGGTGGAGGCGATCTGCTCCTTGGTCTCGATCTCCTTCGCCATGCCGAGCAGCTGCTCGGACACGGCCTCGACGGCAGCCTCGATGCCGCGCTTCAGGCCCATCGGGTTCGCACCCGCGGCCACGTTGCGCAGTCCCTCGCGGACCATCGCCTGAGCGAGCACGGTCGCCGTCGTCGTGCCGTCACCGGCGACGTCGTCGGTCTTCTTCGCGACCTCCTTGACCAGCTCGGCGCCGATCTTCTCGTAGGGGTCCTCGAGCTCGATCTCCTTGGCAATGGAGACACCGTCGTTGGTGATCGTGGGAGCGCCCCACTTCTTCTCCAGGACGACGTTGCGGCCCTTGGGGCCGAGAGTGACCTTGACGGCGTCGGCGAGGGTGTTCATACCTCGCTCGAGACCGCGCCGGGCCTCCTCGTTGAAAGCAATCAGCTTCGCCATAACTCCTGCGATTCCTTCGCTAGAGATGTCTTAGGACCCGGCTCGTCGCCCGCGACGGACGGCCAGACCGAACCGGTGGACCCTTCCCACCGACGCTGCTGACCTCGACTCCCCGAGTCAGGTATTTCTGTCACTCTCATGATGAGAGTGCCAGCCTCATGTTTAGCACTCGACCCCTGCGAGTGCAAGCAGCGGGGTGGGGTTCCGGGACCGCGCAGCTACGGAGCCGACACGGGCTCGCGCTCGTCCCTCGGCGTCAGCCGCCGGTCCAAGACGATGGCGAGGCACGCGATGCCGACGAGGAAGCCCGATATTCCGAGGGCGTTGAGCAGCACGACGCCGTACCCGTGCTCGACGACGTCGATGAACGGATAGGGATACCAGTCGACGAACGCCCCTCGGATCAGCGTGTAGGCGAGCCAGACCACTGGCACGACCAGGAACGGCAGCAGGTCCGCGCGCGTCGCCCGGCCGCGCGGCCCGAATGCGACCCAACCGATCACGGCCAGCAGCGGCACGACCATGTGGAGCAGCTTGTCGGCGAGCAGGTCGGCGCCGCCGAGGTCGAGCAGCGGCCGGAGAAAGAAGAAGTGCACGACGCCGCCGCCGAAGCAGATCACGATCGCGTCGAGCCGCAGTGCCCGCCAGATCCTGCTGTCGGTGTCGCGCCCGAACGCCAG
This sequence comes from uncultured Actinomycetota bacterium, assembly GCA_963846535.1. GTDB lineage: Bacteria > Actinomycetota > Actinomycetes > Propionibacteriales > Nocardioidaceae > Nocardioides. Next base: position 1,689,649 of record CAWJWK010000003.1, read on the forward strand.
AGTGCCCGCCGACCACGCGACCAGTGCATTGCTCCAGATGGTGAGGTAGGAGAAGTATCGGAGCACCCGGGTCGCCGTGTCGGGCCGGGACGACTCATCGAGCACCTTGTGTCCCTGCGCGACCAGCACGAGCTGGAGGACGAGAGCGGCCATGGCGACCACGAACGTCAGCAGGTGGAACAGGCGGGCCCGGGTCACGGGCTCAATCTAGAGGTGCGGCGGCCTTCCCGACCTCGATCAGCGCGCCAGCCGGGACGCCACCAGGTCGGCGAACGGCTGGGCGATCTCCGGGGCCACGTCGAGGTACAGGCCCGGCTCGATGAGCTCGAGCTCGCTGACGACCCACTCCCCCTCCCACCTCATCAGGTCGATGCGGGCGTAGGAGAGGTCGGCGTCGAGCCGCTCCGCGGCGGTGCGTACGGCGTGCTCGGCGATCCCCGCGCGATCCGGGTCGAGCGGGACCGGGCGGCTGCTGCCGCCGTAGAACTCGTGCACCCGGATCTCGTCGCCGGCGGCCACCTTGTCGACCTGCGCGACGGCGCGGCCGGCGAGGACGTAGATCGAGGTCTCGCCCTCGACCCGCACCGACTCCAGCAGCGGCTGGACGATCCACGGAGCGCGATCCAGGTCGAAGAGCCGCCAGTCGTCGACGCTTTCGGCGACGACCACCCCGCGGCCACCCGATCCGACCCGGGGCTTGACCACCACGGTGCCCCAACGCCGGAGCGCCGCTGTCAGACCGATGATCAGGTTGTCGTCGTCGAGCAGCGCGGTCGGCACGACCGGCAGGCCGTCGGCGATCTCGGCGAGGTAGGCCTTGTCGGCGTTCCAGGCGAAGACGTCGGCGCCGTTCAGCACCGGCGCCACTGCTTCAACCTCGCGCGCCCAGGCCAGGAAGGCAGGGAGCCGGCGGTGGTAGTCCCAGGTCGAGCGCACCGAGATCAGGTCGGCCGCGGACCAGTCCACGGCGGGGTCGTCCCAGCACACCCAGCGGGCGTCGATCCCGCGCTCGGCGAGGGCCGGGACGAGGACAGCGCCACCGGGCTCTCCCGCGGGCATCAGGTTGAATGTGACGAGCAGGACCGAGGGCACCGCGGCAGCCTACGGGCAGCGGCCCAGTGCCCTAGAGCAAGCCGGACTGGTTGCGCACGCTGTTGGACTGCTGGTTGAGGATCTGGTGGTTCGTGGCGGAGTCGACCGTGCGGTCGTGCTTGCCGCCGCGGTGCCCGCGGAACTCGAGGTAGACCGCACAGCCGATCGAGAAGGCGACAACGCCAGCGATGAAGAGCAACCACCACATGACAACCTCCTGAGCGCGTGTCTAGATCAACTCTCGGCGGTCCCGGAAGGTTGCGCCAGAAGGCAAATCCCTCGGTCGTCGCTTCGTCAGGGCGTGGCGACCAACGTCGACCGGCTCGTGGGTCACGGGGAAGTTCACGGACGCCGCGATGAAGCAGTTCTCGCTTGCCTCGTGGTGGATCGTCCGCGCGAGCTCGGCCTGTGACGGGTCGGTGATGGTGACGCAGGGCCGTAGGACGACCGACGTGAATCGGCCGCCCTGCCCGACCTGGCTCATCGTGCCGACCGGGGCGTCGGTGTAGTCCGTCACGACAATGCCGTGGTTGACCGCCGAGTGCAGGTAGGACAGCAGGTGGCACTGCGACAGCGCGGCGAGCAGCAGCTCCTCGGGGTTCCACCGGGCGCGGTCGCCGCGGAAGGTCGGATCGGCGGATCCGAGCAGGTCCGGCTTGCCGTCAGCGGTCAGCACGCAGTCGCGGCTGTAGTCGCGGTAGCCGCTGGTGCCGCTGCCGCGATTGCCCAGCCAGGTCAGCCCGAGCTCGTAGTGGTGGTCCGTCACCCGACCAGTGTTTCAGGCGGCCAGGCGCGCGGCGTACGCGAAGTCGAAGCCGGCGCACAACGGTGCGTACCAGGCCGGCAGCCGCGAGTCGGCGCTCGGGCCCTGGGCGATGTCGAACAGCGCGTGCGAGGCCCAGCCGGCGGCGACGACGCGGCGGCCGGTTGCGCTGTCGGCCCGGACCGCAGCGGCCGTGAGCGCGGTCGTCGCGAGGACCACCCCGGCTTCGATGGCCAACCCTCCGGAGGGTCCGAACTCACGTCGGGCCGCGGGATAGATCACCGCGGCGCCGATCAACGCGGTGCCAGCACCGAGGACCGTGGCGCGCGGACCGAGCCGGCGCGCGGCGTGGGCGGCGGCCCACCCGAAGGCAGCGCCCGCGACCAGCGCCCGAACGCTGCGCGACCCGGCCATCGCGAGCTCAGCAGCCGCCGGCGACGGCGGGGATGACCGAGATCTCGGTGCCGTCGGGAGTCGGCGTGGCGAGATCGTCCTGGAAGCGGACGTCGTCGTTGCCGACGTAGACGTTGACGAAGCGGCGCAGCTTGCCGTCCTCGTCGAGGATCCGGCCCTTGATGCCGGCGAACTTCGAGTCCAGGTCGTCCAGGACCTCGGCGAGGTTTGCACCCTCGGCGCTCACCTCGGAGTCGCCGCCCGTGTAGGTGCGCAGGATCGTCGGGATCCGGACGCTGACGCTCATTCGCTGCTTCTCTCTCTCGTTCTTCGATCAGATGCTTCGATCAGATGCTTCGATCAGATGCCGGTGGCCTTGAAGGCGGCGTACGACGGCGCGATGGTCGCCGCCGCACTGACCTGCCCGGACACTGCGTCCAAGGTCTTGAGCCCGTGGCCGGTGTTGATGACGACAGTCTCCAAGGTCGGGTCAAGGACGCCCGCCTCGACCAGCTTCTTGGTGACCGCCACGGTGGTGCCGCCGGCGGTCTCGGTGAAGATGCCCTCGGTGCGCGCGAGCAGAACGATGCCCGCGCGAATCTCGTCGTCGGTGACCTCTTCGACCGCACCATCGGTGCGGCGGGCGATGTCGAGGACGTAGATGCCGTCGGCCGGGTTGCCGATCGCGAGGCTCTTGGCGATCGTGTCCGGCTTCACCGGCCGGATGACATCGGTGTCGGTCTTGAAAGCCGTGGCGACCGGGCCGCAGCCCTCGGCCTGCGCGCCGAAGACGCGGTAGGGCTTGTCCTCGACCAGGCCGAGCTTGATCAGCTCCTGGAAAGCCTTGTCGACCTTGGTCAGCTGGGAGCCGGACGCGACCGGGATCACGATCTGGTCGGGAAGCCGCCAGCCGAGCTGCTCGGCGATCTCGTAGCCGAGCGTCTTGGAGCCCTCGGCGTAGTAGGGACGGACGTTGACGTTGACGAACGCCCAACCATCCTCCTCGCCGGCGATCTCGGAGGCGAGCTTGTTGACGTCGTCGTAGTTGCCGTCGACGGCGACCAGGTTCTCGGTGAAGATCGCCGAGTTGACCTGCTTGGGCTGCTCGAGGTTGCTGGGGATGAACACCACGGTCTTGATGCCGGCCCGGGCGCCGGCGGCGGCGACCGCGTTGGCGAGGTTGCCGGTGGACGGGCAGGCGAACACCTTCGAGCCGAGCTCGCGGGCGGCGCTCAGCGCACACGCGACGACCCGGTCCTTGAAGGAGTTCGTCGGGTTGGTGGAGTCGTCCTTCAGCCAGAGGTTCTCGATGCCGAGCTCGCGACCGAGGTTGTGCGCCTTGAGGAGCCGGGTGAACCCGGGCTCCATGTTGGGGCTCTCCTCGATGTCGGTCGGCACCGGCAGCAGCGCCTGGTAGCGCCAGATGTTGCGGGGGCCGGCCTCGATCTCCTCGCGGGTGATCGCGGGGAACTCGTAGGACACCTCGAGCGGGCCGAAGCACTCGGGACATGCGTAGAACGGCCCGAGCCCGACCCGGTGGCCACACTCGCGGCAGGCGAGGGCGACGGCGTTGCCGAACGCGCCTTCGCGCGGTCCGGTCGCCGGGGTCGACTCGACCTGGCGATCAGCCACGAAATGGGTCGCTTCGCTCCCACTCGACTGCGTAACAGTCACGACAGCGCTCACGCTTCCTCCTTCTCATCTGCCCCGGCACGTCCGTCGCACCAGGTCGGATTTGGCACCGTGTTCCACGTCCGTTCCCCGGTCCGATCGATCTGGTCCGGGAGGCGGAGGGTCGTGGCGGTTGCCGGGACTTCGCAGGGCCGTTCCCTCAGTCCCTCTGGATGAGCAGGTCTCAAAGTACCGGGAGGAGGGTCACCCGAACCAATCGAGATCCCGACATCCGAGACGGCCATCCATGATGTGAGACACAGGGCGACTCCGGAAAAGGACGGAGCGCGGCTGTCGATTTGCCCGGTCCTCGCGCGTCATCCCGGTGACAGACCGCTCGACACCTGAAAGGTTTCCACCATGAGCAAGTACGTCGTACTCCTGCCTGGCGACGAGAACGTCTGGGAGAACGCCACTCCCGAGGAACAGGCCGCCGTCTTCGCCAAGCACGAGGAGTTCAGCCAGGCGCTCGCGGCACGTGGTCACACCATCACCGGCGGCGAGGAACTCACCCACTCCCGCACCACACGGAAGGTGGCGCGCAACGACGACGGAAGCCTTTTCGTCACCGACGGCCCCTACGCCGAGACCGTGGAGCAGCTCAGCGGGTTCTACGTCGTGGAGTCCGACGACGTCGAGGACCTGATCCAGGTGTGCGCCATCCTCGCCGAGCCCGGCAGCGCACCGGTCGAGGTGCGGGCCGCGGTCGACCACAGCGGCGAGGAATGACCTGACCGGGGTCGGCCAGGCGCTCGACCGGGCGCTGCGCGACGAGTGGGGCCGACTGCTGGCGCTGCTCGTCGCCCGCTTCCGTCGGCTCGACCTGGCCGAGGACGGGCTCGCCGATGCCTTCGAGGCAGCGGCGCGCACCTGGCCCCACGACGGCGTCCCGGCCAACCCCGCCGGGTGGCTGCTCACCGCGGCCCGCCGGCGGGTCCTCGACCGGCTCCGGTCCGATCAGGCGCTGGCGCGGTCGATGCCGCTGCTCACCGTCGATGCCGAGCTGACCGAGGAGGCGCGACGGGTGATGGCAGATCCCGGCGACGAGCTGTTCGACGAGCGGCTCCGGCTCGTGCTGCTGTGCGCCCACCCGCGACTCTCCCGAGAGGCGGCCGCTGCCCTCACCCTCCGGCTGGTCCTCGGCATCAGCACGGACGACATCGCACGGTTGTTCCTCCAGAGCACGCCGACCATGGCTGCCCGGCTCACCCGGGCCCGCAAGAAGCTGGCCGGCGAGCGGTTCGGGCTGCCCACGGGCATCGACCTCGTCGAGCGGGTGGGCGTGGTCGGCCAGGTCGCCTACCTGGCGTTCACCGCCGGCTACGCGCCCGGCTCCGGTCCCGACGTGGTGCGGGCCGAGCTCGCCGGCGAGGCGATCCGGTTGGTGCGCGTGCTCCGCACCGTGCTGCCGTACGACGACAGCGAGCTCGCCGCGCTCCAGGCGCTGATGCTGCTCCAGCACTCGCGGCGGGACGCCCGGGTGTCCGGCGGCGAGCTGGTGCTGCTGCCGGACCAGGATCGTCGGTGCTGGCACGGCAACGAGATCGGCGAGGCGCTCGAGCTGCTGCGGCCGCTCACCGCTGCTCCGCCGGCGCCCTACCTGCTCCAGGCGCTGATCGCGTCCGAGCACGCGATCGCGGCCACGTCGGCCGACACGGCGTGGGATCGGATCGTCGAGCGCTACGACGAGCTGCTCTCGCTCCGCGACACCCCGGTGGTCCGGCTGGGTCGCGCCATCGCCGTCGCGGAGGCGGACGGACCGGAGGCGGGTCTCGCCGCGCTCGCCGGCGTCGCCCTCCCCGGCCACCGACTCCCGGCTGCACGCGCCGAGCTCCAGGCCAGGCTCGGCGACCACGCCGGCGCGCGGGCGTCGTACGACGCTGCGATCGCGGTCTGCGCCAACGAGGCCGAGCGCGCCCACCTGGCGCGCCGTCGGGCCGCCCTTCCGGGCTGAGCTCAGGCCGACCTAGCCGACCGCGGAGCTCTGCATGATGTCGAGCCGCAGCTGTCGCAACAGCTCGACGACGCCCGCGGGTCCCTTGACGACGACGTCGGCGAGCGGCAGCAGCGCGCTCTGCTCCTGCGAGGCCGAGCAGACCTTGAGGGCAGCCAACCCGCGCTTCTCGAGATCGGCGACGGCTTCGAACGCCTCGAGGTCACCGAGGTCGTCGCCGGCGAAGAGGAAGCCGCGCGCGTCCAGCTCGGCGGCGAGCTTCTCGACCACCATCCCCTTGTGCGCGCCGGGTGAGCGCACCTCGATCACGCTCCGGCCGGGCTCGATCACCAGGCCGTGCAGCTCGGCCAGGGTCCGCATCGGTGGCAGCAGCCGCTCGAACGCCTCCTCAGGGTCCGCGAGCCGACGGGTGTGCACGGCGACCGCGAGGCCCTTGTCCTCGACGAAGGCGTCCGCGGCCCCGGCCTGGCGCAGGGTCCGCGGCAGGTCCCGCTCGAAGGTGGCCAGGCCGCGCGGCGGTCGCGGGCCGATGATCCGCCGATGCCGCGAGGACCAGCGCTCGTTGCCGTACTGGCCGTAGAGGAAGAGCTCCTTGCCCGCGGCCTGGATCGCGTCGCCGACCTCCTCGAGGCCGCCGAGGTCCAGCGCCTGACGGGCCGGACGCCCGGTGATGACCGCGATAGCCGAGACCTGGGGCGCCAGGTCGATCAGTGCTTCGGCGGCGTCGGGGTGGATGTGCGCGCGCGTGGGGTCGTCGACGATCGGCGCGAGGGTGCCGTCGAAGTCGAGTCCGACGATGGCGCGATCGGCTACGCGGACCAGGTCCGCGTAGCGATGTTCACCCTCCAAGCTCGAGAACTGCACGTGTCCAGCCAATCACGAAACCCGCAGTACCCGGACTGGACCGAGGTGAAACTCGTGCAGATCGGGTGACGTGCGTTACGTCAGCGCTCCCGTGAGGATCACGGTCAGGTTGGTGTCGCTCATCGCCGCGTCGGCCGGGACCAGTCGCTGGATGCCCAGGTCGAGCGCGAGCTTCTGCGCGGCGTCGCGCATGCCGGGCGGGAAGTAGACCGTGGTCGCCGGGATGGTGCCGTACCAGTCGTCGGCGGCGAGGCCGTTCCACCCGATCTCCTGGACCCGCGCGAGGGTTTCGCCGGCCAGGCCCGCCGTGCTCGTGTTGTTGAAGACGACGACGCCGACCTCGCCGCGCACGACCGGGGGCTTGGTCTTCTCCGGCTCGTCGGGCGTGGTGGTGCCATCGGTCGGGTCGGACGGATCGTCCGATTCGGTGTCGCTCGGGTCGGACGACTCGTCGCCGGCCGGGGTCCGCGCGTCGGTGTTGTCGTCGCTGCTCGACGAGGGCGCGATCTCGCGTTCCTTCGGATCGGAGTCACGGGTGGCCACGAACGCGAAGGCCGCGACGGCGACCGCCACGATGCTCAGCAGCACCACGGGCGAAGGGAGCACGGCGCCGCGCTGGTCTCGGCGGCCAGATCGACGTGCCTGGTCGGGGGAAGGACGACCATTCATGGGCTTTCGAACCTTTCAGACCTCGAAGCCGAGGCGGCGGGCGGAGCGTTGGCGCTGGCGCTGGGACCGGAGCCGGCGCAGCCGGCGGACCAGCAACGGGTCGGCGGCGAGCGCCTCGGGACGATCGATCAGGGCGTTGAGGACCTGGTAGTAGCGGGTGGAGCTCATGTCGAACTTCTCCCGGACGGCGGTCTCCTTGGCCCCGGCGTACTTCCACCACTGCCGCTCGAACTCAAGGATCTCCCGATCACGGTCGCTGAGGTCGGCGGTGATGGTCTCGGCGGCCGGGCTGCTCCGCTGCGGTTCCATGCGCTTCTCCCCCACGCGTTCGACAAGTGGACTCACCCCACTGTAGACGTCGAATCACATCGATGTCATTCAGACCGCCGAGTGTTGCGAAGGAACCGGATCACGGCGAGCACCCCGGTCCTCCAGCGAGCAAAGCTCGGGGAAGGCGGTCCGGGCGGCGACCTGGTCCGAGAGCGTTTCGGCGATGTTCATGCTGACACCGTAGAAACGCCGCCTTGCAGTGGCTTTTCACCCGCCAAAGAACACCCGTTTCACGAGCAACCGGTCGGGCACCTGCACACCACCGGAACGACCGTCAGGGCAGCTGTCCACGCAAGAGAGCTGCCCATCGCCGCCGGTCGATCCGCCCGCCCCTCCCCGGATGACTAAGGTGACCACCGTGGCCCACGACCTCGTGATCGTTGCCAACCGACTTCCGGTCGACCGGGTCACCCTGCCCTCGGGACGCAAGGTGTGGCGCCGCTCCCCCGGCGGCCTGGTCGCTGCGATCGAGCCGGTGATGCGCACGCATGGCGGCGGCGTCTGGATCGGCTGGCCGGGCGGCGCCGGCCAGAAGCTGAAGCCGTTCGAGGACCAGGGGCTGTCCCTCGTGCCGATGACGATGTCCAAGGACGAGATCGAAGGCCACTACGAGGGCTTCTCCAATGCGACGATCTGGCCGCTCTACCACGACGTCGTCGCGAAGCCGGAGTTCCACCGTGAGTGGTGGGACCAGTACGTCCAGGTGAACCAGCGCTTCGCCGAGAAGGCGGCCGAGCTCGCGGCGAAGCGCGGCACCGTGTGGGTCCATGACTACCAGCTTCAGCTGGTGCCCCAGATGCTGCGCGACCTGCGGCCGGATCTGCGGATCGGCTTCTACCTCCACATCCCGTTCCCGCCGGCGGAGCTCTTCCAGCAGCTGCCGTGGCGCCGCCAGCTGCTGGAGGGCCTCCTGGGGGCGGACCTGATCGGGTTCCAGCTGCCCGAGGCGGCGGCCAACTTCGTCCGGCTGGTGCGCCAGCGGGTCGGCCACAAGACCCACCGCGATCTGGTCTACCTGCCCGACGGGCGCACCGTCCGGGCGGCGGCGTTCCCGATCTCGATCGACTCCGCCGGCTTCGAGGAGCTGGCCCGATCTCCCGACGTGGCCGAGCGCGCGAACGCGCTGCGAGAGGCGCTCGGCAACCCGCGCCGGATCTTCCTCGGCATCGACCGCCTCGACTACACGAAGGGCATCTACGCCCGGCTCCGGGCCTACAGCGAGCTCATCAACGACGGCCACTTCGACGTCGAGGACGCCGTCTTCGTGCAGGTGGCCGTCCCCTCGCGAGAGCAGGTCGAGCACTACCGGGTCCTCCGCGACGACATCGAGCGCCTGGTCGGACGGATCAACGGCGATCTCGGCCGGATCGGCCGCCCCGCGATCAGCTATCTGCACACCTCCTACCCGCGCGAGGAGATGGCCGCGCTCTACCGCGCCGCCGACATCATGGTCGTGACGCCCTACCGCGACGGCATGAACCTGGTCGCCAAGGAGTACGTCGCCTGCCGGGTCGAGGAGGACGGCGCCCTGGTGCTCTCGGAGTTCGCCGGTGCCGCGGAGGAGCTGAAGCAGGCGTGGCTGGTCAATCCCTACGACATCAACGGCATGAAGAGCGCGCTGCTCGAGGCCTACAACGCCGAGCCGAAGGAGCTCGCCAGGCGGATGCGCGCGATGCGCAAGCAGATCAGCCAGCACGACGTGAAGGCATGGGCGGCCAGTTTCATGACCGAGCTCGAGGACGTCAACGTCCACACCAAGCACCCGCGCCCCGCCACCAAGTCGTGAATCGGGGCTGGACTCCGGCAACGCGAGCCGTCCGCGCGGGGTAACTTTCGCCCATGGATCTGATCCCGAAGCCTGATCAGGTCGTCTCCGCGGCCAGCAACGTGGCGCACAAGATGCTCTACGGCGGCCTGGCCGACCTGCGGCCGATGCCGCGCACCCTGATCGACGACGGGACCCTCCGCGAGGTCTACCACTACCGGCCTTCGGGCACGGTCCAGGAGACCGGCGACCCGGTGCTGCTGGTGACCCCGCTCGCCGCGCCGGCGATCTGCTACGACCTGCGCCGCGGCTGCTCCCTCGTCGAGCACTTCGTGACCGGCGGGCGTCCGACGTACCTCCTGGAGTACGGCGAGGTCTCCTTCCGCAACCGCAACCTCGGCATGGAGCACTGGATCGACGAGGTGGTGCCGACGGCGATCCGCGAGGTGTCGGCCCACGCCGGCGGCCGACCCGTGCACGTGATCGGGTGGAGCCTCGGCGGGATCTTCTCGCTGCTCGCCGCTGCCGACCAGCCGGACCTGCCGATCGCGTCGCTGACCGCGGTCGGCTCGCCGATCGACGTGTCGCTGGTGCCGCTGGTCGCACCGCTCCGGCCGCTGCTCAACTGGTTCAACGGCAAGGGTCCGTTGACCAAGGGCTACCAGCTGCTCGGCGGTGCACCGAAGCCGGTGGTGAAGTGGGCCTTCCAGCTCTCGTCCTTCCAGAAGCTCGTGACCAAACCACTGGCGCTCGCGAGCCACATCGACGACACCGAGTTCCTGGCCCAGATCGAGGCGGTCGACCGGTTCACCGACAACATGATCGCCTACCCCGGCCGGACGTTCGGGCAGCTCTACCACCGGTTCGCGAAGGGCAACCAGCTCGCCACCGGCGAGTTCGAGCTCGACGACCGCACCATCCGGATGGGCGACATCACGGTGCCGGTCCTGGTGTTCGGTGGTGCGGCCGACGGCATCGCCCCGGTGCCCGCAGTGAAGGCGGTCGTGTCGCTGCTGACCGGATCGCCGGAGGTGCGGTTCGAGATCGTCCCCGGCGGGCACCTCGGCATGCTCACCGGTCGCGCCGCCCGCAACACCACGTGGGTCGTGATGGACGAGTGGATCTCGCAGTGGTCGACCGAGGAAGAGGCGCCGGCTCCGAAGTCGAACGCCGAGGCGCACACGGCGACCGCAGCCATCGGCACCAACCCCAGCCGCCGCCACACCTCCGCCGCGTCGCGCGCGCTGAAGAAGTAGCGCGGCTGTCGCCCTGGGTCCGTCCCGGTTCATCTAGTCAATTGTGACTAGATGAACCGGTCGGTCGCCCGATCCGTGACCGGCTGTCGCGCTCATAGAGTCTTCATCACCGACGCGGACCACGGGCACCCTGGAGGGAGCCCGCCTGGCCGGCGCTTTGGCGCCGCCGGCGGTCCAGAGATTTTTCCCGTGGTCCGCGTTGGGACAGCTCAGATGGCGGCGCCCCTTGGAGGGAGAGGGGCGCCGTTCATTGCCTTTTGACGCCCCTCCGGCCGAACCCCTCCGGCCGGGGTCAGGCAGCCACCAGGTCCTGGTAGTCCGGGTGCTTCCCGATCCAGCCCTTGATGAACGGGCAGGTCGGGATCACCTTCAGACCGTCGGAGCGGGTCTGGTCGAGGGCGCCGCGGGCGATCTTGCCGCCGATGCCCTGACCCTCGAACTCGTCCCTCACCACGGTGTGGACGAACTCGCGGAGGTTGCCGCGGTCGACGTACTCGGCGAAGGCCGCGAGCCGGCCGTCCGCGACGTGGATCTCGAACCGGCTGCGTTCGACGTTGTTCGTCAGCTGGGTGTCGCTCATGGGGCGAGCGTAGGGGCAGCGCAAATACCAGTGACAATGACGCCGTGAGCGCGCTCGCCGGACTCGTCGACAAGGGACTGATGGCACCCGACTGGGCCGAGGCGCTCGCGCCGGCGGACGACCGGGTCGCGGCGATGGGCCAGTTCCTGCGCGACGAGCTCGCGGCCGGGCGGTCGTACCTGCCGGCCGGAGACCACGTCTTCCGTGCCTTCCGCCGGCCACTAGCCGAGGTGCGGGTGCTGGTCGTCGGTCAGGATCCGTACCCGACGCCGGGTCATCCGATCGGGCTGTGCTTCGCGGTCGACGCGCACGTGCGGCCGATCCCGCGGAGCCTGGCGAACATCTACCAGGAGCTCGCGACCGACGTGGGCGTGACGCCGCCCCCGCACGGCGACCTCACCGCGTGGACCGCCCAGGGCGTGATGCTCCTCAACCGGGTGCTGACCGTGCGGCCGCAGGAGTCGAACGCGCACCAGGGCAAGGGCTGGGAGCACGTGACCGCGTGCGCCATCCAGGCATTGGTACGACGCGCCGAGGCCGGCGCCCCGATCGCGGCGATCCTGTGGGGCAACGCCGCGCGAACCCTCAAGCCGCACCTGGGGCCGATCCCGGCCGTGGAGTCCGCGCACCCGTCGCCCCTCTCGGCGAGCCGGGGCTTCTTCGGCTCGCGTCCGTTCAGCAAGGTCAACCGGCTGCTGGTCGAGCGCGGCGGCGAACCGGTGGACTGGGCGATCCCGGTGGAATAAAGTTGAATCCTTAATCAGTTGGGACTGACATGACCACCGATCGGATGCCGGCCCTCTACATCGGCCACGGTGCGCCGCCGCTGCTCGACGACCCGGTCTGGTCGGAGCAGCTGGCGACGCTCGCCTCCGACCTGCCGCGCCCCACGGCGATCCTGATCGTGAGCGCGCACTGGGAGTCGGCGCCGGTGTCACTCAGCGCGAGCAGCGCCGAGTTGGTCTACGACTTCGGCGGGTTCGACGCGAAGTACTACCGGATGACCTACCGCACCCCCGACGCGACCGCGCTCGCCGACACGATCGCGAAGCTGATGCCCGACACCGAGCCCGTGCACCAGCACACCTCGCGCGGCCTCGACCACGGCGCCTGGGTGCCGTTGAAGATCATGTACCCCGATGCGGACATCCCCGTCCTGCAGATGTCGCTGCCGACCCAAGACCCCGACCGGCTGCTCAAGCTCGGCGAGCGGCTGCGGCCGCTGCGGGACCAGGGCGTGCTCATCATCGGCTCCGGATTCCTCACCCACGGGCTGCCGTTCCTCAAGCAGTTCCGGATCGACGCGGCCGTGCCGCAGTGGTCTGCCGACTTCGACCGGTGGGCGGCCGAGGCGATGGCGCGCGGTGACGTGGACGAGCTGTCGTCGTACCTCTCGAAGGCGCCGGGCCTGCCCTACGCCCACCCGACGGTCGAGCACTACAGCCCGCTGTTCGTGACCCTCGGCGCGGCGACCGACCCCGGCGTGGCCGGCATCCAGGTCATCGACGGTTTCTGGATGGGTCTCTCGAAGCGCTCGCTGCAGGTTGCCTGAGCTCGTCGTTCTCGGCGCGCAGCAGCGCCACCTCGGCTTCGAGCTCGAGGACGTGCGCGATCCCGGCGAGGTTGAGTCCATCGGCCAGCAGGTCGCGGATCCGGTGGAGCCGCTCGATGTCCGCGCGGCTGTAGAGGCGCGACCCTCCGGCAGAGCGTGCCGGCTCGACCAGGCCTCGGCGCTCGTAGACGCGGAGGTTCTGGATCTGCATCGACACCAGGTCGGCCGCGACCGAGATGGCGTAGACGCCGCGCACCTGCTCACCGGGCATTCAGAATCCACCTCGCTCGGCTTGACTTTAACGGAATACATAATCTATAACCACCAATATAGGTCTTGAAGAACGTCGGACAAGGGTCCGACCCACCCGAAGGAGGAACCATGTTGCTGCGAACCACCGACCCGTTCCGTGACTTCGACCGCCTGGCCAGCCAGCTGCTCGGCTCCGGGGGCACGACCAACCGACCCGCCGTGATGCCGATGGACGCCTGGCGCGAGGGCGACCGGTTCGTCATCGAGTTCGACCTCCCCGGCATCAGCCGCGACAGCATCGACATCGACGTCGAGCGCAACGTGCTGACCGTGCGGGCCGAACGCGTCGCGGGCAACGGCGACTGGCAGCGGCTCGCATCGGAGCGCACCCACGGCCAGTTCAGCCGCCAGCTCGTGCTGGGCGACAACCTCGACCTGACCCGGATCGAGGCCGGCTACGACAACGGCGTGCTGCGGCTCCTGGTGCCGGTCGCCGAGAAAGCCAAGCCGCGCAAGATCGAGATCGCGGGCAGCGCGCCCGCCGTCGAGACGCAGGCCATCGAGGCCTGAGGGCTCCGGGCTCGACAGACACGCTCGGTCGAGCCCGGCCCCTCGCTGCGCACCCGCCCCAGGGTGGATTCCCCCTCCCCAAGGCGGGTGCTCCACGTGCCGCTCGGGGGTGCGTCAGCGGACGCGGAGTCGTCGCATCAGCTTCAGCGAATGGAGCATCTGCTTGACGTAGGCATCGTAATCCTGCCCCGGCCGCGCGCCCAGCACCTGCTTCTTCAGCACCCCGACGTTCTTGACGTCGGTGTACTTCAGCAGGCCCTGGTCGCCGTGGCGAGCGCCGACGCCGGAGCTCTTGACGCCGCCGGAGGGCGTGGCCTTCGAGGCGTAGGCGGTGGCGAGCGCATCGTTGATGTTGACGTTTCCGGAGTCGATGCGCTGGGCGATCAGCTCGGCGCGCGCGATGTCACCGCTCCAGACCGACGCGTTCAGGCCGTAGTCGGTGTCGTTGGCGAGCTTGATCGCCTCGTCGACGGTGCGGTAGCGGTAGAGCCCGACCACGGGACCGAACGTCTCCACGACCCCGGCCAGCATGTCCTTGGTGACGCCCTCGAGCACCGTGGGCTCGAAGAACGCCGGGCCCAGGTCGGGCCTGGCCCGCCCTCCGGTCAGCACGGTCGCGCCCTTGGCTACGGCGTCCCCGACGTGCGAGGCGACCCGGTCGCGATGGTCGGGTGAGACCAGGCTGCCGATCTCCGGGCCGAAGTCGTACGACGCACCGATCTTCAGGTTGGCGGCCCGCTTCACGAAGGCGTCGCGCAGCTCGTCGTACCGGGTTTCGGGGAGGTAGATGCGCTCGATGTGCATGCAGATCTGGCCGGTGTTGCCGAACGCGCCGAACGTCGCGCTCTCGACCCACTCGTCGACGTCGACGTCTTCCAGCACGATCATCGGGTTCTTGCCGCCGAGCTCGAGGCAGCAGCCGATCAGGTTGCGCCCGGCGCGCTCGCCGATCACCCGGCCGGTCGCCGTGGAGCCCGTGAACATGACGTAGTCCGCGTTGTCGATGAGCGTCGGGCCGATGTCGGGGCCTTCGCCGCAGACGACCTGGAACAGGCCCTTCGGCAGGCCCGCTTCCTCGAGCAGGCCGATGCCGAACAAGGGGCTCAGCGCGGTCTTGTTGTCCGGCTTCACCACGACGGCGTTGCCGGCCATCAGCGCCGGGATCGCGTCGGAGAGCCCGGTCGCGAACGGGAAGTTCCAGGGCGCGATGATCCCGACGACGCCCTTGGGGACGCGCACCTCGGTCGAGGAGGACAGGAACGGGACCGGTCCGCCGTGCTTCTTCGGCGCCAGCAGCTTCGGTGCCCGCTTGAGGTAGTGGCTGATCACCATCGGCGGGTCGCAGGTCTCCTCGACCGCCATCCGCCGGTTCTTGCCGCTCTCGGCCTGTAGCAGGTCGGTCGTGGTCATCGCGTTGTCGATCAGCAGGGTGTGCGCCCGCTCGAAGACCTCGAGCCGCTTCTTCACGGGCCACTCGGCCCAAAGACGTTGGGCGGCGCGGGCCTCGTGGAACGCGCGCTCGATGTCGGCGGGTGTCGACTGCGGGAGCTCGACGAGCACCTCGCCGGTGTAGACCTCGGTGAGCTTCCAGGTCGCGCCCGTCGAGCCGGGCACCCGCGCGACGAGGCTCTCGAGGAACTCGTCGGTGAGGGTGGCGGGGCGGGTCGTGGTCACTTGCTGCCTCCGAGGATGATCTCGGCCGCCTTCTCGCCGATCATGTAGCACGGAGCGTTGGTGTTGCCGCCGGTGATCGACGGCATGATCGAGGCGTCGACCACCCGCAGCCCGTCGATGCCGCGGACCTTGAGCTCGGGGGTGACGACGGCACGCTCGTCCACGCCCATCCGGCAGGTGCCGACGCCGTGGTAGACCGACGTCGCGCGGTTCCTCAGCGCCACGCGCAGCTCCGGGCCGGTGACGCCCTTGCCGGGGTGGATCTCCTCCTTGACGGAGCCACCGAACGCCGCGCCGGCCATGATCTCGCGCACCATCTCGCTGCCCTCGGCGAGCACCGTCACGTCGTCGGGGTCACGCAGGTAGCCGTAGTCGATGAGCGGAGCGGTCAGCGGGTTGGACGACGCCAGTCGCAGCGTCCCGCGGCTCCGCGGGTAGATCAGCGTCGCGAGCAGGGTGATGCTCGGTCGCGGGTCGACCTCGTGCCGGATCGGGGCGTCCTGGTTGGGGGTCGGGTAGGACCACGGCAGCTGGTGCAGCTGCAGGTCGGGGATGTCCTTGGCGAGAGAGGTGCGCACGAAGCCGACCGACTCGAACACGGAGTTGGCGAGGAACGAGCCGCCCCGGGTCTTCTCCCGCAGCACGCCCTTGCCGAAGTAGAACGGGGTGCCCCGGTGCTTGACGGTCGGCACGTGGAAGGTCAGCGCGTGGAACATGTGGTCGTGCAGGTTGTCGCCGACCGGGAGCTCGGCGACGCAGTCGATCCCGACGGTCGCGAGGTGCTCGGCGTGGCCGATGCCGGACAGCATCAGCAGCTGCGGGCTGCCGACGAAGCCGGCCGAGACGATGACCTCCTTGCCGGCGCGGATCAGCCGGCGGGTGGTGGCGACGTGTCCGGTCTTGTCGAGGTCGGAGACCTCGACGCCGATGGCCCGGCCGTTCTCGATGACGATCTTGGTGGCCTGGACCCGGGTCTGCACCTCGAGCCCCTGCGGCGCGAGGTGGTGGATGTAGCCGCGGGCGGAGGAGTAGCGCAGGCCGCCGGAGGCGTTCTGCTGCATCCGGGAGATGCCCTCCTGCTCGGCCGCGTTGTAGTCGTCGAGGACCTTCACCCCGAGGGTGTCGGCGGTCGCCTGGATGAACTGGAGGCTGGCCTCCTCGGGGTTCTTGTTCCGGGTGACCTTGATCGGCCCGCCGGCACCGCGGAACGCGTTCTCGCCGTCCTCGAAGTCCTCGTAGCGCTTGAACGCGTCGTTGACCTCGTCCGCGCTCCAGCCGGTGTTGCCCTCCGCTGCCCAGGAGTCGTAGTTGGCGCGGTTGCCGCGCACGTAGACCATGCCGTTGACCGAGCTCGAGCCGCCGAGAACCTTGCCGCGCGGAGTCGGCATCTCCCGACCGTCGAGGCCGTCCTGCGGCACCGAGTAGAAGCCCCAGTCGTTCAGCTTCTTCAGCTTGGGCTCGGCGTGCATCGGGCCGATCATCCCGGGGATCTTCGTGAGCATCTGCTCGTCCGACTTCCCCGCTTCCAGGAGGATCACGCTCGCGCCCGACTGGGCGAGACGTGCGGCGACGATCGAACCGGAGGATCCCGACCCCACCACCACGTAGTCGGCTTCGTTGCTGCGCTTGATTGCGCGCTTGGCCATGCCTGATCTCCTGCTCGTCGTTCCCCACCGGCGCTGGTAACTGTAACTTGTTCTAGTTCGTTCACGAAAGTGTTTCGTATTGCGTCCTGACAGGATCAGCAGGGTGCGGATCTTGTCCATCCAGTCGTCGGTCGCCTACGGGCACGTCGGCAACTCTGCGGCGGTCTTCCCGCTCCAGCGGCTGGGCCACGAGGTGTGGCCCGTGCTGACTGTTCACTTCTCCAACCACACCGGGTACGGCGCCTGGCGCGGACCGCTGCTCGCACCCGACGACGTGCGGGAGGTGATCGCCGGGATCGCGGA
Organism: uncultured Actinomycetota bacterium; assembly: GCA_963846535.1. GTDB lineage: Bacteria > Actinomycetota > Actinomycetes > Propionibacteriales > Nocardioidaceae > Nocardioides. Next base: position 1,706,983 of record CAWJWK010000003.1, read on the forward strand.
CCGCGGAGTGCTCGGTACGGCGGACGCGGTGCTGTCGGGCTACCAGGGCGATCCGGCCATGGGCGCGGTGATCCTCGACGCCGTCGCGAAGGTGAAGCAGCTCAACCCCGACGCCGTCTACTGCTGCGACCCGGTGATCGGTGACGTCGGCCGGGGCGTGTTCGTGCGGCCGGGCATCCCGGAGTTCATCCGCGACGAGGTGGTGCCGCGGGCCGACATCGTGACCCCCAACCACTTCGAGCTCGACTTCCTGACCGGCCGCACCACGACCACCGCGGCCGAGGTCGTGGAGGCCGTCGACGAGCTCCGCGCGCGTGGTCCGCGGGACGTGTTGGTCACGTCGGTGCGCTACCCGGGGTCGGGCGACACCCTCGACGTGGTCGCGGTCTCGGACGACGGCGCCTGGGCGGTCACCACTCCCCTGCTGCCGATCAGCCCCAACGGCGGCGGCGACGTGACGGCCGCGCTCTACCTCGCCCACCTGCTCGGGACCGGCTCGCCCGCGACCGCACTCGAACGCACGACCAGCGCCGTGTTCGCCGTACTCGAGATGACGTTGGCCGCCGGGACGCGGGAGCTGCAGCTGATCGCATCGCAGGACGCGATCGCCGATCCACCCGCTCGGTTCGGCACCCGGCGCCTGCGCTGACTACGATTGTCGAACGCCGTCAGGCGCTTGCCGCGTTAGCTCAGTTGGCCAGAGCGGGACTCTTGTAAAGTCTAGGCCGTCGGTTCGATTCCGACACGCGGCTCCACGGATCTTAAACTTCACTTGAACTGCAGGTCTCGGCGCGGCACGATCGCGCCATGACCCTGTTGACCATCGGGCAGCTCTCCGAGCGGGCGGGCGTCGCGACCAGCGCGATCCGCTTCTACGAGGACAAGGGTCTCGTGCACTCGACGCGCACGACCGGGAACCAGCGGCGATACCAGCAGTCGACGCTGCGCCGGGTGTCGTTCATCCGCGCTGCCCAGCGGGTCGGGCTGACCCTCGAGGAGGTGGCCGAGGCGTTGTCGACTCTCCCCGACAACCGCACGCCGACGAAGGCTGACTGGCACCGGATCAGCCGCGACTGGAAGCCTCGACTGGAGGACCAGATCCGGCGGATCCAGCTCCTGCAGAGACGGCTCGACAGCTGCATCGGTTGTGGCTGCCTGAGCCTGAAGAGCTGCGCGCTGATGAACCCCGGCGACATCGCCGGCGAGCACGGGGGCAAGGGCGCGGTGCTGCTGGAGCCGTGATCGGGAGCGCGTCTCGCAGGGCGTATGTTCAGCGCATGGCGCTGCACGTCGTCGCCAGCCGGATCGGGCCAGGCGAAGCGACCGTGAAGACGGATCTCTTGGCCCTGCCCTGGTCGACGCGCCTCGAGGACTGGACCGAGGAGCACGTCGTACCGCTGCCGCGCGGGCTGTCGCGGCACGTGGTCCGGATCGTGCGCGCCGGCCGGCAGACGCTCGCGGTGAAGGAGACCCAGCCGGACATCGCGCTGCGGGAGTACCGGCTGCTGCGCGACCTCCGTCGGATGGACCTACCGACCGTCGTGCCGAGGGGGGTGGTGACCGGCCGGACGGATGCCGAGAGTGAGGAGCTGCCCGCGGTCCTCGTGACCGACTACCTCAGCTTCTCGCTCCCCTACCGGAGCCTGTTCCGCCACGGGCTCGGCGCCGACAACCTGCCGCAGCTGGTCGACGCCCTCGTCGTGCTCCTGGTGCGGCTGCACCTGGCCGACTTCTTCTGGGGTGACGTGTCGCTGTCGAACGTGCTCTTCCGGCGGAGCGCCGGCGGCTTCGCCGCCTACCTCGTCGACGCCGAGACCGGCGAGCTCAAGGACACGTTGTCCGACCGCATGCGCGAGCACGACCTGACGGTCGCGGGCGAGAACGTCTTCGCCGAGCTGCTCGACCTCCAGGCGGGCGAGGAGCTCGACCCGGGCGTCCGCGCGCACGAGATCGTCGACCTCCTGGCCGAGCGCTACGACGCGCTCTGGCGGGAGCTGACCAAGGTCGAGGAGTTCGGCACCTCCGAGATGTGGCGGGTCGAGCAGCGGATCGAGCGGCTCAACGACCTCGGGTTCGACGTCGACGAGCTCGACATCATCACCGACCTCGGCGGCGACACCGTCCGGATCCAGCCGAAGGTCGTCGAGGCCGGCCACCACTGCCGCGAGCTGCAGGCCCTGACCGGGCTCGGCGTCGAGAACGACCAGGCGCGGCGGCTGCTCAACGACCTCGCGGCCTACACCGCGCACTACGACCTTGGACGCGAGGACCGCGCGGTCGTCGCCAACCAGTGGCTCACCACGATCTACGAGCCGCTCGTCGCGCTCATGCCCGCCGACCAGCGCGGCAAGCTGGAGCCGGCCGAGTTCTTCCACGAGGTGCTCGTGCACCGGTGGTTCCTGTCGGAGCAGGCCGGCCACGAGGTGGCCATCTTCGACGCGGCCGCCGACTACGTGGCCCGGGTGCTCCCGACGCGCCCCGATGAGCTGGTGGTTCCGGACTAGTTCGAGCAATCGTGGACCTGCCCGTGATGCCGCCCGTCCAGCAGATGCTCGCCAAGGCCGGACAAGGAGTGCCCGACCCCGAAAAGTACGGCGGCCGAGCTTCGAGCCGAAGTGGGACCTCGTGGTCCGGGCTCAGCTCGACGACCTCGGGCACCGCAGTGGTGTCATCGAGCGCAGCGAGCATCGCGTCGAACTGCGCCGCCGGCATCAGCGTGCGCTCGGCGCGGGCGACGGTCGTCTCGGCCTTCTCCACCGCAGCCCCCACCAGACAGAACAGCGCGGCTCGCCTCGGTGAGAAGGTTCGAGGCCGCGCGCTGACCCGCGATGCTGAACGGCTGCAGGGTGCGGCCGGACGCCAGCTCGAGGACCCCGAACGGCGCGTTCGCTCGCTCGGCGAAATAGCGGTCGAGATCTTCCAGGCGACCGCTGTCCAGCCGGTGAGAGTATCGGCCCATGGACCTTCCGGTGATGCCGCCGATCCGCCCGATGCTGGCAAAGACCACCACCCTGGAGAAGGCGCTCGCGCTGCTCCCTGACGTCCAACTAGAACCGAAGTGGGACGGCTTCCGGTGCCTGCTCTTCAAGGACGGCGACGAGGTCGAGCTGGCCAGCAGGAACACCAAGCCGCTGACGCGCTACTTCCCCGAGCTGGTGGTCGCCGCGCGCGAGCAGCTGCCGGAACGGTGCGTGCTCGACGGCGAGATCTTCGTCGCGCTGCCGACCGACGGAAGGGACCGGCTCCAGTTCGAGGTCCTCCAGGAGCGGATCCACCCGGCCGCCAGCCGGATCAACCTCCTCGCCGAGCAGACGCCGGCCAGCTTCGTCGCGTTCGACCTGCTCGCACTCGATGACGAGTCGTACATGGAGCGTCCGTTCTCCGCGCGACGGGCAGCGCTCGTGGAAGCACTTGCCGGCCTGCCGCCGGAAGGTCCGTGCCACCTGACCCGCACCACCACCGACCCGGCGGTCGCCGAGCAGTGGTTCACCCAGTTCGAGGGAGCCGGCCTGGACGGCGTCGTCGCGAAGCCGATGGGCGCGCCGTACCAGCCCAATGCCCGCACCATGCTGAAGATCAAGCACGAGCGCACTGCAGACGTGGTGGTCGCCGGGATGCGGGAGCACAAGACCAGCACGCCCGAGCGGCCTCTGCTCGGGAGCCTCCTGCTCGGCCTGTACGACGACGGCGAGCTGCAGCACGTCGGCGTCAGCGCCAGCTTCACGGCAGCGCGCCGCGCCGAGCTGTGGCAGGAGATGCAGGGGCTCGTCGTACCGATCGAGGAACACCCGTGGGGCAGGTGGCAGGAGTTCCTCGTCGCCAACCCCGGACGCCAGCCCGGCACCCAGAGCCGCTGGAGCGCGGGCAAGGACCTGTCGTTCACACCGCTGCGACCGGAACGGGTGCTCGAGGTCAAGTACGACGCCATGGAGGGGCGCCGGTTCCGGCACACGGCGCACTTCAAGCGCTGGCGGGACGACCGCGACCCGGAGTCGTGCGGCTACGAGCAGCTCGAACAGCCCGTTTCGTACGACCTCGGAGACGTGCTGGGCGCCTAGACTCCATCCATGGAGTCCGCACCCGAGAGGTACGACGTCGTCCTGCTCATCGAGCAGCCCCTGACCGCGGCCGACGCGGCCCAGGTGCGATCACTGCACGCGGAGTTCGACGCCCAGGTCGTCTATCACGTGCTGTTGCCGCTGGTCGATGCTGCGGCCGCGGTGGAAGCCTCGCTCGGCGCGATCGGAGGTGCCGACCTACTGGCGCCCCCGATGACGCCCAGCGCTGACGAGCTCGCAGCCCTGCGCGACGAGCAGAAGGACCAGGCCGACCACGACCTCACGGTGACCATCGACGCGCTGCGCACTGCCGGTGCGGAGATCGGCAGTGCCGCGGTGGTCAGCGACCCCCCGATCGACGCACTCGCGGCGAAGGTGACCGAGATCGACGGGCGCGAGGCGATCGTGCTCACCCGGCCGCACGTCGTCGCCGAGTTCTTCCACGTCGACTGGACCTCCCGGGCCCGCCGCAAGCTCGGCGTGCCGGTGCTGCACCTGCTGGAGCACGAGAACTTCGACGAGCAGGCGGGCGGCGGCGAGGGCGTCAGCGGCTTCTGAGCTCGACGACTATGTCGAGGTGCCCGGCATGGCGGGCGTACTCCGCCAGCACGTGGAAACAGATCCACTCCAGCGTCGGCGGATGGTCGTCGAACCTGCCCTGGGTGGAGCCCACCGCGGCCAAGGGGTACGACGACAAGACCACGCGCGTGCGGTCCCCGATCGCCTCCAGTCGGTCGGCGATCTCATCGGCGGTGACCCCTTCTTCCACCTGCCAGCGCGCCTCGTCGACGACGGTCGGATCGGGGACGTCCCAGTCGCCGAAGGGCTCGTCGACCGGTTCCCCCAGGAAGCCCCAGACGAACCAGCGCTGCTCCATGTGCAGCACGTGGCTGAGCAGCTCGAGGGGCGTCCACCCGGACGGGACCAGGGACGTGCGCTGCTGCTCCGGCGCCAGTCCGAGGACGCCCCGGATCATCTCGCTGCGGACCCAGTCCAGGTAGTCGGCCCAGCGCCCGGCGCCGGTCGACCCCGTCTTCGGCGGCTCCTCGCTGTTGCGGGCCATCCGGTTGTCCTCGGTCATCGCTCGGGCCCGATGTAGTTGCCGTTTTCGTCCCAGTGCTCGGCGACCTTCTTGCTCGGCTGCACCCGCGGCGGCTCGCCCGGCATCTTGGGGTAGTCCGGCGGGAAGTTGAGCTCGCCGCCCGGCAGCTCCTCCCACAGCTGGAGCAACGGGTCGAGCGAGAACGCCTCGTCGTCGATCGACGCCCACGGGTCGCCGTCGGCCAGCCGGTCGGGCACCGTGAACAGGTTGTAGTCCCGCGGGTCGGTGACTCCGGCGAGCTCCTCCCACGTCATCGGCGTCGAGACCGGAGCACCCGGGATCGGGCGCAGCGAGTAGGCCGACGCGATGGTGCGGTCGCGGTTGTTCTGGTTGTAGTCGACGAAGATCCGCTCGCCGCGCTCCTCCTTCCACCACGCCGTCGTCACGCCGTCGTCGCGGCGCTCGAGCTCGCGCCCGAACCCGATCGCGGCGTGCCGGAGGTCCTCGAACGTCCACCGCGGCTCGATGCGCACGTAGATGTGGATGCCGCGGTTGCCGGACGTCTTCGGGTAGCCGCGGATCCCGAGCTCCGCCAGCGTCTCGCGGGCGACGCCGGCGACCCGGACGGCATCGGCGAACGTCGTACCGGGCTGCGGGTCGAGGTCGATCCGCAGCTCGTCGGGGTGATCGACGTCATCGCGGCGCACCGGCCACGGGTGGAACGTCAGCGCACCCATCTGGGCGCACCAGACCGGCACCGCGATCTCGGTAGGGCAGATCTCGTCGGCGGTCCGGCCGGACGGGAACGTGATCTGCACCGACTCGAGATAGTCGGGCGCGCCCTTCGGGACCCGCTTCTGGTAGAACGCCTCCGCGTCCTTGTCCCAGGGCCCGGTGGCGAGCTTGAATCCCTCCCGGACGCCGCTCGGCCACCGCTCCAGCGCGGTCGGCCGATTCTCGAGGGCGCGCATCAGCCCGTCGGCCACGCTGACGACGTACTCGGCCACCATCAGCTTGGTGACCTCGGCCGTGCGTTCGGTCGCCTCGTAGATCACCCGGTCGGCGCTGGAGATCCGGACTGCCCGATCACCCGCCTGCACCTCGGCGGCAGCGGTCTTTGCCATGCCGCCGACCTTAGCCATCCAGCCGAGGCGACGTCGTGTTCGGCAACCTCGGCGACTCGATGGAGACCAGCCTCGGCCAGCGGCAGTCGGACGGCAGCCCGCGTCGGCAATTCGATCAACGTGCACGCACAGCGAGGACTGCGAGGGGTCCCGTCAGGCTTCGTCGGCGGGCTCGAGCGTCAGGCTGATCGAGTTGATGCAGTAGCGGTCGCCCGTCGGGGTGCCGTAGCCGTCGGGGAAGACGTGGCCGAGGTGCGACCCGCAGTTGGTGCATCGGACCTCGGTGCGCTTCATGCCCATGGAGCTGTCGTCGATGTACTCGATCGTGTCGCTGATCGGCTGGTAGAAGCTCGGCCAACCGCACCCGGAGTGGAACTTCGTGTCGGACTCGAAGAGCTTGGCCTGACAGGCCTTGCAGCGGTAGACACCCTTGGTCTCGGTGTCGGTGTACTCGCCCTTGAAGGCGCGCTCGGTGCCCGCCCTGCGGAGCACGGCGTACTCCTCGGGAGTGAGCTCGGCCTTCCACTCCTCGTCGGTCTTCTCCACGTTGTACGTCATGCCGTTGAGGCTACCCACACGCCGTCGGCCGCACGCCGGCGTCAGGTAAAGATTTGACGGGCAGGCTGGCCGCGCTCCCACGCCGCGAACCCTGCCGACCTTCGCTACGAGTCGCTACGGCAGCCGGTCGACCAGGTCGGCGACCTCGAGCCGCGCACCGGTGTAGAACGGCACCTCCTCGCGCACGTGACGGCGGGTCTCGGAGCCGCGCAGGTGGCGCATCAGGTCGACGATCCGGGTGAGGTCGTCGGCCTCGAACGCGAGGATCCACTCGTAGTCGCCGAGGGCGAACGACGGGACGGTGTTGGCGCGCACGTCGGGGTAGTCGCGGCCCATCTGGCCGTGCTCGGCGAGCAGCCGGCGGCGTTCGGACTCCTCGAGGAGGTACCACTCGTAGGAGCGCACGAACGGGTAGACCGCGACGTAGTCGTAGGCCCGCTCCTCGGCCAGGAACGCCGGGAGGTGGCTGCGGTTGAACTCCGCCGGCCGGTGGAGCGCCATCTGTGACCAGACGGGCGCCAGCCGGGTGCCGAACGCCGTACGACGCAGCCGGTGGTAGGCCCGCTGGAGCTGGTCGCTCGTCGCTGCGTGCCACCAGATCATCAGGTCGGCGTCGGCACGGAGACCGGCGACGTCGTAGACCCCGCGGACGACGACGTCGTCGGCAGCGAGCTCGGCGAGCAGCGCCTCGACCTCGGCCGCCTCGCTCTTGCGGACGACGTCGTCGCTGCCGATCGGGCGCTCGAGCTTGAACACCGACCACATCGTGAACCGGACGGTGTCGTTGAGCTCGTTGATCTTGGCGGCGTTGGACTTGATGTCCGCCTGCGGGTCGCTCATGACCCCATTCTGACGCCGCCGCTGGTTGAGGTGTGAGGCGCCCCGGCGCCGAGCCTCGCAACCACCGGCGCCTTGGTTGCGAGGCTCGCTGCGCTCGCACCTCAACCAGCGGCTACTGCCGCGGCGGCCAGGTGGCCGGTGGCGATGCAGGCGGCGATCCCGACCCCGTCGTACGCCGCGCCGCAGACGGCGAGGCTCGGCACCGCGGCAACGGCGGTCCGGATCCGGGCGACCCGGTCGAGGTGGCCGACGGCGTACTGCGGCAGGCCGCCGCCCCAGCGCTGCACGACGGCGTCGACGGGCGTAGCGGTCAGGCCGGTCGCGGCCTCGAGGTCGGAGCGGGACGCGCGGATCAGGTCCGCGTCGGCGACCTGGAGGGTCTGCTCGTCGCCGTACCGGCCGAGGGAGGTGCGCAGGATCAGCAGGTCTCCGCCGGCGGCGCGCACCCAGTCCCACTTGGCGAAGGAGAACGTCGCGGCTTTCACGGCGTGGCCGTCGACGGGTGGCACCAGGAAGCCCGACGCTCCGATGTCGACCGCGGCCCGGGACTCGTCCGCGCGGTAGGCGAAGCTCACGACGGCCGACGAGGCGTAGCCGATGCCGGCCAGCTCGGCGGCCGCCGCCGGCGCCAGGTCACCGAGCAGCCGCGCGGTCGGCGCAGCTGGCGTCGCAAGCACCACTCCGTCCACGGCCTCGGTGCCCTCGTCGGTGACGGCGGCGAGGCCGTCCGCCGTACGGCGAACCTCCCGGACCAGGGTGCCGGTCCGGACCTCGACCCGGCCGGTCGCGAGCAGCGCCGACTCGAGTGCGTCCGGGAGCTGCCACATTCCGCCCGGCACGCCGGCGAACACCGGCGCGGCCGCGGACGCCGGACCGTCGGGCATGACGACCTCCTCGCGGATGAGCAGGTCGACGAGCTGCGGGACGGCGGCGCGCGCCGAGATGGACCGGGCCTGCCCGGCGTAGACACCTCCGAGGAGCGGCTCGACCAGGCGGTCGACCACCTCGTCGCCGTACCGTTGCGCGACCAGATCGCCAACGGACACGTCGCCATCGACGCTCGGGACCTGCTGAGCGCGCGCCCGGCGGAACCCTTCGGCCGACAGTACGCCGCTCTCCTCGAGCTGGTCGAGGTCGAGCGGAGCTCCCATCAGCGTGCGCGGCAGCGGCCGTAGCGCGCCGCGGGTCCAGATCCGCGGCGTGGCGGAGGTCGGGTGGGTCACCGGCAGGTCGAGGGCGGTCGCGAGCTCCACGCCTTCGGGCCGACGGTTGATCATCGCCTCGGCGCCGACATCGACGGCGATCCCCGCGACCTCGCCGCGGCGCAGCTTGCCGCCGAGGCGGTCGGAGCCCTCGAGGAGCAGTACGTCGTGGCCGGCGTCGGCCAGGTCGCGAGCAGCGGTCAGCCCGCTGATGCCCCCACCCACCACGATGAATCGCGCCACGGGTCCAGCGTCGCAGACGACGGCAGGACATGATGGGCCGCATGTCGACTTCGAATGAGCGCCTGGCTGTCCTGATCGACGCCGACAACACCTCGCCGAAGCACGCCCAGGCCTTGCTCGACGAGCTCGCGAAGTACGGCGTGGCCAGTGTCAAGCGTGCCTACGGCGATTGGACGACACCTCAGCTCAGCGGCTGGAAGACGGCGCTCAACCGCCACGCGATCGCGCCGAAGCAGCAGTTCGCCTACACGACGGGCAAGAACTCCACCGACTCCGCGCTGATCATCGACGCGATGGACCTGCTCTACGCCGGCAACGTCGATGCCTTCGCCCTGGTGTCGAGCGACAGCGACTTCACCGGGCTCGCCACACGGCTCCGGGAGTCGGGCAAGACCGTCTACGGCCTCGGGCTGAAGAAGACCCCGCAGTCGCTGGTCGCAGCGTGCGATCAGTTCATCTACCTCGAGGTGCTCGGGTCGGACGACGCGCCGCCGGCAGCGGACAACGCGACCGAGGAGGCGGCGGACCTCCCCAACCTGCAGAGCCTGCTGACCAAGGCGATCAACAGCGCCTCGGGGGACGATGGCCTGGTTGATGTCGGCGCCCTGGGAAACTACCTGCGGTCCCAGAGCGCATCCTTCGACTCTCGGCTCTACGGCCATCCGAAGCTGTCCGCGCTGCTCCAGGCCCAGCCCTACCTGATGGTGACCGGAAGCGGCAGTGGAATGCGGGTCAGCACCAAGGCCCGCGCCCCGGCCAAGAAGGCGGCCAAGAAGGCGCCCGCGAAGAAGGCGGCGAAGACTCAGTCCAGCCGGTAGGACTGCACGAACTCGGTCAGCCGAGCCAGCTGGTCGGGGTCGGTCGACGGGATGACCCCGTGGCCGAGGTTGAAGACGTGACCGCGGGCGGCGCGGCCGGCGTCGATGATCTCAGCGGCGCGGGCCGTCATCACCTCGGTCGGCGCGAAGACCAGGGTCGGGTCGAGGTTGCCCTGGACGGCACGATCACCGACGACCGGGATCGCCGACGCGAGCGGCGTGCGCCAGTCGACACCGACCACGTCGGCACCGGCGTCGCCCATCAGACCGAGGAGGTTCGTCGTACCGACTCCGAAGTGGATCCGGGGTACGCCGAGCGCGCCGATCCGCGCCAGCACCGAGGCCGAGTGCGGCATCACGTGACGCTGGTAGTCGCCCGGGGTGAGCGCACCGGCCCACGAGTCGAACAGCTGGATCGCGGATGCCCCCGCGGCGATCTGGACCTCGAGGAACGCGGCAGAGATGCCGGCGATCTTGCGCATCAGCGCGTCCCAGACTGTCCGGCGCCCCGAACATGAGCGCCTTGGTCCTGGCGTGCTCCTTGGAGGGCCCGCCCTCGACGAGGTACGACGCAACCGTGAACGGTGCGCCGGCGAACCCGATGAGCGGCGTGCCGCCGTTGATGCCGGCCAGCTCACCGACGAGGGACCCGACGGCTGCCGTGATGAACGGCACGTGCTCGGGAGTCAGGTCGGGGATCGCCTCGATGTCGGCCAGCGTCCGGACCGGCTGGGCGACGACCGGGCCGACGCCCGGCTTGATGTCCAGATCGACGCCGACCGCCTTGAGGGGCAGCACGATGTCGGAGAAGAAGATGGCCGCGTCGACGCCGTACCGCCGCACCGGCTGGAGGGTGATCTCGGTGACCAGGTCGGCGTCCATGCAGGACTCGAGCATGTTGGTGCCCTCGCGGATGGCGAGGTACTCGGGCAGCGATCGACCCGCCTGACGCATGAACCACACCGGCGTGTGCGGCACGGGCTCGCCGCGCACCGCCTTGAGGAATGCGCTGTCGCTGAGGTCGTGAGGATCGCCCATATCGGGCTCAGCGTCTCAGGAAGCCGCGGCGCGCGCACATCGGCGGGGCGCAGGTCCGATCCCGCCGGTGTCTCCTATGGTGGCCTCATGGTCGCCCGCCAGGAGACGCACCAGGGGTCCGGCGCGGCCGGTGAACCCCCGGAGTTCAGCGCTGCCGTGGCAGCGATGCGCGCGGCCGTGCTGCGCCCCGAGATCTTCTGCGAGGAGATGCCGGCACCGCAACGCATCGCCCCCTACGCGACCGCGCTGTCGGCCGACGTGACCCTCGACGGCGACGAGGTCGCGACGGGCCGGATCGTGCTCCTGCACGACCCCGCGGGCAATGACGCCTGGGACGGCACGTTCCGCTGCGTCGCCTACTGCCGGGCCGAGATCGAGCATGCCCTCGCCACCGACCCGATGTTGACCGACGTCGGCTGGACCTGGCTCACCGACGCGCTCGGCGCCCACAGCGCTGCCCACACCGCGTTGTCGGGCACGGTGACCCGGGTCGCTACCGAGAGCTACGGCACGATGGCCGGCGACGGCGGCTCCGCCCAGCTGGAGGTGCGGGCGTCGTGGACTCCGACCGATACGCCGGAGCTGGGCGCGCACGTCGAGGCGTGGGGAGAGCTGCTGTGCACCGCGGGCGGGCTCGAGCCGGTGCCCGACGGAGTCGCGGTGATGCCGTCGCGACGCGGACAGCGGGGCTCCGCGCTCTGATGCCGGACACGCCCAGCCCCGACGCTGCAGAGGTAGAGACCGCGCCGGAACCCGAGGTCGCGCTGCTCACCCTCGCCGACGGACTGCCCCCGATCATCGACACCGACGAGGCCCTCGTCGCCTACACCGATCAGCTCGGTGCGGGCAGCGGTCCCGTGGCGATCGACGCCGAGCGGGCGTCGGGCTACCGCTACTCCAACCGGGCCTACCTGATCCAGGTGCGCCGCGACGGCGCCGGCACGGCGCTCATCGACCCGATCTCGCTGTCGTCGCTCGCTCCCCTGCAGTCCGCGATCGGTGACTCGGAGTGGATCCTGCACGCCGCGACCCAGGACCTCCCCTGCCTGGCCGAGGTGGGCCTGACGCCGGCCGCGCTGTTTGACACCGAGCTCGCCGGCCGGCTCCTCAACTACCCCCGGGTGGGATTGGCGACCCTCGTCGAGACGCTGCTCGGCGCAAGGATGAAGAAGGAGCACTCGGCGGTCGACTGGTCGACCCGGCCGCTGCCCGAGCCGTGGCTCGAGTACGCCGCCCTCGACGTCGAGGTCCTCGTCGACCTGCGGAACGTCCTGGCCGACCAGCTTTCGGAGGCCGGCAAGGACGACTGGGCCCGGCAGGAGTTCGACTACCTGCGCTCGTTCGAGCCGGCGGTGCGGGTCGAGGCGTGGCGCCGTACGTCGGGCCTGCACAAGGTGCGCGGGCGCCGGTCCCTCGGTGCCGTTCGCGCGCTGTGGGAGGCGCGTGACGAGCTCGCCCGTCAGCGCGACGTCACGCCCGGCCGGTTGATCCCGGACTCCGCGGTCGTCGCCGCGGCCACCGCGATGCCGAACAACCGCGGCGCGATGATGTCGACCCCGGGCTTCCACGGGCGCGGCGCCTCGCGCTTCGCCTCCACCTGGCTGGCGGCGATCAAGACCGCAGCCGAGATGGACGAGGCCGACCTGCCGTCCCGCACCCCGCGGGGCGACGGCCCACCCGCGCCCCGGGCATGGGCCGAGAAGAGTCCGGTCGCGGCGCGGCGGCTCGAGCTGGCCCGGGCTGCGATCTCCGCGCTCGCAGAGCAGCACGACCTGCCTGCCGAGAACCTGCTCACCCCCGACCACCTGCGGCGCGCGATGTGGGAGCCGCCGGCGACCCGGGAGCCCGTCGAGCTGCTGGAGCGGCTGATCGACCAGCTGACCGCCCTCGGGTCGCGGAGCTGGCAGATCGGGCTGACCGCACCGGCGTTGGCCACCGCCGTGCTCGACGCCGACGAGCAGGTCAAGAAGGCGAAGAAGGCGAAGAAGGCCGAGCCGACAGCGGAAACCGAAGAGGGCGAGCCGATCGAGGAGACCGAGGAAGCCGAGGAAGCCGAGGAAGCCGACGAGGCTTAGTCCTCGGTGGCCGTGTCGCTCGGCTCGTCGGTCTCGTCGGGCTCGTCGGGCTCCTCAGGATCGAGCACCAGCTGCGACTTCTCGTCGATCAGCTGGAGCTCGGCGTCGAGGTCCTCGAGCAGCGACTGGGTGAGTAGCCGCTCCAGGTCGGGATCGACCGCCGCCTCGAGCTCGGACCAGCCCTCGATCAGCGGGGGGAGCACGATCGACCGGATCGAGTTGACGAACGCCCGCGCGTTCGCCGGCTGGAGGCCCGGCTGGAGAAACGCGTCGGAGAAGCTGACGTCGATCTTCGAGGGCATCAGGTAGCCGGTCTCGGCCATCCTCGTGACGGCCTCGTCGCTCACCAGGTTGACCAGGAAGTCGGCCGACTGCTCGACCCGTTCCTGCAGGCCCTCGGCCACGCACACGCCGGTGAGGTCGCCGATGGTCGCGTCGTCATCGAGCTCGGGCATCGGCATCACGTCGAAGCTCAGCCCAGAGACCTGCCGCAGCGCCGGCGTGAGGTCGCGGAAGCCGGCGACCATGCCGAGCTGGCCGTCCTCGAAGTACTCGAGCGCGGACCGCTCGCGCAGTTGCCGGTTGGTGAGGGTGATCGTCGGGTCGCGCAACACCTCGAGGGTCTGGCGCAGGGCCTCCACGGAGTCGTCCTCCGCCAGGGCGAGCGATGTCGGGTCGTCGTCCTCGTCGAACATCGTGCCGCCGCCGGCGTAGACGAACGGCGCCAGGCCGCGCAGTGTCGGCTCGATGTAGACGCCTTTGGTGTCCTTGCGCGGCCGGCTGGCGAACGCCGCGGCCGCGCGGAACATCTCGAGCGTCCAGTACTCCCTGTCCTCCGGCGGCACCGGCAGGTCGCGTGCGGCCATCCGCTCGAAGTCGATCAGCTCGGTGTTGTAGTAGATGACCTTCGGCGAGCCGGAGTAGGGCATGCACTGCAGGTCGTCCTCGGCGGAGAAGGCGGAGATCGCGTCGCGCGGGAACTCGTCGCCGAAGGCCACGCCCCGGGCGTCGAGCAGGTCGAGCAGCGGACGGTTGCGATCGGCCTCGAGAGTCTCGGCGAGCTCGTCGCGCGGCAACAGGTAGAGGTCGGGGGTGACTTCACCGGACCGGACGTCGGTCAGCATCGACGACGAGTCGGGCCAGGCCTCGACGTGGACGTCGACGACCTCCGACTCCGCGTTGTAGGCGGCGACGATCTCCTTGTATGCGTCGACCTCGGTGTCGTTGCCCCAGACCGCGAAGACCAACCGCGCCATACCGGACGAACCGTTGGTCGGAGGATTGCCGTTCTTGGCCGGCGGGCCGTCGCTGTCGGCGTAGAGCACCATCGCCACGATCACACTCACCGCCACGATGACGACGGCCGCGAACGTGCGCCAGTCGAAGCGCGCCAAGCTGAACATCGGTTGCGGTCTCTCCCCTGGTCGTGTGCCCGGGCCACCCTACCCAGCAGTAAGGACAGACCTGTACGGAGTTACCTGCTGCCGAGTGCGCCGGGCCGGGAGCGCCTCACGGCGCGTGGCCGCTCTAGGCGGCTGATTTCGGGACCCGGGGCTGCCACGACCCGGCGCACTCGAAGTTCGAGTGTAACGGCCAACCCCAGCTGAGCGTGTGAAGGAGCGCAGCGACTGATGCGAGCGCTTAACCGAGGCCGCGGTCCAGCTCGACGTGAGCGGCCGCCTCGAGCTGCTCGGCCAGGCCGAGCATGCGTCGTACGCCGTCGTCGCTGGTGCCGGGCAGCGCGGCCCGACCGGTCGCAACGACCCGGGCGAAGGCGGCGGCGCGGAACAGCACGTCGGCGAAGTCACTGCCGGCGATCCCGCGCAGCACCTCGTCGATCATCGCGCGCAGCTCGTCCGGCCCGGGCGGGTCGGCGACACCGGCGACCACGCGGGCCACCTGCGCCGCCGCGCGCCCGGCCTCGAACTCGCGGGCGACGGCGACCGGCTCGGCGTAGACCCAGGACCGCAGCAGGTAGAGGCGCCACAGGCAGCCGGCGAGCGAATCGGGGGCCGAGCCCGACCAGACCTCGGCGATCGCCTCGATGCCCTCCGTTTCGGCTAGGTGGACCAAACGGTCGGCGACCGCGGAGTCCCCGCTCTCGCGGGCACCGCGCACCAGCAGGGTCGCGGCTCGGTCGGCCGCCTCCTGCAGCAGCTCGGGATCGCTCCCGGTCGCGAATGCGTCGAAGAACTTCGCCGTGCGTGCGATCGGCCTGTGGTGGTTGCGCCCTCCCTCGGTCACGGATCGAGCCTACGCGTCGAGCAGCTTGCGGATCCGCACGTCGCTGACCTTTCCGGCCGTGCCGAGCTGCGGTGCCCACAGCGAGACGCGGAACTCCTCGAGCTGCCAGCGCACCTGCCGTAACGCAGCACCCGGCGGACGACCGTCGGGGAGAGCGTCGACCTGGTGCAGGTAGGCCTCCTGGAGCGGCTGCACGCGGTCCAGCCGTTCCCGGTCGCGGAAGACCGCCATGCCACCGCCGCCGAGCTGCTCGTGCCGGCGGCGGACGGCCGCGAGGTAGACCGGGTAGCGACGCAGCTGGGTCGCGCCGGCATTGCCGACGAACCCTGCGGGCATCAGCCGAGCGACCTGGGCCTGCATGTCGCTCAGTGCAGGCAGGAGGGCGAGCTCGGCGCGACCGCTGAGCAGGCGATCGGTCTCGCGGTGCGCGTCCAGCACCTGGAGCAGGTCCGGCAGCAGCGCGCGGACCGCGCCCGCGGCTCCGTCCTGACCGGCTCGGAGCGCGGCGAGCAGGGCGTCGTACTGCTGCTGCGTGCGGACCATCTCCTTGTCCTGCGCAGCGTCGACCGCTTCGACGACGACAGCCCGGAGGCAGTCGGCGAGCAGCGCCTGCACCGACGGGTACGACGTGCCGGCCAGGCGCAGCTTCTCCTCGTTCGAGAGGCCGGCCACCAGCCCGCTGACCGGTCCGTCATGGAGCTCGACAAGGAGCAGCCGGATCAGACCCAGCCGGTGCCGGGCGTCGCGCTCGGCCGCCGACCCGAACACCTCGAGGCCCACCGTCCCGCCCTCGTCGACCAGGCCGGGATAGGCCTCGACCTCGTGGCCGGCCCGGGTCCAGGTGGCGGTCGCCGCGATCTCGCCGAACGCCCACGTGGTCTCACCGGTGCGGGCGACCCCGCTGTCGGCCGCGACCTCGGCCATCGCCCGCTCGAAGCGCGGCCGGAGCGGCGCTTTCAACGCGGTCAGGTCCTTGCCGCGCGCCTGCTCGCGACCGCCGTCGTCCACCACCCGGTAGGTCGGGCGCAGGTGCGGCGCGAGCGCGTCGAGCCCCCAGGACTCGCGCGGCACGTGCACACCAGTGGTCGAGCGCAGGTAGCGCTCGAGAGCGTCGAGCAGCGGCTCCTCCCCGGCCGGCACGTGGGCGAGGAACTGGCGAGCCGTGTTGGGCGCGGGGACGAAGTTGACCCGGAGCTGCTTCGGCAGGCTGCGGAGCAGCTCGGTCACGAGCTCCTCGCGCAGGCCGGGGACGTTCCAGGAGAAGTCCTCGTCACCGACCCGGTTGAGCACCGCGACCGGGACGTCGATGGTGATGCCGTCGTCGGCGGCGCCCGGCTCGAAGTGGTAGGCAAGGTCGAACGACAGACCGCCGTCGGCGACCCACTGCTCGGGGTAGTCCTGCTCGCTGACCTCCGCCGCGGCGTCGTGGGTGAGCATGGCGGGGTCGAACGTCAGCAGGTCGGGATGCTCACGCCGCGCGGCCTTCCACCACTGGTCGAAGTGCGCGCCGCTCACGACCTCGGCGCCGACCCGGGCGTCGTAGAACTCGAACAGCGTGTGCTCGTCGACGACCAGGTCGCGACGCCGAGCGCGATGCTCGAGCTCCTCGGCCTGCTGGAGCAGCTTGCGGTTGTCGTGGAAGAACTGGTGCCTGGTCGACCACTCGCCGTAGACGAGTGCGTGCCGGATGAAGATCTCGCGGGCGAGCTCGCGGTCGACCTTGCCGAAGGAGATCAGTCGGTCCGCGACCAGCGGCACGCCGTACAGGGTCACGCGCTCGCGGGCCATCACGGACTGGCGCTTCTGCGACCAGTGCGGTTCGGAGTACGTGCGCTTGACCAGGTGACCGCCAAGGCGCTCGGCCCACTCCGGCTCGATCACCGCGTTCTGGCGCGCCCAGAGGCGACCGGTCTCGACCAGCTCGAACGCCATCAAGAACGGCGGGTTCTTCCGGGCCAGGCCGCTGCCGGGGAAGATCGCGAACTTGGCGCCGCGGGCGCCGAGGTACTCGCGCGGGCCTGGTCGTCGGTTGCTGGCCCGCGCTCCCGGCTTCGCCTTCTCGCGCTCCTCGAGTAGGCCGATGTGGCTCAGCAGTCCCGACAGCAGCGCCTGGTGGATGCCATCGGCATCCGGGTCGCCTCCCGGCGCCTCGATCCGGAGCTTCAGCTCGCGGGCGACCTGTCGAAGCTGTCCCTCGAACTCCTGCCACTCCCGCACCCGCAGGTAGTGGAGGTGCTCCCGCTTGCACATCCGCCGGAACGCGCTGCCCGACAGCTCGCGCTGCTGGTCCTTGAGGTAGCGCCAGAGGTTGAGCCAGGTGAGGAAGTCCGAACCCTCGGCCTTGAACCGGGCGTGGGCCTGGTCCGCGCGGGCCTGCTCGGCCGGCCGGTCGGCGCCCGGACGCTCCCGCGGGTCCTGGAGCGACAGCGCCGACACGATGACCAGGACGTCACGCACGCAGCCGAGCCGTTCGGCCTCGAGCAGCATGCGACCCAGGCGCGGGTCGATCGGGAGCCGCGCGAGCCGCTGTCCCACCTTCGTCAACCGTTGATTCGCCCCTCGTGGCCGGTCGAATCGACCCTTGTGGTCGGTTGAATCGGACGTCGTGGCGAAGGCGCCGAGCTCCTCGAGCAGCTGCTGGCCGGCCTGGACGTTGCGCCGGTCCGGCGGTTCGACGAACGGGAACCTGCCGACGTCGCCCAGCCCGAGCGCGGTCATCTGCAAGATCACCGATGCCAGGTTGGTGCGCAGGATCTCGGGATCGGTGAACTCCGACCTGCCCTCGAAGTCCTCCTCGCTGTAGAGCCGGATCGCGACGCCCGCCGCCACCCGGCCGCAGCGGCCGGACCGCTGGTTGGCGGACGCCTGGCTGATCGCCTCGATCGGGAGCCGCTGCACCTTGGTGCGCGAGGAGTACCGCGAGATCCGCGCGACGCCGGTGTCGACGACGTACCGGATGCCCGGCACGGTCAAGGACGTCTCCGCGACGTTGGTCGCCAGCACCACCCGGCGTCGGGAGTTTCGAGCAGGAGCGAAGACCCGGTGCTGATCGGCGGCAGAGAGCCGCGAGTAGAGCGGGAGCACGTCGATGCCCCGAGGCCCGTCCGCGAGGGTATGCAGGGCCTCCGCGGTGTCCCGGATCTCGCGCTCGCCGGGCAGGAAGACGAGTACGTCGCCCGGCCCCTCGGCTGCCAGCTCGTTGATCGCCTCGACGATCGCCTCGGTCTGGTCGCGGACGATCGGCTCGCCCTCGTCGTCCTCTTCGGGCAGCTCGACGAGGGGTCGGTACCGGATCTCGACGGGGTAGGTGCGACCGGAGACCTCGATGATCGGCGCCCGCTTGCCGCTCGCCTCCGAGAAGTGGTCGGCGAAGCGCTCGGGATCGATGGTGGCGCTGGTGATGATCAGCTTGAGCTCCGGGCGCCTGGGGAGCAGCTGTCGGAGGTAGCCGAGGAGGAAGTCGATGTTGAGGCTCCGCTCGTGCGCCTCGTCGATGATGATCGTGTCGTAGCGCTTGAGCAGCCGGTCGCGCTGCAGCTCGGCGAGCAGGATGCCGTCGGTCATCACCTTGACCCGGCTGGCCTTCGACGTACGGTCCGTGAACCGCACCTGGTAGCCGACGACGTCGCCCAGCTCGGTGCCGAGCTCCTCGGCGATCCGCTCGGAAACTGCGCGCGCCGCGATCCGCCGCGG
Source organism: uncultured Actinomycetota bacterium (assembly GCA_963846535.1). Lineage (GTDB taxonomy): Bacteria > Actinomycetota > Actinomycetes > Propionibacteriales > Nocardioidaceae > Nocardioides. The sequence continues at coordinate 1,725,918 of CAWJWK010000003.1, forward strand.
CTGGGTGTGCCCGATCATCCGCGGCCGGCCGTCCGGGCCGGGGGTCCCCCGGCCGAGCTCGAGGCAGATCTTGGGGAGCTGGGTGGTCTTCCCGGAGCCGGTCTCCCCGGCCACGATCACGACCTGGTGGTCACGGATCGCCTGCGCGATATCGGCGCGACGAGCGCTGACCGGCAGCTCCGGCGGGTAGGTGATGTCCACGGCGGGAGAGATTCTCCCCTGCCGACCCGACCGAAGCGAACCAGTTCTCTAGTAGGTCAGGGTTTCGTAGCTGACGACGACTGTGAACGACTTCACGTCGCAGTTGTAGCCACCGGCGAGGCCGACGCTCCACAAGACGTACGGATTCTTGTCGTCCTGCCCGAGCACGACCGACCGGCGCTTCTCCCACCCGTGCTGCGGGCCGACCCGGTCCTCGAGCCCGCCGGCGTCGACCCAGTCGTCGTCGGTTCGGTTCCGGTAGAACATCTTCAGGTAGGACCGCTCGTCGGTCCGCGGCTTGCCGCCGTAGGCCGACACCCGGACGAGGTACTTGTCGGTGAAGGAGTATGGGACGTACACACCGTGCGTCGTCGAGGCGAACCACCATTGCGGGCGCCGACAGGTGGAGTTGGTCCGATAGCCGATCGATCCGCGCCACGCCGCGCGGGCGGGACGCTTCAGCGCGCCACACCGGCCCACGCCCCTGTCGATCATCACCTCGTCCGCGCGATAGGTCTGGCGCCACTCGACGAGGCGCAGCTCCTTGTTGACGACCTCGACCTCGCGATCGATCTGCTGCGTGTTGCCCGCCCGGTCCTCGATATCAATCGTCGCGGTGAAGGTGCCTTCTCGCCGGATCTGTGCCGGTCGTGAGCACTTCGTAGGTCGGCGTTCGGCCACCGTCTTGAGAAGGTCGGGTTTCCTAGGTGCGCCTGTGGAGTCTGATGTCGCCGTTGGGGAGTCTTTCGGCGGTGAGGTTCGGGTCGTGGGCGCGGTGGTGGTCGAAGGTGCAGAAGAGGACGCCGTCGTCGATGTCGGTCTTCCCGCCCTCGGACCACGGTTTCCAATGATGTGCTTCGCACCAGCTGGCGGGAACCGTGCAGCCCTCGCCGCGGCACTGCTGGTCGCGCAGAGCCATGGCCTTGCGTTGGGCGGGTGAGAACAGCCGGCGGCTGCGACCGAGGTCGAGGATCTCGCCCTTGCCGCCGAGGACGACGGGGATGATGTCGGCGGTGCAGGCGAGCCGGCGGACCGCGGTGGCCGACAGTGCCTCGCCGCCGATGATGGTCCCGGTGCCGAGCTGGTTCTGCAACGAGTCGAGGCCGATGGTGACCAACAGGTGGTCGCGTCGCCGCCGTGTTGGGGGAGCTTGGCGGGGTCGAGGTGTTCGAGGAGGGCGTCGAAGGCCTGGCCGAGGCGGCGGGGGTAGGGGATCCGGTCTTCCTCACCCAGCACCGCATCCTGGTGCTTGCGAGGACTGGTGAACGCTTCGAGGTAGGTCAGCAACCGGTCCCGGGACACCACGGGGTGGGTGATCGTGGTCCGGGCCATCCCGTCCCCGATGATCTTGGACCGCAGCGTCGTCTTCTCCCGCGCGTGTAGTTCCTCGTCCTCGAGTCGTTTGGCCAGCTCGGCCTCGGCGATCTCCGGTGCCACGACCTCCAACAGGTGCCGGCCCAGGCGACGCAGCTCGCCGGGCCGGAACTGTTCGCACCAGGTCACCATCTGCGCTTGGGCCCGCTCCACCAACGCAGGGTCCAGGTGGTCGGGGAGGGCGTCGAGGGCCTCGACCACCACCCGCGCCTGAGCAGCCGACACCTGTCCGTCCGCCATCCCGGCCGCCACCCCAGCCCACGACCGGTCCAGTGCGTCGGCGAGCCGGGCGTCGGCCCGCCCGACGCCGAAATCGACGCGGGGTCACCGAGGCCAGCCAGGAACCGGTGTCACGGGACAACGCCAGGTCCGCCGCGTCGTCGGCGGTCGCCACGACCCGCAGCTTCAACTCCACGAGCGCGGCTTCGAGCCGGGCGAGCTCTGTGATGGCTGTCTTCTTCTCCGTCGGGGACATGTACACCGGCTGCACGTCGCGCACGGCTTCGAGAGCCTCTTGGCTGGTGGTGAGGGCGCTCAGGATCGGGTGCGATGCCGGTGCGAGCTGAGCGACCATCGCAGATCCTTCCCGAGAGTTCCTACGCCTACCGTACACCAGTTCGATTCAGGATGGAACAGTCGTGCCTACACTTCGCCCTCGGGATGCCTTGGTTTCGAGGCTCGGCGCGGGCACAACAGGCCAAGCCCGGTCCTACCGACCCCGGAGATCCTCGATCCCCAGCTCCCGATCGATCACGCGGCGGGCGACGACCTTGATCGGCTGGTTGTGGCTGCGGCTGTAGGCGCGCAGGAGCCGGAACGCCTCTTCTACGTCGACGCCGGCAACCGCGAGGAGGACGCCCTTGGCCTGCTCGATCGCGATCCGGCTGTTGAGCGCGGTCTGGAGCTGCTCGGCGATCAGACCGGACTGACGGACCGCGCGCTCCTGGAGAAGCCCGATCGTCGCGATGTCCGCGAGCGCCTGCCCGACGGCAAGGTCGTCATCCGTGAGAGGCGCCGTGGCGACGCTGAACAGGTTCATCGCTCCGATCACCGAGTCCCGCAGGCGAAGCGGGATCGCGTGCACCGACTGATAGCCGACCTCAGCGGCGGCGGCGCTGAAGCGCGGCCATCGAGAGCGCGCGTCGGACACTCCGACGTTGACGACCGCGCGACCGCTGTTGAAGCACTCGAGACACGGGCCCTCGTCGTTCTGGAGCTCGAACAGCTCCAGCAGCTGTGCTTGGTCGCTCGTCGTGGCGACGACGTGCAGCGTTCCGCGCAGGTCGTTCAGGATCACACCGGCGGCATCGGCATTGAGGAGCTCGACGCTGCGCTCGGTAAGGGTGGCCAGGAAGTCCAGGGCGTCGTAGTCGTCGACCAGCGTGTCGGCAAGCTCGACGAACACCTGGGTCAACCGCTGCTCACTGGTCATGACGACGGCCTTCGAGTGATGTCACATGTTTGCTCGGTTCGTGTCTCAACCATCTTCACCCTCCTCGGGGTGAATGCGAAGCCGTCCGGCCAACACGTCGCGGGAAACTTCCAGGAGCGGACGGCCGCTGGCGAACGCATGGGCACGGAGCAGCAGCAATGCCTCCGCGAGGGTGACCGACGCCTTGACCGAGAGGTACCCCGTGGCCTGATGCACCTCGGCGCGGTACTCGAGGGGTTCGTTCAGCTCAGAATGGAGGGCCGGTCCCGGCTGCGTGCGCGCCTGCAGCAGGAGGAGTACGGCGACCGCGGCGTCGGCGTACGCCATCGCTGTTGCCGTGCCGGCGTTGTCCCAGCGCCCAGGCGTGGAGCGATACAGGCAGAGGGCGCCCAGCTGGATAGCGCCGACCTGGAGCGGAAGCGCGAGCACCGCCCGGATCCCGACGGCCACGGCGGCCGGCCCGAACCCGGGCCACGGCAGCACGGCGCCGGTGCTCAGATCAGCGTGCGAGACGGGGCTGTTGGCACGAGACGCGTCCACGCTGGGGCCTTCGCCGAGCTCGAACTGGAGGTTCTCGAGCTGGGCCCCGAGCGGCCCCGACGCCCCGATCACGCCTTGGTGGCCGGATTCGTTCATGAGGGCGATCCCAGTTGCCCGAATCCCGAACGCAGACGTGCAGTCGACGCACAGCAAGCTCGGCAGCGACTCACCCGAACCGTCGGCGTTGATCGCGTCGAGGATCTGGGCGGTGCTTCTCACGCTCCACCCCTCGGACAGCAGGAGTAGCCTCGAGGCAAGGCCACCTAGGACCCCGGCGGCGCAATCAGCGAGCAGCCGGGAGATTTCATCTCATGTCCTCCACCGGGTCGATCCCTCCGCCCCTCCGGAGCGGCGACGCGGTCGGCAGCTACAGCGAGTTGGTTCGGGAAGTCCGAGGTCAAGGACTGTTCCACCGTAGACCCCTGCACTACCTGATCCTCGCGACCGTCAATCTGAGCGGCCTCGCTCTCGTCGTGGTGGGCCTGCGGCTGCTGCACGACTCGTGGTTGGTGATCCTGCTGGCGCCGCTGTTCGCGATCGTCTCGACGCAGATCGCGTTCTTCTCCCACGACGCCGCGCACCACCAGATCGCCCAGGGCGGGCGGGCAACGGCTCTGCTCGCCCTGGTGCACGGAAACCTGCTCAACGGTCTGAGCTTCGGGTGGTGGGTGGGCAAGCACAACGCCCACCACGCGCATCCGAACGACCTGGAGACCGACCCGGATGTCGGCGTGGGCGCGTTCGTCTGGGACGCCGACCAGGCCGGGGCCAGGATCGGGCTGGCCGGGTGGCTGACGCGTCACCAGGCGGCCCTGTTCTTCCCGATGCTGACCCTGGAGGCTCTCAACCTGCGCGTCTCGAGCGTGCAGGCCGTCGTCCGGCCGGGACTTCGCTACCGGAAGACGGAGGCGCTGCTGCTGCTCGGCCACTTCGTCCTCTACGCCGCACTGCTGATCGGCACCATGTCCTGGCTCCAGGGCCTGGTCTTCCTCACTGTTCATCAGGCCCTGTTCGGTCTCTATCTCGGCAGCTCGTTCGCCCCGGCGCACAAGGGGATGCCGCCCCTGACCCCCGACCAGGCGGCGGATCCGCTGCTGCGCCAGGTGCTCACCTCACGCAACGTCCGTGGCGGACCCGCCGTCGACTTCGCGTTGGGCGGTCTCAACCTGCAGATCGAGCACCACTTGTTCCCGAGCATGCCCCGACCGAACCTCCGACGTGCCCAACCGATCATCGAGCGCCACTGCAGGGACCGCGGCATCGGCTACACGGAAGCGAGCCTGTTCGAGTCGTACGCCATCGGGCTGCGGCACCTGCACGACGTCGGTGCGCCGACGCGGGACGTCAGCTCGGGCTGACGCTGCTCGGTTCGTCCGTGCCGCCGTCCGTGCCGCCGTCCGTGCCGCCGTCCGTGCCGCCGTCGGTCCCGCCGCCCGGGAACCGCATCCGGCCGTCCGGGGGAACCATCGGCATGCCGGGCGGACCGAACTGGCCGATGCGGGGACGCTCGTCATGGTGACCGTGGTCGTCCCCGGAGACCAGGGCGGTGGTCACCGCTCCCCCCGTGGCGCCGAGGATCACACCAGCCACGGCGACCGCCGCGACGGCCCGCATCCGGAAGGCGCGGTCCCGCCAGCGGGGCTTCGTCTCGGCTGGTGGCTGCTCGACAGAGAGCTGTTCGGGTGCCGGCTGGCCCGGCCCGGCCGGGCTCTGGGGGTCGTTGTCGTGTTCGCTCATGCCGTCACGCTGGGCCGCGAACCTGTGCCGGGGCTGTGTGCCGGCCACGGACCTGCCATGACTGGATCACCTGAAGGGTCTGCACAACCGGCTCACAGCAGACTCACAGAGAGCGCGGCCAGACTGTGACCATGAACCAGCCCGACGACCTCACCCGCCCCGACGGTTCGCCCGTCCGGGTGCTCGTCGTCGATGACGAGGTCAACATCGCCGAGCTGATCGCGATGGCGCTCCGCTACGAGGGCTGGACCGTCGACGTCGCGCACACGGGGTCGAAAGCGGTCGCGGCGGCGAGGGCCGAGCGCCCGGACGTCGTCGTACTCGACTGGATGCTGCCCGACCACGACGGCCTCGAGGTCCTGCGCCGGATCCGGGCCGCCGAGCCAACCGTGCCCGTCCTCTTCCTCACCGCCCGCGACGCCGTCGAGGACCGGGTCGCCGGGCTGACCGCGGGCGGGGACGACTACGTCACCAAGCCGTTCTCGCTCGAAGAGCTCGTCGCGCGGCTGCGAGGGTTGGTACGACGCGCCGGGGTCGCCGTCGCCCAGAGCAGCTCCCTGCTCGCGGTGGGCGACCTGACCCTCGACGAGGACTCCCACGAGGTGAACCGGGCGGGTGAGGAGATCCACCTGACCGCGACCGAGTTCGAGCTGCTGCGGTTCCTGATGCGCAACCCCAAGCAGGTGCTGAGCAAGGCACAGATCCTCGACCGGGTCTGGAACTACGACTTCGGCGGCCAGGCCAACATCGTCGAGCTCTACATCTCCTACCTGCGCCGCAAGATCGACGCCGACCACGACCCGATGATCCACACGATGCGGGGCGCCGGCTACGTGCTGAAGCCGGCGTGATGGCGCTGCCACGGTCGCTCACGTCCCGACTCGTCCTGACCACAGTCGGACTCGTCGCGCTGGTCTCCGTCCTGATCGCCACAGCAACAACCCTCGCGATGCGCGACTACCTGACCGACCAGCTCGACGCCAAGATCTTCGACATTGCCGACCGGGTCGGGCACGGGCCGGGGCCAGGGATGCAGGACGGGCACCCGCCCCGCGACGGGGGCGAGCCGGAGTTCGGAAACCAGGAGCCCGGAACCATCGTGATCCTGATCGACGACGACCGCGGGTTCGTCGTCGCCGACCGCCGGGGGGACGAGGAGAACCTCTCCCTCAGCGCGATCGAGGTGTTGGCCGACGTGCCGTCCGACGGCGAGGCCCACGAGGTCGAGGTGCCCGGCTACGGGGCGTACCGGATCGCCGTCGACGACGAGGCCGGCGTCGCCGCTGGCCTCCCGGCCGACGGCGTCGAGGACGCGGTCGGCTCGCTTCTTCAGTGGGAGCTGACGCTCACGCTGCTGGCAGTGCTCCTCGCGGGCGTCGCCGGCAGCATCGTCGTACGACGCCAGCTCCGTCCGCTCTCCGACGTTGCGGCGACCGCCCACGCCGTGGCCGAACAGCCCCTCGACACTGGCGATGTCGGCGCTCTGGCCCGAGTCCCCGACCACCTGACGGATCCGGACACCGAGGTCGGCCAGGTCGGTCAGGCGCTCAACACCCTGCTCGCCCACGTCGAGTCGTCGCTCGCGGCCCGGCACCGGAGCGAGCAGCAGGTACGCCAGTTCGTGGCCGACGCCAGCCACGAGCTGCGGACCCCGCTCACCACGATCGCGGGCTACACCGAGCTTGCTCGGCGCCGACAGGATCCGGCCGCGACCGAGACCGCGCTGGCCAAGGTCGAGGAGGAAGCTGCCCGGATGACGGCGCTGGTCGAGGACCTGCTGCTGCTCGCCCGCCTCGACAGCGGGCGACCGCTGGCACAGAGCCCGGTCGACCTGACCCGGGTCCTGCTCGAGGCCGTCGAGGACGCGCGGGTGGTCGCGCCCGACCACCGCTGGCACCTGGAGCTGCCCGCGGACGCCGTACCCGTCGTGGTGACCGGCGACGAGGCTGGCCTCCACCAGGTCGTGTCCAACCTGCTGGCCAACGCGCGCAAGTACACGCCCGCCGACACCACCGTGACCGTCGCCGTGCACGACGACGGGTTCGAGGTCAGCGACGACGGCCCGGGCTTCCCCCCGGAGCTGGTGCCCGACGCCTTCGAGCGGTTCTCCCGCGGCGACGCGTCCCGCCACCGCCAGGGCGGGATCGGCCTTGGCCTCGCCCTCGTCCAGGCGATCGTCGCCGCGCACGGTGGCGCCGTCACCCTCACGAGCGAGCCCGGCGACACCCGCATTCACATTTGTGGATTGTCAGACAATCCGTGATAGACAGGCGGAAGAACACCACGCAGCGAAGGAGGCGGAAGATGAGTATCACCACCGGCACGACGGGCACCAGCACACCGTCGGAGGTGGAGCGGGCCGAAGCCCGCACCGCCCACAACTACCACCCGCTGCCCGTGGTCCTCGCCCACGGCGAGGGCGCCTGGATGACCGACGTCGACGGCAAGCGGTTCCTCGACCTGCTCGCGGGCTACTCCGCGCTCAACTTCGGCCACAGCCACCCGCGACTCCTCGCCGCGGCACACACCCAGCTCGACAAGCTGACGCTCACCAGCCGCGCGTTCATCCACGACGAGTTCGCCGACTTCTGCGCCGCCCTCGGCGACCTGTGCGGCAAGGAGCTGGTGCTCCCCATGAACACCGGCGCCGAGGCGGTCGAGACCGCGATCAAGATCAGCCGCAAGTGGGGCTACGAGGTCAAGGGCGTGCCCGCCGACCAGGCCCGGATCATCGTCGCCGGCGGCAACTTCCACGGTCGCACCACGACCATCGTCGGCTTCTCCGACGACCCCGACGCGCGCGACGGCTTCGGGCCGTTCGCGCCCGGCTTCGACATGGTCCCGTACGGCGACCTCGCCGCGCTCGAGGCCGCGATCACGCCCGACACCGTCGCCGTGCTGATCGAGCCGATCCAGGGCGAGGGCGGCGTCATCATCCCGCCCGAGGGCTACCTGCGCGACGTCCGCGAGGTCTGCACCCGGGAGAACGTGCTGTTCGCCGCGGACGAGATCCAGGCGGGCCTCGGCCGCACCGGACGCACGTTCGCGTGCGACCACGAGGGTGTCGTACCGGACCTCTACGTGCTCGGCAAGGCACTGGGCGGCGGCATCGTCCCGGTCAGTGCCGTCGTCGGCAACCGCGACGTCCTCGGCGTCCTCAAGCCCGGCCAGCACGGCTCGACCTTCGGCGGCAACCCGCTGGCCTGCGCCGTCGGCCACGAGGTCGTCGCGATGCTGGCGACCGGCGAGCTCCAGGCCCGCGCGACCGAGCTCGGCCTGGTCCTGCGCGAGCGCCTCGACGCGCTGATCGGCAACGGCGTGATCGCCGTACGCTCGCGCGGCCTGTGGGCCGGCGTCGACATCGACCCCACCCTCGGCACCGGCCGTCAGGTCTGTGAGCGGCTGATGGAGCGCGGCGTCCTCGCCAAGGACACCCACGGCTCCACGATCCGACTCGCTCCCCCGCTGGTGATCTCCGACGAGGACCTGCACTGGGGCATCGACCAGCTGGCCGCCGTCCTCGGCTGACGCCCGACCCGACCCGACCCGACCCGACCCGGCCCGGGCCGGCTGAGGCTGGTCCGGATGGGTACCGGTCCGGCATGAACAGAGGCAGTGGCATCGGCGGCCTGATCGTGGTGATCTGGCTGCTCATCGGCGTGCTCGCCGCGTTCCAGCGTGACTACTTCGACCCGGATGGCGACGTGAGCTGCCGCGAGTTCGCCGACACGGCCCTGACGATCGTCGCGGGTCCGCTGAACTATCTGGGCGTCAACCCGAAGGTCGACTGCAAGACGCCGAAGCCGTCGAAGTAGCCCCCTCAGACGTTCAGTCGAGAGTGCCGATCAGCGCCGGCAGCGCGTCGGTGACGATCTGCGCCAGCTGGTCGCGGCTGATCCCGTTGGGGTCGTCGCACCAGGTCAGGACGCTGTCCTCGACGAACGCCACCCAGCCGCGGACCACGAGCCGGGTCGTCGGCTGGTCGGCGAGGAAGGCCTCGACGCCAGGCGTCTCGAAGGTTCGATCGATCATGGCGTCGCGGGCCTGCTCGTAGATCCTGCGCATCGCCTCGTTGCCACCGGCGGCAGCCCGTACGAGCGAGCGATAGCCCTCGTGGTTGGCGATCACGTAGTCGACGTACGCCGTCAGCGACGCCAGCAGCCTCGCGATCGGGTCGTCGCCCCGCGGCGGCTCGGTCTGGGCGACCAGGTTGTCGGCCGCGCGCTGGAGGACCGCTTCGTGGAAGCCCTGCTTGCTGCCGAAGTAGTGGTAGAGCAGCCCGCGCGAAACGCCGCCGACCTCGCTGAGCCGGTCGATCGAGATGTCCTCGATGGTGTGACCGGCGAACAGCTGCAGCCCGAGCTCGAGCAGCTGCTCGCGGCGCTCGTCGGGCGAGAGCCGGGTACGGGTGGTTGCGGTCACACGGACAGTCTATTGACGAATGTTCAATAGCGCCAGTACCTTCGTCGACATGGCCAAGAAGACCACCGCAAAGACCGGCACCCGCTCCACGGCGCAGCTGGTCGACCACCTGATCATCGGCGCCGGGTTCGCCGGTCTCGCCTCCGCGATCAAGCTCGATGAGGCAGGCGAGAGCGACTTCGTCGTCATCGAGAAGGACAGCGACGTCGGCGGCACCTGGCACATCAACACCTACCCCGGCGCGGAGTGCGACGTCCCGAGCCAGCTCTACAGCTACTCCTTTGCGCTCAACCCCGACTGGTCGAAGGTCTACTCCCCCCAGCAGGAGATCTGGCAGTACACCAAGCGGGTCGCCGAGGACGCCCGCGTCCTCGACCGCTTCGTCTTCGACACGGCAGTCGTCGACGCGACGTGGGACGAGACGGCGCAGCGTTGGCACGTGACCACCACGAACGGTGAGTACGCCGCCCGCGCCGTCATCTCCGGCTCCGGCGGCCTCTCCGAGCCGCGGCTGCCCGAGATCGACGGCATCGACACCTTCCAGGGCGAGATCTTCCACTCCGCCCGCTGGAACCACGATGTCGACCTGACCGGCAAGCGGGTTGCCGTCATCGGCACCGGCGCATCGGCCGTCCAGCTGGTGCCCGAGCTCCAGAAGATCGTCGACCACATGGACGTCTACCAGCGCACGCCGAACTGGATCATCCCCCGCAACGAGCGCCGGTTCACCCGCGTCGAGAAGGCCCTCTTCAAGCACGTGCCCGGCGCCCAGCGCGCGTGGCGCGCGGCGGTCTACGCGCAGCTCGAGGTCCGCGCGCCGGCGTTCACCCGGTTCCCCGCGCTGCTCAAGGTCGTCGAGAGCCAGTGCAGGAAGAACATCGCCAAGGCGATCAAGGACCCCGAGCTGGCCGCCAAGGTCACCCCGACCTACCGCGCCGGCTGCAAGCGGATCCTGATCTCCAACGCGTGGTACCCCGCGCTCGCCGCTGACAACGTCGACCTGGTCGACGACCCGATCGCGAAGATCACCGGCAACGCGGTCGTCACCGCCGACGGCGAGGAGCGGCCGATCGACGTGCTCGTCGTCGCCACCGGCTTCTACGTCACCGAGCCGCCGATCGCGCAGCACGTGACCGGCCGCGACGGCCGGACCCTGGCCGACGTGTGGGACGAGCACGGCATGGCCGCCTACAAGGGCACCACGATCCACGGCTTCCCCAACCTGTTCCAGATCGTCGGTCCCAACACGGCGCTCGGCCACTCGTCGATGATCTTCATGATCGAGTCCCAGGTCCGTTACATCGTCGACGCCGCGCGCACCATGCGGCGCGAGGGCCTCGGCGCCGTCGAGCCGAGCGCGGCCGCTCAGGAGGAATGGACTGCCACCATGCGGGAGCGGATGAAGCCGACGGTCTGGACGACCGGCGGCTGTGCGAGCTGGTACCTCGACAAGTTCGGCAACAACACGACACTCTGGCCGGGCCAGACCTTCGCGTTCCGGGGCCAGCTGTCCCGCTTCGACGTCGACCAGTACGACGTCTCCGCTCTCACCACCGAGCCCGCTGTTGCCGAGGAGGCACTCGCATGAAGTCACTGAACGACAAGGTCGTCGTCATCACCGGAGCCGGCTCTGGCATCGGCCGCGCGCTCGCACTCAACCTCGCCGAGAAGGGCGCGATCCTCGCCCTGTCGGACGTCGACGAGGAGGGCCTCGCCGAGACCGTCGTACTCGCCGAGAAGGCGGGGGCTCCCGAGGTCCGCAGCGACCGGCTCGACGTCGCCGACCGCGCGGCGTTCGAGGCGTACGCCGACTCGGTGGCCACGGAGTTCGGCCGGGTCAACGTCGTCGTCAACAACGCCGGCGTCGCGCTGGCCGGCGACTTCGTCGACCTGGAGATGAAGGACATCGACTGGATCATCGGCATCAACTTCTGGGGCGTCGTGCACGGCTCGAAGTTCTTCCTGCCGCACCTGATCGAGTCCGGCGACGGGCACCTCGTGAACATCTCGTCGCTGTTCGGCCTGGTCTCGATGCCGGGCCAGAGCATGTACAACGCGTCGAAGTACGCCGTGCGTGGGATGACCGAGGCGATCCGCGAGGAGATGCTGATCGCCGGCAACAAGGTCGGCGTCACGGCCGTCCACCCCGGCGGCATCAAGACCGCGATCGCCCGCAACGCCCGGGTCGCCGAGAACGAGGACAAGGGCGCGACCGCCAAGCTCTTCGACGAGAAGCTGGCGCGGATGACCCCCGACAAGGCCGCGGCGATCATCGTCAAGGGCATCGAGCGGAACCAGGCCCGGGTGCTCGTCGGCATCGACGCGCACCTGATCCACACGTTCGGCAAGCTGGCCGGCTCGCGCTACCAGGACGTCATCGCGATGGGCTCCAAGCGGGTCCTCCCCAAGAAGACCACGATCGTCTGAGGAGCTACTCCTCCGAGCCCCGACCTCGCCGCCGCCTGCGGTACCGGGTGACGCCGACCAGGCGCGGCCCGGCGAGCCGGGTCTCGACCCGTCGAGCCTCACGTTTGACGGGCTGGGCGACGTACTCCCCCAGGATCACGCCGGCGGCGAGCGCGGTTGCCACCGAGGCGGCCGTGACCATGGCGAGCAGGCCCTGCGCAGGCGCGGGATCGGACTGGGCGCCGAGCAGGGAGAGCCCGCGATAGATCGACAAACCGGGCAGGAGTGGCACCACGGCCGGCACGACGACCACCAGCGGCGGAACCCGGAGCCGCCCGGCCACGGTGTAGCTGACCAGTCCGACCGCGAACGCGGCGACCCCGACGGCCCACGCCCGCGCGAAGTCCTGCCGGGAGACCGCTTCGGTGATGGCGAGTGCACCACCCGCCAGCAGTCCGACCGGCACGAGCGTCCGGAGCGGTGCGTACGACGAGAACCCGAACGCTGCTGCCGCGATCGCGGCCCCTAGTGCCGCAACGCTCACGCCGGCGAGGTCGGTGCGCGCCGCCTCCAGCGTGGGCAGCTCGAGGCCGACCGCGGTCGCCAGGCTGATGCCGCCGCTGACACCGGCGATGATCCCGGCGGTCGCGAGCACCGCTTCGAGCAGTCGGGCGCCTCCGGTGACGTAGAAGCCGCTCATCGCGTCCTGGATCGCGCCCATGAAACCGATGCCTGCGAGCAGCATGATGATGTTCGCGCTGACCACGAGCGAGGCGTCCATGCTCACGACCGACTCGGCGGCGCGGGTGGCGCCCGCGGCCAGCACGGTCGCGACGGCACCGCCCGCGATCTGCTGGTAGAACGCCGGGACCCGCCGCTTGGTCAGGGAGTGCTGAAGGCGGTCGATCGCCACCGCCGCGACGAACGCCACCACGAGCACGGCCGGGGTGCCTCCCAGCTGCAGGCCGATCCCCGCACACATCACGCCCCAGCCGAGGGTTGCCGCCCACCGGGCCCGCGAGTGACCGGACGAGGCGATCCGGGCGATCTCGGCGCGGGCGTCACGGAGGTCGGTGCGCCCGGCAAGGACGTCACGGACCAGCTGATCGACCTTCGTGAGGTCGTCGTAGTCGATCTCGCGCTGCGTCACCGAGCGGAGCTGCACGATCGCCGGCTCGTCCGGCTCGGCCTGCGCACTCATCGCGAGCTGGGTGAAGGTCACGTCGACCTCGGTCCGGCGTACGCCGAGCCTGTGGGCGAGCGCCCTCATCGTGGCGGTCACGTCGGCGGCGCCCGCGCCCGACGACAACAGCAGCTCGCCCACCCGCAGACACAGGTCGAGGCGTTGGGTCAGCTCCCGTGCGTCGGCCATGCGCGCCATGCTGGCACGCTCTGGTAGACAGCGTTGCGTGACTCCCGGCCAGCCGATCCGTGTCGAGATGACCAAGTGGGGCGGGCGACCGCACTGGGAGTACGACGGCGTCTACCTCGGCACCGACCAGCACGGTGAGTGGTTGGGGTTCCCGGTCGGTACCCACTACGCCCGGCCGGGGATGGACTTCGTCGGCCACTTCGCGGGCGTGATGCTGGTGCCGGCCGGCGGCGCCGCGCACCTCGCGGCGTTCAACGACGCCCGCGCGAAGTCGGCGACGTACGTCGACATGACGACCCCCGCAGCGTGGAGCGGCTCCGTGCTGCGGGCCGTCGACCTCGACCTCGACGTGGTCCGGCTCCAGGACGGCACCATCTACCTCGACGACGAGGACGAGTTCGCCGAGCACCAGCTGACCTACGGCTATCCGGCGGACGTGGTGGCGATGGCCGAGCGCGCGGCCGCCGAGGTGCTGGCGGCCGTCCGCACCGGCGTGGCGCCGTACGACGGCACGGCCGACGCCTGGCTGGAGCGGCTCGCCGCGGGTTGAGGTGCGAGCGCAGCGAGCCTCGAACCCGAGGCGCTTACGACGTAGGCAACATCGAGTTCGGCTGGAAGGTCGGTCGGCGGTCGACGTCCTCCTTCGCGGGTCGGACGAACTCGAAGCCTGCCGTCGCGACAACCTGCCAGTCCGGATCGGCGCCAGGGTCGCGCAGCAGCGCGTCGGCGCAGGAGCCGTGCAGCGGCGGCGCGTGGAAGGCGTTGCGACCGATCTCGTCCGGCGTGCCGACGAAGACGACCGGCCGGCCCAGCGACTCCGCGCACACACCGCAGATCCGGCTGAGCGCGCACTGGGTCACCCGACGTTTGACCAGCTCGCCGAGGCCGCCCTCGGGCGACGGCTCCCAGGCGAACGGCCCCTCCATGCCGTGCGGCGTCTGCATCGACATCAACCCCGCGCTTCCGAGTGCGAGCGGGACCACCCTCCGAGCTCGTACCGGCGCGAGGGGCGCTCGTCGTCGCCGCGACGCTTGCGGTCGTGGGGTGCCGTCGGCGGCTCGGGCTGGTCGCTGCTGGTCATCTTGTTGGGGAGCGAGAGCTTCATGATCGTGCGCAGCGCCTGGCCGTACTGCCGGTAGAGCGGACCGGTGGTGTACGGGATGTCGTACTTGGCGGTCAGGGCCTGAACCTTCGCGGAGATCTCGGGATACCGGTTGCTCGGCAGGTCGGGGAAGATGTGGTGCTCGATCTGGAAACCGAGGCTCCCCGACAGGATGTGCAGGAGCCGGCCGCCTTCGAAGTTCGCCGAGCCGAGGATCTGCCGCAGATACCACTCCGACCGCGACTCGTCCTCGATCTCTTCTTCCGTGAAGTGCAGGGCACCGTCAGGGAAGTGGCCGCAGAAGATGATCATGTACGACCACAGGTTGCGCATGATGTTGGCCGTGACGTTGGCCGTCAGGACCGACTTCCACTGCTTGCCCGCCAGCGCCGGATAGACCACGTAGTCCTTGAGGACCTGGTTGCGGCCCTTGCGGAAGATCTGCTTGAGCTGCCGCTTCATCTCCTTCGGATCCTTCTCGCCCTTGCGGATCCGCTCGATGTCGAGATCGTGCAGAGCGACGCCCCACTCGAACAGCGAGGCAAGCAGGCTGTTGTAGATCGGCTGACCCAGGTTGTAGGGCGACCACTTCTGCTCGCGCGCCATCCGGAGGATGCCGTAGCCGATGTCGTTGTCGTAGCCCAGGACGTTGGTGAACTGGTGGTGGATGTAGTTGTGCGAGTGCTTCCACTGCTCCGCCGGCTGGGCGGTGTCCCACTCCCAATTGGACGAGTGGATCTCCGGATCGTTCATCCAGTCCCACTGCCCGTGCATGACGTTGTGGCCGATCTCCATGTTCTCGAGGATCTTGTGGAGCCCCAGCAGGCTGGCGCCGAGCACCCAGGCCGGCTTGCGGGTCTCCTTGAACTGGGTCCCCACCAGCAGCGTGACCCGGCCGGCCGCCGCAAGCGCGCGTTGCAGCTTGATGAGACGGTTGATGTACGCCGCGTCGGAGTCGCCACGGGACTCCTCGATGTCGGCGCGGATCTGGTCGAGCTCGCGCCCGATCTGCTCGACCTCATCGTCGGTGAGGTGGGTGTATTCCTTGACGTCCGAGATCGCCATGAGCGTCTCCTTCAGGTGGTCGGGTCAGGTGTCAGATGTCGAGGGTGCATTCGCCGACGGCAGCGGTGATGCAGGTCTGCACGGGTTCGTTGGGGCTGTCGTACTCGTCGCCGTTGCGCAGGTCGCGCACCTTGCCCGAGAGAAGCGTCAGCGTGCAGGTGTGGCAGATGCCCATCCGGCAGCCGTAGGGCATCCCGACGCCAGCCTCCTCGCCGGCTTCGAGCACGGTGGTGGCGCCGTCGGCCTCTACGGACTTGCCGGAGTTCTGGAAGGTGATGGTGCCGCCCTCGCCGCCCTCGCCACCGAGCTCGAGCGAGAACCGCTCGAGGTGCAGCTGCTCCTCCAGGTCGTTCTCCTCGAAGTGCCCGGCGATGGCGTCCAGCATCGGGCCCGGCCCGCAAGCGTAGGTCTCGCGCTCGCGCCAGTCGGGACAGATCTGGTCGAGATCACCGAGGTCGAGCATCCCGTCGATGTCGGTTTGCAGCCGGTGCAGGGTCAGCCCGTCGTGCTTCTGCTCGAGCTTGTCGAGCTCGTCGCGGAAGATCATCCGGTCCTCGGTGGGAGAGGAGTAGTGCATGACGACATCCGGCATCGCTCTACCGTTTTCTCGGGAGCGCCGGTCCAGCGTGCGGAGCATCGCCATCACCGGCGTGACCCCGCTGCCGCCGACCAGGAAGAGCATGCGCTCGGGTGGCGGGTCGGGGAGGACGAAGTCGCCCTCCGGCAGCGCGAGGCGGACGATGGTGCCCGGCTCGAGGCCCTTCACCAAGTGGCTGGACAGCTTCCCCTCCGGCATGGCACGCACGGTGATCGTGATCGTCCCGCGGCGCCGCTCGGGAGGCGAGCTCACCGAGTAGGAGCGCCACTGGAACTTGCCCTTGACCTGGATCCCGATGCCGACGTACTGGCCGGGCTTGTGGTTGTAGCGCCAGCCCCATCCGGGCTTGATCACCAGCGTCGCGGCATCGTCGGTCTCGGGGACGACGTTCTCGATCCGTCCGCGGAGCTCCCGCGAGCTCCACAGCGGGTTGAGGAGGCGGAGGTAGTCGTCAGGGTGGAGCGGCGTCGTCAGCTTGGAGGCAGATCGACGCACGCGTTCCCAAGGGATCGTGCTGGCCATAAGATTTCAGAGAACAACTGTTCACCGAATAGGTCAAGACGGATGTCCGCAGGGTGATTGGGTAGGGCCCGCGCCCCGTCAGCGTCGCGGCGGAGGCAGCGCGTCGGTCGCCTCGAGCTGACCCATGCCGGTGACCAGCAGCAGGTCGACCACGATGGAGCGCAGCTGGGCGAGGATCGCGTCGCCGGAGAGCGAGTCGCTCCGCTCGACGAGCCCGGTGGCCTGGCCCACGGCCAGCACCTGGGGGCGGGCAGCTTCCGGCATCCGCTCGGCTGCCAGTTCGTCGGCAACGGCGTCCACGGCCAGCGCGAGGTCGGCGGTGAGGTCGGCGTACGACGTCGGCACGGGGCGGTGCCGGTACGCCGCGACCGCCGTCTGCCGGACCAGCACCCGGGTGCTGCGCAACGACCGGTCGAGCGGGTCGACCAGCTCGACCATCCTGCGTAGCCCCGGGCGATGTCGGACCCGGAACGGTGACGACGCCACGACCGACATGCCCTCGTTCGCAGCGGCTTGGAGCTCGCGCGTCATCCGATCGGTCGCCCGCGCATCTGTGAGCAGGTCGAGCGCCGGATCGGGCTCGCCGTCGATCATCACGTGGCTCGCGGCACGGAGCAGCTCGGAGATCTTGCGCGCGACGGCGGCGGCCTGCTCGCGCGGCTTGCGCAGCGGTGCCGCCGGTACGACGGTGGCTGCGATCAGGGCGACCCCGCCACCGATGAGGGCGTCGGTCCACCTGACCAGCGCCGCATCGGGATCGGGCAGCAGGGTCGCGACGACGATGGACTGCACCGCGGCCTGGGTGACGAACAGGTTCCCCGCGTCGAGCAGCAGCGCTGCCGACATCGCGAGGCCCACGATGAGAGCGAGCTGCCACGCGCCGGTCCCGATCGACACCACCAGCAGGTCGGCGACGAAGACGCCGATCGCGACCCCGAAGGTGACCTCGACGACCCGGCGGAGCCGCTGTCCGTACGACGTCCCGAGCGACACCACCGCCGCGATCGGCGCGAAGAACGGCGTCTCGTGGTCGAACACCTCGGCGGCGAGCCACCACGCGGCGCCGGCAGCGACTGAACATTGGACGACGGCGAACAGCTTGCTCCGCCAGCGCTGCACCCGCCCGCGGACCGACAGCCGGCTCCGCTCCCACATGCGATCGAGCGGCGCGTCCACAGCCCGATCGTTTCACGGACGCTGCGCCGCTGGTTGAGGTGCGAGGCGCGCCAGCGTCGAACGTCGAAACCAAGGCACGTCCAGGTGTGGAACGCTGAGCCTCGTGCGGATCGACTTCCATGGTTCCCCGAAGCCGACGCTCGGCGTGGAGTGGGAGTTCGCCCTCGTCGACCGCCGCACCCGCGACCTGCGCAACGAGGCCGCGCACCTGTTCGCGCGGGCCAAGGCGCGGATGCCCGACCCCGGCCGGCTCCACAAGGAGCTGTTGCGCAACACCGTCGAGGTCGTCACCGGAGTCTGCGACACGGTCCCCGAGGCGATGGCCGACCTGCGCCGCACCCTGGAGTACGTCGTACCCGCCTGCGACGAGCTCGACCTCGACCTCTTCGGCGGCGGCACGCATCCGTTCGCGTCGTGGACCGGACAGCAGCTGACCGAGGGCCACCGCTACGAGGAGCTCATCAACCGCACCCAGTGGTGGGGCCGGCAGATGCTGATCTGGGGCGTGCACGTGCACGTCGGGATGCCCGCGCAGGAGCGGGTGATGCCGGTGCTGTCGGCGATTCTCAACTGGTACCCGCACCTCCAGGCACTGTCCGCGTCGTCCCCGATCTGGGCGGGCGTCGACACCGGCTACGCCTCCAACCGGGCGCTGATGTTCCAACAGCTGCCGACGGCCGGGCTGCCGTTCCAGTTCGAACAGTGGGAGGAGTTCGAGGCGTTCGTCCACGACCAGCTGGTCACCGGCGTGATCGAGGAGCTCACCGAGATCCGCTGGGACGTCCGGCCGGCGGTCACCCACGGCACGCTCGAGAACCGCGTCTGCGACGGGGTCTCCACGCTGTCCGAGATGGGGGCCCTGGTAGCGCTCATGCACTGCCTGGTCGTGTGGCTCGACCAGCGCTGCGCCGCCGGAGAGAAGCTGCCCACGATGCCGCCCTGGCACGTCCAGGAGAACAAGTGGCGGGCGGCACGGTACGGCGTCGACGCGATCGTCATCCTCGACGCCGAGTCCCACGAACGACTGGTCACCGAAGACCTCGCCGACCTCGTCGACTCGCTCGAGCCGGTCGCCGAGCGGCTCGGCTGCTCGGCCGAGCTGGCCTCGGTGCTCGACATCCCGAAGCGCGGGGCGTCGTACCAACGCCAGCGCGCGGTCGCCGAGCGCACCGATGGCGACCTGGTCGCCGTCGTCGACTCTGTGGTCCAGGAGCTGCGCGACGAGCTCGGCTGACCGACGACCCTCGTTGGTCGAGTAGCCCGAGCCGCTAGGCGAGGGCTACTCGTCCAACGAAAGGGTCTCGACCAACGAAGGCCGCTGCTAGTCGCTAGCGCGTTCGGCGTCGGGTTCGGCCATCTCCAGGCGCACGCCGAGGAGTCGGACCGGGCGGTCCTTCTCGACCCGGTCGAGCAGAGCGACGGCCTCGGCCGCGAGCACGTCGGGGTCGACGCTGGGTGCCGGCAGCTTGTGGCTGCGGGTGAGGGTGAAGAACGGGCGGTAGCGCAGCTTGAGCTCGACCCGCACCGCCGGGCGGCCCTCTGCCTCGATGTCCTCGACGACCCGGCGGGCGATGCGGGCGGTCTCGCGCTCGACGTCGGCCCAGTCGGTCAGGTCCTCCTGGAACGTCTCCTCCCTCCCGTGCCCGCGGGCGACGTACGGCGTCGCGTCGACCTCGTCCGAGGCGACGCCCCTCCCGATCCGGCGCAGCCAGGGGCCGGTGGTGGGGCCGATGCTCGAGGCCAGCAGGTCCGGGTCGGCGCGGGCCAGGTCCTCCACGGTCGCGATCCCGAGCAGAGCCAGCTTGTCGGCGGTCTTCTTACCGATGCCCCACAGTGCGGAGGTCGGGCGCTGCCCCATCTCGTCGTACCAGGTCTCGTCGCTGATCACGTAGGTCCCGCGACCGCGCTCCTGACCGCCCGGCCCCGACTCCTCGCCGATCCCGGCACCCGCCTCGCGAGCGAGCGCGCCCTCGACCCGCTGCTTTGCGAAGCCGGTGGCGAGCTTTGCCTGCAGCTTGTTGTTACCGATCCCAACACCGCTCCTCAACTGGGTCGCGTCGAGCACGGCTTCGCGGATCCGCTCGCCGAACTCGACCGGGCTGCCGAGCTCACCGTGGCCAGGACCGGGGCCGACGAACGCCTCGTCCCAGCCGAGCACCTCGACCAGGACGGGCACGCCGCCCCACTCGAGGCCGCGCAACACCTCCATCACCTCGGCCGATGCGGCGTCATAGGCCGCCGCGTCGACTGGCAGGAAGATCGCCTCCTCCCCTGCGTTGCGCAGCTTGCGGACCGCGATCCGCAGCGGCATCCCGGAGCCGACGCCGAAGCGACGCGCCTCGTAGGACGCGGTCGACACCACCCCACGCTCGGTCGGGTCGCCACGACCACCGACGACGACCAGCCGCCCGGCGAGCTCGGGCCGGCGCAGCACCTCGACCGCCGCGATGAACTGGTCGAGGTCGACGTGCAACACCCAGCCCATGCGCCGATGGTGCCACCCGGCACCCCCGAGCTACGGCCGCGAGCGGTAGTAGCGGGTCGTCTCCTTGAAGCCGGCGAGTGCGCGGAGCCAGGTCCGGTTGCTCACCTTGCACCGGAACTGCCGGATCTCCCGGTCGTACTCCTCACACTCGGCCATGGTCTCGGAGTCGGTGGGCGGGTAGAGCCAGGTGCCGTCGTAGTGCTTGATCCCGAAGCCGTTGGCGGCGTCGCCCTCGACGAGCACGATCGTGTCGCCGGGCGGCACATAGGGCTCGATCACGGTGGCGGACGTGTCGGCGGCCGCGGCAGCGCCGAGGCCTCCGACGGCGACGAGGGCGAGGAAGAGCGCGGCCAGCCGCCGCAGGACGAGATCGGACATGGATGCTCCCGAGAGTCACGCACCGGCGGAATCCGGTGTCGCGACGGGACGTTAGGCGCGCGGCCCGACTGCGCGGCCGAGCCCGCGGCGTACCTGTGGACGGCGAACGCCGATGCGATCCCTGTGGACGGTTCGCGGTGTCAGTAGCTGTTCTGGAAGTAGAACGCGCAGTCGATCGAGGCCCGGCAGCGCGGCGTCCGCGGCCGAGGCGGCGGCTGCTCGTTGCTCACGAGCGGCATCCTTCCACCCAATGGTCCCTCGGAACCCTTCCCTTGTGGCTACCGTCAGCAGGCGGAAGTATCCGCAGAAAACGAAAGGTGCTCCCGTGGTCTCTTTGCCCAAGCCCAGGCCGATCGACCCGCCGTCGGCGGCCTTCCTGCTCGCGGAGAGCAAGAACCAGCCGATGCACGTCGGTGGGCTGCAGCTCTATGAGAAGCCCGAGGACGCAGGACCCGACTTCGTCCGCGAGCTCTTCGAGGCCGCCACGTCGAGCGACGACGAGATCATGCCGCTCTTCCGCAAGCACCCCTACCGCTCCGTCAAGACGGCCGGTCAGCTGTTCTGGAAGGAGGACGAGCAGTTCGACATCGAGCACCACGTGCGCCACAACGCGCTGCCCAGCCCCGGCAGGATCCGCGAGCTCCTCGATCTCTGCGGCCGCCTGCACAGCACCCGCCTCGACTGGGAGCGCCCGCTGTGGGAGGCGCACTTGATCGAGGGGCTGGCCGACGGCCGGGTCGCGATGTACACCAAGATCCACCACGGTCTGGTCGACGGCATCTCCGCAATGCGGCTGATGGCCAGCACGATGTCGAGCGACCCGGACGAGCGCGGCATGGCCGCGCCGTGGGCGGCCCGGGCGGTCCGGACCCGCACCAAGGCGCCTGACGCGGAAACGCCCATGACCGACGCGGCTCGGACCCTGGCCAGCCTTCCGTCCGACGCGCTGCGCACGGCGCTCGGCGTCACCGCGGAGGCCGCCGGGATGCCCGGAGCGTTGATCAAGACCCTGAGCAAGGGGGTCCGCAACGAGACCTCGACACTGTCCTTCCACACGCCGAAGACCATGTTCAACCGCAACATCACCAGCGCCCGCCGGTTCGCCGCCCAGGACTGGCCGACCGAGCGGATCCGGGCCATCGGCAAGTCGACCGGTACGACGATCAACGACGTGGTGCTGGCGATGTGCGGCGGCGCGATCCGCTCCTACCTGATCGACCACGACGCCCTCCCCGACACCCCGCTGATCGCCATGGTGCCGATCGGCCTCAAGGCCAAGGAGTCCCACCTGCCCTCGGCCGAGGGTGGCAACGCCGTCGGCGCCGTGATGGCCCGGCTCGGCACCGACCAGGCCGACCCCGCCGACCGACTCCGGGCGGTCCACAAGTCGATGAAGGACGGCAAGGACGCCCTCCAGTCGCTGACGCCGGTCCAGATCCTCGCGATGAGCGCGATCGGCCAGGCGCCCGCCGTACTCGGCCCGGCGCTGAAGATGCAGGGGATCATCAGGGCGCCGTACAACCTGATCATCAGCAACGTGCCCGGGCCCCGCACCACGCAGTACTGGAACGGCGCCAAACTGGTCGGGAACTACCCCCTCTCCATCCCGATCAACGGCATGGCACTCAACATCACCTGCACGTCCTACGACGGCAACATGGACTTCGGTCTCACCGGCTGCCGGCGCACGGTCCCGCACCTGCAGCGGCTGCTGGGGTTCCTCGACGACGAGGTGAGCGCGCTCGAGAAAGCGGCGGGGATCTGACGCCGGCGCGCTGCGTGGAATACCCGGCCGGCCGGGTATTCCACGGGTTGTCCGCCTCTGCAATGGCTGACCACCCGTGGGATACCCGGTCAACCGGGTATTCCGCGGGCCCTCAGAGCTCCGAGAATCCCCCGCCCACCCGCTCCGCGACCGCGCGGAGCCGGGCCCGGGTGATGTCGGCGACCGTGCGGTAGCCGGCGAGATCGGCGTTCGAGCCCGGTCGGACCGGCTCGGAGCTGTTGACCGAGAGGCAGGTACGACGCCCGCCGTCCGCTGCATTGGCCAGGGCGACCGCGTGCCCGGTGGTGCCGCTGCCGGCGAAGTAGTCGAGCACCCGCACGTCGTCGGGCATCGTCTCGAGGATCCGCCGGACCAGCCCGGTCGGCTTCGGCGACTCGAAGACATGACCGAGGATGTCCTTCAGCTCGGCCACCGCGGTGTCCGTCGAGCCGATCTCCGCGGCCAGCCAGATCGTACGCAGCTTCTTCCGCCGGACGGTGCCGTCGGCGTGCGCGCCGAGCCAATCGCGCTGGAACACGTCGATCCGGTCACCGGCGGTGCCGCGCACCAGGCGGCATACCAGGTCGTCGGGTCGCTCGTCGATCCGCGGCCGGGACCACCGCCAGACCGCGGGCGAGCCGTCGCCGAAGACCGGCTTGATCTCGACCGCGCCCTCGAATGGCGCGGTCCGGACCCGTCCGCTCTCCGGGTCGCCCCAGATCGCGAAGTGCAGGGTCGGCGCCGTCAGCGGGTTGAACCTCTTGTTGGTGTTGCGCAGCGGCAGTCGCCGGTAGCGGCGCCCGTCGTCGGCCACCAGCGGGAAGTCCGCCGCGATCACCAGGTCGGCGCTCGACGCGTCGAGCACGCACCGGCGCGCGTCCTTGGCATAGGCCAGCAGGTACTCGTGCGACGTCGCAAAACCGCTCCCCAGCTGCCGTCCCTTGGGATTGAGGTTGACCACGACCTGGGCGAGGAAGTTCTGCTCGCCGTACACCTCGTCGAGGAGCAATCGGAGATGGGCGACCTCGTTGTCATCGATGCTGACGAAGATCGCGCCGGTGTCGGCCAGCACCTGCCGCCCGGCCTCGAGCCGCGGCCGCATCATCGCCGTCCATGCCTGGTGGCCGGCGAAGGTGTCCTTGTAGGCGAAGGCGCTGCCGGTGTTGTAGGGCGGATCGATGTAGATCAGGTCGTACGACGCCGCGGGCAGTCCGCCGAGCACCTCGAGGTTGTCGCCCTCGGCGAAGGTGTTGCACGGACTGCTCGACACGCGACCCATCATCCCGGACGGGGCGGCCAGATTTCTTAACCTGGACGGCATGCGTCGCGTCCTGCCTGAACTGTTCGTCGTCTCGCTCCTGGCGACCGCAGGCGCCCTGGTGTTCCTCGACGACGAGCCGTCGAAGCCCCCGCCGGCGGCGCAGCAGGCCGGAGTCGTGGAGACCGCGCCGCGCACCGGCCCGACCCCGGACCCCAACGACCCGACGACGTGGCAGACCTCCGACCAGGTGCCGGGCGAGATCGCGCCGCCGCTGGTGCCGGGGCAGCGGGTCGTGCGGTCGCGCACCCAGCGCTTCACCTACGCGCCCGTGCCCGGCGTGACCGTGACCGGCTGGGACGCCCGGACGCGGCGCGGCCCGGTGCGTTACTTCGTGATGCGGGTGAAGTGGAGGGCGCCGGGAATCAAGGTCGACTACGCGTACGGCGACCGGGTCCGCCGACGCCAGCCGGTCACCGACATGATCAGCGACACCAAGGGATTGGTCGCCGGCATCAACGGCGACTTCTTCGACATCAACGACACCGGGGCGCCGCTCGGCATCGGCCACGAGCGCGGCGGGCTGCTCCTCAACGCGATCGACACCGGCTGGAACAACGCGATCTCGGTCAACACGTCGGGCAAGTGGCACGTCGGCGAGCTGCCGATGGTGGCGAGCGTCGTCGGCCGACCGGACATCAAGGTGACCAACTACAACTCGCCCCGGGTCAAGATCAACGGCACCGGCATCTACGACTGGCGGTTCGGCCGCGCCGCCGGCCTCGGTTGGACGGACGGTCAGCACCGGCAGGTGCGCTGCGTGCAGATCGTCGACGGCAAGGTGGTCAGCAACTCCACGACCCTCCCCCGCAACACCGGCATCAAGGGCACCTGGCTCATCGCCCGCGGCGACAAGCCGGAGGACCGGCTGCAGAACCTGACCGTTGGCACCTCGGTCGAGATCACCCGCCGGCTCGACGGCAAGGTCGCGATGGCCATCACCGGCAACTCGCTGCTGCTCAAGAAGCGGCAGCTGGTGACGGCCGACGACACCGAGATGCACCCGCGTACGGCGATCGGCGTCGACCGCGATACCAAGGAGCTGATCTTCCTCGTGGTCGACGGGCGGCAGAGCTTCAGTCGCGGCTACACGATGGTCGAGCTCGCCAAGATGTTGCGGCGACTCGGCGCCGAGGACGCGCTCAACTTCGACGGCGGCGGCTCCACGACCCTCGCCGCGATCCGCAAAGGCAAGCTGCGGGTCCTCAACTCCCCCTCGGACGGCGCGCAGCGACCGGTGCCCAACGGGCTCGAGGTCATCTACAAACCCCCCGCTGGTTGAGGTGCGAGCGGGCCTCGAAACCGAGGCATTACGCCGGTAGGTCGACGACCGCCACGCTGGTGACCGCGACGACGCACTCGGGGTGCGGGTTCGGCACCTTCCCGGGCGTGACGACGTAGTGACCGTCGACCTCCTCCACCGTCGCCGACGGCGGGATGTCGCAGCTGACCTCCATGACCATCGCGCCCAGGACCCGGCCATCGGCCGGCGGGTTCGCGGCGACCGCTTCCTCCACGTCGGCGGCGAAGGCCGACGACCGGAACTGCTGGACGAAGTGCCGGACCGCTTCGTCACTGTCGAGGATCGTGATCGACTTCCCCACGTCACCGCCCGCCGCGCTGCCGCCGACGATCGCGACCACCTGAGCCGCGCCCGGTGCCGGCGAGGTCGTGGCCGGGTCGTCTGCGGTGTCGGAGCCGCCCGTGTCGTCGCTGCACGCGGTCAGCACGACGATGAGTGACAGGACTCCGAGAGCTCGCTTCATGGTGAATGGGACGGTACCCGCGGGCTTGCGGTTCCTCCCCGGGCAGACTGCAGGGTGTGGCTGACCGCGTGCGCCGTACCTTCTCCCGGGCCGAGCTGGAGTCGTTCCGCGACGCCGTCGTGCCCGACCTGTTGCCGACGAGGCCGGAGCACGAGCTCAAGCTGCTCTTCGTCGGCATCAACCCGGGCCTCTGGACGGCGGCCACCCAGACCCACTTCGCCTATCCGGGCAACCGCTTCTACCCGGCGCTGCTGCGCGCCGGCGTGATCGTCGAGCCGATCGACCCGGCGGCCGGGATGACGGATGACGAGCGGGACGTGCTGCGCGCGCGGGGCATCGGCATCACCAACATGGTGGCCCGCGCGACCGCGAAGGCGTCGGAGCTGGGCGACGCGGAGCTGAGGGCGGGCGGTGCCGCGCTCACGGCGCTGGTCGAGCGGCTGCGGCCGCGGGTGGTGGCGGTCGCGGGGATCACGGCCTACCGCGCCGCGTTCGGCCTGCCCAAGGCGACGATGGGTCGCCAACCCGAACCACTTGCCGGCTCCGAGCTCTGGGTGGTGCCGAACCCGAGCGGGCTCAACGCGCACGAGACGGTCGCCAGCCTGGCGACGGCGTACGCCGCTGCCGCCCGCGCCGCCGGCATCGACGTCCGACCTGTGGAGAACTGAGCGACCCCCTCCCCCGATCGGTCGCGGCCTCGCAGGGTGGCGGGATGACCGATGAACTGATCACCAGCCAGGCCGACCTCGAGCAGGTCTGGCGCGGCCTGATGGAGCCGCTCGGATTCACCCGCACCAGCCTCTGGATCGTGTTCATCCACCCGGACGGCCGGCCCCACAAGACGCTCATCGAGGTGCCGGCACCGGACACGATGGTGGCGCCCGACCCCACCGCGCCCGAGCTGCTCGAACTGCTCCGGGAGTGGACGACCGAGCAGGTGTCCGGCGGGCGGGTGGCGTTCCTGCGGACCAGGCCGGGCCGCGGCGGACTCGACGACTCGGACAGGTTGTGGGCCGCAGCGCTCTACGCCGCCGCCCAGGTGGCCGGGGTGCCGTGCGAGGTCGTGCACGCCGCCAACGACGACCGGCTGACGCCGGTGCCGCTCGACGAGATCGACTCGCTCAGCGCCTGACTCAGGGCTTCGGGATCTCGACGCCGTTCTTGTCGTACATGACCGAGACGTACTTGCCGAACTCGTCGCTCGCGCTGGCCGAGAACCACGCCTGGCTGCCGGTGTAGGGCCGCCGGATGGACAGGTGGCAGTCACCGGGCGTCGCGCCGTCCGCCGCTGCGAGCACGGGTTCGCACATGCCCACGATCACGTCAGGATCGATGTCGGCGAGGTCGAACCGCGCGTCCGACGAGGTGGTCTTCGTCCATTCCTCGACACCGCCCCCGTCCCAGCGGTAGCCGATCGCCCGGTCGGTGGCGTCCACGGGCACGTAGACGATCGCGAAGCCGTCGTACAGGCCGGCGCTGTAGACCTCGGTGCTCCCGGTCTTCTCCTCTATCTCGTCGACCATCTTGGCGAAGTCCTCAGGGTCCTTCGGGTCGACCCCGGCGATGCTGTCGATGCCTCCCACGGAGCTGATGATCGCGATAGCGCCGGCCACGACTCCACCGAGCACCGCGAGCGCCACGACCAGCAGGATGATCTTCGGCGCAGCGCCCGACGACCCCGACGACGTGATGACGACCGGGTTGTAGGACGACTGCTGCCCGTACGGCACGTGCGGCGTGCTGACGGGCGGCGGGGGCGGTTCGACGGGGGGCTCCGGGTCCGGCGTGCCGTCGCCTTCGTAGACGCGCCACTTGTCGGGGGGATCCGGCTGGTCGGCCATGAGGGAAAAGTAGGCCACGATGGCACCAGTTCGCATGACCTGTGCGGAAGTTCCTGGTTGAGACCACGTTGAGACGTCGGATCCTTTCGCGCCCCGGCTGCACGGCCTAACTTCGCTGCCGGGGGCTGACAAGGCCGCGCAGCGGCCGGAAGGGGACGACGATGGGATTCTTCAGCAAGGCAAAGGACGCGCTCGCCCAGCAGGCAGCGGCGGCCCAGGCGGCCGCACAGGGACAGCAGGGACAGCAGGGCGACGGGATGGTGCACGTCAAGGGCGCCGGCCCCATCGACCCGGCGATCATGGGCGGTCCGTCGACCCGGTCGGTCGCCGAGAACGACCCGATCTGGGAGCCGATCAACGGCGTCTCGCTGCAGGACTACGCCGACTGGGCCAACGAGGCACAGAAGCGCGGCGTCAACGACGAGGCCGGACTGATCGCCATCGCGGCCGACAGCGGAGTGTCGGCGGCGGACGCGAAGGCGGCGCTCGACGGCTGGGTCGCCCGGATGAGCCAGTCGCAGGCGGTCGGGCAGCAGTTCCGCAAGTTCCTCGGTTACTGAGGCCGGACCCCGACCATGGGACTCTTCGGCGACTGGCAGCGGATGTACAAGGCCAACCAGCAGCACCTCGACCAACAGGGCAAGCCGTCGTCGTTCTTCGGACAGATCGCGGACATCCCGAACCAGATGAAGGAAGCAGCCGACAACACCGACCTCGGCCTGCGGATGTCGCGACACCTCCAGCTCACCAACGGCGAAGGGCTGCCGGCGGTCGCGATCGTCGACGGCTCGTGGCAGGTGGGTACGTACGCCAACACCTCGCCGGTCGTGCGCGTCACCGCCCGCGTCGAGCGGGCCGACGGCACCGAGCCCTACATCGTCACCTGCGACCACGTGGTCGCGGCGATGCACATGCCCCGGATGCAACCTGGCCAGAAGCTCGGCGTGATGGTCGACCCGCTCAACCCGACCGACTTCGCCATCGACTGGATCCGCACCGGCCAGCTCGGGCCGCCTCCCCCGGGCTCGGTGCCCGGACCCGGGGCACCCGGGGCGCGCCGCGAGATCTGATCGTCGCTGCCTGCGTTAATGCGTTAGGCCCGACCGGGTCCGGGCATCTACCCTTCCAGGTGTCCGGGACGGACCCGGGCGCGCCACCAGCTGGCACACATCAGGAGACATGACGTGGGCACCTGTCGCACCCTCATCGACTCGAACCGCACTGCGGTCCGCGCGCTGGGTGCTGCCCACCAGTGCCCGGAGCTCGGCAGCTTCGACCTCGGCTTGCGCTCGCGCAGGTCCGAAGGCCGGGAGCTGCCCGTCCCAGTGGAGCCGCCCGTGGAGTAGTGCACCGACCGCACTCCGACAGGGGTCGCTCCGCTCGCGCGGACGCGACCCTTTTCGCATTTTTCGACCACACCCACCCACATCGCCCCGACCAGAAGGAGGAGGTGACAGGCGATGACTGCTCGGAAGATCTCGGTCCACGAGGACCGGTTCGACACGAAGGGCGTGACCATCGCCTTCACCGCGCCGACCCCGCACGACCCGAAGCTCGGGTGGGCTTGCGCGGACCATCCGGACCCCGACCTGTTCCACCCGACCGACGAGGCCACCCTCGCCGCGGCCCAGGCGTTCTGCGCCGGCTGCCCGATGCGCGAGCTCTGCCTCGACCTCGGTCTGCGGCGGGACGAGTACGGCGTCTGGGGCGGCGTGCTGCTCGAGAGCGGCAAGCCGCGGTCCGCCGTACCGCGTCGGGGCCGGCCGCCGAAGGTCGGCACCGCCGCGTGACGGCCGGTGCCGATGGGCGCTACACGACCCCGGTGGCGGTCCAGGCACTCGCCTGGATCGTCACCGGGCCGTCGCCCAGGTCGTCTCGCAACGCCCCCTCGAGCCCGGCACGCTCGATCTGGTTGAGGCTCCGGACGTAGGCGCCGGCAGGGCCGACCGCGAGCTGGAAGGGCTCCCACCACTCCTCGAAGCTCACGAACTCCCGTCGTACGGTCAGCATCGTCTCCTCGACCTGCTGCAGCCCGGCGTCGGTGAACAACCGGGTCAGGTCGCCGGCCGTCGAGCCCGGCAACGCTCCCTCGTCCTCGGCATCGGGGTCGTAGCGCCGCACGACGCGCCAGAAGTTCGACAGCGCACCGGTGCCGCCGGCGTGGTCCCAGACGCAGGCCGAGACCCGACCACCGGGAGCGGTCACCCGCGCCATCTCCCCCACCCCGGCAGCCGGGTTGCTCATGAAGTGCACGACCAGCTGCGCGAGCGTCGCGCCGAAGGTGGCGTCGGGGTAGGGCAGGTCCTCGGCCGTGGCCTGGCGGACGTCGGCGGCGGGGTACGCCGCCGCGGTCGCGCTGACGAAGGACTCGACCGGGTCGATCGCGCTGATGTTGGACTCGCCCTGCCGCTTCACCAGCTCGAAGGTGAGCATGCCCGGCCCGCAGCCGACGTCGAGCACCCGCGCGGCCGGGGCGATCCCGGCCAGCCCGACGTCGGCGAAAAGCGCGGAAAGTGGCACGGAGAAGCGGCCCATGAACCGGACATAGGCGTCGGCGGCGACGTCGAAGAGCGCCATACGCCGATGGTGGCACCGGCGTCACCGCCACAAAATGGCTCGTTCTGCCCAGCCGTCTAGCCACCATGGCATCGGCCGCGAACACAGCCGGGTCATGCCCCGCGGGGCTTACGACCACAGACGGATGTGGGCACTCCCGGTGGCGGCCTACCGTGAACTTATGAAGCAGGGTCCACAGAACCCGAAGGATGCCGCGCAGTTCGTGGTCGGCATCGTCCGGTCGCGGCTGTGGGACCGGCGCGCGCACCGCTCCGGATCGCCCCTCGCGAGGTTCGAGACCGCGGAGGGACTCCGGGACCCCTACCCGATCCACGAGGAGGTGCGCGCGCTCGGGCGGGTGGTGCCGGGGATGCCGGGATACATGTCGACGGCCGAGTACGACCTCTGTCACGACCTGGTGCGCCGGCGGGACTTCGGCGTCCGCGACCCGAACACCGACGTCGTGCACGGCGCGATCTACCAGGGCAACAGCATCGACCGCTCCATCCTGGGGCTCAACCCACCCGATCACACCCGGCTGCGCCGGCTCGCCGCGCACGGCTTCAGCCCGAAGCAGCTGGCGTCGTACGAGGTCGCTATCGAGAAGCGGGTCGACGCGCTGCTCGACGGCCTCGAGGGACAGCAGACGTTCGACATCGTCCACGCCATCGCCGCCCCGCTGCCGATCGGCGTGATCAGCGACCTGCTCGGCCTGCCGGACGCCGACGTCGAGGCGTTCGAGAAGTACGGCGAGACGCTGGCATCGATCCTCGACGGGATCACCACCTTCAAGCACGCGCGGCAGGGCGCCCTCGCGTCGTTCCGGGTCGAGCGGATCCTGGAGCGGCTGTTCGAGCTGCGGCGCGCCGACCCGCGCGACGACCTGGTCAGCTACCTGGTCTCGGCCGAGGCCGACGGCCGGATGACGCCACGGGAGCTGCTGGCGATGTGCCAGCTCCTGCTGGTCGCCGGCTTCGAGACGACGGTGAACCTGATCAGCAACGCGGTCCTCGCGCTGCAGCGCACGCCCGGAGCCTGGGACGCGCTGGTCGCCGACCCCGGGCTCGCGGGGCTCGCGGTCGAGGAGACGTTGCGCTTCGATCCGCCGGTGCAGCGCACCATCCGGGCGGCGTACGACGACACCGAGCTCGGCGGTCACCCGATCCCGAGGAGCACCTGGGTGGTCGGGCTGATCGGCGGCGCCAACCGGGACCCGGCCGTGTTCGAGGCGCCGGGCGAGTTCCGGATCGACCGCTACGACGACCCCGCGACGCCGACCCACCTCGCGTTCTCGGGTGGCGCGCACTACTGCATCGGCGCCCCGCTCGCACGACTCGAGGCGACGGTCGCACTGCGCGCGCTGGCCGAGCGACTTCCCCGCCTCACGGTGGTGGGCGAGCCGACGATGCGGTCGTCGCCGACGGTGCGGGGACCGGCGTCGCTGCTGGTCGCCGTCGGCTGACGCGGCCTCTCTCGATACCGTCTGCGGGTGGAAACTCCCCGGCGCGCCTGGCTGGTCTGGGGCGTCGGGCTCGCGATCTACGTCACCGCGATCTTCCACCGGACCAGCCTCGCCGTCGCGGGGCTCGCGGCCACGGACCGGTTCGACCTGACGGCGAGCCAGCTCGGGACGTTCACCGTGCTCCAGCTGCTGGTGTACGCCGGCATGCAGGTGCCGGTCGGCCTGCTGGTCGACCGCTTCGGGCCGCGCACGGTGCTGACGGCCGGTGTGGTGACGATCAGCCTGGCCCAGCTGGGATTCGCGCTGGCGACGTCGTACCCGGAAGCGCTGGTGGCTCGGGTGTTCGTCGGCCTGGGCGACGCGATGACGTTCATCTGCGTGCTGCGGCTGGTGAGCAGCTGGTTCGGACCGCGACGGATCCCGCTGATCACCCAGGTCACCGGCAGCAGCGGTCAGGTCGGCGCGATCGCCGCCGCCATCCCGATGACCTGGGCGCTGTCCGAGCTCGGCTGGACGACGGCCTATGTCATCGCCGCAGCGACCGGGCCGTTCCTCCTGGCCGCACTGCTGCTGTTCGTCCGGGACTCGCCCGAGTCGCGGCACGTCCGTGGACATCCGATGTCGCGGCTGACGCTGATGGCGAGCCTGCGCTCATCCTGGGCGCAGCCGGGCACCCGGCTCGGCTTCTGGGTGCACTTCACGACGCCGTTCAGCGCCCACCTGCTGGTGATGCTCTGGGGCTTCCCGTTCCTGGTGCTGAGCGAGGGCTTGTCCGACACGGCGGCCGGCGCGCTGCTGAGCCTGATCATCGTCGTCGTCGTCGCATCCGGACCGGTGCTGGGCTGGGTGGTCGGCAACCACCCGTGGCACCGATCGACCGTCGCGCTCGGCACGATCGCCGCCATGGTTGCGACGTGGACCGCCGTCCTCGCCTGGCCCGGCGAGGCGCCGATGTGGCTGCTCGTGCTGCTGATCGTCGCGTGCGGGTCCGGCGGCCCGGCGTCGATGATCGGCTTCGACGTCGGCCGCACCTCGAACCCTCCGGACCGGATGGGGAGCGCGACGGGCATCATCAACGTCGGTGGGTTCCTCGCCGCCGTGCTGGCCGTGTTCGCCGTCGGCGCGGTGCTCGACCTGCTGACTCCCGGATCGTCGAACGACTACACGCCGGACGCGTTCCGGGCCGCGATGAGCGTGCAGTACCCGCTGTGGGCCTTCGGCGCCCTGCAGATCTGGCGCTACCGCAGGATCGTCCGCTCCCTCGGCCGCGAGGTCGTCGAGGGTGGCTCCACGATGGTCAGCTGAAGTGCGCGATCTGGCAGGCTCGTGCCCGTGACCGAACGCAACGTCCTCGGCGGCGAGCTCACACCGTGCGGCACCGACCCGATGACCGGCTTCTACCGCGACGGCAACTGCTCGTGCGGCCCGGACGACCAGGGCCGCCACGCGGTCTGCGCAGTGATGACCGAGGAGTTCCTCGCCCACCAGCAGGCGGTGGGCAACGACCTGTCGACACCGCGGCCGGAGTGGAGCTTCCCGGGCCTGAAGCCCGGCGACCGCTGGTGCGTGGTCGCGCTCCGCTGGCTGCAGGCGTACGGCGACGGCGTGCCCGCGCCCGTCGTACTTGCTGCCACGAACGAGCGGGCCCTCGAGGTGATCCCGATCGACGCGCTGCGGGAGAACGCGGTCGACGTGCCGGACGACCCGAGCGACCTCATCACCGACTGATTGGCGGGTCAGACCCGCCGCGCGGTCACCAGCCAGGCGCCGGACGACAGCAACACGCCGTCCGCACCGGAGTGGCGGGTCATCGCCTCGTGCAGGTTGGCGGTCGCCTGTCGGTTCTGGTCGTCGTCGAGGGTCTTGAACAACCACTCCATCTGCCCCACCAAGAACGCGGTGACCCGGTCAGCGTCCGGCCCGAAGGGCAGTTGCTCGTCGAGCGGTTCGAGCCCGATCTCACCCCAGCCGGATCCCGTCAGCAAGGTGCGGACATAGCCCTCGTCGCTCAGCGCGAACGGCCCGGGAGCACCGGCGGGAGGGGCCGGGATCGGACGCACGCTGCCGATCGCGCCGAACATCTCGCGCAGCCACTCGTTGTCCTCGATGCCCCGCCAGACCAGCATCGCCAGCCGGCCACCCGGCTTCGTCGCGCGCGCCAGGTTGGCGAACGCTTTTTCCCGATCGGAGAAGAACATCGTGCCGGTGCGGCTCGCGACGACGTCGAAGGCCACTTCACCGAAGTCGTGCATCTGGGCGTCGGCCTGGAGGAACTCGACCGGCAGGTCCCCGGCCCGGCGGCGGCCGACCGCCAGCTGGGCACTGGACAGGTCGACGCCCAGCACAGAACAGCCCGGCGCACCC
Source organism: uncultured Actinomycetota bacterium (assembly GCA_963846535.1). Lineage (GTDB taxonomy): Bacteria > Actinomycetota > Actinomycetes > Propionibacteriales > Nocardioidaceae > Nocardioides. Next base: position 1,759,800 of record CAWJWK010000003.1, read on the forward strand.
CGCGCAACGTCGATCGCGACCTGACCCGAACCACACCCGACATCGAGGACCCGCTCCCCCGCCCGGGCGCCGACGGCGGCGACGAGGATCGGCTGGTAGCGAGTCATGCAGCCGTCGTAGGTGTCCACCTGCTCGGCCCAGTAGGCGCCGTGGGCGCCGTCCCAGTCGCGGAGCTGTCCGGCGTTGCCGGGATCGATCTCGAGTGTCATCGCTTCGTCCATGATGTCAGTCCCTTATAGTCCCAAGGAGAGTATATACCTGTTTACTCCCAAAGGGAGGATCTTGTCAATGGTTCCGCGTCTCACGACGACGACGTACGGCGTCCTCGGCCTGCTCGCCGTCCGCCCGCACTCGACCTACGAGCTGGCCAAGGCCATGGACCGCAGCGTGGGGCGGGTCTGGCCGCGCGCGCAGAGCAAGCTGTTCGAGGAGCCGAAGAAGCTGGTCGCGCACGGCTACGCGTCCCGTCGTGAGGAGAGCGTTGGCCGCCGGCCGCGGACCGTCTACACGATCACCCGTTCGGGGCGGCGCGCGCTCGCGGCCTGGCTGGCCGAGCCGGGCGACGGACCCGCGCTCGAGTTCGAGGGCCTGGTCAAGCTGATCTTCGCCGACCACGGCACCCGGGATGACGCGCTCGCCTCGATCGCGCGAGCGCGGGAGTGGGCGGTCGAGATGAACACCAGCAGCATCGAGGCCGGGGAGAAGTTCCTCGATGGAGACGGCCTCTACGCCCAGCGGCGGGCGACGACCCTGCTGCTGGGTGCGTTCCTCACCGACTACTACGCGGTCGTCGCGCAGTGGGCCGACTGGGCGACCGCAGAGGTGTCGAGCTGGCCGGAGGACATTGCGGGGCACCGGTTGGACGCCGACCGCACCCGCGAGGTGCTCGCCCGCGCCCGCCGGCTCCACTGAGCACGGCCGACACTCTGTCTCGGTAACCGAGGCGCCTCCCGAACCGGGGCCGCGCTCTCTACAGTCACCCCATGCCGACCGCAGCCGCATCGCTCCTGCTCAACCCGCACACCTACGACCCGTCGCACCTCGACGAGGAGAGCCGCCGGCTGCTGCTGGCGACCGTCGAGCACATCGAGGGCTACGGACTGAACCGGCTGACCCAGGACTGGCACGACAAGGTCTGGTACACCGAGTTCCTCGACTTCGTCGCGAAGGAGAAGGTGTTCGCGACCTTCATGACACCCGAGCGCGACGCCGGGGGTGACGCGGCGAAGCGCTGGGACACCGCGCGGGTGGCGGCGATGAGCGAGGTGCTCGGCTTCTACGGCCTCTCCTACTGGTACCCCTGGCAGGTCACCTGCCTCGGCCTCGGTCCGGTCTGGCAGAGCGACAACGCGGCGGCGCGGGCCCGGGCCGCGGCCGCGATCGACGCCGGCGGGGTCGCGGCGTTCGGCCTGTCGGAGAAGGAGCACGGCGCCGACATCTACTCCTCCGACCTGGTCCTCACACCGACCGGCGACGGCACCTACTCGGCGACCGGCGGCAAGTACTACATCGGTAACGGCAACTGCGCCGCCACGGTGTCCGTCTTCGGCCGGATCGACGGCGTGGAGGGATCCGACCAGTACGTCTTCTTCTACGCCGACAGCAACCACCCGGCGTACACGGTCATCCGCAACGTGGTGCCGAGCCAGAACTACGTCTCGGAGTTCCGGCTCGAGGACTACCCGGTGACGGCCGACGACATCCTGCACACCGGCGAGGCGGCGTTCAGCGCGGCGCTCAACACGGTCAACGTCGGCAAGTTCAACCTCAGCTTCGGCTCGATCGGCCTCGCGACCAACGCGTTCTTCGCGTCGATCGGGCACGCACACCACCGGATCCTCTACGGCAACCCGGTCACGCGACATGCCGCACATCCGCAGCTCGTTCGTCGAGAACTACGCGCGGCTGATCGCGATGAAGCTCTTCAGCTACCGCGCCGTCGACTACTTCCGGTGCGCGAACGCTGACGACCGGCGCTACCTGCTGTTCAACCCGGTCACCAAGATGAAGGTGACCACCGAGGGCGAGCGGGTCGTCACCAACCTCGGCGACATCGTCGCGGCGAAGGGCTTCGAGAAGGACAACTTCATCGCCATCGCGAAGTGGGACAGCACCGCGCTCCCCCGCCTCGAGGGCACGGTCGCGGTCAACCTCGGGCTGGTGCTCAAGTTCATGCCGGCGTACCTCTTCATGGCCGAGGAGATCCCCGACGTCCCCACCCGCCAGGACGCCGCCGACGACCCGTTCCTGTTCAACCAGGGGCCGGCGCGCGGGCTGTCGAAGGTGCGGTTCCAGGACTGGAAGAAGCCGTACGTCGCCGCGCAGTCGATCCCGAACGTCGGCCTCTTCCTCGAGCAGGCCGAGGCGTTCTGCGACCTGCTACTGACCGCGGCGCCCGATGCCGAGCAGCAGAAGGACCTCGACCTCCTGCTCTCGCTCGGCGACATCTTCACGCTGATCGTCTACGGGCAGCTGATCCTGGAGCAGGCGGCCCTGATCGACCTCGACACCGACGTCGTCGACACGATCTTCGAGGTGCTGGTGCGCGACTTCTCCGCCAACGCCATCACGATGCACGGCAAGGCCGGCGCCAACGACACCCAGCGCGCCTGGGCGGTCGACGCGGTGCGGGCGCCGATCACCTCGACCGACCGGTTCGACAAGGTGTGGGCGGAGGTCGCCGGGCTGTCGACCGCCTACCAGATGTCGCCGTAGCAACAACGACGGGCGCCGGTTACCGGGTCGTCGCTTCGTCCGGGTAGCGTCCGAACCGATGGACACGCCCCCGGATCCGCTCGCCGACCCGCTCGCCGATGCTGCCTACTCGCTCCGCGAGGAGGGGTACGACGTCGCGCAGCCCCTGCCCGCCGTCCTCCAGGTCACGGGCCGCTTCCTCAACCCCGAGCGGATCGCGCTCCGGGCCGCCGGTGAAGCGGGCGATGCCACCGTCGGCGCCTGGGCCGTCAGCCGCGAGAACGACTGGACCCTGGTCGCGTGGGCGCGCCCCGACCTGGTCACGATCACCCAGCGCGGCACGGCTCCCCCGCGCTGGCGGCACCGGCGGTTGCCGCCCGCGATGCGCCCCGACGCGCAGACCTTCCTCGAGGGCGGGTCGTCGCCGCACGACATCGTGACAACCCCCAAGCACCGCCCCACCGACGCGGCCCGCGAGGTCCTGGCCGGTCTCGGGATCGAGTCACCCGAACCGCCCGGCTGGGAGCCGCCGCCCCCGCCGCCGGTCCCGGTCGCCCCCGTCGCCGCGCCGAAGGTGCGCCGCACCCGCGCACCCGCCGCTCCGCGAGCGACTGCCGTGCGCAAGCCCGAGCCGGTCATCAACGTCTGCCCGCGTTGCTTCATGGCGATCCCCGCCGGCACCGGCATCTGCGACAACTGCGGCTGATGCAGGTCGTCATTGCCAGAGTGGCCTATGGGCCTTGCTGGCAATGACGACCCCGCAGACCCGGACGGGCGACTGGCTCCCCTCCGACCGGCAGGCGCTTGCCGCGCTGACTTCGACGATCGGGGGACGGAGAGGCGTCGTCGGTCCTACGCTCCGATGCGTGGCAACAACGGTCGAGTACTACGACGAGCTGATCGACGCCATCGTCGTGCCCGAGACCTTCTCCTTCCTGGTCGTCGCCGGCGCCAGCCGCGACGCGGTCGCCCACGCCCTCGATGTCGACCTGCACGACCCGGTCGCACATCCGTGGGACGACAAGGCCGCCGCCGACTACTCCGCGTGGGCGCTGGTCGAGATCGACGGGGGCGTGCTCGGCATCGAGTACACCGGCTGCTGCGACCCCGGCGTCGATGCGCTGCAGTCCATGACCCTGGGTGGTGCGGCAGCGGCCGTCGTACGAACCCAGGACGAGGAGCAGCACCTGCGGTTCGGCTGCGCGCGCGACGCCGCGCTCCTCTTCGACGCACCGGACTTCCGGTCGCTCAATGATCCCGAGCTCGTGCCGACCGAGCTACGACCGCTCCTCGACCGGATGGAAGACGCCGACAACCTCGCCCTCGCGTTGGCGATGTCGGAGGCCGTCACTGGCCTCAAGCTCACCCCTCAGCAGACGATGCTGTTCCAGACCGCACAGTTCTTCCGCGGTCCGCCTGCGCCCTGAGCCCGGATCCAGGCTCTAAGGCGAGCCGTCGAACCTCGCGTAGAGGCGCTGCCGCTCGCCGCCGAAGTGGGTGAACCCACCGCCGGCGTGCAGGTGATTTCCGTCGATGACGAGCGCCCAGGTGCCGCGGTGGTAGGCGGTGGCAGCCGGGTTCCACGAGGTGAAGGCACCGGTGAACCTGTTGACCGCGGCGAAGAACTGCCGCTGACCCCCGTCGTCCCAGGTCCGGAAGTGCCCGCCGAGATAGATCGTCGAGTCCGACACCGCCATCGCCTGCGTGTTGCCGGAGCCGGTACGTCGCCAGCGGGGGGCGTTCGAGAGCCCCGGCTGGTAGGCGAGCAGTCGGTTGTGGTCGTTGCCCGCGAACAGCCACTGGCCGTCGGGACTGAGCGCGATCGAGACGGCTCGGGCGGCGCTGCCCTCTGCCACGAATTCGGTGGGCACCCCGGTGGAGGCGTCGATGCCGCCGATGTACGGACGGCTCAGCCCCCGGATCTTGGTGAACGCGCCGCCGATCCAGACGGTGCTGCCGTTCGGTGCGACCCGCACGTCGTGGACAGGGCCGTTGACCCAGGTGCGCCACTTCACGACCGAGCCCGTGGTCGCATCGACGACCGCGAGCTTCTCCTGGTGGACGCCGTCTATGAAGTCGAACCGGCCGCCGACGTAGAGCCGGCTGCCACTCACGGCGAGCGCCTTGACCGACGCGGTGCCACTGGTCACGGCGTCGGCCTGCCAGGTCTCGATCACGGCACCGCTGAAGGCGTTGAGAGCCGCGAGGTTCTGCCGCGCCACCCCGTTGACCTGGGTGAAGGTGCCGCCGATGAACACGCGGCTGCCGTCGGCGGAGACGGCGACCGCGTTGACCTGACCGTTGGTGTTCGCAGTGAAGCCCGGGTCGACGCCGCCGTTGGCGAGCAGGGCTGCTACGTCGGTGCGCGCGAGGCCGCCGACCGAGGTGAAGTCACCGCCCAGGACGACGCGTCCGCTCGGGAGCACGGCGAGGTCGTAGACGGCGCTGCCGGTCAGTCCGTCGGTGTCCGCAGGCACCTCGGAGACCTCGGCGTGGACCGGTGCCGGCGAGAGGATGAGTGTCAGGGAGGCAGCGAAGACACAGCAGCAGACGCGGATCCGGGATGCGCGACGCATGTCGTGCCTCCTATGCCGAACCGTTGAACCTTGCGTAGAGCGGGTGCGCCACGCGCCTGAAGTGGGTGAAGCCGCCACCGACGTGCAGCCGGGAGCCCTGCATCGTCATCGCCCAACACCCGCGGTTCGAGCCCTTCGCCCGCAGGTTCCAGGCCTTGGTCTGACCACCGAACCGCCCGACGGCGGCGAAGAACACGCGCCGCTGACCGGTGTCCTTGAACTTGGTGAAGTGACCGCCGAGGTAGAGCGTGCTGCCCCCGATCGCCATCGACTGCACGTTGCCGTCGGTCTTTCGCTTCCAGCGCGGGTCGGGCGAGAGCGCCGGCTGGAAACCGAAGGTCTGGTTGTTGTTGTTCGTGGTGTAGACCCACTCGCCGTCGGCGCTGACCACCAGCGTCATCACCCGGCTGGTGTTGCCCGTCGGCTCGTAGTCGGTGGGAAGCCCGGTGTCGATGTCCATCGCGCCGAAGTGGGGCCGGCTGATCCCACGGATCCTGGTGAACTCGCCCCCGACCCAGATATCGGTGCCGCCCGGGTCGACGCGGATCTCGAGGACGCCGCCGTTGACCCAGGTGTTCCAGGTGATGAGGTTGCCGGTCGTCGCATTGAGCTTGGCCAGCTTCTCCTTGTCGGCACCGTCGATGGAGTCGAACCGGCCGCCGACGAAGAGCTCGTTGCCCTGCACCGCGAGCGAGGTGACGGTCGGTACGGCGCCAGCGGTGTCCGCGTCCCAGTCGGCGATCAGGTCACCGGTGACGGCGTCGATCGCAGCCAGGTTGTGCCGGGTCTTCCCGTTGACCTTGGTGAACCTGCCACCGATGAAGAGCCGGGTGCCGTCCGCCGATGCGGCGATCGCGTGGACGGGACCGTTCGTGGTCGGTGCGAAGGCCCGGTCAGCCTTGCCATTGGCTCGGACAGCCCCCAGATTCGACCGAGCGAAAGAGCCGAGGGCGGTGAACTCGCCCCCGAGGATGACCCGGCCCGTCGGCAGGACCACGATGTCGTAGACCGCCTTGCCCTTGGCACTGACGGTCGAGGCCGGCCTCGTCGAGACCTCGGCCGCTACCGCAGGCGTGGCGGGCAGGGACACCAGTGCTGCGAGCAGCCCGGCCGCGAGCGCGCAGGCTCCAGCGCGCTGGAACGGCAGAGCGTCTCTGATGGCCATGACGGCCAACCCCCAAAAGGTCCCAAAGGGCCCGATCCCCATGGCAAAGCGGTTGTTACGGAGCCCGGATACGGTAGCAGCGGCCGGCGGGAGACCCGCCGGTCGTCGTTTTCGGATCTGATCACGAAGCAAAGGCCGTGCGGTCAGCCGTTCCAGTCGATCAGCCGCTGGGCGAGGTCGGGTCCGGCGTCCTCCTGGAGGAAGTGCCCGGCCTTGATCCGGTCGTGCGGCTGCCCCTGCGCGCCCCAGTCCTGCCCGAACAGCGTGACGTCCTGGAGGTCGACGCTCTCGAGCCAGGCGGTGACCCACTCGACGTGTCGCAGGTAGGTGTAGTCCGCCATCCGGGTCGGCTTGTCCGACTTGCCGAACCCGATCAGGTCCGGCGCCAGCACCCGGTAGCCGGCTTCGACGAGCGGCGGGATCATCGTGCGATAGAGGTAGCTCCAGGTCGGCTCGCCGTGCAGGAGCACGACGGGCCGCCCGTCCCGCGGGCCCTCGTCGAGGTAGTGCATCCGCACCGGCTCCGTGTCCGACGCCGCGACGTCGAGGTAGTGCGGGGCGAACGGGTAGCCCGGCAGGTTGTCGAAGCGGGACTCGGGTGTGCGGACGACGTCCATCCGGCGAGCCTAGGGCGCCGGGACCGGCTGTCGGGCCTGCGTCCGGACCGCGCGCTTGAACTGCGCGTCGCCGATCACCCGGATGCCCTGCCCGCGCCGCAGCCGTTCCCTGGTGGCGAACAGCTTGAGGCCCTCGTTGGCGCCGGCGCCCCGAATGATCTTTCCGACGACGACCAGCGTCGTCGAGTCACCGACCGTGCTCTGGACGACCGCGCCCGCGCTGCGGGCCAGCTCGGTGGCCTCGTTGCGGGACATTCCGGCGATGCCTCCCGTGAACACCACGACCTGTCCGGCGAGGGACCGCGGTGCCCGGACCGGCGCGATGCTGGTCGTGCGCAGGGCGTCGAGCGCCTCGGTGGCGTCGCCGGCGTCCCAGTACCGCTTCGCCTTCGCGCCGGTCGCGTGCCAGATCCAGCTCTTGAACTCGTCGCTCACCGGCAGCCGCGAGATCGCCGGGACCGAGACCGTCTCGGTGCCCCAGATCCGGCCCGACACCAGCGTTGCTGCGAGCAATCCGACCTGGTAGACGTCGTCCGCCTGTCCCCAGCGCCAGGTCGCCAGCGCTTCCTTCGGCGCGAACTTGGGTGAGAGCGCGTATGCGGCGCTGTGGTGGCGCGGGTCGAGATCCAGCTGGGTGATGCCGAAGTCGCCGACGACCAGCTTGCCGTCGCGGAGGTAGACGTTGTCGGGCTTGAGGTCGCGATGGGTGACGCCCGCGTCGTGCAGTCGGGCCAACAGCCCCAGCAGCGCCTTGATCTCCCGGCGGGTCCGCGCCTCGGTCCAGCGCAGCTCGTCGCGCTTGATGGCGTCGGCGATCGTGCCGTCCTCCATGAAGTCGAAGATCAGAATGTACTTCCGGCGCTGCGACGTGCCCGTGCCCGTCGTACGGACCAACGCGTCGCGGAGTCGTACGACGCGCGGATCGTCCGCCAGCAGCTCGCCGAAGAACGCCTCGCCGTGCCAGTCCTTCCGACTGGTGCACACCTTGATGCAGACCTTCGCGAGCTCCATCAAGCGGCCACTCTTGGTGACCCGGTGTCCGAAGTACGTGGTCCCGAAGCCGCCGGCGCCGAGCTTGCGCTCGACCAGGTAGCGGGGTCCGTCGTCGGTGACCAGGACCGTGTTCAACCGCAGGGTGGGAGGGGGCATGACGGCAGTCTCACCCGGACCACACCCACCAGATCAATAGTTCTTCGGTCGCGGGTACTTGCGACCCAGGTCGCGCAAGGCGTCGAGCGCGGCCTGTTCGCGCCTCTCGCGCTCCTCCTGCGCCCGCTCGGCCTGTGACTTGTCCAGCGGTAGCACCAGATGAGCAACGACCAGGATGAAGACCACGCTGGCGAAGAACATCGCGACGACCGCGGCCGACTCGATCCACTCCATGACGGACACCCCTCCCAAAGAACCCTCCGAAGGTCTAACGACGGACCGGCGACGAGGAAACGGCCGACTCAGGGGCTCCCCTGGTCTGACCCCGAATCATCCTTAAGTCGGTAGCCGCGGGACCGCACCGCTCCTACGCTCGACCCATGACCACCCGCCAGCGCACCCGCGCCGCCGACCGCACCGCGGTCCGCGCGCTGCGGCCCGCCCTGGTGGCGCTGATCCTCGAGGTGGAGTACCGCCGGGCGCGGCGTGACCTGCGGCTCAAGCGCGGCGCGACGACCGCACCCTCCTGACAGTCGGTAGCACCCGGGTAGTGCCCTCCTCCGAGGACTACCTCGGTCATGTGGCCACCACCCTGGTGGTCGACCACCCTGACAGTGACAACAGCACGGCGGTAGTCGCCGACGAGTCGACAGCCCGCCGCGACCCACGGAAGTGTCAGGAGAGCCCCTATAGGTCACTCTGGCTCGGCCGACTCCGGCTCCTGGTCGGCCGGCGGATACCCCGTCGGCATGTCGATGGCCGGTTGCCGGCGCGGGTCGTCGGAGGAGTCGTCGCTGTTCGACACCAGGTCGACGAAGGTCCGGCCGAAGCTGTCGAGCGCGTCGGTCGACACCAGCGCGATCGAGCCGACCGCGAGCGACACCCCGGCGAGCAGGCTGGCGATGTCGGCCTTGCCGATGCGGCCGTTGGGCCGGGAGGGAGGCGGTGGTGTCATCCGCGAGGGCTTCGGCAGGAAGATCCGGAGTCGCTGGGCAGGTACGACGTTGCGCACGCTGGCCGCGTCTCCCAGTCGCTCGGCGAGCTGGCCAGCGACGTCCTCCCGGACCGCTGGGGCGATGACACCGGGGCGGGTGGTCAGCACCGTCGCGAGGTTGTTGGTCGAGCACAGCAGCGCACCCCCGGCGAGGCCGAACACGTCCTCCTCCCCGGTGAAGCAGAGCACCGCGTGCACCGGGAGGTCCTGGATCGCGACGACGAGCCGCTTGATGCTCGACGCTGCTTCGCCGGCGGCGAGGGTGGCCGATTCCCGGCGGCGGCCGTTCCGACGGAGGATCCCGTCGTCGGCGGCGATCGTGCCGGCCCAATTCTTCGAGTCGATGACGAACACGCCCGGCGGCCCGATCACGACGTGATCGATGGTCGCGTACCGCCGACCCGGCCACGCGATGTCGTGGAACACCCGCCACTCGTCGGCGGGCAACCTCGCCAAGGCGTGCGCCGTACGCCGTTCGCCCTCGGCCCCGCGATCGTGCTTCGCGGCGCGGGTGAGCCGCTTCGCCTTCGCCCTCAGAAGGCGCGCCGAGACGCCTGCCGATACCCCAGCCATCCATTGCTCCCTCTAGCCGGCCGAGTCCGGCATCCCTCACCGAGGAGCGTAGGGAGTCAGGCGCCCTGGTATCGCAGAATCGCCCAAGCCTGCGGGGCTGGTGTGACTCTTGAGCGCTTTCGGCGAGGGGTGCGTAGGGAAACAAACACCCCGCGCCGCCAACTACGGTGGCTTCATGCCTCGGTCCTTCGTCCCCGATCCGCACTCCTACGCCCGCCCCAACGAGATCGCGGTCCGGCATGTCTCGCTCGACCTCACCGTCGACTTCGCCGAGCGCCGGTTGGCGGCGACGGCAACGCTCGACCTCGACCGCCGCTCGGCCGACGCCGACGTGCTGGTGCTCGACACCTGGCGGCTGGCGATCTCCTCGGTGACAGGGGCGGACGGCACTGATCTTCCGTGGGAGCTCGGCGAGCACGACGAATCGCTCGGCCAGGCACTCACCGTCGAGGTGGGCTCGGCCGACCGGATCGTCGTCGACTACGCCACGACCGACGACGCGCGGGCGCTGCAGTGGCTGGCGCCGCAGCAGACCGCGTCGGGGAAGCAGTTCTTGTTCACCCAGAACCAGCCGATCCTCGGCCGCAGCTGGATCCCCTGCCAGGACAGCCCGGGCGTGCGGGCGACGTACGACGCCGTCGTGCGCGTGCCACCGGACCTGCTCGCCCTGATGAGCGCGGAGAACCCGGTCGCCCGCAGCGAGGACGGCGTCTACCGGTTCGCGATGCCGACGCCGGTGCCGTCGTACCTCATCGCGCTCGCCGTCGGTGACATCGAGTTCCGCTCGCTCGGCGACCGCGCCGGCGTCTACGCCGAGCCGTCGGTCGTCGACGGTGCCGCGTGGGAGTTCACCGACACCGAGAAGATGATCGTGGCGGCCGAGCGGCTTTACGGGCCCTACCGCTGGGACCGCTACGACCTGCTGGTGCTGCCGCCGAGCTTCCCGTACGGCGGCATGGAGAACCCCCGGCTCACCTTCGCGACGCCGACGATCCTCGCGGGTGACCGCTCGCTGGTGACGCTGGTCGCGCACGAGCTGGCGCACTCGTGGTCGGGCAACCTGGTGACCAACGCGACCTGGAACGACCTGTGGCTCAACGAGGGCTTCACCGTCTACTTCGAGACCCGCATCGACGAGGAGCTGTACGGCGCCGCCTACACCTCGATGATTCTGCGGCTCGGGCGCCAGGAGCTGGAGAGCGAGGTCGCCACCTTCGAGCCCCGCGACACCTGGCTGCTGGCGGACCGGGAGGGCAAGGACCCCGACGGGCAGGGGAAGATCCCCTACGAGAAGGGGTCGCTGTTCCTCCGGATGCTCGAGGCCGCCGCCGGGCGGGAGCGGTTCGATGCGTTCCTGCGCGACTACTTCGACCGGTTCGCGTTCGAGTCGATGGACACCGACACGTTCCTCGCGCACCTGCGGAGCGAGCTGCTGGAGCCGTGCGGGCTGTCGTACGACGACCTGCGGATCGAGGAGTGGGTGCGCGGCCCCGGGGTGCCGGACAACGAGCCGCACTTCCCGTCCGACGCGTTCGACCGTGTCGACGCCGAGGTCGCCGCGTTCGTTGCCGGCCGGCCGGTCGGCGAGCTGAAGACCGAGGACTGGGCCTCACAGCAGTGGGTGCACCTGGTCCGCGCGCTGCCGAACGACCTGCCGTTCGACCGGTTCGACGAGATCGACGCCGCGTGCGGGTTCAGCCGGAGCGGCAACATCGAGATCGGGACCGCCTGGCTGGAGAGGGCGATCGAGGCGGGCTACCTGTTCGAGCGGCCCGAGGTCGACGCCGCGATGGCCGACTTCCTGACTCGGCACGGGCGGGCGCTCTACATCAAGAAGGTCTACACCAAGCTCGCCGCGACGCCGCCCGGGCTCGAGCGGGCCCGCGAGGTCTACGCGACCGCCCGGGCGTCGTACCACCCGGTGTCGCAAGAGGTCGTCGACAAGATCGTTGCTGCCGCTGGTTGAGGTACGAGGCGCTACTTCTTCTTCCCCGGGTGGATCTTGTCGGAGAAGGTCTCCTCGTGTCCCTTGTCGCGCTTCTCCGCGCGCTTCTCCTTGATGGACTTTCCGGCCTTCTTGGACATGTGCTGCCGCGGCGACTTGTCGCTCATGAGGAGTCTTCTCTCGAGGAAGCCTGAATGGCTCCGTGTTCCGACAGTACGCCCCTCGCCGCTGGTTGAGGTGCGAGCGAAGCGAGCCTCGAGACCAAGGCGACAAGCGCCGCGATGTCGCGGGATGGCGCTGTTGGGCGCAGACTGAGGGTGTGGAGACTGAACGCGAGACCTGGGCCGAGACAGCTTACGAGATCCTGGGCGGCGTCGCCGGGCGCTATCACGCGGTCGTCGAGTACACCGAGATCGGCGTAGAGATCCAGGAGCGCAGCGGCGTCGCCACGACGAAGGCCGTGCGGAACTGGGTCCCTGGCGTGCTCGAGCTGGTCGCGGACCGCTGCGTCGCCGAGGGCGTCCCGCCCCTGACGTCGCTGGTCGTCCGGAAGGACACCGGCATGGTCGGCGACGGGTACGACGCGGTCCTGGCCGCCACCGGAGCCGCCCCGATCGCTGACCCGATGAAGAAGGAGAGCCACGCCGCGCAGTCGCGGCTGGAGTGCTACCGCTGGGCCGACGCCGACGGCCTCCCCGCCGACGGCGGCCGGGCTGCCCTCGCCCCGAAGCTGGCCGCATCGGCCGCCCGCAAGGCCAAGGCCAACCCCGCGCCCGCGAAGGTCTGCCCGAAGTGCAACATGGCGATGCTTCCCACCGGCGTCTGCGACAGCTGCGGCTGATCCCTCGCCGCTGTAGGGGTCGTCATTGCGAGCGTGGTCTATGGACCACGCTCACCCTGACGACTTGATGGAGACTGTGGCAGGCGGTCTGCACCCGTCTGCCGCCGAGCTGGTGAGGAGGTCTACCACTCGTGCGCGACGTCCACCACCACCCGGCGGCCGCCGTCGCTGTCGTTGAGGACGAAGACCCGCACGGGAAGCCGAGCGCGCACCCCGAGTCCGATGGTGGTCCAGCCCTCGAAGCTGCCGCCGTAGGCGACCTGGCGGAACGTCTGGTAGCCGTCGACGTCGGCCAGCTCACGCTGGTCCGCCGGGGCGTACGTCGGGTCGCCGTCGGCATCGCTGGCGGGCGCGTGGATGACGATGAACACGTCGGCCCGGCCGCGGAGCGGCACCCGGTCGCCCGACCCGTCCTTGGTGACGTGCCGGACGTACTCGACCTGGTAGCCCGGCTTGCCGCGCCCGTCCCCGTTGATCTCGATCACGAGCCGGTCGAAGCAGGCGTGCCGGCCGGTCCGGACGCCGGTGATCTGCTTGTCGGTGGACGGCGCGCGCAACTTCCCGAGCGACCCCCACGACGACTCACAGGCCGTCGCCGATGCCGGCGTGGTGGAGGCGGCGGTCGCGACCGGCGCAATGCTCAACGCGATGCCGAGAACGAGCGGACGGACGAGGCGGCGGCCTCGGGAGTGAATCGTCATGGTGTCCTCCTTCGGAACACCTGTTAGACGCCGATCCCGCCCGCCCGGTTGACAGGTCAGGCCGGCCGGAACGAGTCGTGCGCCTCGAGCTGTGCGTGCTTCAGCATCACGTGCTGGGTCGCGGTGTAATCCAGGATCGCCTCGTGGCTCATGTCCTTGCCGAACCCGCTCGCCTTGACGCCGCCGTGCGGTGCCTCCGATGCGATCGGCAGGTGGTCGTTGACCCAGCTGACGCCGACCTCGAGCCGGTGGCAGGTGCGGAGCGCGCGGCCCACGTCGCGCGTCCACACCGACGAGGCGAGGCCGTACGCGCTGTCGTTGGCAAGCCGCACGGCCTCGTCCTCGTCCTCGAAGGTGCCGAGGACGAGCACCGGGCCGAACACCTCCTGCTGGACGATCTCAGAGTCCTGGGCGGCACCGGTGACCAGGGTCGGCGGGTAGTAGGCGCCGGCCCCCTCGGGTACGACGCCGCCGGTCCGAACGGTCGCCCCTGCCCCACGGGCCCGCTCGACGAATCCGTGCACGCGGTCGCGGTGCTCGACCGACACCAGCGGACCGATGTCCGAGCTCGGGTCCTGCGGGTCCCCGACGCGCACCCGGCCCATGTTGGCGGCGAGCAGCTCGGCGAAGGCGTCGGCCACCGGGCGCTGGACGTAGACCCGGGTGGCGGCCGTGCAGTCCTGCCCGGAGTTGTACGTCGCCGCCAGGGTGATCGCGGCCGCGGTGGCCTCGAGGTCGGCGTCGTCGTAGACGATCGCCGGCGCCTTGCCGCCGAGCTCGAGGTGGACCCGGGTCGTCGACGACGCCGCGGCCTCCATGACCGCCCGCCCGGCGCCCGGCGAGCCCGTGATCGACACCATCGCGACCTGCGGGTGCCGCACCAGCGCCTGGCCGACGGCCGCATCGCCGGTCACCACGTTCAGGACGCCGGGTGGCAGGCCGGCCTCGACGGCCAGCTCGGCGATCCGGAGCGTGGTCCCGGGGGTCTGCGGTGACGGCTTGAGGACGATCGTGTTGCCGGCCGCGAGGGCCGGGCCGAGCTTCCAGACCGCCATGATCAGCGGGAAGTTCCACGGCGCGATGCCGGCGACCACACCGAGCGGTCGACGGATCAGCATCGACGTGAAGCCGCGGCTGAGCTCGCCGGCGCCGGTGCCTTCGAGCGAGCGGGCGGCTCCGGCGAAGAATCGCAGGTTGTCGACGGCGAACGCCAGCTCGCCGTCCCGGAACACCCCGACCGGCTTGCCGGTCTCCGCCACCTCCAGCGCGGTGAGCGCTTCGGCGTCGGCCTCGATCCGGTCGGCGAGGGCGAACAGCGCGTGTGCCCGCTCCCCCGCGGTGCGCGCCGACCACTCCGCGAACGCGGCGGCCGCAGCCTCGACCGCGACGGCGACGTCGGACTCGTCGGAGGCCGAGTAGGAACCGACAACCGCACCGGTGCTGGGGTCGACGAGCGTTTGCTCCGCCCCGGACCCGGCGCGCGCGACGCCACCGACGTGCATCCCGTGCTTCATTGCATCTCCCTCAGCTGTTGAAGCCGACACCGAACCGGTCCATCGTCCGCAGCAGTACGCCGCGCCGGCCGGTCCGGTCCTCGCGGGCGAGCGCCCGCCGCGTCATCTGCACCGCCGGCCACCGGAGCGGCTCGGGCGGGAACGGCACCGGGTGGCGGCGCACCATCTCCAGCCCGGTGCGTTCGGTGTCCCGGCCGGCCAGCAGGTCCAGCGCGACCCGGGCCCCGAACCGTGACGACGCGACCCCGAGGCC
This sequence comes from uncultured Actinomycetota bacterium, assembly GCA_963846535.1. Classification (GTDB taxonomy): domain Bacteria; phylum Actinomycetota; class Actinomycetes; order Propionibacteriales; family Nocardioidaceae; genus Nocardioides. Next base: position 1,774,822 of record CAWJWK010000003.1, read on the forward strand.
GGTGTAGCCGACGGCGTACCCCACCCGGTTGCCCAGAGCGGTGCCGAAGACGGGCGTGAACCGGGAGGTGGTGTCGATGATCCCCGCCCAGCGGTGGGTCAGCGCGACGTCCGCCAGCTGCGGAAAGGTCTCCCGGAACTGCCGGGCCAGCAGCTCGTGCGAGGTGTCTCGCTGCTCGCGCGCGGCTTCGGTGCGGTTGCCGAAGTAGTAGATCGCGTCGTAGCCGCCCCAGACGATCCGGTCGTCCGCCGTTCGTCGGTAGTAGTGGAACTGGTTCCCGGCGTCGGTGAGACCTTGGTTCGCTGCCCAGCCGATACGACTCATCTGCTCCGACGTCAGCGGCTCGGTGGCCAGCACGTGGTCCCACACCGGCAGCACGTAGGCCCGGATCCGGCGCAACGGCGGCCGGAACGCGTTGGTGGCGAGCAGCACCTGCTCGGCGCGTACGACGCCGCGGTCGGTCAGGCACCGCAGCCCCGTGCCGTCGCGGCCGATCTGCCGCAGCGTCGTGTTCTCGTGCAGGACCACGCCCCTCCGCAGCGCCGCGTCCCGCAGCCCGATCGCGAGCGCGACCGGGTCGACCAGCCCGCCGGCGGCCAGGGTCAGGCCGCCGACGTAGCTGGGCGAGCGCACCTCGGCCCGCGCCTGGTCGGCGGTGAGGAAGACCGACTCCTCGTCGTACCGCTGGTGGAGACGATGGCTCTCCCGCAGCGCGTCGACCTCGTGCGGCCGGGTCGCGAACATCGTCTTGCCGCAGATCCGCAGGTCAGCCGCGATCGCCTCCTTCGCCACGAACTCCTCGATCTCACGGAGGTTCTCGCGGCCGAGCCGGAGCAGCTCGGGCATCTCGTCGTGCCACAACGCGTCGCCGTGCGCGAGTCCGTGGGTGAGGGAAGGCGAGACGAACCCGCCGTTGCGACCGGAGGCACCGGCGGCCACCTGCTGCGCCTCGATCACGACCACGGTCCGGCCGGGGTCCTCGTTGATGGCCTGGATCGCTGCCCACAGGCCGGTGAAGCCGCCACCGACGACCAGCAGGTCGGCGCGGGCCGTGCCGTGGAGGGGCTCGCTCGCCGCGCCCGCTTCACGTCCCTCCCACCAGACCGGCAGCGGTCGTGCGTCCGCGAGCGCCGATCCCGGCTGGCTCACGCGAGCTCCTCGGAGACGACGACTGCGGTCGACCAGTCGAGGACGACCTCGTCGCCGCGGCCGACGTCCGCGGTGCCGGGCACCGAGACGACGAGCGGGGCCGACGCCCCGGCGACGTCGACGGCGACGTGGCTCAGCCCGCCCTTGAACTGGACGTCGATCACCCGGCCCTGCAACGCGCCGGGACCGTCGCCGGCGGGCAGGAGGCGCACGTCCTCGGGTCGTACGACGAGGTGGGCGCGCTCCATCGCGACGGCATCCGCCGCCCCGGGCAGCTTGCCGAGCAGCTCGGACACGAAGACGCCACCGTCGACGCGGCCGGCGAACCGGTTGCTGGAACCGATGAAGTCGGCGACGAAGAGGTTGGCCGGTCGCCGGTAGAGGTCGACGGGCGTGGCGATCTGCTGCACCCGCCCCGCCGCCATGACCGCGATCCGGTCGGCCATCGACATCGCCTCCTCCTGGTCGTGGGTGACCACGACGAAGGTGATGCCGACCTCGTGCTGGAGGCGCTTGAGCTCGAGCTGCATCTCCATCCGGACCTTGCGGTCCAGCGCGGACAACGGCTCGTCGAGGAGCAGCAGCCGGGGCCGCTTCACGATCGCCCGGGCGAGGGCGACCCGCTGCTTCTGGCCCCCCGAGAGCAGTCGGGGACGCCGCCTGGCGAGGGCGGTCAGACCGACCGTCTCGAGGACCTCGTCGACCCGGGACCGCACCTCCGCGCGGCCGATCCCGTCCCGCTCGAGGCCGTAGGCGACGTTGCGCTCCACCGTCAGGTGCGGGAACAGCGCGTAGGACTGGAACATCAGGTTGACCGGGCGCCGGTTCGGCGGCAGGTCGAGCAGGTCGCGACCGCCGAGCAGGATCGCGCCGCTGTCCGGCTGCTCGAACCCGGCGATCGCCCGCAGCAGCGTGGTCTTGCCGCAGCCGGACGGGCCGAGCAGCGCGAAGAACTCGTTCTCGGCGATCGTCAGCGAGACGTCGTCGAGCGCGGCGACGTCGCCGAACCGCCGGTTGACCTCGACGATCTCCAGCAGCGGCGCCAGCTCGTTCGGAATCTGGGGAGCCTCGGGGGTCTCGGTCATGCCTCGTCGCTCCTCCGGACGGTGCGCGCCGCGATCACGACGACGGCGATGCTCACGACGACCAGGACGGTCGCCAGTGCGTTGATGACAGGGGTGACGCCGACCCGCACCATCGAGTAGACGGTGATCGGGAGGGTCTGGGTGGTAGGCCCTGCGGTGAAGAACGCGATCACGAACTCGTCGAGCGACAACGTGAACACGAGGAGCGCGCCCGCCACGATCGCGGGAGCGATGCTCGGGATGGTGATCCGCAGGAAGGTCGAGAACGCGCCGGCGCCCAGGTCCCGCGACGCCTCCTCGGCGCTGAGGTCCATGCCCGTGAGCCGCGCGCGTACGACGGCGACGACGAACGCCGTACCGAACGCGGCGTGCCCCAGCAACACGGTCGTCGCGGACTTCGGGATCTCCGCGACGTAGTAGAACGACAGCAGCCCGATGGCCAGCAGCAGGTCGGGAAGGATCGCCGGCGCCATCGCCGACGCCTCCAGCAACCTCGACCGGGTGTGCCGCGCGAGCCCGACCGCAAGCAGGGTGCCGAGCACCGTGGCGATCGCGGTGGCGCCCACGGCGATGAGCAGGGAGGTCCGGAGCGAGGAGAGGATCCGCTCGTTGCCCGCCAGCTCGCCGTACCACCGGAAGCTGAAGCCGTCCCAGGAGTACGCCGAGCCGCCGTCGTTGAACGACATCGCCACCAGCACCGCGATCGGGACGTAGAGGAAGGCCCCGCAGACCAGGAGCGGCAGCCAGTTCCAGCCGAGGCCACGGCCGGCGGTGCGCTCAGGCATGACGGCCACCTCCCTCGATCCGACGAGTCACGACGGCCTGGAGCAGGAACAGCGCGAAGAGCGCGATCACGACGACGAACGCCAGCACCGAGCCGAACGGCCAGTCCTGCACCTTGAGGAACTGGTCGCGGATCAGGTTGCCCACCATCACGGTCTTGCCTCCGCCGAGCAGCTCGGGGACCACGAAGTTGCCGAGGCTCGGGACGAAGACGAGGATCGATCCGGTGATCGCGCCCGGGAGGGTCAGCGGCAGCAGCACGCTCCCGAACGTCCGCGCCTTGCTGGCGCCGAGGTCGGAGGAGGCCTCCATGAGCTCGCCCTCGACGCGCTCGATCGCCGCGTAGAGCGGCAGGATCATCAGCGGCAGGTAGGCGTAGACCAGGCCGACGACGACCGCCCCGTCGGTGTAGAGGAAGCTGGTGCGCTCGTCCCTCAGCCCGCTCCCCACCAGGGCGTCGTTGACGACACCTTGGGAGTTGAGCAGGACGATCCACGCGTACATCCGGATCAGGAAGCTGGTCCAGAACGGCACCACGACGAGCACCAGCGCGACGGTGCGCCACCGGGCGGGCAGCCGGGTGATGGCGTACGCCGTCGGGTAGCCGATCACCAGCGCGATCGCCGTTGCCATCCCGGCGATCCCGATCGAGCTCCACAGGACGTCGAGGTAGAGCGGGTCGATCGCCCGTTCGAAGTTCTCCAGGGTGAAGACCCACTCGACGCCACCGAAACGGCCCCGCTCCGCGAACATGTACGCGAGGACGAGCAGGACCGGCGCACCGACGAAGACCGCCGTGAACAGGAGCCCAGGGGTCAGCAGCACCGCCGGCTCGGCGAGCCGCCCGAGACGGCGGCGCCGTACCCGGAGGTCACTCATCAGACGCGGTGACCTCGGTGATGATCCGGTTGTAGAGCGTGGATGCGTCCCCGATGTCGACCATGTTCTCGCCCTGCAGCATCTCCTCGCGGCGAGCGCCGAGGGTCGCGTACTGGGTGGTCAGCTCCTCCGGCAGCAGGCTGATCGCCTCGTCGTTCGGGACGTTGTAGAGGATGTTCTCCGACGCCCAGGCGTGGTTGACGGGGTCGAGGATCGTGTCGACGAAGGCGTACGCCGCCTCCTTGTTCTCCGAGGACTTCAGGATGGCGATGCCGTCGACCCACAGGTCGGCGCCCTCCTCGGGCACGACGAAGTCGATGTCGGGGTTCTCGCCGATGCCGTAGTTGCACCAGCCGTCCCAGGCCTCCACCATCACGGCCTCGCCGCTGACCAGCCGCTCGTAGAACGTGGTGTCGTCGTAGGCGAGGAGGTGGGGCTTGGCCTCGAGCATCAGCTCCTTGACGTCCTCCATCTCGTCCTCGTCGGTGGTGTTGACCGAGTAGCCGAGGGCCTTCTGCGCGGGCATCACGGCCCAGCGCTCGGTGCCCATCATCGTGATCTTGCCGCTGTACTTGTCCTCCGGCTGCAGCAGGTCGTACCAGCTGGTGGGCGCCTCGTCGACGAGGTCGGTGCGGTAGCAGATGCCCGTGGTGCCCCACGTGTACGGCGCGAAGTACGGCTGGTCGTCGACCTCGGCCAGACCCTGCGCATCGGGGTCGAGCGAGTCCCAGTTGTCCAGGTAGTCGGTGTCGAGGGGCTCCAGCAGGCCCTCCTCGGCGAACGCCTGCAGGTAGGGCTGCGAGCCGAAGACGACGTCGAGGCCCTCGCCACCGGAGCCGACCACCTTCGCGACCATGTCCTCGTTGGTGGCGTGCTCGGTGATCTCGACCTTCGCGCCGGTCGCCTTCTCGACCTTCTCGGCGATGTCGGGCGGCATGTAGCCGGCCCAGTTCGACACGACGACCGTCTGCTGGCTCAGGTCGGCGTCGGGGTCGAGCTCGGACGGCTCCGCCGAGTCGTCGTCGCCACCGCACGCCGCGAAGGTGAGCGCGACCAGCGGGAGGATGGCGGCGACGGCGATGCCGCGCCTGCGCAAGGTTCGAGTGGTCATGTTCTTGGTTCCCCTCGGGTGAGGCCCGCACCGCCATACGATGCCGGTTCCTGCGAAACATTCCACGCCCGTTCAAAATTCACAAGACCCTTTTGCGGCTCAACACAGCGGGAATCGGCAAAATTGTGAAGAGGGCTTCAAAGACGCGCGACGGTGTGCCAAGGTGGGCGCCGGCGATGGAGGAAGCAATGGCGACGTCACGTCAGCGCGAGCGCAGGGACCGGCTGTTCACGGCCGCGCAGCAAGCGGTGGTGATGAAGGGCGCCGACGTACGCCTCAAGGACATCGCCGACATGGCCGGACTGACGTCGGGAGCGATCCTCTACCACTACCCGGACGTGCAGTCCCTCCTGCTGGAGGCGAACCAGGCCGTCATCGAGCGGTTCCTGGACAACCGGGTCAAGGCCATCCGCGGCCTGGCGTCGGCAGCCGAGAAGCTCGTCGTGACCGTCGCCGGCGGCCTGCCGGTCAACGCCGAGGACGCGGACGTGAAGCTGCTCTGCGCGCTCGGGGGCGCCGCCTCGCGCTACCCGGCGTACGGCGTCATGCTCACCTCGCTCTACGACCGCCAGGTCGCGATGTACCAGGTGATCCTCGAGGGTGGCGCCGCCAAGGGCGACTTCCAGCTTCAGGACGACTCGGAGACGATCGGCCGCAACATCGTCGCCCTGGAGGACGCCTACGGCTACCGGATGGTGGCCCGGCACGGTTCGATCAACTACGCCGCCGCCGTCGAGCTGATCCTGTCCTACGCCCGGATCGCGACGGGGCACCCGCTCGACCTTCCGGCCGCACCGCCCAGCTAAGGAGTCCCCGCATGTCAGAGATGCCCGAGCAGCTGACCGTCCTGTTCCTGCCCGAGTCGGCCTACGGCCCGACCAACCAGTGCATCGGGCTCGGTGACCTGTTGCTCAAGCGCGGCCACCGGGTGGTCTTCGCATCGGAGGCGTCGTGGGCGGGCAAGCTGGCGGCACTCGGCTTCGAGGAGCGGCTCGTCGACCTGGCTGCGCCGGACCCGGACGCGGGCGAGGAGGACGCCGGGCAGTTCTGGACCGACTTCATCGCAGAGACCGCGCCTGAGTTCCGGAAGTCCACCACCGAGCAGCTGACGAGGTTCATCCAGCCGACCTACCAGGCGCTGATCGACGGGGCGATGTACTGCGAGCCGGCGCTGCGGGCGATCGTCGAGGAGGTCCGCCCGGACGTGCTCGTCGAGGACAACGTGGTGCTCTTCCCGGCGCTGGTGACCAGTGAGGCGCCGTTCGTGCGGATCGTGTCGTGCAACCCGCTCGAGGTCCCCGGTCCCGGCATCCCGCCGGGCCTGTCCGGTCTGGCGATGGATGCGCCGGACTCCTGGGCAGGCTTCAGCGACGAGCTCGAGCGCACGCACCGGGAGATGTGGGAGGCGTTCAACGCCTGGGTGCAGGAGCAGGGCGCGGCCGCGCTGCCGGAGATGGAGTTCATGCCGCGCGACAACGCCGCCAACATCTACGTCTACCCCGAGGAAGCGGACTACACGGCCGCCCGACCGCTCGACGACAGCTGGCACCGGATCGACTCGAGCGTGCGGCTGACCGACGAGGAGTACGTCGTACCTGCTGAGGTTGCCGACCGTCCCGACGACAGCGCGCTCGTCTACCTCTCGCTCGGATCGCTCGGCGGCGCCGACGTGGAGCTGATGCAGCGGCTGGTGGACTCGCTGGCCGGCAGCCGGCACCGGTTCATCGTCAGCTTGGGACCGCAGGCCGACCGGATCACGCTGCCCGCCAACATGATTGGCGAGGCGACCTTGCCGCAGACGCGGGTGATCCCGCAGGTCGACCTGGTCATCACCCACGGCGGCAACAACACGACGACCGAGGCGCTGCACTTCGGCAAGCCGATGGTGCTGCTGCCGCTCTTTTGGGACCAGTACGACAACGCGCAGCGGATGCACGAGCTCGGCTTCGGGATCCGGCTCGCGACCTACGAGTTCACACCGGAGCAGATCGAGCAGGCGGTCGAGACGTTGCTCGGCGACCACGACCTCCGGGACCGGCTGGAGGCGATCGGCAAGCGGATCCGGGCCGCCGACGGCCTCACCCGAGGCGCCGACATCATCGAGCGCGTGGGTCTGGAGCACGTCCGCGGTCGGGCGTGACGCCTCTCGACACGCTCGACCTCGGTGCCGGACGGGCGCTCGCCGTCGTTGCCGACGCCAGCGGTGCCCTGCGCGCCGTACCGGTCGGTGACGGCGCCGCGGAGGGCCTGCTCACGTTCCTTGCCGGCGGCGACCGGGTCGAAGGCCGGTTCCGGGTCCACCGCTGGCGCGGTTCGGAGGCTTCCGGGGAACGAGGGGTCGGCGTCGACCAGACCAACGAGTCGGTGATCGTCGGCGAAGCTGCGGTCGTGAAGTGGCTGGCCGACGTGTCCGTCGGCCCGCATCCCGCGCCATCGCTGCTGGAGCTGCTCGAGGCCGCGGGCTTCGCCGGGATGCCGCAGCCGTGGGGCGTCGTCGAGTGGTCGCCGTCGCCGCAGGAGGAGCCGCGGCTGCTCGCGATCGTCGCGGAGTACGTCGCGGGTGCCGTGGACGGCTGGACGTGGGCGGTCGCGGACGTCCGGGCCGGACGGTTGGTCGAGGCAAGCGAGGCGGTCGGACGGTTGGTCGCGGACTTCCACCGGGCGCTGGCGCCGACTGCGCGAGCGGCCACTGCGGACGAGGGCGCGGGCTGGCGGGAGGGTGCCGTTGCCGACCTGGAGCGAGCGCTCGAGGTGGCTGCGGGAGGAGCACACGAGCTCCTGCTTCGCCACGCTGATGCCGTGCGCGCTGCGTTCGACGAGATCCCCGACGGTGGTCCGGTGCTGCGCGTGCACGGCGACCTGCACGTCGGCCAGGTGCTGCGGGCGGGCGAAGCGCCGTACGACTATCGGCTGACCGACTTCGACGGCAACCCCGTCGTCCCGCCCGCGGAGCGGATCCGGGAGCAGCCCGCCGCGGTGGACGTCGCCGGGATGGCCCAGTCGTTCACGCACGCCGGGATCGTCGCCCGGAAGCACAACCCGGACCTCGATGCCGAAGCGGTGCTTGCCACGGCAGCAGCGGGCCGCGCGGCGTTCCTGGACGCCTACCGGACGGCGCTCGGCGATCGCGCTGAACTGCTGGGCGACCGCCTGCTGCGGCCGTTCGCACTGCGGCAGGTCTGCCGCGAGTTCACCTACGCCGCCTCCCACCTCCCGCGCTGGTCGTACGTGCCCGAGGCCGCGCTCCCGATGGCGCTCGAGGAGACCTGACGTGGATCCCGCCCTGTTCCTCGCCGACCTGCACAAGAAGCCCGCCGCGTTGCGGGACCTGGCCGCGCAGCTGCGCAGCGAGGACCCGTGGGCGTTCCTGTCCCCCGACGTCGACGGCGTGGTGCTGCTCGGGATGGGCTCTTCGGCGTACGCCGGCGGCGTGGCCGCCGCCCGGCTCCGAGCCCGCGGGGTGCGCGCGGTCTGCGAGCTCGCCAGCAGCGACCTCCAGCCGCAGTGGGGCCCGGGTACGGCGGTCGTCGCGATCTCGGCCACCGGTGGTTCCCGCGAGACCCTCGCCGCCCTGGACGCGCACCTCGAGTCGACGGTGGTCGCCCTGACCAACACCGCTGCTTCCCCGCTCGTGGAGCGGGCGGCGCACGTCGTGGACATGGCGGCCGGGGTCGAGGAGGGAGGCGTGGCGTGCCGCACCTTCCAGCACACGTTGGTTCTGCTGGCCGCGCTCGAAGCCCGCCTGACCGGCGGGTCGCTCTCGCTGCTCGCCGATGACGTCGAGCAGACTGCCGATGCGTCGGAGCACCTGCTGTCGACAAGCTCCAGCTGGGTCCCGGAAGTTGCCGACCTCATCGCTGGTCCCGACGGCACCCACCTGGCCGCCCCCGCCCGCCGGCTCTCGTCCGCCCAGCAGGGCGCATTGATGCTGCGCGAAGGCCCGCGCCGCGCCGCCGTCCCGTGCGAGGCCGGCGACTGGGCCCACGTGGACGTCTACCTGACCAAGAACACTGACTACCGCCTGCTCCTCTTCGCCGGCTCCCACTGGGACGACGGCATCCTCGAGTGGACCCGCCCCCGCAGCACCACCGTCGTCGCCGTCGGTGGCGACTTCCCCCACGCCGCCCTCACCGTCCGCTACCCCCACGACGACAACGACGACGTCCGCCTCCTCACCGAGACCCTCGTCCCCGAGCTGATCGCCGCCCACCTCTGGCCCGCGGACCCCCCGGTCGTCGAGTAGCCCGACCGCCCTGGCGCGAGGGCGTACCGAGACGCCGCAACTCTGACGACGGCCGTCCCCACCGTTGGTCGAGGAGGTCGCGCGGCGACGGTCGCCGCGAGCCGGAGCCGGTTGCCGAGGTGCCCGCGCCATCGAACTGGATGTCACGTTCGGGCTCCAGCGTCGGACCTCTCGTCGATCATGGGCAGGTGGGACTGACGTACGACGACGCGCCGTGAGGCCGCGGCTCGGCCCGGCCGGGGTCGGCGCCTTCGCGGTCGTGGTCTGCCTGTCCGGCTGTGCCGGGTCCGACTCCGGCCGCGGGGACCCTGATCCGGAGGAGACGCAGTCGCCTCCCGCACCGTCGAACGCGGGCCGGCTCCTGGCCGAGCTCCAGGTCACCGAACGGGAGCACCCCGACACCTACGACCGCGAGGCCTTCGGGTCGGCGTGGGCCGACACCGACGGCAACGGCTGCAACCAGCGCGACGACGTACTCCTGCGCGATGCCGTACCCGACACCGTCACCGTCGCCGAGCAGGACTCCTGCGACCACGACGTCCTCGCCGGCACCTGGATCGATCCCTACACCGGCGCAACGCTGACCTTCGACGACCTCAAGGATCCCGCGCAGGCACAGGCGATCCAGATCGACCACGTCGTACCGCTCGCCGAGGCGTGGATCTCCGGCGCGGCCGCATGGACCGACGAGCGACGCCGGGAGTTCGCCAACGACCTCACCGTGCTGCTCGCCGTCGACGGCCCGACCAACGCGGGCAAGGGCGCCGACGACCCGGCCGCCTGGCGGCCACGAAAGGAGTTTCAGTGCGCCTACGCCCGCCGCTGGATCCGTGCGAAGCACCACTACGACCTCACCGTCGACGCCAGCGAGGTGCGAGCGCTGGAGGAGATGCTCGGCTACTGCTGAGGGCGGATCTCACACATCGACGCCCGCAGCGGCGAGCTGCCGCTGATCGGGTCGCTGGGCGTCTGGCTCAGCACCAGGTTGAGGTTGGCGCTGCCGGGGCCGTACGGCGGATAGCCCGGTAGGTCCAGCTCCTCGCACGCCTCCCACCAGCCGTGCTGGCCGAAGACGACCTGCGGGTCGAGGTGCTTGTTGAGCTTCGCCCGCGCGCGGACGCTGCCCTTCGGGGTGTCGATCGAGACCCATTCCCCCGCCGCGATCCCGCGCGCGGCCGCCGTGTCGGGGTGCAGCTCGACCTGCGGGTCCTTCTGGCTCTTGCGCAGCGCGGCGACCTGCCGGTGCTGGGTCTCGCAGAAGAACAGCGACTTGGCGGAGCTGAGGATCAGCGGGTAGCGCTCGGCCAGGTCGGGCCGCGACCGCGGGCTGGTGAGCGGCTCGTCGTACGTCGGCAGCGGCGCGTAGCCGTGCTCCGCGAGCGTGGCGGAGTAGAGCTCGACCTTGCCGGACGGCGTGGCGAAGCCGGCGTCGACGTACTTGCGGTGCTGGGTGGTCAGTGGCACCCGGATCCCCTCGGGGCGCGCCCGCAGCTCCTCGAGGGTGATGCCGCTGGGTTCGAGCTGGTGGCGGTACGCCGCGTCGATGTCGCCGTCCCAGAAGTGCTCGCCGAGGCCGAGCCGGGTGGCGAGGTCGAAGACGATCCGCAGGTCGGAGCGGGCCTCGCCTCGGGGCGTTGCCAGCGGCCGGCGGAGCTGGACGAGCGACTGCGCCTCCTGGCTGTACTCGAAGCCGATCTTCAGTGCCTCGGTCTCGAACGGCGTCGTCACCGGCAGCACGACGTCGGCGAGCTCGGCGGTGGGGGTCATGAACAGGTCTGCTTGGACGAAGAAGTCCAGGCTGCGGAGCGCGTCACGGCCGCGGGCGCTGTCGCCGTGCGCCATCACCGGGTTGCCGCCGAACGACACCACCGCCTTGATCCGTCCGTCGAGGGCGGCGGTGTAGAAGTCCTCGCCGGTGGCGAAGCCGAAGCGGGCCGGCCCGAGTGGCCGCTGCTCGGTTCCGACCGTCTTCGGCCCGGTGCGGTCGACCAGCTCGATGCCGTCGATCCGGTTCGCCGGCACCGCCTCGAACAGCACGTTGCCCCCGGGTACGTCGAGGCACCCGGTCAGTGCGTAGAGCACGTTGATCGCGCGGGTGGTCTGCGTCGTACCGCTGTGCTGCTCGAGCCCGCTCCAGGTGTAGAACGCGAGCGGCCTCGACTCCCACAGGGTCCGGGTGGCGGCGACGATGTCGGCGGCCGGTACGCCGGTGATCTCCTCGGCCAGGTCCGGCCGGTAGCCGGCGCAGTGCCGGGCGAGGAGCTCCCACACCGTCACCCCGTCGACCTCGTCCGCGGCGTTGGTCCAGTCCGCGACGAAGGCGTCGTCGTACCACTCGTTCTCGATCATCACGTGGATCATCGACAGCGCCAGTGCGCCGTCCGTGCCGGGTCGCACGCGCAACCAGTGGTCGGCCTTGGCGGCGAGGCCCACCTTCCGCGGGTCGATGACGATCAGCTTCGCGCCGCGGGCGACCGCGGCCGTCGTACTCGTGGCGTGCGCGAGCCGCGCGACCGACGGGTTGTAGCCCCAGAACAGGATGCAGCCGGCGTTGTCCAGGTCCGGGAGGTAGGTGCCGGGCACCGGAGCGCCGAACGTGTAGAACGGCGCCAGGTAGCGCCCCCACCCGCACAGCTCCATGTAGCTGGTGAAGTTGGGCGTGCCGAACGCCCGGACCAACCGCATCACCCAGTCGATCGCGTCGCTGATCGCCGACGTCGACGGCGAGCTCGAGCTGACCGCAACCGCCTCTGCCCCGTGCTTCGCCTTCGTGTCGAGCAGGCGCTCGGCGATCGTGTCCAGCGCCTCGTCCCAGGTGATCTGCTCCCAGCCCGGGTCCGGATCGCCCTTGGGACGGGTACGACGCAGCGGGTGCAGCAGCCGGTTGTCGTGCTCGATGATCTGCGGTGCCGCCTTGCCCTTCACGCAGATCGCCTTGCCCGTCGGGTGGCTCGGGTCCGGGTGAAGCGCCAGGAGCCTGCCGTCCTCGACCGTGGCGAGCGCGCCGCACCGCGAGACACACAGCGGGCAGTACGTCGGGATCGGGTCCCCGCTCATGTCCCGATTGTCACCCTCGCCGGGGCGCCAGGCAACGGTGTCGCCGCGCGTTGAGGTGCGAGCGGTAGGAGCGACCCCGGGTGATGAGGTGACGGCTGGATCGGTTGAGGCTGCCGCGGACGGCGACGGCGACGGCGAACTACTCCCCCGGTAGCGCCACGACTCCGCAACGAGGTCGTCGAGCGACTGGCGCGCCTCGTTCGTCGAGACGTGCGCGCCGGAGGGGGCGATGGTGAAGAGCTGTTCCGCGGACATGGGTCGCCTTGGACGAGTGGGTGGTAGTCGGACCGCGACGGCACGACGTACCTCCGACCCATCGGCACCGCACTGTCGGTCGGGCACCCCATGCTTCGGCGGAGCCGGCTGGCCACTGGTCCGTCAGTGCGACGCCAGGTACGCCGCCCGCACCCCTGCCGGGATCCGGCCCTTCGGCGAGACGACGTGCCCGTGAGCGGCGGCCCAGGCGCGGATCTCGGCCGCGGTGGGCTCACGCGGCGGCAGCGGAGGCGCGTCGGCGAGGCCGCTGACGACGGCGGCGCCGAACCGGTCGACGTCGTACGCCGCGTGCGCGGCCGCGAGGAAACGGTAGGTCCACTCCTGGGCGAGCTTGCGGGTCTCGCAGAACATGATCGGCACCGTCGGGAACGCGACCTGCGCCTCGGCGAGGGCATCGGCGATCACCGAGGTGCGGACGATCTGGTGGGCGAGGACGCGGCTGTAGCGCTCGTCGACGACGACGGCGGCGCGCGGGACGGCGGCCAGGTCGGTGAGCTGGTACTTCAGCTTGCCGGTCGTCAGCGACGACACCAGGTCCTGCAGGCTCTTGCGCTCGACCGCGGCGATCGCGACATCGTCCACCAGCACGGCGTAGTCGCCGGCGGGCAGCGACTGGCGCCGTACGACGGCTTGCTGCTCGCTGAACGACCAGGCGTAGCGCTCCTTGGTGTCGACCACGATCTCCAGCCCCGCGATCCCCTGCGCCCGGGCATGGGAGACGTCGACCCGCGGCCGCGCCTGCTTCGCCGTACGAGACGTCTGCCAGAAGACCACCTGCCGCCCACCCCTGATGGTGGTGGCGACGAACTGCGACCGGTTCTCCCGGCCGCGGTCGAGCACCAGGTCGATCGCGGCGCCACGCCGGATGCAGGAGCGCACCGGCACCCGCTCGACCACCTCCGCGTCCTCCGGCCATCCCTCGAAGCGGTGGCAGTAGACCTTCGCCGTCCGCGGCCAGGTCTCCCGCGCCTTCAGCAGGATCCCGTCGCCGAGCGGGATCCGCAGGATGTAGGGAAGCGTCGACCCCTCCTCCGGGTTGCGCGCGATGACGAAGTCGTCGGGCATGGGGGAAGTTTGCCAGGACGGCGCCCGCGGCGCCCTGACGACGTGCTCGGTCACTGCTGGCGACGAGACTGCACGTCCGGGTCACCAGGAGCCGGGGGTACGAGGAAGCTGCAGCTGGGACCGGGAGCCGACGCCAGCCGCAGGTCGAGTGTGGCGAGCGGGGCATCAAGGGCTTCCGCGAGGGCGACGTACCAGGCGTCGTACGACGTCAGGTTGTCTCGAAGCGCCCAGACTCTCGGCAACAGGGGATCTGCCTCGTAGTAGGTGATCGGCAGGTCGGAGATGTCATCGACGGCCTGCGTCGCGATCTCCCGTGAGACCAGACCCGCAGTCACGAACCGACGCAGGATGTTCAACACCTCCGCAGGCAGGAGATGTGGTGCGACCAGCGTCTCCCCGACCAGCTGGGCCTCCGCCCAAGCCGAGCGGTCGTCGACGACCACCAACCCCGAGACGACGACTGATGCGTCCAGCACCCGCGTCACCGTTTGTCGGCATCCTTGTAGGCCAGGATGTCGTCCGTCGTCGGGCCGGCCCCGGTTGCGGCCTTCCGGCGGCGGATGCGCGCGAGCACCTCACCGATGTCGGGGGTTTCAGCGAGCCGCACCAGCTCGCTGCGGAGGTACTCCTGCATCGAGCGACCGTTCCGTGCGGCCCGCGCGGCGAGCTCGGCACGGACGGCATCGGGGACGTCGCGAACCGTGATGGACACCATGCATGCATTTTGCTGCGAATGCTGCCGTGATGCAACTGACATCGGCGGCTACCGTCGCCCGTCGAGCTGCACCACGCTGCCGTCCGCCTCGCCCGGCCGCCGCCGACGCCGTCGGCTCCGAACGCGCTCTCGATCGATCTCGTCCTCGTACGGGAGGGGCGGGTAGCCGGCGTACTGACTTTCGCCGGGGCGCAGCACCCGTTCTGTGATCCGGTTGTTCGAGACCCTCACGAGGAACAACTCCTTGGTGTCACGACGGCAACCGACGACCATCCCGCTCAGCCGATGATCGAAAGTGAAGGCAGCGAACCGCGGGTCCTTGGCGGCTCGGGCACCGGGCTTGAGGAAATGGGCAATGAGGTACCGGAGCCACGGGATCATCGAGTACGACTTCTCGGTGCCGTTCCAGGACAGGCAACAGCCGGTCCAGCACACGGACCAGTCGCACCACAGGTTCGGCTGACCGGGATGGGGGTGGTTGTACAGGTCACCGTCGAAGTCGGCGGACGTCTCGGCGCGCGGGTTGCCGGGCACGTCGTACGGCGAGTCGCGGATGCAACGCCGCGAGTCGAAGAAGGCCGTCAGGTATTCGATCTCGGCGTCGTTGAGTCGGGGATGGATGTCGATGTGGCCGAGGTAGTCGGTGTTGAAGCCCACGTTGCCTCCTTGAGGAGTCGGACAGGGATCCCAAGAGTGGGCCGAGACTGGGGTTGCCGACAGCCCCGCCGGCGGCGGCTGTGGATAACTTCCACGACCCTGCTCGAATCCACGCATGCTGCGGTCATGAAGCTCCACTCCTTCGAACTCCGTGACCCAGCCAGGCTGATGAAGGACGTCGCCGAGCGGGTGCCACTGGCCGAGGACCTGGCGTACGCCGCGCTTATCCATCACCCGTCGACGCACCAGGTCTTGCTCGACGTCGTCCCCCTGTCCCTGCCAGCTCTCCTCGACGATGACGACGAGATCTCGGATGAGCTCCGGGCGGTTGCCGAATCGTTCGGGATCGAATGGCGTCACCCGATCGAGCACCTGCTGATGACGATCGTCGTGCGCCCGGGACTGACCGTTGTCGGTCCGAACGAGAGCGTGTGGCTGAACGGCTGGCGTTACGCCAACCACCTCCAGGGGATGTACACAGGCGACCTGATCGTGGTGACCGAGCACGGCTGGCTGGACTTCATGACCAATGAGGCGGGCCACTCCCCGCGCATGGCCGCCGCCTGACAGAGACGGAAACGGCGCCGGGATCGGCCGCAGGGAATGCCACTCTCCTACCGAACGCTGCCCCTGCATGGATCTCGAGGAGGCTCTCGCCGCGACGCGAGCCACACACCAGTCCACGCTGACCACGATCCGTCGCGATGGGCGACCACAGATCTCGAACGTGCTGCACACGGTCGATGACGCCGGCGTCGTACGGATCTCGACGGTCGCCCATCGCGCCAAGGCGCGCAACCTGACCCGGGAGCCGTGGGTCGCGCTGCACGTCAACGGACCGACGTTCTTCAGCTACGCCGTGCTCGAGGGCGAGGCCGAGCTGTCCGCGGTTGCCGCCGCCCCCGACGACGCCGTCGTCGACGAGCTCGTCGACCTTTACCGCGACGCTGCCGGCGAGCACGACGACTGGCCCGCCTACCGGCAGGCGATGGTCGACGAAGCTCGCCTCGTCATCCGGTTCCGCCCGGAGCGCGCGTACGGCGCGCTCGGCGGACTGCCAGCGGCCAGCGGCACGTAAGTCCGTAGGCGACTGCGGATCAGTCGCCGTACCGTCTCGCGTCGTCATACCCCTTTAGCTCAGCTGGACAGAGTGCCGCGCTACGAACGCGGAGGCCGCAGGTTCGACTCCTGCAAGGGGTGCGTTTCGGACCGTCCGAAAGAGGAGGATGAACACCATGGAGACCGACGCCCTGCCCGTACGCCTGCCCGGCGCGCAGGCCGACACCCTGATGTGGGCGCGCGTCGAGGACGTCGAGCAGGCTGCGCTCGACCAGCTGCGCAACATCTCGCGGCTGCCGTGGGTCCACGGCCTCCGGGTGATGCCCGACGTCCACCTCGGCAAGGGCGCGACAGTCGGCTCGGTCGTGGCGATGCGCAACGCGGTGTCGCCGGCTGCGGTCGGCGTCGACATCGGCTGCGGCATGCAGGCGGTGCGGACGTCGCTGACCACCGCGGACCTCCCCGACGACCTGCACACGCTGCGTCTGGCCGTCGAGCAGGCCATCCCCGTGGGCTTCTCGGCGCACCAGTCGATGCCCGACGTACGCCGCCTCAAGCTCAACCACGGCCGGTTCGCCGGCTGGGACCGGTTCTGGGGTGCGTTCGGCGCGCTGCACGACGGCGTGCAGGACCGCGAGAAGAAGGCGAAGCAGCAGATGGGCACGCTAGGCGGAGGCAACCATTTCGCAGAGCTGACGTCGGACGACGACGGCCAGGTGTGGCTAATGCTGCACTCCGGCTCGCGCAACATCGGCAAGGAGATCGCCGAGCGGCACATCTTCAAGGCCAAGGGCCTCGAGCACAACCTGGGCCTGCCTGACCGCGACCTGGCGGTGTTCCTGTCCGACACCAAGGAGATGGACGCCTACCTCAGCGACCTCTACTGGGCGCAGGAGTACGCCGCCCGGAATCGTGCCGTGATGCACGCCTCATGAAGGCGCAGAACAGGTCAAGTTCAGATCTATGTGACGCCTCTGTGATCCTCTGAATGCCCGGTCGGGACCGATGCTCTCAACGGCTGTCAGCTGCAGCCGCTGGTGCTCCCGCACCCTTCGCAGACGTAGCAGCTGCCGGCCGGGCGCATCTTGGTGCCGCAGGTCATGCAGAGCGGGCTGTCGATGGCGTGGCCGGTGATCTGCTCGAGGAGCTCGGCTGAGGTGCGGGCCTGGGGGGTTTCGGACAGGCTTGACCACCGAAACGAGCTTGTCGGCGATGACGATCTCGGCCTCCTCGGTCTCGCGGTCTCGACTACCACGCGTCGCTCGTGCGCGGCGCTACTCGACCACCGGCGGAACCAGCGGCGGGATCGGTCTCGATGAGCTCGGAGGGGCTGCCGGTCTCCTCGAGGGGCTCGTAGCTGCCGGTCTCGAGGTGGCGCTGGCGCTCCTCGGCGGAGTAGATGCCGAGGGCGGAGCGCGACTCGAAGGAGAGGTAGTCGAGGGCCAGGCGGCGGAAGATGTAGTCCATGATCGACTGGCTCATCCGGACGTCGGGGTCGTCGGTGAGGCCGGCGGGCTCGAAGCGCAGGTTGGTGAACTTCGAGACGTAGGTCTCCAGGGGCACGCCGTACTGCAGGCCGACGCTGACCGCGATCGAGAAGGCGTCCATCACGCCGGCCAGGGTCGAGCCCTGCTTGCCGAGCTTGAGGAAGACCTCGCCGAGCTGGCCGTCGTCGTGGGCGCCGGAGATCATGTAGCCCTCGGCGCCGCCCACCGTGAACGACGTCGTCCGCGACTGGCGCGACTTCGGGAGCCGCTTGCGGGTCGGGGCGTAGACGACCTTCTCGATGACCTTCTCGACGACACCAGCTGCGGCGTCGAGAGCGTCGGCGGCGTCCTTCTTGGCCTTGCCGCCGCCGTCGGACAGCGGCTGGCCGACCTTGCAGTTGTCGCGGTAGATCGCGGTGGCCTTGAGGCCGAGCTTCCACGACTGGAGGTAGATGTCCTCGATCTCCTCGACCGTCGCCGACTCCGGCAGGTTGACCGTCTTCGAGATCGCGCCGGACAGGAACGGCTGGCAGGCCGCCATCATCTTCACGTGGCCCATCGGCTTGAGGGACCGCTCACCCATCGCGGTGTCGAAGATCTCGTAGTGCTCGGTCTTCAGACCCGGCGCGTCGACCACGTGGCCGTGCTCGGCGATGAAGGCGACGATCGCCTCGATCTTCTCCTCGTCGTAGCCGAGCTTCTTCAGCGCCCGCGGGATCGTCTGGTTGACGATCTGCATCGAGCCGCCACCGACCAGCTTCTTGAACTTGACCAGCGAGAAGTCCGGCTCGATGCCGGTCGTGTCGCAGTCCATCATGAAGCCGATGGTGCCGGTCGGCGCGAGCACCGAGGCCTGCGCGTTGCGGAAGCCGTTGACCTTGCCGAGCTCGACGACCTTCGCCCACTCCTCGGTGGCCAGCTTGTGGGTCTGCGCGTCGGCGATGTGCATCGTGCGGACCAGGTCGTTGGCCGCCTGGTGCTTGCGCATCACCCGGTTGTGCGCCTCGGCGTTGCGGGCGTAGCCGTTGTAGGGGCCGACGATCGCGGCGAGCTCCGCCGAGCGACGGTACGACGTGCCGGTCATCAGGCTCGTGATCGTGGCCGCCATCGCCCGACCGCCGTCGGAGTCGTAGCCCAGGCCCATTGCCATCAGCAGCGCGCCCAGGTTGGCGTAGCCGATGCCGAGCTGGCGGTAGTCACGCGTCGTGTCGCCGATCGCCTCGGTCGGGAAGTCGGCGAAGCAGATCGAGATGTCCATCGCGGTGATGATCAGCTCGACGGCCTTCGCGAACAGCGGGGCGTCGAAGGTGTCGTCGTCCTTGAGGAACTTCAGCAGGTTGAGCGACGCCAGGTTGCACGACGAGTTGTCGAGCGACATGTATTCCGAGCACGGGTTGGACGCCGTGATCCGCCCGGTCTCCGGGTTGGTGTGCCAGTCGTTGATCGTGTCGTCGTACTGAAGACCCGGGTCGGCACAGGCCCACGCCGCCTCGCTGATCTTGTGGAACAGGGTGCGGGCGTCGACGGTCTCGATGACCTCGCCGGTCTTGCGGCCGCGCAGGCCGAACTCGGTGCCCTCCTCGACCGCGCGCATGAACTCGTCGGTGACCCGGACCGAGTTGTTGGCGTTCTGGTACTGCACGGACGTGATGTCGCGGCCGCCCAGGTCCATGTCGAAGCCGGCGTCGCGGAGGGCGCGGATCTTGTCCTCCTCGCGCCACTTGGTCTCGACGAACTCCTCGATGTCGGGGTGGTCGACGTCGAGCACGACCATCTTGGCCGCCCGGCGGGTGGCGCCACCGGACTTGATGGTGCCGGCGGACGCGTCGGCGCCGCGCATGAAGGAGACCGGGCCGGACGCAGTGCCACCGCTGGACAGCAGCTCCTTGGACGACCGGATCCGGGAGAGGTTGAGGCCGGCACCGGAACCGCCCTTGAAGATGAAGCCCTCTTCCTTGTACCAGTTCAGGATCGAGTCCATCGAGTCGTCGACGGAGAGGATGAAGCACGCCGACACCTGCTGCGGCGACTGGGTGCCGACGTTGAACCAGACCGGGGAGTTGAACGAGAAGTACTGGTGCACGAGGAGCCAGGTCATCTCGTGCTCGAAGGTCTCCGCGTCGGCCGGGGACTTGAAGTAGCCGTGGTCGACGCCCGCCTTGGTGTAGGTCTTCACGACCCGGTCGATGAGCTGCCGGAGATCGGTCTCACGCTCGGGGGTGCCGACGGCGCCGCGGAAGTACTTCGTCGTGACGATCGTGCTCGCGTTGACCGACCAGAAGTCCGGGAACTCGACGCCGCGCTGCTCGAAGACCGTCTCGCCGGTCTTCCAGTTCTGCTGGACGACATCGCGTCGCTCCCAGTTGAGCTCGTCGTAGGGGTGCACGCCGGCGGTGCTGAAGACCCGATTGATCTTCAGTCCCTTCGGAGCCTTGCGTGCTGTCGATGCGGAGCTGGCCGTCTCAGTCATGACTCTCCCGGTCCCCCATGCAGGGTGTGGTTGCGGTTTCGATTCTTGCTGATGGCACCGACAGTTCGGCACCGATGTTTGGGGACCCGGGCAGGCGCTTCCCCACGCCTACCCGGGCCGTCTGTGGTCAGCCGCTGTCGGCTGTGGTGAGCGCTCGTTCCGCTCGGAGGAGGGCGATCTCGTTCTCGAAGTCGGCCGCGGACTCGAAGCCGCGGTAGACCGACGCAAACCGGAGGTAGGCGACCTCGTCGAGGCGGCGCAGCGGAGCGAGGATCGCCAGGCCCACCTCGTGGGCGGCGATCTCCGGGGCGCCGGCCAACCGGAGCTGGTCCTCGACCTCCTGGCCGAGCAGCGCGAGGTCGTCCTCGCTGACCGGCCGGCCGTTGCACGCCTTGCGGACGCCGGACACTGCCTTGTCCCTGTTGAACGGCTCGGTGGCACCGGAGCGCTTCAGCACGGTCAGCTGCATGAGCTCGACGGTCGTGAACCGCTTCTCACAGCTCTGGCAGACCCGACGGCGGCGGATCGAGCAGCCGTCGTCCGCCACCCGGGAGTCGAGGACCTTGGTGTCGATGTGCTTGCAATAGGGGCAGTGCATCGCGGGTCCTCCTCCCAGAAATGAGCGCTGCGGGCATGACGAAATAGACCCTGGGTCGGGCCTCTGACTTGTGGATAACCACGGCTTCGGTTGTGTACTTCCCGCCAGTTCTGTGAATGAGCCTGTGGAGAACTACAACCTTGTAACTACTAGATGTAGTGGTGACCTTACGCCTCTGCCACTAGGGGTGCAAGTAGTGGGCCTGATGAGTTTCAAAGGGTGTTGCGTGGATCACGTTTGCGCAGGTCAGAGCCGTGTTTCACGCCCGGCGTACGGCGTGTCGGCGGTGCGTCGTCGTCTCACATGGGTCTCACAAGGGTGCCAAATGGTTCGTCAGGGTGATTCGGCGGAAGCATCTCGTCGCTAACGTTCAGCCAGGCCTCGGGGCCGACCGACTCAACCTGCTTCATCCACTCCCCTGCATCAGCCCGGAGGTCACCATGCCCAAGCCCCGCCGTACTCGCCTGCTCCTCGCCGTCGTACCCGCGGCGCTGCTCGCCACGTCCCTCGTCGGCTGCGGCCTCGCCGAGGACGCCGTCAAGGACGCTGCGGAGGACGCCGCCAAGAGCGAGGGCGTCGACCTCGACCTCGACAACATCGACGACGGCGAGATCGACATCGACACCACCGACGGCGGCGCCACCACCGGCAAGCTGCCGAAGGGGTTCCCGACCGACGAGGTGCCCGTCGTCGACGGCGAGATCCTCGTCGGCAGCTACACCAAGAGCCCCGACACCTGGAACGCGACCATCCAGGTCGGTCCGGCGGGCGGCGACAAGCAGGCGGCGTACGACGACGCCGCGGCCACGCTCGGTCTCGACGTGGTGCAGGAGCCGGTCGACAACGGGACGGCCATCAATGGCACCTACGTCTCGGCGACGTACACCGTGATCCTCGCGGTCACCGACTCCAACGGGGTCGTCGTCAACTACACCGTCTCCCCCAAGTAGGGCGCCGCCATCAAGACTCCGACCGGGGCCGCTCCGCCATTGTGGGGATAGCGACCGGCCCCGGTCGGTTGGCGGGTCCTGAACTAAGCGGCTTGGTAGATCGGACAGAATGACCGCCGTGAGCAGCGGCAAGCACGGAGGAGCCCGTCAGAAGCGGGGATTCCGCCCCGTGCTGCTCGTCCTGGCCCTCGGGATCACTCTCTGCGTGGTGGCCTGGGGCTACCTCGTCTACGCGGCGATCGACTTCGGCTCGACCGCCCGTCACGAGGACGACTCGGCCGCGTGGGGCTACCTCGCTGTTGCGGCTGTCGGCGCCGTCGCCTGCCTGTTCTTGGGCTTCATGCTCGTCGCTAGGTTCTCGCGGGCGATGGGGCTCACCCCTGCGCCCGACCCGAAGCCCAAGCGGGACCCCGGGCTGCCGAAGGGCGGGAAGCGGGCGGCTCGGTGAGCGCGGCGCCAATCTGTCCGTAGAACTCATCGGGCGCCAGCCTGAGCCCGAGGAGCGGGACTCGTAGGACGGTGTCGCCGGAGATCGCGAGCGAGTTCTGGCGGAGCGCGTCTCCCACGATGTTCTCCGCCCACGCGTGGTGGATGCCGTCGATCTCGACGATGAGCTTGTGGTCCGGCCAGTAGAGGTCGAGGTAGTAGCGCCCGCGCTTGTCCTTGCGCAACACCTGGCGGGCCGGCTCCGGAAATCCGCGACGCCGCAGCTCGCGAGCGACGTCGAGCTCGCCGAGCGCTCGGGCTCCGTCGAGCAGATCGTTGACCACGGCGTGCAGGAAAAGCCGGCGTCGGTGGCTCTTGATGCGGAGGAACTCGCGGGCGATGCTTTCGGCGTCGGCGATCCCCTGCTGGACGGCGGCGGCAAGGAGGAACGCGGCCTCGCGGTCCGTCCGCGCCCAGATGGCCGCTCGGACCGCGGCGACGGGCGGCTTGGTGCGAGGCAGGCCGCCGTCGGCTCGGTCGTCGCGCGACCATCGCCGTGTCTCGCGGATGTCGTAGCGCCACGATCGTCGGGTTCGGACCCGGGCGCCCTTGGGGACTGAGACCCGGATCCGGTCGTAGTCGACGCGCTCGAGCCCCGCCTCGACGAGCGAGGCGATGCCGTCGAGCTGAGCACGCGGCCCAGCGGTGATGACGGCCGCCCACCGGTGGCCACGTTCCGAGATCTCGCCGTTGTGCAGCGCGACGACCTGGTCGCACACCACTTGCCAGCGACGCGCGCGGATGTGCGCCCTCGCTTCGGCTCGCGTCACCCCGCATCGATAGAGCTGGCGCCGCGAGAGGACTCCGCCCTGGTGCTCGGCGAGGCTGATCGCGAGGGCCAGGTGACGAGCTGCCATCCGAGTATTCATGCACCGAGCGTGGGACAGATCGACGAGTTGAGGGCATCCGTGTTGCTCCGCCTGTGGACGACCGGCGACTGCGGGCAATGACGTCCTGCGAATTGGTCGCTCGAGCAGCCAATTCGCAGGACGCCCTTGCGTTATCCACAGCGGCGGATCAAGGGGTGCCGGAGAGGGACTGCTGCGGAGTACCTTCGCCGCGCCGGCGTTGGTCGCGGCGGCACATCTCTCGGGAGGTCAGATGAACATGTCCCTGCACGACCCGTTGGGGCGTCGGACTCGCCGCACTGCTGCTCAGCGGCGTGCTCGCCGGATGCGGCGAGGAGGAGCGCTCCGATCCACTCGTTCCAGACGCGAACCTGCCCGTGGCGTCGGAGTCGGGCACGCCGAGGGCGGGTGGTCACGAGGTCCGCCACCACGACCAGACGGAGTCGCCGAACCCCAGGGAGCGGAGCCTGCAGGGCTCGGCCTCCAAGATTGCCGGCGACAGCCTCGGCAGAGACTGATGACGACGCCCGGCACGGAGCGGTACCGTCGGTGCGCCGCCATGGGTCTGGGCGGCAGCTCGAACTCTCGGGAGGCCTGGATGTTGTCACCACGTGGGCGTACGGCAGCGGCCATCGGCGCGCTGTTGATCGCCGTTCTCGTGTCGGCGTGCGACGAGGACGACGGGCCGGAGCCGGCGCCACCGAGCGACAGTCCGAGCGCGCCGGAGACCAGTTCGCCGAGCGAACCCACCACGACCGACGAGCCAGCCTCTTGAACCCATTCAGGTCATACGAGCATGGGTGGAGGCATTCAATGCGGCGTTGCGCGGGGGCGACGCCGACGAAGCCGTTCGCTTTACGACGACCGACTGCTGGACCTGCAGCGAGCACATCGATCCCGTGGTCAAGGCTCTCGACCGCGGAGGCTGGTTCCGAGGCGGCCGATGGACTGTCGATCGGGCACGCGAATCTGATCGTAGGGCCGAGAAGGCCGCCGTCGACTCGGCGATATCGGCGGCCGCGGGCACGACGCTCCCACGCCGCGGTGCCACGCCGGTTCCGTACGAATCTGATCGATTCATCCTCCGGTTCCACCTCGAGCAATCCGGCGACGCGTGGCTGATCTCGAAGATTGTGTACCTGTCGTGAGTGCATCGGAACGCGTCGCGACTGTCGTCGTCTCAGCAATGTTGTTAGGTGTGTTCCACCTCGTGATGGCTGACCCCGCGCAAGCTGGCCACTGCTACACGGTCGAGCGAACACACATGTCGCATGGACAGATCATCACAACGTTGGTCCTTGTCTGTCCGGAACACAACGACTCCATCGGCCCCTCTCCGGTTGACACCAATCCCGCTCCGCCACCAGTCGGGTCGGCTGCTTGCCTAGCCGCGGCCGCGCTACTTGGGCTGCCACCGGCCGAGGTATGCGGCGAGGAAGATCAGGATGCGATCGTTCCCGAAGTCACCGACGGACTAGTAGCCGAAGCCTTCCATCGACTACCGCTCCCACCGAGCCAACTCACGATCCAGCCGCCCGGAGGGCGGACGCTGGTCAACTTCGAGACGAACTTCTTCACCCGGAGCGACCAGACGCTCAACCGCACCGTCCGCCTGCTCGGGCAGCGGGTGGACCTGCGGATCGAGGCGCACTCCTACACCTGGCACTTCGACGACGGGAACGCGATCACGACCAGCAAGCCGGGGGCGCCGTACCCGCGGCTGCAGATCACGCACAACTACCTGCAGACGGGGAAGTACGGGCCGGCGCTCGACACGACCTGGGTGGCGGACTACCGGGTCAACGGCGGCAGCTGGCGGCCGGTGCCGGGCAGTGTGACCATCGCCGGCACCCCTACCAACCTCCGCGCGATCGAGGCCCGACCAACGCTCGTCGGCTACTGAAAACGGTGCGAAGGGCGGACCCGGGGTCGTGGGTCCGCCCTTCGTCTTCCCCTTCGGGCCCGGGCAGCGGGCCCTGTCATCCGCGAGGGTCGAGTTCGCGGAAGTCTGATTTGAACTGGCTACTCGGTGGGGACCCGGAGCGTCTGGCCGGCGTAGACCATGCTCGAGTCGAGGCTGTTCATGTCCTGGATGCGGGTGACCATGTCGCCGGTGTCGCCCTCCCCGCTCACCGCAGCGGCATCGGAGGCGATGTCCCACAGGGTCTCGCCCGGAGCGACGGTCACGACCTCGACCTGCTCGGCGCCGGCCTCGTGGGTGGCGACCGAGCCGGCCGCGAACCAGACGCCGAACGCGAAGGCGAGCAGCACGCCGACCGAGAACACCACCAGACGGCCGCGGCGCGTGAGCCGCACCGAACGAGGCTGGTAGCTGACCTGCGGGGCGAACGAGATGGTGCTCATGGGAACCTCCGGGGAAGAGTTGAGGTGTGCTCGATCCGATGTCTATCGGTGGCCTCCGACGGAAACCGTTCGATCAACAGTTCGATCGAACACATGTACGAGACTAGATCACCTGTTCGAACGGATCAAGCACCTGTTCGAAACTTTGTTCGACGGCGTGTCGCGACACGCCAGTTCGAACAGATGTTTGAAACCGGGGTGTGATCGGCGTTACCGTCGGGGACATGCCAAACAACAAGGCGGACAAGAAGGTCAGCGAGCTTCCCGACGGCCCTCCGGACGCCACCGGGCTCACCCCGCGCCAGCAGCGCGTGCTGCAGCACATCAAGGACAGCATCGACGAGCGCGGTTACCCGCCGAGCATGCGCGAGATCGGCAGCGCGGTCGGCCTGACCAGCACGTCGAGCGTCGCCCACCAGCTGCGGGTGCTCGAGGAGAAGGGCTTCCTCAAGAAGGACCCCAGCCTCCCGCGCGCGCTCCAGGTCGTGCTGCCCGAGTCGATGCGCCAGCGCCGGTCGATCGGGTCGGCGTCCGAGACGACGTACGACGAGACCGGCTACGGCGACTCCGCCCCGGCTCCCACCAACGTGCCCGTGGTCGGTCGGATCGCGGCCGGTGGTCCGATCCTCGCCGAGGAGCGCATCGAGGACGTCTTCCCGCTCCCCCGCCAGCTCGTCGGCGACGGCCAGCTGTTCCTGCTCGAGGTCAGCGGTGAGTCGATGATCGATGCGGCAATCTGCCACGGCGACTACGTCGTCATCCGGCAGCAGCCCAACGCCGAGAACGGCGAGATCGTCGCCGCGATGATCGACGGCGAGGCGACGGTCAAGACGTTCCAGCGCAAGGGCGGCAAGGTCTGGCTGCTCCCCCACAACGACGCCTTCGACCCGATCGACGGCACCAACGCCACGATCCTCGGCAAGGTCACCGCGGTCCTGCGGCGGGTCTAGGCGCCTCGGTTTCGAGGCTCGGCGCTAGCGCGCCTCGCACCTCAACCAGCGGCGACTTCGGCCAGCCGCGTGAGCGCCTTGCGCACGACCGCCGGGTCGGTCGTGGTCCACATCGGCGGCAGGCTGGCCTTGAGGAAACTGCCGTAACGGGCGGTCACCAACCGCGGGTCGAGTACGGCGACCACGCCCCGGTCGGCATGCGTCCGGATCAGGCGCCCCGTGCCCTGGGCCAGCAGCAGCGCCGCGTGCGTCGCGGCGACCTGCATGAACCCGTTGCCGCCGGCCTGGTCGGCCGCGCGCTGGCGGGCGCTCATCAGCGGATCGTCCGGCCGGGGGAACGGGATCCGGTCGATGATCACCAGCTGGCAGGTGTCACCCGGCACGTCGAGGCCCTGCCACAGGCCGAGGGTGCCGAACAGGCAGGTGTGCGGGTCCTCCACGAACTGCCGGGCCAGCTCGGGCAGCTGGGCGTCGCCCTGCGCCAGCGTCGTGAGGTGCGGCAGCTTCTCCCGGACGTACTCGGCCGCGGTCTCCGCCGCGCGCCTGCTGGAGAACAGGCCGAGGGTGCGACCATCCGCGGCGTCGACCAGCTCGGTGATCTCGTCGAGCTGAGCCTGGCCTAGGCCATCACGGCCGGGCTGGGGCAGGTGGCGGGCGACGTAGAGGATGGCCTGCTTGCCGTAGTCGAACGGGCTGCCCACATCGAGCCCGACCCACGGCTCGGCGTCCTCCGCCATCTCCTCCACCGACCCGAGCGGCACCCGCTCCGTTGGCTTGAGGCCGACCGACGTCGCGAGCGAGTTGAAGTCGCCGCCCAGCATCAGGGTCGCCGACGTCATGATCGCGGTCTTGTCGGTGAGCAGCTTGTCGCGCAACGGACCCCAGACCTGGAGGGGCGCGACGCAGAGCCGGGGCGGCAGCCGGTCGGTGCCCTCGGTCAGCCACAGCACGTCCGAGTCGGCGTTGGCGGCCATCCGGTC
This sequence comes from uncultured Actinomycetota bacterium, assembly GCA_963846535.1. Classification (GTDB taxonomy): domain Bacteria; phylum Actinomycetota; class Actinomycetes; order Propionibacteriales; family Nocardioidaceae; genus Nocardioides. The sequence goes on from CAWJWK010000003.1 coordinate 1,802,034, forward strand.
GGCCGTCGCGAACAGCTCCTGGACGTTGCCCTTGGCCTGGGTCAGCCCGGCATCGGCCTCGTCCGACGGGTCGGCCTTGGGGAACGCGCTGATCAATGCACGCGCAGCGTCGCGGACCAGCGCCAGCGCGTCCGCGAGGTCGTCGGGCACCGCCTCGAACCGACCGGGCTTGGCCTCCCCGATCGCGCCGCGCAGCACCGCGGCGGCATCTTCGAGGTCGCCCGCGGGGTCGCTGCTGTCCGACTTCACGTGCCGGGTCGACCGGCGAGCGGCACGCTCGACCTCGGACGCCCACAGCTCGTCGGTCGCCGCCTGGGTCACCCGGGCGGTGAGCTCGTGGGCCTCGTCGATCACCACGACGTCGTAGTCAGGGATCATCGGCACTCCCTCGATCGCGTCGATCGCGAGCAGGCTGTGGTTGGTGATCACCAGGTGCGACCGGTGCGCCTTCTCGCGGGCGCGCTCGGCGAAGCACTCCTCGCCGAACGGGCACTTGGCCGCGCCCAGGCACTCGCGCGCGGTGACGCTGACCTGCCGCCACTCGCGATCGGTGTGCCGCGGCGCGGCATCCTTCTCGCCGCTGCCGCCCGACTCCACCTCCTCCTCGGCCCACTCCCGCAGCTCGAGCACCTTCTTGCCGATCGCACCGAGCGCGGCCTCCGCCTGGATCAGCTCCCCCTGCTCGTCCGGCACGCCCTCGCGGATCCGGTGCAGGCAGGCGTAGTTGGAGCGGCCCTTGAGGACGGCGTACGTATCGTCAATCCCGGGCAGCTGCCGCACGGCTGTGGCCACGGCGGGCAGGTCACGTTCAACGAGTTGGTGCTGCAGCGCGAGCGTCGCGGTGGCGATGACGACCCGCTTGTTGTGGCGCAACGCGGGCACCAGGTAGCCCAGCGACTTGCCGGTGCCGGTGCCGGCCTGGACCAGCAGGTGGCGGTGCTCGGCCATCGACTCCGCCACCGCCTCGGCCATCGCGATCTGCCCGGTCCGGTCGCTGCCACCGAGCGCCGCGACGGCCGCACTGAGGGTGGCGCGCAACGCTTCGTGGTCGACCCCGGGCATGCCCGGAACCCTAGGCCGTACCGCAGACAGATATCGCGCCGCCTCCACAGGCGGCTCAACCAGCGGCGGCGGAGCTCTCGACGGCGCGGTCGATGGACTCGGGCGCCAGCACGTGCCCGATGGCGAGGGCGGCGGCGCCGATCACGCCGGCCCGCTCGCCCGCCCGGGACGTGACGATTCGGAGGTGCTCGGTCGCCAGCGGGAGCGACCGCTGGTAGACGGTCTCGCGGATGCCGGCCAGCAGACCCTCCCCGGCGGCGGCGAGGGCGCCGCCGATCACGATGACCGACGGGTTGACCAGGTTGACGAGGGTCGCGAGGACCTCGCCGAGGTCGCGCCCGGCCTGGCGCACGGCCTGGATCGCCTGCTGGTCCCCGTGCCGCACCAGCGCGACGACGTCGTGGTCCTGCGGTACGTCGACGCCCGCGCGGCGGATCGCCCCGGCGAGGGCGGGCACTGCCGCGATCGCCTCCAGGCAGCCCTGGTTGCCGCACCGGCAGGTCACGTCGTCGGCGCGCGCCAGGTGGACGTGGCCGAGGTCGCCCGCAGTGCCCTGGGCGCCGCGCTGCAGGGTGCCCCCGGAGATGATGCCGGCGCCGATGCCGGTCGCGACCTTGATGAACACCAGATCGGAGACGTCACGCAGATGGGCGTGCTGCTCGCCGAGCGCCATGATGTTGACGTCGTTGTCGACGAGAACCGGTACGGCGAAGGCCCGCTGCACGTGGCCAGGCACGTCGTACCGGTCCCATCCCGGCATGATCGGCGGGTTGATCGCACGCCCGGTGGAGTGTTCGACCGGGCCGGGCAGGCCGATCCCGATCGCCGCGAGCTCGCCGGTGTCACGGCACTGGTCGGCGAGCAGCTCGCGGACCACCTCCTCGACCCAGCCGAGCACGCGCTCCGGACCGAGTGCGATGTCGAGCGGCACCGACCGCTCGGCGAGGATCCGGCCGTCGAGGTCGGCGATCGCGGCGGTGGCGTGGGTGGCGCCGAGGTCGACGCCGACGACCACCCGGGCGGCCGGGTTGAAGGCCAGCAGCGACGGCGGTCGGCCGCCGGTCGAGACCCCTCCGACGGGCACCACCAGACCGAGTCGCATCAGTGCTTCGAGCCGGGCGGCGATGGTCGATCGGGCCAGTCCGGTGGCCTCGACGAGCTGCGCGCGGGTGCGTGGCTGACCGTCCCGGAGAAGGTCGAAGACGTCGCTGGGCCGCACGCCGAGGAGTCAACCACGAGGACTTCGGTACGTCCAGCGAACAACTTTTGCCGATCTCTCGACAGAAGTGGGTGACGCATGCCACAGTGGCCGCGTGCCGCACCCCGTGGAGACCTCCGCCGCGCCGGACCTGAGCGACCAGTCGCCCGTCCTGCTGCGTGCCCGGGGGCTCACGAAGAGCTTCGTCGGCAACACGGTCCTGGCCGACATCGACCTCGACCTACGGGCCGGCCAGGTTCACGGGCTGGTCGGGGAGAACGGCGCCGGCAAGTCGACGCTGATGAAGATCCTGGCCGGCGTCCACACCGCCGACCGCGGCACCGTCGAGCTCGACGGCAGCACGGTGAACTTCCACCACCCGCTCCAGGCCCAGGGTGCCGGCATCTCCACGGTGTTCCAGGAGTTCAACCTGCTGCCCGAGCGCACCGTCGCCGAGAACATCTGGCTCGGCCGGGAGCCGCGGCGCCGCGGTCTGGTTGACGTCGGCCGGATGCAGCGCGACACCCAGGCCCTCCTCGACGACCTCGGCGTCACCGGTCTCCGCCCCCAGCAGCGGGTGCGCAGCCTCTCCGTCGCCGAGCAGCAGATCGTCGAGATCGCCAAGGCCGTCAGCTTCGACGCGCGGATCATCTCCATGGACGAGCCGACGGCAGCGCTGGCCGACCACGAGGTCGGCCTCCTCTACTCGATCATCCGCGGTCTGACCGCTCGTGGTGTCGCCATCCTCTACGTCTCCCACCGGCTCAAGGAGATCTTCGACCTCTGCGACACGATCACCGTGCTCAAGGACGGCCGCCACGTCGCCACCCGGCCGGCGACCCAGGTGGACGACTCCGAGCTGGTGCGGATGATGGTCGGCCGCGAGATGTCGGCGTTCTTCCCCGACCCGGTCGCCGGCACCGAGATCGGCGAGCCGCGCCTCCAGCTGGCCGGCGCCGGCAACGGGTACGTCGACGGCATCGACCTCACCCTCCGCGCCGGCGAGATCGTCGGCGTGGCCGGCCTCCAGGGCTCCGGCCGCACCGAGCTGATGGAGGCGGTCTTCGGGGTAACCCCGTTCACCCGCGGCACCATGACCGTCGAACGATCGCGCCGTACGACCCCGGTCCCCGCGATCCGCGGTCCGGGCCGGCATCGCGCTGATCACCGAGGACCGCAAGGCCACCGGTCTCGCGCTGAACCAGTCGATCCTCGACAACGCCCTCGGCCCGGTGCGAGCCGTCTTCCCGCGCCGCACCGCCAGCGCGCGACGCGAGGTGCCCGGCCTGCTGAGCAACCTCGCGGTCGCGGCCCGCGCCCTCGACCAGGAGGTGCAGTTCCTCTCCGGTGGCAACCAGCAGAAGGTCGTGCTCGCGCGCTGGCTCGCCACCCGGCCCGACGTCGTACTCATGGACGAGCCGACCCGCGGCATCGACGTAGGCGCGAAGCACGCGATCTACGAGCTGATGCGGGTGCTGGCGAAGGAGGGCGTCGCGATCCTGATGGTCTCCAGCGAGCTGCCGGAGGTGATCGGCATGGCGGACCGGATCCTCGTCATGCGCGACGGCCGCCTCGCCGGCGAGCTGCCGGCCGGCTCCTCGGAGGAGCAGGTCCTGGCGCTGGCGACCGGCGCCGCGACCTCGGAGGGGGACGTCCGATGAGGAGCCGCTCCGCTCGCCTGACCTCGACCGGGATCGTGCTGATCGTGCTGGCCGCCGCGGTGGTCCTCGGCACCATCCTCACCGCGATCGAGGGCCGCAACTTCTTCAGCACCGGCAACCTGCGCGACATCCTGACCGCCACCAGCATCCTCGGCTTCATCGCCATCGGGCAGACGCTGGTCATCCTCTGCGGCAGCCTCGACCTGTCGGTGCCGTTCGTCGCCAGCCTCACCGGCGTGATCGCGGCGGGCATCATGGCCGGCCAGCCCGGCAACGTGCTGCCCGCGCTGCTGGTGGCGCTCGCCGTCGCCGCCGCGATCGGGCTCGCCAACGGCGTGCTCGTCAGCCTGCTGCATGTCCACGGCTTCATCGCGACGCTCGGCACCGGACTCGTCATCAGCGGCTACATCGCCACCAACTACCAGGGCAACCACGGCTCCGCGCCGCTGTCGTTCCGCAACATCGGCATCTCGTTCATCGGGCCGATCCCGGTCTCGACGCTGATCATGCTGGGCTGCGCCGCGCTGGCGATCGTCCTGCTGCGGCGCACCCGGATGGGCCACCACCTCTACGCGGTCGGCGGCAACGCCGAGGTCGCGCGGCTCTCCGGCATCCGTACGTCGGTGCCCGTCATCACCGCGCACGTGCTCTGCTCGCTCCTCGCCGCGGTCGCCGGTCTGCTCCTCCTGGCGCGGCTCTCGGTCGGCAACCCGACGATCGGCAGCCAGGGGCAGTACGACCTGATGTCCATCGCGGCCGTCGTCCTCGGCGGCACCCTGCTCGCCGGCGGCAAGGGCAACATCACCGGCACCGTCGCCGGTGTCGCGATCTTCGCCGTCATGGACAACGTCATGGCGGTCATGCAGACCGACTCGTTCCTGCGCAACGTCGTGCGCGGTGTCGTCATCGTCGCCGCGGTCGCGGTCTACGCCCGGCGCGAGATCGACCGTCGGCCCGCGAGGTTCGAGCGACCAGGGGTCCTCGACGCTGCCCTCCAGGAGGCCAAGTGAGCACCACCGGTACGACGACGCCGCGCCCCGCTCTCCCCAGCCACTCCCACGGGGTGGCCGGCCGGTTCCTGGCCGCGGTGAGCATGCCCGGTGGAGCCGTGTTCCTGCTCGCGATCGCCCTGCTCGTCGCCACGATCATCGCCAACCCCAACTTCGGCGACCCCGGCGTCGTCATCCGCTTCCTCGGCCGCACCGCGCCGATCGCGATCGCCGCCATCGGTCAGTACTACGTGATCGTCTCCGGCGAGTTCGACCTCTCGATGGGCGCGGTCATCGCCGCGCAGGTCGTGATTGCGGGCAACTACATCGGCGAAGACACCGGTCGCAACATCACCGGGCTCGTGATCATGCTGGGCTTCGGGGCGTTCATCGGCCTGGTCAACGGTCTGGTCACCACGTTCCTCCAGGTGCCGAGCTTCATCGTGACGCTCGCGATGATGCTCGCGCTGACCGGACTGGTGCGCTATCAGTCCGGTGGCGCGGCGGATGCCCCGCCCAACGACGACTTCCGCCAGTTCGGCCGGGGTGTGGTCGAGGACGTGCCGATCGTCGAGGTCATCCCCTACCCGTTGATCGTCCTGCTCGTGCTCAGCGTCGCGGCCGCCTGGCTGATGCGCCGCCCGTTCGGCCGGACCCTGCTCGCCGTCGGCGACAACCCCGACGCCGCCGAGGTCGCCGGCGCCCGGGTGTGGTGGGTGAAGACCCGTGCCTTCATGCTCTCCTCGCTCGCCGCCACCGTCTCCGGGGTGCTGCTCGTCGGCTACGCCGGCGTCCACCCCAGCGTCGGTCAGGGCTACGAGTTCGCCGCCATCACCGCCGTCGTGCTCGGCGGCGTCGTCCTCGGCGGGGGCCGCGGGTGGGTGCTCTCGGCCGCGGCCGGCGCCTTCGCCCTCGAGCTGCTCTTCACGCTGCTGACCGTCCTCGAGGTCGAGTCCACGTGGCGCGACTCCGTGCAGGGCCTGATCATCATCGCCGCGGTCGCCGTCGCCGCCCGCGCCTGGACCTTCGGCCGACGACCATCCGGTCCCGTCCGAACCACCGAACCCACACCGCCCACCCCGGGCACGAACACAGGAGAAGACCGATGAGGAGATCGAAGATCACGGGCGTGCTCGCGGGGGCGGCGGTACTGGCCGTCCTTACTGCGTGCTCGACCGAGGAGCCGACCGACGAGTCCGGCGGCACCGACGAGAACACGTCGACCGAGGAGGAGGGCTCGTCCAGCGACGAGTGGTTCGTCCAGGCGGACTACGACGAGCAGGAACAGCAGATGTCCGCCTCGTTCGAGGGCAATCCCGACGAGCCGTGGCTGCAATACATCGACGGAGCGATGACCGACACGTCGGCGTTCGCCACTCAGGAGTCGATGAAGGTCTGCTTCGCCAACGCCTCGATCTCCAACCCCTGGCGCCAGACCGGCTGGATCACCATGAACCAGCAGCTCGAGGTGCTGCAGGAGAGCAAGGTCATCTCCGAGATGGAGACCCGCGACGCCGGTGACGACGACAACACCCAGATCGCCGACATCGACTACTTCATCAGCGAGGGCAACTGCGACGTCTTCATCATCTCGCCGAACTCGACGGCTGCGCTGACCCCGGCGGTCGAGCGGGCCTGCGAGACCGGCAAGCCGGTGATCGTGTTCGACCGCGGCGTCGAGACCGACTGCGCGACCACGTTCATCCACCCGATCGGTGGCTACGCGTGGGGGATCGCGACCGCGAACTTCCTGGTCGACAACCTCGAGGAGGGCGACCGCGTGATCGCGCTGCGCATCCTTCCGGGCGTCGACGTGCTGGAGACCCGCTGGGCCGCGGCGGAGAAGATCTTCGAGGAGAACGGCATCGAGGCGGAGGACCACTTCACCGGTGCCGACCCCGCCGAGATCAAGAAGATCATCACCGACGCCCTCGTCCAGGGCGACGTTGCCGGAGTCTGGATGGACGCCGGTGACGGCGCCGTCGCGGCGATCGAGGCGTTCGAGGACCAGGGCGTCGACTACCCGGTGATGACCGGCGAGGACGAGATGAGCTTCCTGCGGGCGTGGGAGGAGACCGGGCTGACCGGCCTGGCTCCCGTCTACTCCAACTTCCAGTGGCGCACCCCGCTGCTGGCCGTGGAGAAGATCGCCAACGGCGAGGAGATCCCGGCCGAGTGGGTGCTCCCGCAGGAGCCGATCACGGAGGACGAGCGGTCGGCGTACCTCGAGGCCAACGACGGCATGCCGGAGGGCCACTACGCCAAGTTCGGCGGCGAGGACCTGCCGGGTTACCCGGAGGCCTGGCAGGACCGCTAGATCCCGTAGGACGCCACCGATGCAGAAAGGCCTCGTTGTGAGAGCCATCGGCGTCAACACGTGGGTGTGGACCTCCCCGCTCACGGACGCGAACCTCCCCGACCTCCTCCGGCACATCGCCGCGCTCGGTTTCGACGCGGTCGAGCTGCCGCTGGAGAACGTCGGCGACATCAGCCCGGGTACGACGCGGGCGGTGCTCGCCGAGACCGGCCTGACGCCGTACGTCGTCGGGGCGATGGCTCCTGGTCGCGACCTGGTCGCGACCGATGCCGGGACCGTCGCAGGCACGCAGGATTATCTGCGTGCCTGCGTGGACCTGGCGGAGGCGATCGGGGCGGCGTCGGTGTGCGGGCCGTTCTATGCCCAGACGGGGCGCACCTGGCGGCTCGAGGGAGACGCCCGCACGGCGGCGTACGACGAATGGCGGGCGCACCTCGCGCCCGTCGTCTCGTACGCCGCCGAGCGCGGCGTGCGGATCGGGATCGAGCCGCTCAACCGCTACGAGACCTCACTCGTCAACACCGTCGACCAGGCGCTGGACGCGCTCGGGCCGCTGCTCGGGCCGGGACTCGGACTGGCGCTCGACACCTACCACCTCAACATCGAGGAGCGCTCGAGCGCGGACGCCGTCAGGCGGGCCGGCGAGCACCTCGTGCACGTCCAGGTCTGCGGCAGCGACCGCGGCGCCCCCGGCGGCGACCAGACCGACTGGCCGGCGCTGCTGACCGCGCTGGACGAGGTCGGCTATGCCGGTCCGCTCAACATCGAGAGCTTCACCCCCGACAACGCCGCCATCGCCGTGGCCGCGTCGATCTGGCGGCCGCTGGCCGCCTCCCCCGACGACCTCGCCCGCGACGGCCTCGCGTTCCTGCGCTCCGTCCAGGCCGCCGCGCCGACCGGAGGCACCCGATGACCCCGATGACCGATCGGCCGCTCGGGGTTGCCGTCGTCGGCTACTCGTTCATGGGCAAGGCCCATTCCAACGCCTGGCGCAACGTCGGCGCCTTCTTCCCCGACACCCCGGCGGTCACGCAGCGGGTGCTCGTCGGGCGCGACTCGGCGGGGGTGAAGACCGCCGCGTCGCAGTTCGGGTGGGCCGAGGCGGAGACCGACTGGCGCGCCGCGATCACCCGCGACGACGTCGACATCGTCGACATCTGCACGCCCGGAGACACCCACGCCGAGATCGCGATCGCCGCGCTCGAGGCCGGCAAGCACGTGCTGGTCGAGAAACCGGTGGCCAACAGCGTCGCCGAGGCCGAGCGGATGGTTGCAGCGGCCGATGCCGCGCGCGAGCGCGGCCGGCGGACGATGGTCGGTTTCAACTACCGGCGGGTGCCGGCGCTCGAGCTCGCCCGTCGACTGATCGCGGAGGGCCGGATCGGCACCGTGCGGCAGGTGCGGGCGTCGTACCTCCAGGACTGGCTGTCCGACCCCGCCGCACCGATGACCTGGCGGCTGCGCAAGGAGTCCGCCGGGTCCGGCGTGCTCGGCGACCTCGGCTCGCACGTCATCGACCAGGTGCAGCACCTGCTCGGCGACCCTGTCGTCTCTGCGACTGGTCACCTGCGCACGTTCGTGCCGACCCGACCGGGGCCGAACGGCCCGGAGCGGGTCACCGTCGACGACGCTGCGTGGGCGACGTTGGGGACCGCGAACGGCGTGGTCGTGAGCGTCGAGGTCAGCCGGATGGCGACCGGACGCAAGAACGGCCTCACTCTCGAGCTGTACGGCGACCGCGGGGCGATCACGTTCGACCTCGAGCGGCTCAACGAGCTGCAGGTGCTGGACGGACCCGGCGGCGACCACGCCGGCGCGCGCCGGGTCGTCGTCACCGAGCCGCACCATCCGTGGGTCGGTGCTTGGTGGCCGCCCGGGCACGTGCTCGGATGGGACCACACGTTCACGATCCAGGCCGCCGAGCTGCTGACCGCGATCGGGTCCGACACCGACCCCACCCCGTCCTTCGCCGACGGGCTGGCGGTGCAGAAGGTGCTCGGCGCGATCGAGGACTCGGCCGGGCAGCGCGGCGGACGGGTCGACGTCGTACAAACTCAGCCGTAGACCTGCACGAGGAGAGAGGACCGATGGGCAAGCGCTTCACGCTCTTCACCGGCCAGTGGATCGACCTCACCCTCGAGGAGGTCGCGGAGCTGGCGGCCGGCTGGGGGTACGACGGCCTCGAGATCGCCGTCTCCGGCGAGCACCTCGACGCGTGGCGGGTCGACGAGGAGGGCTACGTCGAAGGGCGGCTGGAGATCCTGCGCCGCCGCGGACTCGGCTGCTGGGCGATCTCCAACCACCTCACCGGGCAGGCGATCTGCGACGACCCGATCGACTTCCGCCACCAGGCGATCGTCCGCGACCGGGTGTGGGGTGACGGCGATCCCGAGGGGGTGCGGCAGCGCGCCGCGGAGGAGATGCGGCTGACCGCGCGGCTGGCGCAGAAGATGGGCGTCGACACCGTCGTCGGCTTCACCGGGTCGTCGGTCTGGCAGTACGTCGCGATGTTCCCGCCGGTCGCCGCCGACCGGATCGAGGCCGGCTACCAGGACTTCGCCGACCGGTGGCACCCGATCCTCGACGTCTTCGACGAGTGCGGCGTGCGGTTCGCCCACGAGGTCCACCCCAACGAGATGGCCTACGACTACTGGACCACGGTGCGGACGCTCGAGGCGATCGGGCACCGGCCCGCCTTCGGCCTCAACTGGGACCCGAGCCACATGATGTGGCAGGGCCTCGACCCCGTCGCGTTCATCACCGACTTCGCCGACCGGATCTACCACGTGGACTGCAAGGACACCCGGATCCGGATGGGCGGCGGCCGCAACGGCATCCTCTCCTCCCACCTCCCCTGGGGCGACCAGCACCGCGGCTGGGACTTCGTGTCGACCGGCCGCGGCGACGTGCCGTGGGAGGACAGCTTCCGGGCGCTCACCGCGATCGGGTACGACGGCCCGATCTCGGTCGAGTGGGAGGACGCCCGGATGGACCGGCTGCACGGCGCACCCGAGGCGCTGGAGTTCCTCCGCCGGTTCGACTACGACCCGCCGGCCACGGCCTTCGACGCCGCCTTCAGCCAGCAGAGCGGCGACAAGGACTGACAGCCGCTCCACGGCCTAGCGACGGTCGCCGATCTCCTCGCACGTCCGGAAGGTATCGGTCCCGGCGCTGCCGGAGCAGCGGTCGTTGCCCCCGCGGCCGATGATCGTGTCGCCGCCGGCGCCGCCGCGCAGGTTGTTGTCCTCCGCGTCGCCGCGGAGGACGTCGCCGCGGCCGGTGCCATGGAGCTGCTCGACGCCCTGCAGGTCATCGACCCCGCCCGCACCGGTTTCCTGCGGCCCGACCACCCTGAGGTCGATCGTGACCCCACCGTTGCCCGGGCGGACGCCCGAGTAGTAGACGACGTCGTAGCCCGGGCCGACGTGCACCTCCTCGCCGGTGCCCTGGGGCGCGCCGCCGCCGTGAGCCTCGTCATCACCGATACCGGTGTAGATGACGTCGGTGCCAGGGCCGCCATCGACCCGGTCGTCACCGGCAGCGGCCAGCGCGAGATCATCGCCCTTGCCCAGATAGATCGAGTCCGAGTCCCCGAGCCCGCAGACCACGTAGTCTCCGGCTCCGGTGAAGATGACGTCGAACTCGGGCGTACGAGCACGACATCCGACTCGGGTCGCTCCTGGTCAGGCGCGCCGGGATCGTTGAGGTCGATGGTCACCACCTGGCGGCACAGGTCGCCTCCCCCGCCGCGGCGGGCTCGGGCGCAGCTGTCACGACAGTGCCGGCGGCAGGGACCGCGAAGAGGAGGAGTGCGCGCACGCGAGCAGTTCTACCTGGTGGTGGAAATCAGATGGCGTAGGCCGCGAGCTCCCCCGCCAGCGCCTCGGTGGCGCGTCCGGCGATCCGGGTGCCGTCGGCGGTGTGCTCGAGCGAGGTGATCTCGCCGAGCCGGTGGATCTGGTCGACCAGGTCACCGCGGGCGTAGGGCACCAGGGCGTCGAACTCCACCTGCGGCCGCGGCAGGTCGTCCTCGATCGCCGCGAGCACGGCGGCGATGCCCTCGCCGGTGCGGGCGGAGACGACGACCGAGTGCGGCTCGCGCTGCTTGAGCCGGGCGACGACCAGCGGGTCGGCGACGTCAGCCTTGTTGATCACGATCAGCTCGGGGATCCCCGATGCTCCGATCTCGGACAGCACCTCGCGTACGGCGCTGATCTGGCCCTCGGGATCGGCGTGCGAGCCGTCCACGACGTGAACGATCAGGTCGGACTCGGCGACCTCCTCGAGCGTGGACCGGAACGCCTCGACCAGCTGGTGCGGCAGGTGCCGCACGAAGCCGACGGTGTCGCTCATCGTGTAGACCCGGCCGTCGGACGCCGTCGTCCGACGGGTGGTCGGGTCGAGGGTCGCGAACAACGAGTCGTCGACGAGGAGGCCCGCGCCGGTGAGCTTGTTGAGCAGCGATGACTTGCCGGCGTTGGTGTAGCCCGCGATCGCGACCGAAGGAACATGGTTGCGCTGGCGCTCCTGGCGCATCGTGGTGCGGGTGCCGGCCATCGCCTTGAGCTCGCGGCGGAGCTTGGCGATCCGGTCGTTGATCCGGCGCCGGTCGGTCTCGATCTTGGTCTCACCGGGACCACGGCCACCGATACCCACGCCGCCGGCGGCGCGGCCACCGACCTGACGGGAGAGGTTGCCACCCCAGCCACGCAGCCGCTGCTTCAGGTAGTTGAGCTGGGCCAGCTCGACCTGCGCCTTGCCCTCCTTGGACTTCGCGTGCTGGGCGAAGATGTCGAGGATCAGCGCGGTCCGGTCGACGACCTTGACCTTGAGCTTGTCCTCCAGGTTGCGCAGCTGGCTGGGCGCCAGCTCGCCGTCGCAGATCACCGTGTCGGCGCCGGAGGCCTGCACGATCTCGCGGATGCCGTCGACCTTGCCGCGGCCGACGTACGTCGCCGGGTCGGGGTTCTGCCGGCGCTGGTAGATCGCGTCGAGCACCTCCGAGCCGGCCGTCTCGGCGAGCAGCGCGAGCTCGGCCATGGAGTTCTCGGCGTCCTCGATCGTGCCCTCGGTCCAGACGCCGACCAGGACGACGCGCTCGAGGCGGAGCTGGCGGTACTCGACCTCGGTGATGTCCTCGAGCTCGGTGCGCAGCCCGGCGACCCGGCGCAGCTCGTGGCGCGCGGCAAGGTCGAGCTCACCGCTGGTGAGCTCTTCCGGGTCGTCGTCTGCGTAGCCGGATTCGAAGTCGTCGGCTTCCCAGCCTTCGGTCTCGGCCAGCTCGGAGTCGAGGGTGAAGTCTTCTGCATGGTTAGTCATATGTCTGTCCAGCGTAACCACGCAGTGCCAGGAAGGCTTCCCGATTAATCCCCCGTGAGCATCGGCACCAGGTAGCGGCGGGCGATCGCGGCGACCTGGCCGTCGTCGTCGAGGTCGATGACCTCGCTAGGGCTGAGAAAGAAGGACGCGGAGAGCCGCACCATCAGCTCGGCGACGACGACGCGGTCGGCCACGGTGTCGGCGCCGGCGATGTCGGCGAGGAAGCGGTCGACGTACTGCCGGAAGTCGCGCAGCGGCACCGCCTCGACCAGCGCCTCCTTGGAGACCAGGCGGCGGTAGACGGTGATCCGGGAGAGCCCGGCCCGGCGCGCGACGTCGTCCATCGTGGTGCGTTGGATGCCCTGCCGACAGAACAGCTCGTAGGCGGCGTCGAGAATGGCGGCGTTCGGTTGTCGCGATCGGGGCCGGACAGCGCGTCGGCGAAGGCCCGCTCGAGGAGGGACCGATCGTCGGCGCTTGTCGCGACCGATCGACATCACGATGCCGACGGGCAACAACCCAAACTACAGCTGAGGCCGCCGCACGAAGTGCGATGCCGCATTTCTTGCGTATCCGCAGTTTCTGCGGTACCTTCGTCGGCATGACCCAGGATCAACCGGTCGACCCGCACGATGAAGGGCCGAACAGGGAGGGGTTGTCCGCCGTACGCCGCGCTCTCGACGAAGCCGAGAGCAAGGATTCCGTCGGAGCCCTCCCCTACCTTCGGGAAGCGGCCGACCAGCTGACCGAGCTGATCGACGAGTCGATGGCGGCCGCCGTCCTGACCGGCCAGGCGTCGCTCCGGAGTGCCGGAGCGCGGGCCGGGCTGACGGAGAACGCCGTCGGCCCGCGGCTGGCCCGGACCCGAGCCCTCAGCGAGTACGCCGACGACCGGGGCCGGGTGACGGCGGCGGGAGTCGAACGGGCGAAGTACGACCTGGAGTCAGGGGTGCCGCGGCAACCGGCGGCGGCACCGGCACCGATGCGGTTCAAGCCGCGTCGGTCAACCTAGAAGGGAGCGGGACCGCTCCCGGGACGGAGTCACGATGACGCGAGCGGACCTCACCCACCTCTACTTCCTGCTCGACCGCAGCGGGTCGATGCAGTCGATCAAGACCGACACCGAGGGCGGCTTCGCCGCGTTCATCGACGAGCAGCGCAAGGACAGCGGCGAGTGCCGGGTGACGCTGGCCCAGTTCGACAACGAGTACGACGTCGCCTACACCGACCGGCCTCTTGCCGACGTACCTGCCCTCGACCTGCAGCCGCGCGGCTCCACCGCGCTGCTCGACGCGATGGGCCGGCTGATCACGTCTGCCGGCAAGGACCTCGCCGCTCTTGCCGAGGACGACCGCCCCGGCACGGTGATCGTGGCCGTGATGACCGACGGCCACGAGAACGCCAGCCAGGAGTGGACCCACCCGGCCATCAAGGCGCTGGTCGAGCAGCAGACCAACGACTTCGCCTGGCAGTTCATGTACATGGGCGCCGACCAGGACGCGGTCGAAGTCGGCGTCTCGCTCGGGGTCGCGGCAGCGGCGTCGGTGACCTACGGGCGCGGCAAGACCAGAGACGCCATGGCGATGAACGGCGACAAGCTCCGCCGCATGCGGTCCTCCCGCGCCGCCCACTTCGCCGCCGGCTCGGCTGCACCGGCGCCGATGATGGAGGCCTACACCGACGAGGAGCGGGCCGAACTGGCAGAGTGATCGCTGCGCCGCCCGGCCGCGGAATACCCGGTCGACCGGGTGTTCCGCGGGTTGTCAGCCATTGCAGAAGCGGACAACCCGTGGGATACCCGGTCGACCGGGTATTCCCCGCCAGGCGCACTGCTACTTCGGGGGCATCCGGATGCCCCCGTCGACGCGGATGACCTCGCCGTTCATGTAGGAGTTGGTGAGGCACTCGATCACCATCGAGGCGAGCTCGTCGCCGGTGCCGAGGCGCTTGGGGAAGAGCACGTTCTGGCCGAGGTTGGCCTTGAACGCGTCCGACTCGGGACCCGCGCCGTAGATCGGGGTGTCAATCAGGCCGGGAGCGATCGTGTTGAGCCGGATGCCAGCGGCCGAGAGGTCGCGGGCGACCGGGAGGGTCATACCGACGACCCCGCCCTTGGAGGCGGAGTACGACGCCTGGCCGATCTGGCCGTCGAACGCCGCCACGCTCGCCATGTTCACGATGGCGCCGCGGCAGCCGTCTTCGTCGGCGTCGTTGAGACTCATCGCGGTCGCCGCTTGGCGGACCATGTCGAAGGTGCCGACCAGGTTGATCGCGATGACCTTCTGGAAGGCCTCGAGCGAGTGCGCCGACTCGACGGTGCCGTCGCGGCCGATGGTGCGCTGGGCCCAGCCGATGCCGGCCGAGTTGACCACCGCGCGGAGCGGGGCGATCTCGGCAGCAGCCTTGACCGCGCCTGCGATCTGCTCGGTGTTGGTGACGTCGACGGCCGCGAAGACGCCCTTGATCTCGGCGGCGAGGGCCTCGCCCTTGTCGGCCTGCAGGTCGGCGACGACGACGGTCGCGCCGCGCGCAGCGAGCTGGCGGGCGCAGGCCGCGCCGATGCCCGACGCGCCGCCGGTGACGATGGCGGATGATCCGGTGAGTTCCATGTCGCGGACTCTAGCGAGACGGCTCTCGAGACCCCATGCGTGGTGACATCGGAGCCGGATGCCCGAGGAAGAACCCCTGCCCCAGCGGAATGCCGAGGCGGCGAGCAACAGCCCGACGCCGGGCGCGAGGTACGCCGCATGGGCGGACGGCAGCGCGCCGCGGGGGAGGAACTCCCGCGCCGTGGCTCGAGCGTGGATTGCCCGAGTGGCAGCGCTCATCGCGGCACCACCCCCCAACTCGATCCACGCCCGGCCACGAGCTGGCCGGACGCCAGCCCGACGCGCCCAAGGGGCGGCCCGAGTCAGAGCGTCGTCGTGCCGACGGCCACGATGACGGCAGGCCCGGTCATCAGGATCCGGTCGTCGGCGGTCCAGCGAATCCGGAGGGTGCCCCCGGGAAGATCGATCCGGTAGTCGGTGTCACGCGCGGCGCCGTCGGCGACAGCCGCGGCGACCATGACGGCGCAGGCCCCGGTGCCGCACGAGCGAGTCTCGCCCGAGCCGCGCTCGTGGACCCGCATGGCGACATGGGCAGGCCCACGTCGTACGACGAACTCCACGTTGACGCCGTGGGGGTAGGCGGCCTGGTCGTGGTCGGGCGGGTCCAGCAGCGGTCCCACTTCGGCCAGGTCGTCGACGAAGGCGACCGCGTGCGGGTTGCCCATGTCGACGTTGACGGCCGGCCAGGTGCGGTCGCCGACCGACACCTTGGTCTCCTCGAGCACCTGCGGCCGACCCATGTCGACGGTGATCTCGCCGTCGGCCGTGCCGCCAGCGAAGGTCAGCGTCTTGACCCCGTCGCGGGTGCCGATCGGCACCGGACCGCTGGGGTCGGCCAGGCCCTCGGTCGCGAGATGGCGGCCGAAGAGGCGGATCCCGTTGCCGCACATCTCCGAGGACGATCCGTCGGAGTTGCGGTAGTCCATGAACCACTCGGCCGCCTGGCCCGCGCCGACCTCGATCGCGGCCGTGCGGATCACCCGCAGGACGCCGTCGCCGCCGATGCCCGAGCGTCGGTCGCACAGCGCGCGCACCCGATCGGCGCACAGGTCACCGTGGACGGTGCCGTCGTGGTCGGGCAGCAGCACGAAGTCGTTCTCGGTGCCGTGCCCCTTGAGGAAGGGGTAGCCGTTGTCACTGGGCATAGAGGCCCCGCCGGTAGCTCTCGCCGTAGTACTCGTCGAGCTCCTCGATGCTCTTGTCCTTCTTCTCCATCTGGTGGGAGACCACCGCGCGCCGCGGGACCACGCCGTCGGGATCCCAGGTCTCCGGCTCCCACAGCTGCGAGCGGAGAAACGCCTTCTGGCAGTGGAAGAAGATCGTGTCGATCTCGACGACGACCGCGAGCAGCGGCCGGTGCCCCTTGACGACCATCGCGTCGAAGAACGGCGCATCGCTGACCAGCCGGGCCCGGCCGTTGATGCGCAGCGTGTCGCCGCGCCCGGGGATCAGGAAGTTCAGTCCGACGTGCGGGTTCTGGAGGATGTTGCGGTAGCCGTCGGCCCGCCGGTTGCCCGGACGCTCCGCGATCGCGATCGTGGTGTCGTCGATGACGTGGGCCAGGCAACCGGCCGGGTCACCCTTGGGTGAGACATCGAGGTTGCCGTCGGCGTCCGAGGTCGCGATCACGCAGAACGGCGACGCCGCCAGCCAGTCGCGGTCGACGTCGGCCAGGCGGGACCGCTCCTTTGCCCGCGCCGCGGCGGCGGGCTCGCCCAGCAGGGCGGTCAGCTCGGCTTCAGAGGAGATCTCGGTCCAGTCGGTCACGGCTCCAGGGTACGGCGCGGCAGGACGACGTACGCCGCGCCGCCTCCCCGTCGGGTCGGCTCGGCCGCGGCGGTCATCCGGCCGCGCGGCCTCAGCTCGATCGCGGCGACCGCCCCGATCTCAGCGGCACTCGTGCCCGGCGCGCCGGAGGGGGCGAGCACGTGGCCGTACCCGTCGAGCGTCGTGCCCCACTGGTCGATGAACGCCTGCTCCGCGGTCACCGTCGCCGTGTTGCGCTGGGACGCGCGCGGCGCGGCGACCGCATCGGGGAGAGACATGCCGAGGTCCAGCCGGTTGAGCAGGACCTGGAGGACGGTGGTGATGATGGTCGACCCGCCCGGCGACCCGAGCGCAAGCACCGGCTCGCGGTCGCGCAGCACGATGGTCGGCGACATCGAGCTGCGCGGTCGCTTCCCGGGCTGGATCCGGTTCGGGTCGTCCTCGTTGTAGACCGTGGTGAAGTCGGTCAGCTCGTTGTTCAGCAAGAACCCGCGTCCCGGCACGACGATCCCCGACCCGCCGGTCTGCTCGATCGTCAGCGTGTAGGCCACGACGTTGCCCCAGCGGTCGGCGGTGGTCAGGTGGGTCGTCGACAGGCCCTCGGTGTCCGGCTCGCTGGTCGCGGCGGCCGGGCGGTCACAGACGCCGTCGTACGACGAGACGTCGCCCGGCGGCACCGGCTTCGTGGCCGCGGTGTCGGGGTCGATGTTGCACGCCCGCTCGGCCGCGAAGTCGTCGTCGAGCAGGTCGGCGACGGGTACGTCGACGTACGCCGGGTCGCCGACGTTGGCAGCCCGGTCGGCGAACGCGAGCGCGGTCGCCTCGAGGTAGTGGTGCAGCGCGTCCTCCTCCGGCATCGCCGACAGGTCGAACTGCTCGAGGATGTTGAGGGACTCGCCGACCGTGGTGCCGCCGGACGACGACGGCGCCATCCCGTAGACGTCGTACCCGCGGTAGGAGACGCGGGTCGGCTTCCGCCGCAGCGCGTCGTAGCCGGCCAGGTCGGCGGTCGTCATGCTGCCGGGCGGCGCCGGCAGGTCGGTCTCACCGCTCAGCGGCGGCTCCTGCACGGCTGCGGCGATCTCGGCCGCGAGCCGTCCGCCGTAGAGCCAGTCCGTGCCGCGCATTCCCAGCCGCGTGTAGGTGCGGGCCAGGTCGGGGTTGCGGAACACGCTGCCCACCTCGGGCACACCGTCCTCGAGGAACAGGTCGATCGTGGGTGCGAACGTGCGGAACCGGGCGGCGTTCTCGCTGGTCTGCAGGTTGAAGGTCTGGTCGACGACGAACCCGCGCTGGGCCAGCCGGGCGGCGGGCGTCAGGGCCCGCCGGAGCGACATCGTGCCCCACCGGTCGAGCGCTTCGTCCCACGTCGCGGCCGTGCCGGGCACCCCGACCGAGACGCCGCTGGTCACCAGGTCCGGGGTGAGCGGGTAGGGGTTGCCGGTCTCCGGGTCGATGAAGGCGTCGGTCTCCATCGCCGCCGGCGCGGTCTCGCGGCCGTCGATCGTGGTGACCTTGCCGGTCTTAGCGCTGTAGTAGACGAAGTAGCCGCCCCCGCCGATCCCGGCGCTGTAGGGCTCGGTGACGCCGAGGGCGGCGGCCGTCGCGACCGCCGCGTCGACGGCGTTGCCGCCGCGGGCGAGCACCCTGAGCCCGATCCGTGAGGCGTAGGGGTCGACCGAGCTCACGGCGCCGCCGCGGCCGACCGCGACCGGGTTCTTGGGCGGCGCGTGCCGCTGGGCCGCGTCGACTCTGCCCTCGTCGGCGGCGGTGCTGCCGGCAGGGGTGCCGATCAGCGTGATGGTGAGCGCGCAGCAGGCGAGCAGCGCAGGGGTACGTCGAAGCATCGATCCTCCCGAGATCGGAATCGTGCCTTCACGATAACCCCGCGGCGTCCTCCTTGAGCGGGCCGACGTACTTGTAGCGAGCGGCGATGAACGCCTTGTTCTGCGTCGCCTCGACCAGCTCGAGGTCGAGCCGGCGCGGCAGGATCGGCCGGCCGGCGCCCAGGGTGACCGGTGCGATGTAGGCGATCACCTCGTCGAGCAGGCCCTCGTCGGCGAACTGGCCGACCAGGTCTCCCCCACCGACCACCCACAGGTCCTTGCCGTCGGCGGCGGCCACCATTGCGTCGTACACCTCGCGCACGTCGCCCGACGCGAACCGCACGTCGGCGTCGACGCCCTCGATGACCGGCGGCTTCAGGTCGCGGTGGGTCAGCACCCAGGCCGGCATCGAGTAGTACCACTTGTCCGGCTCGTGCGCGCGGACCCACTCGTACGTCGTGGCGCCCATCACGATCGCGCCGATGTCCTTGATGAAATCGTCGTAGTTGATCGGACCCTTCTCGTCCTGGTCCTGGCGGAAGAGCCACGCGAGCGAGTCGTCGGGGTCGGCGATGTAGCCGTCGAGGGTGGTGGCCGTGTAGTAGGTGAGCTTGGTCATGCGTCGCCTCCTTCGGTCTCGCCGCGGCGGGCGCGGAGCCAGTTGATCGGGTCGCCGTCGTCGGTCTCGACGGCGGCGCCTCGGAGCATCTGCCGCACCAGCTGGCGGCGGTGCGCCGCGAAGGTCAGCACGTGCGCGACCACGCTGCCCATCTGGAAGCTCTCCGGCGGGTCGCACAGCGCGTCGATCAGGCGGTCGTCCCAGGCGCCCTTGCTGTCGATGTCGCGCACGAAGGCCAGCCAGCGCGCGGCGACGCCGTCGTGCCGCTCGAGCAGCCGGGCCGGGTCGTTGCCCTTCTCGGTCGGGAAGTCGGTGCCCTCGACGGCCGCCAGCCACACCTCCTTGGTGAAGACCTGGTGCTCGAGGACCTTCTCGATCGAGGAGTCCTCGCCGTCCCAGCGCAGAACCGTCTCACCGGGGAACCGCTCCTTGCGGTACTCCTCCTCCGGCAGGCCCTTCGCGATCTCGATCAGGTGGCGGGTGTCGTCGAGGTCGTGCTCGACGAGCTGTTCGGTCAGGGGGTTCATCGGCTGCTCCGTGGTGTGCACCCACAGCGACATGGGCGGGTGGAAGTGGATCCCGTTGGGTGCCGGCAGCCAGTGGCTTCCGGCCCGCGTGCTCGGCGGGTGGCCGAACGCCCGGGTGAACGCGCGGCTGAAGCCCTCGACCGACCCGTACCCCGCCGTCCACGCGGCGTCGGTCACGGTCTCGCCGTGGGCGAGCTGCCAGGCCGCCCGCTCGAGCATCACCCGGCGCCGCATCGAGACCGGGGCTTCGTAGGCGCTCTTCGAGAGCAGCCGGTTGAAGTGGAAGGGCGACGCGAACGCGTCACCCGCCATGTCGTCGAGCGTGCGGTTGTCCTCGTCGAGGACGGCGTCGAGGAGCTCGCGCAGTCGGTCCCGAGGTGTTGCGGTCATGCCACCAGTCTCACCCCGGAGGGGCGCCTGGCGCCTGACCGTTCTTGCTCAGGGTCGCGAGGGCCTGCTCGACCCGGTCGGGAGCGTCGTGCTCGATCCAGGTGATCCGGGGGTCGTCCTTCCACCAGGCCAGCTGGCGGCGGGCGAACTGGCGGGTCGCGATGACGGTGCGCTCGCGGGCCTCGTCGAGGGTGAGGTCGCCGGCCAGATGCGCGATCACCTGCTGGTAGCCGATCGCGCGGGACGCCGTACGGCCCTCGGCGAGGCCCTCGTCGAGCAGGCGGCGCACCTCGTCGACGAGGCCGGCGTCGAACATCGCCGCCACCCGCTGCTCGATCCGCCGCGCCAGGAGCTCGCGGTCGATCCGGATGCCGATCTGGACGGTCGCGGGCTCGACGTACTCCAGCTGCGGCAGGGTCGCCGAGAACGGCCGCCCGGTCAGCTCGATGACCTCGAGCGCCCGGACGATCCGGCGACCGTTGTCGGGGACGATCCGCTCGGCGGCCTCGGGGTCGCGCTCGGCGAGCAGGGCGTGCAGCGCCGCGGCGCCGCGGACGGCAAGCTCGGCCTCCCACTTCGCCCGCACCTCCGGGTCGGTCCCGGGGAACTCGAACCGGTCCAGCACCGCGCGGGTGTAGAGCGCCGAGCCTCCCACCAGCACCGGCGGCTTGCCGTCGTCGCGCAGCGCGGCGATGACCGTCCGCGCCCAGCCCTGGAACTCCGCCACGGTCGCGGGCTCGCGGACCGTCAGCAGGTCGAGCAGGTGGTGCGGGACCCCGCGTCGCTCGGTGACCGGCAGCTTCGCCGTACCGATGTCCATGCCGCGGTAGAGCTGCATCGCGTCGGTGTTGACCACCTCGCCGCCGAGCCGCTCCACGAGGTCGAGCGACAGCTCGGTCTTGCCCGCGGCCGTCGGCCCGACGATCGCGACGATCGCGATGATCGGGGTGCCGGACGCCATGGGCGCAGTCTCTCAACAGGTCTAGGGTGATGCGGGCGCGGCCCGGTCCGCGGGCCGACTGACAGCAGGGGGTTTCTCGTGGGCTTCTTCGACAAGGCGAAGGACAAGCTGGAGGACGCGGTCGACAGCCAGGGCGACAAGATCGGCGATGGCCTAGACAAGGCCGCCGACCTGGTCGACGACAAGACCGGCGGCAAGTTCAGCGACAAGATCGACGACGGTGCCGACAAGGCGAAGGACGCGCTCGACAGCCTTGACGGCAAGGACGACGACATCCGCTGAGGTGACCGTGCAGGACCCGGCGACGGGCGCCGAGCGCTTCGTGATCGTGCCCGCGTCGTACGTCTTCTTCCTGCGCGACAACGGCGATCCAGCGGTCGCCGAGGTGCTGCTGCAGCTGCGGCGCGGCACCGGCTACATGGACGAGCACTGGGCCGCGGCCGCCGCCGGACACGTCGAGCGCGGCGAGACCGCCGCGGCGGCGGCGCGGCGCGAGGCCGCGGAGGAGGTCGACGTCACCGACGTTGAGCTGGAGTTCCTGACCGCGATGCAACGTACGGCGCACGACCTGCCGATCGACGAGCGGGTCGACTTCTTCTTCGCCGCCCGCTCCTGGTCAGGCATGCCGCGGATCGTCGAGCCGATGAAGTGCGCCGCGATGGAGTGGTTCCCGCTCGCCGCGTTGCCGGATCCGGTGGTGCCGCACGAGCGGTTCGTGCTCGAGGCCCTGCGCACTGGCGCAGTGCCGCCGCTGACGCACTTCGGGTTCTAGGCCGCCGCACCGAGGAGATCGAGGCAGGGCAGGGAGATGCCCAGGTTGCCCGTGAACAGGGTCGGCGCCCAGTCCGCGATGACGAAGCCGACCAGTGCGGTCGCCTGGATCGAGAAGGCGCCCTCGTTGCCGTCGCCGCTCAGCTCGTAGCGGATCCCGCCGAGCTCGATGACGGGGTGCCTGGCGTCGATGGTGAGCCCGCCGATGCGGATCGTGGCGACCTTGCCGCAGACGTCGATCCGGATCACGATCGGCGCCTTCGGCACCACGACGATCGGCGGCTCCGTCGTGGGCGGTGGCTCGCTCGTCGGCGGCTCGCTCGTCGGCGGATTCGTGGGTCCGGTCGGGTCGGTCGACGGGTCGACGGGAGGCGGGGTCGCCGTGGTTGGCGCGTCGCTGGGCGCGTCGGTCGGCGCGATCACCGGCAGCTCCGTGCCCGCGGGCGGGTTCGATGTCGGCGCCGGGGTCTGATCGTTCGGATCGGTCGGCTCGCCCCGGTCGCCCTTGGGCGGCTTCCGGTCGCCCGGGTCGACCGGGCCGTCGGCGCTGGAGCCGTCACGGCCGTCCGGATCGTCGCTGCCGGTGGTCAGGGCCAGCGCGAGGCCGCCCACGACCGCGGCGGCCACGACGGCGGCGGCCGCGCCGAGCACGCGCGGGTTGGAAGCGGCACCGGACACGGTGCCGCCGGAACCGCCGGTCGACGTACCTCCCGCGCCGGCAGCGCCGACCCCGGCCGCACCCGCGAACCACAGCAGGCCGCCCTTGTTGGCCCCGGCGATGCCCCAGAGGACCACGGGGAACAGCCACGCGGCGAGCTTCTTGTTGACCCGGTCGACGGCGACGAAGGCCGCGGCGCAGTCGGCGCAGCTGTCGAGGTGGTCGGCGACCTTCTGCTGGGCACGCGGGCTGAGGTCGCCGCGGACGTACTGGCTCATCCGACTCTGGGTCCAGCCGCACTGGCCGGCGGTCGCCGGTCGGAAGTGCTGGTCGAGGTAGGCGCGCTTCAGGCCCTCGCGGGCGCGGTAGGCGAGCGACGAGACCGCCCCGGCGTCCATGGCGAGGATGTCGGCGACCTCGGCCGGCTTGCGGCCCTCGACCTCGAGGTGCCACAACACCTGCTGCCACGACTTCGGAAGCGTGGCCAGCGCCGTGACCGCGACGTCGCGGTCGAGGTGCTCGACGATCTCCTCGACGGGAGGCAGTACGTCGTCGAGCAGCCACGGCTGGTCCGACGACGGAGACTCTTTCGCGGCGCGGAGGCTGTCACGGAAGCCGTTGCGGACCGTCACCTGGAGGTAGGCCCGGAAGTCGTCGGTGGGACCGCGTCCGGCCTGCAGCTGGGTGAGCACCTTGGCGAACGACTCGGAAACCAGCTCGTCGGCGCCGTTGTCCCCGACGAGGACCCGCGCCAGCCGCCGGGCGGGCTCGACCTCGCGGCGGTAGAGCTCTCCGAACGCGTCACTGTCTCCCGCGCGGGCGCGCTCGAGGAGGAGCGCGTCGTCCGCGTCGTCCCCGCTGTGGGGAGGGAGCTGGGTCATCGGTTCAGCCTCGGTCGTAGCCGGAGGGAACCTCGCTGCACCCCCCGATGCACATCCGGCTCAACGAGCCGGACTCCGAAACATCATGCCGTCAAAAAAGATTCTCGGCGAAATTTCCAGAATCGCGTGATGTTCGGGTGCCGATCCCGTCTTGGAAGGTGAACGCGGAAGGCCATCAGAGCCACCCGCAACCGGCACAAGGACGGACACGATGACGACGACAACGAACCGCACTCGCGCGGCCGTTCCTGCCCACCCCACCTCCATTGCCGCCTACAAGGCCCGCAGCCGTGGCACCGCACGACCGGACGGCGCGTCCCGGGACGACGCCGGCCAGACGGCGAAGGCTTGCGCATTGCGCCGCTACTTCGCGGCGGCGGCGAAGAAGGACGCTCGCGGTTCGGACTACCACCGGGTCGTGGCCGACGTGCTCGCCCGTGCCGACCGGGTCGACGTGCCCCTCGACCGTGAGTGGAACAGCCTGCTGGGCCTCCTCGAACGGCACCGGGCCAACCCCAAGGCCGCGATCAACTGCGGCGTGCTGGCCAACCTCATCGGCATCGCCGCGTTCGGTGACGCCGCCGACTTCGCCGCGCTGGACGGGCTGACCCGACGGCTCGGCGGTGACCGGGTCGCCGCGGTCCAGCACCGCGCCGCGCGCTTCGTCGAGCCCGACCCGACGTTCCCGCTCACGACCATCGCCATCCGGCAGTTGGTCGCGGCCTCGCGCATCGACGCCGCCGTCGCCCTCCTGCACGAGGGCATCGACGCCGACGAGTTCCTCCCGGTCGTGACGACGCACGCACAACTGCTCGGCGTCATCGAGGACGGCAGCGTCCTGGAATGGCGCCACCACCTCTCGATGATCGTCGTGAGCCCGTGGTCGCCGTACGCGCGACACCTCATCGACCTCTCCGAGACGATCGATCGCCCGCAGGCGGCCGCCCTCATCGAGCAGTTCACCGAGGTCTGCCGCGACCGCAACAAGGAGCACGAGCGCGAGCAGGTCGCCAAGGAGGTACGCCGGCTGGTCTCGGCCAGCGGCATCACCCAGCGTCAGTTCGCCAAGTGGGTGGGGACATCGCCGTCCCGCCTCTCCTCCTACGTCTCGGGATCCGTCACCCCCTCGGCATCGCTGATGCTGCGGATGGCCCGGACCTCACGCCTGCTCCAAGAGCGTGATGTGCCGCAGGCCCCGTTGACGCTCTCCGAGGAAAGCTGGGGGGCCGCACGGGCTGCAGTCGAAGGTCGGGGGACCGATGGATCGGCCGACCCGGCCGAGCGAGTCTCGGGATCGCTCGGTCGGGACCGGTCGCACCTCTCGGCGGTGTGACGCACCACCACAACTACAGAGCCAAGTACAGGGAGCGGGAAACCGCCCGACCGAGCGTCCTGGGGGGTCGTTCGGTCGGGCGGACCGGGGTGGGAAAGCCGGAGTTGGGAAACCGGGGACAGGAAGACTCCACCCCGTCCGAGCTGATCGGGGGGTCGCTCGGGCGGGGTGGTCTTTCGATTCAGTCGGGTACGGCGTGCCAGTCGTCGTCGGCCACGATCGCGCGGAGCAGGGCTTCGGCGCGGGTCGCGACCGGATTGGCGCCGCTGCGGGACGCGAGCTCGACCAGGGCGAACAGGTCGGCGCACCGGGCCAGCGCAAGTGCATCGCGTGGGGCCGTGCCGTGGCGCGCCTCCCAGGCGCTCAGCACCCCAGCCTCGTAGGCGGGAGCACGATCGAAGCGGAGGACGTTGCCGAGGTCCGTGTACGGATGGCCGCTGTGCGCGAACTCCCAGTCGAGGACGCCGGTCACGGCGAGGGTCTCCGGGTCGAGGAGCAGGTTCTTGGGGTTGAGGTCGGAGTGCACCAGGCTGACCCGTCCCACCGTGTCGAGCAGGCCCTGCGTCCGCTCGGCGAGGGCGGCGAGCCGCGACACCTCACCTCCCGACCAGTCCTGACGCTCCAGGTCGGTGCGATGTCGCTCGACCCAGGCGGGCAGATCCGCGTCGAACGGCTCGACGGTGAGCTCGCCGTCGACGAACACACCCGCACGGAGCATCGGCATCCCCGCCAGCGCGGCGGCCACCTCGCCCACGGCCTCGCCGGTACGACGCAGCCCGGCGTCGTCGAGCGTCGGCAGCAGCAGGTCGCCGCGCACGCCCGGCAGCAGCTCGGTCACGAGCAACGCCGGCATCTCGCCGCCGGCTGCGCGGCGGCGTACCTCCAAGACCTCGGGCACCGGCAGCAGCCCGCGCACCAGGCCCAGCAGCGATGCTGCGACCTCCGCCGCGTGCTCGGAGTGCCGCGGGTCCGCGTAGATGCGGACGACGGTGCGCTCCCCACCCGCCTCCGCGACGAACGTCTCGCCGGACCACCCGCCCTCGAGCGGGGTGAGCGCGACGCCGGGCGCGAGGAACGAGTCCATCAGGACGTCCGCGCCATCAGCCGAGCAGTCGGGTCTCGAGGCGGGTCTCGACCGCGCCGTCGGGTCCGCGCTCGACGAGGTAGGCGGCCTGGTCCTTGCGCTCCGTGACCGCCTCGGCGAACTCGGTGCCGCGGTAGAGCACCCCGGCCCCGTCGTCGGTCGCGTAGCCGGTCGGCAGCGTGCCGTCGGCGATCAGCGCCTGGAACAGCGGCCGCCGTTGTTCCTCGGAGTCGTAGTGCACGCCGTTCGAGAACGGCACCAGCCCGAGCCCGTTGTGGATCGGCCGCAGGTCGGGCCCGAACGAGTCCGTCGTCCCGCCGACGTGCCAGCAGATCGAGCCGGCCGAGACACCGGTCAGCACGACGCCCGCCTGCCAGGCCTCACGCATCAGGTCGTCCACGCCGTGCAGTTCCCACATAGCGAGCAGACCCGCGACGCTGCCGCCCCACACCCAGATCACGTCCTGCCCGAGCAGCAGTTCACGCATGTCGTCGACGTTGGGCATCGTGAACAGCTGCAGGTGGCTGCCCTGGAACCCGGCCGCCTGCGCCATGTCGTAGAAGTCCTTGATCAGCTGCGGGCTGTCGCCGCACGCCGTCCCGAGGAAGCAGACCCGCGGCGCTCGGCCGGACACCCCCGACAACTCGACCGCGTAGCTGGTCAGCGGCCCGACCGCGTACCGCACCCGTTCGCCCGGAACTGCGCCGCCCGAGGTTGCCAGGATCGTTGGGGCGTCTGCGGGCACCCGACGATCCTGCCATCTCCGGCCGGCGGCCTGCGTGACGTCATGCAGGGCGATCCGACCGCGACCTACCTGACGTCCTGCAGGGCGAAGCGGCCGCGGCCTGCTTGACGTCATGCAGGCGCAACACTGACCGCCCTGCTTGACGTCCCGCAGGCCAGGCGTGGGTCTACCCGTCGCCACTGCCCGCCGACCGGATGGCGTCCAGCCGACGCCGGAGCACCCTGGATGCGCCATCAGCTGTGAGCTCGGGGAGCGGGGCGATGAGCGCTGCGCGGAGGCCGTCGGTCAACGCGCAGATCTCCGTCACGTCGTCATCGGCGGGTTCGGCGCCGAGCCACTCCCCGACTCGTTGCCTGACCGCATTGCGTTCCTGGGCGCGCGCCTCGCGGATCCCGGCGGCGGGCTCCGGGTTCCCGGCCGCGAGGTCGCCTCGAGCCAGCTCGGTCAGGGCCGCCCAGACCCGGAGCCCATGGACCTCCTCGTCCGTGCGCGGCAGGGCAGGCAGGGGCACGTCGTCGAGCAATGCCGACTCCACCCATCCCAGCCATCGGTCGGCGAACGTCAGGACGGTCAGCCGGATCACGCGTCTCCGCGCCCCCAGCCGGTCCCAGAGTCGTTCGTTCAGGGCCTGCCGGCTCATGCCCAACCACCGAGCGAGCGCGCTCGCATTCACCGCGTCGACACTCCGGTCGCGGAGGAGGGCGACCACTCCGTCCGCCATCATCTCGCTGATGTCGCAACTGTCGGGCCGGACGAACAAGGACATCCCCAGAGCCTCGCACCGGCACCGCCGCGCGCGGGCCGCCCTCCACAGGCCCACCCAGGAATCAGCTGCAGGCAGGGGCGTCGGCGAGCGGCGCGGGTACGCCGACCGACGGGAGGCCGAGACCGACAGCGGCCGGCGCGGGGTCCGCCGTACGCCGCTCCCAGGCGTCACCGGAGCGAGTACGGCGCAGCGCGCGCACCGGCCCGTCGGCAACGAGGTGGTGCGGGGCGGCGTAGGTGAGGCCGACCGTGACCAGGTCCCCCGGCCGGGCCGCGCCGTCGACCTGGCTGAAGTCGGCCTCGAAGTGGACGAGCCGGTTGTCGGGCCCGCGACCCGAGAGGCGGTGCGTCGCGGCGTTCTTGCGGCCCTCGCCCTCCGAAACCAGGAGCTCGACCTCGCGGCCCACGAGCCGCTTGTTCTCCTCCCAGGCGATGTCGTTGACCAGCTCGACCAGGCGGTTGTAGCGGTCGGTGACGACCTCGGGCGCGACCTGGTCGTCGAGCACCGCCGCGGGAGTGCCGGGCCGCTTGGAGTACTGGAAGGTGAAGGCACCGGCGAACCGCGCCTGCCGGACCACCTCGAGGGTCCCCTGGAAGTCCTCCTCGGTCTCACCCGGGAAGCCGATGATGATGTCGGTCGTGATCGCGGCCTCGGGCATCGCTACCCGAACCCGGTCGATGATGCCGAGGTACTTGGACTGCCGGTAGGACCGGCGCATCGCCTTGAGGATCCGGTCGGACCCCGACTGCAGCGGCATGTGCAGCTGCGGCATCACGTTGGGGGTCTCGGCCATCGCCTCGATGACGTCGTCAGTGAACTCCGCCGGGTGCGGGCTCGTGAACCGCACCCGCTCGAGACCGTCGACAGCGCCGCACGCGCGCAACAGCTTGGAGAACGCCTGCCGGTCGCCGAACTCCACGCCGTAGGAGTTGACGTTCTGCCCCAGCAGAGTGATCTCGGAGACGCCTTCGGCAACTAGCGCCTCGATCTCGGCCAGGATCTCCCCCGGCCGCCGGTCCCTCTCCTTGCCGCGCAGGCTCGGGACGATGCAGAACGTGCAGGTGTTGTTGCAGCCGACCGATACCGAGACCCAGGCGGCGTACGCCGACTCCCGCTTGGTCGGCAGCGTCGACGGGAAGACCTCGAGCGACTCGAGGATCTCGACCTGCGCCTCCTCCTGCACGCGGGCCCGCTCCAGCAGCACCGGCAGCGAGCCGATGTTGTGGGTGCCGAACACCACGTCGACGTACGGCGCCTTCGCCGTGATCGTCGACCGGTCCTTCTGCGCGAGGCAGCCGCCCACGGCGATCTGCATGCTGGGGTTGGCCGCCTTGATCGGCGCCAGGTGCGACAGGTTGCCGTAGAGCCGGTTGTCGGCGTTCTCCCGCACCGCGCACGTGTTGAAGACGACGACGTCAGCCTGGTCGCCGTCCGCGACCCCGACGTAGCCCGCGTCCTCCAGCAACCCGGACAGGCGCTCGGAGTCGTGGACGTTCATCTGGCACCCGTAGGTGCGGACCTCGTAGGTTCTGGCGGCATTCATGACCGCTCAAGGGTACGGCGCCGTAGGCTCGCGCCTGTGATCCGCGTGGTTGTGACGGTCGTGGCACTGCTTGCCCTCGTCGCCAGTACGGCGCCCGCTCCTGCCGTGGGCGATGCCCCGGCATCGGTCGGGTCCGAGGACCAGCGCGGCGCCTTCACCGTCACCCGGTCGATGACGATGAACGACCCGACCCGCAACCGGGGCCAGGTCGCCCGGCAGCTGCGGACCTTCATCAAGCACACGCCACGCGGCTCGACGATCTCGATCATGTCGTTCTACATGGCGTCGTCGATCACCTGGCCGGCGCTGAAGGCGGCGTACCAGCGTGGGGTCGACATCCACGCGATCTTCTACGGCGGACCGGCCGGCAAGCCGCTCTCCGGAGTGTCCTCGGGAGGCGTGAAGCTCACCGAGCTGATCCGGCAGGGCCGCGCGCACGGACGCCGGGGGTCGTGGGTGGTGTGGACCAAGAACTCCGCCCGCGGCAGGGCCGGCAAGACCACGATGCACGCGAAGGTCTGGCAGTTCTCGAGAGTCGGTCAAACCCGCAAGGTCACGATGATCGGCTCCTACAACAACAGCGATGCGGCGGACGCCCGCGCGTACTCCGCGATGGTGACGGTGGCGCTGCCCCAGCTGTACGACGACGTCCAGAAGGTCTTCCTGCAGTCGGCCAAGGACCGCAAGCCGCCCGGCAACCCGCAGCGCCGCACGTCCGGTGAGGGCTGGGACGCCTACTTCATGCCGTCGCTGCCGATCACCCGGGCCAACGATCCGGTGCTGGACCGGCTCAAGGCCATCCCCGGCGGCCCGGAGACCAGGATGGCGATCTCGATGTACTCCTGGCAGGGATTCCGCGGCGCCTGGCTGGCCCGCAGGCTGGCCAGGATGGTCGAGGCGGGCTCGCACCTGACCGTCGTCGTGGGACCCGACGTCGACGCGTCCGTCGTACGGACGTTGCGCAACGCGGGCGCCAGGATGGAGGACGGCTGCTGGCGGACCGGCAGTCGGTCGCGCCCCTTCGCCTACACCCACGACAAGGAGATGACCGCGACCTGGGTCAAGAACGGCGAGACCCACTACGCCGCCTGGATCGGCTCCGACGACTGGGGCAACGGCGGCGGCGGCTCGCAGTCGGACCAGGTCACCCTCGGCCTTTACAACGAGTGGGCCTACAACCGGCTCAACAAGCTCCTCGCCCCGCAGATCGCCCACAAGCCCGATCGGCTGGGTCCGTGCGACCCGCTGCCCGGCCGTTCCCCGCTGAGATGAGCTCCGCTGCGCTCCGTCCCGCGAGGACCGCGGACGGTCTCGATGGCCCGGTCGCGGTGCCCTGCCACCAATACGTCCGCCACCTCTGAGCCCGGTGTCGCTGGGTCACAGATTGGTCGCGCCCGGCGCGCTGGTCTAGCCGGATGGACCGGCGCGGGGCTAGCGTGCGCTCACATGACCGTTCAGGCGGAACCAGCCGCGACGCCATCAGGTAGCACCGGGGAAGCCCTGGTGCAGCTCACCGGGGTGCAGAAGTACTTTGGCGAGCTGCACGTGCTCAAGGACATCGAGCTCGGGGTCGATCGCGGCGAGGTCGTCGTGGTCATCGGCCCGTCGGGCGCCGGCAAGTCGACCCTGTGCCGCGCGATCAACCGGCTCGAGACGATCGACGAAGGCGCGATCCTCCTCGACGGCCAGCCGCTGCCCCAGGAGGGCAAGGCGCTGGCGCGGCTCCGGGCCGACGTCGGCATGGTCTTCCAGAGCTTCAACCTCTTCGCGCACAAGACGATCCTCGAGAACGTCACGCTCGGACCGATCAAGGTCCGCAAGAAGTCGAAGGCCGACGCCGAGAAGCGCGCCACGGAGCTGCTGGACCGGGTGGGCGTCGCGCACCAGGCCGCCAAGTACCCCGCTCAGCTCTCCGGCGGCCAGCAGCAGCGGGTGGCGATCGCCCGGGCGCTGGCGATGGAGCCGAAGGTGATGCTCTTCGACGAGCCGACCTCCGCCCTCGACCCCGAGATGATCAAAGAGGTCCTCGACGTGATGGTCGACCTCGCCGAGCGCGGCATGACGATGATCGTGGTCACCCACGAGATGGGCTTCGCCCGTACGGCGGCCAACCGGGTCGTGTTCATGGCCGACGGCGCGATCGTCGAAACGGCCGATCCAGAGACGTTCTTCACCAACCCCGAGAGCGATCGAGCCAAGGACTTCCTCGGCAAGATCCTCAAACACTAAGGAGTAGGTATATGCGCAGGATGAAGCTCGGGATGACCGCGGTCGCGGTACTCCTTGCAGGAACCCTCACGGCGTGTGGCGACGCAGGCGACGATGAAGAGGGAGGCGGCACGGAGATCGAGGCCGAGTCCGACTGTGACGGCAAGTTCGAGGACGGCACCCGGATGGCCGAGCTCGCCGACGCCGGCGAGATCAACGTCGGCGTCCGCTTCGACCAACCTGGACTCGGGTTCAAGGGCGGCACCGACGAGCTGCCGTCGGGCTTCGACGTCGAGATGGCGAAGCTGCTCGTGGCCGACCTCTGCATCGACCCGGACGACACCGAGGCGGTCAACTACGAGGAGGCGATCAGCGAGAACCGCGAGACGTACCTCGAGACGGGCCGCGTCGACCTGGTCGCGGCGTCGTACTCGATCACCGATGAGCGCCGCGCGATCGTCGGGCAGGCCGGGCCCTACTTCCTCACCGGACAGCAGGTGCTGGTCAAGTCCGACAGCGACGTGGAGTCGATCGACGACCTCGCGGGCGAGGAGGTCTGCTCGGCCTCCGGCTCGACGTCGCTGGAGAACGTCACAGCCGCCGGCGCGGTGGGCGTCCCTGCCGACACCTACAGCATCTGCGCCGAGCAGGTGGCCGACGGCTCGGTGCCGGCGATGTCCACTGACGGATCGATCCTGCTCGGTCTCGCGGCTCAGTACGACGGCGAGCTCAAGGTGGTCGGGCCGGAGTTCTCCGAGGAGCGGATCGGCCTCGGATACTCGAAGAGCGAGCCCGAGATGTGCGAGTGGATCAACGGCGTCCTCCAGGACGCGTTCGACGACGGGACGTGGGCCGACGCCTTCGAAGCGACCCTCGGCGCATCGGGATCCGACACGCCGGAGCCGCCTGCGCTCGATCCCTGCAGCTGACTGCTGACCTCGTCGGCCGGGACGGCATCAGCACCGTCCCGGCCGGCGAGGCGACCCGACGACGCCGAGAGGAGGCTGCATGGAAACCATTCTCGACAACTATGAACTGATCGGGATCAGTTTCGCGCTCGCGGTCTTGCTGTTCGTCTTCGCTGCCGTCGGATCTCTGCTGCTCGGCGCGTTGTTGGTGACGCTCCGGGTAGGGCCGGTCGGCGTCATGCGCCGCACCGCGGCTGTCTACGTCAGCCTGGTGCGCAACACTCCGCTGCTGATCGTCCTGCTCTTCTTCCTGATCGCCGCACCGAAGGTCGGCATCAACTTCCAGTTCGTCGACATCGTCATCTCCACCGGCTGGGGCGACATCCGGATGACGAACGCCTTCGGTGGCGCTGTGGTCGGCCTCACTCTCTACACGGCCAGCTTCGTGTGCGAGGCACTGCGCTCTGGCGTCAACGCCGTCCCGCTGGGACAGGCCGAGGCCGCCCGCGCGATCGGCCTCCCGTTCGGTGGCGTGATGTCGAACGTCGTCCTCCCGCAGGCGATCCGGGCGGCGCTGCCGCCACTCGCCAGCACCATGATCGCGCTGCTGAAGAACACCACCGTCGCAATCAGTGTCGGCGTGCTGGAAGCCGCCTTCGCGCTGCGGCAGCTCCTCAACGATCACCCCGGCGACCGATGGTGGCTGTTGGCCGTCTTCGCCGGCATCTTCGTGGTGCTGGTCGAGCTGGTCTCGTTCTTCAGCAACCGCCTAGAACGTCGATGGAGGGTGGCCCGATGAGCCAGAGCGTGCTGTTCGACGCCCCGGGGCCGCGCACTATCCGTCGGCATCGCCTCTACACGGTCCTCACGCTGGCTGTGATCCTGGGGGCGGTGGCGTACGCCGCCTACCGGCTCTACGACCGGGACCAGTTCATCGGCGCCAAGTGGGAGGTGTTCACCACTCCCGACTACCTCGAGTTCATCCTCGTGGATGGCGTACTCGAGACCCTCAAGATGGCGGCGGGGGGCATCACGGGGGCGCTCGTCCTCGGGCTGGTCCTCGGGATCGGCAAGCTCTCCGACCATCGCTGGGTGCGAGTGCCGTGCTGGGCCGCCGTCGAGTTCTTCCGCGCCGTGCCGGTGCTGCTGCTGATGATCTTCTTCTTCTCGCTCTACGGCATCTACCACGGCCAGTCCGGCTCGTTCTGGTGTGTGGTCTGGGCGCTTTCGCTGTACAACGGCGCCGTCCTCGCCGAGGTGTTCCGCGCCGGGATCCTGGCGGTGCCGGCTGGCCAGGGCGAAGCGGCGTACGCAGTGGGGATGCGCAAAGGACAGGTCATGAGCATCGTGCTGTTGCCGCAGGCGGTGAAGATCATGATCCCGGCGATCATCAGCCAGTGCGTGGTGACCCTCAAGGACACCAGCCTCGGCTATGTGATCGCCTCGCCCGGCCTCACTGCGGTAGCGCGACCGTTGTATCTGGAGTTCCAGAACCACGTGCCGGTCTATGTCGTGATCGCGGCCATCTACATCGCACTGAACCTGATCCTGACCTGGCTCGCGACGCTCGCCCAGAAGCGCTTCGTGGGCGAGAAGAAGATGCTGCAGGTGTCGATCGTCGGCGAGGGCGACCCGACGGCCCGCGCTCCGGGCTGAGCTACTTGCTCTTGGGGGTGACCCAGAGCCGGATCTCGCCCTCGACGACGACGGTGCCGTCGTCGCGCACGCCCTTGACCCGGACGGCGAGGTCACCGTCGGCGGTGTCCCACTGGACCTGGTCGGTCTCGGCGACGCAGGTGATGTCGCTGGTCGCCTTGGCGGTGTAGGCGACCTCCATGCCCTTCGGGATCCAGCGCTTGTCCTTGGGGATGGTCACCTCGGCCAGCGCGCCCATCGCGGCCTCGAGCCCGTTGCACAACGCGATCGCGTGCACGGTGCCGATGTGGTTCTGGACGCTGCGGCGCTTCGGGATCACCAGCTCGACGTGGTTGGGCTCGACGATCGTGAACCTCGGGTGGATCGTGGCGAAGTACGGCGCCTTCTGGGCGAACGCGATCGAGAACGCGCGCTTGCCGACGCCGCCGACGACGGGCAGCCCGGAGGCGGTCTTCCAAAGGCTGTGTACCTGGCTCATGAGGGCATATTACTAGCGAGTAACAACACAGGCAACCCCTGCTTGCTGCAGCTAGCGGCCAGTTAGCAACGGATTCCGTCGCGAATGAGCGCTTATGCTGTGCGTTTAGGTGATTGAGCACCCGATTACCGCATATGAGACCGGTGTGCTGTCATTATGTTGTCGCGAACAACATGCATCGCTAACGTCAGTTAGCAGACTGGTCGGTGGGTGACCATGGGCGGCTCCAACGCCCGTGACTACGCAAACGATCAGTGGGCTGTCCTCGCGACGACGAAGACCCGGCGGAACGGCAGGACCACGCCGCGCCCTTCGTCGGGATATGACGCGCGCAACCGATGCTTGAACTCCGTCTCGAACGCCGAGCGGAGGTTGCCGGGCAGCGCCTGCAGGGTCGGCCTGGCGCCGGTGCCGGACACCCAGGTGAAGACCGGATCCTCTCCGTGCAGCACGTGGAGGTACGTCGTCTCCCACGCGTCCACCTCGCAGCCGAGGGCCTGAAGGGCGCGCAGGTACGTCGCGGCGTCGTACGACGAAGGTACGGCGGCGCCCGCGGTGTGCTTGGCGTACGGCTCCTCGCCGGCAAGCTCGGTGCGGATGGTGTGGCTCGGTTCGTCGAAGTTGCCGGGCACCTGGAACGCGAACCACCCGCCCGGCCGCACCTGGGCGACCAGCCGCGGCAGCAGCTCGAGGTGGTCGGGCAGCCATTGCAGGGTGGCGTTGGAGACGAGGACGTCGACCCCATCGGGCGCGGACCAATCGCGGACGTCGCCGATCTCGAACGCCACGGCAGCGCCGCTCCCCCGCGCCGCGTCAATCATCTCGGCGCTGCTGTCGACGCCGACCACGGCTGCGCCGGGCCAGCGCTCGGCGAGCAGTTCGGTCAGGTTGCCCGGACCGCAGCCGAGGTCGACGACGGTCGTTGGGTCGCTGGCCCCGATGCGGGTGACCAGGTCGACGAACGGGCGACCGCGCTCGTCGGCGTACGCCAGGTAGCGGTCGGGGTCCCAGGTGTGGGGTTCATGCTGCCTCCTCGGCGAGGAACTCGAGGACCCGGGCATTGACCACCTCGGGCCGCTCGAGCTGGAGGAAGTGGCCGGCGTCGGTGATGACCGCGGCGCGCCCGCCCGGCGGGAGCTTGCCGTTGACCAGCGCTGCCCAGCGGGCGTCGAGGCAGCCGTCGTCGGCGCCCTGCAGGTAGAGCAGCGGCACCCGGGGCTCACCGATCGCCGCGGCACCGAGGTGGCGATAGCGGTGCGGCACCTGCCACGGCCGCACGCCGGCGCGGTAGTAGCCGACGACGGCGCTGCGGTGCTCGGGGGTCGGCAGGGCCTCGGCGAGGTGGGCGAGATCCGCCGCGGCGTCGTACCCGGGCGACCAACGGCTCCACAGGTGCGCCACCAGCCTGTCGAAGGTGCGCTCGGGAAGTCCGGGCAGCTGGTTGAAGACGGTGTACCAGCTCAGCCTGGCCTGGCGCGCCAGGATCCGCGCCCAGGGCCCGACCCGACCGCGGCCGGGGTTCATCGCCGAGAACGGCGGCACCGCGATCGAGACGACGCGGCGGAACGGGCTGCCGTCGAAGGCGGCGAGGCCGTTGCCGGTGATCGCGCCCCAGTCGTGCCCGATGAGTACGGCGCGCTCGTCGCCGTCGAGAGCGGCGTGCAGCTCGAGCACGTCGCTCATCAGGGCCGGGACATGGAAGCTGCCGTCGGCGGGGAGCCCGGTCGGCCCATAGCCGCGGGTGAACGGCGCGGCCACGCGATAGCCGGCCGAGGCGAGCTCAGGGCCGAGGTGCCGCCAGGTGTGGGCGGTGTCCGGGAAGCCGTGCAGCAGCACGGCCAGCGGCGCGCTCGCGTCGGTGATCGGCCCCCAGGTGAGGGAGACCATCCGGAGCTGGTCGAGGTCGGTGGTGAGCTGGTCCACGCGCTCCACCTTAGGTCGACACTATCTTGACGTCAAGATTCTCGACGGGTCCGGTAAAGTGGTGCCATGGCGGGACGGGACGAGGTCGACGCGCTGCTCGAGGCCTGGGCGCGCGAGCGCAGTGACCTCGACCTCGGGCCGGTCGCGGTCTTCAGCCGGATCTCCCGGCTCGGCCACCACGTCGACCGCGCACGGCGGGCGGCGTTCACCGCCCACGACATCGAGCCGTGGGAGTTCGACGTGCTCGCCGCACTGCGCCGCGCCGGAGCGCCGTACGAGCTGTCGCCGGGGCGGTTGCTCCGCGAGACCCTGGTGACCAGCGGCACCATGACCAATCGCGTCGACCGGCTCGCTGCGCGCGGACTCGTCGAGCGCCACCCCGACCCGTCCGACCGCCGCGGTGTGCTGGTCCGGCTGACGCCGGAGGGCAAGGACGCCGTCGACGGCGCGTTCACCGCCCTGCTCGAGGCCGAGCGCGAGCTGCTGGCCGACCTTCCCGCCTCCGACCAGAAGGTGCTGGCCGGGTTGCTGCGGCGACTACTGGTGCCGTTCGCGTCCGACTGACGCCTACTCCAGCACCTCGGCGGCCTCGAGCCACTCGAGCTCGACGGCCTCCTTCTCCTCCAGCAGCGCGGTCAGCTCCGCCCCCAGCACGGTGAGCTGGTCGGGATCGCTCGCGTTCTCGACGAGCGCCACCGTGAGCGCGGCCTCGCGCTCGGCCAGTCGCTCCAGCTGCTTGTCGAGCCTGGCCATCGTCTTGCGCGCCGTACGCTCCTCCGCCGATCCTGCTTTCGCACGAAGTCGCACCCTTTGATCGTCGAAGGCGCGCACTTCGTTCGTCGAGGGCGCAATATCCTTGCGACCTCGAGGGTCAAACTGTGCGACTTCGTGCTGCCGGCGCTCGAGGTACTCGTCGACACCGCGGGGGAGCATCGAGATCTGGCCGTCGCCGAGCAGGGCCCAGACGGAGTCGGTGACGCGCTCGAGGAAGTAGCGGTCGTGGGAGACGACGATCAGGGTGCCGGGCCAGCCGTCGAGGAAGTCCTCGAGGACGTTGAGGGTCTCGATGTCGAGGTCGTTGGTGGGCTCATCGAGCAGCAGCACATTGGGCTCGGTCAGCAGCAGCCGCAGCAGCTGGAACCGTCGCCGCTCGCCACCGGAGAGGTCGCCGAGCCGGGCGGTGAGCTTGTCGCCGGTGAAGCCGAACCGCTCCAGCAGCGAGCTCGCCGAGATCTCGCCGTCCAGGGTCCGGGTCACCCGCCGGATCGACTCGACGGTGTCGAGCACCCGCCCCTCGGGGTTGTCGAACTCGAGGGCCTGCGTCAGGTGCTGGAGTACGACGGTGCGCCCGCGCCGCACCCGCCCGTGCTGCGGGGCCAGCTCGCCGGAGATCAACGACAGCACCGAGGTCTTGCCCGCCCCGTTGACGCCGACGATGCCGACCCGGTCCCCCGGACCGAGCCGCCAGGTCGCGCGGTCGAGCAGCACCCGGTCGCCACGGGCCAGATCGACGTCCTCGACGTCGATGACGTCCTTGCCGAGCCGTTGGGTGGCGAAGCGTTGCAGCTCGAGCCGGTCGCGCGGCGGCGGTACGTCCTCGATGAGCAGGTTGGCGGCATCGATCCGGAATTTCGGCTTGGACGTCCGAGCGGGCGGACCGCGCCGGAGCCAGGCGAGCTCCTTGCGGACCAGGTTCTGCCGGCGTACCTCCGATGCCGCGGCCTGCCGCTGCCGCTCCGCCTTCGCGAGCACGAACGCCGCGTAGCCGCCCTCGTAGACGTCGACGACCCCGTCATGCACCTCCCAGGTCTGCTGGCAGACCGCGTCGAGGAACCACCGGTCGTGGGTGACGACGACGAGCGCGGACGACCGCGCCGCCAGGTGCGCCGCCAGCCAGGCGACGGCCTCGACGTCGAGGTGGTTGGTGGGCTCGTCGAGGACGATCAGGTCGTGTTCGCCGATGAGCAGGCCGGCCAGTCCGCACCGGCGGCGCTCGCCACCGGACAGCCCGGAGACCGCGCGGTCGAGCTCGACGCCGGCCAGCAGCACGGTCACGATCTCGCGCAGCGACGCATCGGCAGCCCACTCGTGGTCGGACCGGCCGCCGAGCACCACCTCCCGCACCGTGTGCGTGTCGGAGAACTCGTCCGTCTGGCGCAGGTAGCCGATCGGCAGCCCGCGCTGCCGCGACACCCGGCCGTCGTCGGGCTCCTCCTCGCCGGTCATCACCCGCAGCAGCGTGGTCTTGCCGTCGCCGTTGCGGCCGACGATGCCAATCCGCTCACCCGCGCCGACGCCCAACGAGACGTCGGTGAGGAGCGGGCGCACGCCGTACGACTTGGAGACGCGCTCGAGGTTGAGGAGGTTAGCCATACGCCACCGCGTGGGCGCCGGCCACCGGCCCGTTGACGACGGCGGTCCGCAGGTAGCCCCGGTCCGCGAGCCGGCCCGCGATGCCGCGGGCGTCCTCGGCGTCCGTCGCGAGCGCCAACATCGTCGGTCCCGAGCCGGACACCAGGGACGACACCGCCCCGCACTCCAGGGCCGCCTCTGCCGCGGTCTGGAGGTCGGGACGGAGGTTGAAGGCGGCGTCCTCGAGGTCGTTGTAGAGGAAGACAGCGAGCCCCTCGGCGTCGCCCGGAGCGGCCAGCTCGTCGAGCATCGGCTGCCGGATCCGGTAGTCGTGGTCACCGCCCTCGAGCAGGTCGTAGGCGCCGTAGACCGACGGGGTCGAGAGCCCCTCGTCGTTGAAGACGACGACCCACCACCAGGTCCCGTTGTCCTCGACCGGGGTGACCACCTCGCCGCGGCCGGTGCCGGTGGCGGTGCCGCCGACGAGCGCGAACGGCACGTCGGACCCGAGCTCCGCAGCAATCGCGAGCAGCTCCTCGTCGGAGGTGTCGAGGTTCCAGAGCCGGTCCAGCGCGACCAGCGTGGCGGCCGCGTCGGCCGAGCCGCCGGCCATCCCGCCGGCGACCGGGATGCTCTTGCGGACCTCGATCGTGGCCGCGCGGTCGTCGAGACGGTGATGCGCGGCGAGCGCCTTTCCGGCGCGGATCGCGATGTTCGTGTCGTCGTCGGGTACGGCGCTCCCGTCGACGTGCGCGCCCTCGACGATCGTGGTCACCGACCACTCATCGGCGCTGGTCACCGTCACGTCGTCGTAGAGCGAGACGGCCTGGTAGACGGTCTCGAGCGGGTGGAAGCCGTCCGGGCGGACCTTCCCCACCCCCAGGTAGACGTTGATCTTCGCGGGCGCGCGGACGGTCACCGACAGGGGATCCGGCAACAAGGCAGCGCTCACGCGCTAGATCCTGCCAACTCCTCGGCGATCCGGACGAACTGGGTGATGCCGAGCGACTCCCCGCGGGCCAGCGGATCGATGCCCGCGGCGACCAACGCCGCCTCGGACGCCGCCGCAGAGCCCGCGAGACCGCGCAGCACACCGCGCAGGGCCTTGCGGCGCTGGGCGAACGCGGCGTCGATGACGGCGAACACCTGCTCACGGCTCACGTCGGTCGTCGGCGGCTCGCGGCGCTTCCAGGCGACCAGCCCGGAGTCGACGTTGGGGGCGGGCCAGAAGACATTGCGCCCGATGGACCCGGCGCGGCGTACGTCGGCGTACCAGGCGGCCTTGACGGACGGGACGCCGTACGTCTTCGAGCCGGGCGGCGCCGCCAGCCGGTCGGCGACCTCGGCCTGCACCATCACCAGTCCGTGCTCCAGCGTGGGCAGCAGCGCGAGCAGGTGCAGCAGCACCGGCACCGAGACGTTGTAGGGCAGGTTGGCCACCAGCGCGGTCGGGGCAGGGCCGGGGAGCTCGGAGATGTGCAGCGCATCAGCGAGTACGACGCGCACCCGGTCGGCCTGCTGCGGAGCGAACTCCGCGATCGTGCCCGGGAGGGCCGCGGCCAGCGCCGGGTCCACCTCGATCGCCGTCACCGAGGCGCCGGTCTCGAGCAGGGCGAGCGTGAGCGAGCCGAGTCCGGGACCGACCTCGACGACGACGTCCCCCCCGGTGACCCCGGACTCGCGGACGATGCGGCGCACTGTGTTGGCGTCGATGACGAAGTTCTGCCCGCGCTGCTTGGTCGGCCGGAGGTCGAGCGCGGCCGCCAGCGAACGCACTTCCGCCGGCCCGAGAAGTCTCGGACCGGCGGATGTGTTCATGCGATGGAGGCTAGTGCCTCAGCTGTGGGTCACCGGGGCAGGCCGAGCTGCGCCGAGCAGTGCGGCCACGAGCCGTAGCCACCGGTCGCCGCACGCAGTCGCTCGGCGACGGCGATCTGGGCCTCCCGGCTGTTCTGGTGCGGGTAGCCCGAGCCGCCGTACGCCTGCCAGGTGCCCAGGTTGAACTGGAGCCCGCCGTAGTAGCCGTTGCCGGTGTTGATGGCCCAGTTGCCGCCGGACTCGCACTGCGCCAGGGCGTCCCAGACGGAGCTGCCGCCGGCGTAGTTGGAGGTCACGACCTCCTGGGTCCCGACCTCGACGATCTCGGCAACCGGCTCGTCGGTGACGTCGGCCTTCACGGTCGAGCGCTTGACCTCGACACCGTTGCGGTAACGGATCTTGTAGACCACGTTGCGCATGCCGGACTCGCCCGACCGGACGACGGTCTCGGTGCCCTCGGGCGACGAGGAGTCCTCGCGGGTGATGGTCGGGGCGGAGAAGGACTCGCCCTTCACGCGCTTGGTCTTGATCTCGATGTCGACCCAGCGGAGCTTGTCGCCGTCGTCGATCTTGGCGCCCCGCTTCGGGAACACCAGGTCGTGCTTGTCGACGTCGACGTCGAGCGCACGCAGCGCGTCGTCGACGGTGAGTGCCGGCACGGAGACCAACTTGGCCTTCTTGCCCGCGAGGGTCACCTTCAGGGTCTTGGGGGTGACGACGGCGAGCTCGAGGCCGCCGCGGTCGATCGAGGTGCCACGGCTGGCCGAGAGCCGGGCGCCGCGGTAGAGCGCGCCGATCTGGCTCAGTGCGCCGTCGACGTCGGTCGCGGTCACCCAGTGGGTGCTCGTCTTGCCGTCGACGGTCAGCTCGATCTCACGCCCGAAGCGGACGGCGATGCGGGTGCCGTCGGTGATGGTCTCGTCGACATCCGGCTGGACGACGTCGT
The DNA here is from genome assembly GCA_963846535.1 of uncultured Actinomycetota bacterium. GTDB lineage: Bacteria > Actinomycetota > Actinomycetes > Propionibacteriales > Nocardioidaceae > Nocardioides. The sequence continues at coordinate 1,843,349 of CAWJWK010000003.1, forward strand.
GCTCGCTGAGCTCGATGCCTTCGGCGTCGAGGACGTCACCGACGGTGTCGCCGTGGACGCGCACCTCGCGCTCCTGGCCGTCCACCGACAAGGTCACCGGGGTGGTCATCGACCGGTAGCCGAAGGTGGCGCCGCTGACGGCGAGAACCACGACGGCGACGGTGGCGATGAGGATGGTCTTGCTGTGCGCTGCCCGGTGGAGTACGGCCGCAGCGCGGGTCTTCAGGGTCTGGGTCTGGTGCTCGTCAACGGGCACGATTCTCCGAACGTGGTGCTCCCCGGGCCTCAGGTGCCAGCACGATCTCCCCCGAAGGACGAGCGCCGCCCAACCTCATACGTGGGGCGCCGCCGGTGCTGATCAGGTGGTCCTGATCCCGGCTTTCTGAGATCTACCAGAACAAAAGCAAGCACCGGAATGCAAACCGGCGCCTGGAGTTTTACGCTCGGGACGTGACTCGAGTCACCCAGGAGGCGCCTCATCCGTCCCAATCGTCCCATCCAGTTGCTAACTTCAGTTAGCACCGTCGAGCCTTCGGTGGTCGAGCAGGCCGAGCCGCTGGGCGAGGCCGTATCGAGACCTACCAGGCGCCGCCGAACGCCGCCTCGGTGTTGGCGTCGATGGCCGCGCAGAGCTCGCCGAGGTCGTCGCCGCGTACCTCGGCCATGGCACGGACCGTCATCGGCACGAGGTAGGACGCGTTGGTCTGCCCGCGGTAGGGGTGCGGCGTGAGGTACGGCGCATCGGTCTCGACGAGCACCCGGTCGCGGGGAGCGACGACGAGCGCGTTGCGCAGCGGAGCGGCGTTCTTGAACGTCACGGTCCCGGCGAAGGAGAGGTAGGCGCCCCGGTCGAGGCACGCCCGCGCGAAGGTCGGGTCACCGGAGAAGCAGTGCATCACCCAGCGGTCCGGGACGCCTTCCGCGTCGAGCACCTCCAGCACCTCCTGGTGGGCGTCGCGGTCGTGGATGACGAGGGTCTTGTCGAGCCGCTTGGCGAGGTCGATGTGCGCTGCGAACGACGTGACCTGCGCTGCGCGGCCGTCGGGGCCGGTGCGGAAGTGGTCGAGCCCGGTCTCCCCGACCGCCCGGACCCGCGGATGCGACGCGGCCAGCTCGGCGATCGCCACGAGGGCGGCGTCGAGGCCGCCGGCGGCCGCGAGGCGCGGTGCCTCGTTGGGGTGCAGGGCGACGCCGGCAACGATCTCGGGGTGCGCCCGCGCGGCCTCGATCGCCCAGGTCGCCCGCCGCAGGTCGCAGCCGATCTGCACGATGCGTCGTACGCCGACCGCGGCGGCGGCGGCGATCGCCTCGCGGACGGCCCACGGCTCGCCGCCGCGCCCGATGTCGAGGTGGCAGTGGTTGTCGACGACGGGATGCGGCAGCGGCTCCGGCACCGGTGGCAGGTCGTGAGGAGCGGGATCGCTCACCCGGCCACCCGGCTGAGGATGACGTCGGCGAGGACGTCGGGCGCCTGGGTCGGGACCCAGTGCGACACGTCGTCGATCACGACGAGCTCGAACGGACCGTCGACGTACTCCGCGCTGTGCTCGGCGCCCCAGCGCCCGAGCGCGACGTCCTTGCTGCTCCAGACCATGGTGGTCGGCGCGGAGACCCGGAACCGGACCACGCGGGGGTCCGTGATCAGCACCGCGCGATAGCAACCCAAGGACGTGTGCCACGCACCGTCGTCAACGATCTCATCCCGGAAGCGGGACACGTCGTCCTTGGTCATGCCGCCCTTCAGCAGCTGGAGATCGAACCAGGCGGCGCGACGGCGGACGAGGAGCTCGGGGAGGAACGGCAGGTTGAAGGCCAGCATGTAGTAGGACCTGAGCAGCTGGTCGGACTTCACCAGCGCCTTCATGAAGGCGGCCGGGTGCCCCACCGACACGGCGGTGAGGGTGCGCACCTGATCCGGGTAGGTGCCCGCGACCGTCCAGGCAACGGCAGCGCCCCAGTCGTGGCCGACCACGTGCGCGCTGCCGTCGATCTCGTCGAGGAGCGCGGCCACGTCGGCGGCCAGGATCGGCAGCCGGTAGTCGCGACGCCGCCGCGGGCGGGCGCCGGGCGCGAAGCCCCGCCGGTCCATCGCCAGCGTGCGATACCCGGCGGCGTTGAGGATCGGCGCGACGTGCTGCCACACCGTCGCCCGCTCCGGCCAGCCGTGCAGGAGCACGATCGGCTCGCCGTCGACCGGACCGTCGTCGAGTACGTCGAACACCAGCCCGTCGCGCTCGACCGTGCTGATCCGCTGGTCAGTCTTCATCTGCGTGCACCACCTGGTAGACCTCCCGCTTGGGGAGTCCTGTCGTCTTGGCAACGGCTGCGATCGCGTCCTTGCGGCTCTGCCCGTCGGCGACGAGCGCATCGACCGCGGAACGCAGGGTCGCGGGGTCCATGTAACTCGGTGTCGCAGGCATTGCGCCAGCAACGACGAGTGTGATCTCGCCCCTGATGCCCTCCTTGGCCCACGCGGCGAGCTCGACGAGCGGCCCGCGTCGTACCTCCTCGTAGGTCTTGGTCAGCTCGCGGCAGACCGCCGCCGGGCGGTCGTCGCCGAAGGCGCCGGCCATGGCCGACAGAGCGGCCGCGGTGCGATGCGGTGCCTCGAAGAAGACCATCGTCCGCGGCTCTGCCGCGAGCTCGGCGAGTCGTCGCGACCGTTCGCCGCCCTTGCGCGGCAGGAAGCCCTCGAAGCAGAACCGGTCGACCGGGAGACCCGACACCGCGAGCGCGGTCAGCACCGCGCTCGGGCCGGGCACCGCGGTGACCTGGATTTCGGCGGCGACGGCCGCCACCACCAGCCGGTAGCCCGGATCGGACACCGACGGCATGCCGGCGTCGGTGACCAGCACCACCCGCTGCCCCGCCTCGAGCGCCTCGAGCAGCTGCGGCGTCCGCGCCGACTCGTTGCCCTCGAAGTACGACACCACCCGGCCGCCGAGCTCGATGCCGAGGTCCGCCACGAGCCGGCGCAGCCGGCGGGTGTCCTCGGCCGCCACCACGTCGGCGCCCGCAAGCTCCTCGGCCAGCCGGGGCGGCGCATCGGCCACCCGGCCGATCGGCGTCGCGGCCAGCACCAGCACGCCTGCAGAGGTCACCCATTGATTCTGACAGCCGTGGGTCGTCGGGACCGTATTGTTCAGGCTCGTGACCGCGACCGAGGAGCAGGAGTCCCCCGAGCGGTGGGCGGGGCTGTCCCGGACCGCGACGGGGCAGCAGGTGCCGTCGGCGATCGAGCGAGCGCGAGGCGCGGTGGCGGGGCTCCGCCTCAGTGATCGTTTGACCGGCTGGCTGGGGCCGATCGCGGTGACGGTGCTGGCGTTCGCGCTGCGGATGTACCACCTCGGTACGCCGAACCGGTTCGCGTTCGACGAGACCTACTACGCGAAGGACGCGTGGTCGCTGCTCAACAACGGCTACGCCCAGACCTACCTGACCGACGTCGACGGCAACACCGACAACAAGATCGACGACGACATCCTCGCCGGCCAGGTCCACGACGTGTGGACCGGGGACCCGTCGATGGCGGTCCACCCCGAGGTCGGCAAGTGGCTGATCGCGCTCGGCGAGAAGGCGTTCGGGATGGACCCGTTCGGCTGGCGGATCGCGTCGGCCGTAGTGGGTGCGCTGATGGTGCTGGTCATGTGCCGGCTGCTGCGACGGATGACCGGCTCGACGGTGCTCGGCTGCATCGGCGGCCTGCTGCTCATGTTCGACGGGCTGCACTTCGTCCTGTCCCGGCTCGCCCTGCTCGACATCTTTGTGGCGTTCTTCATCCTGTGTGGGGTCCACTGCGCGATCGCCGACCGCGACCACTTCCGTCGGCGGCTCGCGGCGCGGGCCTCGACGGACTCGACCACCGGGGCGCAGCTGACCGGGTGGGGACCCGTGCGCGCGGTGCTTCTCCGGCCCTGGTTGCTCGCCGGCGGGGTGTGCTTCGGCCTGGCCATCGGCACCAAGTGGTCGGCGGCGTACCCGCTCGCTGCGTTCGGGCTGATGGTGTGGTTCTGGTCCGCGGGCGCCCGCCGCAGCTTCGGCGTACGGCGGCCGGTCCTGAAGTCGGCACTTGTCGACGGAGTGCCCGCGTTCTTCAGCCTGGTCGTCGTCGGCCTCCTCACCTACATCGCCACGTGGAGCGGTTGGCTGGCCAACGCCGGCGAGTACGAGGAGCACCTCAGCGCCACCCAGTACCGCCAGTACACCGGGCACGGCCACTGCGCGAAGGACGACGACTCCTACGTCGCCACCGACCTCGACCACGACAAGAAGTGGCCCACCAGGGACGAGAAGGACGCGAGCGGGGTCGGTGAGGCGTGGCAGTCGTTGCGCTCGCTCTGGTACTACCACCAGGACGTCTACACGTTCCACACGCACTTTCTGAACTGCTCCGAGCACACCTACCAGTCCAAACCGTCGAGCTGGCTGTTCATCAACCGGCCGGTCGGCGTCGCGGTCACCAACGACATCCAGCCGGAGGGACGCGACCTGCCGAAGGACGACCAGGACCTCCCGCGCGACAAGAACTGCGACGCCCCGGAGGGCAGCGACTGCATCCGCCAGGTGCTGCTGATCGGGACGCCGATGATCTGGTGGGGCGGCTGCATCGCGCTGCTGTTCTCGCTGGTGATGTGGATCGGCGCCCGCGACTGGAGGTACGGCGTCGCCGTCGTCGGTACGGCGGCGACCTGGCTCCCCTGGATGCAGTACGACGACCGACCGATCTTCTACTTCTACGCGATCGCGATCCTGCCGTTCATCGTGATCGCACTGACCCTGTCGATCGGCACCCTGATCGGGCCGTCCCGGCTGCCGTCGACCCGCCGTACGATCGGCGTGGTGGTGAGCGGGGCGTTCGTCGTACTCGTGCTGGTGAACTACGCGTGGTTCTGGCCGATCTGGACCAACGGCCTGCTCACGAGCAGCGAGTGGCTCGACCGGATCTGGTTCTCGAGGTGGGTGTGATGCGGCGACTGACGTGGCTGACGAGAACGACACTCGGGCTCTGCCTCGGGCTGGCGCTCGCCGGGTGCGGCGACGACGGTGGCTCCGGCGGAGACCCCAGCAGCGACCCCAGCAGCGACCCCAGCAGCGAGCAGAGCGTGGAGACCCCGTCCTCCTCCGCGCCCACGGTGGTTGCCGACGACGCCTGGTGCCGAGGCTGGCAGCAGCTGGTGCAGGTGCAGGGCGCGTACGTCGCCACGCCGGTGCCCGAGGCCGCCGCCGCCGTGCTCTCGGTGATCGACAGCCTCCAGGCCCTCGGCGTGCCCGAGAGCCTCGACCCGTCGGGCTACACCGAGCTGACGGCCGTCCTCGACGATGTCCGGGCCAGCGTCGACCCGACGTTCACGCCGTCGATCGCTCCGTCCGAGCCCGCGGACGTAGGCGCTGGGCACGACCACGGCGACGAGGGCCAGGCCGAGGACGAGCACGCGGAAGCGCCCTTCGGCACCTGGCTCGCCGACTACTGCGCCGCCTGACCTGCGTTCGCCGCGCAGGTCGCCGCGTCAGTGGTTGCGCAGCGCGTCGATCAGCTCGCCCTTGCGCATGTCCGACCGGCCCTCGATCCCGATCTCGGCGGCGCGCTTGCGCAGCTTGTCGACGGTCCAGTCTTCGTAGTCGCCGGCCTTGCCACCCCGGCGCCCGACGGTCTTCCTGCCCTCGGCTGCGCCGGCGTTGGCGATCCGCGCGGCCTTCTCCTTGCTCGCTCCGTCGCGTCGCAGCGCCTCATCGGTCTCGTCGTCCTTGACGCTGGGGCCGGGCTTCTTCCTTGCGGGCATCGGATGCCTCCTTCTCTCGATGACGGATCGGTACCCACCCCCTGCCCGCACACGCGCCCTCGGTCGTCCAGCGGCCCGACACCGCGCTCATCGTCGTGCGAGCAGCGGCGTCGCCAGCCAGACCGCGACGAAAAGGGCGAGGACGAGCGCGGAGGCGAGGTAGCCGGCCGAGGTCCCCACCACGATGTCGAAGACGAGCAGGACGACGCCCGACGACACCAACGCGAGCAGGGCGAGGCCGGCCAGGGCGCTGGCGTTCGCAGCACTGACCAGCCACGACTTCTCGTGCTGGCGGAAGAGAATGCGATGAAAGGATGCTGGAGCCACGATCAGGCAGGTCGTCACGACCGACCCGACGAGCACGCAGAGGTAGATCGTCCGCTGCCGGTCGTCCAAGGCCGAGAACCGGTCGGTGAAGGGGATGGTCAGCAAGAAGCCGGTGAGGATCTGGGCGCCGGTCTGTGCGACGCGCAGCTCCTGGAGCAGCTCGTTCCAGTTGCGGGTGAGCTTCTCCTGCGGAGACTCGCCCTCCGAGACGTCCACCGAGGAAGATTCTGTGGCTGCCGCGTGCCGGCGTACGTTCGCAGCAGCCACAGAACCTCGGTCTGGCTGGTCGCCGGAACGCGGCGCGTCCGGCGCACTCATGGCTCGCCGGTACCCGCCGGCCCCGCGTTCAACCCTCAGAAAACCGGCTTGCCTCCGGTGACCCCGAGCACCGTCCCGGAGACGTACGACGCATCGGCCGGCGACGCCAGGAAGACGAACGCCGGAGCCACTTCGGCGGGCTGCCCGGCACGCCCGAGCGGGGTGTCGGCGCCGAACTGCTCGATCTTCTCGGGCACCTGGGTGGCGGGCTGGAGCGGCGTCCAGATCGGCCCCGGTGCGACGGCGTTGACGCGGATGCCCTCCGAGCCGAGCTGCGCCGCGAGGTTGACGGTGAAGTTGTTGATGGCGGCCTTGGTCGCGGCGTAGTCGAGCAGGCTGGTGGACGGGTCGTACGCCTGGATCGACGCGTTGTTGATGACGCAGCCGCGGCCCTTCCGGAGGTGCGGGACGGCCGCGCGGCACAACCACATCAGGGCGTAGAGGTTCGTCTTGAAGGTGCGGTCGATCCGCTCGTCGTCGTACTCCTCGATGGAGTCGTCCCTCGCCATCTGGAAGCCGGCGTTGTTGACGAGGATGTCCAGGCCGCCGAGCTCGGTCACCGTGCGGTCGACGGCCTCGTCGCAGGCGACCCGCTCGCGCAGGTCGAGCGCCATCGCCACCGTGCGGCGGCCGGCATCGCGAACGAGAGCCGCCGTCGTCTCGGCGTCCTCCTCTTCCTCCGGGAGGTAGGTGAAGGCCACGTCCGCGCCCTCACGGGCGTAGGCGATCGCGATCGCGCGGCCGATCCCGGAGTCGCCGCCGGTGACCAGCGCGACCCGGCCGTCGAGGCGGCCGTGTCCGACATAGCTCTGCTCGCCGTGATCGGGCTCCGGTTGCATCTCTCCGGTGAGGCCCGGGGGCTCTTGCTGCTGGGCGGGAAACTGGACGTCGTTCATGTTCGCGGCGGTACCCGCGGCGAGCGTTCTCACTCCGCTCCCGCCGACCCGGATGCCCACCAGTAGCTCGGGTACCGCCGTCGGAGTACGACAAAGCTGGTGGGGGCCGTGCCGACTCCCGATTCACCCCTCCCTCCAGGGCGCGGCTCTCACCTCCCGCTGGATGAGGGAATGGCCGCCGGCCGGCCTGCTCCGGCCGACGGATCCGCTCGGGTCTCAGTCGTCGTTGGTGCCGGAGACGCCGGTCGGTCGGCCGCCGGTCGTGAGGTCGTGGATGAGCGCGTCGAGCAGAGTCCGCAGGCCGGGGTGACTGATGTGGCCCTGCTGGGCGACCTCGATCAACCGCTCCGCGAGGTCGCGTACCTTCACGTTGCGGTTGCGCGACCACCAGCTCAGCATCGCGAAGGCGGCGTCCGAATCGAGCCCGTAGCCGAGCATGAGAATGCCCTTGGCCTGTTCGATCGTCGCCCGGGCCCCGGCGGCCGCGGCCACGGCGGCATCGGCCGCGGCGGCGTTCTCCGCCGCGAACTCCGGGGTGAGATCGAGGTAGTAACCGACCAGCTCGACGACCTGCCCGTCGGTCCCGCGGACGCCTTCGCCCACCACGACGACCCGGCGCTCGGCACCCTTGGCCAGGATCCGGTAGTAGACGTTGAAGGGCTCGCCGCTGGCGATCGCCTGCTTGAACGTCTGCTCGACCCGGTCCCTGTCGCCCTCGTGCTTGTGCAGCAGGAACAGCTCGGTGGTGGGCTCGACCTCGCCGGGCTGGTAGCCGTGGATGGCGAACACGTCGGCGTCCCAGTCCCAGCGGTCCCGGAGGACGTCGTAGGTGAACCTGCCAGTCTGTTGGACGACCCGGTGGCCGACCCCCTCTTCGTAACGCACGACCAGAGGTTATCCCGCCGCAAGGGGCCGGTCATCGGGTCTCGCAACTCGTCAGGCAGCCTTTGTCGGCGCCCCTCGCCGGCCGGTGATCGAGCGTCGCAGGTCGGTCAGGATCCGCTGGAGCAGCCGGGAGACCTGGACCTGCGTGACGCCGAGCTCGTCGGCGATCTGCTGTTGGGTCTTCTGCTCGTAGAACCGCAGCTCGAGGATCCGACGGTCGCGCCACTTGAGCCCGCGGCACGCCGGGCCGAGCACGGCGATCGCTTCGGCCTGCTGGAACCCGAGCTCCTCGGTGGGCAGCCGCTCGATCCAGGCGAACCCGTCGTCTCCGGGCGGACCGTCGTTGAGCGAGTCGGGCGAGGCGCAGGTCTTGGACTCGTACGCCTCGAGCACGTCCTCCGTCGTGCAGCCGACCTCGTCCGCGACCTCGCTCGGCCGCGGCGGCCGCCCGAGCTGCTGGGTCAGCCGTGCCTCGGCCTCGCTGAGGCGGGGCCGGAGCTCCTGGATCCGGCGGGGCGGCCGCACCGTCCACGTCGAGTCGCGGAAGTAGCGCTTCAGCTCACCGAGGATGCTCGGCACGGCGAACACAAGGAGGTCGTCGCCGCGGGCGGGGTCGTAACCGCGGACCGCCTTCGTGAGGGCGAGGCAGGCGACCTGCTCGAGCTCTTCGACCGGCTGACCGCGGTTGCGGTAGCGGGCGGCAAGCGCGCGAGCGACCGGGATGTTGATGACGATCACCTCGTCGAGAATCGCCAGCCGCTCGTCACCGTCCAACGTGGCGGCACGGGCGATCAGCTCCGCCGTCCGCCGCTTGCGGTCGTCGGGGGCGAGTTCGCTGGGACCCGGAGAGGGATCGAGGGCAGGATGAACAATTGGGGCAAGCACTGCGATAGACACGTCTCTGACTCCGAAGTCGAGAAACTGTCGTGGCGGTTGGCTGGGCCACGCGTACGTCTAGGAGACGGGTTACCCGGGGGTTCAGGCCGTCAAACCTGACGCGTGAAGTTTTTTGACCCTAGCGCTTGCCACTGATCTGGACCAGTGGCTCGGGGCGGTTGCCCGAGTCGATCCAGGAGATGGTGCCGGTGACCCGGACCTCGCTGACCACGGAAGCCATGGGCAGGTCGAATGCGATCGACGCGCCGGTGGTCGCCACCCAGGCGCCGTCGATCGCCTCCTCGTCGAGGTAGAACGTCGACTCGTCGCCTTGGACCGCCGGGCTCAGGTGGAAATCGTCGACCTCCCACCACTCGACCTGGTCGGAGTGGGCGCGCCGGCGCAGCTCGTCGAGCGGGTAGAAGCCCGGCCCGAAGTGGCCCGGGATCGCGACCGAGAAGGACGTCAAGTGCGTCGAGCCGAGCGGAACGGGCTCGAACGACTCGACACGAGCGATCACCCAGGAGAGCGGTGCGGGCTCGCCATCGACGGGCCCGAAGATGTTGGGGTGCTCCTCGGTCACGTCGCAGGGGAGCTCGACCGAGATCGTGCCCTCGACGTCACCACAGATGGTCAGGTTGAGCGTGGCCCTGAACATCTCGTCCAGGCGCTCGCGCCGCTCGGCGTCGTTCTCGCCGGGGAAGGCGGGGGCGGTCTCGAGCAGACCCGCCCACTCGTCGAGGATCTCGCCGCCCTCGACCGGGATCAGAGCAGGCTTCAGCTCGGCTGCCTCGGTGATCTGGTTCCAGCTCAACTTGTGCCCCTTTTGGCCCATCGCCCGACTGCACCTGGGTGTGCCGACACCGAAGATTAGGACAGACGGATGTGCCTGGTGAGGTTATTGAGGTTACGGGAAAACCGTGTCGATCTCACTTCTGACAAGCGTAGACGTCGGTCCACCGCGAGGTACAGCCCCTGGGCGGACCGACGTCAGACGGTCATCTGAGCGTAGATTCGAGCGTCAGTCGTCGAATCGGTCGGCTTCCATCACCTTCGACCACGCCGCGACGAAGTCGCCGACGAACTTCTCCCGCGCGTCATCGCTCGCGTAGACCTCGGCGAGCGCGCGCAGCTGCGAGTTCGAGCCGAACACCAGGTCGACCGCCGTACCGGTCCGGGTGACCTCCCCAGTGGCGCGGTCGCGGCCCTCGAAGACGTTCTCGTCCGACTCCGACGCCTTCCACTCCACGCTCATGTCGAGCAGGTTCGTGAAGAAGTCGTTGGTCAGGACGCCCGGCTGGTCGGTGAACGCGCCGTGCGCGGTCTGGCCGTAGTTGGCGCCGAGCACCCGCAGGCCGCCGACGAGCGCGGTGGTCTCCGGCGCGGAGAGCCCGAGCAAGTAGGCCCGGTCGACCAGCAGGGTCTCGGGCGCCAGCTTCTCGCCGGACCGCACGTAGTTGCGGAACCCGTCGGCTCGCGGCTCGAGCACGGCGAACGACTCGACGTCGGTCTGCTCCTGCGTGGCGTCGGTGCGACCGGGTCGGAACGGGACCGTGACGCCGACGCCGCCGTCACGAGCCGCCTTCTCGATCGCCGCGCCGCCGGCAAGAACGATCAGGTCGGCCATTGAGACCTGGGCGCCGCCGGTCGCGTTGAACTGCTCCTGGATCTGCTCCAGGGCCTGCAGCACGGTGGCGAGCTCGGGCGGGTTGTTGACGTCCCAGTCCTTCTGGGGGGCCAGGCGCACCCGGGCGCCGTTGGCGCCACCGCGCTTGTCGGTGCCCCGGAAACTGGCTGCCGAGGCCCAGGCCGTGGAGACCAGCTGTGCGACGGACAGGCCGCTCTCGAGCACCTTCGCCTTGAGTGCGGCCACCTCCTCGTCGGACACCAGGGGGCCGTCGACCGCCGGCACCGGGTCCTGCCAGATCTGCGGCTCCGCGACCCACGGTCCGAGGTAGCGCTCGACCGGGCCCATGTCGCGGTGGAGCAGCTTGTACCAGGCCTTGGCGAATGCCAGCCGGAACTCCTCGGGGTTCTCGAGGAAGCGCCGGGAGATCGGCTCGTAGATCGGGTCGAACCGCAGCGCGAGGTCGCTCGTCAGCATGGTCGGCAGCCGCTTGGGGGAGTCCGCCGCCGGGCCCGGGATGATCGCCTCGGCGTCCTTGGCGACCCACTGGTTGGCGCCGGCCGGGCTCTTCGAGAGCTCCCACTCGTGGCCGAACAGGATCTCGAAGAAGCGGTTGCTCCACTGGGTCGGCCGGTCGGTCCAGGTGACCTCCAGGCCGCTGGTGATGGCGTCGGCGCCCTTGCCGCTGGCGTGAGCGCTCTTCCAGCCGAAGCCCTGCTCCTCGAGCGGCGCGCCCTCGGGCTCGGGGCCGACCAGGTCGGGGTCACCGGCACCGTGGGTCTTGCCGAAGGTGTGGCCACCGGCGATCAGGGCGACCGTCTCCTCGTCGTTCATGGCCATCCGGCGGAACGTCTCGCGGATGTCGCGACCGGAGGCCAGCGGGTCGGGGTTGCCGCCCGGACCCTCGGGGTTGACGTAGATGAGACCCATCTGGACCGCGCCGAGCTGCTCGGCCAGGTCACGCTCACCGCTGTAGCGCTCGTCGCCCAGCCAGGTGTCCTCGGGACCCCAGAAGATCTCCTCCGGCTCCCAGACGTCCTCGCGACCGAAGCCGAAGCCGAAGGTCTCGAAGCCCATGTCCTCGAGGGCGACGTTGCCGGCGAGCACCAGCAGGTCCGCCCACGAGATCCTCTGGCCGTACTTCTTCTTGACCGGCCACAACAGGCGGCGGGCCTTGTCGAGGTTGCCGTTGTCGGGCCAGCTGTTGAGCGGCGCGAACCGCTGGTCACCGGAACCGGCGCCGCCGCGGCCGTCGTAGATCCGGTAGGTGCCTGCCGCGTGCCAGCTCAGCCGGATCATCAGGCCGCCGTAGTGCCCGAAGTCGGCCGGCCACCAGTCCTGAGATGTGTTGAGCACGTCGACGATGTCGGCCTTGAGCGCCTCGACGTCGAGGCTCCCGAACGCTGCCGCGTAGTTGAACTCCGCACCCAGCGGGTTGGACGCCGGCGCGTGGGAGTGCAGCACCGAGAGGTCCAGTTGGTTGGGCCACCAGTCCTTGTTGTTGCGCGGGCTGTGCGCCTTCGGGGTGGGCGAGTCGAGCGCAGGGTTCTCGCTCTCGCTGCCTTCGCTGGTCACGCCGTGGTCGACGGGGCAGTTCATGGGAAACCTTTCGGACTGGTTGGCAGGGCGGGACGGGACAGAAAGTGGGTGGGTCAGGGTCGTGCGGTGGAACAGGCGGGGCAGTTGCCCCAATAGATGACCTCGGCCTCGTCGATGACGAAGCCGTGGTCGACGGTCGCGGTCAAGCACGGGATCTCGCCGACGGCGCAGTCGACATCGGCGATGGCGCCGCAGGAGCGGCACACGACGTGGTGGTGGTTGTCGCCGACCCGGGCCTCGTAGCGGGCCACGGATCCGGACGGCTGGATCCGTCGGATCAGCCCGGCCCCGGTCAGGGCGCGCAGGACGTCGTAGACCGCCTGGTGCGAGACGTCGCCGTTGAGCCCCTCGTCCGAGTCGTCGGCGCGCACCGCAGTGATGATCGCGTCGGTGTCGGCGTGCGGGAGCGCATGGACCGCACCGAGTACGGCGACGCGGGGCCGGGTCACGCGCAGCTCGGCACCACGGAGCATCTGCTCGAAGTCGGGCGCCGTTGTCACAACTACAGTCCTACCCTGTTTTCTTGAATGATTCAAGACTGCCGCGCCAGGTTGATGTAACTACGCGCTATTGCCACTGCCAGGGTGGTCGACCACCCGGGCAGTGGCGAGAGGTCCAAGGCAGTTGGGCCGGGACGACCAGACCGGGTGCGCCAGCCTTCGCGACTTTCCACAGGCTGTCGGCGCCGGCTACCGGATGTCGGCCGGCTACCGCACCCTTGTCGGCCATGGATCCCCGCGTGCTCGCCGCGATGTCCGCGAACGGCGGGCTCATCACCTACGCCCAGGCGCTCGACCTCGGTGTCAGCCCCGGCGAGGTCCGCCGTCTCAAACGGCAAGGCCACTGGGTCGCGGTGCGACGTGGCGTCTACACGAGCCGGGAGCTGTGGGACTCGCTCGACGAGTGGCGGGGCCGCCCCAGGCTGATCGCCCGCGCCGTGGTCCTGACCATGCGCCGCGCATGGGTGTTGAGTCACAACTCTGCGGCCGACGAGCTCGACCTGGCGACGCTGCGACCGCCGGAGCCGTTGACGCACATCACCCGCCCGGGGTGGACCAACGCGTGGACCGAGAACCAGGTCGCGCACCACCTGGCCCGCTTTCGGCCGGATCAGGTCGTCGAGATCAACGGCGTCCGGGTGCTCGATGCCGCCCGGACTGCCATCGACATCGCGCGTTATCACGGCGTCCTGCACGGCATCGTCGCCTGCGATTCGGCGCGGCGGGGCGGAGTGAGCCAGGCGGGGCTGGTGGCGGCGTACGAGCCGATGGAGCAGTGGCCGGGGGTCAAGGCCGCGCACACCAGCGTGGAGCTCTCCGACGCACGGGCCGAGAACGTGAACGAGTCTCTCGGGCGACACTTGGTGCTCGAGGCAGGGATCGGCGAGCCGGACTGCCAGTTTCCGGTCCGCACCGACGACGGCATCAAGTGGTGTGACATCAGGGTCGGCAATCACATGATCGAGACTGACGGAGAGGTCAAGTTCATCCCGGTTGCAGAGGGTGGCGTAGCTGAGAAGCCAGCCCACAAGGTGGCCTGGGACGAGAAGAAGCGACAGCGGCTGATCGGTGACCGCGGCACCGTCGTTACCCGCGTCATCTGGGAGGACTACTGGGGGCGCCGGCGTCCGGAGGCGATCCGGCGACTCCAGGCCGACCACGAGGAGTCGGTACGACGGTTCGGGCGCGACCTCGCGCCCGAGCTGGCGAGGGAGGCCGCCGAAATACGGGCACGGTACGGCGAGCGGCGGCCCGCGGGCTGAGGCGGGAACGGCCGCGTCGTAACGGTCGTTCCCGCGTCCAGCGCCAACTACCCCGGTCCTGTTGCGACTGCCCGGGTGGTCGACCACCCGGGTAGTGGCGATAACACGTAGTTACTCGACCGCGCGGCCTCGACCTAGTCCCGGGTCTGGCCGGGGCAGTCCGTCCGGTGCACCCAGGTGTCCTCGTGCTCATCGACGAAGTCGCTGGCGAGTGCCCGGCCCAGGTTCCATTCGAGCCAGTCGTTGTCGTCGCGGCCGCCGAGGGCGATCGCGCACGGCTCGAGGTCGGCAGGCAGGTCGCGGAGCACGGGCAGCGCGTCGTCGGAGAGGCCGGCCAGGTAGACCCAGTCGACCTCGCCCGACTCGGCGTACCGGTCGAGGTTCTGGCGGGCGATCCACGCGTCGGGGTCCAGCGCGGCCAGGCCCAGCAGGGCGGTGACACCGGTCAGCAGGCCGAACCGCGGGAGCCAGGCGGCGCGGAGGGCGACGCCGCCGGCCATGGTCGCGAGGACCAGCAGTCCGAGCCACGCCTCGAACACGTCGACCAGCAGCCGGAGCCGGGTGAAACCGTAGGCATCCTGGTAGAGGCCCATCCGGTAGAGCGCGGACGCGACGACCACCAGGGTGGCGACGCACAGCAGTCCGAGCGAGCCGCGGATCCAAGCCCGGTCGGCCGGGGTCTCGCGGGGAGCCTTGCGGGTCGCCGCCCACACGACGAGCAGGGTGAGAGCGGTGGCCACGGTGAGCTGGCCGAAGCCCTGGTGGACGTACTCGGCGTAGGTCAGCCCGGTGGTGCGTTCGAGGTAGTCGTGGCCGCCGAAGATGACCGCGGCCTGCGCGAGCAGGAACAGCACGAAGACCGCGTCGACGACCAGCACGGGCGCGAGCCACTCGAAGCGGTTGGCGACCGGCCGGGGCTGGCGCTCGCCGACGCCGAAGGCCGGAGGGTTCAGCGCCAGGTAGCCGCCGGCGAGCACCACCCCGCCGACGAAGCAGGCCACGAACATCCGGAGCGCCAGGGCCTCCGACCCGAGATCGGGTACGACGGCACCGACCCACTCGGCGAACAACGCATCGGCCGACGCGAAGAGCAGGGCGAAGACGACCAGCCCGACCAGGGAGACCAGCGCGGTCCGGGCGACCGCTGCCTTGTTGCCCAGCCCGGTGACCAGACGCAGGGTGCGGCCGAGCCACGGCAGGCCGCGCAGGCCGGCCAGCGGCCAGGAGACGACCGACATCAGGAAGGTGGGCACCGAGCGGCCCCGCACCAGTCCGACCGCGCAGAGACCGGCACCGGCCTGCAGGCAGAGGACCGCGATCCACTCGGCGTCGCGGATGACGACGACCGTCGACAGTGCGAAGCACAGGGCCGCACAGGTGAGGGTGAACGGGTCGCGCCGGTTGCGGCTCGATGTGAGCAGCACGGCACCCGCGGAGATCAGGACCACGAACACGCCGAGGCCGAGGTCCCGCTCGGGCAGCACGATCCCGGCGAGCCCGCCGACGCTGAGCGCGCCGAGGAGGACCCGGAGGTTCCCGGGCAGCGCCCGCTCCGGCCAGAAGTCACCGAAGATGGTGTCGGTCAGCGCCGCCGGGGTGGCCGGCGTCGGGTACATCGGGGGCGGCGGTACGGCGCTCGGGGGCGCGGCGGGCTCGGGGACGGGGATCTCCTCTGGCACGGTGCGGGAAGGGGAAGGGACGAGCGGGAGGTCGGCGCGCACCCGGGCACCCGACCGGCCCGGCTCGGGGTCGACGAACCGGATGGTGCCGCCGTGGAGGTCGGTCACCCAGCGGGCGATGGCCAGGCCGAGCCCGGTGCCGCCGCCGCCGTCGATGTCGCTGAGGGTGCCGAACCGCTCAAACGCGCGGTCCCGGTCGCCGCGCGCGACACCGGGCCCTTCGTCGGCGACGTCGAGCAGCCAGCGGTCGTCGATCGCGCTCGCGCGGACGGACACGGCACCGCCGGGTGGACTGTGCCGCGACGCGTTGTCGAGCAGGTTGGCCACGAGCTGGTGGAGGCGGGCAGGGTCGCCCTCGACGGACAGGTCGGGAGGATCGACTCGGACGTCGTACGTCACGTCGCGGGCGGCGACACGGGCCTCGGCGGCCGCGGCGTCGAGCAGCTGCCGTACGGCGACGCGCTGCCGGGCGAGCGGGGCCTTGCCGGCGTCGACCCGGGAGAGGTCGAGCAGATCGCCGACCAGACCGGCCATCCGCTCGCCCTGGCCGAGCGCCGCGCGGAGGGTCACCGGGTCGGGCTCGGCCACACCGTCGGCGAGATTCTCGAGGAGCGCGTTGAGAGCCGTCAGCGGCGTGCGCAGCTCGTGGCTCACGTTGGCGACCAGCTCCCGGCGCTGACGGTCGACCGCCGCCAGCTCCTCCGCCATCCGGTTGAACGCGTCGGCGAGAGCGCCCACCTCGTCGCGCGAGGTCGCGGTCACCCGGACGGCGTGGTCGCCGGCGGCCATCCGGCGGGCCGCGGTCGTCATCTCCCGCAGCGGCGAGGTCATGCCGACGGCGAGGAGCTGGGTGACCGCGAGCGCTAGGACGACGGTCACCGGGATGCTCAGCCACACCGGCACTCCCCCGGCCTCACCGATGGTTGCGACGACCACGGCCACGACGACACTGGCGGCGACGAGCAGACCGAGCTTGACCTTGACCGACCGGATCGGATCGAGGGCGCGGACGGTCACGGACCGCCCTCCGGTTCCAGGGCGTACCCGACGCCGTGCACGGTGCGCACCCGGTCGGCGCCGATCTTGGCCCGCAGCGCCTTGACGTGGCTGTCGACGGTGCGGGTGCCGGAGGCGCCGGGCCAGCCCCACACCTCGGCCAACAACCGCTCCCTGGTCAGTACGACGCCGGGCTCACCGGCCAGGCAGAGCAACAGGTCGAACTCGGTCGGAGTCAGATGCACCTCCTCACCGCCCGCCCAGACCCGGCGGGCACCGGCGTCGATGCGCAGGTCGCCCAGGTCGGCGGGCCCGGTCCCGGCCAGCTCGGCGGCCCGGTCCACCCGGCGCAGCAGGCCGGCCACCCGGGCCACCACCTCCCGCATCCGGAACGGCTTCGTCACGTAGTCGTCGGCGCCGACCCCGAGGCCGACGAGGACGTCGGTCTCGTCGTCGCGCGCGGTGAGCATCAGCACCGGCACCGGCCGCACCGCCTGGATCCGGCGGCACACCTCGTGCCCGTCGAAGCCGGGCAGCATGACGTCGAGCACGACCAGATCCGGTTCGTGCTCGGCGAAGGCCCGCACGGCCGTCGGGCCGTCATAGGCCTGGGTGACGTCGTACCCCTCCGCAGTCAGGCGGTCGGTCACCGCCCCGTTGATCACGGGCTCGTCCTCGACGACGAGGATCCGACGGGTTCGGCTCACTCCCTGAGCGTAGGAGTCCGGAGGGCCGGGAAGCCGGGACGACTCGTGAAGATCCTGTGCAGGTCGCTGCGGGAGTGCGGAACGGGCGGTCGACTCGATCGCGACCGTGCTCTCTGCCGCGACCGGCGACGAGCTGCGCGCCAGGCTCGTCCGCCGGGCCGTCATCGTGGCCGTCGCGATCGACCTGCCGGTGCAGATTCAGACCATCGGCTTGCCCAGGCGCCGCCGCAGCTCGAGGTTCCACATCATCGCGTTCATCGGGAAGGCTCGTACGACGTGCGGCGCGTACCTCGTGACCCGGCCGATGCTGCGCAGGATCAGGTCGTGGCGACGCTGGTCGTCCTCGCTCCAGGACAGTCCGAGCTGGTCCCGGATGGACTCCGGGAGGAAGCCGGCGTTGAACCAGAGGTTGACCGGCCCGAAGGCGCGGGCGAGGGGCGCCGGCAGGATCTCCATGCGCATCAGGCTGGTCAGGTAACGGCCGACCCGGTCGTCGATGTCGCAACGGGCGAGCCCCTCCTCCCAGTACGCCCAGAACTCCTCGGCGTTCCGGTGCCAGTCGTCGGGGTGGACCTGCAGCGTCGTGGCGATCCGGGAGCCGGCACGCAGGATGACCTCCTCCTCGCGCTCGGAGAGCGGCCCGTGCATCCGGGTGAAGATGTCGATCGTCCCGTAGTGGATGCAGGTGGCGACCCAGAGCTGGAGGTCGCGGTTGAACGCGTTGTACTTGACCGGGCTCTCGGGGGTCGACCGGACCTGGCGGTGCTGGCCGTCGATCGCCTTGCGGAACGCGGTGCGCTGCTCGTGGCTGCCGAGCAGCGCGATGCCGAGGTAGCCGATGGTGGTGCGGAACCGCTTGAACGGGTGCTTGGTGACCTTGCCGCTGTCGACCTTGCTCTCGACCACCCCGTAGCCGACCTCCGGCCACGCGAGCTGGAGCACCACGTTGGAGGGCCCGGCGAGGAACACCGCGATGCCGTCGACCTTGCGGCGCAGGACGGCCAGCTCCTCGGCCCGTACGGCCTTCTGCTCGGCCCGGATCTCCGCGGCCGCTTCGTCGCCGGTCGTCGGGTCGGCCACCAGGGCGCGGTGCGGGTGGAACGGCTCGGAACTCATCGACGGGACCTCCTGGTCGTCGTGGTCTCGGTGGCGGGCGGCCCGGGAAGCCCCAGGGCCGGCACGATGTGGGCCCGGAACAGCTCCCGGGACTTCTGCTCGTCGTCGAGCGGCAACACGCTCTCCGGCGTGAGGGCGAGGCTGAGAGACAGCCGGGCCAGCACCTCGGCGACCGGCTCCGGATCGAAGGCGGGCAGCAGCCCCTCGTCCTGGAGCCGGGCCAGCACGCCGGTCACGTAGTCGCGGCCGAGGGCCAGCACCGGCCCGGCCTGCGTGGTCATCAGCGGCAGGATCAGCTCGGGCTCGGTCTGCAGCAGCCGCGCCAGCAGCCGGTTGCGCCGGATTGCGTCGACCACCGCGAAGGCGAGGGACACCACCTGGTCCTCGGCGTCACCGCCGGCACGTCGTACGTCCTCGAGGGTGTCGTCCATGTCCGCGAGGAACCGCCGCGCCTCGCGCAGCCAGACGGCCTCGATCAGCCCGGTCTTCCCGGCGAACTTGCGGTAGAGCGTGGCGGGCGAGATCCGGGCCCGCCGGGCGACGTCGCCCATGCTGGTCCGCCGCATGCCGACGTCGAGGAAGGCAGCGATCGCGCCGTCCAGGATCGCGCCCCTGCTGGCGTCGTGGGCGTCGGCGTCGGGGTCGCCGACCACGAGCAGGCTGCGCTTCACCGCGACCACCTCTGCGCTGAGGTCATGAGAGAATTAAGCAGAAACTCTCTCATCGTGTCAACGTTGGAGCAGCACCTCGAGGCCGTAGACGTCGAGGCCGTAGGGCAGCCGCTCGCCCCTGAGCCGGGGGCCGCCGGCCAGCTTGGGGCTGCGGGCGGAGATCAGCTGTCCCAGGAAGGCCTGCCCGAGGAAGATCGACAGGCCGGCGCCGGGACAGCCCTGCGGTCCGTGGCTGAAGAAGTTGAACCGCCAGTCCGCACCGGCGCCGCCGGTGACCCACTCCTCGGGGGCGAACCGATCGGCGAACGGCACCCGGTCGCGGTTGCGGTGGTTGAAGAGGTTGTGGATCAACACCTGGGTGCCGGCCGGTGTCTTCTCGCCGTTGACCCACCGGTGGTCCTCGACCTGCACCCGCCCGAACAGCGCGGTCGTCGGCCACAGCCGCATCGCCTCGAAGATGCACCCGGCGAGGTACGTCGCTCCGGTGACGTTCTTGACGACGGTCAGGTTCTTGTCCGCCACCTCGGCGCGCGCGTCTTCGAGGACCAGCGGATGCGTCGCGAGTACGGCGAGGGCCCGCATCAGGTTGCTCGGGAGCGTGTCCCCCATCGCGAACAGCCAGTGCACGAGCTGGCCGGGCACGTCGGTCCCGCTGGGTTGCGGCGCGTCGGCGATCAGCCCGGTGAGCGCGGCGGGATCGGCCGTGGCGACGTACGCGGCGAGGGCGGCGTGGAAGTCGTCGTACCCGTCGGCCGGCTTGCCGGGCATCTTGTTGCCGGCCGCCATCAACGAGCCGAGCTGCTCGGTGAGCGCGGTGTCGTCGGCGGCGGCCGCGCCGAGGACGACGATCCGGGTCAGGCGCTGGAACGCGCGGTTGACGTCCTCGAAGGTGACCGGCCGGTCGAGCGCGAGCAGACCGTCGGCCTCGGCGACCGCCGCGGCGGCGAAGCCCTTCGCCAACCGGTGCGTCGGCCGGCCGGTGTCGAGCACCGCTTCGGCGAAGGCGCGCCGGTCGGCCCAGAGGTCACCGCGGGAGATGGTGAGCGCGTTGGGCTGGAACGCGGCCATCCCCTTCCGCTTGGTCTCGGGGTCGGAGGCGAACGGCGACGGCGAGCCGCCGAGGACCACGCGGAGGTCGTCCGGGTGCGTGACGAGCAGGGTCTCCTCCGCGCCGACCCGCACCCAGAACGGATCCGGGCCGTACTTGCGGGCCAGGCCCTCGACCAGGCGGTAGGCCAGGTGGTCGGCGGGCAGCTTGTCGATCGCACTGACCACCGCCTCCCGCTTGCGGAACAGGCCCTGGACGACGTTCGGCACGCCCACCTGGGCGGTGAACCGGACCCCCTCGACGATCGACGCGTGCTTGAAGTCCCTCATCTTCGGCCACTCACCACGGCAGGTACGACTTCACCGTGTCGGCGGCCCGCAGTATCACCGGCTTCTTGCCGGGCGCCTCTGCGCCCAGCTCCGGCCACGGCGCGAAGATCCGCTCGACATCGCCGATCACCGTCTCGAGCTCGGGGTAGTGGCGCAGCAGCACGTCCTTCATCGTGTTCTCGTTGACCCAGTCGAAGCCGGTCTTCGTGTAGACCTCCGGCCGGAAGTCCTTGGTGAAGAAACGGTCGCTCTTCAACCGGCGCGACGCCATCAGGATGAAGATGCGGAACGCGGTGTCGGAGAACCCGAAGCCCTTCGGCGGCTGCTCGGCCTGCATGCCGATCTGCAGGTCGACCGCGTCGACGTCACCGTTGTAGACCTCGTTGATCTCCCGGGCCCATTCCTGGTTGGGCGTGATGTCCTCGATCCGCTTGCGCCGCGGCATCCGCAGCGCCTCGCGGAAGTCGTTGTACCGCGGTACGCCGCGCTCGCGGTCGCGGACGATGTCGAGGGTGGCGAGGTCGGTCATCTGGCCGTCGACCCGCTTCAGCCGCCGGAGCGCGTTCGGGTAGTTGTGCAGGCAGACCGCGCCGGCGCTGGCCATGCCGATCGAGTACCACATGTCGCCCATCTCGAGGCTGTGCATGAAGTCGCGGGTGAAGCTGCCCTGGATGTCGGTGAAGTAGGCGCCTTTGAGCACCTCGCCGGACTCCAGCGAGTAGAACATCCAGTCGTCCGGGATGAGCGGGTGCATCCGGTAGACCGACACGAACTCCTCGGTGAGGGAGAACGGCGCGCTGTGGTGATCGGTCGACGAGCCGATGATCCCCGAGATGGCCTCGCTGTCCCCCACCCGGCCGATCTTGTCCTTGAAGGTCTCGCCGAGCGCGCCGTACCAGTTGGCGTTCATGCCGATCTGGAGCGCCGGGTGCCGGAGCACGCAGGTCGTCCACTCGACGGTGTGGATCTTGGCGATCAGGGCTGACACGACGAGGACGCCGAGCTCGAAGAGCCGCTGGTCGTCGAGCTCCGGATGCGCCTTCTTGAGAGCGTCGCAGACGGTGTTGTGCTCACGCGCGAACAAGGTGTGCAGCAGGCCGGGCCCGACCCAGTAGTTCTCCATCATCCCGGTGAGGTCGACGCCCGGGACGTTGCTCTCGGGGAGCCGGCCGTTGTCGTCGACCTTGATCTTGCCGTCGACGAAGGTGCGGAGCTGGTTCTGCTTTTCGGCGCCGCTGCCGTAGATCTGCGAGCCGTCCCACCAGTGCGTCTCGGCGTTGCCGAAGACCGGTGCGGGCTGCCCGTCGACGACCTCGCCACGCATCGGGATCGTGTTCCGGATCCGCATCGGGTTCTCTGGGAAGTCGTCCCCGTCCTGGAGCGGGATCTCGATGACTCGGTCGGCGCGACCGTCACCGTGGAAGAACCAGTTGTGGTTCTCGAACTGCAGCCACGCGGCGCCGAGCGCGTTGAGGATGCCGGCCGGCTTGAACGTGTCGCGGGCCATCAGGGTGTTGCTGATGACGCGCGGGTCGGGCGTGAGCAGCCGCTTGTGGTCGACGACGGTCTTCTCGATCGGCACGTTGCGCCCGAAGCCCGAGTCCTTGGAGCCCATCATCGGGCAGCCCAGGTCGTTGTAGGTGCCGTCGGCCGTGCGCGCGCGGGTGACGTCGATGGGCGGGTCGCCCGCGGGCGGTTCGGGCCGCATCCCGTCCTGCTCGAACAGGTTGTGCTCCCGCAGGTCGTCGCGCGCCTTCGCCAGGCTCGCGAGCTGGAGCAGTATCGACGGGTTCTCGTACCACTGCAGGTTCAGCGGGTTCGGAATGTTGACCATCGAGCACTCCTCTGTGCGGCGCCAGGCTCCCCGTGGGAAACATAGGGCCGGGAGGGGCTCCTGAACAGGACCTGGCGCCGTCGGCTTGGTTCAGCCGTCGAACCCCACGTGCAGGTGGTCGCTGTGCGTGGCGTCGGAGAAGTACTGACTGCCGCCACCGTCCAGGTCCTCGGGGCCGCCCACCTGGCGCGCGCCGGTGCTCGCCGCGAGCCTCATCACCCGCACCACCAGGTCGGCGGAGGCGGGGTCGATGACCAGCCGGCCGTCGATGCGCCCGATGTCGTAGGCGAGCCCGTCGGGATGGTTGCTGCGCCGATCCGTCCCGAAGACCTCCACCGGATGAGCCGAGATCAGCACGCTGATGCCGAGCCGGTGGCGCTCCGACACAGCGAGCATGGACCGGAGCACCGCGTCACTCACCAGACCGGCGGCGACGTCGACACGGCCGGCCCACGGCAACACGATGCGATCGTTGTTCAGCACTCGACGGATCAACGGCCCCGGATCCGCCACGCGCGCCACCGGTTCGGCCGCGGTCACTTCGTCGACCCGCCAGCCCGTTCCTGCCTGGCTGATCTCCACGGCGTACGTCGTACCGCCTCCGTCGACGAAGTCCGCCTCGACCAGGATGTTGGCCGTCGGCGGCAGGTATCCGAAGTACTGCGTGTAGGTCACCTCCCGGACCTCGGGCAGCGCCTCGACAGCGCGGGCGGCGGCGCGCTTGGCCGCGCCGGCGATCTCGGCGGGGTGCGGCTGGTAACGAGTCGCTCGCGGCTCGCTCGGGGTCGCGGACCCGGTCGGACCGTCGGTGGATCGGCTGTCCCGCGTGGTCTGGGTGACTTCCGGAGCGTCGGCGTCGGGCTCGGAAAACGAACAGCCGACGAGTCCGAGCACGGACACGAGCGGGCCGATGAGGCTGCGACGCCTCGTCGGCATGGGTGGCATGCTGCCACGTCCAGACAAACGGGCTGGCTAGAACGTGTTCTACTATCGTCCTGAGGAGGCGCCCGCCATGCCCGTCGAGATCGACCTGACCTACCACGGCGACCCTGCCGGGATCGCCGCCGTCGCGCGGACCATCGAGGACCGCGGCTGCTCCGGCGCCCTGTGGGTCCCGGAAGGCGCGCACGACGCGTTCGTCTACCTGACACTCGCCGCCGAGCACAGCGACCGGCTGCGGATCGGTACGTCGATCGCGCTGGCGTTCGCGCGGTCGCCGATGGCGATGGCTTACCCCGCCTACGACGTCCACCGGCTCTCGGGCGGCCGCTTCGTCCTCGGGCTCGGCTCGCAGATCAAGCCGCACATCGAGCGCCGCTACTCGATGCCGTGGTCGCGACCGGCCGAGCGGATGCGTGAGTACATCGCAGCCGTCCGGGCGATCTGGCACACCTGGCAGACCGGCGACGAGCTGGACTTCCAGGGCGACTTCTACACGCACACGCTGATGCCGCCGCTGTTCAACCCCGGCCCGCTCGACTTCCCCTCACCGGAGATCTGGCTGGCCGGCGTCGGGCCCCGGATGGTGGAGGTCGCCGGAGCGGCCGCCGACGGCTTCATCTGCCACCCGCTGCTCTCCCGCAGCTATCTCGCCGACGCCCTCCGCCCGGCGCTCGACGCCGGGCGGGCCAGCACCGGCGCGACCGGACCGTTCACCGTCGCGGCGATGGCCATGGTCGTCACCGGCCGCACCGAGGAGGCGTACGCCGCCGCGATCGCCGGCACCAAGCGTCAGATCGGCTTCTACGCGTCCACGCCCGCGTACAAGCCGGTGCTCGACCACCACGGATGGGGCGACCTCCACGCCGAGGCGCACGCATTCACCAAGGCCGGCCGCTGGCCCGAGCTCGGTGACCTCATCGACGACGAGGTCCTCGAGACGCTGGCCGTGGTCGGCGAGCTGGACCAGGTGGGCGCCGCCGTACGCGAGCGGTTCGAGGAACTTGCCACTCGGGTGATCCTGTCGATCCCCTACCAGGCCGACGACCAGCTCGGCCTCGACATCGCCAGCAGCTGACCACACCCGGTCGTCGAGTAGGAGCGAGCGCAGCGAGCGACGTATCGAGACGCGGTGACGTACCTGCGGCCTCGATGTCGGGCGCGCGGGTGCGGCGTCTCGATACATCTTCGCTCGTGCCTCACGACAGATCGCCTAGCGGCTCGGGCTACTCGACGACCGAAGGCTCGAAGAAGCTTCGCGGTACGTCGACCAGCATCGTGTCGATCTGCTCCTGGGTCGCGCCGTGCTCGAGGAGGTAGGGGAACACGTCCTCGAACAGGTGGGTGTAGTGCCATTGCGGCAGGAACGCGATCACGTCGGGGTCGATCCAGTCGATGTAGCAGGACGCGTCCTGCGAGAGCACCATCCGGTCGGTGTACCCGCGCTCGATCATCTCGAGCAGCGTGTCGGCCCGGGCTTCCATCGTGGTGTCGAGGTAGATCCCGAACCGGTCCATGCCGAGCACGAACCCGGCGTCGGCGAGCGCGGCCAGGTGGTCGTGGTCGGCAGCGTCCCCGGAGTGACCGAGCACGATCCGGCCCGGGTCGACGCCCTCCTCGTCGCACATCACCCGTTTCACGTCGAGGCCGGTCTGCGAGCCGGGGTGGGTGTGCACCGTGATCGGTGTGCCGGTCTCGATGTGGGCCTTGGCGACCGCGCGCATCACCCGTTCGACCCCGGGGGTGAGGCCTTGGTGGTCGATGGCGCACTTCAGCATGCCCGCCTTCACCCCGGTGTCGGCGATGCCGTCGCGGATGTCCCTGACGAACAGGTCGACCATCGGCTCCGGCACCTCCACGCCGAGGGCCTCGGTCAGGGCCGGGCCGCGATAGGTGAAGAACCGCGGGGCGTCGTTGTAGGTGTACACACCCGTCGCCACCACCAGGTTGATCGGGACCTGCTCCATCACGCGTTGGATCCGCGGGACGTAGCGCCCGAGACCGACCACCGTCGGGTCGACGATGGTGCGCACGCCGGCGTCGTAAGCCTTCTGCAGCCGGGTCACCGCGTCGGCGACCCGGGTCTCCTCGTCGCCCCACTCGTCGGGGTAGTTCGCCTGCAGGTCGGGCGTGAGGACGAAGATGTGCTCGTGCATCAGGGTGACGCCGAGGTCGCTCGGCTCCACCTGGCCCCGGACGGTCTCGATCGCGGACATGGGGATACCAAAGCACAAACGCTGGCTACTGTTCGGCGCATGCGATCCGTTTCCAATGCCGTCGTCAAAGCCTCCCCCGACGAGGTCTGGGCCCTGCTGGCCGACCACGAGGGCATGGCCTCCTGGGGTCCGGGGATGAAGGTGACGCTCACCCAGGAAGGCACCGCCGACCGCAACGGGATCGGCGCCGTACGCCGGATCGAGGCGCCGGGACCTGCTCCCGCGATCGTGGAGGAGATCACCCGGTTCGAGCCGGGAGTGGCCCTCGGGTACAAGGCCCTGAGCGGGGTGCCGTTCAAGGGCTATCGCGGCGAGGTCCTGCTCCGCCCTGAGGGCGCCGGCACCAACGTCGAATGGTCGATCTCCATCGACCAGCGGGTGCCCATCGTCGAGAAGGCCGCGATCAAGTCGGTCGCGACCGTGCTGCTGCGGCTGCTCGTCCGCCAGGTCTCGAAGAATTCAGGGCGTCCGGGATGTGAGCGACCAACTCCTGCTTCTCCAACAGATGGAGCGGGCGTTGGTGCGCGCGCACGTCGACCAGCCCGACGTCCTCACCCCGGTGGAGCTGCGGCGGCTGCGCTACCTGATCTCGTTCGCCCGACTCAGTGTCTTCGAGCCGGGCTCGGCGGGTCCCCAGGCGGGGCGCGGCCGTGGCGACGTCGACGTGGCCGGGGAGCTGACCGCGTGGCAGCAGCGGGTGATCGAGGTCCTCACCGGTCCACTGCGCGAGGAGGGCCTGCCGGCCGGCCGGCTGGCCCGCTCTCGCGACGCACTGTTCGAGCTCGAGCAGGAGATGGACGAGCAGCGGCGCCGGGTGATCGAGAACCACCGCGGCGACTTCTCCGAGGCGGAGCTGGATGCCGAGGTCGGCTGCAAGAGCCTGGTGCTGGTGCTCGGCGGTGGCGGCGGGGCCGGGTTCGTCTACATCGGCGCCGTGCAGCGGTTCGTCGAGGCCGGGCTCGTCCCGGACTACCTGGTCGGAGGGTCGATCGGCGCGGTGCTCGGCAGCGTGATGGTCCGTCAGCTGCCGATCCCGTTCGAGGACTACGTCGAGTTCGCCCACTCGCTCACCTACCGCGCCCTGCTCGGGCCGGAGCCGTTGCGGCGCCGTCACGGCCTGACCAGCGTGATGTCGCTGCGCTTCGACGAGTTCGCGGCCCCGATGTTCGAAGGCCCCGACGGCCGGCCGCTGCGGATGAAGGACACCGCGATCCCGTACGACACCGTCGTCGCCGGCGTCCACCGCGAGCTCTTCAAGCGGCTCCCCGCGTCGTTCCGGCGCCAGGAGTACGCCTACCTGAAGCTGCGATCGATGCCGGTGCGGCCGATCGGGCTCGGTCCGCAGATGGTGCGCCGGCTCTGGCAGGTCGCGTCGTTCATCGACACCCGGATGGTCAAGCCGCTGGTCCTCGGCGGGGACGAGCTCACCCGCGAGCTCAACATCGTCGACGCCGCCTCCTTCTCCGCCGCCATCCCGGGCGTGCTCCACCACGAGACCAAGGACCCGGCGATGGTCCCGCTGCTCGACGACTACCTGGCCAGCAAGGACGTGGCGGCACTGGTCGACGGCGGCGCCGCGAGCAACGTGCCGGCCGAGCAGGCCTGGCTGAAAGTGCAGCGCGGCCGGATCGGCACCCGCAACGCGACGTACCTCGCCCTCGACTGCTTCCACCCGCAGCTCGACCCGCGCCACCTGTGGCTGACGCCGATCACCCGAGCCGTGAACCTGCAGATGGTGCGCAACGCGCCGTACTGCGACTACCTGCTCGAGACCACTCCCACCCTCTCGCCGCTCACCCTGGCTCCGAACGGCAAGGCGCTGGACCAGGCGATCGCCTGGGGTCGGGCGTCCGCCGAGCAGGCGATCCCGTTCGTCCTCGCGATGCAGGAGCCGGTGTGGTGGGAGGGTGACGCGCCGTCCTTCGAGAAGGCCTCCCGCACCGCGCTGGTCCGCGGCAAGGCGCCGTCGATGAAGCCGCTGATCGAGGCGGCACGGGTCTCGCGGGCGCGGCTGCGGGGCTGGCGGGACCGGCACTTCACCTGACGTGAGAGGGAACACCCCGGCCGATTCCGTCCGAAAGTTCTCATCGACGGGTCCTGGAGTGGAACATGGTGTCCATGCCCGAAGACCCGAATCGCCCTGCAGTGCGGGCTTCTCGGGTCCCGGGGCTCGACTCGCTGAGGGCCGTCGGTGTCGTCACGGTGGTCGGTTACCATCTCGGCGCACCCTGGTTCGGCGGCGGTTTCCTGGGCGTGACCCTCTTCTTCGTCGTGTCCGGCTACCTGATCACCCGGTTGCTCCTCGACGAGATCGAGGCACGCGGCACGCTCGACCTGGTCGGCTTCTGGCGGCGGCGGCTCCGGCGCCTGCTCCCGGCGGCCTACACCGTGGTGGTCGTCTGCCTCGCGGTGACCATGCTCTTCAGACCCGATCTGTTGGGCAAGGTGCGCGGCGACGGGCTCGCCGCCCTGGGATACGCCAGCAACTGGTGGATGATCTTCCACGACGTCGCCTACTTCGACTCCTTCGGCCTGCCGTCCCCACTTGCCCACCTGTGGACGTTGGCCATCGAGGAGCAGTTCTACCTGGCGTGGCCGCTCGTGCTCGTCGCCCTGCTTGCGATCGTCCGCAAGCGGACCGCGATCCTCGCCATCGTCGGTGGCGCGGTCGTCGCCTCGGCCGTCCTGATGGCGACCACCTACAGCGAGGTCGACCCGAACCGCAGCTACATGGGCACCGACACCCGGATGGGCGAGCTCCTCATCGGTGCGTTGCTGGCCCTGGCGCTCCACCCGGCGGGCGACGGTTGCGCCCACCCCGTGGGGCGGGTGACCGCCGTACTGGAGAGCCGCCGGGCCTGGCTCGCGCTGGCCTCCTCGGCCGGCGCCTTCGCGCTGCTCGCGATCTCGCTGCCGGACACCTCCGCGTTCGCCTTCCGGGGCGGCATCCTGCTCGCCGCGGTCGCGTCGGCGGGCATGATCCTGTCGCTGCAGGCTCCGCGGGTGTCCCGCTTCGCGGTCCGCGTCGACGACGGCGTGGTAGGTGCGCTCGGCCGGCGCTCGTACTCGGTCTACCTGTGGCACTACCCGGTGCTCATCGCGTTCTCGACCGCGCAGAACCTCGGACAGTTCGCCGTCGGCCGCAGCCTGGCCGTCGTGCTGGTGACGCTGCTGCTCGCGGAGGCCTCCTACCGCTTCATCGAAGGTCCGGTACGACGCCGCGGCCTGCGTCGCACGCTCTCGACCATCACGGACGCGATCCGCGGACTGCCGCGACGCTGGCGGCGGCCGGCCTTCGTCTTCGCGATGACGCCGGCGCTGCTGGCCTGCCTGGCGCTCGCCGGCGTCAACATGCCGGCCGCGAAGGACCGCAGCCCGAGCACGGTGGTCACCGGCTCGGCTCCGGTCGGCAGCAACACCGAGCTGCCCGCCCCGCCCGCCGCGGCGCACCAGGACAAACCGCGGCCGCGCCCCGACCCGGCCGCTCCGCTCGTGGGCAGGAACACGGTGGCGATCGGCGACTCGATCATGATCGACATCGCGCCCCTGCTCGGCGACGAGGTGCCGCGCATCACGATCAATGCCGAGGTGGGACGGCAGCCCTGGACCGGGCTCGACATCGCCCGCACCTACGGCCAGTTCAATCGCCCGGGGGGCAACTACATCCTCGGCATCGGCACCAACGGCGCCATCGACGCCGAGGCGCTGGCGCGTTTCTGTGCGGAGCACACCACGGCGCGGATCTTCCTGATCACGCCACGGGTCAACCGGAGCTGGGAGAGCACCAGCGTCAACGCGATCGCCGCCGTCGCCCGGCGCTACGACAATGTCCGGGTGGTCGACTTCCACGAGGCCGCCGCCCCGCACCCCGACTACTTCGCTCCGGACGGCGTTCACTTGACCAGTGACGGCACCCGGGCGATGGTGCGCCTCATCCTCTCGGCGGCTACCCAACCCGCCTGAGCGGACGGCTCGAGATGTCGGGCTGGTCGGCGTAGAGCGGCAGCTCCTCGACCCAGCCGGTCCGGCTTGGGAACCAGGTGAAGTGGGTCAGCCACTCCCCCGGCTTGACCGCCTGCGGCACCGACTCGGTGACCAGGTAGGCGTCGCCCGGCACCTGACGTACGACGTCCGGCCACACGTCCACCGAGTCGACCCAGAGCTCGGCCAGACCCCGGAGCGCGGAGCCGTTCCCCATCAGCAAGGTGGCGCCGAGCAGGTCGGCGCCGACCGACACCTGCGCGGACCGGAGGCCGGGGACGTCCAGGTGCGACGCCGCAGCCGCCGCGTTGTCGTCCCAGATCAGCAGGTCGATCTTCTCCATGTGCCGATACTAGAACGTGTTCTACTATCGGCACATGGAGAACGAGAGAGCCCAGCGCTTCACGGGCAAGCGAGTCGTCGTGACCGGCGCAGCCGGGGGCCTCGGCCGCACCGTCGCCGAGCTGTTCCGGGCCGAGGGTGCGCGGGTGGTCTGCACCGACGTGGCGCCCGGCGACGGGATCGTGGTCTGCGACCTCGCCGACGACGCGGCCCGCGACGGGTTCGTGGCGGACGCAATCGCGGAGCTGGGCGGGCTCGACGTCCTCTGCAACGTCGCCGGCATCCAGCAGTTCGCCGAGCTCGGATCGCTCACGGCGGCGGGGCTGCGCAAGCACTTCGACGTCAATGCACTCGCGCCGCTGCTGCTCGCCCAGTCCTTCTCGGAAGCGCTGATCGCCAGCAAGGGCAACGTGGTGTCGGTGGCGTCGATCTCGGCCGTGATGGGTCAGCCCTACAACGCGCAGTACTGCGCCTCGAAGGCCGCACTCCTGCTCGGCATGCGCTCCCTCGCCGTCGAGCTCGGCACCAGGGGCGTGCGGGTCAACTGCGTGTCGCCCGGCGGGATCGACACCCCGATGATCCACGCCGCCGCCTCCGGGCTGCCCGAGGCGGTCGACTGGGCCCTCATCGCGAAGAGCCAGTCCGTCATGCCCGGGTTCATGGCGCCGACCGAGGTGGCCGAGCAGCTGCTCCACCTCGCCTCGGGCGCCGCGTCCTCCGTGACGGGCGCGAATCTTGTGATCGACCGCGGCGTGGTCTGGTAGTCGCTGGTCGACTACCGGTCACCCACTCGGCGCGATGTTCTGGTTCATCGCGAAGACGTTGTCCGGGTCCCACCGCTGCTTGAGAGTCACCAACCGCTGGTACTTCTCGGCACCGAAGGTCGAACGCACCCGGGACTCGTCGACGTCGCTCATGAAGTTGAGCGCCATCCCGGCCATTGTCCACGGGCGCAGGGCGGACTCGGTGGCCCTGGCCCAGGCGATGTGCTGCGCGTCGTCGCCCTCGGACCAGATGCCGTAGCAATGGAAGAGCCACTCGGCCGAGCGGCCACCCAGCGCCGTGGCGTCCTCGGCGACGTCGCCGTACGCCCCGCCGAGCCGGCCGAGGATCAAGGTGCTCGCCGGCGAGGTCGCCTCGGCGGCGCACGCGATGAAGGCGTCAAGCATCGCGTCGGGAGCGTCTGGCAACAGCTCGGAGCGCCAGTAGTTGCGACGACCGGGTGGGTTGCCGGCATCCGTGATCGCCTGGATGTCGAGGTAGGTCGTCGGGCCGAGCAGGTCCACCGTGGGAGCGAGCGCCTTCAGCGGAGCCAGCGCCTCGGCACCCGTGTCCACATCGCCCCAGTAGGCGGTGAGCACCGTCAGCACCGGCTTGCCCTGCAGGTCCGGCGGCACGAACGGCGCCGGTGGGGCGGTCATGCACAGCAGTCCTCCGCACACCTCGCGCGGCGCGTCCTGCAGGAAGTCGCGAAGCTGCCGCAGCACCTCCGGCGCCTGGCTGCGCGGAAACATCAGCAGTCCGCCGTACGCCTCGGGGCCGACCGGGTGGAGGCGGAAGGTGAACTCCGTGACCACACCGAAGTTGCCGCCGCCGCCGCGCAGGCCCCAGAGCAGCTCCTGGTTCTCCGTCTCGCTCGCGATCACAACAGCACCGTCTGCAGTGACGAGCTCGGCAGCGAGCAGGTTGTCACACGCCGAGCCGTGCAGCCGCTCGAGCCAACCGCTCCCGCTGCCGAGGGTGAAGCCGGCGACCCCGGTCGTCGTCATCCGCCCACCGGTCGTGGCGAGCCCATGGGCCTGGGTCGCGCGATCGAGCTCGCCCCAAACGACCCCGGGCTGGACCCGGGCGATCCGGGCGTCCGGGTCGACCGCGATGTCCTTCATCGGGCCGAGGTCGAGAAGCAGGCCGCCCTCGATCGTGGAGTAGCCGGCGACCGAGTGGCCGCCGCCGCGGACAGCGAGCGCCAGCCCGCTCGCGCGGGCGAACGCGATCGCATGAGCGACGTCGGACGTGCTGGTCGCGCGGGCGATCGCGGCCGGCCGCCGGTCGAACATGCCGTTGAAGGCCACCCGCGCCACGTCGTACGCGTCACCGTCGGCGGCGGTAAGGACCTGGCCGGCGAAGCCGGCGCGGAGGACATCTAGGTCAGGAGCGGTTCGGTTGGGAGAGAGAGTCTGCTCATTCATGCGGCTAGGGTGCGGCACCGCGCCGTGGTGGGCAGTGCTGCGCGTCACAGGGTGCCTCTGACCAAGGCGTCGAGGGTGGCCCGGTCGTGGACGACGAAATGCCCGTCCCGCTGGCTGATCACCCCGCTCGCGACTAGTGGCGACAGCGCGCGGTTGACGTTCTCGCGCGACGCCGCGACCAGGGCGGCGAGCGTCCGTTGCGACAGCTGGAGCCGGATCCGGACCCCATCGGGGACCGGCTCGCCGAACTCATCGGCGAGCGCCAGCAAGGTCCGTGCGGCGCGCGCGCGGATGTCGTCGAAGGCCATGCCCGCGAACGAGTGCGCAGCGTGGACCGTCCGCTTGGACATATCGCGCAGAACCCGCTCCATCGCGATCGGGTGCCGGCTGAGGAATGCGACGAAGTGTCGGCGCGGCAGCAACAGGCACCGACTCGGGGCCATTGCGGTCACGTTGACCTGGCGGTGTCCGCTCGGGTGGAAGAGGCCGACCTCGCCCGTGATGCCGACCGCTTCGTCGATGTCGACGATCACGTCACCGCCGTCGGGGCTGAGCCGGTGTGACTTGAGCACTCCCTCGACGAGGATGAGCAGCGCCTCCGCGGGATCGCCCTCGATCCACACGACCTGCCCGGCCCCGTACCGCTTCTCGACGAGGTAAGGCAGCAACTCCTCGACGTCGGGCCGGGACAGGTCGCGGAAGGTCGGGGCCTGAAGCAGGACCCCGGGTAGGTCCATGTGCGAATCTAACCAGCGCTCCTACCCATGGGGCGAGGAACCGGTCCCCCTCCGCGACCAGCGCCGGCCACGCCGGCTCGTCGCGGGTGATGACGTGGTTGGCGCTGGATCGCCGCGTTCGCCGGCCACCCCCGCCTGAACACGAGAGCCTCCGGGGACTGAAACGACAGTTTCAGAACGGACCATGTCAGAAACTATTGACTCAGTGACGTCCGTCACCCTAACCTTCCGCATAGCATAAGTTTCTTTCCGTATTGTGGAATGTGCGGAAGGACCCAGCGAAGAAGGTGTCCGGTGACCGCAACCCCGACCGACAGCGCCGCCCAGCAGGCCCGGCGACAGAGGAAGCACCCCGTCGACGAGGTGCTCCCCATCCCCAAGCTCGCTATCTACGGGTTCCAGCACGTGCTCGCGTTCTACGCGGGCGCCGTCATCGTCCCGATCCTGCTGGCCAATGCCATCGGCCTGTCCCAGGAGCAGCTGATCCACCTGATCAACGCCGACCTCTTCACGTGCGGCATCGCGTCGATCATCCAGTCGGTGGGGTTCTGGAAGGTGGGTGTCCGTCTCCCGCTGCTCCAGGGCGTCACCTTCACCGCGGTCTCACCGATGATCGCGATCGCCGCAGCTGCCGAGAGCGGCACCGACGGCCTCCTCACCATCTACGGCGCCGTGATCGTCGCCGGGCTCTTCACGTTCCTGATCGCACCGTTCTTCAGCCGCTTCATCAGGTTCTTCCCGCCGGTCGTGACCGGCTCGGTGATCACGATCATCGGCATCGCGCTGCTGCCGGTGGCGGCGGCCGACGCCACGGGTGGCGCCGGTCCGATGTCTGACCCGACCAACGGCAGGTACATGGCCTACGCGCTCGGCACCCTGGCACTCATCGTCCTGATCCAGCGGGTGTTCAAAGGCTTCATGGCCACGGTCGCCGTGCTGCTGGGCCTGGTCATCGGGACGCTCGTCGCGTGGGCCCTCGGCGACGCGCACTTCGACTCCGTCGGCGGCTCCGGCTGGGTCGGCGTGACGACGCCGTTCCACTTCGGCTGGCCGCAGTTCTCGCTCGCCGCGATCATCTCGATGATCGTCGTCATGCTGATCACCGCCGTGGAGACCACCGGTGACGTCTTCGCCACCGGCGAGATCGTGGAGAAGCGGGTCGGCAAGGACGACGTCTCCCGAGCTCTGCGGGCCGACGGCCTCGCAACCAGCCTCGGCGGCGTCTTCAACTCCTTCCCCTACACCTGCTTCGCCGAGAACGTCGGCCTGGTGCGGCTGACGCAGGTGAAGAGCCGGTTCGTCGTGGCCGCGGCGGGTGTCTTCATGATCGTGATCGGCCTGGTGCCCAAGGCCGGCGCGATCGTCGCCGGCATCCCCCACCCCGTCCTCGGCGGCGCCGCGCTGGCGATGTTCGCCACCGTCGCGGTCGTCGGCTTCCAGATCCTGTCTCGCGTCGACTTCCACGATCACCGCAACGTGGTCATCGTCGCGACCAGTGTCGGCCTCGCGATGTACGTCACCGCGCAGCCGCAGGTCGCTCAGGCGGTGCCGAGCTGGGCCGAGATCATCCTGGGCAGCGGCATCACCCTCGGCAGCATCACGGCCATCGTGCTCAACATCGTCTTCCACCACATCGGCGTGGGTCGCGGCCCGGCCGTTGCCGGCCGGCCGGGTGACGCCGTCCGGCTCAGCGAGGTCAACGAGATGAAGAAGGCGGAGTTCGTCGAGACGTTCGCCGGTCTCTTCCAGGGACCGCGGTGGGTCGTCGAGCGGGCCTACAGCGCCCGGCCGTTCATCGACACGCACGCGCTGCGCCGATCGTTCCAGGAGGCCCTCTTCTCCGCTACACACGAGGAGCAGCGCCAACTGATCGAGGCCTACCCGGAGCTCGGGTCGCGGGTGGTGGCCGACGGCCTCATCGGCGAGGAATCATTCAACGACCAGTCCGCGCGTGGCCTCACGCGGCTCGGCGACATCGAGCACGAGGAGCTCGCCGAGCTGACCGAGACCTACCGCGAGCGGTTCGGCTTCCCGCTGGTCGTCTCCGTCCGGGACGCCGACTCCTTCGACAAGATCCTCGAGCAGGGCCGTGCGCGTCTCGACAACTGCGAGAACCAGGAGCACGCCGCGGCACTGATCGAGATCGCCAAGATCGCGGGCTATCGCTTCGACGACTTCCTGTCGGCGGCCGACCCGATCCACTCAGCGAGGACCCGATGGGCAGTCAACAACTGACCGTGAACGGGGAGGTCGTCGCGCTCGGCGACCTGCCCGCCCACACCACCGCCCTCGACTGGTTGCGCCAGCTCGGCGCGACCGGCGCGAAGGAGGGGTGCGCCGAGGGCGAGTGCGGCGCCTGCTCGATCCTGGTCGCCCGGCCGGGCGTGGAGTCGGCGACCGAGTGGGTGCCGATCAACGCCTGCCTGGTGCCGGCGGCTTCCCTCGACGGCCAGGAGGTCGTCACCGCGGAGGGACTCGGTACGACGGACGCGCTGCACCCGGTCCAACGGGAGCTGGCGGCGCGGGGCGGTTCGCAATGCGGCTACTGCACACCGGGTTTCATCTGCAGCATGGCGGGCGAGTACTACCGCTCCGGTCGCGAGCCGGCCGTCGGTGGGTGTGCCGTCGCCGAGCACGGTCCCAACGGGTTCGACCTGCACGCGCTGAGCGGCAACCTCTGTCGCTGCACCGGCTACCGGCCGATCCGCGACGCGGCGTACGCACTGGGTGCACCTGCCGACGACGACGCCCTCGCCGTACGACGTGACGAGGCGCCGCCGCCGGTGGTGAGGACGCGGATGGACGGATTCGCCCGCGCCACCACCCTCGACGAGGCGTTCGACCTGGTCGACGACGGTGCTGCCGTGGTCGCCGGGTCCACGGACTGGGGCGTCGAGGTCAACCTGCGGGGCACCCGCGTTCCGCTGACCGTGGCGATCGACCGGATCGAGGAGCTGCGCACGTTCGAAGTCCGGGACGACGTGATCGAGATCGGCGCCGCCCTGAGCCTCAGCGAAGTCGAGCGTCGGCTGGCCGGCCGGGTGCGGCTGCTCGACGAGATGTTCCCGCAGTTCGCGTCGCGGCTGATCCGCAACGGCGCGACGATCGGCGGCAACCTCGGGACGGGGTCGCCCATCGGTGACACCCCACCGGCGCTGCTCGCGCTCGGGGCGCGCGTCGTGCTCACGTCGCGTGCTGGCGACCGGGAGGTTCCGCTGGCCGAGTACTTCACCGGCTACCGGCAGAGCGTCCGCGCGCCCGGCGAGCTGATCCGCGCCGTGCGCATCCCCCTGCCCCTCGCCCGGATGACGACCTTCCAGAAGATCGCGAAGCGCCGCTTCGACGACATCTCCAGCGTTGCCGTCGGCTTCGCGCTCG
Source organism: uncultured Actinomycetota bacterium (assembly GCA_963846535.1). Classification (GTDB taxonomy): domain Bacteria; phylum Actinomycetota; class Actinomycetes; order Propionibacteriales; family Nocardioidaceae; genus Nocardioides. Next base: position 1,879,581 of record CAWJWK010000003.1, read on the forward strand.
ACGTCGAGGACGGTGTGGTGACCCGCGCCGCGATCGGGCTGGGTGGCGTCGCCGCCACGCCGATCCGGGCAACCTCGACGGAACAGGCGCTTCTGGGCCGGCCATGGTCGCATCAGACGGTGCGAGCAGCCGCCAAGGTCATGGCCGCGGAGGGCACTCCGATGAGCGACCACCGCGCGAGTGCGCCGTACCGCTCGGCGATGCTCGGCCAGGCCCTCCTGCGTCTCTACGCCGGATACCTACAAGCTCACCCAGCGGTGACGAGAGAGGCCTCGGCATGAGCCACCTGTCCGAACGCCCCGCCAACCCCGTGGTCGGCCAGTCGCTCCACCATGAGAGCGCCGCACTGCACGTCACGGGCGAGGCGCTCTACACCGACGACCTGGTCAAGCGGTCCGCCGGTGTCCTGCACGCCTGGCCGGTCCAGGCACCGCACGCCCACGCGCTGGTGACCGGGCTCGACCCGGCTCCGGCCTACGACGTCGACGGCGTGGTGCGGGTGCTCACGGCCGATGACGTGCCCGGCGTCAACGACGCCGGCATCAAGAACGACGAGCCGCTCTTCCCGAGCGAGGTCATGTTCCACGGCCACGCGGTCTGCTGGGTGCTCGGCGACACGCTCGAGGCCGCGCGGCTCGGTGCGGCCGCGGTCGCCGTCGCCTACGAGCCCCTCCCGTCGCTCGTCTCCGTCCGTGAGGCGATCGCGGCCGGGAGCTTCCAGGGCGCGCACAAGCAGCTGGCTCGCGGCGATGTGGACGCCGCGTTCGCAACGGCGGAGCACGTCTTCGAGGGCGAGTTCGAGTTCGCGGGGCAGGAGCACTTCTACCTGGAGACGCACTGCTCGCTCGCGCAGCTCGACGAGGGCGGCCAGGTATTCGTCCAGTCCAGCACCCAGCACCCGACCGAGACCCAGGAGATCGTGGCGCACGTGCTGGGTGTCGACAGCCACGAGGTCACCGTGCAGTGCCTGCGGATGGGTGGCGCGTTCGGCGGCAAGGAGATGCAGCCGCACGGCTATGCCGCCATCGCCGCCCTCGGCGCGACGCTCACCGGTCGTCCGGTCCGGCTGCGGCTCAACCGCACGCAGGACATGACGATGTCGGGCAAGCGGCACGGCTTCTACGCGCGGTGGAAGGTCGGGTTCGACTCCGCCGGGATCCTGCAGGCGCTCGACGCCCACCTGTACGCCGACGGCGGCTGGAGCCTCGACCTCTCGGAGCCCGTGCTCGCCCGCGCGATGTGTCACATCGACAACGCGTACTGGATCCCGAACGTCCGGCTCGAAGGCCGGATTCCCAAGTCCAACAAGACGTCGCAGACGGCGTTCCGCGGGTTCGGCGGGCCGCAGGGCATGCTCGTCATCGAGGACCTGCTCGGCCGGTGCGCCCCGCTGCTGGGTGTCGATGCCGCCGAGCTGCGCCGCCGCAACTTCTACCGGTCCGGTCAGGCGACGCCGTACGGCATGCCGGTGCGGCACGCGGAGCGGATCGGGATCGCGTGGCAGCAGGTGTTGGACGACAGCGACTTCGAGGCGCGCAGCCTCGAGATCGCCTCGTTCAACGCCCGGCACGAGCACGTGAAGCGCGGGCTCGCGATCACGCCGGTGAAGTTCGGCATCTCGTTCAACCTCACGGCCTTCAACCAGGCCGGCGCGCTCGTGCACGTCTACAAGGACGGCTCCGTTCTCATCAACCACGGCGGCACCGAGATGGGCCAGGGGCTGCACACGAAGATGCTGCAGGTCGCCGCGACCACGTTGCGAGTGCCGCTGCACAAGGTGCGGCTCGCTCCGACGCGCACCGACAAGGTGCCGAACACGTCCGCGACCGCGGCGTCGTCGGGCGCGGACCTCAACGGTGCTGCGATCAAGAACGCCTGCGAGCAGATCCTGGCGCGCATCGTCGACGTCCCCGGCGAGACGTGGGAGGAGCGCGTGCACAACGCCTACTTCCAGCGGATCCAGCTGTGGGCGGCCGGCTTCTACAAAACCGAGGGGCTGCACTGGGACGTCGCCGCGATGCAGGGCGAGCCGTTCAAGTACTTCGCGTACGGCGTCGCCGCGTCCGAGGTCGAGGTCGACGGGTTCACCGGTGCCTACACCTTGCGTCGGGTCGACATCGTGCACGACGTCGGCGACAGCCTCTCGCCGATGATCGACATCGGCCAGATCGAGGGCGGCTTCGTCCAGGGCGCCGGCTGGCTAACACTGGAGGACCTGCGCTGGGACGAGTCCGACGGGCCCGGTCGCGGGCGGCTGCTCACGCAAGCCGCGTCGACGTACAAGCTGCCGAGCCTCTCCGAGATGCCCGAGGTCTTCAACGTCCAACTGCTGCAGCAGGCGCACGAGGACGGCGCGGTCTACGGCTCGAAGGCCGTCGGCGAACCGCCGCTGATGCTGGCGTTCTCGGTGCGCGAGGCGCTGCGCCAGGCTTGCGCCGCGTTCGGCCCCGAAGGGACGTCGGTCGACCTCGCGTCCCCGGCGACGCCGGAGGCCGTGTACTGGGCGATCGAGACCGCGCGCGGGACCCCCGACGGCTCACCCGACGCCGCCGTCGAGCTCATCGAAGCCTTGGTGTGAGCCATGGACTGGATCAAGTCCGTCGTCCGCATGCGGCGGGACCGGGAGCCCGGCGTTCTGGTGACGGTGGCCGAGGTGCGGGGCCACGCTCCTCGTGACGCCGGCGCCAAGATGGTCGTCGGGCTGTCAGAGACGTGGGACACCGTCGGTGGCGGCAACCTGGAGGCGGTCGCCATCGAGCGCGCTCGCGAGCTGCTGGCAGCCGGGGCGACCACGCCCGAGATGGTGACGTCCGCGCTCTCCGACAAGGCGCCGGTCCAGCACGGCGTGCAGTGCTGCGGCGGCGAGGTGACGTTGCTGCTCGAGCCGCTGCCCGTCGTACCGGCCGTCGCGATCTTCGGAATGGGACACGTCGGGCTCGAGCTGGCGCGGATCCTGGCGCGGCAGGACCTCGAGCTCCACCTCGTCGACTCGCGCGCCGACCAGCTCACCGACGAGCGGCTGGCGCCGCTTGCCGATGCCAGCGCCAACGTGCACGTGCACCAGGTGCCGGTGCTGCCCGAGCTGGTGCTCGCCGAGCTGCCGGCCGGCACACACGTGCTGGTGATGACCCACGACCACGCCGAGGATGCGGCCCTGTGCGACGCGGCACTGCGTACGGACGGGCTCGGCTCGATCGGGCTGATCGGCTCGTCGGCGAAGTGGGTCCGGTTCCAGCAGAAGCTCGCCGCGGAGGGCCACTCCCCCGACGACATCGGGCGGATCACCACGCCCATCGGCCTGTCCGCGCTCGGCGGCAAGGAGCCGGCCACGATCGCCGTGAGCGTTGCCGCGTCACTGTTGCTGGCATTCGAACGAGAGGTCGTGAGCGCATGACGCTCTTCCGTGCGACCGTCCTGGACACCCCGGACAACCCCTTCTCCGAAGCCGGGCTGCGCGCCTCGTCGGACGAGGGGATCCTCGTCCGTGACGGCGAGATCGTGGCCCGCGGCCCGTTCTCGTCGTACGACCTCCCGGACGAGGAGGTCGTTCATCTCGAGGGCGGTCTCCTGCTCCCCGGTTTCGTCGACACACACGTCCACTACCCGCAGGTGCGGGCGATCGGCGGTCTCGGGATGCCGCTGCTGGACTGGCTCGAGCAGTGCGCCCTGCCGGAGGAGGCGCGACTCGCCGACACTTCCTACGCCCGGCAGGTCGCGGTGGAGTTCGTCGGGGGTCTGGTTGCCGCCGGCACCACCACGGCGCTGGTGTTCGGCGCGCACTTCGCCGACGCTGTGGACGCGCTGTTCACGGAGGCTGCGAGCACCGGACTGCGGATCACGTCCGGCCTGGTGGTCAGCGACCGCCTGCTGCGGGACGAGCTGCTGACCACGCCCGAGCGCGCCTACGAAGAAGGCCTCGCCCTGGCCCAGCGCTGGCACGGGATCGGGCGCACACGGTACGCCGTCACACCGCGCTTCTCACTCTCCTGCGGCAACGGTCTGCTCGAGTCCTGCGCCGCGCTCCTCAAGGACGTCGGGGACTGCTGGTTCACCTCGCACATCAATGAGAACACCCGCGAGATCGCGACCGTCGCCCGGCTGTTCGGGCTGTCGCACTACCTCGACACCTACGACCAGCACCACCTGATCGGCAGGCGCAGCATCCTGGCGCACAACGTGCATCCGACCGACGCCGAGCTGCGGGTGCTGGCCGAGCGCGACGCCTCGGTCTCGCACTGTCCGACCAGCAACTCCGCGTTGGGTAGTGGCCTGTTCCCGCTCACCCGCCACCTGGCCTTCGGAGTGCGCGTCGCGCTCGGCTCCGACGTCGGCGCCGGTACTGGCTTCTCGCTGCTGAAGGAAGGTCTCCAGGCCTACTTCATGCAGCAGCTGCTGGCCGAGCACGGCTACCAGCTCGAGGCTGCACACCTGCTCCACCTCGCTACCGCGGCCGGGGCGGACGCGCTCGGCCTCGCCCACCAGGTGGGCGACCTGAGCGTCGGAAAGCGCTTCGACGCCCAGTGGATCCGGCCCGCAGCGGGCAGCACGTTCGACGTCGCGCTCCGCAACGCGGCCGGCCCCGAGGACGCCCTCGCCAAGGCCTTCGCCCTCGGCACCACCGGCGACGTGGCCGCCGTCTGGGTGGACGGCGACCGCATCTCATCGGCCGTCGAGTAGCCGAGCCGCCAGGCGAGGGCGTATCGAGACTGTGCGCGACGTACGCGCCACTCGCCCGGGCCGGGCCGGCCCGGTGAGCGACGCGCCGAATGCGAGGCCGTTCCTCAGCGCGGACCCGCGCCGAGAGCATCAGCCCGGTTGCGCCATCTCGGCCGGACGGCTCAGCGGGCGGCCTCCGAAAGCATCGTGAGCACGAGCTTGCGTACGTCGTCGGCCCCGGCGAGGTTCAATGCCTCCCGGGCGAGCGCCGCGCAGCGCTTCACGTCGAGCTCCCGGATCGCAGCTTTGACCCTGGGCACGGCAGGTGGAGACACGCTCAGCTCTCGCACGCCGAGGCCGACCAGCACCGGGATGGCCAGCTCGTCCGAGGCGGCTTCGCCACAGACTGCGACGTCGATCCTGCCGCTTGCGGCTCGGCACACGTGGTCGATGAGCTGGAGCACGCCAGGGTCGAGGGCGTCGGACAATGCCGCGACAGCACCGTTCCCGCGCTCGGCCGCCAGGGCGTACTGCGTCAGGTCGTTGGTGCCGATGCTGACGAAGTCGAGGTAGGGCAGGAACGCCTCGATCTTCAGAGCCGCGGCGGGGACCTCGATCATCGATCCGATGTGCAGGCCCTCGGGGATGCCGTCGGGTCCAGCCGCCTCGGTGAGCACCTGGCGAGCCTCGATCAGCTCGGCGGGGGTCGACACCATCGGGATCATGATGCTGGTCGGAAAGTGCCGCGCGGTGCGACAGATCGCGCCCATCTGATCGCGCAGGAGGTCACGGTGAGCGAGGCTGAGCCGGACGCCACGCTGACCGAGGAACGGGTTCGCCTCCTGCGGCATCGGGAGGTAGGACAACGGCTTGTCTCCCCCGACATCGAGGGTGCGCAGGGTGATCCGCCGTCCGTCCATGGCCTCGGCGATGGCGTCGTACTCGGCCTGCTGCTCGTCTACGTCGGGCGCGGCACTCCGGTCGAGGAAGAGGAACTCGGTGCGCACCAGCCCGGCGCCGTCCGCCCCGGCAGCGAGTGCGGTACGAGCGTCGGCAACCGATCCGAGGTTGGCAGCCACGGCCACCGACGTGCCGTCGCGGGAGACTGCGGGCTGCTCGGCGAGCGCGAGCTGCTGAGCGCGTTGCTCGGCCGCGTCCTCCGCGCGCTTCTGGTATTCCTTCAGGAGCTCCGACGAAGGGTCGATGTGCAGCTCGCCCGTGCTGCCGTCGAGGAGGATGGTGGTCCCCTCTGCGAGGTCGAGCACCTCGGGGCCGGCCGTCACGACGACGGGGATGTCACGGGCGCGCGCCAGGATCGCCGCGTGCGACGACGGGCTCCCGTGCGCGAGGACGACTCCGGTGACCAGGGCGAGATCCAGGTTTGCGGTCTCGGCGGGCGTCAGGTCACTCGCGACCAGGACGCCTTGCGCCGTCATCCGCCGGGCGGGCTCGCCCGTCAGCGCCCGAAGCACCTGGTCACCGACCGCGTTGACGTCCGCGGCCCGTTCCCTCAGATAGGGGTCGGGCAGGCTCGCCCACTCGCGCTCGACCTCGGCCAGGCAGCCGGCCCAGGCGGAAACGGCTCCGATCCCTGTGCTGGTGCGGGTCTTGACGTCGGCGAGCATCTCGGCGTCGGTGAGCAGTGACAGGTGCGCGTCGAAAATGCTCGCCTGCTCTGCGCCCACCTCGCGGGCGGTGACGACCCGGACGTGCTCGATGTCGCGGCGCACGGCGGCCACGGACTCCACGATGCGCCGCCATTCGGCGGCCTGATCCCCAACCGGTTGCTGGTCGAGGTCGACGGGCACCGCCGTGAGCCGGCGAACCGGGCCGATCGCGATCCCGGGTGAGGCCGGCAGCGGGCCGCTTAGCGACGCGGCCCCGGACGGGGCCTGCGGCTCCACAGCCTCCTCGACCGTCTCGTCGAACCTCCGCGCGGCGAGCGTGAGCAGGTGCTCGACCGCCTCCTGGGCCTGAGGCCCGGAGGCACGGACCTCGACCTCGTGCCCACGCAAGGCGGCGAGCGTCGCGACCCGGCTCAGGCTTCCGGCAGGGACGGGAGGGCCCCCCGTGGTGAGGTTGCGCAATTGGACTAATGCATCGAGCGCACGGACCTCGCTTACCAGCCGGGAAGCCGGCCGGGCGTGCAGACCGTGGGGGTTCTCGACCGAGAAGACGCCGACGATCTCCTCCGTGTCGACGTCCTCCATGTCGGACGTGGTGCTGTGCTGCGGAGGCGACAGGTGCCCAGACTTGCCCATGAGAGCGTCGCGCGCCTCGGCCGCGACCTCTGCCCGGCTGGCCCCGCCGGCGGCGGCAACGGCAGCAACGATGAGGCCCTCGACGAGAGGTGCGGGCGAGAGCGTCACGCGGTCGCGGATCGAAGGATCCTGGAGCAGGTCGAGCGCCAGCTCGGTGCTGAGCACGGCACTGCCCAGATCCATGAGTACGACGACGCCAGCCGGGCCGTCGGCGCGCTCGATGGCCTGCATGATCGCGACCGCGTCGGTGCCGAACGTCGTCTCGTCGAGCCCGGCAGCCACCTCGATCCGCAGGGGCCGGCCGTGCAGCATCTCGGCGGCCAACGCCACCGCGGAGCGGGCCAGCGTTCGGCTGTGGGAGACGACGACCAGCCCGACGGCCGGTCGGATGCCCGAGGTCGGGGAGTCTCCCGAAAAGCTCTCTGTCATGTCCTGTGCGCTCCGCTCGCTATGTCATCAGTCAGCAGGCTCAGAAGGGCGCTTCGGTGGCCGCTTCGAGCAGGAGGGCCACGGTCGTGGCGCCGGGGTCCTGGTGTCCCACACTGCGTTCGCCGAGATAGCTGGCCCTGCCCTTGCGCGCCAGCATCGGGGTGGTCGCGTCCCGCCCTGCTGCGGCGGCGTCCCTGGCGTGCTTGAGGCCGGTAGCCATGTCCGCGCCGTCGGCGAGTGCCACGTCGAGCGCGTCGACGGCCGGCGCCAGCGCGTCGTACATCGTCTTGTCTTCGGCCCCGGCCTTGCCCCGGTCCACGACACCCCCGAGTCCGGCACGCAGCGCCGCGGCGAACTGGGGCGCCGAGGTGGTCTCGGCGTCGCCGAGCGTGCTGCCGATCCGCAGGAACAGAGTGCCGAACAGCGGACCGCTCGCTCCCCCGACCGAGGAAACGAGAGTCATGCCGACCGTGGAGAAAAGTGCCCCGGCCGTCGCGGGCGGGCTTTCGTCGAGCGCGGCCACGGCGGCCTTCATGCCCCGGTCCATGTTCGACCCGTGGTCGGCGTCCCCGATCGCTGCGTCGAGCTCGGTGAGGTGGTCGCGGTTCTCTGCGACATGGTGGGCGAATCTGCGCACCCACTCCTCGAGGGCCGCCGTGGTCACGTTCTCGTCCATTTCTCAGATGCCCCATCTCAACGCTGAAGTGTTCACTGGAGCGTCCCAGAGGGAGAGCAGCTCGTCATCGGCCTTGAGCAGTGTGATCGACGCGCCGGCCATGTCGAGCGAAGTGATGTAGGAGCCGACGAGGGAACGGGCGATGGGTACGCCGTGACCGCCGAGGATCTTGTTGACCTCGTTGAACAGCACGTAGAGCTCGATGAGCGGGGTGCCGCCGAGTCCGTTGACGAACGCGATCACCGGGTCGCCCGCGGTGAACGGCAAGTCCGCGAGGATCGGCTCGAGCAACATGGCCGCGATGTCGCTCGCAGGGGCGAGCGGCAAGCGCTCTCGGCCGGGCTCCCCGTGGATGCCGACACCGAGTTCCATCTCGCCCTCCCCGAGCTCGAAAGTGGGTTTGCCGACGGCGGGCACGGTGCACGACGTGAGTGCCACGCCCATGCTGCGTCCGTTGGCGTTGACCTTGCGAGCGACCTCGGCGACCTGGTCGAGGTCTCGGCCCTGCTCGGCTGCCGCGCCAGCGATCTTCTCGAGCAGCACCGTGACGCCGACCCCGCGGCGACCTGCCGTCCAGGTGCTGTCTTGGACGGCCACGTCGTCGTCGGTGATCACGGAGACGACGCGGGCACCGGTCTCGGCAGCCGCCAGCTCGGCCGCCATGTCGAAGTTCATCACGTCGCCGGTATAGTTCTTCACGACGTGGAGGACACCGGCGCCGCCGTCGACCAGCTTGGTGGCCGCCAGCATCTGCTCGGGTACCGGTGAGGTGAACATCTCGCCGGCGCAGGCGGCGTCGAGCATGCCAAGGCCGACGAATCCGCCGTGGAGCGGCTCATGTCCCGAACCACCCCCCGAGATGATGCCCACCTTGCCCTGCTTCGGGGCATCACCGCGGTAGATGATCTTGTGCTGGTGGTCGACCTGCAGCTCGGTGTGAGCCGCCTCGATTCCCTGCAGTGCCTCGGACACGACGTCGCTCGGGTCGTTGATCAGCTTCTTCATGAGAGTTCCTTTGGTTGCTGGGTCTGTCAGGCGTTCGTGGACTCGCGGGCGGATGCGGCCCCTGCATCGGGCGCTCCCAGGTCCACTCCACCGTCCGGTAGGCGGTCGGCCGGGGTCCGCGAGAGGAAGACGAACAGCAGAGCAGCGGCAACGCCGGCGAGCAGCTCGGCGGCCAAGTAGACCGGCAACTGGTCCCACTTCACGTCGCCTCCGGCGATCTGCTGGACGAGCATCGGGCCGAACGTGCGGGCGGGGTTGATGGAAGCGCCCGTCGTCGGGGCTACGGGGATGATGGCTGCGAAGACGACCAGGCCGATCGCGACACCGGCGAATCCGGCGGCGGCCTTGCGGTGGATGACGCCGAAGATGACGAAGACCAGGATGAACGTGCCTACGAACTCGGCGGTGAAAGCCTGCGCCACACTCACAGTGTCGGGGTTGTACGCCGCCACGCCCAGGCCGACGTCACTGGCTTGCTGACCGAGAACGCCGATGATCGCGGTGGCGCCGACGAGGGCGCCGACCACTTGGGCGCCGATGTAGGCCGGTACCTGCTTCCACGGGAAGTTGCCGGTGACAGCCAGTCCTAGGGTCACCGCTGGGTTGATGTGGTTGCCACCAATGTGCCCGAGGGCGTAGACGGTCGCGATCACGATCGTGCCGAACGCCAGGGAGATCATCCCCAGGTCGGCCATGGTGAACGGCGCATCGCCGTTGACGATCAGAGTGGCGGGGACTGACCCCACTCCGATGAACACCAGGAAAGCAGTTCCAATGGCCTCAGCACCCAAGCGCTGGAACAGATTGGTCTCGTCAAGCATGCCCGTTCCTCAACTTTCAGTAAGTCCGAATATCATTCGGTATTGTCGAACGTGATTTGGACCGTACGCCTATGGTTCACTAGTACGCAAGAGTTTTCGTGAATTCGGTCACACCTCTGAGAGGCAGCGCAGTGATTCAGTCGATTGACCGCGCGATCCGGGTCCTGACCGCCCTCCAGGGCACCAGGCGGATGAGCCTGTCGGAACTGGCCGACCGCCTCGACCTCGCGCCCTCGACCACCCACGGCATCGTCCGAAGCCTCGTGGAGCACGGGATGGTCGTGCAGGAACGCGGATCCAGCCGCTACCAGCTCGGGCCCGCTGTCCTTCGGCTCGGCAACGTCTATCTCGACACTCTCGAACTGAGGTCGAGGGCTATTCCTTGGGCTGAGGACCTCGCCCGTCGCAGCGGGCTGGCGGTGCGCACCGGCGTGCTCCTCATCGACGACGTCGTGATCATCCACCACGAGCCCCGCCCTGACGGCAGCCGGCAGATGCCCGAGGTCGGCATCGTCATCCCCGTCCACGCCAGCGCCCTCGGCAAGGCGATGCTCGCGTTCCTGCCCGAGGACGAAAAGCGAGTGCTCACGTCTGGAGACCTACGCAGCATGACCGGCGAAACCACCACCTCGCCCGAGACCCTGCGCGACCAGCTGGACCAGATCCGGGCAACCGGCGTCGCCGCCGAACAAGACGAGGCCGTGATCGGCGAGAGCTCGCTGGCAAGCCCGGTCTTCGACTCCTACGGCGAGGCCGTCGGCGCTATCGCCGTCGTGGTTCCGTCAGGGGGCGACCTGACGGGGCACGACGTCATCGACTTGGTCCGCGAGACTGCACGAGCGGTCTCTCGCGAGCTCGGCGCTGCCTCCTGGCCGCCGCGCCGGCCTGGGCAGTAGTCGGCTCCGACGTCGTACCGCTCCTCTCGACGACATCGCATCTGTCTTTTTCCCACCAGCCGGTCCGCGCAGATCACAGACTCGATAGGGCAGCCTGGCGATCGGTGAGAGCGCAGGCTCGGAGGTGTCGAGGGTTGGCTTCGGACGGAGGTGCTGGCGAAGCTAGGTTCTTCGAACTCTGGCTCCGGTTGGTGAATCCGAGGGCGTTCAGTATGGCAACACAGTTAGCCGCCTACGCAACCAGTCGCACTGCGGGGCGATCAGCCTTGCTCGATCAACGGTGGGCCAACGAACTCGATCCCGTACCGCTGGCCCACTTCCTGCAGCGCGTCCGGCTCGAGCGGGCCGTCGGCGAGCGCCTGTGCGAGTTCGCCGAAGAAGGTGTCGATGCCACCTGGTGTCGTGACGATCAGGAGTCGGCCGGGCCCCTTGCCGATGTTGCGGAAGGCGTGGGGCAGTCCACGTGGTCCGAGCGCCATGCCGCCGGTGCTGGTCTGCACGCGTGTTTCCCCGGACTGGAAGAGGAAGTCGCCGTCCGCGACGTACCAGAGCTCGTCCTCGTTGCTGTGACGGTGCAGCGCGGGCCCTGATTGTGGGGCACACAGGAACTCGAGGACAGTCAGTTCCTGGGTGGTGATCTTGAGCGTCACTTCGCCTGCAGGGGCGGCGACGGGCTCGCCGTGGCCTGGCTGCAAGACAACGGGCACGGTCACCCATCGATGATACGCGGACGGATCGGCGTCGGATCTCGAAAACACCGCGGCATCGGGTGTGAGGGCTCAGCTCGGGGGACCCGCCGGCCCTTGAGGATCAAGCAGGAACAGTCCCCAGGACCTCGGCGGCGTGGCCCTCGGGCAGCGCTTCCAACCACCGCGCCACGGCGGAGTCGAGGGCGTCCTCAGTGAGCTCGCCGTGGACGCGCAGCCGGGCCAGGCCACCGTCGGGGTAGACGTCGAGACGGACATGGGTGACCGGGGCCGGAACGTCGACGGTGAAGAAGTGCCGGGTGTCCGGCTGGAGGCGGGTCCGCGGTACGAGATCCACCCAGGTGCCGGAGGTCAGGTCGTCACCGGTGGCGTCGAAGCCGCGGAGGCTCGCCCAGCCGGGCGCGTTGCCGACGAAGTACGACGTGTCGACCTCCACCCGACGGACCCGACCCCGGGCGCCGAGCCGCACGGTCACGTGGTCGTTGCCGTCGTCGCGGCGCCGTGCGTTCTCCCAGCCGTCGCCCATGATCTGCGCCCGTCCGGGCAGCAGCAGCTGCGTCGGCGAGGAGTAGAACATGTCGGAGCAGTCGACAACCGACCCGCCGTTCTCCAGCGCCGCGAGGTCCACCGTGCCGGTCAGCAGCCGCGGGTCGGGCATCGGCAGGCCGTGCACGCGGAACCGCGCGACGCCGCCGTCGGGGTAGATGGAAAGCCGCACGTGGGTGAACCGTCGACCGTCCGCGACCTCGAAGTAGTTGTCGGTGTCGCCGGCGATCGCCGACTGCGGCACGACGGTCACCCATTCGGCGTCCTCGAGCTCGGCAGGCGAGGAGTAGCCCTCGACACTGGCTGCCTCGACGGAGGCGTACGGCGGGTAGTTGCCCTTGAACCAGGAGGTGTCGATGTCGACACCCTTCACCACACCCGGCACGCCGAGCCGCACGATCGCGTAGTCGTGGCCCGGCTCCCGGCGACGCCTGGTCTCCCAGCCGTCGTACACCTTGCCCTTGTGGGCGAAGTCCTCCTCCGAGAACGACGCCCGGCCGGGCTTGATCAGGTTCTCCCGCTCCGCGAACAGCTCGTCGTTGGCGAGTACGACGCTGCCCGCGAGCTGGCGGGACGCCAGGTCCGGGAGCCGGGTGAACGCGGGGCTGATGTCGGTGGTCATGACTCTCCTCGGGTCAGAAGCCGCCCGCGGGGCGGGGCGGTCAGGTCGACTGGCTCTCCTCGGAGCCAGGTGCTGCGGACGACTCCGGCGAGCGTTCGGCCGGCGTACGGCGTGATCGGGTGCTTGTGGTGGAGACGTCGCGGATCGACGACGAACTCCTCGCCGGGCGCCAGCACTGCGAAGTCCGCGTCCTTGCCCACCGCGATGCCACCCTTGCGGTCCAGGCCGACCTGGCGCGCGGGTGCCTCGCTCATCCAGCGGGAGACGTCGGACAAGGTGAAGCCGCGCGTCCGCGCTTCTGACCACACCGCGGGCAACCCGAGCTGCACCGAGGAGATCCCGCCCCAGGCCTCGCCGAAGCCCCCGGTGTCGAGCCGCTTCAGGTCGATCGTGGACGGCGAGTGGTCGGAGACGACGAGGTCGATGGTCCCGTCCCGCAACCCTCCCCACAGCAGGTCCCGGTTCGCCGCCTCGCGGATCGGCGGGCAGCACTTGTACTGCGTGGCGCCGTCGGGGATCTGCTCGGCGGTGATCGTCAGGTAGTGCGGGCAGGTCTCCACCGTGACGGGCACGCCGTCGGCGCGCGCGGCGGCGATGGCGGGCAGGGCGTCGGCGCTCGAGAGGTGCAGGACGTGCACCCGGCAGCCGGTACGGCGGGCCAGGTCGAGCAGCTGGGTGATGGCCAGGTTCTCGGCCGCACGCGGTCGTGACTTCAGGAAGGACGTGTAGCTCCGGCCGTGCGGTGGTGGCGCCGAGTCGACGGCGTACGCGTCCTCTGCGTGCACGATCAGGAGGCCGCCGAAATCGGCGATCTCCCCCATCGCGGCCGCGAGGCCGACGCCGTCGAGCGGTGGGAACTCGTCGACCCCCGAAGGCGCGAGGAAGCACTTGAAGCCGAAGACCCCGGCGTCGTGCAACGGCCGCAGATCGGCGACGTTGCCGGGCACCGCGCCGCCCCAGAACCCGATGTCGACGTGGCACTGGCCGTCCGCAGCCTTGCGCTTCACCTCCAGCGCGCTGACCTCGACGGTCGGCGGGATGCTGTTGAGCGGCATGTCGACGAGCGTCGTGACACCGCCGGCTGCCGCGGCCCGGGTCGCGCTGGCGAAGCCCTCCCACTCGGTGCGGCCGGGCTCGTTCACGTGCACGTGGGTGTCGACCACGCCGGGCACCAGCACCTCGTCGGCGGCCAGTGCGAGGGTGCGCGGCGCGGCCAACGCGCCGAACTGCTGGACCGCCACGACCACGCCGTCGCGGACCCCGACGTCGCCGGCGCGCTCGCCGTCGGGTGTGACGATCCGACGCCCACGGATCACGAGGTCGAGAACGTGGCGTCCGGCGGTCACGCGCGCACCGCCGTCCGCTGGCGGCCGAGGCCGGCCACCTGGAGTTCGACGACGTCGCCGTGCCTCAGGTAGGGCTTGGGCTCCGGGTGGGTTGCGGCAACCCCGCTGGGTGTCCCGGTGACGACGAGGTCGCCGGGTTCCAGCGTCATCAAGCCGCTCAGGTAGCAGAGCAGCTCGGCGACGCCGTACGCCATCGCACGGGTGTTGCCGGTCTGCCGGACCCGGCCGTTGACGCGCAGCTCGAGGGCGAGGGTCTGCGGGTCGCGGACCTCGTCGGCGGTGACCAGCCACGGCCCCACCGGCGTGAACGTGTCGCAGCACTTGCCCTTCGCCCAGGTGGGACCGTCCTGGGCGAAGGCCCGCTCGGTGACGTCGTTGACGGCGACGTAGCCACCCACGGCGGCGAGCGCACGGCGCTGGTCGCGGCAGCCCTTCAGCGGTCGGCCGACCACGACACCGAGCTCGACCTCGTAGTCGGTCGCGGTGCTGCCGGGCGGCAGCTCGATCGCGTCGTGCGGGCCGCAGATCGTGCTGCTCGGCTTGAGGAACACGGCAGGCCGCGCCGGCACCTCGGTGCCCGCGGCGGCCGCGTGGTCGCGGTAGTTGAGACCGATCCCGACGATCTTGCCGGGCCGCGCCACCGGCGCTCCGAACCGGACGTCGGCCGGTACGACGGGCAGGCACTGCTGGCTGAGGGCGGTCGCGACGCGACCCTGCAGGTCGACGTCGGCGAGGAACCTCCCGTCGATGTCGGGTGCCAGGGACGAGAGGTCGCGCAGCACGCCCTCGGCGTCGTACGCCGCCGGCTGCTCGGCACCCACGGGGCCGACGCGCACGAGCCTCATCCGGTTACCTCTGTCCGGCCGACCAGGTGCTCGACCGCGATCCGGCGGCCGACGGTCTCGAGGAGCGGCGCCGGGTCGGCAATGCTCGACTCCAGGTCCGCCAGCTCGGTGAGGGCATACGCCGCGCGGACGCCTGCGCCGGTCAGCTTCGCCGGCCCGAGGGTGTTCTGCCCGCACACCGCGACGACGGGGATCCCCCGCTGAGCCGCGCGGGCCGCGACACCCGCGACCGCCTTGCCGTTGAGGGTCTGCTGGTCGAGCGAACCCTCTCCGGTGACCACCAGGTCGACCCCGTTCAGCTGCTCGTCGAACCGGACCAGCTCGAGAACCAGGTCGATGCCCGGCCGCAGCCGTGCGCCAAGCAGCGCGAGCCCCGCGAAGCCGACGCCTCCGGCAGCCCCGGCACCCGGAGCGTCTCGCCGGTCGCCGTCGGTCGTCGGGGCGACGACATCGGCGAAGCGGTCGAGTGCCGCGTCGAGCGCCGCGACGTGCTCCGGAGTGGCACCCTTCTGCGGGGCGTACACGGCCGCTGCTCCCGTCGGTCCCGTCAACGGGTTGTCCACGTCGCAGGCGACGGTGAACCGGACCCCGGCCGTCCGGTCGCGCAACGCCGTCGGGTCGATCGACGCGACGTCGGCGAGAGCCGCGCCGCCCGGGCCGACGTCCTGGCCGACGCTGTCGAGGATCCGCGCGCCGAGTGCCTGGGCCAGTCCGGCACCCGCATCGGTCGAGGCACTGCCGCCGATGCCGAGCACGATGTGACGGCAGCCGGCCGCGATCGCGGTCGCTACCACCTCGCCCGTCCCGCGACTGGTCGCGGTCAACGGCGCCGGCGAGCCGCCGGGGAGCCGGGCGAGTCCGGAGACGTCGGCCAACTCGATGACGGCGACGTGGCCTCGGCGGGCGTACGTCGTACGCACCGGCTCTCCGGTCGGCCCGCCGGCGGTGACCTCGACCGGGTGAAAGCCCGCGGCCAGGGCGGCGGCGACCGTCCCGTCGCCACCGTCGGCGATCGGAAGGCTCACGACCTCCAGGTCGGGGAGCTCGCGACGCAGGCCGCGGGACACGGCGTCGGCCACCGCCGCGGCCGGCAACGACCCTTTGAACTTGTCGGGAGCGAGGAGCACACGCGGCACAGCGGGGCTCCCGTCAGTCCAGGAGCACGAGGGCGGTCGGGGCGTCCTCGCCGCGCTCGGCGAGGTCCTCGAACTCGACGACGCCGTCGATCTCCGGACCCATCGACACGTTGGTCACGCGCTCGAGGATCACCTCGACCATCACCGGCACCTGGAACTCGGCCATCAGCTTCTTGGCCTTCTCCAACGCCGGCAGCAGGTCGTCGGGCTCGGTCACCCGCAGCGCCTTGCACCCCAGCCCCTCGGCCACCTTGACGTGGTCGACGCCGTACGCGCCGAGCTCGGGGGTGTTGACGTTCTCGAACGAGAGCTGCACGCAGAAGTCCATCTCGAAGCCCCGCTGCGCCTGCCGGATCAAGCCGAGGTAGGCGTTGTTCACGACGACGTGGACGTAGGGGATGTTGAACTGCGCACCGACCGCGAGCTCCTCGATCAGGAACTGGAAGTCGTAGTCGCCGGATAGTGCGACCACGGTCGCCTCCGGGTCGGCCGTCGCGACGCCGATGGCCGCGGGCACGGTCCAGCCGAGCGGACCGGCCTGCCCGGCATTGATCCAGTGCCGCGGCCGGTAGACGTGCAGCATCTGCGCGGCCTGGATCTGCGACAGCCCGATCGTGCTGACGTACCGGGTGTCGGGACCGAACGCGCGGTTCATCTCCTGGTAGACCCGCTGCGGCTTGATCGGCACGGTGTCGAAGTTGGTACGGCGCTGCATCGCGCCCTTGCGGCCACGGCACTCGTCGGCCCAGTCCGACCGGTCGGCCAGCCGTCCCTCGGCCTGCCACTCGCGCGCGACCTCCACGAAGCCGCGAAGCGCCTCGCCGGCGTCGGACACGATGCCGAAGTCGGGTGCGAACACGCGACCGATCTGAGTCGGCTCGATGTCGACGTGCACGAACTTCCGGCCCTTGGTGTAGGTGTCGACCCCGCCGGTGTGGCGGTTGGCCCAGCGGTTGCCGATGCCCAGCACGAAGTCCGAGGCCAGCATGGTCGCGTTGCCGTAGCGGTGCGACGTCTGCAGGCCGACCATGCCGGCATTGAGCGGGTGGTCGTCCGGGATGGTGCCCCAGCCCATCAGCGTCGGCACCACGGGGATGCCGGTGATCTCGGCCAGCTCGACCAGCAGGTCGGCCGCGTCGGCGTTGACGATCCCGCCGCCGGCGACGATCAAGGGGCGCTCGGCCTCGCTCATCATCGCGAGTGCCTTCTCGACCTGCTTGCGGGAGGCGGCCGGCTTGGCCACCGGCAGCGGCTCGTAGGTGCCGATGTCGAACTCGATCTCGGCCAGCTGGACGTCGATCGGCAGGTCGATCAGGACCGGACCGGGGCGACCCTCACGCATCAGCTGGAACGCCTTCTGGAACGTTCCCGGCACCTGGGCGGGCTCCATCACCGTGACCGCCCACTTCGTGACCGGCCCGGAGATGTCGGCGATGTTGATCGCCTGGAAGTCCTCCTTGTGCAGCTTGGCCACCGGCGCCTGGCCGGTGATGCACAGGATCGGGATCGAGTCCGCGGAGGCCGAGTAGAGACCGGTGATCATGTCGGTCCCGGCCGGGCCCGACGTACCGATGCACACGCCGATGTTGCCCGCCTTCGCGCGGGTGTAGCCCTCCGCCATGTGCGACGCGCCCTCGACGTGGCGGGCGAGCACGTGCTTGAGACCACCGTGCGCGCGCAGGGCGCTGTAGAACGGGTTGATCGCCGCGCCGGGGAGGCCGAACAGCTGCGTCGCCCCCTCCTTCTCCAGGATCAGGACGGCCGCGTCGACCGCGCGCATGCGTGCCATGGTCGTTCTCCTTCTTCGATGTGTGCGTGGTTTGTGGTCAGCGGCCCGAGAGCCGCTCGACGCCCCGCAACAGGGCGGAGTGGTCGAGGTCGCCGTCTCCGGCTGCTCGGGCCGAGGCCATCAGCTGTGCCATCAGTCCGCCGAGGGGGACGACGACGCCGGCCTCCCGCGAGGCCGCGGTGAAGATGCCGAGGTCCTTGTGGTGCAGGTCGATCCGGAACCCGGGCTCGAAGGAGCGGCTCAGCATGTTGCCGCGCTTCTGGTTGAGTACGGCGGATCCGGCCAGGCCGCCACCGAGCACATCGAGCGCGGCCTCCGTGTCGACGCCGTACGCCTCGAGGAAGACCACCGCCTCGGCGAGCGCCTGGATGTTCGAGGCGACGATCAGCTGGTTGGCCGCCTTGACGGTCTGCCCGGCGCCGTTGGGGCCGACGCGCACGACGGTCTTGCCGACCTTGGCGAACAGCGGCTCGGCTGCGGCGAAGTCGTCCGCGTCGCCGCCGACCATGATCGAGAGCGCGGCGTTGATCGCGCCGGCCTGGCCACCGGAGACGGGGGCGTCGAGGATCCGGAACCCCCGCTCCTTGGCCTGGGCCGCGAGCGCGGCGGTGACGTCGGGCCGGATGCTGGAGAAGTCGATGACGAGCGTCCCTGGCTTGGCGCTGGCGAAGACGCCGGCCTCGCTGGTCAGGACGTCCTGCACGTGCGGGGAGTCCGGCACCATCACGCAGACGACCTCGGCCTCGGCGACCGCGTCGGCGATCGAGTCCGCTGCACGCCCGCCGGCCTCGACGAGCGATGCGATCTTCTGCGGGCTGGGGTCGAAGCCCACGACCTCGTGGCCGGCATTGGCCAGGTGGACGGCCATCGGGCTCCCCATGATGCCGAGGCCGATGAACGCGATCTTGTGCTGTGGGTTGGTCATTTGTGTTCCTTTCCCAGGAGGTCGTCAGTCGGTGGGGCGGAGCCAGCCGAAGCTCTCGGCCGAGGTGGTCGACGGCTTGTACTCGAGCCCGACCCAGCCGGAGTAGCCGGCGGCATCGAGATCGGCGAGCTGGCGGAGCAGCGGCAGAGTGCCGGTGCTGGGCTCGTTGCGGCCGGGCGCGTCGGCGATCTGCACGTGGGCGATCCGGTCGCTGTGGTTGGCGATCACCTTGTCGACGTCGTCGCCGTTGACCGCTAGGTGGTAGAGGTCGGCGAGGAGCCCGATGTTGTCGACCCCACCGACCTCGCCGGCCCGCTCGATCACGGCGAGTGCGTCCGCAGCGGTCAGCAACGGGTAGCGCTCGGCGCCGCTCACCGGCTCGACCAGCACGGTCCCGCCGATCCGAGCAGCGGCACGGGCGGCGAGGACCAGGTTGTCGACCGCGACCTCGTCCTGCTCCGCAGCCGTGGCGTCGTCTACGCGGTTGCCGTAGAGCGCGTTGAACGCCCGGCAGCCGAGTCGCTCGCCGATCCCGACGGTGGCGTCGATGTTGTCGCGGAACTCCTGCTTGCGGGCCGGCCACGACACCAGGCCGCGATCACCGGAAGGCATGTCGCCGGCGAAGAAGTTGAGGCCGGCCAGCTGCACACCGGCGTCCTCGATGGCCGCGACGAACGGATCGACCTCGGCGTGGGACGGGACCGCCATGGCGAACGGCCACCAGAACTCGACGGCGTCGAAGCCGGCGGCCTTCGCGGCCGCGGGCCGCTCGAGCAGCGGCAGCTCGGTGAACAGGATCGAGCAGTTGACTGCGTACTTGCTGGTCTGGTCGGTCATGTCAGAACCCCGGGGTTGCGTGCCAGGCGGACCCTGCGTCGGACGCGTCGTCGCGGACGACGACCGCCTCGATCAGGCCGTACGGACGGTCGGCGGCGAAGAAGACCTCGCCAGGGTTGTCGAGCCCGAACGGCGACAGGTCGACGAGGAAGTGGTGCTTGTTCGGCGCCGAGAACTTGATCTCCGCGACCTCGGGATGCTGCTCGAGCACCGCCTCGCCCATTCCGTAGAGAGTCTGCTGCAGCGCCAGGCTGTGGATCTCCGCGAACTTCTGCAGCAGCAGGGCGCGGATCGAGTCGAACGACTTGTCCCAGTCGATGCCGCCGCGCGTGATCGCCGGCGCGTCGTACCGCCAGCGCACGACCAGTGACGTCGCGAGAATCCGGTCGTCGGTCTCTTTCAGGGTCGTGTACTTGTCCTTGAGGAAGCCGTGGAACTCCGAGCCGGTCGACTTGAGGACGACCAGGTCCTTGATGCCCGAGACGACGTACGCCGTGCGGTCCTCGCCGCGGCCGTCGACGTTGACGACGGCGGTGCGCACGCCGCCACCGGACTGGACGAACGAGTGATCGTGGCCCGCGCCGTCGACGGGGATCCGCTCCCAGCGGTACTCGTCGACCTCGATGCGGGCACCGTCTGCGTTCGGCGTGCTCGCGATGAAGTGGTCGGCCAGGGTCAGGCCGTACTCCTCGACGGAGTCGATGCCCTTCTCCTTGGCGAACGCGAAGACGGTGTTCTTCTGCGTGTCGGTCGGGAGGATGTCGCGCTGGTCGCCCGTGGTATGGGCGTCCTCGAAGCTGCCACGCAGCGAGGTCGAGACATTGAGGTCCCGGATCTGGTGGCGCGCGGTGTCGCGGTAGATGCGGACGACGCGGTTCTCCGCCTTGCCGTACTGGTTCTGGCCCAGCCGGATGGTCGGGCGGCTCGTCGGATCGGTCATGGGATCAGCTCCCTCGGTAGGTGGAGTAGGCGAACGGCGCGAGAAGCAGAGGGACGTGGTGATGGGCGTCGTCGGCGACGACGAACCGCAGGGTCACGCTGGGGAAGAAGCAGGGCTGGCGGGTGTCTTCGGCGTACGGCGCGACGTCGAAATCGAGCTCGTAGACGCCGGGCTCCAGTTGCGTCGGGCCCAGCTCGCCGACCCGGCCGTCTGCGTCGGTGCAGGCTTCGGCCAGTACGGCGGTGCCGCGCCGCAGCTGCACGGGGACGCCGGCAGCCGGCTGTCCGAGCACGGTGTCGAGGACGTGGGTGGTGACCGCGCTCATCGGTCCAGCACCTTGCGCAGCCGGAGCAGCGCGATCTTGCGCAGCTCCTCGGCGACGACCGCTGCCTCCGAGGTCACGTCGTTGGACAGCCGCCAGTGCAGCTCTGCCAGGACCTCGTCCGCCGAGAGCCCGGTCGCGCAGATCAGGAAGACCCGGCCGAACCGATCCTCGTAGACACGGTTGGCCGCCCGCAGGGCAGCGCTGGTGTCGCTGTCGACCGCGACCGCGGCCTGCTCCTGCCGGGACCAGGCGGTCTCGCGGGAGTCCTGACCTGCTTGTGGCGCCCGCTCCCCGATCCGGGGGTGGGCGGCAAGGGCCCGGTCGACATCGGCCGGCGTGAACTCCCGCGCCGCCTTGTCCGCGACGTCGGCGACGTCCTCGACCTCGGCGAACGGACGGCCGTCGCGCACCGCGGCGACCCAGTCCGGCACGTCACAGCACGCCGTCAGGGCGGCGGTGACCACGTTGTACGACGCGGCATTGAACTCGGACAGATTCATGGTGTCTCTCGCTATACGGAAAGTTGTTTCCGATTAACGGAACGATGGCACAGGTCGCACAAGTGCGTCAACAGTTTGTTGAAATGGGCTGACCAGTCGGCGAGAAGAGCGAGCGCAGCGAGCGACGTATCGAGACGCCGGTCGGGGGTTACTGCTCGCGGTTGAGGTAGTTGTAGACGGTGAAGCGGGACACCCCGAGTGCCTCGGCGACCGTCTCCGCGGACTTGCGATAAGCGAACGCGCCCCGCTCCTCCAGCATCCGCACCGCGCGCTGCTTGTCGGCGCGCGGAAGATCGCGCAGCGCGCCGCCGAGCTCGGTCGCGACGTCGGCCAGCAGGTCCTTGATCCCGTCGCGCGGACGGGGGCCGGGGGCGGTGCCACTGCGCCGGACCTGGAGGGTGACGGTGTCGGCACCGTGCGCCAGCGCGGCGGACACCGCGGCCCGGAGGGCGTCGAGGACCGGCTCCTCGTCGCCACTGACCGAGGTGCCGAGCGGGCCGAGCTCGCACTCCACCCCGGCGTCCTGCAACGCTGCGAACGCGTGGGTCACGTGGGCCGGCGGCTCGCCCTCGCCCCGGAACGGTTCGGTGGTGAACTCGGCTACGACGCGCATGCCCGCACGTTAGCGAGCCCTAGTCAAGCGGTGGTCTTCCGTCGGGCGAGAGCCGCCAGCCGGGCGCGGTCGGCCCGGACCAACTGCTCGACCTCGGCATCGTCGACCGCACCGCACTCCACGCCGCGCAGCACGAAGCCGGCGAGGGCGACGGCGGTGGCCGGCTCGTCGAGGTAGCCCGAGTCGCCGCCGTGGACGAACGCGCGCAACCTGGCGGCCGCGGTCGGGAGGCCCTCCCGGTAGAAGGCGTACGTTGCCGCGTAGCGCGTCGGCAGCTGGCTCGGGTGCAGGTCCCAGCCCTGGTAGTAGCCGCGCTCGAGCGAGCGCCGTACCAACCGTTGGTGCAGCCGCCAGCCGGCCAGGACGCGCTCGCGGTCACCGACCGGCAGCACGTTGGTGGAGCCGTCGGAGACGAAGACGCCGGTCCCGGCGGCGGCGACCTGCATGACCGCCTTGGCGTGGTCGGCTGCCGGGTGCTCCATGCTCTGGTACTCCGCCGCGATCCCGCACGACGCCGAGTAGTCGTAGGTGCCGTAGTGCAGACCGGTGCAGCGACCAGCAGCCGCGTGCACCATCCGGGCGACCAGCGCCGTCCCGTCCGGGCCGAGGATCGACTGCGGCGTCTCGACCTGGATCTCGAACCGAAGCGTCTCCGCGGGCAGGCCGTGCGCGTTCTCAATCCAGGCGCAGGCGGCGACCATGGCGTCCACCTGGTCGACCGAGGTGACCTTGGGCAGCGTGACCACGAAGCCGTCGCCGATGAGGTCGGCGACCTCGCCGACGAAGAGATCGAGGGTGCGCACGCCGCGGTGCCGGGTCGGCGCCTCGAAGCTCTTGAACCGGATCCCGTGGTACGGCGCCGCTGTGCCGGCCGCCAACGACCGCCGCAGCGCCGCGGCCGCGGCCCGGACCGCATCGTCCTCCTCCGCATCCGGCCGGTTGCCGAAGCCGTCCTCGAAGTCGATGCGCAGGTCCTCGACCGGCTCGGACCCGAGCTTGGCGCGGACCCGGTCATCTACGTCGGGGTCGAGCCGCAGCTCGGCGCCGTGCTGGTCCATCAGCGATAGGGCGTCGCGCCCATAGCCGACGACCGTCTGGTCGTCGTAACGGTCGGCCGGCACGTAGACGGTGTGGACGGGCTGGCGCACGCCACGGTCACCCGGGTAGCGCGCCGCAAGACTCGCATCGGCATCGGCGAGCCGGGCGTCCAGGTCCTGCAACAGTTCGTCGATCTGCACGCGATTCCCTTCGATATTCCGTATCGCGGATGCTAGTATCTGCAATGTGGAAGAGCAATCGCCCGTCCGCACGAAGCGCACCGGAAGCGTCCAGTCGATCGAGCGCGCGTTCTCGATCCTCGAGCTGATGGCAGACCAAGGTGGCGCCGCGACCGTGTCGCAACTCGCCGCCTCCTCCGGCCTTCCATTGCCGACCATCCACCGCCTCGTGCGCACCCTGGTCGACATCGGTTACGTAGCCCAGGAGCCCTCGCGCCAGTACGTCCTAGCGCCACGACTGGTGCGCTTGGGCGAGAGCGCGTCCGGGATGCTCCACGTCTGGGCGCGACCCGAGCTGGTGAAGCTGGTGGACCAGCTCGGCGAGTCCGCCAACCTCGCGATGCTCGACGGCGACCAGATCGTCTACGTCGTCCAGGAGCAGTCGCGGCAGTCGATGCGGATGTTCACCGAGGTGGGGCGGCGGGTCCTCCCCCACTGCACCGCCGTCGGCAAGGCGCTGATGGCGACGATGCCGGCCGACGAGGTCCGCGCGATCCTCCAGCGCACCGGCATGCCGCGCTACACGCCCAACACCATCACCCAGCTCGACGACTTCACGGCTGCGCTGCAGAAGATCGCCGGCCAGGGCTACGCGATCGACGAGGGCGAGCAGGAGGTCGGCGTCCGCTGCGTCGCGGTGGCAGTGCCGAACACCCCGAGCCGGCTCGCCCTGTCGGTGTCAGGACCGGCCACCCGGATGACCGAGGAGGTCGTCGACCGCGCCGTGCCGCTGCTGACCGACGCCGGGCGCGCCCTGGCGACGGCAATGCGCTGATCGCAACTCATCGTCACGGCTCGGTGCAGCTCACGACGCCGCCACCTGACCACACCTCGCCCCACCGGCGGCGGCGCGAGCGACGTACTCGCTGAAGGAGCGCGCCGGGCGACCGAGCGCCTCTTGCACGCCGCTCGCCAGCTGCTCGTTGTGGCCGTCGAGGATGTGGGCGAACAGGCCGCCGAGCTCCGCCGATGATCAGGTTCGTTGTCATGACCCCACTCCATCGCGACAGGGTGAGACTTTCCATGGTCGTCGGTCTTGATTACATACGTGATCGTCCAGCATGGTGGGCACATGGATGGTCTCGAACATCTGCTCTCCGGTCCCCGCGCCCGGCAGGCGTTCCTGCTCCGGATGGTGATGGAGCCGCCTTGGGGCGTGCGGATCGAGGACGACCCGGCGCTGACCTTGTTCACCGTGGCGCGCGGCTCGACCTGGATCACCGGCGAGCTCGGCGAGACCATCCAGCTGCACGAGGGCGACGTGGCCGTGATCCGCGGCGGGCCGGTCTACACCGTCGCCGACGACCCCGGCAGGAGACCGAAGGTCACCATCGAGAAGGGCAACATCTGCGTCGACCCCGACGGCCAGCTGCTGGACCAGCGGATGGCGCTCGGCGTCCGCACCTGGGGCAACAGCCACGACGGGTCCGACGTACTCCTGGTCGGCACCTGGGCGGCCGAGACCGAGGCCGGCCGACCGCTGCTCGCGGCCCTGCCGCCTCTTCTGGTACGACGCCGCGGCGACTGGGACTCGACACTGGTCGACCTCCTGTCGACCGAGCTCCTCCGCGAGGACCTCGGGCAGGAGGTCGTCCTCGACCGGCTCCTGGACCTGCTCCTCGTCACCGTCGTCCGGTCCTGGCTCGCGAGCGAGGAGCAGGTCGCTCGCGGCCTGGCCCACAGCGATCCGACCGTCGGCGAGGCCCTTCGCCTGATGCATCACCATCCCGAGCACGGCTGGACGATCGCGACGTTGGCGCGCGAGGTCGGCGTCTCCCGGGCGGCGTTGGCGCGACGGTTCGGCGAGCTGGTCGGGGAGCCGCCGATGACGTACCTCACCCATTGGCGACTGTCCCTCGCCG
Organism: uncultured Actinomycetota bacterium; assembly: GCA_963846535.1. GTDB lineage: Bacteria > Actinomycetota > Actinomycetes > Propionibacteriales > Nocardioidaceae > Nocardioides. Next base: position 1,904,595 of record CAWJWK010000003.1, read on the forward strand.
CCGACCTGTTGGTCGCCACCGACGACGCGATCGACAGCGTGGCGCGCCGGGTGGGCTACGGCAGCGGCTTCGCACTGAGCGCCGCGTTCAAGCGGGTCCGCGGGGTCAGCCCGCAGCAACACCGGAAGACTGCCCGCGGCGCTTGACGCCACCGGACGCTGGGCACGGAAAAGGTACGACATGGCGCTCAACCGCAAGGCGATGCTGCGGTCCGCCGCGCGAGCGGCGAACCGGGTCAGCGTGACGCCGGTCGAACGCGCGTCGCTGACCCGCGCGGTCCAGCGCCTCGGCGATCCGGGCGGGAGCGCCGCGCTCCGCAAGGCGGTCGACGGCAAGGTCGTGCTGGTGACGGGCGCGTCCTCCGGGATCGGACGCGCGACCGCCGTGCAGCTCGGCTCCGCGGGCGCCGTCGTACTGCTGGTGGCGCGCAGCGAGGACCTGCTGGACGACGTACGCCGCGAGGTCGTCGCTGCCGGAGGGGTCGCGCATGCCCACCCGTGCGACCTGATCGACCTCGAAGCGGTGGACAGGCTCGTCAAGCAGGTGCTGGAGACGCACGGTCGCGTCGACATCGTCGTGAACAGTGCCGGCCTCTCGATCCGTCGCAAGGTGAAGCACTCGGCGGACCGGTTCCACGACTTCGAGCGACCGATGGCGCTGAACTACTTCGCCGCGGTCCGCCTCGTGACCGGCCTGCTGCCCGGGATGGTCGAGCGGAGGAGCGGGCAGGTCATCAACATCTCCAGCTGGGCGGTCCAGGTGCGGCCCGCGCGGTTCTCCGGCTACACGGCCTCCAAGGCCGCGCTCGAGGCATGGTCGGACTGCGTGCAGGGTGAGGTCCTCGACGACGGCGTCGTCTTCACGAACGTCCGGATGCCGCTGGTGCGGACGCCGATGATCGCCCCGACGAAGATCTACCGACGGATCCCCGCCCTCACACCCGACGATGCGGCCGGGGTGGTCTGCACCGCGGTCGTCAGCCGGGCGCGCCGCGTCAGCCCGTTGGCATCGCGCTTCATCAGCATCGCCGAGGCGATGAGTCCGAGCGCCGCTGACCGGATCCGCAAGAACGCGGTCTGAGCAGATGGCGACTGCTTCGGTCAACGGGGCCGAGCTCTACTACGAGGAACGCGGCAGCGGTCCGCCGCTGCTGCTGGTGCGCGGCACCGGCGCGCACGCCGACCTCTGGACACCGGTCGCGACGCAGCCGCACTGCTGCGCGCCCTCGATGCAACGCCCGCGACGGTGGTGGGCTGGAGCGGTGGCGGCAACGCGTTCGACGGCCTCCCGCAGGCCTGGCAGGACCGGATGGTCGGCAGCGCTGCGAGCACCCTGCGCGAGATGGACCAGCTGCTGCGCCCCTACCCGTCACGCGGGGCGATCCGCTCGATCACGTGCCCGGGTGACCCTGATCGAGGGCGACCTGAGCGACAAGGCGTTCCCGAGGGCCGACGCGCTCCTCGCGCGGCTGTTGCCTCAGGCACACCTGGTCACGCTGCCGGACTCCGGACACTCCTGCACATCGACCAGCCCGAGCGGTAGGTCGAGGCGATCGCACCCTCCGACCTCAGGGAGTAGCGGCCGCCGCGGCGGTGACCGGACCGGCGCGGACGTCGAACCGCTCGGCAAGAGTGTCGAGGGCTCGCCGGTGGTGGTCCCGCTCACGCTTGTGCGTCGCCAGGAACTGGGTCACGCCGAGCATCCGGCGGGGCAGTGGATACCACCGGTCGTAGTCGAGGCCGCAGCTCATCAGCACCCGCGCCGGCAGTGCGTCGGAGATGAGGCTCAGGTTGAGGATCGACTGGCTCAGCCCTGCGTACATCACGAGGGGTTTGGCCTTCCTGGCGAGCTCTTCCAGGTCCATCGCGTAGAGGCCGACGCGGCCGAGCTCGCCCCGGAAGAGCAGGTGGGTCAGGTAGTAGCCGCCGAACGACGACACAACGCCGGTCGTGCTGGAGCGCATCTGGAGGGAGAGCGTCCTGCCCGAGTCGGAGACGTAGGGCTCGTACGGCTGAGACGCACCGCGGAGCAGAGAGCCGGTGCAGCCCACCAGCCAGGTCCCGGTCGGCACCGGTAGCGAGCGGCCGCTGCGCATGACCAGCTCGACGCCTTCCCCCCGATCGACGGCGTCGGTGAAGTACTCCATCTCGATCTCGTCCAGCCCGGCTTGGATGATTTCGAGCTCCGCGTCGGACAGGTAGGCGCCGAGGAAGTCCTTGGCGTCCGCCATCGGCGCAATGCCGTACGTCGACCGGAACCAGTCGCGGACCTCGGCCTCGTTGGTGCCGTCGAAGCGGTTGGCGACCTGACGCGCCATCGTGTTTATGGGGGTGCCGCTCCACCAGCGCCGAGCGCCGGCGGGGAAGAACGCGTCGCGCCGGGCGAAGATGGTCCCCGGGCCGGCCAGCATGCTCACCTTGCGCCCGGGGAGCTCGGTGATCAGCAGGTGCGCGGTGTCCATCGCCGTCTTGCCGCTCCCGACGATCCAGATCGGTGCGTCCCCGTCGCGCAGCTCCGGATCGCTCACGTCCAACAGCTCCGGGGTCGTCGACCGGACGCGGTCACTGGTGGTGGCCAGCGCGGCGTTGGGGCACACGAGGTGACCGAACGCCTTGACCAGCCTCCGGGTGACGATCGTCCTGCTCCCACCGTCCGGCGTCCGGAACGTCACGTGGACCAGGTCGGCGACGTCCTCGTGCGACACGTAGTCCCAGCCGTAGTGCTCCTCGACGTCGACCCGCTTCTTGGCGACCTCGAGACACCGCTGGAGGTGGTCGAGGACCTGCGGCTTGGTCGCGAGGTGGCTCGGCTTCTGGTCGATCGTCCACTTGATGTCGCCCGCCGTGAAGATCGGGTGCGGCTGGTGCAGCCGGACGTAGTCATAGGTGTCGACCCACATCCCACCTGCTCGAGCGCGGCTGTCGACCAGTACTGCGGTGTCGGCGCGGTCGAGATAGCTGCTCGCGACAACCAGCGCGTTCAGCCCGGTGATCCCGGCGCCGACGATGCAGACCTCGGACGGCTCGCTCATCGCCGCTCCTCACGATTGGCCCGACTCAAGTGCGACCGGGGAGTGCTGCCGCTCTCGGAGGCTATACCCCCGGCTCGTCCTCAGCGGGCCGAAGCGGCATCAACGAGAGCACGGAACAGGCCGGCGTCGGCCGCCATCTCGGGGTGCCACTGCACCGCGATGCAGAGCCGGTCGCCGGTGGCCTCCATCGCCTCGACCAGGCCGTCCTCGGCCCAGGCCGCTGCCGTGAAGCCGGGGTGCTCGCGCACCGACTGGTGGTGGTGGCACTGCACGGTGAGCGAGGTCCCGACGAGGGCGGCGAGCCGGCTCGCCGGTGCCACCGTCACCGGCGTCGGCCCGAACGTGCCGGGCGCGGGGTTGTGGCCGTCGTGGCCGACCAGGTCCGGGACGTGCTGCTCGAGGCCGCCCCCGGCATGGACCGCCATCACCTGCATCCCCCGGCACACGCCCAGCACCGGCAGGCCGACCGCGCCCGCCGCATCGAGGAGCGCGAGCTCCCAGGCGTCCCGGTCGTCACGCCAGGAGGTCGTCCGCTCATGGGGCGGTTCGTCGTACCGCTGCGGCGAGACGTCCGCGCCCCCGCTGATGATCAGGCCGTCGAGGCGGGCGGCCGCGGCGCCGGCCGCCTCGCCGGCCGGCGTCGTGGGCGGCAGCAGCACCGGTACGCCGCCCGCCGCCTCGATGGCGTCGGCGTAGGCAGTGGGCAGCAGGTCGGCGGACTGGTGCCAGACCCCCCACTGCGCCAGCTCGCGGTAGGACGTGAGTCCGATCAGGGGCCTGGTCACGATGCCGATCTCACAGCGGGGTGACGTAGGCACCGGAGATGCCGCCGTCGACCAGGAACGTCGAGGCCGTGATGAACGACGACTCGTCCGACGCCAGGAAGAGCACGGCGTTGGCCATCTCCTCCGGCTCGCCGAACCGCCCCATCGGGACATGGACCAGCCGCCGGGCGGCGCGCTCCTCGTCCTTGGCGAACAGCTCCTGCAGCAGCGGCGTGTTCACCGGTCCGGGGCACAGTGCGTTGACCCGCACGCCCTGCCGGGCGAACTGCACGCCGAGCTCGCGGCTCATCGTCAGCACACCGCCCTTGGAGGCGGAGTAGGAGATCTGCGACGTGGCCGCACCCATCACGGCAACGAAGGACGCGGTGTTGATGATCGATCCCCTGCCCTGCTCGAGCATGTAGGGCAGCGCCGCCTTGCAGCAGAGATAGACGCTGGTGAGGTTGACCTCCTGCACCCGGCGCCAGGCGTCGAGCTCGGTGTCGAGGATGGAGTCGTCGTCCGGCGGCGAGATCCCCGCGTTGTTGAAGGCGATGTCGACCGACCCGTAGGTGTCGTTCGCCGTCCTGAAGAGCGCGTCCACGTGCTCCTTGCTGGTCACGTCCACATGGACGTACGTCACGCCCAGCTCGGCGGCGAGCTCCTCGCCGCGAGCGTCGTCGACGTCGCCGATGACGACCTGCGCGCCCTCCTCCAGGAACCGGCGAACGGTCGCCAGCCCGATGCCGGAGCAACCTCCGGTGATGACGGCGACTCGTCCGTCCAGGCGTCCTGCCATGTCAGCTCCCTCTCAATCCTGCGCGATGAAGACGTTCTTCTCCTCGGTGAACGCGTTGGGCGCGTCCGGACCGAGCTCCCGGCCGAGGCCGGACTGCTTGTAGCCGCCGAAGGGCGTCCAGTAGCGCACCGACGAGTGCGAGTTCACGCTCAGGTTGCCGGCCTCGACCGCGCGCGCCACCCGTAGCGCCCGGCCGACGTCGCGGGTGAAGATCGAGCCGGACAGCCCGAACTCGGTGTCGTTGGCCAGCCGCACGGCGTCGTCCTCGTCGTCGAACGGCATCACTGCCACGACGGGTCCGAAGATCTCCTCGCGCCACAGCACGGCCTGCGTGTCGTCGGTCAGGACGACTGTCGGCGGCAGCCAGAAGCCGTCCCCAAGATCGGCACTGTCCGGCACCGGACCGGCGAACGCAGCCTCGACACCTTCGAGGTAGCCCGCGACCGAGTCGCGCTGACCCGCCGAGATGAGCGGGCCCATCTCGCTCGCCTCGTCAGCCGGGTCGATCACCTTCATCGCACCCACTGCGGTCTCCAGCCGGCCGAGGAACTCGTCGTACGCCGAGCGCTGCACGAGGATCCGCGACCGGGCGCAGCAGTCCTGGCCGGCGTTGTCGAAGACGGCGTACGGCGCGGTGGCCGCGGCCCTCGCGATGTCGGCGTCCGCGAAGACGATGTTGGCGCTCTTGCCACCGAGCTCCAGGGTCACCTTCTTCACCTGGTCCGCGCAGCCGGCCATGATCCGCTTGCCGACCTCCGTGGAGCCGGTGAAGCACACCTTCCGGACCAGCGGGTGGGTCACGAACCGCTCGCCCACCACCGAGCCCTTGCCCGGGATCACGGTGAACACGCCCTCGGGAAGACCGGCCTCCAGCGCCAGCTCCCCGAGCCGGATCGCGGTCAGTGGCGTCACCTCGGCCGGCTTCAGCACGACCGTGTTGCCGGCCGCGAGCGCCGGCGCGAAGCCCCAGCCGGCGATCGGCATCGGGAAGTTCCAGGGCACGATCACGCCGACCACACCGAGCGGTTCGTGGAACGTGAGGTCGACGCCGCCCGGCACCGGGATCTGCCGTCCGAAGAGCCGCTCGGGTGCGGCCGAGTAGTAGTTCAGGCAGTCCCGGACGTTGCCCGCCTCCCACCGCGCGTTGCCGATGGTGTGCCCGGAGTTGGTCACCTCCAGCCGGGCGAGCTCCTCGAGGTGCGCGTCGACCACGCTCGCGAAGGACCGCAGCAGCCGGGCCCGCTCGCCGGGCGCGACGTCGCGCCAGGACGGGAAAGCATCGTGGGCGCGCTCGATCGCGGCGTCGGTCTCCTCGACCGAGGCCAGGGCGACCTCGGTCACCGGAGTGGCCGTGGCCGGGTTGATCACGGTGTAGCTGGTCATGCTTCCCTTACATCCGCTCGCGCTACCAATTGGTTCTCACATGCGTTCAAAACTTCTCTGGAGCTCCCAGTCGGTGACGGCCGCACCGAAGGCGGCGAGCTCGACGTCGGCCATGTTCGTGTAGTGGTCGACCACCTCGTCGCCAAGCGCCGAGCGCGCGATCGCCGAGGATACGAACGCCTCCCGGGCGTCGCGCAGTGACCCCGGCACCTTCGCCCGACCCGAGGTGTAGGCGTTGCCCTCGAGCGCGGGCTCCAGTTCCAGCTCCTTCTCGATCCCGTGCAGGCCACCGGCCAGCATCGCGGCCAGCGCGAGGTAGGGGTTCACGTCGCCACCGGGGACCCGGTTCTCCATCCGGGCGCCGGCGCCGCGACCGACCAGCCGCACGGCACAGGTGCGGTTGTCCTCGCCCCAGGCGATCGTCGTCGGCGCGAACGAGCCGTCGGCGAACCGCTTGTAGGAGTTGATGTTCGGCGCGTAGAGCAGCGTCAGGTCCGGCATCGTCGCGAGAACGCCGGCGACGAACTGGTCGTAGAGCGCGGTGCGCTTCCCGGTCGCGTCGTCCCAGAAGACGATCCCGCCGTCCTGGCCGCGCAGCGACAGGTGGATGTGGCAGGAGTTTCCCTCGCGCTCGTTGAACTTGGCCATGAAGGTCAGCGACTTGCCGTGCATCGCCGCGATCTCCTTGGCCGCCGTCTTGTAGACGGCGTGGTTGTCGGCGGTGACCAGCACGTCGTCGTACAGGAAGCCGATCTCGTGCTGGCCGAAGTTGCACTCGCCCTTGGCACCCTCGACGTTCATGCCCGCGTCGTACATGGTGTTGCGGATGTCGCGCAGCAACGGTTCGATCCTCGCGGTGCCGAGGATCGAGTAGTCGACGTTGTACTGGTTGGCCGGCGTGAGTCCGTGGTAGCCGGCGGCGTGGGCCGCCTCGTAGGAGTCCTCGAAGACGATGAACTCCAGCTCCGTGCCGGCGAACGCGATGAAGCCGAGCTCGGCAGCGCGGTCCATCTGCCGCTTGAGAATGCTTCGCGGTGACTGCACGACGGGCGAATGGTCGGGCCACATCAGGTCGCACTGGACCATCACGGTCGCCGGCAGGTGGGTGAGCAACCGGATCGTGTCGAGGTCGAGGACGAACTCCATGTCGCCGTAGCCGCGGTCCCAGGACGTGATCGAGTAGCCGGCCACCGTGTTCATGTCGATGTCGACACCGAGCAGGTAGTTGCAGCCCTCGGTGCCGTGCTCGACGACGACGTCGAGGAAGTACCGCCCGTGCAGGCGCTTGCCCTGGAGCCGTCCCTGCATGTCGGTGAAGGCGACGACGACGGTGTCGATCTCGCCCGCTTCGATCGCAGCCCGCAGGTCGTCGATGCTGAGGTGTCGCTCGTTCCGCACTTCTCCTCCTCGGTCAGCCCACGAGGCCGCGCAGCAGCGCGGCGGTGTCGTCACAGTGCTGCTCCATCGCCCTCCGGGCCCGGTCCGGCCGTCCGTCGAGTACTGCTCGTACGACGGCGGCGTGTTGCCGGTCGGAGTGGGCGATGTTCGTGTCGAGCACGGGGATCGCGAGCAGCATCTCGTGCAGCACCCGCTGCACGTCGGTCACCGCTGCTGCCAGCCGGAGAGAGCCGCTGAGCGCTGCCACCGTGAGGTGGAAGCGGGAGTCCGCCTGCCGGTGGGCCGCCGCGTTGCGGGCGGTGGCCACCTCGACGTGCGCTGTCGACAGCTGGTCGCGCTGCCCAGCCGGCAAGGACCCGTTCTCCTGGCGCAGTGCGGCGAGATACGCCGCACCGGGCTCCGTGATCCTCCGGAACTCGAGGACGTCGAGCCAGTCCGCCCGCACCTCCGGCGTGACTCGGGCGGCCTTGCGCCCGGAGGGCGTGCGCGGCTTGAGCTTGACGACGGTCCCGCCGCCCCGGCCACGCCGGGTCTCGACGAGCCCCGCCTGACGCAGGGCGGCGATCGCCTCGCGCAGCGTTGCCCGAGAGACGCCGAGCCGCTCCGCGAGGTCGCGCTCGCCCGGAAGCGTGCTGCCCAGCGGATAGACACCGAGCCGGATCGCCGTCGCGAGCTGCTCGACGCAGCCCTCGAAGGCGTGGTGCGTGCGGACCGGACGCAGCACGTGGCCCAGGAGGTCGCCGTTGTCGGGAGCGGTGGACACGCGCGCCATCCTAGCCGCGGACCCCCGGTTCGGCGGAAGCGCAAAGGTCTGACTTCATACCCTTTTTGCGCCCGCCTCTCGACAGCGGAATCACGACGGGTCTAGGTTGCCGCGAGGGGCAGACGAGAGGAGCCACCGTGAGCGAATCGAGCGCACGCGCGTCGAGCGGCGGGGTGACCTACACCCACGCCGAGGCGGGCTATTTCGAGAAGCGGCAGCTGAAGCGGAGCGCCAGGTTCTGGGGGCTCTGGGGCATCGGGGTGGCCGCAGTCATCTCCGGGGACTTCTCCGGATGGAACTTCGGCCTCGGCGAGGCCGGGTGGGGCGGCTTGCTGGTCGCCAGCCTCGTCATCGTCGTCATGTACTTCGGCATGCTCTTCTCGATCGGCGAGATGTCGGCCGCGATGCCGCACACCGGCGGCGCCTACTCCTTCGCCCGCTCCGCGATGGGTCCGTGGGGCGGCTTCGTCACCGGCCTCGCCGAGACCATCGAGTACGTCTTCACCACCGCCGTCATCGTCTACTTCTCCGCCTTCTACGCCAACGCGGCGACCGACGAGCTGATCGGGCTCGACCTCACCGACGCGATGTGGGTCTGGTGGCTGGTGCTCTACATCGCATTCGTGGCGCTCAACACCGCGGGCGCGGAGGTCTCCTTCAAGTTCGCGATCGTGGTGGCGGTGATGTCGATCGGCATCCTGGCGGTCTTCGCCATCCTGGCGATCGCGAACGGCGCCGTCGACTTCGGCCTGCTGAACAACATCGAGCCGGAGGGTGACAACAGCACCTTCCTGCCGTTCGGGTGGGAGGGAGTCCTGTACGCGCTGCCCTTCGCGGTGTGGTTCTTCCTCGGCATCGAGGAGCTACCCCTCGCGGCGGAGGAGTCGCACGACCCCGCCAAGGACATCCCGAAGGCCGGGATCATCGGTCTGCTCACGCTGTGCGTGACCGCAGCCGTGGTGTTCGTCCTCAATCCCGCGGTGTCCGGCTCAGCCGCCCTGGCCGAGTCGGGCGAGCCGTTGCTCGACGGCTTCCGGGTCTTCCTCTCCAACGACTGGGCCGCCGTGCTCTCGCTGTTCGCACTGGTCGGGCTGCTTGCCAGTCTGCAGGGGATCATGTTCGCCTACGGCCGCAACATGTACTCGCTGTCCCGGGCGGGGTACTACCCGAAGGCGCTCTCGCTCACCGGGGCTCGGCAGACGCCGTGGATCGCGCTGGTGCTGGGAGCGGCAATCGGCCTGGTGGCGATCATCGTCGTCGACCAGGTCGGCGGGACGGCCGGCGACATCATCCTCAACATCGCCGTCTGGGGCGCGGTCATCGCCTACGTCCTCCAGATGGTCTCGTTCGTCCTGCTGCGGCGGAAGTTCCCGAACGCGGTGCGGCCGTACCGCAGCCCGGTCGGCGTTCCCGGCGCCGTGGTCGCCGGCGCGATCGCCGTACTGACCTTCGTCGGGATCCTGTTCAACAGCAACTACAGGTCAGCTGTCGTCGCGATCGCCATCGTCTTCGCCGTCGGCCTGATCCTCTTCGCGATCTTCGGCCGCCACCGGCTGATCCTCTCTCCGGAGGAGGAATACGCCATGAGCGGGGGCGCGCACCGCGATCCGGCGGTGGAGGACTACGCCGAGCTGGACAGGGAGCTGCCGCCCGACATCGGCAGCTAGGACGGCGTCTGCGCCGCCGGAGGCCAGGAGCCGGAGGACACCGAGACGAAGGCCTGATCCTGTCGGTGGCGCCGCCGTCGGGGTCGGACGGGCGACTACGGGTACCACCACGGAGTGAACGCGGACCTGGTCTACCTGATCGCCGGCGCCAGCCTGCTCCTCGCCGTCGTGCTCCCGGCTCTTCTCGACCGCTGGGCGGTGTCCGCACCGATGGTGCTGATCGCAGTCGGCTTCGCGATCGGTCTGACGCCGCTGCCGGACGGCATGCCGATCGACCCAGCGGCGAACCGCGCGCTGATCGAGCACGTCACCGAGGTCGCCGTGATCGTGGCGCTGATGGGAGTCGGGCTCGCCCTCGACCGTCCGCTCGCCGTACGCAAACCGGCGTCGTGGCGGACCTGGGGGTCGACCTGGCGGATGCTCGGGATCGCGATGCCGCTGAGCATCGCGGCGGTGACCGTCCTCGGGATGGCACTGGGCCTCGGGCTCGCCGCCGCACTCCTCCTCGCCGCTGTCCTGGCGCCGACCGACCCGGTGCTCGCCTCCGACGTCCAGGTCGCCGGGCCACAGACCGGCGACCACGAGGTCGACGAGCCCGATGAGCTGCGCTTCACGCTGACCAGCGAGGCCGGGCTCAACGACGGTCTCGCCTTTCCCTTCGTCTACGCGGCGATCCTCGTCTCCGCCGGCGGGTTCTCCTGGGCCGAGTGGGTCGGTTGGTACACGGTCGCCAAGGTGGTGATCGGAGTCGTCGTCGGCATCGCGGTCGGGCGCGTTCTGGCCCAGGTGGCTTTCCGGTCGTCGAGCCACTCGCTCCGCGTGGCCGAGCGCGGTGAGTCGCTGACGTCGCTCGCCGCGCTGATCTCGGCGTACGGCCTGTCCGAGGTGGTGGGTGGCTACGGGTTCCTCGCCGTGTTCGCCTGCGCCATGACCTTCCGGTCGGCCGAGCGGCACCACGACTACCACGCGTCGATGCACGAGGTGACCGAGCGTCTCGAGCGGCTGCTGACGCTCTTCCTCCTGCTGATGCTCGGCATCGCGCTGAGTCGCGGCCTGCTCGAGGACCTCGACTGGCGCAGCGTCCTCGTCGGCCTCGGCCTGATCATCGTGATCCGCCCGATCTCCGGCGTCGTCGCTCTCATCGGCTCGAAGTCCGGCATGAGCCGTGCGCAACGAGGAGCCGTTGCATTCTTCGGCGTCCGCGGGATCGGTTCGATCTACTACCTCGCGTACGCCACCGGCGTGGCGCCGGAGCTCGCGTCGGAGTGGATGTGGTCGACGGTCGCCTTCACCGTGACGGCGTCGGTGATCATCCACGGTGTGCTCGCAACGCCGGTGATGTATCGCATCGGTGAACCGGGGACCGAAGGGCCGCCGGCCTCGCCGGACGAGGGCGAGAAGGAACCAGCCAAAGAGGCGTGACCCCTCACCCGGCGACCACGCGTTCGTACAGCTCGGGCGCCGAGAACAGCTGCGTGTGCTGGCGTACGTCGGCGCTAGGACCTCGTCTTCGCTTTCAGAGCTTCGCTACCGACGTGAGGCGTCCCCGAACGGAGGTCGCCTTGCGATGTCTGGGTCGCGAACTGGCCGCGGAGCGCGCAGGCGACCGAGGTGGACGCTGTGCCAGCATCGGCCGCCACGACGTCCCGGGCATCCCCGCACCGAGCGATCAGCGCGGGCCGGCGGTCCATCATGGCGTTCCACACCCGACGCGCGTCGTCGTACTCCACGTCGCCCGGCCACAGCAGGCCGCTGTCGTCTGCCATGTCTCGCTCCTGTTCGTGGGGCTCCGGTGAGGTCGACCGGCGGCGCGGCAAGAACTCATCTGCGTGACGGGGGTCGAGCTTGCCTGGCGACAGCGACGGCCTCATGAACGACGAAACCCGGCCACAGATGGCCGGGTTTCACTGGTGGAGCCGAGGGGCGACCCCAAGACCGTCGCGAGATCAGCCCTCGCCGAGTCCGGTGACCCGGAGGCCCGAGTGTGTCTTGTACTTCCGGTTGATCGAGATCAGCACGGCGGTGAAGGGTTCGAGGACTCGGGCCAGGCGCAGCTTGCCGCCGTCGACGCCGGGGCGACCGGTGACGGTGACAGCGAGGTCGATGGCGACCTGCTTGCCCTCGCCGGTGTCACCCACCACGATGATGTCCTCGTCGAGGAACTCGTCCTCGCCCAACAGTGCGGGAGCAGCGACGTTGTGGAAGGCCCCCACGACCACGGCACCGGGAGCCAGCTCCGCAGCAGACTCCGCAGCCGAACCCTCGCCGCCGTTGATCACGCGGCCGTGCGCGCCACGCTTGTCGAAGGCGAGCGGGTTCACACACGAGATCACGGTCTTGCCGTCGAGAGCGCCACCTGCTGCCAGGGACGCGACGAGCTCGTCGTGTCCGTCGTACGGCACGGCCAGCAGTACGACGTCCGCCGCTGCTATCGCGTCCGCGTTGGCCGCGCCCCGGGCAGTTCCCGCTCCGGGAACGCCAGCGAGACGCTCGGCCACCTCGGCAGCCACCGCCTCGGCCTTCGCCTCGGCGCGGGAGCCGAGAACGATGTCATGCCCGTGCCGCGCGAACCGGTAGCCCAATCCCTTGCCCTGCGGTCCGGTGCCACCGATCACGGCGACGGTGTAGCGCTGAGCGTTCTGCACAGTGGGGATCTCGTCGTTCATGCGATCCGGATCATCTTCTTGTTGACGAATTCATCGATGCCCAGCCCGCCCAGCTCGCGGCCGTAGCCCGACAGGCGCACACCGCCGAACGGGAGCTCAACGGCTTCAAGGCCGACGCCGTTCACGAAAACCATGCCGACCTCGAGCGCATTCGCGACCCGGTCGGCCTGGTCGGGATCCGTCGTGTAGACGTAGGAACCCAGCCCGTAGGGCGTGTCGTTGGCGATCCGGATGGCATCCGTCTCGTCGGCGGCCCGGAAGACCATCGCCACCGGACCGAAGAACTCCTGGTGGTAGGCCGGGTTGTCAGGCGCGACGTCGGTGAGCACACCAACGGGGTGGAAGGCGCCGCTGCGCTCGCCCGCTGACACCAGTCGGGCACCGGCCGCAACAGCCGAGTCGACTTGCGCGGCCAGACCCTCTGCGGCCTCGAGGGAGGCCAGCGGTGCGCCGTTCCCGGCGGTCTTGATCTTGTCGTTGAGCAGTGACACGAAGTCGTCGTAGAGCTCATCGACGACGACGAATCGCTTCGCGCCGTTGCAGGCCTGGCCGACGTTGCCCACGCGTGCGTCGATGGCCGCGTCGACAGCGCCGTCGAGATCGTCCGTCGACAACAGCACGAAGGGGTCGGCACCGCCGAGCTCCAGCACGCACTTCTTGAGATGACGACCCGCAATCTCGCCGATGATCGACCCCGCGCGCTCGGAACCCGTGAGGGAGACCCCCTGGATCCGACGGTCAGCGATCACGTCCGCGATCTGTTCGTTGGTCGCGTACAGGTTGCCGAAGGCCCCGGCCGGCAGCCCCGCATCCGCGAAGATCTGCTCCTGGAGTCCCGCCGACCGCGGACACTGGGCGGCGTGCTTGAGCACGATCGTGTTGCCCAGGACCAGGTTGGGCGCCGCGAACCTGGCCACCTGGTAGACCGGGTAGTTCCAGGGCATGATGCCGAGCAGCGCGCCGACCGGCTGACGCCGAAGGAGCGCCGATCCCTGACCGCTGAGGAGCTCGATGGGCTCGTCCGCAAGGAACTGCTCCGCGCGGTCGGCGTAGTACTGGTAGATGTCGGCCGAGAACAGCACTTCACCCTCAGCGGCGTTGAGCGCCTTCCCCATCTCCTCGTGCATCGCCTGGGCGAGCTCACCGGCGCGCTCGCGATGCAGCGCCGCGACCCGGGCCACGAGCTCGGCGCGAGCCGTCACGGTCGACCGGCGTCCCCACTCCACGTATGCAGTGGCGGCCGCTCCCACGGCGGCAGCCACCTCGGCGTCGGTCGCAGTCGGGTAGGTCTCGAGAACCGCGCCGGTGGCGGGGTTGCGTACGGCGTACTTGCTCACGATTGCCTCCTCGGCAGTCAGGACGGTCGATTCAGGTTGATGGACACGCGGGGGTCGAGGGCGACGGTGCCGGGGTCGACGACGCACGAGCCGCCGTCCACCGGAAGCACCACCCCGTTGACGTACGACGCCGCGTCGGACAGCAGCCAGGCGACCGTCGCGGCGATCTCCTCCGGTTGCGCGGCCCGGCGCTGGGGTACGACGGCGGTGGCGAGGCGGTAGGCGTCTTCACGCGAGAGTCCCCGTTCGACACCCAGCTCGGCCATCTCCATGTCACCCATCTCGGTGGCGGTCCAGCCGGGACAGACCGCGTTGGCGCGCAGGCCGTCGCGGCCGTGGTCGACGGCCAGGGACTGGGTGAGCAGGAGCAGGCCGGCCTTGCTGGCGGAGTACGCGGCCATGCCGTCGCTGGCGCGAAGGGCGGCGACGGAGGACACGGCGACGACCGCGCCGCGGGCGGCAATCAGGTGCGGGAGCGCGGCGCGGACGAGGAGGAAGGGCGAGGTGAGGTTGACCCGCAGCGTCTCGTCCCACTGCTCGGGGGTGACCTCGTCGACCCGGCCGACGTGGATGATCCCGTGGTTGATGACGAGCCCGTCGAGCCGACCGAGGGTCGCGATCGTCCCGTCGACGACCTTGGCCACACCCTCGGGCTCGCTGACGTCGGCGACGACGACCGAGGCGCCGGTCTGCTCGGCGACGGCACGCAACGGTGCCTCGCGGCGCCCGCAGATCACCACCTGGTCGCCGGTGGAGGCGAGCTGGCGCGCCACGGCTGCGCCGATACCGGAACCGCCGCCGGTGACAAGGACGACCATGCCCGTGGCGGCACCCATCAGCTGGCCGCCACGTCGTCGAGGAAGTAGTCGACGAGCGCGGCCGCCCGGACTCGGATGTCGGCGTCGAGGGAGGCGACACGCTCCAGCAGCACGTCGGGGTCGAGCCCGCAGTCCCGGGCATCCCGGGCGCCTCCGTCCTCGATCCAGTCGCGGACACTGTCGGAGTCGACCTCGGGATGGAACTGCACAGCGAGGTTGCGGCGAAGCACGAACGCCTGCGGCGCCGCGGCATTGACGCCGACAACCGTCGCATCCGCTGGCGGCACGAACCGGTCGTGGTGCCACTGCATCCAGACCCCGGCCACCGCCGGCACTCCCGAAACGACGTGCGGACCGATCTCCGGGGCCGGCGACGCGACGACCTCGCCGCCGTGCGCGTGGGCGAGCAGCTGTGCCCCGAAGCAGATTCCGAAGACAGGCACTCCGGACTCGTCCGCGGTGCGCAGCAGCTCGGCCTCGAGCTTGACCCACGACGCGACCTGGTCGCTGTAGACGCTCCACCGGGCACCCAGCACGAGGACCGCGTCGTAGTCCCGCGGGTCCGGGAATTCGAAGTCCACGCCGGGATCGTCGGTGCGTTCCGGCGGGATCACGCGGACGCTCTCCACGTTGTAGCCGCGCGCGACGAAACGCTCCTCGATCGGCCCCGCCGACAGGTAGTCGTGCCCGATGAGCAACAGCTGCTTCGCGGGTGCCGTCATCAGCCCATCGTCTCCGCGCGCTTCATGACGTCCTTGCAGAACGACTCCATCTCGGACTTGTCGTCGATGTACATGGATGGCTTGATGCACATCGTCGTGAAGCCCTGCTCGAGCTGCGCCGGAACGGAGTCCATCGACTCCCCGAGGTCGGCCAGCGCGTTGGCGTCGGGGAAGCGGTAGCTGACGCCGCCGACCATCTCGAGGTCGGCCATGTCGCGGCCGGCCTCGGCCATGGCGTCGCGGATGATCCGCAGGTCCTCCTCGGTCGGCTTGCCCAGCGGATGGAAGCCGTGCCCGTACCTCACGAGCCGCTCGACGACCGCGCCGTGCGCCTTCTGCCCGCCGAACCACATCCGCGGTCCCTCGGGGCGGAACGCCTTCGGTTCGAGGTAGATGTCCTCGAAGTCGAAGTAGTGGCCGTGGTGCGTGGCCGGCGACTGCCTGAACACCAGGTCCATCACCTCGAGCTGCTCGCTCAAGATCCTGCCGCGTTCGCGGAAGGGCACACCCATGGCGTCGTACTCGTCCTTGCTCCAGCTCACGTTGGGCTGTACGACGAGCCGGCCCTCGGAGAGCAGGTCGAGGGTGCCGAGCTCGCGCGCGAGCAGGAGCGGGTGGCGCAGCGGCGCGAGCACCGCGGCACCGACCAGCCGGATCCGGGTGGTCACGCTGGCGATGGCAGAGAACAGCATCAAGGAGTTCGGCCAGGGCATGAGCGGGTCCTGGTTGCCGGGCATCGCGTAGTCACGCGGGTTGCCCATGACTCCCTTGTCGCTGGCGTCGGGTCCGAGAACGACGTGCTCGGAGATCATCACCGAGTCGAAACCGGTGTCCTCCGCGATCCGAGCCCACGTGACCAGGTCGTTGAGGTTGCGGCCGTCGGTGATGGTCCAGTTCTCGCTGAGGATCATCAGCATGCGGGGGGTCGGCACAGAGATTCCTCCGGTTCAGTGCGTCTTGGAGAGGTCCGGCTTGCGGATGCCGCGGAACTCCCAGTCGCCGCCCTTGGCGGTGGAGAGCACCTCTTCGCTCTCCGTGGGCTGCGCGCCGACGTCGCTGCGGATCGGTGTCGGGCCGTCGACGATGTGGTTGCGCAAGGTGCCGAGGCCCTCGACCTCCACCTCGACGACGTCGCCCGGGTAGACCGTGCGCGAGATGGCTGGGGTCCCCGACATCAGGATGTCGCCGGGATGCAGCGTGATGGTGCGCGCGATGTCGGCGACGAGGTAGTGCATGTCCCACTTCATCTCGCTGGTGTTGCCGTCCTGGCGCACCTCACCGTTGACGATCGTGCGGATCCGCTTGTCGCGGAAGTCCCAACCCTCCACGATCCCCGGCCCGACGGGACACAGCGTGTCGGCGCCCTTGACTCGCAGCATCGAGCCGGAGTCGGTGTCGCGGAAGTCGTGCAGGCCGTAGTCGTTGCCCACGGAGTAGCCGCGGATGTAGTCCCCCGCCTCTCCGGGCGAGATGTTGCGCGCGGTGCGGCCGATCACGATGGCGATCTCCCCCTCGTAGTTGAGCCACTTGCACCCCTCGGGCCGGACCACCGCCGCGTCGTGGGCGGTGAGCGCCGAGACGGGCTTGTGGAAGTACGTCGGCGCCGGGGGCAGCGTTGTCAGCATCTCCTCCACACGCGAGGAGTAGTTGAGGTGGACGCAGATGATCTTGCTCGGGGTGACCGGCGGCAGGTGTGTGGCGTCGGCGATGGCCACAGTGCGGCCGTCGCCGGCGACGAGGGTCTCGCCGTCACGTCGTACGTCGACCGCGTTGCCGTCGAGCAGGATCCGGCGGTACTCGCGAAGTTCGGACACGGTGGTGTTTCCTCTCAACCGGCAGCCGGTATGTCGGCACCGGGCGCGCTCATCTGGCGGACGTAGTCGGGGTCGGACTGGGTGACGTGGGGCGCCGGGAACCCGGCGTCGGGACGGTCGAACCAGAGGTGGACCTGGCCGGTGCCGATCGAGTTCTCGTAGTTGCCGTACTGGCGGCCGGGTGCCGTGCAGTCGGCCTCGCCCAGGGCACCGATCATCATCAGGTAGTGCTGGAAGCGGGCCTCCGGCTTGAACCGGTAGAACTCCGGCATCGTGGCCAGCACCCGCGCGTGGTCGCCCTGCTTGAACCACTCGATCCGTTCGGCGTCGGCCGCGGCGGCCTCCGGCGTGAAGATGTGCTCGGCCCCGGCCGCCTCGTGGTCACGCAGCTGGCGCAGCGACCAGAACGTGTGCGACATCGCGCCCGAGGCGATCAGCAGCACCTTGCGGTCGGACTCGGCGATCGCCGCGCCCAGCGCCCGGCCGAGACGCAGCGCATCCTCGCCGTCTGCCGTCTGGCAGACCCCGATCGAGATCCACTTCTTGTCCGGGAGGCCGTGGCCGAGGAACTCCCAGACGTTGGTCGTCGCGTAGAAGATCGGCAGGACGTCGTCTTCGATCGCGGTGATCCACGTCGAGTTCTCGTCTGCCTTGCTGGCGATGAGGTGCGCGAGCTCGGGGTCACCGACGAAGTCGTACGGTCGCTGCGACATCCCGCGAGGCAGCTCCTCGGACGTGAACAGGCCCGACCGGCGGTCCTGCGCGGTGACGACCCACTCGACGGTCGTGGCCCAGTGGGAGTCGAGGACCACGACGGTGTCGTAGTCGAGCACGTCGAAGACCTCGCGTCGCAGCTGGTGCAGCCCGGATACGAGGGTGCTGTCCGTGCCCCCGTTGAGCTCGCGCCGTACCTCCTCCGGCAGCACGATCGTGGGAACGTGAGCGATCAGGCCTGCGCCGACGACCTCGCCCATCAGGACCCGCCTCCTTCTGTGTTCGCCCAGCCGCTCGGGGAGAACACGCTGTTCTTGATGTCGGTGTAGAAGTCGAACGACCAGATGCCGCCCTCGCGGCCGATGCCGGACTTGCCGTTGCCGCCGAACGGCGCGTTGAGGTCGCGGACGAAGAAGCAGTTCACCCATACGGTGCCTGCGTCCAGCGCCGCTGACACCCGCTCGGCGCGGTCCTTGTCACCCGTGACGATGGTGGCGGCGAGCCCGAACGGGGTGTCGTTGGCCTTGGCGACCGCCTCCTCCTCGGTCTCGAAGGTGCTGATCGTGACCACCGGCCCGAAGACCTCCTCGGTCATGATCTCCGAGTCGTCCCGGGCACCGACCAGGATCGTGGGTCGGTAGAACAGGCCACCGAGCGCGTCGTTGGGGCCACCGCCGAGCAGCGCCTGCGCACCGTCGGCGACCGCCCGGTCCACGAAGCCGGACACCTGCTCGAAGTGCTGGCGGGCGACCAGGGCAGAGACATCCGTGTCCGGGTCACGCGGGTCGCCCTGGCGCAGCTTCGCCGCGCCGTCGACGACCCGGCGGGTGAACTCGTCGGCGAGCGAGGAGTGGACGTACATCCGGGCAGCCTTGAGGCAGACCTGGCCGGCGTTGTCGAACTGCTCGACGGCGATCTCGACGGCGAGGTCCAGGTCGGCGTCGTCGAAGACCAGAAGCGGCGACTTGCCGCCGAGCTCGTAGGAGAGCGGCACGATGTTAGTGGCGGCCGCCTTCGCGATCACCCCGGCGGTCGGGACGGATCCGGTGAAGGCGAGCCGGTTGATGCCGGGGTGCGCGGTCAGCGGCGCCCCTGCTTCGGCGCCGGTGCCCTGGACGACGTTGAACACGCCAGCCGGTACGCCGGCCTCGTGCATGATGTCTGCCAGCAGGCTCGCGGTGAGAGGCGCCCACTCCGGCGGCTTCACGACCACGGTGTTGCCGGCCGCGAGGGCCGGGCCGATCCGCCAGCTGGCGAGCATCAGCGGCGCGTTCCACGGGGTGATGACGGCGACGACGCCGGCGGGGTCGTAGCTGATCCGCTCGCGGTGGCCGCGGCCCGGGACCTCCATGTCGGGGTGGCCGAGCTGGTGCTCGGCGAAGTCGGCGAAGGCGCGGAAGTTCATGGCCACCCGCGGCATCACGCCGCGGCGATGGCTGCGGAGCAGGGAGCCGTTGTCACGAGTCTCCACGACGGAGAGGTCCTCGATCCGGGCCTCGATGCCGTCCGCGACGGCCCGCAGGACGTCGCTGCGCTCCTTGACGGACAGGGCGGCCCAGGCAGGGAACGCCGCCCGAGCCGCGGCGACAGCGGCGTCCACCTCGGACGTCGTACCGGCGTGGATCTCGGCGAGGGGCTGCTCGTCGAGCGGCGAGATGTCGGTGAAGGTGGTGGTCGACGCGACCCGCTTGCCGCCGATCCAGTGACGGGTGTCGACCTCGACGCCCTCGACGACCGCGTGGGTGGTGCTCATCGGGCGGTCTCCTGCTGCGGGGTGAGGGTCGCCAGGCTGCTGCCGCCGTCCCAGACGACACCGACCTGGCGGTAGTAGCCGCCGATGATCTCCTCGACCGGCAACCGGTGCAGCTCCTCGGTCGGAGACTCGAACAGCTCGACCTCGACATCGCCGGTCCAGGCCGGTCCGGCCTCGAAGGAGCTCGCGCCCGAGGCGATCAGTTCGACGTACGCATCCGGGCTGCCCTTGGCGATGCCGGGATAGACCCGGTGGTGCGCCATCGGGTGGCCGTTGACGAAGCCGTTGGTGGGCGACTCCTCGCGCAGCGTCAGAACCGCGTGGGCGAGGCGGCGGTCACCGGCGGCGAGGGTCGCTCCGAAGACGCCCCCTGCAGCGACCTGCGGCGCGGCGTGGCTGAACGGGTGTGGTCGGGTCTGCCACATGGATCCGAGCTTCTTGGGGTAGCCCTGGTGCATGCCACGGGCGAAGGCGAAGTCCTTGTCGACCCAGATGAACACGCAGCGCGAGTAGGTGACGCCCTCGAACGCACAGCGGACGACGACGAACGCCTCCTTGTACTGCGAGCGCACGGGGTCCAGCAGCTCCTCGCGGGTCCCCGAGCACGACTGCCAGTCGGCCCAGATCAGGGCGACCGCACCCGGGTCCTCGGGAGCCAGGTCGAGCGGTGCCGGCAGCAGCTCCGCGACGCGAGCGGGGTCGGTGCGGTACTCGACGGTCAGCAGGTCACCGGAGTAGTGCCAGGGCGGCGACGGGATGACGGAGGACTGGCCGGTCGCGGTACGGGGGAAGAAGAATCCCTCCATGGTGTTCATCGGGCCTCAGCTCGTGTCGGAAGGTGGCCGCGGTCTCTCCTGACCACAGATCGTTCGGATCCGTACGATAGTCACTTCCCAAGCGAAAGGCCACCCTTGCGGGCAAAGTTCTCACGAGATATTGTTTGGGTCCGAACGATCAAGGTAGACGGATGGAGAGAACCGTGGAGAAGCCGCCGTACGTCCCGCTCGACGAGGTGGACCTGGTCGACCTCGACCGCTTCGCGGGACCCGGGGCCTGGGGGATGCTCGATACCCTTCGCAAGGAGTCCCCTGTCCACTTCCAGCGCGAGACCGACGGAGGCAGCGGCTTCTGGGCCATCACCCGCCACTCCGACATCTGCGAGGTCGACAAGGACCCCGAGACGTACACGTCCACCAACTTCGTCAATCTCGAGGAGGTGGACGAGGACCTGCAGGACGCGCGCCGCTCGATTCTCGAAATGGACGGCCTCCGCCACCGGGCGCTGCGCAAGCTGATCTCGCGCGAGTTCAGCCGTCCGAACCTGATGCGCAACTACGAGGCGTTGCTACGCGACATCACGCGCACGACGGTCGACGCGGCTCTTGCCAAGGGCGAGTTCGACTTCGTCGCCGACGTCAGCGCAGACTTCCCGATCCAGGTGCTCGCCCGCCTGCTCGATGTGCCACAGGAGAAGACCGGCCAGCTCATCGATTGGGGCAACGAGATCATCGGCTTCTCCGACCCGGAGCACGCGAAAATCCTCATCTCCGACGCCGAGAGCGAGCAGTACAAGCACCTCCCCTTCCGCTCGCCGGTGTCGCAGGAGGTCTTCGACTACGGGCGCGTTCTCGCCGAGGACCGCAAGGGCGGCGAGGGGAAGGACCTGGTCAGCCAGCTCGTCAACAAGATCCCCGAGGACGGCCAGGCGATGTCCGCCTCGGAGCTCGACAGCTACTTCCTGCTGCTCGTTGTCGCCGGCAACGAGACCACCCGGCACACCATCACCCACTCGATGCTGGCGCTGCTGGAGCACCCCGACCAGCTCGCCAAGCTGCAGGCGAACCCGGACCTGATCCCGGACGCCGTCGAGGAGTTCCTGCGCTGGGCCTCCCCCGTCTACCACTTCCGGCGGACCGCGACCCGCGACGTCGAGCTGGGCGGGCAGCACATCAAGGAGGGCGACAAGGTCGTCATGTGGTTCGCCTCCGGCAACCGCGACGAGGAGGTCTTCGAGAACCCCTACGACTTCGACGTCACCCGCAGAGACATCGACCACGTCACCTTCGGAAAGGGCAGCCCCCACCTGTGCATGGGCAACAACCTGGCCCGCATGGAGATCCGCCTCATGTTCGAGGAGCTCATCCCGCGCCTGCAGTCGATCGAGCTGAACGGCGAAGTACGCCGCGTCCGCAGCAACTTCGTGAACGGCATCAAGACCCTCCCGGTCAAGGTCACCACCCGCTGACGCCTCCGGGACCACGACGAGGCCGGGCCCCCGATCGGGGTCCGGCCTCGTTGCACTTCGTGAGGTGGGTCGACAGCCGCAGGGCCTGCGTCAGCCCTCGTCGGCGAGCAGCCGGCGCAGGATCTTGCGCACCTGAAGCACGGCCAGGTCCGCGGCGACGTTGACGTCCTCGCCGTAGCCGTCGCGGTCGATAACCTGCTGCATGGTCTCCAGGATCTCGCGGACCTTGAGGTAATAGGCCTCGAAGATCGGACGCAGGGTCTCGCTCGCCTCGGGGCCGGGCGCGAAATTGCGGCTGACCCGCCAGTGGTGGCGGGTGTGCCGGTCGTCGACCGGCGTCACCGCGTGGGTGAAGCGGATGATCTGCGGGCCGCCCTCCTCGGGGGGCAGCAGCACGTCCCAGCGGTCGGCCCACAGGCCGGGAGCGAGGAACGCGCCCTCTTCCCGCTGCGGGTACGACGTCGTGGCCGACGATCCTGAGATGCTGGCCTGCCACGCGGGCATCGGCGCAGCCGGCCAGTCACGGTGGAAGACGACCGTCGTCTCGGTGAGCTCCACCTCGAGCGCGGGCGCCACCCCAGCGAGCGCCGGGGGCGAGATGACCGGGTCAACGACGGCGACATGGGTGATGTCGGCGAAGTTGTCGTGCAGCAGGCGCACGTTCGCTGCGGTCTCCCACCGTCCGCCGAACGTCGCCCAGGCGGGATCGGTCAACCACGGCGTGGGGACGGGCGGGCGGCGGGCGGCCAGCGACGGCTCGCCGAACCAGACCCACACCAGGTCGCCGTGCTCGCGCACGGGGTAGGACGGCACGCGGGCGCCGTACGGCACCTGCTCCTGGGAGGGCACCCGCACGCAGGCACCGGTGCGGTCGTAGGCGAAGCCGGAGTACCCGGACACGATGGTGTCCCCGTCGACGCCGCCCAGGCTCAGCGGATGCGGGCGGTGTGCATCCCGGTCACCCAGCGCGACGGCGGCGCCGTCCGTGGTCCGGAACAGGACGACCGGCCGGTCCAGGGCCCGGGTGCCGAGCGGCTCCCGGGTGACCTCGGCCGAGGAGGCAAGGGCGTACCACGCGTTGCGCGGATAGCCGGCGTCATGACGCTCTCTCATCACGTCGCTCCCTCTCAGAGGTCCAGGGTCAGGGAGCCGGAGCGGCACCGGGACACGCAGATCATCATGAACTCGTTGGACGCCTTCTCCTCCTCGTTGAGGATGGAGTCCCGGTGGTCGATGTCGCCGTCGACCACCTCGGTCTCACAGGTGCCGCAGACGCCCTCGAGGCACGAGCCGACGACGCTGACCCCGGCCGCTTTGCAGATGTCGTAGATCGACCTGTCGACCGGCACCTCCAGGGTCAGGCCGGAGCGCTGCAGGACCAGCTCGAACGCGGTGTCGCCGCTGGTGTCGGAGGCCTTGGCCGAGAATCGCTCCAGGTGCAGGGCACCGGCCGGCCACGAATCGGCACACCGCGCCTCGATGGCGTCGATGAGTCCGGTCGGTCCGCAGGTGTAGACGAGGGTGTCGGGCTCCGGGCTGCCGAGCAGCGCGTCGAGGTCGAGCATCCCCGCCTCGTCCTGGGGCACCACGCTCACCTTGTCACCGTAGACCGCCAGCTCGTCGAGGAACGCCATGGATGTGCGGGAGCGGCCGCCGTACACCAGGCGCCACTCGGCGCCGGCCGCGTCGGCGTCGGCGATCATCGGCAGTAACGGCGTGATCCCGATACCGCCCGCGACGAAGAGGTAGCGCGGCGAGCTGACCATCGGGAAGTGGTTGCGCGGACCGCGGACCCGTACTGTGCCGCCCTCACGGAGCTCGGCGTGCACCGCCTTGGAGCCGCCCCGGCTGTCGGGAGCGCGCAACACCCCGACCCGCCACCGGCTGCTGTCACCCGGGCTGCTGCACAGTGAGTACTGGCGGACGAGGTCGTCGCCCAGCACCAGGTCGATGTGCGCGCCGGGCGTCCACTGCGGCAGGGTCGAGCCGTCGGTCGTCGCCAACGTGAGTGCCAGCACGTCGGCGGCCACCTCGCTGGCCGCGACGACGGTCAGGTCCGCCTCGAACTCACGGACGATGGGTTGCGTCACCACGGGATTCCCTCACCTTCTCTCCAGCCACCTCACAGGTGGTAGGCGTACTCCCGGAACTCCCAGTCGGTCACGAACTGGCTGAAGCGCTCCAGCTCGTTGCGCTTGTAGGTTACGAACGTCGACACGAACGTCGGGCCGAGGATGTCGGCGAGGTCCTTGTCCTCCTCCAGCGCGTCGAGCGACGCACCAAGGCTGCTCGGCAGGCGGTCCGCCTTGGACGGGTCGTAGCCGTAGCCCTCCAGCTTGTCGGGCGGGGTGAGCCCGTCGCGGATGCCCAGGTAGGCCGCAGCGAGCAGGCCTGCCACAGCGAGGTAGGGATTGGCGGACGCGTCTCCGAGACGCAGCTCCATGCGCGAGGCACGGCCGCGCTCGGGCGGGATCCTGACCATCGCGCTGCGGTTGTCGAGGCCCCAGTCGACCAGCCAGGGAGCGAGGGTGTCGGGTCCGAAACGCTTGTAGGAGTTGACCGTCGGGTTGCTGATCGCCGCCAGTGCGGGTGCGTGCGCGAGGACGCCGGCGATCGCGGAGCGAGCCGTGTCGGAGAGGCCGTCGGCGCCGTTCGGGTCGTCGAAGAGAGGCTTCCCGTCAGCGTTGAGGGTGCTGAAGTGGACGTGGAAGCCGGAGCCACCCTCGTCGTTGAAGGGCTTGGCCATGAAGGTCGCCAGCTTGCCGCGACGCCGGGAGAGCTCCTTGACGGCGGACTTGAACCGGAAGGCCCGGTCGGCGGCGTCGAGGGCCTCGGAGTGCCACAGGTTGATCTCGAACTGGCCGCTGGAGAACTCGTGGTTCGCGGCGACGACGTCGAGGCCGTACGCCGCGAGCTCGCGCAGCGAGGCGAGCAGGGTGTTCTCGGGGTCGCCCTTGAGACCGGCGACGTAGACGTTGCCGGTCGCTTCGCCGTATCGCTTCCAGCCGGTGGCCGAACCCTCGTCGCGCTCGAGGACGTAGAACTCGAGCTCCGGGGCCACGATCGGCTGCATGCCCAGCTCGGCGAAGCGGTCGACCGCGCGGCGCAGGACGCTGCGCGGATTCTCCTCCGACAGCGATCCGTCGGGGTTGTAGACGTCGGCAATGACGTGCGCCACGCCAGGCTCCCAGGGAACGGCGTGCATCGTGGCGAGGTCCGGGACAGCCACGATGTCCGGCATCCCTGCGGAGAGCCCGCCGGCGATGTCGACCACGTCGCCCATGGGCGACGTCCCGTAGATCGAGCGGCAGAACGCAACGCCGTCACCGGCTGTCCGGTCGAACCGGTCGGCCAGGATGTCGCGGCCGCGCTCGGTGCCGATCAGGTCGCTGTAGCCCAACCTGACGACGTCGATGCCCTCGGCGCGCAGTCGTTCCGTCGTCTCGCGCAGCGCTTGCTTGTCGATGTGCTCCACAGCTCAGTCTCCGTTCGTTCCGCAGTGGTCCATCATCAACCGGCTACCGGGCTGGTGTGGAGGTGGTCGTCGAAGCGTTCGAGGTCGGAGGCGAGCGCGTCGTACACGGCCTTCTTGGACGTGCGCAGGTAGAACGCGTAGCCGATGCCACCCGCCAGCGCGGCGACGAGCAGCCAGGGCAGCATGGTGACGGCCTTCGCTTCGGACCCGGCGACGATCTCGAAGTGCTTGAAGGCCAGCACGACCGCGAAGCTCAGACCGAGGAAGCCGAGCCCCGGGGCGACCAGCGTGCTGCCGAACCTCGGGTCGCCCTTGCGACGGAAGTGGACGATGATCGACAGCGCCGCCAGGGCCTGCAGCACGAGGATGGCCAACGTGCCGAAGCCCAGCATGCTCGGGACCACGGTGAGGATCGGGTCGGCACCGCCGACGGCGAAGATGACCGCGACGGTGACGGCGAAGCCGGCCTGCACGCTGCTGGCGACGTACGGCGCACCGTTGGCAGCCGTCTTCGACAGCAGGTGCGGCAGGATCCGGGCCCGGCCGAGGGAGAAGATGTAGCGGCTCGACGAGTTGTGGAACGCGAGCATCGCGGCGAACAGGCTGACCAGCAGCAGCCAGACCATCACGTCCGTCAGGAAGGTGCCGAGGTACTCGCTCGACAGGCTGAAGACGAGATCACCGGTGGACAGGTGCTCGAGGCTGGTGCCCTGCGCCGCGGCGACGCCGGTCGCGCTGACGACCGCCCAGGTGGTCATCCCGAGGATGACGCCGATCAGCGTGATGGCGATGTACGTCGCCCGGGGCACCGTCTTGAGCGGGTTCTTGGCCTCCTCGCTGAAGAGCGCAGTCGCCTCGAAGCCGAGGAATCCGGTGGCTGCCAGCAGCAGGCCGATGGACAGCGAGCCGGAGGTGATCGAATCGATCGAGAAGGCCGAGATGTCGAAGCCCGTCTTGAAGAGCACCGCGACGTCGAAGATGACCAGGATCGAGGTCTCCAGCACCAGCGCGACACCGAGGATCTTGGAGCTGAAGTCGACGCCCCGCAGCGCCAATAGGTAACAGACCGCGATCGAGAGCAGACCCCAGAACAGCCATGGCATGTCGAGGCCGGTCTTGTCGGCGATCACGATCTTCATGAAGAAGCCGCTGGTGCCGATCGTGCCAACGACGAAGAAGTTGTAGCCCAGCATCGCGATGAAGCCGGCCGCCAGTCCCGCAGGACGCCCGAGGCCCTTCACGACGAAGGCGTAGAAGCCGCCTGCGTTGACGAGCTCGCTCGACATCTTCCCGTAGCCGACCGCGAACAGCAGGAGTGTGACGGCCACCGCGAGGAATGCGAAGGGCGAGCCGCCGCCGTTGCCGAGTGCGATGGCAAGCGAGGCGACCACGACCATGCCGGTCAGTGGCGCCACCGCGGCAAGAACGAGGAAGACGATCGCGCCGACCCCCAGCGCGTTCTTGCGCAGAGTGGTGTTGACGGTGTCCGACATTGGGACTCCTTCGCAGTCGCAGCGGTCGAAGCCGCCTGGGCCTTTTGACCCTATGAACAAGTCGTTCGGATCCGTACGATAATGGGATGTGACCCAGAGCACCATCCCTCTGGAGCAAATTGTTTGTTTCCGAACGATCTCGCCTCGAAGCGCGGACCCGCCTTCCTCAGTCTGCGACGAAGGAGTGGATATGGCTACGCTGGCGTCATGCCCGATCACCACACGCTCGAGGAGACCGAGCGCGCGATGAAGGAGCACGTCGACACACTGCCGCTCGACTTCGCCGCCGCGAACGCGCTGTCGAGCCTCTTCCGGGCGGCCAACGCCGTCCGGGCCGAGCTGACGAACCGCGTGCTCCGCAACCACGACCTGACCTGGACCGGCTTCGTGGTGCTATGGGTGGTCTGGATCTGGGACGGCATGGAGACCCGCCACGTCGCCGAGTCCGCCGACATCTCGAAGGCTACCCTCACCGGCGTGGTGAGAACGCTGGAGTCACGCGGACTGATCCTGCGCGAGGGCGACGAGAAGGACCGGCGCCTGGTCCGGCTGCGGCTGACCCCCGAGGGCGTGGCGCTGATGGAGCAGATCTATCCCGAGTTCAACGCCGTCGAGTCGGAGATCATCGGCAACCTGTCGGGCAACAAGGTCACCGTCCTCACTCGCGCGCTGCGCGACGTCGTGAAGTCCGTGGAGACGAACCACAACGCCGCCGCACACGGCGACTGATCCTGTCTGCGCGCTCGATGGGTCCGCGGTCAGGCACTCCGCACGATGCGGCGCTCCTGAGCGGCGGCGACCAGCGCCGCGAAGAGGGCAGCCTGGTTCGGGTCCGATGCGACGGTGTCCTCCGGGTGCCACTGCACGCCGAGGTACCAGCCACGAAGCCCGCCCAGTTCCACCGCCTCGATCACCCCGTCCGGGGCTGTCGCCACGGCCTGCAGGCCAGTGCCGAGCCGGCCGATGCCCTGGTGGTGGTAGCACGAGATCGTCGGCCGAGTGCCCACGATGCCGGCCAGACGCGAGTCGGGCAGCACCTCGATGGGCTGCACCACGTGCCGATGGATCCGCTCCCCGAGGTCCTGGATCAAGTTACCCCCCAGGGCGACATTCACGACCTGGTTGCCGCGGCACACCGCCAGCAGTGGCACGCCAGCATCGAGCGCGAACCGAGCCACCGCGAGGTCGAAGGCATCCTGCTCCTCGTCGACGTCGTACAGCGTGTCGTGCGGTTGCTGACCTGACCAGTGCGCCGACAGGTCACCTCCCCCGGGAAGCAGGACCGCGTCCGCGAACCAGAGTCGTTCGGCGACCTCCGCCACGTCGACCCGGCCGCCGGGCGCGGCCGGATGGACCACCACCGGCTCACCGCCGGCGGCGTACACCCCCTCGACCAACGCGCGCGAAGCGACGTCGGCGCCGTACCGCAGGGCCGACGCGGATACCGAGAATCGTGCCGGAATGGCGACCAGCGGGCGCGCGGTCACGGCCGACCCGAGGGGCCAGGTTCAATGAACTTCATGGGACTCCGTCCTCTCGACCGCACCGCAGTCACTCTCCCGATTCGGATCGTTCGGGTCCGAACGTATTGCTCGCGGCGCGCTTCCGCAAGAGCCTTCCGCGCAATACAGCGCGAATCACGCGAACTGTGCGGACACGGCGTCAAAGGCGCGCAGCGTCGAGAAGAGCTTCCAGGCGTGTTGGGGCTCCGGCCAGCTCGAGAGCTTGGCGGCCACCACTCCCGTGCCCGGGTTGACGTAGACCAGCTGCCCGTGAATGCCGAGGCAGACCAGCACGTCGCGCCCGGGATAGGGCAGCCAGAACTGGTTGCGGTACATCCCGCCCGGCATCAGCGTCTCCGTCGGGCTGTTCGCGAACGCCTCCCGCGAGTCCGGGTCGCCCCGGTAGGTGTCGTCCAGCCAGGCCGAGCTGACGACCTGCTCACCCGTGAGCGAGGTCCCCCCGCGTGCGAGCATCGTCCCGAACCTGGCGAGGTCGCGCAGAGTCGCACAGATCCCGCCGTCGAACATGCCCGAGCCGACCGAGTCGACGCCGATGACGGCGTCGCGCTCCGCACCGATCCGCGACCAGAGCACACGGGACATGAGTTCGGGCATCCGCACCCCCGCGGCCGCCTCGCAGATCCAGCCCAGCACGTCCGTTTCGCCGCTGCGGTAGTCGAACGGGCCCCCGTGCGGCGCCTTCTGGCGCAGGGTCAGCAGGAAGTCGTACATCGTATCGGGCACGCCGGGGTGCTGGCGCGGCGCCCAGCCGATCGCCTGCTCCAGAAGACGGACCTCGGCGGCCGGGTCGAGGTAGGTCTCGGAGAACTGGATGCCCGAGCGCATGTCGAGCAGGTGCCGCACGGTCGCGCCGGCGTACCCGCTGGCGCCCAGCTCCGGGACGTACGACGACAGCAGGGCCGCCGGATCGAGGGAACCCGCGTCGACCAGGGCGCCCGCGACAGTGCCGACCAACGACTTGCTCACCGACATCAGCAGGTGGCGCGTGCCCGGCGCCATCGCGCGGGGATAGTGCTCGGCCACGACCTGGCCGTGCTGGCAGACGATCCAGCCGTCGGTGTCGGTCTGCTCCATCACATCGGCGACGGTGACCGCCGAACCGTCGTGGAGGACGACCGGCAGCGCGCCGGCGTCGATCGGCGCGACGCCGAGCTCGGCGACCGGTCCGTCGCCACGCCCGATCCGCGCCGTCGGGAACAGCTCGTCGATGTGCTGGAACGACCACTGGAGCTGCGGCGCGACCTGCCAGTTGTCCTTCGTCACGCCGAGCTGCGGCTGGTCCGCCTGCCCACCAAGCCCCACCGCTTCTCCCGATCGTCGTGGACGCCGCAGACCTCTCCCCTGCGTCCGGCCGGGAAGTCTAGCCGTGGGCAATTGGACCGCCCTGGGCGGCGGGCTGCCGCGCCGGCGGCGCCACAGGCGTTCCGCTGTAGTGCGCCCGCATCGACTCGATCAGGTGCTTCGCCCGGATGGTCAGGCCCGCGGGCTTGCCCGGCGTGCCAGTCTGCAGGCGTCCCTTGGTGACGATCACGCCGAGGTCCGCGCCCTTCCAGCGGTAGTCGCCCGCGCCGTAGATCCGCAGGAAGAAGGCCTCGCTCTCGTTCTGCAGCTGGTGCCAGTCGAGGGCGGCCCGTCGGAAGACCAGGGCACCGGTCCCGTCGAGCACGTAGGCGCCCGTCGGGGCCGCCGTGTCGATCCGCTCGACGCCAGCTGAGGTCTCCTTGATGATCATCTGCGACCAAAGGTCGACCGCCGCGAGCTGCTGCCAACGCGCGTTGATCTCGTCGACGTCGAGGTCGAAGTCCACGTCCAGGAACTCCAGGAGGTGGAACAGGAACAGCGGGACGTCGGCGTACGCGCCCGCGGTGACATTGGTGATCGACGACGCGCCACTGATCCGCGGGTTCAGCTCGCCGAGGTAGACCTCTTCGGTGTCGACGTCGATGAGGACGTCCACCTCGAAGAATCCGCGGTAGCCCTCGTTGCCGAGGCGGTCACCCAGGCGGCGGACAAGGTCCGCCGCCCGCGTGCGGAGGTCGCCGGTGAGCACCTCTGGAAACATCTCGTTGCCGCACCAACCGCCGCGGTACGGCGTGAGCTTCGCGTGACCGGTCAGCTCGGACATGAACGGGCCGACGACGGTTCCGCTCGCGGTGAGCACCGCCTCTACCGCGACAGGTCGGTTGTTGATCCGCTTCATCACCTTGACCTCGGCGCCCACGATCTCCTTGTGGTGCTTCCTCCAGTCCGCCTCGGACGCGATGAAGAAGGTGGTCTTCCCGGAGTCGCCGTACGCTGTCTGCACGACGAGGTCGTCGCCGAGACGCGCGTTGGCCGCCGCCTTCGTCAGGCCCTCGAAGTCATCGACGGTGGTCATCACATTCGGCACGCTCGGAACACCGACCTCGTTGCCCAAGCGGGTCGTGACCATCTTCGAGTCGAGGTGGTTGCGTAGCGCGGCCGACGGCAGGATGAGGTCGTAGCCGAGCTCCTCGCAGATCCGCTCGGTCTCCTCGTCGAAGAACACCATCACGATCTTCGGGCGAACGCCGAGTGCCGCGCGGCTGGTGATGAAGGCACGCACCTCTGGGTTCTCGAGGAGCCAGTTGTTGATGTCTTCCCCGCCCTCGAACTCCACGTAGGGCTTGTGGCTGGGCGTGAAGACCCGGGGGTGTGCACCGTCCCACGCGTCGTAGTACGTGACGTAGGTGAAGTTGCGAACCCAGCGGTCGAGCCCGAGCAGGTTGAAGGGCGTGGCGCCGAAGAAGTAGATCGGGACATCGTTTGTCCGGAAGTAGTGACGCACCTCCGACATGTTCCGCAACGGGCGGACCAGCGCATCGCTCGGAGCGGCCGGCGCGAAGGCGGCGTCCGTGGCCACGGTCGCGATGGGAGCCGGCCCCGTCGGCAACGGGATCGGAGGCGCGCCGGCTGGGTGCTTCGTCGCCGCAGACGTGGACGCCCTCGGCACCGTCGCCCGGCGCGGGACCGACTTCTTGGCGGGCTTCGCTGCGGACTTCGCGCCTGCGTTCTTCGGAGTGGTCATTTCGTGGCTCCTCTCGCGTCTCGGTCGGCGGGAACCACACGCATCACCGGAGACAAACATTCGTTCGGACCCAAACGAAAGCAGGAGGGCGGACTGCTGTCAACAGTCCTCGTACCTCAGGTGTCGAGATACACGCGCAAGAGATGACGGAGCCTCTCGGTCACGGCGTCAGTGTGGTGCTGGTTGCCAAAGGTGACCTGCTGGAAGACAAGTCCATCGAGAGTTGCGAAGACCAGGTCGCCCAGACCGGGGTCCTTGACACCGAGGCGCGCCATGCCCTCGCGGGCGGACTGCCGGTAGTGCTCATAGACCTTTTCGAGGAGAGGACGGATCTCAGGACGCCGCCGAGACTCGAGCATCAGCTCGTACTGGAACGCCTGGAGGTCCGGGTCGGCTTTCACCAGTGCCGCGAGACCGCTCCCAAGATCCTCGAGCTGTCCCGACTCCGGATTCATCGGGGCGGTATCGAGACTTCGGTTGAGCGCCAGTTCGAGGGCCTCCTCGGACGGACTTTCTGCTGACTTTCTGCTGAGTTTTCACTGCTGGCTCCTGAGCTCAGGATCCGGCAGGGCGTCTGACCAGCGGTTCTACAGAAATTCGGTGGAGCTGAGGGGATTCGAACCCCTGACCTTCTCATTGCGAACGAGACGCGCTACCAACTGCGCCACAGCCCCAAGCGAGTGGAAACGCTAGCACCCGGGTGCTGGCTGTTCCGAATCCAGGGTCGACGTCGTTCAGGCGCCGGAGACGCGACGCTGGTCGGTCTCCGCCGCGTCGGCGCGCTGCTCGTCGGCCTCGCTGGCGAGGGCCGAGTCGGCGGCGTTGCGGCCCGAGCTCCAGACGCCGGTGGAGTCGAGGTCGATGGTGCGGACCGTGCGGACGGCGGCCGCCTTGTCGACGTAGGTCGGCAGGGTGACCGGCACCGGGTCCCACGCGTCGGGGTCGGCCGGGACCTCGGCGACGTCGGCGCGGACGGCCGGGATCTCGTCGGTGTTGTCGCCGGCGTCCTCCTCGGCGATGACCTGGTCGGCGAGCGTCGTACGGCGCTTGCGGACCGGCGCGGTGCGGGCCGCGCGGGCCGCGCGCTCGCTGCGGACCATGAGTCGGCAGGCCACGAGCCAGGCCACGAGGAGCGTGACCGGGATCGCGGCCCATGCCCAGCCGATCGTACCGGTCGCGGCGAGCGCGACCACGGCGACGACGGCAAGGAGAATCGTGATGAGGACGCGGCGGCGGCGCGCGGCCGCCCGGCCCGAGGCCGCCTTGCGGGTGCGGAGCTGGGCCGTCTTGTCGGCCCCCGTCTCGTCGGCCGCCGTCTCGTCGGCCGCCGTCTCGTCGGCCGCGCGTTCGACGACCGCCTCCTTCGTCGTACGGGAGCTCTTGACGACCAGCGCCGCCTGGTTGGCCGAGACCGGCTCGCGACGGGCGAGAACGCGGACCCGGTCGGAGAAGCTGTCGACGGACCGGCTGACCCGGTCGATCTCGTGGTGCTTGAGCGCCTTCGGGATGAGGTAGACGGCCCAAGCAATCGCCAGGGCGACGAAGATCAGCGCACTCAGGTCCACACCGAGAGGCTAGGCCTGGCCGTGGCGTTCGGGACGTATGTCTATCGGTGTGTCACAGATTGACTCATGTGACTAGTGAGGCCATCGACCGTTGCGGAGCCGACACCCGGAGGAGCGCCGGTCACGTCGGCGGCCGAGGGCCAGGCGCAGGAGGTCTTGAACGGACCTTCGCCGACCTCGAGCGACGAGGTCCGGCTGCACGCCGCGTCGATCCGGCTGACCGGCGGCCTCGCGTTCAGCGACACGGTGCCCGTCGAGACGGCTCACACCCTCCTGACCGCGGCGCGCGCCCATGACGAGGAGGAATCGGAGGCGTTCGTGTACTCCGCCAACGTGGCGGCGTCGGTCCTCGGACGACACGGGCGGCTCGACGAGGCGCTGGTGCTGCAGACCCGGCTGGTCGACCTCGCCACCGATGATCTCGAGAAGTCCGTGGCAATCACCGATCTCGGGGTCACCCACCACCTCCTGGGCGACCTGGACGAGGCAGATCGGCTCTACCGGGAAGCGCTGATGGTCACCACCGACGACAACCCCAACTACCTGGTCCTGACGGGCAATCTGGGCGAGGTCCTGCTGGACGCGGGTCGTCTCGACGAGGCCGCGGACCAGTTCCGGACGACGATCCGGCTCACCCACGGACGAGTCACCCTCAACGCGTGGGCGATCGGGATGCTGGTCGTGACGGAGGCGGAGCTGGGCGCCGTCGACGTCGCCCGGACATTGGCTGGAGATGCCGAGGACGCGTTGGAGGACGTCGTACGCTCCGACGCCTCGGTGTCCTACGTCCTCGATCGGCTGCGGGAGACCCTCGCGCGGTTGCCGGTCTGACGACCCCGGTTCACCGAGGAGCCGACGCGTCCCCGCCCGACTCCTCGATCCGGGCGAGCAGGCCGCGAGGGCACTCCTCCTTGGTGAGCGCGAAGATCCGGTGGTCGCGCCACTCACCGTCGATGTGCAGGAACCGCGGCGCGTAGCCGATCTCGCGGAGGCCGAGCTTCTCGACGACGCGCAGCGAGTTGGTGTTCTCTGGGCGGATGCAGACCTCGAGCCGGTGCAGCTTCGCGGTGAAGAAGCAGTGGTCTGCGGCCATCGCCACAGCCCGCGGCATCACCCCCCGCCCCGCGAACTCCTGAGAGATCCAGTAGCCGACGGACGCGAACTGCGCCGACCCGCGCACGATGTTGTTGACGCTCACCTGGCCGGCGAA
The DNA here is from genome assembly GCA_963846535.1 of uncultured Actinomycetota bacterium. Lineage (GTDB taxonomy): Bacteria > Actinomycetota > Actinomycetes > Propionibacteriales > Nocardioidaceae > Nocardioides. Next base: position 1,938,781 of record CAWJWK010000003.1, read on the forward strand.
GCGGCCGTCGACCTCGACGACGAACGGGTACGTCGTCCCCTGTCGTGCGGCCCGGGACAGCCGCCGGACCAGGGCCTTGAACGTGGTTGGCCGGGCGTCGCCACCCGGCGGCACGGTGGCGTCCCACTGGGAGAGCCAGGCCGCGTTGCGGCGGCGGGTATCCCGCCACGCTCGCGCGTCCGAGCGTCGTACCGGACGCAGTGTCACCACCGGATCGGTGCCCGACATCAGCCGGTTGGGCCAGGCCCGACCGGGGATCGCCGTGATCATCCGCTCGCGGGCGAGCCTGCTCACGCGCTCGTCAGGACTCAATGGTCGCTCCCCACGATCTGCTCGACCGCGTGCACGAGCACCGGCCGGAGCACGTCGAGCGCGTCCTTGACGCCGCCGCGGGAGCCGGGCAGGTTGACCACCAGACACTCGCCGGCGACCCCGGCGAGGCCGCGGGACAGGGCAGCCGTCGCCACGCCCTTCGCCACACCCGCGGCGCGGATCGCCTCGGCCAGGCCCGGCACCTCCCGGTCCAGCAACGGCCGGGTGACCTCCGGCGTCTGGTCCGTCGGAGTGAGCCCGGTGCCACCGGTGGTGAGCACCACCCGCGCTCCGTTGCGCACGGCCAGGGCGATCGCCGCCCCGACGGGTTCGCCGTCGGGGCGCACCACGGCATCGTCGACCTTGAAGCCGAGACCGCGCAGCGCACCGACGATGAGCGGCCCGGTGGTGTCCTCGTAGACACCCGCGGCCGCGCGGTTGGACGCCACCACCACCGTCGCCCTCATCGGGACCAGTCCCCCGACTTCCCGCCGGTCTTGGTCTCGACCCGCACGTCGGTGATCACCGCGCTCTTGTCGACTGCCTTCACCATGTCGACCACCGTCAGGGCCGCGACCGAGACGGCGGTCAGCGCCTCCATCTCGACGCCGGTGCGGTCGCTGGTTCTCACCGTCGCCACGATCTCGACGGCGTCGTCCGAGACCGCCAGGTCGACGGTGACGCCGGCGATCGCGAGCGGGTGGCAGAGCGGGATCAGGTCGGGGGTGCGCTTGGCGCCCATGATCCCGGCGATCCGCGCCGCCGCCAGGGCGTCGCCCTTCGGCACGCCCTCACCCCGGAGCAGGGCGACGACCGCGGGCGCGACCAGGACCCGGCCGGACGCGGTCGCCGTACGGGCCGTCACGGTCTTCTCCGACACGTCGACCATCCGGGCAGCGCCGGACTCGTCGACGTGGGTCAGCCCGAGTCCTTGGTCAGTCATGCGACCCATGATCCCACCCGACGGGGTCGTCATTGCCAGCGTGACCTATTGACCGCGCTGGCAATGACGACCGCATCAGTCGAGGGGCAGGATCACGACCTCGCCACCGGCGGGCAGCGCGACGGGGCCCGGCGGGACCACGATCAGCACGTCCGCCGCCGCGAGGAGCCGCTGGGAGTGGCCGACATGGCCGGCCAGCTGCGCGACCCGGCCGGGGCCGACGTACGACGCGGGCAGCACCAGCGTCCGGTCCACGGCAACGTCCACCGGCGCGTCGAGTAGGGCGCGCGCAACCCCGGCGCCGCGGCGACCGGCGAGGGCGTGGATCGCCGGCTCCGCGAACAGCCGGAACGAGGTGTACGCCGCCACCGGCGTGCCCGGCAGGCATACGACGGGCACCCGTCGGCCGGGGCCTTGGTGTCGACGGCGCCCTGGTTCGGGACCCGTCACGACGTGACCGCACCCCTGCGGCCGACCGGGCTTCACCGCGACCGAGCCGAACCAGAACTCCGCCCGGTCCCCGAATGCCGCCTTCACAACATCGTGATCACCGGCCGAGACGCCACCGGTCGTCACGATCAGGTCAGCCGCCTGCGCCATCTTGGCGACCGCGGCCTGCAGCCGCTCCGGGTCGTCCGGCACGGGCGACGTCCCCATGATCCGGGCGCCAGTGGCCTGCACCGCGGCCAGGATCGCCGCCGAGTTGCTGTCGTGCACGTGCCCCGGGAGGTCGCCCAACGGCGCACCCGGTACGGCGAGCTCGGCGCCGGTCGGGATCACGGCGACCCGAGGCAGCGGGTGCACCGGCACCTCTGCGACGCCAACTGCCGCGAGCAGCGCGAGGTGGCGCGGCGCGAGCCGGGTGCCCTGCCGGACCGCGAGGTCGCCCTCGATGACGTCCTCACCCTCCCGCCGGATGTGGGCGCCTCCGGCCACCGGACGGTCGATTCGCACCCGGTCGGCACCGCGGTCGGTCCACTCGAACGGGACGACCGTGTCGGCGCCGTGCGGCACCGGCGCACCGGTCATGATCCGCCAAGCAGTCCCCGGCTCGAGGATCGCCCGGGTGGCGTCGCCCGCCGCCACCACCCCGGCCACCGGGAGCACCGCGGACCCGTCGACCGCGACGTCGGCCGCGCGGACGGCGTACCCATCCATCGCGGCGTGGTCGAAGCGCGGCAGCGCCACCTGCGCCGGCACGTCGCCCGCACAGACGTGATCCGCTGCCATGTCCAGCAACCGCGGATAGGGCGTCAGCGGCGCGACCAGCGCGAGGATCCGGTCGCGGTGCTCCTCGACCGGGACCCCGGGCTCAGCCATCGGAGCCGGACAGCACCTCACCCGCAGGCACCCGCTGCGCCGTGTCGGCCTCGAGCGCGACCTCGCCGACGATCTCCACGCCGTGGCCGAAGGTCCAGTCGCCGTCGATCGTCAGCGACGACGCCTTGGTCAGGGACGGCGCGCCCTCCGGGAACCGCTTGTCGAACTCGCCGACGAGCTTGTAGTGCGCGGGGTCGAGCTCGACGTAGGGCACCTCGGACGCGATCAGGTCGAGCACGAAGTCGGCGCCGATCGCGTAGACGTCGGAGCGCAGCACCAAGAGGTCGTTGGTCGTCTTCACCGGCACGAACCGGTCGCGACCGACCTCGATCAGCTTCGCACCTTCGAAGACCTCGATCGCCGCACCCATCGCGGTCTCGATCTGGATCACCTCGGGAGTGCTGGGGTCACCGGGGTCGAGGGTCTTGGTGTTCTTGATCAGCGGCAGGCCGAGCACGCCGTCGCGCTGGTCGAGCGTGTCGCGGAGCACGCGCAGGTCGATCCAGAGGTTGTTGGTCGACGTGTAGCGGTGCCGCTCGAGATCGGCCAGCGCGTCAAGGTCCTCCTTGGCCGTCTGCGCGGTCTCGCGCAGGACCAGCCGGCCGTCGGCCTTGCGGCGCGCGAAGTGCCCGCCCTTCTTGTCCGAGGGCGTACGGCGGACCGCCTCGATCGCGAACGGAGCACCGCTCTGCGCGAACCAGCCCGCCACGCCCGGTGCCGGCACGGCGCCGAGGTTGTCGGAGTTGGAGATGAAGACGTACTGGAAGCCCTGCTCGATCAGCTGGGCGAGCACGCCGCTGCCCCGCAGCGCTGTGTAGACGTCACCGTGCCCGGGCGGGCACCACTCGAGATCGGGATCCTTGGGGTAGGCCGCCGGGACGAGATCCTTGGCGAGGAGCTTGGGCTCCTTGTTCTGCAGGAAGTCGAGCGGCAGCCCCGGGAGGGCCAGGCTGTCGTAGCGCGCCAGCGCCTCGAGGGTGTCCTCGGACGTGCGGAAGCTGTTCATGAAGAGCAGCGGCAGGGGGGCGTCGTACTCCTCCCGGAGGTGCAGCACCTGCCGGGCGATGATGTCGAGGAAGGAGAGGCCGCGGCGGACGCAGAGCAGAGACTTCGCCCGGTCCATCCCCATCGACGTGCCGAGGCCGCCGTTGAGCTTGATGATCGCGGTCTTCCGAAGCGCCTCGGCCGCGACGTCGTCGGGCACGTCGACGTCGGCGAGTGCCTCGATGTCGACCGGCTCGATGCTCGACTCGGCGATCAGGCCGGTCTCACCGTGCTCCAACAAGCGGTAGTAGTGCGCGAACGTCTCGATCGCGACCGGATCGACACCCGCGTCGACCATCTTCGCGCGTGCCATCTCCAAACCGGCGCTGCCCATAGTCCGATCGTAGGCTGGTCTCGTGGCGAGTGAGCAATCGATCCCGGAACCGGTCAGTAATACCGGACTCGCGAAGCTCGCCCTGCGTGACCAGCTGCTGACCGCACGGCGACGCCGGACCCTGGCCGAGGTGGGCGGAGCCGCCCGAGCGATCGCGGATCACCTGCTCGACGCCACGGAGGTACGGCGCGCCGCAACCGTCGCCTGCTACGTCTCGGTCGGCTCCGAGCCCGGTACGACGGCGCTCCTCGACCGGCTGATCTCGGCGGGCAAGCGGGTCATCCTCCCCGTGCTCCTGCCCGACAACGATCTCGACTGGGCCGTCTATCACGGCGAGACCTCGCTCGCGCCGGCCGGACGCGGGCTCCTGGAACCGATGAGCCCGCGCCTCGGCGTCGAGGCGATCGCGACCGCGGACGCCGTACTGGTGCCGGGGTTGGCGGTCTCCCCCGTCGGTCAGCGCCTCGGCCGCGGTGGCGGCTCCTACGACCGCTCGCTCGCCCGGGTCCCCGTCGGCACCTTCACCTGCGTCCTGCTCTACGCCGACGAGACCGGCCACCAGGTGCCGACCGAGGAGCACGACCGACCGGTCGGTGCGGTGGTCACGCCGGCGGGAGTTGTGCGCTTCTGACCGGGCGCGGAATACCCGGCCGGCCGGGTACTCATCGGGTTGTCAGCCATTGCAGTGGCTGACAACCCGTGGGATACCCGGTCAGCCGGGTATTCCGCGGTGCGGCGGCGTCACTCCGACGGCACCAGCGTCAAGATGTCCTCGGCGGCGTCCTCGACGGCATCGGAGGAGAACACCCAGGGCAGGGTCTCGCCCCGCACGTACAGGTCGGTCTGGTCGACGTAGTGCGCGTGGAACGCGTGGCCGGACACACCAGTCAGGTTGATCCACCGGGCCTCGTCGAGGTCGTCGAGCGGGACGACCATCCGCATCGACGGCGCGGTCTGGACCTCGTAGCCGTCCCGCGCGTCCCACCCCGTCGCGTCCGGGATCGCGCCGCCGCCGCCGACCTCCCAGCCTCCCCGGTTGAACATGCGCTCGATGATCGCGATGCCGGACTCGCCGAGCGTCGAGGACCGCAGGTCGAGCTGGTGCAGCCCACCCCAGCTCCACTCATCGACCGACGGTGACTGCAGCGCGGTGAGCTGGTCGCGGGCGGCGCGCAACGACGCCTCGAGGATGACGTCGCGGGTCTCGATGACGTCCTCCGTCTCCTGGTCGTCCCACCACTCGTCGTCGGGCCGCGTCAGCAGCTCGGTCACGACCGCGAACCACCGCTGTCCGCCGCCGGGCTGCAGGTCCCCCGTCAGCTCGTCGTGGAACGTGCGGGCCAGCAGCTCGCGCCACACCACGTTGTAGTACGCCGCCGCGGCGCTGTCCGCGCCTTGGTGGAATCCCCAGTCCTCGAGCAGCTCCTGGCCGTGGGAGTAGTAGCCGCGCGGCAACGGCACCCCGAGCAGGTACGGCGTCAGCACGGGCGCCATCGGATTCCGGTCGTCGGTCTGGATCTCGCCCATGTCGTCGACGTCGAGCGCACCGCCGTCGTCGATCAGGTCGCGGATCCGCGACGACCGGTAGCCGCGGTCCCAGTCGTCGGTCAGGTGGTAGGGGTAACCGGACCCTGAGTCGCCAGTGGCGCCGGGGTCGATGACGGCCTGGTTGGCGGTCACCACCAGCCCCGACTCGGGGTCGAGCACGTTGGGGAGCGCGTCGTAGGGCACGTACTCACCGGTCCAGTCGTCCTCCGACAACCAGCCCCGCGCCGGCACCAGTCCGTCGTTGCCGGACTTGCGGATCGGCACCCGCCCCGTCGCCTGGTAGCCGATGTGGCCCTCGGTGTCGGCGTAGACGACGTTCTGCCCCGGCACCGCGAAGTCGCTCAGCGCGGCATGGAACGAGGGCCAGTCGGTCGCGAGGTTGAGCGCGTAGAGGGCGTCGGCCGTCGGCTGCGGCTCCAGCGCGGTCCACGCGAGCGACACCGCGTGGTCCCACCGCGGGCTCACGTCCGGTACGACGCCGCTGACCCCCGCGTTGCGGATCCGTACGCCGAGCGAGCCCGCGAGGTCGGACAGCAGCGGTCCGTGCCCCGTCGACCGGACCAGGATCGTGACGTCGTCACCTTCGCGGACCTCGATCGTCTCCTCCCGGACCATGAGCGGGCGGCTCCGGCCGTCGTGCTGCCAGCGGTCGTCGCGCACCCGCTCGATGTAGAGGTCGGTGGTGTCGGGAGCCAGGTTGGTGAAGCCCCAGGCGATGTCGGCGTTGTGGCCGATGACCACGCCGGGCACGCCGGAGAAGCTGAAGCCCGCGACGTCGAGCGGACAGGTCTCGGTGACCTCGCGGCAGTGCAGCCCGACCTGCGACCAGACGCTGGGCAGCGAGATCCCGAGGTGCGGGTCGTTGGCGAGGATCGGCGCGCCCGACGCGGTGTGCTCGCCACTGACGACCCAGCCGTTGCTGCCGATCCCGTCGCCCTCGCCCAGCAGGGCAGGCATCCCGTCGACCAGCTGCCGCACGCCCGCCAGCGCCGCCTGCACCCGCGGGCCGAGCGGCGGACGCGACGGCAGCCGGGTGCCGGGCGCGGTCGCGTCCTGCTCGAACACGCGGTCGACGACGGCTCCCTGCTCGACGATCGGCGGGTGCGCGTCGTACGGATAGGGCGGGAACAGCTGCTGCGCGCGCTGCTCCCCGACCGCGCCGATCGACATCGCCCGCTCGATCTCCTCGTCGAGGTTGCCCTTGAGGTCCCACGCCATCGCCTTGAGCCAGGCGATCGAGTCGACGCCCGTCCACGGTTCCGGGGTGTAGTCGAGCCCCGACACGTCGAGCACGGCGTACTCGAGCGACAGCTCCGACAGCGACCGGTCCTCGAGGTAGGCGTTGACGCCCTCCGCGTAGGCGTCGAGCAGGGCACGGGTCCGCGGCTCGAGCATGGTCAGCTCCTGCTCGGCGACGTGGCGCCACCCGAGTGTCCGCACCACCCGGTCGGTGTCGACGGCGTCCTCGCCGAAGAGCTCCGCGAGCCGGCCGGCGGTGGCATGGCGGCGGACGTCCATCTCGTAGAACCGGTCCTGCGCGTGCACGAACCCCTGGGCGAGCATCAGGTCGTGCATCGAGCCGGCGTAGATCTGCGGGATCCCGTGCTCGTCGCGGAGCACCTCGACCTCGTCCTCGAGGCCGGAGATCTCGATCTCACCCTCGCTCTGCGGCCACGAGCGTCGGACGATCGCCACCGATGCGACCAGCGCGAACACCAACAGGAGAGTGAGGACGACGGTGACGAACGCGGTCCAGCGCAGTGAGGCCGGCCAGTTGCCCGGCCAGATGTGCGGTCGGCGAGTGGCAACGGTCATGGTGTCGTCATTGTGCCGGTTGGCGGAATGCTCAAGTAGACTTGGCAGTCGAAAGACGAGAGTGCTAAGCCTCACCCGGAGATCCGATGCCCACGTACCAATACGCCTGCACCGACTGCGAGCACGCCTTCGAGCAGTTCCAGAGCTTCTCCGACGACGCGCTGACCGTCTGCCCGGAGTGCTCGGGCAAGCTGCGCAAGCTCTTCAACGCGGTGGGCGTCGTCTTCAAGGGCTCAGGCTTCTACCGCAACGACAGCCGCGGCAAGAGCAGCTCGACCGAGACGTCGAGCGACAAGCCCAGCGAGAAGTCCAGCGAGAAGTCCAGCGAGAAGGCGACCACCCCGGCCGCGTCCACCAGCTCTTCCTCGGACTCGTCGTCGAGCTCCTCGAGCAGCACCCCGGCAGCCACTCCCGCCTGACCTGTGGACAACCCCGGCCGGGGGCGCGGCGTCGTACGGACGGCTCATAGCGTCGCCCCATGGCCACTCGGGACCTGTCCGTCCGCCTCCGGGACCGGCTGACGTCGGTACGACGCGCGGTGCTGCGCCGCCGTCGCCTGCTGGCCGTGCTCTGCGTGGCCGCAGCCGCGGCCGCGGGCCTGCGGGCCACGGCGCCGCCGGCCGCGCCGACCGCCGAGGTGCTGGTCGCCGGGCGCGACCTGCCGGCCGGGGCCCTGCTCAGCACCGACGACCTCACCGTCGTCGAGCTGAGCCCGAACACGGCACCGGAGGGCGTGCTGACCGACGTCGCTGACGCGGCCGGCGCCATCCTCGCGGCACCGCTGCGGGCCGGCGAGCCGGTCACCGACGTCCGGCTGGTCGGGCCGGGCCTGGCCGACACGGCTCCGGGGACGATCGCGGTCCCCGTCCGGCTGTCCGACGCCGCCCAGGTCGGCCTGCTCCGGGTCGGCGACGAGGTCGACCTGCTGGCCACCGACCCCGAGTCCCGCACCACGGTGACGATCGCCAGCGGCGCGCTGGTGCTCGCCGTACCCGACCCGGATTCGGAGACGTCGGATGCGATAACGGGCCGGCTGGCGGTGCTCGGAATCCCCGAGTCCACGGTCGTCGACGTCGCCGGCGCAGCGGTCACGTCGTTCGTGACGTACGCGTGGACGAACCGCTAGGTTCGTGGGCGATCCCTGCCGGGGGCAGGGCTTTCATCTCGGAAAGAGGAGATTCAGATGTCCGGGTTCAAGAACTTCATCCTGCGGGGCAATCTCGTCGAGATTGCGGTCGCGTTCATCATGGCGGCGTCGTTTGCCGTGGTCGTCACGACGTTCGTCGAGTGGCTGACCGGCCTTATGCCGGACTCGGCGGACGAAGTCTTCGGTACGGCGCAGCAGAGCTTCGGCGCGTTCCTCAACGCGGTCGTCGCCTTCGTTCTGCTCGGCGCCGTCGTCTACTTCCTGATCGTGGTGCCCTACACCAAGGCCAAGGAGAAGTTCTTCCCGGTCGACGAAGCCGGTCCGACCGAGGTCGAGCTGCTCACGCAGATCCGCGACGCGCTGGCCGCCCGTCCCTGAGCTTCCGGCTCGTCACGCAGCCGCCGTCTCACCCGCCGTGGTGAGGCGGCACCTGTGATTTCAGCCAACGCTCGCTGGCGGGCTCGCGTTCGTCCGCCGCTTCGGCCGGGTCCCGCTCGTCACTGGTGACGTCGGGCAGGGCATCGCCGAAGACGGCCGCGAGCCGCTTGCGACGCTCCCAGTCCGTCTCGGCCTTCTTCTTGCTCATGTGCAGAGCCCGGCGTTCTCGCGCGCGTCGTCGGAGAGGCCACCGTCGTTCTTCTTGCCGCCGCCGGTCGACTGGCTCGGGTCGTCGGACGCCCCTTCGTTCGGGGGTGCGTTCGAGCCCTGCGGGTCGTCGGCGGCGCTGATCGACTCCTCGGCGAACTGCTCGCTCAACGGCTTGTCCTCGAGCACCAGGCTCCACAGGACCTCGACCTGGTCGGTCCACTCGACCCGACCGACCTGCGCGGTCGAGTAGACCCACGGCGTGGTCACGAACTTGATGTTGTCGACGCCGATGCCGCTGAAGCTGCCGCCCAGGTCGGCGAGCTCGGCGATGTTCTCGTAGTCGGTCTGGATCGAGTCGGTGACCGCGTTGAGGAACGACAGCATCCGGTCGGGACGCACCAGCATGCCGGCGGAGATCGCCTTGTTGATCATGGCGGCCATGAACGCCTGCTGGCGCCGGATCCGCTGCGGGTCGGTGCCGTCGCCGACGTGACGCACCCGGACGTAGCTGAGCGCCTCGTCCCCCTTGATCTCCCGGGTGCCGGCCTCGAGCGTGATCCCGTGCTCGGGGTCGTCGATGTCCTCGGGGATGCAGACCTCCACGCCGTCGAGGGCGTTGACCATGTCCTTGAAGCCCTGGAAGTCGATGACGACGTAGTTGTCGATCCGGATGCCGGTGACCTGCTCGAACTGCCGGATCGTGCACGCCGGGCCGCCGACCGCGTAGGCGTCGTTCCAGATCGTGTCGGTCGCACCCGGGATGCGGCCACCGTCCTCGTCGAAACAGGTGGGCCGGTCGACGAGGGTGTCGCGCGGGATGCTGATGCCGTAGGCCCGCTGCCGGTCCGCGGACAGGTGCAACATGATCGTGGTGTCCGACCGCTCGCCGTCACCGGTCAGGCCGTCGATGTTGCAGCCTTCGCAGTCGCGACTGTCGGAGCCCATCACCAGGATGTTGAGCGGCTCCTTCGGACCCTCGACGTCCTCCTTGGGCGGTCGGTCGTCGCCGAGCTGGCTCGACAGGTCCTGGTGGTCGAGGTTGCTGTTCCAGTGGTTGTAGGCGAGCACGACCGAGGTCGCCGTACCGATGCCGAGGACGAGGAGGGTCGCGACGATCACCTTGGCGACGGTGTGCCGCTTCCGCAGCCGTCGCTTGCCGGCGACGGTGCTGTTGGCCACGGTGCCGGGCACGCGCCGAGCCTGCGCCTTCCGGCTGCCGGCGGCGTCGTCCGGTGGTGCGCCGTCGGGGTCGGGGCTGTCCGTCAAGGTCTCACCTGGCTGTGGTACGGGAAAGGTCATCCCATTGTGACGAGCGAGTGCGCCAATCACGAATCCGACCGTCGTGCCCGCGCCCCGGGTCCGCCGCTCAAGCAGCCGTCGCGGAGCTGGCGAACCAACAGGTGTGGCTCAGACCCTGTAGAAGTACGGGTCGAGGACAGAGACCTCAGTGATGGTGTCGACGGGCAGATCGTTGGTGGAAGCGGCAGACCGGATCGACTCCGGGGACGGGCCGTCGTAGATGCAGAACGTCTTGGTCCTGTCCGGCGAGACGTAGGAGTGCACCCAGGTGACGTTGTGGCCGGCGTTGCCGTCCACGACGTTGAGGCACGCCTTCGCGCCGCTGTCGTCCTGCGGGATGGTGAGGCCTTCGGGGAACGTCCGCTCGACCAGATAACGAGGCATCGGGATCTCCTTGAGTGTGAGTGTGTGGTCCGATGCCATGACGCTAGGGACGGCGATGCCCTGGCGCCTCCGTGAGCCTCACCTAGATTGGCCGCGGGGCTCACCTACGTGAGCCGGTCCCGTCCCTCCACACCGCGCTTGCGAAGCACCGCCGACACGTGGTGCTCGACGGTGCGTCTCGAGATGTACAGGCGCGCAGCGATGGCGGGATTGTCGAGCCCCGCCAGCAGCAGCTCGTGGATCTGGAGCTCGCGCTCCGTGAGGCCCCACGGGTTCTCCAGCGTCTGGGGTCGCGGAGACCGGGGCACCCGCACACCTCGGTCTGCGAGCCTGCGACGCGCCTGGGCAGCTGCCGGCCGAGCGCCGAGGCGATCCAGGAGGAGCAGCCCGTCCGCCGCCGCGTCCGCATCGCCGTCGAGCAGGGCCAGTGCCCGCTCGTAGGGACACCCGGTCGCCTCCCATGCCGACGCCGCTGCCGCCCAGTCACCTCTGATCTGCGCGGCGAAGGGCTCGGCCGCCTTCGGCGGTGGCCGGTCGACGGCTCCCAGCCGCCACAGCCAGAACCCGATCTCGCCCTGCGCCCAGGGGCTGTCGGTCTCCAGGGCCTGGAGGTACGGCGTTTGCAGGACCTCCCTGCCGGCTGCGGCGTCGCCGATCAGCCAGTAGTGCTCGGCGAGGCCGCACAGGCCGGCCCACCGGTGCTGGAGCTCGAGACCCTCCATGCGTTGCACCTCGAGGAGCGGTTCGAGCGCTCGCGGGTCTCCGCGGCGAACCCGGAGCCGGCCGAGAACGCCGAGCGCGGTGGCGCGGTTGACCGGAGAGCTGTTCTCGACGTCGGCGAGCGCGATCAACCGTGCGGCCTCGTCCCACTGACCCTGCTCGAAGCGGATCCGCGCTTGCCAGACCCGGGCGTAGCCGACTGCGAAGTCGTTGTCACGGCTCAACGAGCTGTCGACGAGCTGCTGTGCCCAGTCGTAGGCGGCGCCATAGCGTCGTGCTTCACCGGACCCGCTGCTGAGCATCCGCAGGGAGTCGATCTCGAGGCTCGGGTCCTGATGCGCCCGAGCCCACGCCAGTACGCCGGTGAGAAGCTCGACCCCGACGTCGGGATCGCCGGTCACGACCTCGACAGTGCCGCGGATCAGGTCCGCGCCGATGCGGACCGCCTCATCGCCGATCTCGCTGGCGACCGCAACCGCCTCGGAGACGCTCGCCAGGGCCGGCTCGTGATGTCGGGCGAGCATCCGACCGCGCGCCTGCAGGACCAAGGCGGTCGCAAGCTCGGGCGTCGGCCCCAGCGGGCGCAGCACGTCGACGGCGCGATCGCGGGTGGGCCGGGACCCGGCGACGTCTCCGGCCCTCCACAGGGCGTCGGCGAGGTTCATCAGGACGCGCCCCTGGAGCCGGCCATCGCCGAGATCCTCGGCGATGGCCTCGGCGCGACTCAGTTGCGTGACCGCATCCGCATGTCGGTCCAGGGCGCCGAGCCCGACCCCGAGGCGCGCCAATGCCTCGACGAGGTCCGCCCTGTCCAGGTCGACCTCGTGCCTGAGCAACGCCTCGAGGAAGCCCACCGCCTGGCGGTTGGCGCCGCGGTGCACGGCGTCGTCGGCGGCCCGCCCGACATGTGCCACCACCAGCTCAGGATCACCCGTCCCGACGGCGTGGTGAGCCAACCTGGCCAGGTCCGTTCCGACGGAAGACGCCGTCAGCTCGCTGAGCAGCTGACGGTGCAGAGCACGTCGCTGTCGGTTGGGCAACGCGTCGTACACAGCACGGCGGGCCAGCTCGTGACGGAAGGTCACCCGGTTTCCGATCTCCACCAACAGCCCTTGGGCGCGTTCGGGCTCCGGCACGCGGCCCAGCTCGAGGCCACCTGGCTCGACGGCAAGGAGGTCGATGACGCCGCGCACCTCGGCGGGAAGCCCGTTCACCCGAGCGAGGACCGCATCGGTCACGTCGGGAGACGGTGCCCCGCCGGCCGCAACCAGCTCGGTCACGAAAAAAGCGTTGCCATTCGTGACGTGCATGACCTCGACGGGGTCGAGCCCGGAGTCGTGCGTCAACGCGGACACAGCCGACGGCGACAGTGCGCCCACCTCGATGCGATGGACGTGGTCCACCTGACGAGCCAGGTCCCCGAGAACGCGCCGCAGGCCGACAGACACCTCGTCGCCGCGGTAGGTCGCGACCACCATGGCGCGGCAATCGGCGACACGGCGCCCGAGGAACTGCACCATCGCGAGCGTCAGATCATCCGCCCAGTGGACGTCCTCCAGCACGACCGCGACCGGCGTGAGCCGTCGGTGAAGCGCTTCGAGCATCGCGTCATAGACAGCGAACGGATCGCCGTCCACCGCGATCCCCGCGGCCGGAGCCAGGTCGATCAGAGGTCCCAGGGGGCGCGGGGTAGATAGCGGATCGCACCAACCCCACCAGGCCTCCACGTCGGCCGTGGCCGCGCGAACCAGGCTGGTCTTGCCGCACCCGGCCTCGCCCTCGACGAGGACCACCGATCCCCGACCGGCGGCCGCGTCCGCCACCGACGCAGCGAACGCGTCAAGCTGCGGGTCGCGATCGAGCAGCATGTTCGGGATGGTACGGCGTCCGACTTGCGCTCGTGGGTCCCGTAGGGCACGGTCCGGCACATGACCGAGATCGATCCGACGACGCCCGTGCTGGTGACTGGAGCGACCGGGTACGTCGCGAGCTGGATCGTGCGCTACCTGCTCGAGGACGGGTACGTCGTCCGCGGCACCGTCCGCGACCCCGACAAGGCGACGGGGCTCGAGCACCTGCACGCGCTCGCCGCCGAGCACGAGGGACGACTCACCCTGCACCGGGCCGACCTGCTCGACGACGGCAGCTACGCGGAGGCGATGGCCGGGTGCGAGCTGGTCATCCACACCGCGTCGCCGTTCCTGCTCGGCAAGGTCCGCGACCCCGGGAAGCAGCTGGTCAAACCGGCGCTCGACGGCACCCGCAACGTGCTGGCCAGTGTCGACGCGACACCGTCGGTGAAGCGCGTCGTACTCACCAGCAGCGTGGTCGCGATCCAGGGCGACAACATCGACATGCTGGGGCGCGGCCCGTTCACCGAGGAGGACTGGAACACCACCAGCAGCGTCGACCACCAGCCCTACCCCTACTCCAAGACCGTGGCCGAGAAGGCAGCGTGGGAGATCTGTGGTGCCCAGCAGCGGTGGGACATGGTCACCATCCACCCGGGCCTGGTGCTCGGCCCTGCGCTGACGACCGCGAGCAAGTCCGGCTCGATGACCACGATGAAGGCGTTCGTCGACGGCTCGCTGGCCGGCGGCGCGCCCGACCTGGCGTTCGGGCTGGTCGACGTGCGCGACGTGGCCCGAGCCCACGTGACCGCGGGTTTCACCCCGGCGGCGCACGGCCGCTACATCACCAACGCCGGCTCCCTGACGATGCTCAAGATGGGCAAGATCCTGCGCAAGCGCTTCGGGCACAGCTATCCGTTCCCCTTGGTCAAGATGCCCAAGCCGCTCTTCAAGCTGGCCGCACCCGTGGCCGGCTACACGCGGGAGTTCGTGGACAAGAACGTCGGCTACCCGCTGGAGTTCGACAACAGCCGCTCGCGGGAGGAGCTGGGGATCAGCTACCACGACATGGCGGACACGGTTGCCGACCAGTTCCAGCAGATGATCGATGACGGCATCACCCACAAGCCGCTCGGCAAGTGAGGTCGGCGACCTGAAAGAATGCGACCGAGGCCCCCGTAGCTCAGTGGATAGAGCAGCCGCCTCCTAAGCGAAAGGTCGCCAGTTCGACTCTGGCCGGGGGCACCACTCGAGAAGCACCAGCACGTGTCGCGCCGGTCCGGCTCACTGCCGAGCCTCAGACGACCTCCGCGACCCGCTCCAACTGCGACAGGTCCGAGCTGGTCGGGATCAGCTGCACCTCGTCGGTGCCGATGTCCTCGAAGCGCCGGAGCACGTCGCGCAGCTCGCTCGGCGTGCCCGCGAAGCCGGCGGTCGTGGCCAGCGCATCGACCAGCTCGGTCGGCAGCCAGTTCATGTAGTGCCGCAGGTGCTGCCGGATCTGCGCCCGGGGCTCGTCGCCGACGGCGAACCAGAACGACGTGGTGAGCCGCGGTGCCGCCCGTTCCTCGGCGGCCCAGTCGGCTCGGGCCTGCTCGAAGAGCTGCCCGACGCCGGCGACGTCCAGGTCTAGGGTGACGCCGGCCAGCCCGTCGGCCCAGGCCGACGCGTGCCGCACCGTCTTCGGGCCCATCGTGCCCACCAGGATCTCGGGACCACCGGCCTGGACGGGCGGAGGCCCGACCGGACGTACGGCGTCGACCACCTTCTCACCCGCCCACACCCGCCTCATGGTCGTGACCCGGTCCGCCAGGCCCTGCATGGTCTTGCTCGAGAGCTCGGCTCCGGCGGCGCGGTAGTCCTCCTCGCGCCCGCCGACGCCGACCCCGACCGAGAGCCGGCCGTCGCTGAGCATGTCACCGGTCGCGATCGCCTTGGCGAGCTGCACGGGGTTGTGCAGCTGGGGCACCAACACCGTGGTCGCCAGCCGCACCCGCGAAGTCCAGGCCGCCACGGCACCGAGCAGGGTGAGGGCGTCCGGGTTGTCGAACGCCATCCGCTCGCCGAAGCACAGCGACGAGAACGGAGCGTCGTCGACGTAGCGCGACCAGGCCTCGAGGGTCGACGCGTCCAGATCGGGCTCCATCACCGGCAGCGTCATGCCGACCTGCAGGTCGGCATTGCCCGCGGAGCTCAGGCTGGGCCCTCCGAGTCCGCGACGCGCTCGAACTTGATGCCGGCAGCCTGCAGCCGCGCCAGCAGGGCGTCGCCCATCGCCTGTGCGGTGGTGACCTGCCCGGACGTCGGTGGGTTGTCGTCGAGGGCGAGGCAGAGCGCCGACTCGGCCAGCATCTTCGCGGTCTCGGTGTAGCCCGGGTCGCCGCCCGACACCTTGGCCCGGACTGTGGTGCCGTCGCTCTCGGCCACGAACTCCACGGAGAACCACGACGCGTCGCGGCGTCCTTCCGACGGGCCGGTGCCCTGCGGCACCCGCTTCTTCAGCAGGTTGCGAACCGGCGGGATCTGCGCGGCGACCGCGATGCCGCCCGCCCCGGCCGCGCCACCGGCGGCGTACCGCAGCGTCTTGGTGCCGGCGAAGTGGGAGTACCGGAAGTCGGGGCCGTACGACGCCAGCGCGGCGCCGCTGCGCGCCACGATGAACGGGTCGATGGTCGGCAGCGGGAGCAGCCAGTAGCCGAGCACCTTGTCGCGGCCGGGCTTGCCGGCGACCGCCTTCGACCGGCGGCCCTCGGGCCGCGGCTCGACCCGCTTGCGGGCCTGCATCGCGTCGCGCATGTGCTTGGCGCGGGCGAAGGCGTTGAGCGCGGAGTGGAAGGTGCCACCCGAGAAGGTGCCGTTGGACCGGGCCACCCCGCGCATCGTCACCGGGGCCGTGATCTCCCCGCCCGCCTGCTCGGCGAGCTGCTGGATCGTGAAGTAGGCGCCGAGGTCGTGCGGGATCGAGTCGAAGCCACAGCAGTGGACGATCCGGGCGCCGCTGGCCTCGGCGGTGGCCTGGTGGGCGACGTACATCCGGTCCACGAACTCCGGCTCACCGGTGAGGTCGACGTAGTCGGTGCCCTCGTGCGCGCACGCCGCGACCAGCGGGGCGCCGTACTCGAGGTAGGGACCGACCGTCGTCGCGACCACCCTGGTCGACGACGCCATGTCCAGCAGGTTCGCCTCGTCAGAGGAGTCGACCACGATCAGGTCGATGTCGCCGGCATCGGGGCCGAGCCGCTCGCGGACCTGCTCCAGCTTCTCCTTGCTCCGGCCGGCGATCGCCCACCGCAGGCTCTCCGGCGCGTTCGCCGCGAGGTAGTCGGCGGTGAGGCCGCCCGTGAACCCGGTGGCACCGAGGAGGACGAGGTCGTAGGTGCGGGAGCTGGCTGACTCGGTCATGCGCGAATCGTCGCACTCTCCTCGATCCCGATGGAACCTCCCTGGGTCGGAGATCCGTCGTACCGTCAGCAGCCCAGCAAGGGAGGAGGCATCGAAGAGTCGTGGATCGAGACACCGAGGCGGAGTACGCCGCCTACGTGGAGCAGACGTGGGGGTCGCTGGTCCGTGCGGCCGTGTTCCTCGGCGCCCTGCCCCACGAGGCGGAGGACATCGCCCAGACCACGCTGGTCCGGTGCTACACCGGGTGGGACAAGGTGCGCAGTGCGGACAACCGGGACGCCTACGTCTACCGGATGCTCCTCAACTGCCTGCGCGACGTACGGCGCAGCCGGTGGTGGAAGGACCGGTCCGTGACCGGCGAGCTCGACGACACCGGGGCCCGGTCACTCCAGTCCTCGGTGAGTGACAAGTCCGACGCGGTCGCGCTGGCCGACGCCGTGCACCGCGCGCTCGGGTGCCTGACGAAGGGCAACCGCGACGTCGTGGTCCTGCGCTACTTCGTGCAGCTCACCGAGCGACAGACGGCCGACGTGCTGGGGGTGCCGACGGGCACCGTGAAGAGTCGCCTGTCCCGATCCCTGGCCCTGCTGGCTGCGAACGACCACATCCTCGATCTGAGTGGAGGGGCGTCGCGATGACCGACCTCGAAGACCTCTGGGACGACCTGCCGGTCGGCAAGGCGCCCACCCACGACATCCTGCGCGCCGGGCGGAAGGCTGAGACTGCAGCGTCGCCGGTCACCGCCAAGCGGCGGCACTTCCTGGTGAAGCCGCTGCTCACCGCGGGTGTCGCGACCGGCATCGCCGGCGCGTTCCTCACCGGCATGCTCGTGAGTGGTGACGGCGGTGCCGGCGACGGCGGTGGCGACTCCGACGCCCGCCCGGGCCGCGCGCCCAGCAACGTCGCCTTCCAGGCCGACCTGGAGACGGCCAAGTCGTGCGCCGAGCTGCTCGAGACGTACGTCGACCGCGGGTTGCAGCGAGTCACGGCGTGGGGGTGGGACGAGCCGTACAACCCGTACTGGGGGACGCGACACTCGTTCCTTCGGAACGGATCCGTCGACCGGGTCTTCCGCGACCTGGACTTGATGGTCAACCAGCGTGGTCCGGTCGACCTTTCCGCTGCGTTGAGCGACGTCCCAAACTTCGAGGGATACAAGATGGCTCCGCGCGCCACCACCACCCGCCAGGAGAACAGCGAGACCGGCACCAACGTCCAGGAGATCGGCGTCGACGAGCCGGACCTGGTGAAGACCGACGGCGACCTCCTGCTCCGGCTCCGCGACGACGAGCTGGTCGTCTACGACGTGACCGGCGAGCGGACCGAGCGGCTCTCGTCCGTGGACCTCGACGGCCTGGAGGAGGGCGAGATCATGCTGGCCGGCGACCAGGTGGTCGCGGTCGGCATCGACGACAACGCGCCGCGCACGCAGACGGCGTACGGCGTGGGCGCCCGCCTCGGCACCCGGGTGCTCACCGTCTCGATCGCCGACCCCCAGCGACCGGAGGTCGTCGACGACGTGGCCTATGACGCCCGGCTGCTGTCCGCCCGCCAGCACGGCGACGCCGTCCGGCTGGTCCTGTCGAGCGGACTGCCGGACCTCGACTTCGTGCACCGCGGCAAGGGCCGCAACCTCCGCGAGGCGCTGGCGGAGAACCGCAAGAAGGTCGAGGAGTCCACGATCGAGGACTGGCTGCCGACGATCACCGCCAACGACGAGGACCCGGCCGCGCTGCTCGACTGCACGAACGTGGCGATCCCGTCCGACGAGCTGACGCTCGACACCGTGAGCGTGGTCGGGTTCGGCGCGAAGTCGCCGGCGGAGGTCGACGCGATCGGCCTGGCCGGGGCTACCGACATCGCCTACGAGTCGGTCGACCACCTCTACCTGGCCGCGAGCCCGAGCTGGGGCACCGGGTTCGACTGCATCGGCTGCATCGGCACCCGGATCCTGCCGAGCGTGCAGGGCGGCAGCACCTACCTGTTCGACTTCGAGCTCGACGGCACCCGGGCCACGCACGTCGCGTCCGGTGAGGTCGAGGGCTCGATCGCCGACCGGTGGGCGATGGACGAGGCCGGTGGCGTGCTCCGGGTCGCGGTCACACCCACCTCGGAGACCGGCAACTTCAACTCGGTCGTGACGTTCGAGCGGGACGGGCAGGACCTGGTCGAGATCGGCCGGCTCGACGAGCTCGGCCGCAACGAGGACCTCAAGTCGGTGCGCTGGTTCGACGGGCTGGCGATCCTGGTGACCTTCCGCCAGGTCGACCCGCTCTACGCGATCGACCTGACCGACGTCGAGCAGCCGTCACTGATCGCGAAGCTCAAGATCCCCGGCTTCTCCGAGTACCTGCACCCGCTCGGCCCGAAACGGCTCGTGGGTGTCGGCGAGGGGCCGGCGTTCGGCGGTCGCGGCTGGGGCGCCCAGGTCGGGTTGTTCAACGTCGCCGACCTGAAGAACGTGCACCGGATGAACGTCCAGCACTACGCCTCCAACACTCACGCACTGGCGGGGGGCGACCCGCGGTCGTTCACGTTCATCCACGACCACCGCACGATCCTGACCGTGATCAAGCGCGGCGGCGTCGGCTACCTGTCGGTCCTGAAGATCGAGGACGGCGAGCTGCTCAACCGGATGGTCCAGGTCGAGTACGGCGACGACATCAAGCAGGTGCGCGCCGTACCCATGCCGGACGGGCGGGTCGTGCTGGTCACCGGTGAGGACGTCGAGTTCTTCGACCTTCGCGACCGTTCGTAGCGCGCTCAGCCGGTGGTTGAGGTGCGAGGAGCGCTAGCGACGAGCCTCGAAACCACCCAAGCCCCGACGTAGGCTCGAGGCATGTGCCGGAACATCAGGGTCCTCCACAACTTCGAGCCGCCTGCGTCGTCGGACGAGGTGACCGCGGCCGCGCTGCAGTACGTGCGCAAGGTCAGCGGCACGACGAAGCCGTCCCAGGCCAACCAGGATGCGTTCGACCGCGCCGTCCACGAGGTCGCGCACGCCACCGCGCACCTGCTGGAGGCGCTGGTGACGACCGCGCCCCCGAAGGACCGCGAGGTCGAGGCCGAGAAGGCGCGGGAGCGGGCCAAGCTGCGCTACGGCTGAGCGCACGATGAGCGCCCGGCTGGACGAGGCGTTCGCGGCGGTCCCCCGCCGCGACTTCCTCCCCGCTTCGCAACACCGCTTCGCCGACCTCGACCAGGCCCTCGACATCGGCTACGGCGTCACCAACAGCCAGCCCACGACCGTGCGCAACATGCTCGCGCTGCTCGACCCCCAGCCCGGCGACCGGGTCCTCGACGTCGGGTCGGGGTCGGGCTGGACGACCGCCCTGCTCGCCCACCTGGTCGGGCCGGAGGGTTCCGTGGTCGGGGTCGAGCGGATCCCGGAGCTGATCGTCGCGAGCCGGGCGAGCCTGGCCGACCGCTACCCGACGGCCGAGCTCCACCAGGCAGTGCCGGGGGTGCTGGGCTGGCCGGACCGAGCGCCGTACGACCGGGCGCTGGTGTCGGCGGCGACCGACACAGTGCCGCCGGCGCTCCTGGAGCAGCTGGCGGTCGGCGGCGTACTGGTCGTGCCGGTCGGCGGCGTGATGCACCGGGTGGTCCTCACCCCGGAGGGGGCGACGGACGAGGAGCACGGGCGCTACCTGTTCGTGCCGCTCATCGAGGACTGAGCCGACTCAGCCGACTCCTGCCACGGCGTCCGCGGTCACGGTGACGCCCTCGGCGAGCTCGACGATCTGGTCGTCGGTGAGGTCGATGGTCTCCCAGACCTGGACGACGACCAGGTGCTCGCCCTGGAAGTACCGCAGGGCACGGGTCTCGCTCGGCGCGCCCTTCAGCACGCCCCCTGCAGGAGGTACCCCTCGGGCACCTTGGCCAGCTCGAAGCCTTCGGGCTGCGCGCCGGTGTAGGCCACCAGGTCGATCATGGTGTCCTCGTTGTTGCCCGGTGCGGGCGACGACGGCGGCCCCGAGGGCGGAGCAGCCGACCGCCTCCGCGGTGTCGTCGACGGACAGGTCGTGGACGTGGCGGAGCACGACGGCGGCCCGCATCTTCGGCGGGAGGCTCCCGAGGGCTGCGACGAGCTCGGCGTCGATGGTCGTCGGACGTGGGCGCAGGGGCCACGGTGTCGGGGATGACCGCCGCGGTGTGCTCCCGGCGGGTGAAGCCGCGGCGGTCGGTGGTGCAGTTGACGAGGGTCCGACGGGCGTAGGCGTGGGGGTCGCCGGTCCGCGCCCGCCCCCCAGGCCAGGTAGACCCGGACCAGCGCGGTCTGCACCAGGTCCTCGGCGAGGTGGGCGTCACCGGCGGTGAGCAGGCGCGCGGTCGCGACCAGCCCGCCCCGGTTGCTGCGGACGAAGTCGGCGAACTCGCGGTCCCGCTCCCGGCTGCTCAGCACGTGTCCCTCAAGCCCCTTCAACGGATCGACAGGGGCCTGGGGTTGCGCGGGTCGCCGTACTCTTGCTGGCGTGACGGCGATCCCTGGTTTCGAGGCTCGGCCGCGGGCGGCCTCGCACCTCAACCAACGGGATGCGGCGCTCGAGCTGTGCGCCGACCGCGCGCTGGTGGTGCTCACCGGGGCCGGCCTGTCGACGGACTCGGGCATCCCGGACTATCGCGGGCCGGGCTCGGCGGCGCGAACGCCGATGACGTTCCAGGAGTTCGTGTCCGGTCCGGCGGCGCAGCAGCGGTACTGGGCCCGGTCGCACCTCGGCTGGTCGCGGATGGGCGGCGCCGAGCCGAACCCGGGGCACTGGGCCGTCGCCCGGCTCGATGCCGAGCTGGTGATCACGCAGAACGTCGACGGTCTCCACGAGGCCGTCGGAACTCCGCGGTTGGTCGCGCTGCACGGCCGGGTCGCGGAGGTGGTCTGCCTGTCCTGCCGGGCCACGGCGCCGCGCACCGCCCTGCAGCAGCGGCTGTCCGAGCTCAATCCCGGCTGGGTGGAGCGGCACGCCTCCGTCGCCTCCCGCCCGGACGGCGACGTCGACCTCGAGGACACCGCCGACTTCCGGGTGCCGGCGTGTCCGACCTGCAGCGGTGCCCTGAAGCCGGACGTGGTCTTCTTCGGCGAGAACGTCCCTCCCGCGCGGGTCGAGCGCTGCTACGCCGCCGTCGACGCACTGGCCGGCGTCGACGGGGTGCTGCTCGTCGCCGGCTCCAGCCTGACCGTGATGAGCGGGCTCCGGTTCGTGCGCCGCGCGGCCAAGCTCGGCGTTCCAGTCGTGATCGTCAACCGTGGGGTCACCCGCGGGGACGAGCTGGCGTCGTACAAGGTCGACGCGGGGACGTCGGAGTGGCTGACGGAGCTGGTGGACGGTCGTCGTACCTGAACTTCCAGCCCTCGATTCGGCTGATTCAGGGCCGAACCTTCAGGTACGCCGAATCACAGCCGCTTGACGAAGATGTGGTCGGCCGCGTCGTGGAAGATCTCGGCGCTCTCGCCACCGGAGCCGACGAGGACGCCGTCGGCGGTGGCCTGGATGGTGATCGTCTTGTCGGGCAGCGCGCCGACCCGGCGCATGGCGCTCATCAGCGCCTCGTCCTTCTGCATCTCCTCGGAGATCCGGCGCACCAGCGCCCGGCTCGACTCCGCACCGGCGGCCTTCGACAGCGGCTCGACGTCCGACATGAACGCCTCGCCGAGGTTGTCCTCGCCCAGCTCGCCCAAGCCCGGGATCGGGTTGCCGTACGGCGACTCGGTCGGGTGGTCGAGCAGCTCGAGCAGGCGTCGCTCGACGGTCTCGGAGATGACGTGCTCCCACCGACACGCCTCCTCGTGGACGAGCTCCCAGTCGAGCCCGATGACGTCGGTGAGCAGCCGCTCGGCGAGCCGGTGCTTGCGCATCACCCGGGTCGCGAGCCGGAGCCCGTCCTCGGTGAGCTCGAGGTGACGGTCGCCCTCGACGGTGAGCAGCCCGTCGCGCTCCATCCGCGCGACCGTCTGCGAGACGGTCGGACCGCTCTGGTGGAGACGCTCGGCGATCCGTGCCCGCAGTGGCACGATGCCCTCCTCGACCAGCTCGTAGATCGTGCGGAGGTACATCTCGGTGGTGTCGATCAGATCGCTCACGCCTACATCCTCCCCCATCACGCCTGCCAAACGCACGCACCCGACGAGCGTTTGGCAGGCTCTGCCTATGACGTCGTCCGTCCGGCCGCTCTCGATCCCGCACCGCTTCCATGGTCCGCCGCGCTCCGGCAACGGCGGTTGGACGGCGGGCGCCCTCGCCGAACGCCTCCGCGTGGACCACCCCGGCACGGCGATCACGGCCGCGCTCCGGCTGCCGCCGCCCTTGGAGACGCCGCTCACCGTCACGCCGACCGACGCGGGGATCGCGGCGACCACCGACGGACGGACGGTCGTCGAGGCGCGGCTCGCGGCCACGGACCCGACGCCGGTCGAGCCGGTGTCCGCCGACGCCGCGGCCGCTGCCGAGGGGCGCTACCGCGGCCACCACCAGCACCCGTTCCCGTCCTGCTTCACCTGCGGGCCGGCGCGCGAGCCCGGCGACGGGCTGCGGATCTTCCCGGGCGCGCTCGCCCACGACCCGCGCGTGGCCGCGATGTGGACGCCGTACGACGTGAGCGTGCCGATCACGTGGGCCGCGCTCGACTGCGTCGGCGGCTGGTCGAGCGACATCGACGAGCGGCCGATGGTGCTCGGCACGATGACCCTGCGCATCGACCGGGCGCCGGTGTCCGGGGAGCACTACGTGGTCGTCGGGGAGGTGCGCGGCAGCGAGGGTCGCAAGACCTTCACCGCGGCGTCGCTCTACGACGTCGACGGCGGCCTGCGCGCGACCGCCGAGCACGTCTGGATCGCCATCAACGTGGAGGACTTCTCGTGAAGAACGACCCAGGGCGCGCCGAAGAGCGCTGGTGGCCCGAGGCCGTCGTCTACCAGGTCTACGTCCGCAGCTTCGCCGATGCCGACGGCGACGGCATCGGCGACCTCCCCGGCATCACCTCACGGCTGCCCTACCTGCGCGACCTCGGTGTCGACGCCCTCTGGATCACGCCGTTCTACCGGTCGCCGCAGAAGGACCACGGCTACGACGTCGCCGAATACACCGACATCGACCCGCTGTTCGGCACCCTTGCCGACGCCGACGAGCTGCTCGCGCGGGCGCACGAGCTCGACCTGCGGGTGATCGTCGACCTGGTGCCCAACCACACCTCCGACCAGCACGAGTGGTTCCAGGAGGCGTTGGCCGCTCCCCCGGGCTCTCCGGAGCGGGCGCGCTACCTGTTCCGCGACGGCAAGGGGCGCAACGGCACGAAGCCGCCCAACAACTGGAACTCGATCTTCGGTGGCCCGGCCTGGACCCGGCTGCCGGATGGCCAGTGGTACCTGCACCTCTTCGACTCGTCCCAGCCCGACCTCGACTGGCGCAACCCCGAGGTGGGCGACATGTTCGAGGGCGTGCTCCGCTTCTGGCTCGACCGCGGTGCGGACGGCTTCCGGGTCGACGTCGCCCACGGGCTCTACAAGGAAGCGAGCCTGCGCGACCAGAACCGGTCGGAGCTGGCTGACACCGCGACCGGGTCCATGGTCGAGCGGGTGCTCCGGGACGAGCCGATGTGGGAGCAGCCCGAGGTCCACGACGTCTACCGCCGCTGGCGCAAGGTGCTCGACGAGTACGACGACGAGCGCGGCGAGCGGATCGGCGTCGCCGAGGCCTGGACCCAGACCGCGGAGTCGATGGCGAAGTTCGTCCGGCCCGACGAGCTCCACCAGGCCTTCAACTTCGGCTGGCTGAGCACCGACTGGTCGGCCCGCGACTTCGCGCAGGTCATCAACAGCTCGATCGCGGCGCTCGCGACCGCCCACGCCTCACCGCCGACCTGGGTGCTCAGCAACCACGACGTCATCCGGCACCCGACGAGGTACGGCGGCGGGTCGGTCGGTCTCGCCCGCGCCCGCGCGGCCACCCTGGTGATGCTCGCCCTGCCGGGCTCGGCGTACCTCTACCAGGGCGAGGAGCTCGGGCTCGAGCAGGTCGACGTGCCGCCCGAGGCGCGACAGGACCCGTCCTGGTTCCGCACCGGCGAGCCCGGTCGGGACGGCTGCCGGGTGCCGTTGCCGTGGGACGGCGACGCGCCGCCGTACAGCTTCGGTCCGGGCACGGCGCAGCCGTGGATCCCGCAGCCGGACGACTGGGCCGACCTGACGGTCGCGGCGCAGGAGCCCGACGACGCCTCGACGCTGGCGTTCTACCGGCGCGCGCTGGCCGCCCGCCGCACGTGGGTGCGCGGCACCGATCAGGCGTGCGTGGCAAAGGCGGAGCGCAAGGTTCTCGTCGTACGCCGCGGCGAGCTGACCGTGCTGCTCAACGCCGGTCAGCGCTCGGTGGCGATGCCGCCGGGCGAGGTGCTGGTCAGCAGCGGCCCGGTCGGCGACCGGCTGCCGCCGAACACCTCGGTCTGGCTGCGGTCCGAGCGCTAGCCGCCGAGGGCGTCGTTGTAGCGGCTCAACGTGGCCGCGAACGCCAGGATCTCCTCGGCCGACCAGTCACCGAGCCGCTCGTCGAACCACTTCCGCCGGTGCTCGACCACGTCCGTGAACCGGCCGGCGCCGTCGGCGCTGACGCTGATCAGGGTGGCGCGGCCGTCGTCCGGGTCGGGGGTGCGGTCGACCAGCCCGAGGTCGACCAAGTGCTGGACCTGCCGGCTGATCGCGCCCTTGTCGATGTCGAACACCGCGGACATCGCCGAGGCACGCAGCGGGCCGTTGTCGAGGAGGTAGCCGAGCATGAGGTACGACGACGACTGCAGCTCGGGATGCACCGACCGCGCCCGCTCGTCGATCACCCGCCGGACCCGGCGGACCATCACCCCGATCTCACGCTCGAGCTCGCGAAGGGCGTCCGGACGAGCTGTCATGACCGGACATCCTCCTCCACGAGCTCACCGGTCGCCTCGGGGGCGGCCGCTGCGGCCGGGCCGGAGGTGGTCCTCAGCGGTGTCTCCTTGATGAAGAGCACGCACAGGAACGCGGCAATCGCGAACGGCACCGAGATCAGGAACAGGTGGCCGGTGGCGTCACCCATCGCCGCCTCGTAGATCGTCCGGACCGGCCCGGGCAGGCTGCCGAGGTCGGGGATGTCGCCGGTCGAGTGCCGCAGCGACGCGACCTGGTCGGGGCTGAGCTGCCCACCGGCGACCAGCTTGGCGATGCCGTCCTTGACCTGGCCGCTCACCTGGTGCGCGAGCACCGCGCCGAGCGCCGAGACGCCGATCGAGCCACCGAGTGAGCGGAAGAAGGTGACGACGGAGCTCGCGGCGCCCAGATCCCGCGGATGGGCGGTGTTCTGTACGGCGAGCACGAGGTTCTGCATCGAGGCGCCGAGGCCGACACCGACGACGACCATGTAGGCGATGATCACGCCGAGCGACGTCCGGGCGTCGATCGTGCCGAGCAGCGCCAGGCCGATCACGACGAGGAGGGTGCCGCCGACCAGGTAACGCTTCCAGAGACCGGTCCCCGTGATCAGGCGACCGGTGATCGTGGTCGACACCACCAGGCCGGCCACCATGGCGATCGACATCAGCCCGGCCTCGGTCGGGCTCATCCCGCGGGACAGCTGGAAGTATTGGCCCAGGTAGACGGTCGCGCCGAACATCGCGACACCGACCATGATCGACGCGACGGTCGCGAGGGAGATCGTGCGGTCCTTGAACAGGTGGAGCGGGATCACCGGCTCCGCGGCGACCCGCGCTTCGACGTACAGTGCCGCCGCGACCAGCGCCACCCCGCTGCCGATCATCAGTGCGGTCGTGCCGGACACCCAGGCGAAGTCGGTGCCGGCGAGGGACACCCAGACGAGGATCACGCTGACCCCGGCCACGATCAGCGTCGCGCCGAGGTAGTCGATGCGGGCCTCGCGCTTGACGACCGGCAGGTTCAGCTTCTTCTGGAGCACGACGAACGCTAGCGCGGCGACCGGCAGGCCGAGGAAGAAGCAGCCCCGCCAGCCGAGCGCGCTGTCGACGATGACGCCGCCGAGCAGCGGGCCACTCACGGTCGCGGCGGCGAAGGTCGCCCCGATGTAGCCGCTGTAACGGCCGCGCTCCCGAGGACTGACCATCGACGCGATGACGACCTGGACCAGCGCGGTCAGGCCGCCGATCCCGAGGCCCTGCACGGCTCGGGCGCCGATCAGGACCTCCATGCTGGGAGCGAACGCCGCGATCATCGAGCCGATGGAGAAGATCACCAGAGCGCTCTGGACCAGCAGCTTCTTGCTGACCAGGTCGGCGAGCTTGCCCCAGATCGGCGTGGTCGCGGTCATCGTCAGCAGCGTCGCCACGACGATCCAGGTGTAGCCGGTCTGGTTGCCGTGCAGGTCGGTCACGATCGCCGGGAGGGCGTTCGTGACGACCGTGCTGGACAGCATGGCGACGAACATCGCGAGGAGCAGGCCGGTCAGTGCCTCCATGATCTCGCGGTGCGACATCTGGCCGCTCTGCTCGGCGCTGGCTGCTGCCTGGGTCATCCGGAGGCCTCGGTTCGTCGTACGGGATTAGTTGCGAAGGTCAACCTTATGCAGATTGGTTGTCCTCGTCAACTTCTCGCGGCGGTCAGGAATGCCGAAACGCAGGCGACCCGCAGGCGTGGTCCTGGTGGACCGCACCGGGGGACGTGCCCGGTTCGCCTGCGGGTCGGGTGGCTGCGATGTATTGGCCGGCAGCCCGGCTTCAGAGAACGGGGTGATCCCACCCCGTCGCTGGGGTTGCCTAACCGGCAACCACCTCACGCGTCCTATAGGAATACATTCCTCGGATCACCTCCTTTCTCGTGTCCGACAAAGGTAGGTCGCGGCCGCCGTGCAGCCAAGTGATTTAGACGGCTGCGGCAGCGAACTGCGCGGCGTGCAGCCGGGCGAACGCGCCACCCCGCTCGAGCAGTTCGGCGTGGGAACCCTGCTCGACGATCCGGCCGTCCTCCATCACCAGGATCAGGTCGGCGTCGCGGATCGTGGAGAGCCGGTGCGCGATCACGAACGACGTCCGGTCGGTCCGCAGGGCCGCCATCGCGTGCTGCAGCAGCAGCTCGGTGCGGGTGTCGACCGACGAGGTCGCCTCGTCGAGGATCAGCAGCGCCGGCCGCGCGAGGAACGCCCGCGCGATGGTGATCAGCTGCCGCTCGCCGGCCGACAGGTTCGAGCCCTCGTCGTCCACCCGGGTGTCGTAACCCTCGGGGAGCGAGTGGACGAAACGATCGACGTACGTCGCCCGCGCGGCCTCGCGGACCTCCTCCTCGGTCGCGTCCGGGCGACCGTAGGCGATGTTGTCGCGGATGGTGCCCTCGAACAGCCAGGTGTCCTGGAGGACCATGCCGATCCGGCTGCGAAGGTCGGCCCTCGACATCGCCGTGATGTCGACGTCGTCGAGGGTGATCCGCCCGGCGCCGAGCTCGTAGAACCGCATGATCAGGTTGACCAGCGTGGTCTTGCCAGCGCCGGTCGGTCCGACGATGGCGACCGTCTCGCCGGGACGGGCGACGAGGGAGAGGTCCTCGATCAGCGGCTCGGCGCGCTCGTAGGAGAAGGAGACGCCCTCGAACCTGACTTCGCCGTGCGTCTCCACCGCCTCGGTTTCGAGCCTCGTCGCTAGCGCTCCTCGCACCTCAACCGGCAGCGAGGCGATCTCCTCCTCGGCGTCGAGCAGCTCGAAGACCCGCTCGGCCGACGCGACGCCAGACTGCAGCAGGTTGGTCATCGAGGCGATCTGGGTGATCGGCTGGGTGTACATCCGGGAGTACTGGATGAACGCCTGCACCTCCCCCAGCGTCATCGCCCCGCTGGTGACCCGGAGGCCGCCGATCACCGCGATCACGACATAGTTCAGGTTGCCGATGAACATCATCAGCGGCATCACCAGACCGCTGACGAACTGCGCCCGGTAGGACGACTCGTAGAGCTCCCCATTGGCCTCGGCGAACTCCGCCTCGACCGCCTTGCGGCGCCCGAAGACCGTGACCAGCGCGTGACCGGAGATGGCCTCCTCGACCTGGCCGTTGAGGCGGCCGGTCTGGCGCCACTGGTTGATGAACTGGCTCTGCGAGTGCTTCATGATCCGGCTCGTGACGACCATCGCGACCGGCACCGAGACCAGGGCGATCATGGCCAGCAGCGGCGAGACCCAGAACATCATCCCGAGGACGCCGACGACCATCAGCAGCGAGGTGAGCAGCTGGCTCATCGTCTGCTGCAGGTTCTGCGCGACGTTGTCGATGTCGTTGGTGACCCGGCTGAGCAGCTCGCCGCGCGGCTGGCGGTCGAAGTAGGACAGCGGCAGCCGGTGGATCTTGTCCTCGACGTCCGCCCGCATCCGGCGGACGGTCTCCTGCACGACGTCGTTGACCAGCCAGCCCTGCAGGAAGCCGAGCACCTGGCCGGCGACGTAGATCACCAGCGCGATCATCAGGACGTGGCCGACGGCGCCGAAGTCGACGCCCTGTCCGGGGACGATGTCGAGGCCGCCCAGGAAGTCCGCGAGCTGGTGGTCCCCCCGCTCTTCAGCCGCGTTGACGGCGTCGGCCTTGGTGGTCCCGTCGGGCAGCTGCCCGCCGATGAAGCCGTTGAAGACCTTGTCGGTCGCCTTGCCGAGCAGGTAGGGGCCGATGACGACGGAGGCGACGCTGCCCGCCGCCAGCAGGAGTACGGCGACCGCACGCCACCGTGCGGGCCGCAGCAGCCCGAGCAGCCGCCGGCCGGAGGCGCGGAAGTCGTGCGGCTTCTGGCCGACCATCCCGCCGCCCATCGGGCCGAGACCGGGTCCGCCCTGCCGGACGACCCGCTCGGTCGTCTTCATCGTGTCGGGCTTCGTGGCGGTCACGTTTTTGGGTCCCCGCCAAGTTGTTCGGGGGAGCGAAGCGGAGGAGAAGAACTTGGCGGGGTGTTCATGCGGCGGCCCCCGCGATGATCCCCTGGCTGGCCGCGATCTCCTGGTAGGTCGGGTTGCCCTCCAGCAGCTCCTCGTGGGTGCCGCGACCCACGACCCTGCCGTCCTCGAGCACGATGATCTCGTCGGCGTCGCGGATCGTGGCGATGCGCTGTCCGACGATGACCACCGCGGCGTCGCCGGCGGCGATCACCTCGGCGCGCAGCGCCGTACGCAGCAGGGCGTCGGTGGCGACGTCGAGCGCGGAGAACGCGTCGTCGAAGAGATAGACCTCGGGACGTCGTACCAGCGCGCGGGCGATCGCAAGCCGCTGCCGCTGGCCGCCGGACACGTTGGTGCCGCCCTGGACGATCGGCGCTTCGAGCTGCTCCGGCATCGCTCGGACGAAGTCGGCCGCCTGGGCGATCTCGAGCGCCCGCCAGAGCTCGTCGTCGGATGCGTCGGGGTTGCCGTAGCGGAGGTTGGACGCGACGGTGCCGGTGAAGAGGAACGCGCGCTGCGGCACCAGCCCGATCCGCGACCACAGCATCTCCGGGTCGAGGTCGCGGACGTCGACGCCGTCGATGAGCACCCGGCCGGTCGTGGCATCGAGCAGCCGCGGCACCAGGTTGACCAGCGTCGTCTTCCCGGCGCCGGTGGAGCCGATCACGGCGACCGTCCGACCGGGCCGCACCGACAGCGAGACGCCGTCGAGGACCGGTGCCTCGGCCCCGGGATAGGTGAAGCCCACGTCCTCTAGGTCGAGGTGACCGGCGAGGGCGACCTCGGTGACCGGCGCGGTCGGCGGTGCGATCGACGAGTCGGTGTCGAGCACCTCGGCGATCCGGTCGGCGCTGACCGAGGCCCGCGGCCACATCATCAGCATGAAGGTGCCCATCATCACCGACATCAGGATCTGCATCAGGTAGGCGAGGAAGGCGGTCAGGGCACCCACCTCCATCTCGCCGTTGTCGACCCGGTGGCCGCCGAACCAGATGACGCCGACGCTGGCGACGTTGGACACGACCATCACCAGCGGGAACATCGCGGCCATCCACCGGCCGGCGCGCACCGACATCGCCGTCAGGTCGTCGTTGGACTCCGCGAACCGCTGGGTCTCGTCAGGCTCGCGGACGAACGCCCGCACCACCCGGATGCCGGTGATCTGCTCGCGGAGCACGCGGTTGACGTCGTCCAGCCGCTCCTGGACGAACCGGAACGCGGGGATCATGTTGGACACGACGACGCCCATGCAGAGGAACAGCGCGGGCACGACCACGACGACCAGCCAGGAGAGCCCGAAGTCCTCCCGCATCGCCATCACGATGCCGCCGAACATCATGATCGGGATGGTGACCGCCATCAGGCAGGTCATCATCGCCAGCATCTGAACCTGCTGGACGTCGTTCGTCGCGCGGGTGATCAGCGAGGGGGCGCCGTACGAAGCGACCTCGCGACTCGAGAAGCTGCCGATCCGCTGGAACACGGCTGTCCGCAGGTCGCGGCCGCACGCCATCGCGGCCTGGCTGCCGTACCACGCCGACGTCATCGAGCAGGCCGCTTGGAGCAGGGAGACCGCGAGCATGATCGCCCCGAGCCGGACGATGTAGCCGGTGTCGCCCTGGGCGATGCCGTTGTCAATGATGTCGGCGTTGAGGCTGGGCAGGTAGAGCATCGCCACGGTCGCCGTGAACTGCAGGACCACGATCGCCGTCAGCCAGCCGCGGTACGGCGAGAGGTACTCCAGCAGGAGGCGGCGCAGCATCATGATCGCTCCCGATCGCGCGTGACGGCGCCGTACAGCACGGTGTCGACGATCTGCTCGGCGGTCAGGGTGTCGCCCCCGGTGAACTTGGGGTGGGTGCCGGAGAACGTCAGCAGCCGGAGCATCCGGACCACCTCGGCCGGCGGCATCCGGAAGTCGGCCGCGTCGGGGCTGATGAGATCGACCATCGCCTGGAGGGTCTCCTCGATCGCACGGGCGCGACCCGGGTCGTCGGGCGGCGGCTCGGGCGGCCCGGGCATGGCGAGCTTGCGCATCAGGACGAATACGCCGGCGAAGCGGTGCTGCATGAGCCGGGTCAGGGCGAGCGCGCGCTCCCGCAGGGGCAGGTCGACGTCGATCCGGCGCAGGTCGTCGAGCATCCGGCCGGGCTCGAACGCCTTGGCCACGGCCGCGTCGACGAGCTCGTCCTTGGAGGAGAAGACCCGGAAGATCGTGCCCTCGGCGACACCGGCGGCCTCGGCGATCAGCCGGGTCGTGACGTTCCGTCCGTGCTCGTGCAGCAGCGGTAGCGTGACGGCGATCAGCGCTTCGCGCCGCTCCTCGGGCGACAACGGCCGCGCCCGCTCCCGTCGTTGCGCCTCCACCCGGTCGAGTTTAAGTGAGTGAGTACTCACTCACAAATGGTTTATTCGGCTTGCCCGGAGGCCGTCGACGGCTCACGATCAGGCATGGCCGTCGAGCTCCGGGTACCCGACCCCTCCCTGCAGGAAGCACTCGTGCAGCTGAAGATGGCGCGCTCGCCGCGCACCCACCGCTCGCAAGCCGAGTGGGCGTTCGTGCACGCCGACGAGCTGGAGATGTTCGAGACGCGGGCGGCGTACGTCGGCGGCGAGCTCGCCGGCTGGGCTAGCGCAGTCCGCGGCAAGTGGTTCCCTCCGGGGATCGCGATGATCCACGTGACCGTGGCGCGCACCCATGAGCGGAAGGGCGCCGGCGGCGCCCTCTTCCGAGCCATGGTCGACAACCTGCCGGACCAGGTCTCCATGCTAGGGACGGCGGTCGACGACGCGGAGACGGACTCGCTCGAGATCGCCCGGGCCTGGGGTTTCGAGGTCACCCAGCACGGCATCGAGTCCGAGCTCCCCCTCGTCGACCTGCCGACGCCCGACGCCGGTCCGGGCGTGACCTTCGAGGACGTCTCCGGCCTCGAGTTCCCCGACGAGGACGCGGTCGAGGCCATGCTCATCGACAGCCAGACGAACCCCGAAGCAGCCGAGGGGTTCATCAGCAGGCTGGCCAACTACCGCGAGATCGCGGCGAAGGTCGAGCGGCCCACCTCAGCCCTGGCGCGGGTCGACGGTGTGCCGGCCGCGATCATCGTCGGCGAGATCCAGAACGGGGTCCTCGGCATCGCCTACACCGGCGTCGGCAGGTCGTTCCGCGGCCGCGGGCTGGCGTTCGGGCTCAAGCAGTTCGGCCACCTGCTCGCCGCGGAGGCGGGCGCCACCGTCTGCCACACCATGAACGAGGCGAGCAACGCCGGCATCAGGCACGTCAACGCCAAGCTCGGCTACCGCGTCATCGGAGGCGTCTACCGGCTGCGTGCTCGCCGAGGCGAATGAGCGAGGATCTCCAGGTGCAGATCACCACACCCGGCCCGACGACGTACGACGCGATGCTCGACCTCCAGCTCGCCCGGTGGCACCGGTGGGAACGGGCGGCGGCGACCGGCCTGTTCACGCAGGCCGAGATCTGGGAGTACCGCAACTTCCGGGCGGCGTACGTCGACGGCGAGCTCGCCGGATGGGGCTTCACGGCGCGGCCGACGACGTTTCCGCCGGACTGGGCCATCCTCTCGGTCACCGTTGCGGCCGCCCACGAGGGTCGGGGCATCGGCACGGCCCTTCGCGCCGAGCTGACGGCGACCGTGCCGGCCACCGCCGCAACCCTCGTCGGCCTCGTCGACGACCTCGATGAGCGTTCGCTCCAGGTCGCCCGGCACTGGGGCTACGCGGTCGAGCAGCACGGCATCAGGTCGCAGCTGGACCTCACCGACCTTCCCGAGCCGGTGCTGCCGGACGACGTGACGATCGACGATGCCACCGGGCTCGAGTTCCCGGATGCCGATGCGATCGAGTCGATGCTCGTCGACAGCCAGACCAACCCCGAAGCGGTCCAGAGCGGCATCATCACCCGGCTGGCGGACCTGCGACTCGAGCAGGCCGAGGTCGAGCAACCGTTCGCCGTGCTCGCTCGCGTCGACGGCACACCGGCCGCGATCATCACCGGCGAGATCCAGGACGCAATCCTGCTGATCCACTACACCGGCGTCGGCCAGGCCCTCCGCGGCCGCAATCTCGGCTTCCTGCTCAAGCAGGCGGCCCACCTGCAGGCGGCAGCAGCGGGAGCCACGCGCAGCTACACGACCAACGAGGCCGGCAACGCCGGCATCCGCCACGTCAACCAGAAGCTCGGTTACCAGGTCGTCGCGGGCGACTACCGGATCCGACGCCCCCGCTGAGCGAGGTCGTTCAGCCGCCCAGGGCGGCCGGCTGGTCGCTGCCGGGCAGGACCGGGGCGAGCAGCCGCGCCCCGCTCGGGCCACCCACGCGGATGGAGTGCAGCGCGGGCAAGCGACAGCGGAGAGGCGCTGGTGAGGGTCGTGCGCAGGGCGACGCCGTCGGCGGTCGTGAAGTCCTGCTGCACGACGACCGGCACCGGGTCCTCCGCGCGCGCGTCGGTGGTCGCCGTCGCGAGCAGTGCCGCCACCAGTGCCGCGGCCGAAGTGATGCAACCCATCAGCCGCGCGGAGCGTCGTACCCGCATGCATTGCGCAACGAGACGCCGGGTCGGCGGCTATCCGGTCGGATGAACTGCCGATGAATGACGTAACGAACCGGTCAATCTCACCGACATGAACCCGCACGCGCGCCTACCGTGGTCCGTACGGGGAGGGACCCGCTCGAAGGCATGCCCAGAATGACCCCTCTCGTGATCACCGCCTACGGCCGCAACACGCTGCGTCGACTCCGGAGCGAGCTGCTCCTCATCGATCCCTCGGCCACACCCCGGCTGGCCGCTGCGTGGGAGCTCGACCCCGTCTCGCCGACGCCGAACCTGGTGACGGGCGACCTCCCGGACATCAGCCTCGCGGACCTGGCCGCGGTCTCCGCGCTGCCGGCCGCGGCGGTCCTGTGCGCCCTGGACGACGTGGCCGCGACGCTCGACGCGGCTCACGGCAGCGGCCTCGCCCACGGCGAGCTGCGGGCCTCGACGGTCTACGTCCTCCCCGACGGCCGGGCCGCGCTCGCCCAGCCCGAAGCGGCCCGTGCGGTCAAGCGCAACGGCCGCGGTCGGGCGCGGCAGGAGGACTGTCACGCGTTCGTGACGCTCGCCGCCGAGCTCCTCACCGGCGCACCCGAGGCCGCGGCCACGGTGCTCGAGGACGCCCTGAAGGTCGACATCAGCCGGCGACCCGTCCCGCGCGCCCTGATGGACGCCCTCGACGAGATCCCCGCGGAGGACTGGCCGACCAACAACCTCCAGCGGCCCCGCGCAGACGCAGCGCCGGTGATCCGGCTCGGGTCCTGGCCCGCGTCGATGCCCGCGACCTTCTCGACCCTTCCTGATGCTCCGGCGGCGGCTGCCGCCAGCCCGGTCCGGTTCATCCCGGACGGAGTCGAGGAGCGCCAGCGGCAGCAACCACCGCACCGCGATCGATCCCTGCTCCGCAGGTTGATGGAGCCGTTAGTCGTCCTGGTCGGACTTGCCACTGTCGCCGCCGGGGGGGCGGGCGGAGCATTCCTGCTGCTCTCGCCGAGCAGCTCAGCGGGCGACCCCGGCGCCACGCGGCCCCAGGTCCGACGGGTCGCGTTGTCGATCACTCCACCTCAGGCGCAGTGCCCACGCGCTGCGATGCACGTCGCCGCGACGATCGTGATCTCCGGTGGCGCGGGCGAGGTGGTGGTGCGGTGGCGGCTGCCCGACGGCAGCCTGGCCGACACCCAGTCGTTCTCGGTCTATGACGGACAGCGATCGGTGCGCGCGGCGTTCGACATGACGTTCGCCGGCACCGACCCGGTCCTCGGCAACGTCGTCGCGATCGTCAGCCCGGGCGGAATGCGGGCGTCGGCGCCGATCCGGTACGTGTGCCCGAGCTCGAACCGGAAGGGTTTCGAGCAGTCCCGCGACGCGTGACCCCGGATCAGGGGGCCAGGCGGTCCAGCACCCAGCCCGCATCCGTACGGCGGTAGCGGAGCCGGTCGTGCATCCGCTCGGACCTGCCCTGCCAGAACTCGAAGACGTCCGGCCGCACCCGGTAGCCACCCCAGGGCGTCGGCACCGGGACCTCGCCGCCGGCGTACCGTGCCTCCGCCTCGGCGAACCGGGCGGTGAGCTCCTCGCGGCCGGCAACGACCTGCGACTGCGGAGATGCGTGGGCGGCCAGCTGGGCGCCCCGCGGGCGCGCGGCGAAGTACGACGCCACCTCCGCGTCGGTCAGCCGACTCGCGCCCCCCTCGACCCGCACCTGGCGCTCGAGCTGGTGCCAGGGGAAGAGCAGCGCGCACCGGGGCTCGTGGGCGAGGTCTTCGCCCTTGCGGGAGGCGGTGTTGGTGTAGAACGCGAATCCCCCGTCGACACCGCTCGTGATGCCCTTCAGCAGCACCGTCCGGGCCGCGGGCCGGCCGTCGGGCGAGACGGTCGCGACGATCATCGCGTTCGGCTCGTGGAGGTGGGCCGCCTGCGCGTCGTCGAACCAGCGGCGGAACATGGCGAGGGGATCAGGATCGGCCATCGACTCGGCCAGCCCGACTTCGCCGTACTCCCTGCGGAGCGCTGCCAGATCGGGCTCATCTACACCGGCCATAGGCCGAACCTAGTGGGTGGGGCAGAATGCCGATGGTTCTGCACATGGCGAAGGAGAACGCGGATGCCTGACGTACACCACGGACTGGAAGGCGTGGTCGCGTTCGAGACGCAGATCGCCGAGCCCGACAAGGAAGGCTCGGCGCTCCGCTACCGGGGCGTCGACATCGAGGACCTGGTCGGCCGGGTGCCGTTCGAGAACGTCTGGGGCCTGCTGATCGACGGCACCTATACGCCCGGTCTCCCGCCCGCCGAGCCCTTCTCCCTCCCCGTCCACACCGGCGACGTACGGGTCGACCTGCAGGCAGCGATCGCAATGCTCGCGCCGGCGTTCGGCATCCGCTACACCTACGACTCCACGCCCGAGAAGGTCCGCGAGGACCTCGCCCGCGCCGCCGTGATGGTGCTCGCCTACGCCGGCCAGTCCGCCCGCGACCTCCACGAGCCCGTCGTGCCCCAGCGGCTCGTCGACGAGGGCAAGACGCTCGCCGAGAAGTTCCTGATCCGCTGGCGCGGTGAGGCCGACCCAAAGCACGCCCACGCGATCGACGCCTACTGGTCGTCCGCGGCCGAGCACGGCATGAACGCCTCGACGTTCACCGCCCGGGTGATCACCTCAACCGGCGCGGACGTCGCCGCGGCGCTGTCGGGCGCCATCGGCGCGATGAGCGGCCCGCTGCACGGCGGAGCGCCCTCACGGGTGCTCGGCATGATCGAGGACGTCGAGAAGTCCGGCGATGCGTCGACCTACGTCAAGGGGCTGCTCGACTCCGGCGAGCGGCTGATGGGCTTCGGCCACCGCGTCTACCGCGCCGAGGACCCGCGGGCCCGCGTGCTGCGCCGTACGGCGATGGAGTTGGGTGCACCCCGCTACGAGGTCGCCGAGGCGCTCGAGAAGGCTGCCCTCGCCGAGCTGCGCGAGCGCCGCCCCGACCGGGTGCTCGAGACCAACGTCGAGTTCTGGGCCGCGATCGTCCTCGACTTCGCCGACGTGCCGGCGCACCTGTTCACCTCGATGTTCACCTGTGCCCGCACCGGTGGCTGGTCGGCGCACATCCTCGAGCAGAAGCTCACCGGCCGCCTGATCCGCCCCTCGGCGATCTACGCCGGGCCGCCCACGCGCGGCGCGGACACCGTCGAGGGCTGGAAGGCGGAGTGGGGCAACTGAGCCCCTCCGCCGCCGCTGGTCGAGGTGCGAGGCGCCGCTGGTTGAGGTGCGAGGCGCGCTGGCGCCGAGCCTCGAAACCAAGGCGTCGGCGGCTTGCGGGCCGTGGCTGGTGACGGTCAAGGATTACCGAAAGTTACGTGGTTGCACGCCGCTGGGGTTACGGCGCGGTCCCCCGGCGCCAGGGAGCGCGCGGCGAGGCTTGAGGTGCTCGCTTTGGTTGCGGCACCACAAGCAAGACCACTTGTCGTGCACAGGCTGTGACCGCGAATCGCGTTGTCCACAGCGGGGTCTGAGCGCTTTGGTTGTGTCGGAGGTTCCATGTTGAATAGGTCTCATGGATCTCGGGACCGCACCGCTCTTCGACCTCACCGCCACCGCGGTCGAGGCCGACGAGCCTGTCGTGCGCTCGAGGTCGGACGAGCTG
This sequence comes from uncultured Actinomycetota bacterium, assembly GCA_963846535.1. GTDB lineage: Bacteria > Actinomycetota > Actinomycetes > Propionibacteriales > Nocardioidaceae > Nocardioides. The sequence continues at coordinate 1,976,565 of CAWJWK010000003.1, forward strand.
CTGGGTGAGATCCGCGACCACCGGTTCGTGGTGGCCGAGCGTGAGATCGCAACCGTGCGGGCGATCGCGGAGTGGGCCGCCGAGCATGTCGTGGACGACGAGGCTGCCGCAGCGACGTTGACCGAGCGGGGTCTGGACACCGGGCTCCCGGTCGCCGGACCCGGCGCTCCGCTGATCAGCGACTTCGCGGTGATGGAGCTCAGTGCGCTGCTGGGCCGCTCGTTGGACTCGGGTCGCAGCTACGTCGGTCAGGTCGTCGAGCTCGCCTATCGGCTTTCGAAGACCTGGGCCCGGGTCCTGACAGGTGAGGTGCCGGTGTGGAAGGCACTACGGATCGCCGACTCCACCCGCCTCCTGCCCGTAGATGCAGCCTCGTTCATCGACGCCCAGCTGGCGCCGTTCGCCGACGGGTGCACCTGGGCGCAGATCGACCGGCTGGTGGAGACCGCACTGGTCCGGTTCGACCCCGAAGCCGCCGAAGAACGTCGCCGTGAGGCCCACGAGCACCGCCACGTCGAGCTCGGCATCAACCAGGTCGACGCCACCGGCATCGCCTACGGCACCACCGGGCTCGACATCGCCGACGCCCTCGACCTCGAACAAGCCCTCGCCCGCCGCGCCAAGCTCTACGGCCAGCTCGGCGACGAAGACTCCCTCGACGTCCGCCGCGCCAAAGCCCTCGGTGAGATCGCCCGCGAGGACCTCGCCCTCGACATCGAGGTCGCCGACCCCGACACCGGGGAGATCACCCGCACCATCCCCGGCCGCAAGACCGAGCTCACCCTGCACCTGTCCGCCGAACGACCAGACCCTCGGCCGGCTGGGCAACACCCGCACCCCGATCTCGGTGGAGCAGATCAAGGAATGGCTCACCCTGCCCAACACCAGCGTGACCGTCCGACCGGTCATCGACCTGGCCGGCTCCCAGCCGGTCGACTCCTATGAGATCCCCGACCGGATCCGCCGCCAGGTCACCAACCGGGACCACCACTGCGTCTACCCGCACTGCACCCGACCAACCGAGTCCTGCGACCTGGACCACGTCGTCCCCTACACCGACGGCGGCGAAACAAGTGCGGGCAACCTCGCCCCGACATGCCGAGGCCACCACCGGATGAAGACCGCCGGCAAAGCCGGCTACCGGATCCTCGCCCCCGGCACCTACCTATGGACCATCGGCACCCGCCGCTACCTGGTCGACCCCACCGGCACCCACGACCACTAGCCACCCCGCCCCGAACCCCGCCCCCGAGACCCACCGGCGGGGCCATCGGCATGCCCCGGCCACCGTGCTCGCGTTCACGGCCGCAACTCAGGGAGCAGCCCAAGCAACGCTGCGCCCGGGCAGGGCCCGGGGAACCCCGCCGCAACCAACGACGACGCCCAACCATGCAATTCATAGCGGGTTCGCTCCGACAGCCGACGACGGGGATCGCGTGCCCGGCGCAGGTACGGTGGCGGCATGGACCTCGAGGACCGGATCGCACAGTGGGACGCCGAGGCGACGACGTACGACGAAGCCGCCGACCACGGACTCGCTGACCCCGATGTCCGCGAGGCGTGGCGCAGCCTGCTGCTTGCGGCGATCCCGCCACCTCCCGCCCGCGTCGCCGAGCTCGGCTGCGGCACCGGCACGTTGGCGCTACTGCTGGCCGAAGAGGGCTGCCGCGTCGACGGACTCGACTTCGCGCCCGAGATGGTGGTGCGCGCTCGCGCCAAGTTGAGCGGCTTCCCAGGGGTAACGGTCGAGCAGGGCGACGCGTTCGAGCCGCCCCTGCCGACGGCGACGTACGACGTCGTGCTTTCCCGGCACGTCTTGTGGGCCATGCCAGAGCCGGCCGTCGCACTACAACGCTGGATCCGGCTGCTCGCACCCGGCGGCCGCCTGGTGCTGATCGAGGGATCGTGGTCGACAGGTGCCGGGCTGACGGCGGCGCAGACGGTTGACCTGGTGGTCGGAGCCGGTCTGGACCCCGAGCTGGTGCTCCTCGACGACCCGGCCCTGTGGGGCGGACCGACGTCGGACGAGCGCTACCTCGTCAATGCAAAAGTCTCCCGGCGGTGAGCAACGTCACCTGCTGATCCCCCGATCGGGGGATTCCGGCTCGGCCGAACAGGACGATGCTCGGAGTTCCAGCGCGCTTCGTCGAGGAGACCGGATCATGACCACCTTCCACCCCCACCCTGCGGCGATCGTCGAGCCGCAGCCGGCCGACCCCGAGACGCCTTGTGGCTGCCATCCCGACTTCCACGAGGTCGGCTGCCACCAACCACCGGCTCAGCCGGACGCTTGAGCTGGCGGTCAACCCCCCCGCCTGACGTACCAGGACGTCTCCCCCCGCGCCGCCCGACGGGTGAGCGAGATGTGCACGTGGTCGCGGTGCCGGAGGGTGGCGGAGCAGGTCCGGATCCGCCGGCAGCTCGAGCTCTTGTAGAGCTCGGCCTCGTAGGTGTCCCAGGCGGAGTACATGTGGTCGTTCCAGATCACGTACATAACCCCCATCCGCCGTGCCCGGGCGTGCTCGTTGCCCGCTCGGTCGGTGGCGAAGAGGTCGTCGAGGAAAGCTTGGACCCGCTTGCGGTCGCCGCGATTCTCGACCGACACCGTCCAGTCGAACGCACGGCCCTCGTTGTGCTCAGAGGTGCCCCGGCCATGACACCGTCGGAGCACCCCGCCGAAGCCGCCGCCGTAGCGGCGCACGATCCAGCGCCCGAGCGCCACGGTCCCCGGCTTCGCCGCCGACGCGCAACGCGACGCCGGCTCGTAGGACGGGTAGTCCTCGACTGGAGTCGGCTCGGCCGTGGAAGGAGCGGCTAGCAGCGTCGCAAGCACGGCAGCGACAGCAGCGACAGCAGCGATCGGGCGGGGCGTACGACGAGTCATGCGTTCGACCGTAGGTCGGTCGAGCTGATCGGTTCACAGAACCGCGAGAGTCAGTACGAAAGGCCGGACTCGATAGCCCAAACGACCAGTTGAGCCCGGTCGCGCGCACCTAGCTTGACCGTCGCCCGGCTGACATGGGTGCGCACCGTGTCGGGGCTGACCACCAGCTCGTCCGCGATCTCGGCGTTCGACCGACCGGTCGCGACCCATCCGAGGATCCGCCGTTCGTGCTCGGTGAGGTCGCCGAGCCGCGGGTCTTGCTTGGTGGCCGGCCGCGACCCGAAGTGCTCGATCACGGTCTTTGTCACCGACGGCGCCAGCAGGGAACCGCCCGGGCGACGACCCGGATCGCGTCCAGCAGCTCGGCCGGCTCCGCATCCTTGAGCAGGAACCCGCTGGCGCCGTGCCGGAGCGCCTCGAAGACGTACTCGTCGAGCTCGAAGGTCGTCAGCATCACGATCCCCGGCACCGCCGCCGGCTCGCTGGTCGGCTCGCTGGTCGGCTCGGTCGTCGGCGTCGAGGAGGGCGGCGACGGCACCCCGGGTGTGCTCGACAGGTCTCCGGCCCGCAGGCCGCGATCGCCGTCGCGTGCTACATCGTGCTCGCAGTCGTGATCAGCCTGGTCGTCGTACGACGCCGAGACGTGGCCTGATCGCGAGTCAGAGACGCTTGCCGAAGCAGCGGTTGAGCTCGCTGTCGGCGTAGTGCCCGAACCCCACGATCGGCAGGTAGCCAGAGGACTCGTAGAGCCCGATCGCCTCCGGCTGCATCAGGCCCGTCTCGAGGACGATCACGTCGTGGCCGGCCGCCGCAGCGGTCGCCTCGAGCTCGGCGAGGATCCGGCGAGCGAGGCCGGTGCCGCGCTGCTCCGGTACGACGTACATCCGCTTGATCTCCGCGCCGAGCGAACCGCCGAGCGCCCGGACCGGTGTACGGCGCCAGGCACCGGTGCCGACCGGGAGGCCGTCGAGGTAGGCGACGAGGAACAGCCCCTCCGGCGGGACGAACATCGCGGGATCGACCGGCGTCTCGTCCGGGCCGCCGTAGCGCTCGACGTACTCCTGCTGGACCCGCGCGACCAGGGCGGTGACGTCGGGGTGGCCGTAGCCCACCACGCGCAGCTCGAGCACGGTGTCCATCATGCCCATCGATTTATCACCGCTGTGACGCGGCTGTCACACTGGTTTCCTCCTGACAGCGTCGTCAGCACCCGTCCCCTCGATGAGAAGGTTGACCTGTGACGACCGCCCAGAACTCAGCGCTGCAGATCCCCGCAGAGCTCAAGCCCGCCGACGGCCGCTTCGGCGCCGGCCCGTCGAAGATCCAGACCAGCCACCTCGACGCGCTCGCCGCGACCGGTGGCGGCCTGATGGGCACGTCCCACCGCCAAGCGCCGGTGCGGAACGTCGTCGGCCGGGTCCGCGAGGGGCTCGCGGCTCTTTACGACCTGCCCGAGGGCTATCAGGTCGTGCTGGGCAACGGCGGCGCCACCGCGTTCTGGGACATCGCGACGTTCGGCCTGATCGAGAAGAAGAGCCAGCACCTCAGCTTCGGCGAGTTCTCATCGAAGTTCGCCAAGGCCGCCGAGCAGGCGCCGTGGCTCGACACCCCGACCGTCCACAAGAGTGACCCGGGCAGCCTTCCCGACCCCGTTGCCGAGGCGGGGGTCGACGTCTACGGCTGGGCTCACAACGAGACCTCGACCGCCGTGATGGCGCCGGTCGTGCGGCCCGCGGGTGCCGACGAGGGCGCGCTGGTCCTCGTGGACGCCACGTCCGGCGCTGGCGGCCTGCCGGTCGACCTCACCCAGGTCGACACCTACTACTTCGCCCCGCAGAAGTGCTTCGCGTCCGACGGCGGTCTATGGATCGCGCTGATGTCGCCGGCCGCGCTCGAGCGGGCCGCGCGGATCGGGGCCAGCGGTCGGCACATCCCGGCCTTCTTCGACCTGCCGACCGCGATCGACAACTCCGCCAAGAACCAGACCTACAACACCCCGGCGGTCGCCACCCTGTTCCTGATGGCCGAGCAGCTCGACTGGATGAACAGCCTCGGCGGTCTCAAAGGCATGGTCGAGCGCACCACCGAATCCTCGAACGCGCTCTACGGCTGGGCCGAGCGCACGTCGTACACCACGCCGTACGTCGCCGACCCGAGCCACCGCTCACTGGTCATCGGCACCATCGACTTCGCCGACGCGATCGACGCCGCCGAGATCGCCAAGGTGCTGCGGGCCAACGGCATCGTCGACACCGAGCCCTACCGCAAGCTCGGTCGCAACCAGCTGCGGATCGCGATGTATCCCGCCATCGACCCCGCCGACGTCGAGGCGCTCACGCAGTGCATCGACTGGGTCGTCGAGAACAGCTGATCAGAGCCGCGCAGCGATCAGGTCGTACGCCGGCCTGCCGAACGCGACCATCCGGGCCAGCTCCACCTCGGTGGGGGTGCCCCGGAGCGTCTCCACGGCCGCGGCGACGGCGTCGTCGAGCGGCCAGCCGTAGATGCCGGCGCTGACCAGCGGGAAGGCGACCGTCCGGGCACCGAGCTCGTCGGCGACTTCGAGCGCGCGCCGGTAGCACGAGGTCAGCAACGAGCGGTCGGTCTGCCCGGCCCGGTGGTTCGGACCCACGACGTGGATCACCCAGCGGGCCGGCAGATCACCCGCGGTCGTCCACCCGGCGTCGCCGGTGGCCAGGCCGTGCGGGAACCGCTTCTTGCAGTCCTCGAGGACCGCCGGCCCACCGGCGGCGTGGATGGCGCCGTCCACTCCCCCACCACCCCGCATCGCCCGGTTGGCGGCGTTGACGACCGCGTCGACGTCCTGCTGCGTGATGTCACCCTCGACGACCTCGAGCTCCATCGTCCGAGCCTGCCACGGTCAAGCGAGGAGCCGCAGCACCGCTCGTTCCAGGGCCGCCTGTCGCTGGTCGGGGTTGTCGTAGGACCGCCGGGTCGCCGCCCGGATGGTCCGGCCCTCCTCGTACGCGTCGACCACCCGGGGGTCGACGTACGCCGACCGCGCGAGCGTCGGCGTGTTGCCGAGATAGTCGGCGACCTCCCGCATCACTGCCGCGACCGCCCGCTTGCGCGCGGTCTTGGTCGCATCGGCTCCGGGCGCCTCGGCGAGCGCCGCGGCCGCGATCACGGTGGCGTGCCAGGTGCGGAAGTCCTTCGCCGTCGCGTCGAGACCGCTGACCTCCCGCAGGTAGCCGTTGACGTCGTCCGGGGTCAGCGACCGCCAGCGGCGCTCGACCTGGAACGCGAGCAGACACTGGTCGGAGGCGGACCGACGCCGGCGCATCCGGTCCAGCGGTGCCGCGACGGACGGGTCGTCGACCTCGATGCGGTGCTCGATGCCGGACTTGCCGACGAACTCGAACACCAGGACCCCCTTCACGAGCCGTACGTGCCGTCGCTCGAGGGTCGTCAGCCCGAACGAGCCGTTCTCCTCGGCGTAGACGTCGTTGCCGATCCGGAAGTACCCCAGGTCCAGCAGTCGTACGGCGACCGCGCACCCGACCGCCTCGGACATCTCGTCGAGCGTGAGGTCGGTGAGCACCCGCTCCCGCACCCGCGGGAGTCGCCGACCGAAGCGGAGCACCCGGTCGTACTTCTCCGCCGCACGCTGCTCGACCCAGGCCGGGTGGTAGATGTACTGCCGACGCCCGGCCTCGTCGGTGCCGACCGCCTGCAGGTGACCGCGCGGGTGCGGGCAGATCCAGACCTCCTGCCAGGCCGGCGGGATGACCAGGGCGCGGCAGCGCTCGGCGTCCTCGCCTGCCAGCCGCTCGCCGTGCTCGTCGAGGAAGATCCAGCCCTTCCCGGCGCGCCGTCGGGTCCAGCCCGGTTGGTCGGGTGAGGTACGGCGCAGCACGGGCACGGCCTGAAGGTATCCGCTCGCGCGAATGTCAGACGAGCGACAGGCGCACCGTCGCCACGGTGCCCTCGTCGAGCCCTTCCGCGACCCGCACCGCCTTCTTCACGGGGAGCACGTAGGTCTTCTGCTCCGCGCTGGGGAACACCGAGGTCCGCCAGGTGCTGCCGCCGATCGTCACCTCGACCCGGACGCTGCCGAAGCCTCTGTCGGATCGGCCCGGTCCCGCCACCGCCTCGATGTCGTCGGAGGCGTCGAACGGCAGGCTCAGGAAGAACCACGTGCCCGACGTCGCCTCGTCCTTGGCCTCCCAGCGCCACAGCGGCGCTTCGAAGTCGTACGACGTCACGAGGGCTGCCTCCGGACCCGGAGCAGGACCAGGACGAGGACGAGGACGAGCAGGACCGCCGAGCCGATGGCACCGCCGATCACCCACGAGCCGAACAGGTCCCAGGAGGTGTGGTGGTCGGGGCCGTCGCGGGTGTCGTCCGACACCGGCCCGGCGGAGTCCGGCTTGCCGGGCTTGCCCGGATTGTCCGGCCGGCCGTCGAGCTCGGCCTGCACCGCCTTGGGCAGATCGATCTGCAGCACGTCGCTGTTGGTGCCCTCGGAGCTGAGGTAGACCGAGCCGTCCTTGCCGACGGCGAGCCCCTCGCCCTGTGCCTGGTCCGGCAGGAAGAAGGGCTCCCCGACCGGGTCGATCGAGGGCCAGGCGTAGACAGCCGCCTTGACGTAGCCACGAAGGATGAAGTGCTTGCCGTCTGGGAAGAAAGCGCCGTCGGTGGCGATCGGCAGCACCTCGTCGTCGACCAACGTCAGCCGGTTGGGGTCGTCCTCGTCGAGCTCACTGAGCTCCGCGGGACCGGCGTAGAGGCGGCCGATGAACTCCTTCGCCACGACCAGCACCTGCCCGGTCCTCGGATGCACGAGGAGCGTCTCGCAGTCGTGCGACCCGTCGGGATAGACCAGCTCGTAGGTCGTCGGCTCAACCGGTCCGTCCTGGCCGAACGGCACCCGGATCAGCTCGATCGAGTCGCGCGACGCGGTGTTGTCGCCGGTGTCGCCGACCAGGACGTCTCCGTCCGGCGTCAGCGCCATCGACTCGACGTCGACCGGCTCGGCGTCCCACGAGGTCTCGGCCACCGTCGAGCCGTCGGCGGGATCGACCGTGAACACCCGACCGGAGTCACCGGAGTCGTTGACGGTCGCGAACCGGCCGTCGTGGGCGACCAGGCCGCTCGACTCGATGATCTCGGGATCGGCGAACGAGAAGACCACGTCCCCCTTGACCGGTGCGTCCCCGCTGAGGGTGAGCCCGAGGCCGAAGGGGAGGACGGCAAGGGCGGCGAGCAGCTTCTCCAACCGGCTCACCCGTCCTCGTCCGAGGTCGAGGTCGAGCTCGTCGAGAACCCGAGCAGCACCGCGAGGCGCGGCGTGACCTGCCAGTCGGCGACCAGGTCGTCGTACTCCTGCCGAAGCGCGGTGTCCACGGCCGCCCCCGTCCGCACCGCCCGCAGCAGCGTGTTGCGCGGCGTGTGCTGGCTCTCGACGAACTGCATGACATCGACACGGTAGCCATGGAGCCGGAGCAGCATCTCCCGCAGCGCATCGGTCAGGGTGTCGGCGAACCGCTCGCGGAGGATGCCGTGCCGGGTGAGGGAGGCGTACGGCGCCGGCGTGGGCACCGTCCGGAGCTGGGCCGCGATGTCGTGGTGACAGCAGGGTGCGGCCAGCACGACCGGAGCCCGCCAGCCGACTGCACGGGCGAGCGCCTCGTCGGTGGCGGTGTCACACGCATGCAGCGCCAGTACGATGTCCGGGCGCTGGTCCCGTTCCGGCAGGGTCGCGCCGTCGATGGTGCCGACCACGAAGTCCGCATCGATGCCCAACCCGGTGGCGACGCCGGCGTTGTGCTCGGCCGACTGCTGCTTCACGTCGACGCCGATCAGCCGCACCGGGAGCCCGCGGTACTCGGTGAGGAAGCGGTGCGCGGCGAACGTGAGGTAGCCGTTGCCGCAGCCGAGGTCGACGATCCGCAACGGTTCGTCGGCGGTGGGCCGGCGCAGCTGGTTGCCGAGGGCGTCGGTGATGGTGACGTCGAGGATCCGCACGAACTCCTCGACCTGGCGGTACTTCGCCTGCCTGCTGGGCTTGATCCGCCCCTGCTCGTCGGCGAGCCCGAGCGCGGCGAGGACTGGATCGTCCCCGGGCAGCAGCCGGTCCTTCTCCCGGTCGTGCGCGCGGTCCGCCGCGACGGGTGCGGCCCGCGCGGAGGCGTGGACGACCGCGTCGAGCTTCTTGGTCACCCGCAGCTGCAGCACCTCCGTCGTGGTCTCCACGTGCCAGTTGCCGAACGGCTCGGTCAGCAGCGCGTCCACTTCCGCATCCGCGGCCGCTCCGACCAGGTGGTTGGCGGTGTGGGCCTGGGTGGCGTCGTACCGCGTCACCTGGAGGTGCCGGCCCGCCTTCAGGTCCACCCAGCGCAGCTCGACCCGGCGCCACGGTGGCTGCGCGCCCTTCTGCCGCCCGGACGCGAGCCCGCGCACCAGGTGGTCGGCATCGAGCAGGTGCGTGCGGACCCGGGCCAGGCCCTCGGCCAACGGCTCCGTCATTTGAGGATGGCCGCGACGATGACGATCAACAGCAGGGCACCCAGCGCCACCGGGATGACGAGTCGGCGGTGGCGCGGGTTCACCCGACCACCCTATTCACCGGCCCGGACCAGGAAGGATACGACTCGATCCGCGATGTCTTCGACGTCGCGCAGACTGCCGTCAGCGATGGCCAGGATGAGGTCGAACTTCTCGTCCTGGGTGGCAGTCAGATTGTGGTCGTTCATGCCGACGAACAGCCGCAGTGCAACGAGCCCCAGTCGCTTGTTGCCATCGACGAGCGCATGGTTCGTGACGATCGAATGCACGAGCGCCGCCGCCTTCAGCGCGAGCGTCGGATAGGCGTCGTCGCCGAAGACACGGGTCCGCGGCCGGGCCAGCGCCGACTCGAGCAGGCCGACGTCGCGCACACCGGGCGAGCCGAGCGCGGCTTCGATGGCCAAGAGGTCATCGAGGCGGAGGTACTCCGTCACGTGCTAGACGGAGCCGAGACGGTCGAGCGCCTCGCGGTCCTCTTCGAGGATCCGCTTGATGAGCGCGTCTCGCTTCTGCTCACGCTTGCTGACGTACTCGTCGACCGCCCTGATGACGGTCTCGTGCATGGACCGGCCCTCGCGCTCGGCTGTCGCTCGCAGCGCAGCGGTCTGCTCGTCAGTCAGTCGAAGCGTCATGGCCATTCAAGAATGATACCACGTGGTATCAGGTACTACCGGGACCATCCCGGCCGGCCAGCAGCTCGGCGAGGTGGAGCGCCTTGACGTCCGCGAGGTCGTCGAGCTGGAGCGCGCACGACAATCCGTCGGCGAGGACGACCGTCGAGGCGTCGGCGGCGAGGGCCGTCCGCACGGCCGGCAGCAGGTGGGACTCCGCGACGGCGACCGACGTCTCGTAGTGTCCCTTCTCGACGCCCCAGTTGCCGGCCAGCCCGCAGCAGCCGGGCACCACGGTGACGGTCGCGCCCGCCCGCTCGAGCAGTGCCCGGTCGGTCGCCCACCCGAGCACCGACGCGTGGTGGCAGTGCGGCTGGGCGACGACGTTCAGGTCGCTGAGGTCCGGCAGCGGCAGGTCGAGCCGGTCGATGAGCTCGGCCAGCGTCACCACGGCGAGGCCGGCATCCGAGCGCAGGGCCGCCGTGCACGAGGGCTCGAGCCCGAGCACCGGCACGCCGCTGTCGACGTACGGCGTCAGCGTGGCGCGGGTGCCGTCGAGGATCGTGCGCGCGGTGTCCCGCTGCCCGGTCGAGGTCCAGGTCAACGCGCAGCAGGCGCGCTCGTCGATCACCCGGACCGTGAGCCCGGCGCTCTCGAGGTACTCGATCGCGGACCGCCCCGGACCGGTGCGGAAGTACTCCGTGAACGAGTCGGCCCACACCCACACGTCGACGCCGCCGGCGCGGCCGCGCACGCGCGCGATGGTCGAGGTCTGCGCCGCCTTGCTGAGCCGCGGCGTCGCGAAGGTCGGGAGCGACCGCCGCTTGTCGACGCCCGCCATCGCCTTCGCGAGCGCCGCGAACGGGCCGACCCGGAGGGCGGCGTTGTTGACCCGCGCGACCGGCGCGCCGAGGCGCGCCCACCGGGGCAGCCTGCCGAGGGCGTAGTGGGACCGCGGTCGGCGCTTCCCGGCGTAGGTCTGGTGCAGGACCTCCGACTTGTACTCCGCCATGTCCACACCGGTCGGGCAGTCGGAGTAGCAGCCCTTGCAGGACAGACACAGGTCGAGCGCCCCGTGCACGGCCGGGTCGGTGAGTCCGCCCGGCAGACCTCCGGTGACGGCCTCCTGCAGCACCCGCGACCGCCCGCGGGTGGAGTCCTTCTCGTCCCGGGTGGCGACGTACGACGGACACATCACCCCGGCGGGCGACGGCGCGACGCACTTGCCGACGCCGGTGCAGCGGTGCACCTCCTCGCCCAGGGCACCTCCGACCAGTAGCGGCAGCATCGGGCGCAGGTCGGCGTCGAACGGGCGGGGATCGACGAGCACGCCGGGATTGAGCAGACCGGCCGGGTCACAGGCGTGCTTGACGGCGGCGAAGAGGGCGAGCGACGTCTCGTCGTACATCAACGGCAGCAGCTCGGACCGGGCGCGGCCGTCGCCGTGCTCCCCCGACAGCGAGCCGCTGTGCTCGCGGAGCTTCTCGGCGCAGGCAATCAGGAACTCCCGGAACGCCCCCGGGCCGCCGGAGAAGTCGAAGTCGATGCGCACGTGCACGCAGCCGTCGCCGAAGTGCCCGTAGGGCACCCCGTCCAACCTGTGCTCCCGCAGCAGCTCGTCGAAGTCGCGCAGCCAGGCTCCGAGCCGGGCGGGCGGGACGGCGGCGTCCTCCCACCCGGAGTACGCGGGGCGCGACAGGCTGCGCGCCGCCAGGCCGGCGCCGTCCTCCCGGATCCGCCACAGCGCGGCGGCCTCGGCGGGCGAGCCGACTACGAACGAGTCCACGGCGCCGGCCGACGCCTCGAGAGCGGCGAGGGCGGGCAGCCGCTCGGGCCCGGCCATCTCGACGAAGAGCCAGCCGCTCCCCTGCGGAAGGTCGGGCACCGCTGTGCCCCGCGCCCGCACCAGGTCGACGATCCGGGCGTCGAGCCCTTCGCAGGCGACCATCCGGGCGTCGCCGGCGACGGCGTCGAGGATGAACGGCACGGCGTCCGCCGCCTCGATCATCGACGGATAGCCGAGCACGAGCAGGTCGCGCTCCTCCTCCGGCACCAGCGAGACGGTGACCTCTCGCAGCAGCCCGAGCGTGCCCTCGGACCCGGCGAAGAACTTCGGGACCGACAACCGTTCCGGCAGCAGGTGCTCGAGCGAGTAGCCCGACACCTGGCGGGTGAACTGTCCGAACGACGTCCGCACGTGTCCGAGCTCGGCGGCGACCACCGCAGCCAACCGCGCCTCGACCTCGCCGGCGGTCGCCGTCCGGTCGCCCCAGATCACGTCGGCGGCGACGATCGTGTCGGCCGAGCGCCCGTAGCCCAGCGCTCGCGATCCGCACGCGTTGTTGCCCACCATGCCGCCGATGGTGCAGCGGGTGTGCGTCGAGGGGTCCGGACCGTAGCGAAGGCCGTACGGCGCCGCCGCCCGTTGCAGCACGGCGTGCACGATGCCCGGCTCCACCCGGGCCGTGCGAGCCTCCGGATCGATCGCCAGGACCCGGTCCAGCCGACGGGTGTCGACGACGATGCCCTCACCCACGGCGTTGCCGGCGATCGACGTACCGGCGCCGCGCATGGTCACCGACGATCCCGCCGCGGCCGCGACCTCGAGCACCGCCTCCAGCTCGTCGCGGTGCCGCGGCCGCGCGACCGCAGCCGGCAGCACCCGGTAGAGCGAGGCGTCCGTCGAGTAGAGGGCTCGGGCGAGGGCCGAGTCGTCCGCCTCGACGCCCCGGCGGGCCAGCTCGGCCACCAGGTCGCGGGGGTCGCTCACCCGAGCAAATCTAGTGCTCGGGCCGGGCGTTCCGGACGGCGGCCAGGAATCACCAGTGCTGCATCGAGGAACCGATGATCCCGGCCAGGTCCGCTGCCGTCACCGGCTTCGGCGCGGTGGCGAGCAGCCGCTGCTGCTGGACCGCACCCGACACCAGGTCGTCGACGTCGCCCTCGCCGTAGCCCACCTCACCCAGACCGTTGGGCAGCCCGATGTCGCGCATGAGGACGGCGAGGGTGCGGGGCAGCACGTCGGGGCCGTTCCCCTCGGCGGCCGGGTCCAGCAGCCGGGCGGCGCGCAGGTGCCGGTCGGGCGCCGCATCGAACGTGAACCGGAACGCCTCCGGCGCGGTCAGGGCAACGGCCATCCCGTGCGGCACGATCGGCTCGTCGCCCGGATAGCCGGCGGGGCGGAAGTCCCGCACCCGGCCGGCGATCGGGTAGGCGTTGGCGTGCGGGATGTGCACGCCGGCGTTGCCGAAGCCCAGGCCGGCGAACGTCGCTGCCATCGCCATCTGCTCGGCCACCTCCGGTGCCATCCCGCCCTCGCGCACCGACGACCGGAACGCCCCGGCGAGCAGCCCGAGCGCTCGCTCGGACCAGAGGTCGGCGATCGGGTTGGACCCGCAGTAGGGCACCCGCTGCTCGGGCGTCTTGGCGTCGAAGTCGGCGTACCAGCGCGCCGTGTAGCTCTCGAGGGCGTGGCACAGGATGTCCATCCCGGCAGCCGCGGTGACCCCGGGCGGCTGAGTGGCACTGAGGTCGGGGTCGACGACCGCGAGCCGCGGGCGGAGCGCCGGGTGGCTGATGCCGGTCTTCACCTTCAGCGCGAGCACGTCCATCACGCAGATCGTGGTGCTCTCGCTCCCGGTGCCGGTCGTGGTCGGCACCGCGACCAGGGGCAGCAGCGGGTGCTCCGGTGCCCGTGCCTTGCCGACCGGCGCGTTGATGTAGTCCATCAGCTCGCCGGGGTTCGTCACGAGCAGCGCGACCGCCTTGGCGGTGTCGATGGACGAGCCGCCTCCGACCGCCACCACCGCGTCGAAGGGCCCTTCGGCCCGGGCGAACTCCACCGCGTGTGTCAGCGACTCGTCGGTGGGCTCGACATGGGTGGCGTCGTACGTCGTGACGGTGAGGCCGTGCTTCTCGAGACCCTCGGCGACCGCGGCCGGGTGCCCGACGGCCGCGACGCCAGGATCGGTCACGAGCAGCACCCGCTGCACGCCCCAGGTCGACAGGTCGTAGCCGAGCTCGCGCGACGCCCCGCGCCCGAACTTCAGGGCCGGCGCCGCATAGGTGAAGACGGTCTCGCTCACCCGCCCAACCTAGCCGCGGCGTCAGCCCGCCGCGGCGGTGATCGCGGCGCGGACCAGACTGCTGTACGACGCCTCGTCGGTGGCTATCTCCTGGAGCGGCACCCAGGCAACGGCGTCGGTGGTGCCGTCGACCTCGACCACCCGCGGCTTCGCGTCCGTGGGCACGGACGCGCGGTAGACGATCCGGATCGCGTGGAAGTCCTCGCGCCGCCCGTTGGGTGCCGTGCCCGTGAAGTGGTGGTCGTCGACGGTCAGCAGGTCACCGAGCTCACCGTCGAGCCCACACTCCTCCTGCAGCTCGCGCAGCACGGTGGTGGACGGCGGCTCACCGTGGTTGATCCCGCCACCGGGCAACGTCCAGACGCCCGGATGGGGGCCGCGCTCGGAGTTGCGGGTGAGGAGCAGGGCGCTGTCACGCTCGACGTAGGCGTAGGCGGCGACCCGCTGCCGCCGGTGCGGAAGGAGCACGGCCAGGGCGTCGTTCACCAGCCCGACCGTCGGCACCGAGCCGTCGAGCACGTCCCCGATCGGCTGCCAGGCGGCGTCGGCAGTCGAGCCGTCGATCTCCACGACCCGGGGAACCGGGGCGTCCGAGGCCACCCAGCCGTCGTACACCATCCGCACGGAGTGCGCGTCCACGCGCCGGCCCCGCCGCCAGGCGTCGGAGAGGTGCATCGAGAAGACGTGCGCGGTCTCGCCGACGTCCGCGTGCAGCCCGGTCTCCTCGTAGATCTCACGGACCACCGCGGCCCGCGGGTCCTCGCCGTGGTCGACCCCGCCGCCGGGCAGCGTCCAGAGCTCGTGCTTGGTGACGCGCTCGGCCAGGCGGCTGAGCAGGATGCGGTCGCCGCGGACGATGACGGCGTACGCCGCCAGCCGTTGCACCTGCTGCCCCATGCGGCCTCCCTTGCGTCGCCCACCCTAGAGGCTAGGGCGACCCTCCCTAGGCGAACGGGGGGCGGGCGTCTCGGGCGAGCGACCGTCGACCGGCCCAGCGCCATACCCGGGCCGCCCGGTCACGGTCCTCGTCGGTCACGAGGTTGCCCATCCAGCGCAGCGCGAGCGTCATCAGCAGGTCCGACCGCATGCCGACCGGGCCGAGCGCCGGGAGCAGCCGGGGGACGGTCACCAGGCCGGCCAGCCGGCGGGCGATCGAGAACGACTCGCCGTAGTGCTCACGCAGCACCGCCGGCCAGATGATGCCGAGATCGCTCAGCGGCTGCTCGGCCATCAGCTCCGCGATCATCCGACCGGTCTCGAGCCCGTAGTCGATGCCCTCGCCGTTGAGCGGGTTCACGCAGGCCGCGGCGTCGCCGATCAGCGCCCAGTTGGGGCCGGCGACGTTGGAGACCGCACCCCCCATCGGCAGTAGCGCCGAGGTGGGCATCCGCAGCTCGTCGCCGAGCTCGAACTCCTCCCGCCGCTCGTCGGCGTAGAAGCTCATCAACGGCTTGACCGCCACGTCGGCCGGCCGCTTCGCGGTGGCCAGGGTGCCGACGCCGAGGTTGACGCCGCCGGCGTCGGTGCCGAGCGGGAAGAGCCAGCCGTAGCCCGACAGGATCTCGCCGTCCTGGCCGCGCAGCTCCAGGTGCGAGCTGATCCAGGGATCGTCCGGCTTGGTCGAGGAGACGTAACACCGCCCCGCGACGCCGTAGACCGTGTCGCGGTGCCACTCGCGGCCGAGCACCTTGCCGAGCGGTGACCTGACGCCGTCCGCGACCACCAGGCGCTCGCACTCTATTTCGAAGGTCTCGGTCTCCATCTCCGGTGGTCGAGTAGCCCGAGCCCCTCGGCGAGAGCGCATCGAGACCCGCGCGAACACCACGGCCGCCACCCGGCCGCCGTCCATGCGTACGTCGATGGCACGCGCGCCGTCGATGCCGGTCGCGCCGGCTTTGATCGCGGTCGTCCGGAGGTAGTCGTCGAGCTCGGTGCGCGCGATCGCGCTGCCCCAGTCGGGCAGGGTGCCGCCCGGCCACGGCAGGTGCAGGGTCTGCCCGAACCCGTGTGCCCGCAGACCCTGGTTGACCGTGTGCGCGCGAACCCAGTCGGTCAGGCCGAGCCGGTCGAGCTCTTCGATCGCTCGCGGCGTGAGCCCGTCACCACACGTCTTGTCGCGGGGAAACACCGCCGCGTCGGCGAGTACGACGTCCGCACCCAGGCGCGCCGCCCACGCCGCGGCCGCGGAGCCCGCCGGGCCCGCGCCCACGACCAGCACGTCGGTGCGCTGCGGGGTGGTCACCCCGCCATTCTGCCGGACGCCGTGCGGCCCACCGTCCCCGGTGTGCGTCGCACGAGATCAGCCAGGTCGGGCCCGATCACGTGTCGTCGAGGGTGTACTTCTTCTCGGCCTCGTCGAAGCCCGGCTCGTCGGTGAACATGCCCTTCTCGCCGTCGAACTCACGACCTGCGTTGCTGACCTCGGTGGAGTCGGCGCGGTTCTCGGCGGCCAGCCGCTCGTCCCGGTCCTTCAGGATCTCCTGGATCGGGGATCCGTCGAAGCCCTTCGCGTCCGCGGGGAACTCACCCTCCGGGGTGGTCACGACGTCGTCGCCCTCGGTCGTCGTGCCGTCGTCCGACTCACCATCGGTGCGCTGGCTCGCCATCACTGTTCCTCTCGTCGGGATGTGCTGTCGAGTGGGCGGTACCCCCTCCCTGGCCGACTAGCCCGAGCGCGTCCGGGTCGCGAACGCCGAAAGGCCCTCCCGAGCGGTGCTCGGGAGGGCCTTTCGGTCAATCTGGATCAGTTCTGGTAGGAGCCAAAGTCGAAGTCATCCAGCGCGACGGCCTGGCCGCCGGTGCTGCCGAACTCGTAGTCGTAGGACTCGTAGCCGGTGACGGCGTACGCCGCCTGGCGCGCCTCCTCGGTCGGCTCCACCCGGATCGCGCGGTAGCGCTCCAGACCGGTGCCGGCGGGGATCAGCTTGCCGATGATGACGTTCTCCTTCAGACCGCGCAGCGAGTCCGAGCGGGCGTTGATCGCGGCGTCGGTGAGCACCCGGGTGGTCTCCTGGAAGGAGGCGGCCGAGAGCCACGACTCCGTGGCCAGCGAGGCCTTCGTGATGCCCATCAGCTCCGGACGACCCGAGGCCGGCTTGCCGCCCTCGGAGACCACGCGCCGGTTCTCCTCCTCGAACTTGCCGCGGTCGACCAGGTCGGACGGCAGCAGGTTGGTCTCACCCGACTCGAGCACCGTGATCCGGCGCAGCATCTGCCGCACGATGATCTCGATGTGCTTGTCGTGGATCGACACGCCCTGGCTCCGGTAGACCTCCTGGACCTCGTCGACGAGGTGCTGCTGGGTCCGTCGGACACCGAGGATCCGGAGCACCTCCTTCGGGTCCGGGGTGCCCTGGGTGAGCATCTGGCCGACCTCGATGTGGTCGCCGTCAGCCACGAGCAGCCGCGAGCGGCGGGACACGACGTACTCCTTGACGTCACTGCCGTCGTCCGGGGTGACCAGGACCTTGCGGGCCTTGTCGGTCTCCTCGATCTGGACGCGGCCGGCAGCCTCGGAGATCGGCGAGACGCCCTTCGGGGTGCGGGCCTCGAACAGCTCGACCACACGGGGCAGACCCTGCGTGATGTCGTCGGCCGACGCCACACCACCGGTGTGGAACGTACGCATCGTCAGCTGGGTGCCCGGCTCACCGATCGACTGGGCGGCGATGATGCCGACCGCCTCGCCGATGTCGACGAGCTTGCCGGTCGCGAGCGACCGGCCGTAGCACTTCGCGCAGGTGCCGGTCTTGGCGTCGCAGGTCAGCACGGAGCGGACCACGACCTCCTCGATCCCGGCCTCGATGAGCTCACCGATCTTGACGTCGCCGAGGTCGTCACCGGCAGCAGCGAGCTGCTCCTTGGTGTCGGGGTGGAACACGTCGACGGCCGAGGTCCGGGCGTACGCCGCAGTCTCGGCGTTCTCGTGCTTGACGACCTTGCCGTCCGCGTCGCGCTCGCCGATGACCTTGGGCAGGCCACGCTCGGTGCCGCAGTCGTCCTCACGGATGATGACGTCCTGCGACACGTCGACCAGACGACGCGTGAGGTAGCCCGAGTCGGCCGTCCGCAGCGCGGTGTCGGCCAGACCCTTGCGGGCACCGTGGGTGGAGATGAAGTACTCCAGCACGGAGAGACCCTCGCGGAAGTTCGCCTTGATCGGCCGCGGGATGATCTCGCCCTTCGGGTTCGCCACCAGACCACGCATGGCGCCGACCTGGCGGATCTGGTTGAAGTTACCGGAGGCGCCGGAAGTGACCTGCATGAAGATCGGGTTCGTCTTGTCGAACGCCTTCTCCATCGCGTCACCGACCTGCTTGCCGGCCTCGGTCCAGATCTCGATGAGCTCCTGGCGCCGCTCGTCGTCGGTGATCAGACCACGCTCGAACTGGGTCTGGATCTTCGCAGCCTTGTCCTCGAAGCCCTTGAGCAGCTCAGCCTTGTTGGGAGGCGTGGTCACGTCGGCGATCGACACCGTGACGCCGGACCGGGTGGCCCAGTAGAAACCGGTGTCCTTCAACGCGTCGAGCGATGCCGCCACCTCGACCTTGCCGTAACGCTCGGCAAGGTCGTTGACGATCGCACCGAGCTGCTTCTTGCCGACCTCGTAGTTCACGAACGGGTAGTCCGCGGGCAGCGTGTCGTTGAAGAGCGAGCGGCCCAGGGTCGTCTCGAGCAGGACGGGCTCACCGGGGACAGCGTCCTCGAGAACCGCGTCGACGAACCGGATCCGGACCTTGCTCTGCAGCATGATCTCCTTCCGGTCGAAGGCCATGATGGCCTCGGCCGGCGAGGAGAACACCCGACCCTCGCCGATCGCACCCTCGCGGTCGGTGGTGAGGAAGAACAGGCCGATGATCATGTCCTGGGTCGGCATGGTGACCGGCCGGCCGTCGGACGGCTTCAGGATGTTGTTGGTCGAGAGCATCAGGATCCGCGCCTCGGCCTGGGCCTCGGCGGACAGCGGCAGGTGCACCGCCATCTGGTCACCGTCGAAGTCCGCGTTGAACGCGGTGCAGACGAGCGGGTGGATCTGGATCGCCTTGCCCTCGATCAGCTGGGGCTCGAAGGCCTGGATGCCGAGACGGTGCAGCGTGGGCGCACGGTTGAGGAGCACCGGGTGCTCGGTGATGACCTCTTCGAGGACGTCCCACACGACCGGGCGGGCGCGCTCGACCATCCGCTTGGCGGACTTGATGTTCTGCGCGTGCGACAGGTCGACGAGGCGCTTCATCACGAACGGCTTGAACAGCTCGAGCGCCATCTGCTTCGGGAGACCGCACTGGTGCAGCTTGAGCTGCGGACCCGACACGATGACCGAACGACCCGAGTAGTCGACGCGCTTGCCGAGCAGGTTCTGGCGGAACCGACCCTGCTTGCCCTTGAGCATGTCGGACAGCGACTTCAGCGGCCGGTTGCCCGGGCCGGTGACCGGACGACCACGGCGGCCGTTGTCGAACAGCGAGTCGACGGCCTCCTGGAGCATCCGCTTCTCGTTGTTGACGATGATCTCGGGCGCACCCAGGTCGAGCAGTCGCTTGAGCCGGTTGTTCCGGTTGATCACGCGGCGGTAGAGGTCGTTGAGGTCGGAGGTCGCGAACCGGCCGCCGTCGAGCTGCACCATCGGGCGCAGGTCCGGCGGGATGACCGGGACGGCGTCCAGCACCATGCCCTGCGGCTTGTTCCCGGTCTTGCGGAACGCGTCGACGACCTTGAGCCGCTTGAGGGCGCGGACCTTGCGCTGGCCCTTGCCGGTGGCGATGGTCTCGCGCAGCGACTCGACCTCGGCCTCGATGTCGAAGCTCTCGAGCCGCTTCTGGATCGCGGTCGCGCCCATGTGGCCCTCGAAGTACTTGCCGAACCAGTTCTTCATCTCCCGGTAGAGCACCTCGTCGCCCATGAGGTCCTGGACCTTGAGGCTCTTGAAGGTGTCCCAGACCTCGTCGAGGCGGGCGATCTCGGCCTCGGAGCGCTTGCGGATCTGCGCCATCTCGCGCTCCGCGCCGTCCTTGACCTTGCGCTTCTGGTCGGCCTTGGCGCCCTCGGCCTCGAGGGCCGCGAGGTCTTCCTCGAGCTTCTTCGAGCGGTCGTTGATCGCCAGGTCGAGGCGGTCCTGCAGCATCTTGCGCTGCTGGCCGACCTTGGCCTCCAGCGATGACAGGTCGCGGTGCCGGGCGTCGTCGTCGACGCTCGTGATCATGTAGGCGGCAAAGTAGATGACCTTCTCGAGGTCCTTCGGCGCCAGGTCCAGCAGGTAGCCGAGCCGGCTCGGGACACCCTTGAAGTACCAGATGTGGGTGACCGGAGCCGCGAGCTCGATGTGGCCCATCCGCTCACGCCGCACCTTGGAGCGGGTCACCTCGACGCCGCAGCGCTCGCAGATGATGCCCTTGAAGCGGACCCGCTTGTACTTGCCGCAGTAGCACTCCCAGTCCCGGGTGGGACCGAAGATCTTCTCGCAGAAGAGGCCGTCACGCTCGGGCTTGAGCGTGCGGTAGTTGATGGTCTCCGGCTTCTTGACCTCGCCGTGGCTCCACGTGCGGATGTCGTCCGCGGTGGCCAGGCCGATCTGAAGCTGGTCGAAGAAGTTCACGTCGAGCACGATGGCTGCTGTCCTTCGTTAGTTCATTGGAAAGGTGAGGCTGGGGACTGTGTCTCGATACGCCCTCGCCTAGCGGCTCGGGCTACTCGACAACCGGTGCTCGGTGATCGAGTAGGCCGAGCGCGCAGCGCGAGGCCGTATCGAGATCATCAGACTTCTTCGACGGAGCTGGGCTCGCGGCGGGACAGGTCGATGCCGAGCTCCTCGGCGGCGCGGAAGACGTCTTCCTCCGCATCGCGCATCTCGATGGCCGTGCCGTCCTGCGACAGCACCTCCACGTTGAGGCAGAGCGACTGCATCTCCTTGACGAGAACCTTGAACGACTCGGGGATACCGGAGTCGGGGATGTTCTCGCCCTTGACGATCGCCTCGTAGACCTTGACCCTGCCCGGCACGTCGTCGGACTTGATCGTCAGCAGCTCCTGGAGGGCGTAGGCGGCGCCGTACGCCTCCATGGCCCAGACCTCCATCTCACCGAAGCGCTGGCCACCGAACTGGGCCTTACCGCCGAGCGGCTGCTGGGTGATCATCGAGTAGGGGCCGGTCGAGCGAGCGTGGATCTTGTCGTCGACGAGGTGGTGGAGCTTGAGGATGTACATGTAGCCCACCGACACCGGGTCCGTGAACGGCTCGCCGGATCGACCGTCGAAGAGGTTGGCCTTGCCGTCCTCACCGATCAGCCGCTCGCCGTCACGGTTGGGGAGCGTCACACCGAGCAGACCGGTGATCTCGTCCTCACGGGCGCCGTCGAAGACCGGCGTCGCCAGCTTCGTGTTGGGCTCGGCCTTCTCCGCCCCGATCGAGGTCAGGCGCTGCGCCCACTCCTCGTTCTTGACGTCGGCGCCGATGTGCCAGCCCTGCTTGCCGAGCCACCCGAGGTGGAGCTCGAGGATCTGGCCGATGTTCATGCGTCGCGGCACACCCAACGGGTTGAGCACGACGTCGACGGGCGTGCCGTCCTCCATGAACGGCATGTCCTCGATCGGCAGGATCTTGGCGATGACGCCCTTGTTGCCGTGGCGTCCGGCGAGCTTGTCGCCCACCGAGATCTTCCGCTTCTGAGCGACGTAGACCCGCACCAGCTGGTTGACACCCGGCGGGAGCTCGTCGCCCTCTTCGCGGTCGAACACCCGGACGCCGATAACAGTGCCGGACTCGCCGTGCGGGACCTTCATCGAGGTGTCGCGGACCTCGCGCGCCTTCTCACCGAAGATCGCACGCAGCAGCCGCTCCTCCGGCGTCAGCTCGGTCTCACCCTTCGGGGTGACCTTGCCGACCAGGATGTCGCCGGTCGTGACCTCGGCACCGATCCGGATGATGCCGCGCTCGTCGAGGTCGGCGAGCATCTCCTCGCTGACGTTCGGGATGTCGCGCGTGATCTCCTCCGGACCGAGCTTCGTGTCGCGGGCGTCGACCTCGTGCTCCTCGATGTGGATCGAGGTGAGGACGTCCTCCTGCACCAGACGCTGGCTGAGGATGATCGCGTCCTCGTAGTTGTGGCCCTCCCACGGCATGAACGCCACGAGCAGGTTGGTGCCCAGTGCCATCTCCGCCTGGTCGGTGCACGGACCATCGGCGATCGGCGAGCCGACCTCGAGCCGGTCGCCCACAGCCACCAGCGGACGCTGGTTGATGCACGTGCCCTGGTTGGACCGACGGAACTTGGCCAGCTTGTAGGTCTGGTAGCTGCCGTCGTCGTTCATGACGTCGACCAGCTCGGCCGAGACGCCCTGGACGACTCCCGCCTTCTCCGCCACGACCACGTCGCCGGCGTCGACCGCGGCACGGAACTCGATGCCGGTGCCGACGATCGGGCTGTCGCTGCGGATGAGCGGAACGGCTTGACGCTGCATGTTGGCGCCCATCAGGGCCCGGTTGGCGTCGTCGTGCTCGAGGAACGGGATCAGCGCGGTCGCGACCGACACCATCTGGCGCGGCGAGACGTCCATGTAGTCGACGTCTTCGGCCGGGACCTCGGCGACCTCGCCGTGGCGCTGGCGGACCAGCACCCGCTCGTCGATGAACTTGCCCTTGGCGTCGATGACCGCGTTGGCCTGCGCGATGACGTAACGGTCCTCGTCGTCGGCCGTCAGGTAGTCGATCTTGTCGGTGACCCGACCCTTCTCGACCTTGCGGTACGGCGTCTCGACGAAGCCGAACGGGTTGATCCGTCCGTACGACGCGAGCGAGCCGATGAGGCCGATGTTCGGGCCTTCCGGCGTCTCGATCGGGCACATCCGGCCGTAGTGCGACGGGTGGACGTCACGGACCTCCATGCCGGCGCGGTCGCGGGACAGGCCACCGGGCCCGAGGGCCGACAGCCGCCGCTTGTGCGTCAGGCCGGCTATCGGGTTGGTCTGGTCCATGAACTGCGAGAGCTGCGAGGTGCCGAAGAACTCCTTCAGCGCCGCGACGACCGGGCGGATGTTGATCAGCGACTGCGGCGTGATGGCCTCGACGTCCTGCGTGGTCATCCGCTCGCGGACGACCCGCTCCATGCGGGCGAGCCCGGTGCGCAGCTGGTTCTGGATCAGCTCGCCGACGGTCCGCATCCGGCGGTTGCCGAAGTGGTCGATGTCGTCGGACGAGATCTCGATCAGGCCCTGGGGGGTCTGGAGATCGGCGCGGCCGTCGTGCAGCGCGACGATGTAGCGGATCGTCGCGACCATGTCGGCGATCGTCATCGTCTGCTGGTCGAACGCCTGGTTCTCGCCGAGCTTCTTGTTGATCTTGTAGCGACCGACCTTCGCCAGGTCGTAGCGCTTCGGGTTGAAGTAGTAGTTGCGCAGCAGGGTCAGCGCAGCCTCACGGGTCGGCGGCTCGCCGGGACGCAGCTTGCGGTAGATGTCGAGCAGCGCGTCGTCAGGACCCTGGGTGTTGTCCTTCTCCTCGGTCAGCTGGATCGACTCGAACTGACGCAGGTCGGCCATGACGGCCTCGTAGTCGTAGGCCTCGCCGGTGTCCTCGGCGATCGCCTGCAGCGCCTTGAGCAGCACCGTGACGTTCTGCTTGCGCTTGCGGTCGAGGCGGACGCCGACCATGTCGCGCTTGTCGATCTCGAACTCCAGCCAGGCGCCCCGGCTCGGGATCAGCTTGGCCGTGTAGATGTCCTTGTCAGACGTCTTGTCGGCGGTGCGCTCGAAGTAGACGCCCGGCGACCGCACCAGCTGGGAGACGACGACACGCTCGGTGCCGTTGATAACGAAGGTGCCCTTGGGCGTCATGAGCGGGAAGTCGCCCATGAACACCGTCTGACCCTTGATCTCACCGGTCTCGTTGTTGGTGAACTCGGCCGACACGTAGAGCGGCGCGGAGTAGGTGAGGTCCTTCTCCTTGCACTCGTCGACGGTGTACTTCGGATCGTAGAAGACCGGGTTCTCGAACGAGAGGGACATCGTCTCGGAGAAGTCCTCGATCGGCGAGATCTCCTCGAAGATCTCGGTGAGACCGGACTTCTCGGAGACGTCCTCGCCGGCAGCACGGCGAGCCGTGACCCGGGTCTGATGTGCCTCGTTGCCGACCAACCAGTCGAAACTGTCGGTCTGGAGCGAAAGAAGCTTGGGGAGCTCGAGCGGTTCAGAGATCTTTGCGAAAGAGATGCGGGACTTACCGGGGGTGGTGCGCGCGGCCAAGAGGTGTCCTTCGACGGGTTCGCTCTTTGAGATCGCCCATCCCACCACGTCATCAGCCACCGGGCAGGCCGAAGCGCATCTGAGGGCAGGCGCAAAGCGCCACGATACACTAAATCAGGGCGCAAACCAATACTGGCAACCACCCGGCTGGCCACGTCTTCCTGGCCAGGGACGAGCCCTCCCGGGATCATGCTGTCTCGACCACGGTCAGGTCAAGCGTTCGGTACGGCGCGGCGGCCCGATCCAGGCGGGCTAGCTGCAGTCTGTCTCGGTGCAGATGTCGTCGAGGAGCCAGTCGTCGCCGTCGGCGACCATGCTCAGCGTCGCCCACATCCGCAGCGAGCGCGGCGCCTCCTTGCCCTTCTGGCTGTCCTGGTCGACGTAGACGACGACCGTTGCCCGGTTGCCTTCGGGGGACACCCGGGTGAGGCCGGTGAAGGACACCCGCGCGGTCACGACCACCTTGTCGGCGACGACCTGCTCGCGCAGGGTCAGGCCGGACTCCGACCTCTGGTCGAAGAGCTCGTCCCGCTTGGCCGCGAAGTCGTCGGTCAGGAGGCTCCCCGCTTCCGCGAAGTCCTCGTCGAGGGTGCGGTAGTCGTAGCCGAGCACGGTCGGGATCGCGGCGGCGGCCGCGTCCTCGGCGGAGACGCCGGCGGCCTCGGCCTCGATCGCCTGCTCCGCCTGCTCCTTCGGGGAGTCCTTGCCGGTGGAGCCGGGCCAGGTGAGCACCACGATCGTCAACGCCGCCGAGACGACAGCGACGAACGCCGCGACCAGCAGCGTCCAGGTCGCTGGGCCGGTCGACACCGCAACAGACGTCGGGGCGGGCTTCGGCGCGGGCTTCGGTGCGGGCTTCGGCGCGGGCTGGTCCGGCGCCGGCTCAGCGGCGACCGACTCGTCGTCGGACGGAGCGATCTTGCTCTCCGCCGGCTCCGGCTCCGGTTCGTCCGCGGCAGGCTCCTCGGCCCGCCCCGCAGCCAGCTCGGCGTCGTACGCCGCCCGCTTGTCCTCGTCGAGCAGCACCGCGGCGGCGTCGTTGTAGGCGCGGAACCGGCGATCGGACGGGTCGAGGTCGGCGATCGCGGCCTTCCAAGCCGTGCGGATCTCGGCGGCGGTCGCGTCCTCGGCGACATCGAGAAGGTCGTAGAGGCTGACGCTCATCGATCCCCCTCGTCGGTCTGCCCAGTGGTAGGAGCGTCGGTCGGTGACTGGGTCGGGTCGGTCGAGGGGGTCTGCCCGTCGGGCGTCTCCGGGATGGAGGGCTGTGAGAACGGCGGCAGGCCGTCGTCGATGTCGTCGAGGTCGTCGACCAGCCAGTTGCCGTCGATCTTCACGAGTGAGACCTGGTAGCGGAACCGCTGCGGTCCGCTCGAGAGACGCTCACCGTCGTCGGGGTCGGTCTGATCGCCGTCGTCGCTGCCCTCGCCCTCCTCCTCCGGGTAGGGGTAGGAGAGCTCGATGGTGCCGGCGACCAGTACCTCGGCCGAGTCACCGTCGAGCGACGTCACTCCGACGGCGTAGACGGTGCCGACGCTGGCGACCCCGGCCTGGGCGACGGTCGCCTCGGCGTAGCCGACGTTGTCGGAGAACACCTCACCGAACTTGGGGGTCATCAGGTCGGAGACGGCCGCGTAGTCGGGCAGGTGTCCCGCGTCATCGAGCATCGAGGGGTCGTAGGTGTTGAAGCGGGTCGCGAATTCACGCGAGAGGGTGAGCAGCTGCTCGCGGTCCTTGGTCGTGCTCTCGCCGGGGATCTCGTCGTCCTGGAGCGAGCTCAGCCGGTCGCCGAGGCCGTCGCCGGCGCTCCGGGTGGCGACGATGACCGCGACCGTGCCGAGGCAGGCAACGATGACCAGGACCAGCACCGCGAGGATCGCGCGCCGGCGGGCAGGCGACTCGATCACTCCTGGGCGTCCAGCAGGGGTTCGAGGTAAAGCCACTTCCACGAGTCCTCTCCGAGCGGCGGCGGCGCCACGTTACCGCTCGGCTCCAAGGAGTCGTCCGGGGTGGTCGCGCCGTTGCCCACACGGAACTCGCCCGTCTCCGGGTCGAAGGAACCGATGATCGGCTCGCCAGCGTCGGGCACTCCGTCGAGGTCGGGGTGGACCCGCGGAAGGTTCTGGGTGCCGCGCGGGTTGCTCTGCGTCGGCGGCTCGGTGCACTTGGCGTTGAGGTTGAGGTTGCGGTCCTCGACGTTCTGCGGACCGCGCTTGTCGGTGCCCCCGTAGCCCTCGTAACAGGGAGTCGTGTTGGCGAGAATCAGGCCGACGTGGGTCTCGTAGAGATTGGTCGTCGAGTTCTTGGCGACGACACCGAACGAGCCCTCGAGGAGGATCGGGTAGGCGATGAACAGCGTCCGCAGCCCGTCGATGTTCGCCACGACCACGCGCCCGGTCGTGATGACGTTGGCGAGCAGGGAGGAGAGCTCGGCCTCGTTCTGCTCGAGGAAGGTCCGCAGCTGGTTGGCGGTGAACGACCCGCTGTCGATCACCTTGCGCAGGTCGTCGTCCGCGCCAACCATCGCCCGCGAGAACACCCGCAGCTGGGTCGCGAACGTCCGCAACGAGCTCGACGAGTCGAACTGGGTCCGGAGCACAACGTTGGAGTCGCGGATCAGCGCGGTCGTGACCTCGAAGTTCTCGTTGGCGGTCTCGATGAACGAGTTGCCGGTGTCGATGATGCGCTGGAGGTCCTCGCCGGTGCCGGCGAAGGCCGCACCGAGCTCCTCGACCGTGGTCCTGAGCGAGCCCTGGTCGACGCTGGAGACCGTCCTCGCGATGTCACCGAGCAGCTTCTCGGTCGACAACGGGATGGCGACCTCGTCGATCTCCGAGTCCTCCTCGAGGTACTCGTCGGTGTCGTCCACGTCGACGTTGGGCTGGAGCTCGACGTACTGCTCGCCCACGGCGGATCGGTTGCCGACGAGCGCCTTGGTGTCGGCCGGGATCTCGTCCCACTCGTTGTCGATCTCCAGGTGGACGTCGACGCCGTCGTCCGTGAGCTCGAGCTTGGAGACCTTGCCGATGCCGACGCCGCGATAGGTGACCTCGCCACCGGCGAAGATGCCGCCCGCCTCGGGGTAGTGCGCGACCACGGTGTAGCTCTGGTCGATGATCAGCCGGTCGAGCTGTGCGTACCGGGCGCCGACGAACGACACCCCCAGCAGCGTGATGATGGCGAACACGAGCAGCTGGATCTTGGTGCGGCGGGTGATCACTGCGCCACCTCCTGGCCGACGACGGGGGCAGCGAGGAACAGCGCCAGGTCGGCGTCGTAGTCACCGAACCGTGCGTTCCAGCTCTCGCGTTGCACGGGGGTCAGGTCGGGTGCGGCGCGCGGCAGGCCGAGGTTGCCGAGGACTCCGTCGAGGAGGTCCTCGATCGAGGTGCCGAGGTCCGGCACGTGACCGGTGGCGTCGGCGTTGCGGGGCAACAGCCCGCCCCGGCACAGGATCGGCACGGCGTCGCAAACCTCGTCGAGCAGGTGGCTCGGCAGGTCGCCGCACGCCGCCAGGTCCGGTGGGACCTTCAGGCACCCCTGCAGCGCGTCGAACACGCCCGCGCACAGCCCGGGCAGGTCGATCAGCTCTTCGAGAGGCGTGTCGGTGGGAAGCAGGCTGAATCCGATGCAGGCGACCTGGCCGATGCTGTTGAGGTCGAGATCGAGCTCGACCGACAGGTTCACGTAGTCGCCGAAGTGGAGGTTGCGCGCCACTGCCGGGTCACGACCGATGACGTCGTCGGAGAACGGGAACGTCGAGAAGATGTGCAGTGCGTCGACGAAGCTCTTGCCGGTCTTGTTGAGGTTGCCGAGGATGGGCTGGAGCTGCTGGAGGATGTCGATCGTCGACGCCTTCGTCTGCTGGATGACCCGGACGCCGACGGTGCTCAGCCGGTTGAGGCCCTGCAGCATCTTGACCAGGTCCTCCCGCTGGCGCCCGATCGAGTCGAGGGCGCTCGGCAGCTCCTCCAGCGCGTTGTCGATGCTGGTCTGGTGACCCCTGGCGCTGATCGCCAGCCGGTTGAGCGACTCGATCGCGTCGACGATGTCGCCCTTGCGGTCGTCGAGCTGAGACATGAACGACTGGATCTGGCGCAGCACCGACTTCGCGGAGTCCTCGCGGCCCTCCAGGGCGAGGTTGAGCTCGCTGCTGATCGTCTTGAGCTGGGCAACGCCGCCGCCGTTGAGCAGCAGGCTGAGCGCGCCGAGCACTTCCTCGATCTCGGGATTGCGCCCGGTGCGGTCGAGCGGGATCTCGTCGCCATTGCCGAGCGGCTCGTCGGAGGCACCCGTCGGGGGCGCCGAGAGCGACACGAACTTCTCACCCAGCAGGCTGGTCTGGCGGATCGTGGCGATCGCGTTGTCCGGAAGGCCGGTGTCGTTGCGCAGCTCGATCGTGACGGCGGCGTGGTAGCCGTCGAGGTCGACGTCGGTGACCTGGCCGACGGTCACGTCGCTGACCTTCACCGACGACTTGGGGACGAGGTCGAGCACGTCCTCGAACTCGAGGGTGACCTCGATCGGGTCGTCGCCTACGTCCGCACCACCCGGCAGCGGGAGCTGGTAGACGTCGAACTCACAGCCGGTCAACAACAGGGCGCCGGCCAGCAGCCCGGACGCGGCGCGCAGGCGGCGGTTCATCGTGCCACCTCCACGAGTCCGTTGAGCGTCGGGTCGTAGGTCAGATCGTCGGTCCGCGAGCCGGTGCCGAGGCCGAACGGCGTGGTGCGCGGCAGCGGCAGGTTCTCGATCACGTCGCAGAGGGTGCCGTCCGGGTCGTTGCTCGACACCAGGGCGCACAGCAGCGCGGCAGGGTCACTCGTCAGGTTGTGGAAGAGGTTCCCCATATTGGAGTTCGAGTCGAGGGTTCCGGCCTGCGGGTTGTAGCCGAGGCCGAGGTTGTTGAGCGCGAGCGGGCCGGCCTTCAGGATCACGTCGAGGTCCTGCCGGTGCTTGACCAGAAGCTTCGCGACCCGGTTGATGCCGCGGATGTTGCGGCCGAGGGAGGCCCGGTTCTCGTTGACGAAGTCACCGACGACGTCGAGGGCGACGCCGAGATTGGCGAGGGCCGAGGTGAGCTCGTCACTCTCACCCGCCAGCAGCTCGGACACGTTGCCGAGCGACTGGTTGAAGTCCCGGACCGTCGTGTCGTTCTCGGCCAGCGTCTCGATGAAGGCCTGGAGCTTCCGGGCCGAGGCGAACAGCTCCTCCTTGTTGTTGTCGAGTGTCGTGCTGAGGTCGGCGAAGTCCTCGATCGTCTGCTTGAACTTCGCACCCTGGCCGCCGAAGTTCTTGGCGGTCTGCTCGAGCAGGTCGGTCAACGCGCCGTTGGCATTGGCACCGTTGGGACCCAGCGCGACCGTCAGCTCGTCGAGGCTGCCGTAGATCTCGTCGAGCTCGAGCGGGATCGCCGTGCGATCGGTCTCGAGGACCGTGTTGTCGGCCATCACGTCGCCGTCCTCGTAAGCCGGCGTCAGCTGGATGTAGCGGTCGCCGACGACCGACGGCGAGACGATGACGGCCTGGGCGTCCGCCGGGATCTTGATGTCCTCGTCGTAGGTCATGGTGACCTTGACCTGCGTGCCCTCGGGCTCGACCTTG